>NZ_JAUSRB010000002.1:0-2769797 GCF_030811595.1 Streptosporangium brasiliense
GGCCGAGCCGAGGAGCCGGGGGTCGTGGTCGCGGAGGCAGACGTAACCGAAGCGGTCGGCGGAGAAGACCTTGACCCCGTCGGTGCGGCACTGGCGCATCAGCACCTCGTCCCAGCCCTCGGAGACGTCGGCGAAGCCGAGACCGCGCAGGACGGCGCGGCGGGCCAGCAGGGTGGCGCCGGCGACCTCGGGGAGGTAGGTGTATTCGGCGGCCGGCTGGCGCAGCACCGTGGCGCCGACGTCGCGCAGGTGGGCGTAGAAGGCCGCCTTGCCGACGATGTCGGCGGTGGTGAACAGGAAGGCCCGGGCGAGGTCGGTCAGGTAGTGCTCGCCGTACGTGTCCCTGGCGTCCATGACCGCCACCAGGTCGCCCTGGCACAGGTCGAGGGCGCGGTTGAGCTGCCCGCCGGTGGCCAGGCCCGGGACGCTGGGGCGGACCACGACCTCCACCCCGCCGGGCATCGCCGCGCGGGCCCGCTCGGCGGCGTCCGGGGCGTCCGACAGCAGCACGAGCTGGACGACGTCCCGCTGCGGCGTGACCTGGGCCAGGGTGTGGCCGAGGTCGCCCCGGTCGATCATGATCACCGAGATGTTCAGGGTGGCCCGGGCGCTGGGCAGCCCGACCGCGTCGAGCAGGTCGTCGACCTTCCGGGTCATCGTGCCGGAGGCGTAGGCCTGGCGGAGCGCCGCATGGGCCCGGCGGGCCTCGGCGCCGGGGTCGGGGATCTCCTGGGGATCGGCGGGCTCCGACACGATCGGGGTGCCGCAGGCGGCCAGCTCGGCCAGCCGCCAGGACTCCGTGCCCGGCGGGCAGTCCACGGCCCTGGGCCAGCGGTAGGAGGTGAGCACGTCCGGGTACGACAGGTGGCCGGGGAGCAGCTCCTCCAGGTGTGAGCACCCGGTCGAACCGGGCACCGGCCAGCGGCAGCGGATTGTGCACGCGCGGCTGGACGGCGAAGGGCAGCAGTCCCAGCGAGGGCGCCCGGCGGCCGGACTCCGGCTCCCGCGACGCCAGCGCGGCGCCCCACGCCGCCACGGAGCCCGGCAGCGCGGTGACGATGTGCTCGAACAGCGCCGCGGCGGCCACCGAGCGGCCGACGTCGCCCTGGGTGTGCCAGAAGACCGTGCGGATGCCCCGCTCGGCGCACCAGGCCAGCAGCGCGCGCAGGCCCTCGCCCGGCTCGCTCAGCTCCTCGGCCCACGGCCCCTGGGTGACCGACTCGACCAGCAGCAGGTGCGGGACCTCCGCGGCCAGGACCCGCGCGAAGTCCTTGGGCGTGAAGCCGGCGCTCTGCCGCCACTCGTAGCGCAGCAGCGCCTCGGCGTGCGGCTCGGCGACGACGGCCACGGTCAGGTGCGGGCGGGTGTTCGGGCCGGTCGGGACGCGGAAGGGCTTGAGCTTGACCGACGTGCCGCCGACGGTCCGGGTGGAGGTGGTGGCCTGGAAGGAGGCGGCGGCCGCGGCCGGCCGGTCGGCGCTCCTGTGCGCGACGGGCTGCCGCTTGGGCGCCACGGGACGCTTGGCGGGCCTGGCGGCCCCGCGCAGCCCCCGCGCCAGCCGCACCGGGTTGCTCTTGCCCGTCTTGATCGCGTCGCCGATCCGGGACCAGCGGGCCACCTGGACCGACGACAGCTTCCACTTGGCCACCTCGGCCTGGTAGCGCTGCTCGGCCAGGTCGCCGCGGAGTTTCTCCTCGGCCGCCTGCGCCGCGTCGAGCTGTCTCTCGGCCTCGTTCAGGCGCTCCTGGACCCCGCGCAGCTCCGCCGTGGCGCGCTCCGCTTCGGCGATCTTCGCCTGCGCCGCGTCGAGCAGCCGGGCCAGTTCGGCGGCCCGTTCCGCCTCGGCCACGGCCTCCCGCAACGCCAACCGTGTGCTCTCGAGTTCCTCGCCCGCCACGTCGTCCTCCGATTCCTGAGCCGGGCGAAAGGATACCCTTTGGTCAATCGCGACACAGAGGAGTCAGCACGGTGCAGTGGCCGACGTTCAATGTGAGACCGTACGTCTGCGGCGGCATCGGCCACCTCGACGAGGCCGCCCTGGAGACGCTGCGGGGGGCCGGGCCACGGGTGCGGCCCGCGCTGCGGACACCCGAGGCCGCGCTGTTCAGCTCCTCCCCGCTGCCGCCCTACCACCGGGACGAGCGGACCTGGGCGTTCGCCTGGGGAGAGCGCAGGCCCACCGAGACGGCGACGTGGATCAGCGTGGCCGAGCGGTTCGAGACCCCCGGCCTGATCGACGACGGCGACCGGATCACGTTGCACGCCGGCGGGCTCGGCCTGGTGGACGTCTACTACCTGCTCCAGGACGGGGCGGTCTACTTCTCCTCGCTGCTGGAGCCGCTGCTGGCCCTCGCCCGCACGCCGTACGAGGTCAACTGGGACGCCTGGGCGGCGATCATCCAGCTGACCTTCCCGCTCCGCGACGACACCCCGTACGTCCAGGTCAAGCGGCTGGCCGGAGCCGGCGCGCTGGTCTTCGACCGGGCCTCGGGCCGGATCGCGACCGAGCGGAGGCTGCCCCGGTGGCTGCGCGAGGAGCCGTTCGAGGCCGGCCGGACGGCCGGGGAGATCCTGGAGATCTTGCACGAGGTCTACAAGGAGTTCGACGGGCGGCCGCTGCTCGTGCCGGTCAGCGGCGGCTACGACTCGCGGCTGCTGTGCTCGGTCGCGGTGACGCGGGGCGCCGACGTGGAGTCGTGGACGACGAGCCCCGACGACGGCACCGACACCGACATCGCCTTCGCCCGCGCGATAACCCGCGAGCTGGGCGTACGGCACCGCGTGATCCCCCAGGACGCCTCCGCCTACCCCGACGACGCGCTGGCCGCCGCCCGGCGGCTGGAGTTCCTCACCCCGCACCACGCCTGGTACACCCCGTTCGCCCGCGAGGTGCACCGGGCCGGCCGGACCCTGGTGGACGGGCTGGCCGGCGGTCCGCTGCTGAAGAACTTCATGGTCAGCGGGGCCGCCCTGGAGGCGTCCTCGCAGGCGGAGCGGAAGGCGGCGCTGCTCGGCTCCCTGGCGCTGGGCACCCCGTCGGTGCCGTTCCTGTCCGAGGAGGCGTCGGACTGGATCACCTCCTCGGTCAAGGCGGCCTTCGCCCAGTCGACCTCGATGCTCAACGGGCACCGGGCCGAGCTGCCGCTGTCGGTCCTGCACACCCGGACGGCCCGGGGCATCGCCCGCTCCCCGGTCAATCTGGTCGGCCCCGAGGTCTCGTTCGCGGCGCCGTTCACCCATCCCGACTTCTTCGACGCCGCGCTCTCGGTGGGCGTGGCCCGCAAGGACAAGGGGCGGTTCTACCGGGAGGTCCTGTACGCGGCCAACCCGCGCGTGGCCGCGCTGCCCTCCACCAACGTGGTCAAGCAGCCGCTCCAGCGGGTCCCGCTCCGCTCGGCCGCCGCGCCCGCACGGGAGTACGGTCACCGGATGCTGGCGCGGGTCGCGGAGGCCGTGCCCTCGCTGCTGTCGGAACGGCTGCACGGTGTGGTCGCCGAGGGCCCGGACGCCCTGGCGCGGTTCAATGGCTGGAACGACCGCTTCTGGGTGCGGAGCCTGGTCCTGTTCGGGGCCTGGCTGGGCGACTACGAGGACCGCCTGCCCTCCCTCGCCCCGCCCTGGTCCTGACCGGCCTCGCTGTGGCCTTTCTGCGCCTGGGGACCGCGCCGTCGCCAGGCGGGAGATGAGGCTTTTCTCTGACAACACGTGAGCGTGACGATACGCTTGCTAAGCGTGACCATGACATATGATGCTCATATGACCACCAAGCCGGTTACCGCAACGCTGGAAGCAGACCTTCTCGCCTATGTGCAGGAGCAGGTCAACCGGGGGCGCGCCAAGTCGGTGTCGGCTTACCTGAACGCGGCGCTGGAGCGGCAGATCACCATCGACCGCCGCGCCGACGCCGCGTGGAAGGCCGCGGTGGAGAGAGCGCAGCAGAACCCTGAAGAGGTCGAGAAGGCCAAGCGCCGCGCCCAGCGTCTGATCGAGATCCTCAATGGAGGATGACGTCCAGCAGGCCCTCGTCCTGGACGTGTCCGTGCTCACCGAGTGCGCGCGTGGCGACGTCGGGATCATCAACTTGATCCAGCGATTCGACGCGGACCGGAAGCCGTTGATCATTCCCGCCACATCCGTCACCGGCGCGACGGTCGAGTTGGGCGGCAATCACGATCAACTGGCCGTCGTCAGCGGCCTGTGCCGCCTGGACTCCGCCACCATGCCGACCGTGAGCGACTTCAAGGACGGCGTCGAGGTCGGGCAGGTGCTGGTGGAGGTGGAGTCCTGTGTCACCTCCTGGGACGCCCACGCCGTGACAGAGGCCCTGCTTCACCGCTGCCCCGTCCTGACAGCCGACTACGCACGGTGGAAGGACATCGTCCAGGACCTGTCCGGAGGGCTCACCGTCGTCGAGATCGCCGATCTGGGCGACTGACGGCAGGCTCGAAGCCTCGCACACCGCGCCGCCGGCCGGGTGGCCGTCTTTCAGCGACGACCCGGCCGGCCGGAAGCCGCCATCGCATCACGGCCCCGTTGCACGGCGTCCGGGACTCACCTGGAGGCCCACGTCATGAGACTGCGGCCGCACGCCTCCGGGCTGAGCGGCCCGCCGACACGGCGGCGGTCCATAGCGTATGGGCAGGTAGGCTCGGTGGGCGGGTCCGTGGTCCAGGGGAGATCCCCCGGGTGACCTCCCGCCGCGGACGTCCGGTCGCCGGCGGCGGAGCGGAGCCGGGTGGCTCGCCGCAGCGCGTGCGCCCCTCCCGTCCTCCGGACATAATCCCAGGTCACCGCAGCCGTATGTGACCTGTTTCACGAAGTGGAACGGTAAGCGACAGCGCGATTACGAGTGCGCGACGCGATACCCGCCGGGATTCCGCGCCGCACATGCGAGACGGGATGTTCAGGGGCTACGACGCGCTCGAACGGCTGGTAGTGTTCGGCCCAGAAAGCGCCACAACGGACAGGACCGAATCACAAATTCGGCCTGCCCGAGGGCATGGAGCACGTGGGGATGACGGCTCCGGCCAGCGCGGTCACCAAACATCATCAGCCGGACTATCCGGTGACTTCGTCCTGCCCTTTCTCACCGTGAGCGAGAACACGATGAACCCATCCCCCTACCTGGAGCCTGTCGCCGAAGACTTCGTCTCGGCGGATCCACAGTGGTACAAGCGGGCGGTTTTCTATGAGGTGCTGGTCCGGGGGTTCAAGGACTCCAACGGCGACGGCACGGGAGACCTGCGCGGCCTGATCGAGAAGCTGGACTACGTCAAGTGGCTCGGCGTGGACTGCCTGTGGCTGCTGCCCCTGTACGAGTCGCCGCTGCGCGACGGCGGCTACGACATCTCCGACTACATGAAGATCCTCCCGGACTTCGGCGACCTCGGCGACTTCGTGCAGCTCATCGAGTCCGCTCACGAGCGCGGCCTGCGCATCATCACCGACCTGGTGATGAACCACACCAGTGACAAGCACCCGTGGTTCCAGGCCTCGCGGCACGACCCCGAGGGCCCCTACGGCGACTTCTACGTCTGGTCCGACGAGCCCACCGGCTATCCCGACGCGCCGATCATCTTCATCGGCGCCGAGGAGTCGAACTGGACCTACGACCCGGTCCGCAAGCAGTACTACTGGCACCGCTTCTTCCACCACCAGCCGGACCTGAACTACGACAACCCGGCGGTCCAGGAGGCCATGCTGGAGGTCCTGCGCTTCTGGCTGGACCTGGGCATCGACGGCTTCCGCCTGGACGCCGTGCCGTACCTCTTCGAGCGTGAGGGCACCAACTGCTCCGGCCTGCCCGAGACCCACGCCTACCTGAAGAAGGTCCGCGCCGAGGTCGACCGCCTCTACCCCGACCGGGTGCTGCTGGCCGAGGCCAACGGCTGGCCCGAGGACGTGGTGGAGTACTTCGGCGACCCGGCGGTGGGCGGCGACGAGTGCCACATGGCCTTCCACTTCCCGCTCATGCCGCGCATCTTCATGGCCGTGCGGCGGGGCAGCCGTGAGCCGATCTCCGAGATCATGTCGCGGACGCCGAAGCTCCCGGACAAGGCCCAGTGGGGCATCTTCCTGCGCAACCACGACGAGCTGACCCTGGAGACGGTCACCGAAGAGGAGCGCGACTACATGCACGCCGAGTACGCCAAGGACCCGCGCATGCGGGCCTACCTGGGCATCCGGCGCCGCCTGGCCCCGCTGCTGGAGAACGACCGCGACCAGATCGAGCTGTTCACCGCGCTGCTGCTGTCCCTGCCCGGCTCGCCGGTCATGTACTACGGCGACGAGATCGGCATGGGCGACAACATCTGGCTGGAGGACCGCGACGCGGTCCGCACGCCGATGCAGTGGAGCCCGGACCGCAACGCCGGCTTCTCCCAGGCCGACCCGGGCCGCCTCTACCTGCCGGCCGTCATGGACCCGATCTACGGCTTCCAGGCGGTCAACGTGGAGGCCCAGCAGAAGAACCCGGCGTCACTGCTGCACTTCACCAAGAAGATGCTGGAGATCCGCCGCAACCACCCGGTCTTCGGCACCGGCGTCTACAGCGAGCTGTGGTCCAGCAACCCGGCCGTCCTGTCCTTCATCCGCGAGGACGGCGACGACGTGATGCTGTGCATCAACAACCTGTCGAAGTACCCGCAGCCGGTGGAGCTGGACCTGCGCCGCTTCGAGGGCATGACGCCGGTCGAGGCCCGGGGCGGCGTGCCGTTCCCGCAGATCGGCACCCTGCCCTACCTGCTGACCCTGCCGGGTCACGGGTTCTTCTGGTTCTCCATCAACACCCGCTGAGATCCACCCCGCGACGGCGCGGCACGGCCTGGCCGTGCCGCGCCGTTCCGCGTGCCGGCCGGACCCGGGCCGTCCGACGGCGGCGCGGATCCGGGCCCCCGATGACTGCCGGACCCGGGCCGCCCGACGGCGGCGCGGGTCGGGGCCGCTATCTGACGGTCACCGGGACCTGGGCGCGTACGGCCTTGCGGGCCGGTATCAACGTCACCAGCAGGGCCGCCCCCACCGCCATCAGCACCGCCGACAGCAGCGTCAGGACCGAGGGGGTGCGGCCGATGCCCGCGCCGACGCCGCTGGTGTGGCCCTGCAGGTCGATCAGGCCGGAGACCAGCGAGGCCCCGGCCGCGGTGCCGGCGACCACGCCCAGCACGACGAGCAGCCCGGTGCCGGTGACGAGGGTGGCGGCCACCTGCCTCGGGGTGAGCCCCATGGCCTTGAGCACCGCCAGGTCCAGCGCGTGGTCGCGCAGGCCGAGGGCGCTGGCGGTCAGCAGGTTGGCCAGGCCGAGCAGCGCCAGCACGACGATCAGCGCCACGATCACCATGCGGATGACCGCGAGCCGTTCGGCCGGGTTGACCACCCGCTGGACCTCAAGACCCTCGTCCGAGGCGGCCAGCAGCCGGGCCCGGACCGCGGCCGGGTCGGCCCCGGGCTTGAGCACCAGGCTGTAGAACTGCGGGGGCACCGCGTCCTTGGCGGCCAGGCTGTCCAGCCCGAGGGAGAGCACCTCGCCGTCCTGGTCGGGCTCCACCACCCGGCCCACGATGTGCACGATCAGCGGCGTGCCGCCGACCGTCATCCGGACCCGGTCGCCGATCTTCACCCCCATCAGGTCGAGCAGTCCCTGCCCGGCGACGGCCTCGCCCCGGCCGGCGAACATCCGCCCCTCCACCACCGAGAAGGGGTAGGGCTGGGCGGAGGTGCCCACGGCACGGGCCAGCACGCTCCGGGTCTGCTCCGGCTCCAGCGCGGACACCTCGCTGCCCGGGTAGACGGCCCGCACCTCCGGGTCGGCCCTGGCGATGCGCGCGGCGTCCTCGGCGGGGAGCTTGTCCGGGCGGACGATGAGCGCCGCCGCCTGGCCGACCTGTTCGGGATGGCGCAGGAAGTCGTCCAGCGTGGCCCAGCAGCCGAGGCCGATCGTGATCATCATCATCGGCACGGCGACGCCGACGATGCTCAGGAACGCCGGGACGCGCCGGGTGAAGGCGTCGCGGGTGCCCAGGACGAGGGCCGGCGGCAGCCGTACGAGAAGGGCGAGCCTGGCCATCCGCGACAGGTGGCCCCGCGGTGGCGCGGCCGGCGCCGCGGGGATCGGCGGGGTGCGGCAGCCGCGCCAGGCGGGCAGGGCGACCGCGACCAGGACCACCGCGGCGGTGCCGGCGACGATCGTCAGCAGCGGGGACGACGAGAGCGGCAGGATCGGCATGCCGGCCAGCGCGAACGAGGCGGCGACCTGGCCGCAGACCAGCCCGACGGCGATGCCGAGCAGGCCGAGCGCGCCGTGTTCGGCCATGAGCAGGCCGAAGATCTGGCCGCGGGTGTAGCCGAGGGATTTCAGGGTGGCGATGTCGCGGGTCTGGGCGAGCACGCGGCCGCCCACCACGTTGGCGATGGCCAGCGCCGCGGCGACCAGTCCGGTGATCCCGAACAGCGCCAGCAGCAGGCCCAGCAGCCGGTTGTCCAGCTCCATGGAGGCGCGGACCTCGCGCCAGGTGGACATGCGCTGGATCTGCTCGGCCAGCAGGGTGACCGCGCCGTGCACGACCGGCAGCGTGTCCTCTCCGTCGGCCAGCCGCAGGCCGGTGACCGACTCGCTGCGGCCCAGCGCGGGCTCGATCCTGGCGAGGGTGGCGGTCGGCGTCCAGGCCAGGCCAGGGGTCGACTCGGGGTAGAAGCCCTGGTCGGCGGTGTCGGCCAGGCCGACCACGGTCAGGGGGTGGGAGGCGCCGCTGAGCGCGGTGACGGGGAAGGGACCGCCCACCCGCAGGTCGAGCGCCTTGGCGAAGGAGCGCTCGACGACCACGCCGTCGACGTCGCCGGAGCGCAGCCACCGCCCCTCACGGATCAGCGGCGTGGCCACGGAGGGCAGGGCCGCCTGCATCCCCCGCAGCGCCACGGGCGACTTCTTGCCGTCCAGCGTGAGCATGACGGGCGCCGTCCGGTACGGCCCGGCCACCTGGACCACGCCCTGCAGCCGGGACAGCGCGGCCACGTCCGGGGCGTCCTTGGTGTGGATCCACACATGCGCGCCCCGGGACTCGGCGAACAGCCCCCGCCACGGGTTGGTCCCGTCTTCCAGCAGCGTCGCCGAGGTGATCAGCGCCGTGACGATCCCCGCCACCGCGAGCACCGTGAGCAGCGCCTGTCCCCGCCGGACCCGCAGGTCGGCCCGGATCCATCTGACCGAGGCCCTGAAGGTGCTCACGTCCGGGATCCCGGCCCCCGCCCCGGCCCCGCCACCGGGCGCGGGCGGGCGGCGGAGACGGCGCTCACCCGGCGGGTGCCGGGACAGGCGACGGCGCTCACCCGGCGGGTGCCGGAGGCGGCGCTCACCCGGTGAGTGGCGGGAGGAGAGGTGGTGCCCATCGACTATCCCCTCAGCTCGACGACGTCGCCCGCGGTGGCCCTGGGGCGCCGGCGGCCCGCGCCGACGGCGCCGTCGTCGACGATCTCACCGTCGAGCAGGGAGACCACGCGGTCGGCCAGGCTGGCCACCCGGGCGTCGTGGGTGACGAGGATGATGGTCTGGCCGTCGCGGTGGACCTCGCTGAGGAGCCGGAGCACGTCGCGGGTGTTGCGGCTGTCGAGGTTGCCGGTGGGCTCGTCGGCCAGCAGCAGGCTCGGCCTGTTGGCCAGCGCGCGGGCCAGCGCCACCCGCTGCTGCTCGCCGCCGGCGAGCTGGGCGGGGGCGGCGTCGGCGCGGTCGCTCAGGCCGAGCTCCCCCAGCAGCTGCTCCCGGCGCTCCCGGGCCTCGCGCGGGGAGGCCCCGGACAGCAGCGCGGGCAGCTCGACGTTGTCGGCGACGGTCATGTTGGCGACCAGGTTGAAGAACTGGAAGACGAAGCCGATCTTCTGCCGGCGCAGCAGCGCCCAGGCGCTCTCGTTCAGCGTGTCGGCCCGCTTGCCGTCCAGCCAGATCTCGCCGCTGGTCCGGGCGTCCAGGCCACCGATCATGTGCACCAGGGTGGACTTGCCCGACCCCGACGGCCCCATGATGGCCACGAACTGCCCCGCCTCGACCTTGAGGTCCACCCCCCGTACGGCGTGCACCGGGACGCCGCCGTTCTGGTAGACCTTCACGAGGTTGACCGTGTTGACGATGGGGGGCGGGGGTGGGCTCACGACAGGTCCTCCTGACAGCGTTCGAGCCAGTCGAGGTCGGCCTGCAGGTGGAGCATGGCCCCCTCTATCAGCAGGAGCGCGACGCGATCCCCCGAATCGGTCCGCTCAGCGAGTTCGTTGAGGTCGCGCATGAGCGCGAGGTAGTGGCGGCGCTGGCGGTTGATCAGCGTCATCCGGTCCGCGATACCGGTCATCGGGGCCAGCACGAGCTTCATGAAGAACTCGTCCCGGACCCGCGGCCCCTCGGTGGGCTCGTCCACCCACACGTCGAGGGCGTCGCGGCCCGCGGCGGTCAGATAGTACACCTTCTTGTTCGGGCGGTTGGACTGTTCGACGTCGACGACCCGTATCAGGCCGTCCTTCTCCAGCCGGCTGAGCGTGACGTAGATCTGCCCGATGTTCGGTGACGGATAGGCGCTGCCGAATATCTGCTCCAGCGCCTGTTTCAGCTCGTATCCGTGGGCAGGTTCTTTCGCGAGGAGCGCTAACAGCGACAGCCTCACGCCCCACCTCCTCGGAGTGCTCGTTACGTGAGCGTTATGTGTCTATCCGTTGACGTCCACATTAGCGCTGTGCATAACATGCATGCATCTACCTAACACGTATGTAACCGCTCCGAAACCTGGAGGCAACCCCATGCGCCGACTGCTCCCCGTCGCGCTCGCCGTGCTGGTGACGGCGGGATGCTCGGCGGCGGTGGCGCAGAAGACGGAGCGCTCCGGCGGCGGGAGCGGCCCCTTCACCTTCGTGACGGGACGCGACACGACCGGTTACCTGCAGCCACTGCTCGACCGCTGGAACGAGGCCCATCCGGGGGAGCGGGTCACCCTGCTCGAACTCCCCGAGGCGGCCGACGAACAGCGCGCGCAGATGGTCGCCAACCTCCAGGCCAAGAGCGACCGCTACGACGTGCTCGGCCTCGACGTCGTCTGGACGGCGGAGTTCGCCGACGCCGGCTGGATCCTGCCGCTCGAACGCGGCATGTTCCCGCTGGACCGGTTCCTGCCGCCGGTCGTGGACACCGCGATCTACCAGGACAAGCTCTGGGCGGTGCCCTACACCAGCAACGCGGGGCTGCTCTACTACCGCAAGGACCTGCTCGCCAAGCAGGGCTTCAAGCCGCCCAAGACCTGGGCGGAGCTGCGCGAGCAGGCCCGCGCGCTGCACGACAAGTACGGCATCGGCGGTTACGCCGGCCAGTTCCTCGCCTACGAGGGGCTGACCGTCAACTTCGCCGAGGCCGTGCAGTCGGCGGGCGGGCAGATCCTCAGCCAGGACGGCACGCAGGTGACCATGGACGCGGCCAAGGCGAAGACCGGCCTGGACTTCCTGGCCGGCGGCTTCCGGGAGGGATGGATCCCCCGGGAGTCACTCTCCTTCAAGGAGGAGGAGTCGCGGCTGGCCTTCCAGGAGGGCCGGCTGGCCTTCGCCCGCAACTGGCCGCACGCCTACGGCCCGGCCACCACTTCGGCGGTCGCCGACAAGTTCGGGGTCACCCGGCTGCCCGGGCTGAACGGCCCGGGGTCCAGCTCGCTGGGCGGGGTCAACCTCGCGCTCAGCGCCTACTCCAAGCGGCAGAAGTCGGCGGTGGAGTTCATCCGCTACTTCACCGGCCTGGAGAACCAACGCCGGGTGCTCGCCGACGGCTCGTTCCCGCCCGTGTGGGCCGAGCTGTACGACGACCCCGGCCTGATCAAGCGTTTCCCCTACCTGCCGGTCCTCAAGCAGAGCATCCTCTCTGCCCGACCCCGACCGGCGAGTGCCAACTACAACCAGGTGAGCCTGGTGATCGCCAGCGCGGTCTCCAACGCGCTCACCCCACCCTTCAAGGAGGCCGGCGACGATGTCGTCGCCTCCATGAGAGGCCAGCTCAACGAGATCATCCGGGCTCAGTGACCCGGGGGAGATCCCCCCGGGTGAGACCGTCATCCCCATCCAGGCTCCGGACCGGGAGTCATCCCCACCCCCGGTCCCGGTCGAACGTCATCCCCATCCAGGCTCCGGACCGAGGGTCATCCCCACCCCCGGTCCGGGTCGAACGTCATCCCCGTCCTCAGTCCGCATTGAGCTGTCACCCCCGCCCCGGGAGCGACCCGGGAGCCCTGACAGCACAGGAGGTCCGTTCAGCATGCGTAAATCCATCGCGACAGTGACGACGGCGGGACTCGCGCTCGCCCTCGCCGCGTGCAGCCAGAGCCCCGACACTGCCGCCTCCCCCGCCGCGAGCAGCAGCTCCTCCGCCGCCGCCCCCGCGGCCAAGACGCTTGAAGGCGTGACCATCGAGGTCGCCGCCAAGTGGACCGGCCCCGAGCAGGCCAACTTCCAGGAAGTGCTCAAGGCCTTCGAGGCCAAGACCGGCGCCAAGGTCACCTACGCCTCCACCGGCGAGGACACCGGCGCCTACCTCGGCCCGCGCATCCAGGGCGACAACCCGCCGGACATCGCGATCCTGCCCCAGCCGGGCCTGGTCAAGCAGTACGCCGACCAGAAGGCGCTCAAGCCGCTCTCCGCCGAGGTGCTCAAGCAGATCGACGACAACTACACCCCGTACTGGAAGGAGCTCGGCTCCGCCGACGGCCAGGCCTACGGCGTGCTGGTGAAGGCGGCCCACAAGTCGCTCATCTGGTACCGCGACCAGGCCTTCCAGGACGCCGGGGCGCAGCAGCCGGCCACCTGGGACGACCTCGTCAAGACCGCCCAGGCGGTCGCCGACTCCGGCACCCCGCCCTTCTCCCTGTGCGGCGCGTCCGGCTGGACCCTGACCGACCTGTTCGAGAACGTCTACCTGTCCAGCGCGGGCCCGGAGAACTACACCAAGCTCTCCAAGCACGAGATCCCGTGGACCGACGCCAGCGTGACCACCGCCCTGGAGAAGATCGGCCAGCTCGTCGGCAAGAAGGAGTTCCTGCTCGGCGGCCCCTCCGGCGCCCTGCAGACCGACTTCCCGACCTGCGTGACCCAGGTCTACGGCCAGGACAAGTCGGCGATGGTCATCGAGGCGGACTTCGTGGGCACCACGGCCGAGGAGTCCGGCGCGAAGCTGGGCGAGGAGGCCAAGTACTTCCCGTTCCCGAAGGCCGGTGACACCGAGCCGGTCGTGCTGGGCGGCGACATCGCGGTGGCGCTGAAGGACTCCAAGGGCGCGATGGCGCTGCTGGAGTTCCTCGCCTCCAAGGAAGGCGGCGAGGTCTGGGCCAAGCTCCCCGGCTACCTGTCCCCCAACCGCAACGTCTCGCCCGACAACTACCCGAGCGAGCTGACCAAGAAGCTCGCCCAGACGATCATCTCCGCGGGTGACGCCGTCCGCTACGACATGTCCGACCTCGCCCCCAGCGCCTTCGGCGGCACCGACGGCAAGGGCCAGTGGAAGCTCCTGCAGGACTTCGTCCGTGACCCCTCCAAGATCAAGGACATCCAGTCCAAGCTTGAGGACGAGGCCAAGAAGGCCTGGAAGTAAAGGGGAGAGGCCGTGACCGACCGGTTAGACGGCCCGCAGGATCCGCGTGGCGGCGGCGACGCCGCCCGCGGCTCCTCCTCCGGACCGAACGACACCCCCGGGGCATCCCTCGATCTGAGCGACGCCCCGCCGGCCCCGGCGGACGCCGGCGCCGACGCGCCTGCCGCCAAGCCGGAGATCGCGACAGCCGGACCGGCGGCCCCGGCCGCCTCCGGCGCCGCGACCACCTCGCGCACCTCCTCGCGGCTGGGACCGCCGCCGACGCTGGCGATCTGGTTCCTGCTGCCGGGAGCGATCCTGCTCGGCTCGATGGTGATCTACCCGATCATCTACTCGATCTTCCGCAGCTTCTACGACGCCACCGGCGGCACCTTCGTCGGCGTGGACAACTACGCCACGATCTTCAGCGACTCCTCCACCCTGACCACGATCAGGAACAACCTGATCTGGGTCGTGGTGGCCCCCGCGCTGGTCACCGTGGTCGGCCTGATCTTCGCGGTGCTGACCGAGCGGATCCGCTGGGCGACCGCGTTCAAGCTGATCGTGTTCATGCCGATGGCCGTCTCCCTGATGGCCTCCGGCGTCATCTTCCGCCTGGTGTACGAGCAGGACCCCGACCGGGGCGTGGCCAACGCCGTGATCACCTCGGTCCAGGACGTCTTCGACTCCAACCCGGGCTACCCGGACGCGCGCCCCAGGGGGAACGACCAGGCGCCGGTCGCCGCCCAGCAGGGCGCGGTGGTGACCAAACAGCCCGCCAAGCTCGGGCAGGCCGTGCTCATCCCGCTGGTGGGCGTCAAACCCGACACCCTCGCCTCGGCCTCGGCGGCCAAGGCCGTCCAGCCCGGACCGGGCGAGCTGGCCGGGACCGTGTGGGTGGACTTCACCCAGGGCGGCGGCGGCGCGCTCAACCAGGTGGACGGCACCGAGAAGGCCCTGGCCGGAATGACGGTCGAGGCGGTGCAGAACGGCACCGTCAAGGGCACCGCCACCACCGAGGCCGACGGGACCTTCCGCTTCGCCGGGCTCGCGCCGGGCGACTACCTCGTACGGCTGCCGCAGTCGAACTTCGAGGCGGCCTTCAACGGGATCCCCTGGCTGGGCCCGACACTGATCACTCCGGCGATCATCGGCGCGTTCATCTGGGTGTGGGCCGGCTTCTCCATGGTGCTGATCGCGGCGGGGCTCTCGGCCATCCCGCGTGACGCGCTGGAGGCGGCCCGCATCGACGGCGCCACCGAATGGCAGGTGTTCCGCAAGATCACCGTTCCGCTGCTCTCCCCGGTGCTGCTGGTCGTGTTCGTCACAATGATCATCAATACCCTGAAGGTCTTCGACCTGGTCTTCGTCATCGCACCGGGATCGGTGCAGCCGCAGGCCAACGTGATCGCGCTGGAGATGTGGCGGGTCTCCTTCGGCGGCGGCGGCAACCAGGGACTGGGCAGCGCGCTGGCCATCTTCCTGCTGATCCTCGTCCTGCCCTTCATGATTCTCAACATCCGCCGGTTCAGGAGGGACAACCAGTGACAACCTCCACTCTCGGCGCACCGCCCCGCAGCGCCCTCGGCCGGGTCGTGGACCGGGTCGGCGGTGGTGTGGTCCAGGCGGCGATGGTGCTGATCGGCGTGTTCTGGCTGGTCCCCACCCTTGGCCTGTTCGTGGTCTCGATCCGCGACGAGACGGCCAACAACTCCACCGGCTGGTGGACGGTGTTCACCAAGCCGGCCGAGCTGACCCTCAAGAGCTACGGGGACCTGCTGGCCACCGGGTTCACCGCGTCGTTCTGGAACACCGTGCTCATCACGGTGCCCACGACCGTCCTCGTGATCGGCATCGCGGCCATGGCGGCCTACGCGTTCGCCTGGATGGACTTCCCCGGCAGGGACGGGCTGTTCCTGGTGGTGGTCGGCCTGCTGGTGGTGCCGATCCAGATCGCGCTGATCCCGATCGCGCAGCTCTACGGCAAGATCGGGATCTTCGGCTCCATCGCCGGCGTGGTGCTCTTCCACGTCGCCTTCGGACTCCCCTTCGCCATCTTCCTGCTCCGCAACTTCTTCGCGGGCATCCCGGCCTCGCTGCTGGAGGCGGCGCGGATGGATGGCGCGGGCGAGTGGAGGATCTTCTCGACCGTGGTGTTCCCGCTGGCCAAGCCGGCGATCGCCTCGCTCGGCATCTTCCAGTTCCTCTGGGTCTGGAACGACCTGCTCGTCGCCCTGGTCTTCGCCAACACCGAGAACCAGCCGATGACCAAGGCCCTGCAGTCCCAGATGCGGCAGTTCGGCACCAACATCGACATCCTGGCGCCGGGCGCCTTCCTGTCCCTGATCATCCCGCTGGCGCTGTTCTTCGCCTTCCAGCGGTATTTCGTGCAGGGCATGATGGCCGGCTCGGTGAAATAAAGGGGCAGGTCCGGTACGGCTTGCACATATTTCGGATGCAAGCCGTACCGGACCTCAAACGCCGATAGGGTTTTCGGCATGTCCGCACGCCCTTTGAACGAAGTCGTGGAAGCCGGGTGGGCCACGGCCCTGGAGCCCGTCGCCGAGCAGGTCGCCGCCATGGGCGAGTTCCTCCGCAAGGAGGTCGCCGAAGGCAGGCAGTACCTCCCTTCGGGACCCAACGTGCTCCGCGCTTTCCAGCAGCCCTTTGACCAGGTCAAGGTGCTGATCGTCGGTCAGGATCCCTACCC
This sequence comes from Streptosporangium brasiliense, assembly GCF_030811595.1. Classification (NCBI taxonomy): domain Bacteria; kingdom Bacillati; phylum Actinomycetota; class Actinomycetes; order Streptosporangiales; family Streptosporangiaceae; genus Streptosporangium; species Streptosporangium brasiliense. Next base: position 16,287 of record NZ_JAUSRB010000002.1, read on the forward strand.
CACGCCGGGTCACCCGATCGGCCTGAGCTTCTCGGTCGCCGCCGACGTGCGGCCCATCCCCGGGAGCCTGCGCAACATCTACAAAGAGCTCACCGAGGACCTCGGGCTGCCCATGCCGAGCAACGGTGACCTGACCCCGTGGGCCGAGCACGGTGTGCTGCTGCTCAACAGGGTGCTCACCGTCATGCCGGGCAAGCCCGCCTCGCACCGGGGCAAGGGCTGGGAAGAGGTCACCGAGCAGGCCATCAAGGCGCTCGCCGCGCGCGACAAGCCGATGGTCGCGATCCTGTGGGGCCGCGACGCCCGCAACCTGCGCCCGATGCTCGGCGACGTCCCGGCCATCGAGTCGGCCCACCCGAGCCCCCTGTCGGCCCGGAGCGGTTTCTTCGGCTCCCGCCCGTTCAGCCGCGCCAACGAGCTCCTCGCGCAGCAGGGCGCGTCGCCGGTGGAGTGGAAGCTCCCCTAGTCCGACCTCACTCCGTGAGGGCACTAGGATCTCCACCATGAGTGATGAATCGGGCACCGAACGCTATCTCCGGCTGACGGTTGAGCTGACTGTGGAAGTGCAGGACATCGGCGCACTGCAGGCCGCCGCACTGAAGGAGATCAACCACCCTGAGGCCGATCTGGACGACGACGAGCGCAGGGAGCAGGCGGAGATGGTCTCCGCCGACGACAGCGGCGCCACGGCGCTGCAGTGGCTCATCGAGCCGGACCACGTCCTGGGTCTGATCGAGCACGTCGAGCAGATCGAGCCCCGCGAGGCCGTGCTGGGCGTGGAGCCCTCCGAAGGCCCCTCGGAGGAGGACGACGAGCACGACCACGACCACGACCACGACCACTGAGGTCAGTCGTTGACCACGGAGCCGTCCCCGAAGGCCCAGAGTTGACCTTCCAGGTCCAGAGCCTGGTAGACCCTGGGTCCCTCGGGGGTGGCCTCGATCTCCACCACGATCTCCGCGCCCCTGGCGCTGGCCTGCTCGTAGTGGGCCTCCAGGTCCTCCACCACGACGAACACCCCTTGACTGACCGCCGGCAGGTCCAGGGCGCTGCGCAGGTACGGCTCGCTGTCCCGGACCGAGGCCAGCATGACCACGGCCTCGCCCAGCACGAGCCGGGCGTGTCCGATACCGCCCTTCGGGCCGGGGACCGTCAGCGCCGGCCGGAAGCCGAAGACCTTGCCCAGCCACTCGATGGCGGCCGGGGCATCCTGGTATCGAAGGAACGGAACCACACGAGGGGTTGACATGCTGTCCTCCATCGAGACGACGCGATGCCTTCAGCCCTGAGCTTGCCACCGTTGGCCGGTCCCGTCAGCCCACTGGACTGATCTTCTTGTCAGCCGGTGAGGATGTCCTCACGGCGGGCGACGAGGGAGTCGCGCAGGCGCGTCAGCTCACCGCAGCGGGCGGCCAGGTCGTTGACCGTGCCGTTCACCCACTGGGCGACCTCGCCGACGGCCTGACCGGTGCGGGCGATCCGCTGATGCTTGATCGCGTCGGTGATGATGTTGTCGAAGAACATGTCGACGAACCAGCGGGTGTCCACCTTCGGGAGTTGGGGGCTGGCGTGCACCCCGACGTCGGCGAGCTCGCGGGAGAAGGCGTCCAGAGCCCGCTGGGCGTGCCAGGCCGCCTCGTCGGCGTTGCGCATGTGGCCGTGCTCCAGCATGTCCGCGAAGCCGCCGCCGCCGCTCAGCATGTCCCAGGTGGAGGCGCCACGGGCGTTGCCGAGGGAGCGCAGGACCTGGCCGACCGCCTGGGCGGCGGTGACCCCGGCGTGATGGGCCTCCTCGTGCTCGCGGAGGTCGGCGTGGGTGTCGGCGAGCCGCTGGCCGAGCTCGGTGAGCTCGCGCCCCCGGGGGTCGGCCGTCTCGACCAGCACGCGCTCCTTGCGTTCGAGCAGCGCGGCGAACTCCTCCCGGGAGTGGGCGACCTCGGTCAGGCCGTTCTCCACGGCCGCCTGGTCGCTCCGGAGCCATTCGAGACGGTTCCGTTGCCCGTCCAGGCGCTGCCGCAGGGCCTGCGCCTCGGCCTGCTCCTTGGCGAGCTTCTCCTCCTTGGAACCGGTCAGGCCGGACAGGAACGCGCTGAAACCGCCCTCCAGCCTGGAGACGTCGCGCTCCTCCTCGGCGAGCTGGGCCTCCAGGTCGCCGATGAGCTGCCCGACCTCGTCGAGCTGCACGGCCACCGCCTGGCGCTGCCTGGTCAGCTGTTCCAGCCGGCGCACCCGGTCACGGGCGGCGCGCAGGTCATCATCGATGCTGTCAAAGGAGGTCACATATTTGCGACGTCTGAAGCGGCCAAATCGTTCCGTCCGGTATGCGGTGGACCCCGCCGGCACGTGCCGGGCGCCGCGGCCGCCGGCGGGGCCTGCCGCCCTCCCCCGAGACAGGGGAGGGCCATGTCAGTCCATCGGGACCAGCGGGGCGGGATAGCCCCTGATCCTCGTAGGCATCCGCCACGGCTCGTAGATCAGCTTCGTCGGCACGCCGTCCAGCTCGGGCAGGTAACGCCGGATGTATTCGCCCTCCGGGTCGAACCGCCTGGCCTGCCGTACGGGATTGACCACCCGGTTGGGCCGGGTGTCGTTGCCGGTCCCGGCCACCCACTGCCAGTTGCCGTAGTTGTTGGGCACCTCACCGTCGAGCAGCAGGTCGAAGAAGTGCCCGGCTCCCACCCGCCAGTCCACCCGCAGCCGTCTGACCAGGAACGACGCGGTCACCATGCGGGCCCGGTTGTGCATCCACCCCTCGGCGAGCAGCTGCCGCATGCCCGCGTCGACGATCGGCACCCCCGTCCTGCCCTCCTTCCACGCCTGCGCCGCGTCCTCGTCGTCGTGCCACCGCTGCCCCCGCGACCGGTAGTCGTCGCGGTTGATCCGCGGGAAGGCCCGTGTCACCTGGTGGAAGAAGTCGCGCCAGCACAGCTGCCTGACGAAGTCGTCGCCGTTGACCGCCAGCGACTCCAGCTCCAGCGGCGACAGGCAGCCGGCGCGCAGGTAGGGGCTGAGCCTGGAGGTGCGGTTCCCGGCGAGGTCGTCGTGGCCGGCGGCGTAGTCCTCCACGCAGTACTTCAGCCACTGCCTCATCCGCGTGCGCGCCACCGTCTCACCCCCCGGGAACAGTCCGTTCGGCCCGTGCCCGGCGACCGGCAGCGGACCGCCCTCCAGCCCCTCGGGGACGGGCACCTTGTCGGGGGGCTTCAGCACCTCCCGGCGCCGCTGCCCGCTCCAGACCCGCCAGTAGGGCGTGAAGACCCGGTAGTGGTCGCCGCCGCCGGAGGGCCTGAGCTCGTCCGGCGGCACGACCGTCACACCGGGGAAGGTGCGCAGGCCCATCCGGTGCCGCCGGCACTCCTCGGCGAGCCGCCGCTCCCTGCGCTGCGCGAGCGCGCCGACGTCCGCGCTGACGTAGACCGCCTGGGCCGGGAGCTCGCACGCGAGCCGGACCGTCTCCACCACCGGATCGCCCTGGCGGACCACGAGGTCGCCGCCCCGGTCGCGGAGCGATCCGCGCAGGTCGGCGAGGCACTCGGCGAGGAAGGACGCCCGGTGGCCGGCGGGCATGCGGGAGTCGGCCACGAACAGGGGCACCACGCGGCAGGCGTCCGCGCACGCGGCGGCCAGCGCCGGGTGGTCGTGCACCCGGAGGTCGCGGTTGAACAGCACAATGACGGTATCCATCACCTGATGCTTCGCGGCCGCCCCACCGGCGGTTGCATCCGCCGGCCTCCGCCGGCCGAAAGGACGTTCAGGGGGATGAAGCACCCGCGCCGCCTGGCAGGCTGGTGACGCGACCGTGGGCATGGGGTGAGACGGGCATGGACGAGCAGGGTCAGGAGACCGCCGAGGAGGGGCCGGGCTACGGCATAGGGGCCGTGGCCCGGCGGCTCGGGGTGCCCGCTCCCACACTGCGCACCTGGAACCTGCGCTACGGGATCGGCCCGAGCCACCGCAGCCCGGGCGGCCACCGCCGCTACGACGCCGGTGACCTGCTGCGCCTTGAGGAGATGAACCGGCTGATCAGGGCCGGGGTCCCGGCCGCCGACGCGGCGCGGATGGTGCTGCGGACCGCGGCCGCCCCGGCGGGGGCCGAACCCCGAGGCGAGCCGACGTCCGCCGTGCCCGGCGGCTCGCCCCGGCCCACGCCCCCGGAGACCGCCCCCGCCTCTCCCCCCGAGCAACCCTCGGAGACCGGACCGACGTCCGCCGGAGGGCGGCCTCCGTCCGCCGCGGCGGGCGTCACCCGCCCGCGGCTCCCGGACACCGCGCCATGGGTACGGCCGGCGATACCGACCGCGACGATGCTGGCGCGGGCGGCGACCGCCCTGGACAGCCGGACCGTGTCCGGCTGGATCGGCGCGGCGCTGGACAGGCACGGGATCATGTGGACCTGGGAGAACCTGGTGCTCCCGGTCTTCGGGACGATCTGCAGGCGCCAGGCGGAGACCGGCGCGAGCGTCGAGATCGAGCACCTGTTCACCGACCGGCTGCTGGCCGCGCTGATCCCGCTCGTCGAACGCCCGAGCCATCCGGTCAACGGGCGGCCGGTGCTGCTGGCCTGCGCCGAGGACGAGCAGCACAGCCTGCCGATCTACGCCCTGGCCGCCGTGCTGACCACCGACCACCACGTGGAGACGCGGGTGCTCGGGGCGCGGACCCCCTACCCGGCGCTGGCCGACGCGATGCGCCGCCTCGGCCCGGCGGCGGTCTTCGTCTGGTCCCAGTTGCGCGAGACCGGTGACCCGGCGCCGCTGGCCTCGCTCCCCCTGCTCCGCCCTGCGAGCCGCGTCATCGTCGGCGGTCCCGGCTGGGGGGACGGGCTCCCGCCGTCGATCCCGCACGTCACCTCCTTCCGCGAGGCCCTCACCCGGATCAGCGCCGCGCTGCACTGACCATTCCGGCTCCGGAGGCGCGCCGGTCCGGTCACCCAGGGTTGCGATCACCTCGACGGAGGAGTATGAATAAGTTTTGAATAGGTTTTCTCGGCAAGGGTGACCACCATGACAGACGACCTGAACGTCCGGCTCGCCCGGGGCGACGATGCGGCGGTGACCGAGTGCTTCCGTACGCATGGCCCCCTCGTCCGTTCCTACCTGCGGCGGTTCGTCCCCCCGCAGGAGGTCGAAGACCTGCAGCAGGTCGTCTTCGCCGAGGTGTGGCGCTGCCGGCACCGCTTCGACCCGGCACGCAACCTCCCGGCGTGGCTGATCGGCATCGCGCACAACCGGGCGGTGGACCACCTGAGGGCGCGCACTCCGCAGACGGTGCCGCTGGACGGGGTGGCCGACCCGGCAGGCTCCGACGGCCGGACCCACGGGGACGGCCTGGCCGAGCGCGACCAGGTCCAGCGGGCGCTGGCCGAGCTCCCGGCCCCGCAGCGCCAGGCCATCGAGCTGGCCTACTACGGCGAGCTGACCCAGCGGGAGATCGCCGAGAGGCTGAGCGTCCCGCTGGGCACCGTCAAGGCCCGCACGGCCCGCGGCCTGCGCCGCCTGTCGGGCCTCCTCGCCCAGGCCGCGGCATGAACGGCCAGGTCAGACCTCGGGTCGCGGTGTCGAGCTGCCTGGTGGGCGAGCTGGTGCGTTTCAACGGCGGCCACAGCCGCGACAGGTTCCTCAGCGGGGAGCTGGACCCCTACGTCGACTGGGTGCGCATCTGCCCGGAGGTGGAGATCGGCCTCGGCGCCCCGCGCGAGTCCCTCCGCCTCGAACGCTCCCCCCGGGGACCGCGCCTGGTCACCAGGAAGACCGGGGTGGACCTCACCGACCGGATGGCGTCCCTGGCCGCCGGTCGGGCCGGCGCCCTCGACGTGGACGGCTACGTCTTCAAGTCCAGGAGCCCCAGCTGCGGAGTGCACGGCGTCCCCCTCTACGCGGGTGACACGGCCGTGGACCGCAAGGGCAGGGGCGTGTTCGCGGCCCGGATCCTCGACGCCCACCCGCTGCTGCCGGTGGAGGACGAGGGGCGGCTGAACGACGCGCTGCTCCGCGAGACCTTCGTGGAGCGGATCTTCGCCCAGGCCAGGCTCCGCGCGCTGCTGGAGGACGACTGGCGCGCACGCGACCTGGTCGCCTTCCACTCCCGGCACAAGATGCAGCTGCTGGCCCATGACCCCGCGGTCTACCGCGAGGCGGGCCGGGTGGTGGCCCGGGCGGGCCTGCGCCCCCGCGAGGAGCTGGCCGCCGACTACGCCCGCGCGTTCGGCACGGCCTTCGCCAGGAAGGCCGGCATCGGCCGCCACGTCAACGTGCTCCAGCACTGCATGGGCATGGTGAGCGACGCGCTGGACCGGACCCGGCGGGCCGACCTGGCGGAGGTCATCGCCTCCTACCAGGCCGGCCAGGTGGCGCTCAGCGTGCCGGCCACCCTGATCCGCCATCACGCGCGCGGCGCGGCCGCGGCGTATCTCCGGGACCAGACATACTTCTCGCCGTACCCGCAGGAGCTGCGCCTGCGCAACCACGTCCCCGCCTGAGCCGCCGGTCCCGCCGCCGCGTCCACCGCTCCCCGCCGCCGGAGGACCGCGGGCCCGCCCGGCCGGTCAGGGCTGATCAGGTCCCGGCGAGGCGGAGCACCGCCAGGGAGCGGGCGGGGAGGGTGAGGCCGGAGTCCAGGTGGACGCCGGGGTCGGAGACCAGCACGGCCCTGGCCGGGGCCGTGAGGTCGAGCGAGACCGGCGCGGCGCCGAAGTTGACGGCCACCCGGAACGCTCCCCGGTGGACGACCAGCCAGCCCTCGCCGTGCTCGACCCGGACCCGGTCGAGCCTCGGGTCCGACAGGTCCGGATGCGCGCGGCGCAGCGCGATCAGGGCCCGGTACCAGTCGAGATGGGCCCGGTGGGCGTCGTCGTCGAGCTCGCTCCAGTCGAGCTTGGAGCGCAGGAACGTCAGCTCCTCCCCCGGGTCCGGCGCCTTGTCGGCCCAGTCGTCGTAGCCGAAGCCGATGAACTCCCGCCGCCGCCGGTCGGCCTCGCCCTCGCGGAGCTGCGGCTCGACGTGGTCGGTGAAGAACAGGAACGGCGTGCGCGCCCCCCACTCCTCGCCCATGAACAGCATGGGGGTGAACGGCGAGGTTAGCAGCAGCCCGGCGGCCAGCCGCAGCGCCTCCGGCGCCATCCGGTCGCCCTCGGCGCGGTTGCCGATCTGGTCGTGGTTCTGCGCGGAGCAGACGAAGCGGTAGCCGGGAACGTGCCGGGCCGGCCGGCCGTGCGAACGTCCCCGGAAGGACGAGTAGGTGCCGTCGTGGTAGTAGGCCGAGGTGAGCACCTTGGGCAGCGCGCCGGCGAAGTCGTCGTAGTAGCCGTGCCGCTCCCCGGTCACCGCCACGTGCAGGGCGTGGTGGAGGTCGTCGTTCCAGGCGGCCGCCAGGCCGTACCCACCGGCCTCGCGCGGGGTCATCAGGCGCGGGTCGTTGAGGTCGGACTCGGCGATGAGCGTCAGCGGCCTGCCCACCGCCGCCGACAGCGCCTCCACCTCGGCCGCCATCTCCTCCAGCAGGTGCACGGCCCGCTTGTCGTGCAGCGCGTGCACGGCGTCCAGCCGCAGACCGTCGAGGTGGTAGTCGCGCAGCCACTGCAGCGCGTTGCCGATGAAGTAGCGGCGCACCTCGTCGGAGCCGGGACCGTCCAGGTTGACCGCCTGCCCCCAGAAGGAGGAGGCGCTGGAGTGGAAGTAGGGGCCGAACGGGGCCAGGAAGTTGCCGGACGGGCCGAGGTGGTTGTGGACGACGTCGAGGATCACGCCGAGGCCCTGCCGGTGGCAGGCGTCCACGAACCGCTTGAACCCGTCGGGGCCGCCGTAGTTGTCGGTGACGGCCCACAGGTCCACCCCGTCGTAGCCCCAGTTGCGGCCGCCCGGCACCGGCGGCACCGGCATGACCTCGACGAAGTCGACGCCGAGCGCGACGAGGTGCTCCAGCTTCCCGATCGCCGCCTCGAAGGTCCCCTCCGGGGTGAAGGTGCCGATGTGCAGCTCGTAGATCACCGACCCCGGCAGGCCGCGACCGCGCCACAGGTCGTCGCTCCACACGAACCGGTCGTGGTCGTAGACCCGGCTCGGCCCGAAGATCCCCTCGGGCTGCCAGCGGGTCCGGGGATCCGGCAGCGGCTCGCCGCCGTCCAGCCGGAACCGGTAGTCGGTGCCGTGCCCGGCTCCGGGCACCTCCGCCGACCACCAGCCGCCCGCCCCGGCGGACATCGGGTGGCGGACCCCGTCGATCTCCACATCGACCGCCGTCGCCTGCGGCGCCCAGACCTCGAACATGGGCTACTCCCTCTCCAGAAGCGCGACCGGGTGGGCCGACAGCAGGTGGGCCAGCGGGATCCTGCCGGTGTGCTCGGCGCCGGTCAGCAGGTCGCGCCAGGCGCCGGGCGGCAGCGTGACCGTCTCGCTCCCCCAGCCGCCGCGCCGGGCCAGCCCGGCCGGCAGCCGGGTGACCACCGTCACGGCCTGCTCCCCGCGCGCGAAGGCGACCGCGTGCTCGCCGGCCTCCAGCGGGACGTACGGCGCGGCCGGGTCCAGCCGCCGCCGCAGGTTCAGGGCCTGGGTGGTGACCAGCAGCTTGGCCTCGTCCCACGGTGTGCCGGCCTGCCCGGCGAGCATCCGGCGGCGCAGCGCGAAGTCGACCGGGCGCCGGTTGTCCGGGTCGACCAGGGAGAAGTCGGTGATCTCATTGCCCCAGTAGAGGTCGGGCACGCCCGGGAGCATGAGCTGCAGGAGCTTCTGGCTCAGCGAGTTGGACCGGGCGTAGGGCTCGATCCTGGCCGCGAACTCCGCGACGGAGGCGCCGCACCCGTCGATCGCCCGGGTGACGAAGTCGCGGATGCCCGCCTCGTAGGCGGGGTCGGGGGCGGCCCAGGAGATCGAGGTCTTGGCCTCGCGGGCCGCCTTGAACAGGTAGTCGAAGAACCTGTCGGGACCGATGGGCCAGGCCGCCATCAGGTTCTGCCAGGCCAGATAGTCCAGCACCGGGTCGAAGGAGACCTTCGAGGACCACTCCCCGACGGCCGCCGCCCACTCCTCCGGCAGCTCCGACAGCACCGCCAGCCGGGCGCGCACGTCCTCGGAGCGTTTGGTGTCGTGCGTGGACAGCGTCGTCATCGAGGTCGGCGACATCTCCCGGGCGAAGGCGTGGAAGCCCTCCACGGCCCCGTCGAAGTGGTCGGGCTCCCCGCCCACCTCGTTCAGGCACGCCAGCGGATACCACCGGTAGAGCGCGGTGTCCTCCACCCCCTTGGCCATCACCGGCCCGCAGGTCTGCTGGAAGCGGGTGACCGCCTCGGCCGGGCCGCGCAGCACCCTGTCGACGACCTCCGCGACCGGGGCGCCCTCGGGCAGCCGGGCCGCGGCGGCCCGCCCGGCCGCCTCGACGATCGCGGCCGACTCCGCGGGCACCGGCTCTCCCGGCACCGCGTAGGCCCGGTAGACCGGCATCGCGGCGAGCAGCTCCACCAGCGTCTCGCGGTCGGAGCCGACGACGGCGTGCAGCCGGTCGACCTCGGCGGCGAAGAACAGGTCGAGGACCTCCCGCTTGGACTGCCCGACCACCGTGGCGTAGTCGTGCGGCATGCCGGTGTGCTTGACGAACAGCTCCAGCAGCGGCCCGGCGCCGGCGGGGTCCACGAACAGTCTGGTGATCCGGTTGAGCACGTCGTAGCCGGTGGTGCCGTCGCAGTCCCAGTCGGCGGGCAGCCGCTCGGAGCCGACCAGGATCTTCTCCGCCACGGTCCACACACCCGAGGCCGCGCGGAGCCGCGCCAGGTAGCCGCGCGGCTCGGCCAGCCCGTCGGGGTGGTCCACCCGTAGGCCGTCGACGACTCCCTCCGCCACCAGCTCCAGGATCAGCCGGTGGGTGGCGTCGAAGACCTCCGGGTCCTCCACCCGGAGCCCGATCAGCGAGGACACGTCGAAGAAGCGCCGGTAGCCGGGCCCTCGCCGCCAGTCGACCAGCCGGTAGTGGGTGTCGGGCAGGGGGAACTCGTGGTCGTGGTAGCGCAGCACGCCGCCGTCGGCCACCGGCTCGGTGTCGTCGCCGAGCACCGGCATGTTCACCTTGCCGCCGACCCACTCGATGTCGAACCACGGCGCGTACGGCGAGGCCTGGCCGTCCTTGAGCACCGACCACAGCGGCGCGTTGCCCGACTCGGGCACCGGGACCGTCATGTGGTTGGGCACGATGTCGACGACGATCCCCAGCCCGTGCTCGGCCAGCGCCGCCGACAGCGCCCGCAGGCCCTCGATCCCGCCGAACTCCGCCCGGATCCGGGAGTGGTCGGTCACGTCGTAGCCGTGCCGCGACTCCGGCACCGCCTGCAGGATCGGCGACAGGTAGACGTGGCTGACCCCCAGCTCCCGCAGGTAGGGGGCGAGCGCGGCGACCTCGGCGAAGCCGAAGTCGGGGGTCAGCTGGATCCGGTAGGTCGAGATGGGTCCGGTCAGTCGCTCAGACACGCCGCAGCACCCTCACCGACCTGCCGACCACCGGCACGTCCTCGCCCGCCCGGCAGATCCGGGTCTCCACTGTGATCGGCATCGCCGTGTCGATCTCCGTCAGCCACATCTCGCCGTAGTCCTTGGGAATCGTGAATTTGATGACGTCGTGGTGGGCGTTGAACAGCAGCAGGAACGAGTCGTCGGTGATCTGCCGTCCGCGGCGGTCCGGCTCGGTGATGGCGTCGCCGTTGAGGAAGACCGCCAGCGACTTGGCGTAGCCCACGTTCCAGTCCGCGTCGGTCATCTTCTCGCCCTGCGGGGTGAACCAGGCGATGTCGCTGAGGTTGTCCTCCGAGCCCCGCACCGGTCGGCCGTAGAAGAACCGGCGGCGCCGGAAGACCGGGTGGTCGGCGCGGAGTCTGGACAGCCGCCGGGTGAACTCCAGCAGCAGCCAGTTCTCCCGGACGTCGGACCAGTCGACCCAGCTCAGCTCGTTGTCCTGGCAGTAGACGTTGTTGTTGCCCTGCTGCGTGCGCCCCAGCTCGTCGCCGTGGGAGATCATCGGCACGCCCTGGGACAGGAACAGCGTGGTCAGGAAGTTGCGCTTCTGCTGCTCGCGCAGCGACTCGATCGTGAGGGAGGCGGGCCCCTCCGCCCCGCAGTTCCAGGACCGGTTGTCGTCGGTGCCGTCCCGGTTGTGCTCGCCGTTGGCCTCGTTGTGCTTGCCGTTGTAGGAGACGAGGTCCTGGAGGGTGAACCCGTCGTGGCAGGTGACGAAGTTGATCGAGGCGGCCGGGCGGCGGCTGTCGTCCTGGTAGAGGTCGCTGGAGCCGGTCAGCCGGGAGGCGAACTCCGGGAGCGAGGCCGGCTCGCCCCGCCACAGATCGCGGATCGTGTCGCGGTACATGCCGTTCCACTCGGTCCACCGGGCGGGGAAGTTGCCCACCTGGTAGCCCCCGGGGCCGACGTCCCACGGCTCGGCGATCAGCTTGACCTGTGACAGCACCGGGTCCTGCTGGACCAGGTCGAAGAAGGCGCTCAGCCGGTCGACCTCGTGCAGCTCCCGGGCCAGCGTCGCCGCCAGGTCGAACCGGAAGCCGTCCACGTGCATCTCGATGACCCAGTAGCGGAGCGAGTCCATGATCATCTGGAGCACGTGCGGGGAGCGCATGAACAGGCTGTTGCCGGTCCCGGTGGTGTCCATGTAGTAGCGCTCGTCGTTCTCGACCAGCCGGTAGTAGTTGGGGTTGTCGATGCCCCGCATGCTCAGCGTGGGGCCCAGGTGGTTGCCCTCGGCGGTGTGGTTGTAGACCACGTCGAGGATGACCTCGATGCCCGCCTCGTGCAGCGCCTTGACCATCGCCTTGAACTCCAGGACCTGCCCGCCGCGCTGGCCGGTGCTGGAGTAGGCGTTGTGCGGGGCGAAGAAGGCGATGCTGTTGTAGCCCCAGTAGTTCGTCAGCCCCCGCTCGGCGAGCACGTGGTCGGTGACGAACTGGTGCACCGGCATGAGCTCGATCGCCGTCACCCCGAGCGCGGTCAGATGGTCGATGATCTCCGGGTGCCCGATGGCCGCGTAGGTGCCGCGGATCCGCTCGGGGATCTTCGGATGGTTGATCGTCAGGCCCTTGACGTGCGCCTCGTAGATCACCGTGTCGTGGTACGGCCGGGCGGGCGGCCGGTCGTGTCCCCAGCCGAAGAACGGATTGATGACGATCGAGCGCGGGACGAACTCCGCCGAGTCGATGTCGTTACGGCTGTCCGGCTGCCCGAAGCGGTAACCGTAGGCCGCCTCGTCCCATTTCACGTCGCCCTCGACCGCCTTGGCGTAGGGGTCGAGGAGGAGCTTGGCGGGGTTGCACCGCAGCCCGCGCGCCGGGTCGTAGGGGCCGTGCACCCGGTAGCCGTAGCGCTGCCCGGGGCCGATGCCGGGCAGGTAACCGTGCCAGACGTATCCTTCGCACTCGGTGAACGGGACCCTGGTCTCCTGGTTGTCGTCGTCGAACAGGCACAGTTCGACCCGTTCCGCGGCCTCCGTGAAGAGTGCGAAGTTGGTCCCCGCGCCGTCGTAGGTGGCCCCCAGGGGATAAGGGTCACCCGGCCAGATCTCGATCATTACACCGCCCTTCAGCGGTGAGAAGACATGCCCAATGCTGCCCTAGCCATGCGTGCTTTCCCACCCTCAACACGGCGAGCTCCGTCCCCGTTCTCCTTAGGGAAGGTCAAGGATCCTCCGGCCGGCCCATGAAAGGTTCAGGACGTGCGTGACCGGCTCCCAGGGCGGGCTCACCGGGCGTGTCCGGTGCGGGGCCGCACCCCGGGCTCACCAGGGGGCCGCCTCCTGGGCGGGGAGCCGGGCCCGCAGGTCCCGGAGCGCCGGCCTGTACACCTCCGTCCCGGCGCGGCGGACGAAGTCCTCCGCCGCGCGCAGATGCGCCCCGGCCCGCTCGCGGTCGCCGTCCAGCAGGGCGAGGCGCGCCAGGCACAGGTCGGTCACCGACCAGCCCAGCAGGCGGCCCGCGTTCGGAGCCAGCCGGCCGTACAGGGCCCACCCGGCGGCCACGTCGCCGAGCGCCGCGCAGAGCTCGCTGACCGCGTCCGGCACGAACCGGTAGGCCAGGTCGGGCTCGATCAGGGCGAAGCCGTCGCGGGAGATCTCAGCGAAGACCACGCGCGCCTCGTCGGCCCGGCCCAGGTCGATCAGGGCCAGGCAGCGCAGGATCTGCCAGGGCCGCTGGCCGGGACGCTGAGCGAGCGTCTTGTCGGCCAACGTGAGCGCCTCTCCGGCCGCGCCCCGCGCTCTCAGGGCGAGGAAGCGGAGCACTCCACTGCGCAGATCCGCGTCGCCCCTGCCCATGGACCCCCGTCCCAGGGCTCCCTCCGGATGTGCCGCGCCGGACTCCTCCGCCGCGGCGAGGGCGTCGGCGAAACGCCCGCCCAGGTAGGCGAGGACCGCGCTCTGCCAGGCGGTCAGGCTGACCATCGAGGGGAGCCGGAGCCGGTCGGCGGTCTCCCTGAGCCAGGACAGCAGCTCGACGGCCTCGTCGGCCCGCCCCTGGGCGCTCAGCTCCATGTACTCGGCCTCGCGTCCGATCCACTCGACGGTCAGGTCACCGGTGCGCAGACCGATCTCCAGGAGCTCGTCGATGACCGCCCGCGCGCCGTCGTGGTCGTGGTCGTGCCTGAGCACCATCTCCAGGACGATCAGCGCGTTGGACAGCGCCCGATCGTCGCCGGTACGGCGGGCCAGCCGTACCGCCTCACGCGCCATCGCGACGCTGCGCTCGACGGGACGGGCCGCGGAGCCGGTCATCGCGGCGGCGGCGAGCAGCCGGGCCCGCCACGGCGAGCCCTCGGCCAGCCCGGAGGCGAGGACCCGGTCGATGCGCTCGACGAGCCGGTCGATGCCGGTGATCTCCTCGTACATGGCCAGGTGGATGGGGTCGGAGAAGCCCAGCACCGCCCGGGCCAGCCGGTTGTCGTCGCCGAGCCCCTCGGCGATCTCCGCGGCGGCCTCCAGGGAGGCGTGGGCCGCGATGCTCATGCCCGCCGCCGCCTGCGCCTCGGCCAGGTCGATCAGCAGGTCGCAGCGGAGCGCGTCGTCGGACCGGGGGAGCCGGTCGATCATCGAGATCGCCTGTTCCAGGTTCTCCACCGCGTCCTCGTGGGCGAACTGCGCCATCGCCTGGGCCGCCGCGCGCCGGGTGTAACCGATGGCCTTGCCCGCCATCCGAGGGGTCAGCAGGCCCTCGCGGTAGTGGTGGGCGATCTCGGTGAGACGGGTCCCGCTCCGCTCCTCCACCACCTCGGCGATCCGCGCGTGCAGCCGCCGACGGCGCAGCGGCGGCAGCCCCTCGCGGAGCACGTCGCGGACGATGTCGTGGACGAACCGGCAGGTCAGACCGTCGCCTTCGATCAGCAGCCGGGCCCGGACCGCGGCGTCGACGATGTCGAGCACCCGCTCCTCGGGCAGCTCCACCACCCGGAGCAGGGTATCGGTCGCCGCGTCCCGGCCGAGCAGGGCCGCGACGGTCAGCACCTCCTCGGTGTCCGGCGGCAGGCCGGCCATCCGGCCGCGCACGACGTCGGACAGGGCCTGCGGGGTCTCCCCCAGTTGCAGGACCTCCCCCAGGAAGAACGGGTTGCCCGCGGTCAGCCGGTCCATCTCCCCGGCCCGGTCCGGATCGGCGCCGGCCCGGCCGAGATACTCGCGGATCTCCTCCTCGCCGAGCCCCCGCAGCAGGAGCCGCCGCACGTGCGGCAGCCGTACCAGCGCGCCGAGGGCGTGCTCCAGCGCCCCACCGGGGGGCACGTCGGTGTCGCGGTAGGTGGCCACCACGGCCAGCTCCGGGCAGAGCCGGGTGGAGGCGAGGAACTCCAGCAGCCGCAGCGACGACGCGTCGGCCCACTGGAGGTCGTCGAGGACGACCATGAGCCGGCCGTGCTCGTTCAGCAGCCGGGCGAACGCCTCGTAGAACTGGAACTGCCCGGCCGCGGCGAGCTGGGTCAGCTCACCGTCCTTGCCGACCAGCTCCTGTACGGCCTGCGTCCACGGCCAGAAGGGCGGTGTGCCGCTGCCGTCCCAGCAGCGGCCCCACACCACCCGGCGGCCCCGGGAGCGGGCGGTCTCGGCGGCGTGTTCGGCCAGGCTGGTCTTGCCGATCCCCGGTTCCCCGGCCAGCAGCACCACCTGGTGTCCCTCGCCCGCGACCGCCAGGTCCAGTGCCTCAGCCTCGGCGTCCCGGCCGACCAGCCGGGCGCGCCGGCGCGCCGCCGTCCGGACCCGGGGTGTGAGGGCGGGGTCCTGGTCGAGGATGCGCCGCTCCATCTCCCGTGACCGGGGGTCGGGGTCCAGCCCCAGGTCCTCCACCAGGAGCCTGCGCCCCTCGGCGAGCACGGCCAGCGCGTCGGCCTGCCGCCCGGCCTGGTAGAGGGCGTGGGCGCCGAGCACGCGGAGCCGCTCCCTGAACGGGTGGGCGGCGACCAGCTGGGACAGCGCGCCGGTCAACGTGGCCCCCAGGCCGAGTGCGAGGTCGGCCTCGGCCAGGTCCTCCTCCAGCGCCAGCCGGAACTCGGCCAGGTGGGCGATCTCCTCGGCGGCCCAGGCGGCGCCCGCGAAGTCGGCGAGCGGCTCCCCGCGCCATTCCTCCAGCGCCAGCCGGAACTGCCGGCCGGCGGCCTCGTGCTCGCCGCCGGCGCTCATGCGCCTGCCCTCGGCCGCCCGCTCACGGGCCCTGGCCAGGTCGAGCGCGGTCTCGGGGATGTCGAGGGCGTAGCCGCCGGGCCTGCTGACCAGGACGGCAGGGGGCACGTCCCGCCGCCTGCCGGGCTCGAAGACACGGCGGAGCTTGGAGATGTACGCCTGGACGGTGTTGACCGCGCCGGGCGGCGGCACGTCCTCCCAGAGCGCGTCGATCAGCCGGTGCGGTCCGACCGGACGGGGGGCGGCGAGCATGCACATCGCCAGCACCGCCCGCTGCTGGTAGGGCCCGATGTCCAACGGCATCCCGTCGTCGGCGACCACACCGACCGGTCCCAGCACACGAAAGTCCATCCGGCCACCTCGCTCGCGAACTCGGCCGATAGTACCTTTCGCACCGCACCGGCATGCCCGGCCGCCGGATGCCCGCCGTCCCGCGCCCGACCGTCCCGCACCCTGACCGTCCCGCACCTCCGACCGTCATGTACCCCCTGACCGTCACGCACCCCTGACCGTCACGCACCCCCGACCGTCACGCACCCCCGACCTGAAGCCGGTCGATCCGCCCGGTGCCGTCGCAGAGCGAACACTGCTCGTGCCCGCCGGTCGTGCCCTCGCCCCGGCACAGCCCGCACCTCAGCAGGGCGCCGAACCGGGGGTCGCGGTAGGTGTGCCGGAACAGCCTGCCGCGGTCGATCTGCCATTCCTGCACCCAGGCGAACGCGTCCACCTCCGCGAAGATCGAGACGTCCAGCGCCCGCAGGCAGATGATCAGTAAGCTGCCCGCACCGATCCGGGGACCGCCGCGGAATCCGATGTCGTGCTTCAAGGACCGTCACCTCCTTGAAGGTTCACCCCAGTGGGGCCTCGCTCCTGTTTTACCCTGGTCTGTGCCATAGAAGACTGCCATTGGCAATTACCACAGGAATGTACCTCTGGTGGTTACCTTCTGGGATTGCCAGACGATACTGCCGTTTGACTGTTACCATCGCCACGGCCTGGGAAGGCTTCCATGAGCGAGGCGGCAGCCGCCCTGCACCGTCGGGGAAGAAGAGGTGAGCGCCGATGGCCGGCACCAACCCCACCCTGCGCCGCCGACAGCTCGCCAGCCGCCTGCGCGAGCTCCGCGAACAGGCCGGCAGGAGCATCAAAGAGGCCGCCGAACAGCTCGAATGCTCACCGGCGAAGATCAGCCGGATCGAGACCGCCCAGCGCGGCGCGCTGCCCCGGGACGTGCGTGACCTGTGCCTGTTCTACGGGATGACCGACCAGGCGCAGATCGACGCCCTGATGTCCCTGGCCCGGGAGGCCAAGCAGCAGGTGTGGTGGCAGGAGACGGAGGACGTCGACTTCCGCCCCTTCCTCGGCCTGGAGATCGACGCCACGGCGATCTCGGAGTATGAGACGACGACCGTCCCCGGCCTTCTCCAGACCGAGGACTACGCCCGCGCGGTCATCAAGGGATATCTGCCGGGAATGGCGCAGGACGTTCTGGAAGAGCGGGTCGCCTACCGGCTCAGGCGCCAAGAACGCCTGCACGGGCCCCATCCGCCGAAATACTGGGTGCTTCTCGACGAATCCGTGCTGCACCGCCATGTGGGCGGGGTCGAGGTCATGAGGAAGCAGCTTGAACACCTCGGAAAGGCCTCCGAGCTGTCCCACGTGACCATCCAGGTGATCCCCTTCACCGTCGGCGCGCACATGGGATTCGACAGTGCTTTCATTTTATTGGAGTTTTCCGATCCCACAATCGGCGACACCGTGTATCTCGACACCCTCATGGGTAGCTTCTACCTGGAGAAAGCCAGAGAGCTCGAACGTTTCAGAGAAACGCTCAACCATCTTCGCGCAGTGGCCCTGAGCCCACAGGAGTCAGCCGTCCACATCGCGAGGGCATACGATAGGTTCGCTGCCTGACCGGCGCATTCCGTCATCCGACCGACAATCCCAACGAATTCTCATGGAGAGACGATGACGTCTTCCAAAACCACTGAGCCCGCCACCCTCCGGTGGCAGGTCTCAAGCCGGTGCAACAACGGCTCCTGCGTGGAAATCGCCCGGCTTCCCGACGGGGGCGTGGGCATGCGCGACAGCAAGAACAAGAATGGACCGGTCCTGGAGTTCACCACGGCGGAATTCCAGACTTTCATATACAGCATCAAGGACGGAAAGTTCGACCTGTAGAACCGGCTTCCCACACAGAGGCCTGAGACCTTGAGACGGCGCCGCGGAGGATCCCGCCGGCGCCGTCTCCTTGTTCACCGGCCGGCCGCGGGGGCCGTCCGCGGCGGCGCACCAGGCACTCGCCCCCCGGCAATCACAGCGGACGATCACAGGTCCGTGGCGTGAAAATAGATTATAATTCTCGCGGCGCGACGCTCTTCCATGGGAAGAGTTGTCAATCTTTCCGGGAGGAGACGCATGGACAGCGGCTCGCGGTTCCATGGAGCAGTCTGGCGATCCAAGTGCAACAACGGCACCTGCGTCGAAATCGCTTCGCAGGGCGGCTGGGTCGGCGTGCGGGACAGCAAGGACGGCGGCACCGGACCCGTCCTGTCGTTCACCCAGGAAGAGTGGAGCACCTTCGTCAAGGCCGTGAAGAACGGGGCTTTCGACGTTTGACCTCCGCCGCGGGGGTAGTCCGAGCGTTCTCACGAGCGGAGGACGCCAAGAATGGGCGGATTCAAGAAATTCCTGATGAGAGGCAATCTCGTCGAACTCGCCGTGGCGGTGGTGATCGGCGCGACCTTCAGCGGCCTGGTGCAGGCGCTGGTCAAGGATCTGATCACACCTTTGATCGCGGCCATCACCGGGGGCGGTGGACCGGACTTCTCGACATATGTGTTCACGGTCAACGGCGCCAAGTTCATGTACGGCGACTTCGTCAACCACCTGTTGAGCTTCCTCATCATCGCCTCCGTCGTCTACTGGCTGGTCGTGATGCCGATGACCCGGGTCATCGCCTTCTTCGACCGGGACAAGGAGGCGACCGAGAAGAAATGCCCGGAGTGCCTCAGCGACATCCCCGTCGAGGCGAGCCGCTGCGCCTTCTGCACCGTGGAGCTGTCCCGGGTCCGCTCCGCGGACAGACCGCCCGCCTGATCACGCACCACGGAACTGCCCCGGTCCGCTCCGCGGGCGGCCCGCCCGCCTGACGGTGGGGACGTGGGGTCCCCGGCTGCCGGCGGGGGCTCAGGGACGGCGGAAGACCGGGACCTGCCGGCCCGCCCGGTCGGCCCCCTCCAGCACCACGCCGGAGCCGGGCGCCGGCCCTCCTCCGGGACCCCGCACGACGACGAGCGGGCCCCGGCCCGTGCGGTCTCCGGCGCCCGGGCCCGCCACATGGATCCGGGCGACGCGGCGGCTGCCCACGGCCAGGTAGTGCCAGCGGCCCGAGGGGGCCCGCCACCACGTGCCCGCGACCAGGTCGCGGCTGAGGCGGCTGCAGTCCCAGGTGTTCTGCCGGTCCCCGGTGGGGATGGCGCCGGTCCGCCCGCCGGCGGTGACGTACAGGACGGTCCGGGACGCGCTGGTCCCGTCGGCGTGGGTGAAGCGCGCGCACATCCACCGGCCCCTGGCCCCCTCCGGCAGCTCACCGCTCCAGAACTCCCAGGCGGTGGCCGAGCGGACCTCGGTGCCGGGCCGCGCCAGCGCGCACCCCAGGCGGGACCACGCGGCGAAGGCGCCCGAGGACGCGTCCAGCTCGCGCGGGCCGTACCGGCCGGCGTCGGCCGCCTCCGAGGTCTCGTAGCGGATGCTGCCCGGGGCCAGCTCGCCGAGGTCGACCACCGTGTAGGGCGTGCCGGGGGCGACGCCGGGCGCCCGCAGCCTCAGCACCGGGCCCCGCCAGCACCTCCCCCCGGCCAGGACGGGGACCGGCGAGGTCACGCCGTCCTCGACCGGGACCCTCCGCCACGACGGGGCCGGGCGGCCCAGCGCCGCCGCGGAGACCTCCTGCACCCAGGGGGGCAGCAGGTAGCGGGCGCCCCGGCCGGACGTCCGGAGCCTCAGGGGCCCGGAGCCGCCCGCCCCGGACCGGGGCTCGGGGAAGACCTGCAGGGAGCGGCCGGCACCGGACTCGCTGTAGCGGGCGATCCGGCCGGGCTCCCGCAGCACCACCACGCGCGCGCCGTCGACCTCCCCGGCGTACAGGAGCTGGGGTCCGGCGGCCGGCGGCCCCGCGGGAGCCCCGTGGAAGACCTCGGCCCGCACCTCGCCCGGCGTGCCCCAGGCCCTGAGCGCCCGCTCAAGCAGGCGTCCGTCCCCGCGCAGGCCACCGCGGGCCTCCCACGCCCCCAGGTCCAGCTCGGTGGTCCTGCGCCAGGCTCCGGCGGGGACCTGGCTGAGCGCCGGCGGCCGGGCGGCGGCCTCGGCTCCCCCGGCCGGGCCGCGCCCGCCGTACAGGCCGGCCAGCAGGGACGTCCCGCCGGCGAGCAGGGCCAGCCCCCCGGCGCCGGCGCTCAGGGCGCGCCCACGCGCGGGCGTGAGCCGTCCGTAGACGCGTGCGAGGGTCGGGTCGGAGGACGGGGCGCGCAGCGGGCCGAACCCCTTCTCGACCGCGGCGACCGCGGCGACGGCCGCATCGGGGTCCTCGACGCCGCCCCCGGCCAGCGTCTCGCGGACCTCGTCGGGGCCGAGCCCCTCCATCCGGGAGAGCGCGTAGGCGGCGCGGGCCGACGGGGAGAGCCGGTCGACGGCGGCGCTGAAGGCCCGGTCGCCGCCGACCACCGCGGGGATGACCTCGATCCTCGTGCCCCGGCCCGGCAGCCGCCAGGAGCGGTGGCGCAGCGCCCGGCGCAGGACCTCCCGTCGCAGCGCCTCGATGCCGGCGCCGTCGCGGACGCCGGTGCCGGTGCCGGTGTCGATGCCGTCGCCGTCACCGTCGCGGGCGCCGGTGACGTCGCGGGCGCCGGTGCCGCGCAGCATGACGCGGGTGACCATCCGGTGCGCGAGGACCATCCGGCGCTCGCCGTCGCCGTGCGGGGGCAGCACCAGGTAGGCGAGCCAGACAAGGTCCCGATACGGTCGGGCCAGGGCAGGGTTGCCCCTGATGGACCGTGACACGGCACCCCCTCCGGGTCGGCCACTTCGGGTAATCACTGAAATACGGTCGGTGAATAATAAGACCGTGCGTCCGGCCGGGGGCGGCGATGTTGGGAAAGCGTCCGTTTAGCCGAGAAAATCACCTGTAGGACGATGGGACCGTGAGTGTAGAACTGGCCGTCTGGCACGAGCCCGAGCCGATCAGCAGACAACGCGCGGAGAGCGTCTTCCAGGCGCTGCGCCGCGGAGAGCCCGGCGCCGCCGAGCCGCACCCCGGGGTGGCGGCGTTCGCCGGGCGGCTGGCCGAGGCCGAGCAGGTCTCCCCCGCCCACGCCGTGGTCACCGTGGACCCGGACCGGGCCGACGAGGTCTCGGGCGAGGTCTTCGCCCTGGCCCGTGAGTGCGGGCTGGTCTGCTACGACCCGCAGCGGGGGCTGGTGCACAACCTGGCGCCGCTGGGCGTCTACTCCGGCATGCAGATGCACACCGGCGACGGGATGATCGTGGTCGATCCCGACCTGCGGCTCGTCACCGACGCGCTGGCCACCATGTCGCCGCAGAACCCGTTCACGGCGCTGGTCGTCTTCGGCGAGCACTTCGTCCAGACGTCCCCGGAGATCACGGGCTACGAGCTGGAGTACAAGGACAGCGTCCAGGACCTGATGTTCCGTACGCACGTCCCCGATCTGGAGACGGTCCAGGACGCCTTCGCCGAGTACGCCACCGGCGGACGGACCTTCCTCGACCGCCACGACTGGAGCCGCGTCTGAGCCCGCGCCCCCGTGGCGGCCCGGGACCGGGCCGCCACGGGGGCCGTCAGGTCACTCGCCGGGGAAGCGGACTCCCACCTGCCCGCGGACCTCGTCCATGATGCCCATCACGTCGAGAGTGGCCTGCCAGGGCACGAGCGGGCTCTCCAGCAGGCCCTCGCGCAGGCAGCGCATGGCCTCGGCGGCCTCGTGCAGCATGCCCGTCCCCTCGTAGGGGACGTGGAAGGTCTCCGGTTCGGCGTCCATGCGGTACAGGGTGAAGGTGTCGGGGCGGAAGAACAGGTGCGGCAGCTCGATCCGGCCCAGCGGGCCGGAGACCGACGCGGTGACCGGGCCGTCGGTGGTGATGCCGCACGACAGCAGCGCCACCGCGCCGCTGTCGTAGCCCAGCAGCACACCGGTGTTCTCGTCCACGCCCTCGGGGGTCAGCCGGGCCCAGGACCGCACCGCGGCGGGGGCGCCGAGCATGAGGTAGGCGAAGGAGATCGGATAGACGCCCAGGTCGAGCAGGGCGCCGCCGCCCAGCTCGGGGTCGCGGAGCCGGTGGTCCGGCCCGACGTCGAAGGAGGTCCCGAAGTCGGCGTGGACGGTGCCGACCGGGCCGACCGCTCCCCCCTCGACCAGCTCCACGATCTTGCGGATGGCCGGGATGCAGCGCATCCACATGGCCTCCATGAGGAACAGCCTCCGCTCCCGCGCGAAGTCCGTCAGCTTGGCGGCCTGGGCCCGGTTGAGGGTGAAGGGCTTCTCGCACAGTACGGCCTTGCCCGCGCTCAGGCAGGTCAGCACGGCGTCGTAGTGGGCGTTCTGCGTGTTCGCGACGTAGACGATGTCCACCTCGGGATCGGCGGCCAGCTCGGCCCAGCTCCCGTGAGCACGGGGGATGCCGTGCCGGTCGGCGAACGCCCGGGCGGGCCCGGCGGACCTGGAACCGACCGCGACCACCTCGGCGTCCGGCAGGAGCTTCAGGTCCTCGGTGAACGTGGCGGCGATCCCGCCGGTTGCCAGAATTCCCCACTTAATCGTGCTCATGGGGACATATCTCACCATGTATGGCTCTCCTCGGACACGGCCCGCACCGGCGAGCCCGGCGCGGGCCATACCGGAGAACCCGGCGCGGGCCGTACCGGACGGTCAGCCGCGGGTGTCGGCGAGCAGCGCCTTGAGCACCAGGCCGGGGTGATCGCGCAGCACGCCGCGCATCCGCCACTCGTCGGTGAACAGCGCCAGCAGCTCCCCGTCGATCGCCCGGGTGAAGACCTCCACGCCGCGCTGGCGGGCCAGGACCGGCGCGGACTCGGCGTCGGTGATCCGGGCCAGGCTGAAGTCGAGCCGGTCCATCGCGATCTCGGTGTTGAACTCGCCGGCGAGCCGGTGCTTGACCACGTCGAACTGCATCGGGCCGACCGCCGCGAGCACCGGCGACTGGTCACCCCGGATGTCGGAGCGGAGGACCTGGACGACGCCCTCGGCCTCCATCTGCTCGATGCCCTTGCGGAACTGCTTGGCCCGGCTGGAGTCGCGGCAGCGGGCCGTCCAGAAGTGCTCGGGCGCGAAGCTCGGGATCCTCGGGAACTCGACCGCCGAGCCGTCGTAGAGGGTGTCGCCGGGGCGCAGGGCCGTGGCGTTCACCAGGCCGACCACGTCTCCGGGGAAGGCCTCCTCGATCGTGGCACGCTCCTGGCCGAAGACCGACTGGGCGTATTTGGTGGCGAAGGGACGCCCGGTCGCCGCGTGGGTCAGCACCATGCCCCGCTCGAACCGGCCCGAGCAGACCCGGACGAAGGCGATCCGGTCGCGGTGCGAGGGGTCCATGTTGGCCTGCACCTTGAAGACCAGGCCGGAGAACGGCTTGTCCAGCGGGCGGGGGTCGTCCTTCACGTCGGGGCGGGGCGCGGGCGCGGGCGCGACG
Organism: Streptosporangium brasiliense; assembly: GCF_030811595.1. NCBI lineage: Bacteria > Bacillati > Actinomycetota > Actinomycetes > Streptosporangiales > Streptosporangiaceae > Streptosporangium > Streptosporangium brasiliense. The sequence goes on from NZ_JAUSRB010000002.1 coordinate 39,645, forward strand.
TCGACCATGGCGTCCAGCAGGCGGCCGACGCCGAAGTTGTTCAGGGCGGCGCCGAAGAGCACGGGGGTGGACTCGTGCGCCTCGAACGCCTTCTGGTCGTGGTCGGACCCGATCGCCGACAGCAGGTCGACCTCGTCCTTGGCGCGCTCCCAGTCTTCGCCCAGCTCGGCGAGGGCCTGGTCGGGGGTGAGCTCCGTCTCGATGGCCTTGGTGGCACCGCCGGGGGTGCGGGTGTAGCGGACCGCCTGGTCGACGACGCGGTCCACCACGCCGTGGAAGAAACCGCCGGTGCCGATCGGCCAGGTGAGCGGGGTGGGCCGCAGACCGGTCTTCTCCTGGATCTCGTCCAGCAGCTCCAGCGCCTCGCGGCCGGGCCGGTCCCACTTGTTGACGAACGTGATGACCGGGATCCGGCGGTGCCGGCAGACCTCGAACAGCTTCAGGGTCTGCGGCTCCATGCCCTTGGCCGCGTCGAGTAGCATGACCGCGCAGTCGACGGCGGCCAGCACACGGTAGGTGTCCTCGGAGAAGTCGGCGTGGCCGGGGGTGTCGACCAGGTTGAACATGTGGCCCCGGTATTCGAACCGGAGAGCGGCGGAGGTGATGGAGATGCCTCGGGCCTTCTCCATGTCCATCCAGTCGGAGGTCACACCGCGGCGGCCGGACTTGCCGTGCACGGCGCCGGCCTCGGTGATCGCCGAGGCGTGCAGCGCCAGCGCCTCGGTCATGGTCGACTTACCGGCGTCGGGGTGGCTGATCACCGCGAACGTGCGGCGCCGTGCCGCCTCCTGGATGATCGCGGTCATTTCCTGGTCTCCTAGCCGTGCGTAGGGTGGGGAGCCCCGCGTCGCGCGGGCCGTCGCAACAGCTTACGCGCCGCCGCAGCTGTCAACAGATGTGGCAACACTTCCCCAGGCCGCTTGCGTCACCATGGTGTTCAGTGGATTGTGGAACAACTCGGTTCGCCCCATGCCCGTCCCAACTGCTCGAAAGCGACTCACTCGTGCAACTCGACGTCCCAGTGGTGTGCAGATGATCACACTTCGCTATGCGGCTGGCTCCGATGTCGGCCGGGTCCGCCAGGGCAACGAGGACGCGGCCTACGCCGGCGCCCGACTGCTCGCCGTCGCCGACGGGATGGGCGGCCACGTGGGTGGGGAGGTCGCCAGCTCGGCGGCGATCGCCACGGTGGCCGGCCTGGACCATGAGACCCCCGAGGACCTGGTCGCCGCGGCCGAGGCCGGGGTCCGCAGGGCCAACCAGCGCCTGCGCGAACTGGTCGAGCAGGACCCGAGCCTCACCGGCATGGGCACCACGCTGACCCTGATGCTCTGGGACGGGCCGAGGGTCGCCCTGGCCCATATCGGCGATTCCCGCGCCTACCTGCTCCGCAACGGCGATCTCTACCAGATCACCTACGACCACACCCTGGTCCAGACGTTGATGGACGACGGGCGGATCACCGCCGAGGAGGCCGCCCGGCACCCGCACCGGTCGATCCTGCTCCAGGTCCTGGACGGCGGCGAGAACGTCGACCCCGACCTCTCCCTGCGCGACGCCGAGGTCGGCGACCGTTACCTGCTCTGCTCCGACGGCCTGTCCGGGGTGGTCGACGCCGACCGGCTCCGGCACGTGCTCGCCGAGATCGACGACCTCGACGCGGTGACCCGGCAGCTCATCGAGCTCGCCTGCGAGGCCGGCGGCCCCGACAACATCACCTGCGTGGTCGCGGACGTGGTCGAGGGGCCCGGCCCGGACACCCCCGTGGTGGTCGGCGCGGCCTCCCCCTCCTAGGCGCTCCCAGGCGACCGCCCTCCCCAGACGGCCGTCCTTCCCGGATGGCTGTCCTTCCCGAGCGGCCGTCCTTCCCGTAGGCGACCGCCCCTCCCAGACGCCCCCCTGCCGGGCGGCCGTCCTTCCTGGATGGCTGTCCTTCCCGGGTGGCTGTCCTTCCCGGATGGCTGTCCTTCCCCGGCGGCCGTCTCGCGCCCGGCGGGCCGTGGCGCCGGATCCTGGCCGTCGGGCGGGGCAGCCGCTATCGTCGGATTCCTCGCGCTCCTCGCCGGTCACCGCTCTGGAGGCATGTCATGTACAAGGAATTCGCCATCGAGGCGATCGTGTGGCTCATCCCCGTCGTGATCCTCGTCGGCCTGGCTTACATGATCACTCGGCCCGCCTGACCTCCTCCCCCTCTCTCCTGCCGCCGCGGGCCCGGAGCGCCGCCGCGGGCCCGGAGCCCCCGGCCCGCTGAAATTTTTTCCAGCATTCTTCATGAGCCGGGAACTATCCCCTTTACCCAATCTTTATGTGTAAGTAGTCAGGCACATGCGCTCGGGGGAGCGCCATTGGGCACACCCGCAGGGGGATATCGCACGTCAATGGGCCATTTTGTCGATGCCGCATTAGCTTTTCCGACTGTTCTGTTCACATTCCCGCTCGTGGTGATCATCGGTTACTGGCTGCTCGTCGTGTTCGGCGGCGCCGGGTCCGACGGTGACGGCGGGACGGAGCCCGCCGGATCCGGCGGGCTCCTGGGAGGTCTCGGGCTGGGCGGGGTGCCGGCCGTGGTGACCGTGTCACTGCTGGCCGTCATCGGGTGGTCCGTGAGCCTGGCCGGCGGCGTGCTGTTCAGCGGCGTCCCCGCGCTGACCGGCGTGCTGGTCGCGGCGCTCGTCTGCGCCTGGGCCGGCGCCCGCCTGGCCGTGCGGCCGCTGCGCCGCGCCGCCCGGAGGGGGCGCGGACCCTCCCGCGCCGATTTCGTGGGCCGGACATGCGTCATCCGCACAGGCCGGGTGGACGCGGCCTTCGGCCAGGCCGAGGCCACCGCCCCGGACGGTTCTTCCGCTCTCGTTCAAGTCAGGCAGACCGGCGACGACGCTTTCGACGCCGGCGACACCGCCCTGATATTCGCCTACGACTCCGCGGGCGAGTTCTTCTGGGTGATGCCGTACGACGCGGAACTCGACCCTGACCGTCCTATTTAGCCGAAGGACCACATGGACGTCATATCCACCGGATTCGGCATCCTCCTCGCCGTCATCCTCCTCATCGTCATCGGTCTGCTGTTCGCCGCCGGCCGCCTGTTCAACAAGGTCGAGCAGGGCAAGGCGCTGATCGTCTCCAAAATCAACTCGGTGGACGTCACCTTCACCGGGGCGATCGTGCTGCCCGTGTTCCACAGGTCCGAGATCATGGACATCTCGGTGAAGACCATCGAGATCGAACGGACCGGCCGCGAGGGCCTGATCTGCCGGGACAACATCCGGGCCGACATCCGGATCACCTTCTTCGTCCGGGTCAACAAGACCGCCGAGGACGTCGTCAAGGTCGCCCAGGCCATCGGCACCGCCCGGGCCAGCGACCAGGAGACGCTGCAGGAGCTGTTCAACGCCAAGTTCTCCGAGGCGCTCAAGACCGTCGGCAAGCAGCTCGACTTCGTCGACCTCTACACCCAGCGCGACCACTTCCGCGACCAGATCATCCAGGTCATCGGCACCGACCTGAACGGCTACAGCCTTGAGGACGCGGCCATCGACTACCTGGAGCAGACCTCGCTGCTCTCCCTCGACAAGAACAACATCCTCGACGCGCAAGGCATCAGGAAGATCACCGAGCTGACCGCGATCGAGCACGTGCGGACCAACGAGTTCCAGCGGCACGAGGAGAAGGAGATCACCCGCCAGAACGTGGACGCGCGCGAGGCCATCCTCGAACTGGAGCGCCGCCAGGCCGACGCGGAGGCCAAGCAGCGGCGCGAGGTCGAGACCATGCGCGCCCGCGAGGAGGCGGAGGTCGCCAAGGTGCAGGCCGAGGAGCGGCTCAAGGCGCTGGCCGCCGGTCTGCGCACCGACGAGCAGCTCGGCATCCAGCACGAGAACCAGGCCCGCGAGATCGCCGTGGCGGCGAAGAACCGCGAGCGGGTGATCGCCATCGAGTCCGAGCGGATCGAGAAGGACCGCATGCTGGAGGTGATCTCCCGCGAGCGGGAGACCGAGCTGTCGCGCATCGCCAAGGACAAGGAGCTCGAAGGTGAGAAGCGCTCCATCGCCGAGGTGATCCGGGAGCGGATCGCGGTGGAGAAGACGGTCGCCGAGCAGGAGGAGAACATCAAGCGCCTGCGCGTGGTCGAGGAGGCCGAGCGGACCCGCCAGGCCGTGATCATCCAGGCCGAGGCCGAGGCTCAGGAGAGCCTGGTCAAGGACATCAAGGCGGCCGAGGCGGCCGAGGCGGCGTCCCGGCACAGGGCGCGCGAGGCGCTGGTGCTGGCCGAGTCGCGGCAGCAGGCCGCCGAGCTCGACGCCCGCGCCAAGATCCGCCTGGCCGAGGGCGTGCAGGCCGAGGCGGCCGCGGCCGGCCTGGCCGAGGTTCAGGTGCGCGAGCGGGACGCCGCGGCGATCGAGCAGGTCGGCCGGGCCGAGGCCGCGGTCGAGCGGGAGAAGGCGCTGGCGCTGGCCGAGGGCGAGCAGGCCAGGGCGCTCGCCGCGGCGGTGGGCGTGCGGGAGCGGCTCAAGGCCGAGGCCGAGGGCGAGCAGGCCATGGCCCTCGCGGCCGCCTCGGCCGTCGGCGAGAAGCTCAAGGCCGAGGCGGAGGGCCTGACCCAGAAGGCGGCGGCGATGGCCGCGCTGGACGACGCGACCCGCGCCCACGAGGAGTACCGGCTGCGGCTGGAGGCGGACAAGGAGATCCGTCTCGCCGGGGTGGATGTCCAGCTCAAGGTCGCCGAGGCGCAGGCGGCCGTGCTGTCGGCGGGGCTGGCCAAGGCCAACATCGACATCGTCGGCGGCGACAGCGTGTTCTTCGACCGGCTGATGAGCTCGATCACCATGGGCAAGACCGTGGACGGCTTCGTGCGGCACTCCGACGTCACCCAGGCGCTGGCCGGGCCGTACCTGAACGGCTCGCAGAGCCTGCCCACCGACCTGACCAGGATGCTGGGCTCACTCGGCACCGCCGACGTGCGTGACCTCTCCCTCTCCGCCCTGCTGGTGAAGCTGATCAATTCGGGCGGGGCCGACGCGGACAGGCTGCGTGACCTGCTGGGCGCCGCGCAGGAGACCGCCGCTCCCCCGGTCCCCTCTGACGCCCAGGTCGCCGCCCTCGACTCCGGCACGCGGTGACGGCCCCCGTGACAGAGGCCGTGACAGAGGCCGTGGCTGGGGATGCGGCAGGGGCCGTCGACGCTCCGGACGGCCACGCCGGGCTGGACGCGGGCACCTACGAGGTGCTCCGCGCCCGGCTCGCCGAGCAGGCGGCCGAGCTGGCCCGGCGGGCCGACGCGCTCAACACCCGGCGCATCGAGGTCTTCGGCGGGACCGAGCTCCGGCTCGTCGGCACCGAGCGGATCCGCACCGAGAACAACTGCGTCCCCCGCGACATCGTGGCGCTCGGCGGGGCCACGGGCCCGCGCGAGGGGTCGGGAGACGGGCCGGCGGGCGGGCACGACCACCGGCAGGGGCTCATCCTGTTCGGCTACAACGTGTTCATGGGGCTGAAGCCCGAGACGGCCGTCGGCGACGTCTTCTCCATGCACACGTTCGTGCGGGACACGACGGGATCCGGAGGCGGCCCGGACACCGGCGCGTTCCGGTTCGACCCCGCACCGCTGCCCCGCCATCCGCAGTTCGAGCGGGACTTCGCCGAGCTCTACCGCTACTACCGGGGAACCCGGCTGCTCCGGCTGCGCCGGGTCGAGGACAAGATGCTGGCCGTTTTCCAGACGGGCCCGCAGGACACCCGCGTGCTGCGCTGGCGGGTCGAGACGGACGGTGCGCTCACCTACATCGACGACCGGGGCGAGCGCGACAACGTGTTCCCGCCCTCGCACGACTTCGAGTGGATGCCGGCCACCCGCGACGACCACGTGCTCGGCCGCCACCCGCACATCTCGATCCAGGGCGAGGTGTTCGTCGAGACCGTCGGCGGCGACCTCACCATCAAGATCGAGGACAACACCGAGACCGGTGAGGGCGTCTACCGCGAGCCGGTCGCCGAGCCGCTGCAGAGCCTCGCCGACGCCGACGTGCACCATGCCAGGATCGGCCCGCTGATCCTGCTGCGCATCCGGCCCTACAACGAGACCGAGTGGCGGCACCTGGTCTTCAACACCAGGACCAAGGGCGTGGTCCGCCTCGACGGCATCGGCCAGGCCTGCCGGCGCCTCCCCGAGGACCAGGGGATCGTCTTCCCCGGCGGCTACCACCTGTCCACCGGGGTCGGCAAGACCTTCGACACCGACGTCTCCGGCCTGGAGTTCGAGCGGGTCATCCGCTCGGCCAACGGCGAGGACGTGCTCTACGTCTTCCACGGCGGCGCCGAGGGCCGGTCGCTGCTGCTGCCGTACAACGTGATCCGCAAGCAGGTCTCCACACCCCTGTCCTGCCACGGCTACTCGCTGTTCGACGACGGCACGCTGATCCTGTTCAAGGCGGCCTCCGACGAGCCCTCCCGGGTCCACCCGATGCAGGTCTGGCAGACGCCGTACGTGTCGGACGTCCACGCCGCCGCCCAGCCGGCGGGTACCGGACCGCTGGAGCGGATCGGCAACGCGGAACTGGTGCGCGGGATCTCCGACTGCCTGTCGACGGCTCGGATGGTCGAGGAGATGGCGCCGTCGGCCCCGGTCTTCGAAGCGCTGATCGCGGCCTGCGCCCGGACCTTCGACCACTATCACTGGCTGGGCGAGCACGGGCTGCGCGGACCGCTCGCCGAGGTACGGGCGACCGCCGAGCAGGTGCTGGAGGAGTTCGAGAAGGTCCGGTCGCTCACCGAGCAGGCCGCGGCCGCGCTGGAGGCCGCCGCCGGACAGATCACCTCCCTGGTACGGCGGGCGCACGCGCAGGCGCCCCGTTCCGCCCAGGAATGGATCACCCACCTCGCCGGGCTGCGGCGGGCCCGGGGGCATCTGGTGACCCTGCGCGAGCTGCGTCACGTGGACACCGGCCGGGTCGACGGGCTGGGCGCGGAGCTCGACGCCGAACTCGACGCCGCCGCGCGGCGGGCGGCCGACTTCCTGCGGGGAGAAGACGCGTTCGCGGGCTACCACGCGGAGGTCGAGCGGCTGGTCTCCGACGCCGGGGCCATCGCGACCGTGGCCGAGGCCGAGCCGATCGGCGAGCGGCTGGCCGGGCAGGCGCAGGGCCTGGAGGTCGTGGTCGAGGTGGTCGGCACGCTCGACATCGCCGACGCGACCGCGCGGACCGCGATCCTGGAGCGGGTCGGCGAGGTGCTCGGCGGGCTCAACCGCGCCCGCGCCACGCTGGACGCGCGGCGCGCGGAGCTGCTGGCCGGCGAGGGACGGGCGGCGTTCGCGGCCGAGTTCGCGTTGCTGGGGCAGGCGATCACCGGGGCGCTGGCGACGGCCGACACCCCCGAGCGCTGCGACGGACAGCTCGGCCGACTGATGCTCCAGCTGGAGGGCCTGGAGTCGCGCTTCGCCGAGTTCGACGACTTCCTGGCCCAGCTGGCGGCCAAGCGGGAGGATGTCTACGAGGCGTTCTCCTCGCGGCGGCAGGCGCTGCTGGACGAGCGCGCCCGCAGAGCCGACCGGCTGGCCGAATCCGCCGCCAGGATCCTGACCGGCGTGCGCCGCCGGGCGGCCGGGCTCGGATCGCTCGACGAGGTCAACACCTACTTCGGCTCCGATCCGATGGTCGTCAAGCTGCGCGGCGTGGCCGGGGAGCTGCGCGCGCTGGGCGACCAGGTCCGGGCCGAGGAGCTCGAAGGCCGGGTCAAATCCGCCCGGCAGGAGGCGGGCCGCGCCCTGCGCGACCGGCTCGACCTGTATGCCGACGGCGGCGAGACGATCCGCCTGGGACGGCACCGGTTCGCGGTCAACACCCAGGCGGCCGACCTCACGCTGGTGCCGTACAAGGGCGGGATGGCCTTCGCCGTCACCGGGACCGACTACCGCTCGCCGGTGCGCGACGAGACCTTCGCCGGGACCCTGCCGTTCTGGGACCAGTCGCTGGTCTCGGAGACGGCCGAGGTCTACCGGGGCGAGCACCTGGCCGCCTCCGTCCTGGCCGCCGCCGAGGCAGGCACGCTGAGCGTGGACGGGGCGGCCCTCTCCCTCGACGCGCTGCACGGGGCGGCGGTGGCCGAGGACGGACTGCTGGAGATCGTCCGCCGGGTGGCCGAGACCCGTTACGACGAGGGCTACGAGCGGGGCGTCCACGACCACGACGCCGCCGCGATCCTCGACGCCCTGCTGCGCCTGCGCGCGGGCGCGGGCCTGCTGCGCTATCCCCCGGCGGCGAGGGCCGCGGCCCAGCTCTTCTGGACCTTCGGCGCGGACGAGTCCTCCCGCGCGGCGTGGACCACCCGGGCGGTCTCGCTGGCGCGGGCGCGCACCCTGTTCGGCCGGGTGGACTCGGTGGAGGAGACCCGCGGCGCGCTGGGCTCGGCCGTCTCTGCCTTCATGCGGGACCTCCTCGGCGACGGGACGTGGGGCACGGCGGCCGGAGGCGGCCGGGCCGCGGGTGCGACCACCGGAGGCGGCCGGGCGGCGGGCGCTGCGGCCCGTACCGGCCACTCGCCCGGGGACGAGAACCGGGGCGAGAACGGGGGCCGGGCGAGCGCGGTCGGGCGGGACGACGAAGAGGTCTTCGAACTCGCCGGGGAATACCTCTTCGAGGAGCTGGCCGGCGGACCGCCCGGGTTCGTGACGAGCGCGGGGGCGCGGTCGCTGCTGGAGCGGTTCGATCGGGCGCTGGGGACGTCGCGTCAGGAGTTCGACGACGACCTGCGGGCGCTCGGGGACGACCTCGCCGGGCGGTACCGGCTGGCCGAGGCGTGGCTCGGGGCGTTCGAGCGGTCGGCCGAGCTGCCGGAGGCGGTGGCCGTACGGCTGTGCGAGGTGCCCCGGCACGACTCCTCGGCGGCCCTGACCACCACGGTCGAGGGCCTGCTCGGCACGCATCCGCGGATCACCGAGCGCAGGCTCGGCCTGCGGCTGGACGAGTTCCTCGGCCGGACCCGGCACTTCCGTGAGCACCGCGTCCCCGCCTACCGGGCCTACCAGAGGCGACGCAACGATCTGGTCGCCGCGGAACGGGCGCGTCTGCGCCTGGAGGAGTACCGGCCGAAGGTGATGAGCGCCTTCGTCCGTAACGAACTCCTTGACGAGGTCTACCTCCCGCTCATCGGCGACAACCTGGCCAGGCAGATCGGCGCGGCCGGTGACGCCAGACGGACCGACCAGATGGGCATGCTGCTGCTCATCTCGCCGCCCGGCTACGGCAAGACCACCCTCATGGAGTACGTGGCCAACCGGCTCGGCCTGATGTTCGTGAAGGTCAACGGTCCCGCCCTGGGGCATCTGGTCACCTCGGTCGACCCGGAGCGGGCGCCCGACGCGGCGGCCCGCCAGGAGGTCGAGAAGATCTCGTTCGCCCTGGAGATGGGCAACAACGTCCTGCTCTACCTCGACGACATCCAGCACACCTCCCCCGAGCTGCTGCAGAAGTTCGTCTCGCTGTGCGACGGCCAGCGGCGGATGGAGGGCGTCTGGGACGGCGAGGCCCGCACCTACGACCTGCGCGGCAAGCGCTTCGCGGTCTGCATGGCGGGCAACCCGTACACCGAGTCCGGTCAACGCTTCCGCGTCCCCGACATGCTCGCCAACCGCGCCGACGTGTGGAACCTCGGTGAGGTGCTGTCCGGCAGGGAGGAGCTGTTCGCGCTGAGCTACATCGACAACGCGCTGACCTCCAACCCCGTCCTCGCACCGCTGTCCACCCGGGATCGGGGCGACATCCGCCTGCTGGTACGGCTGGCGCAGGGCGACCCGTCCGTCCGGGCCGACCGGCTGTCCCATCCGTACTCCTCCGTGGAGCTCGGCGAGGTGCTCTCGGTCCTGCGCGGGCTGCTGCGCCTCCAGCGGGTCGTGCTGGCCGGCAACCGGGCCTACATCGCCTCGGCCGCCCAGTCCGACGCGTCCAGGACCGAACCGCCGTTCCTGCTGCAGGGGTCCTACCGGAACATGAACAAGCTCGCCGCCAGGGTCGTCCCGGTCATGAACGACGCCGAACTGGAGGCGGTGATCGACGACCATTACCTCGGCGAGGCCCGGACCCTCACCTCCGGCGCCGAGGCCAACCTGCTCAAGCTGGCCGAGCTGCGGGGCACCATGACGGCCGAGCAGGCCGGCCGGTGGGCCGAGGTGAAGGCGGCCTACCTGCGCGAGCGGGCACTCGGCGGCGCCGGGGACGACCCGGTGGCCAGGGCGGTCGGCGCGGTCGGCCTGCTGGCCGACCGGGTGAGCACGGCCATCGAGCAGGCCGCCGACCGGCTGGCCCCCGAGCGGTGAATCCGGCTGCCCGGGTACGGGAGCCGGCCCCGTACCCGGGCAGTGACCGGCACCTGTCACATGGCCGGTGTCCTCCGATCGGACCGGCCGCCCGGGAACGAGGATTCCCAGGCCGACCCGGGAATCCTCGTGGCGGCCTCAGTGGAGGGCGGTGGCGCGGTCGAGGGCCGGTGGCGTCACCGTCTCGTGGCCGGCGAGATAGGTGCGGAAGGCCTCGTAGTCGCGGCTGCCGCGCACGGCGTCGGTGTAGCCGGTGAACGCGGTGTAGCCGTCGGCGCCGATCAGGGTGTAGGCCAGGGCGGCGAGCCGGTAGGTCCGGTCGGTCTGCAGCGGCCGGCCGTTGATCAGCACGTCCGCGGGGTCGACCCGCTCGCCGATCGGCCGGGTGGCGTCGTAGGAGTAGCGGACGTTGTCCGAGACGGCCAGCGGGGCGAAGCGTGTGGAGCCGTTGGGCTGGGCCTGCCACTGCTGTTCCAGCGCCTGGTCGAGCTGGGTGCCGGTGACCGACACGGTGAGCACGGGGTTGGCGTAGCCGAAGGCCGCCCAGGCCTCGCCGAACAGCACGGTGCCGTCGCGGTCGGCGGGGTCGGCGCCCTTGGCGTGGCGCAGGTCGCCGCGGAGGGAGGCCGAGCCCTTGGCCGGTGCGACGGCGACCATCGCCAGGTCGGCGCCGCCGCCGGGGGTGCGCCGGGAGTCGGCGTACTGGGCGTCGGCGGCGAGGTTGCCCAGGGCGCTCTCGCCGTCGGCGTCGCGGACCCGGGTGATGTCGGCGCTGATCGTGGCGACCGGCCGGGCGTAGGTCTGCGCGCCGCGGCTCTTCCAGTGGTCGACCAGCTTGACCATCTCGGGGTCGGGGGTGACGTCCCGGGTGACGGGGTGGTTGACCGAGGTGGTGGCCGAGCGGATGACCTCCCCGGTGCGCGGGTCGAGCTTCAGGTTGATCTCGTTGATCAGCCGTCCGTGGTTGGCCGCCTCGACCACCGGGCGGGGGTTGCCGTCCGGGTCGGGCAGCGAGCAGTTGAACAGGGCGTGCCAGTGCCCGGTGACGATCGCGTCGATGTCGGGGGAGGCGGCCTTGGCGAAGTCGAAGACCGGTCCGGTGGGGTTGGTGGTGCACCGGTCGTAGACGTCGCCGGCGGTGCCGCCTTCGTGGATGTTGGCCACGATCGCTTTCACGCCCCGGCGGCGTAGTTCGGCGGCGTAGCGGTTGGCGGTCTGCACCAGGGCGAGGTTGTCCAGTTGCGGCTGGTAGGAGGTCGAGCCGGTGACGGTGGTGGGGGTGGTCAGGTTGATGAAGCCGACCGGGATCTGCCGGTGGCCGGCGGTGACGTGTTTGATGACGTAGGGCTGCAGGAGCGGCCGGTCGGAGCCCTTGCGGGTGATGTTGGCGGTGGAGATGGCGAAGTCGGCGCCGTGGAAGCGGCGGCCGCTGGAGTCGGTGAAGCAGCTGTCGAGGTCGATCTGGCCGAAGCAGTGGCCCTTGCCCATGTGGTCGCGCAGGAACTCCAGGGAGATGTCGAGTTCGTGGTTGCCGACCGTGGTGAAGTCCACGCCGATCCGGTTGAGGAACTCGATGGTGGGTTCGTCGGCGTGGTAGGCGACCTCGGTGGGCCAGCCGCTGAAGTTGTCGCCGGTGGAGAAGGTGATGGAGTTGCGGTGGCCGGCTCTGAGGTTGTTCAGGTGGGTGGCGACGTAGGCGGCGCCGCCGACCACGATGCTGTTGCCCTGGGCGTCCTTGACGGTGCCGTTGGCCGCGTCGTTCAGCGGTTGCAGGTAGCCGTGGAAGTCGGTGATGGACAACAGCTGGACGTCCACGGGATCTTCGCGCGGCTGGGCCTGTGCCATGCCCGGCTGGGCCGCGACGAGTGCCGTCAGGGCAAGGCACGCTGCCGTTGCGATCCTGCGACGGAGGGGGGTGCGCACATGTTCTCCTCTGTTGGGGGTTGCGTCAGCCTGTCGGGGATGCGCTCGTGTCGGAGGTCGCGTCAGCCTGTCGGGAAGGCGCTCGTCAGCTCAGTGGCGGGAGCGGCTGCCAGGTCAGCTGGGCGTCGTAACGTCGGTGGTCGGAGAGCAGACCGGAGGAACTGTCGCCAGGGGTGCGGTACATGGTCGTCGCCTGGCCCGTGGGGGTGTGCCAGTACTCGGTCTGGTACACGACGTGGTCGAGTTTCACGGGGGTGTAGTCGAGCCGGCAGGAGACGTCGACCGGCGGCAGGGCGTCCGTGGGAACACCGGGGACACTGCAGAAGGTCCACGGGTCGGTGGCCGCCCCCGCCTCCCGGTAGTGGAACTTCAGGGGAACCGTTCCGGGCAGCTGGAAGTCGGAGAAACCGAAGTAGCGGCGGCCGGGGGTGACCTGGGCGGCACGCTGCTGGACCTCCGGGTAGGAGGTGAAGGCGACCTCGTCCAGCCGCTGGTTCAGATCTCCCGCGACCAGCAGGGGCGCGTAGCGCCCGTTGGCGTCCGGGATCATCATGTTCTCCTCGAGCCGGGCGCGGATCACGCTCGCCTGGCAGTGCCGGATGTCCTCCCCTGGCCAGGTCGCGGTCTTCGGCAGGCAGAACGAGCTCCAGCCGCCCACCATCCTGGCCGGGTCCACGACTCCGCCGACGGGATCCAGATGCGTGACGCAGACCTGGGAGTACTGGTTGCGCGCCGGTGAGGCTTCGACCGGCAGCCAGGTCTTGACGCAGAGCATCTTGTACTCGGCGCCGTCGCCGCGGATGAAACCCGGCAGGTCCCACAGCTTCCGGTCGCTCGCGTTCAGGCGGGTCAGGATGGCCGAACCGACCGCCAGGTGGCAGGTGCCCGCGGCGTAGCAGGGTTCACTTGTCCCCTTGAGGCCCAGGCAGCGGGTGTACTTCAGGCTGTCGGCCTCGGCGTGGAAGTCCCACCCGGTTATCTGCCAGCCGTTGCCGTCGGCGGGTTTCAACATGTTCCGCAGGGCTTCGTACTGGTCGCGGCAGATCTCGTTGAGTGTGATCACATCGGGCCGGACCTGCCGCGCGGTGGTGGCGATCGCGTTGACGGCAGGGGTCTTCGTGCCCTTCCACCACTCTCCGCCGGCCAGGTTGAACTGCATGATCTTCGGTCTGACGGCCACGGCGGCCTGAGCCGGTGCGGGTTGTACGGCCAGCACCGATAAGAGGGAAATAACAATGAATGTGATGAATTGGGGGGTTTTTGACATCACACATCGCCCTTGGGGGAGGAGGGGGACCGATGATCAGGATTTGCCGCCGGTGTTGGCGATGCCTTCGATGACCTGTTTCTGCAGGATCGCGAAGATGACGATCACCGGGGCGGTGGCCATCAGCGAACCCGCCATGAGCGCGGGGTACTCGATGTTGTGCTGGCCGCTGAGCGCCGCCAGGCCTGCGGAGAGGGTCATCATCTCGGGGTCGGTGTTGACGATGAGCGGCCACATGAGGTCGTTCCACGACCACAGCAGGGTGAGCACGGCGAGCGCGATCAGCCCCGGCCTGCTCAGCGGCAGCAGGATGCGCCAGTACCTCTGAAGCGGCCCGCACCCGTCCAGCTCGGCCGCCTCGTCCAGCTCCCGGGGCAGGCCGACGAAGAATTGGCGGAGCAGGAATGTGCCGAAGGCACTGAACATGCCCGGCACGATCAGAGCCTGGATCGTGTTGAGCCAGCCCAGCTGCTGCATGATGAGGAACTGGGGGATGACGAACAGCTGCGACGGCACCATCAGCACCACGAGGAACAGCCCGAAGAAGAACCGGCGTCCGGGAAACTCCAGCCGGGCGAAGGCGAAGGCCGCCAGCGAGCAGAAGATCAGCTGGGCGATGGTGCGCCCGCCCGCCATCAGCACGGTGTTGACGAACTGGCGGCCGAGCGGCATCACCTCGAAGACACGGGCGTAGCCTGACCAGTCCCACGGGGACGGCAGCACCACCGGCGGGATGCGGACCGAGTCCTGGAAGGACTTGACCGAGGTCAGGGCCTGCCAGACGAAGGGGCCGACGACGAGGAGCGCACCCACGAGGAGGACGGCGTAGGAGGCGGCCAGCGCCCACCGGCGGCTATACATAGTGCACCCACCTGCGCTGGATCCGGAACTGCACCGCGGTCAGCAGCGCGATCACGACGAAGAGCACGAAGGCTATGGCCGCGCCGTACCCCGGGTCGTTCCGCACGAAGGACGTGGAGTAGAAGAGATGCACGATCGTCTGGGTGGCCGGCAGCGCCGGGCTGCCCGCCGGCATCATCAGATAGACCAGGTCGAACATCTGCAGCGTGCCGATCACCGAGATGACCGAGACGAAGAAGATGGTCGGGCTGAGCATCGGCACGGTGATGGAGACGAACTGGCGGACCGGGCCGGCCCCGTCGATGGCGGAGGCCTCGTAGAGTTGTTTCGGCACGTTCTGCAGCCCGGCCATCAGGATCACGAGGTTGTAGCCGAAGGCCATCCACACACCGATCGCGGCTAGTGCGTAGATCGCGGTGCGGGGATCGGACACCCACGAGGGGCCGTCGACGCCGACCAGGGCCAGTAGCTGGTTCAGCACGCCGAAGTCGCCGTTGTACAGATACTGCCAGAGCATCGCGACCGCGCTCGGCATGGTGACCACCGGCAGGAAGTACACCGTGCGGAAGATCCCGCGGCCGCGCAGCCGGCGCTGGTTCAGCAGCGCCGCGAACACGATGGCGACGGGGACGCCCAGGAGCACCAGAGCGGTGTAGGCGATGCTGTTGCGCAGGGCGGTCCAGACCTCCTCGTCCGCGAGGAGGCGTTCGTAGTTGGCCAGGCCCGTCCACTCGCTGCCGCCGAACGGCCCCCACTCGGTGAACCCGAAGTAGAACGTCTGCGCGATGGGCCACAGGTAGAAGACCGCGAGCCCCAGCCCCAGAGGGGCGATCATGAGCAGACCCCAGAGGGCTTCGCTGCGGCGGCGTCCGCTGAACGCGCGCCACCCCGAGGGGCCCTCCGAGCCGGGAGCAGGGCCCTCCAGGCTTGGAGCGGCCTCGGCGGAAGCGTGCGCCGTCATCGACGAGGTCACTTTTCCTGGGCGAGCGAGGCGTTCATCTTCGCCGCGAGGTCCTTGGCGGCCTCCTCGATGCCGACCTCACCGGTCCAGGCCTTGGACAGGTACTTCGGCTCCTCGTCCATCCATCCGGCGGTGTTCTTGGAGCTGGGATAGGGGACGGAGACCGCGAGCTGGTCGATGAAGATTTTCAGGTGGAACTGCGGAGCCGAGTCGATCCACGCCTGCTGGGTTCCGGCGTAGGCGGGGATGACCGCACCGGAGCGGCCGATGATGTCGGCGGCGTCCTTGGAGCCGAGGAAGCGGACGAACTTCCATGCGGCGTCCGCGTGCTCCGACTTGGCGAAGACCACGTTGGCGCCGCCGTGGGTGACGACCGCCCGTTTCCTGCCGGCGGGCAGCGGGGCCACGTCGATCGTGTCCTTGGTGGCGGTGTTCTTGTTGAACCGGGTCGCGTACCAGCTGCCCGAGTAGTACATCGCGACCTTGCCCGACTCGAACATCTCGACCGGCTTGCTGTCGGTCATCTGCTGCTGCGTGGGGGACAGGCCGTCCTTGATGAGGTCGGTCCAGAACTTCAGCCCCTCGATGGTGGCGGGCTGGTCGTAGCCGGATGTGGTGCCGTCCGGGGAGAGGGCGTAGCCGCCGGCCTGGGCGATGGTGTTGTAGAAGGTGGCCTGGTTGTTGAGCTCCGCCGCGATCCCCTGGACGCTCTTGTCCGCCTTCGTCAGTTTCTTCGCCGCGGCCCGCAGGTCGTCCCAGGTCCACGACTCGTCCGGGTATTTCAGACCGGCCGCGTCGAACAGCTTCTTGTTGTACCAGAGGCCGATCGTGTCGAAGTCCTTGGGAAGGCCGTAGGACTTGCCCTCATAGGTGTAGAGGTCCACCAGAGACTTCGGGAAGACCGACATGTCCACCTTTTCGGCGGCGATCCTGTCCGCCAGCGGGAGCAGCATGCCGTTGGAGGCGTAGAGCTTGAAGTTGGGGCCGTTCATCCAGAAGACATCGGGCGCCGCGCCGCCGGTCGCCGCGGCCTTGAGCTTGGCCCAGTACTCGTCCCAGCCCGTGACCTGGATCTTGACCTTGACATCGGGGTTGCGCTTGCTGAACTCGGCCGCCGCCTGCTCCAGGGCCGGTTGCTGCTCGAGGTCCCAGATGCCGTAGGAGATCTCGACGGGGCCGCCACCGTCCGTGCCGCCGCCACCACAACCGCTGAGCATGGTGGTGGCGACCACTGCGCCGGTGATCAGGCACGACAGACGTCGGGCCATGGGAACCTCCAGGGGGGTGCACGCAAGTATCCGCCACGAGGCGGCAATGCCATACTTTCGATGGTCTACATCGCAAGTATGGAGATGACGGTCTTCACGTCAATAGGTCCGCACAAATACGTCCTTTAAGAGCGCGCCCCTCGGCCTCCCGCATCCCGTGGCCGAGAAGGTACGGCAGCGCGCCGCCGTACCGGCTGTCCAGGTGCTCCAGCGTGGCCAGCATCGTCTCCGGCCGGGTCTGCTCGAAGTGCGCGCGGGCCGTGTCGTCCGCGTCCTCCTCAAGCCCGAGATGGGCCGCGGTGAGCGCGTAGTCCTCGGCGACGAGCGTGCGGGACACCCCGGCGACCCTGAGGGCGAGAGCCGTGACGAGGCCCGTGCGATCCCGTCCGGAGTGGCAGTGAACGACCACCCCGCCCGGCGGGGCCTGGGCGATTGCCGCCACGGCCGAGGTGACGTACGCGGCGAAGTCGTCGAGGATCACCCGGTAGATCTCGGCGAGGTCGGCGCCCATGCCGGCGAGGAGGATGTCCCGCGGGCCGAGCACCGACACGTTGCGGTACACGGGAGAACGGGCGAACGGGCTGGGCAGCCGCTCGCACTCGGCGGGCAGACGCAGGTCGATCACCCGGCTGACGCCGTAGGCCAGCAGCGCCCGCCGGCCCTCCGCCGTGAGTCGTTCGTGGCCCTCCGACCGGATCAGCGCGCGGTCCCGGATTCCCGGCAGGTCTCCGAGGTCACGGGCGTTGCGGCAGCCGGGCCACGGCAGCGGCCGCCTCACGTGACCGCCCTCGGCGCGCTGAGCGCGAGCAGGGGGTCGTCGGCCGAGAGCAGGAGCCGGTTCACGTGGTCGATGGCCAGGCAGGCGGCTCCCAGCACCACCGAGTCCTCACCGAGGCTCGACAGCCGGATCTCGGGCATGCGCAGGCACAACGGCTCCAGTGCCCGGCGCAGCGGCTGCAGCAGCACGTCACCCGAGCGGGAGAAACCACCGCCCAGGACGACCAGTTCGGGGTCCAGGGTGAGGATCAGGGCCGCCGCCCCGATCGCGAGGTCGGCCACATATCGCCCGACCGCGTCGAGGGCCGCGGGATCGCCCGCGCGTGCCGCCTCGAACACCAGGCCCGCGATCTGGTCCGGCGGATGCCCCGCGAACCCGGGACATCGTTCGAGGTGTTCCGCCATGTGGATCCAGCGCACCGCGTCCAGCAGCCCGACCTCGCCCGACGCGCCGCTGAAGCCCCGGTGGAGTTTGCCGTCGACGATCATCGCCGCGCCGGGCCTGCGCCCCGCGTGCAGGTAGACGAGGTCGCGTACCTCGCGCGCCACCCCGAGCCGCTGCTCGGCGAGGGCGGCGAGCTTGCTGTCGTTGGCGACGAGCACCGGCTGCCCGAACGTCCTGCCCAGATGCCCGGGGAGGTCCACCCCCGCCCAGTCGGGGATCGCGTAGACCGTGGTCACCCGGCCCTCCAGATCCACCACGCCGACGGTGCCGGCCGTGATCGCCCAGATGTCCGCCACCGGCACGTTCGACATGGCCAGGCACGCCGCTATGGCCCGGTCCACGGCGTCCAGCCGTTCCTGTCTGGGCGTCTCCGCCCCCACGGCCGTGCGCCCGCCGGCGATCACCTCGCCGTTCAGGTCCGTGATGGCCGCGCGCACCTTGTCGACGCCGATGTCCAGACCGAGCACGTATCCGGCGTCCGAGCGGAACCGGTACCTGCGCGCTGGCCGGCCCATGGCACCGGAGGCGGGGGGCACCTCCGCCACCCACCCCCGGTCCATCAGGTCCGCCATCACCTCGTTGATCGAGGCCCGGGACAGGCCGGTGCGCCGCGCGAGCTCGGCGAGCGTGAGCGGCGGCGAACCGCGTAACGCGTGCAGGCTGGCGAGCGAATTCAGCTGGCGCAACCTCTGGAGGTCACCCCCGACACCTTCCATGGCATCCCCTCTTGACTCTTTCGTCGTGCCGCGACTAATGATGTACTCCATTATTAATCACCTGGCTTGCCGGAGATACGAGATTAATGACTGTGAGTCTTGCCGTGCTCGGCGCGGGGATGCGGGGATTCATCTACGCCAGGGAAGCGGTGCGGACCGGACGCGGACGGATCGTGGCCGTCGCCGAGCCCGACCGGGGGCGCAGGGAGAGGTTCGCCGCCGAGTTCGGCCTCTCCCCCGCCGGAACCTTCCATGACTGGGCGGAGATGGCCGCAGCCGGCAAGGTCGCCGACGCCGTCGTGATCGCGACCCAGGACCACCTGCACGTCGACCCCGCGGTGGCCTTCGCGGAGCTGGGCTACCACATCCTGCTGGAGAAACCGATGGCGCCGGTGGAAGCCGACGCCCGGCGGATCGTCGCGGCGGTCCAACGCCATTCGGTCATCCTCGCCGTAGGACATGTCCTGCGCTACACGCCCTACACCCTGGCGCTGAAGGCCGTGATCGACCAGGGCAGGCTCGGCGACCTGGCGAGTGTCCAGCATCTCGAACCGGTCGGCTGGTGGCACCAGGCGCATTCGTTCGTGCGCGGGAACTGGCGGCGGGCCGACACCTCGGGACCCATGCTGCTGACCAAGTCCTGTCATGACATCGACTGGCTGCTGCACGTGATCGGCCTGCGGCCGGTCCGAGTGTCCTCCTTCGGCGGCCTGCTCCACTTCCGGCCGGAGAACCGCCCGGCCGGCGCGGGCGAGCGGTGCACCGGCTGTGCCGTCGAGGCCGACTGCCCCTACTCGGCCACCCGCTTCTACCTGGGCTGCCTGGGCGATCCGAAGACCGAGTTCTGGCCCCTCGGCGCCGTCACCGCCGAGCCGACGGCCGAGGCCGTCCTCCACGCGCTGGAGACCGGTCCCTACGGCCGGTGCGTCTACGACTGCGACAACGACGTGGTGGATCAGCAGGTGGTGTCGATGGAGTTCGAGGGCGGAGTCACCGCGTCGTTCACCATGACCGCGTTCACCCCGCTGGAGCACCGCAGAACCCGGCTGTTCGGCACGCACGGCTATCTCGAGGGAGACGGCACGACACTGCGGATCGTGGACTTCCGCACGGGCGAGGAGGAGCTGATCGACACGCGGAGCGGGGCGGGGGCGTCGGCGGCGGACGGCCACGGAGGAGGAGACGCGGGCCTGACGGCGGCCTTCCTCGACGCCGTGGCCGCGGGAGACCAGACACTGCTCGGATGTGACCCGCATGAGGCACTCGCGGGCCATCTGCTCGTCTGGGCGGCGGAGCGCGCTCGCGAGACCGGGACGGTGCAGACCCTGTGAACTCCGCGTCCGACTTCGAGAGCCCGGCCGAGAGCCCGGCCGGGAATCCGGTGGGCGGCGCCGACACCGTGATCCCCCGGCCGACCCTGATCGCCCCGGCCGAAGGCTGTTTCGTCCTCGGCCATGACACCGCCATCGCCTCCGACCCGGCATTCGAGCATGTGGGCCACTGGCTGCGAGGCGCGCTCGGTCCGGCGACGCGGTTCGCGCTGCCGTCCGGTCCACCCGGCCCCGGAACGATCCAGCTCGTCCACGCGGCGGATCTGGCCGGAGACGCCTACCGCCTCCAGGTCACCTCCGCCACCGTCCGGATCGAGGCGGGCGATCCCGCGGGGGCCTTCTACGGCGCGCAGACCCTGCGCCAGATGCTCCCCGCCGACGCCTTCCGCGCCGGAGCGGTCGGGCGCGGCCCGTGGTCCGTGCCCGCCGTGACCGTCGAGGACGCGCCCCGCTTCGCCTGGCGCGGGGTGCTGATCGACGTCGCGAGGAGGTTCCTCCCCAAGAATGATCTGCTGCGCTACATCGACCTGCTGGCGACGCACAAGCTGAACGTGTTGCACCTGCACCTCACCGACGACCAGGGCTGGCGGCTGGAGATCAAGCGCTTCCCCCGGCTCACCGAGGTCGGCGCGTGGCGCCGCGAGTCGACCGTGGGCGCAGTGGTCCACGGGCAGTACGACGGGCGGCCGCACGGCGGTTACTACACCCAGGACGACATCCGGGAGATCGTCGCCTACGCCGCCGACCGGTTCATCACGGTGGTGCCCGAGATCGACCTGCCCGGTCACACCCAGGCCGCCATCGCCGCCTACCCCGAACTCGGCAACCTCGACGAGCCCCTGCCCGTCGGCACCACCTGGGGTGTGGTGGAGAACGTCCTCAACGTCGAGGACCGCACCATCGCCTTCTTCAAGGCGGTCTTCGACGAGGTGCTGGAGCTCTTCCCCGGCGACTACGTCTGCGTGGGCGGCGACGAGGTCCCGAAGGCGCAGTGGCGCGACAGTCCGGCGGCGAAGGGGCGGATGCGCGAACTCGGGCTGCGGGACGAGGACGAGCTGCAGAGCTGGTTCGTCCACCAGTTCACCGAGTATCTCATCGCCCGCGGGCGCAAGCCGTACGCCTGGGACGAGATCCTGGAAGGCGGCCTGCCGCGCGGCACGACCGTGGCGTCGTGGCGGGGAACCTTCGGGGCCGTCACCGCCGCCAGGCTCGGGCACGACGTGGTGACCTGCCCGTTCACCGATCTCTACCTCGACTTCCGGCAGTCCGGCGATCCGGCGGAGCCGGTGCCCATCGGCAACGTCATCAGCCTTGAGGCCGTCTACGGGTTCGAGCCCGTGCCGCCTGAACTCACCGGGGAGGAGTCACGGCGCGTCCTCGGCGCCCAGGCGAACATCTGGACCGAGCACATCGACTCCCCACGGCATCTCGACTACATGGCCTTCCCGCGACTGGCGGCCTTCGCCGAGGTCGTGTGGGGGCCACGACGGCGCGACTTCACCGACTTCCGCAGGCGCCTGCGTTCCCACGAGCGCCGGCTGGAGGCGCTCGGCGTGGAGTTCAGGCCCGAGCACGGGCCTCACCCGTGGCAGACCCGGCCCGACGCGGCCGGTCTGCCTCATGACCACGCGGAGGTCGACGCGCAGGTCCGGCGGTGGACCGCGAACATCGTCGCCCACTACGGCCGGCCGGAAGTCTGACCGGCCGGCGGCTCCGCGGCCTCCTTTCCGGTATCGCCAGGCGGCCGATTACTCTGTTACCGCCTGGTGTACCAGCACGAGATCGCGCGAGAGCAGGGAAAACACAGTGAAGCTTCTCCACTCCGGGAAGGTCCGCGACGTATACGAGGACCGGGGGGACATCATCCTCGTGGCCTCCGACCGCGTGTCGGTCTACGACGTGATCCTGCCCACGCCCATCCCCGACAAGGGGAAGATCCTCACGCAGCTCTCCCTGTGGTGGTTCGAGCAGCTCGCCGACATCGTGCCCAACCACGTCATCTCCGCCACCGACGTGCCCGCCGAGTTCGAGGGCCGCGCCGTACGGTGCCGGAAGCTGAGGATGGTGCCGGTCGAGTGCATCGCGCGCGGTTACCTGACCGGCGGCGGGCTTGCGGAGTACAGGACACAGGGGGCGGTCTCGGGTGTGCCGCTGCCGCCCGGCCTGGTGGACGGCGACAGGCTCCCCGAGCCGATCTTCACCCCGACCACCAAGGCCCCGCTCGGCCAGCACGACGAGTCCATCGCCTTCGACCAGGTGGTCGCGCAGGAGGGCGCGGAGGTCGCCGCGGAGCTGCGCCGGATCACGCTCGCGGTCTACGGGCGCGGCGCGGAGCTGGCGCGCGAGCGCGGCGTCATCATCGCCGACACCAAGATCGAGCTGGGCTGGGCCGCCGACGGCACGCTCGTGCTCGGTGACGAGGTGCTGACCTCCGACTCCTCGCGGTTCTGGCCCGCCGACCGGTGGGAGCCCGGCCACCCGCAGTTCTCCTTCGACAAGCAGTACGTCCGCGACTGGGCGACCGGCACGGGCTGGGACAAGAAGGAGCCCGCGCCGGAGGTGCCCGCCGAGGTCGTGGAGGCCACCCGGGCCCGCTACGTCGAGGCGTACGAGCGCATCACCGGCAAGACCTGGTAGACCTCCCGTCCGGGCCGGAGACCCCGCGCGGGGCCGGCTCCCGCCCGGCGCGGGTGCCGGCCCCGCGCGTGACGGGCTCCGGGACGCCGGCGCGCCGGTCCGCCGCGACGGGCTCCGGGATACCGGGCCGCGACGGGCTCCGGGACGTCAGTGCGCCAGTCTCCGCTCGGCCGCGGCGCCCACGACGGACCGCTCGGCGGAGACCGGGTGGGCGCCGAAGTCGGCCACGATGCAGGTGATGTTGTCGGGACCGCCGCCCCGGTTCGCCAGGTCGATGAGCCAGCGCGCCGCCTCGGCCGGGTCGTCGATCTCGGTCAGCGTGTTGAAGAGGGTCTCCGGACCGACCACGCCGGTCAGGCCGTCGGAGCAGAGCAGGTAGCGGTCGTCGGGCTGGGCCTCGCGCAGCGACAGGTCCAGCTCACCGTCACCGGTGCCCTCCAGGACCCGCAGCACCATGGACCGGCGCGGGTGCTCGGCGGCCTGCTCCGGGGTGATCCGGCCCTCGTCCACCAGCGACTGGACCAGGGTGTGGTCGTGGGTGATCTGGTAGAGGGCGCCGTCGCGCAGCATGTAGGCGCGGGAGTCGCCGACGTGGGCGAGGGCGAAGGTGGCGCCGTCCCAGAGCATGGCGGTCAGGGTGGTGCCCATCCCCCGCAGCGTGGGGTCCTGCTCGCTCATGTCGTGCAGGGTGTGGTTGACGTCTCTGGCCGCGTCCTTCAGCGCGGCGGTCAGGTCGACACCGCTGTCGGGAAGACGCTCGTCCAGCGCCACCATGGCTGTCACGGCGAGTGAGCTGGCGACCTCTCCACCCGCGTGGCCGCCCATGCCGTCGGCTATGGCGAGCAGGCGCGCGCTCGCGTAGCCCGAGTCCTCGTTCGCCTCACGGCGGACGCCTACGTCGGAGCGGGCCGCGTAGCGCAGTGCCAATCCTTCGTTCAGTGCCATGAAGGCAGTAAAGCATTGGTTGAAGCACTTCACAAGCAAAGGTGTTGTAGACCGTTGCGGCACAGTCAACTACTGTGGCCCAGTATGGAGGAGAGCCAGGACATCACGGTGAACGCGGGCGACATCGCCCGGCTCGCCTCCGTCGGCCGTGCCGCGGTGAGCAACTGGCGCCGCCGCCACGACGACTTTCCCCAGCCCGTGGGCGGTACGGCCTCCAGCCCGCTGTTCTCCCTGCCCGAGATCGCCGCGTGGTTGCGTCGCAACGGCAAATCTTTCGAGGTCTCCCTCGGCGACCTGGTCTGGCAGCGGCTGCGGACCTCGGCCGACGACCTGCGCCTGGGCGACCTGGTGGGCCGGGTCGGCGCGTTCCTGCTGTTCTTGCAACGGGAGCCGGCGGCGTGGCGGGAGCACGGCACACAGTCTCTCACCGGCCTGGCCGCCGCGACGACAGATCTTCCCGGCCACCCCGATCTGCGGCTGGACGACCTCGCGCTCGTCAGGCTGGTGGCCGAACTGGCCGCCGAACGGGGACCGCTGGAGACCTTCGAGTTCCTCTGCGAGCGCTACGTCGAGGCCCACTCCCGCCAGCTCTCGGTCACCCGGGACGACGTGGCCGCGCTGATGTCCCGCCTGGCCGACCCGGACGGGGGGACCGTCCTGGACCCGGCCTGCGGCGTCGGGACCCTCCTGCTGCACACCGGCTCCCCGCTCGGCCAGGAGATCAACGAGACGAACGCGCTGCTCGCCGCCGTCCGGCTGCTGCTGCGCGGGGCCGGGGCGCGGATCGTCGCCGGCGACTCGCTGCGCGAGGACGGCCTGGCCGGCGAGCTCGCCGACGCCGTGGTCTGCGACCCCCCTTTCAACGAGCGCGCGTGGGGCTACGAGGAGCTGACCGGCGACCCCCGCTGGGAGTACGGCCTGCCGCCGCGCGGGGAGTCCGAGCTCGCCTGGGTGCAGCACTGCCTGGCCCATGTCCGGCCGGGCGGCCTGGTGGCGATCCTGATGCCGGCCGCGGCGGCCGGGCGCCGCCCCGGCAAACGGATCCGGGGCAACCTGCTGCGCACCGGGGCGCTGCGGGCCGTGGTGACGCTCGGCCCCGGCGGTCCCGACCTGTGGATGCTGCGCCGCCCCGACGGCGGGCGGCCCCCCTCCCAGCTGCTGATGATGGACGCGGGCGAGGACCTGTCGGCCGTGGAGGCCGCCTGGCGGGCCTACACACGGGACCCGGAGGCCGAGCTGTCCGGCGACTGCCGTACGGTGCGGATCATCGACCTGCTCGACGACGAGGTGGACCTCAGCCCGGCCCGGCACCGCCCGCAGCAGGGCGGCCCCGACTTCCTGCGGGACTTCACCGGCACCCTCGACCGCTTCCGTGACATCACGGCCACGCTGCCGGAGGGGCCTCCGGCCCTTGAGCTGCTCGCCGAACGGCAGGACCTGCCGACCACCACCGTCGGCGAGCTGGCCAAGGCGGGCCTGATCTCCATCCTGCAGGCCCCGGCCAAGATGTCGGCCGAGGAGGGACCGCTCCCGGTCCTGACCGCCGACGACACCGCCCTGGGCGCGTCTCCCTCCGGATGGACCACCCTCGACCCCGCCCTGGTCATGGTCAGGCCCGGTGACGTCGTGACCACCGCCCTGGGCGCGGTCCGGGTGATCACGCGGAGCGGCGCGGCGCTCGGTCCGCAGCTCACCCTCTACCGGGTGGACCCGCAGCGGCTCGACCCCGACTTCCTCGCCGGGTTCCTGCGCTCGGCCGACGCCACCCGCGTCCACTCCAGCTCCAGCCGCCTCGACGTGCGGCGGGCGCGGGTACCCATGCTGCCCCTGGCCGACCAGCGGAAGTACGGCACGGCCTTCCGCGAGCTGTTCGCGTTGGAAGACCGGGTGCGCGAGACGACGGCGCTGGGGGAAACGCTGATCCGGCTAGGCTTTGACGGACTGGTCGACGGCCACCTCCGGCCGTGCGACCAAGGGGTGTGATCCCCGCGACGTCCACGGGAGGGTCGGATGGTCATCGGCGACCGATACGTGCTCGACGACCTCCCTCTCGCCCAGGGCGGCATGGGCGCCGTCTACGGCGGCCACGACAAGCACCTCGACCGCAGGGTGGCCGTCAAGTTCCTGCGGCTGCTGACCGGCCCCGACGAGGAGCTGAACCGGCGTTTCCTCCGTGAGGCCCGCATCCTGGCGAAGCTGGAGCACCCCGGCGCGCCGGTCCTCTACGACTTCGGCACCTTCGACCACCGGCTCTTCCAGGTGATGCAGTTCATCGACGGCGTCACCGTGGCCGACCTGCTCAGCGAGCACGGCCCCCTCCCGGTCCCCTGGGCGGCCGCGATCGCCGCCCAGGCCTGCGCCGTGCTGTCGGCCGCCCACGCGCTGTCCATCTACCACCGCGACCTCAAGCCGACCAACCTGATGCTCTGCCCCGACGGCAGCGTCAAGGTCCTCGACTTCGGCCTCGCCATGCTCCGCGAGACCGACTCCACCCGCTTCACCCGGGTCGGCCAGATCCTCGGCACCCCGGCCTACATGGCTCCCGAGCAGATCCAGCGCGGCCTCGTCGATCCCCGCAGTGACCTCTACGCCCTCGGCTGCGTCATCCACGAGATGCTCACGGGCCGGCAGCTGTTCACCGGGCCCACCGAATACGCCGTCTACGAGCGCCAGGTGAAGGAACGGCCGCCCGCCGTCCCGGGCGTCCCGGCCGAGCTGAACCGGCTGATCGAGGACCTCCTGGAGAAGGACCCCGACCGGCGCCCCGCCGGGGCCGAGATCCTCTACGAACGCCTGCAGCCCTTCGCCGTCGACCTGCCCATGCTCCCCGGCTTCCTCAACCCTCCGTCGGTCCCCAGCCCCGGCCGGATGTACGCCCGGGTCGTCGGCCGCGTCCTCGCCTGAGGCGGGCGGCCCGGAGCGGGCCAGGACGGCCGCGATCACCACCGGCGCGCGGCCGCCACATCTCGCTGCAACCGCTCACAAGAGGACCACAAGTCGCACCGGGCACGCTGTGCACGCTTGCATCAGAAGCAGAGGAAGCGTGACAGACATATGTTCTCCAGACCATGGTGGCGACCGGCTCTGACAGCGGTGGCCGCCTTCTCGCTGTCGGCGGGCCTGCTCGCCGCACCCGCCCAGGCGGCCCCGTCGGTGGCGGTGGCGGGCGTGCAGGCGGCCCCGTCGGTGGCGGTGGCGGGCGTGCGGGCGACCCCGGGCCGCCAGGCGGGGCGGTGCCCGGCCGCGGTGGTGTTCTCGGCCACGGTCACCGTCAAGGGCGCGGCCCGGGTGAAATACCGCTGGGTGCGCGGCGACGGCACCAAGGGCGCGGTCAGGACGGCGAAGGCCGGGACGGGGATCAAGCTCCAGGAGCGGCGGACCTTCTCCCGCAGCACCCGTGGCTGGCAGGCCGTACAGGTGCTCAGTCCGAAGAAGCTGACGTCCGGGCGGGCCCACTTCTCCGTCACCTGCCAGGGGTCCACCGACGTCGAGACCCCCAGGTCGCCCGCCGAGGGGCAGGGGCCCGCGCCGCGCGCCTCGGCCGAGGTGGCGGGGGGCAACACCTACTCGGGCCCGTGCGCGGCCCCCGGCAGGACCATTGACTTCGTCGGCACGATCCGCGTCTCGCGTGTCCCCGCGGCCGTCTCCTACCGGTGGGCCGACAGCGACGGAGGCCCGCTCGGCCGGCAGGACCTCTGGTTCTCGGCCAAGGACTCGCCGCGACGCACGGTCGGCGCGAGCCGCACCTTCCTCGCCGGCCAGTCCGGCACCCGGTGGATCGAGATCCTGGACCGCCACGGGAAGGTCCTGAGCACCTCGGCCAAGGTCCCGTACTCGGTGACCTGCACGCCGACGCCCGCGCCGGTGACCGCCTCGGTGACGGGCGTCCGGGTCGACCCGGCCGCCTACCGCGGGACGTGCGCCGCGCCGCTCACCTTCACCTTCACCGCCGATCTCGCCGTCTCCAAGCCGGCCAAGGTCACCTACCGGTGGATCCGCGGCGACGGCACGACGGTCCCCGGCGAGTGGGAGTTCAAGGACGCCAAGGACCTGACCAAGACGGTCAGCCTCACCTGGCCGGTGGCCGACCCCGCCAAGGTGGCCGGCGGGTCCGCGACGGTGCAGATCACCTCGCCGGGCAGGTCGGAGGCGGGTCCCGCGAAGTTCACGATCACCTGCGAGGACACCGGGCCCGGCACGGTGACGGTGTCGGATCCCGTGATCACCACCTGGAGCCGGGGCGGCGGCGAGTGCACCACCCAGAACCCGTACCAGGTGACCGCCGCGTCGATGATCACCGCGCCGAAGGGCGCGGGCTTCCCGCTCGACGTCACCTACCGGTGGCGGTGGGCGGACGGCGGCTACTGGCACAAGGAGACGGTGAAGATCACCGGGCCTGGGCCCCACCGGGTGGCCCACCAGTGGTTCGTCCAGCGGAGTCAGGCAGGCAAGGTCTTCGTGGACGTCCTCACCCCCACGCCGGTGAAGTCCGGGACCACGGAGTACTCGGTGACGTGCGACGGCAGGCCGCCCGTCCCGAACACCGGCGGCGTGGTGACCTCGGTGACCGACGCGAAGATCACGCCGTCCTCCCACACGGGCACGTGCCCGGTCGACCTGAAGGCCGTCGCGACGATCACGGTGTCGGCCCCGACCAGTGGGCCCGTCGAATACGCCTGGGTGTTCGACAACGGCACCTCCAGCCCCACCGCCCAGGTCGACTTCCCGGCCGGCGGCCCCCTCACCAAGACGGTGGTGTGGGACGAGTGGCGGGCCGTCAAGACCAGCGGTCCGGTGACCGGCTACCTGCGGACCGTCACGCCCAACACGGCGGTGTCGTCCCCCGTCTCCTACTCCGTCACCTGCGCCTGAGCACCACCCCCGGCCATCGGTGACGGCACCCGCGACCGCGCGACCCGCGTCGCGGGTGCCGTCACCCGGCCTCTGCCGGACGGCATAGCCGGCGGCGCCGGAACGGCCGCGGACCTGCCGAACGGCCCATGGCCCGCCGTCCCGGCGGCGGGGACGCTTGATCCATGACAACTGTTACGGCTCCACCTCGTCCGGGACCCTCGATGAGGTCACGCCTGCCGGCCTGGGCCGGTTACGCCGCGGCGCTCTGGTCGCTCGCCTACGGCCTGCTCGGCCTGCGCTGGGCGCTGGGCGGGCCGGGCTTCCCCTGGGGCGCGAGCGACCCCGATCCCGACGGGGCGCTGTCCATCCTCTCGGGCGCCCGCCCGCAGCCGGGCGGATGGTGGATCGCCGGCCTGGGGCTGGCCTGCGCGGTGCTGTCACTGGTGCTCGCCGTGGTCCGGGGACGGGGCCCGCTGCGGATGGTGCCGCCCGCCCTCGCCTGGCCGGCCGCCGTGGCGCTGATGCTGGTGATCCCCGACTCCCGCCTCATGATGGGCGTCGCCTACACGCCGCTCCTGCTGGTCGCGCCCCTGTTCGGCTGGGACCTCGGCGGCGCCGGCCTGCTCGACGTCTGGCCTTGGGAGGTGGTCAACCAGCTGCTGTGCGTGCTCGGCGGGGTGCTCCTGGCCGCGGCCGCCCTGTCCTACCACCGCCGCGGCAGGCGGGCCTGCGCCGGCTGCGGCCGTACGGCGGGCGGCGGAGGCTGGACGGCCCCGGCCGCCGCGGCTCGCTGGGGGCGCCGGGCCGTCCACGTGGCCGCCACGGTGCCACTGGTGTACTGCGCGACCCGATGGGCCTGGGCCCTGGGCATCCCGCTGGGGGTCAGCGAGGAGTTCCTCGCCGAGGGCTCCCGCGACACCCCGGGGATCTGGCTGGCGGGGGCCTACCTGGCCACCTTCGGAGCACTGGGCGGGATCCTCACCCTGGGGCTGACCCAGCGCTGGGGCGAGGTCTTCCCCCGGTGGATCCCCGGCCTGCGCGGCAGGCGGGTCCCGCCGCCGCTCGCCGTCGTCCCCGCCGCGTTCGTCTCGGTCATCGTCACCGTGGCGGGCCTGACCTACATCCGCTGGACGGTCGCGGGCCGCTTCGAGCTCTCCGAGGTGGGCGCCTGGCTCCCGGAGACGTTCTGGCCGATCTGGGGAGCGGCCCTGGCCGCCGCCGCCCTCGCCTACCACCTGCGCAGACGCGGCCGGTGCCGGCGCTGCGGCCGGCTGTGACGCGGACCGTCCACGACGTGGGCCGCCGGTGACGCGGAAGGCCCGCCGTGGCTCGCCACGGCGGGGCGGGCCGGGGAGAATGCGACGCATGGAAGGTCGATGGATCGAAGTGGCCGACAGGGTGCTGGTGCGCCGTTACACGGAACTGGACCTGTCGGTGGGACTGGTCATGGGTGACGGCGGCTGCCTGGTGGTCGACACGCGAGGCGACGAGCGGCAAGGGGCGGAGCTCGCCGCGGAGGTGCGGCGGATCACCCGGGATCCGTGGACGGTGGTGATCACTCACTCGCACTTCGACCACAGCTTCGGCACCCGGCCGTTCCTGGACTGCCCCGTCTGGGCGCAGGAGGGGTGCCGGGCCGACCTGATCGCGGACGGGGCCGGGACGAAGGAGGCCTGGGCGCGGCGTTACCGGCAGGAGGGACGTGCCGACATCGCCGACGACATCGCCAAGACGGAGATCGTGCTGCCGGACCGCCTCGTGACCGACCGGGCGGAGCTGACCGTCGGCGGGCGCGAGATCGTCATGGCCTACTTCGGCCGCGGCCACTCCAGCAACGACCTCGTGGTCCACGTCCCGGACGCCGGTGTGGTGTTCGCCGGTGACCTGGTGGAGAACGGCGCGCCGCCGGCGTACGGCGACGCCTACCCGCTCGAATGGCCGGCCGCCGTCGCCGGGCTGCTCGGGCTGGCCGGCGAGGGCACCGTGGTGCCCGGCCACGGGGATCCGATGGACCGCCGGTCCGTCACCGCCCAGCACGCCGATATCACCGCCGTCGCCGGGCTCTGCCGGGAGGTGGCCGCCGGCCGGATGAGCGTGCCGGAGGCCGTACGGCTGTCGCCCTACCCCGAGGACACCATCAGGGCCGCCCTCCAGCGTCCGGCGGGCTAGGTCCCGTCCGGACCGGGCGGGTGGCCGGTCGATCGGGGCCGGTCCCGGCGGCCCTTCACAGCACCGCGAATCTGGCCGCGCCTCCCGGGGCGAACTCGGTGTGGATGCGGTGGAGGGGCACTCCCAGGCCGAGCAGGCGGTTGGCGGTCACCCGCACCATGTCGGGCGAGCCGCACACGAAGACGTCTCCGTCGGGGACGATCCGGTGATACTCCAGGGCGTCCACCGCGCTCTGCCTGCGCCACTGGTCGGGATCGTCGGAGATCGCGTGGACGATCCGCAGGCGCCTGTGGTCCGAACGCAGGCGTTGCAGGTCTTCGTTGTCGTAGGCGTCGACGCTGCGCCGGACACCGTGGAAGAGATCGATGGCGGGGCGGTCGGGCACCCAGACCGACTCCTCGATGAGCGCCTTGAGCGGGGCCAGACCCGTGCCGCCGGCGATGAAGATCAGGTGCGAGGTGCTCGCCCGGTCGAGCACGAGGCTCCCCCGCGGCGGTCCCAGCAGGAGGCTGTCTCCCGGCCGGGTGTGGTGCATCAGCGCCGTGCTGACCCATCCGCCGGGCACCATCCGCACGTGGAAGGTGAGCAGGTTGTCCTGGCGGGGCGCGTTCGCGATCGAGTACGGGCGCCACACCCGGGGCCAGTGCGCGCTCTGCAGGGTGGCGTACTGGCCGGCCCGGTAGGGGTAGGGCTGGTCGGGCTGGACGGTGATCACGGCGATCTCGGGGGTGCGCACCTCGTGCGCGACCACGGTCGCGACCCAGGACGGCGGAGACTGGGTGGCGTCCTGCTCGGCGGCCTGGATCATCACCTCGGCGATGAACTTGTAGGCGGTCATCCACGCCTCGTCGTAGGCGGGACGCCAGAGCTCGCCCGCGTGGTATCGCATCGCGGCGACCAGGCAGTCGCCGACCGCGGGGTAGTGCTCGGGCTGGACCCCGTACTTGCGGTGGTCCCGGGCGAGCTGGCCGAGATAGTCGCCCACCCCATCGCCGTCCTCCAGGTTGAGCACCACCTGGGCGAGCGCGTGGAACAGGCGGTCGCGCTGGAGGTCCATCGCGGGCGGGAAGAGCTCCCGGATGTGCGGGTAGTTGGCGAAGAGCCTGCCGTAGAAGTGCTTGGTGACCTGGTCGGCCACCGGCTCGATGAGTGACCAGCTGTGGCGGATCAGCCCGATGTCGATTGTCATCCCGTCACCCGACCGACTTTCCCGCCTCTTCCCGCTCCCGCCCGGCGACCTTCACCTGCCCGACACCGAAGTAGTCGTCTCCCGCGGGCCTGCGTCCTTCGGACCTGCGCTCCCTGCGGTCCTGCTTGGTCAGCAGCGGGATGTGCTTGGAGCAGTGGATGTATGCCTCCTCGACCTCCACCATGACCCAGCGCTCGGCCCGGCGGCCGGGCGCGGTGCGGTCCTCGTCGACCAGGCCATAGCGGCGGGCCGCGTCGTAGGCGGTGGTGATGGTCGCCGAGCCGTTGATGTGCAGGCCCACGAGGTCGTCGAAGAAGTCGACGAACAGCAGGCTGAGGTGCGCGTTCTCCATGATGTTGCCCAGGCTGGCGAGGACGCCGTTGCCGCGGAACTCCGGATACATCACCCTCGTGTCGTCCACCACCCGGACGAACCCGGGCGGGCCCGCCCGGAACGACGTGTCACAGTTGCCCGCGGCGTCCGCGGTCCCCACGAAGACCATTTCCTGCCGGGCGACGAAGTCCCGCAT
This sequence comes from Streptosporangium brasiliense, assembly GCF_030811595.1. Classification (NCBI taxonomy): domain Bacteria; kingdom Bacillati; phylum Actinomycetota; class Actinomycetes; order Streptosporangiales; family Streptosporangiaceae; genus Streptosporangium; species Streptosporangium brasiliense. Next base: position 71,823 of record NZ_JAUSRB010000002.1, read on the forward strand.
ATGGGGCGTCAGGCGGTCGACGACCTGCCGTTCGTAGAAGCGCTCCGCCCGGTCCCTGGTGGCGAACAATCTCTGGAGGATGTGCTCCCCCCTGGAACCCGGTAAGCCCTCGCCGTCATCCAGAGCTCCGTACGGCGTGTGCTGCCCCATCACATCGCTCCCAGTAGTCCCGATCACATGGCCTGCGACGTGGGCGGCCGCCGAGCTCGCGCCCGACAGCCCCGGCGGCGGAACACCGATCCGGGCGGTTCTGCCCACGTAAGCGATGGAGCCTAAACCATAGGCACCCTTGTCCGAAATGGTCTTGAAACTTTTCTTCGAGAGTCATGAGGCATGCTCAATTTCCTCACCTGACCCGCCGAGTCACCCGCCATTCCCCTCCACAGCCGTGACGCCGCCCCTCGAAACCGGACAGGGATCCCTGTAACCGCAGATCACAGCAGCCACCTGTCCCGACCGGCACCATCGGGGTGTAAGACGCGCCAAAGAGGGTAAGGGGACCAGTCATGATCAAAGTCAAGGATACCGGCAGACCGGAAAAGCGGTGGGGCTTTTCCCCTCATCCGGTGCGACTCATCCGGCGGGCCGGGCCTCGCGGAGCGCGTCGGCCATGAGCGTGACGCCCAGACTGGTCAGGGCCAGCGCGAGCGCCGGCACGGCCGCGAGCCGCGGAGTGACCACGAGCAGGGCCGTCGCCTCGCTGACCATCCCGCCCCAGTCGACCTCCGGCGGGGGCAGGCCGATGCCGAGGAAGCTCAGCGAGGTCGCCGCGACCAGGCTCTTGGCCATGTCGCCGGTGGCGACGGTGAGGGCGGGCCCGACCGCGTGCGGGAGGATGGTCCGGCGCAGCAGGTAGAAGGGCGACGCGCCCATCGCCCGGACCGCCAGCACGTGGCCGGAGGCCGCCGCCCGCACGACCGCGGCCCGGACGACGAGGGCGCAGCTCACCCATCCCAGCGGCACGAGGGCGGCGAGGACGGCGGTGAAGCCGGGCGGCAGCACCCCGGCCAGGGCCAGCGCGAGCGTGAGGCCGGGCAGCGCGAGCGCCACGGCGGCCGCCGACCGCAGCAGCCGGTCGAGCCGGCCGCCCGCCAGGCCCGCCACGGCGCCGGCGACCGTACCGGCCGCGGTGGTGACGGCGGTGACGGCGGCGGCCAGCAGCAGCGAGGTACGGCCCGCCGCGGCGGTCCTGGTGAGCAGGTCGCGCCCGAGCTGGTCGGTGCCGAGCCAGTGCTCCCCGCCGGCCGGGAGCAGGGCCCGCGCCAGGTCCGGCCGGTAGGGGTCGTGGGGCGACAGCACCGGCGCCGCCAGGCAGAACAGGACGACCGCGCCGAACAGCAGCGCGCCGGCGACACCCCCGGCGGGCCGCCGCGGACGGTGACCCGTCACCGTCGCGTCCGGGGGTCGGCCAGCGACGCGCACAGCTCGGCCAGGGCCAGGACCAGCACGGTCCCGAGCGCGACGAGCAGCACGTACGCCTGCACGGTCGGGATGTCCCGCTGCCGGATCGCCGACACGGCGAGCTGGCCCACCCCGGGCCAGGCGAACAGGGTCTCGACGACCACCGCGCCGGCCAGCAGCTCGGTGAGCACGATCCCGGCCGCGGTGATCGCGCCGGGCGCGGCCGCGCGCAGCGCGTGCACCATGACGGTACGGCGCGCGGTCAGACCCTTGGCCACGGCGAGCTTGACGAAGGGCAGCCGCGCCACGGCCGCCAGGTCGGCCCGGAGCAGCCGGAGCAGCGTGGCCGTACCGGCCAGGCCGAGGGTGACGGCCGGCAGGATCACCGCCTCCGGGGAGCCGTCGCCACCGGTCGGCAGGGCCCGCGCGCCGACGGCGACCAGGCTGATCAGCAGGATGCCGACGACGTACGGCGGGACGGCCGCGACCGTCACCGCCACGGCCCGCGCGATCCGGCTGTCGAGTGCGCGCGGCCGGAGGGCGGCGCGGACCGACACGAGCACGGCCGGCCCGACCGCGATGAGCGAGGCCACCCCGGCCAGCCACAGCGTCGCCGGGACCCGCGACAGGATCTCGGCGGCCACCGGCGCGCGGTCGACGTGGGAGCGCCCGAAGTCGCCCCGCAGCACGCCGAGCAGCCAGTGGAGGTACTGGGAGAACAGCGGCCGGTCGAGGCCGAGCTCGCCCCGCAGCACGGCCACGCTCTCCGCCGTGGGCTGGACGCCGCCCCGGCGGAGGATCTCCTCCGCCGGGTCTCCGGGCGCCAGGGACGTCAGGAGAAAGGTCAGCGCCGACAGCACCAGCAGGACGAGGAGCGTCCGTGTCACGCGCCGCAGGGCGGCGGTCACCGCGCCGGCGCCAGTCCGGCGAGATCCACCAGGTAGGCCGGGCTCTGCGTGAGACCCCGCACCGCGCTGCTCGTCACCACCGGGTTGTCCTGGTAGGCGAGCGGGATCATCGGCCGGTCGGCGGCCAGCAGCCGCTGGACCCGGTGGTAGAGCTCACGGCGCTCGTCCGCGCCGGCGGCGGCCGCGGCCCGGTCGATCAGCCGGTCGAACTCCTCGCTGCGGTAGCCGAGGTTGCGCTCGCGGTTCCAGGCCGCGTCGGAGCGCAGGAATCGGCGGAACAGGTAGTCGGGGTCGCCGTTGGGCACGCTGTAGGCGCTCAGGAAGATGTCGTAGTCTCCCGCCTCCATGACCGCCTTCGTCGCCTCGGCCACGTTCACCCGGGCGGGCAGGCCCACCGCCCGCAGGTCGGCCCGCAGCACCTCGGCGATGTCGGCGTAGGGGAACTGGCCGGTCTCCGACGAGGAGATCAGGATGGAGACCGGCCCGGCCGGGCGGCCCGCCGCGGCGACGAGCCCGCGCGCCCGGGCGGGGTCGTGGACCGGGCGGAGGCCGGGATCGGACAGGGCTCCGAAGATCGGCGACAGGAAGGGCGCGCCGGGCGTCGCCGTACCCGCCAGCAGCGTGCCGGCGATGGCCCGCCGGTCGATCGCCAGATCCACCGCCTCACGCAGTCTCGGATCCGCGAACGGTCCCCGGGAGGCGTTGAAGGTCAGGTAGTGGGTGAGCACGGAGGGGGTGCGGGTGACCCGGAACCGGCCCTCGGCGGCGACCGCGGCGACCTGGCCGGGGAGCAGGGCGCCCTTGTCCATCAGCCCGGCGACCTCACCGGCCCGCAGCGCCGCCACCCGCGCGTTGGCGTCCGGGACCGTCTTCACCACGATCCTGTCGAAGGCCGGCCGGCCGCCCCAGTAGCCCGGATTGGCGGCCAGCTCCGCCTGCCGTCCCTTCGACCAGGAGACCAGCGTGTAGGGGCCCGTGCCCACCGGGCCGCCGGCGAACTCCCCGCCGGCCCCGAACGCCGACGGCGCCTGGATCATGCTGTAGAAGTCGGCCAGCCTGGCGGGCAGGTCCGCGACCGGCTCGGCCAGGGTGAACACGACCTTCCCGCCCTCGGCCCGCACGCCGGTGAGCTTGCCGTAGGCCGCCTCCATCCCGGCGTCGAGGCTGAAGAAGGCCGACGGCCTGGGCGCGATGCGCCGGAACCGCTCGACGTTGGCGACCACCGCCTCGGCGGTCAGCGGCGTCCCGTCGCTGAACCTCACACCGGTGCGCAGGGTGAACGTCCATCTCCGGCCCCCGCCGGAACGCTCCCACCCCGTCGCCAGCGCGGGCGCCGGCCGCATCCCGCCGTCCAGCGTCACCAGGGGCTCCCACACCCCCAGCGTCCGATGGGTGAAGTACGGATCCTCCGGCCCGGCCACGAGGTCGCGCGGGGCGGCCAGGACGAGCGCCCCCGCCGCCCGCCCGGCGTCCCCCTGGCCACCGCAGGCCGCCAGGGCGGCGAGCAGGGCCGTCCCCAGCGCGGCCACGGCCACGGCCCCCGCCCCCGGCCGGGCACCTCCACGCGCCCTCATCAAGATCGAAAGACGCCACCCGCGACGGCTCCTGTTCACATGATCATCCTTTGCGGTCGGCGGAGCGGCTCCGCGCGTTCCCGAGCCGCCCGGGGACGGCCCCCGGCATGACACCAGAGAAACGATAACCATTTTTATACGATTGGCGCCTTTCGACCTGTCACGAGATCGCATCACAGTCTGGATACGGCCGCCAGCCCCGGATGCGGGCCGCCCCGATCGCGTAGGGGCCATCCGGCGGGCGCTCCGGGCGGGGGCCGGAGGACGAGGGTCGGAGGACGGAGGACGGGGGCCGGAGGCGGACGCCTGGGGCGGGCGCCTCGGGCGGCGGCCCGCGCCCCGGCACGAAAACCGATATGAGGCCCGTAGCACCGCTTGATACTCTTCGCGGGGCCGACGGGGGATCGGGAACGGTGCGGACCTGACGGCTCCCGCCGGGGCCGGGCCGCACAACGGCGCGTCACGGAGGCCATCGACAACACGCTCCGGAGGTGCCGCCATGAGACTCAGCGGGCAGGTGCTCGTCTTCGACGCCGACGACACGTTGTGGGAGAACAACATCCTGTTCGAGCGCGTCATCGACGACTTCCTCCACTGGCTGGAGCACCCGACGCTCGACAGGGCCGAGATCCGCGCCATCCTCGACGACATCGAGGCGGCGAACGCGGTCGTGCACGGTTACGGCAGCAAGATGTTCCTGCGCAGCCTCGGCGAGTGCCTGGAGCGGCTGCGCGAGCGGCCGGCGACCGTGGCGGAGCTCCGTCACATCGACGAGCTGGCGACGGCTCTCGTCGAAGGACGCGTGGAGCTGGTCCCCGGCGTCTCCGAGACGCTCGCCGACCTCGGCGACCGGCACGACCTGCTCCTGCTGACCAAGGGCGACACGGACGAGCAGCAGCGCAAGCTGGAGGTCTCCGGGCTCGCGCACCACTTCGGCGGCATCCACATCGTGGCCGAGAAGAACGTCGACACCTACCGGTGGCTCGCCCGGGAGCACAGCCTGACGCCCGCGACGACCTGGATGATCGGCAACTCCCCGAAGTCCGACATCCTCCCCGCCCGGCAGGCGGGCATGAACGCGGTCTTCATCCCGAACGACAACACCTGGGTGCTTGAGCACAGCGAGCTCGACCCCGCCGACACAGGCGTGCTGCGGCTCCGGAAGTTCTCCGAGCTGCCCGACCACTTCTGAGCGAAGGATCCCTCGCATGAGCACCACCTCGCCGTCGGACGGCCCCTCCCGGCAGTCCGGGTCCACCCCCGGAGGAACGCGCAGGACGCCCTCCGTCTCCTGCGTGTTCATCTGCCACGACGGCCACGGCCGGGTGCTGCTGGCCCGGCGTGGCAGCGGCGCCCGGGACGAGCCCGGCACCTGGGACTGCGGGGCCGGGGCGCTGGAGTACGGCGAGACGTTCGAGGCGGCCGTCGCCCGAGAGGTCCGCGAGGAATACTCGGCCGACGCGCTGAAGATCGAGACGATCGGAGTCCGCAACGTCCTCCGGGAGGAGCCGGCCTCCCACTGGGTCGCGGTCATCTTCGCGGTCGAGGTGGATCCCGCCGGAGTCGCCATCGGCGAGCCTCACAAGTTCGACGAGCTGGGCTGGTTCGCGCCGGACACGCTGCCGTACCCGCTGCACTCACAGCTCGCCGAGAGCCTCAGCCTGTTCCACGCCTGGCAGCGGGCGTAGGCGCGGAACAGCGCGAGAGCCGAGCCCCTCGGCGGGCCGCGGACGCCTGATGTCGTCCGCTCAGAACACCTGGGCCAGGCAGCCCAGGGCGACGGCCACCACGATCGCGGCGACCGCCAACGCTCTCACGGATCTGGGAATGCGCACCACGATGCCCCTCCAGCTTCACAGGCAGTACCGCACGAGCCATCCGTCCGCGTCGTAGGCCCGCTGCGCGGGGTCCGGCGCGGTGGCTGCGCGCTCTTCGACCATGTCCTCGAGCCGGACCCGTTCGGGCAGCCGGCCGAATCGGGCACGCCGCGCGGTCTCGGCGGCGTCGTGCGCCGGCCCCACCTCAGGCGGCTTTCGCGTTGATGGTGACCGGGATGTTGCCGCGGACCGCCTTGGAGTAGGGGCAGATCTGGTGGGCCGCGGCGCCGAGCTCGTCGGCCGTCCGCTGGTCCACGCCTCCGAGTTCCAGGTTGAGCACGGCGCTGAGGCCGAACTCGCCGTCGTCGCCGTGGCGCAGGGTCACCTCCGCCGTGATGGCCGTGCTCGTCAGCGCGACCTTGCGCTGCGCCGCCGCCCTTCTGACCGCGCCGAGGAAGCAGGAGCCCCAGCCCGCGGCGAACAACTGCTCGGGATTGGTGGCCCCGCCCGCCCCGCCGAGCTGCTCCGGGATGGCGAGCGTGGTGTCGAGGAGGCCGTCGTCGGCCTGGATCCGGCCTCCGTTGCGGCCCTCTCCCGTGACGGTGACGACCCCGGTGTAGCTGACAGCCATGACTTTTCCCTTCTGGGCTGGTGGAGAAAGCCCGGGAACGCATCGAGCGTCACCGGTTCAACTGGTGACGATATTGGCAGCTCGATGCGTCACCCGTCAAGCCGGTGACGCGGAGGGGTTCATGGCAGGCGGATGTGGTGCCCCTCCCAGCGGGCGCGCAACCAGCGATCGTGGCTGGCGATCACGATCGCGCCGGGCCCATCGGCGCCCAGGGCCTCTTCCAGCTCGTCGCAGAGGCGGGGCGAAAGGTGGTTGGTGGGCTCGTCGAGCAGGAGCACCTCGGGTGCGTCGGCCACCAACAGCGCCAGCGCGAGCCGGCGGCGCTGACCGACGGACAGCTCCCTCACTCGCAGGTCCGCGTCGCGGGAGCCGATCAGGCCGAGCGAGCGCAACGGCACGGACTCGGCGCGCTCCGGACCGAGCGCCCGCTCGTACGTCTCCCGCACCGTCCGGTCCGGCCGCTCGAAGACGGTGTCCTGGGCCAGCAGCGCGACGGTCAGGCCGGGCCGCCGCCGGACCTCGCCCTCCGCGGCCGGCAGCCCGGCCAGCACGGCCAGGAGTGTCGACTTGCCCGCCCCGTTGGGCCCGGTGACCAGCAGCCGCTCCCCGAGCGGCACGTCGAGCCGGTCGATCGAGAGCCGTCCCGGTACCCGCACGTCCCGTAGTGACAGCAAGGCGCCGTCGTGGGGATCACGGGACTCGGCGGCGTCCGTGGCGTGGGCGGCCTCCGCGGCGTCGGCGACCAGGGCGCGAGGGCTGAAGCGGAGAGGGGGCGGTGGGGCCGGGACCTGCTCGCGTTCCAGCCGGGCGAGCCGGCGGGCGGCATTGCGCACCCGCCGCGCGATCTGGTGCTGCACCCGGCCCCCGGTGTGCCCGTACCCCATCTTCTCGCTGTCGCGCTTCAGCCGGTCGTGCGCCACCTGCCGCGCCGTCACGGCGACGGCCGCGCGCAGCTCGCCGAGCTCCGCCTGCTCCTCCGCGTGCCGCCGCTCCCAGCGCTCTCGCTCCGCGCGCTTCTCGGCCAGGTACGCGCCGTACCTGCCCCCGTACCGGACGGGCCCGTCCACCGTCGGGTCGAGATCGATCAGGTCGGTGCAGACCGCGTCCAGGAACGCCCGGTCGTGGCTGGCCACGACCACGACGCCGGTCATGCCGCGCAGCTGCTCCTCCACGAACACCGCGGCGTCGTCGTCCAGGTGGTTGGTGGGCTCGTCGAGCAGCAGCGCCGCGGGCCGCCTGATGAGCAGTGCCGCCAGGGCCAGCCGCCCGCGCTGCCCTCCCGAAAGCGACGCGAGCGCACGGGAGTGCGGCACACCGCCGAGGCCGAACCGGTCGAGGACGATGCCGGCGCGCCGGTCGGCGTCCCAGGACTCGCGCTCCTGGGCCTGCTCCAGCCGCACCCCGTACTCACCGAGCAGAGCGGCGTCGTCCGGGGCGGCGGTGAGCGCGCGGGCGAGCCGATCCAGCTCGGCCAGGTCCGCGCGTGCCTCGCGCAGGGCGTCGTCGAGCACGTCGGCGATTGTGGCCCGGCTGTCGAAGGGCATCTCCTGGTGCAGGAAGCCGAGGTCGGCGGGGCGTACGACGGTGCCGGAGTCGGGCCGGTCCACCCCGGCCAGCAGCCGTAGGAGCGTGGTCTTGCCGGCGCCGTTCTCGCCGATCAGGCCGATCCTGTCCCCGGGCGCGGCGGTGAGCGAGACGCCGTCGAGCACGCGCCGCGCGCCCAGCGTCCGTACGAGATCGCGGGCGAGCAGCGCGTCACTCACCGGCGGGCCCTCCGGTCTCCAGGAGGCGCCCGCCGGACAGCTCCAGCCAGCGCTCCGCCTTGATCTCCGCGAGGAACCGCTCGTCGTGGCTGACCACCACGAACGCCCCCTCGTACGCGCCGAGCGCGCTCTCCAGCTGGCCGACGCTGACCAGGTCGAGATTGTTCGTGGGCTCGTCCAGCAGCAGGAGCTGCGGCGCGGGCTCCGCGCACAGCACGCAGGCCAGCGTGGCCCGCAGCCGTTCGCCGCCCGACAGCACCCCGACAGGCAGATGCGCACGCGCGCCGCGGAACAGGAAACGGGCCAGCATGTTCATCCGCTCCGACTCCGCCATGCCGGGGGCGGACGCGGCCAGGTTCTGCGCCACCGTACGATCAACGTCGAGCAGGTCCAGCCGCTGTGACAGGTAGGCCACCCGGCCGTCGGCCCGTCTGGCCGTGCCGCCGTCCGGCTCCAGCTCCCCGCTGATCAGACGCAGCAGGGTGGACTTGCCCGCACCGTTGGGGCCGGTCAGCGCGATGCGCTCGGGTCCGCGGATCACCAGGTCGATGCCGGGGTCGGCGAACAGGCCGCGGGCCTGAAGGCGTTCGCCGAGGAAGACCGTGCGACCCGCGGGCACGTTCGTCCCCGGCAGCTCCAGCGTGATCCTCTGGTCGTCACGCAGCGCCCGCCCCGCCTCGTCGAGCCGGGCCTTGGCATCGCTGACGCGGGCGGCGTGCATCTGGCCCGATCGCCCGGCCGACTCCTGGGCGCCACGCTTCATGTTCCCCGCGAAGATGCGCGGCAGGCCGGCGTTCTTGAGGTTGCGGGCGGCGTTGCTCGCCCGGCGCTCGGCCCGCTCCCTGGCCTGCTGCATCTCCCGCTTCTCGCGCTTGAGCTCCTGCTCGGCGCTGCGCACGCCGCGCTCGGCGGCCTCCCGCTCCGTGCGCACGGCCTCCTCGTAGGCGGTGAAGTCACCGCCGTAGAAACGGACCCCGCCCCGGTCCAGCTCGGCGATGCGGTCCATGCGGTCGAGCAGGGCCCGGTCATGACTGACCACGAGCAGGCAGCCGTTCCAGTCGCCGAGCACGTCGTAGAGCCTGCGGCGCGCGTCGAGGTCGAGGTTGTTCGTGGGCTCGTCGAGCAGTAGGACGTCGGGGCGCTTGAGCAGCTGCGCGGCCAGGCCGAGCGAGACGATCTGGCCGCCGCTCAGGGTGCGCAGCGTACGCGCGAAGTCCAGGTCGCCGAGCCCGAGCCGGTCGAGCTGGGCTCGGGTGCGCTCCTCGATGTCCCAGTCGTTGCCGATCGTGGTGAAGTGCTCCTCGCTCGCGTCCCCTGACTCGATGGCGTCCAGCGCGGCGATCACGGGGGCGATGTCCAGGACCTCGGCCACGGTCAGGTCGCCGGTGAGCGGCAGGCTCTGCGGCAGGTAGCCGAGCTGGCCGCCGACGGACACGCCGCCGCTACTGGGCCGCAGCTCACCCGCGACCAGCTTGAGCAGCGTGCTCTTGCCCGCGCCGTTCGGGGCGACGAGGCCCGTACGGCCGCCGCCCACGGTGAAGGACAGGTCGCTGAAGACAGGGGTGTCGTCAGACCAGGAGAAGGACAGGCCAGAACAGATGATGAATGCATCGGACATGCGACAGACCTCGGTACAGAATCCGGGCGCACTGATGGGGCCCGGCAGGGGAAACAGGACTGGGGAACGACGACGAGGGCCCACATCGGCGGCGGTCATACACGCCTGCCGGGGCCGGTCAACCTCCGGTATTACCCGGAGATGTCGACGTCACCTGCCACGTCTGGTCTCCTAACATCCGAACACGAGGTCTATCACCATAGCAGCCGTCGAGGTCAGGTCGCGCCGGCCGTCTGCGTCTCCTTCTTGCGAGCCCGGTAGGCAGCCGCCTTGATCTTGTTGCCGCACGACTCCATGCCGCACCACTCCCGGCGCCCGCCACGCGACCGATCGATGAAGATCTTCGTGCACTCGGGGTTGGCGCACTCCTTCATCAGCGGCACCTCCGGCCCGCTGAGCAGCTCGACGGCATGCCGGGCCACCGTGGACAGCGCCTGAGCCGGGGTCGCCTCCACCCACCGGCCCTCGGCCGTGAGCTGGAGGGCCGCCGGCGGCTTGCGTGCTGTCTCGTTCACCAGCGCGAGCGCCTCGCCGTCGTATCCGTCACCGGCGAGCCGGGCGGTGACCAGCGCATAGATGGCCTCCCGCACCGCCACCGCCTGGACCAGATCCGCTTCCCGGCAGGGCGAGAGGACGTTGACGACACCGGACTCCACGTACCACGCGTCGAGCCGGTCCGGGGCGTCGAGCGTCTCGAAGCGCGCGGTGCGACGCGCGCGGAGCGTGCAGGCGAGGTCGAGCGCAGGATTGCCACACAGAAACACATGCTTCACATCACCAGTTTGACAGGTGACTTCTGGCCGTGCAATTGCCATCACCGCTTGAACAGGTGACGGCTGAAGAGGGTGCGGCGGAGTGCGACCACGTCGTGGTGGGCGCGGGCATCGCTCAAGCTGCGACGCCTGGACGGCGAAGGACCCGAAGCGCTGGCTCTCCTCAGCCGTCCACGCCGGACACGTCCTGGCGGAGGAACAGGTTCGGGTGCCGTTCCGCCCACAGCTCCTCGTCCAGGTGGTGGTCCCGCCATTCCTCCGGCGGGTCGGCCAGCCAGTCGTGGCCGAATATCGCGTACGGATGGTCCGCGCGAACGCACTCCAGCTCGTACTGATCCAGGTATTCCATCAACGGCCGCCACAGCTGCCTGTCCTCGACGACCAGGTACGAGGCCGCCAGACCTGGTCCGTGCAGCCAGCTGCGCATCATCCGTGCCTGGAACACGTCTGTGATCGGAGACGGCTCAGCCTCGTGGGCCGGGCAGATCAGATGCCGCGCGATCCCGATGTGCGCCCCTGGGGGCACCGCCGTCATCCGGCGCACGTCGCGCCAGATGTCCCTCATGACAGGGTCGGCCTCCAGTTCTTCCCGGTCCGGCGTCCGCAGGGTCAGCCAGCTCAGGAAAGCGCGCAGGCGGTTGCTCCTGCGACACCGGAGCACGGAGAAGGCCCCTGGCTGACGGCCCAGCCAGAACCGGACGGACGCGGCCGTGAACTCGCCGTGGGTCTTGCTCGCCATGGTGACGAGTTCGTCGTGGTCGGCGCGGGTCGCCCCGGACAGTCGCAGATCCTCCTCACCCACCCCGGACACGTACCGGCGCACGACCCCGCCGCGACGGCGCAGATGACTGATCGTCCGCATGACCGCCACGCACGCGTGGGGGTCGCGGGCGTCGCGCAGGAGCTGGTCCATGACGTAGTGGCGGATCCGCCGGTGCATCCGCGCATAGCCGACGGGGTCCCGCCACCGCAGGTCGTGGTCGAGGGCCTCGCGCAGCACACCGTTGACCTCCAGGCCGTGGGCGGCGGTTTCGACATACGGTTGCGCCCGGAGCCAGTCGAATAGCTCCGCCGCCCGGCCGCCCGGAACCACCGCCCTGAGAAGATCCTCGGTGGTGTGGCGGGCGTGCGCGCACACGCGCAGCGCCCACCGATGCGTCTCCGTCGGCACGCTACCGGCCAGGAGCGCGAGCACGTTGTCGACCACGTACCGTACGGCGTCACGCCGCGACGGCTCTCCCGTGGTTGACATGCTCCTGCCGACCTCGGCGGCGAGCGACAGCGCGAAGGGGTTGCCGGCGGCGAAGTCCACGATGGACCTCCGGAGGCCGGGATCGACGCCGCGGGCTTCCACCAGCGCGGCGGACTCGGTGGCGGTGAGGGCTTCGAGGTGCCGGATCACGATCGCCCCGGACCAGGCCGGATCGGTGAGCCAGGCGGCGCTCGGCCCGGTCCGGCCCGCCACCACGACGATCGCGTCGCCGGGCAACCGCCGGAGGTATTCGCCGCGCAGCCATGGTTCGAGGTCTCCCAGCTCTTCGAAGGAGTCGATGAGGAGAACCGCACCGGAGACGCCGGAGAGCTCCTCGGCGGATCGTTCGAGCTGCTCGCGCGCTTCCGCGGTCGCCGGACCGTGGAGGTGCCGCACACGCCGTCCCGTGGCGGCGGCGTCTTCGGCGAACTTCCGCAGCAGCGTCGACTTACCGATGCCGGCGGGTCCGCGGACGAAGAGAAGACCCGGACGTTCCCCATGGCTCTTCTTCAGCAGATCCTGGAAGGCGGCGCGTTCCGTACCCCTCCCGACGAACCGCCAACCGGGCCGCTCCGGCTCCGTGCGCGCCGGCTCAGGCGGGGCCGGCTGCTCCGGGGAGTGCGCGGCAGGCGTCTCGGCCCATGGGGCGGGGGCGGACTCGTCGTGGTCGGTGTCGGCCCGGAGGATCCTGTCGTGGATCTCCCGCAGCCGCGGTCCCGGGCTGACGCCCAGTTCCTTGCCCAGCAGGTCGTAGACCATCCGGTAGGTCTCGAGCGCCTCCGCCCGCCTGCCGCTGCGGTACAGGCCTAGGAGATAGATCTCATACAACGGCTCATCGAGCCGGTTCTGCTCGATGAGCAGTGGGACCTCGGCCACCACCTCGGCGTGCTTCCCCAGCTCCAGGCGGAGCTGCAGCAACTCCTGGGTGGCGATCAGCTTCAGCCGTTCCAGCCGGAACCGCTCACGTTCGGCGGCCTCACCCGGGACCCCGGCCAGCGCCGTGCCCCTCCAGAGGTCGAGCGCCTCCTCCAGCCGCTTCGCGGCCGCCGGGATGTGTCCGCTCGCGCGCTCCTGCCGGGCGGTTTCGAGCAGATCGGCGAACTCGGTGGCGTCCAGCGCGAACAGCGACGGGTCCAGCGTGTAGCCCCCGGACCGGGAGCTGATCGCCGAGCCCAGTCCGTGCTCGGCCAGCAGCCGCCGGATGCGGGAGATGTAGGTCCGGATGACGGCTCCGCCGCTGCCCGGTGCCCGCTCGCCCCACAGGCCGTCGACCAGCTCGCCGATCCGCACGGAGCTGCCGCTGTTGGCCAGCAACAACATCAGGACGGCCTGTTGCTGGGGCGCGCCGAGATCCAGCCGCGTGTCACCGCGCTGGAGACCGGGTGGTCCCAGAACGGTGAACCTGCACGGAGCCGAGACCACGTTCGGCTGTCCGATCACTGTTTGGACGCTTTCCTTTGCGAGACTGCACGGCTGCGGGACTGCGCGGCGGCCGGCCGCCACACGGGTCCGCGGTAGTACGTCCCAGAAGGTAAGTTCACCCGGATCGCCTTCGCGAGCGTCAGGTGACGCTGTGCGTGTACGTCATCCGGGGTCATGCCTCGGCAATGCGTCAAGAGGCCGACGCGGCGTCAGTAGGGTCGGGCAGAGACGCCCGGGCACGGCTTCAGGGCATCAGTGACGGGTCGCGTTACGCGAGAGGGTGGGGGAACCTCGATGGCCGGGGTGAGCTTTGGGCTACTGGGTCCGACAAGGGTCTGGAGCGGTGGGGAAGAGCTGGAGGCCGGGTCTCCGCAACAGCGGAGGGTGCTCGCCCTGCTGCTCCTGAGCGAGGGGCGTCAGGTCTCGCTCGACGAGATCGTGAGCGCGTTGTGGGGCCGCGAGGCGCCACGCAGCGCCGTCGCGAGCACCCGCACGTACGTCTCCCGCCTGCGCCGGGTGCTGACCGACGGCGGTGCGGCCGGGCTGGGGACCGAGGCGGAGATCAGGTCGGCGGGCCGGGGCTACCAGCTGGTCGTGGACCCCGGCGCGGTCGACGTGGCGGTGTTCCGGCAGACCACCGCCGCCGCCCGGGAAGCCCGCGAGCAAGGGAAGATCACGGAGGCCTCCCGGTTGCTGCGCGGCGCGCTGGCGCTGTGGCGCGGACCGGCGCTCGACGGGCTGAGCGGAGCCTTCTTCGAGGGCCGCCGCGCCTGGCTCGAGCAGCTGCGCGCCTCAGCCATGGAGGAGCGCTGGGCGATCGACATCGAGCGGGGCGACTGTGACGAGGCGATCGCCGAACTGACGCTCGCGACGGCGGCGGAGCCTTATCGCGAGCGGTTGTGGGAGCTGCTGATGTGGGCCCTCGACCGCGACGGCCGCCGCGGGGAGGCGCTGTCGGCCTACCGGCTGATCGCCCGGTTGCTGGACGACGATCTGGGCCTGGAGCCCGGTCCCGGCCTGCGCAGGATGTACGCCCGGATCAGGACGGCGGCTGACGCCTCACTTGTCTGAGCTGCTCCACCGGCCGGCCCGGAGGTGGGCGATACCCATGTCCAGGGCGGCCTCCAAATGGACGGTCTGGCCGGTGGACATCTGGATCAGCACGCCGCCCTGGATGCCGGCCAGCAGGGCGGCCGCCGCCCGGTCGGGATCCAGGCCCGGGTCGATCTCGCCGGCGTCCTGCATGTGCCGTACACCGGCGGCGATCTCGGTCTGCCAGCGGTGCATCAACTCGGTGACCACGGCCTGGGCGCCGGGCGTGCGGCTGCCCAGGTGCGAGGTGACGGAGTTGAGCGGGCACAGACGTCCCTGCCGCCGATAGCGGTCGACGACCTTGTCCCGCCACGCCTGCCAGGCGGGCCAGGAGGTAAGGCTGTCGAGCTGGGGCCGCTGGTCCTCCAGCACACGGTCGGCCTCGAGGCGGGCCACGGCCAGCAGCAACTCCTCCCGCCCGCCCGGGAAGTAGTGGAACAGCTGGCTCTTGCTCGTCGTCGTCCTGGCCAGGACGTCGTCCAGGGTCGTGGCGGCCACGCCGAACTCGCGGATGTGCGCGGCCGCGCCCTCGAGAATGCGCTGCCGCGTCGCGGCTCCCTTGCGGGTCAGCGTGCGCATGGTCACCAATCCAGATTGGACTTTTAAGTCCATATTAGCGTAGGCGCCCCGGACGCGATCCGCCCGTCGCGCGATCCGCGCCTGCCGCATCGGCCCCCGGAAGGCGCCGCGGGGCCACGCGCCGTCCAGACGATTGGACTTGACAGTCCATTTTCAGCCACGCAAGCTGAACGGACCGCACGGTTCAGGAACCGAGCAATGCCCTTCTCCACCCGACGGAGTGAAATTCCCATGCCTCTGGACCACTACTATCTGCTCGGCCGTTCCGGGCTGCGCGTCAGTCGACTGGCGCTGGGCACGATGAATTTCGGCACCGGCGGTTTCCACGCCGCATACGGCAAGACCGAGGAGGAGGCCCGCCCCGTTTTCCGTCGCTACCTCGAAGCGGGCGGGAACTTCATCGACACCGCCGATTTCTACACCGCCGGTGAGAGCGAGACCATCCTCGGCAACCTCGTCGCGGAAGCCAAGGTGCGCGACAGGGTGGTGCTCACCACCAAGTTCACCAACAGCGTCGACCCCGGGGACCCGAACGCGGGGGGCAACGGACGCAAGCACATGATCAGAGCGGTCGAGGCGTCACTGCGCCGCCTGCGCACCGACTACATCGACCTGTTCATGCTGCACACCTGGGACCGGATCACTCCTGTCGAGGAGGTCATGCGCACCTTCGACGACCTCACCAGGGCTGGGAAGATCCGCTACGCGGGCCTGTCCGACGTGCCCAGTTGGTACGCGGCGCGGGCCCAGACCCTTGCCGAGGCGAACTCCCTCGTACCGGTGGTCAGCCTGCAACTGCCCTACTCCCTTGTCGACCGGGCGATCGAACTGGAACACGTCCCCATGGGGCAGAGCTTGGGACTCGGGATCACCGCGTGGAGTCCCCTCGGGAGCGGCTTCCTCACCGGGAAATATCGGAACACGGACCGGGGCCTGGTCGGGCAGGGCCGGCTCAACGGCGGAGGCTCGCCCGGACGCTCGTGGACGGACCGGGAATGGCAGCTTCTGGCGACACTCGAGAATGTCGCCGACAAGCTTGACAGGACGATGGCCCAGGTGGCCGTCAACTGGGTCGCCACCCAGCCCGGGGTCGCCTCGGCGATCATAGGGGCGAGCAGCACGGACCAGCTTGACGCCAACTTGGCGGCCCTCGATTTCGAGCTGCCGGCCGAGCTGCGCGCGAAGCTCGACGAGGCGAGTTCCGTGCCGCCCCGGTCGGTCTACCGGATGTTCACGCCGGACTATCAGAGCTGGCTGGTCAGTCCTGGCATCAAGGTCGGGGACAAGCCGACCGGGTACGCCCCGGCCGTGCGGAACTGGGTGTCGGGCGGCAGCGGTACTTCCTGACCCGCCTTCCGCGGCGGCCGGGAGAGAGGAACGACATCTGCCGGTGTGGTCACCGGCAGACGGCCCTTACCTCTCCTCGTGAGCCTTGAGCGTCCGCGCGAGATCGGCCCGGGAGCTCACCCCCAGCTTGGGGAAGATCCGGTGCAGGTGAGTGCCGACAGTGCGGTGAGACAGGTACAGCCGTTGCCCGATCTCCCGGTTCGTCAGCCCCTCGGCGGCCAGCTGCGCGATGTTCAGCTCGTGCGGGGTGAGCTTCTCCCGCGCGTCCGGGTCCCGGTTCGGGCTCGACTCCCCCGCACCGCGCAGCTCCCGTCGTGCGCGCTCGCCCCATGCGGCCATGCCGAGCGCGTCGAAGGTCTCCCTGGCCGTGCGCAGATGCGTCCGGGATTCCGCGGCCCGGCGCTGCCGTCGCAACCATTCGCCGAACGCCAGATGGAGGCGTCCGCGTTCGGCGGGCCACCCGGTCAGGTCCGTCCGCAGCGCGGCCGTGAACAGCGCCTCCGCCTCCGCGGTCGGGGCGAGCACGGCGCGCGCGTAGCGCAGCCCGATGTGCAGCGCCGGTGAAGGCGTCGATGCGGCCGGCGGCTCCAGGTCGTGCAGGATGTCCCGCATGGTGTCGGTCCGCCCGGCACGCACGGCGGCCTCGGTGAGCTCCGCGAGGAAGTAAGCGCGCAGGGCCAGCTGGTAGGCGGGGTCGGCGGGATCGAGGATCCGGCTCAGGGCGGCGAACGCGTCGTCGAAACGCCCCTCGCTCAGGGCCGCGAGCCCGCGCGTGAGCTGGACGGTGGCCAGGACGGGTCGGGCGCCGGCCGGGAGTGCGACCCGTTCGGCCTCGTCGGCGAGCGTTCTGGCCGACTCGTGGTCGCCCCGCAGCGCGGCGATCTCGGCCTGGACGGCCCTGGCCAGCCCGTACATGAACGGCTGACCGGTCTCCTGGGCGAACTTGGCGGCCTCCGCCGCGACCGGCACGGCCGTGGCCAGGTCACCGAGCCGGACCTGGCTCCACGCCTGAACGGCCAGGGCCCGGGGCAGTAACCCGAGCCGGCCCTGGGCACGCAGGCCGGGCGCGGCCGCCGCGGAGAAACGGGCGGCCAGGTCGAACGCCCCGACCTGCAGGGCCGCGCTGCCCAGGTAGCGATCGACCTCCGGGTCGGCGCCGGCCACGCCGGCCAGTTTGCGCAGCCCGTCGAGCACGGTGCCGCCCCGCTCGAACGGCGCGACGTACGCGGCGACCGCGACCATGCGCGGATCGTCGGCAGGAACGGGGAGCCGGTCGGCCACGCCCAGCAGCGAGCGGCGGGCGGCCGGGCCCGGTTCGGACCAGAAGCAGCGCATGGCGGCGCCCCACAGGATCCGGACAGCCGGCTCGACCTGCCCGTCGGCGGCCACCGACGCGGCCAGCTCGGCCAGCTCCGACACGCGGGAGACGTCCTCGCGCACCCCGTCCTCGAAGCCGCTGAGCAACCAGGCGGCGGCGGCGCGCCGGCGCGGCGAGAGGTCGAGGGCCCGCGCGTCGCCCACCATGCGCTCAGCCGTGTCGCGGCTGCCGGATTCGACCGCGAGCTCGGCCGCTCTCAGCAACCTGAGCGCCTTCCGGGCCTGCCCTTCGCTCAACCGGGCCGCCTGCTCAAGCGCCGCGATCGCGGCGGCGACCCCGCCCCGGTGCCGGGCCCGGTCGGCCGCGCGGTCCAGCTCGGCCGCCACTTCCTCGTCCGCTCCGGACGCCGCGGCGGCCCGGTGCCAGGCCCGCCGGTCCGGCCGTCCGCGTAGCGTCTCGGCGAGCGCCAGGTGGGCCCGCCGGCGCTCGGCGAGCGTCGAAGCCGCCGGGATGGCCGACCGCATCAGGGGATGACGGAACCTCACCATGCCGATCCCGAGCTCGATCAACCGGGCCTCGACGGCCGGTGCGAGGACCTCCAGCTCGGCCGCCGACCCCAGGATCAGTCCCGTGGCCGCGAGCGTTTCGGAGACCGAATCGCTCTGGTTGAGCGCCGCGACCAGCAGGGCGGTGCGGACCGGCGCCGGCAGCGTGGCGACCCGGGCGGTGAACGCACGCTCAAGACGCTCGGTGAGCGGCAGCACCGGACCCCCGCCGAGGTGATCACTCAGCGACAGCGCCGGACCGGGCCCCGCGTGGTCTCCCATGGCCGCCGGCAGCTCGGTCAGCGCCAGCGGGTTCCCGGCGGCCTCCTCCAGCAGCCACGTCCGGACCGCTGAGGTGAGGCCGGGGGCGATCGAGTCCAGGAGCTCGGCGGCGACCTCGTCGGAGAGCCGGTCGACGGGCATCGGGAACAGCCCGGCGTCCTGCAGGGGCGAGCGCTCCCCCTCCCGGAGGGTCGCGATCATGGCGATGGGCTCGGACTCGATCCGCCGCGCCACGAAGGCGAGGACATCGGCGCTGGCGCGGTCGAGCCAGTGCACATCCTCGGCGACGACCAGCAACGACCGGACGGCGGCCTCCTCGGCCAGCAGGGTCAGCGTGGCGAGGCCGACGAGGTAGGCGCTGGGTCCGGCCCCGTCGGCGAGGCCCAGCGCGCTCCGCAGGGTGTCACGCTGCGGGGCCGGCAGCGCGTCCACGCCCGCCCGGACCGGGTACAGCAGCCGATGCAACCCGGCGTAGGCGAGGTTCTGCTCGGACTCCACGCCGGTCGTCGTCAGCACGCGCAGTCCTGCGACCGACGGAGCGGAGACGGCCTCCGCCACGAGCGCGGACTTCCCGACGCCGGCCTCCCCCCGGAGGAGAACGCCACTGCGGTCACCGGGGCCGTCGATGAGCTCGGCCAGGGCCTTCAGCTCGGCTTCCCGTCCGAAAAGCGGCATGGTGCGGCACTCCTACCCTCGGTGTCCTCGGCTGTCTCCCCAGCCGTGCGCGACCCTACCGAAGTGCCCGGATACAACGTTTCACCAGCGTGTACGGAATGCATATCGGGACTCGCGACGACGGCGGTGACCGAGCGCATCCGTGCGCAGCCGGAGGTGCTGCTCGCGCCCCTGCGCGATCCGGTGCTGCCGGCGAAGCAGAGCGCGACACTCGACCGGTTGTCCGGTGGCCGCTTCACCCTCGGCCTCGGGGTCGGCGCGCGGGAGGACGATTTCCAGTGCTGGTCCGACGACATCCAGCAGATCGACCGCCTGGCGGACCTCCTGGCGTGACCGCCCTCACCGTGGGGCGGCCAAGAGAGATCCCTCGCGCCGCCCCACGGCCAGGTGCTCAGTCGCGCGCCGCGAGGGTCCGCGTCACCTCGTCGATGAGCCCGGCGAGCTCAACGGGCCGGGACAGGAACGGGGAATGGCCGCCGGGCAGGTGCCGGACCACGTCGGCCATCGTCAGCTGCCGCTTCACGAACAGCTCGGGCAGACTTCTGTCGTCGTCGCAGACGATCAGTGCCGAAGGGATGGTCCGCCACGACGCCCGTGTCTGCTCCTCGGTGAAGGCCCGAGCGCTCTGTGGCCTGAGCCGTGCCACGGCTGTGTCGGCCAACTCCGCGGGAACATCGTGGTAGAAGGCCTCTCGCGCCGGTTCCGGGCACGGCACGATCTTGGTTTCCGGCGGGAACCACGGTCCCCCGATGGGCGTGATCACCGCCTCGCCGGCGTTCAGCATGTGCGCCGCGAGGTAGACGAGCCGCTCGACATTCGGCACCGTCTCGGCGACCTCGGTCACCGGGACACCCCCGTAGGAGTGCGCCAGCACGGTGACGGGGCCTTCGACGGTCTCGAGGTGCTCCCGTACGGCCCGCGCGTCGTCGTACATCCCGGCATCCGGATCTCCCGACGTACTCGGCAGATCCACCGTCGACGCGCTCCAGCCGCGGCTCTCCAGCTCCGGTACGAGCCGATCCCAGCAACAAGGTCCGTGCCAGGCACCGTGCACGAGCACCAGCTTCCTCGGCTGGTCCGTTTCAGTCATCACGTCTTCTCTGATCTCTGGTCGTTCAAGGCTCTGTCGGGAACGGCGTGCAACCGCAGCGCCGACGGGCCGGCGAAGGGCGACGCCGCAGCGCGTCGAGCGTCAGCCCGAGACCCCGCCGGGCATGGGCCGCGATGCCTGTCATGGGGTGTCCTGCTGTGCCAGGCTGCCGCAGGTGAAGCCCTTCTCTCGCTCGGGATCGAGCTGGATCTGGCCCAGGTTGGTGGTCTCCATCGGCCTTCGGAGAGTCTCCAGCTTGTCGCAGTCGTACAGGACGTATGTGCCGTCGCTCTCGCCCAGCAGCATCATCCAGCGGCCGTCGTAGAGCGGCTTGTCGTCCTCAGCGCTTTTGATCACCGCCCACTGGTCCTGGAAGCCGACGGCGTTCAGCAGTTCGTTGGCCTGCCCGCTGTTCTGGACGTCGACCGCGCCCTCGACGAGCCCCAGGATGAGCAGGAAGCCCAGGCCGACTCCGGTCATGCCGCCGACGATCACCTTCGTCCCGGCGCGCCCGATCGGCTTGCGACGCAACAGCCGGAACGGGATCAGGAAGGCCAGTACGCCGAGCCCCACCGCGATGACGACCATGGCGAACAGGTCCGGATCCCCGAAGAGGCGGAGTACGCCCCAGTAGGTGGCCCCGCACCACAGTGCCGCCAGCGCCGCTGCGATCCAAGGCCGTTCCCGGAGTTTCCGTACGAGCCTGCTCGCCGCTCCGCCGGTCATCTTGTCGATCAGCCAGCCCACGCCGACGACGACGCCGAGCAGTGGCATGGCGACCAGCAGGAGCAGGACCAGGGTGCTGGTCATGCGGCCGAGCAGGACCGACTGGTCGACGCCCACCTGCTGCGGGTTGACGCCGAAGACGGCGTACATCTGCTCGATGCCGATGTAGAGGACCGCGTAGAGCGCCACCGCGATCGGCACGACGACGGATCCGATGCGTTCGAGCAGTTCCAGGACACCGCCGCCCTCCCGCGTCACGGGGGTGGGGTCATCCGGGAGTACCGGTGTTTCCGGCGGTTCGAGGGATATGGGGTGACTCGACATGGCGCACGACCATAGGCGCCGCCTGCATGCGGAACGTTGACGAGGCGTATCCGCCGTGGCCGGGCACGCGGCGGCGCGGGCTGCGGACGATTCTCCGGACCAGCCCTCGGCGGCCGGCGGACCACTCCTGAGCAGCCCTGCCATGGCACGTATACACGTCGTCAACAAGCGGTCCCTAGGGTCGGACCGGGGCGGGCTGCCCGAGGCCAGGTCTGCTCAGCCGCACCGGATGCGAAGGAGACCCATGACCACTGGCGTCACGACCGCCTGTCGCGGACCCTGCACACCACCATCGTGCGGGGTCAGTGTGCCTGCGGGGTGCCGACGCCGCGCAGCAGCGTGTCGACCACGACGTCGGCGGCCTGTGCGGCGCTCAGCTCGGGCAGGTTCTCGGCGGCGTGTTCCATCAGCGGCGGCAGGACCGTGGCCGCCCAGCCGGGCGGCAGGTCGGAGCGGAGCAGGCCCTCGTCGACGGCGCGCCGCAGGAAGGCGTCGACCTCGTCGACCAGGCGACGGCGGCGCTGGAGGATCGTCACCTCGCGGAGCATGCGGCTCGTCTCCACGGGCCATCTGCGGTTGACGGCGATGATGCCCTCGACGTAACGGTGCAGTGCGATCGCGACCGGGGCCTCGCGCAGCCTGGCGGCCTCGACGGCCTCCTCGACCGCGTCGTAGCGGGCTCCGTAGACGGCGGCCATGAGGTCTTCGCGGGAGGCGAAGCGGCGGTAGACCGTGCGGCGGTCCACTCCTGCCTCGGCGGCGATGGCGGCGATGGTCGCCGAGGGGTCGTCGGCGAGCATGCGGGCGCCCGTGCTCAGGACGCGTTCCAGGTTGCGTGCCGCGTCTGCTCTCACCTGCCCAAGGTACCGCCTCACGTAGCACATGAAGCAACTACCCGACACACTTATGGGAACGTTACATTCTTAAGAGCAACACTTATGAGGCATTTATGATGTCGACATCCATCCGGGATGCGGAATTCCACCGTTATGGACTTGCGAGTCCATTTTCGGCTGCCTAGCTTGGCGGCCAAGGGCTCCGACCTGATCGGCCGTACCTGAAGAAGGGAAGGAAGCGTGGAGTCGCTCGCCTCGACGATGGTGGGCCGGGATGGCGTCCAAGGGGAGCTGTCGGCGTTCATGACGGCCGCCGGGGGGCAGGCCCTCATCCTCAGGGGCGAGACCGGGGTCGGCAAGAGCGCCCTGCTCGACCATGTGGCCGGCCTCGCGGTCCCGGAGAACCACCGGGTGATCCGCGCCGCCGGGGTCGAGGCGGAGGCGGAGCTGCCCTTCGCCGGCCTGCACCAGCTGCTGTACTCGCTGCTGCCCCACTCGGCCGGGCTCGACGGAGGCCGCCGCGACGTCTTCGACGTCGTCTTCGGGCTCCGCGAGGGCAAGGCGCCGTCGGTCATGTCCCTCGGCATCGCCGTCCTCGACCTGCTGTCTTTGGCGGCGTCGGAGAGACCGCTGCTGCTGTTGCTCGACGACGGTCAGTGGATGGACGCCTCCAGCGCCGAGGTGTGCGGGTTCGTGGGGCGCCGGCTCACCGGCAGCTCCGTGAAGATGCTCATCGCCGTACGGTCCGACGTCGGCTCGCGGTTCGACACGGCCGCGCTTCCCGAGCTCCCCGTGGCGGCCCTGCCGGAGGAGGCGGCCGGGCAACTGCTGGACATGCGCCATCCGCGGCTCGACACGCAGACCCGGCGCATCGTCCTGGAGCACGCCATGGGCAACCCCCTGGCGCTGCTGGAGCTGCCCGTCCACCTGAACGGCGGCCACACCGGCCGCACGGCCGAGGAACTCCTCGGATTCGGCAACATCCCGCTGTCGCGCCGTCTGCAGCACGTCTACGGCCTCCGCATCGAACGCCTGGCCGGTCCCGTACGCGAGGAACTGCTGCGCGGCGCCCTCGACGGCGTCGGGGCGGGACCGAACGGCAACCGCGCCCCCGGCGCCCGCTACCGCATGCGCGAGGCCGACGGAGCGGTCGCGGCCGGCCTCCTGGACGCCGACCCCGCCACCGGCGACCTCGTCTTCCGGCACCCGCTGATCCGCACCACCGTCGTTCAGCTGGCGACCCCCAACCAGCGCCGCGCGGCGCACGCCGAGCTCGCGCGGGTGCACCGCGACGACGTCGAGCGGCGCGCCCGCCACCTGGCGGCCTCGATCGTGGATCCCGACGAGGAGGTGGCAGCCGCACTGGAGGCCGCGGCCGACTCGGCGACCCGGCGCGGGGGCGCGGTCGCGGCCGTGGCCTGGCTGACCCGCGCGGCGGAGCTGAGCGAGACCCCCGCCGACCGCTCCAGGCGGGTCGGTGACGCCGCCTTCATCGCCGGACATGCGGCGCTCCTGGACCAGGCGCAGCAGCTCGTCCGCTCGGACCTGCCGCCGGGCGCGGGCGAGTCCCCCGCCGCGGTCGTCACCTCGGCCTACGTGGCCCTGTACGAAGACGGCGACGTACGCTCCGCGCATCGTCACGTCGCGGCGGCGATCGAGAGCCTGCGGAAAGACGGCGCGCGCGAGCCCGCCGAAGTCCTCACCCGCCTGGTGAACCTGCTGCTGGCCATCAGCCAGTACGCCGGCGACGCCGCGCTGTGGGATCGCACCGGGCAGCTCATGGACTCCCTGGGAGACCGGGTCGACACACGTTCGGCGATCTACCGCGACGCGTGGAGCGACGTCGTCCGTCACGGCGCGGGCGTGCACGGGCGTGTCGAGCGCGCGTTCGCCGGCGTCTCGGAGCTGGAACCGTGGGACGTCTCGCGCCTGGCCGTGGCCGCCTACCACGTCGACACGCTGAGCCGGTACCGCCCCTACCTGCAGCGCGCCGTCGACCGTGAGGTGGAGACCGGCGCCGTGGCCACCGGCATGACCATGCTGCATCTGATCATGCTCGACCAGCTGGCCGCCGGCGAGTGGGACGACGCCGAACGGACCGGACAGCGCGCGCTGGAGCTGACCACGTCCCACGGATACGCGCTGTTCACCCACCACACTCACGCCTACCTGGGGCTCCTGGCCGCCATGCGCGGCCAGGTCGAACGGGCCCGGGAGGTGCAGGCCCTCCTGGACGCCTGGGCCCGCCCGCGCGGCGTGGGATTCCTGGCCCAGATCGCCGACGCCATCGGCACGGCGGCGGCCCTGAGCGAGGGTGACCACGAAGCCGCCTACCTGTACGCCATCGGCATCACGCCGCCGGGATCGTTCGCACGCCACGCCCATCAGGCCGCACGCACGTTGCTCGACCTGGTCGAGGCCGCCGTGCACACCGGGCGCCTGGAGCAGGCCCGCCGGCACGCCCAGGCCGCCGCCGACGCCGGCCTGCCCGGCGTCTCCCCCCGGCTGGCCCTCGTCACCTACGGCGCCCTGGCCATGACGACCGCCGACGAGAAGGAGGCCGAAGACATGTACGCCCGGGCCGAGGCCCACCCGGCCGCGGCCGGCTTCCCGTTCGAGCTGGCGCGCATCCGCCTGGCGCACGGCGTCCGGCTCAGGCACACCCAGGGCCCCAAGGCCGCACGGCCCGTCCTGGTCCGCGCCGCCGAGTCCTTCCAACGGCTCGGCGCCACAGGCTGGGCCGGACGCGCCCAGGCCGAGCTGCGCGCCTCGGGGACGCCCGCCCGAGCCTCTCTGCCGTACCTGACCACGCTGACCTGGCAGGAACGCCGCATCGCCGAGCTGGCCGCGAGCGGGCTGACGAACAAGGAGATCGGCGGACGCATGCACCTGTCCCCGCGCACCGTCAGCTCCCATCTCTACCGCGTCTTCCCGAAATTGGGCGTCACCACGCGTGCCGCGCTGCGCGACGCTCTGGGCAAGGTCGGCGACGGCGGCGACGCGTGAGCCCCCTTCACCACTTCGACGGGTCGGCGCGTACCCCTCGCTCGGCGAGCCAGACCAGCACGTGGTCGGCGACCGCCCGCCAGCCGCTGTCGACGACCAGCGAATGGGCCCGGTCCGGGAACTGCTTGAGGCCGCTGGTGGCCGTCGAGTCGCTGTACAACTTGTACGCGGCCCGGGTGACGTGATCGGGCACCAGCCGGTCCTCCTGCCCCGAGATCAGCAGCAGCGGGCCGCGGCCGGTGTTGCCGTGGTCCACGACCGCCCGCGGGTGCCGTACGGCACCGCCGTGTCCCAGCTCGGCCAGCAGCCGGCGCGGCCCGGGAACGACGTGACGCTCGAACAGCTCGGCCGACTCCTGCTCGGTGACCGCGTTGGCGAACAGCCGCCGGAACCTCCCGGCGTCCATCGACACCGGCCACGGCTCCCCAGGCGCCGGGGAGGTCGCGTGGTCGACCGGGACGGGGGCGATGGCGACCGCGGCACGGCCCGCGTCCGCGCCGAGGAGGTGCTGCGCGATGAGCCCGCCCACCGAGTGGCCGACGACCACGGGCGGGGTGTCGAAGGACCGGACGATGCGCGCGTAGTGATCCGTGAGCGCGTCGAGCCCCAGCTCATGGAACGTCTCGGGGTGCCGTCGGGCCTCGCCCACCGTGGCGTGCTCTCCCGGCCAGCCCGGCGCGCAGACGGCGAAACCGAAACTGGAGAAGCGCTCGTTCCATGAATCCCACGACGACGCGTGGAGCCACGCGCCATGGATGAAGACGACGGGAGTGGGGTTCACGGATCCTCCGGAAAGGCTCAGGACCAGGTCGTACGGGCCGTGATCCAAGGATCTTCCAGATGCGTCCGGGGCGGGAACAGTCGAATGACTCAATGTTCCTGTCCGCCTTGCGTCGCCGGTCCGGCGCGGTCTGCCGGGACGCCGCGCTCCGGGGAGGGTTCCGCGTGGCCGGCACGGCTGCCGTCCGCCGTGTCTCACCGTCATGTGACTGATGTACCGGATCCCCCTGCCGGAAACAGTGAGAGATGCCGCATTCCCCGCGACACGACACGGAGGATTCCACATGATCAACAGGCGCACCTTCGGCAAGACCCTCGGTCTGGCCACCGGCGCGGCAGTCGCCTCGCTGGCGGGCGTGCATGCCTTCCCGGCCGCCTCCGCCACCAGGCGTGGGGCGGCCCCGACGTTGCCGGCGGTCACGCCCGGCACGCACACGTCCTTCGCCTCGCTGAAGCAGGTCAGGGCCGGGCTGCTGGACATCGGCTACGCCGAGGCGGGCCCGGCCCACGGGCCCGCGGTCATCTGCCTGCACGGCTGGCCGTACGACATCCACAGCTTCGTCGACGTCGCCCCGCTGCTGGCGGCGCAGGGCTACCGGGTGATCGTTCCCTACCTGCGCGGTCACGGCACGACGCGGTTCCTGTCCTCGAAGACGTTCCGCAACGCCCAGCAGTCGGCGATCGCACTCGACATCATCGCCCTGATGGACGCCCTGAAGATCGACAAAGCCGTGCTCGCCGGCTTCGACTGGGGGTCGAGGACCGCCGACATCATCGCGGCCCTGTGGCCGCAGCGGTGCAAGGCCCTGGTGTCGGTGAGCGGCTACCTCATCACGAACCTCGAGGCCAACCTCGAGCCGCTGCCGCCGAAGGCCGAACACGCCTGGTGGTACCAGTACTACTTCGCCACCGAGCGGGGCAGGAAGGCCATGGAGGACTCGGCCAAACGCCACGACCTGACCCGGCTTATCTGGGACACCGTCTCCCCGACGTGGGACTTCGACGACGCCACCTTCGAGCGCACGTCCGCGGCCTTCGAGAACCCCGACTACGCCGCCATCGTGATCCACAACTACCGGTGGCGGCTGAGCCTGGCCGACGGGGAGCGCCGTTACGACGGTCTGGAGAAGCGGCTCGCCGCACGGCCGACCATCAAGGTGCCGACCATCACCCTGGACGCCGAGCGCGACCCCTTCACGGCGCCGCCGGGCGACGGCTCGTCGTACCGGAACATGTTCACCGGCGCCTACGGACACCGCACCCTGGCGGGCATCGGCCACGACGTGCCGCAGGAAGCGCCCACGGCCTTCGCGCAGGCCGTCGTCGACGTGGACCACTTCTGACCATTACCTGAAATGCCGAGACAGCCTGCCGGATGCGATCCGGCAGGCTGTCGGTGTGTTTCCGCTGGTTCCGTCAGACGGTCTGTGTCTGCCGCCGGCGGGCACGCCAGGCCAGCAGCCCGGCCTGGATGATGAAGAAGACGCCGCCGCCGGTGGCATAGACCGACAGCACGTCGAGCGAGGCGTCGTCCCCGAGGGCCTGGATGTTGTAGAAGATGCCCACGAGGAACGACAGACCGCCCGCGATCAGCATCGGCCACTGCGTGCCCAGCTCCGGGCCGCGCCGCCGCAGCCCGACCAGTATCTGCGCCGCACCGGAGACGACGGCCCAGGCACCGAACACGTGCAGCACCGCCGCCACCCCGCCCGCCCCCGCCAGGCCGACACCGACGGCGGCCAGAGTGCTGAGCACCCCGTTGAACAGCGTCAGGCGACGCTCCGATCCGTCCGGGAGCGCACGCAGGTCGATCAGCGACGACGCCGCGTCCATCAGCGGATAGACGACCAGCAGGGTGATCGCCAGGGCATCGATGGGGTCGTGCGCGGAGGCGAACACCGCGGCCCACGCCACGGCCAGGACTCCACGGCCCAGGTACAGCTTGAGCAGGGATGACGTTCCGGATGACTTCGTGTTCATGGTGGGTGGCCTTCTCCAGACGGGTGGATGGTCGTCAGTGCCGGACGGGGGCGCAGTAGTAGCTGCCGTCGTCGGCCGGGTCGCCGTGGCCGATGTAGCGGGAGACGGACGGGTACCGGCACAACTCGCGCGTCACCGTCTTGCCGGAGGAGTCCGTGATGGCGGCGCTCAGCGTCTGCGGGGCCCTGCCCTGTTCGACCCAGGCCGTCAGGGCGCCGAGGGCGTCGGTGGGCACGGGGCCGGTGCTCGTGGGGCCGGCGCAGTGGGCGACGCCCGGCGCCAGGAACAGCCGGTAGAAGTCGTCGACCCGGCGCGCACCGCCCATGGCCAGCTCCACCCTCCGGCGGTAGTCCACGGTGCCCTGCGTGGGGATCAGCTGGTCGGCCTGGCCGTGCCAGGTGAGGAGCTTGCCGCCGGACCTGTGGAAAGCCGACAGGTCAGGGCCGTCGGTGCCGATGATCGTGTCGTACTCGGCCTGGGACTGCTCGAACAGCTCGGCGAACCCGGCGTAGGTGATCGTCGAGAGGTCGTAGGAGGGCTGCCGCTTCAGGAACGTCGAGACCCACGTGGCCGGTACGGGGAACGGCGCGCCCACGCGGTTCCCGTCCGTGTCGACGCGGGTGCCGGCGAGGTCGAAGCCGGCTCCGATCGGGATGCCCGACCACAACTTCCTACCGGACGGGGTGCGGGGGCCGACCCAGATCTTGCGCACGACGGCGGCGTCGGCCGCGGTGATGGTCTCCTGCTTTCCGTCGCATTCGACGCGCTTGCCGATGAGCCGGCGCGGGTCGAAGGCGCACGTGGCGGGGTCGCCGATCAGCCCGTCGGGAGCACCGTCAAGCGGGTCGCAGGCCTTGACGGCGGCCTCGTTGAAGGCGTTGAACTCACAAGGGGAGGGGAAGGTGTCCTCCTCGTTCATCACCACCTGCGGCCACAGGGTCGCGACCTCGAACTCGTCCCAGTTGATCGCCGGAGCGGTGGCCAGGATGCCGTCGAAGTCGCCGGGGTGGCGCTGGGCCTCCATGTAGCCCTGACGGCCGCCGGTGGAGCAGCCGTTCCAGTACGAGTAGGAGACGGGCCTGCCGTAGACCTCGTTGACCACCTGCTTGCCGACGGCCGCCATCTCGTGCTGGGACCGGTCGGCGAAGTTCTTCAGCAGCGCCGTGTCGACCTCGCCGTCACTTCTCAGGGCCCAGCCGGTATCCAGGTACGTGCCGACGCCGGCGTCGGTGGTCGCGGCGGCGTAGCCGCTCTTGACCGCGCCGGCCAGGCCCGCGCCGTAGTCGCCGGCGGCGAAGGCGCTGCCGCCCAACGCCTGGAAACGGCCGGTCCAGCCTGTCCCGGGCAGCCAGATCCGCACCTTGGCGTGGTCGCCGACGCCCGGGTGGGTGAGCGTGACCGTGACATCGCAGTAGGCCGGCACGTCCGGGATCTCGACCACGTCGGTCAACGGCGGCACCGGAGGGACGGTCACGGTGCCCGCCTCCCGGCTCACCGCCGTCACGGACTCCACCGCGGTGCCGGCCGGAGCGTTCACGGAGATGGACGAGCACGTGAACGGGGCGGTGGCGGAGCGCGCGGTGCCGGCCGAAGCCGCGGCCGGCAGGCACGCCGCCACCAGCGGCACTCCGACCGCGAAGATGATCAGAAGGCGTTTCATGACGTTCCTCTCGCTGAAGTACCGGGTCATCGGCTGTCGCGGTGCGTCTCACTGTCGTTCGCGGCCGGGACCGGCACATCAGTCAGTTGACGGTCAGCATCGGCGAGCCGCTCCGGGAGCACGTCACACACGTCGCGGCGCAGGCCGGCGGGCACATACGGGGACATGTACGCAGTTCGCGGCCCACGGCTGGGCGGTGCCGTCCGTGCTCACGTCCCGACTGAAGAGTCGAACGGCTTAACGCGCTGAGGCGCGCACACGCGTACCCGGCCGCCGTGTGAAGCGAGACAGCCCGTCGACCAGCACCGTCGCGGTACTGAACGACGGCTCGGCCGACCCGTCGTGACTGACCGTCAAGTGACGGATGTGACCACGGTCCTTCTCTGACGACAGTGATGGCAGCAGATCCACCACCTCCGTCTGAAGCCTCCTGAAAGGGGAAAATCGTGGTCAGCATCAAGGGTGTACGCAGCCGGCGGCTCATGCTGGGTGCCCTGTCGACGCTCGCGATCGGTCTCCTCACCGCCGCCGCCACGCCCGCCTCCGCGTCGGACAAGCCGGCCAAGCCGACCGTCGTGCTGGAGCACGGCGCCTTCGCCGACGCCTCCAGCTGGAACGCGGTGATCGAAGAGCTGCGCGCGGACGGCTACCCCGTCGTCGCCCCGGCCAACCCGCTGCGCGGACCGGCCAACGACGCGGCCGCACTCCGCAGCGTCCTCGACCACGTCGCCGGACCCAAGATCCTTGTCGGGCACTCCTACGGCGGCTCGGTCATCAGCGTCGCCGGCGCGAACGACCCCCAGGTCAAGGCCCTCGTATACGTTGCCGCCTTCCTGCCCGCCCCCGGCGAGACCGCCCTGGAGCTGACGGGCAAGTACCCCGGCTCCACACTCCCCGGCACCCTCGACCCCACCCCCTTCACCCTCCCCGACGGCACCACCGGAACCGACCTGTACATCAAGCCCGGCAAGTTCCACCACCAGTTCGCCGCCGACGTACCGGCCGGCACCGCGGCCCTCATGGCCGCCACCCAGCGGCCCATCGCCCAGTCCGCCCTGGAGGAGAAGACCGAGGCCGCCGCGTGGAAGGACAAGCCCACCTGGGCGGTCATCACGACCCAGGACCTCAACATCCCCGTCGAAGTCCAGCGCTACATGGCCAAGCGCGCCCACGCACACTCCATCGAAGTACGCGCCTCCCACTCCGTCGCCGTCTCCCAGCCGAAGACCGTGGCCGGCGTCATCGAGAAGGCCGCACGCGCCACCCGATAGCACCGGACCGAAAGGAAGATCACAACCATGGACATGAAGCTCGAAGTCGTCGTCCTGCCCGTATCCGACGTCGACCGCGCCAAGGACTTCTACACCCGGCGGCTGGGCTTCCGCCTCGACGCGGACTTCCCCGTCAACGACGGTTACCGGATCATTCAGGTCACTCCCCCCGGCTCCGCCTGCTCGATCATCTTCGGCGACGGCCTCACCGACGCCGAACCCGGAACGGTCCAGGGGCTGCACCTGATCGTGTCCGACATCGAGCAGGCCCACAAGGAACTGGCCGGCCTCGGCGTCGACGTCACCGGTCCGTTCCACGACGCCACCGGCGCCTTCCACCAGGCCGGCGAGACCGGCCGTGTCATGGGCCCGCACCCGCAGCGTGCCAGCTACGGCTCCTTCGCCTCGTTCACCGACCCTGACGGCAACCGCTGGTTCCTGCAGGAGATCACCGAACGGCTGCCCGGCCGCTGACCGACGGCACCCCCGGGACAAGGCCACCCATGGAGGACCAGTGACCAGCGAAGACACCCGTACCTATGACGTGGTCGTGATCGGGGCCGGTCCGGTCGGTGAGAACGTCGCCGACCGGACCACCGCCGCCGGACTGAGCACCGTCATCGTGGAAAGCGAGCTCGTCGGCGGCGAATGCTCGTACTGGGCGTGCGAACCGAGCAAGGCCCTGCTGCGGCCCGCTCTCCTGCGTGCCGACGCCGGCCGGGTACCCGGCCTGGCCCCGGCCGCCGCCGGACCACTGGACGCCGCCGCCGTACTGGCGCATCGCGACCGCATGGCCGCGCATTGGAGCGACGACGGCCAGGTCGAATGGCTCAAGACGGCCGGCATCGACCTCCGACGCGGCCACGGCCGCCTTGACGGGCCACGACGCGTGGCCGTGACCACCCCCGACGGCGGCACCGTCCACCTGCGGGCCCGGCACGCCGTGGCCCTGTGCACAGGCAGCAGCGCCGCCCTCCCCGACCTGCCCGGGCTCGCCGCCCTGCGCCCCTGGACCAGCCGCGAAGCCACCAGCGCCCCGCAGCCGCCCGGACGGCTCCTCATCGTCGGCGCGGGCGTCGTGGCCACCGAGATGGCCACCGCCTGGCAGGCCCTCGGCACCCAGGTCACCCTCCTCGCCCGCGGCACCCGCCTGCTGCCCCAGATGGAACCCTTCGCCGGCGGACTTGTCGCCGACCGCCTGCGCGGAGCGGGCAGCGACCTGCGGTTCGGCGTGACCGTCGCCACCGCTGCCCGCACGGGCGGCGAGGTCCGCATCGCCCTTTCCGACGGCAGCCGGCTCACCGCGGACGAGATCCTCTTCGCCACCGGCCGCGCGCCCCGCACCGGCGACATCGGCCTCGAGACCGTCGGCCTGCCCCCCGGAGGCTGGCTCACCACCGACGACACCCTCACCGTCACCGCCGCCCCGGGCGACTGGCTCTACGCCGTGGGCGACGTCAACCGGCGGGCCCTGCTCACCCACCAGGGCAAGTATCAGGCCCGCATCGCCGGTGCCGTCATCGCCGCCCGAGCCTGCGGCACCCCGCTCGACACCGGACGCTGGAGCCCTCACGCCGGCACCGCCGACACCGCCGCCGTACCTCAGGTCGTCTTCACCGACCCCGAGGTCGCCGGCGTCGGCCTCACCACCATCGAAGCCCGGCGCACCGGCCGCCGCGTCGACGTCGTCGACTACGACCTCGGCCACGTCGCCGGCGCCCTCCAGCACGACCCGGACTACCGTGGCAGGGCCCGCGTCCTGATCGACCCCGATCGCCGCACCGTCGTCGGCGCCACCTTCGCCGGACCGGGCGTCGCCGAGCTCCTCCACTCCGCCACCGTGGCGATCACCGGCGAAATCCCCGTCGAACGCCTCTGGCACGCCGTGCCGCCCTTCCCCACCATCAGCGAGGTGTGGCTGCGGCTGCTCGAGACGTACCGGGACCAGCACAGCCGAGGAGACAGGAACCCCTGACCTATGCAAGGAGCGGCGTTGTCACCAGGACTGACGACGGGCCTCCTCTGCAGCACATGAAGAGATTTGTGTCACATAATGCGAACCTTGAGCTAATAAACGCTACATTGATGTGACAGTTAAAGAACGCCGGGCGGAGGAAACACCCATGGCCAAGACATGGCTCATCACCGGAGCGTCACGCGGCTTCGGACGCCACCTCACCGAGGCCGTCCTTGAAGCAGGCGACCAGGTCATCGCCACCGCACGCAGCCCCAAGCAACTCGACGACCTGCCGGCCCGTCACGGCGACCGGATACGGGCGGTCGCACTCGACGTCACCGACGCCGCCGCGGCCTCCCGAGCGGTCAAGGAGGCCACCGACACCTTCGGCGGCCTCGACGTGATCGTCAACAACGCCGGCTACGGCAACAGCGCACCGATCGAGGAGATGGCCGAAGACGACTTCCGCGCCCAGATCGAGACCAACCTCTTCGGCGTCGTGAACGTCACACGGGCCGCCCTGCCCGTCCTGCGCGCCCAACGATCAGGAGTCTTCGTACAGTTCTCCTCCATCGGAGGGCGCGTCGGCGGCACCCCGGGAATGGGGGCCTACCAGGCCGCGAAGTTCGCCGTCGAAGGCTTCTCCGAAGTCCTCGCCAGCGAAGTCGCCCCCTTCGGCATCAAGGTCGTCATCGTCGAGCCAGGCGCGTTCCGCACCGACTGGCAGGGTTCCTCCATGGAGATCCACCCCGTCGGCCCCGACTACGAGCAGACCGTGGGCGCCATCCACCGCTACCGACGCGACACCGACGGCACCCAGCCCGGCGACCCCGCCCGTGCCGCCAGGATCATCATCGACGTCGTCCGCGACGACGCCCCACCCCGACGGCTCCTCCTCGGCAGCGACGCCGTTGCCTCCGCCCGGAAAGCCGCCGAGATCCGCGCCGCCGAAACCGAGAAATGGGCTGACGTGAGCCGCTCGGCCGACTACCCCACCGCCGGATCGACGCCGGACCCAACCGGCTCCGGACGGAATTCGACGCGGGCAAGCAGGCCGCACTGAGCACCGGTTTCCCGGGAAGTGCCGGGTACGCGGTCCTGTGACCGTTGTGCGGCTCGACCTGATGACGCGACTCCAGGAACTGGAAGTACACCGTCAACGCGGCCGCCCGGCCAGGGTCCGCGCGGGTACGGCAGCGGTACAACTCCCCTGACCGGGATGCTAGGCTGCCGTCCGTTCGGTATTGGATCGGCGTGGGAGGGAGGTGAGGTTTGATGACCGCGGTGAAGACCGCTGCCATGCGCAGCGCCCGGGCCAACCTCACGTCCCGGGCCCCGGTCTGACCCACTTCTTCCCCCAGCCTTGAGCCACCCGGCTCAGCAGGCGGGGTGATGTCCGCGTCTCGTCGGGGCCCCTTCTCCGCAAGGGTCTCACGTTGCCACACACATACACCGATCCATCCGGCCTGTCCCGGTACGGGTGGACCGACGCACTCGACCGAACCTTCACCGAACATCACGGAGCGGGCCTCGTGCCGGCCCGGATCTCCCGGGTCGATCGCGGCCTGTGCACGGCGATCACCGCGTCGGGCCCGACACGGGCCACGTTCGCCGCGCCGTACCCGCCCGACCCGCTCCTGACGCCCTGCACCGGCGACTGGGCCGCGCTGCGCCCGGGCGCCGAGCCGCACCTGGTGGCGCTGCTGCCGCGGCACAGCGCGATCGTGCGCTCGTCGGCGTCCAGGTCCTCCCACGGGCAGGTGCTCGCCGCCAACGTCGACACGGTCGTCATCGCCCTGTCCCTGGCCACGCCCTTGGACGCGGCCAAACTGGAGCGGCTGCTCGCCCTGGCCTGGGAGAGCGGGGCGCAGCCGGTGATCGTCTTGACCAAGGCGGATCTGGCCCACGACCCCGAGGCCGTCCACGCCGAGGCCGGCGCGCTGGCACCTGGCGTGGACATCCTGGTCACCAGCGTCGCCACGGGTCACAACATCGACGTGCTGGCCGCGCTGGTGCACGGCACCACCGTGCTGCTCGGCCCCTCGGGTGCGGGCAAGTCCAGCCTCGGCAACACGCTGCTCGGCGAGGAGCTGCTGGCCACCGGCACGGTACGCGCGCAGGACGGCAAGGGCCGCCACACCACCGTCCGCCGCGAGCTGCTCCCCCTGCCCGGCGGCGGGGTCCTCATCGACACGCCCGGCCTGCGCGGGATCAGCCTGCACGACGCCGCCGACGGCCTGGAACAGGTCTTCGCCGAGATCGAAGACCTCGCCGCGTATTGCCGCTTCGGCGATTGCGCCCACGGCACCGAGCCAGGATGTGCGGTCCAGGCCGCCATCGCGGCGGGTGAGCTGCCCGAACGTCGCCTGCGCAGCTACCGCAAGCTGCAACGGGAGAACGCCTGGGCGGCCTCACGTACCGATGCCCGGCTGCGCGACGAGCGCGTCAACCGGCAGAAGGCCATCACCAGTCATCTGCGCGCCACCTACAGGTTCCGGGACCAGCAGCCATGACCGGCCGCGTCCCACCGACCTCCCCGACCGCTCATCGTCCACCAGGAGCCCGCACCACCATGCCCGAAAGCCCGCACGACCCGATCGGCGACCCCACAGTGGCGGCGCTCTTCGCCCTGCACGACAACCTGGCACGTCAAGGCCCCGGCTCCGACGCGACCACCCGCCACCTGCTGTCCCTGGCCGGGCCGCTGGCGCCGCGCCCGCGCGTGCTGGACATCGGCTGCGGGCCGGGCCGCTCCTCACTGGTGCTGGCCCAGGCCGGCGCCGAGGTCACCGCGGTCGACCTGCATCAGCCGTACCTCGACGGACTGGCACGGACCGCCGCCGACCGCGGCCTCGTCGTCCACACCGTACGGGCGTCGATGGCGGACCTGCCCTTCCCGGACGAGAGCTCCGACCTGATCTGGGCCGAAGGGTCCGCGTACATCATCGGCTTCGACACCGCGCTGCGCTCCTGGCGGCGGCTGCTCGCCCCGGGTGGCCGGCTGGTCGTCACCGAATGCGAATGGAGCACCGACTCCCCCTCCGCCGAAGCCCGCGCGTTCTGGGATCAGGCGTATCCGCTGCGCACACGGGAGCGCAACATCGCCGCGGCGCACGCCGCGGGGTACGCCGTCGCCGCGGTGTATCCGCTCCCCGACCGCGACTGGTTCGAGGAGTACTACACGCCGCTGTCACAGCGCGCCCACGCGGCCGACCTGGCCGTACCCGGGATGCGCCAGGCGGTCGCGGCCACCCTGCAAGAGATCACTATGCGCCGCGAGCACGGCGCGGACTACCAGTACACCGGCTATGTCCTGCATCCGCAGAAGGACAAGGAGACGGACCCGACCATGACCCCTTCCTGGACCACCCGCCCCGAGAGCACCGGCGACGTCGCCGCCATCCGCGACATCAACCTTGCTGCCTTCCCCAGCTCGCACGAGGCCGACCTCGTCGAGGCGCTGCGGGCCGACCCGCAGGCGTGGCTGCCCGGCATGTCCTGGCTGGCCGAGGCCCCCGGCGGCGATCTCGCCGGATACGCGCTGCTCACCCGCTGCCACGTCGGCGACTCACCCGCCCTCGCCCTGGGCCCGTGCGCCGTCAAGCCCGAACATCAGCGGCGGGGCGCGGGTTCCGCCGCCATCCGCGCCGCTCTGCGCGCCGCCCGCGAGCAGGGCGAGAACCTGGTGGTCGTGCTCGGCCACGCCGAGTACTACCCGCGCTTCGGCTTCACCCCGGCCTCCGGGTACGGCATCCGCCCGCCCTTCGACGTCGAGGACAAGTACATGATGGCGCTCACCCTCGACCCTGAACGGCCGGTCCCGAGCGGCGTCATCCGCTACCCGGCGGCGTTCGGCGTCTGATCTCCCGCTCCTTGGACGCGGCGAACGGCTCTCAGCGTGGCTGGGGGCCGTTCGACCGTCGCGAAGGCCGGCGGCCTTACGGCCGAGCACCCGTGGTGCGAGACGTGGGACTGGCCTGCCTCGGACGCGGTCACGAGCTCGCGTGGGTGAGCAGCGACATGATCATGGTCCACACCTGGTCCACAGCCAGTGAGCGTCAACGAGAACGGGCGGGACTCCGTGAGATTGGAGTCCCGCCCGTTTCGGCGTTCTAACTGCAGATCAACCCGTGTTCGGGCTGGCCTGGCTGGTGTGCCCCCTGCAAGATTCGAACTTGCGCTCCCGGCTCCGGAGGCCGGTGCTCTATCCCCTGAGCTAAGGGGGCCAACGAGTGATTAGATTACCAGCATCTTGAGGTGAACAGACACTCGCAGCGCGAAGTCGGTGATCTGGGGGCGCCGGTCTTTACCTGGTGGCCGTCCGGGGGGTTGGGCGGACCGCCCCTCGGTAGCGCGAGCGGTAGTAGGCGGAGGCGGCGAAGTCCGTCGTCTTGACGACGTCACCGCGCTTGGGGGCGTGCACCATGACGCCGTCCTTCACGTAGACGCCCACGTGGGTGGGGTCTCCGGTGCCGCCGCCGAAGAAGACCAGGTCTCCGGCCTGGAGCTGGGAGAACGGCACGCGACGCCCCTGCCTGAACTGGCTGCCGGTGTAGTGGGTGAGCACGGCTCCCGCCCTGGACCAGGCGTGCAGGGCGAGGCCGGAGCAGTCGAAGCCACCGCCGGTCGGCCCCGCGGTCGAGCCTCCGCCCCAGACGTACGGCCTGCCGATCTGGCGGAGCGCCGCGGCCGCCGCCGTCTGCCCCGGCGACGGCCTGTCCGGCTGCTGAGAGAGCGTGGCCGAAGGAC
This sequence comes from Streptosporangium brasiliense, assembly GCF_030811595.1. NCBI lineage: Bacteria > Bacillati > Actinomycetota > Actinomycetes > Streptosporangiales > Streptosporangiaceae > Streptosporangium > Streptosporangium brasiliense. The sequence continues at coordinate 109,199 of NZ_JAUSRB010000002.1, forward strand.
GGGAGGAGGGGGTGGCCGAGGGGCGGGAGGAGGGTGTGGCCCAGGGGCGGGAGGAGGCAGCCGGGGAAGGAGACACCTCCGGCTCCGCGGAGGAGACGACGGCCGGCTGGCGGACTCGCGAGGGAGGCGGAGAGCTGGAGGGGTCTGCGACATCAGGGGAGGCGGAGGGGACGGCACCCGCAGCAGACCCGGAGCCGGAGGAGACGGTGACGTCGGGAGACTCGGAGCTGGAGGCAGCGCCCCTGGAGGATCCGGAGCCGGAAGGGACGGCACCCCCAGCAGACCCGGAGCCCGAAGGGACGGTGACGTCGGGAGACTCGGAGATGGAGGCAGCACTCCTGGAGGATCCGGAGCCAGAAGGGACGGCACCCCCAGCAGACCCGGAGCCCGAAGGGACGGCGTCTCCGGGGGTGCCGGAGGCGCTCGTGGGTCGGGCACCGCCCATGGCGGAGAGGGCGCCTCCCGCGGCGGAGAGGGCACTGTCCGTCGCGGCCTGGCCGGCCCGGGGCGGGGAACCCGAACCTGTGCGGGCGGCCTCGCAGGCGCCGGTGAGCGCGGCCCGGCCCCTTTCTCCGAGCCACCTCCGGAGTCCGGCCGGCAGCTCCATCTCGGCCAGCAGCCGCCTCCAGCCCTCGGCGGCCTGCGCGCAGGGGCGGGCCGCGGGCACTTCGGGGCTCCCCGCGAGGGTCGCCATGAGGACGGTGGCGGTGAGGATTGTCGTGATCATGCGTGCCCTCCCTGGGCTCGATGAACGATCGAGGCCTCAGGATGTGCGGGACGGGGCCTCCCCCAAGGAGCCGAACCAGATTCTGTGGACGCCCAGCGGGCTGTCCACAGCTGCGGAGGGTGACCCAACTGTCCACAGCCCCCACCCCACCTATAGGCCCCACGCCGCCCCTGCCCGGGCTCCTGTGGAGGAGGCCCGGGTGACGGCCCAGGGGAAGATCGGGGAACCTCCGGCATCCCCTGGAAACCGGTCTCCGCCCCTTCGGGACCTGCCCTCGGTGGACAGTCGTCCGTACGCATCCGCCGAAAACCGCGCGTGACCCGGCTCCGAAGAGTTAGCCTCACCGCCGTGGGCGAGGTTCTGGGCAAGGTATTGGTGGTGGATGACGACGAGGTCATCCGACAGCTGATCGCGGTCAACCTGACCCTGGAGGGGTTCCAGGTGGAGACCGCCTACGACGGGCAGAACTGCCTGGACCGGGTGCTCGACGTGATGCCCGACGTGATCACGTTGGATGTCATGATGCCCCGGCTGGACGGGTGGATGACCGCCACCAGGTTGCGCGGCGACAAGGGGACCCGGCACATCAAGGTGGTCCTGATCACCGCGCGGGCGCAGGAGGACGACAAGCGCCGAGGGCTCGGCATCGGGGTCGACGCCTATCTCACCAAGCCGTTCGACCCGGCCGAGCTCATCCAGGTCGTCCGCGACCTGGCGCTGGCCACCCGCAGCGGCTAGATCAGTCCCTCCTTGCGGGCCAGGGCGGCGGCCTGGGTCCGGGAGGAGACGCCGAGCTTGCCCAGGATGTTGGACACGTGCACGCTCACCGTCTTCTGCGCGATGAACAGCCGCTCGCCGATCTCGCGGTTGGGCAGGCCTCGGCCACCAGCGCGAGCACCTCCTGCTCCCGGCCGGTGAGCACGCCCGGCTGCGCCGAGGTGAACCGGGCCCGGCGGCCCAGCTCCGCCAGAGCCTCGCCCAGCGGCTTGGCGCCCAGTGACGTGGCGTCCGCGACGGCCCGCTCCCACTCCTTCAGCGCCTCGGCGCGTCCGCCCGAGGCGAGCAGCGCCTCGGCCAGCCGCCACCGGGCGCGCGCGGCCTCGTAGACGAACCCGACGTCGAACGCCTCGACCACCGCACGCCACGCCTCCACGTCGGCACGGCCGTGCACGCGGTGCCATTCGGCCTCCGCCCGAGCCAGCCAGGCTCGCCCCTCGAACCCCATCCCCGGCCGGGCCGCCCGCCGCGCGCGGGCGAGCAGCTCGTCGGCGCCGTCGGTACGGCCCAGGTCGGCCAGCGCCCAGAGAGCGACCGCGCCGATGCGGATGTTGCCGGCGTCGGCGGGGTCCATGGCGCCCAGGACCGCGGTCGTGTGTTCCAGGGCGGCCCCGGGGTCCTGCCGCCAGAGGGCGTGCTCGGCGGCCATGCCCCGGGACATGTAGGCGACCAGGGCGTCCGACCAGAACGGCCGGAGCCAGGTCAGCCGCTCCTCGACCGCGGGCGTCCCCATGGCGACCTCGATGAACAGCGCGAAGGAGGAGAGGATGGCCTCGGGGATCTTGCCGACGCGCACGCCGAACCCGGCCGCCGTCTCCCGGGCCTGCGTCCACTCCCCCGCCATGTAGTGGATCAGGAACTGGAGGAAGCGCAGGTCGGTGCCGTAGGTGCTCCAGGAGAGCCCGGACTCCATGGCCAACCGCACACCTCGATCGGCGGTCACGGCGGCGGTGGCCATGGAGCCGCGCTCGAACTGGGTCCGGGCGTGGTGGAAGATCGCGCGCAGGTCCATGGCCAGGTCGCCGGAGCCCTGGACGGCGACGGATCCGAACAGCTCCTCCGCCAGGGCGCGGTCGCCCTCGAACTCCGCGCAGGAGGCCAGCACGATCGTCGCCCCCTTCTCCGCGTCGCTCGCCCCCGTGGCCCTGGCGACCTCCAGCGCGCGGTCGGCGAGGGGCCTGACCTCCGCGTGCCGCGGGCCCCAGCTGAGCGTGCGGGAGAGGGTGGCCAGCGCCTTGGCGAGGGCGGCGGTCCCGGGTGAGGCCGCGGCCACGGCCGCCTCGGCGGCCACGATCGCCTTCGGCACGTCGTCGGAGTCGTAGAGGTAGTAGGCGAGCCTTTCCAAGGACTCGGCCGTCGGGGGGACCTCCCGCACCTGGGCGGTGGCCCGGTGGTTGTCTCCCATGTCGGCCGCCGCGGCGGCGGTGCGCAGCACGAGCCGGACGCGGTCCATCCCGGCCAGGGCTTCGGCGTCGGGGACCCGGTCCCACAGGCCGAGCGCCTGCTCGAAGTGGCGGTGGGCCTCGGCGGGGGCGCCGAGCCGCTCGGCCCGCCGGCCCGCCTCGACCGAGGCGGACAGGGCTTCGGCGAGGTCGTGCCCGGCCAGGTAGTGGTAGGCGAGCTCGGCGGCGGCGCCGCTGCGGGCGGTGAGCAGGCGGGCGAACGCGGAGTGCATGCGGGTCCGCTCGCCCGGCAGCAGGTCGGTGTAGACGGCCTCCTGGAGCAGGGCGTGCCGGAAGGCGTAGCCGTACTCCCCGCTGGGGCGGAGCAGCCCGCGTGAGACGATCTCCCGCATGGCCTCCTCGAAGGCCAGCTCCTCCAGGCCGGAAGCCTCCCGGAGCAGGTCGTGGTCGACCCGCCGGCCCGCGACGGCGGCCCCCCGGAGCACCCGCTGGGCGGCGTCGGACAGCAGCTCCGCCCGGGAGAGCAGCAGGCTGGTCAGGCCGTCGGTCATCGAGGAGCCCTCGATCGCGGCCTCCAGGAGCTCTTCGGCGTAGAACGGGTTCCCCTCGGCCCGGTCGACGACCTCGCCGATCATCTGGGCGTCGCCGCCGCCGAGGGAGGTCAGGTAGTCGGCCATCTCACCGCGGTCGAGCGGGCTCAGCTCGACCGCCGTCACCAGGGGGAGACGTTTGAGCTCGGCCAGGACCCGGCGCAGCGGGTGGCGCCGGTGGAGGTCGTCGGTCCGGTAGGTGCCGACCAGGCAGACGCGCTCGGTCTGCAGCATCCGGCTGAGGAAGACCAGCAGGTCGCGGGTGGACTGGTCGGCCCAGTGCAGGTCCTCCAGGACCAGCAGCACGGGCTGCGCGGCCAGGAACCCCAGCATCGAGCCGAAGAGCTGCTGCTGGGTGAGGGCGGAGGCGGTCTCCGGGCCAAGGTCGGTGCCGCCGGGCAGCAGCCGCCCGAGGACGGGCCGGGCGTCGAGCGCCGCGCGCAGCTCACCCCGCGCGTCGCGCAGGGCGTCCGCCAGCGGGAGGTACGGCAGCGCGTCGCCGAGCTCGGCGCACTGCCCGACCAGTACGGCGAAGCCGGCCGCCTCGGCCCGCTCGCTCAGCTCTGTCACCATCCGGGTCTTGCCGATGCCGGCGTCGCCCCCCACGAGGGCCACCCCCGCCAGCCCGCCGGCTGCCGAGTCGAGCACGGCGACCAGGCGATCAAGCTCCGCCAACCGCCCGATCAGAGCACTTTGCCCTTTCTGCCACTCCACGCCGGGAGTATGTCACGGTCTGCCGACATCAGGCTGAATGGTCCACCGACGGCGCCCGCGAATGGCCTTCGTGGCGGAGATCGGGGCGCCTCTAATGTCGGAGCCATGGTCTCCATGTCGACATTCCTGGTTTTCATCGTGGCGTCCCTCGCGCTGGTCCTGGTGCCCGGCCCCAACCATCTCTACATCGCCGCCCGGGCCATCGCCCAGGGCAGGGCCGCCGGGCTGGCGAGCGCGTTCGGCGTGGAGGTCGGCACCCTGGTGCACATCGCCGCGGCGGCGGCCGGACTGTCCTACGTGATCGCCCGGTCCGCCGCGCTCTTCAACGTGATCAAATGGGCAGGAGTGGTCTACCTGGTCTATCTGGGTGTGCGGACCCTGACCGGCAAGCAGGAGCTCACCGCCCAGGAGGCCGCGCCGCAGCCGCTGCGCGCGATCTTCCTCGAAGGCGTGGTCGTCAACGTGCTCAACCCCAAGGTAGTCCTGTTCTTCCTGGCGTTCCTGCCGCAGTTCGTGCGTCCGGAGGCGGGGGCGGTGCCGCTGCAGATCGCCCTGCTGGGCGGCACCCTCCTGCTCCTCGGCCTGATCTCGGACATGGTCTACGCCGCCGGCGCGGGCGCGCTCGGCGGGCGGCTGCGCGGCCGGTCGGACCTGCTGCGCCGCTTCAGCGGGATCGTCTATCTGGGACTCGGCGCCGCGACCGCCCTCTCCGGCCGGTCAAGCTGATCGCACAGGTCCCCCAGCAGGCGGGCCAGCGGCCCGGGGTCCCGCAGCACGCCCAGGTGCCCGCGGCGGGGGATCAGGATCAGCCGCCCGTCCCGGCAGGCGCGCAGGAAGGCCCGCTCGTCGCTCCGGAACGGGTCGCGGGCGCCGTTGACCAGCCACACCCGTCCGGGGTAGGCGGCCAGTGCCGCGAGCTGGTCGTGCCCGGCGACGGCCGCGACGGCCTGCGGCAGCACCTCGCACGACAGCCCTCCCGCCACCATCGCCGCGCCGGCCGGGCCGGGCAGGACGCGCCGGAGGACGTGGGAGCTGATCCGGTCCGCGCGGGCGGGGTCGCGCACGGCGAGCGCGGCGACGGACCGGTAGATCCACGCCGTCGACGCGTTGCGGGCCGTGCATCCCATGGCCACCAGCCCGGCCACCCGCCCGGGGATGCGCTCGGCGGCGGCGATGCCGACGTAGCCGCCCAGCGAGAGCCCCGCCACGAGCGCCCGTCCGCCGAGGGAGTCGATCGCGTCGGCCACGGCCGAGACCGCCGCGTCCATCGAGAACGGCTCGCCGCGACGGGTCCCGTGGCCCGGCAGGTCGACGGCCGCCGAGGGCCGGTCGAGGCTGGACATGACGGGGCCCCACATGGTCCCGCTGACGCGGATCCCGTGGACAAGGACGACGGGCGGCATCACTGACCTCCAAATACAACGGTGCGTTGCACTTATTGAAACACAACGCACCGTTGCGTTGCTACACTCGGCCCCATGGCACCGCGCAAGGAACAGCAGATCTTCCAGGCGACGCTCGAACTCCTCGCCGCCAAGGGCTACGAGGGGCTGACCGTGGAGGGGGTGGCCGAGCGGTCGGGGGTCAACAAGACCACGATCTACCGGTGGTGGCCGTCAAAGGCGGCGCTGCTGGCCGCCGCGCTGGTCGAGGCCGACCTGCTCGCGATGGAGCCGCCCGACACCGGCAGCCTCAGGACGGACCTGGAGGCGCTGGTCCACGGGATGGCCGCGCTGCTCACGCGGCCCCCGGCGGCCGACGTCGCGGTGGCCGCGCTCGGCGCCGCCGTACACCATCCCGAGCTCGCCGCGGCGGCCCAGCGTTTCTTCGCCGACCGGCTCGCCGGGGAGGAGGCCGTCTTCGAGCGCGCGAGGCGGCGCGGCGAGCTGCCCGGCACGGCCGACCCGATGCTGATCATGGATCTGCTCGCCGGCGCGGTATGGCTGCGCACGGTCTTCCGGGGGCTCCCCCTCGACGACGGCTTCGCCGCGGAGGCGGTGAGCACGGTCCTCGACGGCCTGACCCGAGAGCGCGCCGGCCGCCGCTGAGGACCCGGGCGGGCGGTCCGGGAACGCGCCCCGGGCGTGGGTCCGGCCGGTCCGCGAACACACCCGCAGCTGGATCAGCTCAGACCCGGCGGTCGGTCCGCGGGCACGCCCGGAGCCGGATCAGCTCAGCCCCGGCGGTCAGTCCGCGAACACACCCACAGCTGGATCGGCTCAGACCCGGCGGTCAGTCCGCGAGCGCGCCCGGGATGCGGTCGAGGATCGGGTACGGCATGAGCCCGTAGGCGTAGAAGTCGACCGCGTCGGCCCCCGCGGCCCGGACGGCCCGGACCTTGGCGGCGAGCCGGTCGGCCGAGTCGGTGTCGGGCAGGCCGGGCCGGAGCACGACCCGCAGCTCCTTGTCCTTGCCCGTCGAGCGGCGGTAGGCGCCCACGTCGTCGCCGACCCTGCCGGCGTCGCGGGCGTAGGCGAGCACGCCCAGCGAGGGCACCAGGTCGCCGAGGGCGACCAGGTCCACGCCGAGCTGCCAGGAGTCGTGCGCGGCGAGCCCTCCCGAGGGCAGGCCCTCGGCGTAGCCCTTGACCGCGCCCGTCGCGTCGAGGAAGACCAGCTTGGAGCCCTCCGCGCCGACGGCCGTGGAGACCTCCGAGACCAGCGAGGTCACCACCTCCGAGCGGGCCCGCGCGTAGGCGACCACCTCGGGCCCGGCGTAGGCGGTCAGCGCCGCCCGGGTCACCTCGCCCTGCGCGGGCGGGTCGCCGTCGAGCACGCCGCCCACGACCCTGGCGCACTCCTCGCGCGCCACCTCGGCGTTGACGCCCAGGTCGGCCGCGCGGCGCATGCAGAAGTCGCAGAAGCACAGGCCGAGCAGGAAGACGTCCATCGGCCCGAGCGGGACGAAGCTGCGCTCGTGGTGGTAGCCGTGGCCGAAGGTGCCGAAGTGCAGCGCCTCGGCGACCACGCTGTCGACCCCCTGCCTGGCCACCGCCCGGCCCAGCGCGACCGCGTAGCGGCGGACGTCCGGGTGGGAGGGGCACAGGTCGGCGGGCGAGCCCCGGTCGCCGAAGCAACTGCGCACGGTCACGTCGGGGTTGGCCAGGCCGAGCGTGGTGTTCTGCAGGAAGACGGTCCAGCCGTGCAGCTTGAGGCCGCGCTCGGCGGTGGCCAGGCGCAGCGCCGCCAGCGGCTGCTCCCCGGCGCCCTCCTGGACGGGCGGGACCAGGCGCAGCTCGCCGAACAGGTCTTCGGGCGGCGTGAAGTGCGCGCCGTCCCTGCGGATCGTCACGCGGGGGCGGCCGTGGGGGGTGACGTCACGGGCGCAGTGGTAGGCAGCGGCCACGGTCACGCCCGCCACGCCGTATCCGGTGATGCGGTCGAGGACCTTGTCCAGGCCCTCCCCGCGCACGTCCTCGACATAGACGTATAGCGAGCTGTCCAAGCCGCCGCCCTCCCACGCAGTCGGTCAGACTCTAACGCGGCTTGTAGGCCACGAAGTCGATCTCGACAAGGATGTCCATCAAGTCGGAGCCGACGGTCGTGCGGACCGGGTACGGCTGGGTGAAGTAGGACTTGTAGACCTCGTTGTAGGCGGCGAAGTCCCGCTTGAGGTGCTGGAGGTGGACGGTCGACTTCACCACGTCGTCGAAGCCCAGACCGTGGGCGGCGAGGATCGCGCCCAGGTTGCGCATCACCTGGTGGGTCTGCTCGGCCACGTCCGCCCCGACGACCTCGCCGGTCTTGGGGTCCAGGGGGCCCGCGCCCGAGGTGTAGACGAAGTCCCCGACCACGAGGCCCTGCGAATAGGCCCCGATCGGCGCCGCGCCCTCGTCGGTCCGCAGCTCCTGCTTGCCACTCATGTCACCACTCCTTTAACCGTTAACCGGGAACAACGGGAATCGCTGGGATCAGCGACCGGGGAAAACGCTCAGGGATCAGAAATAGGTGTCGATCAGGTCGACGACGATGTAGTCGTCGTCGACCACCGGCATGACCCGCCACTTGTCGAAGGCGGTGCACGGGTGGGAGATGCCGAACGAGACCAGGTCTCCCGGCTTCACCTTCGAGTCCGGCGCGAGCCGCAGGACCGCGTGCTGGTCCTGCATCTTGAGCACCGTGGCGTCGGCGACGGCTCCGCGGGGCACCGGCAGGCCCTCGTCGAAGGGGGCGTCCCGCTTGCCGAACCCGACGACGGCCAGGCCCGGCTCGGGGATGCTCAGCACGTGCGCCCAGATCTCCAGCGCGGCCCGCAGCTCGCCCCCGATCCGGGTGTAGGGCGTGCGCTCGCGGTAGTAGCCGTCGTCGTGGGTGACGTAGGCGCCGCTGCGCAGCATGATCCTCGCCTGGCAGGCGGCGAGCTCCCGGCCGATCACATCGAACCACTGGCTCCCGCCCACCGACAGGATCGGGTCGCGCACCCGCAGGTGCTCCAGCGCCTCCAGCATCCGGTGCAGGTAGGCCCGCACCTCCGCGGCCGACGTCAGCGAGCCTTCGTACCCGGCGACGCCCGCGAGTTCCACGCCGTCGGCCGCCTGCGCCGCCGCGGCGACCTCCAGCAGCCGGCCGAGTGTGCGGCTGCCGGCCCGCCCGCCCTCGTGCCCGAGCTCGGCCAGCACCCGGAACGGCCTGGCCCCGGCGTGCTTGGCGAGCGTCTCCACCCCGGCCACCGAGTCCACGAAGCAGAGGAACTCGAACGACGGGTCCTCGGCGAGCTGCGCCGCGAGGGCGTCGAGCCCCGCCGGGTCGAAGACCTGGTTGGCGATGATGATCCGGGAGACGCCGAACTCGCGCAGGGTGAGCGCCTGGCTGGGGGTGGCGACCGTCAGCCCCCACGCCCCGGCGTCGAGCTGGGCCCGGACGAGCTGGGGCGACATGGTCGTCTTGGCGTGCGGGACCAGCATCATCCCGTGCTCGGCGGCGAAGGCCGCGAGCGTCGCGATGTTGTGCTCCAGCGCGCTGCGGTGCGCCACCATGACGGGGAAGCTGAACGCCCCTCCGAACAGCGACGATCCGACTGCCCTGCCGGGATCCACGATCCCCTTCATGCGATGCCCCCTTCGTCCGCTCTGGTGGACCCTATCCTCAGGGCCGCAGCGCCCGTCCGGGGGTGGCCCCGGTGAGCTCTCCTCCCGCCAGGACGGGGACGCCGGAGACGAGGACGTCGCCGACGCCGACGGCCAGGGTGCGCGGGGCGGCGTAGGTCGCCCGGTCGGAGACCGCCCCGGAGTCGAGGACGACGACGTCGGCGGCCTGCCCGGCGCGGACCAGCCCCCGGCCGGCGAGACCGAAGCGGCGGGCCGGGTGGGAGGCGAGGTGGACGGCGGCCTGCTCCAGGGTCCAGTCGCCGGTCTCGCGGACGTGGTGGCCCAGCATGCGGGCGAAGGCGCCGTAGCCCCGGGGATGGGGGTGGCCGCCGACGTAGATGCCGTCGGAGCCGCCCGTGTGCGCCGGGTGGCGCAGGATCGCGCGCACCGACTCCTCGCCCTCGGGACCCTCGTCGGGGCGGGCCGTCACGCAGCCGGCCTCCAGCCGGGTGTCGATCAGGACGCGGCGGCAGAACTCGCCCGGCTCCAGGCCGGCCTTGGCGGCGGCCTCCGGGAGCGAGAGCCCCTCGGCCCACTCGGCCCCGGGCACGTGGGAGAAGGTGATCCGCGGCCAGAGCGCCGGGTCCCAGTCGACCGGCTCGGACTCCAGCAGCTCCAGCGCCCGGTCGGTGTCGGCGGCCGGGATCCACGACGGCAGCGCGACCATCGCCAGGATCGTGCTGCCGCGCAGGTAGGGGTAGGTGTCGAAGGTGACGTCCAGCCCGTCGAGCCGGGCCTGGTCCACCAGCGGCAGCAGGGCGGAGGCCGGACCGTGGTAGTGCGAGACGTGCACGGCGGCGCCCGAGCGCCGGGCGATGTCCGTCACCTCGGCCATGCCCGTCCCGGCCTGCGCGCCGTACCCGCGCATGTGCGTGACGTACGGCAGGGCGCCCAGCGGCGCGCAGAGCGCGGCGATCTCCTCGGCGTCGGCGTAGCGTCCGGGGGCGTACTCCAGTCCGGTGGACAGCCCCACCGCCCCCTCCGACAGGCCGCGCTCGACGCGGGCGAGCATCCCCGCCAGCTCGTCGGGGGTCGCGGCCCGCTCGGCGGCGCCCATCACGTCGTAGCGGATCGTGCCGTGCGGCAGCAGGTAGGCGGTGTTCAGCGCGGTCGCGCGGTCGTAGCCGTCCAGCAGCTCGCGCACGCCGAGCGGCCCGTCGGCCGACGGGTGGGTCCCGTTGACCGCGGCGAAGTAGCGGGTGGCGTAGGCGAAGGTCTCCGGGGTGGAGGCGGGGGCGAAGGACAGGCCGTCCTGGCCCAGGACGAACGTGGTCACACCCTGGCGGAGCGCGGCGAGCTGCACCCCCGGGTCGAACACCAGGGCGTCGCCGTGGGCATGGCAGTCGATCAGGCCCGGCATGACGTGCCGGCCTGATGCGTCGATCACCGTCGCGGCCTCCGCCCCGGCCAGCCGGCCCACCGCGACGATCTGGTCTCCGGTGATGCCGACATCCGCCCGGAAGGCCGGGGAGCCCGTGCCGTCCAGCACCTGGCCGCCCTTGATCAACACATCGAATGACATGTTGGGATTCAATCATTCACCGGGAACCCCATGCATCCAGGCACACCTCCACCCGGCCCGGCGCCCGGGCCGGACGGCTCCGGACGGCCCGGACGGCGATAATTAGGCCCCCCCACCCCTTGACCCCGGCGCGGCAGGAATGATGCCATCTTCATCTAGTTAGGAACCTTTCCTAACTAGATGACCGCAGAGAGGGCGGACCCTGTGCATGCGAGACCGCGTCTCCGTCACCCCTCGACCATCCTCGTCCCGGCACTGGCGCTCGCCCTGATCGCGTCGGTGTCCGTGCTGGCGGCGCCGCCCGGCCTCGCCGCCGACTCCCTCCTGTCCCAGGGCCGTCCGGCCACCGCCTCCTCCAGCGAGGACTCCACGCTGGCCCCGGGCAACGCCTTCGACGCGGACGGCTCGACCCGCTGGGCCTCCGCCGAGGGCCACGACCCCGAGTGGCTCCGCGTCGACCTGGGCCAGTCCGCCACGATCTCCCGGGTCAAGCTGACCTGGGAGGCCGCTTACGGAAAGGCGTACCGGATCCAGACCTCGGCCGACGGCTCGGCCTGGACCGACGTCTACTCGACCAGCTCCGGCGACGGCGCCGTGGACGACCTGGCCCTGTCCGGCACCGGCCGCTACGTCCGGCTGTACGGCACGGCCCGCGGCACCGCCTACGGCTACTCGCTGTACGAGATGGAGGTCTACGGCAGCACCGGCGGCACCCCCACCCCGACCCCCACGCCGACTCCGACTCCGACCCCGACCTCCGGTGGACCGGCCGTGCCCTTCGGGGGCCACACGATCCCCTACGCCTCCGGGATGCTGCGGCCCGGCGGGAGCCAGGCCGCGCTCGACCAGAAGGTGGTCGACTACTACAAGCGCTGGAAGGCCGCCTTCGTCAAGCAGAACTGCGGCAACGGCTGGTACCAGATCATCTCCCCCGACGCCGACCACCCGTACGTGGCCGAGGCCCAGGGCTACGGCATGGTCATCGCCGCCACCATGGCGGGGGCCGACCCCGACGCCAAGAAGATCTTCGACGGCCTGCTGAAGTACGTCCTGGCCCACCCCTCGTCGGTCACCCCCGGCCTGCTCGCCGCCGAGCAGGACACCTCCTGCAAGAGCGTCAACGGTGGCGACTCCGCCACCGACGGCGACCTGGACGTCGCCTACGGCCTGCTCCTGGCCGACCGGCAGTGGGGCAGCGCGGGCGCCTACGACTACAAGCAGCTCGCGATCAAGCACATCAACGCCATCAAGGCCGCTGAGGTCAACCCGACCACCAAGCTGATGAAGCTGGGTGACTGGACCAGCTCCGGCGACCAGTACTACTGGATCAGCCGCTCCTCGGACTGGATGATCGATCACTTCAGGGCGTTCCGCACGGCCACCGGCGACGCGACCTGGGACACCATCCGCGCCAACCACCAGAACCTCATCGCCTCCCAGCAGGCGACCTACGCCGCGGGCACCGGCCTGCTGGCCGACTTCGTGGTCAACACCAACACCACCCCGAAGCCCGCCCCTGGCAAGGTCCTGGAGGACCCCAACGACGGCAAGTACTGGTGGAACGCCTGCCGTGACCCGTGGCGGATCGGCGCCGACGCGGTGACCAGCGGCGACGCCAAGTCGCTCGCCGCCGCGCGGAAGCTGAACACCTGGATCAAGGGCAAGACCGGCGGAGACCCGAACAAGATCGCCGTCGGCTACTCCCTGAACGGCACGCAGATCTCCAGCGGCAGCGAGCCGGCCTACTTCGCCCCGTTCGCGGTGGCGGCGATGACCGACTCCGGCAGCCAGGCCTGGCTGGACGCCCTGTGGAACAAGATGCTGACCACCCCGTTCACCTCCAACGACTACTTCTCCACCAGCATCCAGCTCCAGGTCATGATCACGGTGACCGGCAACCACTGGGTGCCCTGACCCGCCCGTCCGGTACGGCTCCCGCCCGCCGGCGGGAGCCGTACCGCCTCAGTCCTGGTAGGGGATGTCCAGCCGGGAGAGCGTCCGGGGGCAGGTGACGTCCGTGCGCACCGGCCGCCGGCCGAGCAGCTCCCGCGCCTGCTGCCGGGCGAGGTTCCAGCCGTTCCAGGGATCGGGTGCGGACAGGCCGTTGTCCCGGACCACCTCCCGCAGCACGCAACTGCGGGCCGGTTCGGGCAGCCGGTCCAGCGCCGGTACGGCCTCCGCGCCGAGACCGCCCAGGTAGTCCTGGTCGATCCGGTCCACGCCCCGGACGGCGAGCTGGGTCTCGGCGACCCGCAGGTCCGGGTTCCAGACCGCGAACGCCAGCAGCGCCACCCCGGTCATCGCGACCAGGGTCCTGGGCAGCCACCCGGCGCCCCCGCGCCGCGTCAGCCGTACCGCACCGCTGATCAGGATCAGCGCGAAGACCGCGCCCAGCCACCAGATGGCGGCCCCCACCGAGGCCCGCAGCCGCGAGAACCCGTACGCCTCGACGTACAGGCCCAGCCGGTGCAGCGCGGAGACCAGGATCACCATGGTCAGCGCGCAGAGCACGCCGAGCAGCCCCGCCATCAGCCACCGGTCGCGCCCCGCGAGGCTGAGCGCCCCCGCGGCGACCGCCACGATCGCCAGCACGGACACGCTGACCACGACGAGCTGGAAGAACCCCGAGCGGGCGTACTCGGCGTAGGTCAGCCCGGTGGCGGACACCACCCAGCGGGAGCTGCCGAACAGCACCGTCAGCTGCATCGCCACGAACACCGCGAACAGCAGGTTCAGCGCGGCCAGCGGGGTCACCCAGAGGCCACGGCTCACCTTCAGCCGCAGGCCCGGAGCCTGCGGCCGCGCCGCCGGGCGCAGGCCCACCAGTGCCGCCGAGGCGGCCAGGACCCCGAACACCGCGAACAGCAGGATCCGCAGCGGCACCGAGTCCGCCCAGCCCCGCGCCGCGAACACCCGCTCGACGGCCGCGGCGAAGACCGCGTCCGCCGAGGCGAATAGCGCCCCGAACACCACCACCAGCACCACGCTCAGGCCGATCCCGACGAGCACGGGCACCACCCGCCTGCGCAGCGCCGTCCCCCGCACTGACTTCATCGGCGCGGCCAGGAACCAGGGGGCGGGCAGCAGCCCCAGCACGACCGAGACACCGCCCCTGGCCACCGCGAGCCAGCCGGCCCCGGCCCCCGACAGGGCGAGCGCGGCCAGCAGGAACCCCGCCAGCAGGAGCAGCCCGACGAGCCAGTCCGCGTCCCTGAACACCGCCACTGCGACCAGCCCGTAGGCGAGCACCCCCAGCCCCGCCGACCACGGGGTCACCCTCTGGCGCACGGCCGGCAGCAGCGCCGCCCCCATGACGACGGCGACGAGCACGAACCCCAGCCCCATGGCGCTGTAGGGCAGCGCGACCGCCGCGACGAGCCCGACCCCGGCGCACACCGGCAGCAGCCAGCGGGGGGTGGGCGGCAGCTCCGGCCTCGGGAAGATCGGCGGTGCCACGTAACCTCCGGGCGGGCCGCCTCCGTGAGGATGGGGCCCGGCCCCCGTCACCGGCCCGGCACCCGGCCCCGCGCCGCCCGGCCCCGGTACGGCGGGGCGCCCCGCGGCGGGCGGCTGCGCCGAGGGGAGAGGGGCGGGCGGCCCGTAGGCGTTCCAAGCCTCGCCCGAGACCGTGGTGGCGCCGATGACCGTGCCGATGAACCCGCCGACCACTGTTACGCCGACGCCCGCCAGCGCGCCCAGCACGGGCACCATGAGCCCGACGGCGATCCCCACGACCCCGCCGCAGAGAAGGCCGACGAGGCCGCCGAGGAGGACGCCGGCGACCGCCCCGCCCCAGTTGCGCACCGGAACCTGCCCGGCGGCCCGCGGGACGGGACGCACGGGGACGCCCGCGTGCCCGGGCCCGGGGCCGCCCGGGGCGGACGGCGCGGGCCTGACCGCCCCGGGGGCGGGAGACGGGAAGGTCCCGGGCGTGGAAGGCACGAGGGACCCGGCCCCGGGAGACCCGAGGGACTCGGGGACGGCGGCCGGAGGGGGCTCAGGCACGGGAGACACGGGAGCCCCGGAGGCGGAGGACCCGGGAGACACGAGGGACTCGGATGCGGCAGCCGGCGAGAGCTCGGATGCGGGCCCCGGGAGACCCGAGGCGGTAGACACCAGAGACCCGGACGCGGAAGACCCAGGAGACTCAAGGGACTCGGAGGCGGCAGCCTGCGGAAGCTCGGACGCGGAAGACCCAGGAGACCCGAGGGACCCGGAGGCGGCGGCCTGCGGGAGCTCGGACGCGGATGCCGGGAGGCCGGAGGCGGGGGACGCGGGCCGGAGGGTCGTGATCCTTCCGGGAAGGTCGACCGCGACGCGGCAGCCGGCGCCGTCCTCGACGCGGATGGAGCCGCCGTGGAGCTCGACGATCTCCCTGGCGATGGCCAACCCGAGACCGGCGCCGCCACCGTCGGCGGCACGGCCGGCGTCCAGGCGGGAGAAGCGCTCGAACGCCCGGGCCCGGTCCTCGGCCGGGATCCCGGGTCCCTGGTCGGTCACGCGCAGCCGTACCCCGGTCCCCTCGGCGGCGGCCGACAGCACCACGGCCCCGCCGTCGGGGCTGTGCCGTACCGCGTTGTCCAGCAGGTTCGCCAGCACCTGGGCCAGCAGGTCGGAGTCGGCCCGGACGCTCAGCCCCTCGGGCACCTCGCAACGGGCCGTGACCCCGCCGCCGGCCAGCACGGCCTCACGCAGCGCCTGGCCGCACAGCGGCGCGAGCTCGACGTCCTCAGGCTCGATCAGCCGGGCGCCCGACTCCAGCCGGGACAGGTCCAGGAGCTGGGCCACCAGCCGGCCGAGCCGCTCCGTCTGGGCCAGCGCCGTCTCCAGCGTCGCCTGGTCGGGTGCCGAGACGCCGTCCACCACGTTCTCCAGCACCGCGCGGAGTGCGGTTATCGGCGTGCGGAGCTCGTGGCTGACGTTGGCCACCAGCTCGCGCCGCTGCCGGTCCACCTCCCCCAGGTCGGCCGCCATCGCGTTGAAGGCCCGGGCGAGCTCGCCGACCTCGTCCCGGGAGGTGGCGCTGACCCGCAGGCCGTAGCGTCCCTTGGCGATGGTCTGCGCGGCGGCGGCCATCTCGCGCAGCGGCCTGGTCATCCCCCTGGCCAGCAGCTGCACCATGATCAGGGCCAGCACCACGGCCACCGCGACCCGCACGTCACGCGAGTAGCCGGCGTTGATGCCGACCTCGTTGACGACGAACGCCGCCGCCACGGCCAGCACGATCACCATGCCGAGCTTGGCCTTGATCCGGCCCAGGAAGTCGAGAGGTCTCAATGGTCGTCACATCCCTGTGTTGGAGTGGCGGGGACGCAGGCCGGCTCAGCGGCGGACGAGGGCGTATCCGACCCCGTGGACGGTCCGGACGACGCCCGGCCCCAGTTTGCGGCGCAGGGCGCGCACGTGGCTGTCGACCGTGCGGGTCGCGGCGGCCTCGGAGAACCCCCAGATGTCGGCCAGCAGCCGCTCCCGCTCGAACACCTGGCCCGGCCGCTCGGCGAGGCGGCAGAGCAGGTCGAACTCGGTCCGGGTGAGCTGGGCCTCGGCGCCCCGCACGTAGACCCGGCGCTCGGCGGTGTCGATCTCCACGTCACCGGCGCGGATGACCGGGTCCGCCACGGCGAGCTGGGAGGCCCGCTCCACCCGCCGCAGCAGCGCGTGCACCCGGGCGACCAGCTCGCGCATGCTGAACGGCTTGGTCATGTAGTCGTCGGCCCCGACCCCGAGCCCCACGAGCAGGTCGGTCTCCTCCCCCAGCGCGGTGAGCATGAGCACCGGCACCGGCCGGGCGGCCTGCATCCGCCGGCAGACCTCCAGCCCGTCGAGACCGGGCAGCAGCCGGTCGAGCACCACCACGTCGGGCGCGGACCCCGCGTAGGCGGCGAGCGCCTCCTGGCCGTCACCGACGACCTGGACGTCGAAGCCCTCGGCGGCCAGCCGGTGCCGTACGGCCCGCGCGATCGTCTCGTCGTCCTCCACCACGAGGACACGTCGTTGAGGGAGTGTCATGCCGGGCAGCGTAGACCGGTCCTGTGCAGGCGGCCTGTGGTGAATTGTGAAGGTTCTGCGCACGTACCCGTCCGAGACCGCGGCGTGCGCCCGCGGGTGCGGGGCCTCCGCCCGCGCGGAGGCCCCGCCGGGTCAGATCATGATCATCCGACGGCTGACGACCTGGTAGCCGATCCGGGCGAACGAGGCCGCCATGGGCGTGTTGCCCACGTCGGTGGAGTCCCTCACCTCGGGCTCACCCTCGGCGGTGAAGATGTGCAGCGTCTCGGCCACCATGTCGTCGGCGTAGCCGTGACCTCGGTGGGCGGGGTCCACCCCGATGTAGCCGATCGTCGCGAACTTGGAGTTCCGGGTGGGCATCACGATGCCGACCAGATCACCGGAGGCGTCGTGGGCCAGCCGCCACCGGTGGCGTCCGCCGGGGAACCCCGCGACGTCGACCAGGGTCGCCTCCGCGGTCGCCCGCACCCCCTTCTCGGCGAGGTTCCGCCGGTCCCAGGCGTCCAGGCTGCCCTCGGCGATCTTGGCCAGCAGGTCCACCACGGTCCCGTCGTCCTCGGCCGGGGTGAAGGTGAGCCGGGTCGACCTGGGCGGCAGGCCGTAGTCGGGGATCCAGCGCAGGTTGAGCCGCTCGACGGAGTGGCGCAGCCCGGCCCGCTCGGCCGCCTCGACCCGGTCGGCGACGTCGGCGACGGCGTCCGGCCGCTCACGCCAGTCGACCGGCAGGAACAGGTGGAAGTCGGGCCGCTCGCCGGAGGGGGCGGAGTATTCCGGGGTGACCAGCGCGGCGTAGGCGGCCCGCAGCAGGGCGGCGCCCACCTCGACCCGGTCGGGCCCGGTGCCCGGGTCGAACCAGTCGAGGCTGAAGGGATGCTCGGAGCCCGGCGGGCCCCAGAACGCGGCCCGGGCGACCACCTCGTCGCCGCGCAGCGCCACCCAGAGCCAGTCCGGCCGGTAGCCGAGCTCGTCGAAGGGGATGCCGCGCGCGCCGACGCCGGAGGCCGGCAACGGACCGTAGCTGTGGAACAGGTCGTACTCGCCCGCGCCGAGCGGGCGGAAGAACAGGTCAGACACGTCAGAACTCCAGAAAGCGTGCGCTCTCCGGCTCTCAGGCGGCTTGTCGCCCGAGGCGGGAGCGCGTGACCACGATGGCGAACATCTGCTCCTCACCTCCTTTTGGTGCTCGAAGGGACGGTCAGCGTACCGACGGTCCACCCGGATATCAATCAGATAATCAGCCGTTATGGTGGCGAAGTGACCGACGTGACGGCGTACCTCCGCAGGATCGGGGCCAAGGTCGACGGCCCTCCGAGCGTGGAGTCCCTGCACCTGCTGCACCGGGCGCATATGGAGCGCGTGCCGTACGAATGCCTGGAGATCTGGCTGGGCCGTCCCACGACGGTGGACCCCGTGGAGTCGGCCGCGCGGATCATCGGCGGGCGCGGCGGCTACTGCTTCCACCTCAACGGCGCCTTCTCCCTGCTCCTTGAGGCGCTCGGCTACCAGGTGACCCGCCACTTCGGCGGGCCCCAGCACACCGCCGGGGACCCGGCGGGCGCCGACGGCGGCCACCTCTCCCTCACGGTCTCCGGCCTGCCCTCCGAGGACAACCCCGGCGGCCGGTGGATGGTCGACCAGGGACTCGGCGACGGGTTCCACGACCCGCTCCCGCTCGTCGAGGGCGTCTACCGGCAGGGCCCGTTCACCTACGGCGTGCGCCCCTCGCAGGCCGAGCCCGGCGGCTGGCGGTTCGACCACGACCCGCGCGGCACCTTCTTCGGCCTGGACTTCCGCGCCGAGCGGGCCGAGATGCAGGCGTTCGCGGCGACGCACGAGCGTCTGTCCACCTCGCCCGAGTCCGGCTTCGTGCGTGTGGCCACGGTCCAGCGACGCGACGCGGGCGGCGTCGACATCCTGCGGGGCCTGGTCCTCACCCGGCTCGGCGACCGCGAGCACACCATGACCGTGGAGACCGAGCGCGACTACTTCGAACTGCTAGCCGACGTCTTCGGCATGCCGCTGGACGACGTCACCCCCGCCGAGCGCGCCAAGCTCTGGCGGCGTCTGTGGAGCGCCCACGAGCGGTGGAGCGTCCGGCGCTGACCGCCGGTGGAGCGCCCGGTGCCGGCCGTCCGGCGCGGCCGGGCGCGTCCCGTCGGACTATGAAAACAGAAGCCAGGGGCCGATGATCGGGCGATGATCGTCATTCATTGGTCCATAGAGCGCTAAGTGGCTATGTTTCTGTCCGCGATGGGACATCGAACGGGGTGAGCAGGATCGACACTCGAGTGTTAGCGGGCCGCTACCGGCTGCTCAATCCCCTCGCCGAGGGCGGCATGGGCACCGTCTGGCTGGCCGCCGACGAAGTGCTCGGCCGCGACGTGGCGGTCAAGGAGGTACGGCTCCCGCCGGACCTCGACCCCGCCCGGCGGGAGGAGTCCTGCGCCGCGGCGCTCCGCGAGGCGAACCTGGCCGCCCGGCTCAAGCATCCGTCGATCGTGACCGTCCACGACGTGATCGTCGAGCAGGAGCGGCCCTGGCTCGTCATGGAGCTGCTGTCGGGCGCCTCCCTGGAGCAGACGGTCCGCGAGAGGCAGCCGCTGCCGGCGCACCAGGCGGCCCGCGTCGGCGTGGGCATCCTCAGCGCGCTCGCCGCGGCGCACGCCGCCGGGGTGGTGCACCGGGACGTCAAACCCGGCAACGTCTTCCTCACCCGGAGCGGCCGGGCCGTCCTCACCGACTTCGGCATCGCCGTGGTCGAGGGCGAGGCGACGGCCGACCCCACCAGCCGCCTGGTCGGCTCGCCCAACTACATCGCCCCGGAGCGCCTGCGCGGCGAGCGCGGCGGTCCCGCCTCCGACCTGTGGTCCCTGGGCGCCACGCTCTACTTCGCCGTCGAGGGCGTGCCGCCGCACCCGGCCGACACGCCCATCTCGGCGATCAGCCGGGTGCTCACCGAGCCGGCCAGGGCGCCGGAGCGGGCGGGCACGCTGGGCCCGCTGCTGATGCTCATGCTCGCCCCCCGGCCCGAGGAGCGGCCGTCCTTCGACGCCGTCGCCCAGGCCCTGCGGGAGCTCGCGCTCGGCCGCCAGGCACCCGCGCTCCCCCTCCCGTCCCACCCGTCCTCCGCGCTCCCCCTCCCGTCCGGCCCCGGACCGGCCGTCCCCCTCCCTCCGGCGCCCGCCCCGCGCAGGGGACGCACGGCCCTGTGGGCGGCCGTCGAGGTGGCGGCGGTCGCGGCGGTCATCGGGGCCGCCATGGGCGTGACCCACCTGACCGCCGGCCCCGCGGCCCCGGGCCCGCCGGCGCGGCTCAGTGAGCGGCCGGGCGTCTTCGCCACCCCGGTGGACCTGTGCGAGCTGGTCCCGGCGGCCCGGGTCAAGGAGCTCCTGCCGGCCCTGAAGACCGGGGGAGAGCCGACCAACCAGGGCGGCTGCCAGTGGACGACCTCCGGGATCGGCCTGGAGGTGTATCCGGTGGGCGGCGGCAAGCAGTGGGGCAAGAGCCCGCGCCAGGCCCACGAGCTCTTCGTCAACCAGCGCAACGGCACCCTGCCCAACGGGGAGACCGCCTGGAGCTGGTCGGGCATCCAGGCCGGGACCCGGTCGGCCCGGGCCACCGGCCCGCTGGAGGTCAAACCGGTCGGGGACGAGGCGTTCGGCTACGACCTCTACGAGAACCGCAAGACCGGCAGGCTTGAGAAGAGCCACACGGTGCTCCGCGTCGACAACCTCGTCGTCGACGTCAGCTACACCGTGGTGGACGGCAGCAAGGACGGCCCCGCGATCCAGGCCGGCACCCACACCGCCGCCACCTGGATCGCGAACGCGCTGAACAAGCAGAAAGCGACCCGATGAACCACCCAGACGTCCCTCGATCGCAGGGCAGGCACGCCAGCGCGCCCGCCGCCGGTCCGGCCCCCGCCGGCGCACCGAGCCCGGCGGTGCTGGAACAGGCCTCGCTGGAGCAGGTGATCGGGCGGCTCGGGCCGATGACGCCGCAGCAGGCCGCCACCGTCGGCCTGGCCGTGCTGGACCAGCTCGTGGCCGTGCACACCCGGGGGCTGCTCCACGGCGACGTACGGCCCGGCTCGGTGCTGCTCGGCCCGCACGACCAGATCATCCTGAGCGCGCCGACCTTCCGGTCCCCGACCTTCACCGCCCCCGAGGGCGTGACGGGCCCGGCCGCCGACCTGTGGTCGCTCGGTGCCACCCTCTACACCGCCGTCGAGGGCCGCCAGCCGTCCCCCGGCGGATCCCTCGACAGCGCGGGCCCGCTCGCCTCGATCCTGTTCCAGCTGCTCTCCGGCGACCCGGCCCAGCGGCCTGAGCCCGGGACCCTGCGCAACATCCTGCTCGGCGTCTCCCAGAATCGCGGTGAGGCCCCCGCCCCGCTGCCCCCCGCCCCGGGGGGCACGCCGGCCGCCCCCGTGGACCCGCCGGTCCCGGCGGACCTGCTGGGCCCGTCGCCGGTCTCCGCCGGCGCGCCGTCCCCCTCGGGCCCGCCGGCCTCCGCAGGCGCGCCGTTCCCCGTGGACGTGCTGGCCGCCCCCGCGGACCTGCTGGGCCCGTCGCCGGACTCCGCCGGCGCGCCGTCTCCCCCGGACGCGCTGTCCCCCTCGGCCATCCTGCCGGGCCCTCCGGACGTGCTGTCCCCCTCGGGCACCCTGTCGAACCCCCCGGACGCGCCGTCCGGCCCCGCGGACGCGCGGCCCGGCGCCTCGGCACCCGCCGAGCCGCCCCCCTTCGACTCGGCGGACACCATGCCGCCCCGGCCCGCCTCCGATCCGTCGGCCATCCCTCCCGTCCCTCCCGTCCCGGACCCCCGGCAGGCGCCCCCCGGCGCCCCCGCCTCGCGGGAGCTCGTCCCCGCCTCCGCCGGGCCGCGCGACGCGCTCGCCGCCGCCCCGGCGTCGGGCGAGCCCACGGACCCGGCCGGACGCTCCAGGCAGCGGGCCGGGGTGCTCGTGCCCCGCCCGATCGTGGCGCTGACCGGCGTCCTGGTCGTCGGCATGGCGGCGACCATCGGCTTCCTGCTGGTCTCGCCGCCCGGCGGCTCCGGCGGGGACGGCCCCACCGCCGAGCCCGTCGCCGCCGGCAAGGGCCTGTTCGCCGCAGCTCCCCGCGCCTGCAGCCTGCTCGACGACCAGCAGGCGGACGAGGTCGTGCCGGGCTTCCGGAGCTCGGAGGTCGAGCCCGCCGCATGCGACTGGCTCAACCAGCACGACTGGCGCAAGCCCGGCCCGGAGAAGTTCGACCTGCGCGTACGGCTGGTCGCCCAGAAGGCGGACGCCTCCGGGGTCCAGCGGGCCAAGGAGTATCTGGCCGGCAAGAGGACCGACTCCGTGGAGAGGGGCAAGTTCGCGACGCCGAAGCCCGCGCCGCCCCAGACCCTGAAGGGGATCGGCGAGGAGGCGTTCAGCACGGCCGGCTACAGCTCGATCAACCTCTACGGCGGCTCCTACAAGGTGACCGTGGTCTTCCGGACCGGCAACCTGATCGCCCAGGTCGACTACGAGCGGGGCGGCGTCAAGGACGACCGGGACGGAAAGATCGCGGAGGGGGCCCAGAAGGTCGCCCGCTGGCTCACCCAGTCCCTGAAGACCGATGGCTGAGCTGCCGCTGCCCGTGCTCGCGGGCCGTTACCGGGCACTGCAGCGGCTCGGCGCGGGCGGGATGGGCGTGGTCTGGCGTGCCCAGGACGAGCTGCTCCACCGCGAGGTGGCGATCAAGGAGGTCAAGCTCGACCCGAGCCTCCCCGAGGCGCAGCGGGCCGAGTTGCGGGAGCGCACCCTCCGCGAGGCCCGCGCCGCCGCCCGGCTGGGCCATCCGTCCATCGTGGCCGTGCACGACGTCATCGCCCAGGACGGCCGCCCGTGGATCGTGATGGACCTGATCCGGGGCCGCTCCCTGGCCCAGGCGATCCGCGAGGACGGGCCGCTCCCGCCGCCGCGGGTGGCCGCGATCGGCCTGGCCGTGCTCGACGCGCTGGCCCTGGCGCACAGCCGGGGCATCATGCACCGCGACGTGAAACCGGCCAACATCATGCTCGCCCACGACGGCGGGGTGCTGCTGACCGACTTCGGCATCGCCACGCTGGAGGGCGACGTCCAGCTCACCTCTCCGGACGCGCTGGTCGGCTCCCCCGGATACATGGCCCCGGAGCGGCTGCGCGGCACCGGTGACGGCCCGGCCGCCGACCTGTGGTCCCTGGGCGCCGCCCTCTACACCGCCGTCGAGGGGCGCAGCCCCTTCCAGCGCGGCGTGCCGGTCGCCACCCTCGGCGCGGTGCTCACCGAGCAGACCCCGATCCCCTCGCGGGCGGACGGCCTGACCCCCGTCCTGCTGGCGGTGCTGGCCAAGGACCCCCGGGAGCGCCCCGGAGAGGCCGTTCTCCGCGCGGCGCTGCACCGGGTCGCCCAGGGGCTGCCCGCCGGGCCGCTCTCCCCGCAGGCCCCGCCGGAGCCGGCGGCGCCGTCCCGGCCCCGCCGTACCGGGTGGCTCGTCGGGGCGGGGGTGGCCGCGGCGGCGGCCGCGGCCGCGGTGGTGCTCGTGACGGTCTCGGGAGGCCAGGCGGCGCCCGGCGCCTCTCCCACCGCGCCCGACCCCCGGGCCGGGCGCTTCACCGCCGCCCCGGAACCCTGCACCCTGCTGACCGGGGCCCAGAGCCGGGCCGTGGTGCCGGGCGCGACGCCCATGGACATGCCGGCCCAACAGGACCGGGAGGCGTACTGCGTCTGGGACAGCTCGGCCGGCGGGCGCCAGATCCGCGTCTCCCTCACCCACCAGGCGCCCGTGCCGGGCCGGAGCGCCCCCGACGCGGCCCACGAGTTCTTCGCCGCCGAACGGACCAGGACCAGGGCGGATGCGGGCACCGGCCCCATCGGGTCGGTCAGCCCGCTCAGGAACGTCGGCCGGGTCGGGGCGGAGGCGTTCTCCTACGACGTCACCGCCCTGGACCGGGTCCACGCCGTCGTCCGCTTCCGGGTGAGCAACCTGCTGATCGAGGCCAACGTGTCGGAGAAGGGCAGGCGCGCCGGCACGGAGCTGCGCAGGCACGCCCTCCACGTCGCGCGCCAGGTCGCCGAGGAGTTGAACAGCCGTGACTGAGACGTCCGCGCCGGAGCCGCGGTCATGACCGATCCGAACCTGCTCGCCGGGCGCTACCGGCTGCTGGAGCGCCGCGACCGCGCGGGCACCACCTGGCGCTCCCGTGACGAGCTGCTCAACCGCGACGTCACGATCGCCGAGGTACGGCTCCCGCCTCCGGGCCCCCACCGCGACTGGCTCCTCGGCCAGATCCGCGCCGCCGCCGACCTCCGGCACCCGGGCGTCGCCACCCTCCACGACGTGATCTCCGCCCCCGACCGGATGTGGCTGGTCCTGGAGTCGGTCGAGGGCCGTTCGCTGCTCCAGACCGTCCGCTCCGAAGGGCCGCTGCCGGCCGAGCGCGCGGCCGAGGTCGGTCTGCGCGTGCTGGACACGCTGACCGCCGCCCACGAGCGCGGCATCCACCTCGCCGCCACCCCCGAGACCGTGCTGCTCACCCCTGACGGGCGGACCGTGCTGACCGGCGTGGCGGCCCCCGTGCCCACCGGCGACCTGCGCGACCTGCGTGACCTGGGCGCCACCCTGTTCACGGCCATCGAGGGGCGGGCCCCGGACACCGGTTCCCAGACCGTCCCCCGCATGCCGGACGGGATGCCGGTGGCCGCCCCCGCCGCCGGACCGACCGGTTCCGGCCCGCTGGCCCCGCTGGTGGAGGGCCTGCTGTCGGCCGACCCCGCCCACCGGCCCGACGCCACCTCCGTCCGCCTGTCCCTGGAGAACCTCGCCCCCGGACCCAGGAGGTCACGCCGCGGGCCCGTCCTCGTCGCGGCCGCCGTCGCGTGCGTGCTCGCGCTCGCCGGCGGAGCGGTGGTGTGGAGCATGTCAGGCACCCCGGCACCGGCTCCGGCGGTCCGCCCGGCGCCCTACGTGGACCCCGGCCCCTTCGCCAGGACGCCCCGGCTGGACAGGCTGTTCACCGCGGAGCAGATGGCGCGGCTGGAGGTGGCCGACCCCAGCGAATGGGGGGACGGCAGCATGTGGGGGACCGCCGACTCCTCCGCCCCCTCGTCCCTGCAGCGCCAGCTCTCCGTCACCGCGAAGCTGTATCCGGCGGCGGCCGAGGCCACCCGGGCGTTCGCGGGCCGCTTCGCCGCCGGCACCCGCACCGCCGGCACCAAGGACGGGCGCACCCAGACCCCGCCCCGCAGGGTCGAGGGGCTGGGGAACGAGGCGTTCGCCGGCGAGGTCACCAACTACGGCTACGGCGCGACCGTGGTCGTCCGCGTCAACAATCTGATCATCGACATCCAGTACCAGCGGCTGTCGGGCGAGCCGCAGGAGGAGATCAGGCAGGGCGCCCGCACCGCGGCCGGCTGGGCGGTCGGGGCGCTCACCCGCAAGGGCTGAGCCACGGCGCGGCCGCCGGCGACCGGCGGGGCTGGAGGCGTCGGGACACCGCCGGGCCGGCCGGTTCCGGGCCCGCGCGCCGGCCCTTAAGGGGAGCGGAAGGGGATCGTAAGGGGCCTCCGGCACTGTGGATCCCGTCGGAAGCGATCCGCGAAGCCCTGAGGGAGAAGACCAGATGGAGACCGCCGAGTACGAGATCGTCCGTGACTTCACGGCGCGGCGCGAGCAGGTGTACGCCGCCTGGACCCAGCCGGAGCGCTTCGCCCGCTGGTTCGGCCCGCGCGTCTTCACCACCCCGGCCGACCGGGTCGTGCTGGACGTCCGCCCGGCCGGCGCCTGGGAGGCCACGCTGGTCGGCGAGGAGGGCTTCGAGGTCACGCTGCGGGGCGTCTACCGCGAGGTCGCCGGGCCGGGCCGGCTGGTCTTCACCACCGGCGACCCGGACGACCCCGGCGACGGGCCCGCCTCGGTGGCGACCCTCACGCTGGAGGAGCACGAGCACGGCACGACGATGCGTTTCCACCAGTTCGGGGTCAACACCGACGCCGAGCACGCCGAGCAGGCCAGGGCGGGCTGGCTGGAGTTCTTCGACCGCCTGGCCGAGCACCTGGCGGTTCAGGCCACGTCGTCGAAGGTCAGCTCGGAGCCGCGCGCGTAGGCGGCGGCGAACTCCTCCTCCCCGAGCGCGTCCATCGCCCCGGCGGTGATCCGCCGCACCTCGTCCTCCTCCGAGCGGGAGGCCGGGGTCCGGTGCGCCCGCCTGGCCGAGGCGGCCAGGCCGAGCAGCCGGGCGCACTCCTCGGGCGCCGAGGCGGCCGCCAGGCCCTCGACGGCGAACGCCGTCGTGCGGGGATCGCCGACCCTCCTCGCGGCGGCGAACGCCTCCAGGAACAGCTCGCGCGCACCCTCGGCGTCGCCCCGCAGCTCATGGACGAAGCCCAGCTCGGCCAGGGCCGAGGGCAGGAACAGCGGGGGCTCGCCGTCGCGCGGGACGCCGTCGAGCAGGTGGCCCAGACGCGTCTCGGCCACCTCCAGCAGGCCGGCCCGGCGGGCGGAGTAGCCGTACCCCATCTCGGCGAAGATCTGCCCCTCCCGGTAGCCCTGCCCGGTGGCCAGGCGCAGCGCCCGCCCGCAGTGCTCCATGGCCCGCCCGTAGTCGCCGGTGTTCATCGCGATCCAGCCCAGCCACGACAGCCGCCGCACGGCCTCGGGCCACAGCCCGAGCTCCTCGGCCGTCCGCAGGCCCTCGGCGAACAGCGTGCTCGCCCGCTCGTAGTCGCCGCGGATCTCGGCCAGCCCGCCGAGCCACTCGGTGGCCTGCAACCGGCCCCACTGGTCGCCCAGCTCCCGGAACATCTCGGCGCTCCGGCCGCCGTCGCGTTCCAGGGCCTCAAGGTCACGCCGGGTGAAGGCGTCGCGGGCGTGCCGGCTCAGGGCCACCGCCGTGCCCCAGCGGTCGCCGACCTCGGAGAAGGTCGCGAGCGCGCTGTCGACCAGCGCCTGTGAGGACGCCGGGTCGGCCACGCACAGCCCGACGAACAGCTCAGCCCTGGCCCGCTCGCCCGGCTCGGCCAGGCGCAGGGCCGGCTCCCAGTCGACGTCCTGGCCCAGCGACAGGGCGAACCCCGCGTGCCAGGCCCGCGCCCTCGCCCGGTCGGCGGTGGGCCCGTCGGGTCCGAGGGCCAGCGCGGACTCCAGCGAGCGCAGCCCCTCGCCGAGCCGGCCGCGGAGGAACCAGTACCACGCCAGGGAGTTCACCAGCCGCAGGGCGTCGGCCGCCGGGGCGGCGTCGAGGGCGGCCCGCAGGTTCGCGGCCTCGGCGTCCAGCCGCCGCATCCAGCGCACCTGCTCGGGCCCCCGGAGACACGGCTCCGCCCGTACGGTCAGCGCCGTGTAGTAGTCGACGTGCGCCTGCCGTACCCGCCTGGTCTCCCCCGCGTCCTCCAGCCGGTTCAGGCAGTAGGCCGCCACCGACTCCAGGAGCCGGTACCGCACCCCCGACGGCCCGTCCACGACCGCCACCAGCGACCGGTCGACCAGCTGCGCCAGCACGTCGAGCACGTCGACGCCGGCCTCGGCGCACACCGCCTCGGCCGCCTCCAGCGTGCAGCCGTCGGCGTGCACGGCCAGGCGGCGCAGCACGATCCGCTCGGGGTCGGTGAGCAGCGTCCAGCTCCAGTCGATCATGGCCATCAGCGTCTGCTGGCGCGCCGGAGCCCCGCGCTGGAAGCCCGCCAGCAGCCGGAACCTGTCGTCCAGCCTGGCCACGAGCTCCTGGACCCCCAGGGCCCTGACCCTGGTGGCGGCCAGCTCCAGCGCCAGCGGGATGCCGTCCAGCCTGCGGCAGAGCTGCGCGACCGCCTCGGCGTTGCGGGCGTCGAGCGCGAACCCGCGGGCCGAAGCGGTCGCCCGTGCCACGAACAGCCGCACGGAGTCGGCCTTGGCCACGGTGCGCAGCTCCGACCCTTCGGGCAGCTCCAGCGCGGGCACGCTCCACAGCGCCTCACCGGCCACGTTCAGCGGCTCGCGGCTGGTCGCCAGGATCCGCAGGCCCGGCGCCGAGCGCAGCAGCGCCTCGGTCAGCTCGGCGGCCTGGTCCACCACGTGCTCGCAGTTGTCGAGCACCAGGAGCATCCGCCGCCCGCGTAGCGCGTCGGCCAGCCGCGGCAGGACGCCCGCGGAGTCCTCGCGGATGTCGAGGGCGACGAGCACGGCCTCGGCCAGCGACGGCGTGTTCCGGTCGTAGGGGGCGAGCTCGACCAGCCACGCGCCGTCGGGGTGCGCGCCCGCCACCTGCCGCGCCACCTCCAGCGCCAGGCTGGTCTTGCCGACGCCTCCCGAGCCGGTGAGAGTGACCAGCCGGCCCGCCTCCAGCAGGGCGCGCACCTCGGCCACCGCCTCGCCGCGCCCGATCAGCTCGCCGACCGGGGCGGGCACGTTCGTCACCGGCCGCTCGGTCCTGCCGCTCAGTGCGGGGTCCTGCCGCAGGATCCGCGCCTGCAGCTCGGCCAGCTCGGGCGACGGGTCGAGCCCCAGCTCGGCGGCGAGCCGCTCGCGCAGCTCGCCGTAGCTGGCCAGGGCCTCGCTCTGCCGTCCCGCCCGGTACAGCGCCTGGATGTGTACGGCGCGCAGTCGCTCTCTCAGCGGGTGCGCGGCCACGAGCTCGGCCACCTCGACCGGTTCGCCGGCGGCCAGCCTGGCCTCCGCGTGCTCCTCGACGGCGGCCAGCCGGGCCTCCTCCAGGCGCGCGATCACCGGCTGCAGGAACTCGGCGTCGGCGAAATCCGCGTACGCGGCCCCGCGCCACAGCGCCAGCGCCTCGGCCGGCTCCCCCTCCTCCACCAGCCGCGCGAAGCGGCCGGCGTCCACCGCGTCGGGGCCGGCCCGCAGCGCGTAGCCGGGAGCGCGCGAGACCACCAGGTCCTTCCCGCCCGGCTCGGCATCCTCCAGCGCGCGGCGCAGCTGCGAGACCCGCACCTGCAGGGCCGCCGCCGGGTTGGCGGGCGGTCCGTCGCCCCACAGGTCGTCGACCAGCCGGTCTGCGGACACCACCCGTCCTTCGTGGGCGAGCAGATCGGCGAGCAGCGCGCGGACCTTCAGGCCGGGGACCGTCACGACCTCCCCCGCGTCGGTCCAGGCCGTCACCGGTCCCAGCACTCCAAAACGCATAAAGGCGACCCTAAAGGCATGAGCGGGATGTCAGGAGCGGGCTCCGGCACGGCGGACCCATGGCCGCCGCCTCCGTTCAGAGGTCCATGACGGAGCGGACCTCGCGGCGCCGGAGCGCCCGGCCGCAGGCCGCGCAGAGCAGGACCGGGTCGAGGGCGGCGCCGCAGGGAGTGTGGGTGATGGCCAGGGCCGAGCCCTCGGGGGCGGGGAACTCGCGCTGGGCCCAGTCGACCAGGAAGGCGAAGACCTCGAAGAAGGCCAGGCCCTTGTCGGTGAGCCGGTAGGAGCCGTCGGGCCGCGGGTCGAGGACTCCGAGCTCGACGAAGCGGCGCAGCCGGTCGGTGAGGACCGAGGGCGCGAGGCCGAGGCTGGACTGGAAGTCGACGAAGCGGCGGGTGCCGAGGAGGGCGGCGGCCAGGATCGCGGTGCTCCAGCGGTCTCCGAGGATCTCCATCGAGTCCGGGCAGTAGCCGATCAGGTCGGGTGCGGCGCCGGGGCGGACCGTGCGCCGGTGCCGGCGGGGCGGGCCGATCCGGGAGAAGGTGGCCAGCGGGCCGGGTTCGGTGCGGGTGTCGCGGGCGCTCATCGGCCGCAGGCACGCGCCGCACCCGAGGTACGGCTCGGCGGCGTGGCCGCACAGCTCGTGCCGGAGCGGCGGCAGCCGCCTGCGGTCCGCCCAGTCCCGCTCCCAGGAGTGGATGGCCACCAACAGCGTCCACAGGGCCAGGCCCCGCTCCGTCAGCCGGTATTCGTGGCGCGTCCGCCCGTCCCGGTAGGCCGCCAGCTCGAAGATGCCGTGACCGACCAGCTCCTTGAGCCTGCCGGCGAGCACCGATTCGGAGATCCCCAGCGCGTCGCGCCATCCGGCGAAGGTCCGGATCCGCAGCAGGAACGCCCGCTGCAGGATGAGCAGCACCCAGCGGTCTCCCAGGATCGCCAGAGCCTGTCCGATCGCACTGAGCTCAGCTCGCGCCGTCTTCCGCTCAGCGCCGCTCACGATCCATCCTCCGCTGCCCACTCGGATCCGCCGGCGAAGCATGCCGGACCGACCAACTCGATCTTGTGTTAGACAGTTTGGCTCACTCCGTGACGGAATGACCCGGGCGGAACGGCCGTTGACGGGCTGACTTCTCCTATCGTAGCTTCCGGATATGGCGGAGCCTGTGGTGGTCATCGACGAGTCCGGGGAGCCGAATCCATACCTTCTGGGGGTCTACGCCCCGGTCCAGGAGGAGATCACGGCCGAGAACCTCAAGGTCATCGGAGAGATCCCGAAGGATCTCAACGGCGTCTACCTGCGTAACGGGCCGAACGCGCGCTTCCCCATGAAGGGGCGCTACCACTGGTTCGACGGCGACGGCATGGTGCACGCCGTGCACTTCGAGGACGGCAGGGCCCGATACCGCAACCGCTACGTGCGGACCAGGGCGTTCGAGGCGGAGTCGGCCGCCGGGAGGTCGCTGTGGACCGGCGTCATGGAGAACCCCAAGGGCAACCCGGCCGGCAACACCCGCGGGCTCAACCTCAAGGACTCGGCCAACACCGATCTGGTCTTCCACCGGGGCAGGGTCCTCGCGACCTGGTACCTGTGCGGCGCGCCGTACGGCATGGACCCCCTCAGCCTGGAGACGCTGGGCGTCGAGACCTTCCTCGACACCCTGACCGGCGACTTCATGGCGCACCCCAAGGTGGACGAGCGGACCGGGGAGCTGTTCTGGTTCGACTACGGGCCCGGCCGGCCCTACCTGCGCTACGGGGTGGTCGGCGCCGGCGGCCGGGTCGAGCACTGCGTGGAGCTGGACCTCCCCGGGGCGCGGCTGCCGCACGACATGGCGATCACCGCCGGCCACGCGGTCCTCATGGACCTGCCGCTCCATCAGGACATGGACGCCGCCCGGCAGGGCCGCTACAAGCTGACCTTCGACCGCGGGCTGCCCGCCCGCTTCGGGATCATCCCCCGCCGCGGCCGGGCGGAGGAGATCCGCTGGTTCGAGGCCCGGCCCTGCTACATCTACCACGTCGTCAACGCGTGGGAGGAGGGCGAGGAGATCATCATGGACGTGTGCCGGGTGTCGCGGCCCGCGCCCGCCGGGAGCGGGAGCCCGCTGGCCCGGATGGTCTCCTATCTCAAGCTCGACGCCAGGATGTACCGCTACCGCTTCGACCTGCGCACCGGCCGGACCCACGAGGAGTACGTCGACCCCGACCACAACACCGAGTTCCCGTCGATCGACGTCCGCCGGACCGGCCACAGGTCGCGTTACGCCTACAACGTCTCGGTCAAGGACGCCGACACCAACCTCTTCGACGGCCTGGTCCGCTACGACAACGTGACCGGCGCCAAGGAGACCTACCACTACGGCGAGCACCGCTACGGCAGCGAGGCCCCGTTCGCCCCGCGCGAGGGCTCCACCGCCGAGGACGACGGCTATCTGGTCAGCTTCGTCACCGACGAGCGCGAGGGCACCTCCGAGGTGCAGATCCTGCACGCCGCCGACCTGGCCGCCGGGCCGCTCGCCCGGATCGTCCTGCCCCGGCGCGTGCCGCTCGGCTTCCACGCCACCTGGGTGCGCGCGGACCAGTTGAGGGGCGGTGCCACGACACCCCCGTCCCCGGCCGGATAATCACGATATATCTCGGATGGAACCATGGCGGCGGGCCCACACGTTGAACGGACGACGCAGAATGACACCAGGCGGGGCGCCGGCTCCGCGTTCGGAGGATGTTGACGATGTCGCCCGTCCAGAAATACGCGATCGGTGCCGGGATAGCCGTGGTCGTGGCCTGGCTGATCCTGCCCGGCTGGCTGACCCTGCTGGTCCTCCTGGGCGTCGTCGCCGCCCCGGTCGTGGGATACATGATGCTCGACCCGTCCCAGCGCGAGCGGCTCAAGCGGGCCCGCAGGCGCGGCCTGGGCCGCTGACCCGGCGGGAGCCCGCCCGGCCCGGAGCCCGCCGGGCGGGCTCCGGGCCGACGATCAGGCGGGGGCGGCCGCGAGTTCGGCCTCCACGCGCCGGGTGACCTTGCGCTCGAACACGAACGACAGCAGCGGCACGGTGCCCGCCAGCATCACGCCCACGACATACGGCCACGACCAGCGGGCCTTCATGCCGAGGTTCATCGCGGCCACCAGATAGAGCATGTAGAGGAAGCCGTGGATCGGAGAGACGACCTTCGACGGGCCCTCGATGTCGAAGCCGTATCTGAGCACGATGCACGTGACCAGGACAAGCAGCATCACGCCGACGACGTACGCCAGGATGCGGAAGGGCTTGAGGGCGGATTCCACGGTCATCTACCTCGGTCTTGGGGTTCGGACACTGAAACGATATGCGGCCTCAGGCGGCGGCCGGTTCGGGGCCGGGCTTCTGCTCCTGATCCTGTCCCTGCTCCGCCGTACGGCCGCGCAGGATGTCGCGGACGAAGTGCCACCACATGAACACCGCGAACAGGCCGAAGATCCACCACTGGGCGGCGTAGGCGAGGTTGCGCCAGGTGAGGCCGCCGGCCTCGGTCGGCGGGGAGACGCTCACCGGCTTGGCCGCGACGGCCGGGGGCGGGGACTGCGTGGCGGCCACCACGAACCCGTCGCGCAGCTTCGCGCCCTGCCACAGGTTGACCAGCTCGGCCGACGAGACGGTCAGCACCTGCCCCTGCGGCAGCCGGCGGGTGCGGCGCTGCACGCTGTCGGTGGCCTCCGAGGGCTGCAGCCGCCCGGTGACGGTCACCCTGCCCTCGGGTACGGCGGCCGCCGGATCGTCGGCCCGGGGCACCCAGCCGCGCACGACGGGGATCGAGGTGCCGTCGCCGAGGTCGAGCGGGGCGAGCAGCCACAGCCCTCCGTCCCGTTCGGCCACCAGGAGCTGCCTGGACCGGTCGTAGGTCCCCTCCGCCGTCACCCGGCGGCTGACCGCCTCACTCGTCATGTGCCTGCCGGGCTGGGTGAGGGTGCCGACCGCCACCGGGGCGGGGTCCCGCGTCGCGTGGGGCTTGCCGGAGTCCTCGAAGACGCCGAGCTGCCAGCGTCCGAGCAGCCCGCACACGACAAGCGCTCCGATCGCGAGCAGGTGGAGCGCCAGCACGCGAGGAGAGAACAGGATCCGGAGCATGACACCACGCTATCCGCCCCGGTCGGCGGTCCTGTCCCCAGTACCGCGCCTCACCCGCGCCACAGGTCCCAGGCGTCTCGTGCCCCGCGCGGAGAACAGGCCGACGTGCTGTGGGCCCTCCGCGAAAGTGGCACAAATCGGCGCCGGGGAGCACTGCGTATCGCTAAAGTCGTCCCATGTCTGAACCCCAGATCGACCCGGCCGGCAACACCCAGCAGTTCCGCGCGTTCGCCCAGCGGAGCGAGCCCGAGGCCGCGCCCCAGAAGCGGTCGCTGGCCGTGCCGGTCGCCGTGGCGGTCGCCGTGCTGGTGATCGCCGCCATAGCCGCATACCTGATCCTCTAAGGACCGGACGACCGACAGCGCCGACGGCACCGCCCTCGGCGCTTTTCGCGTTCCCTGGGGATGTCTCATACCGACCGGTCGGTGTGAGGCGGCTCACCCGCGCGGGGTGTGGACGGCGCGACGATCCGCCGATTACATTAGACGGCGAGTCCAATAAAACGGAACGCCCTCGCCACCGGCCGGGCCGCACGTCAGGAGGCTCCACGCCCATGCGCCGTCAGGAGACTCAGCAGGGAGACCGTATGAGCACGCATCCCGGGATAACGATCATCGGTTCCGGCTTCGCCGGGCTGGGCATGGCGATCAAGCTGAAAGAAGCCGGCTACCACGACTTCGTGATCCTGGAGAAGGCGGCCGACATCGGCGGCACCTGGCGGGACAACACCTACCCCGGCTGCGCCTGCGACGTCCCCTCGCACATGTACTCCTTCTCCTTCGAGCTCAACCCCAACTGGTCGCGCATGTTCTCCCCGCAGACCGAGATCCGGGACTACATGCGGGCCTGCGTCGCCAAGTACGGCCTGGCACCGCACCTCCGGTCCGGCAAGGAGGTCGTCGGGCTGGAGTACGACGACGGCGCCAACCACTGGCGGGTCAGCACCGGCGACGGCGAGACCTTCACCACCAACGCGGTGGTCTCGGGGATCGGCGCGCTGCACGTGCCCTCGCTCCCGGAGATCCCGGGCCGCGAGAGCTTCCGGGGCCCCTCCTTCCACTCGGCCGAGTGGGACCACTCGGTGGACCTGACCGGCAAGCGGGTCGCGGTGATCGGCACCGGCGCCTCGGCCGTCCAGTTCGTGCCGCAGATCGCCGGGCAGGCCTCCCGGCTCCACCTGTTCCAGCGGACGCCCCCGTGGATCCAGCCCAAACCCGACTTCCCCATCTCACCCCGGATGAAGAGGGCACTCGCCCTGCCCGGCGCCGCGCGGGCGCTGCGCAACTCGATCTACTGGGCGCTGGAGACCCGCGCGCTCGGCTTCACCGTCGACCCGCGCCTGATGAAGGCGCACCGGACGATGGCCCTGCGCCACCTGGCCAGGCAGGTCCCCGATCCGGGGCTGCGGGCCAAGCTGACCCCCGACTACACGATCGGCTGCAAGCGCATCCTCATCTCCAACGACTACTATCCCGCCCTGAGCAGGGAGAACGTCGAAGTGATCACCGATGGCGCGGCCGAGATCCGGGAGAACTCGATCATCGACTCCACCGGCCGGGAGATCGAGGTGGACGTGATCGTCTACGGCACCGGATTCAAGGTCACCGACGCGCTGAACGAGCAGCGGATCATCGGCAGGGCGGGCCGGAAGATCCAGGAAGCCTGGCAGGACGGCATCGAGGCCTACTACGGGATCACCACCGCCGGGTTCCCGAACCTGTTCTTCCTGCTCGGCCCCAACACCGGCCTGGGCCACAACTCGGTCGTCTTCATGATCGAATCCCAGGTCCGCTACGTGATCGACTGCCTGCGCCTGCTGTCGAGGAGCGGCGCCAGGGCCCTGGACGTCCGGCCCGAGGTCCAGCGTGAGTTCAACGACCGCCTCCAGGACCGCCTGCACGAGCTGGTCTGGAACGAGGGCGGCTGCAAGAGCTGGTACCTGGACGAGCACGGCGTGAACCGGACGGTCTGGCCGGGCTTCACCTTCGAATACTGGGCGCGCACCCGGAAGGTCAGGCCCGCGGCCTACGAGCTGATCCACTGAACCGCCGAACCGCCCACGGGCCCGTAAGGTTCACCCGCGCCGTCACCAGGGGTTCTGAATTTTTACGGGAAGGATGGATTATCGATCGCCGGAGGCGATCAGGGGCACGTTATGGATGTGGGCCCGCTGCTGCTGGCCGTCGTGGTCACGACGGCGCTGGTCTTCGCCTTCACCAACGGCTTCCACGACACCGCCAACGCGATGGCGACGTCCATCGCGACCAGGGCGCTGCGGCCGCATCTGGCCGTCGCGCTGTCGGCCGTACTGAACTTCGTGGGGGCCCTGCTGTCGCTGAAGGTGGCGGCGACGATCGCCGAGCGGATCGTGTCCAGTGACGCGATCACGATGACGGTCGTCTTCGCCGGCCTGACGGGCGGGCTGGTGTGGAACCTGGTGACCTGGTATCTCGGCCTGCCGTCGAGCTCCTCCCACGCCCTCATCGGCGGGGTGGTGGGGGCGACGCTCGTCTCGGCGGGCTCCTCCGCGGTCCACAGCGCCGGGATCGTCTCGGAGATCCTCGTCCCGGCGGTCCTCTCACCGCTGGCGGCCATACTCACGGCGGCCGTCGGCACCTACCTCGTCCACCGGACCACCAGGAAGGTGCCGCCGCGTATCCGCAGCCGGGGGTTCCGGATCGGGCAGGTCGGCTCGGCGTCACTGGTGTCGCTGGCCCACGGCACCAACGACGCCCAGAACGCCATGGGCGTCATCATGCTCGCGCTGCTCGCCGACGGCGCGATCGGCGACGGCGCCACCGTGCCGACATGGGTGATCTTGAGCAGCGCGACCGCGATGGCCCTGGGGACCTACGTCGGCGGGTGGCGGATCATCCGGACCGTGGGCAAGGGGCTGACCGACATCAACAGCCCGCAGGGGTTCGCGGCCGAGGCGTCCTCGGCCGCGATGATCCTCGCCGCGTCGAACTTCGGGTTCCCGCTGTCGACCACCCACGTGTGCTGCGGCTCGATCCTGGGTTCGGGGGTGGGCCGGCGGGTCGCCAGGATCCGGTGGGGTACGGCGGCCCGGATAGCCGCGGTCTGGCTGCTCACCCTGCCGGTGTCCGCCCTGGTGGGGGCGGTCGCCTGGGAGGGGGCCCAGGCCATCGGGGGTTTCCCGGGCGTCGCGGTGATGTTCCTGGTGGTGATGGCCTTCGCCCTGGCGATCTACGTGGCCGCGGACATGCAGCCGGTCAACGCCTCCAACGTCAACGCCACCTGGACCGAAGACGGGACGCCCCCGGCCTGCCTCAAGGAGCCCACACCGGACGAGCGGGCGCAGGAGTGGGCGGAGCGGCGGGCCCAGGCGGAGAAGCAGGCGGCCGCCGAGGAGGCGGCGGTGCGGAAGGAGCCGACCAGCTGAACGGCCCGGCCACGCCCGGAGAACCGCCCACCACCCCACACGGCAGACCGGCCTGACGGGTCGGACGGCAGGCCGTACGGCCGGCACCCCGGAGAACCGCCCACAACTCCGCCCGCAGATCGAACGGCGGGCCCTACGGCCGGCACCCCGGAAAACCGTTCGCCCCCGGCCACCCCGGCCAGCAGACTGACCTGATGGATCAGATGGCGGGCCGTACGGTCAGTGCGCTGGTGACCGTGGACGGCCGGCGGCTCGGGGCCGTCGGCCCGTTCCCGGTGGACACTCCCTGGTGGGCCGATGTCGGGCCGGTCGTCTCGCACCTGGAGCCGGCGCTCGGCGTGCCGGTGGCGGTGCTGCGCCTGCTCACCGTCGACGGCGGCGAGGGCGCCCGGGACGGGCACGTGACCTACCATGTCGAGGCGCTGCGGCCTCCCGTCCGCGAGCTGCCGTCCCCCTGGCCCGCCGGCTCCGGCGACCTGGTGGGCCCGGCCGCCCGGCGGGCCGACTGGGCCACCGCCTCGGGCGTGCGGGAGGCGCTGGAGTGGGCGGACTCCGCACTCCGTGCCTCGGGCCGGCCGCCGAGCGGGCCGGCCGGACAGGTGAAGACGTGGAACCTGTCCGGGCTGTTCCGGATCCCGACCGCGCGGGGCCCGGTCTGGCTCAAGACCACTCCCGGGTTCGCGGCCTGCGAGGCGAGCGTCATCGGGGCGTTCGCCCGGGTGGCCCCGGAGTCCGTGCCGGCCGTGGTGGCCGCGGATCCGGCGCGCCGCAGGGTGCTGCTGGACCACGTCCCCGGTGTGGACTGCTGGGACGCCCCCGATGACGTCGTCCGCGACGCGGTGGACCGGCTGGTCGCCGCGCAGGCGGCGATCGCGGAACGGGCGGAGGGCGTCCCGGCCGGGCTGCCCGACCGTACGCCGCGGGTCCTGGCCGGCATGGTCGACGAGCTGCTCGACGGCGCGGCGGCCGCGGAGCTGAGCCCCGGCGAGCTGTCCTCGGCCCGGCGGCTGGCCGGACGGCTGCCGGCGCTGATCGCCTCGCTGGAGGCGTGCGGCCTGCCGCACACCGTGGTGCACGGCGACTTCCATCCCGGCAACGTGAGATCCGACGGGCGGCGCGCGGTCATGGTGGACTTCGCCGACAGCCATTTCGGGCACCCCGTCCTGGACGGCCTGCGGATGCGCGACTTCACCCCCGACGGAGAGCGGGCAGCGCGGGTGGCCCGCTTCTGGGCCGAGGCGTGGTCGGCCCGCGTCCCCGGCTCCGACCCGGTCCGCGCGCTCGCCCTCGGCGGCCCGCTCGCGCACCTGTCGTACGCCGTGCGGTATCAGGAGTTCCTCGACAACATCGAGTCCAGCGAACG
Source organism: Streptosporangium brasiliense (assembly GCF_030811595.1). Classification (NCBI taxonomy): domain Bacteria; kingdom Bacillati; phylum Actinomycetota; class Actinomycetes; order Streptosporangiales; family Streptosporangiaceae; genus Streptosporangium; species Streptosporangium brasiliense. Next base: position 147,027 of record NZ_JAUSRB010000002.1, read on the forward strand.
GCCCTATCACGCGGGCGATCCCGCCCAGGAGATCCGCGCCGCCCTGGAGTGCGCCGGCCCGGCCGGCCTCTGACGGGCCCGCGGCGGGCCGGACCGGCCCGCCGCGGGCACGCGAGGAGGGCTACCGGTGCCCGCTCACCACCAGGGCACTGCCGCCGCCCCTGCGGGTGGGCTCGGCGACGGCCTGGAGCCTCCCGTGGCGGAGGAACTCGACGGCGGTGGCCGCGCCGATCTCGGGATTCAGCACGAGGCTGTGTCCCCTGGCGGCGAGCTCGGCGCCGTAGCGGTCGATGAATCCCTGCTCGGCCTGGGTCTGGGCGGTGTTGCGCTGGGTGGCCCGGGGGGCGGCCAGCGCGTCCGGCAGCGACATGCCGAGGTCCCACCGGTTGACCAGGATCTGCAGCACGGTGGTGATGATCGTGGAGCCGCCCGGCGAGCCCAGCGCGAGCAGCGGCCGGTCCCCGGCCAGGACGATCGTCGGGGCCATCGAGGAGCGGGGGCGCTTGCCGGGCCCGGGCAGGTTGGGGTCGCCCGGGGCCGGGCCGAAGGTGAAGTCGGTCAGCTCGTTGTTGAGCAGGAAGCCCCGGCCGGGGACGACGATGCCGTTGCCGCCGGTGGACTCGATGGTGATGTTGTAGGCGACCACGCCGCCCCAGCGGTCGGTCACGACCAGGTGGGTGGTCTCCGGTCCCTCGGCGGGCGTCTGCGCGGACTGCGCCGGGGTCGCGGCCGCGCACGGCCCGTAGGCGCCGTCGGGCTCTCCCGCCGGGGCCGGATGGGCCATCGCCCGCTCGCCGACCAGGCAGGCGCGCTCCTTGGCGAACCCGTCGGACAGCAGCTCCTTCAGCGGCACGCCCGGGATGTCGCCGACATACTTGCCACGGTCGGCGAACGACAGCCGCGAAGCCTCCAGATACTCGTGCACGCCGACCTCGGGGAGGGCCTCCAGGATGTTGAGCGCCTCACCGACCGTCGAGCCGCCCGAGGACGGGGGCGCCATACCGTACACGTCCATGCCCTTGTAGGTCATCTTCGTGGGCGGCCGTTCGAGCGCCCGGTAGGCCCGCAGGTCCGACAGCTCCATCAGGCCGGGCCGCACGTTGCGGGTGGCGCCGGGCGTGACCGGCGGCCGCTTCACCGTGGCCACGATCTCCGAGCCGAGCCGCCCGCCGTACAGCCAGCCGCCGCCCTCCTTGCCGAGCCGGCGGTAGGTGTCGGCGAGCTCGGGGTTGCGGAAGGTGGTGCCGACCGCCGGCGGGGCGCCGCCGGGGAGGTAGAGCTTGGCGGTGGAGGTGAAGTCCTTGAACCGGGCCGCGTTGGCGGCGGTCTGGTCGTGGAAGGTCTGGTCGACGGTGAACCCCTCGGAGGCGACCCTGATCGCGGGCCGGAGCGCCTGCCCGAGCGAGAGCGTGCCGAAACGGCGCAGGGCCAGCTCCCACTGGGCCACGCTGCCCGGCACCCCCGCCGACAGCCCGCTGGTGACCGCCTCGTCGAACGCGACGCCCTCCAGGGAGGAGGCGGTCATCGCCTGGGGCGCCGTCTCCCGGCCGTCGATCGTGTGGACCTTCCTGTGCCGGGCGTCGTAGTAGAGGAGGAACCCGCCCCCGGCCAGCCCGGCCGAGTAGGGTTCGGTCACGCCCAGCGTGGCCGCCGCCGCGACCGCCGCGTCGACCGCGTTGCCGCCCCGGCGCAGCACCTCCAGCGCGGCCTTGCTCGCGTCCAGGTCGACGGTCGAGACCGCTCCGCCGTATCCCTCGGCGACGGGCTCCTTCTTCACCGGCGGCGGAGACGCCGCCACCGGCTGCGCGTACAGGATGGAACCACCGGCCAGGATCCCGGCGAGCGGCACGGCTAAGCGACGAGCGATCATGATGGCCTCCCACAGACAGCTTGTCTCAGCTCGCCTGCCCTGTCAGCCCCTCCGATACCACCGGTGACGTAGTGCCCGCTGCCCCGCAGGGCGGATGTGCCGCTCAGCGGGCGGACATAGGGTTCTGGACGTGCGTGCCAAACTCCGCTGGGTCGACCCGATGCTCCCGCTGTTCATGGCGGTCCTTCAGGTCACGACGACCTGGGGCGCCCAGTGGAACCAGCCCGACCGCGTCCAGGTGGACGCGGTCGGCGTCGCGCTGCTGGTGGCCGGGCCGCTCGCGCTGGCCGTACGGCGCCACCACCCGGTGCTCACCCTGATCGCCACCCTGGCCGTGACCTTCGTGTTCATCGCCCGGGGCCACGCCTACGGCCCGATCTTCTTCAGCCCGGTCATCGCGTTCTACAACGCCGTCGTCCTCGGCCACCGGCGCGTCGTCTGGGCGTTCTCGGCCGCGGCCTACGTGTTCTTCGTCGTCTACACGACCTGGCTGGCCCCCGTCCCCAGCCCCGGCCTGTGGCACATGTTCGCGATAGCGGCGGTCATCGGGGTCATCCTGGCGCTGGGCGAGTTCGTCCGGGCCAGGAGGGAGCGGCTGGCCGAGCACGAGCGGGTGGTGCAGGAGGAGGCCCGGCGGCAGGCCAGCGACGAGCGGCTGACCATGGCCCAGGAGCTGCACGACGTGCTCGCGCACAACATCTCCCTCATCCATGTCCAGGCCTCCACCGCGCTGCACCTGATCGACGACCAGCCCGAGCAGGCCCGCACCGCGCTCACCACGATCAAACAGGCCTCCAAGGACGTGCTGACCGAGATGCGCTCGGTGCTCAGCGTGCTCCGCGACGGCGCGCCCCGCTCCCCCACGGCCGGGATGGAACGGCTGGAGGAGCTCATCGAGCGCAGCGGGCTGCCGGTCACCCGGCGGGTCACCGGCCAGGTCAGGGCGTTGCCGCCGGGAGTGGACCGGGCCGGCTACCGCATCGTCCAGGAGGCGCTGACCAACGTCACGCGGCACGCGCCGGGCTCCACGGCCGCCGTCCTGCTGGAGTACGGCCCCCGCGAACTGCTGATCCGGGTCACCGACTCCGGCGGCGGGCCCCCCGGAGAGAGTCTGGGCGGCGGGAACGGCATCCCCGGCATGCGGGAGCGGGCGGCCGCCCTCGGCGGCTCGCTGACCGCCGAGCGCCATGGACAGGGCTTCCGCGTCGAGGCGCGGCTGCCGATCCCGGAGATCCCGGAGGGACGGGAATGATCAAGATCGTCCTCGCCGACGACCAGGCCCTGGTCAGGGCCGGGTTCCGGGCCCTGCTCGACGCGCAGCCGGGGATGACCGTGGTGGCCGAGGCCGCCGACGGCGCCCAGGCCGTACGGCTGGCCGCCGAGCACGAGCCCGACGTGGTGCTGATGGACATCCGGATGCCGGGCATGGACGGCCTGACCGCCACCCGGGAGATGCCCCCGGGGCCGAAGATCATCATTCTGACGACCTTCGAGCTCGACGAATACCTCTTCGAGGCGCTCCGTAACGGCGCCAGCGGCTTCCTGGTCAAGGACACCGAGCCGGCCGAGCTGATCCAGGCCGTCCGCGTCGTCGCCGACGGCGACGCCCTGCTCTCCCCCGGCGTCACGCGCCGCCTGATCTCCGAGTACGCCAGCCGCGCCAAGCGGCCCCACCCCTCCCAGGACCTGAACCTGCTCACCGACCGCGAGCGGGAGGTCCTGACGCTGGTCGGCACGGGCATGACCAACGACGAGATCGCCGCGAAGCTCTTCATGAGCCCGGCCACCGCCAAGACCCACGTCAGCCGCACCATGATGAAACTGCACGCCCGTGACCGGGCCCAACTCGTCGTCATCGCCTACGAGTCAGGGCTGGTCCGCCCCGGCTGGGTCTGACACGCCCGCGCCGCTCCGAGCGGACGCCGGCGCCGAGGGGCGGGGGCGGGCGGGCGCGCGAGGACAGGCAAGTCCGTGATTACGCTCCGCCATCGCGCCGTCACGTGTCACCCTGTGCATTGTCAACGAGGAGGACGACATGGGGTGGTGGCAGGGGGGCCGGCAGCCGCCTGATGACTCGCCACCCGCCCCCCGGCACGCCGGGCACAGCGCCGACGGCGAGGCCGAGCTGCTGCTGGCCGCGCACGGCGGCGACGCGCAGGCCGCGCACCTGCTCGGCCGTCACTTCACACAGCGGGGCGACCGTTCGGCGGCGCGGCACTGGTGGGAGCGGGCGGCGGCCGGGGGCAACATGGACAGCGCCTACAACCTGGGCGTCTGGCACGAGAAGCACGGCAGCCTGGCGGAGGCCGTGAGGTGGTACGGACTGGCCGCGGCCACCGGCGACGCCGAGGCGGCGGCCAACCTGGCGACGCTCCTGCTCGAACAGCGCGGCGACGTGCCCGCCGCGCGGCGGTGGTTCGAGACGGCCGCCCGGGCGGGCTCCCGCCCGGCCGCCCGGCGGCTCGCGCTGATCTGCGAGGACGGCGGCGAGCCGGAGGCCGCCGTCGAGTGGCACCGGCGGGCCGCGCTGGCGGGCGACCTGGCCTCCGCGCATGACCTGGGACTGCTGGCCTACGCGTCCGGCCAGGACGACGAGACGCTGCGCTGGTGGGACCTCGCCGCCCGGGGCGGCCACGCCGACGCGGCCTACCACCTGGGGCTGTTCCTGCGGGCCAACCAGGATCCGGAGGGCGCCGAGGCGTTCTACCGGCTGGCCGCCGGGGCCGAGCACCCCGGGGCCGCCTCGCAGCTCGGCGGGATCGCGCTGTCCCGGGGGGACCTGCGCACCGCCCGCGCCTGGTTCGAGCGGGCCGCCCACGCCGGGCGGATCGACGACCAGCGGACCGCCGGGTTCGTGTGCGTGGAGCTGAGCGACCCACGGGCGGCCAGCCACTGGTTCGGCAGGGCGGCGGCCGGCGGGGATCCGGAGGCCGCCTTCAACTACGGCCTGCTGCTCATCGCCGAGCACGACGACCTGCGGGGCGGCCGGCACTGGTTCCGCCGGGCGGCGCTGGCCGGGCACCCCCGGGCGGCGGCCGAGCTCGCCTCGCTGCTGTCGGCGACCGGTGCCGCCGGTGAGGACGAGCGGTGGCTGGGTGAGGACGAGCGGTGGCTGTCGGACCCGCCGCCCCCGATCTGGGATCGGGCCGCCGAGCCCGAGCTCGTCGCCCGCGCGGAGCTGGCCGCCGCCGCGGCGGCCCGGAGCGGCTCCCCGCTGCGGGTCGGCGACCTGACAGAGATCCTCGGCACCTGGGACCTGGTCACCCGGCCGCTGCTCGACCACGCCGACGTCACGGCCTGGCTGACCGGGCAGAGCGGCCTGCGTCCGGCGGCGGTCGAGCACCTGGCCTCGGTCCGGGCCGCGCTGCTGCGTCCCGGCAGCGCCCCCTGGCCGGCCGCCACCGAGGTCGAGCACGTCCTGGCCACCGCCCGTGACCTGCGGGCCCGGCTGGGGTCGCGGCCCCAGGCCCCGAGAGGGCGCTGAGACCGCGGACCGCGTGAGAGCGGGCCTGCCCGCTCTCACGCGAGACGGCCGGGAAAGAAGCGACCCCATGACCACAAACGTGATCATGGGGTCGCCCGCCGACCGGGCGGAGGGCGGGAGTGAGCCCGCGGACCGGGTCTAGGCGGCGATGACCTGGGAGACCGGCACGTACGGCAGGTCGAGGGCGAGCGCGACCTGGTCGTTGGTGAGCTCACCCGCGTGGGTGTTGAGGCCCAGCGCGAGGGCGGGGTCCTGCTGGAGCGCCGACTTCCAGCCCAGGCCGGCCAGCTTGACCGCGTAGGGCAGCGTCGCGTTGGTCAGCGCGTAGGTGGAGGTGTTGGCCACCGAACCGGGCATGTTGGCCACGCAGTAGAAGATCGAGTTGTGGACCTGGTAGGTCGGTTCGGCGTGCGTGGTCGGCCGGGAGTCCTCGAAGCAGCCGCCCTGGTCGATGGCGATGTCGACGAGCACGGAGCCCGGCTTCATACGGGAGACCAGGTCGTTGGAGACGAGGGTCGGGGCCTTGGCGCCCGGGATCAGCACCGCGCCGATGACCAGGTCGGCCTCCAGGACCTCCTTCTCGATCGCGTAGGAGGTCGAGACGAGGGTCTTCAGACGGCCCTGGTAGATGGCGTCGATGGAGCGCAGGCGGTCGACGTTGAGGTCGAGGACCGTGACGTCGGCGCCCATGCCGACCGCGATCTGCGCCGCGTTGAGGCCGGAGACGCCGCCGCCGATGACGACGACCTTGGCCGGGGCCACGCCGGGCACGCCGCCGGGCAGCACGCCCCGGCCGCCGTTGAAGCGCATCAGGTTGTAGGCGCCGACCTGCGGGGCCAGGCGGCCCGCGACCTCCGACATCGGGGCCAGCAGCGGCAGGGTGTTGCCGACCTGGACGGTCTCGTAGGCGATGCCGGTGATCTGCTGCTTGAGCAGGGCGTCGGCGCACTCGCGGCCGGCGGCCAGGTGCAGGTAGGTGAAGAGCACCTGCCCGGCGCGCATGCGGTGGTACTCCTCCGCGATCGGTTCCTTCACCTTGAGGATCATGTCGGCCTCGCCCCACACCTCGTCGGCGGTGTCGAGGATCTTGGCGCCGGCGAAGAGGTAGTCCTCGTCGGGGAGGTGGGAGCCGAGGCCAGCGCCACGCTGGACGTAGACGTCGTGGCCGTGACGGACCAGTTCGTGCACGCCTGCCGGGGTGGCGGCGACACGGTACTCGTGGTTCTTGACCTCGGCGGGCACGCCGATTTTCATCAGGGTTCCTTTCGGAGTTTCAACGGGGTGGCGAAGCACGGGTCGAACGGGCTCGGGCATGGGCGGGCCGTGCACGGCTCCGGAGGGGCCGTGCACGGCGGCGCGCTCACAGCCGGGACCAGGCCTCCGTCAGCACGGAGCGGAGAATCGACTCGATCTCGTCGAACTCCTTGGGGCCGCAGATCAGCGGCGGGGCGAGCTGGATCACGGGGTCCCCGCGGTCGTCGGCGCGGCAGTACAGGCCCGCGTCGTAGAGGGCCTTGGACAGGAAGCCGCGCAGCAGACGCTCGGACTCGTCCGCGTTGAAGGTCTCCTTGGTCGCCTTGTCCTTGACGAGCTCGATGCCCCAGAAGAAGCCGGAGCCGCGCACGTCGCCGACGATCGGCAGGTCGCGGAGGCGCTCAAGGGTGGAGCGGAAGACCGGCTCGTTGCGGGTCACGTGGCCGAGCAGGTCCTCGCGCTCGAACAGGTCGAGGTTGGCCAGGGCGACCGCGGCGGAGACGGGGTGGCCGCCGAAGGTGTAGCCGTGGGCGAACATCTCGGTGCCGTTGCTGAACGGCTCGAACAGCCGGTCCGAGGCGATCATGGCGCCGATCGGCGAGTAACCGCTGGTCATGCCCTTGGCGCAGGTGATGATGTCGGGGACGTAGTCGAACTTCTGCCCGCCGAACATGGTGCCGAGGCGGCCGAAGGCGCAGATGACCTCGTCGGAGACGAGCAGGACGTCATACTCGTCGCAGATCTCGCGCAGGCGCTGGAAGTAACCGGGCGGCGGCGGGAAGCAGCCGCCGGCGTTCTGCACCGGCTCGACGAAGACGGCGGCCACGGTGTCCGGGCCCTCCATCTCGATGGCGCGGGCGACGCGCTCGGCGGCCCAGTAGCCGTACTCCTCCGGGGTCATGCCGGCGACGCCGGTGATCTCGTCGGCGCGGTAGTGGTTGGTGTTCGGCACCCGGACCGAACCCGGGACCAGCGGCTCGAACATCTGCTTGAAGGCCGGGATACCGGTGATCGACAGGGCGCCCTGCGGGGTGCCGTGATAGGCGATCTGGCGGCTGATGACCTTGTGCTTGAGCGGCTTGCCGGTCAGCTTGAAGTACTGCTTGGCGAGCTTCCACGCGCTCTCGACGGCTTCGCCGCCGCCGGTGGTGAAGAAGACCCGGTTGAGGTCTCCGGGGGTCTCGGCGGCCAGGCGCTGGGCCAGCTCGACGGCCTTCGGGTGCGCGTAGGACCAGAGCGGGAAGAACGCCAGCTCCTGGGCCTGCTTGGCGGCGGCCTCGGCCAGCTCGCTGCGGCCGTGCCCCGCCTGGACCACGAACAGTCCGGCGAGACCGTCAAGGTAGCGCTTGCCGTGCACGTCGTAGATGTATGCGCCCTCACCACGCACGATCATCGGGACTTCGACGCTCCTGTCGGAGCTGTGCCGACTGAAGTGCATCCACAGGTTGTCCTGCGCGGCCCGCATGAGCGAGGCCACGTCGGTGTTTTCAGGGTGGGTCATGGCTATCTTCCCTCGGTGGTCTGAGCTCCCCACAGTCTGCATGCCCGGAGAACGTCTTGCCAAGTGAAAACGTGGCAATAGAGTGCAAGAACTTCGGAATCCGCAAAACAGGTAGGTAACAACAACGAAATCCGCGACCAGACTTTGGGAGTGTCCGGATCTTGCGCCGCCCTCGACCCCACCCGGCGGGGCCGCGGTGTGCTGGAATCAGGGTGAAACACGGTCGCCCGCCGACTGTGATCAAATAGGACGACCACATATTGAGATGCGAGGGAACGTCGTGACTCCTGACGAGATCGAGGGCGCCGTCGCCGCGGGCCTGCCCCAGGCGGTCGAAGACCTCAAGCGGCTCGTCGCCATCCCCTCGGTGGCCTTCCCCGGCCATCCGGAGGAGCCGGTGCGCGCGGCCGCCGCGGCGACCGAGGAGCTGCTGCGCAGCGCCGGCCTGCCGCACGTCCGGCAGATCCCGGTGGAGGGGAGCTTCCCCGCCGTGTTCGCCGAGGCCCCGGCCCCGCCCGGCGCGCCGACCGTGCTGCTCTACGCGCACTACGACGTGCAGCCCGCGGGCGACCCCGCGCTGTGGCGCACGCCGGCCTTCGAGCCGACGGAGATCGACGGCGCCATCTACGGCCGCGGCGCCGCCGACGACAAGTCCGGCGTCATCTCCCACGTCGCCGCGCTCCGCGCCTTCCGGGGCGACTTCCCGGTGGGCATCAAGGTGATCATCGAGGGCCAGGAGGAATACGCCGGGGAGCGCCTGGAGACCTTCGTCGAGCAGAACCCCGAGCTGCTCCGCGCCGACGCGATCATCGTCGCCGACTGCGGCAACCCGAGCGTGGGCGACCCGGCGGTGACCACCTCGCTGCGCGGCATGGGCGCCTTCACCATCGAGGTGCGCACCCTGAAGGATTCGCTGCACAGCGGCTCGTTCGGCGGCGCCGCCCCGGACGCCCTCGCGGCGCTGATCCGGATGCTGGCCGCCCTCCACGACGACCACGGCGACATCCGCGTCCCCGGCCTGCCGCGCGGCACCTTCCTCGGCTCCGGCCCCTCGGAGGAGGAGTTCCGGGCCACCGCGGGCGTGCTCGACGGCGTCTCGCTGGTCGGCTCCGGCTCGCTGGCCGACCGGCTCTGGGCCTCCTACTCCGTCACGGTCACCGGCCTGGACGTGCCGACCGTCTCCGGCGCCATCAACGCGGTCCAGGCGGTCGCCCGCGCCCGGGTGACGGTGCGCGTGCCTCCGGCGGGCGACCCGAAGACGACCGTGGAGGCCGTGGTCGACTTCCTGCGGCAGGTCGCCCCGTGGGGCGTCGAGGTGCACGTCACCGACCACGTGCTGGGCTCCGGCTACCTCGCCGACTCCGGCGGCGCCGCCCGCGCCGCGCTGAACCGGGCGATGGAGCGCGCCTTCGGCCGCCCGCCGCGCGACGTCGGCGCCGGCGGCTCGATCCCGCTGGTCTCCACGCTCGTCAAGCAGTTCCCCGCCGCCTCGATCCTGCTGTTCGGCGCCGAGGACGACGACGCCTCGATCCACGCTCCCAACGAGCGGGTCAACGTCGAGGAACTGCGCCGCACGGCCCTCGCCGAGGCGCTCTTCCTCCAGGAGTACGGCTCCGCGACGGTCTAGCCAGGCGATCCGCAGGACCCGTCCCACCCGTCAAGACCGGGGGGCGGGTCCTTCCGCGTTGCCGCGGGCCGCCCGTCTCGTCGACGTGGGTGGCGCCCGGCCATGGACACGGTCCCCGCGGCCGGATCACCTCGTGGATCCGGTGCGAGCCGCCGGCGCTGACGTGGTCCGTAGAAGACCGGAGGTGCTCGACCACCCGGCAGGCCCCCTCAGCTGAGCGGCCGCTTTCCGTGAGAATCGACACCTTTGCCGGGCCGGTCACCCGCGGGATACCTCGCGTGATATTTTTGCACTGACCGGTCAGTTCAAAATTTCGGAGGGTGCGGTGTTCCAGGGGGTCGGGGTGCGCGCGGTCGGTCTGTCCCTCAAGGGCGAGCACGGATGGGTCTACCGCGACGTCGGCCTCGCGGCCGAGCCGGGCAGCCTCACCGCCGTCACCGGACAGGCGGGCAGCGGGCGGACGAGCCTGCTGCTGACCCTGGCCGGACGGATGAGACCCACCGACGGCACGCTCACCGTGGGGCGGTACGGCAAGCCGCGGGCGATCCGGCGCGTCGCCGCGCTCGGCCTGGTGGACGGGGTCAACGACCTGGAGAAGGCGCTGACGGTCCGCGAGCACCTGCACGAGCGGTCACCGGGCATGTTCTGGGGCAGACGGCAGGAGTCACGGGCCGCGACCGCGCTGGCCCTGGCCGGTCTGGAGCTGTCCCCCGGCGACCGCACCCTCATCCGCGACCTGGGCCGGGAGGAGCGGGTGCGGCTCGGGATCGCACTCGCGCTGCTCGACACCCCGGGGCTGCTGATCCTCGACAACGTGGACACCGGCCTCGCCCAGGACCGCCAGGAGGCGCTCTGGGCGACGCTGGGTGAGCTGGGCGCCCTGGGCCTGACCGTCATCGCGGCCTGCACGGAGAGCGAGCGGGCGGCGGTCCGCCTGCCCTCCGGGAATCCCGCGGAGTCCACGGACTCCGGGGGCTCCGGGGGCTCCGGGGATTCCGCGGACTCCACGGAGTCCGGGGAACCCGGGAACGCGACGGACTCCGGCGAACCGCGGGACGCGACGGACGGACCGGACGGCGGCCACCCGGCGCACTCCGGACCGGACCCGGACGGGCCGGAGGCCGTACCGGCCGTCACCGGGTCCACGGCCCCGCCGGATCCCGAAGGACCCGGATCCGTTCCTGACGCCGAAAAGCCTGCGGGGGCCGGCGGACAGGACGGGGAGAGCATGGCGCGGACCGTAACGAGCGAGGAGAGGGACCGATGAGATCGTTGCGGCTGGGACGGCTGGAGCTGCGGCGGTTCACCCGGTCGCGGCTGACCCGGGCGGCACTGGCGGGCGTGGTGATGCTGCCGCTGCTGTACGCCGGGCTGTACCTGTGGTCGTTCTGGGACCCGCAGGGCAACCTCGAGAACATCCCGGTGGCGCTGGTCGTGGAGGACAGGCCCGCGACCGTCGACGGCAAGACGGTCGACGCGGGCCGCGAGCTGGCCGACGAGTTGCGTGAGCGCAAGGTCCTGGGCTGGCACACGGTCGACGCCCGGCAGGCCGCCGACGGCGTGAACGACGGCAGCTTCTACCTGTCCCTGACCATCCCCGCCGACTTCAGCGCCCGGCTGGCCTCGCCCTCCGGCGACGGCACGCCGACCCCCGCCGAGCTCGGGGTGCGGGTCGACACCGGCCGCAGTTACATCATGGGAACGATCTCCGACGCGGTGTTCACCGAGGTCAAGGACGCGGCGGGCCGTACCGCGCTGAAGGACTACTGGGACAACGTCTTCGTGTCCTTCGGCGAGCTGCACGACGCCACCGCCAAGGCCGCCGACGGGGCGGACGATCTGCACGACGGTACGGCGAAGGCCGGAAAGGGCGCGTCCACCCTGAACGCCGGCCTCGGCCAGGCCAAGGCCGGCACCCACCAGCTCACCGTGGGCCTGGGCAGCGCCAACACCGCCACCGGCCGGCTGTCGGCCGGGGCGGACAAGCTGACCGGAGGCCTGGGCCAGGCGGAGAGCGGCTCACGCAAGCTGGGCCAGGGACTGGCGAAGCTGGAGAAGGGCGCCAAGCAGGTCGCCGACGGCAACGCGCAGGTCTACAAGCAGGTCCACGCCCAGGTGTCGAAGATCAACGAGGTGGCCGACGAGGTCGTCCCGGTGCTGCGGGAGAACGGGGCGCGGCTGCAGTCGCTCGCGGAGGCCGTCGAGCGGGGCGCCGGCCTGGTCGCCGACGGCGCGGGAGCGCTGCCCGGCGGGATCAAGCAGGGGGCGGAACAGGCCCAGCAGCAGGCGCAGCAGTTGCAGAGCTGGCTGGACGGCAATCCGGACGCCGACCCGCGGCTGCGGGCCATCGCCGAACGTCTCACCCGGTCCACCCAGGAGGTGGCCACCGGGCTGGAGGGCGCCGCCGGCGACGGCAGCGGCGCCGCGGCCCAGTTGCAGCGGGACGCCCGCCGGATCGCGGAGGTCGCGGGCCGCACGGCGGAGGTCGCGCCCACCGCGGGCCAGCAGCTCGACCAGGCCAGGGACAAGATCAATCAACTGGACGAGGGGCTCGGCAAGCTGGCCGACGGCTCGGCGAAGCTCCACGCGGGCCTCGGTGACGCGGCGGACGCCAACGGGAAGATCACTTCTGGGATCTCCCAGCTCGGCGACGGCTCCGCGCAGCTCAGCCGGGGGCTGACCCAGCTCGGCGGCGGCATCGTCAAGCTGAGCGACGGCGCGGCCAGGGTGGACAGCGGGGTGGGCCGCCTGCACGAGGGCGCCGGGGAGCTCACCACCGGTATCGGCAAGCTGACGGACGGGTCCAGGAAACTGAGCGACAAGCTCGGGGACGGCGCCGAGCAGATCCCGGACTACGGCAAGGGCGAGCGCGCCGACCGGAGCGAGATGATGAGCGAGCCGGTCAAGCTGGCCAACCAGGTCGCCAACGAGGTGCCCAACTACGGCACCGGGTTCGCGCCCTTCTTCGTCCCGCTGGCCCTGTGGGTCGGCGCGATGGTGAGCTACATGGTGCTGCGCCCGCTCAACCCCCGTCTCCTCGCCGGTACGGCTCCCGCCTGGCGGATCGCGGTGGCCGGCTGGCTGCCGGGACTGGTCCTGGGCGCCGCCCAGGTGGGCGTGCTGATGGCGGTGATCAGGTTCGCGCTCGGCATGGAGGCCGCGCACTGGGCCGGGATCGCCGGGATCCTGCTTCTCACCGTGGCGGCGTTCCTGGCGGTCGTGCAGGCGGTCAACGCCCTGCTCGGCGCGCCGGGACGGGTCGTGGTGCTGGCACTGCTGATGCTCCAGCTGACCTCGGCCGCCGGGACCTATCCGATCGAGACCTCGCCGGGCTTCTTCCAGACGATCTCACCGTGGCTCCCGATGAGCTGGGTGGTCAGCGCGCTGCGGCGGCTGATCAGCGGCGGCGACCTCACGGTGGTCTGGCAGGCCGGCGGGGTGCTGGCGCTGACCGCCGCGCTGGGCCTGAGCCTGACCGTCTACGCCGTGCACAAGGGGCGCACCTGGTCGATGCGGCGCCTCCACCCCGAGCTGGCACTGTGACTACGGTTACCCCCATGACACAGCAGCGGGCCGGGGCCGGGAGCGTGGACACGGGCGCGGAACAGGACCGGCGAGGGCCCGGGGCGGGCACGGCCACGGGCACGGAGCGGGACCGGCGAGAGCCTGCCCCGGACACCGGCGCGGGCGCGGAACGGGACCGGCGAGGGCCCGGGGCGGGCGCGGCCGTGAGGAAGGGAGACGGCCGCCGGGCCGAGACGAGGCTCAGGCTGTTCACGGCGGCCGTGGAGGTGATCGCCGAGCAGGGCTACACCGCCGCCACGGTGGACGCGATCGCCGAACGGGCCGGTGTCGCCAAGGGCACCGTGTTCTACAACTTCGGCAGCAAGGAGGCGCTCTTCGCCGCGCTGCTCGAACACGGGATCCAGCGGCTGGCCGACGCGCTGGGCGAGGCGGACACCGGGCAGGCCGCGCTCGACACCCTCGACTCGGTGGTCATGGCGCAGCTGCGGTTCTTCGAGGAGTACGGCGCGTTCGCCCGGGTGCTGCTCGCCGAGATGTGGCGCACCGCCTGGCAGGACGCGGTGGCCAGGCTGCGCGAGCAGGCGCTGGGGGTCTACGCGGGGGCGCTGCGCCGGGCGGTGGCCGAGGGCGTGGTCCGGGAGGACCTGGATGTGGAGACCGCGGCGACGGCCGTGTTCGGCATGGTGCTGACCGTCTCGATCGAGCGCCGGGCGCTCCACCCCGACCGCCCGATCGAGCAGCTCCACGCCACGCTCGTCGATCTCCTCCACAGACGGGTGTCCGGCTAGAGGGGTGTCCGGCTAGAGGACCGGCGCGGATCCGCTGCGCGGCGCCTGCGCCGGCCCGAGAGTCCGGGCCGATGTCAGTCCTGGTCGGCGTCAGTCCTGGTCGGCGTCAGTCCTGGCCGGCGTCAGTCCTGGTCGGCGTCAGTCCTGGCCGATGTCAGTCCTGGCCGGCGTCAGTCCTGGTCGGCGTCAGCCGGGAGCTGCGAGACTCCCCGGCTCCTGGTGGAGGGCTCGGCCCGGCTGCTGGTGGAGGGCTCGGCGGCACGACGATTCTCGCCCCTGCCCTTGACGGCGTCGTAGGCCCGCGCCATGCGATCCCGCCTTCACAGACATCCGCTCACCCCGCAGGCCAGCGGCTACCAGGAGGTGTCCTGGCCGCGTCTCCTGCGATCCCCGGAGACCCCGGAGACGCCGGAGGCACCTGGAGCACCGCCGTCCCGGCACGTCGTGCCCCACCGCATCGGCCACCGCCCGTCAGGCGGTCGCCGAGGTGGTTTGACGATGAGGATTCCACCTGTCAGTCTTATATTACAGGTGGAAGGTCGATACGCTGTGGATGGGATTCTGACCAGTGAGAAGCTGCTGGCGCTGCTCGCCGCCATCGGCCACCCACTCCGACTACGGATCATCGCCGAGCTGTCCGGCGGCCGGGTGCATGTCAGCGAGCTGGCCCGGCGGCTCGGCATATCTCGGCCGCTGCTCTACATGCATCTTGAGCGGATGGAGAAGGCGGGCCTGGTCGCCGGCGATCTGGAGCTGTCGGCGGACGGCAAGGCGATGAAGTATTTCGAGCTGGTGCCGTTCGACGTGCGCCTGACAGCGGACACGGTCCTCGGCGCACTGCGAGCGGACGGACAGGAAGGCCCCGACGTGCAGGAGACCCGGAGATGAAAGAAGTCGTCCTCCCCCTCGGGATCATCCTGATCCTCACCGTCGGCGCCGTGGTGGGCTTCATCGCCTGCTTCCGGCTTCACCGGGCGGCGATGTCGGAGTATCGGGAGGTCACCGAGCTGACGGCGCGGAACCAGGAGCAGCTCAACACCCGGCTCGCCGAGTTGACGGCACGGGTCTCCGCTGTGGAGCAGATCCTGCGGAGCGTCGGATGAGTCTTCGCGTCCCATGACGCCATCACACCGCCTCAGGCGGTGACAGGCCCGGGGCGGCGAGCGGCAACTCGCCACCCCGGGAAACGAAAGTCGCGCGACCACGCCGCAATCGGCGTGCCTTCGAACGCACGACCTCCAAAGAAAGGAGAGCAGCTCATGCTGCTCCAATGCAAATCCCTCCATGGGCGGATCGGACCCGCGGAGGTGAGGACGCCGTCGTCCCACGGCCGGACCCGGCGTGAGCACGGCTCCCCCATCCGGGCATACGGGTCCGGCGGTGTGACCCGATGAGCGCGCGGACCGGAAGGCGGCCACTGACCGTACGGGTGGCGAGCTGGAGCGCCGCCCATCCGTGGCGGGCGATCATCGGATGGTTCCTGTTCGTCGTCCTGTGCCTGGGGGTCGGCTCGGCGATCGGCACCGACAAGGCCACCAGCGAGGACTACCGGGTCGGCGAGGCCGGCCGCGCCGAGGCCATCGCGGCCGAGGGGGACCTGCAACGCAGGCCGACGGAGCAGATCCTGATCTCGGTCAGGTCCGGCCCGCAGGACCCCGCCGCGGTCAACGCCGCCGCACGGGACATCACCGTCCGGATGAAGAAGCTACCCGAGGTCGAGGACGTCGCCGCCCCGATCCGCTCGAAGAACGGCAGGACCCTCATGGTCGAGGTGACCATGAGAGGGGCGGAGCTGGACGGCAGCACGAAGGTCGATCCGCTGCTCGCACAGACCGCCGCCGTGCAGAAGGGGTATCCGAACCTCCTCGTGGAGGAGACCGGCGGCCCCTCCATCAGCAAGGGCCTCAACAAGCAGCGCGGTGACGACCTCGCGCTCTCCGAGGCGATCACGCTGCCGGTCACGCTGATCACCTTGCTGGTCGTCTTCGGTTCGGTGGTCATGGCCGGCGTGCCGCTGCTGCTGGCGTTGTCCTCGATCGCCGCGGCCATGGGGCTGTCGATGGTGGTCTCGCACATCGTTCCGGACGCCGGTGTCGGCAACAACGTCATCCTGCTGATCGGCATGGCGGTCGGCGTCGACTACACGCTCTTCTACCTCAAGCGCGAGCGGGAGGAACGGACCCGCTCGGACGGCAGGCTCGGCTCGGCGGCCCTGGTGGAACTGGCCGCGGCGACCTCCGGCCGGACGGTCGTGGTCTCCGGCCTCGCGGTGATCGTCTCCAGCGCCACCCTGTACTTGGCCTCGGACGTCATCTTCTCCTCGCTGGCCACCGGCACCATCGTCGTCGTGCTGGTCGCCGTGCTCAGCTCGATGACCGTGCTGCCCGCCCTGCTGGTCACGATCGGCCACAGGACCGAACGCCGTGCGGCCCGCCGGACCGCCCGGGCGGCGGAACGGGGCGAGCCGCGCCGACCGAAGAAGGAGGGGGCCGAGATCGGCCGGGTGTGGAGCGCCCTGCTGCGGCCCGCGAGCAAGCACCCGGCGATCACGCTGTGCGTGTCGGTGCTCGTCATGATCTGCCTGGCGCTCCCCGTGCTGGGCATGCAGCTGAGGGTGCTGAACAAGGACAGCCATCCGCGCGACGTCCCGGCGATACAGGTCTACGACCGGCTGACCGGGGCGTTCCCGGAGCTGCGGGTCCAGCACAGCGTCGTCGTCCGCGCCGACCCCGCCCACGCCGAAGAGGTGACCGAGGCGCTGAAGGATCTCGGCCGGCGCGCCCAGGCGGACCCGCTGTTCGCCAGGAACGTGCGGCCGAGGCTGCGGACTTCGGCCGACAGCCGGATCAGCGTGCTCGATCTGGCCGTCCCGTTCCGGATGAGCTCCGACGAGGCGATGAAGTCGCTGACGCACATCCGGGAGGACTACCTGCCCGCCACGGTCGGCAGGGTCCCCGGTGTCGAGGCACACGTCACCGGGGACGTCGCCCGTGACGCGGACTACCTCGCCAATCAGAACGAGAAACTGCCGCTGGTCCTGACGGCCCTGCTGCTGCTGACCTTCGTCATGACGGTGGTCGTGTTCCGCTCGGTCGTCATCGGGCTGATCGGGGTCCTGCTCAACCTGCTGTCCGCCGCGGCCTCGTTCGGCCTGCTGGTCATGGCCTTCCAGAGCAGTCTGGGGGAGAGCCTGTTCGGCGCCGACGCCACCGGCGCGATCGGATCCCGGGTGCCGCTGTTCCTCTTCGTGATCCTCTTCGGGCTGTCGATGGACTACCAGATGTTCATGGTCAGCCGGATCAAGGAGGCGGCGCTGCGCGGCGTGCCCACCCGCGAGGCGGTGCTGGACGGCATCGGCCGCTCGGCCGGCGTGGTGACCAGCGCCGCGGTCGTGATGGTGACCGTGTTCGCCAGCTTCGTCTTCCTCCACCTCGCCGAGATGAAGCAGATCGGTTTCAGCCTCGCGGCGGCCGTGCTGCTGGACGCCTTCGTCATCCGGGTCATGATCCTGCCGTCGGCCATGACGCTGCTCGGCCGGGCGAACTGGTGGCCGTCACGCACGATGCGGCGCGCGCAGTCCGCGCGGCAGGAAGGCCCGGCCCTCGTCCCCGCCGTGGCCAGGGGAAACGGGTAACCCCTTGTCCAGGTAAATCGGTTCTTCCTACGATCATGCGGTGGCGTACTCCCCCGCACGACCCCGCTGGCGGATTCTGCCCTACCTCCTCGCCGTGGTGCTGGCCATCGGGCTGATCGCCGGGCTGCGCTGGTTCTTCGGCCGGGAGGACCCGGGGAGCGAGCCGAGCGCCTGCTCGGGCGAGTCGGTGAAGATCCGGGTGGCGTCCTCCCAGGACAAGATCTGGATCCTGCGGGGGGTCGCGAAGGACTACAGCGGCAGGACCGTGGCCGGGCGCTGCGCCGAGGTCGTCATCGACGAGGCCAACTCGGGCGCCGCGATGCGGGCGCTGGCCAGGGGGTGGGAGGAGCGGACCGACGGCAGCCGGCCCGATGTCTGGGCCCCCGCCGCCTCCGCGTGGGTGACGCTGCTGCGCCAGCAGGCCGCGGGCGCCGACGGCACCGTGCCGGTCCCCGAGGGCAGGCCGGTGCCGATCGTGACCGCGCCGCTGGTCTTCGCGATGCCCAAGCCGATGGCCGAGGCCCTGGGCTGGCCGGGCAAGGCCATCGGCTGGGCGGAACTCGCCGAACTGGCGTCCGACCCCAAGGGCTGGGCGAAGTACGGTCACCCCGAGTGGGGCCAGTTCAAGCTCGGCAAGACCAACCCCAACTACTCGACCAGCGGCCTGAACGCCACCATCGGCGCCTACTTCGCCGCCACCGGCACCACCTCCGACCTGACCGCCGGTGACATCTCCGACGCCAGGACCCGCGACTTCGTCAAGGGCGTCGAGCAGTCGATCGTGCACTACGGCGACATCTCGATGACGTTCCTGGGCAACCTGCTCCGCGCCGACGACCGGGGCGAGTCCATGGCCTACATCTCCGCGATCACCATCGAGGAGAACTCCGTCACCGACTACAACCGGGGCAACCCCTCGGGCAACCCGGCCACGCTGGGCAAGCACGCCCCGCCGCGTACCCCGCTGGTGGCCGTCAACCCCAAGGAGGGGACGCTCTTCTCCGACCACCCCTACGTCCCGCTGACCTGGATGGACCCGGCCAAGAAGGCCGTCGCCGACGACTTCCTGAACTACCTGCACAGCGCCCCGGTGCAGGCGGAGTTCCAGTCGTACGGCTACCGCGGCCACGACGGCAAGCTCGGTCCCCGGGCCACCAAGGACAACGGCGTCATCCCCGACGCCGCCGTCACCACCCTCAACCTGCCCACCCCGACCGTCCTGGACAAGGTCCTGCGGAGCTGGTCGGAGCTGCGCAAACGGGCCAACGTGCTGATCGTGGTGGACAAGTCCGGCTCGATGGAGGAGGAGGCGCCGGGCACCGGCGAGAGCCGCCTGGAGCTGGCCAAGAAGGCCGCGATCAACGCGCTGCCGCAGTTCCGGGGGGACGACAAGGTCGGGCTGTGGGCCTTCTCCACCAAGCAGGACGGCGACAGGGACTACCGGGAGCTGGTCCCGGTCGACACGGTGTCGAAGATCGGCCCGGCGCTCGGCGACCGGCTCCGCGAGCTGACCGCCGGGGGCGGGACCGGGCTCTACGACACCACGCTCGCGGCCGTCGAGCGGATGCGCGGGGCCAGGGACAGCGGGGCGATCAACGCAGTGGTCTTCCTCACCGACGGCAAGAACGAGAAGAACGGCGGCATCGACCTGGACAACCTGCTGGGGAAGCTCAGCCCCGACGTGCGCCTGTTCACCATCGGCTACGGCGAGGGCGCCGACCAGGGCGTGCTCAAGCAGATCGCCGAGGCCACCGACGGAGCCGCCTACGACTCCTCCCGGGCCGACACCATCGACCAGGTCTTCACCAGTGTGATCTCCAACTTCTGAACGGCCACCCGCCGCGGCGAACTCTGGCGGGGGGTTGTTCGTCGGACAAGTACTGACACCACCGGGAGGCCGGGTTGTATCAACAGCCGCAGCGACCGCGGAGAAACTTCGCCCCGTTCGTCATCGCGATCATTCTTGCCGGTGCGCTGATCGTCGGACTGCGGCTGTACGTCGGCGACGGCGGGCCGGCCGGGCAGGAGGGGGACGGCCCGTCCAGACGCTGCGGCGACGGCGGGGTCACCCTCACCGTGGCCGCGTCGTCGGAGAAGGCCGAGCTGCTGCGGGAGATCGCGGCCGGCTACAACGGCCGGAAGGTCGGCGAGCGCTGCGCCGACGTCGTCGTCGAGACCAAGGCCAGCGGCGGCGCGATGCAGGCGCTGGCCCGCGGCTGGGACGAGCGCCAGGACGGCCCGCGGCCCGACGTCTGGTCCCCGGCGAGCAGCGGCTGGGTCACCCTGCTCCAGCAGCGCGCCGCCGGCAACGACACCGGCGCCCTGGTCACCGCGGACAACCCGTCGATCGCCAAGACACCGCTGGTCATCGCGATGCCCAAGCCGATGGCCGAGGCACTGGGCTGGCCGGGCAAAAAGCTCGGCTGGTCCGACCTGCTCGACCTGTCGGCCGGTTCCTGGGCCAAGTACGGCCATCCGGAGTGGGGCCGCTTCCGCCTGGGGAAGACCAACCCCAACTTCTCCACCAGCGGCCTGAACGCCACCGTCGGCGCCTACTTCGCGGCCACCGGCCTGTCGGGCGACCTGTCGGAGAAGAACGTCGCCGACGCCAAGGCCCGGACCTTCGTCCGGGACGTGGAGCGCTCGATCGTGCACTACGGCGACACGACGCTGACGTTCCTGTCGAACCTGCAGCGGGCCGACGACGCCGGGGCGGGCCTGAGCTACATCTCCGCCGTGGCCGTGGAGGAGAAGTCGGTCTGGGACTACAACCAGGGCAACCCCACGGGCGACCCCGAGACGCTGGGCAAGCACGGCAGGCCCAGGGTGCCGCTGGTGGCGATCTACCCCAAGGAGGGCACCCTCTACTCCGACAACCCCTACGCCGTGCTGACCGCACCGTGGGTGGACGACGTCAAGCGCCGGGTGGCCGCCGACTTCCTGGCCTACCTGCAGGCCCCGGAGCAGCAGGGACGGTTCGCCGAGTCCGCCTTCCGGTCGTACGAGGGGAAGGCGGGCAAGCTGATCACCGAGGCGAACGGCCTGCTGGCCGCCGAACCGGAGACGACGCTCAGCCCGCCCGCCCCGAACGTGCTGGACAAGGTGCTCTCCAGCTGGGCCGACCTGCGCAAGCCCGCGAACGTGCTCATGGTGATCGACGTCTCCGGCTCGATGGGCGCCACCGTGCCGGGCACCGGCAAGAGCAAGCTGGAGCTGGCCAAGCAGGCGGCGATCAACGCCCTGCCCCAGTTCGGCCCGCACGACAAGGTCGGGCTGTGGATGTTCTCCACCAGGCGGGACGGGGCCAAGGACCATCTGGAGCTGGCCCCGCTGGCCACGGTGGACGCCGCCCAGCGCAAGAACCTGCGGGCCCGGCTCGGCGGCCTGACCCCCGACGGCGGGACCGGCCTCTACGACACCGCGCTCGCCGCCTACGGGCACGTGCGCGACCGGCACAGCGGCGACGCGATCAACGCGGTGGTCTTCCTGACCGACGGCAAGAACGAGGACGTCGAGAGCATCTCGCTGAAGAACCTGCTGCCCGGCCTGCGCGCCGAGTCGGCCGAGGATTCGGTGCGGATGTTCACGATCGCCTACGGCCAGGACGCCGACCTCGGCGTGCTGAGAACGATCTCCGAGGCGACCGACGCGGCCGCGTACGACTCTCGCGAGCCCGGAAGTATCGACCAGGTGTTCACCGCGGTGGTATCCAACTTCTGATGTCCCGTCTCATCGACGAATTACGCGATCCGTGGGGCCTGCTGCTCGGCGCCACCGCCGGCGGCGCCGCGTGGGCCGTCAGCGTGCACCCGGCCGCCGCCGGGGCCGTCGGGGTCGCCGTCTGGCTGGCCAAGGCGGCCACCGCCGCCCTCCAGGGCCGCGGTGGCCGCGCCGCGCCGGCCGTCACCGCCGGCAGCCAGGAGGCCTACTGGCTGGGCCGGGCCGGCTCGGCCGCGCACGGCTTCGGCGAGCTGAGCGCCTCCATGGGGAACGGCCCGCTGGCCGAGCGGATCGCGCTGATGCGGCCCCAGGTCGACGACTCCACGGCCACGCTGGAACGCCTGGCCGAGCAGGCCTCGCTCACCGGGACCGCGCTCGCCAGGTTCGACCTCGACCGGCTCCGGCAGGAGCACGCGCGGCTCACCCGTGCCCGGAAGGGGGCCAAGCAGGGGCTGGTCCACGACATCGACCGCGCGCTCGCCTCGCTGGCCGCCCAGCGGGCCGTGGTCGAGCGGCTCTCCGAGACCCGCGCCCAGGTGCTCGCCCGGATGGAGTCGAGCACGATCAGCATCGAGGGGCTCCTGGCCCGGGTAGTGGAGCTGTCGGCGATGTCGGCCACCGGAGCCCTAGAGCCGGCCCGGGTGCTCGACGAACTCGCCGACAGCCTCGAAGGGGTCCGCCAGGGCCTGCACGAAACCGAACAGATCACCCGCGACGCGCTGGATCGCTGAGCCGCCGGATCTCTAAGGAGCCCCCCATGTTCAAGGTCATCCGCCGGGCCTGGCGCTATCTGGTCTTCGCCGTGTCCGGCCGGCTGGACGAGCTGACCGACCCCCGGGTCCAGATCGAGCAGGCGATCCAGGAGGCCAAGGAGCAGCACCAGCGGCTGACCCAGCAGGCGGCCGCGGTCATCGGCAACGAGCGCGAGCTGGGGATGAGGCTCGCCCGCTCGCTGGAGGAGACCGAGAAGCTCCAGGCCAACGCCCGCCAGGCCGTCCTGCTGGCCGAGCGGGAGAGGGCCGCGGGCGACGAGCGCAAGGCGCTGTCCTACGAGGACTCGGCCCGCGCCTTCGCCTCCCGGCTGGTGGCGGCCGAGACCGCGCTGCGGGACGCGCAGCTCATGCACGGACGCGCCGGACAGGCCTCGGCCCAGGCCCGCGCGGCGGTCGAGAACAACGCCATGGCTCTGCAGAAGAAGATCGCCGAGCGGATGCGCCTGCTCTCCCAACTCGACCAGGCCAAGATGCAGGAGCAGCTCAACAGGGCCATGGGCGACCTGTCCGGCCTCGCCCCCGCCGGGGACACCCCGACCATGGACCAGGTCCGCGAGAAGATCGAGAAGCGCTACGCCCGCGCCCTCGGCGAGGCCGAGCTGACCTCCAACTCCGTCGAGGCCCGGATGATCGAGGTCGAACGCGCCGCCCTCGACGTCGAGGGGGCCGCCCGCCTGGAGGCCATCAAGGAGAGCCTCGGCCTGGACAGGAAGCCCGAGGTCGAAGGCCGCCCCGGGGCCGAAGGGTGACCCGGGGCCGAAGGCACCGCGCCGGGTCCGCGCGGAAGGCTCCGGACACCGGCCCGTCCCCGCAGGCCCTGCGGCCCCTCAGCCGGCCCCGGCCTCGCCCAGGCGGTGCGTGGGGTCCCGGACGCCGGTCCGTCCCCGCGGGCCCCGCGGACCCTCAGCCGGATCTCGTCCGCACGGACGCGGACAGGCGCTCCACCTCCGGGTGACCGGGGCCGAGGACACGACGTTTGACGCGCAGGGCCTCCCGGTAGCGGCGCCCCGCGTCCTCCGGACGGCCCTGGAGGTCGTCCAGGTGTGCCAGGTTCACCTGGCACACCGCCACCTCGTAGTGGTCGGCTCCCAGCCGCTCACGGAAGATGCCGACGGCCCGGTGGAACGCCTCCTCCGCCTCGGCGTGCCTGCCCTGGCCCGTCAGGACCGCGCCGAGCACGGCCAGGTCCGCCGCGACGTGCTCGTGGCGGGGGCCGAGCGCTCCCTGCCGGATCTCGATCGCGGCCCGCGCGTGGCGCTCTCCGGCGGGGCCGTCGTCGCCCCGGGCGTGCGCGAGCCCCGCCAGGTTGTGCAGGGCGTCGGCGCGCGCCAGGTCGTCGGCTCCGTGCCGCTCCAGGCGGCTCAGCGCTCCCCGGTAGCACTCCTCGGCCTCGCCGTACCGGCCGGTCTCCTTGCACAGCACGCCCAGGGCCAGCCGTACGGCCGCGCCCCGCTCGTGGTCGGCCCCGTCCACCAGTTCGAACGCCTGGCGCAGGTGCTCCTCGGCTGTGGCGTACCGGGCCCACCTGCGCTCGACGTCGCCCATCCGGATCAGCGCGTCGGCGAGCGGTCCGTCGCGCCCGGGGCCGGGGGGTGCCGCGGCCAGCGACTCCACCGCCCGCCGGGCGCACTCATGCGCCTCCGTGTGGCGCGTGAGCCCGTGCCAGAGCGACGCCAGATCCACCAGGAGCGTCGCGTGCCCGGCGAGATCCGTGCTGTCCACAGCCTCGGTCGCCCGCCGCGCCCACCGCTCGCCCTCGGCGTACCACCCGCGCCTGCGGCAGTAGACACCCCGTACGAGGCACCGCCGGATCATCCTGATCCGGCGGCGCCGGACGGACCGGTCAATCACCGTCGACGGACGGCTCGCAGTGGTTGGCGATGCGGATCGCCTCCGCGGTGCCGGACAGCAGCACCGAGAAGGCGGGCACGGCCAGGGCGATGGCCAGCGCGTACAGGCGTGTGATCTTCCGCATGACTCGCTCCTTTTCCGGAGGGACCGGGACGTCCTCATCGTGACGCCGGGAGCTTGTCGGTCACTTGGAGGTGGCTGGCGCGCCGGTCTCCGGAGAGCCGTCGAGGCACAGCGTCTCCGGAGAGCCGGCCAGGCTCAGCGGACGGGCAGGTCGTAGACCCGGCGGACGCTGCTCGGGGCGGCCCTGAGGTCGGCGCCGTAGATGTGGAGGGAGATCGCCGTGCTGTCGCCGGTGTTGCGGACCTTGTGGATGTCCCCGGGCGGGGCGAAGCCGCTGACCTCCCCCACGTGGTTGGCCGTCCGGCCGATCTCGGTCAGGTGGTCGCCGTCGAGACGGTAGAGCGTCTCGTGTTCGATCCCTTGCAGGACCCCGAACGCGCACCACGCGATGTGGTCGTGGATCACCGTCTCCTGGCCGGGCCGCCAGACCACGGCCAGGATCGAGAAGGCGGCCTCGGTGTGGAGGGTGTGACCGACGTAGTGGTCCGGATCCCCCAGCCGTTCCCGCTCGGTGAGGATCTCGGGAGAGGGCAGCCGGTCGCGCAGCAGGTCGGCCACGGCGAAGGCCGTCGTCCGGGGGGCGGTGGAGCCGTCTGCCAGCTCCCGGACCCCCGCGACCAGTTCCGCCAGGCCGGGACGGGCGAGTGTCATCGTTCCCATGTCTCAAGGGTGCGCCGGACCACTCATAACGTCTAATGCCTATCTTTCCGCTTATTCATAGATAATGTTGATACATGCTCGATGTCGTACGGCTCCGCGTGCTCGCCGCCGTGGCCAGGCACGGATCGGTCACCGCCGCGGCCAGGGAACTGCACTACTCCCAGCCCTCGGTCAGCCACCACCTGGCCAAGCTCGAAAGCGAGACGGGGGCCAAGCTGATCCAGCGGGTCGGCCGGGGCATCCGGCTCACCGAGGCGGGCCGCCTGCTGGCGGAGCGGGCCATCGAGATCGTCGGGCGCATCGACTCCGCCTCGGCCGAGCTCTCCGCGCACGTGGGCCTGCGCGCGGGCCGGGCCAGGCTGGCCGCCTTCCCCTCGGCCCTGGGCACGTTCGTGCCGGAGGCCGCCGCCCTGCTCGCCGGGGACCACCCCGGTCTGGAACTGCGTCTGACCGAGACCGAGCCCCCCGAGGCCCTGCGCATGCTCCGCGCGGGCTACGTGGACGTGGCGGTCATCTTCCGCTACGACGACACCGCCCCGGAGGACGACGGCATCCAGCTGGTCCACCTGCTGGACGACCCCAGCTATCTGGTCACCGCCGGCCGGCCCGGCGACCTGGCCTCCCACCGCGACAGCCGCTGGATCGGGGGCTGCGACCGGTGCCGGAGCCATCTGCTCGACCTGTGCGCCAAGGCGGGCTTCGAGCCGGAGATCGCCTTCACCACCGACGACATCGTCGCCGTCCAGGCCCTGGTGGCGGCCGGGATCGGGGTGACGGCGCTGCCGGCCCTCGCACTGCGGGCGCACCGTCACCCGAAGGTCAACGTGATCGAGCTCCCCGGCTCGACCCGGCACGTCTACGCCGCCACCTACGGCGAACCCCCCGTCCCCCCGGCGACCACCGCCCTGCTGGCCGCCCTCGTCTCCGCGACCCGCCCGTAACCGGCCCGTACGCCGATCCACCCGTGAGCGGGCCGCCGGCGACCGATCCCCGTCGCGCCTGGGCGCAGCCGCCCGCCCATGACCGGCCGGCCCGCCACGGCCGATCCGTCCCCGCGATCCCGCCGCGGCCGGTTCACCCGCTTCCGTCCGCGGTGGGCCCGCGCGGACCCGGAGGGCGCCGAGTACGCTCGAACGGTGTCTCCAACGATCATCACGGTCCGCGACGTCGGGGTGGAACTCGGCGGCAACCCCGTTCTCCGGACCGTCGGCCTGACGGCCGCGCCCGGCGAGATCGTCGCCGTGATCGGCGCGAACGGCGCGGGGAAGTCGACGCTGCTGCGCTGCCTGGCCGGGCTGCAGCCCCCCGGCTCGGGCGAGCTCGACGTCCTGGGCGGCCCACCGAGGGACGACTCCGCCTTCTGGCGTGACGTCGTCCTGGTGGGCGACGAGCCCGCCTGGTATCCGGGGCTGACCGCCCGTGAGCACCTGGAGCTGGTGCGCGCCGTCCACATGCCACCCCGGCTGGAGGTCGACGCGGCGCTGGAGCTGTTCGATCTGGAGCGGCGGGCGGACGCCTCACCGCTGACCCTCTCCACCGGCCAGCGGCAGCGGCTCTCGCTGGCGAGCGCCCTGCTCCGGCCGAGCCGGCTGCTCCTGCTCGACGAGCCCGAACGCGGGCTCGACTCCGCCTTCCGCCAGCGCCTGGCGGCGATCCTGATGGACTACGCGGCCTCCGGCGGCACGGTGGTCATGGCCACCCACGATCTCGGGCTCGCCGGCGCCACCGGTGCCCGCCAGGCCGTACTGGCGGACGGACACCTGGACGACGGGCGCACGGCGGCCGGGCGGGCCACGACCCCGCACCCGGACAACGGGCGCACGGGCGATGAGCGCGCGGCGGACGGGCGCGCAGGGACCGGGCACGGGGGCGAAGGGACCGGGCACGGGGGCGAAGGGACCGGGCACGGGGGCGGAGGGCACGCGGCGGGCAGGGGCACAGCGGACGGACGCGCGGCGGGCGGGGCATGAACGGCGGGCAGGGCATGAGCGGCGTCCCGGCGATCCGCGCGTCCATCCGGTCGCGCCGCCGCACCTCCACGGGCTGGCTGGACCGCTACGCCGCCCTCTTCGGGCTGGCGATGGCGGCCGCCGTACTGGCCCACCCCGTCTCCTCCGCGCTGGCGGCCATGGTCCGGCAGCCCGATCCGTCCCGGATGGGGGCCGGAGTCGCCCTGGTCGCGCTGGCCTACACAGGCCTGCTCGCCGTCGCCCGCGTGGTGGGCCCGGTCGCGCTGACCGGCCCCGACGCCGCCTGGCTGCTGCTGTCCCCGCTGGACCGCCGGGAAGTGCTGGGACGGACCGCGAGGCTGCTCCTGCTGGTCTCGGTACCGGTCGGGGCCGCGCTGGGGATGGGCCTGCTCGCCGTCCTGGGCGCGCCGGACCAGCTGGCGGTACGGCTGGCCGCCGCCATGGTCCTGGGGGTGTCGGCGGCGGCCGGCGGGATGGCGCTGACCGTGCTCTCGCAGTCGTCGCAGACCTGGAACTCGTGGCTGAACGTGGCCCTCGTCGCGATCACCGTCCTGGCGGCGGCCGCGGCGCTATCGGCCTCGGGAGCCGCGCGCCGGTCCCTGCCCACCGTCGCGGCCGCGCCCGCGACGCCGGGCGCGGTCCTCGCGGGCGCGGCCGCCGTGGCGGCCGCCCTGCTCCTACGGCTGGCCTGGTCGTCCCTGGCCCGCATCCCGGCCCGGAGCCTGCTGGCCGCCTCCACCCGCGCCGGTCATGTGGCCGACGCGACAGTCGGCATGGATCCCGGCGCCCTGACCTGGATCGCCGAGGACAACCACTGGCGCGGGCGGGCCCTGCGCTCGCGGCCGTGGCCGCCGCTACCCGCCCCGCTGGCCCTGGCCTGGCAGGACTGGCGCCGCCTCGGCCGGCGCCCGGGACGGCCGGCCGCCCTGCTCGCAGCCGCCGCGCTGCCCCCGGTGGTGGCCCAGGCCACCGGGGGCATCAGCGCGATCACGGCGGGCGCCGTGCTCGCCGGTGCGCTGGCCGCCTCGGTGGCGGGCACCTCGGGCGCACGCCGCGACGCGGACAACCCGGGCCTGGCTCGCCTGCTCGGCGTCGACGCCCGTGCCGCCCTCACCGCCCGGGCGCTGCTGCCGGCACTGCTGAGCGCCGTCTGGCTCACCCTGGCCCTGACCGGCCTGACCCTGACCGGGATGCTCCCGGGAGGTCCGTGGTGGCTGTTCGGGCCGCTGGCCGCCCCGGCCCTCGCCGCCGCGGGCCTGCGGATGGCGCGGCGGCGTCCGATCGACCACGCGATGCCGGTCATCGAGACGCCCGCCGGGGCGGTGCCCACCGGCCCGGTGCTGTGGGGAGTGACCGGCGCGGACCTCGCGGCGCTGGGCTGCCTCCCCCTGGCGCTGGCGCTGACCGTCGGACCGGCCGCGCTCGGCGGTTTCCTGGCCGCCCAGGCACTGGCGGGGGCCGCCGTCCTGTGCTGCTACCTGCTCCGCGCGGCGAAGAGCCCCTGAGAGCACCCCGCGGAAAACCTGAGGCGGTCAGGGATCGGGCCGTCCTACGATCCTGATATGCCAGATTTGACGACACTCGCCCTGTTCGCCGCGGCGACGCTCGCCCTGCTCCTCGTGCCGGGGCCCGCGGTGCTCTACATCGTGACCCGCAGCGTCGCCCAGGGCCGTGGCGCGGGCATCGTGTCGGTGCTCGGCATCCACCTCGGCTCCGTGGTCCACGTGGCCGCCGCCGCCCTCGGGGTCAGCGCCCTGCTGGCCGCCTCGGCGACCGCGTTCGCCGTGGTCAAGTATCTGGGCGCGGCCTACCTGATCTGGCTGGGCGTCCGCAAGCTGATGTCCCGCCAGGACGACGCCGAGACCTCCGGGCCGCCGGTCGCCGACCGGTCCCGGATGTTCTGGGAGGGCTTCGTGGTCAACGTGCTCAACCCGAAGACCGCCATCTTCTTCCTGGCCTTCCTGCCGCACTTCACCGACCCCGCCCGGGGGCCGATCGCCCCGCAGATCCTGCTGCTGGGCGCGGTCTGGATCGCGCTCGGCCTGGCCAGTGACGGCGCCTTCGCCCTGCTCGCCTCCGCCATGGCGGGCCGCCTGCGCCGCTCCGCCCGCGCCCGTCGCCGCCTGGACGTCACCAGCGGCGTGGTCTATCTCGGCCTGGGCGCCGTGGCCGCGTTCACCGGCGAGAGCGCCGCCGCCAAGGCGTAGGGCCCATCTCCCGTCGCCGGGAGGCCCGGCGGCCCCGGCCGTCATCCGTCCGCGGCCTTCCATGGACGCCGGCGTCCGGGGACGGGGAATGCAGTCCGCATTTTATGGATATATCAGCATAAATAATTATTCATGGCACGCGTTCGCCGGCCGCCCGTCGGCGCGCCCGGCGGTGAGGGACGACCTCGGGGCTGGAGTCGCTGCGGAGTTGGAGTCGTCGGATTGGAGTCGTCGCGGTTGCGAGCAGGTCGGGCCGGCGCCTCCTGCCGCAGGTGGCCCGGCACCGCGGCACCCCAGGACCATTCCGCTCACCCATATCCGGGGTTTATAAGACGCAATCAGCCGTTAAATAACGAAATTCAAGTTGGCCGGCCAGGAATGTCGCACGCATTCTTCGCCCCACGCTCTGTTCAGGCCGCCGAATAGGAGCGACTATCGGACCGTGCCCGGTCCGAATCCACGGCTGACGGCCGTCCCCGATGTGCAGGCCCTGCTCGTCTGCACCAGGCTCTGGTCCACGGGAGCCCCGATCGACGAGGGGGCGGCGGCCCGCCTCAGAGAGGCCGTCCTCGTCGGCAACCACCGTCGCTACGCCGCCGCCATCCCCGCCTACGCCGCGCTGGTCGACGAGTCGCCCGCCGCCCCGGCGGTCACCGTGGCCGACATCCGTGACAGGTTCCTGGTCACCGACGGACTCTTCAAGAGCTACGACCCGGCCTGGCTGGAGGACGCGCCGGCCGAGCTGACCCGCTGGCTGGGGTCGATCTTCACCGAGCGGCTCACCGACCTGGACCTCGCCACCGGCGACATCAGCCAGTGGCGCGCGGCCCTGAAGCGGCACGGGGTCTACGTCACCTTCTCCAGCGGCACCGGCGGGCGGCCGTCCCTCGTGCCGAGGGACCGCCCGACCCTCGCCGCCCTCCGCGCCTGTTCCGGCGTGCGGCTGCCCTGGACGCTCCGCGCGGGGACCTACGACTTCCTCCAGCTCGTCACCCCCGGGCTGGGCCTCGGCATCCAGTCGGGGGCCGCCGGCCTGGCCGCCGGCGCCGTGCGCGTCCACCACCTGCGGGCCGCCCCGTTCGACCTGCGCTCCCTCGCGGGCGGCCCCGGCCCGCCGGGCGCCCCCGACCACGACGCGGCGGCCGACTTCCTGGCACGGTCCGAGCGGCCCGTGCTGGTGTTCGGGACGCCCGCGGAAGTCTCCGATCTCATCGATCACCTCGCGTCGGCGGGCCGGCACGTACGGCTGCTCCCGGGCAGTCAGGTGGTCACCGGCGGCGGCTGGAAGGGCCGCACCGCGATCCGGCGGGAGGAGCTGGTCGAGGGGGTCCGCGACCGCCTCGGCGTGCCGCCCGGCCGGTGCGTCGACACCTACTCCACCTCGGAGCTGAACACGGTCTTCCTGACCTGCGTCAACGATCGCTACCACATCCCTCCGTGCGTCGAGCCGGTCGTCGTGGACGACCTCCTGGTCCCCGTCGACGGCGACGACGTGGTGGGCAGGCTGGCCGTGCTGGACCCGTTCGCCCTCTCCTACCCGGGGTCCGTCGTGACCGGCGACGCCGTACGGCTCCGCCGCGACCCGTGCGGATGCGGCCTGGCGGGACCGACCCTGGCCGCCCCCATCGTGCGGGCCGCCGGGGCCGGAGAGCGCGGATGCGCCACCGTGGAAGGGGGGGCGGGGTGATGCTCGACGCCCGCACGGTGGCCGGGACGCAGGTCGTCCGGCTCCCGGCCGTGGTGCGGGGGGAAGTGGTGATGCCGCCCTGGCCCCGGGTGGCCGACGTCGGCCGGGCCGTCGCCGAGCGGGGGTCGCGCCGTGTCCAGGGCCCGACCGCCGACGGCTGCCACCTGATCGGGCGGGCGGTGGTGGACCGCGACACCCTCCAGCTCACCGGTGAGACGCAGGTGCTCGTGCTCCCCGCCCCGGACGCCTCCTCGCTGCCCGAACCGGACCCCGCGGGCGCGCTGCTGGAGCTGGCCCGCACGCCCCTGGCGGAGGTCCTCACCTTCGTGGACGCGATCGGGGCGGCGCTGCGGTCGGGCTCTCCGGAGGCGGCCGAGGCGGGGGCGTTGCTGGCGGCGACCTCGCTGGTCGCCGACCGCGCGCACCGCGCCTTCCTCGCCCAGCTGCCCTCGCTCTTCGACGGCGCCGCCGTCGGCCGCATGATCGAGCGCGATCTCGGGACGGCCTCGCTCGACACCTGGCGGAAGATCGACGAGACGACCGTCTCCGGAGTGACCGCCCGTTTCGCGGACCACATCTGCGAGGTGCCGCCCGCGCTGCGCGCCTTCCCCACCAGGCAGCTCCACCTGACCGCGGGCAACGCCCCCGTGGTGCCGGTGGTCTCCCTGCTGTGGGCGTGGGCGACCAGGGGGGCCTGCGTCGTCAAACCCGCCGCCGAGGCCGCCGCACTCGTCGTCGCGCTGGGCGCGGCGCTGCGGGACACCGACCCCGCCCACCCGCTGGCCAGGCACACCACTCTCGCCTACTGGCGGGGCGGCGACCAACGGATGGAGGCGACCCTGCTCGCCGACGGAGCCTTCGACCGGCGGGTCGTCTGGGGAGGCGCCGAGACCGTCCGCAGCGTGACGGCCCGCGGCGGGGCCACCGACACCCTGGTCATGGGGCCGCGGTTCTCACTGAGCATGATCGGCGCCGAGCTGCTGCGGGCGGATCCGGAGGCCGCGGCCCGCCGCGCCGCGGTCGACTCGCTGATCGCCAATCAGGCCGCCTGCACCTCCTCGCTGCTGCACGTCGTGGAGTGCGACACCGCCACGGCCGACGACTACGCGCGCACGCTCGCCCGGGTGCTGGCCGAGTGGGACAGGGCGCTGCCGCACCGGCCCTCGCCGCAGGCCCAGGGACACCTCACCCGGCTGCGCAGGGGGCTGCTCGGCACCGGGCGCTGGCATGTCAACGGCGACTGGCCCGAGGTGTCGTCGGCGGTCGTGCGCGTCGACGGCGCCTTCGACCTCGCCCACCATCCCGGCTCCCGGCTCGTCCTGGTGCGCGCGGTCGACGACCTGCGCCGGGCGCTCCCGTCGCTGGGGCCGGCCGTATCGACGGTCGGGGTGGCTCCGGAGGGGACCCGGCTCGCCCTGCGGGACGCCATCGCCGCCCGCGGGGTGGACAACGTCGTCCCGCTCGGCGCCGCCGAACACGGATACGCCGGGCGCCCGCACGACGGCATGCGGGTGCTCAACCGGCTGGTCCGGTGGGTCAACGGCTGACTTCCGCCGGGGCGGGGTCCGGCGGCCCGCCGTGCTCCGCCCCGGCGAGGTGCGCGCCGACGATCCGCAGGGCGGCGCGTGGCTCCTCGAGCAGGGCGAGGTGTCCCGTGCCGGGGAGCACCCGCAGGGCGCCGCCGGGGGCCGCCGCCGCGATCGTCTCGGCGCAGGCGCGGTGCGCCGGGAGCTCGCCGTCGCCCACCAGCACCAGGAGGGGGGCGGCCACCGCGGACAGGCGCGCCACCGGCTGCCGCGGCTCCAGGAGAGGGCGGATGCCGGCGCCGGCGAGCTCGTCCCAGGCGTGCCGGCCGATGACGTCGGCGAGCGCGGAGTGCGCCGCGGGGCGTGCCGCGATCCCGCCGAAGATCGGTCGGCACGACATCCAGAGCGCGGCCGTCCGCGCCCTCGAACCGGCGCTCCGGTGGAGCAGGGCGAGATCGAGGTAGTGGCGCTCGACCGCCCGCTCCTGCGGGCCACCGGCGTAGGACGGCGCGGCGAGCGTCCAGGAGGCGAACGCGCGCGGGTGGCGTAGCGCCATCTCCAGGGCGACGACGGTGCCGAAGGACAGCGCGACGACGTGCCGGACCCCCGCCTCCAGCGCGCGGCCCGCCAGCAGGTCGGCCAGCGCGGCGCGGTCCTCCCCGCCGCGCAGCGGCCTCGACCGCCCGTGCCAGGGGAGGTCGACCGCCACGTGCCCGCGGCCCGGCAGGTGCCTCCAGAGCGGTGGCCAGATGGCGGCGCCCATCGTGTAACCGTGCAGCCACAGCACGCCGCCGCCCCGGCCCGTGTCGTCATCCCGGCCCGTGTCGTCACCCCGGCCCGCACCGCCGCCCCGGCCGCTCCCGATGACGGCCAGGCCGTCCCAGTCACCGGTGACGGCCGGCCCGGCCTGACCGGTCGGGTCGCCGCCGGGCGGGCCGGTCGGGTCACCGCCGGCCTGACCGGGCGGGTCACCGCCGGGCGGGCCGGGAGGGGCGCCGTTCACCGGCCGGCGCCGAACTGCCGGCAGTAGGCCCGGTAGGCGCGCACGAGATCGTCGCCTTCGGTGTATCGGGGGACGACCGAGGTGTCGAGGTGCTCCCAGATCACCACGTCCTGCTCGAAGGCCGTGCGGCTGCCGCTGACGAGCGAGGCCACCTCGCGGACGGTCAAGGGCCCGCCGGCCCTCGTGCGGGGCACCGCGACCGTCACCCGGACCGTCGAGGTCCCGTCGCACGCGGGGGTGGCCGCGGTGATGACGACGTTGGGCTCCTCCGGCGGCCCCAATTCCGTGGCCACCAGGTTGGGGCTGAACACCAGGGCGCGGAACCGCGCCCTGGCCGGGTCTCCCTCCGGCTCGGCCGCCTGCCAGCGGTTGGGGCGCGCCATGTCGAGGTCTCCTTCGACGCGGAGCGGCCCGCCCTCGGCCGGGTGGACGCTCAGCCGGGGACGCCTGTCGAGGCCGTGGACGGGGGCGAAATGGTCGGCGTCGAAGACGTTCTCGATGACGTATTCCGCCGGGACTCTCACCCGTAACGAGAATCCCGACACGATCCGGTGGCTCCGCTGCAGGCCGTCCAGGAATCCTTCGAGCCCGGTGTCGCACGACGGATCGGACAGGACGAAAAGGCCGCCGGCCCGGACCGTCGAACGGTGACGGCCGACCTGGAAACGGCCTCCCCCGTCGCCCCCTAATTGCACCCTGTGTCCATGGAAAGGGCAAATGATTGCATTTCCATCGACCTTTCCACCATATCCGAGATGAGCACCTCTATGCGGACATATCGCATCATAAACCCCCACGTCACCGCCCTCCCGGACGGCGATCAGCGGACGGCCCCCGAGGTCGAGAGGTGTGACGCCGTCACCGATGTCGGCGCCGAACGCCAGCTGCGTCCACCCTGAGGAGATCGACAATTCCATCCCCTTTCCGTTGGTCGGGACCCGCGGAGTCTCTCGCCTTAAAAATCAATTGTGCGGATGATTACCGGCCATTGCTTGTCATGCCCCAAAAGCTTATGGTACAGGCACAGCGCCCAATCGAAAGAGGCGATCAGAATGACCGAGAACAATCCGTTCAAAGATCTCTCCGGAGTGCCCGAAAGGTCACCGGACGACCTTCAGCGCGCGGAGAACCTCAGGAAGAAGGAGCAGCTGCGGACCGTCGGCGACCTGGGTCTGGCCGACCCCGGCGAGCTGGAGCAGCTGCCCCAGATCCGCGACCTGACGGTCAACGACCTCAACGACCTCGCCGCCGAGTTCAGCGGCATCCCCACCGGCAACCGCCGCGTCACGTCGCTGACCCTCGACGACCTCCAGGACCTGGAGGGCGTGTTCTTCGACTTCAAGCGGTCCGTCGGCGGCGAGCTCATCCGGAACGGAGGCGCGGTGAGCAGCGTCGACGTCTCGTGCTGCTGCTGCACCCCCTGCTGCTGCTGCGCGGCGGCCGACATGGCCCACACGGCCTCCTAGCACCTTGGCGACCCAGGAGCCGTTGAGCGCGCGCGAACTCCAGGTGGCCCACCTGGGCCCGGACGAGGCCGTCGCCAAACGCGGGCTGACGGAGGTGCGGCTGGCCGCCCCCGGCATAGGCGCCCTGCTCAGCCAGGTCGTCGCCCTCGCGGACGGATCACGTTCGCTGGACGGGCTCGTCGACGCCTTCCCGCCGCAGGAGCGGGAGGACGCCCGGCAGGTGGCCGTCACCCTGCAGTCACGGGGCCTGCTCCGCGAGGACGCGGGAGACGACCCCTCGGCCCGGTTCTGGGCGAGTGTGGCGCGGCTGTCCCCCGACGGGCCGGGCCGGATCGCCAAGTCGGCGGTGCTCGTGACCGGCACCGGCCGGGTCGCCGACACCCTCGGCCGCTCCCTGGCGGCGTGCGGTGTGGGCCGGGTCGAGACGCGGCCCACACCGGCGGCCGGCGAGGACGGCTGGGATCTCTGGTGCGCCGCGGCCGACGGCCCGGCGGACCCCACCCTCGCCGAGGTGGCGCGGCGCGCGCTGGACGCGCGCGCCGTCCTGCTGCCCGTCTGGATCGACGACCTCGTCATCCGGGTCGGCCCGCTCACCCATCCCTTCGACACCGCGTGCCTGCGCTGCTATCTCCTGCGGGCCGACTCCGACGACGTGTGGCGTGAGGCCCACGCGCTGCTGCGCGCCCAGCCCTCGCCCGGCGCCGGGTTCCTCCCCTCGATACCCGCGGTGGCCGGGGAGATCGCGGCCACCGAGGCCGTCAAGCACCTCGCCGGGCTGCCCGTGACCACGTGCGGCCGCGTCATCGAGGTCAGCCTGGTGCCGTTCCACTCGGCCGTCCGCCGGGTGCTGCGCGTCCCTCGCTGCCCCGACTGCAGCGGGACCGCCCGGCAGGGCGCACCCGTGATCACTCACGGTTCCCAGCTGGCGGAGTGAACCCGCCCGATAGGAGAGGTGGATGGACCTGCTCGACGCATGGACCGATCTCGTAGACCCCCGCACGGGCATCGTCCGTGAGATCACCGAGCTCCGGATCGACGACGACGAGCCCCGCTTCGTCCACTACCTGTCCGAAGCCTGTTCCGCGGAGGCCCTGGGCTTCCTGAAGAACTTCGGCAACAACGGCGGGGCGGCGACGGATCGGCGCAGGGCGCTGGCCAAGGCGGTCGGCGAGGCGGTCGAGCGCTACTGCTCGGCCTGCTTCTCCTACGACGACCTCCTGATCGCGTCCTACGCCGAGCTCGACCGGCCCGCCACCCCGCCGGACTCCTACGCCCTCTACCGCCCGGAGCAGCACGGCGCGCCGGGCTTCCCCTGGAAGCCGTTCACCTCCGGCACCCGGGTGGCCTGGACGCCGGGGCGCTCCCTGGTCACCGGGGGCGAGGTCCTCGTCCCCGCGGCCTTCGTCTACGTCCCCTACCACTACCGGGCCGACGCGGCGATCGCCCAGCCCATCTCCACGGGGCTGGCCTGCGGCTCCTCCCCGGAGGAGGCCACCCTGTCGGCCCTGTGCGAGGTCGTCGAGCGCGACGCGTTCACGCTCATGTGGCAGGGCCGGCTGAGCCGCCCCCGGATCAGGCACGACAGCCTGCCCGACTCCCTCACCGACCTCGTGCGGCGCTTCCAGGCCGTCGGGCTGGCGGTGCACATCGTCGACATCGGCACCGACATCGGCTGCCCGTCCGTCATGACGATCGCCGAGGGCTTCACCCGCACCTCGCCCGCGCTCGCCTTCGCCGCCGCCTCCCACCCGGACGCCGAGGTCGCCTGCCGTAAGAGCCTGGAGGAGCTGGCGCACACGCGGAAGTTCTCCGTCCAGGTGATGAACTACCTGCCGCCGCTCCCCGTCGAGGTGGAGGCCGGTCACCCCGCGGTCGACGGGCAGCGGGCCCATCTGCGCTACTACTGCCCGCAGGAGTCGAAGGAATACGCCCGCTTCGCCTGGGACTCCCCCGAGGAGGTCGATCTCGACCTCTCCCCCGGCCGTGACCGCTCCCTCGGCGCGCTCGTCGCGGCCGTGGCGGCGGCCGGCGAGGACGTGATCGCGTGCGACCTCACGACGCCCGACATCGCGGAGCTGGGGCTGTCGGTCGTGCGGGTGGTCGTCGCGGGCCTGCATCCGCTGCACATGGGGCACTCCAACCGGGCGACCGGCGGCCGGCGGCTGGCGGCGCTCCCCGGCTGGTCCCCCGGCGACGACAACCCCCATCCCCACCCGTTTCCCTGACGAGGGAAATCCCCCGACGAGGAAGGGCAGCCATGCATCCGGTCGACGCGTTCCTGCTGGAGGACAGCGAGGATGCCGTCTGGGAGAGCTATCACGAGAATTCCAAGACGACCCGGGCCACACCGCACCTCTACTTCGACCGGCACCCCTCCGACGGC
Organism: Streptosporangium brasiliense; assembly: GCF_030811595.1. Classification (NCBI taxonomy): domain Bacteria; kingdom Bacillati; phylum Actinomycetota; class Actinomycetes; order Streptosporangiales; family Streptosporangiaceae; genus Streptosporangium; species Streptosporangium brasiliense. The sequence continues at coordinate 184,079 of NZ_JAUSRB010000002.1, forward strand.
ACGGTCGTCGCGATGATGAACCGGCTGCGCGAGGCCAAGCCGTACCACGACCGTCCCCGGATCGCCCTGCCGTACGACCTCCCGCCGTCCGTCATCGGCCTCGACGAGGCACTGACCGGCCGCGAGTCGGCCCGGGGGTTCGGTCCCGGGCCGGTCGGGCTGCCGGACGTGTCGAAGATCCTGCGCTGCGCCTACGGCGTGACGCGGCCCAACGCCGACGGCCGGTATCCACGTCCCTTCCGCGCCGCCCCGTCCGGCGGCGCCCTCTACCCCCTGGAGCTCTATCTCTGGGCCCGCGAGGTGTCGGGCCTGGTGCCCGGCCTCTACCACTACGACCCGGCGGCGCACGAGCTCCACGAGCTGGGCGAGTTCGAGGCCGGCGGCTGCTTCGTCCAGTCCGACCTCGTCGCCGCGGCGCCGGCCGTGGTGCTGGTGTCGGCGGTGTTCTACCGCTCCGCCTTCAAATACGGCGAGCGCGGCTACCGCTTCGTGCTCATCGAGGCCGGGCACGTCGTGCAGAACGCGGTGCTCGCCGCGTCCGGGCGCGGGCTCGCCGCGGTGCCCGTCGGCGGTTACTTCGACCGCGAGCTCGACGGCCGGCTCGGCTTCGACGGGCTGCACGAGTCGGTCGTCTACTGCCTTCTCCTCGGCCCGCGAGAACCGGAATGACCGGCCCGTGGCCGTTGCGCGTCACCGCTGACGGGCCGGCCCGGGAGGGCGCCTCCGCGCTGGCCTCGCTCGTGCACCCGCTCGACCCCGAGGTGTTCCGCACCGCCTACTGGCAGCGCAGGCCGCTGCACGTCCAGGGGCCCGCCGGCCGCTTCGACGACCTGTTCACCATGGCGGACCTGCGCGAGGCGATGGGCCGCCAGAACGAGCTGGGCCTGCTCATCCGCGTCAGCGGCGACCGGGAGGGTGACGGAGGGGCCGCCGGGGCGCACGTCGCGGTGGAGGCCGCCGACGTGGCCGGCCATCTCAGACGCGGCGCCTCGGTCTGCGTGGAGCCCGTCGAGCGGGCCGCCCCCCGCGTCGCCGACCTGGCCGCCCGGCTCAAGCGCGAGCTCGGCCACCACGGCGACATGGGCGTCAAGTGCTACCTCTCACCGCACGGCTACGGCTTCAACACCCACTTCGACGCCCATGTCGTGACGACGCTCCAGCTCGACGGGCACAAGCGGTGGCGCCTGTCGCGGGCGCCGGGTGTCCCCTTCCCCCGCGGCAACGCCTTCGCCGACGAGGGCGGCGGCGTGCGCTACATCGGGCGCGCCCCCAGCTCGGTCCGTCCGTGGGAGTGCCCGGAGATCGAGGAGGAGGCGTTCGCCGAGGTCCTGCTCAGCCCGGGCGACGTCCTGTGCCTGCCCGCGGGGACCTGGCACAGCGCGAAGGCGGTGGGACACTCCCTCGCCGTCAACATCGCCTTCGCGCCCGTGGACGTCCTCGGGCTCCTCACCGCCGCCGTCCGGGGCCGCCTGGAGGAGCGGGAGGCGTGGCGCTCGGGGCTGCCGGCGGACGGCGGGGCGGCCGGCTTCCTGCTGGACCGGCGGGAGGAGCTGATCGACGAGCTCAGGGCGCTCCCGCTGGACGACCAGCTGATCGCGACGGCGGCCTCTGCCGCCCCGGTCAGCGCCGCCCCGGCCAGCGCCGCCGCCCGGATGGCCGCGCAGGCTCCGGCGGCCGGCGGTTCCGGCGAGCGCAGGCTGCAGTGCGTGCTGACCGTGGCCGACGCCGGGGCCGCGGCGGAGTGGTACGGCCGGGTGCTCGGCTGCCGGGTCCTGGCGGCGATCCCGGAGTTCGGCTGGATCGAGCTGACCTCCCCGGTGCCCGGGGTGAGCATCGGCCTGTCGGAGATCCCCACCGCCGGGGTCAGCGGCGGGGCGGTGCTGGACTTCCGGGTCGACGACCTGGAGCACACGCGCGGGCTGCTCGACCATGACGGAAGGACCCCACCGGCCCGGATGCGCGCCGTCACGGGCGTCGCGCGCTTCCTGGAGGCCCACGACATCGACGGCAACCGGCTGATGTTCTACCAGCCGGACGACGACCAGGAGAGGAACTGATGGGCAGGCTGGACGACAGCGTCGTCATCGTCACCGGCGGGGCCAACGGCATAGGGCGGTGGTACTGCACCGCCCTCGTCCAGGAGGGCGCCCGGGTCGTCGTGTGCGACGTCGACGCCGAGGGAGCGGCCGGCTTCGCCGGCTGGCTCAACGAGCGGACCGGCTCGGAACGCGCGCACCCCCTCGGCGTCGACGTGACCTCACCGGAGCAGACCGCCGGCATGGCCGCCACCGTGCTGGCCCGTTTCGGGGCCGTCGACGTGCTGGTCAACAACGCCGGCAGCTACCCGCACGTGGCGTTCGAGGACATCGACCACGACGCCTGGCGGCGGGTGCTCGCCCTGAACCTCGACAGCGTGTTCCTGTGCAGCCGGGCGGTGCTGCCGGTGATGCGGAAGCAGGGCCGCGGCGCGATCGTCAACGTGGCGACGAACCTCGTGTGGTCGGGACTGTCCAACATGGCCCACTACATCGCGGCCAAGTCCGGGGTGATCGGCCTGACCAAGGCACTCGCCCGCGAATACGGCGAGCACGGGATCCGGGTGAACGCCCTGGCCCCCGGGGCCGTGGTCCCCGACCTCCCCGACCGGCCGCTCAGCCCCGCGGGCCGGGAGGCGGTGGACGAGATCCTGCAGTACCAGTCCGTGAAACGGCACCAGCACCCCCGCGACCTCGTCGGCACCATGCTGTTCCTCTGCTCTCCGGAATCGGAGTTCATGAGCGGCCAGGTGCTCACGGTCGACGGCGGCCTGACCATGCACTGACGCCGATGACAGCGCCCGCCTACGATCCCCGCGACCCCGGGATCCTCGCCGATCCCTACCCCGCCTACCGCGCTCTGCGGGAGCACGACCCGGTGCATCCGGTGCCGGGGGCCCGGCTGTGGTTCCTCACCCGGCACCGAGACTGCCTCACCGTATTGTGCGATCCCCGTTTCTCCGCGCGGCAGGGGCAGCGGCTACGGCAGCGCCGCACGGCGCTGCCCACCTCCATGCTGAACACCGACCCGCCCGACCACACGAGGCTGCGGCGGGCCGCGGCGCCGGCGTTCCGGCCGGGGGCGCTGCGCGAGCACGAGCGCTGGCTCGCCCCGCTGGTCGGCGCGTGGGTGCTGCGGGTGCGCGAGGCGGCGCTCGCGGGCCGGGAGACGGACCTCGCCGCCGACTTCGCCCGCCCGCTGGCGGTCCGGGTGCTCGCCGGCTTCCTGGGCCTGCCGGAGGACGATCTCGCGGACTTCGGCGGCTGGGCCGACGCCGTCGCGGGCAACCTCGACCCCTTCGCCGATCCGGCGCGGGACGGGGAGGCCGCGATGTCGGCGATGTGCGACCGGTTCGCCGACCACCTGTTCGCCCGGAGCACCACCCCGCGCCCGGACGCGTTCACCGTCCTCGCGCGGGGACACCTCGAAGGGCTGCTCGCCCCGGCGGAGGCGATGGCCACGGCGGGCCTCCTCGTCGTCGGCGGGGTGGAGCCGCTGGGCGACATGGTCACCAACGCCGTCGCCGCCATGCTGGCCGAGCCCGGGCGCTGGCGCGACCTGGCGGACGCCGGTGGACCGCCGGCGCGGCGGGCCGCGGAGGAGCTGCTGAGAATCGACCCGCCCATCCAGTTCACCGCCCGCACCGCCGGGGAGGACCTCGTCATCGGCGGCCGGTCGATCCGGCGGGGTGACGGCGTCGTGCCGCTGCTCGGGGCGGCCAACCGCGACGGCGCGAAATTCACCGACCCCGACCGGCTCGACCTGGGCCGCCGCGTCAACCCGCACCTCTCCTTCGGGGCGGGTCCGCATTCCTGTCTCGGCGCACCCCTTGTCAGGCTGTTCGCGCGGCTGCTGATCGCGGCGGTCCGTGGCTGCCCGGCCGAGCCGCGGCCGGGCGGCGCGGGCCCGACCCGCCGTACGGGCGCGGTCCCCCGCGGCTACGCCTCGCTGCCGCTGCGCTGGTCATGAGGCCCGCCGGACAGGCCGAGCGCCACCTCGCCCGCCGCTCTCTCCCCGCTGGCCAGCGCCCCCTGGACGAGACCGCGCAGGTCAGGCCGGGCCGAGGCCTCCCCGGCGAAGAAGACGGTCCCGCCGAGCCGCTCGGCCCACACGGCCGAGGCGGCCCCGGCGCCGGCCACCGGCACGCTGTAGGCGCCGCGCGACCACCGATCGCGCCCCCAGTCCGTGACGAGCACGTCGTCCACCTCCCCCAGGCGGGGGCCGAGCGACCTGAGGAGGTCGGCCTCCCAGCCCGGCCGCCGGGCCAGCCGCGCCGAGGGTCCCTTGACGTGGCCGGCCGTGACACGCGAACCGGCTCGGCTGGTCCAGAGCCCGCCGGGTGGATCGGCCAGGAGGAGCCACGCGGAGCGGGGCGCCGGCCGGGCGGTGACCAGGACGACCGCGACGGCGTCGCAGGAGGCGAGCACGGCGGCGGCGTCGGTCTTGCGCCGAGGCAGCGGCGGGTCGAAGGCGAGGTCCCCACCGGCGGCCACCGGCGGGGGCGGGGTGAGCACGGCCGCACGCGCGCGGACCACCGCGGAGGCGGTCGCGGCCTCCACCCCGTCCGGGCCCCAGCGCAACCGCTCGACCGGGGAGTCCGTACGGATCTCCAGCCCCTCGGCCAGCGCGTGGACCAACCGGTCGAACCCCCCGACGACCACTCGCTCACCGCCCCGCCCGCGGCCGTGGTAGGTCGCCGCGGTCTCCGCCAGGTCGAGCAGCGCCGGATCCTCCCCCACCACCTGCTCCATCCAGCAGCGCGCCAGCGCGCGGGCGGGCGGGGCGAGGCCGGACAGCCCCCGGTCCACCGTGCCGGACAGCGGCCGAGAGGCGTACAGCCCCGCCTCCACCGCCCACGGCAGCGGCCGGATCCGGGCGGCGAGCGCGGCGGCCCCGCGGTGCACGCCCCCGGCCACGACCACGAGCTCGGTGCCCGTCTCCATGGGCGCGGTGCCGACCCGCGCCTCGCGGAGGAGATCGTCGAAGTCGTCGCAGCCGGCCGGGTGCACGACCTGGGCGCCCAGCTCGACCGCCTCCGCCGGATCCGGCCGGAAGGTGCGGACCCGGCCGCCGATCGCGTGCCGGGCCTCCAGCACCACGACGTCGAAGCCCCGCGCGGACAGCCGGCGGGCACAGGCCAGTCCGGCGACCCCGGCCCCGACGATCACTACGTCGGCTGTCTCGGCTGTCACAAGCGCCCCCCTGCCCCGAGGAGACAACCGTGGCCTCCATGGACCTCACCGCGACGGCACGGCTGGCCGCCGCGTTCGGCGACCTCGCCGTACGGCTCGGCGTCCGCGACGATGCCGGCGCCACCGCCGCCGAGCTGCTCCGGATCACCGGGGAGCCGCGCCGGCACTCCATTCTCACCGGCTCCGCCGTGCCGGTTGAGGTTTCCCTGAAACTCGGCGAGCAGGGCGCCCCCACCCTGCGCTGCGTCATCGACATGGTCGAGCATCGCGCCGATGATTGGGAGCATTCGCTGGCACATGCCCGTTCCGTCACCGGATGCTCCACCGAGGAGCAGAGCGCCTGCCTGCTGGAGCTGTTCCGGACCCACCTGACCGGCGCCCCGGCGGACCTGCCGGCCCCGCTGATGCTCGGCCTGGGCTACGGCACCGGGGGCCGCAGGCGCGGAACGGTCTACTTCAGGACCGGCTGGCTCGGCCCGGACGAGCTCGCCGCCAGGTTCCCGCTGCGGATGAAGACCCTCAGGCAGGCCGAGCACCTGCACGGCTGCCGGCTCCCCGGAGCCGTCGAGGTGATGGGCTACGACCTGGCGGGCGGTGAGCTCACGGCCTGGAAGACCTACAAATGGCTTCCCACGGACCCGGACCGCGCCTTCGGCGACCGCGCCGGGACGCATCCGGACCTGCTGCCCGCCAGGCGGCTGCACGACCTGTTCGTCACCGCGTCACGGCCGAGACCCGCCGACCGGTCACTGTTCCTGCAGCTCTCGCACGACGGGACCGGGACCCGGCAGAAGGTCTTCTTCTTCTGCGCGGCCTGGGGCTGGGACGGCCCGGAAGGGGTGGCGGAGCTGCTCGGCTCCCTGCAGCGGGCCTTCGGCCACGACCTCGGTCCGCTGCTGCGCCTGCGCGAGGCGATGGCGGCCCGCGGAGTCAGGGTGCGGCTGGGTCTGATCGCGGTCGGCGGTGACCCGCGGCGTCCTTCCCTCACGTTCTACTTCTGGCCGACCGGGGAGGAGTAGGCCGGACAGCGGGACCCGGAGGAGCAGGCCGGACGGTGGGACCCGGAGGAGTAGACCGGACGGCGGGACCCGGAGGAGCAGGCCGGACAGCGGGACCCGGAGGAGCAGGCCGGACGGCGGGACCGGCGCGGCCGGCCGCGGACTGTCAGCGGAACCGGTAGACGGTCGTGGAGGCGGACTCCGGGCCGGGGCCGGCGGCTCAGGCTTCCCGGGCCGTCGAGGCCGTACCCATGTCGTCGCCGACGATCCGCAGCGCGTCGACCAGGTCACGGCCTGACGGGGCCTGCTCCGGATCGACCAGCCACTGCACCAGCACCCCGCTCAGCATCGCCTGGTAGAGCGAGCCGACGATCCGCGCGTCCTTGTCGCCGCCCGCCTCCCCCGCCGGGGCGCCGACGTTGCGGAACATCTCGGCCAGTCCGAGGCGGGCGGCGTCCATCGAGGCGACGAGCTGCTCGCGGATCTCCGGCAGGCGGTCGATCTGGGCGATGAGCTCGAACTGGGTGACCCAGACCGGACGGTGGGTGGCGAAGGAGGCGATCACCCGGTCCCAGGTGGCCGCGAAACGCTCGGCGGGCGTGGCGCCGGGGTCGGCGTCGGCGGTCAGAGCCCGTTCGATCTCGTCGCCCCACTCCTGCATCGCCTGGAAGAGCGCCGTGTTCATCAGCGCCTCCTTGGACCTGAAGTGGTAGCCGATGGCCGCCAGGCTGACGCCGGAGGCCGCCGCGATGTCGCGTGCGGTCGTGCGGGTGTAGCCCTTCTCGTACAGGCAGCGCTTGGCTCCGGCCAGCAGATCCTCACGGTTTCCCATGTCCGCGAGCCTACCCAAGTCCGAGACGATCGTCTTGGTCGTTTGTGTAAGACAGTGCCGCCGGACGCCCGCGCGGGATGAGGGCCGGGGCCACGCCACCGGACGGCACGGCGGGGCGTGCCGCCGGGACCGGGCCGCCGCCCTACCCGACGGAGGAGCCGGCGGGCGGGGAGTCACCGTACGGACGTCACCGGGCGGAGGAGTGGCGGGCAGATCCTATCGGCCGGAGGGCGGCGGATCGGCGAGCGGAGGACCGGCGGGCGGAGGGGTGGCCGGCGGACCCTATCGGACGGAGAGGGAGAACCCGGCGACGACGACCTTGCGGATCGCGATCGTGAGCGCCGCCACGGCGATGGCCGTCCACGTCTGCGCCAAGGAGAGGCGGAGCAGCCCCGCCGCGACGAGGAAGTCCAGCAGCACCGCCATCGCACCCCGAGGGCCGCCGCCGGACAGCAGGACGGCGACCGCCGCGACCAGTCCCAGGGCGGCGACCAGGGTGGCGGCCGCGCGGACGAGCTCAGCCACCTCCGGCACCGGAGGCCGGACGCGGATGGGCCCCGCTCACCGTGCGTCCCTCCCGCTCGATCTCCTTGCTCAGGAAGAAGTTCAGCGCGGTCCTGATGGCCGCGATCGCCGCCAGCTGCCCGATCTGCGTGAAGCTCGGCGAGATGGCCGTGCGCAGGATGTCGCCAGCGAGCTGGAACTCCAGACCGAGCGCGAGGAACCGCCCCAGGAACAGCCGCACGGCGATGAACCCGTCATCGTCGCGCCGCCGTACGGCGACCAGGAGGAAGCGCACGAAGGCCACGGCCGCACCGGCGAAGATGACGATCGCGCCGGCCGCCTCGACGAGACGGACGAGCAGGTCGACGACCTCCCGGAGTGTCTCCACGGGCAGAAGGTCAAGCATGTGCTGCTGGTACCCGGTGATCGCGGGCCTAAGCCGGACCGCCGACGGGACCGCCGGCTCACGGCCTGGCATCGCGGCACGTCCTGACACTGGGCGAGAACGGCGCTCACCGCGCGGTGGCCGCCCAGGCCCGCGAACCCCGCCGCCCCTTGAAAGGCGCTTCGATGCTCTGTGGCTGATGTCAGCGGCACCCGCTATGGGGTGGGGGTGACACATGGTGCCACTCACCGAGGCTCTGGCACTCCAGGACCATAGGGTCGCCCGACCGTGTGGCGGCATCGGTCGGAGTGTGCCGTGATTCGTTCCGTATCTAAGGGAATCGCGCAGCCGAACCAGGGCAAGTCGAAAAATTAGCCATGTTATCGTGTTGAATAGTTAACCCTGGTGGCGGACAGGCAGTCTCCCCTCGGCCTCATCACGGATGCCCCATGAATGGCGATCCGCAACGAGTCTGCGATCCGCGCCGCCAGGACGGAAAAGGCTTGATCACTCGTTCAGTTCGGATTTTGCGCCGGAAATCGCCCAACCGATGAGCCTGTCCTCCAACCTCAATCCCAAGGTGTCGACACGATATTCGCCGTCAGGATCCTTGTGTACATGCATCATCTCCCCCTGCCCTCGGGGGCCAGGTCCCAAAATTCCACCGCCCACCCCTCGCTCCCCTCCCGCCCATCGCTCAGCACGACAGCTTCAATCAAAGATCCGCCATAATTGCAGAATCCCATGGAACTGCCAATTCTCCTTGCATAAGAAGTAATGATGGGTCCAGGAATAGCGGCTCACCCCGGACGCTCCGGCCGCGCCATGCGTCGTATGAGTGTCCCGCCAACTGCTTGCCGCTCCGGGTGCGGCGCCGGAGGCCCCCATGAGGATGGCCTCCTACCCCGCCGGACACACGGACCTGGAGGTCAGGTTCCGTTCCCTGTTCCCTGAGTTTTGTCGGGACCGTGATCCCTCCAGTCCCAGAAAGGGTCTAGACGGAACCGTTCCAGGACCCGGTCATACCTCAGGAGCTCACCGTGATTCGTATCAAGGAGCCCGTCAAGCCCCTGAATCAATCCCGGCAGGAGCCGGCGGACACAGGGCATGTCAGGATATTCGATGAGGATTGCACTGAATTCTCCTAGCTCTTGGTGAATTTCAGCGACTTCCTCCTCCTCGAACTCGGCGATGACGTCCCCGGACAGGTCGACACCGAAAGAACATGTCTCTTGTTCCAGGCGATCGAAGAACTCCCCCTCGCTGTAGGAGCCGACATGGCGCAGTCGGTCCACGAGCTCTCTGTGAGTATCCACATCACTCAGGAGCACGATGGTAGGTCGCATGGCGACGCCTCCTTGTCCGTCAGGCAGCCACCGAGGGAGATCTGAAGGCTACGGTGCCAGGACGTCCAGCAGCACATTTGTATCTCTGGTGACCATTATCCCATTCTCACCTGGACCACTGCATTCTTGGTCACGACATCGAAGTCGGTAAGGACCTTCCCGCCGGACCCTATGACATCGATTCCGACTCCCTTGCTGTCCTCGTCGCGCCATCGCGATCGTGCAAGCGTTCCTCGTCGTGCGGGCCGTCGAAGCCGACCGCCACCCGGGACGAAAGGCTCACTCATCCATATTGTCGGCGGTCTGGACGAGCCGAGCCATGGCCTCCACCGGTAGCGCGGGGTTGGTGGCCGCCGAGAACGCGACCTGCTCGTCGGAATCGTCAAGGAGCGCCGGCATCCGGGTGACAGGCACACGGTACAGCTCGGGGTCGTAGGCGATGGCCGCGCGCTCGGCTTCGGTCAGTTCCGCACGGAGCGAGACCCTCAAGCGGATCCTCGGGTCGGGGTCGGTGGACAGCTCCTCCACCAGATCGCGGTCCAGGTGCGGGTTCTCCGCGACCAGGTGACGGCGCTCGGCGTCACTACTGCGGGCACAGCGCTCGGCCATCGCTCTGGGCAGCGGCGCCTCGCCCACGACGTGCGTCGCGTCGTCGCTCACGAGGATCTTGTCGAGCAGTCCCGGCCGCTCTCGGTAACCCTTCAGTTCGGCCGCCCGCCGTACCGACGGATCCTTGTCGTCCAGGAGGGCCGCTCTGACAGGTGCGGGGAGCAGGTTCCAGCCGGAGCAGACCGTTCTTCGCACCTCAGCTTCCGGATCTGCCGCCAGCGTGGTCAGGATGCGAGCCGGGGTCTGCCGGTTCTGGGCCGGCTCGCACCGGATCTCGATGCACGGGTCATGGGCCAGGAGGTCGTAGGCGGCGTCGGTCAACGGCATGGTCCGAGGTTGGAAGCGGTGCCACTGCGGATCTTCGGCCAGGGCCCGGCGCACGCGGAGAACAGGATCTCCCGCGAGCCTGGAGCGGATCCCGGCCGGGACGTGGGGGTTACCGGCGAAGCACTCCCTGACCTTGGCGTCGTGGTGACCGATGAAGGCCTCCACCACCCGCTCCGGCAGGTCGGCCCGCCACGCCAGATACGGCAACGCGTCAGCCGTCACCTCCGGCTGGAGCATGCGGAGCATAAGACTCGCCGGCAAGGCGGGGTTGACGGCCAGACCCGACAACGTGCTCACAGCCCTCCTCTCACCCCTGCGCTGGTCCGCGCTGAGCACGAACAGTATCCGGACGCCTCCGGCGTCCCGAGCAGTCGATCGTCCCTCCGAGTGGCGTCGACACGGCTGCCTCGGGCTGCCACCGGGCCGGGGCTCCGGCTCCTTCCACGCCCATCGTGAGCGGCACCATCACAATGGAAGGGGCTCATTGCTGCACTCATGGAGAAGAGCGATGGCCCCGAAGAGCCATCGCCCCATCAGCCGTCCGCTGACGTTTTCGTCATAGCCGGCTACCAGGCCATGACGGCACGTGTGTCACTTCATCGTTCGCCAAATTCCCCCAGCTCGCCAATTAGCCGCCGGCGGGCCGCATCCAGCTGTTCGGAATAAGAAGAATCGAAGATCGACAACAATTGCGTTTCCAACGTCCCGCTGATTCTCAACAGAGCAGACCAAACTGCGCGATCGTCGACGAGAACCGAGAAGTCTTCCTCATGCATCACACGGTTCATCCAGTCGGACAGGACGAGCGCCTGATCGTCTGTCAATTCAATCTTCACGGAGGTCTCTCTTCAGATGGCGGCTTTCATGTCGGCGGCCTATGGCTCTGCGTGGCACGCTCATAGCCCCTTCCATCCGCGGCATTCATCGGCCCGTTAATCACCAGTCACCTTCCATGCTCGCCGCGCGGGGGCGTCCGCCCTTCTGCGCGCTTCCAGCCGTCCACTGTGCCCTCTGCGCGGCCTTGATCCCGCAAACCTCACCCGCCGCTTCCGTGGCCTTCTCGACCAGGCCGGCCTCCGACGCATCCGCTTCCACGACCTACGCCACTTGACCGCCACCCTGCTCCTGGAGCAGGGCGTCGAACTCGTCGTGATCAAGGAACTCCTCGCCACGCCCACATCTCGATCACCGCCGACGTCTACGCCCACGTCCAACTCCGCCTCCAACGCGACGCCATCGAACGCATGTCAGGTACTCTCGACGACCGCCCCGAACCGTAGCCGTCAGAAAACGATCACAACGTCTGTAGCCGTCAAGCGCGTAACGGGGCCTCGCTGAAACGCTATACAGCGAGGCCCCGTTCGTGTCACTCAAATCTTAATGCCCGCGCCCGGACAGTTAGATCTGAGCGAACACATTTAGCGAATTAAATTCGCACGACAAATACTCAGAGCGGAAAGTTGTTATGCCACGGGGCATCCAGCTCTTCCGGGTCAGCACCCGCTTCCCTTACTGCATCGTCAATTTCTGAGATCCCATCGACGATTTTGACGTAGGGGGTGTCGAAGTTCCCGTCATAGAACGTTTTTCATCTCGATTCGAGAGCCTGAAGTACGAAGATGGCCTTGACGAGCTGACCTGCTCGCAGAGGGCAGCAGCGGAGTTTCCGCAGGATCCGCCAGGTCTTCAGGACGGCATTGGCGCGTTCACCGGGGCCGCGGAGCTTGGCGTGGGCGGAGTTGGCGCTCTTTTGCGACTGCGGTTTGCCTCGGCCCTTGTACGGCACGAGTACGCGCTGACCTGCGCCGACGTATCCCTTGTCGGCCAATGTGATCAGCCCGGAGGCCTGCAGTCGGCGGATGAGGCCCCAGATCCGGGCCGCTTTGAGGTCGTGGACCGAGCCGGGCATAGAGCCGGAAGTCCAGAGCGGGGTGCCGTCCGGGGCGGCGAGAGCCTGAATGTTCATGCCGTGCATCTTGTGTTTGCCGGAGTAGTAGGGCCGGTCGGCGGCCACCCGGTCGATGGGGATGAGCGTGCCGTCCAGCACGACGAAGGCGTATCCGGCGCGTTTGGCCGTCCGTAGCGCCTGGTCGAGGGTGGGTGAGCGTTTGGCGAGCAGGGCGACGGTCTCGCGGACGTAGCGCCAGGCGGTTGCGGTACCGATGCCGAACCCGGCGGCGATCTCGGTGAACGTCTCGCCCTTGCGCAGGTAGACGAGCACGAGCAGGGCTTGCTGTCCGGGGTTGAGCCGTCGCCAGGGTGTGCCGATCGCCTTGCGGTGCCGTCGGATGGCTCCGGCCACGTAGTTCAGCGTTGAACGCGACAAATCGACCGCGGCACGGTAGAACAGCACCCGAAGCTCCTGGCTGTGACGGATGTGATTGTGGTGATCAACCCGTCTACCAGGAGCTTCTCTACGTCATCAGGCGAACGCCGCGCTCGCGATCATGCTGTGACCAGCAGCTCGTCGCCCGCGACAACCCATATCGCGTTCGGAACTTCAGCGGAGGATACGTGGCTTTCCAGGGATTGACGGAACACTACGAGAACTTCATGCAGGAAGGTTCGGACTGGTTGTCCGTGGGGTTGGCCTGGACCGCCGTCCTGCCGGTCGAAGGACGGCTCTCGCTGAGCGAGGTGGCGACCCGCCTGATCGGAGACGGGCAGCCGCCGGTGATCGAGCTCGACAGCGAAGAGGCATACGAGGCCGATGCCGTTCTTCTGGGCCAGATGGGAAACTCAACGATGATCGTCGAGACTTTCGGGAACAACTATGTCTGGGAATCGGGAGTTCTCGATCGGCTCAGCGTGAACGCGCAGGTCTGGCATGTCTCATGGGAGGTGACGGGGAACTCCAGGCTGATCCACGCCGCGCGCGGACGGGTTCTGGCCGAGGTCCAGCATCTGAATCCCGCCGACGCCGTCGGGGAAGACCTCGCCGCCGTTGAGGCCGAGTTGGCGGCCCTGGGTCCGACCATCAGCGCTCCGTGGCCGGCCACACAGGCCATGGCGCTGGCCATCGTGGAGGCGCGCACCGGCGCGCGCCTGGAGAGCGACTGGTTCGATCGTTCCCATCCGGCCGTGATCGTCGGCGACCCCGCGTAGGCGCCCTGATCGCGGCGGCTCGTGTCTTGCTGCTCCAGATCGCCCAAGGATGAAAAAGGCTCCGTGCAATCCTTTCCAGGCCCTCCAGTCAGATCAATTACAGATCGTACGGGTAGAGCTGAATCTCGGGTGCCCGGAAGGAGATCAGACCCTCTGAGGGAAGTTCTGACCTTCGATTCGGAATCTCGATCAGGAGAATGTCCGACCCCACCCTGATCTCTACGACCGAATCATCGCCATCGTCAAATCTGACGACTTCACCCGTAATGAAGACGGCGGTCTCCACGTCGAGATTTTCCGAGAGCGAAGTAACACCCGAAGGGACTTCCGTCCACTCCGTGATCTCCTCTGGAACCTCGATCTCGACATCGAATTGTCCCATCTTTGCGGAACTCTCGCCCATCCAGCGGCCGGATGCAGCGCCGGACTCACACCTGAAAGACACGGTCCCTCGCGAAGGGTCTAGTACCTGGAGAACTTCCACTCTCACTACTTCACCCCCAGGGGAACTCTCTGCATCGTGTTACCGACAGTCCACGTATTGGTGACAGAATTCCAGTCCCATGTCTCCATATGATAGTGGAACTTCGTAGACTTGCTATTCATCTCATGATCTCCCACTCGGATGCTGCGGCGCCCATCGGCAGATACGAGACGGTTGGGGTCTACCTGCCCGGTTCGCGGGTGAATATTTGTGTACGGACCGGGCCCTAAGAAATCACTCCATGCCTTATCGACCTGAGAAGGCTTGAGGGGCTTGGGGGCTGTAACCTCTGGCAGATTATTGACTATTTCAGCGGGCGGGCAATATGAATTGTGTACCAGGACCGGAGTACTACCCGTGAAGACATAGTACGTGTGGAGGTCGGCGATGGTGAGGTTGTGGACCCGCTGGTAGGCGGTCCACTTCTTGATCGCGGTGACCTGGACGCGGGTGCCGGCGGAGGTGCGCAGCCACATGCCGGCCTTGAGGTCCCTGGCATCGACCCACTCGCGCAGCGCGGGCACCCAGAACGGGTGGATCTCGGTGGCGATGACCAGGCCGGTCTTGTCACCCTTCCTGCCATCGGTGTCGACGGTGACCTGGACGAAGTTCTTGTCGTCCTCACCAGTGATCAAAGCGATGACGGGCTTGGCCTCGGTCTTGCCGGTCTCCGGGTCGGTGGCCAGCACCTCATCGCCGACCTTGACATCCTCGATCGGCTTGCGGGTGCCGTCGGCCATGAGGACTTCGGTTCCTGGCACAAAGCTCTGGCGACATGCCTCTGCGAGCTTTCCAGCTTTCTGGCGATTCGACCAGCTCTACCGGTTTCTGATCCAACTGCGCCGAAGGCCCCGCCGGACATAATCCGGCGGGACCCTCGTCTACCCTCTAAGAATCAGCACAGAATCTCGCTGCGGAACTCCCGATGCGTCGTAATCGAGATCTCTGGGATGCAACCAGATACTGTAACTGAGGCACACCACAAGGCCGTCACCACCGTCTGACTTTAGCGCCAAGCAACGAACCCGCGAAGAGTGAGATTCTCGCACTTCGGAGAATTTCAACATCTCGTCAATCTGCGCCGGTCCAGCAATGGCGATGGTGAGCGACTGATACACGGTTTTCAGTTTCATTCCGACGACGCCATAGAATGTCACCTCGACAACGTCGCGGGCGGAATCTGGATCGACACTTCGCAGCGTGAGCTCCGAATGGCTGACGCTGTACCGCCATGGCCGGAACTTCCGATCGAACGAGAGGGGAAGGCTCGCGGTTGGCTGTGCTCCTTCCTCAGGGATCGAATGGGTTGGCAACGGCACTTCCGTTTCTATAGAAGGTGACGCGAGACCAGGCGCTCGGATTGTCCTGGATGAGGCTTAACTCCCATGCAGTCGCATGTCCATCGAAGATGGGATCCATACCCCTGCCTGTGCTGGCCGCCGCCACTGGATCATCGATGCCATCCAAGTTGAAGTGGATCGGCGTGTTCCCGTCTTTGACATAGCCCTTGAATTCGCTGACCCATTTGTCGCCGGCGGATGGCCAATCGTGGTACGACTTCGAGCCAACCGAAGTTGCAAATTCATGAAGAGCCATCGGATCGCCATTGACTTCACTGAGTCCGAGTGCAATCCCTCTACACCCGTTCGAGTTGTGTACAAGTACCGCTTGGTCGCCTGCGAGCACATAGTACGTGTGGAGGTCGGCGATGGTGAGGTTGTGGACCCGCTGGTAGGCGGTCCACTTCTTGATCGCGGTGACCTGGACGCGGGTGCCGGCGGAGGTGCGCAGCCACATGCCGGCCTTGAGGTCCCTGGCATCGACCCACTCGTGCAGCGCGGGCACCCAGAACGGGTGGATCTCGGTGGCGATGACCAGGCCGGTCTTGTCACCCTTCCTGCCATCGGTGTCGACGGTGACCTGGACGAAGTTCTTGTCGTCCTCACCAGTGATCAAAGCGATGACGGGCTTGGCCTCGGTCTTGCCGGTCTCCGGGTCGGTGGCCAGCACCTCATCGCCGACCTTGACATCCTCGATCGGCTTGCGGGTGCCGTCGGCCATGAGGACTTCGGTTCCTGGCACAAAGCTCTGACAGGGATTCGCGAGAGCTCTGGCTGCTCTGTTGCCTCCACCAGACTTAAGGAATCCCCTCGAAAAGCTGCCTCCCCCCTCGCCGACCGGAGAGTTCCCGTTGGCTACGAGCGCATTCGTGTGATCGGCGACTAACGTCACGAACCACCCGCCGCATACATACTCCCCGATCTCCCGGCAGGCGTTGATGGCCGCGTTCAGTTCTTCCTGAACTTGTTCCATGCCGGTGGGGTTTCTGGCTCCGGCGATGTCGGCGTAGTACTTGTTGAAGCTGCTTCTGAAGCCGCCGAGGTCAACTCCATCGGGAACCGTAACGGTGCCGGTCTTGCCGGCGCCGCGATCGCCTACGTTTGTGTATGTCCCTCCATATCCACTCTTGTCGTAGGCGGAAAGCCCGGCCTCCTTGCGAGCTATGGCGTTGTTCTTCTCGACGCAGTCGTTGGAGTTGTTGGGCGAGCATCCGTACGGGTCGTGGCCGTCGTTTTCGATGCCGGTGATGGGGTTGCCGCCGGTGAAGGCGTAGCGGTTGCTGGTCCAGGGGTCGGTGCCGAGGCTCAGGTCGGCCAGGGCGCCGTTGTAGGAGTCGAGGGTGAGGAAGCGGTTGAGGCCCGGGTTGTAGTCGCGGAACCCCATGTCGTACATGCCGGTGGAGTTGTCCCAGCGCTTGGCGTTGAAGCGGTAGGGGTTGTACTCCTCCTTGGCGGTGGGATCGACAGGGTCGGGCTTGTCGACGCCGGTGAAGAGTTTGTCGTCGTTGCCGCCGTAGGCGGTGTAGCCGTAGGTGGCGCGGGCATCGCCGGTCTCGGAGGTGATGGTCTCGACGTCGGTGTGGGCGTTGTAGCCGTAGTAGGAGGACTCCTCGCCGCCGTCGGCCTTGACCTTCACCTGCGACAGCCGCTCGCCCCAGGGGCTGTACTGGAAGGACTTGGTGAGTTTCCCGGCGACCTCCTCGTCCAGGACCTCGCCGGACAGGCCGAGGTAGGAGTAGGCGGTGGTCTTCGCGCTCGCGGTGCCGGTCTTCTCGGTCTTGGAGGTGGTGCGGTCCAGCGGGTCGTAGGTGTAGGTGGTGACGGTGCTGCCGGCGTCACCGAGCTTTTCGTGCCGGGTGACGTGGTCGAAGCCGTCGTAGGTGTATTTCTCCTGGGTCTTGCCGCCGCCGGTGATGGTGCGCAGCCGGCCGTAGGGGTCGTAGTTGTAGGTGGAGGTGGCCCCGGCGGTGATGGAGGTCATCAGCCGGTTGCGGTCGAAGGTGAAGGTGGTCTGCTTGCCCTGGACGGTCTGGTCGTAGACGTTGCTGTTGGCGTCGTGCAGGTAGGAGTCGGTCTCCGCGGCGCCACCGCCGATGGGGGTCTTGACGGACTTGGCGATCCGGTCGCGCGGGTCGTAGGTGTAGGCGTAGTCGTGTTCGAGGTAGGCGCCGGGGTTGTCGGCGTTCTGGATCTTGGCCAGGTCGCGGGCGCGGTGCAGGTTGCCCTGGTAGCCGATGGTGTGCTCGGAGACCACCGTGCCGTTGGGCTTCTTCTCGATCGAGTGCCGCAGCAGGCTGTCGAGGAAGTAGTCGTAGTCGACGGTGTTGCCGTTGGCCTTGGTCTCCTTCAGCCGTTCGGCCTTGGGCGTGTAGGTGTAGGAGGTGACCTTCGGCCCGGTGTCGGCCGCCGACTTGGCGTTGGTGACCTTCTCGACCAGGTCGCGGACGTCGTAGCGGTAGGTGGCGACGGTCTTGTCGTGGGTGCGCTCGGTGACGGCGCTGTTCTCGTTGTAGGTGTAGCCGGTGGTGTTCTTCACCACGCTGTCGAGCTTCTCGACGATCTGCTCGACCTGGTTGAGGCCGGTGTAGCCGATGTCCCAGGTATCGATCTTCGCGGTGGGCGAGTGGTCGCGGAGCTTCGTCAGGTTGGCGTTGGGGTCGTAGAAGTACTCGAAGTCCTTCTTCTCGGTGTCGGTGGTGCCGGTGGTGTCGCGCACCAGCTTGACCGCGTCGGCGGCGACGGTGCCGTTGGCCTCGTCGGTCAGCGTGACGGAGTGGGCGTTGCCCTCGGTGAAGGCGAACTCGCCCAGGCTGACCCACTCACCCGCCTTGGCGGTCTGGTCGATGGTGGCGGTCGTCTCGCCGCCGTCGTACTTGACGGTGTATTTCGCGTTGGTCGCGGTCGCCCCGGTAGGGTACTTGACGTGAACCTTGTATCTGCCCGCCGACGGGGTGGTGAGGTTCCAGGTGAAGGCCGAGGAGCCGGTGCCGGCGGGGGCGGTGGCGTAGTCGTAGCCGGTGAAGCCGGTGCCGACGGTGGCCGTGGCGGCGAGCCCGCTCCCCCCACCGCTGCCGACGACGGTCCAGGAGCCGGTGGCGGTGACCTGGCCGGTGTCGGAGTTGTCGCCGAGCACCACGTCCAGGCCGAGCGGCACGCCGTCGTCGGAGTGGGTGTGGAGCTTGCCGTCGGGGAAGTAGGTCCACTTCAGGGCCCGCTGGGAGGAGCCACCCGCGGAGGTGACGGTGCGGTTGGTCTGCAGACCCAGTTTGTTGTAGTCGTAGGTGGTCTTGATGTCCCACGGGTCGGTGGTGGTCCTGGACCAGCCGTTGTCCCAGTAGGTCATCGTGGTGATGTTGCGGATGGTCTGCCCGTGCGAGGGCGGCGCGGAGATCTCCTTGAGCCGCGAGACGGCGTCGTAGGCGTACTTGACGCTGTCGGGGGTGTTGTACTTCGGGTCGTCCTTGTCGAAGGGGTAGATCTCTTCGGCCGGGCGGTTGAGCTTGTCGTACTTGGTCTCGGCGATGAAGTCGGCCGCGTCGTCGGTGGTCTCCACGCCGCGCGGGGTGACGACCTTGGTGCGGTTGCCGACCTGGTCGTAGACGAACTGGGTGACGGTGTACTTGACCACTCCGTCGGTGGCCGAGTGCGGGACCTTGGTCTCCACGGCCGCGCCGCGCTTGTCCAGCGTGATGAGGGTCGTGTTGCCCTCCTGGTCGGTGGCGGCCTCGACCAGCCCGTCCAGGTCGTAGTCGGTCACCGTCTGGTGGCCGGCGGCGTCCTTCACGTGGGTGACCCGGTGGTTGCGGTCGAAGGTGGAGATCGTGGTGTAGTCGGCGGTGTCGGTGGTGGCGTTCTTGCGCGGGTCGACCACCTTGGTGACGTTGCCGACGTTGTCGTAGGTGTAGGTGATCTTTTGCTGGGCGGCGTTGAGCACGTCTGTCAGCTGGTAGATCGGGTCGTACACATACGTGGTGGTGAAGTCACCCGCCTCGGCGGTGAGGTTGCCCTTGGGCTCGGTCTGCGTCTTCAGGTTGCCGGCCAGGTCGTAGGTGAAGGACGCCTTGCGCTCCGGACCGGTGTCGGTGTCCTTGGGCAGCAGCGACTCCAGCAGCTGGTCGGCCTTGTCGTAGAGCGCCGTCGACACCGCTCCGTTGGGCGCGGTCGCCTTGGTGATGTTGTCGTTGGGGTCGTAGACGGGGGCGGGGGTGACGATGAACTCACCCGCGTCCTGGTCCTTGGGGACCTTGCTCTCCAGCGGCCGGGTGAAGATGTCGTAGGTCTGGGTGGTCTTCCTGCCCAGCGCGTCGGTCACCGACAGCACGTTGCCGCGCACGTCGTACGAGGTCACCGTGGCGTTGTCGTACGCGTCGGTGATCTTCTCCGGGTAGCCGGTCGGGTGGTAGTCGCCGTAGGCGGCCGGGTTGCCGTTGGCGTCGGTCGTCTTGACGAGCTGGCCGAGCGGGTCGTAGTCGTAGGACGTCGTGTAGTCGCCCGCCGTGGGGGAGGCGACGCCCAGCGGGTCGGTGACGGTCTTGAGGTTGCCCTTGGCGTCATAGCCGAAGGCCCACTTGCGGCCCTCGGGCGAGGTCTTCTCGGTCAGGTCGGCGACGTAGCCGTTCAGGAAGGTCTGGTAGCCCAGCACCGTGGGAGCCGTGCCGTTGTGGTTGGCCTCGGCGTCCTTCAGCTCCAGCGGGTAGCCGGTCTTCTGGTCGAAGACCCAGGTGGCGAACGCGCCGTTGGCCTCGGTCAGCTTGGTGACGTTGTGGTCGGGGTCCCAGGTCAGCGCCGTGGTCTCGTTCTTGGCGTTGGTGATCGACTCGGGCCGGCCGTAGGCGTCCAGCACGTATTCGGTGGCGTGCTGCAGCGGGTCGGTGACCGTGGCGTGGATGACGCCGCCCTGCGGGCCGTCAGGGTCGACGTAGTCGAACCGCGTCACCCCGTTCAGCCGGTCGGTGAGCGTCTCGACCTTCCACTTGTCCTTGGGGTCGACCGGCGCCTCGTAGTACTTCAGCGCGGTGGTGTTGCCCCGCGGGTCCTTGACCGCGACCAGCTTGACGTTCTTGTTGCCCTGGGTGGCGTCGTAGGTGAAGCGGAAGGTCTTGGCCTCGGGGTCACCGGCGCCGTCGACCATCTTGGCCATCAGGCCCTTGTCGCTGTAGGTGAAGGTGACCTTCCGCCCGGCGACGTCGGTGATGGACTCGACGTTGTCGATGATGTGCGGGTTGGTCAGCTTGGTGTCGGCGACCTCGGCGCCGGCGTCGTTGACGTAGGTGTAGTCCTGGCCCTTCTTGAAATAGTCCAGGGTCAGGGTGCGCCGCCCGGCGGCGTCGGTGATGTGCTGCAGGAACTTGGTGGGCTTGTTGTTGGACCTGCGCCGTTCGTAGGCGAACGACATGGTGTTGCCGTTCTTGTCGACGATCGCCGACTGGAAGCCCTCCTGGTCGTAGAAGAACTGGGTGCGGTCGGGCTTGGTGAACACCCAGGTGCGCTGCGCGGCCAGCTCCCGATCCGCGAAGGAGGCGGGGTCGACTTTCTGCAGGTACAGGTGGATCCCGCGCGGATGGGTGTAGTCGCAGGTGGCGTAGGTGCAGTCACGCACGTCGGCGCCGTGGGTGTCCAGCGTCCACACGTGTGTGGTGCCGTCGCCGTCGGTCAACCGCACCTGGGAGGGCCAGTTCTGGCCGGGCGGGTGGAAGTGGACCTGCGAGCCGAGCCGCTGCAACGTCGAGGTCTGCAACGACCACCCGTAGCCCATCGCCGAGGCGCTGGTGTCGAGGCTGTTGTAGGTCATCCGCACGAAGGTGGAGACACCGCGCGAGGGGTTGGAGAAGGCGTTGTAGTTCCACACCACGTTGCCCGCGTACGGGTTGACCAACGCGGTGGACCCGGCGCCGGTGTTCTTACCGGTGTAGGCGTAGAACTTCTCCGCCCCCAGCAGGTCGGAGGTCGGCGAGTCCACGCGGATCTGCTGCGGCAGCTGCGGCAACTGGTGGGAGGCGGACTTCCAGTTGTTGGTGACGGTGTCCTGGACGTCCCACACCAGGTCCACGGCTTCGGCCTTGTTGCCGCCTTCGCCGGTGACGGCCGGGGCCTTGACGGTGGCGTGGACCACGGTGGACTCCCCCGGTGCCAGGTCGACCGGCAGCTGGGTTCTGACCTGGTTGGCGGGAGCGGAGACCTCGGTGCCGTCGGGCAGCTTCCAGTGGTAGGACAGCGCGGTCGAGGCGGCCGGCCAGGTCTGGGCGGTGGTGTTGGTGAGGGCGACGGTGACCTGGCGGGTGGCGCCGGTGTCCAGCCGCTCGGGAGTGCCCGGGGCGTAGAAGGTGGCCGAGCCGTCGCTCTTTTCGGCGTAGGTCACCCGCAGCCGGGGCCGCAGCAGCGGCTCGTCGGTCTCGGAGGCCAGGAACTGCACTGATTGCTTGGCGGTGCCGGCCTCGCCCGCGACCTTGACCAGCAGACCGTGGTCGGCGGCCGGGTCGGTGATCCAGGCCTTGGCGGCGTCGGTGACGTTCCACTGCTGCCAGCGAGGCTGCGCGGTGACGGCCGAGACGCCGCTGAGCGCGGTGGCGGTGAAATCACCGCCGGGTGTGGTCCAGGCGGTGGTGGCGTCGGCCTTGGTCCAGGTGGCGGCCCCGTCGAAGCCCTTGGTGAGCCGGTGGGCGTTGAAGGTGGCGCCCGAGCCGGTGGCGGTGGCCGCCCACAGCGACAGGGTGGCCTCGCTGATCTGGGCGTCGGCCGGGATCTGGGTGGCGAAGCCGTCGAAGTCCACCACCGCGCGGGTGTTGCCCAGCGTGGTGGCGGTGTTGCCGACCTGCAGCCGCTTCTGGCCGTCGACGGTGTCGTGGCCGGCGGACGGCTCGCCGGAGGCCAACGTGGTGTCGGCGCCGGCGACGATCACCTTGGTCACCTGGCCCGGCCGGGGCAGGATGACCCGCATCTCCTGGGACGCCGAGGTCTTGCCGTTGGCCAGCACCGCCTCCACCCAGTAGGTGGCCTCGTGGGTGTAGGCCGGATCGGCGGCGGCTTCGGGGTCGGCGCCGCTGCTGGTGTCGGTGTAAGAGGTCACGTCTGCCGGCAGCGTGGTCACCAGCTGCGGGTCCATGTCGGCCGAGCCCTCGCTGAGCTGGCAGCCCGACGGGCAGTACCGATACAGCCGATACTCGGCCAGATCGTCGGCGGCGTCGTCCGGGGTGGGGTCGGCGTACGGCGTCCACGACAGCGACGCGCCCACCGACGTGGCCACCGCCGGCTGCTTCAGCTGCACCGACGGGGTGCCGAAGGTGATCAGCAGCCGGGGATGCGTGGCGTTCTCGCCCAGCATCGCGTCGCCGCCGTAGACGTTCTCGCTCGCCTCGTACACCGGACCACCGAGCTTCGCGGTGGAGGTCTCGTCGGCGGCCTTGAGCAGGAAGCCCCAGGCGGGGTCGGTGGTGGCGGCCCAGGCGTTGGCCACCGCGGTGACGTCGAAGGAGTGCCAGCGCGACAGTTCTCCGGCGTTCTTGGTCACCGTGGCCGCCGCCGCGGGCGCGAAGGCCGGCTGGGTGTTCCAGGTAGCGGTGAAGGAGTCCCATTCGGAGGTGATCTCGTGGGCCTCCACCGTCACCGGCCCGGCCGTCCCCAGTGCCTGGTCGAAGTAGGTCTCCAGCTTCGCCTGGTCGATCCGGGCGCCCAGCGGCAGCACGTCCCCGCTGGGCCAGTTGAAGTACAGCAGCGCCCGGTTGACGCCGGTGGCGGTCTTGCCGGCCGGCAGCTTCCAGGAGGAGTCGAAGTTCGCCCTCGGCGAGGCCGAATCGACGTAGGTGTTGCTCGGGCTGTCGGCGCCCAGGTTGATCGTCGGGTCGATCACCACCGGCCACTTGCGGTCCGGCGCGGCCAGCCAGGCCGCGTCCGGCTTCAGCGTGATCGTCGTTTCGGCGCCCTGCTGAGCGACGGTCTGCGTCACCGCCGTGCTGTAACGCTTGCCGTACGGCGAGGCCACATCATCGGCGGCGTCGATCATGAAGGGTTTCGGGATGGTGAACGCCGCCCCCGAACCGTCGTCGGCGTCGAAGACGACCGACCCATCCGGGTTCTGCCGCGCGGCGACCCCGCCGGTCTTGACGGTGAAGGCGAACTCCGCGTCGGCCGCCGGCGGCTTGGACAGCACGAGGTACTCCTTCACCCCCTCGGGAGTGACCTTGTAGACCACGTCCGCGCCGTCCCACACGCCCCGGTAGGTGACGGTGGAGCCCTTCACCTCCGGGATGATCTTCTTGGAGTCACCGACCACGCCGAGCGTCAGCTGCCGTTCCCCGGCCTTGATCCTCGCGAGCTTGCCGGTGGCGTCGCCGAACCGGGAGGAGAAACCGGTGGCGTCGTTGCCGCGCGTGAACCCGTCATCGGAGGTCGCGCCGATCGTCGTGTCGATCGGCTGCCACTTACCGTCGCCGTCCCGGTAGTGGCGCGGCACGGTCGACAGCTCCACCTGCCGCCGGCCGTCTTCGAGTTCGTACACCGTGCCGTGGGCGAAGCGCTTGCCGGTCAGCTCCTTGACCCGCTTGCCCGGCGGCTCCGGCTCACCCGGCGCGGTCGCGCCTGTCCGGCCGGGCAGCGCGGCCGCACCCGCGCCGGCACGCATCCGCCCGCGCGGGGTCTCGGCGAACAGGCCGCCGATCCCGGAGGCCAGCTGCGACAGTAGCCCCGGCCCGGCCGCGACGGCAGAGGTCTGTGCCAGCGCCGGGCCGGCCGGGGCCATCGACGCCAGCAGGGTGACACCGATCGCGGTGGCGATCACACGCCGTCGCCGTAACCGTTTACGGCTCCGGTAGGACTCGGGCCCGGATGTCCGGGACTGGGCGGAGGGGGCGGGGGGTAACAGGCGCACGCGGGCTCCACTCACGAGATCAGAGAGGTCAAGTGGGGCAAAACGCCTTGATCGTAAGAATCTGGTTAACCCGAGTAAATGATCACTGTAAGCAATGACCTGTATCGGATGTAACGTCCGGTGAAACTTCACCGATTTATTCGTCCCATCATCGACACACTGATCAATGACTCAGCCCTTGATGTGCGCGAACACCGAGAAGCCCCGCGACGGAGAAAAGATGAGCCCAGGCTGCCCAGGCTCATGGAACGCGCCAAAGCATCCCTGTGACGTTAATCACAACCGACGCTTGTCCCGACGAATGATCAATTGTCTCTCCCGGTCAATGGGGATCGACCACCCCGCTCCCCGGGAAATGTAGGGTCAGCCGACATGTCGGGACGGACGGGCCCATGACCTCCGTTTACAACGGGTCGTGGCGGTCCCCTCGCCGCCGGACCGAAGCACTCCTCGGTCAGGCCCGTGCGGTCCCGTCCCGGTCAGGACCGCGCGTCCTGGGCGGCCTGGGCGGTCTCCCTGGCCCAGCGGTAGTCGGCCTTGCCCGCCGGGGAGCGGACCATCTCCTCGACGAAGGCGAAGACGCGGGGCACCTTGTAGCCGGAGAGCCGCTGCCGGCAGTGGGCGTCCAGCTCCGCGGCCGACGGCGCCGTCCCCGGCCGGGGTTCGACCACGGCGGCTACCCGGCTGCCCCAGCGCTCGTCGGGGACGCCGGTGACGACGGCGTCGAAGACCTCCGGATGTCCCTTGAGCACCGCCTCGACCTCCTCGGGGAAGACTTTCTCCCCGCCGGTGTTGATGCAGACCGAGCCACGGCCGAAGATCGTGATGGTGCCGTCCTCCTCGACCTGGGCGATGTCGCCGGTGAGCAGCCAGCGCACGCCCGCCCCGTCGGTCACGAAGGTCCGGCTGGTCTTGGCCTCGTCCTTGTAGTAGCCGGAGGCGATCCGGCCGCTCTTGGCGACCGTGCCCAGCTCGCCCCCGCCGGGTTTGACCGGCTCCAGCATCTCGTTGAGCACGGCCAGGTTGGAGGTGGCGTTGGACTGGAAGCGCTGCCCCGACTCGGGCGCGGAGCCGGGGACCGCCGAGGCGGTGTAGCCGGACTCGCTGGAGCCGA
Organism: Streptosporangium brasiliense; assembly: GCF_030811595.1. Classification (NCBI taxonomy): domain Bacteria; kingdom Bacillati; phylum Actinomycetota; class Actinomycetes; order Streptosporangiales; family Streptosporangiaceae; genus Streptosporangium; species Streptosporangium brasiliense. The sequence continues at coordinate 209,214 of NZ_JAUSRB010000002.1, forward strand.
AGCTGTCGATGATCATCCTGCCGGGGAGCAGCTCCTGGAGGCGGTCGCGGACGGAGCCGGTCAGGATGGCGCCGGTGGAGCTGAGCACGAACAGCGTCGACAGGTCGTAGGCGCCCGTGGCGATCTCGTCGGCCAGCGGGCGGGCCATCGCGTCGCCGGTGATGTTGACCGTGAGGACCTTCTCCCGCTCGATCGCCCGCAGCACCGCGGCCGGGTCGAACTTGCGGACGTAGACCATGGTGCCGCCCAGCCACCAGGTGATGAAGGTGGCCATCTGGGCCGCGCCGTGCATCAGCGGGGCCGCCGCCATCATGGTCATCGGCTCGGAGGTCATGGCCGCCTCGACGACCTCCTGCGGCGTGGCACGCGGATCCCCGTAGGGGTTGCCGCCACCGAAGGCGAAGAACAGGTCCTCGGTCCGCCACATCACGCCCTTGGGCATCCCGGTCGTGCCGCCGGTGTAGATGATGTAGAGGTCGTCGCCCGACCGCTCGGGGAACCCCCGCGTCGCCGGCGCGCCCGCCAGCGCCTCCCGGTACGGCACCGCCGCCTCGATCCGGGAGGGGCCGCCCACGGCGATCAGGTGCCTGAGCTCGGGAGCCCGCGGGGCCACGGCCGCCACCCGGTCGTCGAACTCCACGTCGAACAGCAGCGCCACGATGTCGGAGTCCTGGTAGAGGTAGAGCAGCTCCGCCTCGACGTAGCGGTAGTTCACGTTGACCGGCACGGCCCGGATCTTCAGCGTGGCAAGCAGTCCCACGACATACTCGACGCCGTTGCAGAGGTGGATCCCGACGTGCTGCCCGGCCCGCACGCCCCGGCCCGCCAGGTGGTGGGCGAGCCGGTTGGCCTCCGCGTCCAGTTCGGCGTAGGTCAGGCGGCTGTCACCGCAGACGACGGCGATGCGCTCCCCGATCGCGTCCGCGAGCCCCTCGAACAGATCTGCGTGGTTGAACTCCATCGGGCCCCTCCTGGGGGGAGATCAGGGTCTGTCGCTGCCGACCATCCACATCGCGAAGAACTGGGCACCCCCGCCGTAGGCGTGCCCCAGGGCCCGCCTGGCCCCGTCGACCTGGTGCTCCCCCGCCATCCCCCTGACCTGGAGCGCCGCCTCGGCGAACCGGATCAGCCCGGACGCGCCGATCGGGTTGCTCGACAGCACCCCGCCGGAGGCGTTCCACGGGATGTCGCCCTCCAGCGCCGTGGCCCCGGACTCGGTGAGCTTCCACCCCTCCCCCTCCGCGGCGAAGCCGAGGTTCTCCAGCCACATCGGCTCGTACCAGGAGAAGGGGACATACACCTCGGCCACGTCGATCTCCCGGCGCGGATCGGTGATCCCGGCCTGCCGGTACACGTCGGCCGCGCAGTCCTTGCCGCCCTGCGGGTTCACGGTGTCCCGCCCGGCGCGGAAGATCGGCTCGGAGCGCATCGCCGTGCCCAGGACCCAGGCTGGGGCGGCGCCGGTGACCTTGTCCTCGGCGGACAGGACCATCGCGCACGCGCCGTCGGAGGACGGGCAGGTGTCCAGGTAGCGGATCGGCTCCCAGAGCATCGGGGTCGACTCGACCATTCTCAGGTCGATCCCGGGGATCTTCAGGTGGGCGTAGGGGTTCTTCAGCGCGTTGCGCCGGTCCTTGACCGCCACCAGGTGGCCGATGTGTTCCGGAGCGCCGGACCTGCGGATGTACTCGCGGATGTGGGGGGCGAAGTAACCGCCCGCGCCGACCACCAGTGAGGCGCTGAACGGCAGGTGCGTCGACAGCGCCCAGGTCGCGTTGGACTCCGACTGCTTCTCGAAGGCCACCACCAGCACCCGGCCGTGCACGCCGCCCTGGATCAGCGAGGCGCCGACCAGCGCGGTGGAGCCGCCGACCGAACCGGCGGTGTGCACGCGCATCATCGGCTTCCCGGCGGCGCCGAGCGCGTCGGCCAGGTACGCCTCCGGCATCATCACGCCCTCGAACAGGTCGGGCGCCTTGCCGATGACGACGGCGTCGATGTCCTTCCAGGTCAGCTCGGCGTCCTCCAGCGCGCGCAGCGCCGCCTCGCGGACCAGCCCGGCGATGGAGACGTCCCGCCGCTTGGTCGTGTAGTGGGTCTGGCCGATCCCGATCACCGCGCAGCGGTTACCCATGGTCAGGCCTCCATCACGGTGACGAGGTTGTGCTGCAGGCAGGGACCGCCGGCGGCGTGCCCGACGGTGCGGGCCGCGCCGCCGTCGAGGATGCGCTGGGCGGCCTCGCCGATCCGGATGAGCCCGGTGGCCATGACCGGGTTCGCCGCCAGGGGTCCGCCACTGGGATTGACGAGCGTGTCCTCACCGAGCTCCAGCGCCTGGCGGAGGATGAGCTCCTCATGGCTGAACTGGGTGTGGATCTCGGCCACGTCGACGTGACCCTTGCCGACCCCCGCCGCTCGTGCGGCTTCGGCGGCGGAGGCCGACCGGGCGAGATCTCTCATGCCCAGGTAATGCGGTTCTATGCGGTGGGCGATGCCGGTTATCCAGGCCGGGTTCTCGCACAGCTCTCTGGCCAGGTCCCCGGCGGCGAGCACCACCGCGGCGGCGCCGTCGGTGACCGGGGCGATGTCGTACGGCCGCAGCGGCTCCACCTCGAAGTCCTCGCCCGCGGGGTCGGGCAGGTCGAGGGCGTGGGGGTTGGCCCGGCCGTCGGCGCGGCTGCGCCGTACGATCTCGTCCAGCCGGGCGCGGTCGGCCTTGACGGCCGAAGCCTGGAGCGCGGCGTAGGAGACCTGGTCGAGGCCGAGCGGGGCCAGGTAGTAGGGGTCGAGCTGGAGCGTCATGATCTCCCGCAGGTCGCCCTGGGAGGACTTGCCGAAGCCGTAGACCAGCGCCGAGTCGACGTCGCCGTGCTGGAGCCTGACCCACGCCTCGTACAGCGCCCAGGCGGCGTCCATCTCCACGTGGCTCTCGGAGATCGGCGGCCAGGCGCCGAGCGCGTCGAGCGCGGAGACGAAGGAGAACGGCGCGCCCGCCAGATAGTCGCATGACCCCGAGCAGGTGAAGCCGTACTTCCGCAGCCCCGTCTTCCGCCGGACCTCCTCCAGCGAGGGGAGGATCAGCTCGGGCTCGCTCTGTCCCTCGTCGGTCGCGCTGTGCCGGGTCTGCGCGAACGCGACGACCGCTACCTCACGCATCTACAGCTCCGCGTCCGGCTCGCCGGTGGGGGCGAACCACTTGATGTTGGCCATGGACTGCGTCCGCTCCTCCTCGGGGACCCATACGGCCCGCACCCGCATGCCCTGCCGCACCTCGTGCGCGGGGACCCCGCCGACCAGGGCGATCATCGGGACGTCCGAGCCGTCGAGCAGGACGTAGGCCGAGACGAACGGCACCTCGGGGGCGCGCGGGTCGGGCAGGTTGTTGATCGCGAAGGTGGTGATCGTGCCGGTGTCCGGCACCTCGACCTCCTCGGTGATCGCGATGCCGCACTCGGGGCAGGAGAGCCGGTAGGGCACGTAGACCTTGTGGCAGGAGCCGCACCGGCAGCCGACGAAGACGCCTCCGGCGACCCCCTCCAGGAAGCGGGCGAGCGCCAGGCCCGGCCGCATCACGTACTCGGTCCGGACCGGTGACACGATCTTGGTGACCTCGGGGACGAAGCTCTCGATGTCGGTGATGTGCCCGGTGCGCCCGGCCCGCCAGCGGGGCCGGACCCGCAGGCCGGGGCGGAGTGCCTTGACGTCGCCGGCGTCCACCGCGTGGACGAGCGAGGTGTCGGCCCCGTCCAGCCGGATCAGGGCCCAGGCGAAGGGACGGTCCAGCGGGTGACCCGCGCGCGGGCTGTGCACCCACGCCCAGCTCTCCACCGTCCCGGCCGGGCCGACCTCGACGTAGTCGCCGGTGACGGCGTCACCGGTCTCGGGGTCGTACTCCAGCGGGGGCACCAGCGTCCGGCCGTCCGCCGTGCGGACCCCGACGATGCGCCCGTCCCGCAGCTCGGTGAGGAAGCGCCCGATCACCGGCCCCGTCGTGCGGGTGTAGCCGCCGGGGAACTCCAGTATGTGCCGTGCCTCCAGGCTCATCGGCGCTCCCCTTCTTCCTCCGGGCGCCGGGCGCGTTCTCCCTCCGCCGGGCGCCGGGCGTGGTCGCCGGACGTCCGCGCCGGGCGCCGATCGCCACCGGCCCTCTCCGCCGGGCGCCGGTCGCCACCGGGCCCCTCCGCCGGGCGCCGGACTCCGCCGGGCGCGGAAGCTTCCGGCCCGGCGGATCGCTCAGATCGCACGGTCTCGCCCCTCCCAGTACGGGTCGCGCAGCTTGCGTTTGAGGAGCTTGCCGTTGGGCTCGCGGGGCATCTCCTCGATGAAGTCGATGGATTTCGGCCACTTCATCTTCGACAGGCGGCCCTTGAGCGATCCGAGGATCTCGGCGGCCAGCTCAGGCGAGGGGGCGGCGCCGGGCGCGGGCTCGACCACCGCCTTGATCTGCTCGCCCCACTCCTCGTCGGGGATGCCGAACACCGCCACGTCGGCGACCTTCGGGTGGACCATCAGCTCGTTCTCGATCTCGGCCGGGTAGATGTTGGCCCCACCCGAGATGATCATGTCGGCCTTGCGGTCGCAGAGGAAGAGGAACCCCTCCTCGTCGAGGTAGCCGATGTCGCCGACGGTGAAGTGGTCCTTCAGCCGGCCGGCCTCGGTCTTGGCCTGGTCGCCCTTGTACTCGAAGCGGACGCCCATCATCTTCATGTAGATCGTGCCCGGGGTCCCCGTCGGGACCGGCTCCAGGTTCTCGTCCACGATGAGCAGCTCGCTGATCGGCCAGGCGGTGCCGACGGTGCCCGGGTGCTTCTTCCAGCCCTCGGGGGTGGCGATCGTGCCGCCGCCCTCGGTCGCGGCGTAGTACTCGTAGATGCAGTCGCCCCACCACTCGAACATCGCCCACTTGACCGGGACCGGGCAGGGCGCCGCGGCGTGGATCATCCACCGGAGTGACGACAGGTCGTATCTGCTCCTGACCTCCTCGGGGAGCGTGAGCAGGCGTTTGAAGTGGGTGGGGACCATGTGCGAGTTGCTGACGCGGTACCGCTCGCAGAGCCGGAGCGTCTCCTCGGCGTCCCACCGGTCCATGTAGACGAGCGTGTGGCCCATGTGCAGGGCCGTACCGCCGAACTGGGTGACCGCGGTGTGGTAGTTCGGCGAGGTGACCAGGTGGGCGTTCTCCTTGCCCGGGGTGATGCCGAACATGCTGAGCAGGAACGTCATCATCTCGGCCGCGTCGTCGGGGTCCAGGCCGCTGAGCGGCCGGCGCACGCCCTTGGGCTGGCCGGTGGTCCCCGAGGTGTAGTGCATGGTGGCGCCCGCCGTACGGCCGGCGGGGGCGGCGGCGGACCGGCCGTCGGTCAGGTCCGAGGCGGGCCGGACCCCCTCCACCTGCCCGAACGCGAAAACGCGGGCGCGGTCGATGCCCGACTCCGCGACGCCGCGCAGACCCTCCTCCGCGTAGCGCTCGTCGACGAAGAACGCCTGTGCCTCGCTGTCGGCGACGATGTAGCCGATCTCGGGGCCGGTGAGGTGCCAGTTGACGGGCGTGTAGTACCACCCGGCCTGCAGCGCGGCCAGATAGAGCACCAGCCCGTCGGCGCCGTTCGGGACCAGGCCGCACAGGCCGTCGCCGGGCTTGAGCCCCAGCTCCCGGAGGCCGTGCACGAGGCGGTTGGCACGGGCGAGCAGGTCACCGGCGCGATGTTCGGTGCCGTCCGGATCCACGGCGGCGATCCAGTCCGGATCCGCCTGCGCCAGTCTCCAGAAACCGAGCGTGCCCATCGGAAATCCTCTCTCGCCGAAAGGCCCGGACCGCCGAAGTGAATCACGTTCTCGATATTGCGAAAAACTCTGGCGGCGCGGGGAGGATGGAACAAGAATCTGTTCTTATACGCAGGGGCAGACTAACCCGCCCGAGACATACCGAGCAAGCGCTTGATCTAGACCATGAGCCCGAGCGCACCCCCACCCCTCCGCACCGCCGGACACTTTGGGCCTCCTACCGAACACCTTGAGTCAGCGGGGGCGGACGGACAAGGCCGCGGCCGGTGCCGGTCGCCGCAGGAGGGGCAGCCTGGCGGAGCGGGCGCCGGTCACCGCGGGAGGGGCGGCCTGGCGGAGCGGGCGCACCGGATCTAGGATCACCTAACAAGCGCTTGTTAACACAACGGAGGCCGACCCCGTGGAACTTCTGCCGATCAGCACCCCGCACTGCCGCGTCGAGCGCGCCGGCCACGTCGTCGTCGTGACCCTGGACCGGCCCGAGGCGAAGAACGCGCTCTCCTCGGACATGCTGGTCGGCCTGGCCGACGCGTGGGCCTACGTGTCGGACGAGCCGGAGGTCCGCGTCGCCGTGCTGACCGGCGCGGACGGGACCTTCTGCGCGGGCGCCGACCTGAAGGCCATGGGCACCCCGTCGAGCGACCCCCGGGTCCGGCAGCGGGCCTCGGAGATCCCCGACTTCCACTGGAAGGGCCTGCTGCGCGACTGCGCCGCGCTGCCGGCCAAGCCGATCGTCTGCGCGGTCGAGGGCTACGCCGTGGCCGGGGGGACCGAGCTGCTCGTCGGCACCGACCTGCGGGTGGTCGCCGAGTCCGCCACTCTCGGCCTGTTCGAGGCCCGCCGCGCGCTGTTCCCGATGGGCGGCTCCGCGGTGCGGCTCCCGCGCCAGATCCCCTACGCCTTCGCCATGGACCTCCTCCTGACCGGCCGGTCCGTCACCGCCCGGGAGGCGCTGAGCATGGGCCTGGTCAACCGGGTCGTCCCGGACGGCCAGGCCCTGGCCACCGCCCTGGAGATCGCCGGCCAGATCAGCGAGTGCGGGCCGCTCGCCGTCCAGGCCATCCTGCGCACCTACCGCGAGACCCTCGGCCTGCCCGAGGCCGAGGCCCTGAAGGTCTCCGACGGCATCGGCTGGCCGGTGATCGGCTCCGAGGACGCCAAGGAGGGCTCCCGAGCCTTCCGGGAGAAGCGCCCGGCCGTCTACCACGGCAGATGAGCGCGGCCGACACGGCGGGCGCGGCCCGGCGGGCCACGACACGGCCTCACTTACGGAGCGTGATTCACCGATACGGCGGGTGACTCGTGCTACGAAGAACGAGTTGATCTTCGACGCGCCTCAGGAGGCCCGATGACACTCGTCCGCGCTGGTCAGGCCATTGCCCTCGCCGCCTGTCTGCTCGCCGCCCCACTCGCCGGCCTGCCGGCGGCGTCCGCCGCCGACGGGCCGCAGGAGCCCGAGACCAGGTTCACCGCGACCCTGGTCGCCCGGCACAGCGGCAAGTGCCTGGACGTCTACGGCAGCGGCACCCAGGACGGGGCCGACGTCATCCACTGGAGCTGCCACGGAGGCGCCAACCAGGAGTGGCGCCTGGTGGCGACCGACAGCGGCTACTACACCATCCGGGCCGGGCACAGCGGCAAGTGCCTGGACGTCTACGGCAGCGGCACCCAGGACGGGGCCGATGTCATCCAGTGGACCTGCGGGAACGGGGCCAACCAGCAGTGGGAGCTCGTCCAGAAGGACAACGGCTACTTCACCGTCGTCGCCCGCCACAGCGGCAAGTGCCTGGACGTCTACGGCGGCAGCACCCGGGACGGGGCCGACGTGATCCAGTGGACCTGCTGGGGCGGGGCGGCCAACCAGGAGTGGAAGCTCGGCTGAGCCGGTCGCCGGAGCGCGACGCCGGCGGCGCTCACGTCCCGCCGCCGGTGTCGCCGGCCCCGGAGCGACTGGTCGACTCCCTGATCACCAGGCGGGTGGGGACCCGGAGCCTGCCCGGCTCCTCGCCGCTCAGGAGGTCGACGAGCGCGGCGGCGGCCACGGCCCCACGGCGCTCCGCCTCAAGACTGAGCACGCTCAGCGGGACCTCCCAGTGCTTGTCCTCGGCGGTCTCACACATGATCGTGACCAGCAGGTCGCCGGGAATGGAGAGGCCGAGCCTGCGGGCGGCGCCCAGCAGCGCCTCGCCGTACGTCTCGTTGAGCCCGTGCACCGCGTCGGGACGGTCCGGGCGGGACAGCAGCCGCTCGGCGGCCACGGCGGGACTCTCTCCGGGCTGGAGCGCCTCGATGATCACAGGGTTGCCGTTCGCCGCCGCCCAGGATCGATACGCCCTCTCGGTGTCGAGGGTGTAGGAGTCAGGCTCGGTGCCGGTGAGCAGCGCGATGCGCGAGGCCCCCGCGTCGCGCAGACCGCCGAGCAGGACGTGCAGGGTCTCGTCGGAGTCGCTCTCGATGCCGGGCACGTCCGCGCAGTCCGGGTCGAGGGGCTTGCCGTCGGTCACCACCGGCTTGCCCCGTCGGCGGCACTCGGTCACGATCGGATCGCCGTGCGCGGGGTCCACGATGATCACACCGTCCAGGGGGACCTTGCCCCACAGGGCCGTGGGCAGGACCACCACCGCGTGGTCGCGCTCGACCGCGAGCATGGTCGCCCCGGAGATGAACGCGGCGTAGTAGGGCCGGTAGGTGTGCTCCCAGTGCCGTGAACTGACGTGCTCGACCAGGATGCCGATCACGCCGACCCGGCCGGAGGCGAGCCCGGCCGCGATCGGGTCGGGCTGGTAGCCGAGCCTTTCCGCCGCCGCTCGCACCACGTCGCGAGTGCGCTCCGAGACCCGGCCCTTGCCGCTCAGCGCGTGAGAGACCGTCGTGATCGACAGCCCGGTCGCCCGGGCGACGTCGCGGATGCCGATGCGAGGGGTCACCTAGGCATAGTGCCACGGATGAGAAAACGTTTTGGCAACATTCCTTGACTCTGCCAAAACGCTTTTGCAACAGTTCCGCCAGGCCCCCAACCAGGAAAGACGCGCCAATGGTCACTAACCGTCCCCGCATCGTCGCCGCAGGTCTGCTGGCGCTGCTGTCCATCGCCGGGTGCGGCACGCCGTCCACCTCGGCCAACACGACCGAGGCGAGCGGCGGCTCGTACGGCAACTGCAAGGTCACCGGCAAACGCGGCGAGTTCACCCTCAAGCCCGTCGTCGCGGACACCCTGAGCGTGCAGGGCGACCTGCCCTCTCCCGGCTGGTGGAACGGCGACACCGTCGCCGCGATCAAGGACGGCTACGAGTACTGCATGGCCGCCACCATCGCCCACCGGGCGGGCCTGTCCAAGCTGGCGATCGAGAACACGCCCTTCGACGCCCTCGTCTCGGGCCGCACCCAGAACTTCGACATGGCCCTCGCCGAGATCTCCATCACCGACGAGCGCAAGAAGGTCGTCAACTTCTCCGCGCCGTACTTCGCCTCCAACATCGGCGTGATGGTGAAGAAGGGGGCGTCCGTCACCGCCGGGAACATCCGCAAGCTCCGCCTCGGCGTCAAGCAGGGCACCGCGGGCGCGCTGTGGGTGGCCGGCACCCTCAAGCCGGAGCAGCAGCCCAAGGTCTTCGCCAACGACTCGGAGATGAGCGCCGCGCTCCAGGCCGGCCAGCTCGACGCGGCCTTCCAGGACGTGGCCATCATGCTCGGCTCGGCCGTCAAGTCGAACGGCCTGCTGGAGGTCGTCGGCCAGTACAGCACCGGTGAGTCCTACGGCGCCCTGTACCCGAAGGACTCGGCGAACGCCGAGACCATCAACAAGATCATCGAGCAGATGAAGTCCGACGGGACCCTCGACCAGCTCTCCGCGGCGTATCTGTCCAAGGCGTTCGGCGGTGACCCCGCCCGGGTTCCGCTGTGGCAGGCGTCATGACGGCGACGGCTCAGCCCGTCCCGACGCCGGGACGCGGCGCGGCCCTCGCCGGTCTCGCGGCGGCCACGGTCGCCACCGTGGCCACCTGGTCCGTCGCGGCCGTCCTCTTCGAGGCGGCGAGCCCCGGCGTCTGGCGCTGGGTGCTGGGCGCCGCCGCCCTGCTGGGCGCCGCGGCCGTGCTCCTCGTCTACCGCCCGGCGCTCGACGCCTGGCGCTGTTCGGGCCGGTGCGCCACCTCGGCGGACGTCGTGGAGCGGCGAGGGCTCGCCGCCCGGGTGCGGGAGTCCGCGTGGACCGCGGCCGGTACGGCGTTCGCCGTCCTGTGCGCCCTCGCCCTGCTCGTCTTCGTGCTCGCGAACGACGCCGCCGTGCAGCGGACGTTCTTCCAGGGCGAACTGATCGGCACGAGCACCCTCGACATCGTCCGGGCCTTCGGCACGAACCTGTTCATCGCCGTCGTGGCGCAGGTCCTCGTGCTGGTCTGGGGGCTGGCCCTGGCCCTCGCCCGGCTCGCCCCCGGCCGCGTGGGACGGCCCATCCGGGCTCTGGCGGTCGTCTACATCGACGTCATCCGGGCCGTGCCCGCGATCATCGTCATCTACCTGATCGGCTTCGGCCTGCCGATCGCGCAGATCCCGGTGCTGTCCGGCCTGAGCCAGACCTGGTACGCCGTTCTCGCGCTGACGGTCGTCTACGGCGCCTACGTCGCCGAGGTCTTCCGCTCGGGCATCGAGAGCGTGCACCCGAGCCAGGTGTCGGCCTCGCGCTCCCTCGGCTTCTCCCACCTGGCGACGATGCGCCACGTCGTGGTGCCGCAGGCGACGAGGCGCGTCATCCCGCCGCTGCTCAACGACTTCATCGGCCTGCAGAAGGACACCGCGCTGGTCAACGTGATCGGCACGATCGACGCGTTCAACCAGGCCAAGATCTTCTCCGCGAACCACTTCAACCTGTCGTCGGTCACGGTCGTCGCGGGCCTGTTCATCCTGATCACGATTCCGCAGGCGCGCCTCGTCGACCGGCTGATCGCACGCGACAAAGCCCGGGGGGCGTGATGGCATTCCTTGAGATCACCGGGCTGCGCAAGAGCTACGGGGACCACGAGGTGCTGCGCGGCATCGACCTGTCGGTGGAGCAGCACGAGGTGATCTGCCTCATCGGGGCCTCGGGGAGTGGCAAGTCCACGCTCCTGCGCTGCATCAACGCCCTGGAGACGATCGACGGCGGCCAGGTCAGGCTCGACGGCGAGGTCGTCTCCGGCCCCGGGGTGGACGTCAACCTGCTCCGCCGCGACGTCGGAATGGTGTTCCAGAGCTACAACCTGTTCCCGCACATGAGCGTGCTCGACAACGTCACGCTCGCGCCGATCCGGCTCGGCGGCCTCTCCCGTGAAGAGGCCAGGAAGAGGGCGACGGCACTGCTGGAGCGTGTCGGCCTGGCGGACCGGGCCGGCGCCTTCCCCGACCGGCTCTCCGGCGGCCAGCAGCAGCGCGTGGCCATCGTGCGCACGCTCGCCATGGAACCCCGGGTCCTCCTCCTGGACGAGATCACCGCCGCGCTGGACCCCGAACTCGTCGCCGAGGTGCTCGGCATCGTCCGGCAGCTCGCCGCCGAGGGCATGACCATGCTGCTCGCCACCCACGAGATGAGCTTCGCCCGGGAGGTGGCCGACCGGGTCTGCTTCCTCCACCAGGGCAGCCTCCTGGAGCAGGGCCCACCCGAGCAGATCTTCACCGAACCCGTAGAGGAGCGCACCCGAATGTTCCTGAAGTCGATCATCGCGGCAGGCCGTCTGTGATTCTCGCGATCCAGCATGAGGACGGCACCGGACCCGGCCTGATCGGCGAGCGCATCGCGGCGGCCGGCGTCACGCTGGACCTCCGGTCCCCCTTCCGGGGCGACAGCCTGCCCCCGTCCCTCGACGGATACGAGGGGCTGCTCGTGCTCGGCGGCACCCCGGGCACCTACGACGTCGACCTCGCCCCCTGGCTGCCGCACGCCGGCGAGCTGCTGCGCGGAGCCGTACGCGACGAGGTGCCCACCCTCGGGGTCTGCCTCGGCGGCCAGTTGCTCGCCGCCGCCTGTGGCGGCGAGGTCGCGGTCGCCGCGCGTCCCCAGGTCGGGCTGTACGGCCTGCACGCCCATCCGGCCGCCGCCGACGACCCGCTCTTCGCCGCTCTCCCCGTGGACGCGCAGGCCGTCCAGTGGCACTGGGACGAGATCACGTCGCTGCCCCCGGGAGCCGTGCCCCTCCTGTGGGACGAGGACTTCCCCTTCCAGGCGTTCCGGCTGGGGCCGGCGGCGTGGGGCGTGCAGTTCCACCCCGAGGTGCTGCTCGATTCCGCCCGGGCGTGGGCGAAGGACGAGTCGGGCAGGCTCGCGCGGCTGGGAGTGGACGTGGCCGCGATGCTCGACCGGGTCGAGGCCGCCGAACCGTCCCTCCGGACGCTCTGGGGTGGCGTGGCCGACCGCTGGATCGACCTCGTCCGATCTCACCCGACCGTGCCGGGGGCGTCCGTCAGCGGGCCGTGACGCGACGCGGTCGTCCGTCAGGCGGGCTGGTCCCAGATGCTGGGGGTGTCCGTCTCCTGACGCATGACCGCGGACCATTCGAGCGCCGAGCGCGCGTTCTCCAGATCGTCGGTGGCTATCACGATCCTCACGCCCCCGAAGGTGGTGTAGGCGAGGTCGATGTTGACGTTCGCGTCGGCGAGCTGCCTGGTCAGCTCGCCGAGCGTCCCGGGCCGATCCTCAAGGTCCACCACCAGCACCGGTCGCTCGTCCGCGATCCCCATCCCGGCGCCTTCGAGCACCTCCCGGCACCTGTCGGCGACCGCGTCATCGACGAGCACATGGACGATGCCCTTGCCCTCCCCGGTGAAGGCCGCGAGGCCCTTGATGTTCACGCCGGACTCGCCGGTGACCTCCCCCAAGCGGGCCAGCTCACCCGGCTGATCGCTAAGAATGACAGCTATATCCGTAGGCATCGCCCATCAATCTTCCCATTAAGCGATAAAACCGACAATCCGCCCCCCTGGTGCGGTGACCACACACCTTCACCAGGTCGGGGGGTTTCTCGGGCACCGGCATGGCGGGTGCCGACGCGGGCGCGCCCGGCGCCCCTGAACGGCGCGCCCTGGCGGAAGAGTTCCCGGTCACCGCACCAAACCCTGCTCGGCGTCCAGGGCACACCGACCTGCGACTGGACCGCGAGCGGGCTTCGGTGCTGCGGGTCCTGCCGTTGCAACAGTCTCCGCCGGCCGTCAAGCGCTCACGGCCGGGGCCGGAGCCTGAGCCGTTCCCGGCAGGAGCAGCCGGTCGGCGAGGGCAGCCAGGCAGAGCGCCCAGACACTCCAGGCCACGTATCCGGCGAAGTTGACCAGATCCGCGCCGGGCAGCTTGAGCGGCACCAGCAGCCCGGCCAGGATGGCCAGCGCCGCGCCGGCGCCCAGCGCCCTGAACCAGCGCAGCGGCGCGGGCAGGGCCGCCAGGAGCAGGAGGGTCCAGGCGGCGGTGAACAGGTAGCCGAGAGTTTCGCCGACCCCGGTGCCGAGATAGCCGTGCAGGACGGCGAAGACGGTCTCGGCCGTCGCCCGATCGCTCGCGTGGGCCAGTGCGGGCACCGCGAACGGCCAGCGGATCAGGCCGATGATCTGGACCAGCCCGGCCAGCACCCCGGCCTGCGTCGCCAGCGCGGCGACCGGCCGGTCCGGCAGGCGGCGGCCGAGCAGCACCGCGACCGGGATCAGCGAGCCGGCGCCGAGCGCCAGCAGCAGGAACCAGGCGGAGACGGCTGTCTGGTCGGCGGCGAACCTGGCCAGGACCGTCGCGGGCGGCTCGGCGAGCACGTCCGGATAGCCGAAGACGGCGCCCAGGCCGATGAAGGCCGCGTTGGCCGCGATCACGCCCAGGGCGAGGATCGATCTCATGGGACTCCTTAACTCTGAACGGTGTTTAATATTAAACACCGTTCAGAGTTTCTTGGGAAGACTAGAGTTTCCCCGTGAAGAGAGGACCTCAGCGCTCGGTCGATCCGCGAGCCGTCCTGGACGCGGCCCTGGAGCTGGTCGACGGCGGAGGGCTGACCATGCGGGCGCTGGCCGCGCGGGTGGGCCTGACTCCCGGCGCGCTCTACACCTACTTCCCCGACCGGGCCGCCATCATGAACGCGCTGACCGACCGGCTGCTCGCCGAGGCCGACCTGGGTGTGCTGGAGGACCGCGCCAGGCCGCCGCACCAGCGGATCGAAGACTTCGCACTGGCGTTGCGCGAAGTGCTGCTGTGCCACCCGGCGGCGGTGCCCGCGATCCTCGGCGCCGCCTACAGCGGGCCGGTCGCGCTGCGGGTCGGTGAGAGCATGCTCGGCGTGCTGCCGGACCCGCGCGCCTGCTACGCCGTGATGGTCTACGTGCTGGGCTCCATCGCCCTGGAGGCGGCCGAGCTGGTGGGCGCGGGAGGCAAGGACGGCAAGGGGGCGGAGGCGCGGGGCGCCCTCCCCTCCGAGGCCGAGCGGATCGCCGCGCGCCGGGCCACCCTCGCCGTCGATCCCGACGTCTTCCCCCGCACCCACGCCGCGGCCGACGCCATCGCCGCCTACATCTCGACCGACCAGTTCCGCTGGGGCCTGCGCCGCCTCCTGGCAGGTATGTAACGGCACCGCTCCCTCGGAACTCCTATCCCTCGGTCAGGCGGCCCAGGCGCTCGGTGGCCTCGATGTACTCCTCGACCATCGTGAAGACCACGTCCTTGGCCGACCTCACCTGGTTCATGGTCCCGATGATCTGACCGGCGGGGAAGGTGGCCAGCTCGGCGGCGTCGGAGCGGCCGATCCGGCGCAGGGCGTCGGAGACCAGCATGAACTGCAGCGGCATCGGCAGGGTGCCCGGCGACTCGGCGGACTCCCAGGCGTCGGTCCACTCGTTCTTCAGCAGCCGGGCGGGCTTGCCCGTCCACGACCGGGAGCGCACGGTGTCGCGGGAGGTGGCCTCCAGGATGCGCCGCCTGGCCATCTCGGGGGTGTCGGCCTCCTCGACGGTCAGCCAGATGGACCCGGTCCACACGCCCTCGGCGCCGAGCGCCATGCCCGCCGCCATCTGGCGCCCGTCGCCGATGCCTCCGGCGGCCAGCACCGGCACGTCCACGGCGTCCACGACCTGCGGGATGAGCACCATCGTGGAGATCTCACCGGTGTGCCCACCCGCCTCGGTGCCCTGGGCGACGACGATGTCCACGCCGACCTCGACCTGTTTGACCGCGTGGCGGGGGGTGGAGGCCAGCGCCGCCACCTTCACCCCTTCGGCATGCGCCTGCTCGACCACGTCGGCGGGCGGCGGGCCGAGGGCGTTGGCCAGCAGCGCGATCGGGTGCCTCAGCGCCACCTCGACCTGCGGCCGGGCGGTGGCGTCGGTCCAGCCGAGCAGGACCTTGCCGGCGTCGGAGCCGGACAGCTCCGCGACGCCGTGCGCGGCCAGCAGGCCGTCGACGAACGCGCGGTGGCCGTGGGGGATCATCCCCTGGAGCCGTTCCACCAGGTCCTCGGAGGAGTCGGCGCCCAGCTCGGCCCCCGCGTAGGAGGCGGGCATGACCACGTCGACGCCGTACGGCCTGCCGTCGACGTGGTCGTCGATCCACTTGAGCTCCGTCTCGAGCTCTTCCGGGGTGAAGTAGAGGGCGCCGAGCACGCCCATCCCGCCGGCGCGGCTGACCGCGGCGACGACGTCCCGGCAGTGGCTGAACGCGAAGATCGGAAGCTCGATGCCGAGCATGTCCGTGACACGTGTCCGCATGCGCCCACGGTACGGTCACACCCAGCTAACTGCAACGCGTTCTAGTCTAGAACCTTCCGTCGGTACCGCCGGAGAGGCCGTCGGCACCACCGGGGAGCCTCGTCGAGAACATGTTTCAGCGGGGCATCCTGCGCCAGATCGCGCGGGGCAGCACGCGCATCACCGCGAAGACCGCCCGCAGCCTGCCGGGCACCCACACGACCTCGGCACCCGAGCGCAGCCCGTCGATCACCGCGTCGGCGACCTGGCCCGGCGTGGAGGACATCGGCGCCGGGGACATGCCCTCGGTCATCCTGCCGATCACGAAGCCGGGCCGGACCACCATCACCCGGGCGCCCGAACCGTGCAGCGCGTCGCCCAGCCCCTGCGCGAAGCCGTCCAGGCCCGCCTTGGCCGAGCCGTACACGAAGTTGGCCCGGCGCACCCGCACCCCGGCCACCGAGGAGAGGACCACCAGCGTGCCGTGGCCCTGCTCGCGCAACCGGCGGGCGGCGAAGAGCCCGGCGGACACGTGCCCGCCGTAGTTGACGGCGACGGCCCTGGCGGCGGCCACCGGATCGGCGTCGTAGGCCGCCTGGCTGCCCAGCACCCCGAAGGCGGGGATCACCACGTCGAGGTCGCCGACCAGTTCCGCGGCGGCCTCGATCACCTCACCGTGCGTCTCGGGGCGGGAGGCGTCGAAGTCCAGCAGGTGCACCTCGGCGGCGCCGATCACCGGGGGCGTGTCACCGGCGTCACGGGCGGCGAGCACGACCCGGCGGGCGCCGTCGCGGACCAGCCGCTCGACGATCGCCAGCCCGATCTCACTGCGCCCGCCCAGCAGCAGCACCGTGTCCACCGCGCCCAGGGCGTTCCTCATCGGGCAAGCCTCCCAGCGAGCTCCACAGGCCCGCACCGCACAGCCGGCCTCACAGCAGGAGCCTCCTCGCCAGGTCGGAGCGGAACACCCCGCCGGGGTCGGCCCCCTCGCGGACCTTACGCCACTCCCCCAGCCGCGGATACATCGCGGCCGCCGTCTCGGCCGACATCCGCGAGTCCTTGGCCAGGTAGACGCGCCCACCCGCCTCGGCGACCCAGCCGTCGAACTCCCTCAGCAGCGCGGCCAGCCCGGCGCGGCCCGCCGGGATGTCCAGGGCGAGCGTCCAGCCGGGGATCGGGAACGACAGCATCCCCGGCGTGCCGGGGCCGAACCGCTTGAGCACGGTGAGGAAGGAGACCACGCCCTCGGCCGACAGCCGGGAGACGATCCGCCGCAGCGTCGCCTCCGCACCGGCCGGCACCACGAACTGGTACTGGACGAAGCCGCGCGGGCCGTAGACCCGGTTCCAGCCGTCCACCGAGTCCAGCGGGTGGAAGAACGGCGCGAGCCCCTGCAGGAGGCCGGTCGCGGGACGCGCCCTGCGGTACCAGGCCTCGTTGAACGCCCGCACGGTCACCGGGTTGAGCAGGCCGCCGGGCGCCCAGGGCGGCGCCTTCAGCCGGGCGGCGGGCGCGAACGCCAGCGGGTCGGCGCCGCGCGGCAGCTCCTCGCGGCCCGCGTGGTCGCCCCGGGTGAGCACGCTGCGGCCCATCCGGCCGCCGGAGGCCAGCAGGTCGATCCAGGCGACCGTGTAGCGGTAGCGGTCGTCGGTGGCGGTCATCGTCTCCAGCGTGTGGTCCAGGTCGCGGGTGCGCTCGACGTCCACCCGCATGCGCGAGGTCTCGATCGGGACGCACCGGAAGACCGCCTCGGTGATCACGCCGGTGAGCCCCATCCCACCGACCGTGGCCCAGAACAGGTCGTCGTCCGGCGTGAGGGTACGGCCGGCGCCGTCGGCCGTGACCAGGGTGAGGGAGCGCAGGTGGGCGCCGAAGGAGGAGTCGGCGTGGTGGTTCTTGCCGTGCACGTCGGCCGCCACGGCCCCGCCGACCGTCACGTGCCGGGTGCCCGGCGTGACCGGGACGAACCAGCCCCGGGGCACCAGGGCGGTCATCAGGTCGTGCAGGCTCAGCCCGGCGGCCGCGGTGACCAGGCCGGTGGTCTCGTCGATGGACCACGAGGTCAGCGCGGTGCAGTCGAGGACCAGCCCCCCGGCGTTCTGCGCCGCGTCGCCGTAGGAGCGGCCGAGTCCCCGGGCGGCGACGCCCCGGCCGGGGGCCCGCCGTACCAGCTCGGCGACCTCCCTCGCGGAACGGGGGCGGGCCAGGCGCGCGGGGGTCGGTGCGGTACGGCCCCAGCCGGTCAGGAAGGTCATGGCAGATAGATCCCGAGGGCGAGCGAGACGAGCAGGAGTGCGACGAACGCCTGGATGTGCCGGTCGCGCAGGGCGAGCTCCTCGGGCTCCTCCCCCGCTCCCCGGTCCACCAGCAGGTTGTGCCGTAGGACCATGAGCACGAAGGGGACGATGCTGATCCCGTGGAACGGCCCCGGGTGGTCGCTGAGCGCCCACAGGCAGTAGGTCACGATCATGGCGCCGGAGGACATCATACGGACGCCCGCCAGGTATCCGGGAGTGTAGGCGGCCAGGATGGCCCGCGTGGAGCCGCCGTCGGAGGCGCGCAGCTCGGCCTCGCGCTTGCCGGCCACGAGCTGGAGCGAGCCGAGCGAGACCACCACGAGGAACCAGCGCGTCACCGGCACGTCCACGGCGACCGCCCCGGCGTAGGCGCGGACCACGTGACAGGCCGCGACCGCCACCAGGTCCACCACCTCCCGGTGCTTGAGCCAGTAGGTGTAGGAGAAGGTCAGCACCAGGTATCCGGCGACCACGGCCGGGAGCCGCCAGCCGCCGGACAGCGCGGCGACCGCCGGGGCCAGCGCCACGAGCAGGACCCCGGCGGCCCGCGCGAGCCGTACCGGGACCAGGCCGGCCGCGACCGGGCGGTGCCGCTTGCGCGGGTGCCGACGGTCGGCCTCGACGTCGGCGGCGTCGTTGAGCAGGTAGGTGCCGCTCGCGGCCACGCAGAACGCCGCGAAGGCGATCAGCGAGCCCAGCAGCCCCTGACCGGTCACCAGCACCCCGGCCGCCGCCGGGGCCGCGAAGACCAGGACGTTCTTCAACCACTGGCGCGGCCGGCAGGCCCGGACGAGAGCGGCGGGCGAGAAGCCGCGGGCAGCACGCGCGACCACCGGCGGGTCCGCCGGCGGCCGCGCGACCACCGTTTCCTCGTTCATCCCCGGCTTGTCAGGCCCTGCCGGCGCCGCGGAGCGCGAAGAACCCGCCGGCCAGCAGGGCGATGCCCAGCACGAGCAGGACGAGCGGGATCGTCATCTTGATCATGGTGATCTGGCTCTTGCCCTCGGTGGCGTTCTTCACCAGGTCGTTGACCGTCTGGGGGGTCATCTTCGCCGTCGCCACGAAGGCGACGGTGCTCTTGGCGCCGTCCTGGGTCTTGAGGACCTCGTGGCGCTGCTGCTCCTGCTTGACCGGCGAGCCGGTGGTGGGCTCGATCCAGTACGTGTTCTTACCGTCGTAGAACCGGTCCACCTGGATGTCACCCGTCGTGTCGGTCACTCCCAGGATCGAGGCGGGGACGGTGCGGGTCTCGGTCTTCGTCGGCGGGACGTCCTGCTCGAACCGGTAGACCCGCAGCCCGTTGACCGTATCCTCGTCGACGAACTTGGCGTCGAAGGCCCTGCCGACGGTGGAGTTGAAGACCTTGTAGGTCTTCTTCTCGACGTCGAACGGGAACTTGTAGATCTGGCCCTCCATCTTGACGGGCTTCTTGTCGATGTTCACCGCGCAGCAGTCGACGCCCTCGCCGGTGTATTTGTTGAAGGCGCTGCGCCGCTCGCCGAAGGAGACGTCCGGATTGCCGTTGGTCACGTCGCTGACCGCGGTGAACTCGTCCCAGACGACCCGGTCGCCCTGGGACTGGGAGACGTCTCCGCGGGTGGTCACGGTGATGCCGAGGTCACCGGTCATCACCTTGAGAGCCTTGGGGTAGAAGTATTGGGCCCCCTGGGCCTCCAGCTTGCTCACCCCGTACTGCGCGGCCGGAGCCGCGATCAGGCTGCCACCGATCTGGAAGCGCACGAGCGGTGCCAGCACGATGAGGAACGCCCCGACGGCTATAAGGATTACTCCGACGATCCGGCGCATCTACCCTCCTGGGGGGATCACAGCTTGGGGGGTTTAGGGGGAGATTTGTGGATTAACAAAGCTACTGGCCAGTATGTTAGGTGGCGAGAGTGACCGGCGTCACGAGGGATGCGGAAAAGTGACCGAAACAGGTTCTACATTCGGGTCCCTCTCCCGGCGGGAGCTCCCCGAGTGCCAGGACGGCCCTCCCGGGCACCAGGACGGGCTCCCCGAGTGCCCGGACGGCTCTCCCGGACGCCGGGACGAGCTCCCCGCGCGCCGGGACGGCTCCCCGGGGGGCCTTCCCCGCACCGGCGGCCACCTGGACGCCCTCGACGGCGTGCGCGCCGTCGCCTCACTCGCGGTGCTCGTCTTCCACGTGGCGACCGAGTCCGCGGCCGCGCTGGACGAGGGTTTCGGCGGCGCACTGCTCGCCCGCGGCGACGTGGCCGTGCCGATCTTCTTCGCCCTCTCCGGGCTGCTGCTCTACCGCCCCTTCGCGGCGTCGCTGCTGCTCGGCGGCGCCCCCGTCCGCACCCGGGCGTACCTGTGGAAGCGGGCCGTGCGCATCCTGCCCGCCTACTGGCTGGTGACCGTCACGGCCATGCTCATCTGGTCGCGCGACCACCTGTCCGACGGCTGGACCTGGTTCCAGCTCCTCACCCTGAACCAGAACTACGTCACCGACCCCTGGTGGTTCGCCCTGGGACCGAAGGGCCTGGCCCAGATGTGGAGCCTCTCGGTCGAGGTGGCCTTCTACGTCGCGCTCCCCCTGATCGCGGCGGGCCTGGCGGCCTTCGCCCGGCGCGGCGGCGAGGACGTGCGCGCCCGGGCCGGACGGCTGCTCGTCGGCCTGGGCGCGCTGGCGGCGCTGTCCTTCGTCTGGACGCTGCTGAGCTACTACCCGCAGTACCGGCCCTACCTGAACGTCTGGCCGCCCAGGTCGATGATCTTCTTCGCCGCCGGGATGGCCCTGGCCGTGGTGCTGGTCTGGGTGGAGGCCGACCCGGACGAGAGCTCCCCGGCGCGGCGGTTCAGGAGGGCGGCGGCCGCCTCCCCCGGTTCGTGGTGGCTGGTCGCGGCCATGGCGTACGCGCTCGCGGCCTCCCCGGTCACCGGGACCCGCTTCCTCGGCATCGACGGTGTCTGGTCGGGGATGTTCGAGCTGGCCCTCTACACGGTCGTGGCGTTCTGCCTGCTCGTCCCGGCCACGCTGCCACCGCCGGGCGACTCGCCGGTCAGGCTCCTGCTCGCCAACCGGGTGATGGGTTTCCTCGGCCGCGTCTCCTACGGCGTCTTCCTCTGGCAGTTCGTGGTGATCTACCTCTGGTACGGGTTCACCGAGCAGCAGCCGTTCTCCGGCGGCTTCCTGGGCAACCTGGTGGCCGTCACCGTCGTGACGCTCGTGCTGGCCACCCTGACCCACCGGCTGGTGGAGCGGCCCGCCCGCCGCCTGAACCGCGTCGTCTCCTGACCCGGCCGGCTGCCATCGACCCGGCCATAGCACCACGGATCCTTAATTAGTATCTAATAATCCAATTTGATATCGTTTTACCGTGCGGCTGACAAAGTTCACAGACCTGGCCTTACGCGTCACCATGCGTCTGGCGGTCACCAAGCCGGGGGCGACGCTCACCACCAGGCAGGTGGCGGAGGCGATGGAGATCCCCTACACCCACACCGCCAAGGCCATCGCCCGGCTCCAGCACCTCGGGGTGGTGGAGGCCCGCCGGGGGCGCGGCGGCGGACTGGGGCTGACCGCCTTCGGCCGGTCGGCCTCCCTGGGCTGGCTGGTCCGCGAACTGGAGGGCGAGGAGGAGGTCGTCACCTGCGAGGGGGACACCCCCTGCCCGCTGCGGGCGGCCTGCCGCCTGCGCGGCGCGCTGCGCGGCGCCCAGCAGGCCTTCTACGCCGCACTGGACCCGCTCACCGTGAAGGACCTGGTCACCCCGCCGACCGGACCGGTGCTGCTCGGCCTCAGCCTCAGGTGATCGCCGGCACACCGGCGACCCCTGACACACGGCCTTTAATATGAAGATCATCTACCAATTTGGAGGATTTGTGCTCTCCCCGGAATCGGCCGCGACCGTCCGCGCCACCCTGCCGGTGATCGGCGGCGCCATCGAGAACATCACCGCGCGCTTCTACGAGTCGATGTTCACCGACCACCCCGAGCTGCTGCGGAACCTGTTCAACCGGGGCAACCAGGCCAACGGCGAGCAGCGCGGCGCCCTCGCCGGATCGATCGCCGCCTTCGCCTCCGCACTGGTGGAGCGCCCCGGCGACCGGCCGGAGGCGATGCTCGCCAGGATCGCCAACAAGCACGCCTCGCTCGGCGTCACCCCCGAGCAGTACGAGGTGGTGCACAAATACCTCTTCGCCGCCATCGCCGAGGTGCTCGGCGACGCCGTCACCCCCGAGGTGGCCGAAGCCTGGGAGGAGGTCTACTGGCTGATGGCGGACGCGCTGATCGCGCTGGAGGCCGGACTCCGGCGCGACCCGGGCGAGGGCTGGCTGCAGGCGACGGTGACCGAGCGGCGGCCGCAGACCGCGGACGCGGTCTCCTTCACCCTGCGGCCCCACACCCCGCTGTCCTTCAAGCCCGGCCAGTACGTCAGCGTCGCGGTCACCCTGCCCGACGGCGCGCGGCAGATCCGGCAGTACAGCCTGTCGTGCGCCCCGGAGCGGGACGACTGGCGGATCACCGTCAAGTGGGTGCGCGGCGACGACACCCCGGACGGGGAGGTGTCCGGCTGGCTGCACGCGAACGTCCGGGCCGGGGACGTGCTGACGGTCTCCGCGCCGTTCGGCGACCTGACCCTGCCCGAGGGCGACGCCCCGCTGCTCCTCGCCTCGGCCGGGATCGGCGCC
The DNA here is from genome assembly GCF_030811595.1 of Streptosporangium brasiliense. Taxonomy (NCBI): domain Bacteria; kingdom Bacillati; phylum Actinomycetota; class Actinomycetes; order Streptosporangiales; family Streptosporangiaceae; genus Streptosporangium; species Streptosporangium brasiliense. The sequence continues at coordinate 231,632 of NZ_JAUSRB010000002.1, forward strand.
ACCCCCGTCCTGTCGATGGTCGATCATCTGGCGGCCACCGGCTCCACCCGCCGGGTCACCGTCGTCCACGCCGACCGCACCCCGGCCGACCACGCCCACCGGGACGAGCTCGCGCGGCTGGTCGCCACCCTGCCCGGCGCCACCCTGCACCGGTGGTACGAGGAGGCGGGCGACTGCTCCTGCCGGCCGGCGCCGAACGTCGGCCACGTCGACCTGGCCGGGATCGACCTGCCCGACGGGTTGGTCGCCTGCCTCTGCGGGCCGCTGCCGTTCATGCGCGCCGTCCGCTCCCAGCTGCTCCGGCGCGGGGTGCCCGCCTCGGACATCCACTACGAGGTGTTCGGCCCCGACCTCTGGCTCGGCCGGGACTGACCGGGCTGCGGCCCGGACCGCGCGGCCGCCGTACGGCGGGGCTAGGAGGACGGCTCGCCCTCGGCGGCCGGCGCGCCCAGGGCCACGGCGGCCAGGCAGACCGGGGCCGTCGGGTCGTCCATCACGATCCGCATCCCCCGGCTCACGGCCGTCACCGGAAAGTGGATCAACCCGCCGGGCGTCTTCCGCAGGTTGAGCACGATGCGCTCCTGCCCGACCTCCACGGTCACCGAGACCGGCCGGTCGGCCGAGTAGGCCAGGGCGCCCGCGGTGGCCGGCCCGCCGAAGGAGAGCGCGTCCGGGAAGGCGGCGGCCCCGTTCGCCACCGGCAGGCAGAGCTGGTCCTCGGTCCGGGCGGCGAAGAAGCCGAAGACCTTCATCCGGACCAGCTTGCCGTCCCGGTTGAAGACCCGGGCGTCCTCGGTCGGCTCGGGATGGGCCATCCTCACCCGTACGGCGGGACGGGCCAGCGGGGCGAGCAGCCGGCTGCTGAGCCGCCGGTCGCCGTTCCACGACAGCACGATGTCCCCGGGGAGCGGGGTCGGGTAGATCACGACGTTGTCCGGCGCGGCGGCGAGCTGCGCGGCGGCGGTGTCCAGGTAGGCCCGGACGCGCTCGCCGCTGAGGGTCTCCCGGTAGGTCACGGTCGAGATCACCGACAGCACCAGGTAGGCCCCGGTGGTCAGCCCGGCGACCAGGACGAGCGGGGCCCGGGCGGGCAGCGCGCGGCGGTAGGCGCCGTCCTCCCCCTTGACCGGCAGCAGCGCCAGGCCCAGACAGACCGCCAGGACCACGGCGGCGTCGGCGACGTAGCGGGTCTCCGCGCCCACCAGCGCCACGTGGCCGCCCCGGGCGATCACCGTCGGGACGGCGTCGGCGAACAGCAGGTAACCGGCCAGGACGATCCACGCCCGCAGCGCCCGGCGCCGGTGGACGACCGTGACCGCCAGCAGTGCCGCCAGCACCGTCCAGGAGAGGGCGACGACGGCGTCGGAGGGGCCGGCCAGGCCACCGGTCGGGGTGACCGGCGCCCACGTCACCGGGCCGCCGACCGCCCCGCTGGGGAACGTCCGGCCCAGCAGGCGCGAGACCAGGTCCACGGCCACGTCGGGATCGGGCACCGACGCGCCCTCGCCCGGGGCGGTCCCCATCCTGGCGAGATAGACGATCGTGTAGGCGGCCACCACCATCACGTGCACCGACCACAGCCGCCAGTGCCGCCGCGCCTCGCGACACATCGACCGGACCCAGCCGGTCTCCCGGTTTCGGAGGAAGGCCGTGGTCAGCGCGTAGAGCAGGAAGGCGACGAAGACGCCCTTGGTGCTGAAGGCCATGCCGGCCACGCACCAGGCCAGCGCGTGCCGGCCGTACCGGGCGCCCTCCCCGCGGGTGAAACGGACCTGGGCGGTCAGCGCGAGCACCAGGACGAGCTGGAGCGGGACCGCGTTGACGGCGGCCGCCCACCAGCCGAACGCCGGGACCGTCAGCGGGGAGAACAGCAGCAGCGCCAGCGGCGGCAGGATCGCCGGGCGGGTGCCGAACAGGGTCCGCAGCAGCCGGAGCGCGAGCACGCCGAGCAGCGCCTGCGCGGCGAGGGTGACGGCGGCCACCAGCAGCCAGTCGTAGGGGGCGATCCGCGACAGCACCCAGGTCAGCGCGATCGCGCCGGGCATGAAGTGGCCCTTGTGCACCCGGGTCACGTAGTCGAGGGTGAGGTCGTTCTCGTAGGCGTTGCCCACGAACAGCAAGTCGTCCTCGACGAAGTAGGAGTCGCGCAGGATCAGCGCCCGCAGGACGAGCGAGGCCACGATGAGGGCGACCGCGGCCGGCAGCACCGGGCCGCGCAGGGCCGCCAGCCAGCCGGGCAGCGTGATCCGCAGCGCGGGCGGCTCCGACCGCCCGGTCTCCATGGCCTCCACCGGCTCTCCCTCTGATCCCGCGCTCCGGCGGGACACCCTACGAGCAGGACAAGATTGCTATCAATGCGGTGTTATGCTCCGGCGCACCCGATCTGTTCGACTCGGTGAAGAGCTGATCTGTTCGACTCTGTCGGGACCTGATCCGTTCCACATCTGTCCGACTCCGTGGAGGAGCAGCGTTGGAGATCCCTCAGGCACCGTTCCGGGCCACGCTGGGCCGGTCGGTCAGGCTGCTCGGCGCCTTCCGCAAGGAGCAGAGCGACCCCGACTTCTTCTACGGCATGCTGGCCCGCGACACGGTCGCCCAGCTCGCCGCCTACACCGAACTGGACGGCGCGCTCGTCGCCGACGTCGGGGGCGGTCCGGGCTACTTCACCGACGTGCTGCGGGCCGTGGGCGCCCGCCCGGTGTGCGTGGACTGCGACGCCGGCGAGATGCTGGCCCGCCAGGGCGCCGCCCCCGAGGGGGCGGTGCTGGGCAGCGCGCTCGACCTGCCGCTGGCCACCGGTTCGGTGGACGTCTGTTTCTCCTCCAACGTGCTGGAGCACGTGCCGGACCCGTGGCGGATGGCCGACGAGATGGTCCGGGTGACCCGGCCAGGCGGCGTGATCTACCTGTCGTTCACCAACTGGCTGTCGCCCTGGGGCGGCCACGAGACCTCTCCCTGGCACTACCTCGGCGGCCACCGCGCCGCCGCCCGCTACACCCGCAAGCACGGCAGGTCCCCCAAGAACGTCTACGGCGCGAGCCTCTACCCCGTCTCGGTGGGCGCGGCGCTGCGCTGGGCCGGCCGGCAGCCCGACGCCACGGTCCTGGACGCCCTGCCCCGCTACCACCCGCGCTGGGCGACCCCGGTGGTCCGCGTCCCGGGGCTGCGCGAGATCGTGAGCTGGAACCTGCTGCTCATCCTGCGCCGGCACTGACCGCCCCCGCCGGACCGCCGCCGGCCGCCCTCGGGGGGACCGCCGGCGCCCGCGCCGCGCCGCCGGCCGGCCTCTCCGGTACGGCGGCGCCGAGCACCACCGCCCGCAGGCAGGCGGAGCCCCCCGGGACCGAGATCCGCACCGGACCCCGGGCGATCTCGGCCGGGAAGTAGACCCGGTCCCGGCCGGCCCGGAGCAGGACCTCGCTCCGCCGGCCGTCCCTGAGCACGGTCACCGGGGTGTCCCGCGACACCCGGTAGTCGACGCGGACGATGTTCCCCGCGCGGGCCTCGGGCAGGTCGGCGACGGCCGTGCCGCCGCGCAGCGGGAGGCAGGAGCCGGCCGGCGCCGCCACGTACCCGCCGAAGACGGTGGCGGGCACCAGGTGGCCCCGGTCGTCGAAGGTCACCGCGCGGTGGGCCGCCCCCGGACGGCTGATCCGCTCGCGCAGCGCGCCCCGGGCCAGCGGGCTGAGCGCCCGGGAGGTCAGCCGGTCCTCCATCGCCTGCCAGGGGAACATCAACCTGTCGGGCAGCAGGGCGGGGTACACGCCCGTCTCCGGGCCGAGCGCGGCCAGGTCCGCGCGGGCAGCCGCGAAGTAGGCGCGGTTGGCCTCGCCCGGCAGGCCCCGGGCGAAGCCCGAGGCCGACACCAGGGCGAGCGCCACATAGGCGCACACGGCCGGCAGGACGGACAGGGAGACGGCCCGCGCGGACCCGCCCGCCGGAGGCGGGTCCCGGGGCGGCGCCCCGGCGCCCGGGAGCGCCTCCCCCGGCGGAGGCCCGGCCCTCGGGGACGGGCCCCGCGGCGAGGGGCCCGTCCCGGGCGGGAGGTCCCGCCACGGCATCAGGACCAGGGCCAGGCAGACGGCCAGCACGGGCATCGCGTCGGCGATGTAGCGGCTCTCGGAGGCCGACCAGGGTCCCGTCCGGACAATCATGATCAGCAGGCCGTCGGCGACCAGGAGATAGCCGGCCGCCAGCGACCAGGCGGGGACCGCCGCGGGGCGCCCGCGGCAGGTGCCCGCCACGACGGCGGCCAGGACCAGCCAGGCCACGGCGACCTCGACCGGCCGGTGGGCGACCAGCGGCCCGGCCGTGGTCTCCCCGCCCCAGCTCAGCGGGCCCCCCACGAGCAGGGTCGGGACCGTGCCGCCGAAGAAGGTTCCGGCGTAGTCCGCCGCCGTGTAGAAGTCCGGGAGCGCGAACCCCTGGCCGCCGGCCCGCCCGGCGGCCAGGACGTAGCCGAGAAGGTAGACGCCGCCCACCGCCAGGTGCGCCGCCCAGAGGCCCAGGTGCCTGCGCGCGGCCCCGATCACGCCGTGCTCCCGGGCCGACAGCAGCACCGTCAGGAACAACAGCACCGGCGGGATGAGGAGCGCCTTCTCGAAGAAGAGCAGGCCGGCGCAGGTCCAGGCGACCCCCGCGAGCGCGTGCCGGAGCCCGCCGGTGCGGATCAGCAGCACCTGGGAGCACATGGCCATGAGCATGGCCACCTGGAGGGGCAGGATGTTGAGCGCCGCCGCGAACCAGGTGCCGGCCTGGAAGTTGGCCGGCGCGAACAGGAAGAAGGCCAGCGGGACGAGGATGAGCGGCCGGGCACCGCACAGCAGGCGCAGCAGCCGGTACAGCGCCAGGGCCGCCGCCGCGCACAGCGCGAGGATCACGGCCGAGACCAGCGTCCAGCCGTAGGGGGAGATCGCCGTCATGACGCGGACCAGCGCGAGGGAGCCCGGCATCAGGTGGCCGATGTGCACCCGGAGCAGGTGGTCCCAGCCGAAGGGCTCGGCCACGGCCCGCCCGATGAAGACGATGTCGTCCTCGGCGAAGTAGGACCGGCTGAGCAGCCATCCCTTGAAGGTGAGCCCGGCGAGCAGCAGAAGCGCCGCGGTTACCGCGAGCCCGTGCCGCCGCACGGAGGCGCTCCGCGCCCAGCCCGGCAGCCGCAGCTCGACCTCGACCGCGCCGCCGCTCATGCGTGCTCCCGTCCCGGCCGCTCCGCACCGGCCGCACGAGCCTCCGTCGGCCCCGCGCGGGGCGCCGGAGATCCCGGGCGCGCCGCCGGGGACCCTCCTGCCCGCGCCTCCGGCCCGCCCCGCCCGGTCTCGGGCTCCGGCATCCCCGGCCCGGCGTCCTCCGGCCCGCTCGGCCCGGCGTCCTCCGGCCCGGGGGACCGGGGCGGTCTGCGGGGACGGCGGCCCAGGAGCGCCAGTACGAGCCCGGCCACGAGGAAGAGGCCGGGCAGCAGGTCGCGGACGGCGAGGACCCACCGGGTGAAGGCCCGCGCGTCGGCGGCCCTCCCCCTGACCTCCTCGGGGGGCATCGACAGGTCCGCCCGGAGGCTCACCCTGCGCTCGATGCCGTCGGGGGTGCGCAGGCCCTGGCGGTGGCTCTCCCGCACCTTGACCGTCATGCCGCTCTCCGGTTCGACCCAGATCGTGCGGGTCACCTGGGCGTAGCGGGAGACGCCGATGGCCCGCCACTCGGGCAGGCCCAGGACCTTGCCGGGGAACTGCCCGGGGATGTCCTCGATCTTGATCGGGCCCGCCGTGTAGGTGTAGCGGTAGGTCCGCAGGCCCTCGACCTGCTCCTGCTGCTCGTAGCGGAGCGGGACCGCCGTGCGCAGCACCGTGTCGTACATCGGGTAGGAGCGCGGCTCGGCGCGGAAGGGCAGCCGGAAGGCCAGGCCCGTCTGCCGGGCCCTGGGGTCCTCGTCGACGTACTCCCCGCAGCAGGCGACCGCCATGCCCGTCCTGCGGTCGAAGGCGGTCCTGCGCTCGTGATAGTCGATCCGGTCGCCGGAGGCGGTGGTGAGCGAGGCGAACTCCACCCACACCGCCGTGCCGGCGTCCCCTGCGCGGGTGTCCCCGCTCACCGTCCTGGTGGACACCAGCGGGACGCGGGCATGGGAGGTGAGGGTGGCGGTGTCGAAGTAGTCGGCGTCCTGGGCGACCAGGTGGTAGGTCGTGCTCTGCTCCAGCGGCAGCACCAGGACGCTGTCGTAGACGTAGAAGCGCAGCAGCGCCGCGAGGGTGACGAGGAAGGCGCCGGTGCCCACGAGCACCGCCCGGGAGGCCGCGGAGCGGATGACCGGCCGGGAGGCCGCGGAGCGGGTCACCGGCCCACCGCCACCGGCCCGGACCGGCCGGCCGGGGCGGGCCTGGCCGGAGGAGGCGCGGCCGGGACCCGCTCGGGGATCGAGGCCATCAGCCATGCGAGCGTCAGCAGGCAGAGCACCTGCGGCACGGCGCCGGTCAGCGGGCCGGCGAGCGCCGCGGACGCCCCGGCCCCGCCGTACACGGTGCCCGCGGCGAGCGCGAGACCGGCCAGACCGGGCGGGACGGCGAGCACCCAGGGCGTGGTGGCCGCGCCCGCGAGGCCGGGCAGCGAGGTGAGGCGGGCGTGCCTGGCCCGGGCCACGGCCCCCAGCCAGGCCCACAGCGCCAGCGCCCCGGTGACGATCGCGGCGCCCGCGGCGCCGCCGGTCCACAGGCCGACGAGCGGGGCGAGCGGCCAGATCCAGGCCGCGCGGACCGCGGCGGGCGCCGTCGCCGGCGGCGGGGCCGCCCCGGAGGGGCGGACGAGCGCCAGCGCCGCCACCAGGAGCACCAGGACCCAGCCGCCGAACAGTGCCGTGCGGTAGGTGGAGTCGGGCTCGTAGCGCATGGTCACCACGCCCTGCCCGGCGGGCAGCTCCCACGCCTGCCGCCAGCCGTCCAGCCTGGCCGGCGGCAGCCGCCTGCCGTCGAGGTAGGCCTGCCAGCCGGCGTTGTGGTTCTCGTTGACCACCAGGTAGGAGGGGACCGAGGTGGAGACCCGCACCCGGCGCTCCCCCTGCCCCCACGACTCCGCGACGACGGGCGCCGCCGAGACGGCGCGGGGGGCCGCCTGGGCGGCGGCGGACCGGACGACGACCGACTCGATCCTGAAGGCGTCGGTGGCGGCGGCGGTGACGCGCGCCGTGCCCGTGCCCAGCTCGACCGGCTCGCAGGCGCGGTAGCCGAGCGGGCGGCCGTTGACCGCGTCGTCCAGCGTGCCCGCCACGATCTCGGTGGGCACGGCGTTGCCGTTCACGGCGAGCGTCGGGCCGTAGCCGCAGGGCAGTCGCAGCGGGAACGGCGCGAGCGAGCCGACCGGCTTCACCCCGGGGATGGTGACCTCCGCCACCTCGATCGCCCGGGACGCGGGGGCGGTGAAGCCGATCTCCAGGCGGTCGGTGCGGATCGGCGAGAAGGCGACCCGCCCGTCGGCGCCGATCCAGCCCTGCACCGTACGGCCGCCGCCGCTCACGCTCACCTTGACCGGTGGCTGCCCCAGGAACGAGTCGGGGAACAGGACCATGATCTGCGAGATCGTGATCTTCTTCCGGAGCTTGACGGTCAGGGTCGGGTGGCGGTCGAGGGGCTGGGCGTACCAGAGCGTGGTCAGGTCCCCGTCCATGGCCGCGCGGCCGAGCACCGCCGGGTGGTCGGTCACCGTGGAGGAGGCGATCACCTGGGGGAAGACACCGGGGACAGTGGTCAGCAGCCGGGCGGAGAGGGGGTCGGTCAGCACGGCCCTGCCGGTGACGGCCCGCTCCCCGTCGTCACGGACGGCGAAGGTCCGGTCGAAGCCGTGGCCGTCCTCGCCGGTGATCTCCAGGGAGGGCGAGCAGGTCCAGCTCGCCGATCCGCGCATGCAGGCGGTCGCCGCGCCCTGGCGGGTCAGCAGCACCGTGCCGGGGTCCTCCGCGCCGTCGGCGGGGACGGCGATGCTGCGCGTGGCCCGCACGCCGGGGATCGCGACCTCGGTGATGCCGACGCGGGTGCCGACCCGGATCCTGGGCTCGGAGGCGAGCTTGGTCACCCGGATCCGCAGCCAGGAGGTCCGGCCGGCCGGCGGGTGCAGGAGCTGCGGGTCGGCGGTCTCCTGGACCGGCAGCAGGCGCGTACCGCCCTCGGTCTCCAGGGCGACCTCCGCCACGGGCGGCCCCAGCGTGCCCTTCTCGAACGCGACGGTGATCCGGGGCACGTCGACGCGCTCGACGAAGCGCGCCTCCAGCCACTCCCCGACCGCGCCGTTCCAGCCGTCGGAGCGCCACCCGGTGCGCGGGTCGCCGTCGAGCGCCGCGTACGGCTGGCGTCCCGGATCGCGCCCGCCGGCGGCCCCGATCCCCGATTCGGCGGAGGAGGCGCGCACGTCCTCGATGCCGGAGTAGCGGGCGGTGGCGGTGGCGGCGGTCCAGGCGGGGTCGGTGAGGTCGCTCTGCCGGCCGCGCTCCAGCGGCTGCTCCTCGGTGAGCGTGGCGGTGGCGATGCGGCGCAGATCGCCGAAGACGATCTCGCGCCGGCGCAGCGTGTCGGTCACCACCCTCCGGCCCGGAGGCGTCGTGGCCGTCCCGGGCTCGTCGCCGATCATCATGGGCCGGTCGTCGTCGAGCAGCCCCTCCTCGGCCAGGGCGAGCGCCGCCTCGGGGGCCCCGGCGACCCGGAGCGTCCCGTCGCGCGGGACGGTGGCGACCGGCGGCGCGGGGTCGGGGACCGCGTAGACCTCCAGCGCGGGATAGGGCTGCTCGACCCAGCCCGCGGCCGTCGGGCTGGACCTGGCCCCGACCTCCGGCCCGAAGGCGGCGACCCGGCGCAGGCCGGCGGAGTCCGTGAGGATCTGGTGGACCCGCGCGGGCCAGGCCGTGCCGAGGCTCTGACGGGCGAGGTCGTTGCGGACCAGCAGGTGGGTGACGCCGATCCGGCGCAGCGCCGAGGTGAGCCCCGGTGAGCCCCGGCCCGTGGCGAAGCGCTCGTCCACCGCCTGGACGAGCCGGGCCAGCCCCGGCGAGCCCCAGGGGACGTTGGTGTGGGTGGCCCAGCGCACGGTCAGCAGCGACTGCATGGGCTCGTCCATCGGACGGCCCCACAGATACTCGCCCCGGCGCGAGCCGGGGACGGCCAGGACCATGCCGTCGCCGGTGTTGTGGTTCAGCCAGGTCGCGGCGTCCCTCCAGTAGGAGGGGATCTCGGCGAACGCCCCCGTGGGGGTGATCCCGGCGGCGACGGGCAGCGTGGTGAGGGCGACGAGCCCGGCGGTGGCGGCGAGGACGGCTCTGCGCAGCCGCGCGGGAGCGGTCAGGGGCAGCGCCGCCAGGCCGAGGGCGAGCGGGAGCCGGATGAGGGCGTCGAATTTGTGCAGGTTTCGGAAGGGCGCGAGGGGGCCGTCCAGCAGCGCCCGCACCTGGCCGGTCCACGGGTGGGCGAGCGCGTCGGCGTGTCCGGCGGAGACGATGACGACCCCGACCAGCAGGCTGATCGCGAGGAAGGCCCGCTCCGGGGTCGCGCGGGCGGCGATCCCGGCGAGGCCGCACCCGGCGGCGAGCGCGGTCAGCGCGATCAGCACGGGCCCGGTCGCCTGCGCGAAGGCCGCCGGCAGCCACGCCTCCCCGTCCACCGGCAGGAACGCGATCCAGCTCGACGTGCCCCGCAGGACGTTGATCAGCGAGGTGACGCTGGTGGTGGCGCCGGCGGTCTCGATGAACGGCAGGAAGGAGAAGATGTAGCGGCCCATCACCAGCAGCGGCGCCAGCCACCACATCGACACCGCGCCCACGCAGCCCAGCCACCACAGCAGCAGGCGCCGCCGGCGGCGCCCGCCGCGCCGGGTCAGCAGGTACAGCAGCGGCACGACGAGCACCGCCAGCTCGGCCACCGCGTTGACCCCGCCGGCGAACAGGAACGCCAGGGCCGACAGGGCCGCCGCCCGGCGCGGGCTCGCCTGTGGCCGGGTGCCGTGCACGAGCGGCAGCAGGATCCAGGGCAGCACGGCGCTCGGCTGGAACTCCGAGGAGTTGACCCCGATCAGCGCGATGGCGTGCGGGGCCAGGGCGTAGGCGAGGCCGGCCAGGACGCGGGTGGCGGGGGTGCCGGCGCCCATCGCGCGGGCGACCCGCTCGACGCCGGCGAACGCCGTGCACAGCACCAGCGTCATCCACAGGCGCTGGATGTTCCACGGGGGCATGTCCAGCGCCTGGAAGAGCGCGTAGAACGGCCCCATCGGGAAGAGGTATCCGTGGGCCTGGTTCTGCAGGTGACCGAAGAACGCGCCGTCCCACAGGTGGACCGCCCGGGCGAGGAAGCCGAGGGGGTTGAGCGCCATGTCGAGCTTGGTCTCGGAGATCACCTGACCGGGCGAGGTGTTGAAGGCGATGGCTCCGAGCAGGAGGCAGCCCGCCAGCATGTGCAGCCGGTGCCGCAGCCGGGCAGGCCCGGCGTCCACGCTGTCAGGGGTCAATGCGGCACTCAAGTGGGGTCGGTCTCACCTACGGCGAGACGGAGATCGGCGGTCCGGGCCGGCGAGCCCGCGGACCGGTCCCGGTGACCGGCCGTGGGGAGTTCTGTGGCGATGAGCCTGGTTATCGTAGCGCCGGTTCTCCCCCAGGTGAACTCCCCCGCCCAGGCCCTGCACGCCCGCTGGATCTCCGCGCGCCGCACCGGGTCGGCCAGCTCCCCGATCGCCCGGTCGACCACGTCGGCGAGCCCCTCGCCGTCGCGGACCAGCCAGCCGGTCACCCCGTCTTTGACGGAGTCACGCAGCCCGGCGACGTCGTAGGCGACCGTGGGCACCCCGGAGGCGGCGGCCTCGATCACGGTCAGGCCCCAGCCCTCGAACTCCGAGGCGGTCACGTTCAGCAGGGCCGAGCCGAGCACGGCGTTCTTGTCCGGCTCGCTGAGGAAACCGTGCAGGTGCACCCGGCCGGAGACCTCCAGCTCGGCCGCCCGCGCGGCGAGGGCCCCGGACTCCGGGCCGCGTCCCACGACGTGCACGTGCAGGCCGGGACGGCGCCCGCCCAGCTCGGCCGCCAGAGAGACGACGCGCTCGACCCGTTTGTGCCCGACCAGCCTGCCCAGGTAGATCAGGGCGGGGTCGCCGGGCAGGGCGTGCCGCGCGGCCGGGCGGGCCGCGGGGGCGCCGTTGGGCACGACCTGGATCGGGGCGAGCCAGCGCAGCCGCGTGCGGAGGTCCTCCCGGGACGACTCCGAGACCGTGATCGTCGTGCGGCGGCGGTAGAGCAGCCGCGCCACCGGCCCCTCGACGAAGCAGCCGATCCTGGCCAGCCACGGTGGGAGGAAGGCGTGGAACTGCCGGTCGTGCACGTGGTGGACCAGGCAGATCACCACGGTACGGCGGCGCACCACCAGCGGGGAGAAGAAGGGGACGCCGTTCATCGAGTCGATGACCACGTCGAAGCGGCGGCGGCGCAGCAGGAGCCAGAGCGGCACGAGGAGGTAGACGAGGTAGCGGTTGCCCATCCTGCGCAGCTCGACGCCGTCGCGCCGCTCGGACCTGGCCTGGCCCGGCTCGCGGGCGGTCGCGAAGTGGACCGAGGCCCCCTGGGCGATCAGGTGGCGGCTGACCTGCCAGGCGTACTCCTCGGCGCCGCCCGCCACCGACTGCTGGGGTTCGCGGAAGTTCAGCACCGCCACCCGGACCCCGCGTAACGGAGCCTCGGGGGCCGGTACGGCCCGCACGCTCGGGCGGGACCACCGCGGGGCCGGCGGGCGCGGTCCGGCGCTCGGGGTCCCGCCGGAAAAGGCCACGGTGTCGGCCACGGTGTCTCCTCGTCCTCTACGGCGACGGCGCGCCCGACTCAGGGCATGGCTGAGCCACACCCCGTTCCTGATGACTGGTGCTCAGCCCGGCGGGCTGGAGAAACGGCGTCCGGGGCCCTCAGGGCCGGCGGATCACCTGTCGCCGTAGTTGTACAGCGGCCGGTTGGGCGGCTCCGGCGTGGGCGAGGCCACGTTGACCACTGCCACGGAGGCACCGACCGCAAGGACGGCCCCAACGGCCAGGGCTGCGATCACTCGTATCACTGAGCTCTCCCTCCAAAGTCCTGACAGTGTGCCGAGAGTAGAACGTGATTCATCTCATAGGCCATAGCCTTAGTGAAACCGTGACAAAGAAAGTTACCGCCGGGTACTTCCAGGAGCTGCGGATACACGAGCTCAAGAGGGCGGGTCAAGGCGCAGCAGGCGGAGTTCGCGGCCCTGGAAGACGGTCACGGCGCCTTGGAACGTGTTATCGCTGGGCTCCGCCAGCACGTAGCGGACCCCGAGGGCCGCCAGCGCCGCCGCCCGCTCGCCCGGTCCGGTGCGCAGCGCCGTCTCCGCGGCGGTGACGGCCGGGTCCTCCGCCGCGACCCGCAGCCGGCCGCCGCCGGGCAGCCCCACCAGCAGCGCGTCGTTCCAGAGCACCCGGCGCCGGAACATCTTGGTGGCGGGGTCGAGGACCACCCGGTGGCCGTTCCACGCGAACGCCCGGTGCGCCCCCCACGGCAGCGACAGCAGTGCCCCCGGCGCCGGATCGGCGTTCACGATCGCCTGGACCCGGCGCCACTCGTCCGGGTAGTCGACCGCCGCCAGCCTGCCGAACGCGCCCAGCGCGAACGTCGGCAGGACCAGCACCGGGACGGCCACCGCGACCGCCGCGACGGCGCGGGAGCCCCACCGCGCGACGGCGCCGGCCAGGCCTACCGCCTGGAGCAGGACGAACGGGGCCAGGTAGAGCTGCCCGTCGCGCAACGGCCCGAACCCGGGCCACCAGGCGATCAGGCCCTTCAGCGGACCCGGCGCGCAGGCCCCCGCCAGCGCCACCGCCAGCCCGGCCGCCGCCGCCACCGCCAGCCCGGCCCGGTACGGCGGCGCCTGCCCGCGCCCGCCCCGGTACGGCGGCCCCTCAGCTCCGGCCCCGTCCGGCGGCGCCGCCGCCCCGCCCCGGCCCGGCCGCCCCTCTGCCACCCCGGCCCGGTACAGCGACGGCTGCGGGACGCGCAGCCGGGCGAACCCCCAGAGCGCGACCGCGGCCAGCGCCAGCCGTACGAGCGCCGACCACCAGGACCCCTGCCCCGGCACGGCGGCGTTGGCGTTCCAGATCCCGCCGAGCGTCAGCAGGCTCCCGGCCGTCCCGAGCGGTCCGTCGGCCCGGGCCGCGAACGCCTGGACCCCGGCGGGGTCGGTGACGGCCCGGCTGAGCAGGGCGGGCACCAGCCAGGGCAGGCTCAGGCATCCCAGCATCAGCGCGGCCTCCGCCACCCGCCGCGCCCTCGCCGGGAGAGCGGGGGCCGGCGCGGCCGCCGCCGTCGCGAGCACGGCCAGCGCGGAGACCAGCATCGCCTGGAACCCGCCCACCGCGGCCGGGAGGAGCGCGGCGGCCAGGCGGAGCCGCCCGCCGAGCGTGACCGCGCGCACCGCCCAGGGCAGCCCGGCCACCCCCAGCAGCAGCGCCCACTGGCCGAGCAGGAGCCGCTGGGCGAGGTAGGCGTTCCAGGCGTAGAAGGCCGCGGCCGCCAGGCGGGGGCCGAGGCGCCGCGAGGGCACCAGGGCCGCCGCGCCCGAGGCGGCCAGCACGAAGATCCCGATCAGGATCGCCTTCTGGACCGCCTGCGCGGGCACGACGTGCGAGAGCAGGGCGACCACCAGGTCGCTGGGCACGGCCCGGGGGAAGGCCGCCCCCGGCGGGACCAGCGGCGGATCGGGCACGAACACCATGTCGTACCTGAGCACGTATCCGGGCCCCAGCGCGGGTCCGAGGGCGAGCAGCCCGAGCAGCAGCCCGAGCAGGGCGGGCGCGGACCGGTTCACCGTCTCGACCCACCCGCTGCGCATAGTGACCGACTTTAGGCGGTGCCTAGGGATATGTCCGCAGGCACCGCCTCAGCCGGCTACTTGCCCGGCTCGGGGTCGCGGGGCAGGCCGAGCATGCGCTCACCGATGATGTTCAGCTGCACCTCGGTGGTGCCGCCGTAGATCGTCATGGCGCGGGTGGCGAGGACGGCGCGGTTCCAGTAGCCCGCGTCGCCGAGCTTCATGTCGGCGGCGACCACGGCGGAGGCGCCGAGCAGCCCGACCGCGCACTCCGAGACGTGCTGGGCGTGCGAGGTCGACAGGAGCTTGCGGACCGAGGCGTCGGCGCCCGGCTCGGCGCCGGTGAGCTGCTTCAGCGTCACCCGCAGGCCGAGGGCGTTGATCGAGTGGCCCTCGCAGACCACCCGGGCCAGCTCCTGGCGCTCGACGGAGGTGAGCTCGCGGCCGAGCCTCCCGGCCAGCCCGACCAGGTCGGGGACCGACGAACCGGTGCCGCCGGAGCCCGAGGAGAGCGAGACCCGCTCGTTGGACAGGGTGTTGCGGGCGACCTTCCAGCCCTGGCCGACCTCCCCGACGACCAGCTCGTCCGGGACGAACACGTCGTCGAGGAAGACCTCGTTGAACAGGTTCTCGCCGGTCATCTCGGTCAGCGGCCGGACCGTGACGCCCTGGCCCTTCATGTCGACCAGGAAGTAGGTGATGCCGTCGTGCTTGGAGCCCGCCGAGGAGTTGCGGGCGATGCAGATGCCCCACTCGGCGACGTGGGCGACCGAGGTCCAGATCTTCTGGCCGTTGAGCCGCCAGCCCCCCTCGACCTTCTCGGCCTTCATCTGCAGCGAGGCCAGGTCGGAGCCGGCGCCCGGCTCGGAGAAGAGCTGGCACCAGATCATCTCGCCGCTCAGCGTGGCGGGCAGGAAGCGCTCCTGCTGCTCGGGCGTGCCGTAGGCGGCGATCGACGGGACCACCCAGGCACCGATGATCATCTGGGGCAGCTTGACGCGGGCGGCCTTGAGCTCCTGGAAGATGAGCACCTGCTCCAGCGGCCTGGCGTCGCGGCCCCACGGCCTGGCCAGGTGCGGCATGACGTAGCCGGCCCCGGCCAGCGCCCGCTTCTGCTCCCGGCCCTCCAGCTTGGCGATCTCGGCGATCTCGGCCCGGATCTCCTCGCGCAGCGCGGCGGCGTCGTCGGGCAGATCGATCTCCATCTCCCGGCTCACCCCGCTCAGCGCCAGCGAGGCGACCGTCTCGGCCCAGTCGGCGGAGGGGCCGAGCAGCGCGCGCAGGGTCAGCGCGCGGCGGTAGTAGAGGTGGGCGTCGTGCTCGTAGGTGTAGCCGATGCCGCCGAAGATCTGGACGGCGTCCTTGGCGCACTGCACGGCGGCGTCGGGGGCGACCACGCCCGCGATCGCAGCGGCGTAGGCGGCCTCGCCGGCGGCTCCCGCGCCTGCCTCCTCGCCGGCCCCGCGGCCGGCCCGCTCCGCGGCGCGGGTGGCGTCCCATACGGTGGCCCGGGCCTGCTCCAGCGCGACGAGCATCCGGGCGGCCTTGTGCTTGATGCCCTGGAACTGGCCGATCGGACGGCCGAACTGCACGCGCACCTTGGCGTACTCCGACGCGGCGCGCACGCACCACGACGCGACGCCCGCGGCCTCGGCGCCGAGCAGGATCGCGGCCAGGTCGAGGACGTCCGGTCCGTCCAGCCCGTCCAGCACCCGCCCCACCGGCACGGCCACCGCCTCCAGTTCGACCTTCGCGACGCCGCGGGTCAGGTCGAGCGAGCCGAGCGGGGTGACGGTCGCCTCGGAGGCGTCCAGCACGACCCACTCCTCGCCGCGGTCGGTGCTCACCGGGAGCACCAGGACGTCGGCGAGCGTGCCGCCCAGGACCGGCTCGGCGGCGCCCCGGACGGTCAGCGTGCCGTCCTCCCCGCGGGTCCCGGTGATCGAACCGGTCAGCGCGACCGCGCCGGTCAGCGTGCCGTCGGCCAGGCCGGGCAGGAGCTCGCCTCGGGCCTTGCCGTCGGAGGCCAGGATCACGGCGCCGGCGAGCACGGTCGGGACGTAGGGGCCGGGGGCGACCCGCTCACCGAGCGCCTCGACGGCGACGGCGGCCTCCAGCAGGCCGTAGCCGCTGCCGCCGTACTCCTCCGGCAGGTGCAGGCCGAGCAGCCCCTGGTCGGCGAGGCCGGGCCAGAAGGCTGGGCGCTCCTCGGTCTCCGCCGCGACGGCCGCGCGCACGGTCTCGGAGCGGATGTTCCGCTCCGCCCAGCCGCTCACCGACTCGTGGAGCGCCTCGTGCTCCTCGCTCAACCCGATCGCCATGACAGCCTCCAGACACGGTTCAGTGGCAGAACCATATTCTAGAAGGTGATTCCATCACAACGCTCGGACGCTGGCCACCAAAGGTGCGATATCAGCCCAGAGCTGCTTGCGCGCGTCGGACACGGTCACGAAGAAGATGGCGGGCTTCCTGCGGCCCACGTCCAGCAGCGCGAGCGCCGCCTGGGAGCTGCGCACAACCCCCTTGACCCGGTAGGTCACCCGGTAGCCGAAGGTCCAGCCCCTGCCGGCGACCGGCTCCTGCGAGGCGGTCCAGGCGACCCTGCTACCCGCCGGGTAGTGCTTGCGGACCGTCCACCTGACCGCGCTCAGCGCCGCCTTGCGGAAGTCGGCGCCGGTCTTCAGCTCGGCGGCCGGCGCCGCCCCGGGGAGCGGGCCGGAGGCGGCCATCGTGCGCGGCAGCCGCGCCGCGCCCACCGACTGGCCGGCCGAGAACGACGGGACGGCGCCGAGCGCCCACGGGCCGCCCAGCCTGGCGTAGGTGATCGCGGCCTTGGCGTCGGTCACCGAGCCCAGCACCGGACTCGGCGTGCCCGGCAGCGCCTGCAGGGCCTTCACCCGGGGCACGCCGGGCAGCGTGATCGTGGGCACGGCCCGGGGGAGCATCGGCTCGGTGGCGGCGTCGGCCTGCGGGAGCGGCACCGGATCGTCGGGCTCGTCACCGGCGAACAGCACGAAGGCCCCGACGATCGCGGCGGCGCTGACGACGGCGGCGACGACGCTGACGGCCGCCCGGAACCGGGCGACGCCCGTCCGCGCCGACAGGGCGGGGTGCGGGGCCGGGCCGGCGCCGCCGGGCACGCCGCGGTTACCGAGCGTGCCGGAGGAGTGGGGCGGATCGGGGTCGGGGAACGCTCCATCGGAGCCGCGCCGCGAGACGAGCACGGCCTCCTCCCCGTCTCCGATGGGGAAACGCCGGGGCACCCGGGTGCCGATCATCGCACCGTCATCGTCACGGACAGCGGGTATAGGTGCCGTGAGCGCCTCATAGGACGGGACATATCTCTCACGAGAGCGCCCGGAGGAGTTTCCACCAACGTCCGCCATAGGCGTCACATTACGTCACCTCCCGTGATCGATACACCGGCTCACAATTACACTTAAGCCACGAGGTCACCATTTTCCCTGGTGATGTCAGCCCCCTTCCATAAACAGAATGTCGCTCTGTATGGTCGCGCCATGAGGGGCTTCTACGAGATCGCCGTGGCCGACCCCGGACGCGTCGCCGTCGTCGCGGGCACCGCCACGACGTACGGCGAGCTCCACTCCCGGGCCAACCAGGTCTCCCACGGCCTCCTCGCCCGCGGCACCCGGCCCGGCGACGCCGTGGTCACGGTCCTGCCCAACGGGGCCGACGCGGTCACGATGATGCTCGCGACCTACCAGATCGGCGCCTACCACGTCCCGGTGAACTGGCACTGCACCACCGAGGAGGTCGGCTACATCGTCACCGACTGCGCGGCGCGCGTGGTGGTGGGGTCCGGGCGCCACGCGCACGTCCTGCCGGCCGGCTCCATGGAGCCCGGCGACCTCGCCGCGGGACGGCCCGCCACCCCGCCCCGGGAGCGCCGGGCCGGATCGATGATGCTCTACACCTCCGGCACCACCGGCAGGCCCAAGGGCGTCCGGAGGCGGCTGATCGATCTCACCCCCGAGGACCTCTACCCGATCCTGGAGCGCAAGAGCTGGCGGCACTTCGCGCTCCCGCCCGACGGCGTGCACCTGCTGCTGTCCCAGCTCTACCACTCCGCCCCGTACGGCCAGGCGATGATGGCCCTGCAGCTCGGTCACACGCTCGTGGCCACCGAGCGGTTCGACGCCGAGGAGACGCTCGGGCTGATCGAGCGGCACCGGGTGACCAACACGTTCATGGTGCCGACCATGTTCCACCGGCTGCTGGCCCTGCCTGCGGAGGTCAGGGAAAAGCATGATTTATCGTCATTGACCCACCTCTATCACGGCGCCGCCCCGTGCCCGCCCGCCACCAAGCAGGCGATGATCGACTGGCTCGGCCCGGTGCTGTGGGAGTACTACGGCTCGACCGAGGCCGCCGTGGCCACCATGGTCTCCTCGGCCGAGTGGCTGGCGCGGCCGGGCACGGTCGGCCGGGCGGTCGACGGCATGGAGTTCACGATCCTCGCCGACGACGGCACGGAGCTCCCGCCCGGCGAGCCGGGACTGGTCTACATCGGCGGCATCAACCGGTTCGAATACCACCAGGACCCGTCCAAGACCGCCGCCGCGATGCGCGGCCGCCTCTACACCCCGGGCGACATCGGCTACCTGGACGAGGAGGGCTACCTGTTCCTGTGCGACCGGCGCACCGATCTGATCATCTCCGGCGGGGTGAACATCTACCCCGCCGAGATCGAGGCCGCCCTGCTGGAGCACCCCGCGGTGGCGGACGTGGCCGTGATCGGCGTGCCGGACCCGGAGTGGGGGCAGCGGGCCGTAGCCCTGGTCCAGCCGGCCCCCGGCGCCGAGCCCGGCCCCGGCCTCACCGCCGACCTGCTGGCCCACTGCGCGCCCAGGCTGGCACGGCTCAAGCATCCCCGCGTGATCGAGTATCGCGACCGGCTGCCGCGCACCCCCACCGGCAAGCTGAGCCGCAGCAGCCTCCGGGACACGTATCTTCCGCCCTGAGCTGGGAAGATATCTCTTCATGGGGGGATCGACTTCACGTGTCGCGCTGACCGCCGCCATCGCCGTGGTGCTCGCCGGGTGCGGCCAGAGCGCACGATCGCAACCATCCGACACGGCCACCGAGCCGCCCGGAGTCCCGCCCCCCGCCTCGTCCCCGGCCCAGACCCAGCCCCAGGCCCAGCCCCCGGGCGGCCCGGCGGCCCTGGAGAGCGCCTACGAACGGGTCATCACCAAGGTGCTGCCCTCCATCGTGCAGATCACCACGGAGAACGGTCTCGGCTCGGGCATCGTCTACGACAGCTCCGGGCACATCATCACCAACGCCCACGTGGTCGGCCGGGCCAAGCGGTTCGAGGTGACGCTCGCCACCGGCGGCACCCCCCGCCGGGCCGAGCTCGTGGAGTCCTTCGCCCTCGGCGACCTGGCCGTGATCAAGGTGAACGACCCCGCCGGGCTGAGGCCGGCCGTGTTCGGTGACTCCGGCAAGCTGCGGGTCGGTCAGATCGTGCTGGCCATGGGCAACCCGCTGGGCCTGTCCGGCAGCGTGACCGACGGCATCGTCTCGGCGCTGGGCCGTACGGTCAGCGAGCCCACGGACGGCGGGTCCCCCGGCGCGACGATCGCCGGCGCCATCCAGACCTCGGCCGCGATCAACCCCGGCAACAGCGGCGGTGCCCTGGTCAACCTCTCCGGCGAGGTCATCGGCGTCCCGACCCTGACCGCGGTCAATCCCGAGCTCGGCGGTGGGCAGGCCCCGGGCATCGGCTTCGCGATCCCGTCCAACACCGCCACCGACATCACCCGGCAGATCGTCGAGACCGGCAAGGTCACCAACACCCACCGGGCCGCCCTCGGCGTCACCATACAGACCGTGATCGGCTCCGGGGGCGGCCCCGTGGGCGCCGGTGTCGTGCGCGTGTCCCGAGGCGGCAGCGCCGACCAGGCGGGCATCAGGCCCGGTGACGTGATCGTCTCGATCAACGGCACGCCCACCCCGACGTCCCAGGCCCTGTCGGAGATCATCGCCGACCTCCGCCCCGGTGACCGGGCCAAGGTCGAGCTCCTGCGTCCCGACGGGTCGTCCTCCACCGTCACCGTGACCCTGGGCGAGCTGCCCGGCGGCTGACCGGCCCGCTCACCGTCGAGCTCTTTGCGAGCGCGCCGGAGCCCCGGCCGTTCCGGGCCGCGCGCCGGGGGCGAGACCGCTCGGGCGCGGGGCGGGCCGTACGGCCGGCGCTGGGGGCGGGGCGGGCCGTACGGCCGGCGGGAGCGCGGGAGGGCGGGAGGGCGGGAGGGCACTGTCCCGCCACAGCCGGGAGACATGGGCACCGGCGGCGCGGGGCGGGCCGTACGGGAGCGCGGGAGGGCGCGTCCTCCCGCGGTCACTTGGCGGTGAAGACGATCTCGACGCGGCGGTTCCTGGCCCGGTTCTCCTCGACCGGCCTGCCGTCGACGACGTTGGGCGCCTTCGGCCGGCGCTCGCCGAGGCCGGTGGCCTCGAAGGTCACGTCCTGCCCGGCCAGCAGGCTTCGCAGCGCCCCCTGCACGGCCTGCGCCCGCCGCAGGGACAGCCGGTCGTTGTAGGCGTCGGTCCCCTGGTCGTCGGTGTGCCCCAGGATCTTGATCAGGCCGCCGGCCGACTCCGCCTTGATCCGGCCGGCGACCCCCCGCAGCCGCGCCGTCGCCCTGGCGGTCAGCGCGGCCCTGTCGAGGGCGAACAGCACGTCGCTGGTGAGCGCCAGGGTGACCGTCCGGCCCTGCTTCGACTCGCTCTCGCTGCCGTCCAGAGACTCGGACCCGGCCAGGATGTCGTCGACCGGCAGGACGAGGTCCTCCACCGGGGCCGTGGCGTCGGCCGGCGGGTCCGGCTCCGCCCACGCCGCCGGCCCGGCCCCGGCGACGAGCCCGCCGGCCAGCACCGCGGCGGCCAGGGCCCGCCGGGCGCGGTCAGGAGATCGGGACATCGGTGAACACCCCGAGGATCGGGAACTCAATGTTGATCTTCTGTACGTCCGGCGGCGGCGCGGCGTACGACGCGTACAGCGGCAGGACCTCCCCGGGCTCGGTCGTGATGTCGTACTCCGAGCACAGGCACTTGGTGGCACCACCGGTGACGGTGCGGGCGGGCCGGTAGCGCTTGGCGTTCACGGGGTCGACGAGGTTCACCCCGGCCACCGTCAGGCCGAGGTAGGCGGGCGTGTCTCCCATCAGGCTGCTCATGTTCCACTTGGTGTCACCGGTGTTGGTGATGGTCCAGCTCAGCGTGGTCAGCCGCCCCTGCCGCCGGAGACCGGTGACGTCCACGGTCAGCTCCGCCCCTCCCGCCTTGACCTGACGGGTGGCGATCACCTCCCCCTGCTGGGGCGGCGCGCTCGCCTGCGACTCGGGCCGGGCCTGCTCCTGCGTCCCGGGCGGGGCCTGCTCTCCCTGCGACGGAGCGCCGGAGGCGGCCGTCCGGGCCGCCTGCTGGGCCTGGCGCTCCTCCCCACCACTGCCCCGTAGGTCGCCGAGCGCGCCGCACGCCGTCAGGGCCATCACCAGTCCGGGGGCGGCCACGGCGAGGGCGATCTTCCTTCGCATCCTGTGTCACCTCTGCTTTTTCGGGGGTCAGGGTCACGAATGTAAGGGGGCGACCTTCAGGATCCGTATAGCCCGCCATATCCGCAGATGGTGCGCTATCGAGGCAGGCCGCGGCGGCGACGCGCCTCCTGGGCGACCTCCTCCGCCTCGGCCATCCCTCGCCGATCGCCGAGAGCGTCGAACTCTGCCATGGAACCGGCAATCGCGGCAAACGCCCCATCGATCTCATCAAGGTCGAGATCCGCCCCCGCCAGGACCAGGGACGCGCGGGCGGCCCCCCGGCGGTCGCCGTACTCCTTGAAGATCGTCGACGCCTCCCGCGCCGCCGCCCGCGCCGCCTCCGGCACCCCCTCGGCACGCGCCACCCGGGCCAGCAGCAGCAGGCCGGCGGCCTCGGGCAGCCGGTCGCCCAGCCGCCGGTCGATGCGCAGGCCGCGCTCGGCGCAGTCCCGGGCGGCCGACACCCGCCGCAGGTCCAGGTGGAGCAGGGCCAGCTCGCGCAGCGCCGCCGCCTCACCCCGGGGATCTCCCAGCTCACGGTAGGCGCGAAGGCCGGCCGTCAACAGGTCCTCGGCCCGCCGCAGCGTCCCCAGCGCGCGCAGCGCGTCCGCCCGGCCACGCGCGTCACCGGCCGCCTCGAACGCGGCCAGGCACTCGGCCAGGCACCGCTCCGCCTCGGCGGGACGGTCCTGGGCGGCGAGGACCAGGCCGAGCCGGTGGCGCGCGCGTGCCTCCTCCGGCCCGTCGCCCAGCTCCCGGAAGCGGGACAGCGCCGCCTGGAGGGCCCGCGCCGCCTCCTCCAGACGGCCCTCGATCCGGTGCAGGTCGGCCAGCGCCCTCAGCAGCAGCGCCTCGCCGTGCCGGTGCCCCGCCAGCCGCGCGGCCTCCAGCCCGGTCCGGTTCGTCGCGTGCCAGTCCTCGTGGTGGGCGCGCAGTTCGAAGAACGGCGTCAGGTAGAACGCCAGCCGCCAGGCCGCGTCGGCCAGCCCCGCGCGGTGGAAGTCCGCGACGGCGGCGACCAGGAACCCTCGCTCGGCCCCGAGCCACCGGGCCGACTCGCGCAGGTGCGCCGTCTCCAGGGCCGGGCTCCACTCCGCCGTGCGCGCCACGGTCTGGCCGGTGCCCGGCTCGGCCGGCAGCAGCAGGGTGCGGGCCCGCCGGACCCGCTCCAGAACCTCACGCGCCACCACGGCGAGCACCCGCTCGGCCGTGCCCTCCTCCTCGACCAGGCGCTCGGCGGCGTAGAGCCGGGTGAGGTCGTGCCAGCCGTACCGCTCCTGGCCCGCGTCGTCCAGCCCGCGCGCCTGGAGCAGCCCGGCCCCGGCCAGCTCCTCCAGCTGCCGCTCCACCCGCAGGCCGCCGAACGCCGCGGCGGCGGCCCACGGCGCGACGTCCGGCGCCGACAGCGACCCGAGGCGTCGCAGCAGCCGCTGCTCCTCCTCCGCCAGGCCCCGGTAGCCGAGGCCGAGACTGCCCCGCACGGCCAGGTCCCCCGCCGTCAGCTCGTCCAGCCGCCCGCGCTCGTCGCCCAGCCGGCCGGCCAGGTGCTCCAGGGTCCAGCCGGGCCGCCGGGCCAGCCGGGACCCCGCGATCCGCAGCGCCAGCGGGAGCCCGCCGCACAGCTCGGCGATCCGCCGCGCGGCCTGCGGCTCGGCCCGCACCCGCGTCTCCCCCGCCACCCTGGCCAGCATCGTCACCGAGTCGGCGGTACCGAGCACGCCCAGCTCGAAGGCCCGGGACGCCTCCAGCCCGTACAGCGGTGACCTGCTGGTCACCAGCGTCAGGCAGCCCGGCCCCGTCGGCAGCAGCGGCCTGACCTGGGACTCGCCGACGGCGTCGTCCAGCACCACCAGCAGCCGCCGGGTGGCCGTCATGCTGCGGTAGAGCCGCACCCTGTCCTCAAGACCGGCGGGGACGGCCCCTTCGGGACAGCCGAGGGAGCGCAGCAGGTCCTCCAGCACCGCGCCCGCGCCGGCCGGACGGCTGCCCGCGCGCAGCGCGGCGTAGAGGCGGCCGTCGGGGAACCCCGCGCCCAGCAGCGTGGCGGCGTGGACCGCCACGGCACTCTTGCCCGACCCGGCCGGCCCGTGCAGCACCAGATGGACCGGGGCGCCGCCGGCGGCGGTCGCCTGCCCCGCGATCCAGCTCAGGACCTCCGCGCGGCCGGTGAAGTCGGCGATGTCGGGCGGCGTCTCGTGCGGGACGGCGCCGCGCTCCCCCACCTGCCCGGTCGGTCCCCGCCCGGCCAGCACCCTGTCGTGGGCCGCCCGCAGCTCCGGGCCGGGCTCCAGCCCCAGCTCCTCCACCAGCACGCGGCGGGCGTCCTGGTAGGCCGCGAGCGCCTCCGACCGCCTCCCCGCCTGGTGCAGCGCGAGGATCAACTGCCCCCAGGCGCGCTCCCTGAGCGGGTAGGCCGCGACGAGCGCGCGGAGCTCTCCGACGACCTCGCCGTGGCGTCCGAGCGTCAGGTCCAGGTCGATCCGCTCCTCGGCCGCGCTGAGCCGCAGCTCCTCAAGCCGTACGGCCTGCGTCCGCCGCAGCTCGCCGGAGTCGACATCGGCCAGCGCCGGTCCGCGCCACAGCCCCAGAGCACCGCGCAGCCCGTCGGCGGCCTCCGCCGCGCGCCCGGCGTCACGGGCCCGGCGCGCCTGCTCGACCATGCGCTCGAAGCGGTGCGCGTCCACCTCCTCGGCGGGGACCGCGATCAGGTAACCGCCGGGAGCCGTGCGGATGGTCCCGGCCCCGACCAGGCGGCGCAGCGCGCTCACGTAGACCCGCAGCACCGACTCGGCCGAGGCCGGCGGATCGTCGCCCCACACCACAGCGGTCAGGCGGTCGAGCGTCACGACGTGCCCCGCGCGCAGCAGCAGGGCGGCCAGGAGCGCGCGGTGCTTGGCCGGGCCGGGGGTCAGGACCTGGCCGCCGTCGAGGATCTGGAGCGGCCCCAGCAGACCGAACCGCACGCGGCTACCCCTCCGCCGGGCGCGCGTCGAACGTACCGAACCTGACCCGCACCGCCGCGTCGCCGTCCGGTGCGGCGTGCACGCCGATCTTCCCCGGGCCGTAGGGACTGCCGTCGACGGCCTGCCCGGCCATGACCTCGTTGACCCACACGCGCAGGGCGAGCGCCGATCCGTCAGGCCGGCATTCGGCGATGATCCGGTTGTCGGCCGACTTCTTGATGTCCGCGTTCCTGGCGGGGCCGTACAGGGCGGTGACCTTCTGCCCCGCCCGCCGCTTGATGATCGAGACCGTGCCGGAGCCGCTGACCGTGAACTCGTAGCGGTCGCCGCCGGAGTCGCCCCGGCACCAGACGCCGAACTCTCCCGTCCCCCCGGCCAGCCGCGCCGAGCTGCTGATGACCACTCCGCCCTCGGGCTCGTCCGGCGCGGGCGCCGACTTCCACAGCCGCCAGCCCGGGTTCACGGTCAGCAGGTAGGACCCGCCGGTGACCTCCGCGCGCCCGGCGTCGGTGGCGCCCACCGACCAGGAGTGGTCCGCGCCGCCGAAGTCGGCGTGGAAGGGCCACGTCCCGCCGGGGCGTCCCACGGCCCACCACGCCACCGCCCCGGCCGCCACCGCCACCGCCGCGACGGCCAGAGCGGCGAGCAGCCGCCTGCGCCGCCCGCTCCGGGCGGGGTGCCCCGGGCCCTGCTCAGCCGCCCCGGGTGCCCTGGCCGTCCCGGACCCCCCGGCCGTCCCGGGCATCTCGGACACCCCAGCCGTCCCGGGCACCCCAGCCGTCCCGGACATCCCGGGCACCCCGGCCGTCCCGGGCAGCGGGCCGAGATCGCGGCCCCCGGCCGCGCCCGGCCTCGACGGCCCGGACGTGCCGTGCGGGCGGGCCGACCAGGTCTGCCCGGCCGGGGCCGGCGGGTGGCCCGTCCAGGTCCGCTCGACCACCTGGGTGGCCGTCGCCGGTGTCATGTCCCGGCCGCCGACCAGCTCGCCGAGCAGGTCGCGGGCGCTCGGCCGGCCGGCCGGATCCTTGGCCATGGCCCACTCGACGAAGCCGCGCAGCCGCCCGTCCAGGCCGTCGAGATGCGGCCCCTCGTTGACGATCCGGTAGAGCACCTCCGCGGGCGCCCCGCCGCCGAACGGCAGCCGCCCGGTCCCCGCGAACGCGATCACACCGCCCCAGGCGTAGATGTCGGCCGCCGGGGTGAGCGCCTCCCCGCGCACCTGCTCGGGGGCCATGAACGCCGGCGTCCCCACGACCGCCTGGCTGACCAGGCTGTCCCCGTCGACCAGTTTCGCTATCCCGAAGTCGATCACTCGGGGGCCCAGCGGCGAGAGCAGCACGTTCGACGGCTTGAGGTCCCGGTGGATCACTCCCGCCCCGTGGATGGCGTTCAGCGCGACCGCGATGCCGACCGCGAGGGCCTCCAGGTCGGACCCGGCCATCGGCCCCTGGTCCCGTACGGCCTGCGCCAGGTCGGGGCCCTTGACGTATTCGGTGACGAGGTAGGCCACGTCCCCGTCGAGCCCGGCGTCCAGCACGGGGGCCGTGCAGAATCGGGCCACCAGGCGGGCGGCGGCGACCTCTCGTTCGAACCGCCGCCGGAAGACGGGGTCGCGAGCCAGCTCCGGATTGATCACCTTCACCGCGGCCAGGCCGCCGGTCGGGGTGGTGGCGAGATGCACGGTGCCCATGCCGCCGCGCCCGAGCACGCGCCGGAGCAGGTAGCCGCCGATCACCTGCGACTCGCCCGGTGCGGCCCATTCCGAAGGATTCATCGGAGTCAGCGTAGCTTTACGGCCTTCTGCACACTTTCCGGTATCCCCGCCGCGCCGCCGGGAGGGCCGCCGTCAGTCCCGGTCGATGGTGCTCATCAGGAACTCCGGATAGCGCTCGCCCGAGGCGGTCCCCGGCGCCTCCAGCGCCTCCGCCTCCCCGGGGGTGAGCGCGAGACCCGCCGCCGAGGCGTTCTCCGCAACGCGGGAGGCCCGCCTGGTCCCCGGGATCGTCACGACGTCCTCGCCCCGCGACAGCACCCAGGCCAGGGCGAGCTGGGCCGGGGTGACGCCCTTGGCGGCGGCGAGCTCGGCCACGGCGGCGGCCAGAGCCTGGTTCCGGGTGAGGTTCTCCCCCTGGAAGCGCAGGTCGGCCCGTCGGATGTGGGCGGGGCCGCCGTCGATCCCCATCCCGCCGGGGCCGCGCACGCTCCCGGTCCTGGTGGCCAGCACGGCCTGCGCCCGTCTCCCCTGGAGGGCCCTGCCGACGATCTCCTCGCTCGACCCGCCGCCGTAGAAGTCGGCGGTGTCGAGCAGGGTGACGCCCAGGTCGAGCGCCCGGTGGATCGCGTGGACGGACTCGCTCTCGTCGGCCGGGCCGTACGAGCCGCCCATGCCCATCGTGCCGAGACCGACCGCGCCGACCTCCAGGGTCCCAAGCTTCCTCATGACTGGCTCCGTTCCGTTTGCCGTCTATCGACAGGCATACACTAACCGGCTAATCATTAGCCGTCAATTCATTAGCCGACCAGCTATCATCGGAAGGTGACCGAGATCCTTGATCTGATGACCACGACCCACAAGGCCCTGCGCTCCGTCGCCGAGGAGTCGATGCGCCGCCACGGCCTCCACCTGGGCCAGAACCTGGTGCTGGCCGCCCTGTGGGAGCAGGACGGCCGCACCCCGGGCGAGCTCGCCGCCCTGCTGAACGTCACCACCCCCACCGTGGTGAAGATGGCCACCCGCATGAGCGCCTCGGACCTGCTGGTCCGGCGCCGCGACGACGCCGACAACCGCCTGGTCCGGCTCTATCTCACCGACCGGGGACGGGCCCTTCAGGGGCCGGTCACCAGCGACCGGGAGTCGCTCGAACGCCACATCACCCGGGGCCTGACCGACGACGAACTGCGCGCCCTGACCTCCGCCCTCGGCAAGGTCCGCGAGAACGCCAGGTCACTCGGCGCTCCCCCGCTCGACCACACGGCCGAAGCCTGACCTCACGGGCCGACCGGCGGGTGAGGTCGCCCGCCACCTCCACGGGACCACCGCTCCGGCTGGACCACGCCGGCCGCACCTCACCGGTGGGCGTCGGGGACGAGGACGACCTTGCCTGTCGTCGCCCGTGACTCCAGGGCGGCGTGCGCCGCGGCCGCCTGTGACAGGGGGAAGGTCTGGAAGGCGGGCAGCATGCTCCCGTCGGCAGCCGCCGCGAGCGCGCGAGCCTCGTCGGCGGGCCTGTCCTGACCCTCCAGCAGCAGCATCAGCGCGTCGACGAAACGCACGCCGCGCTCCTTCAGCTCCGCCTCATCGGGCCGGAACCCCTCCCGCGAGGCCGCGCCGATGGTGACGTAGCGCCCTCCCTCGGCCAGCAGTCCGAAGGCGGCGCGCCCCTTGTCGCCCTGGACACCGTCCAGCACGACCGTGACGCCACGCCCGCCCAAGGCGTCGCGGACGGTGTCCGCCCAGTCCGGCAGGTTGTAGTCGACGGCGATGTCGGCTCCGAGCTCTCGCACGTCCGCCGTCTTCGCCGCTCCGCCCGCCGCGCCGATGACCGTGGCGCCGACGCGGCGAGCGGACTGGACGGCCAGACGGCCGATACCGCCGGCCGCGGAGGTGATCAGGACCACGTCGTCGGAGGTGAGATCGGCGATGTCGAGCAGGCCGACGGTGGTGGTGCCGGTGACGACCATGGTGACGGCGGCCTCGTACCCCAGTCCGGCCGGAATCCGGTGCAGGGACGAGACGTCGGCGACGGCGAGCTCGGCGTAGCCTCCCGGCCCACCCCGTGCGGTCACCACCTCGGCGCCGATCCAGGTCTCGTCCACGTCCGGCCCGACCGACTCGACGACACCGGCCACCTCTCCCCCGAAGATCGCCGGGAGTTCGGGAAGCGGCGGACCGATCTCCAGCCCTTCCCGCATCGCTGTCTCGATCTGGTGGACTCCCGCGGCCCGCACCGAGACGCGGACCTCGCCCGGCCCCGGTACGGGATCGGGCACGGTCTCGTAGCGGAGGTTCTCAGCGGGCCCGAACACGTGCAGCACGACGGCGCGCATGACCGTTCCTTCCGGTAGATCTACTGAAGAACCCCCACTCTGTGACCTCAACTTAACTTGAGGTCAAATCTCGCGCCGGGCGCCGTGCGCCGTGCCCCGGCATCGCCCGGCCCCGCCCACTTATGCGGTCCTGTGCCGCCGGTAGTAGCGCGCGACACGGACACGGTTGCCGCAGCGATCGGCCGAGCACCAGCGGCGGCACGGATGGGCGGACAGGAACAGCATCACGCAGTCCTCGGCCTCGCACTGGCGGACATGCATGACCGCCGGGTCGGCCGGCAGGTCGGCGGCGGCCTCGGCGAGCTCCGCCGTCCCGCATGCCGCGTCGGGGAGCCGATCGGCCTGCAGCCCCAGCCAGGCAAGCAGATCGGCGGGGGTGGCGAGCAAGTCGCCGACGGCGGGCCTGGTGTTGACCAGATCCAGGGCCAGGGGCTCACCGGTCAGGGGAATGAGATCACCCATAATTCTAATGGCACATTACCCCATTGACGCATTAGATTCCAGCTCGCTATAACTAATGCATAATCCCGCTCAGGTGGCATGTTAAGTGACTGTCCCGGCTATCGCCCGCACCATCCACCGCCACATCGACGTCGACGGAGTGAAGGTCTTCTACCGCGAGTCGATCCCGGACCGGTCCGACGCGCCGGTGCTCCTGCTGCTGCACGGCTTCCCTTCGGCCTCGCACCAGTTCCGCCGGCTCATCGACGTCCTCGGCACCCGCTACCGGCTCATCGCCCCGGACTACCCCGGATTCGGGCACACCCAGGCGCCGGACGACTTCACCTACAGCTTCGACCGACTCGCCGACGTCACCGAGGGCTTCATCCAGCTGCTCGGCCTGTCCCGCTTCGTGATGTACGTCTTCGACTTCGGTGCACCGGTGGGCTTCCGGATCGCGCAGCGGCACCCCGAATGGATCGCCGGCCTGGTCGTGCAGAACGGCAACGCCTACACCGAGGGCCTGTCGGCCGGCGCCCGCGACTTCATCGCGCTGCGACCCGAGACCGAGGGCGCCGAGAACACCGTCCGCGACCTGCTGACCCTGCCCGGCACACGCGGCCAGTACGAAAGCGGCGCCGGCAACCCCGAGCTCATCGCACCGGAGGGCTGGACACTCGACCAGCACTTCCTCGACCAGCCCGGGCGCAAGCAGGCCCAGGTCACACTGGCCTTCGACTACCACACCAACCTCGAGCGCTACGACCAGTGGCAGGCATGGCTGCGCAAGCACACCCCGCCCGCGCTCATCACCTGGGGCAGCAACGACCCCTTCTTCCCCGAGCCCGGCGCCCGCGCCTACCTGCGCGACCTTCCGGACGCCGAGCTGCACCTGTTCGACACCGGACATTTCGCTCTGGAGGAGAATCTGCCCGACATCGCCCCGCTCATCGCCGGTTTCCTCGACCGCGTCTGGGCCTGAGCCGGACCCCGCACGAGAAAAGGCGCGACCATGTACGCCTCACCAGCAGTCCGGCGGCCGTTTCTGGGGCTGGCCGCCCTGTTCACCGCCGCGTTCACGACCATCACCACCGAGACCCTGCCGATGGGCCTGCTGCCGGCGATGAGCCGGGACCTGGAGGTGACCCAGTCGTGGATCGGCCTGCTGGTCGGGGCCTACGCCCTGCTCATCATGATCGTGACGCTGCCCCTGGTCGCGCTCACCTCACGGTGGCCCCGCCGCAGGCTGCTGGTCGTCATCATGGCGGCCTTCGCGGTCGGCAACCTGCTCATGGCCGTCGCCCCGAACTACCCGGTGGCCGTGGCAGCCCGGCTCATCGCCGGCCTCGGGCACGGCGTGCTGTGGTCGGCGATGGCCTCCTACGCCACCCGGCTGGTCACGGCCGACAGGGCGGGCCGCGCGGTGGCCGTGGTGTTCGCCGCCAACTCCGCCGCGCTGACCCTGGGCGTCCCGCTCGGCACGGTCATCGGCGACGCCGCCGGCTGGCGGATCCCGTTCGCCATACTGGCCGCGATCGCCCTGCTCCTCGTCGCCGCGGCGCCCGTCACCCTGCCCGACATCCCCGGCGACTCCGCGACCTCACCCGGAGTCGGACGCGCCGCGCGCATCCCCGGCGTGAGAGGCGTGCTGGTCATCACCGCGCTGGTGATGACGGGACACTTCGTCCTGCACACCTACGTCGTGCCGGTCCTGGTGCGGGCCGGGGTCCCCGAACGCGGCGTCGGTCCGGCGCTGTTCGCTTTCGGCCTGGCCGGGATCGCCGGAACAGTGGCGGCGGGCGCCGCCGCCGACCGCCCGTCCCGAACGGTACTGCCGGCCGCGCTCGGCCTGATGACGGTGTCGGTGGCGGCACTCGCCCTGGCCCGAGGGGGCCTGGCCGTCGCGGCCACCGCGTTCTGGGGGGCGGCCTACGCCGCGCTGCCCATCCTGCTGCAGACAGCGGTGCTCAAGGTCGCCCGGCACGCGCAGACCGGCGCCTCGGCACTGTTCATCATCACCTTCAACGTCAGCATCGCCGCCGGCTCGATCATCGGAGGGCAGCTGCTCACCGTCTCCGGCCCGTGGTCACTGCCGGCGGTCACGGCCGTGCTCGCCGCAGCCGCCTGCGCGACCGCGGCACGGCGGTCCACGCGACGGCTCCCGCCCGGACCGGCCGAGCCCGTGGAACAGCCTGCCTGAACCCGACGACCAGGACTCCGGCCCACCTGCCAACAGCCAGAACCCAGACCCCGCAGTGGGCGATCAGCGCGTACGCGGCCGGCGATCACCGCGCAGCACGGCGCCGGCATGCCGATGTCCACCGGTCTCGAAGACCAGCTCAGCCGACGGCGTGTCCGGCCCGGGCGCGGCCCGGACGGGCCGCCAGGAGTCGGTGCCGGTCTTGTCCAGCCCCACCTCCGACAGGGCACAGAACATGAATGACACACTCTCCATGGATCCGCTGCTGGGCAGCCCGCAGGCCCGACAGACCGAAGGGCGGCCGGGTCGGCGATGACGCCGACCCGACCGCCCTTGGACGATCTGTCCCGCACGCTCGGGCGCGGGACGGGGGTGGAGGTGGCGGGAATCGAACCCGCGTCCTTCAACTCCAAGACAGGGCTTCTCCGGGTGCAGCCTGCTGTGCTTTTCTCAGCCCCGGCGTTCACACAGGCAAGACGCCGACGGGCTCAGCCACTGTTTGATTTCCCGATCTTCCCCGTGGCCGGGTCGATCGGTTGAGCCTCCTAGCGATGCCGGATCCGGGCCGGAGGCGCTCCCGGGCCGGCAGAGGTCACTCGCTGCTTAGGCGGCGAGGGCCAGGCGAGCCTGGCTGACCTCAGAGTGCGTCTTATTGGCACTTGTTGGTCGCGGTCACAGTGTTAACGAGGTTATGTCCGCAGTCCTCGACCCGCTTCTCCTGACTTGCAAAGCCAAAGTCGAAACCAGTCACCCCCCTGTTGAATTGTCAACCCGGCTCCGAAGAACCGAGCCATCCGAAGATACCTGTTACAACGCGGGTAACGCCAACTCAATTCCCGTCCGGCGGGCCCGGCAGGTCCGGCGGGGCCGGAGATGCCGAAACCCCGGGAGCGCGGGACTGTCGCACGCGCCCCCGGGGCCGACCGGCAGGGTCGAGCCGGTCCGGACGGCAGGGCCTCCCCCGAGACGGGGCCCTGATCTCATCGCGGCGACTGAGCCCGCAACCCCCCAAGCGGTGCCCAGTCACTTAGAAGGACGCACACAGGGCACGCGATGGTTGCTCGACGTGAGGAGAATATTCCGCTGGGTCACAGGCGGCACGCGCAGGCCCTGCGCGGACCGTCACAAGCGGCGCGCACAGATCATCCACGGCCCCGTCACAGGCGGCGCGCACAGGCCCCGCGGCCCCGTCACAGGCGGCGCGCACAGACCATGCGCGGCCCCTCGTCACGGCACGCGCAGGCCCTGCGCGGTCCCCGTCACAGGCCCGCGTGCAGCCCCTGGAAGAACCGTCCGGCGATGGCCGCCCCCGCCGTGGGGTCGGAGCTCTCGGCCAGCACCGCCACCGCCACGTCCTCCTGCCAGCCGGTGAACCAGGCCATCGGCTTGCGGCCCTGCATCACCGAGGCGGTGATGCCGGAGACCGGGTCGCCCGGGGCCGCCGCCGCGCGGGCCGATCCCGAGGTCACGCCGGCGCGCATGAGCGTCTTGAGGGTGTCGATCGTCCTGTCGTCGATCTTGATCGGGTCGGGGGCCTTCACCGTCTCGGCCTCGGCCGAGGGATCGGGCGTCTTCGGCTCGGTGACCAGGACGGGCGGGTGCCAGGTGCCGGTGGGAGAGGCGATCGCCCCGGCGACCAGGGCCATGGACAGCGGGCTGACCAGGACGTTCTGCCCGGCGATGGCCTTGGCGGTGGCCGCGTCGTTGATCAGCGGCCGCATCTTGCCGCTGAAGGTCTTCAGCGGCAGGTCCCACTGCGAGCCGATGCCGAACCGGGCGGCGCTGGCCTCCAGCTCCGCGCCGTCGATCCGGCGGGCCAGCGAGGCCAGCGCGGTCACGCAGCCGGTGGCGAAGTTGCCCTTGAGGCTCAGCGTGCTCCCGGCTGGCGGCGAGGCCTGGTGGAACTCGGCGCCGCCGACGGTCCGGTCGACCGGGCAGGCGAGCTTCTGCTTGAGGTTCACCTGGGCCTTGAGCAGTCCCTCGACGGACATGATCGAGAAAAGGCCGCCCGCGCGGAACTTCCCGGCGAGCGCGTGCCGCTCCTGGTGGTATTCCTTCGTGGTGCTGACGGCCAGCACGTTGCCGGTCGAGGCCTGGACCGCGACCAGCATGGCGGGCAGGCCGCCGCCGAGCAGCGCGGTGTCGGCGACCTTCTGGATGGGCCGGTCGAGGGTGGTGCGCACCGAGGCGGTGGACCGGTTGGGCCGCCACTTGCGCAGCTCGGCGACCGGCTTCAGCGTCTTGAGGTCCAGGGTGATCACACGGGTCTCGGTCGAGCCGGTGAGGTATTCCTGGTAGGCCTTCTGCAGCCCGCTCCGGCCGACCGTGTCTCCGGCCCGCTGCGGCCCGCCGAGCTGCTGCTCGGTCTCCGGGGTGACGGCGGTGACGGTGCCGACGATCTGGGCGGGCGAGGCGGGGGCGAGCGGCAGCGGCTCGGCGGTCATCTTGATGCCGGGGATAGCGTCGAGCTGCTGGCGGAGCTGGGCGTATTTGGTACGGCCGAAGGTGACCAGCGGCACCTGGACGTTGGGGATCGCCGACCGGATCCTGCTCAGCAGGCGGTCCTGCGGGAATCCCGTGATCTTGGAGAGCTCCCGGCAGACGGCGACCTCGTCCTTCAGCAGGGACGGGATGACGTTGGCCACGTAAAGCGTCTGCTCGTCCTGGAGCGGGTCGTTGTTGCGGTCGAGGATCGGCTGGCGCCCCTGGGGTGTGACATCCACGGCGAACCGCTGGCCCTCCTGGAGCTGGGGGTGGAGCACGCTGGGCGACCAGTGCACCTTCCAGTGGCCATCCACCAGGCGGAGCGGGAGCTTGCCGGTGTATTCCCAGAGGGGGTTGTTCTCCCCCAGGTCGACCTCGGCCTCGAAGTCGGCCTCGGTCTGCTCCCCCGCGCCCCGGATCCCCTTGAGCTTGAAGCGGAACGAGGCCGCGTCGAGATGGATCTTGGCGTCCTGCAGGGCCTGGCGGACCGCCTTCTGGTCCCCGTCGGTGCGCCGGGCGGCCATGGCGTAGTCGCCTGTCTGCCAGCCGACCAGGAAGTCGCGCACCGCCTCATGGGCCGACGGCTCCTCGAAACACGCGGACAGCATGGGGGCCGTCGCCGCCAGCACGAGCGCCGCGGCAACGGTCCGCCGAGCCTTCCCCGTCACGATTACCTGTTCCTGTACCTCAGCGAGCGGGCCATCTCACGCTTGGCCTGCTTCTCGGCCAGCGTCTGCCGCTTGTCCCAGTCTTTCTTGCCCTTCGCAAGGCCAATCTCGATCTTGGCCTTGCCGTCCTTGAAGTAGATCGCGAGCGGCACCAGGGTGAGGCCGCCCTCCTTGGTCTTCGAGACCAGCTTGTCGATCTCCTTACGGTGCAGCAGCAG
Organism: Streptosporangium brasiliense; assembly: GCF_030811595.1. Taxonomy (NCBI): domain Bacteria; kingdom Bacillati; phylum Actinomycetota; class Actinomycetes; order Streptosporangiales; family Streptosporangiaceae; genus Streptosporangium; species Streptosporangium brasiliense. The sequence continues at coordinate 266,041 of NZ_JAUSRB010000002.1, forward strand.
CTTTCGGGTGCGACGCGCCGCGTGGTTCGTCCACGTCCCCATGGTGTATTCGGGGATGTGGACGTTGATCAACCAGGCCTCGCCGTCCTTGATGACCGCATAACCGTCGATGAGGGAGGCGCGGCCAAGGCGCAGCGACTTGACCTCGGTGCCCTGCAGCACGAGACCAGCTTCGTAGGTGTCCTCGATGTGGTAGTCGTGCCAGGCACGCTTGTTCTGGGCGATGACCTTCCGCCCGGTCTCACGTGGCATGCCCACGAGCCTACCGGGGACCGGGGCGGTGAACCGCGCCGGAGAGCGGGAGGGCGCTCAGCGAGCGAGCCGGAGGCACGGCCGCGTCACACCCGCAGATAGCGGCGGAGCGTGACGAACGAGGCCAGCACACAGATGAGCACACCGATGATCATTGTAAGGGTGATCACCCCGGCCAGGGTCTCCCAGGACAGCTCGCTGTTGTTGAACAGGTAGAGCTGCACCCCGTCGAAGATGAAGACCTTGCTGACGATCAGCAGCACCGCCGCCACCACGCCGCCGATCAGACCGGCGATGACCCCCTCCATCACGAACGGGAGCTGGATGTAGAGGTTGGAGGCGCCGACCAGGCGCATGATCCCGGTCTCGCGCCTGCGGTTGTAGGCCGACAGGCGGACCGTGTTGCCGATCAGCAGCGTGGCCGCGAAGACCAGGACGATCGCGATCACCAGGGCCGCCCAGCGGAGCTTCTCCAGCAGTCCGAAGAACTTCTCCAGGAACGTCTGCTGGTTCACCACGACCGAGACGCCCTTGGCCCCGTTGAGCTGCTGGATCACCGCCTCGTAGGTGTCGGGGTCCTTCAGCTTGACCCGGAACGACTCCGGCATGTCCCCGACCTGGATCGCCGAGAGCATCACGGTGTCGTTCTTGTACTGGGCCTTGAAGTTCTCGTAGGCCTTCGCGGCGTCCTCGAACTCCACGGACTGGACCTGCTGCATGCTCTCGATCTGCGTCTTGAGCGCGGCCTGCTCCTGCTCGTTGACGCCACCGCTGCCCTTGCACTGCGGGAAGGGGTCATTCTTCTTGCACAGGAAGACCGAGACCTCGACCTTGTCCGTCCAGTAGTCCCTCATGCTGGAGATCTGGGAGTTGATCATCAGACCGACGCCCAGCAACGCCATGCCGATGGCCACCGTCACGATGACGGCGATGGTCATCGTGAGGTTACGGCGGAGGCCGATCCAGACCTCGGAGAAGATGAAGTTTGCCCGCATGCTCTTCCTGTCGCTGTCTCTGGTCCTGGTGTCTCAGTACGCCTGGCCGTACACGCCACGCGACTGGTCTCGGACGATCTTTCCGTCCTCCAGTTCCACTACGCGCTTGCGCATGGAGTCGACGATGGCCGCGTCGTGCGTGGCCATGACGACGGTGGTGCCGGTCCGGTTGATCCGGTCGAGCACCTTCATGATGCCGATGCTCGTCGCCGGGTCGATGTTTCCGGTCGGCTCGTCAGCAAGCAGGATCATAGGCCGGTTGACGAAGGCGCGGGCCATCGCGACCCGCTGCTGCTCGCCGCCGGACAGCTCGTCGGGCATCCGGTGGGCCTTGCCCTCCAGGCCGACGAGCTCGACGACCTCGGGCACGACCTTGCGGATGAACCGGCGCGGCTTGCCGATGACCTCCAGCGCGAACGCGACGTTCTCGTAGACGTTCTTGTTCGGCAGGAGCCGGAAGTCCTGGAAGACGCAGCCGATACGGCGGCGCAGGTGCGGGATCTTGAAGTTGGACAGTCGGGCGAGGTCCTTGCCGGCCACGTGGATCGCTCCCGAGTTGGGGCGCTCCTCCTTCAGGACCAGGCGGAGAAAGGTCGACTTCCCGGACCCCGAAGGGCCGACGAGGAACACGAACTCGCCCTTGTCGACATCGACGCTGACGTGGTCCAACGCGGGCCGGTTCTGGTTCGCGTAGACCTTGGTGACATTATCAAAATGGATCACGGGCGCATCACGGCATGCCAGTCTAGGGGTTAGGACGGTCGCAGGAGTGGCAGAGGTCCACTTCCGCCTCTCGCCGGCCGGGGGGCGCCGGTCTTTACTCTTGATCGACGTTCCGGTTGGCCGGAGCCCAGTCTAGGGGGAAGACTGGCATGGAAAGTCCATAACGGAAACAAAACGATTCGGCGCCCCGTAACGACCACATAAAGTGGTTCTGACCTCGGAGAGGGAGGACATCATGAGCTGTGAGGACCTGGTCTGCGCGGGGTGCGCCCACCCTGTCGCGGAGGGCCGCTGCCCCATGTGCCGCGCCAACCGCGAACGGATGCACCAGCACGGGATGGGCGGGATGACCCCGGCGCTCGTCTCCCTGGCGCTGCTCGCGCTCTTCTTCCTCACCCTCGCCCTCAGGCACCTGACGGGCGCCTGAGGGCTCCGCGAGGACCCCAGGGAGCCGCTGAGGCGCTCTCAGGGCACCCCGACGCGCCCGGGGTGCCCGCCGTCTACTGCTCGGCGCCCGACTCCTGGCGGCGGGTCCACCGGATCTCGGCCTCGATGAACTCGTCGAGGTCGCCGTCGAGCACCGCGCTCGGGTTGCCGGCCTCGGTGCCGGTCCGCAGGTCCTTGACGATCTGGTAGGGGTGCAGCACGTAGTTGCGGATCTGGGTGCCCCACGAGGTGGTGGACTCGCCCCGGATCTCGTTCAGCGCCGCGGCCTCCTCCTGACGCTTGCGCTCCAGCAGCTTGGACTGCAGGACCGCCATCGCGGTCGCCTTGTTCTGCAGCTGGGAGCGCTCGTTCTGGCAGGAGACCACGATGCCGGTGGGCAGGTGGGTCAGGCGGACCGCCGAGTCGGTGGTGTTGACGCCCTGACCGCCGGGGCCGGAGGAGCGGTAGACGTCGACCCGCAGGTCGTCCTCGTTGATGTCGATGTGGTCGGTCGTCTCGACGACCGGGACCACGTCGACGCCGGCGAAGGAGGTCTGGCGGCGGCCCTGGTTGTCGAACGGGCTGATGCGGACCAGCCGGTGGGTGCCGTGCTCGCCGCGGAGCGTGCCGTAGGCGTAGGGCGCCTTCACAGTGAAGGTCGCCGACTTGATCCCGGCCTCCTCGGCGTAGGAGGTCTCGTAGACCTCCGTCGGGTAGCCCTTGCGCTCGGCCCACCGGATGTACATCCGCAGGAGCATCTGCGCCCAGTCGGCCGCGTCGACGCCGCCGGCCTGGGAGTTGATCGTGACGACCGCCTCACGCGCGTCGTATTCGCCCGACAGCAGGGTGCGGACCTCAAGGGCGCCGATGTCGCTCCTGAGGGACTCCAGCTCGCGGTCGGCCTCCTCGCGGGTGTCGGCGTCGTCCTCGGCGGCGGCGAGCTCGTAGAGGACCCCCAGGTCCTCCAGCCGCTGCCCGAGGGACTCGATCCTGTTGACCTCGCCCTGCAGGTAGGAGAGCTTGCTGGTGACCTGCTGGGCCCGCTCCTGGTCGTTCCACAGGTCGGGCGCGGCAGCCTGCTCCCCGAGCTCCTCGATCTGCTTGCGCATCACGCCGAGGTCGAGCACGTCCTGGATGCTGTTGAGCGTGCCGGTAAGCTCGTTGATCTCTTCTGCCGGATCGATGAGTGCCACGTCTGTAAAGGGTACGCGACCGCCGAACCCCATTGTGTACGGCTCCTGCCCCCGCCATGGCTAGCATGGGCCCGCGAGGGGACCATCGGGAGGCGGACGTGCGGGAACGTGGGCGACGGGATCTGCTCGTGCTCGCCCTGAGCCTGGTGACCGCGACCGCGGCGTGCTCGGGCTCCGGCGGCGCCGCACCGGGCCAGAGCCCCCGCGGCACCGGCGTCACCTCGGCCCCCGCCGCCCTGCCCGCGCCCCGGGTCACGCTCGCCGAGGCGGAGAAGGCGCTGGCCGGCATCCTGGGCGCCGAGGGGGTGCTGAGCCGCGCCACACCGCGCCAGGAGGCCGACGCCAGGAACATGGCCGAGCAGACCCGCGACGGCCAGGAGGCCCTCGCCCTGGCCGCCCTCAACAGCTCGCGGGGCGCGCCGCCCCACTACACCTGGGGCAGGCCGCAGCTGCTGGTCCCGCGGGTGCAGCGGAGCCCCTTCTGGTTCGCCGCGATCGTCAGCCGTGTGGACGCGGCGGGCAGCACGCGTCCCGCCGTGCTGACCCTGATCAAATACGGCGGCGAGCGGTGGTACCTCAGCTCCGCCTCCCTGCTGGAGCCCGGCGTGCGGGCGCCGGAGATCGCCAAGGACGCGGAGGGCTACGCCACCGCGCTGGGTTACGAGGACACGAGCGTCGAGATCAGCCCGCGGCTCATGGCGCCGCTGCACGCGACCTCCGCCGAGGAGGGCACCGCGGGATTCACCGCCGGGCTGATCGAGCAGGGCCCGCACACCACCGGCTACGCCGACGAGATCTCGACCAAGCGGCTGGACTACAAGAAGGACGACTGTCTCGGCTACGACTCGATCTTCGCCGCGAGCAACTACCCCGTGCACGCGCTGCGCACGGCCGACGGCGGCGCCATGGTCACATACTCGCTCATCCGGACCACCACCCTGACCTCCAAGGTCGAGCCCTGCGCGGAGATCGTGGTGCCGCCGAGCGCCCGGGGGCTGATCTCCGAGCGCCGCGCCTCCAAGGAGCTGCGCACCGTCGAGACCCAGCAGTACGTGAGCACCGTCCCGGCCAAGAACAGCGGCCGGCCCGCCAAGATCATCGGTTACCTGGGCGGCATCACCAAGGCGTTCGTCTCCTGACGGAGGCGGCCGGGAGAACCCGGTGACCCGTGTGCCCCGGTGACCCGCGTGGCCGGCGGACGCCGCCCGGACCACCGGGCGACCGTTCCGCTTGCCGCGGTCCGACAGCGCGCGGCCGGGCGCCCGTTCCGCTTGCGGCGGTCCGGCGGCACGCGGCGCAGCCCGGACCCCCGCTCGGGGCCCGGGCCGTGTCAGGCCGCGCATCGCCGTAGCGGCCCTGTCGGGCCCCGCCCGCGCCGGTGTTCACCCGGCGCGGGCCGTACGGGCCCGCGCCGGGTGCTCAGGCCTCGCTGTGCGGCAGGCTGGTGGCGGTCACCAGCGTGCGGATCGCGCGCAGCGCCACCGACAGCGTGGCGAGATCGAAGTTGTCGCTCTCCCAGATCTCCGACAGGGTCTGCCGGGCCCGGGCCATCGCCGCCGAGTTGACCTCGATCCAGCTCGCCAGGCGCTCCTCCGGCGACAGGCCGGGCGCGCTGTGCGCCAGGACGTCGCGGGTGAGCGTGGCGTGCGCGGCGTAGAGGTCGTCACGGAGCGCGGCCCGCGCCATGGAGTTCCACCGGCTGTCCCTGGGCAGCGCGATGATGCGCTCGCGCAGCCCGGCGAGCTGGAGCCGGTCGGCCAGGTCGAAGTAGACCTCGGCCACCTCGTTGACCGGCCGGCCGAGGTGCGCGGCCGCCTCCACCAGGTCGAAGGTGGAGTAGGCCGGGACCATCGCGGCGACCCGCTCGGCGAGCTCGGCCGGCACGCCCCGGGCGACGAAGCTGTCGCGCCGCTCCTCGAACGCCGTCAGGTCGGAACCGGTCAGCAGCTTGGGCAGGTGGGCCAGCAGCCCGTTCATGCCCTTGGCGAAGAAGCTCACCGTGGAGGCCAGGTCCAGCGGCGCGCGGCGGTTGCCGAGCAGCCAGCGGGTGCCGCGCTCGGCCAGCTTGCGGGCCTCCAGCTCCATGGCGATCTGGGTTGAGGTGTCCACCTTGTTGTCCAGCTCCTCGATCTGCCGCCAGAAGCTGGGCAGGTCGAAGACCTCGCGGGTGACGAGGTAGGCGCGGGCGATGTCCGACGTGGACGCGCCGCTCTCCTCGCCGAGGCGGAACATGAAGGTGGTCCCGCTGGAGTTGACCAGGTCGTTCACCACGCCGGTGGTGATGATCTCGCGGCGGAGCGGGTGGGCGTCCATGTAGTCGCGGAAGCGCTCGCGCAGCGCCGTCGGGAAGTAGGACACCAGCCAGGACGCCAGGTAGGGGTCGTCGGGCAGGTCGGAGCCGAGGATCTCGGCGTCGACCACCAGCTTGGTGTAGGCCAGCAGCACCGAGAACTCCGGCGCGGTCAGCCCGAGCCCGGCCTGGCGCCGCTCGGCGAGCGTCTTGTCCGACGGCAGGAACTCCAGCTCCCGGTTGACCAGGCCGGCCCGCTCCAGCTTGCGGAGCTGACGCGAGTGGATGTGCAGCATCTCGGTCGCCTGCGCGCGGGCGGCGGCCAGCACCACGTTCTGGTCGTAGTTGTCCCGCAGGACCAGGTCGGCGACCTCGTCGGTCATGTCGAGGAAGAGCTGGTTGCGCTGCTTGTCGGTGAGCTCGCCGTCGCGGACCGCCCGGTCCAGCAGGACCTTGATGTTCACCTCGTGGTCGGAGGTGTCCACGCCCGCCGAGTTGTCGATGAAGTCGGTGTTGACGAGCCCGCCGTTGAGGGCGAACTCGATCCGGGCGAGCTGGGTGAAGCCCAGGTTGCCGCCCTCGCCGATCACCTTGCAGCGCAGCTCGGAGGCGTCGACCCGCAGGCCGTCGTTGGCCTTGTCGCCGACGTCGGCGTTCGACTCGCTCGACGCCTTGGCGTAGGTGCCGATGCCGCCGTTCCACAGCAGGTCCACCGGGGCCCGCAGGATGGCGCTGATCAGGTCGTTGGGGGCCAGCGAGGTCACCTCGTCGGCGATACCGAGCGCGGCGCGCATCTGCGGGGAGAGCGGGATCGACTTGGCCGTGCGCGGCCAGACGCCACCGCCCTGCGCGATGAGCGAGGTGTCGTAGTCGGCCCACGAGCTGCGCGGCAGCGCGAACAGCCGGGCCCGCTCGGCGTAGCTGCGCGCGGCGTCCGGGTCGGGGTCGACGAAGACGTGCCGGTGGTCGAAGGCCGCGATCAGCCGGATGTGCTGGGAGAGCAGCATGCCGTTGCCGAACACGTCGCCGGACATGTCGCCGACGCCGACCACGGTGAAGTCGGTGGTCTGGATGTCCACCCCGGTCGTGCGGAAGTGATACTTCACCGACTCCCAGGCGCCGCGGGCGGTGATGCCCATGGCCTTGTGGTCGTAGCCGATCGAGCCGCCGGAGGCGAAGGCGTCCCCCAGCCAGAAGCCGTACTCCTTGGCCACCGCGTTGGCGATGTCGGAGAACGTCGCGGTCCCCTTGTCGGCGGCGACCACCAGGTAGGTGTCGTCCTCGTCGTGCCGGACCACGTCGGCGGGCGGGACCACCTGGCCGTCGACGAGGTTGTCGGTGATGTCCAGCAGGCCGGAGATGAACATCCGGTAGCAGGCGACGCCCTCGGCCAGCACGTCCTCCCGCGCACCCGACTTCGGCGGGTTCTTCACCACGAAGCCGCCCTTGGAGCCGGTGGGGACGATGACGGTGTTCTTCACCATCTGCGCCTTCACCAGGCCGAGGACCTCGGTGCGGAAGTCCTCCATCCGGTCCGACCAGCGCAGGCCGCCGCGCGCGACCTTGCCGAAGCGCAGGTGCACGCCCTCGACCCGGGGCGAGTAGACGAAGACCTCGAACTTCGGCCGGGGCAGCGGCAGCACGCTGATCGACGGCGAGTCGAGCTTCAGGCTGATGTACGGCTTGCGCTCGCCGTCCACCGTCTGGAAGGCGTTCGTCCGCAGCGTGGCGTTGATCATCTCCAGGTAGGCCCGCAGGATGCGGTCCTCGTCCAGGGAGGCCACGTCGTCCAGGGCCCCGAGGATCTCCTCGTTCAGCGCCTCGCTCAGGTCCGAGCGGACCTCCTCCGAGCGGCGGGGGTCGAGCCTGGCCTCGAACAGCCGCACCAGCAGCCGGGCGAGCCGTACGTTGCCCAGCAGCACCCGCTCGATGTAGTCCTGGCTGAACGTGGTGCCGGCCTGGCGCAGATACTTGGCGTAGATGCGCAGGATCTCGGCCTGCTCCCAGGTCAGGCCGGCGGCCAGGACGAGCCCGTTGAAGCCGTCGCTCTCCACCCGGCCCCGCCACAGCGCGCCGAAGGCGTCCTGGAACAGCCGCTTGAACTCGTCCCTGTCCACCTCCGAGGAGGGGGTGTAGCGCAGGCCGAAGTCGTAGATCCAGGCGTCGTTGGTCGCCGGGTCGTTGTCGCGGTCGATCTCGTAGGGCCGCTCGTCGACCACCTCGACGCCCATCCGCTGGAGCAGCGGCAGCACGTGCGACAGGGAGATGGGCGCGCCGATCCGGTAGAGCTTGAACCGGCGCTCGCCCTCGGCGGCGTCGTAGGGCTCGTAGAGGTTCATCCCGATCTCGTCGGAGGAGACGGCGAGCGCCTCCAGGCGGCGCAGGTCGGCGACCGCCATCCGGGCCGGGAAGTCGGCCTTGTAGCCCTCGGGGAAGGCCGAGGCGTAGCGGCGGATGAGGCCGGGCGCCTCCTCCTCCGAGCTCAGCTCGGCGATGGCGGTGGCGAGGTCGTCGTCCCAGGAGCGGGTGGCGGCGGCCAGCCTGGCCTCCAGCTCCTCCACGTCGACGGCGTCGGCGTCCAGCGGCCTGCCCCGCTCGCCGCGCACGACCACGTGCAGCCGGGCCAGGGCGGACTCGCCGATCATCGCGCTGTAGTCGAAGGCGGTGCCGCCGACCGTCTTGAGCAGGATCTCCTGCATCTTGACGCGGATCTTCGTGGTGTAGCGGTCACGCGGGAGGTAGATCAGGCAGGAGATGTAGCGGCCGTAGTCGTCCGGGCGGAGGAAGACCTTGACCTGCTTGCGCTCGCGGAGCCTGAGCACGCCGAGCGCGATCGGCAGGAGCTGCTCCACCGAGGTCTGGAAGAGCTCGTCGCGGGGGAAGGTCTCCAGGATCTCGATGAGGTCCTTGCCGTCGTGGCTGTCGGAGGCGAGCCCGGCCAGGACGAGGACCTCGGCCAGCTTGCGCCGGAGCACCGGGATGCGGGAGATCGACTCGCTGTAGGCCACGTGGGTGAGCAGGCCGAGGAAGCGCCGCTCGCCGACGACCTCGCCGGAGGCGTCGAAGATCTTCACGCCCACGTAGTCCAGGTAGGCCGGGCGGTGCACGGTGGCGCGCGTGTTGGCCTTGGTGATGATCAGCATCTGCTGCTTCTCACGGGCCTTGGCGCGCAGCTCCGGGGAGAGCGCGGCGAAGCTGTCGGAGCCCGCCTTGTCGTGGCGGAGGATCCCCAGGCCGGTCCCCGGCACCGGGCGCAGCCTGTCGCCCTCCTCGCCCTCCTCCAGGCGGTATTCGCGGTAGCCGAGGAAGGTGAAGTGGCCGTCGGCCAGCCAGCGCATCAGCTCCAGGCTGTCCTCGACCCCCGCCAGGTCCAGCGGCGGCGGGTTGACCGACACGTCCTCGGCGGTCTGCACGGCCAGGGCCCGCATCTTGACGAAGTCCTCGACGGCGTAGCGGACGTCCTCCAGGACCCGCTGCAGGTCGGCTTCGAGCTCCTTGAGCGTGGCCTGGTCGGCCTGCCTGTCGATCTCGAAGTGCATCCAGGACTCCACGAGCATCTGCCCGGTGACGTCAAGCTCCTCGGGGCCGAGCAGCTTGCCGGTCATGTCCCTGCGCACCCGCATCTGCGGGTGGACGACGAGCTGGATGCCGATCTGGTGGCGGTCGAGCTCCATCGTCACGGAGTCGACCAGGAAGGGCATGTCGTCGGTGACCACCTCGACGACGGAGCATCCGGGGTCCCAGCCGTGCTCCTCCAGGCTCGGCGTGTACGCCCGCACCATGGCGCGGCCCTGGGGGCGCTTCTCGGCGAGCTGCCGCTGGGCCATCGCCGGGCCGTACACGTCGACCTGGTTACGGCTCAGCAGGTCTTCTGGCGCGACATGCCGGTAGTAGAGCTTGAGGTAGGCGAGCGCCTCCTCAACACCCACATGATCGCTGCCTGGTGTGTGCGCGCACGTTTCGGCGGCACTCCTCAGCAGCTCGTCCTTCGCCTCGTCGAGCGGCATGTCGCTCTCACTCCTTTGTGAGGGGGTTTTGCATATTTGATGGGGATCTAGGACCAAGTCCGTAGTTCCCATAGAAAAGGGAAGTAATGCGGGCGCGGGCGGTGCTCTCCGGGACGGGAGGTCCACAGTGGGGCACCCGGCCCCGCCGCGGTCCGCCGCCCCGCCGCCGGCGCGCGAGGCGTCCGCGGCGGGAGGATGATCTCGTCGTGGGTGAGCCGGTCCTCGGCCAGTCGTCGCGGGTCGTCATGTGACCCGCGGCCCCTCGCCGCCATCGGCGGAGAACCGGAGGTCTCCTGGTCGGAGACGGCGGGTCGGCGCCGGGAGAGGACGGTGGGACAAGCATCCCACACGGCCGCTCCGGAAGGGCGGCAGCGCCACCTGGCGCGTCCGGACGCACCGGCGCCCGTCAGGCAGTCCAGACAGCTCACGTCTCTCCGCTCACCGGACATGGCCCGCGGCACAACACCTCCAGCGGCCATCTGCCCCGATCCCCGTTGACCGGAGCATGCCGCCGCTCCTGATATCACCCGAAAAGCCGTAAAACGTCAACGTGGCGGCCCGCCGGCTCCGGAGCGGCCCAGGACGGCCCCTCCCGGCGGCTCCTGCCCGGTCCCGGGAGCGGGATCCCTTCCTGCCCGTCAATCGTAGAGCCCGCGGCGGGTGCGTTCGATGGCTTCCCGGGACTCCGGTGGAGCCGACGCGGCTCGCACCCGGCCCACGAAGTGATGGGAATGTGACCAACCAGCCGGGCCGGGCGGCCGTCTCAACGGGCAGGCAGACGGAACTCTCGGGGAGACGAACATGCGGCCCGCTCCGGACAGACGGACATTCCTTCGGATCGGCGGCATGGCCGCCCTGAGCGTGGGGGCCGGGCTGCCCGCCCGGACGGTCCCCTCCCGCTCGGACTGGAACGCTCTGGGGAGGGGGCTGGAGGGCACCCTCGTCAGGCCGGGCGACGCCTCCTACGACACGGCCCGCCGCCTGTTCAACCCCGCCTTCGACGCGGTACGGCCGGCGGGCGTGGCCTACTGCGCCACCCCCTCCGACGTGATCGAGTGCGTCGGCTTCGCCCGGCGGACGAACGTGCCCCTGACCGTGCGGTCGGGCGGCCACTCCTACGCGGGCTGGTCCACCGGGACCGGCCTGGTCGTCGACGTCTCCCCGATGAACAAGGTGGGCTACGCCTCCGGCCGGGCGACGGTCGGGGCGGGCGCCAAGCTCGTCGACGTCTACGACAAGCTGGCGGCGCGCGGGGTCAGCATCCCGGCGGGCAGCTGCCCCACGGTCGGGGTGAGCGGGCTGGCGCTGGGCGGCGGCATCGGCGTGGTGTCCAGGAAGTACGGCCTGACCTGCGATGTGATGGAGTCCGTCCAACTGGTCACGGCCGACGGTCGGCTGCTGACCTGCGACGCCGACCACAACCCCGACCTCTACTGGGCCTCGCGCGGCGGGGGCGGGGGCAACCTCGGCGTGGCGGTCTCCTTCGGCTTCCGGACCCACCCCACCCGCGAGGTCACGGTCTTCTTCCTGCACTGGCCGTGGGCGAAGGCCGTCCGGGCGCTGCGGGCGTGGCAGGCGTGGGCGCCCGCGGTGCCGGACGAGCTGTGGTCCACGATGCACCTGAGCCGCGACGGCGGGACGGACGTGCAGATCGGCGGCCTCTATCTGGGCGGCAGGGCGGACTGCGAGCGGCTGCTGGACCGGCTGGCCGACCGGATCGGCCCGGCCTCCTCCAGCTACATCCGGCAGACGTCCTACCGCCAGGCCATGATGATCATGGCGGGCTGCTCCACGCTGTCGGTCTCCCAGTGCCACCGCGGCGGCTCCCTGCCCGGCCAGACCCGCGACGGCAGGCTCTCGCGCGACGACTTCAGGGCCAAGTCCCACATGGCCTACCGCCCGCTGTCGGAGGCCGGCGCCGGGGCACTGGTCGCGGAGGTCGCCCGGCCGGGCAGCCACACCGTGCTCCTGGACGCCCTCGGCGGCGCCGTCGGCCGGGTCCGCCCGGAGGCCACCGCCTTCCCGCACCGGGCGGCCCTCTACAGCGTGCAGTACTACGCCCACCGCGCCGGGGCTGCGGGCTGGGCCAGGGCGGCGCACGCCCGGATGCGCCCCCACTTCGGCGACCACGCCTACGTGAACTACGCCGACGCCGAGCTGGGCGGCTGGCGCGCGGCCTACTACGGGGCGAACGCCGGCCGGCTCGCCCGCGTCAAGGCCGTCCACGACCCGGGCCGCCTCTTCCGCCTCCCCCAGGGGATCTAGGCCCGCTCACCCGGGACCCGGGAGGTCCAGGCCCCGGAGCTGGGCCTCAGGGCCTGCCGGGCTCGCGCGGCGGCCGGTGCTCGGCGGCGATGCCGATGCGGCGGGACCCGGCCGACCGGGACTCCGCGTCGTAGGTGGCGGCCCCCAGCCGGAGGACCGTCTCCGAGGCCTGCCGCTCCATGCTCTCCAGGCGTTCGAGGTCGGCCGCCGGGACCAGCGCCACGAGCGGCTTGCCGTGCCGGGTCATGACGATGCGCTCCCCGCCGTACGCGGCGCGGTTCACCAGCTCGGCGAAGTCCGCACGGGCCTGCGTCACCGGGATCTCTTCGGCCATGCCTCCAGCATAGCAGTCTGTGCATAATGTACATTTTAAATGTTCTGTACAGAGTGGAGGCGCGCATGAACGGTTTCACCGACCGCTACGTCCTGCCGGACCTCGTCGAGCGGACCAGCTACGGCACCAGCGTGACGGATCCCTACTCCAAGCTCCTCGCCGGACGGATCATCTTCCTCGGCACCCCGATCGACGACACCAGCGCCAACGACGTGATGGCGCAACTGCTCTATCTCGACTACGACGACCCCGGGCAGGACATCTCGCTCTACATCAACTCCCCCGGCGGCTCGTTCACCGCGATGATGGCGATCTACGACACCATGCAGTACGTCACGGCGGACGTGGAGACCGTCTGCATGGGCCAGGCCGCCTCCGCCGCCGCCGTCCTGCTGGCGGCCGGGACGCCGGGCAAGCGGATGGCCCTGCCGCGCTCGCGCGTCCTGATCCACCAGCCCTCCGGCGAGGCGCAGGGATCCTTCAGCGACCTGGAGCTGCACGCCCATGAGCTCCTGCGCGCGCAGGAACTCATGGAGATACTCCTGGCCAGGCACACCGGGCAGAGCGAGGAGCGCATCCGGCGCGACATCGAGCGGGACAAGGTCCTGGACGCGGACGGGGCCATCGCCTACGGCCTCGTCGACGTGACGGTCCCCTTCCGCAAGGCGACGGCCTCCTCCCCTGAGTAGGTCCCGTCCCCGGTCCCGGTCCCGGGACACCGTCCCGTCCCGCCTGGGCGCGGGCGCTTGTACGGTGTGCCGGACGGCTCGGGAGGGACAGTGATCGCAGCGGCACGCACCGCCTGGCCCTGTTCCGTCCTGACCCTGGCCCTGGTGGCCCTGTCCGTCGTCCTCGCCGCACTCAACGAGACCGAGGTGTGGGCGCTGAGCCACCTGCTGTTCGTGGGGGCCTGCGCGCTGGCGGGCGGGCTGATCGGCTCGCGCCGGCCGGAGCACGTGGTGGGCCGGCTGCTGGCGCTGAGCGCGTTCTGCTTCGCGCTCATGGAGGTCTGCGGCCAGTACGCCATCCTCGGCCTGCTCACCCGGCCGGGACTGCCGCTCGCCGAGGCCATGGCGTGGCCGCAGACCTGGCTCTGGGTGCCGGCGAACCTGTCGCTCGTCCTCGTCCCGCTGGGCTTCCCCGGTGGGACGCTCTCCTCGGCCCGCCTGCGGCTCCCGGTCCGCGCGGTGGCCGTCGCCGCGGCGCTCACCATGGCGGTGAGCGCGCTGCGGCCCGGGGAGAACCACCAGGTGGGCACCGGCGCCGGCGTGGTCAACCCGCTCGGGGTGGCCGGGCTGGCCCGGGTGGCCCCGGCGGCGGAGACGGCGATGACGGCCCTCATGGCGGTGGTCTTCGTGGCGGGCGGGATCGACCTGCTCGTCAGGGCGTTCCGGAGCGGCGAGCCCGAACGCCGCCAGATCAAGTGGCTGACCTACGCGGTCGGGCTCCTGGTGCTGGTCGTCGCGGCCCGGCTGGCGGCCGGGCTGACCGACGGGGCCCCGGAGGCGATCTGGCCGGCCGCCAACTCCCCGTGGGAGCTGCCCGGCGCGCTGGGCACGGCGCTCATGCCCGTCGCCATCTGCATCGCGATCCTGCGCCACCGGCTCTTCGACATCGACCTGGTGATCAACCGGACGCTGGTCTACGCGCTGCTGTCGGGCTGCGTGACCGGCGGATACGTGGCCGTGGTGGGCTATCTCGGCGCGATCTTCCCCACCGGGGACCTGCCGGTCTCCATACTCGCCGCCGGACTCGTGGCACTCGTCTTCGCGCCGCTGCGGGAACGGCTGCAGAGCGGGGTCAACCTGCTGATGTACGGCGAGCGGGACGACCCCTACGCCGCGCTCACCCGGCTGGGCCGCCGGCTGGAGAACACCGGGGAGCCCGGCACCGTGCTGGCGGGGGTCGCACGGGCGGTGGCCGAGGCCCTGCGCCTGCCGTACGCGGCGGTGGAGACGGCCGCGGGCGCGCGGCACGCCTCCGGCACGGCCGCCGGCGACCCGGTACGGCTGCCGCTGACGCACAACGGTGAGCGGGTCGGGGACCTCATCCTGTCGCCCCGGCCGGGAGAGACCGGGTTCGGCCCCCGCGACCTGCGCGTGCTCACCGTCCTGGCCGGGCAGGTCGCGGTGGCCGTGCACGCCGTACGGCTCTCCGCCGACCTGCGGCACTCGCGGGAACGGCTGGTGATGGCGCGCGAGGAGGAGCGCCGCCGCCTCCGGCGCGACCTGCACGACGGGCTCGGTCCCACGCTGGCCGCGCTGACCATGCGGGCCGAGGCCGTGCACGACCTGGTCGAGGACGGGCCCGCGCGGCGGCTGCTGGCCGACATCGTCGTCGACGCCGAGGCGGCGGTGGCCGACGTGCGGACCCTGGTGGACGGGCTGCGGCCGCCCGCGCTCGACTCCCTCGGGCTGCTCGGCGCGCTCCGCGCCCACGCCACCCGGCAGCCGCCCGGCCTGCGCGTCGCCGTACACGCGCCGGACGGCCTGCCGCCGCTGCCGGCCGCGACGGAGGTGGCGGCCTACCGCATCGCGGCCGAGGCGCTGGCCAACGTGCGCAGGCACGCGGCCGCGACCCGCGCGGAGCTCCGGGTCGAGCTGGCCGGGGGCACGCTCAGGCTTGAGGTGTCCGACGACGGCGGCGGCCCGGGACCGGCCGGGGACGGCGGGAGGCGGCCGGTCCCGGAGGCCGCGGGCCGCGCCGGGATGGGGCTGGCGTCGATGCGCGAGCGGGCCCTGGAGTTGGGTGGATCGTGCACGGTCGAGGCGCGTCCGGAGGGCGGGACCCTGGTCAGGGTCGTGCTGCCGGCGTACGAGGAAGAGGACGCCGGTGATCCGGATCTTGCTGGTTGACGACCACCCCGGGTTCCGCGCCGGGCTGCGCGCCCTGCTGGCGGCGGCCGAGGGGATCGAGGTCGCCGACGAGGCCGCCAGCGGGGAGCAGGCGCTGGCGCTGGTCGGGCGGGCGCAGCCGGACGTGGTCCTGATGGACCTGACGATGCCCGGCATGGGCGGGATCACGGCGACCGAGCGGATCGTCCGCGACCACCCGCACATCCGGGTGATCGTGCTCAGCATGTCGGACGACGACGACTCGGTGTTCGCCGCCATGCGGGCCGGGGCCCGCGGCTACGTCCTCAAGGGGGCGCGCAAGGCGGAGCTGGTCCGGTCGGTGCAGGCGGTGGCCGAGGGGGAGGCCATCTTCGGCCCGGCGATCGCCGCCCGGCTGACGGGCTACTTCACCGAACGGGAGCGGAGCGAGCCGGCGCTGCCCGAGCTGACCCGGCGGGAACGGGAGATCCTCGGCCTGGTCGCCGAGCACCTGACCAATCCGCAGATCGCGGCCAGGCTCGGGCTGAGCCAGAAGACCGTGCGCAACCACGTGTCGGCGGTCTTCGCCAAGCTCCAGGTGGCCGACCGGGCCCATGCGATCATGCGGGCGAGGGAGGCGGGACTGTGAGGCCCGCACGCCAGTCGGCGTCCGGCATCCGCAGCACGCGCAGCGCGACCCAGCCGTAGGCGGCCAGGTGGAGCAGCGCGCCCGCGGACTGCACGGCGGGCGGGCGGTCCATCGTCACGAACGGCACCACCGTCCCGGCGAGGGCGGTCAGCGGCACCCACCAGGGGGCGATCCGGGCGATCACGAGCCCGATGAGCAGGGTCAGCAGCCCCACATGGACCAGGAATCCCGGCAGCAGCATGCCGAACAGGAACCCCGGCAGCTCGCCGGCCCGCGCGGTGACCGCCTCCGCCTGCGCGTCGGGCAGGGTCTGGGCGAGGGCCAGGTCGTAGAAGTCGGTGGTGAAGAGCGTCAGCGCGTGACCGGCGCCGAGCAGGCCGAGCACGGCGCCGACGTTGCCGGTCCCCGGGGCCCGCCCGCGCAGCAGGTGGGCCAGGCCGAGCACCACCGGGATGAGGGTGAGCGCCGCCCAGAGGTAGAGCAGGCCGCTGACCTGGACGAGGGCCGGGTGCTCGCGGAAGACGGCGGGATCGTGCTCGGCGCCCGGGGGCGAGGTCAGGAAGGCCAGGAACTCCAGCACCGGCCAGGCGAGCAGCGCGACCCCGGCGACGATCCGCCGGAACGAATCAGGATTTTTCATCACCTGTCCACCAGACCGGAGCCCCGTCCCGGACCGCCTGAGCCCGTGTCCCATCCACCCGGGAGGTTTGTCCCCCGGGGCGATCCGGGAGCCGCCCCGCTGCCGCGGACACCCCGCCGCTGGGAGGCGCCCCTCCGAGGGAGCCTTGCGGCCGGGGGCGTGACGGCCGTAATCGAGTGGATTCTCCGGCGGCCGGGTCGGCAAGATCGAGGCATGCGCAACTGGCCCCTGTTCCAGCTCCGGGTGACCACTCCCCGGCTGGAACTCCGGATCCCGTCCCTCGACGACCTGGACGAGCTCGCCGACCGTGCCGCCGAGGGCGTTCACGAGCCGGGCTTCATGCCGTTCACCTTCCCCTGGAGCGACGCCGCGCCGGCCGAACGGGCGCGCGGCACCGTCCAGTTCCATTTCGGCCAGTGGGCCGGCTGGTCCCCGGAGAAGTGGAGCTGCCTGTTCGTCGTCGTCGACGGAGGCCAGGTGGTCGGCATGCAGGAGCTGTCGGGCACCGACTACGCGGTGACCCGCGAGGTCGCCACCGGCTCCTGGCTCGGGCGGCGCTTCCAGGGACGGGGCATCGGCACCGAGATGCGCGCCGCGGTGCTCCACCTCGCCTTCGACGGCCTGGGCGCCTCGCAGGCGACCTCGGGGGCCTTCGCCGACAACCACGCCTCCTACGCGGTCTCGCGCAAGCTCGGCTACCGCGACGACGGCATCCAGCTCCACAACCGCCTGGGCAAGGCCGTCGAGACCCGCCGTCTACGCCTGTCCCGCGACGGCTGGAGCACCCCGGCGGGGTTCGAGATCCACGGTCTCGAACCCTGCCTGCCGCTGTTCGGCGCGGGCGAGGACCCGGCCGGCTGAACCGCGCCGGCGGCCCGTCTCACTCCTCCAGGGGGGCGAAGTGAGACAGCACCTCGGGGTTGGCCATGGCGTCGAGGTTGGCGGCCTTCTCCGGGGGGACACCGAGGAGGATCTTGCGGACGGGCACCTCCAGCTTCTTGCCGCTGAGGGTGCGCGGGATCCCGGGGACCTCGATGATCTCGTTCGGCACGTGCCGGGGGGACAGTGCCTCCCGCAGGGCCCCGCGCAGCCGCGCGACCAGCTCGTCGGACAGGGCCGCCCCCTCGGCCATGGTGACGTAGAGCAGCAGGCGGCCCTCCTGGCCGAGCTGCCCGGTGTCGATCACCAGGCTGTCGGCGATCTCGTCGAAGCGCTCCACCACGCGGTAGAACTCGCTGGTGCCCATCCGGACGCCGCCCCGGTTGAGGGTGGAGTCGGAGCGGCCGTAGATCACACAGCCGCCGTCGGGGAGGATCTTGATCCAGTCGCCGTGCCGCCAGACGCCGGGGTAGTCGGCGAAGTAGCTCTCCCGGTATCTCGTCCCGTCGGGGTCGTTCCAGAACATGACCGGCATCGACGGCATCGGCGCGGTCAGCACCAGCTCGCCGACCTCGCCGACCACCGGTGTGCCCGACGGGTCGAAGGACTCGACCTTGGCCCCCAGGCAGCGGCAGGGGATGACGCCCGCGCGGACCGGCAGCAGCGGGGCCGCGCCGACGAAACCGGTGCAGACGTCGGTGCCGCCGGAGAAGGAGCCGAGCTGGATCTCCGGCAGCGCCTCGTGCACCCAGGCGAATCCCTCGGGCGGCAGCGGCGAGCCGGTGGAGCCGAGGCCGCGCAGCGCCGTGAGCCCGGAGGGCCGCAGGCCCGCCTTCATGGACGCGATCAGGTAGGGCGCGCCGGTGCCGAAGTAGGTGACCCCCTCCTCGGCGGCCAGCCGCCACAGCGCGTCGGTCCCCGGATGGGTGGCCGACCCGTCGTAGAGGACCACCGCCGAGCCGACCAGCAGGCCGCCGATGAGGTAGTTCCACATCATCCAGCCGGTCGTGGTGTACCAGAAGAAGACGTCGTCCTCGCCCAGGTCCTGGTGGAAGGCGAGCGCCTTGAGGTGCTCCAGCACCACGCCGCCGTGCCCGTGCACGATCGGCTTGGGCAGCCCGGTGGTGCCGGAGGAGTAGACGATCCAGAGCGGGTGGCCGAAGGGCACCGGCTCGAACTCCTGCGGGCCGGCCGTCTGCCGCAGCTCCGCCCAGCTCAGGACGGGGGTGCCGGTCTCGTCCGGGAGCTGTCCCCCGGCCGGCGCGCCGGCTCCGTCCGGCGTCGCCATCCGCACCCGCGCGACGAGGGTCGGCAGCTTGGCCGCGATGTCCTGGACGACTCCGGCCCGGTCGAACCGCCTGCCGTTGTAGTCGTAGCCGTCGACCGCGATGAGCACCTTCGGCTCGATCTGGGTGAAGCGGTCGATCACGCTGGGCGCGCCGAAGTCCGGGGAGCAGGACGACCAGATCGCGCCCAGCGAGGCGGTGGCGAGGAACGCGACCAGCGTCTCGGGCACGTTCGGCGCGTACGCGGCGACCCGGTCCCCCCGGCCGACGCCCAGCCCGGCCAGGCCCGTGCGGACCCGGGCGACCTCCTCGGCCAGCTCGCCCAGGGTGAGCGTCCGCCGGCCGCCCCGCTCGTCGCGGAAGACCACCGCGGGCCGGTCGGGCTCGGAGGCGGCCCGGCGCAGCGCGTTGGCCGCGTAGTTCAGCGTCGATCCGGTGAACCATTCGGCGCCGGGCATCGTCCCGGATATGACGGGCCCGTCACCACGCTCACCCACGACGTCGAAGTAGTCCCAGACCGACGTCCAGAACTCACCCGGGGCGTCCACCGACCACTGCCACAGGGACTCGTAGTCACCGGGGCGGCCGAGCCACTCCATGTAGCGGGTGATCCTGGCGTCTCTCACGACCTCCGGGGTGGGTTCCCAGAGCAGCGCACCTTCCTCAACCATGGCCCCATCCTCTCGGCGGCTCGCCGGAATGTCATCCCCCGGGACCACACACCCTCGGGGCGTGTGGTGTGGGTCAGTCACGTAACCGCTCCACGGCGGCCCGTGCCGCGGTGCCGATCACCGCGTCGGCGCGGGGCTGGTTCTGCGCCGTGCCGTAGGAGCGGGTGAAGACCGCGACCGCGTAGCACCCGCCGTCGGGATACTCCACCACGCCGACCTCGTTGCGGATCGTGGGCAGCGTGCCGGTCTTGCCGCTGACCGCGACGTCGTCGTAGGGGAAGCCGGCGGCCAGCCGGTGCGGCCAGACCTGCAGGCCGAGCAGTCCGCGCATCGAGGCGCACGACTCGGCCGAGGCCGCCTCGTCGCGCCAGATCATGCTGAGCAGCCGGGTCATGTCGCGCGGGGTGCTCCGGCTGGTGCGCGCGGGGTCGAGCGCCCGGAGCCGGGCGATCACCGCGGGGTCGGTGGGCATCTCCTCCTGCCCGGTGTCCTCGACGATGCTGGCGAACAGGCCGCGGCAGTCGTGCTCGACCCATGTCCCGTCCAGGCCCGCGGCGGCGAGCATGGCGTTGACCGCCGGCAGGCCGACCCTGCGGATCAGGGTGTCGGCGGCGGTGTTGTCGCTCACCGCCATCATCAGGTAGGCCAGGTCCCGCAGGGAGATCGTCACGTCGTCGGCCATGACCGACACTCCGGTGGGCCCGGGAGTGTGGCCGTCCGCCATGACCGTGACCCGTTCGGACGGCTCCAGCCGTCCGGCGTCGGCCTGCCGGAAGAACTCCACCAGCAGCGCCACCTTGAACACCGAGGCCAGCACCACCGGCTCGTCGGCGCCGTGGGTGACCTCGGCCCCGGTGTCGACGTCCACCGCGTGCAGGTATCCGGTCACCCCGGCCGCGCGGAACAGCGCGCCGAGGTCGCTCATGCCAGGAATCCAGAGGAGGGCCTGGCACGGACCCGCCGCGCCGGCGCCGCACCGTCGTCCGTCATCCCGGCTTTCTCCTTCAGCACTCGTACGGCCACCGCCCCGAAGGTTACGGCAGCGTCGGCGGCCTGCCCCCGCCAGGCCGTGGACACCCGCCAGGCCAGCGGGCTGCCCAGCAGCGGCCTCCACCGCAGTCCGGGCAGCTCCACGCGGGGCCCGAAGGCGACGGCAGTGCCGGCCAGGACCAGCCCGAGGGTCTGCGCCTCGTGCACCTCCTCCGGGACGTATCCGTGGTGGCGGCACTCGGCGAGCGTCTCCTCGTGCAGGCCGGGCTCCCGGGGGAAGAGCACGAGCTGCCGGCCGGCCAGGTCGGCCAGGTGCACCGACGACAGCTCCGCGAGCGGGTCGGCCTCGGCCAGCACCACGCCGGGACGCTGGACGAGCACCGGGCCGAAGCTCAGCCCGGGGGCGGTCACCGGATGGCGGAGCAGGCCGACGTCCAGGGTGCCGTCGGTGAGCGCGATGACCTGGTCGGCGCTCCACATCTCGGCAGGGGCGAGCCGTACCTCGGGCACGCGCTCGCGGAACCCGGCGATCAGCGCCGCGATCACCGAGGATCCCAGGTCGGGCGGGACGCCCACGCGCAGCGCCGCGCCCTCCCCCCGCCCGGCCAGGTCCCGCAGCCGGTCCACCCGCGCGACGATCTCGCGGGCCTCGGCCAGCAGCAGCCGTCCCGGCTCGGTCAGCCGGACCTGGCGGCTGGAGCGGTCGAACAGCCGCACGCCGAGCTCCTCCTCCAGCCGCCGGATGCGCTGGCTCAGCGGCGGCTGGGCCATGCCCAGCCGGACGGCCGCGTTGCCGAAGTGCAGTTCTTCGGCGACGACCGTGAAGTAACGCAGATGCCGCACGAGGTCCATGAACAGCGATTATATCTATTTCCATATCGATATCACTCACATACCAATATTGGACATATATGACATCCCTCTGGTCTCCTCGGTCCGCGAAGACAAGGGGGACGATCCATGAACCTGAAACACCTGGCGGTGGCCGTGCTGGTGCCGGTCACCGTGATCGGCGCGGGCGCCTGGGCGCTGCGTACCCAGGGGTCGGCCGAGGAGACGGCCCAGGAGTTCCTGACCGCCTGGGCCAGGCAGGACTACCCGGCCATGCGGGCGCTCACGGTCGATCCGCCGGGTGACTTCGACCGGTGGTACCGGCGTTTCCGCACCGACCTGAAGCTGTCCAAGGCCGCTTTCACGGTCACCGGCGGCGCCGACTCCAAGGTCACCTTCCACGCGACGCTGGACGGGCCGGTCGACTGGTCCTACGACGGCTCGCTGACCCTGGTCGAGCACGAGCGGGCCTGGCGGGTGAAGTGGAGCCCGGCGGCGCTGCACCCTCGGCTCAAGCCCGGCCTGCGGATGAGGACCGTGCTGGTCAAGGCCGAGCAGGCGCCGATCCGGGCCGCCGACGGGACCCGTATCGACACCGCGGGCACGCCGGGCTCGGTGCAGCAGCTCGTCGAGGGGCTCAGGGAGAAGTACGCCGCCCGCCTCACCGGCGCCGCCTCGGCGCGGGTGGACCTGGTCCGGGGGACGGATCGGGTCGCCACACTGGCCACCGCCAAGGCCGTGGCGGGCAAGGAGCTGCGGACCACGATCGACCTGCGTGTCCACCGGGCCGCCGCCGCGGCCCTGGAGAAGGTGACCAAGCCCGCCTCCCTGGTCGCGCTGCGGCCCTCGACCGGCGAGATCCTGGCCGTGGTCAACAAGCCCGGCGGGTTCAACCGGGCGCTGCTCGGCCACTACCCTCCCGGCTCGACCTTCAAGGTGGTCACGGCCTCGGCCCTGGTCGCCGACGGCATGACCGCGGGCGAGCGGGTGCCCTGCCCCGCCGAGCAGAACATCGGCGGCTTCCCGTTCCACAACGCCGGGTTCAAGGACTACGGCACGATCGCGCTGCGCGAGGCGTTCGCCCACTCGTGCAACACCACGTTCGGGCGGCTCAGCGTGGACCGGCTGGGCGGGGACCGGCTGGCCTCGGTGGCCGCGAGCTTCGGGTTCGGGGGTCCGGTGGAGCCCGGCGTGCCCGCCGTACGGGCGCAGTTCCCCGACCCCAAGGACGACACCGACCTCGCGTCGGCCTCGATCGGGCAGGGCCGCGTCCTGACGAGCCCGCTGAACATGGCCACCGTCGCCGCGGCGATCGCCGACGGCGCCTGGCGCCCGCCCCGGCTGGTCGACGCCGGCCTGCTGCCGGCGGCCCAGCCGAGGAAACTGGAGCCGGCCGTGGTGCGGGCGCTGCGCACGCTGATGCCCGCGGTGGTGGTGGAGGGTACGGCCAGCGCGGTCTCCTTCCCCCGGGGCACGGCGGGCAAGACCGGGACCGCCGAGTTCGGCTCCGGCAAGGAGCCTCCCTCGCACGCCTGGTTCATCGGCTACCGGGGCGACCTGGCGTTCTCGGTGATCGTGGAGGGCGGCGGCGCGGGCTCCACGGTGGCCGCCCCCGTCGCGGCCCGTTTCCTCGCCGGGCTCGCCTAGTCCCGGCCGTCGAAGATCGAAAAGGGGCTTGGCGGACCGCGTCCGGGCGTGTTTCCCTGAAGGATGAGTGATCCTTTGAACGAGCGCGACCAGGCCGCGGCGGCCCTGGAGCTGGTGGCCGGCGCCGCCCGGCCCTACCTTGACACGCTCGGCGACCGCCCCGTCCACGACCACGGGGCCGACGGGCTGCTCGACCTGCTCGACGGCCCGCTCTCCGAGCGCGGCGAGGGCACCCTCGACAGCGTCGGGCGGCTGCTGCGGGTCGGCACCGCGGCGGCGACGCACTCCTCCGGACCGCGTTTCTTCCACTTCATCGTCGGGGGGTCGACCCCGGCGGCCCAGGCGGGCGACTGGGTGACCTCGCTGCTGGACCAGGCCGGGGGCCTCTGGCTGACCTCGCCGTTCGCCGCCCGGGCGGAGACCGTCGTGCTGGGGTGGCTGAAGGACCTGTTCGGGCTGCCGCGGTCCTACGGCGGCGTGCTGACCCCGAGCGCGACCTTCGCCAACCTCACCGGGCTGGCGTGCGCCCGGCAGTGGTGGGGCGAGCGGCACGGCGCCGACGTGGCGGCCGACGGGCTGGCCGGGCTGCCGCGGATGCCCGTGCTGGCCGGCGGCTACCTCCACCCCAGCAGCCGCAAGGCGCTGCTGACGCTCGGCTGCGGCCGGGACGGCGCCCGGATCCTCGCCCGGGACCGGGCGGGCCGGGTCGACCTGGCGGCCATGGAGCGGGAGCTCAAGCGGATCGACGGCCCGGCGGTGATCGTCGGGAACGCGGGCGAGGTGAACACCGGTGACTTCGACCCCATCGACGACCTGGCGGACCTGGCCGAGCGGTACGGCGCCTGGCTGCACGTGGACGGCGCCTTCGGACTGTTCGCCGCGGCCTCGCCCCGCCTGTCGCACCTGGTCAAGGGGGTGGAGCGGGCGCACTCGGTGACCGCCGACGGGCACAAGTGGCTCAACGTCCCCTACGAGAGCGGGTTCGCGTTCGTCCGCGACCCGGAGCTCATGGGCCGGACCTTCGGCCCGTGGGGCGCGGCGTACCTCCCCGGCGGCGACGACCAGCACGTCAACTACAACTTCCTGGGCCCGGAGTCCTCCCGCCGCGCGCGGGCGCTGCCCATCTGGGCGACCCTGCGGGCCTACGGCAGGCAGGGTCACCGGGAGATGGTCGAGCGCCACCACGGGCTCGCCCTGCGGCTGGGCGGGATCGTCGAGGAGGCCGCCGACCTGGAGCTGCTCGCCCCGGTACGGCTGTGCGTGGTCTGCTTCCGCTACCGCCCGCCGGGCGTCCCCGAGGAGGAGCTGAACGCGCTGAACGCGTGGATCGGCCAGGAGCTGCTCGCCGACGGCCGGGTCTACGCCGGGACCACCACCTACCAGGGGATGACGGCCCTGCGGCCGGCCATCCTCAACTGGCGCACCACCGAGGCCGACATCGACCTGCTGGCCTCGGTCGTCCGCGAGATCGCCGCCCGCCGTACGGGATGAGCCGCCGCTAGCCGGCCCTGCGGGCCGGCGAGGTGAGCCCGGCCACCGCGGCGACGACCTCGGAGGGGTTGGACAGGTCGGGCAGGACCACGTCGGCCCCCGCCTCGTGGAGTTCGGCCGGGAGGGAGCGGCCGGTGGCGACCGCGATCATGGACGCTCCGGCGATCTTGGCTGCCTGGACGTCCCTGGCCGAATCACCGATCATCACGGTGTTGCCGCCGTCGAAGGTCCCGCCGTGCTTCTGCCTGGCCCGGCCCTGCGCGACCTGGAGCAGGGTGGCCTTGGGGTAGACCTCCTCGCCGTAGCCGCCGACCTCGAAGTCCACGTGCCGGTCCAGGCCGAAGGCGGTCAGCTTGTGCACGGCGTTGCTCTTGATCGTGCCGGTGAGCACCGACTGGACCACACCGTCGAGCCTGGCCACCGCCTTCAGCGCGTCGGCCGCCCCGGGCATCATCCGGCCGTCCTTGGCCAGACGCTTGCGCCTGGCGCCGAAGGTCTCGGCCAGCGCGTCGAGGAACTTCGGGAGGTGGCCGTCGTCGGCCACGACCCCGTTGAGGGCGAGCATCTCGAAGACGATCTCGGAGTCAGGACGTCCGTTGTGCTGGGTCAGCTTGACCAGGGGCCGTCCGGTGACCTGCCGGAAGGCCTCCGCGTAGGCGTCGCGGGTGACGATGGACACGTCGACCAGCGTGAGGTCGATGTTCCACAGGACGAGGCGGCTAATCGTGGGCCTCCCGGAATGGGTGCGGATGCCCAGAGTACGGCCATCGCCGTCCCCGTCCGCCATCGATGCCCAGACCGTCCGGTCCCGGACGGTCCCGTCCCGGGCAGGCGGGGTCCCGGGCGGACGGTCCCGGACAGGTGACGGCCCGTACGGGGGTCACGGGCGGACGGCGGTCACGGGCGGGCGGCCCCGGAGCGGCGGTGGGTCCGGGCGGGTTCAGGCGTAGCCGATGGCGTCGGCGAGGGTGTCCACGACCGGGACGCCCAGCGCCTTCAGGTCCGCCCGGCTGGTCATGCCGCCGGTGTAGAGGACGGCCCGCGCCCCGACATGCCGGGCGGCGTGCGCGTCGTCCACGCTGTCGCCGATCACGAGCACATCGGCGGGGTCGACCCCGAGCGCCGCGAGATGGGCCACCATCGAGTCGGCCTTGTGCCCGCCGGACGCGCTGCGCAGCCCGTCGATCCGGGTGAAGTGCCGGTCGATGCCGAACTCGGCGACCTTGGGCCCCAGCCGCTCGTGCGCCCACATCGACAGCAGCGACTGCCTGCCGCCCTCCCGCTCCCAGCTCGCCAGGGTGGAGGCCGCGTCCGCCGCGAGACCGCACTCCAGCATCAGCCGGTGGTAGTTGTCGTGGAAGCCGAGATCGAGCCGCTCCCACTCGCCGTCGAGGAGCGCGCGGCCGAGCATGCGCTCGTAGGCCGCCCAGATCGGTCGGGTGTAGACCGCGCGGAATCGGTCGACGTCGTAGGGGCCCAGCCCGTAGGGCTCGAACACCGCGTTCGTCGCCCCGACGACGGCGTCGACGTCGTGGAAGAGAGTGCCGTTCCAGTCCCAGACAATATGCTTCGTCATATCGGCTCAAGCCTAGCCAGTCGGCCGGACATTCCGCCGCCCCGCTCGGCACGGGCGGGGCCCGCGAGGCGGGGACCCGCGGCCGGCCGGGGTGTCCGACCCGCCGCGGGGTCCACGCTCACCGCGCCACGGGGGCGCTCAGCCGCAGGCCTTGCCGGTGGTGCCCTGCCCGTTCTGACCGCCACGGCCCCCGTTCCACCGCACGTGGACCGAGCCCCAGGCGCAGATGCGGGGGGCGTACATCATGTCGCCCCAGTGACGGCCGCCGTTGCCCGCCTTGAACCTGAAGGTGTCCGAGCCGCGGTCGGTGTAGACGCTGATCGTGCCCGACGCGGTGCTGGAGGTCGAGACCTCGGTCCAGTTGGTCTTGCAGGACCTCGACCACATGAGCTTGACCGTCCCGACCGTCTCCCTGGCCGGGGTCTTGACGGCGGCCGTCCGCACCACCTTCGCCGAGCGGGCGCAGCCCTCGCGGTAGGGGTCCTTGTGGTCGTAGGTGTGCGCGTCGGCCGGGGACGCCACGAACAGGGCCAACCCGGCCGCGGCGACCGTGGCCGTGACTACTCGGATCTTCACTGACATCCGCTCCTTCTCGTCATGAGGCTGGCTGGACCGGAGTGATCTTAGTCACGACAGCCACGAAAAGGTCGGGAATCATTTATTTTTCGGCAATAGCGGTAAACCTCGGGCCCGGCTCCCGCGTCGTCACGCGCGCTCAGTCGAGCAGGTCGGGGATCTCCTGTGTGGCGTACCACATCAGCTCGTGGGCCTCGGCGCCGTCCACGGTGAACCTGGCGTCGTCGTCGCCGCGGTCGGCCGCGGGCAGCGCGGCGACGGCGGCCTCCACGTCCTCGGCCGCGGTCGGGTCGTCCACGTGGACCGCGGCGATCTTCGACAGCGGGACCGGCGCCGACAGCCGCACCCGGGCGCGCTCCTCCAGCCCGGCGCCCACGCTCACGACGTCGTCCGGCACCTCGGCGGCGATCACCACCCGGCGCGCGGCCACCTCCACCCCGTCGGCGCGGTCGGCGGCCAGCATCCGCAGGGACGCCCTGGCCGCCTCGGTCAGGGCGACGTACTCCAGCTCCTCGGTGTCACCCGAGACGTACCACTCGACCAACGCGGGGGTGACCGCGTAGCCGGTCAGCGGGGCCGGGCCGAACTCCCCCAGGGTGACCACACGGGCCAGCGCGGGGAGTGTGGCCGGCAGGTAGACGCGCATCCATGCCTCGATCTTCTGCTCCGACACCGGCGCCGGTCCGGCGCCGATCACCCATCGAGTGTGCCAGCCCCGGCGACCCGGCCGCGAGATCCGGGGTCCGGAAGGGGACGGCGAGCCGGACGGCGGACCTCAGCGCAGCGGCACGCCGAAGAGCCGCTCCAGCTCGGCGATGGTCAGCTCGGGGTCCCGGTGGTGCACGCCCACGATGCCGAGGGCGCGGGCGGCCGTGATGTTGGCCTCGATGTCGTCGACGAACACGCATTCGTGCCCCGCCAGGCCGACCCGGCCGAGCGCGTGCTCGAAGATCCTCGGCTCCGGCTTGCGCATGCCGATCTCCCCCGAGATGACGACCGCGTCGAAGACCTCGTCCCAGCCGTCGCGGGGATACTCGTTGGCCCAGGAGTTGGACAGCAGGCAGGTCCGCAGCCCGGCGGCGCGCGCCTCTCGGAGCATCACGTACATCGCCTCGACCCGCTGGAACCCGGCGAACATCCTGGCCAGCAGCCCCTCCGCGACCGGCGGCACGCCGTCCGTCGTCATCAGTCTGGCGGCCAGGTCCCGCTCGAAGTCCAGTCCGGAGATCTCGCCCCGCTCCAGGGCGTGGATCGTGTTCTCTCCGCTCTCGGAGCCCTCGTAGGCGTGCAGGATCAGCTCCCGCATCACCTCGCGGTAGTGGGCGGCGTCGATCCGGTCGGCGGCGATCCAGTGGGCGATCGCCTCGGACATTCCCACGGTGAGCACGCCTCCCCAGTCGATCAGCACACCCTTGAGCATCCCGCCTCCTCGTCTAGAACCGGCTCCAGATTAGGCATGGCCGGTGAGTGAGCCGGAAAGGGGTGGTGCAAAACTGACCGCCATGGACTTCGCGCTCAGCACGAAGGCGGAGGAATACCTCGCCAACCTGACCGATTTCATGGTGTCTCATGTGTATCCGGCGGAGCCGGTCTACCACGAGTGGCGGCTCGCGAAGGGCCACGGCAACCACGACCTGCCCCCGGTCGTCGAGGACCTCAAGGCCGAGGCCCGCTCGCGCGGCCTGTGGAACCTGTTCCTGCCCGACGAGTCCGGCATGTCGGTGCTCGACTACGCCAGCCTGGCCGAGGTCACCGGCCGCTCCATCGACCTCGCCCCCGAGGCGCTGAACTGCGCCGCCCCCGACACCGGGAACATGGAGGTCCTGCACATGTTCGGCTCGCCCGGACAGCGGGACCGCTGGCTCAAGCCCCTCCTCGCCGGGGAGATCCGCTCGGCGTTCGCGATGACCGAGCCCGCGGTGGCCTCCAGCGACGCCACCAACATCTCCACCTCCATCACCCGTGACGGCTCCGAATACGTGATCAACGGCCGCAAGTGGTTCATCACCGGCGCGGCCGACCCGCGCTGCGAGATCATGATCGTGATGGGCAAGACCGACCCGGACGCCCCCACGCACCGCCAGCAGTCGATGATCCTGGTCCCGATGGACACCCCCGGGGTGGAGATCGTGCGCCATCTGCCGCTCTTCGGCTACCAGGAGCAGCACGGCCATTCCGAGATCACCTTCACCGACGTCCGGGTGCCCGCCTCGAACCTCATCGCGGAGGAGGGCGACGGTTTCCGCATCGCCCAGGCGCGCCTGGGACCGGGCCGCATCCACCACTGCATGCGGGCGATCGGCATGGCCGAGCGCGCCCTGGAGCTGATGTGCTCCCGCGCCGCCAACCGCGTGGCCTTCGGCCAGACCCTCGCCCAGCAGGGCGTCGTCCAGCAGCAGATCGCCGAGTCCCGGCTGGCCGTCGACCAGGCCCGGCTGCTCACCCTGAGGGCCGCCTGGCTGATCGACACCGTCGGCGCCAGGGCCGCCGCCGCCGAGATCTCCGCCATCAAGGTCGTCGCCCCCAGGATGGCCTGCGAGGTCATCGACCGCGCCATCCAGGTCCACGGCGGCCTGGGCGTCTGCGACGACGTGCCGCTCGCCATGATGTACGCCCAAGCCCGCGCCATGCGCATCTTCGACGGCCCCGACGAGGTCCACATCCGCGCCGTCGCCCGCAGGGAGCTCAAGCCCTACCTCCTGTGAGGCCCCGGACGGACGGCCCGAGCCGGAGGTTTCCCGCCGAATGTCCGATTCAATGGCTGGACGGCGTTTCAGGCCCGCGGTTCGAGGAAGGCTAGGAGAGTGGCCCCCGGGGCCAGATGGCCGCAGGTGAGAGGCGCCATCGGCCGCCCGTGGGCGCCACCCGAACCGATCCCTCGACTCCTTCTGAGGAGGGGCGATGACCGTAAGCCAGACGGCTCGCGGAACGCGTGCCCGCACGTCGGCGTCGTCCGCCACGGCCACCGGGCGCAGGAGCACCGCGGCCGCCGGGCGCAGGACCGCCACGGCCGCCGGGCGCAGGACGGCAGGGCGCACGTCCGCGGAGGAGAAATCCACCGGGCAGCGGACCGCCGGGCGCAGGCAGGCGGAGCGCGGGCACGACGGGCAAGAGTTCACGCTGAACCTGCCGATGATGACCGTGCAGTTCCGGCCTCCCCAGCTCCACCTGCCCCAACTCCATCTGCCCCAGCTCCGCCTGCCGCACGTCAGCCGGCAGGAGGCCGGCCAGGCCATCGACGTCGCCAGGTCGTTCCTCCCGCCTCCGGAGCGGATGGCCTACTACGGCGGGCTCGGCGCGCTGGCGGTGGTGGGAGTGGTCGAATGGCCGGTGGCGGCCGCGATCGGCGTCGGAACGCTGATCGCCCAGCGCGCCCGCAAGGAGGGCGGGTCCGCTTCCCGGACATCCACTGCCCGGTCATCCACTGCTCGGACGTCCACGCCCCGGACGTCCACCGCCCGGACGTCCACCGCCCGGACGCCCGCTGCCCGGACATCCACCGCTCGGACGTCCACCGCCCAGACATCCACGCCCCGGACGTCCACGCCCCGGACGTCCGCTGCCCGGACCGCGGCCGCCTCAGGCCACGCGAGCGCGTCCAAGTGATGACGGCCCGGTGAGAAGGCCGGCCGGGCCGTCGCCCCGTCGCGGCCTGACGACCTGAGTTTCCCTGCTGGAGAGCCGGATGTTCCTGTCGCGTGTGCTGACGCTTCCCACCGAGGCACTGTGGAGCGTCCTGCCCGGCGCGATACAGGAGACCCTGCCGCGCCCACGCGGCAGGCGGAGCTGTCCCGGCGGGTTCCACCTCGACCTGCGCGTGATCGGCGGTCCGGGCACCGGGCAGGTGGCCCGGCGGCTCGAAGGGCTGCTGCTCGCGCTGGAGGGGGTGGAGCGGGCTGAGGTCAACGGCGCGCTCGGCACCGTCTTCGTGGGATGCGGCGAGGGCCTGGTCGACCTGGAGGAGCTGACGTCGATCGTCGAGGAGCTCGACACCCTCGGCGCTCTCGGCGCCCTCGGCACCGAGGAGGACAGCGGCCGGGACGAGGAGCAGGACCGGGTTTCGTCGCTGTCCAGCGTGGTGGAGCAGCACACCCGCGCCGGCATCAGGCTCGGCGCGAGCCTGATCGGCACCGGGCTGGCGTTCGCCGGGCGCGCGGCCCGCCTGCCGCCGCTGCTGCCCGCCGTGCCCACCCTGCTGCACCTGGCCGAATCCACCCCCGCCGTCCGCGCCGGGCTGGAGCGCCGCCTCGGCCGGCCGGCCACCGGCGCCCTGTTCACGGCGGCGAACATCGTCACCAACACGCTCGCGCTGCGCCCGCTGGGGCTGCTGATCCACTCGGTCTCCTCCGCCGGCCGCTACCTGGAGGCGCGTGGCACGCAGCAGGCGTGGGAGCTGCACGGGCAGAAGCTGGCCTCCCGGGAAGGGACCTACCGGCACACCCGCGCGGCGCGGCGGCCACGCCCGGCTCCCATGGCGCACAGCCCCGTGGCACGGTTCGAGCGCGCCGTGGCGCCGGTGGCGCTGGGCGCCTCGGGGCTGACGCGCCTCATCAGCGACAGTCGCCGGCGGGGACTCGCCATGATGGTCTCGACGACGCCAAAGGCGGCCAGAGCGGGCCGGGAGTCCTTCGCCTGCGCGGTCGGGCGCGCGCTGGCCGGGCGCGGCATGGTCGTCCTCGACAGCGAGGCCCTGCGCCGCATGGACGGCATAGACACCGTCGTCCTCGACGCCGCCCTGCTCGACACGGGCGCCTGGACGATCGACCGCGTCGTGCCCCTCGTCGACGGCGTGGACCCCGACGAACTGCACGCACGGCTCTACACCCTCATCGACTTCACCGACCCGGGCGCGCGGCGGGAACGCGACACGTGGACGGCCGAGCCGCTGGCGGACCTGGCCGGGCTCGTCCCGGCGGCGGACGTCCCGCACTGGCAGGCCCGCGCGCTCCGGGCCGTCGGCGTGCGGCGGGAGGGCGCCCTGGTCGCCGTGGCCGGGCTGGCGCCGGAGGTCGACCCGCTGGCGGACGCCGTCGTCGCCGCGGCCAGGAGCGGGTGCACCGTGCTGCTGGCGGGAGGCGGCCAGGGGCTCGGCAGCCGGCTCGCCGTCGAGGAGGTCGTGCCGGGCGGTCCCCGGCTGGCCGCGTCGGTCCGCGCCCTCCAGGCGGCCGGTCACGGGGTCGCCGTGGTGTCGAGGCGCTCCGCGGCGGCGCTGGCCCAGGCCGACCTGGGCATCGGCGTGCTGAGCCGGTCAGGCCGCGTGCCGTGGGACGCGGACGTGATCGGCGAGCTCGACGGGGTCCACCTGCTCCTGAGCTGCCTGGCACCGGCCAGGAGGGCGAGCGAGCAGTGCGTGTGGCTCAGCCTGGCGGGGGCGGCCGTCGGGGCCACGCTGACGGCCGCCGGAGCGCGGGAGGCGGCGGTGCGCAGGGCCCAGCTCGCGAACGACTGCACGGCGCTGGCCGCGATCGCCGTGGGTGAGTGGGCGGGCCGCAGCGCCGGGCGCGGGGCGGCCCCGGTCCGCGCCGACCGCACTCCGTGGCACGCCATGCCGGTCAAGGACGTGCTGTCCCGGCTGGGCTCCTCGCCCGGCGGGATCACCGAGGCGGAGGCCCGGCGGCGCAGGACCGCACCGGGGCCGGGCGGCCCCGAGACCCCCGATTCGCTGCTGCGGGTGTCGGTCGAGGAGCTGGCCAATCCGCTGACCCCGGTGCTGGCGGCGGGCGCGGGCGTGTCGGCCGTGGTCGGCTCGGTCTCCGACTCGGTGCTGATCGGCACGGTCCTGGTCGTCAACGCGCTCATCGGCGGGGGCCAGCGGTTCGCCGCCGACCGGGCGCTGCACCGGCTGACCGAGTCCGTCGCCGCCCGCGTACGGCTCCGCCGGCCCCACGCGAGCGTGGGGGCGGCCGTCGACGACCTCGTGGCGGGCGATGTCGTCGAGCTGCGCGCCGGCGACGCCGTACCCGCCGACTGCCGCGTGCTCAGGGCGGTCGGCCTGGAGGTCGACGAGGCGGCCCTGACCGGTGAATCCCAGCTCGTCGCCAAGTCGCCGGCCCCCGTCAGCGCCCCCGCCGTCGCCGACCGCAGCTCGATGGTCTACCAGGGCACGACCGTGGCGGCCGGCCATGGCCTGGCAGTGGTCGTCGCGGCCGGCGAGGCGACCGAATCGGCCCGGACCGCGAGGCTCACCGTGGACAGCCGCCCGCCGACCGGCGTGCAGCTCCGGCTGCGGGCGCTGAGCCGGAAGGTCCTCCCGGTCGCGCTCGGCTCCGGCGTCGCTCTGCTCGTCACCGACCTGCTCCGCGGCAGATCGCTGCCGGAGGCGCTCGCCCCCGCGGTGAGCCTCGCCGTCGCCGCCGTGCCCGAGGGGCTGCCCTTCGTCGCCTCGGCCGCGGAGCTGGCCGCCGCCCGGCGGCTGTCGACCCGTAACACCCTGGTGCCCGCCCCCTCCACGATCGAGGCGCTCGGCCGGGTGAACGTTCTCTGCTTCGACAAGACGGGGACGCTGACCGAGGGGCACATCAGCCTGCGGTGCGTCTCGGACGGGCGCGCCGAGCGCCCGATGGAGGAGCTGCCGCCCGGCCTGAGGCGGATCGTCGCCGCCGCGCTGCGCGCGAGCCCGCGCCATGAGGACGGGCGGCCCATCCCCCATCCGACCGACCGGGCCGTGCTGGAGGGGGCCCGGCGGCTGCACGTCACCCCCGAGGACGGGCCGGGCACCTGGCGGAGGGTCGACGAGCTCCCCTTCGAGCCGGGGCGCGGCTACCACGCCGTGCTCGGGCTGGGCGGCTCGGGGCACCTGCTGAGCGTCAAGGGCGCTCCGGAGGTCGTCCTCACCCGGTGCGTGAGCGTGCTCCGCGACGGCGGCCCCGTCCCGCTCGACGGAGCCGCCAGGGCCGGGCTGGAAAGGGAGATGGACAGGCTCGCCCGGCAGGGGTACCGGATGCTCGCGGTGGCCGAGCGTCCCGCCTCGGACCGGCGCGACCTCGACGAGTCCCGCATCGGAGAGCTGGTCTTCCTGGGCTTCCTCTGCCTGGCCGACCCGGTCCGGCCCACGGCGGCCGAGAGCGTCGACCGCCTGACGCGGGCGGGGGTCCGGATCGTCATGATCACAGGCGACCACCCGACCACCGCCGAGGCGATCGCCGCCGAGCTCGGCGTGCTGAACGGCGCGCGGATCATGACGGGGCCGGAGCTGGACGACCTTGACGACGACGCCCTGACGGAGGCGCTGCCGGAGGTGACGGTCTTCGCCCGGACCACTCCGGCGCACAAGGCCCGGATCGTCGAGTGCCTGCGCCGCTCCGGCATGGTCGTGGCGGTGACCGGCGACGGCGCCAACGACGCCCCCGCGATCCGCGCCGCGGACGTGGGGATCGCCCTCGGGTCCCGGGCCACCCCGGCGGCGCGGACCGCCGCCGACGTCGTGGTGACCGACGACCGCATCGAGACGATCGTCGACGCGATCATCGAGGGCCGGGCCATGTGGAGTTCGGTCCGCGACGCCCTGAGCATCCTGCTCGGCGGCAACATCGGGGAGATCGTCTTCGCGGTCGGCTCCAGCCTGGCCACCGGCCGCAACGTGCTGAACGCCCGCCAGCTCCTGCTGGTCAACCTGCTCACCGACATGCTGCCGGCGATGGCGGTGGCCGTCCGGCCCCCGGCGGCGGCCAGCCCGGAGCGGCTGCTCGCCGAGGGCCCGGAGGCCTCGCTGGCGACCTCCCTGACCCGGGACATCTACCTGCGCGCCGCCATCACGGCGGGCGCGGCCGGGGTCGCCTGGTCGATCGGACGCATGACCGGCACGCGGCGGCGGGCGGGCACGATCGGGCTGGTCGCCCTGGTGTCGGCCCAGCTGTTCCAGACCCTGGCCCTGGGCGGCCGGGACCGCGTGGTCGCGCTGGCCGCGCTGGCGTCGCTCGCCGTTCTGGGCCTGGCCGTCTCGCTCCCGGGCCTGTCCGGGTTCTTCGGCTGCCGCCCGCTCGGGCCCGTGGGGTGGGCCATCGCCCTGGGGAGCGCCGCCGCCGTCACCGTCGCCGGGATGGCGTTGCGGGTGCCGGCCCGCGAGACGTCATCGGCCGTTCACTGAACAGTCACCTCAGGGCGGATTTTCGTATAACTTCGTCCTGAAATATCCCCTTAAGAGCTTTTTAGTGGCTGTGAGGTTGTTATGTCTGAATTCCTGGCCTCGGTTCTCGCCAAGGCGGCTTTCCTCCTGCTCGAAGCGCTCGTCATGCGCATCGTGCAGTCCCTCGTGCTGACGATGGCCCGGCGCGGCGGGCTCCAGCCCGCGTAGCGGAGCCCCGCCGGGCGGACACGGCCGCGGCCGGCCCGGCCGCGTCAGCGGGCCCGGTCCTTGATGAGCTGGGCGACCTTGCGGTGCTCGGCCGAGCGCAGCACCCGCTCGGCCCGGGCCGGGTCGGCGACCGGCGCCCTGTCCAGCAGGCCCCGGGCCGCCTTCAGCTTCAGCAGCCGCCGGACGGACTGGTCGAGCCGGGCGGCGGAGATCTTCCCGGACTTCACCGCGGCCAGCACCGCCTGGTACGCCGTGGGGAAGTCCGGCGGCATCAGCAGCAGGTCGGCTCCGGCCTGGATGGCCCGCACGGCCACCTGCCCGTCGCCGTACTTCTTGCGCACCCCCGCCATGTCCAGCGCGTCGGTCGAGACGACCCCGTCGAAGCCGAGCTTCTGGCGGAGCAGTCCGGTCAGGATCGGCTTGGAGAGCGTGGCCGGATCGCCGGACGGGTCGAGCTTGGGCATGACCACGTGGGCACTCATGATCGCGTCGATGTTCTTGCCGATGGCGGCGGCGAACGGGGGCGCGTCCAGCTTGCTCCACTGCGACAGGGAGTGCTGGATCACCGGCAGCCCGGTGTGGCTGTCGACATTGGTGTCGCCGTGGCCCGGGAAGTGCTTGGCCGTGCTGGCGACCCCGGCGTCGTGGAAGCCCTGGACCGCGGCGGCGACCATCGGCGCGACCTTCTTCGGGTCCGAGCCGTAGGCCCGGGGGCCGATCACCGGGTTGCGCGGGTTGATGTTGACGTCGGCGACCGGGGCGAAGTCGAGGTTGATGCCGAGGGCACGCAGCTCGGTGCCGGTGACCTCAGCCGCCTTCCGGGCCAGCGAGGGATCTCCGGTCGAGCCGATGACCGAGGCCCCGGGCATGTCGGTGACCAGCGGGGCGAGCCGGGAGACCCGGCCGTTCTCCTGGTCCGCGCCGATCAGCAGCGGGATCTCCGGCGACGCCTTCTGCAGCCCGTTGGTCAGCGCCACGATCTGCCGGGCGTTCTTGACGTTGCCGGCCCAGGGGAACAGGATCACCCCGCCCGGCCGGTATTTGGCGACCGCCTTGGCCGGGGTGCCCACCCCGAACCGCGCCTGGTTCTCCCCCGACGTCGTGTCCGCCGCCGCGCCGTACAGCACGGGCATGAAGAGCTGCCCGACCTTGTCCTCCACGCTCATCCGGCCGAGCACGGCCTCGACCTGCGAGCCCCCCGAGGGCTTGGGCGTGGCCGGCGGTGCGGGGGTGGCGCCCGTGGCGGCGTCGGCGACCTGCCCGGCCGCGGGCCTGGCGGGCGGGGTCGCCCCCGCCCCCGCGCACCCGGCCACCATAGTGGCGATCACTGCCAGACCAGTCGTACGAATGCACCGAACCATGGGACCCACGCTATCCGCGTCGGCGACCGGAGACACCCGGCCCGACCACTTACGTGGGTCCCGCCCCTTCCGTCACAGGGCCAGTCCGGCCAGTCCGGGCAGCTGGGAGCGGGCGGCGGCGCGCGCCTCCTGCGCGGAGACGGTGGTCATCGCGGACTGCGCGGCCAGGAGGCACTGCTCCCGGGTGTGCCGCGACAGCGCCGCCCGTACGGCGGGCAGCGCGGGGGCGGCCATCGACAGCGAGGTGACGCCGAGCCCGACCAGCACGCAGGCGAGGACCGGGTCGCCCGCCGCCTCCCCGCACACCCCGCACGGCCGGCCGCGCTCGACGGCCCCGGTCACGGCCAGCGCGACCAGGTCGAGCAGCGCGGGCTGCCAGGCGTCCTGCAGCGCGGTCAGCGCACCCACCTGCCGGTCGGCGGCGAAGGTGTATTGGGCCAGGTCGTTGGTGCCCAGCGAGAAGAAGTCCGCTTCCTGGGCCAGGTCGGCGGCGCGCAGGGCGGCCGACGGGATCTCGATCATCACTCCCGCCTCCGGCAGCCCCGCCTCCCTGCAGGTCGCCACGTACCAGGCGGTCTCCTCGGCGGTGGCGACCATCGGGGCCATCACCTGGAGCTTGGCCGAGGAGCGGGCGGCCGCCCTGGCCAGGGCGGCGAGCTGGGTGTTCAGTATCTCCGGGTATGCCCTGAGCAGCCGTAGCCCGCGCTGCCCCAGCGCCGGGTTCGGCTCCGCCCCCGGCGGCGGCAGGAAGGCCAGCGGCTTGTCGGCCCCCGCGTCGAGCGTCCGCACGACCACCCGGCCTCCCGGGAAGGCGTTCAGCACCTCCAGGTAGGCGGCCTCCTGCTCCTGCTCCGACGGCGCCGCCGTCCGGTCCAGGAAGAGGAACTCGGTCCGGTAGAGGCCGACGCCCTCCGCGCCGTGCTCCAGGGCGGCCGCCACGTCGCGCGGCCCGCCGATGTTGGCCAGCAGCGGGACGGCGTGCCCGTCGGAGGTCATCCCCGGCCCGGTGGCGGCCGCGAGCACGGCGTCCCTGGCGGCGGCGGCGTTCCTCGCCGTGACCACCTCCTCCTCCGTCGGCGCTGGCCGTACGAGCCCGGAGGCCCCGTCCACCAGCACCGGCGTGCCCGGCGCGATCGCGGTCGCCCCCGGGCAGGCGACGACGGCGGGCACCCCCATCGCGCGGGCGAGGATCGCGGTGTGGCTGGTCGGCCCGCCCTGCTCGGTGACGAAGGCGGCCACCACGTCCCGCGACAGCAGCGCGGTGTCGGCGGGGGCCAGGTCGCGGGCGATGAGGACGTACGGCTGCGCCGCCCGGACCGGCAGGCCGGGCACCGGCAGACCCTCGATCACCGCGATGGCGCGGTCCCTGACGTCGTCCAGGTCGGCGGCGCGCGCGCCCAGGTATCCCCCCGCCGCGACGAGCAGCTCGCGATAGGCGCCGAACGCCTCGTAGACCGCGCGGGCCGCCCCCGTGCCCGCGTCGATCAGCTCGGCCACCCCGACGGCGAGGCCGGGGTCACGGGCCATCAGCGCCTGGGCGCCCAGGATCTCCTGGGCCTCGCCGCCCGCCCGGACCCCCCGCTCCTCCAGGTCGGCGGCGACCCGCTCCAGTGCCTGCGCGGCCCTGGCCCGCTCCGCCCCGGCGTCCCCCCCGTGGCGGGCGCCGGGCTCGGGCACCGGAGCCTCGTGCGCCATGACGTAACCCGGTCCGAGGCCGACCCCCGGACTCACGCCCACCCCCGAGAGCGCGGTCATGGTGCCGAGGCTATGAGGGCGAGTTTGTCCACGATCTCCTCGGCGCCCTCGCCCTCGGCCGCGATCACCACGGTGTCGCCCTGGCGGACGTCGAGCGACAGCACCGCGAGAATGCTCTTGGCGTTCACCGGCTGGCCGCCGCCCTTGGCGACGGTGATGTCCACCGGCGCCGCCGCCGCGGTCTGCACGAACGTCGCCGCGGGGCGGGCGTGCAGACCGACCTCGGACTCAACGGTGACTTGGCGCTGGGCCACGTGTTCCTCCTGCGAAATCAGGCCGGGCGGTCTAGACCGCCCGGCTCATCCATGGGTCGGCGGGGGCCATTCGACCCCCGTCAGATCGGCGACGACGATATCCGCCTCGGTGAGTTCGGTGCCCGCGTGGGTCGTCGCTATGCCCACACACCTCATACCCGCCGCCTTGGCCGCCGCAATCCCGGCGATCGAGTCCTCGAACGCGACGCAGTGCGCCGGATCGACGGAGAGGCGGTGGGCGGCCAGCAGGAACCCCTCCGGGGCGGGCTTGCCCTCGACCACGTCGCGGGCCGACACGAGGACCCGCACCAGGTCGCGTACCCCGACCTCCGCCAGCCGCTCCTCCGCCCACTCCCGGGAGGCGGAGGTGACGACCGCGATCGGCGAGCCGTACGCCGAGACCCTGCGGACCAGGTCGGCGGCGCCGGGCACCGGCACGACGGCGGGCAGGCCGGGATGGTCGTTGAAGGACATGACCTCGCTGATCAGGTCGTCGATCCGCCTGCCGGGGAAGAGGTGGGCCCGCTCGGCCAGGACGTCGCGCCCGCGCCGGCCCATGAACCCGCGCAGCACGACCTCGTCGTGGACCACCCCGTGGTTGTCGAGCAGCATCGCCCACATCGCCATGCTCCGGTGCTCGCTGTTGATCAGTGTGCCGTCCAGGTCGAACAGCGCGGCGTCCATGGCCGTCCTCGCCTCCAGGTCTCCGTCGTCCCCGCGGAAGGTGCTCCTGTGAGCGACCAACGCCCGCCGCCCGGAACCTCATCCCGGACGGCTCACCTCCACAGGAAGAGTTCGTCTCCCGTGCGGACCGCGCCCTCGGCGAGTGTGGTGACGGATCCCTCGGTGGCGTCCAGCGCCACGACGGGGCAGACGGGGGAGCGGCCGCCCGCCTCGACCTCCACGGGGTTCCACGCCACCACGGGCTGTCCGGCCCCCACCCGGTCCCCCTCGGACACCAGCAGCTCGAAACCCTCCCCCTTGAGCTGCACGGTGTCGATGCCCAGGTGGACCAGGACTCCCCGGCCGTCGTCGCCGACGACGACGAACGCGTGCGGGTGCAGTTTCACGATCTTGCCTGTGATGGGCGAGACCGCCTCGCCCGGCTCCCTGGCCGGCTCGATCGCCATGCCGGGCCCCACCAGGCCCTCCGAGAACACCGGGTCGGGCACCGCCCCAAGACCCACGGCCGCCCCCGCGACCGGGGCCAGAACTGTGGTCATCACACCCCCTCGGCCGTCCCCGCCGCGAGGGCGGGGACGGCCCGGCCCTCATCAGCCGATGATGTCCTCGATGTCGCTGGCGATCGTGTCCGCCTCCGGGCCCACCACCACCTGGACGATGTTGCCCGCGGCCATCACGCCGTGCGCTCCGGCCGCCTTGAGGGCCGCCTGATCGACTCTGGAGGCGTCACGCACCTCGGTGCGGAGCCGGGTGATGCACGGTTCGATCTCGATGATGTTGTCCGCACCACCGAGCCCCGCGATGATCGCGTCGGCGTTGGCCGCCATGTCGCCCTCCAGTCCTCATCGGTCTTTGACCAGGCTAAACGACGCCGAAGGATCAGTCGGTCTGGGTCACCTTGTTGAGACCCCGGGGGGCGTCGGGGTCGATGCCCAGCCGGCGCGCGAGGGCCTCGGTCAGGAGCTGGCCGGGGACGATGAGGCCGAGCGGGGCGACCCACTCGGGGAGGTCGGGACCGTTCAGCGCGGCGGTGGCCACCGAGGAGAGGGCCGTGCCGCCACCGACGGTGAAGGCCGAGGCCCCGGCGCCGGTGACCCGCTCGGCGAGCGCCACGGTCCCGGCCAGGGTCGGACCCTCGCCGGCCGCGACCAGGATGGCCGGGGTGTCCTCGTCGACCACGGCGATCGGGCCGTGCAGCAGGTCGGCGTAGGACAGGCCCATGGCGTGCAGGTAGCACGCCTCCTTGAGTTTGAGCGCCAGCTCAAGGGCGGTGGAGAAGGCCAGGCCACGGCCGGAGACCACGACGCCCGGCTTGTCGGCCAGGCCCTCGACGATCGCCTCCAGGTCGCCCGGCTCGGCGATCAGCTTCTCCACCGCGTCCGGCACCCGCTGCAGGTCGGCGGGGTCGACGTCGGCGCCCAGGCCGAGGCCGAGCACGGCCAGCGCGGCGAGCTGGGTGGTGTAGGTCTTGGTGGCCGGGACGGCCTTCTCCTCGCCCGCGAGCGTGCACAGCGCGAGGTCGGCGGCCTGGGCGAGGGGGCTCTGCTCGCCGCCGTTGGTGATGGCCACGGTCTTGGCGCCGCAGTCCTTGGCCCAGGCGAGGGTCTCGACGATCTCCTCGGTCCGGCCCGACTGGGAGAGCGCGACGGCCAGGACGCCGTCGAGGTCCAGCTTGCGCTTGTAGGTGGTGGCGATGGAGGGGGCGGCGAGCGTGGACAGCCGGCCCGTGTGCGCTTCAGCCAGATAACGGCCGTAGACTGCGGCATTGTCGGAGGTGCCACGGGCGATGAACAACAGCTGACGGGTCTGCCCGGCGAGCTGCTCCACCTCCCCGACCCTGGGGAGGAGGGCGTCCAGCGTGGCTCGCAACGCAGCAGGCTGCTCGGCGATCTCGCTGCGCATCTTGGTCGTCATCTAGCGCTCATCCTTCGGTTCGGAATGGCGAGATCGGGCCGTTATCGATCCGTCGCCGGTCCGTACATTGACACCCTTTTCCGGCCTGTGGTCTAGTCCGGACTAGACCAGTACGTACCATAACTCATCACTACATCTCAGATCGAGAGGGGAGGATCTCATGGCTCAGATCGATCCCGACAGCCCGGTGCCGAAGTATTTCCAGCTCCGGGAGATCCTGCTCGACCTCATCGAGAACAACGAGCTGGCGATCGGCATGGCGATCCCGTCCGAGCGCGAGCTCTGCCAGCGCTTCGGGCTGTCGCGCATGACCGTACGGCAGGCCGTCGACCACCTGGTCTCCGAGGGCAGGCTGCAGCGCGTCGCGGGCAAGGGCACCTTCGTGGCCCGCCCCAAGATCGAGATGGCCCTCCGGCTGACCTCCTTCAGCGACGAGATGCGCGCCAGGGGCATGGAGCCCGGCTCCCGCGACCTGGACCGCAGGGTGGTCAGGGCCAGCGCGCACCTCGCCCGGGAGCTCGGCATCCAGCCCGGGGACGAGGTGCACTTCATCGAACGGCTGCGCACCGCCGCCGACGAGCCCATGTGCATCGAGCGGGCCCACATCCCG
Organism: Streptosporangium brasiliense; assembly: GCF_030811595.1. Lineage (NCBI taxonomy): Bacteria > Bacillati > Actinomycetota > Actinomycetes > Streptosporangiales > Streptosporangiaceae > Streptosporangium > Streptosporangium brasiliense. The sequence continues at coordinate 307,446 of NZ_JAUSRB010000002.1, forward strand.
GTCTCCCTCGCGCCCGACCTCGACACCCACGACCTGACGGGCCGTTCCCTCTACGCTCTGCTCGAGACCCGCTACGGCCTGGTGCTCGACGCGGGCGAGCTCACCATCGACGGCGGCATAGCCGACCCCGGAGACGCCGATCTGCTGAAGCTGCCGCGCGGCGGGGCCGTCCTGCTGCTCCAGCGGCGCTCCTTCGCCGGAGGCGTCTGCGCCGAACTCGGGGTCTCCACCTACCGCGCCGACCGCTACCAGCTCCGCACGGTCCTGGAGATACCGGCCCGTCGCTCCTGACTCCCTCCCTCTCCTCCCTCTCCCCACCCCCTGGAGGAAAGTCCGATGAGTTCCACCTCAGCGGACGCGGGTCTCCCCGCCCCGTCCCCGGCCGGATCCGCCGTGATGAGCGTGCTCCAGCGGCTGGGACGCTCCCTCATGCTGCCGATCGCGGTCCTGCCGGCCGCAGGCCTGCTCCTCCGGCTCGGGAAGGACGACCTCGTCGGCCGTACCGACAACCCCTTCCTCGACGACGTCGCCCACGTCCTCGAAACCGCGGGCGGCGCGCTCTTCGACAACCTGCCCATCCTGTTCGCGATCGGCGTCGCCATCGGGTTCGCCCGCAAGGCCGACGGCTCCACCGCGCTGGCCGCGCTCGTCGGCTACCTGGTCTTCCACGCCGTCAGCATGACCATGTTCTTCAACCTCTTCGACGACAGGCTCAGAGCCTCCATCTCCAGCCGGCTGTTCGACCCCGCCAACCCGGGCGTCCCGGAGGTGGTGCTCAACCTCGGCGCGCAGAACCCCACCCGGGTGCTCGGCGGCATCGTCATGGGCCTCGTCTCCGCGCTGCTGTGGCAGCGCTACTACCGCACCAAGCTGCCCACCTGGCTGGCCTTCTTCGGCGGACGCCGCCTGGTGCCGATCATCACCGCCTTCGCCGGGCTGGTCCTGGGCGTCCTGTTCGGCGCCGTCTGGCCGATCATCGGCACCTGGCTGCGCGCCTTCGGCACCTGGCTGGCCGAGAACAGCACGGTCGGCGCCGGGGTCTACGGCATGGTCAACCGCGCGCTGCTCCCGCTGGGCCTGCACCACATCGTCAACAACGTGGTCTGGACCCAGGTGCCGGAGTGCGTGGTCGACGGCAAGCAGCTCGCCGGCGACCTGGTCTGCTTCAACAACGGCGCCCCGGGCTACGGCGGCTTCGAGGCGGGCCTCTACCCGATCCTCATGTTCGGCCTGCCCGCCGCGGCCGTCGCCATCTGGCGGGCCGCGCCGAAGCACCGCCGCGCCGCGGTCGGCTCGATCATGATCTCCGCCGCGCTCACCGCGTTCCTCACCGGGATCACCGAGCCGATCGAGTTCGCCTTCATCTTCGTCGCCCCGGTCCTGTTCGTGGTGCACATCGTCCTGACCGGCATCTCCCTGGCGATCGCCTCCGCCCTGGGCGCCAAGCTCGCCTTCAGCTTCTCCTCCGGCCTGATCGACCTCGTCCTGTACGGCACCGCCCCCAACGCCGAAGGCGTCCCGATCCTCATCGTGATGGGCCTCGTGTACGCGGCGATCTACTACGCCGTGTTCAGCTTCCTGATCAGGAAGCTGAACATCATGACCCCGGGCCGCGAGCCCGAGCCCGACGTCGACTCCGGCGAGTCCGCCGCGGCGGCCACCGGCCGGGCCTGACCCCGCCCGGCCTCCGGACCGGTGCGGCGACCGGCCCCGGCGCTCCCGTTGTGTATTCACGACGGCGGGTGGTAGATACCAACCATCCCCCTGCACGACGCGGCACGCAGGGGGTTCGGGATGGGCACGGCAGCCGTAGAACGCGGCCCGTCGATGTGGTCGTCGGTCTTCGCGATACTTCAGCGCATCGGGCGCTCGCTGATGATGCCGATCGCGGTGCTGCCCGCCGCCGGCCTGCTGCTCAGGTTCGGCCAGGAGGACCTGCTCGGCCGGACCGACAACGCCTTCCTCGACCAGGTGGCCGGCGTCTTCGCCGCCGCCGGCGGCGCCCTGTTCGACAACCTGCCGCTGCTGTTCGCGGTCGGCGTCGCGATCGGGTTCGCCCGCAAGGCCGACGGCTCCACCGCGCTCGCCGCGGTGGTCGGCTACCTGGTCTTCGACCGGGTCAGCAGGACCCTGTTCTTCACCGCCGCCCCGGCCTCCGAGGTCTACAAGAAGATCGCGCTGAACGTCGTGGGCCCCGACGGGCGCCCCCTGCCCATGCTCAACCTCGGCGTGCAGAACCCCACCGGCGTCCTGGGCGGGATCGTCATCGGCATCACCGCCGCCCTGCTCTGGCAGCGCTACTACCGGGTCAAGCTCCCCTCCTGGCTCGCCTTCTTCGGCGGGCGGCGGTCCGTCCCGATCGTCACCGCCGTCGCCGCGCTGCTCCTCGGTGTGATCTTCGGCCTGCTCTGGCGGCCGGTCGGCGACTGGCTGGCCCTCGTGGGCGACTGGCTGGCCGCCCACGGCACCGCGGGCGCGGGCGTCTACGGCGTGGCCAACCGCCTGCTCATCCCGGTCGGCCTGCACCACTTCCTGAACACGATCGTCTGGTTCACCCTCCCCGAGTGCCAGGCCGGGGTCGAGGGCGCGACCAGGAACGCCTCCGGCGACCTGAACTGCTACTTCGCCGGCCAGGACGGCGCCGGGATCTTCATGACCGGCTTCTTCCCGGTGATGATGTTCGGCCTGCTGGGCGCCGCCATCGCGATGTGGCAGGCGGCTCCGCACGGCAAGCGCGCGACCGTCGGCGGCATCATGCTGTCGGCCGGTCTCACCTCGTTCGTGACCGGCATCACCGAGCCGCTGGAGTTCGCCTTCATCTTCGTGGCGCCCGTGCTGTTCGTGGTGCACGCCCTCCTCACCGGGCTGTCGATGGCCCTGATGGCCGAGCTGGGCGCCCGGCTCGGGTTCACCTTCTCCGGGGGCGCCATCGACATGCTCCTCAACGCGGGCAAGTCCAACACCCACCGGGTCGGCCTGATCATCGTCTTCGGCCTGATCTACGCCGTCGTCTACTACCTGCTGTTCACCGTCCTGATCAGGAGGCTGAACCTGGCCACCCCCGGCCGCGAGCCGGAGGACGCCGACGCCCCGCCTGGCGCCGCCGGGCCTCCCGTCCCCTGAGCGGCGTTTCGGCCGCCCCTCGGAGATCACGGCTCATTCCGGAACCCGCCCTCCCCGGTCGGGGACCGCTCCAGCTTGGGGTCACCTTCTCCACCTAACCCGGACGAAACAGCGGGGATCACGGGGAAGTTGGCGGCCGATGTATCTGGACAGGGGACCGGAAACTCCTAGATGTGTCAGTTCAGCCGACGAAAACCGGAGTTGCCATGTCCCGTACTTCACGGCCGGTCCCCCTCCCCCGGGTCGCGCCGTCCCCCTCCGCCGAGCCGCCCTACGACGACGAGCGGCCGTCAGGAGACCTCCCGGCCGCCCCGCCGTACGTCCAGGGGGCACTCGCCCTCGCCTACGGGCCCGAGCCGGTCGAGCCTCCCGCCCGGAGCCCGTTGATCTGGGGGCCGCCGGGCGCGGTCCCCGACGAGCGGCGGCTGCGCGCCCTCGGCCAGGCCGTCGCCGAGGTCCTGTCCGGCAGGCGGCCGCCGGCGAGCGTCTCCCCGCACATGACCGGCCGCGCCCACGCCGAGCTGGTCAGGAGCGGGAAGATCATCAACTGCGCGCGGCCGCCGCTGGTCGGCACGGCGCACGTGTCCCAGCCCAAGGACGGGGTCGTGGAGATGTGCGTCCTGGTGCACTGCGGGGACCGGCCGCGCGTGCTGGCCCTGCGGCTGGAGCGCCGGGGTGTGCAGTGGCTGTGCACCGACGTCGAGACGACCCCCTGACCCCTGACCGCTGACCGCACGCCGTACGGCGGTGGCCCGCACGCGGCCGGTGACCGGCACGGCCGGTGACCGCACGCCGTACGGCGGTGGCCCGCACGCGGCCGGTGACCGGCACGGCCGGTGACCGCACGCCGTACGGCGGTGGCCCGCACGCGGCCGGTGACGGCGCGGGCTGGTGACCGCTTGTCCGGCAGGGCGCCGGCAGCCGGTGACGGCGCGTCGGGCAGGGCGTCGGCGGACGGCGGGAAAGCCGGAGGGCCCGCACCCGGCGTGCGGGCCCTCCGGTCAGCGCTCGGTCAGCGCTCAGACCTCGACGTTCCTGGGGTCGCCGTGGCAGCGCTTGTACTTCTTGCCGGAGCCGCAGGGGCACGGGGCGTTGCGCTCGACATTGCCGTAGGCGTCGCGCTCGGCCTTGGTGCTGACCCGGGTGTGCTCGATCTCGCCGGCCTCACCGGGCGCGGTGTATTCCAGCTCGGAGGGGCGCTGCGGGCCGCGCAGACCGCGGGCGATGATGGAGCGGGTCTCCGTGATCGCCTCGTCCTCGTGCGCGTGGTCGTGCTCCTCGACGATCGGATTGGTCTGCACCTCGACCTCGAGGTTGAACAGATAGCCGACCGACTCCTCCTTGATGCCCTCCAGCATCTGGGAGAACATGTCGAAGCCCTCGCGCTGGTATTCGATCAGGGGGTCGCGCTGCGCCATCGCGCGCAGGCCGATGCCCTCCTGGAGGTAGTCCATCTCGTAGAGGTGCTCGCGCCACTTGCGGTCGAGGACCGACAGGATGACCCGGCGCTCCAGCTCCCGCATGGTCTCCGGGCCGAGCTCCTGCTCGCGGCGGTCGTAGGCGGCCATGGCGTCGGCCTTGATCTTCTCGTTGAGGAACTCCGCGGTGAGCTCCTCGCGCCCGCCGCCCTCCTCGACGAGGCCGTCGATGGTGAGGGTGGTCGGGTAGAGCTGGCCGAGCGCCTTCCAGAGCTTGTCGAGGTCCCACTCCTCGGCGAAGCCCTCGGCGGTGGCACCGGCGACGTATTCGTCGATGACGTCGTTGATGAAGCCGCGGATCTGCTCGTGCAGGTCCGCGCCCTCCAGCACCCGGCGGCGCTCGGCGTAGATCACCTTGCGCTGCCGGTTCATGACCTCGTCGTACTTCAGAACGTTCTTGCGGATCTCGAAGTTCTGCTGCTCGACCTGGTGCTGGGCGGAGGCGATGGCCTTGGAGACGATGCCCGACTCGATCGGGACGTCGTCCGGGATGTTCAGCCGCGTCATGATCATCTCGACCCTGGCCGAGTTGAACAGGCGCATGAGGTCGTCTTCGAGCGAGAGGTAGAAGCGCGACTCACCCGGGTCGCCCTGACGGCCGGAGCGGCCGCGGAGCTGGTTGTCGATGCGCCGCGACTCGTGCCGCTCGGTGCCCAGGACATAGAGGCCGCCGAGCTCGGTGACCTCGTCGTGCTCGGCCCTCACTGCGTCCTTGGCCTTCTCCAGCGCCTCGCCCCACGCCTTGTCGTACTCGTCGGGAGTCTCGACCGGGTCCAGGCCGCGGTTGCGCAGCTCCACGTCGGCGCGGAAGTCGGGGTTTCCGCCGAGCATGATGTCGGTGCCTCGACCGGCCATGTTGGTGGCGACGGTGACGGCGTGCTTGCGGCCGGCCTCGGCGATGATCGCCGCCTCACGCGCGTGGTTCTTGGCGTTGAGGACCTCGTGCTTGATGCCCTTGCGCTTGAGCTCCTTGGCCAGCCGCTCGGACTTGGCCACGCTCGTGGTGCCGACCAGGACCGGCTGGCCCCTGTCGTAGCGCTCCTTGATGTCCTCGACACAGGCCAGGAACTTGGCGTCCTCGGTCTTGTAGACCACGTCGGCCTGGTCCTTGCGGATCATCGGCCGGTTCGTCGGGATCGGGACGACGCCGAGCTTGTAGGTCTGGTGGAACTCGTTGGCCTCGGTGGCCGCGGTGCCGGTCATGCCGGAGAGGGTGGTGTAGAGGCGGAAGTAGTTCTGGAGGGTGATCGTGGCGAGAGTCTGGTTCTCGTCCTTGATCTTCACACCCTCCTTCGCCTCGATGGCCTGGTGCATGCCCTCGTTGTAGCGGCGGCCGTGCAGGACTCGACCGGTGAACTCGTCGACGATCAGGACCTCGCCGTCGGTGACGATGTAGTCCTTGTCCTTCTTGTAGAGCTCCTTGGCCTTCAACGCGTTGTTGAGGAAGCCGACCAGGTGGGTGTGCTCGGGCTTGTAGAGGTTGTCGATGCCGAGCCAGTCCTCGACCTTCTCCACGCCGGACTCGAAGATGCCGACGGTGCGCTTCTTCTCGTCGACGGCGTAGTCTCCGGTGTTCTCCTCGCCGTCCTTGCCCTCGGTGCCCCTGCGGAGCCGGGGGACGATCTTGGCGAACTCGGCGTACCACTTGCCGGACTGCTCGCCGGGGCCGGAGATGATCAGCGGCGTCCTGGCCTCGTCGATGAGGATCGAGTCGACCTCGTCGACGAGCCCGAAGTTGTGGCCGCGCTGGACGCACTCCTCCAGCGACCAGGCCATGTTGTCGCGCAGGTAGTCGAAGCCGAACTCGTTGTTCGTGCCGTAGGTGATGTCGGCGTTGTACTGCTTGCGACGCTCCTCGGGCGGCATGTTCGCCAGGATCACGCCGACCTCGAGCCCGAGGAAACGGTGGATGCGGCCCGTCTCCTCGGCGTCGCGCTTGGCGAGGTAGTCGTTGGTCGTGATGACGTGGACGCCCTTGCCGGAGATGGCGTTGAGGTAGGCGGGGAGCGCGCAGGTGAGGGTCTTGCCCTCACCTGTGCGCATCTCGGAGATGTTGCCCATGTGCAGGTTGGCCCCGCCCATGATCTGCACGTCGAAGAGGCGCTTGCCCAGCACGCGGCGGGAGGCCTCACGGACGGTGGCGAAGGCTTCGGGAAGCAGGTCGTCGAGCGACTCGCCGTCGGCGTGACGCTGCTTGTAGTCAGCGGTCAGCGCGCGGAGTTCGGCGTCGGTCAGGCTCTTGAAGTCGTCCTCAATGGAGTTGACCTGTTCGGCGATCCGCTTGAGCTTACGCAGAAGCTTGCCTTCGCCTGCGCGAAGAATCTTATCGAGAAAGGCTGGCACTTTAGGTAAAGCTCCTCGCAGGTCTTCCGTGGCCGGACCGGCCCGGATGAGGACGAGACACGGTTCTCCGCTGCCATCGTAGGCGGTTCTACCACCAGACACAGCCACCCTGAAAGACGCTCTTCGCGTCCGGGGAGTTCCCCGCGCCCTTTTCATTGGGAGTAGTAGCCAGCCTAAAGGGTATGCCCGTTTGCGCATACGTAGGGCGAAGACGCAGCCTACGGGCGCGTCGCGCCCCGAGGGGACCCGAGGGACCTGGAAAGACGCCGCCCCGGCCGGCCGTGACCGCGGTCGCGCCGGGCTCCGCCGCCGACGGAACCACCCCTTTCGCCCCCTTGCCCCTCTCACTCCTCGCCCCTCGCCCCTCGCTCCGATCCGCGGGCGGCCGCAGGCTGGATGGGCGCGGCGCGCGCGCCGGCCCCCGACTCCGTAGCGGCGGGCCCGCGACCCCTCCGAATAACACCGGCGTAGCCACTTTGTCGGTGTTTAGCGCTAACCTCGGCGTCATGCTGACGTTCCGCCCCCTTCCCGGCTCCTCCGGGGGCCGACCATGACGGTCACGCCCTCAGCCGAGACGGTCACGCTCTCCGCCGACGAGGCACGCCGGATCATCCTCCGCGCCCAGGGCCTCCTCGGCTCCGACGCCCGACGTGGCGGCGCCCCCGCCACCCTGCGACGGCTGGGAGCCGTCCAACTCGACACGATCTCCGTCCTGGCCCGCTCCCACGAGCTCGTCGCCTACGCCCGCCTCGGCGCCGTCGGCAGGCAGAAGGTCGAGCGTGCCTACTGGGACGACCCGGCCCAGGCCTTCGAATACTGGTGCCACGCCGCCTGTGTCCTGCCGATCGACGACTGGCCCCTCTACGCCTTCCGGCGCCGGTATTTCCGCGACAGGAAATACCGCTGGCACGAGCTGCCCGACAGCGTCGACAAGGTGCTCGAGAAGGTGCGCGAGAGCGGCCCCATCACCACCGCCGACATCGGCGGGGCCAAGAACGGCGGGCCGTGGTGGGACTGGTCCGACTCGAAGATCGCCATCGAGTGGCTGCTCGACACCGGCACGGTCGTCTGCACCCGGCGCGTCGGCTGGCGTCGCGTCTACGACCTGGCCGAACGCGCGGTCCCCGAGCACCTCCTGGCCGAGGACCTCACCGACGCCGAGTGCGTCACCCGCCTCACCGGGATCGCCGGCCGCGCCCTCGGCGTGGCCACGCGGGCCGATCTGGTCGACTTCCTCCGCCTCAGGCCCGCCGCGGCCGCCCTCCTGGACGGCGCGCTGCGCGACGGCGGCGCGGGCCTCGTCCCGGTCCGGGTCTCCGGCTGGCCCGACCGCTCGGCGGACGCGTGGGCCGACCCCGCCGCGTTGGAGACCGAACCACGGGGCCGTCACCGCACGACCCTGCTCTCCCCGTTCGACTCCCTCGTCTGGGACCGCGCCCGGACTGCACGCGTTTTCGGCTTCAACCACCGCCTTGAGGCATACGTCCCCAAGGAGAAGCGCGTCCACGGCTATTTCACGATGCCCGTGCTGGCCGGAGGCCGGCTGATCGGCCGGGTCGACCCCGCCCGCGAGGGCTCGACTCTGGTCGGGCGCCAGGTCAGCCTCGAACCCGGGGTCAACCAGCGCAAGGGCGCCGAGGCGCTGGCCGGGGCGCTGTGGGAGGCCGCGAGCTGGGTCGGCTGCGACGACGTCCGTGTCGACCGCGTCGACGCGCACCTGTCGGCACCTCTCCAGCACGCGCTGATCCGCTGATCCGCGGGATCGCGGAGCTACGGCCCTGGGGCTCCATGGACCTGCGGAGCCACGGCCCTGCGGGTCCGCGAGCCGGCCGGTCCGCGGGCACCAGGTCCGCGGGCACCAGGTCCGCGGGCACCAGGTCCGCGGGCGCGGCGCCCCTCGCCGGGGCGCCGCATCCGGCGCGTCAGGTGATCTCGAGCATCCGCTCGCGGACCGCGTAGACCACCGCCTCCATCCGGGAATGGAGCTGGAGCTTGTCCAGGATGTTGCGGACGTGGTTCTTGACGGTGTTCTCGGAGATGAACAGCTGCTTGGCGATCTCGCGGTTGTTCATGCCCTTGGCCACCAGGCGGAGCACCTCCATCTCCCGTTCGGTCAGACGGGGGACGGGGAGCTGGGGCGGCCGCTCGGCCTCCTTGCGGCTCATGTTCGCGAACTCGGTGATGAGCTTGGCGGCCATCGCCGGATTGATCAGCGACTGCCCCTCGTGGACGCCGCGCACGGCCTCGGGGACCTCGTCGAGCTGCACGTTCTTCAGCAGGTAGCCGGTGGCACCCGCTTTGATCGCCTCGAAGAGGTCCTCCTCCTCGTCGCTCACCGTCAGCATTATGATCCGCGTGCTCGGCACCGAGGCCTTGATCTCGCGAGCGGCCTCGATGCCGCTCCGGCGGGGCATCCGGACGTCCATGAGCATGACATCCGGGGTGAGGCGGTCGGCGAGCTCGACCGCCTCCTGGCCGTCGCTCGCCTCGCCCACCACCTCGATGTCCGCCTCGGCGGCCAGAGCCATTTCCAGGCTGCGCCGGATCAGCGCGTGATCATCGACGATCAGCACACGGATCGGGTCACCGCTCCTGGTAGAGCGGGCCGTCTCGTCGGGTTCCGTCACGCCTCCTCCTCGGGGGGCCAGAGCCGTTGGACCGCCATGATTACACGGGTTCCGGGGTCCTCGGGTTGGGCGGAGAGGATCTTCGAACGCGTCCGTCAGGGTTCGACGAGCCGCAGCACGCCGTAGTTGTAGCCCTGTCGCAGGTATACGACGCTGGGCAGGCCGCTCTCCTTGTCACGGAACAGGTAGAAGTCGTGCCCCACCAGCTCCATCTCAAGCAGTGCCTGGTCGATGGTCATCGGGTCGGCCCGGTGGGTCTTCTCCCGGACCACCAGCGGCCCGTCACCCTCCATGTGGATCGGGACGATGGCCCTGTCGTCGGAGAGGTCGGCGGCGGGGCCGGCCTCGACCTCCGGCTCGGGCTCCTCACTCGGCCGCGAGGGTATGGCCTCCAGGGTCTCCGCGAGGGCGGTGGCGGCCAGTTCGGCCAGTGAGGGGGGGCAGTGGTTGCCGTGGTGGATCTTGCGTCGGTCAGCGAGGCGCCGGAGTCTTCCCTCAAGCTTCCCGAGTGCTATGTCGAGTGCGGCGAAGCGGTCGTCGGCCGTGGCCTCGGCCCGGACGGCGGGACCGCGGGAGTGGATGGTGAGCTCGACCCGCTCGCGCTGTCCGGTGATCCGGGGATTGCTCTCCTTGGTCACCTCCACATCGACGCTTATGAGCTTGTGGTCCAGACGCTCGATCCTGGCCAGCTTGGTAGTCACGTGGTCGCGGAATCGGTCACTCACTCCGGTGTGCCGACCCTTGACGATGATGTCCATGCACGGACCCCCTTCGAACCTCGACGGTGGTACTGCTGCGGCACCCGCTCGGCCGACCTGGTCTTCGTCCCCACATCCGCCTGCTGAGGGTTTCGCAGCTCTTTGCCACTACATGCCCTTCTCTTCTGGCGAGGAACATCTGGCTCCTCGGGAAGGCAGGACTTACCTCTAAGCCGCACCGTGATCGATCGACAAAGAGTCGTCTTACGTGGACCGTTTGGCCTGCGGCTGGCATCGGCTAACCGAGCCGGCCCCTTTGCGGGGGTCGGTCCGGCGCAACCACGGACCCGAGCGGGTGCCATGGCTCAGACGCTATCCGCATCCAGACCGAATGTCAGCTTGGACATCGGCCAAGTGATCACTTTGCGTGATCGTCCATCGGGCGGCCGGCCGGTGAGGCAGCCGCCCCGGACGCTCGATATCCCTATATACAAGTGCTTCTCGCACCGATTGAGCAGCCGCGAATCCTTGTCGAGACAGGGAGGTGTGGCGCTTCAGTGAGACCCTTCACCCGCCCGCTCTTTACCCTCCGTCACGGAGACTGCTCTGCCTCTTCCGGCGTGTCGCGGCGACCGTGACGGCGAGCGGGACCGCCACGCCCGCCTCACGCAGCGCTCTGGCCGCTTCGGCGATCGTCGCGCCGGTGGTGACGACGTCGTCCACCAGCACAACCGGCCCTCCACCGCCCCAGGAGCCCGACTGGGGCCCTTTCCGGCCGTCCGTAACCACGAATGCCAGAGCGAGATTCTCGGCCCGCTGGAGCGAGCTCAGCCCCGCCTGGTCGGCCACCCGGCGGCGCTGGGCGAGGACCCCCGCCACGGATGCCGGCCATCCGGCGGCGCGGAGATATCCGGCGGCCAGCGAGGCCAGCCGGGCCACCGGATCGTGCCCGCGCCGCCGGAGGGCCGGGCGGGCGCTCGGCACCGGGACGAGGGTGAGCGGCCCCTCGCCGGCCGCGGCGGCGGCCGTCAGCGCCAGGGCGCCGGCGAGGGGGTGGGCCAGAGCCGTGCGGCCGCGTTCCTTGTAGGCGAGGATCGCCCGCCGCGCGGCACCCGTGTATTCGGTCGCCGACCAGCACTCGGGCAGGCCCGGCGGGGACGGGGCGGGCATCCGGCACGCGGGCTCCCCGTGCAGCCGCGCCGCGCAGCGGGGGCAGAGGAGGGCGCCGGGCGCGTCGCATCCGGCGCAGCGGGACGGCAGGAGCAGGTCCAGCAGGGCTGTCGGCACGGACCCACGGTGCCAGCCGCCACCGACAACCCGCTCGCCCCGAGGACCCCGAGGACTCCGAGGACCCCGACAGGCCGCTCACCCCGGGAAGACCGACGACCCACTCGTCCCGAGGAGGCTGAGGAGCCCGGCAGACCGCTCACCTCAGCCGCCCCCGACAGACCGCTCACCCAGGGAACCACCGACAACCCGCTCGCCCCGGCGGCCCGCGGGCGGGCGGCTCAGCCCAGGGGGTAGGCCGGGGAGGAGGGGCCGTCCTTCTCGGTGAAGGCGATGGATCCGGTCTCGTCCTTGACCATGGGTTCCCACTTGGCCGAGTTGCGGTTCCAGTAGAGGACCTGCCGGTTGCCGTTGTCGTCCTCGGCCCCGGCCAGCAGGGAGCCGTCCAGGGCGGTGATGCTCTCGATCCGGGAGTCGGAGGCCAGGGTCTTGGGCTCCGCGGTGGCCGACGCCTCCAGCAGGTCGGACTTGCCGGTCAGCACGTAGAGGGTCTTGCCGTCCTTCCAGGCGATGTCGTCGATCGTCTGGCTGTCGCCGCCGTTCACCACGGGCTGCAGGTCAGTGATCCTGGTGCTGCCCTCCCGGCCGACGACCGTGCCGATCGACACCTGCTCCTCCAGGCCGTTCTTGATCACCACCGCGACGTGCACCCCGTCCCGGGCGACCTTGAGCGACTTGACGTAGACCGTGTCCAGATCGGGCGCCGCGACCCGGTAGTGCTGCCTGCCGTCGTGCCGCATCACCACCGAGGTGTGGTCGTCGGGCCGGTCGACCGTCCACAGGGTGCTGTAGCGGTCCCAGGAGGGCGGGGTGAGGGAGTCGCCGGTGACCCAGTCCTGCCACTCGCCGCCCGCGACGAGCGGCGCGACAGAGATCTTCTTGCCGTCCGCCGACAGGGCCGCCACCTGCTTGTGCCCGCTGATCGCCGGACTGGTGCGCGTGTCGTTCTTCTCCCCCGCCCGGCCCTGCACCGGCTGGCCGACGTTGTCCTTGCCCAGGATCCGCAGGGCGCCACCGGCCAGGTAGTAGGGGTGGACGTCGCGGGGGACCGTCCAGGGGTCGAAGTCCGAGTGCTCCTGGGCGTCGATCGTCAGCGGGGCGTCGGAGGAGTAGTACGGCCTGCCGTCCACCTTGACCTCGAAGCCCCACCCGCCCTTGGTCAGCTCGGCGAGCGTCCCGGCGAGCTGGGCCGACATCGGGCCGATCCGGTCGGAGTCGACCGGCTTGGTCAGGTTGATGACGACGCGGTTGTCCTCCGTGGTGACGCCGATGAGCTCGGTGCCCGGCCGGAAGGCGGAGTTCACCGCCTTGCGCAGCAGGCTGCTGGGCCCCTTGAGCAGCCGCTCGACCGCCGACTTGGCGAAGTTGGAGGTCGGGTCGATGGGGACCCGGACCTGGTCGACGACCAGGCCGTTCCACGACGAGTCCAGGAAGTAGAGGTCGACCCTGAGGTAGGCGCGGTCGACATCGGCCTCCGACAGCAGCAGCCCGTCGGGCGCCGCGCTGATCCGCCACCCCTCCGGCCCCTTCACCAGGGTGAAGGGCTCGTTCAGGCTCCTGCTCCTCGGCCAGTAACGGCCGTCCTGGTCGATCATCGCCGTCACGGTGCCCTTGAGCGTGACCCGGGTCTCCTTGTCGCCCTCCTGCGCGGGCGGCGGCTTCTCGTATTCGTCCTGCTTGTCGTCCTGCTTGTAGACCGTCACCCCGCTCTGCGGGTTCCACTCCTTGGCGAAATCCTGGGTGAGGTATTTGCGCGCGACGTCACGTCCCGGGTCGTCGACGCTCGCCATCGCGGACCTGAACCCGGTGACGACCTCCTCGGGCGACCAGTCGGCGCTCGGCGGCATGGCGATCACCCGCGCGTACGGGTCACCCAGCGGGTTGCCGTTGCGCACGTTGTCGACCGCGACGGACCTGCCCCCGGTGGGGATGACCGAGCAGGCCGTACTCACGCAGGTCAGCATCATGACCAGGCCGGCCGCCCCCACTCGCCGTCCTGTCCTAGCCTGCATCGTCTCCCCCATCGGCGACCGCCGGTGACAGCACCGGGGTCATGTGTCCCCGCCACGTCCGCCGCATCTCCACCTCGGGTGGGACCAGCGACAGCGGCGATCCCCGCAGCGGCGCCCCGGCCACCCGGGGCAGCGAGAGCCGGAACTGCGACCCCTCACCCTGCGCCCCCCACGCCTGCAGCCAGCCGCCGTGCAGCATCGCGTCCTCGCGGGAGATCGCCAGGCCCAGGCCGGTGCCCCCGATCGTCCGCGCGCGCGAGGGGTCGGCCCGCCAGAACCGGTCGAAGACCATGTTCTCCTCGCCGGGCTTGAGCCCCACCCCGTGGTCCCGTACGGCCACCGCCACCGCGTCCCGGTCGGCGCCGACCGAGACGATGATGTCGCGGCCCTCGCCGTGCTCGATGGCGTTGAACAGCAGGTTGCGCAGGATGCGCTCGACCCGGCGGCTGTCCATCTCGGCCATGCAGGGCTCGCTCGGCAGGCGCAGGTCGAACCGGGTGGAGTGGCGCTCGGCCAGCGCCTCGGAGTCGGCGACCGCGCGCAGCACCACGTCCCTGACGTCGACCGGGTCGACGTCCAGCTCGGCCGCGCCCGCGTCGTAGCGGCTGATCTCCAGCAGGTCGGCGAGCATCGACTCGAACCGGTTGAGCTGGTTCTGCATCAGCTCGGCCGAGCGGGCGGCCATCGGGTCGAAATCCTCACGGGCGTCGTAGAGCAGGTCGGCGGCCATCCGCACGGTGGTCAGCGGGGTGCGCAGCTCGTGCGAGACGTCGGAGACGAACTGCCGCTGGACGTGGGAGAGCTCCTCCAACTGGTGGATCTTCAACGCCAGGTTGGCGGCCATCTCGTTGAAGGAGGTGGCCAGGCGGGCCAGGTCGTCCTCGCCGCGGACCTTCAGCCGCTCGTCCAGGCGCCCGGCGGCCAGCCGCTCGGCGGCCTGCCGCGTCAGCCGTACCGGAGTGACCACCTGGCGGGTGACCAGCGAGGCGACGGCGGCCAGCAGCAGCACCAGGGCGACCCCGACGACGACGAGCATCCGCAGGACCGAGTTGAGGGTCTCCTCCTCCTTGTCCAGCGGGATCAGGTGGTAGATCTCGTATCCGCTGTCCAGCATGGTGCCGGAGGTGTCGAGGCGGGTGCCGATCACCAGGCCCCGCGTCGGCTCGCGCGTGCCCTCGTAGTACAGGTTTCCGTAGTGGATGCTGTTCTGGCCGGCCTCCTTCTTGAACACCTCGTCGCGCAGCCCGGACGGGACGCTGCTCGCGTCGATGTTCGTGGTGCCGTAGAACTCCCCGGGCCGGTTGTCGTTGCGGATGATCACCGAGTAGCGGGTGGCGGACCCGGCGGACCCGGCGCGCCCGGCGAGGGCCTCCACCGCCTGGCCGAGCGGGCTGTCACCGCCCCGATGGAGCAGGTCGCCCGAGTCGGCGGACGGCTTGGAGTCGTCGCCGAGCGGCTGGTTCAGATAGCTGAGCACCGCGATCCGGTCGGCCTGCGCCTCGCTCTTGGCCGCCCGTTCCCGGGCCTCCAGCGTCGTCGCGATGATCTGCTGCATGAGGAAGACCCCCAGCACGGCGACCACCGCGATGGAGATGACCATCGTGCTGGTGACGACGCGGAGCTGCAGGGAGCGGCGCCAGACCCGGCGCACGCCCCCCGCGGCGCGGCGGGCCCGCCGGCGGACGCCCCGCACCACCTGGCGCAGGGTGCGGCGGCGCTTCTTCGGGGAGGAAGGCATGTCGGGGGTCCCGGGGGATCCGCGCAGGTCAGGCCGGGCCGGCCTTGTAACCGACCCCGCGGACCGTCACCACGATCTCGGGGTGCTCGGGGTCCTTCTCGATCTTGGCACGGAGCCGCTGGACGTGCACGTTGACCAGGCGGGTGTCGGCGGCGTGCCGGTATCCCCAGACCTGCTCCAGCAGGACCTCGCGGGTGAAGACCTGGCGCGGCTTGCGGGCCAGCGCGACCAGCAGGTCGAACTCCAGCGGGGTGAGGTTGATGGTCTCCTCGTCGCGCTTGACCGAGTGGCCGGCGACGTCGATGGTGATGTCGCCGATCTGGAGGATCTCCGGCGTCGGCTCGTCGGTCCGGCGCAGCCGCGCGCGGACCCGGGCCACCAGCTCCTTGGGCTTGAACGGCTTGACGATGTAGTCGTCGGCCCCCGACTCCAGGCCGAGCACCACGTCGATGGTGTCGCTCTTGGCCGTCAGCATGACGATCGGCACACCGGACTCGGCGCGGATGCGACGGCAGACGTCGATGCCGTCGGCGCCGGGCAGCATCAGGTCGAGCAGGACCAGATCCGGCCGGGTGTCGCGGAACGCGTCGAGCGCCTTGTCACCGTCGGAGACGAAGGAAGGTTCGAAGCCCTCCCCGCGCAGCACGATGCCGAGCATCTCGGCGAGAGCGGCGTCGTCGTCGACGACCAGCACGCGTCCTTTCATGGCCCCTCATTCGTTTTACGCAGTTTGGGAGTTTTCGGGGTAAACGGCACGGTCGTCGAAGATTACCCTTGCCCGGCCACTGGATGACACCGGGCGACGATCAGCCTTCCAAATGCCGAATTTTAGGCGCACACAACGTGAAGCGCGTAGTGGTGCCCCCGTGCGGCCACCTCCGGCCCTGGCGACTGCGGACGCCAAGCGGAGGTGGTCACGTCCCCAGTCTGCGGTAAACGACCGTGTCTCGGCCATCCCTCCGGCATCTCCGCCGATCTCCGGGGCGAGAAACATCGTCGAGATCTCCCGAGCACCACAATCGGTGTGTCCACATGTCAGGATTGGGATATGTCAGACGGTCACGGCTCCACTCCCGACACGCCACCCGGCTGGGCGTCCAACCAACCTCCGCCGTACGGCAACGCCCCGGGGTCGCCGTGGACCGCGCCCGGCTCGGCACCGGGCGCGACGGCGCCGCAGCAGCCGCAGCCCCCCTACGGCCCGCCGGGCCCGCCGTACCAGCCGGGCCCGTACCAGCAGGGCCCGTACGGCCCGCCGCCCCACGGCCACCACACGCCCCCCGCGATGCGGCCGGGGATCATCCCGCTGCGCCCGCTCGGCCTCGGCGACATCCTCGACGGCGCGATCAAGCTGATCCGCTCCAACCCCGGCGCCGTCCTGGGCCTGTCGGCGATCGCCGCCGCGCTCGGGGCGATCCCGGTGGCGATCGGCCAGGCGCTGCTGCTGGGCCAGGCGGGCGCGGCCTTCGACGACCCCTCCGTGCTGGAGAACCAGGAGGTGGGCTTCCTCTCCCAGTACGGCGGGACCCTGATCTCCTACGCGGTCCAGTTCATCGCGGTCACCCTGCTCACCGGCGTGCTGACCCGGATCCTGGGCCGGGCGGTCTTCGGCGGCAAGATGACGGTGGGCGAGGCCTGGAAGCTGACCCGCGGCCGGGTGCCCACGCTGTTCGGGCTGGTGATCGTCGGCATGGTGCTCCTGCTGCTCCCGCTGGCCCTGGTCATCGCGATCATCACCGGGCTCGGCGCGGCGGGCGCCGATCTCGCGACGCTGTTCCTGGTGGGCGCGCTGGTGGTGCTGGGCTTCGTCGCCTACTCGCTGTTCATCACCACCCGCCTGGCGCTCGCGGCGTCGGTGGCGGTGCTGGAGCGGCGCGGCGTCGCCGAGTCCCTGCGCAGGTCGTGGCGGCTGGTCAGCGGCGGTTTCTGGCGGACGCTCGGCATCCTGCTGCTGACCCAGATCATCGCGGGCGTGGTCGCCCTGGCGCTCTCCTTCCCCTTCACCCTCGCGGGGACCTTCGTCGGCATGTTCGGCGCGGGCTCCACCGGTTCGCTGATCGGCGCGGCGGTCCTGATCGCCGTCGGCGGCACCGTCAGCGCGATGATCACTTACCCGTTCCAGGCCGGCGTCAACGGCCTGCTCTACGCCGACCGGCGGATGCGCGCCGAGGCGTTCGACCTGGTGCTGCAGACCGCGGCGATCGAGCAGCAGCGCCAGGGCTGGGTGCACGCCTCCGCCGACGACCTGTGGGACCCGTCCGTCACGCCCGCCGGAGCCGGCCGGGGAGCCCCGTGGCACAGTTCCTGAGCCACCTGACGCTCCTGACGTCCCCGGTCGACATCGACCGGGACCAGGCCCGGCGCGAGGCGGTCCAGGAGCTGCTCAAGCCCGAATACGCCAGGGAGTCGCCGGTCGACCGCGTCACGCGGGCCGTGGACCAGTTCCTGGGCGACCTGCTGGACCAGGAGTCCGTGGGCGCCGTCGGCAGCGTGGCCGCGCGGATCGTCCTGGTCGTGCTCGTGATCGCCGCCGTCGTGGCGGTCGTCGTGATCGCGCGCAGGACCGCCGGAGGCGGCGCCGCGCGCCAGGAGGGGATCTTCGGGGACCGCCGCCGCACCGCCGCCGAGCACCGCGACGCCGCCGAACGGCTGGCCGCCGAGGGTCGGTGGGCCGAGGCCGTCCGCGAACGGCTCAGGGCCGTCGCCCGGGATCTGGAGGACCGCGTCATCGTCGACTCGACACCCGGCCGCACCGCGGGCGAGCTGGCCGCCGAGGCGGGCCGCGCGCTGCCCGCCTTCGCCTCCGACCTGGCCGCCGCGGCCCGGGTCTTCGACGACGTGACCTACGGCGAGGTGCCGGGCACGGCCGAGTCCTACGGGGTCCTGCGCGACCTCGACGAGCGCCTGCGCACGGCCCGGCCGACGCTCGGCGCCGCCGCGGAGGCGGTGACCCCATGAGCCTCGCCACCGCCGCAGCCGGCACGGCCGCGGTCCCCGTCGCCGCAGCCGTCGCCACCGTCACCGTCGTCGTGGCCGCCGCCGCGGAGGCGGTGCCCTCATGAGCCTCGCCGCCGCCCCGGGGACCGGGTCGACGTCCACCTCCCCGACCGCCGCGGGCCTGTGGCGCAGTGGCCGGGGCTTCCTGCTGGTCGCGCTGATCGTGGTCGCCGGCGCCGTCATCGGCGTGCTGCTCAGCGGCTCCGGCGCGGGCCGGCCGCTCGACCCCGCCGACACCTCGCTGTCCGGCGGCAAGGGGCTGGCCCAGCTGCTGCGGGCCCACGGCGTGCGGGTCACCCGGGTCACCTCGGTCGCCGAGGTGGAGGCCGCCGGCCCCGGCGACCACACGCTGCTGCTCAGCGACACCTCCTTCCTCACCGAGGAAGCGGCCGAGCGGCTCGGCGCGATCCGCGCCGACCTGCTCGTGGTCGGCGCGCAGCCGCACCAGGAACTGCTCACCCCGGGCATGAGCCCCACCGAGAACGTGCGGACGCGCTCCCGCGAGCCCCGGTGCGACCTGCCGGCCGCGACCCGGGCGGGCAGCGCCCACATGGGCGGCACCGCCTTCACCGTCCCGGCGGGGGCGACCGGCTGTTACCCGGCCCGCGGCGCGTCCACCCTGGTCAGCCACACCGGCGCGGGCAGGACGGTCACGGTCGTGGGCGACGGGGCGTTCATGACCAACCTGCGGCTGGCCGAGGACGGCAACGCCGCCCTGGCCCTGAACCTCGCCGGGGCCAGGCCCGCCCTGATCTGGCTGGTGGCCCCCGAGGCCGCCGCGGGCACCACGGGCGAGCAGGGCTTCTACGGCATGATCCCCGAGGGGGTCAGATGGGCCGTGGTGCAGGTGGGCGTCGTGGTCGTCCTGCTGGCACTCTGGCGGGGCCGCCGGCTCGGCCCGGTGGTGGCCGAGCGGCTGCCCGTCGTGGTCAGGGCGGCCGAGACGGTGGAGGGCCGGGCCAGGCTCTACCGGGCCAGGCGGGCCCGCGACAGGGCAGCCACCGCCCTGCGCACGAGTTTCGTCGACCGGGTCACCCCCCGGCTCGGCCTGCCCTCCGCGGCCGGGCCGGAGGCGAAGGTCGAGGCGATCGCCGGACGGACCGGGCAGGCGGGCTTCCACGTGGGCGCCGCCCTGTACGGCCCGCCGCCGGCTGACGAGGCCGGGCTGGTAGCCCTGGCCGCATATCTGGACATGTTGGAGAGGCAGGTCAAAGAGTCGTGAGCGAGTTTAGCGAGCGGGCCCTCAGGCACGGCGCCGCCGTGCGGCCGGAGCCGGCAGAGGAGGCTCGGTGACCACGCCACCGGAGCACGGCGGCCCGGCGGAGACGCCCGGCGCGGACGCCGCCCGAGACGCGCTGGGGAGCCTGCGCGCCGAGGTCTCCAAGGCCGTCGTCGGCCAGGACGCCGTGGTCACCGGGCTGGTGATCGCGCTCCTGTGCCGGGGGCACGTGCTGCTCGAAGGCGTGCCGGGCGTGGCCAAGACCCTGCTGGTCAGGACCCTGGCGGCGGCGCTCTCGCTGGACTTCAAGCGGGTGCAGTTCACTCCCGACCTGATGCCGGGCGACGTCACCGGCTCCTTGATCTACGACGCGAAGACGTCGGAGTTCGAGTTCCGGCAGGGGCCGGTCTTCACCAACCTGCTGCTCGCCGACGAGATCAACCGCACGCCCCCCAAGACGCAGGCGGCGCTGCTGGAGGCGATGGAGGAGCGGCAGGTCAGCGTGGACGGCAAGCCGCGCAGGCTGCCCGAGCCGTTCATCGTGGCCGCCACCCAGAACCCCGTCGAGTACGAGGGCACCTACCAGCTCCCCGAGGCGCAGCTCGACCGGTTCCTGCTCAAGCTGACCGTCCCGCTGCCGCCCCGCGAGCAGGAGATCGCGGTGCTGGAGCGGCACGCGCTGGGCTTCGACCCGCGCGACCTGTCCCACGTCAAGGCCGTGGCCACCATCGCCGACCTGGATGCCGGTCGCGCGGCGGTCAGCCGGGTCCACGCCGGCCCCGAGGTGCTCGGCTACATCGTCGACATCGCCAGGGCCACCCGCCAGTCGCCGTCGCTGCAGCTCGGCGTCTCGCCGCGTGGCGCCACCGCGCTGCTGGCCGGGGCCCGGGCCTGGGCCTGGCTGTCCGGCCGCTCCTACGTGACCCCGGACGACGTCAAGGCGCTGGCCAGGCCGTCGATGCGGCACCGGATCCAGCTCCGGCCCGAGGCCGAGCTGGAGGGCGCGACCGCCGACGGCCTGATCGACGCCATCCTCGCCTCCGTCCCCGTCCCCCGCTGAGCCGATGGCACTGACGGGACGGGCCGCCCTGCTGGCTCTGCTGGGCACGCTGGTCGTGCTGTTCGCCCCCCGGCCGGGAGCGGCCGTGGCCGGGGTGGCGCTGCTCCTGCTGGCGCTGGTCGTGGTCGACCTGCTGCTGGCCGCGGGCGTGCGTCCGCTGCGGTTCACCCGCTCGGGCGACCGGCTGGTACGGCTCGGCGAGTCCGCCACGGTCGAGCTGGTCGTGGAGAACCCCGGCCCCCGCCGGGCCCGGGGGGTGCTCAGGGACGCCTGGCCCCCCTCGGCCGGGGCCGGCCCGCGGCACCTGCCGCTGGACGTCCCCCCCGGTGAGCGCCGCCGCCTCACCATGACGCTCACCCCCACCCGCCGGGGCGACCGCGAGGCGGTCACGGTCACGGTGCGCACGCTGGGGCCGCTGGGCATCGCGGGCCGCCAGGGCTCCCACCGGGTGCCCTGGTCGGTGCGGGTGCTGCCGCCGTTCCTCAGCCGCAAGCACCTGCCCGCCAAGCTGTCCAGGCTCAGGGAGCTGGAGGGCCAGCACCCGTCGATGGTCAGGGGGCAGGGCACCGAGTTCGACTCGCTCCGCGAGTACGTGGTCGGCGACGACGTCCGCTCGATCGACTGGCGGGCCACCGCCCGCCGCAACGACGTGGTGGTCCGCACCTGGCGGCCCGAGCGCGACCGGCGGGTCCTGATCGTCCTGGACACCGGGCGCACCTCGGCCGGCCGGGTGGGCACGGCCCCCGTCCCGCCGGCCGGCCCGCGGGACGGGTCCGGCGGCCGGTACGGCGCGGCGGCGACCGTGCCGGGCTGGCCCCGGCTGGACTGGTCGATGGACGCGGCGCTGCTGCTGGCCGCGCTGGCCGCCCGCGCCGGCGACCGGGTCGACTTCCTGGCCTACGACCGCGCGGTGCGCGCCTGGGTGTCCGGCGCCGGCCGTACCGACCTGCTGTCGTCGCTGGTCAACTCCATGGCACCGCTTGAGGCCGAGCTCGTCGAGGCCGACTCGGCCGGCATGGTCGCGGCCGTCCTGGCCCGGGCCAAGCGGCGCTGCCTGGTCGTCGTGCTGACCGACCTGAACTCGGCGTCGCTGGAGGAGGGGCTCCTGCCGATGCTCCCCCAGCTCTCCTCGCGGCACCTGGTGCTCCTGGCCGCCGTCTCCGACCCGCAGGTGGCCGCCATGGCCACCGGGCGCGGCACGCCCGAGCTGGTCTACGACGCGGCGGCGGCCGAGCACCAGAACGTCGACCGGCGCAGGATCACCGCCCGGCTCCGCCGCCAGGGCGTGGAGGTCGTGGACGCCACGCCGGAGCAGATCGCGCCCGCCCTGGCCGACGCCTACCTGGCGTTGAAGGCGGCGGGCCGGCTGTGACCGCCGGGCGGCGCGGCCTCAGCCGGCGCTCGGCGCGAGGTCGGGGGCCCGCTCCAGGTCGCCGGTCTCCTGGGCGGCCAGGGCCCGGCGGCCGAAATAGATCACGTAGGCGAGGAAGGCCGCCTCGGCGACCACTCCGATGCCGATGCGCGCCCAGGTGGGCAGGCCGGAGGGGGTGACCAGCCCCTCGATGAGCCCGGAGACGAGCAGCACCACGACCAGGCCGAGGGCCACGCTCATGACGGCCCTGCCCTGCTCGGCGAGGGCCTCACCGCGCCTGCGGGGGCCGGGGTCGACGACGGTCCAGCCCAGGCGCATGCCGACGGCCGCGGCGAGGAACACCGCGGTCAGCTCCAGCAGGCCGTGCGGGGTGATCAGGCCGAAGAAGATGTCCAGCTTGTCGCGCGAGGCCATCAGCCCGGCGGAGACGGCCACGTTGAGCGCGTTCTGCCACAGGATGTAGGGGATCGGCAGGCCGAGCAGGATGGCCATGATGATGACCTGTATCGAGACCCAGGCGTTGTTGACCCAGACCTGCCCGGCGAAGGAGGCCGCGGGGTGCTCGGAGTAGTAGTCGGCGAAGTCGTGTTCGACGAGCCGGGTGATCTCCTCGGGCGTGGCGATCGCGGCCTGGACGCTGGGATCGCCCGCCACCCAGACGGCGACGACCGCGCTGACCAGGACGAACGCGGCGGTCGTGCCGAGCCACCACCAGCGGGCCCGGTAGGCGACCACCGGGAAGGAGACCGTGAAGAAGCGGACGAACTCCCGCCAGGCGGGGGTGTGCGCTCCGGTGACCGCCGAGCGGGCCCGGGCGACCAGCGCCGACAGGCGGCCCACCAGGATCGGGTCGGCCGACCCCGAGCGCACGATGGACAGATGCGTGGCGACCCGCTGGTAGAGGTCCACCAGCTCGTCGATCTCGGCGCCGTTCAGCGACCTGCGGCGCCGGATGAGATCCTCCAGGCGGTCCCAGACCGGGCGGTGCGCGCTGACAAAGGCGTCGATGTCCACCCGGAAAGCGTATCCACAGTCCCGCCTCCGAGACGGCGGACGGGCCCGCCTCCCGGCGGCTCCGCGCGCGGGCGCGTCCGCGGTCCCGCCCCTCGGACGGCGGCCGGGTCCGCCGTCCGGCGGCTCCGCGCGGGATCGGCGCCGCCCCGTCCCACGCCGCGGGAGGCGGGGGACGGGACGCGGCGGCCGAGGATCTAGAAGGCGACCCCGCACCGCAGCAGCACGTTGGCGTACGGCCGCGCCTCGCCGGTGCGCACGACCAGCCGGCTGGCGCGGGCCAGCCGCTTGAGCTCCTCGTGCGGGACATAGGTCAGGTCCGGCAGGCGGGTGCTGAGCAGGGCGTCGCATCCGGCGTTGGCCGTACGGACCTCCCGGGCTGCGGTGGCCCCCTCCACGACGAGCTCGGCGAGGATCCCGTCGAGCACGTCGGCGAAGGCCGGGATGCCCGGCAGGAAGGCGAGGTCGACCACCTCGACGCCGGGCGGCAGCGGCATCCCGCTGTCGCAGACGAGCAGTTCGTCGGTGTGACCGAGGCGGGCGAGCGCGCCGGACAGGGCGGAGTTGAGGATCCCCGTGCGTTTCACAGGCCCTCCAGATCCTCCGGATACGGATAGGAACTCTGCGCGCCGGGCGCGCGCACCGAGGCGGCGCCCACCCGGACCGCGAAGGCGGTGGCGTCGGCCAGGCCGTCGCCCCGGGCCAGGCGCCAGGCCAGCGCCCCGGTGAACGCGTCACCGGCACCGGTGGTGTCGACGGCCTCCACCCGGGGGCTCGGCACCGCGGTGACCGTGCCCGGCTCCGCGACGACCGCGCCGTCGGCCCCCAGCGTGAGGACCGCCGAGCGGGGACCGAGCGCGAGCAGGGCCCGCGCCTGCTGTTCGGGCTCGCCGGGCCCGCCGAGCAGGAGCGCGGCCTCGTGCTCGTTGACGACGAGCGGGTCGCAGACCGCCAGCAGTTCGTCGGGGACGGCGGCGGGCGGCGACAGGTTGAAGACCACCCGGGCCGCCGTCCGGGCGGCGGCCACCACCGTGGCGAGGGGACTCTCCAGCTGCAGGGAGACGACCCGCGCCGAGGCCAGCAGGTCGGCCGCCGCGGCGATGTCGTCCTCGCTCAGCCGCGCGTTGACCCCCGGCGACACGATGATGCTGTTGTCCCCGTCCGCCCCGACGGTGATCACCGCGACGCCGCTCGGCCCCGGGGTGTCGGTGAGACGGTCCAGGTCCACGCCGTCGCCGGAGAGCGCCTTGCGCAGGAACTCGCCGTTGCCGTCGGAGCCGACCCTGCCGAGCAGGGCCACACGGGCGCCGAGCCGGGCCGCGGCGACGGCCTGGTTGGCGCCCTTCCCCCCGGGATAGGTGGCGAGATCGGAGCCGATCACGGTCTCGCCCGGCATGGGACGCCGATCGACCCGGATCACCAGGTCGGCGTTGACCGACCCCACGACGATCATTTCGAACGGCGGCGCCGGCTCCTCCCCGCGCCGCCCGCCGGCGCCCTCGGGCGCCGGCCCGGCGTCGTCACCGCGGGCGGTCATCACGAGCCCGCGAACTCTGCGACGTTGTCCTTGGTCACGGCCTTGACCGGCACGGCCACCGTGGCCTCGACCTTCTCTCCCTTCGCCGCCTTGATCGCGCCCTGCACGGCCTGCTGGCCGAGGAGCTGCGGCTGCTGGGCGATGCTGGCGCTCATCGTGCCCGCCTCGATGGCCTTGAGGCCGTCCGGGGTGCCGTCGAAGCCAACGATCTTGATCTCGCCGCCCGCCTTGGCGCCCAGCGCCTTGATCGCGCCCAGGGCCATCTCGTCGTTCTCGGCGAACACCCCGGTGATGCCGGGGTTGGACTGCAGCAGGTTGGTCATGACGTCCAGGCCCTTGGTCCGGTCGAAGTCGGCGGGCTGCTGGGCGACCACCTGGATGCCCGGGTACGCCTTGATCCCCTCGGTGAAGCCCTGGCCGCGGTCACGGGAGGCGGAGGTGCCGGGCACTCCCTGCAGGACGGCGACCTTGCCCTTCTCCCCCATCTGCTTGGCCAGTTCCTGGGCCGCCAGCTTGCCGCCGGCGACGTTGTCGGAGGCCACGGTCTGGGCCACGGTGGCGCCGTTGACCACGCGGTCGACGGCGATCACCGGGATCTTGGAGCGCTCGGCGGCCTTCACCGCGGGCCCGGCGGCGTCGGAGTCGACCGGGTTGATGATGATCGCCTTCATGTTCTGGCTGGCGAAGTTCTGGATCTGGTTGACCTGCTGCGAGGCATCGTTCTGGGCGTCGGTGACGGTCAGCGCGACCCCCTGCTTCTTGGCCTCGTCCTCGGCGCCCTTGCGGAGCTGGACGAAGTAGGGGTTGTTCAGGGTGGAGACCGACATGCCGAGCTTGACGTCCCCCCCGGCCGCCCCGGATCCCCCGGAGCCGGAAGAGGAGGAGGACGAGCCCGAGCCACAGGCCGTCAGCCCCAGGGCGAGCGCGGCGCCGGCCGCGACGAGAGTGATGGTGCGTTTCATGGTGTTCCCCCGATGGGTTCAGTTGGTTCCACGGCGGCGCAGGGTGTCGAGCAGGACCGCGAGCGCGATCACCACTCCGATCACGACCTGCTGCCAGAAGGCGGAGACGGAGAGCAGGTTGAGGCCGTTGCGCAGCACCGCGAGGATGAGCGCGCCGACGAAGGTGCCGAAGGCCCGGCCCTTGCCGCCGGACAGGCTCGCCCCGCCGATGACGACGGCGGCGATGGCGTCCAGCTCGTAGCCGGCGGCCGCCTGGGGCTGGGCCGAGGCCAGCCGGCTGGCCAGGACGATGCCCGCGACCGCGGCGAAGAGCCCGGACAGGGCATAGGTGATGAGCTTGCGCCGGTTGACGTTGATGCCGGACAGCCGGGCGGCCTCCTCGTTGCCGCCGATGGCGTACATCGCGCGCCCGGTGTAGGTCCGGTTCAGGATCACGGCCGTGATGACGCCCATGACCACCATGACGACGACCGGGACCGGCAGGTAGTCGCCGATGGTGTCGCCCAGGTGGGAGACCGCCTCCGGCATCGCGATCGGGCTGCCCTGGGAGATCACCAGGGCCAGGCCGCGGGCGATGCCGAGCATCGCCAGCGTGGCGATGAACGGCGGCAGCTTGCCGTAGGCGATCAGCGCGGCGTTGACCAGCCCGCACCCGAGGCCGACGGCGAGGGCGATCACGGTGGCCAGCGGCCACGGCAGGCCCGTGTCGGTCGCGGTCCAGGCCAGGACGATCGCCGAGAGGGCGGCGACGGAGCCGACCGACAGGTCGATGCCGCCGGTGATGATGACGAAGGTGGCGCCGAAGGCGAGGATCGCGGTGACCGCCGCCTGCACGCCGACGTTGAGCAGGTTGGTCACGGTCAGGAAGTCGCCCGACAGCAGCGAGAGCGCGACCGCGAGCACGACCAGTGCGACCAGCGCGCCGTTCTCGCCCAGCCAGGCGGTGGCCGGCGGCTTGCGGCCCGGGGGCTTGCGCTGCAGCACGTTAGTGGACACGAGCATCCTCCACCTCGGCGACGGCCAGGGCCATCACCGAGTCCTGGGTAGCCTCACCGGCGGCGAGCTCCCCGACGAGCCGGCCGCGGGCCATCACCAGCACCCGGTCGCTCATGCCCAGGATCTCGGGGAGATCGCTGGAGATCATGAGCACCGCGTGCCCGGAGGCGGTGAGCGAATTGATCAGTTGATAGATCTCGACCTTGGCCCCCACGTCCACACCCCGCGTGGGCTCGTCGAGGATGAGCACGCTCGCCTTGGCGAGCAGCCACTTCCCGATGACGATCTTCTGCTGGTTGCCGCCCGACAGCGTGCGGACCTCCTGGCCGAGGCCGCTCATCCGCACGCCGAGCTGCTGGGCCACCTCGGCGGCCGCCCTGCGCTGCCCCGTCCTGTCGACGAAGCCGCCGCGGCTGGCCCGCCGCAGCGTGACCAGGCCGAGGTTCTCCCCCACGTCGGCGCCGAGCACCAGTCCCTGGCCCTTGCGGTCCTCCGGGACCAGGCCGAGGCCGGCCTCCATGGCGGCGTGCACGTCGCCGCGGGCCAGCGGGCGGCCGTTCACCAGGACCTCGCCGGAGTCGTAGGCGTCCGCGCCGAAGATCGACCGCGCGACCTCGGTACGGCCCGCGCCGACCAGCCCCGCCAGGCCCACGACCTCCCCGGCGCGCACCTCGAAGGAGACGTCGGCGAACTCTCCTTCCCTGCGGAGCCCCCGCACCTGCAGCAGGGGGCCGCCCGGCGGCGCCGGCTCCCGGGGGTACTGCTGGTCGATCGGGCGGCCGACCATGAGCCTGACCAGCTCGTCCTCCGGGGTGGTCGCCGGGACCTCGGCCACCGAGCGGCCGTCACGCAGCACGGTGACCCGGTCGCCGATCTGCGGGATCTCCTCAAGGTGGTGGGTGATGAACACGATCGCCACCCCCTGCTCGCGCAGCTGCCGGACGATGCCGAACAGCCGCTCGACCTCGGTGGTCGTGAGTACCGCGGTCGGCTCGTCCATGATGAGCACGCGGGCGTTCAGGCCCAGCGCCTTGGCGATCTCGACCATCTGCATGCGCGCGATGCCCAGCCGCGCCACCGGCGTGCGCGGGTCGACCTCGACGCCGACCCGCTGCAGCAGCTCCCGTGCCTGCTCGTGCATCCGCTTGGTGTCGACGAAGCCGAAGCGGCGGGGCGGGCGCCCGAGGGCGAGGTTCTCCCCGACGGTGAGCTGGGGGACCAGGTTGAACTCCTGGTAGATGGTGGCGATGCCGAGCCGCTGCGCGTCGCCCGCGGTGCGGATCTCGACCGGCTCCCCGTCGACGAGGATCCGCCCTCCGTCGGGGTGGTAGGCCCCGGAGAGCATCTTGATCAGCGTGCTCTTGCCCGCGCCGTTCTCCCCGAGCAGGACGTGGACCTCGCCCGAGCGGAGGCTGAAGTCGACCCCGTCCAGCGCGACCACACCCGGGAACCCCTTGCGCAGACCTTCGACCCGGAGGATCTCGTCGTTCACGAGACGTTCCTTCCTTCCCCACATGATTGGCGGACCACCAGGACGGCGGGCAGGGCCACCGACTCGGCCGGCCGCCCGCCGAGACGGTCGAGGATCACCCGCACGCCCCGCTTCCCGAGTTCGGCGGCGGGCTGGCTGATCGCGGTCACCGGAGGGGTGACGTGCGGGAACCACGAGACGTCGTCGAACGACGCCAGCGCCACGTCCTCGGGGATGCGCAGGCCGCGCGCCCGTATCTCGTCCAGCGCGCCCAGGGTCATCAGGTTGTCGCCCGCGAAGATCACCTCGGGCGGCTCGGGGAGGTCGAGCAGCCTGGCGGTGAGCGCGCGGCCGCTGCCCGAGCGGAAGTCCCCCGCCTCGATGTATTCCGGGCGGATCTCCAGGCCGTGCTCGGCCATCGCCACCAGGAAGGCGTCCGTCCGTTCCCGGCCGGTGGACAGCCTGGCGGGGCCGGAGATGAAGCCGATCCGCCGGTGCCCGAGCTCGCGCAGGTGGGCGACCAGCGCCCTGATCGCGTCGGTCCCGTCGACCCGGACCGACGGCACGTGCACGCCGGGAAGCGTGCGGTCCAGGAAGACCAGCGGCCCTCCGGACCGCGCGATCTCCTGCACCAGCGGCGTGACCTCGGCGGTGGGGCAGATCAGCAGGCCGTCGACCCGCTGCTCCAGGAGCGTGCGCACGTAGTGGTCCTGCTCCTCGGCGCGCTCGTCGGCGTTGCCGATGATCACGGTGTAGCCGGCCGCCCGCGCCGCGTCCTCGACCGCCCTGGCCAGCTCGGCGAAGAACGGGTTGACGATGTCGCCGATGATCAGGCCGAGGGTCTTGGTCGCCTCGGTGCGCAGCGAGCGCGCCACCGCGTTGGGGACGTAGTTGAGCTCCCTCATGGCGGCGTAGACCCGGGTCCGGGTCTCCTCCGTCACCGACGGGTTGTCGTTCAGAACCCGGGAGACCGTGGCGACGGAGACGCCCGCATGCGCGGCCACATCCTTGATACGTGCCATCAGCCCTCCATGTAATCGATTACATCAGAGTATGTAATCGATTACATGGATGTAAACCGGAGAATCTGTGACCTGCGTCACACGTCGTCGGTCGCGTCCGGCACGGCCCGCGGGCCGGCCGGCGGACGGGCCCCGGCGTCCGGCGCCCTCCGCCGCGACCGCGACCGGGAGAGATCACGCCGGGCCGAGGCCGTCGGCCTCCTTCATGTACGCGCTGTAGATCAGATGGTCGTCCGCAGAGAATTGTTTTACATCGAAGTACAGGAATCCGAAATCCTGGTGGACGACGTTTCTTCTGTTGTACAACTCGTTGTTGTGGGTGGACCAGCATCCGATGTTCTCCTTGTTGCTCGGATTCAGGATCTGAAACTGGTCGCCGTCGAAGGCCCCACTCCGCTTCCATTGAGTCGCGTTCATCGTGTCGTAGATGTCATACAGTTTGCAGGCGCCCGTCACGGGCCTCCAGTTGAAAAAGCGGGTGGACGGCCCCACCGTCGCGGTCATCACAAGGCCGCCGGTGGAGGACTGCCAGAAGTTCCAGCGCAGCGCTTCAGCGGTCGTGGGAGCCGCCGCGTAGAGCCACGTGCCACTGCTGTCCACCGACACGTACTGATTGAAGCCTATGTTGTAGAGATATCCGACAAAAGTCGCCCCGGTGGAGTAGGTCTCCCAGGTCAGCCACTTGCTCGCGAGGGTCGGGTGGAGGCCGGCCAGTTCCCGCTCAAGGTCTGTCGCCTCCTCCTGCGGCCTGTCCTCGGACTTCCGGATCTCCTGCACCCGTGTCAGCGCTTCGGTCCGGCGCTGCATCAGCTCTTCCATGGTCAATCCTTTGGACGGTCTGCCGCTTACGGGAAATTCCGGGGGTGACCTGACCTTCGCTGGTGATACCCGGGGCACACAATCACATAACCCCACGACCAGGTAATCTGCGCCTACTGATCAGGGACCGTGATGGCTGTGGAGGCATTCGCGCCGGGCGCGGGGGATATTGGCGTGGCCTGCTTTTCACAGGGCGCCGACGGCCGGGTTCCGGAAGGCCGCCGTGGCGCGGGGCGGGGTGCCGGTGCGGGCCCGGCGGCGGCTCTCGCCGAAAAGGCGGTTCTCGCCGAAAAGGAGCGCCGTTTCATGTTCGCGGGCCGGCCGCGGCCGGCCCGTCCCGTCACGGGTAAGGTGCTGACTGTGTCCGATGTCGTAACCGGCGAGGCCGTTGTCGTCGAGGTCCGGACCGCCCAGATTCCGAGCAGGGCCGCGGCGCTGCTCATCGACATGGCGGTCCAGCTCGTAACGCTGTTCGGCGCGTCCTTCGTGGTCGGCGCGCTGGTCTTCACCGCCGACGAGGCGCTGGTGACGATGATCTACATCGCGCTCACCGTGCTCGTGCTCGTCGGCTATCCGGTGATCTTCGAGACGCTCTCGCGCGGCCGCAGCCTCGGCAAGCTCGCCCTCGGGCTCCGGGTGGTCAGCGACGACGGCAGCCCCGAGCGGTTCCGGCAGGCCCTGTTCCGGGGCCTGGCCGGAGTGCTGGAGTTCTGGACGCTCAGTGGCGCGCCCGCGCTGATCAGCTCGCTGATCTCGGAGAAGGGCAAGCGGCTCGGCGACATCTTCGCGGGCACCATCGTGATCTCCGAGCGCGGCCCCCGGCAGTACGGCCCGCTGCTGGAGATGCCGCCGCAGCTCGCCGCGTGGGCGGCGACGCTGGAGCTGTCGCGGCTGCCCGAGGGGGTCGCCGCCACCGCCAGGCAGTACCTCCTGCGCTGGCACGACCTGTCCCCGGTGGTCCAGCACGAGATGGGCGCGCGCATCACCGCCGAGATGTCGGCCTTCGTCTCGCCGCCCCCGCCACCGGGCGTGCCGCCGTTCGCCTACCTGACCGCGGTCCTGGCCGAGCGCCGCCGCCGTGACCAGATACGGCTGGCCCGCCAGGCGGACGCCCGGCGGCATCCCGCCCAGCAGCCGTCCCAGGCCCAGGGGCAGGGGCCCCACCCCTACCAGCCGCAGCCCGGCCCGCAGGCGCCAGGGCCGCACCGGCCCCACTGGCAGACGCCCGCGCCCCAGCCCTACCAGCAGGCTCCCCATCAGCCGCAGCCCCAGCGGGCACCCGGCCCCATGGCGCCGCCCGCGCACCGGTCTCCCGGCCCCACCCCCGGCGGCTTCGTCCCGCCCGCCTGAGCCCGGGGCGCACGCCGTACGGACGTGGGAAGGGGCGGCGGGAGGCTCCCGCCGCCCCTTCCGCCGGCGATCAGCGGCCGCCGGTGATCAGTGGCCGTGTGCCACCGGTGATCAGTGGCCGTGTCCCTGCCGGTAGGAGGCCTGGGTCTGCACGTTCAGCCGGTCCAGGCGGACGCTCCTGGCCGGGTCCGTGCGCCGGTCGCTGATCTTGAGGACGTCGAGTCCGTGGTGGAAGTCGCTGCCGTAGATGTAGCCGTTGTAGTAGTAGGCCGACCAGATGCCGCCCCCGCCGCCGTTCGGCTCGGGACCGCGCTCGAAGAAGCCGATCTCCTGCGGGTTGGTGGAGTCGGTGAAGTCCACCACCGAGATGCCGCCCTGGTACCACGCCTGGACCATGATGTCCTTGCCCTTGACCGGGATCAGCGAGCCGTTGTGCGCGACGCAGTTCTCGGTGTCGGCCTGGTACCGCGAGATCTTGAAGTAGCTCCTGAAGTCGAGCCGGCCGTTCCTGATGTCGAAGATGGCGTCGGCGCCCCGGTTCGGTCCGGTGGCCTCGTTGCAGGTGGCCCCGCCGCCGCCGCCGAGCTCGTCGGTGAAGACGACCTTGGTGCCGGTGTTGTTGAACGTCGCCGAGTGCCAGAACGCGAAGTTCGGGTCGGTGACGCGGGCCGTGACCACCGGGTTCGCCCGGTCGGAGATGTCGAACAGCACGCCGTCGCCCATGCAGGCCCCGGCGGCGACGTCCTTCTCCGGGTAGACGGTGATGTCGTGGCAGCCGCTGGTCGGCAACAGCAGGCCCGGCTGGGTCTCGTTGCCTCCGTCGGGGAAGACCACGGGGGTGGCGACGACCGCCGCCGCCGCCGGGTCGCGCAGCGGCACCTTGACGATCGAGATCTTGTCGTGCGGCGGCTGGCAGTCGGGGAAACTCGCCGACGGGTTGTAGGAGGAGGCGTAGAGATAGACGTTGCGCCGGTCGCGGCCCTTGCCCGGGACGAGGGTCAGGGTATGGGAACCGCAGTTGGTCTCCACCGCCTTGACGTACTTCGGATTCTTCTTGTCACTGATGTCGAAGATCCGGATGCCCTCCCACGACTCCTTGACCGCCGCGCTCTGCGCGACGCTGTTGCAGGAGTCGTCGCTGCGGGAGTTGTCGACGGCGGTGAAGAGCAGGTCGCCGTAGACTGACACGTCCATCTGGGAGCCGGGACACACGACGCTGCTGACGACCTTGGTCCGCTCCGGACGGCTGATGTCGTAGATCGAGAAACCACCGTAGTTGCCGACGTAGGCGTAGTCGCCCTGGAAGGCGATGTCGGTGTTGATGGTGGTCTCCAGCCCGGCGGGCTTGGGGACGTTGGCCACATGTGACACGTTCGGGCTGGTGACGACCTCGCCGACCGGCGGGATGTCGGCGGCCTGGGCGGACACCGCCGGCATCAGCAGCGCGGCGGCGGTGGCCACCACGGCCGACGTCCGGCCGATTCCACGGAGAGCGAGCACCCGGTACCTCCATTGTGGGGAGACGTAAAGTGCAGAGAACCGACGAAATTGTCCTTCTTAACCGGCAAATAAACCAGATGTCAGCTTGTAAGGATAAGGATCTGGTTTGATGCCTCACTCTACGTGTAGCGGGTCACCGGGACCCGTGAACAGCCACCGGGCCCGCCCGGTGCGGGCGAGCCCGGTGCGGACTGTGGGGACCGCGGCCCCCACCGCCCAGAGGTGATCAGTCGTCGCCGTGGTCGCTGTGGCCGTACTCCCGGTAGGAAGCCTGGGTCTGCGCGTTCAGGATGTCGACCTTGACGCCGTTCGCCTTGTTCGTGCGCGGGTCATTGATCTTGAGGACGTCGAGCCCCAGGTTGAAGTCGCTGCCGTAGATGTAGCCGTTGTAGTAGTACGCGGACCAGAATCCACCGCTCAGCGCGGGGGCGGTGCTGTCGGGGCCGCGCTCGAAGAAGGCGATCTCCTGCGGGTTGGTGGAGTCGGTGAAGTCCACCACCGAGATGCCGCCCTGGTACCAGGCCTGGACCATGATGTCCTTGCCCTTGACCGGGATCAGCGAGCCGTTGTGCGCGACGCAGTTCTCGGTGTCGGCCTGGTGGCGCGAGATCTTGAAGTAGCCCTTGAAGACGAGCCGGCCGTCCTCGATGTCGTAGTAGGCGTTGGCGCCGCGGTTCGGGCCGATCGCCTCGTTGCAGGTGGCCGCGCTGCCGCCGCCGAGCTCGTCGGTGAAGACGACCTTGGTGCCGGCGTTGTTGAACGTCGCCGAGTGCCAGAACGCGAAGTTCTCGTCGTCCCGGGCGGTCGCGGTGACCTTCGGGTTCACCGGGTCGGAGACGTCCATCAGGATGCCCTCGCCCATGCAGGCGCCGGCGGCCATGTTCTTCTCCGGGAAGACCGTGATGTCGTGGCAGCCGGTGGTCGCCGACGTGCGGTAGGGGTACTGCTGGGTCGGCTCACCGGGGTTGCCGCCGTCGGGGAACAGGTTCGGGGTGGCGACGACCGCCGCCGCCGCCGGGTCGCGCAGCGGCACCTTGACGATCGAGATCTTGTCGTGCGGCGGCTGGCAGTCGGGGAAACTCGCCGACGGGCTGTAGGAGGAGATGTAGACGTAGACGTTGTCCCGGTCACGCCCCTTGCCCGGCAGGAGGGTCAGGGTGTGGGAACCACAGTTGGTCTCCACCGCCTTGACGTACTTCGGATTCTTCTTGTCACTGATGTCGAAGATCCGGATGCCCTCCCACGACTCCTTGACCGACGCGCTCTGCGAGGTGCTGCTGCAGGAGTCGTTGTTACGGGAGGAGTCGACGGCGCCGAAGAGCAGGTTCCCGTAGACGGCCATGTCCATCTGCCCGCCGGGGCAGACCACCGAGCTGACCAGGGAGGTCCGCTTCGGCTTGCGGACGTCGTAGATCGAGAAACCGCTGTAGTTGCCGACATAGGCGTAGTCGCCCTGGAAGGCCATGTCGGTGTGGATGTCAGTGAGCGTGGCCGGCTTGGGGATGTTGGTCACATGCTCGACGTTCGGGCTCATGACGATCTCACCGGGTGCCGGGATGTCGGCCGCCTGGGCGGGCACCGCGGACAGCACCATCGCCGCCGCGACTCCGGCTACTACCAGGAAGCGGCCCGACAGGCCCTTCCTGCGGGGGGTGAACACTGGGAAACCTCCTTGCCATATGCACCATAAAGGGCACATAAGTGACTAGATCGTTCATCCTGAGCGGTCAATCAGGCAAGGTGTCACTGTGTCAGCAAGTTTTTGCGACCTGATGTCTTTACTCGCCCGGCCCGCGAAGATTAGGGTCTCTCGTCACATGCAGCTTGGAAAGGGAGGTCGGGTGCGCGTCGCGCTCGTTGTCGCGGTCGCCGCCGCTCTGTCCCTCACCGCGTGCAGCGCCGACCCTCCGCCGCCGCCCTCCGCCCAGTCGACCGCGCCGGTCATCGCGCCCGGCAGGCCCGGCGAGCCGGCCCGGACGATCAGCCCGAGCGAGGCGGCCACCGCCGTGCCCTCGCCCACCGCCAACGCGGCGGACGTGAAATACATGAAGGACATGATCGCCCACCACCGGCAGGCGATCGACATGGCGGTCCTGGCCCCGTCACGGGCCGACTCCGCCAAGCTCAAGGGCCTCGCCTCGCGCATCAAGGACGCCCAGGGGCCGGAGATCCAATACATGACGTCCTGGCTGCAGCAGCAGGGCCTGCAGGCGCCCGGTCACCACGCCGACCACACCGGCATGCCGGGCATGGCCACGCCCGAGCAGATGGAGGCCCTCAAGAACGCCTCGGGCAAGGACTTCGACCGGCTCTTCCTCACGCTGATGATCGCCCATCACCAGGGGGCGATCACGATGTCCGAGCAGGTGCTGACCGACGGCTCGCACATCAAGGTCGAGGAGCTGGCCAACGATGTCGCCGCCACCCAGAGCGCGGAGATCCGCAGGATGCTGGAGATGCAGGCCGGGCGCTGAACCCGGGCCCCGGGGGACGGCCGGTCCCGTGAGGGGTGCGGGCAAGCCTCCGGCCGGCCCCGTGAAGGGGGTCTGAGCCGGGCATACGGCTGATCCCTGGAACAGTCCCGGGCCCCGGGTGACACTCCGGTCCCGTGAGGGGTGCGGGCAAGCCGCCAGCCGGCTCCGGACTCCAAGCGGTTCCGGGCTCCGGGCTCCAAGCGGTTCCGGGCTCCGGGTGACGCTAGGAACCGAGCCGCCAGGAGTGGAGATACTTCTCCTGCTCGGAGGTCAGGGCGTCCACCTCGATCCCGGCGGCGGCCAGCTTGAGCCGCGCCACCTCGACGTCGACCTCCTGCGGCACGTCGTAGACGCCGGGCGCCAGCCGTACCCGCTCACGGGCCAGCCAGGCGACCGCGAGCGCCTGCGCGGAGAAGGACATGTCCATGACGGCGGCCGGGTGGCCCTCGGCGGCCGTCAGGTTCACCAGCCGGCCCTCGGCGAGCAGCAGGAGCCTGCGGCCGTCGGCGAGGACGTATTCGTCGGTGTTCGGACGGACCCCGTGATGCACGGCCTGGGCCAGCTCGTCCAGGGCCCGGACGTCGATCTCGACGTCGAAATGGCCGGCGTTGGCCAGGATCGCGCCGTCCTTCATCACCGTCAGGTGCTCGCCCCTGATCACGTCGCGGTTGCCGGTGACCGTGACGAACACGTCTCCGGTCCGGGCGGCGCGGGCCATCGGCTGCACGTCGTAGCCCTGCAGCGAGGCGTCCAGGGCCTTGACCGGGTCGATCTCGGTGACCACCACCCGGGCGCCCAGGCCCCTCGCCCGCTCGGCGACGCCCCGGCCGCAGTAGCCGAACCCGGCGACCACCACGGTCTTGCCCGCCAGCAGGGTGTTGGTGGCGCGAGTGATGCCGTCGATGGTGGACTGGCCGGTGCCGTACCGGTTGTCGAACATCCGCTTGGTCCGGGTGTCGTTGACCGCCACGACCGGGAACCTCAGCGCCTGCTCGGCCGCCATCTGCCGGAGCCGGATGATCCCGGTCGTGGTCTCCTCGCAGCCCCCAGTGACCGTCTCCAACAGCTCGGTCCGCTCGGTGTGCAGGATGTTGACCAGGTCGCAGCCGTCGTCGAGGACGATGTCCGGGCGGATGTCCAGCGCCTGGTGGATGTGGCGGTAGTAGACCTCCCGGGTGACCCCGGCCCGCGCGTGCACGCCGACGCCGTAGTCGCCCAGCGCGGCGGCGACGTCGTCCTGCGTGGACAGCGGGTTCGAGGCGGCCAGCGCGATCTCGGCCCCGCCCGCCTTCAGCGCGCCCATGAGCACCGCGGTCTCGGCGGTCACGTGCAGGCAGGCGGCGATCCGTAGCCCGTCGAGGGGCCGCTCGGCCGCGAAACGCTCCCCGATGGCGGTCAGCACGGGCATCGACCGCGCCGCCCATCCGATCCGCCGCTCGCCCGCGGCCACCAGCGCGCTGTCCACGTTTCTCCCCAGATTGCCCGAAGGCCCCCGCAGCGCTGCGGGGGCCGGGTGGAACGGTCGATCAGTAGCGGTAGTGGTCGGCCTTGTAGGGGCCCTCGATGTCCACGCCGATGTATTCCGCCTGCGCCTTGGTGAGCTTGGTGAGCTTCACGCCGAGGGCGTCAAGGTGGAGGCGGGCGACCTTCTCGTCCAGGTGCTTGGGCAGCACGTAGACGCCGACCGGGTACTGCTCGGTCTTGGTGAACAGCTCGATCTGGGCGATCACCTGGTTGGTGAAGGAGTTGGACATGACGAACGAGGGGTGGCCGGTGGCGCAGCCCAGGTTCATCAGGCGGCCCTCGGCGAGCACCAGGATCTGGCGGCCGTCGGGGAAGGTCCAGGTGTGGACCTGCGGCTTGATCTCGGTCTTGACGATGCCCGGGATCTTGGCCAGGCCGGCCATGTCGATCTCGTTGTCGAAGTGGCCGATGTTGGACACGATGGCGTTGTGCTTCATCTTCGCCATGTGAGCGGCGGTGATGATGTCGAAGTTGCCGGTCGTGGTGACGAAGATGTCGGCGATGCCGACGACGTCGTCCAGCGTGGTGACCTGGAAGCCGTCCATGGCGGCCTGGAGCGCGCAGATCGGGTCGATCTCGGTGACGATGACGCGGGCGCCCTGGCCCCGGAGGGCGTCGGCACAGCCCTTGCCGACGTCGCCGTAGCCGGCCACGACCGCGACCTTGCCGCCGATCAGCACGTCGGTGGCGCGGTTGAGGCCGTCGATGACCGAGTGGCGGCAGCCGTACTTGTTGTCGAACTTCGACTTGGTCACCGAGTCGTTGACGTTGATCGCCGGGAAGAGCAGCGAGCCCGCCTTGAACATCTCGTAGAGGCGGTGGACGCCGGTGGTGGTCTCCTCGGTGACGCCCTTGATGCGCGAGGCGATCTCGGTCCACTTGTTCTCGGCGGTGACCGTGCGGCGGAGCAGATCAAGGATGATCTTCCACTCCTCCGGGTCGTCCTCGCCGGCGCTGGGGACGGCACCGGCCTTCTCGTACTCGGCGCCCTTGTGCACGAGCAGGGTGGCGTCGCCGCCGTCGTCGAGGATCATGTTGGGGCCGTCACCGCCGGGCCATACCAGCGCCTGCTCGGTGCACCACCAGTATTCCTCCAGGGTCTCGCCCTTCCAGGCGAAGACCGGGACGCCCTTGGGGTCGTCGACGGTGCCCTCCGGGCCGACGACGACGGCGGCGGCCGCGTGGTCCTGGGTGGAGAAGATGTTGCAGCTCACCCAGCGGACCTCGGCGCCGAGCGCGACCAGCGTCTCGATGAGCACGGCGGTCTGGATGGTCATGTGCAGCGAGCCCATGATCTTCGCACCGGCCAGCGGCTGGGCCTCGGCGTACTCCTTGCGGATGGCCATCAGCCCCGGCATCTCGTGCTCGGCGAGCTGGATCTCCTTGCGGCCGAAAGCCGCAAGGGAAAGGTCGGCGACCTTGAAGTCCATGTGTTACCCCTCTGGTAGATGGTCGCGCTTCTGGTTGATGGTCGCGCTCGCCTCGTGGCCCTCGCCGGTCTCGCGACCCTGCTTCGCTCTCGGACCCGGCTCGCCGCTCCACCGGAAAAGTCGACGATGCGAGTTTAGGCGGCCCGGATGCCTCCGCGCACCTTCCAGACGGCTAACCTGACACAAGAATGTAAGACTCTGCGGAAAGGCCCGAGAATGCGGATCACCGAGGCCGCCCGGCGGCTGGGGATGTCCCCCCGCATGCTCCGTTACCGCGAGGCGCTCGGCCTGCTCCCTCCCGTCAGGAGCCAGGGGGCGCACCGGCGCTTCGGCCCCGAGGAGCTGTCGGCCGTCGCCCAGGGCGTGGAGCTGGAGAAACGGTTCGACATCTCCCCCTCCGAGCTGGCCTTCGCCCTCCGGGTGCTGAGCGAGCCCACCGTGGCGCAGGCCGTACGCGACCTGGGCCTGCGGATCGGCCGCCTGCAGGCCCCGCGCCGGGCGCTGGACTTCGAGAAGGAGAAGGCGCTGCGCCTGCTCCAAGGCCGCCCCTAGGCGGATCACCGACGGCCCCGGCCCCTCGGAGAGACCTCCAGCAGGCGGGCCACATCCCCGGACGCGGATCACCGACGGCCCACACCCCTCGGAGAGACCTCCAGCGGGCGGGCCGCGCCCCCGGACGCGGAAGGGCCCCGGCGCCGCACGGCGCCGGGGCCCTCAGGGGCGCTGTGGCTCAGACCGAACCGTTGACCTTGGACCTGTCGAGGTCCGGCTCAAGGTAGATGACGCGGGCCTCCGGCACGGCGGCGCGGATGCGCTGCTCGGCCTGGTCGATCCCGCGGGCCACCTCGGCGGCCGTGTCGTCGTGGTCCACCGCGATCTTGGCGGCGACCAGGATCTCCTCCGGCCCCAGGTGGAGCGTGCGCATGTGGATGACCCGGGCGACCTCGGGCGTGCCCTCCAGAGCGGCGCAGATCTTCCTCTCGACCTCCGGGCCCGCACCCTCGCCGATCAGCAGTGACTTGGTCTCGATCGCGAGGATGACCGCGATGACGGCCAGCAGGACGCCGATCGCCATCGTGCCGACGCCGTCCCAGACGCCGTCACCGGTGATCACGGCCATCGTCACGCCGAGCAGCGCGAGGACCAGGCCGACCAGCGCGCCGAGGTCCTCCAGCACGATGACCGGCAGCTCCGGCGACTTGGAGCGGCGGATGAACTGCATCCAGGTCTGGCTGCCGCGGATCGGGTTGGACTCCTTGATCGCGGTGCGGAAGGAGAACGACTCGGCGATGATCGCGAAGATCAGCACACCGAACGCCACGATGGGCGTCTCCACCGGATGCGGATCGCTGATCTTGTGCCAGCCCTCGTAGAGGGAGAACAGCGCGCCGATCGTGAACAGCACCACCGCCACGACGAAGGCGTAGAAGTATCGCTCCCGGCCGTAGCCGAAGGGATGCTCCGCCGTCCGCTTCCGCGCCGCCCGCTTCCCGCCGACCAGCAGCAACACCTGGTTGCCCGAGTCGGCGAGGGAGTGGATCGACTCGGCGAGCATCGACGATGAGGTCGTGACCAGGAAGGCGACGAACTTGGCCGCCGCGATCGCAAGGTTGGCGGACAGTGCCGCAATGATCGCCTTAGTACCGCCGCCCGCGCTCACGGCAGCCTCCGCTCATTGATTCCGAAAAAGACGGACGGAATCCTAATGGGAAATCC
Source organism: Streptosporangium brasiliense (assembly GCF_030811595.1). NCBI lineage: Bacteria > Bacillati > Actinomycetota > Actinomycetes > Streptosporangiales > Streptosporangiaceae > Streptosporangium > Streptosporangium brasiliense. The sequence goes on from NZ_JAUSRB010000002.1 coordinate 347,212, forward strand.
GCGCCTTCAGCTCTGTGATGGCCGACACAGGGGTCGGGTCGATCCCGTACCCCAGCGCGAGGTACGTACTCGCGTAGTCACCCAATTCAATCAGCGCCGCGAGCCGTTCCAGCGGGTGCAGCCCCTCGGCGGCGAGCTGGGTGACCGGCACGCCCCGGTCCTCGGCCATCCGGACCGACACCTCGCGCCGCCGCGCCACCTGCGGATGCTCCTCCACGTCGCGCAGCACGAACAGCCGCAGCGACCGTCCGCCGTCGTCGGCGAAGATGTCGCGGGTGGCCAGCGGACCGTCGAAGGCCACCACCTGGTTGTGGTTCACCTCGGGGATCTCACCCCAGACGGCCGGATATTTGCCGTTCTCGTTGAGCTGGCAGGCCCACCGGTAGGCGGCGACCGCGGCCAGCGGGGAGGATCCCCAGATCATCGGCACGGTCTCGGCCAGCTCCATGGCCAGCGTCTTGCCCGGGTTGATGAACGACTCGCTCGCCGGGCGGCACCGGTGGGCGATGTCCTCCAGGCGCTTGGCCGTGCCCTCGAACACCTCCTCGTCCACCTGGAGCAGGCCGAGCTCGGCGGCGGCGACGATCAGCGGGATCGACAGCGCCCAGACGGCGGCGCGCGGCTGCCCCCCGGTGCTGACGGGCACGAACGGCGCGCCCGCCTGCCTGGCGATTGCCTGCAGCGGCGAGTCGGGCGCGCCCAGCACCAGCAGGCGGCAGCCGCGGCGGACGGCCTCCGCCGCCACCGCGAGCGTCTCCTCGGTCCGGCCCGAGCACGACACCGCGATCACCAGGTCGGTCGCGCCGACCCAGCCGGGCAGGCGGTAGGACCGCACGGTCATGATCGGCAGCGGGGCGCCGTGACCGCACACCGCGTTGAGGACGTCACCGGCGATGCCCGAACCGCCCATGCCTGCGACCACGATGCTCCTGGGCCGGCCGTCCGCGCGCAGCGGCGAGAGGTCCGCCTCGCGCGCCGTCCGGTGGGCGGTGCGGACCTGCGCCGCCGATGCCGCCACCGCGCGCAGCATGCCCGACGGATCGCCCTCGGTCAGCAGCGTCTGATCGTCGAGCCGATCGGGCTCCCAGTTCACGACTTCCGCGCCTCGTCGACCAGCAGCACCGGGATGTCGTCCCGGACGGGATAGACCAGGCCGCAGCTGGCGGAGGTGCACGACAGCTCGTCCACCTCGGGCTCGGCGCGCAGCGGGGACTTGCAGTTGGGACAGGCCAGGATCTCAAGCAGCCAGTCGTCGATCTTCACTCGTTCAGCTCCTCACGACAGCGAGAACTTCGTCCCTGATCGCTGCCATCTGAATCTCGTCGGCCGCCTCGGCGTTCAGCCTGAGCAGCGGTTCGGTGTTGGACGGACGAAGATTGAACCACCATCCGGGGCCGGACACGGTCAGGCCGTCCAGCTCGTCGAAGGTGACGCCGTCACGGCCGGCGAACGTCTCGCGGACCCGTGCCGCCGCCTCCGCCTGGTCGGCGACCGTGCTGTTGATCTCTCCGGAGGCCGTGTAGCGGGCGTAGTCCGTGAGGATCTCCGACAGCGGCCGGTCCTGCCCGCCCAGCGCGGCCAGCACGTGCAGCGCGGCCAGCATGCCGGAGTCGGCGGACCAGAAGTCCTTGAAGTAGTAGTGCGCGGAGTGCTCGCCGCCGAAGACCGCGCCGGTCCTGGCCATCTCGGCCTTGATGAAGGAGTGTCCGACCCGGGTGCGGACCGGCTCGCCGCCGTGCTCGGCGATGATCTCCGGGACGCCCCGCGAGGTGATCAGGTTATGGATGATCTTGGCGCCGGGGTTCTTGGCCAGCTCGCGCACCGCCACCAGCGCGGTGACGGCGGAGGGGGAGACCGACTCGCCGCGCTCGTCGACGACCCAGCAGCGGTCGGCGTCGCCGTCGAAGGCCAGGCCGATGTCGGCGCCGGCGTCGATCACGGCCTTCTGCAGGTCGCGCAGGTTCTCCGGCTCGATCGGGTTGGCCTCGTGGTTGGGGAAGGTGCCGTCCAGCTCGAAGTAGAGTCCGGTCAGCTCCAGCGGGAGCCCCTCGAACACCACCGGGACGGTGTGGCCGCCCATGCCGTTGCCCGCGTCGACCACGACCTTCAGCGGCCGGATGCCGGACAGGTCCACCAGCGTGCGCAGGTGGTCGGCGTAGCCCCGCAGCAGGTCGCGCCCGGTCACGGTGCCGCCGCCGGCGCCGCCCACCCCGGACCTCAGCAGCTCGGCCGCCCGGTCGCGGATCTCCGCCAGGCCGCTGTCGCCGCCGATCGGGACGGCACCGGCCCGGCACATCTTCATGCCGTTGTATCGGGCCGGGTTGTGGCTGGCGGTGAACATCACGCCGGGCAGGGCGAGGCTGCCGCTGGCGTAGTAGAGCAGGTCGGTGGAGGCCAGCCCGGCGTGGACGACGTCGGCCCCCTGGGAGGTGGCCCCGCGGGCGAAGGCCGCGGCCAGCGGTCCGGACGAGGCGCGCATGTCGTGTGCCACCACGGCGGTCTCGGCGCCGGTCACCTCTACGAAGGCGGCGCCGACCGCCTCCGCGGCCTCCTCGTCGAACTCGTCCGGCACGACGCCTCGAACGTCGTACGCCTTGAAGATCTTGGCGAGGTCGCCCACTCCAGCTCCGCCCTTTTACGTCGTGTCTGCTGACCCCAGCCTAGTCGGGTCAGCGGTCGCGCTGGGGCTGAGCGGAACGGAGCACCCTCAGATGGCCGCGGCGCCCGACCTCGACCCCCTGGCCGACGGGCTCGGTGCCGCCTGTCGGCGCGGGCCTGGCGGCCTCGCGGACCGCGTTGGCGAGGGCTTCGAGGTCGTCCGTGCTCGGCGGTGCGCCGTCGGTGGGGAGGCGGACGACCTCCCAGCCGCGGGGCGCGGTCAACCGCTCGGCATGCTCGGCGCACAGGTCATAACAGTGCGGCTCGGCGTACGTCGCCAAGGGCCCGAGAACGGCGGTCGAATCGGCGTAGACGTACGTGAGCGTGAATACGGCAGGCTGACTGCACGCGGTGCGGGAACAGCGGCGGACGGGGCTCACGGTGGGACCGTATCCGGTAAGCGTCCGAGGCGCCACTATCTGAGCGCTCTTAACGAGCGTGTCGCCACAATTCGGACACGTGTCCCACCTTCCACCCGCCTGTACGGCTTAGGCCCCCTGTCACAACCTCTTCCCTGCCTTCCGCCGGGCGCGTCTAAGCTTGGCCCGTGAGCTCGGCACCCCGTGGACCCCGCCCTCCCCGCAGACGCGACCGGCACGGCCGCGGCATGCGCGGCCCGCTGGCCCCCTCCCACGTGCCGATCGCCAAGTCACGCGGCGAGCGCTTCGACGACTTCGTCCTGGACGCGGTGGACCGGCTCAAGCCCCGCTGGAGCAAGCAGCTGGCGGCGGTGGAGTTCGCGGTCGAGGAGGTGCCGCCGATCAGCCAGCTCGGCGACGGGCCCGGCCTGCTCTCCGGCGAGCCGATCCCGTTCGGCCGGGCCGAGCCCGCCGTGGGCAAGCGCCCGGCCGTCGTGATCATCTACCGGCGTCCCCTGGAGGCCCGGGCCCGCGACCGCGACCAGCTCGGCGCGCTGGTGCACGACACCGTGGTGGAGCAGGTCGCCGGGCTCCTGGGCCTGTCCCCCGAGACGGTCGACCCCGGCTACGACGAGCGCGACTGAGCGGGACGGCGCGGGCGGAGCGCCGGCGCCTCAGGGCAGCACGGCCGCCACGGACTCGGTGATCGGCGGGACCAGCGCCCACATGCGGGCCGCCGCCAGCGGCTGCGCGGTCAGCAGCAGGCCGCCCTTGACGCTCTCGTCCATCACCCGCCCGCCGTAGACCGGGCCGGAGCCCGGCAGCGGCAGCACGACCACCGCGAAGGCGCCGTCCACCTTGGGCAGCTTGACCTCCTTGGTGCGCGCGGCGGCGATGTCCACCTCGAACGGCTCCGGCGCCTCGCCCTTGCCCGGCAGCACCTGGACCCGCACCTTGCCGGCCGCGTCCGGCGCGGTCAGCAGCAGCCGGGAGCTCTTCTTCTTGCCCGTGCGGTTGTCGGCGACCACGCTGCCCAGGTCGATCGGGGCGGCCCCGGCGGTGAAGGCCACATCGCCCTTCGCGCCGGTGCCGGTGACGGCCAGCCCGGCCACGATCGGCGTGTCCGAGGTGAGCAGGAGCGCCGAGGGCTGCCCGCTGGCGGCGGCGGACAGGTCGAGGGTGGCGACGGAACCGGCGGGGACCTCGACGAGCTCGCGGTCCTTGAGGGCGTAGGTCCCGTCGGGGGTGAGCGCCTTGACCTCGACCAGGGTGTCGGACTCGGCGATGGAGGCGACGTACAGCTCGCGCTTCCCCCCGCCGCCGGGGATGCCCGGCACCACGACGCGGGTGGCCGGGGCGGTCGAGACCGGCAGCCAGTCGACGCCCCGGCCGCCGTGCATGATCGCCCGCGCCGCGGCGGCGACCCGGCCGGAGCTGGTGCGCACCTCAAGGGCCATGACGAGCGGTGAGGGGGCCAGGTCCTTGACCTTGATCGTACGGCTCTCGCCCGCTTCGAGCACGGACACGCCGCCGGAGTCGCTGATCACCGGGCCCTCGCCGGAGTAGACCATGACCTCCACGATGGCCGGGGCGAGGTCGGCGTTGGTGAGGTGGAGCGTGACGTCGGCCGCCGCCGGGCCGGGCCCGATCAGCCAGGTGCTCGCCACCGGCTCCACGCACCGCACCCCCGCCAGCCCGCGCTGCCCGCCCGAGGTCTCCCTCCGGGTCTGCTCCGCCTCCAGACCGGCGGCCATGCTCCCGGTGGCGGCCACCACGAGCGGCCCCGACTTGGCGGGGACCTTCTCGTGCCAGAGGCTGCCGGGGGTGTCCATGGTGGCGAGGGTCGTGTCGCCGGTGACGAGCGTCGTGGCGCCCTGTCCCTTGCCGCCCGGCGGGGTGATCACGCCGACGGTGGTCTCGGCGGGGGCGGGACAGACGGTCGTCACGGAGGCGACGGGCACCTTCTGGGGGCCGGGGGCGGGCTTGGCCGTGGCCTCCGGCTGGGTCGCGGAGGCCACGCCGTACAGGGCGAGCAGGGCCACCAGGACCAGGCCGAGCAGGCTGAACCGGTTTTCGATCAGTGATTTCACCGGAGGGTCGGCTCTCTCGAGGGCTCGGACGGGTCCTGGGCGGCGGGGCCGTCGGTCTCGTCGGTCCGCGAGCCGGGCGCGGCCAGGACCGAGACGACCAGCAGCATCACGGCCTGGGCCCAGAGCCAGCGGCCGTGCCAGGGGTCGCCCTGCGGAGTGGGGACCGCGGCGACCGGCTGGGTCAGCCGCCACACGCCGAGGGCCCGGGACAGGCTCATCCTGGCCAGGGCGGGCTGGGAGTCCAGCGCGTGGCCGATCTCCGGGCTCACCGGCGCGGCCACCACGACGTACTGCACGCCGTGGGCGGCCAGCACGCGGGCGTCGTCGCCGCCGCGGCCGGAGACCAGCCCGGCCGCCGCGACGCCGACGCTCTCGCGGACCCCCTGCGGCGTGGGGATGTCGGACTCGCCGATCACCGGGGTACGGCCGCGCAGCACGGTGAAGGTCAGGCCGTTCTCCTTGGTGCGCAGCAGCAGCGTCCGGCTGCCGCCGGTGGAGTTGACCGCGACCAGGGCGGGCATCGCGTCGGGCACGTTCCCGTCGATCGGACCGGCCACACCCTTGGTGATCCACATGGCGGCCGCGAGCAGCGGCGTGGAGAAGGCGACCGCCACGACGGCGAACGCGGTGATCCTGCGCAGTCCGCCGGCCGCCCGGAACTCGACGATCCGGTCGGCGGTGAGGGCGGCCACCACGAGCATGCCGGTGGCGGCGAAGGCCAGCGGCACACCAGGCCAGGCCGGTGCCACGACGTCGCCGTTGAGGGAGGTGACGGGGGTCCGGCTGACCAGGATCGCCACCAGCACGCCGAAGAGCGCGACGCCCCAGCCGATCGCGATGACCATCCGGTTGCGGCGCATGAGCAGCGCGGCCAGGCAGGCGGAGATGAGACCGCCGGTCACCCAGAGCGGCGGCATGCCGGGGCCGCCGGGGCTGAGCAGCAGCAGGGACGGGGCGGGCAGGGCGGCGTCGACCAGGGCGAGCTGGTGCAGCCCGGCCTCCAGCAGGAGCTGGCCCGGGTTCCTGAGCACCTGGGCCAGCCAGGGGAACAGCAGCGCCACCGGGACGCCGAAGGCGATCACCACGGAGACGGCCAGGCCCCGGCGGGGGAAGGCCAGCGCGGCCAGCGCGCCGAGGACGAGTGTGAGCGGGTAGACCAGCGGGGCGAAGGCCGTGCCGACGGCCAGGAGGAGTCCCAGCCCCCACGCGGCGCGGCGGGCCCGGCGGCCCTCCCCGGAGAGCAGGGTGGTGGCCAGCGCCGCGTAGACGGGCAGCAGCACGAAGACCACGGCGGTGCCGAGCCGTCCGGCGGCGACCGCGCCGGTGGCCACCGGCAGGAGCGCGTAGGAGGAGGCCAGCCAGACGCGGGTCCACCGGCCCGGGACGATCGAACGGGTCGCCACGTAGGCGGAGAACCCGGCCAGCGGCACGCAGCCCAGCAGCAGCACCGAGACCGCCAGCCAGGTCTTGCCGAACAGCACCGTGGAGAGCGCGGCCAGCACCGCGACGTACGGCGGCGCCCACGCGTCGCTGCCCAGGCCCGCCTGGTGGTAGCTCTCGACGTAGAGGTCCCAGAGGTCGGAGGCCCCGCCGATCACCGGGACGAGGGCGCCGCCGCCCAGCCGGGCGCCGCCGATCAGGCCGCGCTCGGCGACCAGCGTGACCACGGCGAGCGCGAGGAAGAGCAGCACGCCGGGGTTGCCGAAGAACCGCTGCATCACCCCGGTGTCGGTGAGCAGCTCCTCACCGTCCTCCTGCGAGGGGGTCACGGCGTGGTGCCGCCCGGCGGACTCCACGAAGCCGGTCCCGGCCAGGTAGCTCTGGACCCGGTCCGACAGGCGCCGGTAGCCCGCGCCCGGCGGGGTGAGCAGCCGTTTGATCGCGGCGTGGCTCTGTTTGCGGCCCTTGGCGCGCATCCGGCGGGCCCTGATCATCCGGCCGGGACGGCCGAGCACGGAGCCAAGCGCGGCGATCTCGTCCAGCGCGTTGGCGGGCTGCTTGGCCACCAGGAACAGCAGCGTGCGGAAGACCGATCCGGAGAGGTTGCGGACCAGCGCCCACATCAGCGGCCAGAACGGCAGGTTCGCCATGATCACGAAGATGGCGTTGCGGCGGTCCAGGCGGCGGGGATGGTCGCCGCTGGCGGTGATGCGGCGCCGCCGCCGGGTGGCGGCCTCGGCGTGCCAGGCCACCGCCTGGGTGACGTTCTGCACCCGGTGCCCGGCGGCCCGCACCCGCCAGCACAGGTCGAGGTCGTCACGGAACAGCGGCAGGTCGGGGTCGAGCCCGCCCACCTCGTCCCAGACGTCCCGGCGGATCAGCATCCCCGCCGTGGAGACCGAGAGCACGTCCCGGACCCCGTCGTACTGCCCCTGGTCGAACTCCCGGGCCTCCAGCCCGGTGTCGCGGCGGCCCGTCCGGTCGACGGTGACGCCGACCTCCAGCAGGAGCCGCCGGTCCAGCCAGTCGCGGAGCTTGGGGCCGAGCACCCCGGCCTTGGGATCCTGTTCGGCGGCCCGGAGCAGGTTCTGCAGCGCGGTGTCGTCCGGCGCGCAGTCGTCGTGCAGCAGCCAGATCCACTCCTGCCCGCCGGCCGGCCCCAGCCGGTCGAGCACCTCGGCGACCGCCTGGCCGAAGCTCGTCGAGCGCGGAAGGGCGAGCACGGCGTTCGGGCCGAGGACGCCGCTCAGCAGCGCGGCGCTGCCGTCCCGGCTGCCGTTGTCCACCCCGACGGCGCGGTCCACCGGCCGGGTCTGTCTGAGCAGCGCGTCGAGGGTCTCCTGCAGCCAGCGGGCGCCGTCGTGGGAGACGACGATCGCGGTGACCGTGTGGTGGAGACGAGGGGAGTCGGTGCTGGACATGCGTCCCGAGTTCAGGAGGGGGTGATGATCGGCGCGACAACGATACGACACCCTATGTCCGGCCATGGCGCGCGCATGAAAAAAGGGTCACGTGACCGGCGGCCACGTGACCCGTGGAGATAGATATCGTCAAGCGCTCTCAGCGAGCGCCACGGACTGCCTCTCAGACTGCTTCACGCTTGATCCGGCGGCGTTCCCGCTCGGAAAGCCCACCCCAGATGCCAAACCGCTCATCATGCTCAAGCGCGTACTCAAGGCACTCGGCACGCACCTCGCAGGAGCGGCAAACCTTCTTGGCCTCCCGTGTGGATCCGCCCTTCTCCGGGAAGAACGCCTCCGGGTCGGTCTGCGCACACAAGGCGCGTTCCTGCCAGCCAAGCTGCTCTTCAGCGATGCTGTCCTGTGCGATGACCAGGTCGGCCACTGCACACCTCCCTGCCGCCCGCAAATGGAGCCCCCCTATGAACGCCTCCCTCTTACCCACCCTGAGGAAGGCGTAACAACACGTGTGTAATTACACGCGCGTGCCCGGTGTGGCGTCAAGCGGCATGCCGGTATCCGGGGAAAGACCTGCTCTCCCCGGTTCTGGGCCGTGTGCCTGCCATGACGGCGATCGCGCCAAGAGGTCGTGACGATCGCCTGGCCGTTCAGTGCTCTCGACGGTCGGAACCGTACCAGGACATGTTCTGCTCCTGACCCGGGCCCACCCTCTCTCTATCGGGGGTTTCCTCACCCGTGACCTGAGCCGAGCGCTCCGGCTTGTAGATGGCCGTGGGGTCTATGGCCGGCTGCGAGTCCCAGGAGTTGCGCCCGGCGTTGGGGTCGTTGAGCGGATCCCCCTGGTAGGCGTTCGGGTCGAACCGGAGCGTCGCGTCGGCCGGCGCGTCCCACTGGTGGCCGCCCTGCTGCTGGTACGGCTGCGCGGCCGGCGGCGCCTGCGGGTGGCCGAACGGGTCGTCGTAGGCCCCGCCCGCCTGGGAGGTCCCGTACTCGGGGACCCGGAGCTGCGGATCGGCCCCCTGGACCTGCTGCTGGTAGCTCTCCGCCTGCTGGTAGGCCTGGGCCATCTGCTGGGAGCGGGGGTCGACCGGGTCGGGCGCCGGGTAGTGCAGGTTCGGCTCGGTCGGCCGGGCGAAATCCGCGCCGGAGTAGCCGCCGAACGGCTGGCCGTAGTTCTCCGGGGGCTTCGGGAACGACGGCTGCGCCTGGCTGTCGAAGGAGACGCGCGACTGGCCGTCGGCCGGCGCGTACGGCGCGGGCGCCTCGGGCTGGGCCTGGTAGGCGGGCGCCTCGGGCTGGGCCTGGTAGAAGGGGGCCTGCTGCTGCTCGGGCTGCGGGGCGTAGGCCGGAGGCTGGGCGTCGGCCTGCTGGGCGTACCCCGGGAACTGGGGTTCGGCGGCCGGCGCGTAGCCCGGCAGCTGCTGCTCGGGCTGCTGGGCGTAGCCCGGGAGCTGGGCATCGGCGGCCGGCGCGTAGCTCGGGAGCTGGGGTTCGGCGTAGAGCGGGGCCTGGGGCTGCTGCTCCACGGGCGAGGTGTAGACCGGCGGGTCGTAGGCCGTCACCGGCGGCTCGTACGGCTTGGCCGGGGGCTGGACGTCCGCGGCGACGTACGGGCTCGGGGTGTAGGTCTCGGCCGGGGCGGCGGGCAGCGGCTGCGGCGCGGGCAGGGCCTGCGGGGCCGGCTGCGCCGGGGCGTAGGGGGCGGCCTGCTGGCCGTACTGCCGGTTGTCGACCGGCGGCGCGTAGGCGGCCTGGGGGTATCCGTCCGCGGCCGGCGGGGGGTAGCCGTGCGCCTGCTGCTGGCCGTACCCGTCGGAGGCGGCCTGCTGGCCGTACCCGTCGGAGGCGGCCTGCTGGCCGTAACCCTCGGAGGCGGCCTGCTGACCGTAGCCGTCGGAGGCGGAGCTGCGCGCGGGCGGGAGCGCCGGCTGGCTGTAGGACGGCTGGGGCGCGGGCGGGACCTGCTGGGCGTGACCACCCTGGGAGTAACCCTGCTGCTCCTGGGCCTGGAAGCCCTGCTGCTGACCCTGATCCTGGGACTGGAAACCCTGCTGCGGCCCCTGATCCTGCGGCTGGAAGCCCTGCGGATAACCCGGCCCGCCCTGCTGAACCTGCTCCTGGGGCTGGAACCCCTGCTGGGCGTGACCACCCTGGGAGTAACCCTGCTGGTCCTGGGGCTGGAAGCCCTGCTGCGGCCCCTGGTCCTGCGGCTGGAAGCCCTGCTGCTGACCCTGATCCTGGGACTGGAAACCCTGCTGCGGCCCCTGATCCTGCGGCTGGAACCCCTGCGGATAACCCGGCCCGCCCTGCTGAACCTGGTCCTGGGGCTGGAACCCCTGCTGGGCGTGGCCGCCCTGGGAGTATGCCTGGCCGCCCTGCGGGATGTGGTGCTCCTGGGGGCGGCCGGAGCCGGCTGTCCCGGCGGCCGAGGCCGCCTTCGGCAGCAGGTAGAGCAGCGCGAGCACGGCCAGCGCGAGGCTGGGGAGGCCGACGAGGAGGAACTCGATCTTCATCCCGAAGCCCACGTCGCCGCTGAACAGCCCGCCGAGCAGCCCGACCACACCGAACAGCGCGGCCAGTCCCAGCGTGGCCACCGCCACGTAGACCATCACCTTCAGCCGCGCGATCACCGGACCGAGGTGGCTGGCCAGCAGCACGGCGCCGACGGACAGCGCCGCGATGACCGGCGAGGTGAAGTCGTCGACGTATCCGGCGGCGCGCAGGCCGAAGGACGATCCGAAGGCGGATCCTCCGAACAGCAGTCGCTCGACGCCGACGAGAACGCTCGTGGACGCGATGGCGATCATGAGCCATGCGGCCGGTTCTCGGAGCCGGCCCGCCTCGACGTTGGTCACAGCTACCCCCATTGGGTCCTAGGTAAACCCGGGCCAGTTTTGCACATGGCTGACTTTGGTGTTGGTAGACCCATGAACCCCATGAATCCCATATGTGCTCCATTGCACCCTATTGGCGTATATTTCGGGAACCCCCACAGCCAACTCTGCCAGCGAAGACAGCCCTCGTAACGATCAAGACAAGGTGGCCGCCGCCCCGGCGGCAGGCCCTTCGGACCGACGTACAGGGCTCAATGGAAGACTGGACGGCATGCGCATTGTGTCCCTCGCCGGCGGAATCGGCGGCGCCCGTTTCCTGCGCGGCCTGCTCGCCGCGACCCCCGACTCGGAGATCACCGTCATCGGCAACACCGGTGACGACATCACCCTTTACGGCCTACAGGTCTGTCCCGACCTCGACACCGTGATGTACACCCTGGGCGGCGGTATCGACGAGGAGCAGGGGTGGGGCCGGCAGAAGGAGACCCACGTCGTCAAGGAGGAGCTTGCCGCCTACGGCGTCGAACCGCAGTGGTTCGGCCTGGGTGACCGCGACTTCGCCACCCACATCGTGCGCACCCAGATGCTCAAGGCCGGATACCCGCTGTCGGCGGTCACCGAGGCGCTGTGCGCCCGCTGGGAGCCGGGCGTACGGCTGATCCCGATGAGCGACGACCGGACCGAGACCCACGTGGTCATCTCCGACGGGCAGGGCCGCCGGGCCGTCCACTTCCAGGAGTGGTGGGTGCGGATGCGCGCCTCCGTCCCGGCCGAGCAGATCATCCTGGTCGGCGCCGACCAGGCCCGGCCCGCCCCCGGCGTGCTCCAGGCCATCGCCGACGCCGACGTGGTGATCCTGCCGCCGTCCAACCCGGTCGTCAGCATCGGCACGATCCTGCAGATCAAGGGCATCCGCGAGGCTCTGGAGACCAAGACGGTCGTCGGCGTCTCCCCCATCGTCGGCGGCGCCCCGGTCCGCGGCATGGCCGACGCCTGCCTCACCGCGATCGGCGTGGACACCACCGCCCAGGCGGTCCTGGAGCTGTACGGCTCGCCGCTGGTCGACGGCTGGCTGGTCGCCGAGGAGGACGCCGGGGTCCGCCTCGACGGCGTCCGCATCGAGGCCCGTCCCCTGATCATGCACGACGTCGAGTCCGCCGCCGCCATCGCCCGGGCGGCCCTCGACCTGGCCACCGAGCTCGCCGCCCGCCCCGGCGGGTCCGCGGCGCCGCAGAGCGGGGGCGCGCGATGAGCAGGGTCCGGCGCAGGCAGGACGGACGGGCCGAAGCCAGACTGGAGATCTTCCCGGCCCCCGGGATGCCCGAGGTGCGGGAGGGCGACGACATCGGCGAGCTGATCGCCGCCGCCGTCCCCGACCTGCGCGACGGCGACATCCTCGTGGTCACCTCGAAGATCTCCAGCAAGGCCGAGGGCCGGGTCCGCCGGGAGACCGGCCGGAGCGAGGCGATCGCCGCGGAGACCACCCGGGTCGTCGCCCGCCGGGGCGAGACGGTGATCGCGCAGACCACGCACGGGTTCGTCATGGCCGCCGCCGGGGTCGACGCCTCCAACACCGAGCCCGGAACCGTCGTGCTGCTGCCCGTCGACCCGGACGCCTCCGCCGCGGCCGTCCGGGCGAGCGTCCGCCGGCGGCTCGGCGTGTCGGTCGGCGTGGTCGTCTCCGACACCTTCGGCCGCCCCTGGCGCAACGGCCAGACCGACCTCGCCATCGGCGTGGCCGGCGTGACCCCCGCGCTCGACTACCGGGGCCTGTCCGACGACCACGGCAACGCGCTGGAGGTCACCCTGACCGCCGTCGCCGACGAGCTCGCCGCGGCCGGCGACCTGGTCAAGGGCAAGCTCGCGCAGACCCCGGTGGCGGTGATCCGGGGCATGGCGGAATACACCACCGAGGAGGACGGCCCGGGGGTCCGCGAGCTCGTCCGCCAGTCCGAGGACGACATGTTCCGCTACGGCTCGCGCGACGTGGTCTTCGCCCGCAGGACCGTCCGCGAGTTCTCCGGCGAGCCGGTCGACGGGGCCAAGGTCCGCCGGGCGGTGGACGCCGCGATCGCCGCACCCGCCCCGCACCACACGACCCCGTGGCGGTTCGTCCTGCTGGAGTCGGCCGGCGTCCGGGAGAAACTGCTCGACGCCATGCGTGAGGCGTGGATCGCCGACCTGCGCGGCGACGGCTTCTCCGAGGAGGCGGTCGCCAGACGGATCCGGCGCGGAGACGTGCTGCGCGCGGCGCCGTATCTCGCGGTGCCCTGCCTGGTCATGGACGGCTCGCACACCTACCGCGACGGCCGGCGCAACGCGGCCGAGCGGGAGATGTTCGTGGTCGCCATGGGCGCCGGGGTCCAGAACTTCCTGGTCCAGCTCGCGATGGAGGGGCTGGGCTCGGCCTGGGTGTCGTCCACCATGTTCTGCCGCGACGTGGTCCGCGAGGTGCTCGACCTGCCCCCGGGCTGGGACCCGATGGGCACCGTGGCGATCGGCCACCCGGCAGCCCCGCCGCGTGACCGTGCCCCCAGGCAGGCGACCGACTTCGTCGTCGTCCGCTAGGGCGACGCTCCTCGACGGGAGTCGCGGACAGGCGGTCGAGCACCCGGGACCGCCGGGGGCGGCCTTCCCCGCTCCCGGCACCCCGGGCCGGCGGGGATCCGCGCCTCCGATGAGGAACAGGGCACTGGCCTCCGGCTCCCTGGACCACTGACCGTCGAGCGCGGCCCGGCGCCGCGCGGGCCCGGCACGGGCCGGGCCCCGGGCTCCGCACACCCGGGTCTCCAGGCCCACCTGCTCCGAACCCCGGGCCCGCGCCCGGGTCTCCAGGCCCGCGCGCTCCGGGGCTCCGCCCCGGACGCGGGCCCGCCGGGCGCCGCCGAGGGCCCGTCCTCACCGGATCGCGTTGGCGACCACCGCGAACAGGATCAGCGCCCCCAGACCGACCACGACCATGCCGCGGACCGCCGCCCAGGCCGCCGACTTCGCGCCGGGGATCTTCTCCGCCGCCTCGGCCGCCGCCTGGATCGCCTTGCCCCACCCCGCCCACGTGTCCAGCGTCCGCTGGAAGCGCCGCCCGACGAAGAACACGATCGTCGCGATCACGATGATGATCAGGATCCGGCCGTCCGAGCTTTCCATCGGCGCACTCCTACCTAGGGGGAAGCAGGATTCGTGACTGAAGGCGGGTGGGCTGCTATGAGAGACGGGCGATGGCGAACACGATCGTCGCGATGACGATGAGCATCAGGATCCGGCCGTCCGAGCTTTCCATCGGCGCACTCCTACCTAAGGGGAGCAGGGCTTCGTCACTAAGAGTATGCCAATGACTACAGAAACGCTAGGAACTATCTCCTTCGGCCCGCCCGGCGGGGCCACCGGGCAGGCGAGGACACCTCCCGGCCGGGCCGTCACGGGCCCGGCACGCGGCCGGGCGCGGTCACGGGGAGGCGGGGCAGGTGGGGTGGCACAGGCGGCGGGCCAGCGCGGACAGGAAGACGTCGATGATCTCGCCGGGCGCCTGGGCGACGTGCAGGGAGCCGTTGGTGACGGCCGTCACCTGGCCGAGGGCGGCGCGGTCGAGGTCGTCGCCGAAGGCGAGCACGACGATCTGGACCGGACGCTCCGGGTCCCACTCGTCCTTGAGCCTGTCGACCAGCGCGCCGCTCGACACGCCCTTGCCGTCGTCCTTGCCCGCGGTGATGACCAGCAGGGTGTTGTTCATCCCCTCGTCGTAGGAGTCGGCCACCTCGCGGAACCCCGCGAGGATCGAGTCGTAGAGGGAGCTGGACAGCCCGGGGTCGGCGCGCAGGGTCCGGGTCAGCTCCTCCAGGCGGCTGCGCCGGATGACCTGGCCTCCGTCGGGTTCCAGGATCGGGCCGAGCCGTACTCGCTCGCGGTGGTCGCCGCCCTTGGCCGCGGCGAACTCCCACATGCCCATGTGCGTCGAGTTGGGGAAGAGCTGCAGGCCCAGCCGGGCCGCTTCAAGCGCGACGGTGAGCTTGGTCCTGCCCTTCTCCCCCTTGATCGGCTGGGCCATGTGCCTGCCGGTGTCGGCCAGGACCAGGATGTTGGTCGGCGGAGCCAGCCTGCTCCACGCCTCCAGCGCCTCGTCGATCATCGCGGGCAGGATGGTCGGGCGGGTGCGAGGCGCCTCGGTGGGGATCTCCGGTCCGGGCGAGTAGGGCCCCTGGGTGCCGTCGGCCGAGCGGAAGCCCGCCCGCCGTACGGCGTCCTGGGTCTCCGGGGAGCGCAGCCAGGCGGCGAAGGCCCGCGATCCGCCCGCCACCGTCCGGTCCGCGGAGGTGACCACGTAGGGATAGTCCAGGTTGATGGTCCCCTCGCGGGGGTGCAGCGCGACCACCGGGTCGTCGGAGGGCAGGCGGTTGTGCGCCCACACCGACTGCTCGGGGACGATCACCACCGGACGCTGCCAGAAGGAGCGGTCGTCGACCGCGGCGAGCATGCTCCGGTAGTCGGGCGCCGCCCCCGCCTGGGCCCAGCGGACGAAGGCGGTGAGCGAGCGGTCGGCGTCCGCGCCGGTGCCGACGACGTCTCTGGCCGCGGCCACCGTGGCGATCCCGGCCCCGGCGAGCGAGGGGTCCGGGACGCGGACCACGTCGGGCTCGTCGGCGTTGGGCCGGATCCGGCCCCGGGTGGTGGCCGGGAAGACCATCCGCCAGTTCATGTCGGTCTTGCCAACCGCGAAGCGCTGGGCGAGGGACCTGCGGGTGGCGAAGACCAGGGGCGAGGTCGCCATCACGGTCTCGGTGCCCGCCATGCTCCCGGCGCCCTGCTTGCGCGCGAGCCGGATCCAGGCCGAGGAGTCGGCGATCCAGCCGTCGGGGCGCTCGCTGAGCACCCCGGCGGTGCCCCCGATCAGGGTGCGCAGCACGGTGGCGGGCGGCTGTTCTGTAACTTGTACCAGTACGCACCGGCCGTCGACGTCCGCCCCGCTCCGGTTGAACCGCCCGGCGGCCTCCATGACGGTCGGCGCGATGTCCACCGCGGCGGCGACGTCGACCAGCACCGGGTCCCGGCCCGAGCACCCGCCCTCCGCCGGTCCGAGCACCAGCACCACGCTCCCGGCCAGGGCGGTCAGGATCGCGACCGCCGCCAGTGACAGGCGCAGACCTGCCTGCCGCCGGCGCGTCTCGGCGCCGGCGGCCGCACGGTGTCGACCGGAGGAGGGCACGCGGGGACCTCTCGCTTCAGGGAAATGACGATTGTCCCAATGAACCCCGCAGGTCGCGCAAGTCAATAGAGAACTTGTTATCGACGCCCCAGCGGGACGAAGTTACGCACACTTTGACAAACTCCGTCGCTCGCCGCCGCCGCGGCCAGCCGCTCCTCCCCCGGCACGCCGTAGGAGGTGGTCCGCTGCCGGAGCGGCCGGCCGGTCGGGGCAACCATGGCCGCGATGTCGCTGATCGTCTTGAAGGAGCCGTTCTCCGACCCCGCCATCCGGCTGATCGTCTCCTCCATCAGCGTGCCGCCGAGGTCGTTGACCCCGCCCTGCAGCACCTGGCGGCACAGGTCGTCCTGGAGCTTGACCCAGGAGCACTGGATGTTGCCGATCGCGCCGTGCAGCAGGACGCGGGCCAGCGCGTGCACGGCCCGGTTCTCCCGCGCCGTCGGCCCGGGCCGGGCGATCCCGGCCAGGTAGATGGGCGCGCTGTGGTGGACGAACGGCAGCAGCACGAACTCGGAGAACCCGCCGGTCTCCTCCTGGATGCGGCGGATCAGCCGGATGTGCTGGACCCAGTGGGCGTGGGTGTCCACGTGGCCGTACATCATCGTGGAGGTCGTCGGGATGCCGACCCGGTGCGCGGTGGAGATGACCTCCACCCACTCCTTGGTGGGCAGCTTGCCCTTGGTGAGCACCCAGCGCACGTCGTCGTCGAGGATCTCGGCCGCGGTGCCGGGGAGCGAGTCGACGCCCGCCTCCCTGGCCGCGATCAGCCACTCCTCGATGGACAGGTCGGTACGGCTGGCGCCGTTGATGACCTCCATCGGAGAGAAGGCGTGGACGTGCATCTCCGGCACCCGGGCCTTGACCGCCCTGGCGATGTCGAAGTAGGCGCTGCCGGGCATGTCCGGATGGATGCCGCCCTGCATGCACACCTCGGTCGCCCCCGCCTGCCACCCCTCCCAGGCCCGGTCGGCGACCTGCTCCAGGCTCAGGGTGTAGGCGTCGGCGTCGGTACGGCGCTGCGCGAAGGCGCAGAAGCGGCAGCCGGTGTAGCAGACGTTGGTGAAGTTGATGTTGCGGTTCACCACGTAGGTCACCTCGTCGCCGACCACCTCCCTGCGGAGGTCGTCGGCGATCCGGCACAGCTCCTCCAGCGCCGCGTCGTCGGCGCCCGCGCCGCCGGGGTCGCCGGCGACGTCGAGGAGGGCCAGCGCCTGCGCGTCGGTCAGGCGGGCCGGGTCGGTGGCGGCCTGCCGCAGCGCCTGGCGGACCTCTCCGAGCCGCACCGCGGGCGCGGCGGGCGCGGGGAGCCGCTCCCTGAGGGCCTCCCAGTCACCGTAGACATGGTCGAAGTCGTCGCGGCGGTCGCCGGTGCGGCCCTCGGTGTCGACGGCCGTGTGCAGGTCGGTCCGGCCCAGGGAGACGAATCCGCCGTCCGGCTCCTGCCAGGGACGGCCGGTGACGACGGCGTCCTCACGGGCCAGGCCCGTCTCCGGATCGGCCAGGGCGGCCACGTGGACCTGGAGCCGGGGATCGAGCCAGGGCTCGCCGGCCAGCACGTACTCGGGGTAGATCGTCAGCCGCTCCCGCAGGGCGAACCCGGTGGCGGCCGTGCGGGCGGCCAGGTCGTCGATCTGGGGCCAGGGGCGCTCGGGGTTGACGTGGTCGGGCGTCAGCGGGGAGATCCCGCCCCAGTCGTCGATGCCGGCCCTGATCATCAGGGCGTACTCGGAGTCGACCAGGTTCGGCGGGGCCTGGACCCTCATGCGGGGCCCCAGCACCAGCCGGGTCACCGCGATGGTCGCGGCCAGCTCCTGCAGGTCGGCGTCCGGCATGCCGCGCATCGCGGTGTCCGGCTTGGCGCGGAAGTTCTGGACGATGATCTCCTGGAGCCCGCCGTACTCGCGTGCCACCCTGCGCAGCGCGAACAGCGACTCGGCCCGCTCCTCCACCGTCTCACCGATGCCGATGAGGATGCCGCTGGTGAAGGGCACGTTCGTCCGTCCCGCGTCCTCCAGGACGCGCAGCCGTACCGCGGGGTCCTTGTCCGGCGAGCCGTAGTGCGGCTGCCCCTTCTCCTCGAACAGCCGCCGCGAGGTCGTCTCCAGCATCATGCCCATCGACGGCGCGACCGGCTTGAGACGCTGCAGGTCCTGCCAGGTCATGACCCCGGGGTTCAGGTGCGGCAGCAGCCCGGTCTCCTCCAGCACCCGGATGGCCATCGCGCGGACGTAGGACAGCGTGTCGTCGTAGCCGTGCGCGTGCAGCCACTCACGGGCCTGGGGCCAGCGCTCCTCCGGCCGGTCGCCCAGGGTGAACAGCGCCTCCTTGCACCCCATCGCCGCCCCCTGCCGGGCGATCTCCAGCACCTCGTCGGGGCTGAGATACATGCTCTCCAGCTTGTGCGGAGCGGTGGCGAAGGTGCAGTAGCCGCACCGGTCACGGCAGAGCCGGGTGAGCGGGATGAAGACCTTGCGGCTGTATGTGATGATCCCTTGCCGCCCGACGGCCTCCAGCCCCGCGTCCCTTACCCGTCCGGCGTGTTCGAGCAGGGTGTCGAGGTGGGCGTCTCTGGCGTGCAGCAGGACGGTCGCTTCGGTGAGGTCGAGAGCTTTTCCGTCGCGGGCGCGGGCCAGGGCCCTGCGCATCGCGGTATCGGTGGGGTTCACGCTCATGCCCGCACATTACGGCGCACCGCCGGGAAACCGGAGGCCGGGTACCACTACGCCGTCTCTTCAGTTCTCCTAAAGCGTGCAGTCAAGCAACTCTCGATAGACGTAAATGCTTGTAGCTACATATATTGGAGGCATCCAACCAGGACATCCCCCACAGCCCTCAAGGAGCCGAAAATGATCTGGTTTCTCCTCGTCCTCGCCGCGATCGCCGTCCTCGCCCCGCTGGTCGGAGCCGACACTCGCGACAGCCGCGACTGGCGGACCGCGACCCGCCCCTCGTGACCGGCCCGGTTCGGGAGCGGTGGTCGCGCACCGGCACCGGCCCGGTTCGGGAGCGGTGGTCACGCACCGGCACCGGCCCGGTTCAGAAGGACCCGGTTCAGAAGGAGCGGTAGTCGCGCACCGGCATCCGCGGTCCCCGAGCGGGTGGCCGCTCACCGCCCAGCACCAGCAGCCGGCCGACCCGGTGCCGGTGCCCCCGGTAGGGCGCGAGCAGCCGCAGCATCTCCGCGTCGTCGACCTTCCCGCCGGTCAGCGACCAGCCGACCAGCGAGGGCAGGTGATAGTCGCCCACCGAGACCGCGTCCGCGTCACCGTGCGATCGCTGCCGCACCTCTGCGGAGGTCCACACCCCCACCCCGGGCAGCGCCCGCAGCAGCCGGTCCGCCTCGGCACTGCCCTCGGCCGCCTCCAGCTTGTCCGCGTGCCACACGGCGTTGACGATGGTCCGCGCCCGTACGGCCTCCGCCCCCGCCCGGTGCCAGTCCCACGACGGGATCGACCGCCACACCTCGGGCTCGGGGAAGACCCGCATCCCCTCCGGGGCGGGCCCCGGCGCGGGCTCGCCGTAGCGGCCCAGCAGCCACCGCCACGCCCGCCACGCCTCGGTGGAGACGACCTTCTGTTCGAGCACGGCGGGCACGAGAGCCTCCAGCACCCGGAAGGTCCGGCCGATCCGGAGCCCTTCGTGGCGCCTGGCCGCGTCGCGGACCACGGCGTGCCCGGGGACGAACCCCGAGAGGTCGTCGTCGGCGCCGAGCATCGCGGGCAGCCTCTCCAGCAGCCAGCCGGCCCCCGGGCCCCAGGCCGCGCCGTCGACCTGCCCGTGCCGGGCGAGCACCCGTAACGTCCCGGGACCGTCCGGTGTCCGCGAGGTCCGCCAGATCGCCCCGTCGGGCGTCTTCCGCCAGGCGGGATCACCCGTCCCGCGCCGGTGCGGGGCAAGGGTCAGCTCAAGGTCGAGCGGCCCCTCCGAACGCCACCGCCGCTCCCTCACGACATCCCGCGCAGCCCTGTCATCGCGCCGTGCACCCCGCGATCGGGCTCAGACGTCGCTGGAGAAGCGGACGGCGCACTCGGGGAGCACGACACCGGGCCAGATGCGGCTGCCCGCCATGAGCTCGTTGCCGGGCCCCACGATCGCGCCGTCGCCGATGACGACGTCGCGCAGGACCGCCCCGGAGGCGACGCGGGCGCCGATGCCGACCACCGAGTCGACCACGGTCGCCCCCGAGTGGATCACGCAGCCGTCGCCGAGCACGCTGCCGGAGACCTGCGCGCCGGACTCCACGACCGCGCGGGCGCCGGCCACCGAACCACCGTCGATCTTGGCCTCGGCCGAGATCCGGGCCCCGGGCAGCGCGAGGAACTCGCCGGTGGGGCCGGGCAGGGCGGGCGAGGCGAGGCGGCCGAGCACCAGGTCGCGGGAGCCCTTGATGAAGGCCGCGGGCGTGCCCACGTCGAGCCAGTAGGAGGCGTCGGCGTATCCCAGCACCAGGGCACCGGAGTCGATCAGGCCGGGGAAGGTCTCGCGCTCGACCGAGACGACCTGCCCGGCCGGGATCGAGTCGATCACCGAGCGGGTGAAGACGTAGCAGCCGGCGTTGATCCGGTTGGTGACCGGGTTGGGGGTCTTCTCCAGGAAGGCGGTCACCCGCCCCTCCGCGTCGGTCGGCACGCAGCCGAAGCGCGTGGGATCGTCGACCTCGGTCAGGTGCAGGGTGAGGGCGGCCTGCCGCTCGACGTGCCGGGCGACCTGGTCGCCGATGTCGTGGCCGGACAGGATGTCGCCGTTGAGCACCAGCACCGGCGCGTCGGGGCCGCAGGTCAGCGCCTCGGCGGCGTTGCGGATGGCGCCGCCGGTGCCGAGCGGGGTCTCCTCGGTCATGTATTCGAGCGAGAGCCCGAACGCCGAGCCGTCACCGAACGCCTCGGAGAACATCTCCGCCCGGTAGGAGGTCGCGAACACGATGCGCCGCACGCCGAACGCGCGGGCCCGGGCGAGCTGGTGTGCGAGGAAGGGAACCCCAGCGGTGGGCAGCAGCGGCTTGGGGGTGCCGAGCGTCAGCGGACGCAGACGCGTCCCCTGTCCTCCGACAAGGAGAATCGCCTCGAGCTCCGGCAAAGGGGTCTCCGTCATCCCGCGAGGTTAGCTCACTATTCGACAGCACGTTGATACGAGAGCAGATGGGCCTCGGCCGAGGCCTCCCAGGTGAACTCCCTGGAGCGGGCGAGCCCCGCGGCGGACAGGGCCTCGCGGCGCTCCGGCGAGGCCAGCAGCGCGCGCAGCGCCTCGGCGATGCTGACGTCGTCGGGCTCGGTGTAGGCGACCGCGTCCCCGCCCACCTCGGGCAGCGAGGTGCGGTGCGTGGTGAGCACCGGCGCGCCGCAGGCCATCGCCTCCAGCACCGGGAGCCCGAAACCCTCGCCGCGCGAGGGGAAGGCCGCCACGAGCGCGCCGCCGAGGAACCCCGACAGGTCGGTGAAGGCCAGATAGCCCGGGCGCAGCACCCTCACCCGGGAGGGGACCTCCTCGACCGCGGCGTCCACCTCGGCGTCGCGCAGGCCCCCGGCCAGCACCAGGGCGGGCGGGTCGGGGAGGTCCTCGACGGCCCGGACGAAGCCGCGGATCAGGTTGGGGACGTTCTTGCGCGGGTCCAGCGGGCCGAGGAAGGCGACGTAGGGGGTGCCGTGCAGGCCGAGCCGGTCGGCGGCGTGCCTGACCTCCCGCTCGGAGGGCCGGTGGAACAGCGCCGGGTCCACGCCGTGGTAGGCGACGTCGATCCGGGTGGGGTCGGCGGCGAGCACCCGGATCAGCTCGTCCCTGGTCGCCTTGGAGGGCACGACCACCCGGGAGGCGTGCCGGACGGCCGTGCGGGTCGCCGAGCGGAAGAAGGACGCCTTGACCGCGCCGTGCGGCGCGGGCTCGGTGAACCAGGTGACGTCGTGCACGGTCACCACGGTCGGCAGGCCCGAGCGCAGCGGCATCGAGTAATAGGGGGCGTGGATCACCTGGGCGCCGGCCTGCTGGGCCAGGACCGGGAGCCCGGTCTGCTCCCAGGCGAGCCGGGCCGCCCGGTTGGTGATGCCGAGGGGACCGGACAGGATCCGGGCGGAGGGCGCGAGCGCGGCGTAACGGCCGGCCTCGGCCCGCTGGCAGACGACCGCCAGGTCGGCGCCGGCCCTGTCCAGCGCGGCGACGAGGCCGTCGACATATCTGATCAACGCACCGCGATCGGCCGGAACGGCGGCCGCGTCGACGAGCACTCGGGGCGTCAAGAAGGATCGCTCCCCTCAAGATCCACGCGGGACGGTCGTCCCTCTTCTCCCGTTCACTCTATTGCCACCGCCTCCGAAATCGTGGGGTAAATCACACGGCTTTTCCCGGGTCGGGATCCCGCCGGGGATCGGCGGCGCGGCGCGCCGACAGACCCGCGGCGCCGGCGCAGACGAGATCGCCGGCGATGATGACGATCCTGGAGCAGAGCGCCACGGCGATCGCCGATCCCTGGTTCAGGACGGGCGCCAGCACGGCGACCATGGCCACCTCCCGCACCCCGGCTCCGGCGGGGACCACGAACGTCATGATCCCCAGGCACCAGGACAGCGCGAACGCCCCGATGGAGAACACCGCCACCGAGACACCCGAGGGCCCGAAGTCGTGGACGACCGCCGCCAGGTGCAGGCCGTAGGCGGTCCAGCCGAGCATCGCCCAGCCCAGCGCGGTGAGCATGCCCCGGCGGGAGAGCGGGCGCTCCAACGGCTCGCGCTTCAGCTTCCGCAGCCCGAACCCGAGGACCGCGTTGATCACCCGCGGCTCGAACACCACCGCGAGCACCGGGATCAGCAGGAACGCCCAGGCGTACGGCGCGGCCGCCCCCGGCAGGGCGGCCGGCAGCGTCACCCCCGAGATCACCAGCCCGCTGCCGAGCTGCACCGGCATCGTCAGGAAGAAGGCCGCAGCGCTCCGCGACCTGGGCACCCCCAGCTCGCGGCCCATCTCCATCTGGGCGAGCATCGGCCAGATGGAACCGGGGATGTATTTCCCCAGCTGGCCGACGAAGAAGACCTTCGCCGCCGGGCGGAACGGCAGCGGCGAGCCGAGGTCGGCCAGCAGCGCCCGCCAGGTCATCATCCCGCCGCACAGCGCCGCGACCACGGCGACCAGCGACAGCGCGAGCGCCTGCCAGGACAGCCGGGCGAACCCGGCCAGGATCTCCTCCCACTGCCTCGCCACCACCCACGCGCCGAACCCCAGCGCCACGAGCAGGAAGGCGGCGCGGACCAGGCGTTTCACAGGGGGCGGACCGGGTCGGGCGGCTGGGGCAGGGACGCCCCAGCCGGGCGGCGGGTGCTCTTGGTGGCCACCCACAGGTAGGTCGGCACGACCGGCAGCAGCCCCCGCAGGACGGAGCGGGGCAGCCGGGCCAGCACGCCCCCGGCCACGCGGCCGACCACGCCGGGGAACAGCTCGGCGCCGGCGAAGGCCGCCGGGGTGGCCAGCACCGGGAAGGTGTAGTCCCACACCCGCAGGCCGCGCACCATCTTCCGCAGGCCGCGGCGGGTGCGGTAGCGCTCGTAGTAGCTGTCGGCCCGGCCCGACAGCCGGACGTAGCGGTCGGCCAGCGCGGGCGGCAGGTAGGACAGGAACGGCAGCTTGTAGTGCGGCTCCATCACCCCGAGCCGGTTGCCCAGCCCCAGGTAGAGCACGCCGTCGTCGGCGAGCACCCGGCGCATCTCGGCCATGATCGCGTCGGGGTCCACCACGTGCTCGTAGATGTGGTTGAAGACCAGCACGTCGATGGAGCCGTCGGGGAAGGGCAGCGCGGTGCCGTCGGCGCAGACGAACTCGACCCGCTCGCCGAAGCGCTCGGCCGCCTTGCGCAGGCCGGGCACGTCGATGTCGACGCCGAAGGTGCGGCTCGCGCCCGCGCCGGCGAGCTCGTCGGCGATGAACCCCGCCGAGCAGCCGATGTCGGCGACCGTCAGGCCGTGCAGGACGTCCTTGTCACGGCCGAGGAAGTGGCCGAGCACCGCCACGATCTTCGCCGCCTTGCGGCGGCGCTTCTCCTCGTCCAGCATCGCCGCCTGGAACTCGGAGTACGCCAGCTGCGCCTGCCGTTTCCCGCTCATCGCCCGCCCACCGCTCCTCGCTCCATCACGCGGCCCAGCTCCGCCACGCCGCCCAAGAGTACCGGCGGGCCGAGACCCTACCGCCGGGTAAGGTCCACGTCATACCCTTGGCGGGTGCTCAGCCGACTGCGGTCAAGCCGCCTCCTCCGGGTCCTGCTCGCCCTGGTCGCGCTGGCCTTCGTCGGCTACGGCCTGTCCCGCAACTGGCAGGGCACGCTCGAAGCGCTCGCCCGGCTGTCCTGGTGGTCGGTGGCCGGGTCCTGCGCGGCGGTGATGGCCGGAGCGGGATGCATGCTCCTGGCCTGGCGCAGCGTGGTCGCCGGGCTGGGCTCCGCGCTGTCGCCGCGCGTGGCCGCGCGCGTGCTGTTCGTCGGCCAGCTCGGCAAATACGTCCCGGGATCGGTCTGGGCCTACGCCGCGATGATGGAGCTGGGCCGCGACCACGGCTGCCCGCCCCGGCGCACCTTCAGCGCCACCTCCCTGGCCCTGGTGATCTCGCTGGGCTGCGCGGTCGGCCTGGCCGCCGCCACGCTGCCGTTCACCGCCCGCTCGGTGGCCGAGCGGGCGTGGTATCTCGCCCTGGTCATCCCGGTGATCGTCCTGTGCCTGCACCCGAGGGTCCTCACCTGGGGCCTGAACCTGGCGCTGCGGATCGCCCGCAGGGACCCCGTCGAGCGGGTGCTGCCCGGCCGCGCCCTGCTGGCCGCCGTCGCCTGGACCGTCCTGGGCTGGCTGGTCTACGGCCTGCACACCTGGCTCATCCTCGGCGACCTGACCGGCGACTTCTCGCTCTACCCGCTCGGCGCCGGGGCCTACGCCTTCGCCTGGGCGACCGGCCTGCTGATCGCGGTCGTCCCGGCCGGGGTGGGCGTGCGCGAGGCCGCGATGGTCGCGGTCATCGCGCCGGCGATCGACACGCACGGCGCCACCGCGGCCGTGATCACCGCCGGGGTCGTCGCCCTGATCTCCCGGCTGGCCTTCACCTTCACCGACGTGGCCTGGGCCGGGATCGGCTGGCTGCTCGGTCGCGGCGCTCAGGCCCCCGCCGAGACCAGGGCGTCCACATACGTCGCCCAGTAGGGCTCGGGGTCGACGGCCTTGACCCCGGCGCGCAGCCGCTCGGGCTCGCCCGGCCGGTAGAAGGCGGTCAGCGCCGCGCGGAGCGCCTCCACCGACCCGGGCTCGACGAGCAGCCCGTCGACGCCGTCGGTCACGTGGTCACCGAGCGTCCCCACCCGGGTGGCGATCACCGGCACCCCGTGCTCGTGCCCGAACCACACCTGCTGGCTGGCCGTACCGCTCCGGTAGGGCAGGACGAGCGCGTCGACGTCGGCGAACAGCCCCGGCACGTCCCCGTCGGCCACGTAACCCGGCCGCAGCTCCACCCTGGCGGTCAGGCCGAGCTCGGTGACCAGCGCCTCCGTCTGCTCCAGGCAGCCCCAGAACTCCCCCGCGACCCGGAGCGAGACGCCCTCGGGCAGCGCGCGGATCAGCAGGTCGAGCCCCTTGTACGGGCGGACCAGGCCGAAGAACAGCAGCCTGTTGGTCACGCCCTCGACATGGGGGTGCTCCTGGAGCCCGGCCGGCAGGTGCGGCGCCATCTCGGCCACCGTCACCGGGGCGGGACCGAGCTCGCGGGCCGGCGCGGCCTGCTGCTCGGAGTGGACGAGCACCCCGTCCACCCGGCGCAGCAGCGCCCTCATCAGCGGGACGTCGTAGGGCTTGCGCTCGTGGGGCAGGACGTTGTGGCAGAGCGCGACGGTCCGGGTCCGGCGGCCCAGGCCGTACAGGATGCCCAGGTAGGGCGGGACCTGCACGGGGCTGAGCACGGCGAGGATCACCAGGTCGGCCTCCGCCAGCCGGCGTCCGCAGCGGACCCAGCCGTCCGGGCGGCGCCAGTCGAGGTCACGGCGGACGTCGGGGTAGGGCGCGCCCGCGGGGGTGTCCACGGTCTGCTGCCCCGGATAGAGGAAGGAGGGGTACTGGGCCTTCCACGACTCGATCACCACCTCGTGCCCGGCGGCCCGCAGGCGGTGCGCCAGCTCGGTGGTGTGCGCGGCCCCGCCGCCCTTGTAGGGGTGGGTCGGCCCGACGATCGCGATCCGCATCTACTCGCTCCTGGAGCGCACGATGAGGTCGGCCAGCAGCGCCAGCGAGCCGATGAGCAGCCCGGACAGGAAGATCACGATGGTGTTGCTGGTCAGGTAGAAGCCGTAGCGGATCATGTCGACGACGCCCTTGACCAGGCCGATGCCGACCAGCCAGAGCGCGGGCGGCATGAGCACCTTGAGCGGGTTGAAGTACATGACCATCCGCAGCACCTGCAGGATGTAGCGGTAGGCGTCGGAGACGAAGCTGAACTTCGACTTACCCGCCCGCTTGCTGTATTCGATCGGCAGGTAGTAGACGTCGTGCTGGTTGGACAGGAACGACAGCGTGATCGTGGTGACGCAGGAGAATCCGGGCGGCAGCAGCCGTAGATACGGCCGGGCGACCGACTTGCGGAAGGCCCGCAGTCCGCTGTTGAGGTCGGGGATCTTCTGGCCCGCCAGCCGCTCGGCCACCTTGCGGATGAACCACTTCGCCGGCACCCGCAGGAACTTGTGCGAGCCCTCCTCGGTGGTCCGCGCGCCCACGACCTGGTCGATCGTGTGGTCCTTGTCCAGGATCTCGACGAGCTCGGGGATGCGCTCGTTCGGGTAGGTCATGTCGGCGTCGGTCCACACGACGATCTCGCCGCGCGCCTCCTGGCTGCCGATCCGGCGCACCGTGCCCGACCCGCCGTTGCGGTGGAAGGCCCGGATCCGCATGTTGGGGAAGCGCGGCGCGGCCTCCTGCAGCCTGGCCAGCGTCTGGTCGCTGGAGCAGTCGTCCACGGCCACGAGCTCGTAGGTGTAGCCGCTGCGGTCCATGGCCCCGCAGATGCGCTCGACCTCGTCGATGACATGGTCCTGCTCGTTGTAACAGGGCAGAACGATCGTGACGTACGGCGTTGCGTCCACAGCTGGTCCACTCTCGGAGGTCTCGGGCGTGCTCACGTCGGGCGAGGATACTCTGCCCCGCTGGGAGCCGGACGCACATCACCCCGTCCGGACGGTCACGCTCGCCCGTCCGGACGGCCGCGCGCCCCGGCGCGTCGCCCCGTCCGGACGGCCGCGTGCCACCTCGGGCGCGCCCGGCCGGGCCCCCGGGCGCTCCGCGCCCGCCCCCCGGCCCGGCCGGTCCGTCGCGCCCCCTCAGCGGGGGAGGCTCACACGGGATCCTCGCCCGTCGCGTGCCCCCCGGCGGGCACGGCCGGCTCCGGCTGCCGGAACGGCACGACCATGGCGACGGGCTCACCGTTCTGGGTGACGGTCAGCGTCTCTCCCGCCTTGACCCGCGCGAGAACCTGACTGGTCTTATGGGCGAGGTCACGGACGGCTACCGTGGGCTTGCTGTGCAACTGCTGACTCATGTGGCAATCATGCCCTCCACGTGGCCCGCACCGGGGGGAAAGCGGCCAGGAAGCAGGCGTCCGTCATGGCTCGGTGGCCCGCTCCGCGCGCTCCCACCCCCGCATAGCCGGGCATTCCCTACCAAGCCAGACCGGCCCCCTCCGCGCCGGCCCGGCGCCCACGGGGACGACCGGCCTAGGCGACGGCCATCCAGACGTTCATGGACAGCGACCAGGTGCCGTCCGGGGGGCCGGTCAGCGATCTCTCGTCCTGGCGGACGGCGAGCTTCAGCACCTGGACCGCCTCGCCGTACGGGAGGAGCTGCTCCCGCTTGGCGGCGAGCAGGACGGGGACGCGGCCGGCGGCGCGGACCCGGCCGACCAGGCGCTCGACGTCGGACCTGACGGGGATGTCGGCGCCCACCGGGAAGGCGACCCGGGCGGTGGGCACGCCGCAGGTGCCCCGGACGACCTGGGTGAGGCGGTCGCCGGTGACCCGCTCCACGATCAGCACCGAGGCCCGTTCCGGCAGGGCCGCGCACATCGCCTCGACCGCCGCGCGCTCGCCGCGCTCGACGGGGGTGAAGGCCGTCCCGATGGAGGTGATCGCCGGGGGGACGAGCAGGAGCACCGCGCCACCGGTGGCCAGGCCCCGCTGCACGGCCTGGCCGTATCCCATCCTGCGGGCCTTGTCCCGCACCCAGCGCAACCCCCAGACCGCCAGCAGGACGAGGCCGGGGATGACGACGGGGACCAGCCGCCGGGCGGCCCACGGGTGGTCGGGGGTGATGCCCGGCCGGTAGAGCGTGGTGACCGTGGTCCAGCCGACGACGGCCAGCGGCAGCAGCCAGCCGAACCCCCGCCCCCTGGCCATCCGGCGCGTGAGCACCGCCCCGGCCAGCGTCGCCAGCACCACCACGGGCACCCCGACGTACCAGATCACCCAGTAAAGCGACTCCTCGTAGTAGAGCCGGGCGCCGTCGGCCGGCAGCCCGTTGGCCAGCTGGGTCCGCTCGATGAACTCGTAGTTCAGCCGGTCCTCCGGCGTGGCCGGCTGCCGGATCACGGTCTGCAGCCACGGCCGGGCCGCGAAGGCCGTCATGACCAGCGCCACCAGGGCGCCGGCGAACTCGGGCAGCCGGCGGATCCCCGCCGCCCGGCGCAGGAGGGCCGCCAGCCGCGGCGCCAGCAGCGCGACGACCAGGGTGAGGGCCAGCACCGCTCCGCAGATGGCCAGCAGCGGCTCGAAGGAGCCGGACAGGTAGTCCAGGTAGGGCCTGGACAGGATGTATCCGGCCGCGACCCCCGTCCCGGCCCCGGCCGCCAGCCCGAACAGCAGCGGCACGCCGAGCCGCCCCTCGTCGCGGACGCCCGCCCGCCGCAGGGCGATCAGCAGCCCGGCGTAGGCGAGCACGGGCAGCACGTCGCGCAGTCCGTCGATCCTGACCAGGACGGCCAGCCCGAAGACCAGGCCGGCCAGCTCCGCCCCGATCACGGCGCCGTCGGACTGGGCCCGGCGGATCCGCCCCGGCTGCTCGTCGGAGGGCAGGGACGGCAGGTAGCCCAGGCCCGTGATGCCGGAGCGGAGCCTGACCTGGGCGTCGTGCAGCAGGGCGAGGCCGCCGAAGAGCAGGATCAGGGAGGGGATCTCGCTGAAGGTGGTGCGCGAGGTGTAGAGGATCGGCAGGCTGACCGCGAACACCAGCGCGGCCAGCGGGGCCCAGCGGGCGCCGACCAGCCGGGCGACGACTCCCGCCAGCACGAGCACCGCCAGCGCGCCCAGCAGCGGCGCCGTCAGCAGGAGCCCAGGTAGGCCGCCCAGCCAGTGGCCCAGCGCGTCGATCAGCGGCGCCCCCGGCATGAACTGCGGCACGACCGCGCCGCCGGAGGGGTAGAAGCCCGGGCTGTCGAAGCGGAGCGCCTGGTCCGGTCCGCCGAAGGCCGCCTGCTGGTGGGGGGCGGGCAGCGAGCCGTGACCGGCCAGCCAGACGGCGTACTGGGCGTAGGTGGCGGGGTCGCGGCGGACGATGAGCTGCTCGCTGTGGAACAGCCCGTTGAAGACCCCCGAGGCCAGGGCCACGGCGATGACCCCGGCGGTCTGCCAGGCGGTCGCCTCGACGGTCTCGGGCAGGCGGCGCAGGCCGTAGCGGCACAGCAGGGCGGCGATCACCAGGCCCAGCGGCAGGGCGGCGATCGGCCGGAACCAGCCGAACAGCAGCAGCGACAGCCCGGCCAGCAGCCAGCCCGCCAGCACGAGCGCGGGCGCGGCCGAGACCACGGCGAGCACCCTGCCCGCCGAGGGCCTGCGCGTGCGATCCAACCAGGTGATCCTCATAGCTGGTCCCGAGCGTAGTGGCAGCCTCCGGCTGCGGCGATGGGTGCGCGCGGCGGGCCGCTGAAAGCCGGTAGCGTACGCGCAGCGCGCGAAGGGGGCGGGGAGTGGTCGGCTGGGCTCGGGGGCACCGGTGGTTCCTGGGGGTGCTGGGTCTCGGCGCCGTCCTGCGGGCGGTCACCATGCTGGGATACCGGCCCGCGATCTGGTTCCCCGACTCCTACACATATGTGGTGACCGCGCTGAAGCCCCGGCCCGACCTGGTCCGCCCGGCCGGATACTCGATGTTCCTGCGGCTGCTCGAACCGTTTCACAGCTTCGCCTCCGTCGCGCTGGTCCAGCATCTGCTGGGGCTGCTGGTCGGCGTGCTCGTCTATCTCACCGCCCGGCGGCTGGGCGCCCCCGGCTGGGCCGCGGTGCTCGCGTCCGCCCCTTCCCTACTGGACGCCTACCAGATCGAACTGGAGCACCTGCTGGTCTCCGACACCCTGTTCGCCGCGCTGGTGATGTCGGCGATCTGCCTGGCCCTGTCCCGGACCGCCGGGTGGCGTACGGCGTGCGGGATCGGGCTGCTGGTCGCGGCGGCGACGCTGACCAGGACCGTCGGGCTGCCGCTGGTCGTGATCTTCGCGGGCTGGCTGATCTACCGGGCGCGGGGGCGGGTGCTGACGGCCGGGGTGATGCTGGCGGCCGCGGCCCTGCCGATCCTGGGCTACGGGGCCTGGTTCCACGCGACCCACGGCCGGATCGGGATCGTGGGCGCCAACGGCGTCTTCCTCTACGCCAAGACGATGACCTTCGCCGACTGCGCGGTGATGAGGCCGCCCGCGGACCTGGCCGTGCTCTGCGACCCCCGCCCGCCCGCCCGGCGGCCCCCCGCGCAGGAATACGTCTGGAGCCCCGACTCGCCGCTGGTCAAGCTGCCCGGCATCACCTTCACCGAGGAGAACGACGCCCTGGCCGGCCGGTTCGCCTCACTGGCCATCCGCAGCCAGCCGCTGGGCTATCTCGGCTCGGTCGCCTCCGAGCTGGCCCGCTCCTTCACCCTGGGCCGTCCGGTCTACCCGGACCAGGAGGTCTACGACTACTACGAGTTCCCGGCGGCGCCGCCGGCGCCCCCGGGCCGCTACCCGGCCACGGTGGGCGCCGAGCGCGCCGAGCGCGACTACGAGCGGGGGCCGATCGCCACCCGGATCGTCGAGCCCTACGCGGGCTGGATGCGGGCCTACCAGGACGTCGTCCGGCTGCCCGGCGCGGCGGTGCTGGTGATCCTGCTGATCCCCCCGGTGGCGGCGGCCGTGCGGCGCCTGCGCCCGGACTCCACGCTGTGGGTGCTGCCGTGGACGACGGCGGTGGTGCTGCTCGTCATGCCCCCGGCGGTCGCGGAATTCGACTACCGCTACGTGCTGCCCGCCGTACCGGCAGCGTGTCTGGCAGCGGCTTTTGTGGCGGGCAAACCTTCTTTCCATAACATTCCAAGAAATGTCCGTATTTGAGTATGCTGGGCGCCCGGATCACCACGGGAGCGGCAAGGGGCGGTCATGACCAAGTTCACGTCATCATGGCGCCCGGCACTCACCTCATGACCTACCCTTTGGGCGCAATGAGCGAGCTGAAGCAGCACCGGGCGTTGCCGCCAGGCGAGGAGATCGCATGAGCGACCATCGGCACGTCTCCGTGAAGGACCGCCGGGCCGAGCCGGCCGGCCACGGCCGCCGGGGCTCCCGCCGCGCGGGCGGGGACGGCGGCCCGCCCCCCGAGCCCCCGAGCGACTACGCCGGACCGCCCCGCGACCCGCGCCGCAAGGCCGGACGGCTGGGCGTGGGCGGCTGGGTCAGCATCGCGATGACCGGCGTCCTGGTGGCCGGCACCCTCGGCGGCTACAAGTTCTACCGCGACCTCGACGACAGCATCACCCGCGAGAGCGTCGTGGACAAGCTCGGCGCCAACCGCCCCCCGGAGACCGGGGCGCTCAACGTGCTCGTCGTGGGCTCCGACACCCGCGACGGCGCCGGGAACAAGAGATACGGCCAGCACATGCAGGGCCAGGGCGAGCGGACCGACACGATCATCCTGCTCCACATCTCCCCCAACCGTGACAAGGCCACCCTGGTCAGCTTCCCCCGCGACTCCATGGTCCAGGTGCCCGCCTGCGAGAACCCCGTGACGAAGGCGGCCATTCCCGCCGGCCTCAAGCAGATCAACTCGGCCTTCAACGACGGCGGCATCGTCTGCACGTGGAAGACGATCGAGGCGCTGACCCAGATCCACGTCGACCACTTCGTCAAGGTCGACTTCGCCGGCTTCACCAACATCGTCGACGCGCTGGGCGGCATCGAGATCTGCCTGCCCGAGGACGTGATGGACAAGAAGGCCAAGCTGGAGCTGACCAAGGGCAAGCACAACGTGATGGGCAAGACCGCCCTCGCCTACGTCCGCGCCCGCTACGCGCTCGGCGACGGCAGCGACCTCAGCCGGATCAAGCGCCAGCAGGTCTTCCTCCAGCAGGTGATGAAGAAGGCCACCAGCTCCGACCTGCTGACCGACCTCGGCAAGCTGAACAACTTCCTGAAGGCCGCCGCCTCGTCGGTGACGATGGACAGCAACCTCGACACCGGGCGCCTGCTGGAGATCGCCCAGAGCGCGAAGTCCCTCACCTCCTCCGGCCTGAAGGCCATCACCGTGCCGTGGATGCCGGACCCCGCCGACAAGAACCGGGTCGTCTGGCGGCAGCCCGCCGCCACCGAGCTGTTCGACGCGATCCGCAGCGACACCGAGGTGACCAAGAGCCCGGTCCCCAACGCCTCCGCGAAACCGGCCGTCAAGCACGAGCAGGTCCAGGTCCAGGTCTTCAACGGCACCGGCACGTACGGCCTGGCCAAGGAGGTGGCCGCCAAGCTGGCCGACCAGGGCTTCCGGGTGACCCAGGTCGGCAACGCCCGCCCGGCCACCGGCGACGTGCCCACCACCGTGCTGCGCTACGGCAAGCGGGACGCCGAGGGCGCCTCCTACGCCGACGCGCTGGCCGCCAGGCTCTCCGGCGACAAGCTCACCCCCGTGGCGGGCAAGGTGAAGCCCGCCAGCATGGAGAACTACGCCGCGACCATCCCGGCCACCCCGCTGCCCACCGGCCCGGTCGTCCAGCTGATCATCGGCACCGACTGGAAGGGCGTCCGGGTCCCCACCAAGATCCCCGACTCCCTCAAGGACTCCGTCGTCGACAGCAAGACCAACCCTTGCCAGTAGGCCCCGCCCCCGGCGGCCCGCCGGACGGCGCGGGCCGTACGGCGGGCGGCGCGGGCGCGACGGCCACCTCAGGCCGTACGGCACGCCCCCTGGGCGGCACGGACCGCACGGCACGCGCCATGAGCGGCGCGGGCCGTACGGAGGACCCCACGGACACCGCGGGCCGTACGGAGGACACCGCGGACACCGCGGGCCGTACGGCGCGCCATCGGCCGTACGGCGGGCGGCGCGGACGGGCGGCCTCCGGAAGATCACGATTCACCGGGAACCCCCGCCGCCCCCCGGCGCTCGTGCGACAGACCCCACGCGCTCGGTTTAGGGTGGTCGGGTCGGCGAGCCGGAGCCCATTCGGCCGCATCCTCCGGCGGTCCCCGGGCGTCTTAACCAGTGTGTCCGACCACCTCCCAGTCTCCGACAGATAGCTGAGCGTTTTCCCCGTGAGCGACACCCGATCTCCCTTCCACATGCCGGCCCCCCGTGACGACGGCGCCCCCGACGCCGGCACCGGCGGGTCCGGCGGACAGGGCCGGACCTCCGCCTCGTGGCCGATGCCCGAGCACGCGCAGCCGTCTCCGGCCTCCCGGGCCTCCTGGCCCGAGCCCCCGGACCTCGGTCCCGCCCCGTCCACCCGCGACGGTCATCGCGAGGAGCAGGGCTGGGACGAGGGGGCCGGCGAGGTCACCGCCTGGGGCTACCCGGCCTACCAGGAGCCGCCCACCCCCTCCGAGGACGCATGGGCGAACTGGGACACC
This sequence comes from Streptosporangium brasiliense, assembly GCF_030811595.1. Taxonomy (NCBI): domain Bacteria; kingdom Bacillati; phylum Actinomycetota; class Actinomycetes; order Streptosporangiales; family Streptosporangiaceae; genus Streptosporangium; species Streptosporangium brasiliense. The sequence goes on from NZ_JAUSRB010000002.1 coordinate 381,061, forward strand.
CAGACGCCCCCCGGCGAGCAGGAGCCGACCTCCCGCCGGGACGCCCGGGCGTCCTCCGGGCCGCGGGGACGGACCCCGCAGCGGGAGACCCCGCCGTCCTCCCCGCCGCAGCCGCGGGGATCGCGGGAGGACACCCGGCAGGGCCCCGCTCCGCAGGGATGGGGATCATCCGAGGACCTCCGCCCGTCCGAGGACCTCCACCCGTCCTCCCCTCCGGAGTCATGGGGATCGCGGGGAGACACCCGGCAGGGCTCCGCTCCGCAGGGATGGGGATCATCCGACGACGCCCGCCGTCCCTCCGCCCGGGAGACGCGGACACCGTACCCGGACGCGCGGACGCCCGCCCGCAGGAGCCCGCTGGACATCACGCCCGCCACCGCGCCCGCCGGCAACCTTCTGGACCCGCTGGATCCCGCGTGGTCGTCGGAGCACGACACCGTCCGGGCCCCGGCGGCCCCCCACCGGCCGCAGCCGCAGGACGCGCCGGCCGCCGCCGAGCGGCCGTTCTCCTACTGGGAGAACTCCAGCCGCGGGGCCGCCCCCTCCCCCTGGGACCGGTCCGCAGGGCCGGAGGAGCAGGAGCAGGAGCCGCGCCCGGAGGAGGAGCCCGCCGCTCCGCCCGCCAGGAAGAAGCGCGAGCCGTATCTCGACAACGTGAAGTTCGTCCTGATCGCCCTGGTGGTGACCGGGCACTCGCTGGTGCCCACCCTGGCCACGCACTCGGCCAAGTCGGCCTACCTGTTCATCTACACCTTCCACATGCCGGCGTTCGTGCTGATCAGCGGTTATCTCGGCCGGAACTTCTGGAACTCCAACGCCAAGATCAACAAGCTGGTCGACACCATGCTGGTGCCGTACGTGGTCGTGGAGATCGGCTACGCGCTGCTCCGCTTCGGGCTGGGCCAGAAGTGGACCCTGACGATCATCGACCCGGCCTGGCTGAACTGGTACCTGCTGGCGCTGGTGCTCTGGCGGATCTCCACGCCCATCTGGAACCGGATGCGGCAGCCGCTGCTGGTCGCGGTGATCATCTACATGGTCGCCGGCTTCTCGGAGATCTCCGGCGACTTCAGCATCGACCGCTTCTTCGGCCTGCTCCCCTTCTACGTGCTCGGCCTGGTGCTCAAGCCCGAGCACTTCGACCTGCTCAAGCCGGTGTGGGTCAGGATCCTGGGCGGGCTCACGCTGGCCGGGGGCGCCGCGGTGGCGATCTTCATCGCCCCGCACGTCAACCTCAAGCCGATCTACTTCCGCTACAGCTTCAAGTCCATGGACATGAGCTGGTGGATCGGGCTCGGCGTGCGCGGCGCGCTGCTGGTCGCGGCGCTGGCCATGTCGGTCGCGCTGCTGGCGGTGGTGCCGCGGCGGGAGACCTGGTTCTCCGACCTCGGCACCCGCACGCTCTACGCCTATCTGCTCCACGGCGTCGTGGTGCTCATCGCCAAGGACCAGGGGTGGCTGAGCTTCCCCTGGCTGTACGGCCCGCTGGGGGTGATGGCGATCGCGTCGAGCTCGCTGGCGCTGGCCATCGTGCTGTCCCTGCCGGAGACCCGCAAACTCTTCAAGTGGCTGCTCGAACCCCGCCTGGTCTGGCTCTACCGCCGGCCGTCGGCGGCCTCCCCCGCCAGGTCGCCGGAGCCCGCCGGCACCGCGCCGGAGGCCGCCGGCAGGGAGAGTTCAGCGGCAGTTACCCGGTAATTAACTCAACACATCCGGTGATGACGGAACCGGCACTCAGCATCGGGATATGCGGGTATGTGTCGGGACTATCGTTCATCGCCCCGAAGACGCCCGGATCATGCATCGGCAGATCCGGGCGCTCCTCGACGCGGGGCACGAGATCACCTATGTCGCGCCCTTCACCGACTGCAACGTCACCCCCGACCCCCGGGTCCGGGCGATCGACGTCCCCCGCGCGGTGGGCCGCCGGCGCGGACGCGCCCTCAAGGCCGCCCGCGGGGCCCTCAAGCGCGGCGTCGAGGGGGCCGACCTGCTGGTCGTCCATGACATCGAGCTGCTGTTCCGGCTGCCAAGGAGCCGCCCCGTCACGGTCTGGGACGTCCACGAGGACACCGCCGCCGCGCTGGAGAGCAAGCCCTACCTCCCCGAGCACCTGCGCCGGACCCTGCCGCCGCTGATCCGCCGGGTCGAGGCCCGCGCGGAGAAGCGCCTGCACCTCATCCTGGCCGAGGAGTCCTACCGGGAGCGCTTCTCCCGCCCCCACCCGGTGGTGCCCAACACCACCTACGTGCCCCCGCGGCCGCCCGCGCCGCCCGGCCGGAACCGGGTGGTCTACGTGGGCCACCTGTCCCGGGCCAGGGGCGCGGTGGAGCTGATCGAGCTGGCCCGGCGGCTGCACCCGCACGGGATCAGGACGGACCTGGTGGGCGCCGCCGACGCCGAGATCAGGCCGCTGCTGCGGGACGCGCAGCGAGACGGCCTGCTCGACTGGTACGGATACGTGCCCAACCAGCACGCGCTGCGGATGGCCGAGGGGGCGATCGCCGGGCTGTCGCTCCTGCACGACGTGCCCAACTACCGGCGGTCGATGCCGACCAAGGTCGTCGAGTACATGTCCCGCGGGCTCCCGGTGATCACCACGCCGCTGCCGGCCGCCTCCTCGCTGGTCGAGCGGGCCGACTGCGGCGTCGTCACGCCCTTCGGGGACGTGGACGCGGCGCTGCGCGCCGTACTGGCGCTGCGGGAGGACCCCGAGGGGGCAGCGGCGATGGGCGCGCGCGGTCATGCGGAGGCGCTGCGCCGCTACCACTGGCCCGACCAGGCGGGCGAGTTCGTGGGGCTGCTGGAGGGGTGGGCGACGGCGAGCGCCGCCCCCGCGCGCGCCCACCACCGTCCCCTCGTGGTCTGACCCTCCGCGCGGTCACCGGGGCCGCTCCAGGCCGAAGGCGATGTCGGCCACCCGCACCGTCGCGACGCGGGGTCCTCGATCGGCTCGCGCAGCGACGGGATCGTGGCCAGGGAGTCGGCGTAGGCGCAGGAGGTAACCGCAGACCAGCGGCCGGTGCTCCCGGTAGAGCTGCTCAATGCGGGTGCCGACGGCCGCCTCCGCGTCGGGGGTTGATCCGTCACGGACCAGGAGACGGACCCGGCAGAGGATTGGTCACACACCGGTGACGTGAGGGCCGGGGATTGGTGTACTGGAGGCATGGCACGCCATCTGATCCAGGGACGCGAGATCGCCATGCCGGTGCGGATCCGGGACGCCACGGTCTGCAGCGCCTCCTATCTGGTCCGGGCCGACGCCGCCCGGGCCGTGATCGCCTACTCCAGGCTGGACGTCGCCGAGGTGCTGCCCGGCAAGGCCCTGTGCACGCTGGTGTTCGTCGACTACGCCGACGGCGACCTCGACGCCTACCGGGAGTTCGGCGTGGCCTTCCTGGTCCGGCCCCCCGACGGGGGCCCGACGCCACCCCGGGGGCTGCGCGCGGGGCTGGCCGAGCTGCGCAGCGCCGGCACCGGGGCGTTCGTCCACTGGCTCCCGGTCGACCAGGGCTTCACCCTGGAGGCAGGCCGCACCATCTGGGGCTTCCCCAAGGAGCTGGCCGACATCGACCTGCGCCTGACCTCCCCCTACAAGCGGTGCATCCTGCGCAAGGACGGCCGCCTGGTGCTGGACCTGCTGATCAGACCCGGCGCCCCGGTCCCCGCGGGCGGGACGATGGCCCCCGCCGACGCCTACAGCCATCTGGAGGGCGTCACCCGCCGCATCCCCTGGTCGATGACCCCCCGGGGGGTCCGCGTGCGTCCCGGGGGCGCGCTGATCCGCCTGGGCAACCACCCCGTCGCCAAGGAGCTGAGCGAGCTCGGGCTGCCCAAACGCGCCCTGATGACCAGCACGGTCTCCCACCTCACCATGACCTTCGGCGAGGCGAAGGAGCTCTAGGCGGCCGGTCTCCGCGGGAGGGGACCGCGGATCGCGGCCCGCCGGGTTCCGCGTCCCCCGGGCGGACCGCCGGGCGCCGGTCCCGGTCGGACCGCCGGGCGCCGGTCCCGGCGGGCGGGCGGCGGCGCTCAGCCGTCGTGCTCCAGCATCGGCAGCTCGGCCCTGGTGGGCAGTCCCTGCCATTCGCTGGTGCTGGACACCGCGAAAGCCGTCAGCAGGGCGCCCCGGCGCAGCCGGTCGGCGGGGTGCAGTCCCTCCAGCAGCGCGCTGAGGTAGCCCGCGGCGAAGGCGTCCGCCGAACCGGTGGGGTCGACCACGGGCGCGGCCAGGCTCGGGGCGTCGTGGCGGACGCCGTTCACCCGGACGCTCGTGCCCCGGGTGCCCCGGATCACGATGACCTCCCGGTCCCCGGTGAGCGCCGGCTTGACCAGGTCCAGCTCGCTCTGCCGGACGAACAGCACGTCGGCCGAGCAGGCCAGCGCGCCGAGGACCTCCTCGGCCTCCCGCAGATCCGGCCAGAGCTGGTCGCGGTAGTTGACGGCCACCGAGACGGTGACCCCCGCCATCCGCGCGGCCCGGATGGCGGCGTGCATGGCGTCGCGCGCGTCCAGCGCGGCGGTGATCCCGCTGACGTGCAGGATCCGGGAGGCCGCGATCCGGTCGGTGGGGACGTTCCCCTGCGTGAGCCGGGTCCCCGTCCGGTAGTAGGTGACCCGGGCCGCCTGCCCCGGCCTGGACTCCTTCAGGAGCATCGCGGTCGGGGCGGCGTCGTCCACCCGGGCGTCCGCGACGTCGACGCCCTCCCCGCGCAGCGCCGTGAGGATCCGCACGCCGAGTTCGTCGCCCCCCACCTTGCCCAGCCAGGCGGCCGTGTGGCCGAGCCTGGCCAGCCCGACCGCGACGGTGAACTCCGCCCCGGCCACGTCCAGCCTGGCCTCGTGCTCGTGCCGGATCCGGCCGCTGGTGACGACGGCGAACGCCTCGCCGAGGGTGTAGACGTCCACGCCGGAACCCTTTCACGGCGCCGTGCGGCGCCGATGGAGCCATCGTTCGGATCCGGCCGGGGACCCGTTCGGGAAGGGCCGGAACCCGAACTCTAGCGACATGTCCCGTACGGCCTCCGCCGAGGACCGGAAGAGAGATCCGGTGGTGACATTCCCGGTGGGCGGGCGGCTCGGAGCGGGGTCGCGGACGGGTCCGCCCGACGGGCCCGCCGGGTGGTCGGGCGGGTCTGTTAAACGGCGCCGGCCCGGGTACCGGCCCCCAAGGGGCTAAAAAGGCCACGACTATAAAGGGGGAATCGGATGACCGAGATACCCGACATCAGGCTGGACAACGGCGTCGAGATCCCGCAGTTGGGCTTCGGGACCTACCAGATCGAGCCGGACAAGACGGAGGAGGCGGTCCGCACCGCGCTCGACGTCGGCTACCGGCACATCGACACCGCCGAGATGTACGGCAACGAGAAGCAGGTCGGCGCGGCGGTCCGGGCCTCCGGCCTCGACCGGGGCGACGTCTTCGTCACGAGCAAGCTGGGCAACGGCTTCCACGCCTACGACGACGTGCTGAAGGCGTTCAACCGGTCGCTGGAGGATCTGGGCTCCGACTACCTGGACCTGTTCCTCATCCACTGGCCGCTGCCCGAGATCGGCGACTACGTCGAGACCTGGAGGGCGATGGAGGAGATCCACCGCTCCGGCCGCGCCAAGGCCGTCGGCGTCTCCAACTTCCAGCCGCACCACCTGCGCAGGCTGCTGGAGGAGACCGGGACCGTGCCCGCGGTCAACCAGATCGAGGCGCACCCGTATCTCACCCAGGACGACGTCCGGGCCTTCAACGCCGAGCACGGCATCGCCACCGAGGCGTGGTCGCCGATCGCGCAGGGCAAGGTGCTCGGCGACCCGGCCATCACGCGGATCGCCGAGCGGCACGGCAGGACGCCCGCCCAGGTGACGCTGCGCTGGCACGTCCAGCGCGGCGACATCGTCTTCCCGAAGTCGGTCCGCCGCGCCCGGATGGAGGAGAACCTCGACATCTTCGGCTTCGAGCTGGGCGAGGACGAGATGGGCGAGATCTCGCGGCTGAACCGCGACGAGCGGGTCGGACCGGACCCGGACACCTTCAACTGGGTCCCGTGATCGACCGGATCCGGCGAGCGGCCCGGTCCGGGACACACCCGGCCGGGCCGTACCGAGGTCAGACGATCGGCGGACGGCCCAGGCGGAGCATCCGCCAGGCGGTCTTCCAGCCCATGGGACGGCGCTCACCGGCGGGCTCGCGCAGACCCTCGGTGAAGCCCTTGAACCAGGCGCGCAGGGCGGTGCCGGAGCGCTCGCGGATCAGGGTGAGGACAACCCAGTTGAGGAGGTAGAACGCGGCCAGGGGCCAGGGGAGGTTGCGACGGGCCAGCCAGACGCGGTTGCGCGCGTTGAGGCGGTAGAAGTCGGCGTGCCGAGTCGGCGGGACCTGCGGGTGGTACATGACGGTCTGGGCGTCGTATTCGATGCGGTAGCCCTCGCCGAGCAGCCGCCAGGCCAGGTCGGTCTCCTCGTGGGCGTAGAAGAAACGCTCGGGGAGGCCGCCGACCTGGAGGAAGGCGGAGCGGCGGATGGCGCAGGCGCCGCCCAGGAAGGTGGTGACCGGAGAGGAGCGCTCCGGGTCCCCCGCGCGCAGGCGGGGGACGTGGCGGCGCTGGCCGGTGCCGCCGTCGGGATCCATCACCCGGAAGGAGACGACGGCCAGGTCGTGCTCGGTGGAGAAGCGCTCACGCAGGTGGGAGACGACGTCCATCGCACCGTACCAGCCGTCGTCGTCCAGGAAGAGCACCACGTCGCCCGAGCACTCCTCGACGCCGCGGTTGCGGCCCGCCGGGATGCCGGTGTTGTGGCTGAGCCGGACGATCTTGATCGAGGCGGACGAGCCGGGGGGCACGCCGACCGACAGCTCGGGGACGTCCGCGCCGTTGCCGACGATGACCACCTCGACGTCGCCGTCGGTCTGGTGCAGCGCGGACTCGACAGCCCGGGCCAGCTCGGGGACCCGGTTGCCCATGGTGAGGATGACGCACGAGATCTTCAACGGGTCATCGCCCTGACGCGTCGAGAGCACGTGCGGAGCATACTTTCATGATCACCGAGTCTGCTGGTTCGGGCACATATGGCGTGACTGGACGTTTCTGATTTACCGGAAAGCAAGCGTATCGGAACCGTCGGCGAACACCCACCAAACAGCGGGGTGTCCGCACCTACGACGTACCGGGACGCTGTCCGGTTCCTCATGAAAGCCGCCTGGAGGCCAGGATGCTGACCAGGTGCAGCGCCATCTGCAGCACGGCGACCACGACGCAGGCCACCATGAGCACCCGGGTGGCGGCCAGGCCGCCGCTGAGCAGGTCCCACACCGCGGCGACGACCACGATGAGGGACAGCTCGACGGCCTGGACGAGCCGGTGGAACTTCAGGGCGGCGGCGGCCTTGCGGGCCAGGCCCAGACCCCGCGACCGGAACTGCTCGGCCGAGCTCTCGGTGGCCGCGACCAGGCCGGACCTGGCGCGGGCCACGTCGACCAGGTCGGTCTCCGCCTTGATCAGGATGGCGCCGAGCGCGGCGGCGAAGCCCATCACGGTGTACCAGTCGGGGAGGGTCTGCGACGCCCGGAAGCCCAGCCCGATGAGCAGGGCGGCCTCGGCGAAGTAGTGGCCGACCCGGTCCAGGTAGACGCCGGTGATGGAGGTCCGCCTGGTCCACCGCGCCAGCTCGCCGTCGGAGCAGTCGAGCAGCAGGTAGAGCTGGATCAGCAGGGCGGCCCCGACCGCGGCCCCCAGACCGGGCAGCGCGAGGACCACGCCGGCCAGCAGCCCGGACAGGATCATCAGCCAGGTGGTCTGGTTGGGCGTGATCGGCGTCTTGGCCAGGAACCAGGTGACGTAGATCGACAGCTTGCGCATGTAGAGCACGCCGGCCCAGTGCTCGCCGCTGTTGCGGTCCATGGTCGAGTGCGGCTGGGCCACCGCACGGAACTCAGCGACCGACGGCCCGGACATAGTCCTCCACCCGCTCCCGAATCTCCGGCTCCGACAGGCGCAGGTGCTCCAGGATCGTGTAGCGCCCCGGACGGGTCGACGGCGCCAGCATGACCGCCTGGGTGAACTGGTCGGCGCTCAGGCCCAGGTCGACGGGGGTGACCGGCAGCTCATGCGTGCGCAGGCAGTCGACGACCTGGTCCAGCCTCCGCGCGTCCTCGCGGAGGAAGAAGCAGAAGGCGGCCCCTACCCCGGCGAGCTCGCCGTGGTTGGAGGTGCCGGGAAAAAGCTGATCCACGGCATGAAGGATCTCATGGTCTCCGCCACTGGAGGGACGGGACGACCCGGCGATCACCATCGACATCCCCGAGAGGATGAGCGCCTCGGCCAGCACGGTCAGGAAGGCGTCGGACTCGATCGAGTCGCTCCTGCCGATCACCGCCTCCGCCGCGGTGCGGGCCATCGCGCAGGCCACGCCGTCGATCGGCTCGCCGCGCTCGGCGTTGCCGAGCTGCCAGTCCTCGATCGCCGACAGGTTGCTCACCACGTCGCCGACCCCCGAGCGGACCAGCGACGGGGGCGCGTCGTGGACGAAGTCGAGATCCACCATGATGGCCAGCGGCATGGGCACGCCGAAGGAGCCCTTGCCGCCGTCGTGCGTCAGCGACGCCACCGGCGAGCAGATCCCGTCGTGCGACAGGTTGGTCGCCACCGCCACCATCGGGATCCCGGCGAGCGAGGCGGCGTATTTGGTCGCGTCGATGGTCTTGCCGCCGCCGATCCCGACAAGGGCCTCGTAGGCGCCCTTGCGCAGGTCGGCGCCGAGCGAGACCGCCGCGTCCACCGAGCCGTCGGCCACCCGGAAGACCTGGGCCTCGCCGAGCGAGGGGGCGATCACCGAGGCGATCCGGTCGCCCTGGCCCGCGCCCACCGCCACCGCCACCCGCCCGGAGGTCGCCACCCGGCTGTCGGCCAGCAGCGAGCCGAGCTGGGCGACGGCGCCCCGCCGGACCTCCATGGTCAGCGGGGCGGGCAGCATCCTGGCTAGTATCGGCACGCGATCTCCCGCGCCTTCGCGAGGTCGTCGTGGTTGTCGACCTCGACCCACGAGACCTCACCGATCGGGGCGACCGCGATCTTCTCACCGCGGGCGACCAGCTCCTGGTAGCCGTCCTCGTAGTAGAGCTGCGGGTCGCGCTCGAAGGTGGCCTGCAGGGCGTCGGCGAGGCGCCCGCCGATGCCCGGGCGGATCAGCGTCGCGCCGATGTATTCGCCGGCGGCGTCGGCCGGGTCCATCAGCTTGGTGATCAGCTTGAGGTGGCCGTCGCCGTCGAGGGTGACCTTCATCTCCTCGTCGGCGAGCTTCTTGACGTCGTCGACCGCGAGCAGGATGTCGCTGGTGGCCGGCGCGGACAGCAGCGTGTGCTCCACGGAGACCGGGTGCACGGTGTCGCCGTTGACCAGCAGCACGCCCTGGTCGAAGTAGTCGCGCGCGCACCACAGGGAGTAGGCGTTGTTCCACTCCTCGGCCTTGTCGTTGTGCACGAGGGTGAGCTTCACACCGTGCCGCCGCTCCAGCTCGGCCTTCCGCTCGTGTACGGCCTGCGCCTGGTAGCCGACGACGACCACGACGTCACGGAGGTCCGCCGCCGCGAGGTTCCGCAGCGAGATGTCCATGATCGTGGTCTCGCCGTCGACCGGCACCAGCGCCTTGGGCAGCGTGTCCGTGTACGGCCGCAGGCGTCGTCCGGCCCCGGCGGCCAGCACCATTCCCAGCAACGTGCACTCCTCATCCAAGTGAGCCCCTCGGCGGGCACTCCTGGCCCCAAAGGTTAGTTGGCTTTAGGCCCTGATCGTGTAATCCGGGGTTTGCCAGGCGTTCTCAATCGTGAGCGCCCAGATCGTCGGCGTCCACCCCCGAGCGCGGCGCGACCGCCCAGCAGGTGACGCTCTCCCACCCGAAGAACCCCCACAGGTATAGCGCGAGCAGCGCGAAGACCAGCGTGACCTGCCCGGCGAGGGCGCCCAGCGCGATCAGCAGCATGCGGCCGTCCCAGCCCAGACCGGAGGTGGCCAGCCAGGGCGGCGGGTAGACCCGCTGGCGCACCCGGTAGACCACGTCGTAGTGGTGGAAGGCCATCGCGCCGAGCAGCAGGAAGATCAGCCACGGCGGCACGTCGTGCGCGAACCCGACCGAGGCCACGAACCCGTATTCGGTCAGGCGCAGGATCGGCGGGACCAGCCAGTCGAGCCTGCCGTCGTGCGGGTGGGAGCTGCCGGGACCGGCCAGCAGCAGCGCCACCGCCGGGGCGAAGACCGCCAGCCCGTCGGTGCCGGCCACGCCCACCATCAGCAGCACCCCGGTCACGAACATCCCGACGAGGGCGGGCGGCAGCGGCGGGAGCTGCCCGGCCACCAGCGTGCCCATCGCCCGCGACAGCGCCCCGTCGTCCCGGTAGGCCGTCACGGTGCTGTGCGGCACCGGTGTCATGTGGACGGAAACCATGGGCGCACCCGTCTCCTCGCTCGCTCCGCGCGAGGCCCGCCGGACCTCGCCTCCCGATCCGCCTCGCACCGCGCCGGTCGCGGCGCCCATGTGTCCGGTCATCGGCTGAGGGACCTGCCGACCCGGCCGGCGAGCGTGTAGAGGGCGGCGACACCGCCCCAGGCCAGCAGCGCGACGAAGGTCACCCGGGCGTTGAACACCGCGGCGGTCACCGCGATCAGCGCCATCCGCTCCCCGATGGGGAGCACGATGATCTTCTTCAGCCAGCGGGTGGGAGCGCTCCGCTCCAGGCGGCGCGAGAGCCTCACGACCACGTTCCCCCGGCCGTCCGCGGGCCCCCGCCGCTCCCGCAGGTATCGCTCGGCGGCGGCTATCCCGTCGGCGACCTCGGTCTTGCGCTCCAGCGCCGCCGGCCGCGACGCCGGCCGCATGGACGCGTCGGCCGGGACGGTCAGCTCCGCGGCCGTCCCGGCGGGGGCCGGCCTCAGCCGGTCGGCGTCGGCGCGGGCCCCCGCGTAGGAGAAGTCGATCGTGTGACGGAGCGTCTGCAGGATCATCGCCGAGACCGCCAGCGCCCAGATGCCGTTCGGGCCGCCGTGGGAGTCGTCCAGCCCCGTCGCGTAGCCGATGGCGAGGCCCACGTAGACGGCGTACTCCTTGACCCGGTCGAAGGTGGCGTCCAGCCACGCGCCGAGCGGGGAGAACGCGCGGGTGTAGCGGGCGAGCTGGCCGTCGACGCAGTCGAGCACGAACGACAGGTAGAGGAGGAGGGCCCCGGCGATCTGCCCCTCGCGGGTGCCCGCGGTGAACCAGACCGCGGCGAGCAGGGCCAGGCCGACGGAGATCCCGGTGACCGCGTTCGGCGTCAGGCGCAGGTCGGCCGCCGCCTTGACCAGGTGCGTGGACCAGGAGCTCACGAAGTGGGTGGTGAAGAAGCCGTCGCCGGACTTGACCGCGGCCTCCAGCCGGGCGGTGTCCTCGTCTACCTCCTCCAGCCGCCGCACGGCCGAGTCGGCGGCCTCCTGTTCGGCCACCCGGTCGCAGTGCAGCGCCCCGGCGTCGCAGGCGCGCACCGGGACGCCGGAGCGGACCAGGCCGACCAGGAGGAGGTCGCCGACCTCGGCGCCCCCCATCGGGCCGAACCCGCCGGCCTCGGCCAGCTCGGCCAGCGTCCGCGCGGTCTCGGCGAGGCCGGCGAGATCGGCCACGCCCACCTGGAGCACGCCCCTGAAGGTGCCGCCGGCGTCGGCGACGCCGTGGAAGGAGGTGCCCGCGGCGACCACCCGGCCGCCCTCGACCCGGACCGGCGGGCGCAGCGGCCCGGGGCCCTCGCCGCCGGTGGCCACCAGCGCGCCCGTGTCACGCGCGGGGTGCTCCAGGAGCATGGCCAGCGCCTCGGTGTGGGCCACCAGGTCACCCGCGACCACGGCCACCGGGCCGGTGGCCCCGCGGGCCACCTCCGCGACCCTGCGCAGGTCGTCGGCGAGCCCTCGCGAGCCCGCCGAGCCGATCATGTAGGTGCCGCCGGGGGCGTGGATGACGCCGCTGGAACGGCCGACCACGTGCACGTCCCCCACCGGCAGCCGGGCGAGCTGGCCGGTCAGCCGGTCGAGCAGCGTGCCGTCGGCGCAGCGCAGACCCGCCGCCTCCGTGGTGGCGAGCACCACGGCGACCGTCCGGGAGAGGCCGGGGGGCGCGGGGACGTGAGGATCATGCAAACCGGGCTCCTTCGTATCCGACGGGGTCACCGTACGAATCGGGGAGTGCGCACTTAGCGTAGCGAGATCTTGACTGGATAGCACGGGAGCGCGACCTGCGATCGGGTACGCACCCATTACGCTCGCCGTATCCAGCCCCGTTAAAGGAAGCAGAACTTGGCCGCTCTCGAACCACGTCTCCGCACCGTCGGGGTCGTCCTTGCCGGCGGAGTCGGCCAGCGCGTCGGCCTCAACACTCCCAAGCAGCTCGTCAAAATCGCCGGGAAGACGATCCTGGAGCACACCCTCGCCCTGTTCAACGGCGCGCCGGAGGTCGACGAGATCATCGTCATGATGACCCCGGGCTTCACCGACGAGGTGGAGCGGATCGTCGCCCGCAACGGCTTCGGGAAGGTCAGCAAGGTCCTGGAGGGCGGCGCGAGCCGTCCCGAGACCACCTGGCGGGCGCTGAGGGCCCTGGGCGCGCAGGAGTGCGACGTGCTCCTGCACGACGCCGTGCGGCCGCTGCTGGAACCGCGGATCATCACCGAGTGCGTGGAGGCCCTGAAGACCTACTCGGCCGTCGACGTGGCGATCCCGAGCTCCGACACGATCCTGGTGGCCGCCCCGGGTCCGCGCGGGGAGATCGTCCGTGACATCCCGGACCGCTCCAGGCTGCGGCGCGGCCAGACACCGCAGTGCTTCCGGCTCTCGGTGATCCGCGAGGCCTACGAGCGGGCCTTCGCCGACCCCGGTTTCGACCGGCAGCCGCCCACCGACGACTGCGGCGTGGTGCTGCGCTACCTGCCCGACGTGCCGATCTACGTCGTGCCGGGCAGCGAGCACAACATGAAGGTCACCCACCCGGTCGACGTGTTCATCGCCGACAAGCTCTTCCAACTGGCCGCGGGCAGCGCCCCGGAGCGCTCCGCCTACGCCTACCGGGAGGCCATGGAGGGCCGGACCATGGTGGTCTTCGGCGGCAGCTACGGCATCGGCGCCGACGTGGTCGACCTGGCCCGGCGCCACGGCGCCGAGGTCTTCTCCTTCTCCCGGTCGCTGAACGGGGTGCGCGTGGAGGACGCCCAGGCGGTGAGCGACGCGCTCGACCACGCGGCCAAGGAGACCGGCAGGATCGACTACGTGGTCAACACCGCCGGCGTGCTGCACATGGGCAAGCTCGGCGAGGTCAACGACGCCACGATCGCCGAGACCGTGGGCGTGAACTACCTCGGCCCCGTCAACATCGCCAGGGCCGCCATCGGCCACCTCCGCGACACCCGGGGCCACCTGCTGCTGTACACCTCCTCCTCCTACACGCGGGGCCGGGCCGACTACAGCCTCTACTCCTCGACGAAGGCCGCCGTGGTGAACCTGACCCAGGCCCTCGCCGACGAGTGGGCCGAGTACGGCGTCCGGGTCAACTGCGTCAACCCGGAACGGACCAGCACCCCGATGCGGATCCGGGCCTTCGGTGAGGAACCGGCGCACACCCTGCTCTCGCCGCGCGCCGTGGCGCAGACCTCCATGGACGTGCTCATCTCCGACCTCACCGGGCACGTGATCGACGTCCGCCTCGACGGAACCTGACACAGCGCGTCTACCAGGGCAAACGCCACCACTCGGGTTAGCGTCGGAAGATGAAGCGTGACCCTCGCGCCCTGATGGCGTGCGCCGCCGTACTCGGCCCGTACCCACCGCTCGTCGTCACCGCCCTGTGGCCCCTGCCGTGGCCGTTCCTGGCGCTGTGCGTGCTGTCGTACGCGACCGAGATCGCCGTCAGGCGGCGGGCCCGCCGCCTGACGGACCTGCTGAACAGGGTGCACCTGGGCCTCACGCTGCGGTTCGCCTTCCGCGAGATGGCCGTGGTCCTCCTGGTCGCGCGTACGGCGGGCACCGACTCGCCCTGGTTGGCGGCCCTGGTCCTGGGGCTGACCGCCCTGCACGGCGTGCGGGCCCTGCAGACCGGGCTGGCGATCGCCTACACCCGCGTCCTCGGCCAGCTGCCGGTGCTGACCCGCAACATCGACGGCGTGCCGGAGATCCCGGCGCCCCCGGCCGACATCCTGGTCGGCCACCGGAGCATGCGGGCGCTCTACCTCGACGTGCTCCCCGTCGGGGGCGCCGCCCTGGGCGCGGTCCTCGGCACCGACCGCCTGGGCGCGGCCGGGGCGGCGCTCGCGCTGGGCCTCGGGAGCGCGGGCGTGCTCGGCGTCCTGCCCCACCTGCGCCGGGTCCGGCCGCTGCGCAACCGGCGCGCCGTGCTGAAGGCGGCCGGCAGGCGCCTGGCCCGGTACCGGCCGGAGGTGATCCTCTACTTCTCCGGGCCGAACGACTCCGCCTACCAGGTCAGCATGTGGCTGCGCCCGCTGGAGCGGATCGACCGGCGGGCCGTGGTGGTCCTGCGGGAGCGGGGGATGCTCCGGACGCTGGGAGAGACCTCGCTGCCGGTGGTCTGCATCCCCTCGGCGGCCGACCTGATGAGCTTCCGGGCTCTCGGTTCGGCCCGGGTGTGCCTGTATCCGTCCAACGTCGGCAAGAACATCCACATGCTGCGCATCCAGGGGATGCGCAGCGTCTTCGTGGGTCACGGGGACAGCGACAAGGAGGCGTCGTTCAACCCGTTCACCAAGGTCTACGACGAGGTCTGGGTGGCCGGGCGGGCCGGGCGCGACCGCTACCTCCGCGCCCGGGTGGGCGTGCGCGACGAGGACATCCACGAGGTGGGCCGCCCGCAGCTCACCGGCGTCCGCACGGCCGGGCCCGGCCTGCCGTACCGCACCGTGCTCTACGCCCCCACCTGGGAGGGGTGGACCGACGACCTGTTCCACACCTCGATCATCACGATGGGGCCGGCGATCGTCCGGGCCCTGCTCGCCCACTCCCCCGCGCTCCGGGTGATCTACAAGCCGCATCCGCTGACCGGCTACCGCAACCCCGCCGCCGACCGCGCCCACCGGGAGATCCTCGCGATCCTGGAGGGGGCGGAGCTGTCCCGGTCGATCGCCCGCCACCCCGCCGGCACGGCCCACGCCGAGCCGATCAGGCACCAGGCCGTCACCGGACCCCGGCCGCCCCTCTACGACTGCTTCAACCAGGCCGACCTGATGATCGCCGACATCTCCAGCGTGGTGGCGGACTTCATCGCCAGCGGCAAGCCGTACATGGTGACCAACGTGGCGGGGCTGCCGGAGCGGACCTTCCGCGAGCGGTATCCGAGCGCGGAGGCCGGCTATCTGCTCACCGAGGGCCTGAGCGAGCTGCCCGCCGTCCTGGCGGGCCTGGACCACGCCGAGGAGGACGCCCTGGCGGCCGCCAGGCGCACGCTGAAGACCTATCTGCTCGGTTCCGGCCCGGACGCCATGGCCCGCTTCAACGGGGCGGTGAACGGCGCCTACGGCCGCGCCGTGCACGGCGGCGGAGACGGCTGAGGCCGTCTCCGCCCGCGCGGGTCAGCCCCGCGTCCTCACGGGCCGGCTCAGGCTCTTCGGGCTCGTCAGGAAACCCCAGCCCCACGACATGTGCATGGTGATGTAGGCCAGGGGCAGCCGGAGGAGCGAGGCGGCGGGCAGGCCGCTGCCGGTCACCGCCGAGCCGGCCAGGATCGCCGCCAGGTAGGCGCCGGGGACCAGCAGGCCCGGCCAGAAGAACGGGGAGACGGCCAGACCGGCGAGGATGGCCAGCACCGCCGCCGGGGGCGCCAGGTAGCGCAGGTTGATCGTGCCCTCGTGGGTGCGGGCGACGACCCTCCGCCAGCGGCCGTAGTGGAAGTATTGCTTGGCGAGGGCCTTGACCGTGGGCCTGGGCCGGTAGGAGACGCGCATCCGGGGCTGGAACCAGACCAGGCCGCCGGTCTCGCGGATGCGGTGGTTCATCTCCCAGTCCTGCGCCCGCTGGAAGTGCTCGTCGTAGCCGCCGACCCGGTCCAGCGCCGCACGGCGGAAGACGCCGAGGTAGACCGTGTCGGCCGGGCCCGCGGTGCCGCCGGTGTGGAACCGGGCTCCGCCGACGCCGATCTTGGAGGTCATGGCCCGTGCCACGGCCTGCTCGAACGGCGTGACGCCCTCGGCGGCCATGACGCCGCCGACGTTGTCGGCGCCGGTCTCCTCAAGCGTCTCGACCGCGACCTGGAGATAGTCCTCCGGGAGCATGGCGTGGCCGTCCACGCGGGCGATGATCCCGCTGCGGGATGCGCCGATGGCGGCGTTGAGGGCGTTGGGGGTGCGTCCGGTCGGGTTCGGGACCACGGTCACCCGGGGGTCCTCGGCCGCGATCGCGTCGGCGACCTCCTGGGTCCGGTCCTTGGAGGGGCCGATGGCGAGCACGACCTCGATCGGTCCCGCGTATCGCTGCGCGAGGACCTGGCGCACCGCCTCCCGCAGATGGCGCTCCTCGTTCAGCACCGGGATGACGATGGAGATGGGGGGCCAGACACGTGTCTCGGGAGACGACGCCGGCGCGGGCGAGTCGGGGAACTGCTTCATGGCGTCGCTCACGCTACTGTACGGACGGGTACCTCATCGACCCAGCCGAGCCTAGGGGGCCACGCATGCGCGACCCGGAAGAGGGCGACTCGGGTGTGCAGGTGGGCGGTGACGCCTACGGCACCGTCCGGGTCAATCCGAGGCGTGAGCGCAGGTCCGTGCGGGGAGCCCGGTCCCGGCGCCGCGGCCTGTTCGTCGCCGGCGCGCTCTCGTGCCTGGTCCTGAGCAGCTCCGGGGTGACGTGGGCGCTGACGAACTACGCCGAGCGGAAGATCGAGGCGGTCGACGCCGGGGTGCCCGGCTCGCAGTCCACCGGCGCGATGAACATCCTGGTGGTCGGCGTGGACCGGCGCGACAACCTCTCCCGGCAGAAGCAGAACCAGCTCAAACTCGGCCGCGAGAGCGGCGAGCGGACCGACACCATGATGGTGCTCCACCTTTCGGAGGACCACACCAGGGCGACCGTGGTCAGTCTCCCCCGCGACACCTGGACGACGATCCCCGGCAAGGGCGACCACAAGATCAACGCCGCCTACCAGCTCGGCGGCCCGAAGCTCGCCGTGCGGACCGTGCAGAACGCCACCGGGCTGACCATCCACCACTACGTCGAGGTCAACGTGCTCGGCTTCATCGAGGTGGTCGACGCGCTGGGGGGCGTCTCGGTGTGCACCCCGGTCGCGATCAACGACCCGAAGACCGCGCTCACGCTCCAGCCGGGCACCTACTCCCTCGACGGCGTCAAGGCCCTCGCCTACGCCCGCACCCGGGCCACCGCCCGCTCCGACCTCGACCGCATCGACCGCCAGCAGCAGGTGATCTCCGCCATGCTGCACCAGGCGCTCAGCGGCGACACGCTCACCAACCCGGTCAGGCTCGCCTCCTTCGTCGACACCGCCCTCGGCACGCTCCGGGTGGACGACGCCCTCCGCAAGGACCTGCTCGGCCTGGCCAACCAGCTCAAGGACGTCTCCACCGACGACGTGGCCTTCGCCACGGTCCCGCTCGCCGACGTCGACTACAGGACGCCGACCAACGAGTCCGCCGTGCTCTGGGACAAGGACGCGGCCAAAGAGCTGTTCCGCCGGATCGCCGCCGACGAGCCGCTCGTCGAGCCCGCCAAGCCCGCCAAGTCCACGGCGAGCCCGGCCGCGACACCGAGCGCGACGCCGTCCCCCTCGGCCACCGCGCTGACCGTGCCGCCCTCGCGGATCTCGGTCAAGGTGCTCAACGGCACCCCGATCACCGGCCTCGGCGCGCGGACCCGGACGGACCTGCTGAAAGCCGGGTTCCTGGTCCCCGAGGCGGCCGGCGACACCAAGGACAGAGACCACGACAAGACGGTCATCCGATACGGCCCGGGCCGCGAGGACTCGGCGCGGACCCTGGCCGCCGCGCTGTCCGGCGCGGAGACGCGCCTGGTGGAGGACCTCGGCGACCGGATCGAGGTGATCGTCGGCCGGAAGTATCCGGGGGCCAAGAAGGTCACCGTCGACGAGGCCGTCAAGCCGTCCGCGACCCCCTCCGCCACCCCCGCCCCCACGGCCAGGACCGCTACCCAGAACATCTGCAAGAAATGACCCGGGGGCGTTCACCTGGCACATCCGCGAAAAATGAGCTGTGCGCATAAAAGCCTCCCACCAGGGCAGTAAGCCCCCACGGAGGTGATGATCGTGATGCCGGCATTCGATGTTCAGAGTTGGAACAACGGTCCCTGCGTGGTGGTGCGGGCGGCGGGCGAGCTCGACATGGCCGTCGCCCCCAGGCTCCGTGCGGAGGTGGACCGAGCCCTGGAGACCCCCGGTCACCCATGCCTGGTGATGGACCTGACCGAGGTGCCGTTCTGCGACTCGGTGGGGCTGGGCATCCTGGTGGGCGCGCTCACCAGGATCAAGGACACCCACGGCCGCCTCATCCTGGTGGTGAGCCCCGGAATGATCACCCATCTGTTGACGATCACCAATCTCAACCGGCACTTCGAGACGTGCGGGAGCCTGCGCGAGGCCCTCGACGCCGCCGCCTGAGGCCTGATCCGGGCGGTCCCGGCCGAGTCCCGCCTGCAGCCCGGCCGAGTCCCGCCTGCAGCCCGGCTGAGGCCCGCGGATTCCCGCCCCCGCGGCGTCTGACGTCCGTAGGCTGAACGCCTGCCCCCACTGACGGCCGGGAGATCCGGGCGGCGCGGAACGGAGCGACTCAACGGCGCGGCTCGTTACCGGACGCCAGGTGGCTGCGGACAAACTAGGAACCTTCTTAACAGATACGTCCGGCCATACCCGAATATCAGGCGAGCGTGTTTCATGATCCGCCACTTTTGCTGCAATGACCTGTTTGCGAAACCCCGAGAGCGCTCGACCGTAGATAGCACAATTCGTCACAGTTGCGGCTTTTAGCCCATATGTGACCGTGGATCACCAGCCGGAATACCGTTCCAGTTGATCCGTACTGACCGGTCGGGTAAATGGCATTCATGCAGCTCAGAACAGATATGTTGAAGATCGTTCAAATTCGGGTGAAGTTACGTTGGCTAACTCATGATCGTGAGGCTATTGTGACGATTCAAGCCGAACCATCGATCATGAATGGGGTTAATTTCCGCAATGGTCCATCAGGCCGCCGAGCCCTCGGATACCTCTCGCGAAGGCTCGCCCGATCCCCCGCAAAAGCCGGAGCTCCCCGACTCCCAGGAGCCCCCCGACACCCGTTCCAAAGGAGTGAAACGCGTAGGGTGCATTGTTTCGATCTTGATGCTCGTGGGCACGCTCTGCACGGCCTTCGCCGGAGGGGTTGACGCCGTCAAAGGGGCTCGCAGCCTCTTCGGGAGGCCCGCACCCGGCTCCGAGGCCTCGGTCACCGAACCGGTGGCGGCCAACGCCACGCCGTGGAACCCCTGCCAGGTGATGCGGGGCAGCGCCCGGCTCCAGGCCGGCAAGTCGCTGGTGGCCGCCGTGCGGCAGCCGTACGACAAGAAGGCGAGATACCACTTCGAGCTGATCGAGGTCGGCGGCGACGGCGCCTGGACGGTGGTCCTCCCACTGGACCCCGGCGACCCGGCGGCGGGCGGCAGGACCTACAAGATCACGTTGCTGGACGCGGACAGCAGGTGGGTCGCGCACGTGATCGACGCTGCCGGCGGTGGGAGCGAGACTTCATGGAAGGCCCGCGCCACACCGCCGCGCAGCTCTTCTCTGATCAGTTTTTCGATTTTGCGTTCCCTTGGAACCGGGAACTGCTGAACCGCATTCATCCCGGGCGGATCTGGTTGGAGCCTCCCGTCCGGGAGCCGGATCGCAGCGAGCATAGGCCAACACCCGTCTTGATCATGAGTCATCGACGTAAAGCCTTCGATCCGCAATCACGACGCCGCGCATACGTAAACGACGAAGGACCCAGACCGCATGGGCGGTTCCAAGGGGTCGTTGCGACAACCTCTTGAACCCAAAGCCCGGGTTCCGGGCCCTTCGTGTTGTGGCTTCTCTCCAGCCCCGCACCCGCCGGCCAGTGGTTCTCGGCCTCGTCCCGGATGGAGAGAACCGCGGTGCGCCCGTCGTTGAAGGTGAGCCGGTGGACATCCTTCCCGCTAACGCCTCGGAGCCGCGACACGGAGGCGACGTTGCTGTACGGCACCGCTGTACACCACCTTCGTGGACGTACGAGATCGATGCAGCACAGGCTACGCTCAGCCCCGCGCCGTCGTGCTGCTCAGCCGGTCACCGTGTCACTTCCTGTATCTGCCAGCCCCACTTGATTCCGCCGAAGATGTTGACGACGTCCTTCCCCGCCGCGTTCTTGGTCCCGGTGTCCTGCACGAGGAACGTCTCGGCCAGGAACTGCACATCAGGATCGGGCCCTCCCCCGACCCCGATCTGGGGTGCGTCGTAGAAACTGCAGACTTTCTTGCCGTAGACCGAGGTGAGTCCCCCGGCGAGATAGAAGGGGTTGGCGCGCCAGAGATTGTCGAGAGCGGGGCCCAGCGACTTGACGACCTGGATCCATTGCAGATTGTCATTGACGGCAGGATCTCCCTTGCGAGGGTCCGGCTGGTAGACGACATGCAGGTCGGCCCCGCAGTCCAGGGCGGGGGAGGTTTCCGACGGCCTGCTGACGTACACGCTGTGCGACTGGACGCGGAACTCATGCCGGCCCCGGAAACCACCCACATAGTTGAACGCGTAGTGGGTTCCGAACGTCTCGGCGAGATTCCGCTTGAAACCGACGGCCGGATCGGCCGGAACATCCTCGTAGACCAGGTAGGGGGAATCGCCCGACCGGCCGAACGGGAGCAAGGCGACCCGGTACGACTTCCCGTTGTGCTCGAAGTCCTTGGACGTGACATGCCCACCGACCGTCGACCCCTGATACCACCCGTGCGGCTGGCTGGGCCGGTAATCCGGCACGAGGTGTGCGGCTGTCTCCGAGAATCGGGTCCGGGACGCGACGGCGGCGGACGCCGGCGCGGCGGCGAGCCCGGCCGAGGCGAGGGCGGACAGGCCGAGGAGGCTTCCGCCTTGCAGCAGAGATCTTCGTGATACGGATACGTGGGACGGTTCTGCGGGGTCTGTGACCTGGATCGGACGCATGGGGTTAACCTCGAAATCGTCGGGGCCGGTTTACGCGCTGGGTGCGGGGGTGCGCTTTGCCGCGCTGTTCGGTCGGCGGCGGGAGCCGTTTCACCGCTGTCTTTCCTGCACCTGCCAGCCGTATTTGATGCCGGCGAAGACATTGACCACGGCCTTCCCAGTCGCGCTCGTGGTCCCGGTGTCCTGTACGAGGAACGCTTCGGCCATGAACTGGACGTCCGACAGGACGGATGTCATATCGGGCACGATGCCGTAGACGAAATTGAACACCTGGTCGCCATAGATCGAAGTGCGCCCCCCATATTTATAGAAGGGGTTGGGGCGTCCGACGTTGTCGACATAACTTTCGGACGATCCGGCGGCCCCGATCCGCCTGGCGACCTGGATCCATCGCAGGGTGCCGTGGACGCCCTGGCGGAGGCCGGGGTCGCAGACGACGTACAGATCGGCACCGTAGCTCAGATCGGGTGAGGTGTCCTGGTCGGTGAACACGCTGTACGACTGGACATCGAACGCGGGCCCGCCGTGGAAACCGCCCACATACTTGAACGAGTAGTAGGCGCCGAACGCCTTGGCGAGGGTCCGCTTGAAATCGATGGCCGCGTCGGTCGGAACGTCCTCATAAACCGGATGGGGGGAATCGCCCGCCTGGCCGAACGGCAGCAGGCTGATCCGGTAGGACTTTCCGTTGCGCTCGAAGTCCCTGGCCGCGGTGTGCCCGCCGATGGTCGCGCCGACCGTCTGCCCCGGCCTCGCCGGCCAGCCGTGGGGCCGGCTTTCCCGGTAATTCAGAACGAGGTGTGCGGACGGCTTCGGGACCGTTGCTTTCTGCATGAAAGTACCTCTCGATGTGATGACTGATGTGACCTTGGGTCTGAAGTGGGCCGGTTCTACGGCGTCGCGGCGCCGTCGCAGCCCCAAGCGATTCGGCCAGTGGTGAAGTACGACACCAGCTTGGCGGGGCACTCCCGCAGAACGGACCCGTGCATGTCGTCGTTGACGGTGAACACCGTGCCGCCGATGGTCGACTGCATCTGCGTCGTCCACTCGTACGGGGAGATGGCTTCGTAGCGGTGTCCGGACAGCACCAGCGACCCTCCGGTGTGGTGCACCCGGATCTTCTGCACCGGCAGCGGCCAGCCGGCGCAGCCGGCGGAGAAGCGGCTGGCCCGTCCGGTCACCGGGTTCCGCTCAAGGCGCCGCTGGTACTCCGCCCAGGCGGCGGAGAAGCCAAGCCGGCTGGGGTCCTCGTTGCAGAAGACCGCCTGGCCCGCTGTCGGGTTGATCCGCTCCGGCGCGTCGGACGGCGGGGGCTCTTGCGGGCCTCCACCGAAGATCTCCTTGATGGTGGGCGGCGCGGTGGTGCCGGTGGCGTCACGCAACTCCTTGAGCGCCTTGCCGGCCCGCGGCCATTCCGGTGAGGGCTGGATGGCAAGCATGGCGACCATCGCGCCGTCGGCGGCCATCGCCAGATCGGTGTACCGCCTCGGGGTCTCGTCGTAGGCGCGGCGGAGCGCCAGGATCGCGGTCCGCACCTGCGCCGGGGTGGTACCGAAGCCGTAGGTGCCGTGACGCTGTGCGATCCACGCCGCCATGCGGGAAAAGTTGCGCTCGGACGCCGCGGTGCGTCCGTTCTCGAAGTCGTCCAGGCGGAACCGCGGAAGCGCCACGCTGTCCAGGAACATGCGCCCCACGCTGCCGGGGAAGGTACTGCGGTACACCGCGCCGAGCCAGGTGCCCCAGGACACGCCGAAGAAGTCGAGCTTCCGCTCGCCCAGTGCGATCCGCACCCGATCAAGGTCGCGGGCCATGGTCACCGTGGTGAGTCCGCCGAGGAAGCCGGGGTCGGATCGTCCGCAGGCTCCATTGTGGTCCACCTCGCTGTCATAGACGCGCCTGGCCGCCTCCTTGGTCAGCGGCCCCGGCGCTGGCGGCTTTCCACCAGGATGCGAGCAGTTGACCTTGGTGCTGTAGCCGACTCCGCGAGGATCGAAGCCGATCAGGTCGTACCGGTCGTTGAGCCGGGCGTTCGTCTCGCTCATCATGATGATCTCGACGGGCATGAGGTATCCGCTGCCGCCGGGCCCGCCCGGGTTGAGCGCCAGGCTGCCCAGTCGGTGCACCTGATCCACGGCCTTGAGCCGGGTGATCGCGATGGTGATCTGCCGGCCGCGCGGCTTGCGGTAGTCCAGCGGAACGCTGACTGTTCCACACTCCATACTGCCCAGCAGGGCGCGGACCTTCGGTATCCGTTCGTCGGGGACGCCGGTGCCGTGGATCGCTTCATCCGAGTAGGCGGGGCAGGTGCGCCAGCTGACCGCCCGCTCGGGTTGTCCTGCCGTCGCCGTCGCGGCGGGCGGACCTGCGAGCAGGACCGCCAGCGCGATGGCGCCTGCAGCTATCGGAACCGGGAACATGGATGTACCTCGCTTTCGTGATGGGGTGAGAGTCTGAGTCAGCGCGAGGCGAGGCTGCCGGACGGCGCGGAACCGCACTCAGGTGGCGGTCAGGGCGATCGTCGGGGACAGGCGGGCTGCGCGCATGGCGGGATAGATGCCGGCGATCGTGCCGATGACGAGCGTGGCGCCGACCGCTCCGCCGATCGCCCACGGCGGCACGACGGGCGGCCAGCCCCTCGACAGCGCGTAGCCGGCCGTCGCCAAGGCGCCCAGCACCGCCCCGGCGACGCCGCCAAGCGCGGAGAGCAGTAGGGACTCCGACAGGAACTGGATGCGGATCTGCCCCCGGGTGGCCCCCAGGGAGCGGCGCAGGCCGATCTCCTTGCGGCGCTCCAGCACCGAGACCACCATCGTGTTGGCTACGCCGACCCCGCCGACGAGCAGTGCCACCGCGCCGAGTCCGAGTAACAGGCTGGTGAACGCGTCCGCTGCGGCGGCCCGTGCGGCCAGCGCGTCCGAGGGCCTGCTGACCTCGACCTCCTCCGGGTTCTCCGGATTGGCGGTGCGCGGCAGCACCGCCCTGACGGCCTCCACCGCCTCCTCGGCAGAACGCTCGTAGAGCGTCGTGGGGTGCCCGTCGAAGCCCAGGTAGGTCTCGGCAGCGGGGAATCCGACAAGCGCCGAGCGTTCGATCTCCGGGGCGAGCGGCATCGGCCCCAGGATGCCGATGACGGTGAACCATCGGTTGCCCACCCACACCCGCACGCCGGTCCTGACGAGGCCGAGCCGCCTGGCGGCCTCCGAGCCGAGCACGATGGCGGGTTCCCGTTCGGTGGCGGCGTTTAGCCATGTCCCCTTGGAGACGCCACCCTCCAGTGTGACCAGCAGCTCGGCGCTCGCGGCCTGGACGGAGATGCCGCCGGTCACCGCCTCGGGGATGTGGTCGGTGCGCCGCACGGTGCTGTCGACCGTCCCGGTGGCCGAGGCCGTGAGGACGGGGGCGATACGTTTGATCATGCTCAGCGCGGAGGTGGGCAGCTTGGCCTCCTCCCCGAACAGGGTTCGGCCGGGCGCGACGGTGAGCAGGTTGGTGCCGAGCCGGTCGAGCTGGCGCAGCAGCTGCTCCCGCGACGAGGACGAGATGCCGATCACCGCGATCATGGCGGCGATGCCGATGGCGATGCCGAGTGCGGACAGGATGACCCGGGTGGGGCGGGCCCGTAGCCCGGACGCCCCGACACGCAGCACGTCGACGGCAGCAAGCCGGGCAGGTGACAGCTTCGCGTGTGTCATGGGCCTGCTCCCTTCGCGATCTCCGCCGACGGGCGGCGGCCGTTGCCGGGGCCGCCGTCGGCGATGATCTGGCCGTCGCGTACCCGGACCTGCCGCGGGCACCATTCGGCGATCTCGGTGTCGTGGGTGATGACCGCAATCGTGGTCCCGACGGCGTGCAGGTCGCGCAGCACCCGCAGCACCTCGGCCCCTGAGTGCGAGTCGAGGTTGCCGGTCGGCTCGTCGGCGAGCAGCAGCGGCGGATCGCCCACCACGGCCCTGGCGACCGCGACCCGCTGCTGCTCGCCGCCCGACATCTGGTCCGGCCTGTGACCCAGCCGATGGCCGAGGCCGACCCGTTCCAGGGCGACCTCGGCCCGCTCGCGCCGCTCGCGCAGCGCGATGCCGGTGTAAAGCAGGCCGTCGGCCACGTTGTCCAGCGCGCTCACGCCGACGGCCAAGTGGAACTGCTGGAACACGAATCCCAGGTGGCGGGCGCGCAGCGCTGACAACTCCCTGTCTGACAGCTCGGCCACGTCGTGGCCGGCGATGCGCACGCTCCCTGCCGTGGGCCGGTCCAGGGTTCCGATCAGCTGAAGCACGGTCGACTTGCCGGAGCCGGAAGGGCCGACGATGGCCAGCAACTCGCCATACTCGACCGTCAGGTCCACACCGCGGAGCGCCTCGACCTGTCCGCCGTAGACCTTGGTCACGCCCCGCAGTTCGACGATGCTCATGTGGCGGGCACCCCGACCTGCATGCCCTCCACGAGGCCGGTGCCGCCGATCTCCACCTTGCCACCGCCGAACACGCCGATCTCCACCGGCACGATCCTGGTGGCGGAGCCTTCGACGACCTCGACGCCGAACCCGCCTTCGCGCAGCGCCAGCAGCGCCTCGACCGGTACGGCGAGCACGTCCTCATGGCGTTCGCTCTCCAGTTCGACGTCGACCGGGGCCTGGTCGAGCTTGGTGCGTGGCGTCTTGTTCAGGGTGATGTCGACATCGACGGTGGTCTCGCCGCTGTCCTGGCCCTGCCCGGACCTGGCGGACCTGGCGACCGTACCCACCAAGGTGATCTCCCCGCCGATCCGCTCGCCGCCCGGCAGCTTGACGGCGACCCTGGCACCCTTCCTGGCCAGTGCCTGGTCGTCGGTGTCGAGATCCACGTGCACCAGCCGCCGGATGCCGCTGACCGTGAGCACCGCTCGCCCCGGGCCGACACGCCCGCCGACATCGACCTTCGCCTCGGTCACCCGGACCGCGGCAGGCACGAACACGACCTGCGTCGCGTCCACCCACCCCGTCCTCGGCAGGCCCAGATCGTCCTGCCACTGCCTGACGGCCAGGTAGGTCGCGTAGCTGAAGCGCTCGTCCACGGTCAGCGAGCCGCCGTAGCCGAGCGCCTTCAGGTTGCGCTCCAGCTGCTCGACGTCCGGGCCTTGGGTGACGCCCTGCCGCAGCTCCCGGTAGAGCGGCAGCCCGCCGTACATCAGCACGAGCGGCTTCCGATCGATCTTGAGCAGCGGGCGGCCGCGGCGGATCACCGTGCCCTCGGCGGCCACCCAGGTCACGGTTCCGGCCGCGCCGCTGGTCAGGAGGCGCTCGCCGGAGTAGGTGAGCGCGCCGTCCACGGTCTTGGTGTCCACCAGGTCCTGCCTGATGATCGTCGCGGTCGCCGGGACCGGCTGCCTGCTCGGCGGGGCGGTGCCGCCGTCGCCGTCGAACAGGACCAACGCCGTCCAGGTGGCCGCCACCGCGAGCAGGGCGACGCCGCCGCGCGCGAGAAGCTTCTTCACGGCTTGAGTGGCAGATCGGCGGAGAACTGCTTGCACGCCTCGTGGGCGTCCTTGACCTTCTGCTCCGGGGTTCCCGCCGGAACGTTGATCTCGATCCGCCCATCGGCGCCGGGGTCGAGCATGTCGATGCCGTGCTGGCGCATGCACTGGGCGAGCTTGACCAGCATGTCGCGCTCCTTCGCATCGATGCCCTGCCCCTTCTCGCCTACCGCGGCCTGCATGAACTGCTTGCACGCCTCCTGGGCCTTCTGGACCTTCCGCTCCTCTCCCTTGCGTTCCTGGATCGCGATCGGGCCTCCCGGCTCGGGATCGGGCATGTCGACGCCGTGCTCACGCATGCACTGGGCGAACTTGAGCGCCGCCTCCCGCTTGCCGGTGGGAGCCGAGGACGGGTCCGACGCCGTGGATCTGGCCGTGCCGCCGTTCGCGCCGACGACGCCGCCGCCACCGGTTTCCGCACCGCACCCGGCGAGCGCCAGGGCCAGTATCGGTACGGCCAGCAACAGCCGGATGTTCGTATCTCTCCTCTTGCCGAGATGGGTCACTTCAACGACTCCGGTGTCAAAGATGGGAAGTTCAAGATCGCCCTTACCGGCGGCCGACATCCGATGAGAACTGCCTTCAGGCATGAGGTATCGGCCGGCCGTGCGGTTGGCTGGGCCGGCAGAGCAGGATGAGGCGTGCCGCCGAGGTGGGCGGTCGGGGTTCGCCGCACGCGCGTGTCGCCGTCAAGTCCCTGGTGGGCGTGGCCGGGACGGCCTGCGGCGTGGAGGTCCGCACCTCGCCGGGGCGGGGAGGTCGCTGGACCCGGTTTACGTCGTCAACTGGTAGTGGTGCTCAGGCCGGGGCCCTCGTCCTTACCGCCGCGCTCGATGTTGTCAGTGGGACCGTTGTCTTGCTTGTTCTCGTTGCCGGGCGGGTTGGCGGGGAGATGCAGGGGAGTCACCACGCAGGTTGAGACCGGCCTCTTGACTACCCGCAGCGAGGTCGCGACAGGTGGTCTGTCCGGGCCGGCCTGATCCGTGGAGATCGCCAGGACCAGCGTCTGGTCCGGCCCGATCTGCCCCTTGCTGATCGTGAACGTGATCCCCTTGCCGTCCCTGCCGACCCCGACCTGCGTCCGCCCACCCGCGGTCGCCTGCTCGCCCCGAGGCTCCTGACAGGTCTGGTCCGCGGGCAGGTAGTCGACCACCGCCGTGATCCCCACCTCGGCGAGCTTGGCCTCCAGTTCGCCGGAATCGCGGAAGGCGTTGATCTGCACCTCGACCGATCCGTCCGCTCCCTTGACCACCGCGTAAGCCGGTGTTCCGGCTCCGCCGAACAGGGTGAGCGCCACCGTGGCGGCCGCCGCGGCCCCCGCCACCGCGGCGGACAGCCCCAGGGCACGACGGCTTGGGCCACGTCGCACCGGTGTCCGGGCAGCCATGCCCTTTTCCGCCAGCCTCCTGATGGTCACTTCTTTGAGTGCACTGAGCAGGCGCTCTTCGAAGGTGTCGTTCATGCCTGTCCCTCCACGTACACAGCCGACGGCGAAGCGACGTTTCCCAGGGCGCGTCTGGCCCGATGCAACCGGACTCGTGCGGTGACCTTCCCGATGCCCAGAGCCGCGGCGGCCTCGGTGACGGTGAGCTGGTCGTGCACCACGAGCTCCAGCACGGCCCGCTCTCCCTCGGGTAGGTTGCCCATGGCCTCCAGAGCGCGCCGCGTCTGGCGCGCGGCGTCGATCCGCTCCTCCATCCGGACGAGATCGTTGTCGTCCATCATCCGTCTGCCCGCGACGCGGCCGGTCGCCCGCGCCTCACGAGCCGTCCGGCGATGGTGGGCCGCGACGACGTTGCGCGCCACGCCGTACAACCATCCGATCTCGCCGCCCCGACTGGAACGGTAGGTGTCCGCTGAGTCCAAAACCGCCAGGAAGATGTCGGCGGTCAGATCGGCGGCCAGATGGGGATCACTCACCCGGCGTACGACGAACCGCATGACAGCATCGACGTGGCGGCGGTAGAAGGCCTCGATGGCCATGGGATCTTCACTGAGGCGCACCGGCCTCGCTCCCTTCGTCGTCCGCCTTACACCTCTACTTGGACCGAGCATCCCAAAGCGTTTCAAAGTGATCGGGCAGGTCGGCTTCGCCGTTCTCCACCCGGTACAGCTTGACCTTGTTGATCTGCTTGATCCGAGGTAGCAGGTCAAAGTCCAGAAGCCTGGTGATGCCGAACCCGGCTTCGGACTGGCCATGGGAGTCGAGGCAAGCCGCAGTCGCAAAAGAGCGCCAACCCCACCCACGCCAAGCCCCACGGCCCGGGAGAACGCGCCGATGCCGTCCTGAAGACCTGGCGCATCCTGCGAAAACAGGGCTGCTGCCCCTTCGTGAAGATCAGCTCGTCAAAGCGATCTCTGTCCGCCGGCTTCGCCAGGAAGGACGAAAAACGTTCACTGTTCCGTTTGGAGAATTTCCATCGCCTGGAGCGCATCCGCGACAACGTGGTCCGCCCCGCCTTCCTGGTCGGGCCACGTCCCCCGGTCGATCCAGACCGTACGGAGACCGGCGGCCCGTCCCCCACCGATGCCGGCAACCGGGTGATCACCGACTATCCATCCCCCGCCGGCAAGGTTCATGCCGCATCGCTTGGCGGCGATATCAAGCGCGACAAGGATGACAACACCATGTACGAGCGCCTGCTGACAGGTCCTACGAGATCTGCTCCTGTCGTTCACGTCCCGTGTCGAAGAAGGCGTTAAGATACTCCTCCGGTTCGAGATCGCTGTCCCGGAGAAGGGAGAAGATCTCCGCGCCCGACTCGATCACGTCGTCCGCCAGCCGGTATACCTGCGCCAGTCCCAGATACTCGAACGGGCTGTCGGCCACGTATTCGCCCGCCTCGTGCTCTGCCATGGCGATGGCCTCGTCGAACGAACCCGCCCTCCACAGCGTGACCCGCTCCTCGTAGCTGTCGTGTGGCGGGCCCCAGCGGAAGACGCAGCGGACCGCGTACCAGCCGGTGTCAGAGGTCTCGATCATGAGGCAATGATGCCGGACGGCAACCCTTGTCCCGTCTCTGACGGAACAGGGTGGTTCCTGAGATCACCGCCCGGCTTCCACAGCCGGGCGGTTCTCCGTCGCCGAACAGCGCTTCGCCGGCTCAAGCCCTGTTTCAGGGGCCGGCGGGCCATGACCATGCGCTGGATCCGGTTGGTGCCCTCGTGGATCTGGGTGATCTCCGATATGTGAACGGCGTCCTCCTTCACCGCCGTCACGCCGGTCTCATCGGCCGGGTCCCTCGAACTCGCCGGCGCTGCCCGCTCGGCCCGGCAGGAGCAGGGCGGTGACAACCACAGCCACGGACAGCACCGCGCCGATGATGAAGGCCAGCCGCATGCCGTCGAGGTTGGCGAGCGCCTCCGTGACCCCTGCGGATCTCAGGGAATCGGCTCGCGCGCTCATCACGGTGACCACGAGCGCGGTGCCGATCGCCGCGGAGACCTGCTGCAGCGTGCTCAGGATCGAGCTGCCATGGGAGTAGAGCGAGGGCGGGACCGCTCCGAGCCCGAGGGTGAATACCGGGGTGAAGGTCGCGGCCAGGCTCACCATCAGCAGCGCGTGCAGACCGAGGAGCTGCCAGAACGGCATGGTCATCGTGACCTGGGTGAAGCCGGCGAGCGCGAGCATGATTCCGATCGCGCCGGGGATGACCAGGACCCGGCCGCCGAACCGGTCGAACAGGCGGCCGACGGTCGGACCGAGCAGCCCCATCGCGAGGCCGCCCGGCATCACGAGGAGTCCGGTCTGCAAGGGGCTGAGCGCGCGGACGTTCTGCAGGTACAGCGGCAGCAAGATCATCGAGCCGAGCATCGCCATGAAGGACACCGACATCAGGATCAGCGCGACCGTGTAGGTGCGGTGGCGCAGGGTGCGCAGGTCCATCAGCGGCACGCCGCGCTTCTGCAACCACAGCTGGCGGACGACGAAGACGGCGATGGCGATCAGGCCGGCCGCCACGAACGCGGTGGCCACGCGGACGTCGCCGCCCTCGAACCGGCTGAGTCCGTAGACCAGGCCGCCGAAGCCTGCGGCGGCGGTCACCACACTCAACCAGTCGATGGTGCTGAACCGGGGCTCTCCGATGTTCTTGAGCTGCTTCAGGCCGCGCCATGTGATCACGGCGGCGATGGGGAGCACCACGGCGAACAGCAGCCGCCAGGATCCGAATTGCAGGATCAGCCCCGAGACCGTCGGGCCCATCGCGGGCGCGACCGAGATGGCCAGGGTGACGTTGCCCATCACCCGGCCCCGGTCCGACTCGGGCACCACCTGCATCAGCGTGGTCATCAGCAGTGGCATCATCACGGCCGTCCCGGACGCCTGGATGATGCGGGCGCCCAGCAGCACCTCGAACGACGGCGCGACGGCGGCCAACGCCGTGCCGAGCAGGAATAGACCCATCGCGGTGGTGTACGCGCGACGGGTGGACACCCGCTGCAGGAACCACCCGGTGATCGGGATGACAGCGGCCATGGTCAGCATGAAGGCGGTCGAGAGCCACTGCGCGGTCTGCTCTGTGATGTGCAGCGCGCCCATGAGGCTCGGGATCGCATTGATCATGATCGTCTCGTTGAGGATGACCACGAACGTGGCGAGCACCAGCAACCGGATCACGGCCGGGGTGCGACCCGGAACGGCGGTCGCGGTTTTGGCGGGTGAGTCGAGCTGTGGGCTGGGCACGGCACCTCAATCAGGGCTGTCGGACATGACGTGTTCATGGCTGGCGTCCCAGCCTTGGGTCTCACAAGAAGTTGTGGGCATGCAAAGACTGACCTGCACCACCGACAAAACTCATCGACCGCGCCCAACCTTCTGACAGGTGATACGAAATGTCACCCGGTTTTCACCTGCGGCGGACGATCTCCAGATCACGCGAAGGGGCACTCGTATCGCTCCATGGCCTGGGTGGACACCTCGCACACCACACGCCCCGAGGGCCGGGCCACCACGGTAGCGGGCACCGCAGACCGGGAACGGTCCTCGATCCCGGGTGACAGCTTGCACCTGCGGTCGAACAACCTGATGATCCTCCGCGGTGAGAAACCGCTGTCGATCAGCCAGGCCGGCGGCCGCCTCACGGGGGACCGGCGCGTGTCCGAGGAGGGAGAGGATCTCCGTGCCCGGCTCGATCACGCCGTACACCAGCAGGTACGCCCGCGCCGGTTCCGGATACTCGAAAGATCACCGCCCGGCTTCCACAGCCGGGCGGTTCTCCGTTGCTGAGCAGTGCTTCCCAGCTCGGCGCCCTACTTCAGGAGCTGGCGGGCCATGACCATGCGCTGGATCTGGTTGGTGCCCTCGTAGATCTGGGTGATCTTGGCGTCGCGCATCATGCGCTCTACCGGGTAGTCGCTGGTGTAGCCGTAGCCGCCGAGGAGCTGGACGGCGTCGGTGGTGATCTCCATGGCGGCGTCGGAGGCGGCGCACTTGGCGGCGCTGGAGAAGAACGTGAGGTCCTTCTGCGGCTCGCCGTGCATGGCCAGCTCGGACTTGGCGGCCGCGGCGTAGGTGAGCTGCCGGGCGGCCTCCAGCTTCATCGCCATGTCGGCGACCATGAACTGGACTCCCTGGAAGTCGGCGATGGCCTTGCCGAACTGCTTGCGCTCCTTGACGTAGCCGACCGCGTAGTCCAGCGCGCCCTGGGCGATGCCGAGCGCCTGGGCGGCGATCGTGATGCGCGTGTGGTCCAGGGTGGCCAGGGCGGTCTTGAAACCGGTGCCCGGCTCGCCGATCATCCGCGAGGCGGGGATGCGCACGTCCTCCAGGATGACCTGGCGGGTCGGCGAGCCCTTGATGCCGAGCTTGCGCTCCTTGGGGCCGAAGCTGACGCCCTCGTCGCCCTTCTCCACGACGAACGCGGAGATGCCCCTGGCCCCGGCTCCGGGCTCGGTCACGGCCATCACCGTGTAGTACTCCGACACCCCGGCATTGGTGATCCACATCTTGGCGCCGTTGAGCACGTAGTGGTCGCCGTCGGCCACGGCGCGGGTCTTCATCGCGGCGGCGTCGCTGCCCGCCTCGGCCTCGGACAGGGCGTAGGAGAACATCGCCTCACCCCGGGCGACCGGCGCGAGGTAGCGCTGCTTGACCTCCTCGGACGCCGACAGCAGCAGCGGGACCGTCCCCAGCTTGTTGACCGCCGGGATCAGCGAGGACGACGCGCAGGCCCGCGCCACCTCCTCGATGACGATGACGGTGGCGAGGGCGTCGGCCCCCGCCCCGCCGTACTCCTCCGGGACGTGCACGGCGTGCAGGTCGGCGGCGACGAGCGCCTTGTAGACATCCCAGGGGAACTCCCCCGTCTCGTCGGCCTCGGCGGCGCGAGGGGCGATCTTCTCGTCGGCAAGGGCGCGGACGGTCTCCCGGAGCATCTCGTGCTCTTCGGGCAGCGCGTAGAGAGGGAAGCTCATGGGCAAATAGTAGGACGTCCAACAAAGTCTGGACCGATCCATCGCATGTGATATGTGTCCCTACCCGTTTATGCAGGTGGCGAGCGGCGGGAGGGATACCGATACTCTGACGGCACATAATCGGGCAGAACCGAAAGGAACACCAGTGGCCTACCGCCTGACGATGGTGGGAACCGGATACCTGGGTGCGACGACGTCCGCGTGCATGGCGGAGCTGGGCTTCGAAGTCCTCGGCGTCGACGTCGACGCGGAGAAGATCGCCCGGCTGCAGGCCGGGGATCTGCCCATCTACGAGCCCGGTCTGGAAGAGGTCCTCAGGCGCAACCTCGCCAACGGGCGACTGCGCTTCACCACCTCCTACGAGGAGGCCGCCGCCTTCGGCGACGTGCACTTCCTCTGCCTCGGCACCCCGCAGAAACCCGGCGAGTACGGAGCCGACGTCTCCTACCTGGACACCGCGATCGAGTCGCTGGCCCCCCACCTGAAACGCGAGTGCCTGGTCCTGGGCAAGTCCACCGTCCCCGTGGGCACCGCCCAGCGCCTGGCCGACAAGCTGGCCCGGCTGGCCCCCATCGGTCCGGGCGCCGAGCTGGCCTGGAACCCCGAGTTCCTCCGCGAGGGCTTCGCCGTGAAGGACACCCTGTACCCCGACCGGATCGTGCTGGGTGTGGCCTCCGACAGGGCCGAGAAGATCATGCGCGAGGTGTACGCCCCCATGCTGGAGCAGGGCACCCCGATCGTGATCACCGACTACCCGACCGCCGAGCTGGTCAAGGTCGCCGCCAACGCCTTCCTGGCCACCAAGATCTCATTCATCAACGCGATGGCCGAGGTCTGCGAGGCCTCGCACGCCGATGTCAAGCAGTTGTCGCTGGCGCTCTCCTTCGACGACCGCATCGGCGGCAAGTTCCTCAACCCGGGCCTGGGCTTCGGCGGCGGCTGCCTGCCCAAGGACATCCGCGCCTTCATGGCCCGCGCCGGGGAGCTGGGCGCCGACCAGGCGCTCACCTTCCTGCGCGAGGTGGACGCGATCAACATGCGCCGCCGGGCCCGCATGGTCGACCTGGCCCGCGAGCTGGCCGGCGGCTCCTTCCACGGGTGCACGGTCGCCGTGCTCGGCGCCGCCTTCAAGCCCAACTCCGACGACATCCGCGACTCCCCCGCCCTGGACGTCGCCGTCAAGATCAGCGAGCAGGGCGGCCGGGTCACCGTCTACGACCCCGTCGCCCAGGAGAACGCCCGCCGGGCCCATCCCGAGCTCTCCTACGGCGACTCCGCCCTGGACGCCGCCCGGGACGCCCACGTGGTGCTGCTGCTGACCGAGTGGCAGGAGTTCATCGAGCTCGACCCGGAGGCGCTCGGCGCCGTCGTCGCCGCGCGCAAGATCGTCGATGGCCGCAACGCCCTCGACGCCGAGACCTGGCGCGCCTCGGGCTGGCACTACCGCGCCCTCGGCCGCCCGTAGTGAGCAGCTGAGGTCCCGCTCCACCCGCGGCTCCTCCGGGCCTACGGCTCAGCCCGCTCGGCGCCACCCGCCGACCGTGGCGCGCCCCGCGACGGCCCGCTCCTCCAGCGTGAGGAGCGGGCCGCCGCGACGCCTCTCCTGCGAGGGCGCCGGACGCACCTTCCATAGTGTGCCCGGCAGCCGGTATCGGAGGCGTGGCCCGTCGCCGTCGCGCTGATCGAGCGGGGCCGGATGAAGCCTCCGGGCCTGCTGGAGATCGAACGCGCGAGGGGGGCGGCCGCTGGGACGCGGCGTATGACGGACCGCGGACCGCCACCGTGCCCGAAGACCTGGCGCTCGCCCTGGCGCGGAACCCCGTCGCGGAGGAGTTCTTCGCGACGCTCGACAGCCGCAACCGCTACACGGTCGTCTACCGCGTGCAGGAGGCCAAGAAGGCCGAAACCCGGGCGCGCCGTATCGAGCAGTACGTCACGATGCTGGCCGAGCACAGGAAGATCTATCCCTGATCCGCCAGGCGCCGTGTCCGCCCACCTTCTGACCGGCGGCGGGGGCGGACTCGGCTCTGCCCGGCCACCGGCGGCGGGGCACCACGTCGCCGGCCCGGCATGGGCGTCGCTAGCGAGACGACTCCGATGAACCAGGGATGCAGAGATTCGGGGATCCGTCCTACCGGACGGGCACGCGCAGCGGAGGGTACTGGGCGATCTTGACCTGTGCCGACGAGGCGCCGGCGGGCAGCGCGAAGAGGCTCCAGAACTCCTTCGTCCGGCCCGGAGCGATCTTCTCCGTGCCCACTCGGACGCCCGCCAGCTCGGTGCAGGCGCAGTAGACGTCGGCCTTGTCGCCGGTCTGCACCATGATCCTGCCCGGCAGGTACTGCCGCCGGGTGGCGGGGTCCGTCAACCGCACATTGCTGGCGGCCTGGTACTTGTACGACATCCATTCGGCGGAGCGGTTGAGCTCGTGGTGCCATGCCTCCGCGTCGCCGTCATTGGTGATCTTGTAGGTGAGGACGCCCAGATCGCCGGGGAGCCGCCGCAGGCCGGTCACCTCCAGAGTGAACGGCTGCCCGTCGTCCTTCCCCTGCGCCGTGAGGCCGCCTCCGTCCGGCGCCGGGTCCGCCTCGGGGGTCGCCGCGGGCCGCGTCTCGGCGGGCCGCGGTTTGGCGAACGTCACAGTGACACGCCGGTTGCGCCGCCGTCCCTCCTCGTCCTCGTTGCCGTAGAGCGGCCGGCGCGAGCCGTACCCCTTCGCCTGGAAACGCACCCCCGTCCTGGTCAGCAGGCCGGACAGGGCGCGCTGCACGGCCTGGGCCCGGCGCTGGGAGAGCGGGTCGTTGATGGCGTCGGTGCCCGAGGAGTCGGCGTGCCCCTCGACCGTGATCGTGGCGCCCTCGGAGGCGTCGATCAGCTTGGCCGTACGCGTGAGCACGGCCCTGGACCGGGGCGTCAGGTCGGCCTTGTTCAGCGCGAACAGCACGTCGGAGGAGAGGTTGACGTGCAGGTCCTCACCGTCGTCGCTGGTCTCCTCCGACCTGTCGGGCGACTCCGACGGCGCCATGATCTGGTGGCTGATCACAGTGACCGGCTGGGCCTCGGGGTCGGGGAAGGTCTGCCCGGGAGGCGGCGTGACGGGCTCGTCGCTGATCGGCACGTCCATCATGGGCGGGCCGAGCGGGGTGACGACGGTGGTGGTGGCCGGGTTCCCCGAGGGGGCGGGCAGAACGGCGTAGACGGACAGCGACTCACCGGGCTTGATGAAATAGCCGAGGTCGTCACGGCGCTCGTCGCTGCACAGGCACGGGCTGTCGGCCGGCTTGTACGGCAGCAGCCAGCGGCGCGCGGCCGCGTCCAGCACGCCGATGCCCGAGGCCCAGCGGATCTCGCCGAGCGGGCGGGTGTTGTCCCCCAGCTCCCCGGTCCAGGAGATGTTCTCGCCGGTGCCGGTGTTGGAGAGCCTGAGCTGGACCACGAGGTGCTTGCCCGCGACCCGGTTCAGGCCGACGACCTCGGCCTTGTAGGCCGAGGTGCGGGTGCTCTGCGTGCTCGCCAGTGCGGGACGGGTGTCCGCTCCGGCGCCGGTCGGCGAGGAGGCGGTGGCCGTCGTCTCAGGAGTCTCCGGCTGCGAGGTTGGCACGGCCTCGGTGGGACTCGCCGCGGCGGCCGGCCCGGACTGGCGTTCCTCACCTCCGCCGCCCTGCGGGACACCCGTCAACCCGCATGACGTCAGCATGACCGTCGCTGTCGCCACGGTCGCGAGCGACACCGGCTTCCTCACCATGGTTGGCTCCTCATCCTCAGGCGCGGGGGAAGCCCTCAGGCTAGTGAGCCGACCTTCAGGATCGATATAGCCCCCATCGCCTCGGGAGGAGCCCCGGAGTCGCCGGGCGAGCACACCCGGTCCGCACTGATCCTCCAGCACGGCGGAGCGGAGGCTCGGCCCCTTCGATCGTCCCCCACACGCGTAGGCGACCGTACTGTGAATCACGGACACGTCGCCTGGCGGCCGTCCGCCGGGAGATGGAGATCATCAGACGGGATCTCGGCTGCTCGGCCGTACGGATCGTCGACAGGGCTCCGGCGTGCCGATCTACGCCCTGTCCGAAGAAGTGCGGCTCAGCGGATCTGCAGGAAAAGATGGATGGCAGGTTATTTCCCCGCCCCGGGGCCATACCACTGGAGCGGCTGACCGGTGACTGCGGCGACACAGTCGAAATCATGGTCACGGTGCAACAACGTGAGCCCCCGTAGCTCTGCCGTCGCCGCCACCACCAGATCCACCGGTCCCGCGCCCCGATGCTGCCCCTTCGCCGTGAGCAGACCCTGGACCTGCCAGGCTCGATCATAGGCACGGTCGTCGACAGGCACTCATCCGAACAGCTCCCGCATGTCCTCGATCCCCCGCTCACGGTCCGCCGGTGACCGCGCGCTGCAGAAATACTCGAGCTCGGTGATGGGGCAGACGGCGACCAGCCCTGCCGCGACAGCTTGGCCCCAGCCATAGGTCTCGGCCTCACCGCGCATGAGCCGAGCCAGCGCCAGCGCCCGGCGCCGATTCTCCAGCACTTCGCGCAGAGCGGTGTTGACCGTCTCCTTCTTCGTGCCGGTCCCCAACGCCTTGGCCACCTCGGCCAGCAGGTCGTCATCCAGGTCGATCATCGTCCGGCTCACCGGGCGCCTCCCATGTATGCCTAGAACTGAATCAAATACACATAGGAATATGCCTTCATGCTGAGGACCGCTGGATCCGCCGTACATCCCGGAGAACCCGGCGCGGGCGAGTGGCTTCCGGGACCGATGGCTCCGCCCCTCCACTGGAGGAGGGAAGGGCGGAACCACCGCCACACGCCAGTCGGAAGTCCCGCACCGCCGCCCGGCGTGCTCCGGAGGTCCCGCCGCCCGGAGGCCGTACGGCTCAGGCGCCGAGACCGGCGGCCTCGGCGCGGAGCCTGGCGCCCTTGGCGTGGGCCTGCTCCTTGAGGGTCACCTGGAACTCCTCCATCCGGGTCCGCAGGTTCTCGTCGGCGGCGGCGAGGATGCGTACGGCCAGCAGGCCCGCGTTGCGGGCGCCGCCGACGGCGACGGTCGCGACCGGGACCCCGGCGGGCATCTGGACGATCGACAGCAGGGAGTCCATGCCGTCGAGATACTTCAGCGGCACGGGGACGCCGATCACCGGCAGCGGGGTCACCGAGGCGAGCATGCCGGGCAGGTGAGCGGCTCCCCCGGCCCCCGCGATGATCACCTTCAGGCCGCGCCCGGCCGCCTGCGCGCCGTAGGCGATCATCTCCTCGGGCATGCGGTGCGCCGAGACCACGTCCGCCTCGAACGCGACCCCGAACTCGGCCAGCGCCTCGGCGGCGAGTTTCATCACCGGCCAGTCGGAGTCGCTGCCCATGACGATGCCGACGGTGGTCATGCCTTCTCCTCGCCTCGCGGCGCACGGGCCGCTTCCGCAGTGGTGTCGTGCCGGTGGACCCGCCCGCTCACGTGTATACGCCCTCGGTGAGGTAGACGGCGGCGTGCCGGGCGCGGGCCCGGACCTCCTTCAGGTCGGTGCCCAGGGCGGTGACGTGGCCGATCTTACGGCCGGGCCGTACTTCCTTGCCGTAGAAGTGGATCTTGATCCCCGGGTCGTGCGCCATCACGTGCTCGTAGCGGGAGAAGATGTCGGGGTCGTCGCCGCCCAGGAGGTTGGCCATCACCACGACCGGCGCGGTCTGCGCGGGCGAGCCGAGCGGCAGGTCGAGCACGGCGCGCAGGTGCTGCTCGAACTGGGAGGTGCGGGAGCCGTCGATGGTCCAGTGCCCGCTGTTGTGGGGACGCATGGCCAGCTCGTTGACCACCAGCCCGGAGGCGGTGGCGAACATCTCCACGGCCAGCAGCCCGCTGACGCCCAGCTCGTTGG
Source organism: Streptosporangium brasiliense (assembly GCF_030811595.1). Lineage (NCBI taxonomy): Bacteria > Bacillati > Actinomycetota > Actinomycetes > Streptosporangiales > Streptosporangiaceae > Streptosporangium > Streptosporangium brasiliense. The sequence goes on from NZ_JAUSRB010000002.1 coordinate 420,041, forward strand.
CTATCGTCAGGGCGATCCGCTGGGCCGCCGCGGCCTGCTCGGGGTCGAGCCCCGGCGCGGGGGCGAGCACCTCGACGCAGATGCCGTCGCGCTGGACGGTCTCCACGACCGGGTAGCTGACACCCTGCCCGTGCGGCGACCGGGCGACCAGGACGGCCAGCTCCCGCTCGAAGGGCACGAACGCCTCGGCCATCAGCGGCACCCCGCTCGCCAGGACCTCCGCCGCGTCCGCCGCGGACCGGCAGACCCAGACGCCGCGCCCGTCGTAGCCGCCGCGCACGGCCTTGAGCACGACCGGCCAGCCGTTCTCCCCGGCGAACTCCTCGACGTCGGCGGCCGTGGCGATCCGCCGCCAGGGCGGGCAGGGGGCGCCGATCGCGGTCAACCGCTCGCGCATCACGGCCTTGTCCTGGGCGTGCACGAGCGCGTCGGCACCGGGGTGTACGGCGGGGCCGTCCGCGGCCAGCGCGCGGATGTGCTCGGTGGGCACGTGCTCGTGGTCGAAGGTGACCGCGTCGCACCCCTTGGCGAAGTCGCGCAGGTCCGCCAGGTTGCGGTAGTCGCCCAGGCGCACGTCGGCGATCACGCGGGCGGCGCTCTCGTCCGGCGAGTTGGCCAGCACCCGCAGCTCCACCCCGAGGGCGATGGCCGCCTGCTGGGTCATGCGGGCCAGCTGGCCCGCTCCGATCATGCCGACGACGGGTCCGATGGGACCGGCCAAAGAAGGGCTGCTCACGGCGGTTGAGTTTACCGGCCCCCCGGAAGGCGGAGGTCAGCCGGTGGTGAGGTCGGCGAGGGAGCTGCGTGCGGCGACGGTGGACAGCTTGGCTCCGCCGCTCACCTCGGTGACCAGGAGCACGATCTCGGTGCCGGTCAGCCCGGCGGCCCGGCCCTTCCCGGTGAACCCGCGCAGCACCTCCTCGCCGTAGATCGGGTGCCTCAGCGAGGTACGGCCCGGCCCGGCCCGCTGCCGGTGTTCGATCTCCAGGGCGTGGATGACGAGCGCGCCCCCGCCGGGCAGCAGCAGCGCGCGCTCCGGTCCGACGAGCAGCCGGACGTCGGAGGCGAGCCGGTCGGGCCGTACCTTCCGGGGCCGCTGGACCAGCTCGTCGAACAGCTCCCTGGCGGCGTCCTTCTTGGGGAAGGTCACCCCGCTCACCCCGGCGGGGTCGGTCAGGTAGGTCAGGTAGCGCTGCGGCGCCAGGCGCGCCTCGACCCCGGTGCCGGGATCGTCGGCGGGCACCGCGCCCCCGGCCGGCTCGCGCGGCTCGCCCCGCACCGGGATGGGGCCGGCGGCGAGCCTCCAGTCGTCGCCCCCGTGGACGAACAGGAAGTAGGCCGGGACGGGCCTGCGGGCCAGCGCGACGAACCAGCGGTCGGCGCCGACCGTGGCCGGCAGGAAGAACTCCGCGTCGGTGTATCTCTTCCTGGCGGGAGCTGGGCGGCCGTTCCGGGTCGCCTCGCAGGCACGGCCGCCCAGCGTATTCTCCGCCCAGGTGGTGAGCTCCTCGATCGCCGGGCAGTCCCGCTCTCGCCAGGCCCGGTCGAGCCGGTCCAGCAGCTCGAAGGCCCGGGCGGCCTCGGCGGGCTCGACCGCGCGGGCGGACGCCTCGGGCGGCGGCCCCGCCTCACGGGGTGTGCTCCCCCCACTGGCCGTCGCGCCGCAGCCGGCCGTCACGCACAGGCCGAGGAGCAGGACGAGCAGGCGGCGGGGCAAGGAGTGGTCCCGTGGTCGTGGCCGTCGCGGGCGGCGATCCGTCTGACCGATCGCAGGGCATCGACTCCCCCCGAAGTCTCCCTGTGATCTACCGGATCAGAGTAACGTCAGATGCCCCGATTTATCGGGCTAACGCGCGATATTTGTTGAAATATTCTTAACTGACTGCTATGCACAACAGCCGGTCAGCGGCGGGCGGAAGGCGGGGCTGCACCGGTAGCCTGGCAGGAGAATGTCCAAGGTCCTCCCGAGTGGCGGATCCACAGCCAACCCTGGAAAGGACCGTGCAGGAGACGTGCAGTTTCTGCGACGTGCCTACGAGCGGTTCGCCGACCTGGTCCGTGAGCTGTCGAAGTTCGGGACCATCGGAGCGATCGCCTTCGTCATCGACACCGGCGGCTTCAACCTGCTCCAGTACGGCCTGCACTGGGGGACCCTGACCTCGAAGGTGATCGCCACGGTGGTCGCGACCACCTTCGCCTACTTCGGCAACCGCCACTGGACCTACCGGCACCGGGAGCAGAGCGGGCTCGCCCGGGAATACTTCCTGTTCTTCCTGCTCAACGGGGTCGCCCTGCTGATCGGGCTGCTGTGCATCGGCTTCGCCCGCTACACCCTGGAGCTGACCGACCCGCTGAGCATCAACATCGCCAACCTGATCGGCATCGGCCTGGGGACGCTGTTCCGGTTCTGGTCCTACAAGAAGTGGGTCTTCCTGTCGGCCACCGAAGACGTGCCGAAGGAGCTCCCCAACGAGCCCACGCGGACCCGCTGACCGACCGCCCGCCGGCTCATGCCGGCCCGCACCGGCCGCCAGGCCCCACCGGCCCTCGGACCACGCCGGTCCGCCAGGTCACGCCGGTCCGCTGACCACCCGGGTCCTGCCGGTGTCGCCGACCTGCCGCAGGAACAGCGCGAAGGCCGCCGGGCGCGGCCGTACCAGCTCAAGGCGGCCGCCGTCGGCGGCGGCCAGCGCCCGCGCGAGGGTCAGCCCCAGCCCGGTACCGCCCGCCCCGCTCACGTTGCGCTCGAAGACCCGGGGGGCGAGGTCATCGGGGATGCCCTGCCCCTCGTCGGCGACCTCGATCACGATGGACCTGTCCTTGTCGCTGGTGGTCAGCGTCACCGTGCCGTCGCCGTGCTCCAGCGAGTTCTCGAGGAGGGTGGAGATCACCTGGCTGATGCCGCCGCTGGTGCCCACCGCCTGAAGCCCGCGCGTGCCGGACAGCTTGAGCTGCCGCCCGACCCTGCGGAAGGCCGGGCCCCACTCGATGAACTGCTGGTCCAGCAGGTCGTCGAGCTCGACGACCTCGGCCTGGGCATGCCGCTGCCGCCGGGCCGCGGCCAGCAGTTCGTCGATCACCGCGGTGAGCCGCTCGGCCTGCACGATGGCGGCCTCGCCCTCCTCCTTGACGACGCCGGGCTCGTGCGCGGCGGCCACGATCTCCTCCAGCCGCATGGTCAACCCGGTGAGCGGGGTGCGGAGCTGGTGCGAGGCGTCGGTCGCGAACTCCCGCTCCCTGGCCAGCAGGTCGGAGATCCGGGTCGCGCTGCGGTCCAGCACCTCGGCCACCCGGTCGAGCTCCTGGATGCCGTAGCGGTGCTTGCTCGGCCTCGCGTCCCCGGAACCGAGCCGCTCAGCGATCATCGCCAGGTCGCTGAGCGGGAGCGTCAGACGGCGTGACTGCACGATGGCGAGCCCCACCGCCACCGCGAGAGCCGCCGCGGCGAGCGCCAGGATGAGCAGCAGCCACGCCCGGATCTCGTGCTCCACCTCCGTCTTGTCCCGGCTGACCGCGACGTACACCCCGTTCTCCGACTGGGCGTCCTGGGTCATCTTGTGGCTCTCGGGGGGCTCGTCGCCCACCGTGATCACCTGAGGGGGTGTCCCTTTTGCGTAGATTTGTATGTAACGGTCAGGGTATTTGCGCTTGAGCTGCTCGGGGTCGATGGGCTGATCCTGGATGCGGGCATACTCCACCTCCCCCAGCAGGCTTTTGGCCTGGGAGGAGAGTTCCTGGGTCGCTTCTTCCTCGATCAGCCGGTTGACCGCCACGCCCAGGGGGATGCCGAGCAGGAGCACCCCGATGACCGCGACGAGCAAGGTGGAGGAGAGTAGTCGACGACGCATCACCTACTCGCGTTCGAACCGGAAGCCGACCCCTCGGACCGTCGTGATGTAACGGGGCTTGGCGGCGTCGTCGCCCAGCTTGCGACGCAGCCACGAGATGTGCATGTCGAGGGTCTTGGTGGAACCCCACCAGTTGGTGTCCCACACCTCGCGCATGATCTGCTCGCGGGTTACCACCTTGCCGGCGTCGCGGACGAGGACGCGCAGCAGGTCGAATTCCTTGGTCGTCAGGTGCAGCTCCTTGTCGCCCATCCAGGCGCGACGTGAGTCGGCGTCGATGCGCACGCCCTGCACCACGGGTGTCTCGGAGGTGCCGCGCCGCAGGAGGGCGCGGACCCGGGCCAGGAGCTCCGCCAGGCGGAACGGTTTGGTGACGTAGTCGTCGGCCCCGGCGTCGAGGCCCACCACGGTGTCCACCTCGTCGACCCGGGCCGTGAGGATGAGCACGGGCGTGCCGTGGCCCTCCGCGCGGATGCGCCTGGCCACTTCGAGGCCGTCCATCTCGGGCAGGCCCAAGTCAAGAACTATCAAGTCGATGCCACCCGACAGTGCCCGTTCCAGGGCCTGCGGGCCGTCGGGGCTCACCTCAACTTGGTAGCCCTCGCGGCGTAGCGCACGCGCCAATGGCTCGGAGATCGAGGTGTCATCCTCGGCGAGAAGTACACAGGTCATGTTGCGATCGTAGGACCTTAGGGGATCGTTTCCCGGGCACAGCGCGCGGTTTGACTCGTCATTGACCTATCCATTGACCTGGGCAAACACTGATAAATCCCGGATAGTCGTCCCGCAACGGTTCAGGGCCGCGCGGTACTGCTCCCGCCTCGTAAGGGCCTGGAAAGGACAGGACCGCCAATGACCTCCCCGACAAAACAGAACACGCCCAGCCGTAAAGGATGCGGCGGGCGTGTTCGGGCGATCGGCTCAGGAAGCCGACGGCGGCTCGGCGTAGCGGGCCAGATAGAGCTGCTCGCCGAGGCTCTCGATGAGCCCCAGCTCGGTCTCCAGGTAGTCGATGTGGTGCTCCTCGTCCTGGAGGATCTCCTCGAAGAGGCGGGCCGAGGTGTGGTCACCCTTCTCGCGCATCAGGATGATGGCGGGGCGGAGCCGGGTGACGACCTCCAGCTCGATGTTCAGGTCGGCGCGGAGCTGCTCCTGGACGGTCTGGCCGATGTGCAGGATGCCCAGCTTCTGGTAGTTGGGCAGACCCTCGAGAAAAAGGATGCGGTCCGTCAGCTTCTCGGCGTGGCGCATCTCGTCCATGGACTCTTCGCGGGTGTATTTCGCGAGTCTGGTGTATCCCCAGTTCTCCTGCATCTTGGCGTGCAGGAAGTACTGGTTGATGGCCGTCAGCTCGGCTGTGAGCTGTTCGTTGAGCAGTTCGATGATTTTCTTGTCGCCCTGCATGGCGGGCTCCTCGTGCTATGCGGTCGGCATCAGATCTTCAGACCGCTTCAGGATCGCACAGATCTTCCGCACGCATGAAGCGCAGTCGCCACCGGCACCGGTGATGTCGCGGACCTGGCGCGCGCTCTTCGCACCGCCCGCGATGCAGTCGTGCACCTCGTTCTCGGTAACCGCGCGGCAGACACATACATACATGGCGGGGGACGGGCCTCTCGTGGAACGTAAGTAGGTTAGGCACACCTAATGTAACTCATTCGGTAAGGCTTGCCTATGTGCTGTGCGACACATAAGGCGCACTCTCCCGCCACGTACGACATATGGGGTACGCTCCCCCGCCACGTCACCGGCCACGCCGCGCCGCGCCGCCCGGCCCCGTCGGGTCATCGGCGGCCGGGCGGCGTGACAGCGGCGTCAGTGCCCTCTGGCCAGCCACTCCTCCAGGTGCGGGGCCTCCGCGCCGATCGTGGTGGAGTCGCCGTGGCCGGTGTGCACGGCGGTGTCCTCCGGCAGGGTCAGCAGCCGCCTCCGGATCGAGTCGATGATCGTCTCGAAGGAGGAGAAGGACCTGCCCGTCGCGCCGGGGCCGCCCTTGAACAGCGTGTCGCCGGTGAAGACCGCGCCGGCCCCGGGGGCGTGCAGGCAGACCGCGCCCGGCGCGTGGCCGGGCGTGTGCAGCACGGTGAGCTCCACGCCGCCCGCCGAGAGCACCTGGCCGTCCTTCAGCGGTGTGTACGGCATGTCGCCGTAGACCATCTCCCACAGCACCTGGTCGGCCGGGTGGAGCAGGATCGGCGCGCCCACCCGCGCGGCGAGATCGGCCGCGGCGTTGATGTGGTCGTTGTGCCCGTGGGTGCAGACGATCGCCGTGACCTCACGGCCGCCGATCCCCCCGACGATGGCGTCGGCGTCGTGCGCCGCGTCGATGACGACGACCTCGCTGTCGGAGCCGACCAGCCAGACGTTGTTGTCGACCTCCCACGTCCCGCCGTCCAGCGAGAACGTGCCCGAAGTGACGATCTTGTCGATCACAGGACCACCACCGAACGGAGCACCTCGCCGCGCTGCATCTTGGCGAAGGCCTCCTCCACGTCACCGAGGCCGACCGTCTCGGAGACGAAGCCCTCCAGGTTCAGCCGCCCCTGGAGGTAGAGGTCGATGAGCATGGGGAAGTCACGGCTGGGCAGGCAGTCGCCGTACCAGGACGACTTCAGCGCCCCGCCGCGGCCGAAGACGTCCAGCAGCGGCAGTTCCACCGTCATCTCGGGGGTGGGCACGCCCACCAGGACCACGGTCCCGGCCAGGTCACGGGCGTAGAAGGCCTGCTTGTAGGTCTCCGGACGGCCGACCGCCTCGATCACCACGTCCGCGCCGTTGCCGTCGGTGATCTCCCTGATCGCCTCCACCGCGTCGGTGGTGCGGGAGTTGACCGTGTGCGTGGCGCCGAAGTCCTTGGCCCAGGCGAGCTTGCGGTCGTCCACGTCGACCGCGATGATCTTCGTGGCGCCCGCCAGCCAGGAGCCGTGGACCGCCGCGCCGCCGACGCCGCCACAGCCGATGACGGCCACGCTGTCGCCGCGGGTCACGCCGCCGGTGTTGATGGCCGCGCCGATGCCCGCCATCACGCCGCAGCCGAGCAGGCCCGCCACCGTCGCCGGCGCCGCGGGGTTCACCTTGGTGCACTGCCCGGCGGCCACCAGGGTCTTCTCGATGAAGGCGCCGATGCCCAGGGCCGGGCTGAGCGGCGTGCCGTCCGCCAGGGTCATCCGCTGGGTGGCGTTGTGGGTGTTGAAGCAGTACCACGGACGGCCACGCCGGCAGGCGCGGCAGTCGCCGCAGACCGCCCGCCAGTTCAGGATCACGTAGTCGCCGGGGGCCACGTCGGTGACCCCCTCGCCGACGGCCTCGACCACTCCGGCGGCCTCGTGGCCGAGCAGGAACGGGAAGTCGTCGTTGATCCCGCCCTCGCGGTAGTGCAGGTCCGTGTGGCAGACGCCACAGGCCTGAACGGTCACCACCGCCTCGCCGGGACCGGGGTCGGGCACGTGGACCGTCTCCAGGGAGACGGGCTCACCCTTGCCACGCGCGACCACTCCTTGCACGGTGTACGGCATGTCCTGCACCTCATCTTCGAAATCTTCGAACTCGGTTACCGGTGGAACAGCGTCTTCACGGACGCGCCCCCACGTCCATGCCTATCAGGCCCTGCGGAGCACGTACGGCTGGACCACCCCGAGGCCGCGGGCGGGCCGGCGCCGGATGCGGTGCGCCTCGATGCCGGACACCTCCGCGACGGCCTCGGCCAGCTCGCCGTCGACGACGATCGTGCCCGGCCGGGCGATGGCCGTCAGCCGGGCCGCCAGATTGACGGTGGTCCCGAAGACGTCGCCCATCACCGGCAGGACCGGGCCGTAGGCCAGGCCGATCCGCACCTCGGGCCCGTAGCGCCGGATGACCTCGACCAGCTCCAGCGCGATCACCGCGGCCTTGCCCGGGTCGGCCGCGGTGAACAGCACCTCGTCGCCGAGCGTCTTGACCAGCCGCCCTCCGTGCGCGGCGACCACGTCGGAGGCCCGCGACTCGAACCCCTCGACCAGCTCGGCCAGGGCCCGTTCGTCCAGTTCGCGGGAGACCTGGGTGAAGGAGACCAGGTCGGCGAAGCCCACCGCGAGGGTCAACCGGGTGGGCACGACCTCCTCGGTGAGGTCGGTGATGGCCAGCAGCCGGGTCCCCGCGGCGGCCAGCTGGGCGCGCCAGACATGGGCCAGCACCCGCTCGAAGTCCGGCAGCAGCCGGTGCGCGGTCTCCAGGACCGCGGCCAGGTCGGCGTCGGAGGGCGGCTGGTCCGGGTCGAGCATGGCACCGACCATGATCTCGGCCTGCCACTGCGCCAGCCGGGCGGTCGTCTGGCCCAGCGCCCTGGCCATCCGGACGACCGTCTGCTCGTCCAGCAGCCCGCCCTCGATCATCGCCCGGACCCGCCGGAGCGCGGCCACGTCGGCGTCGGTGAAGGCCACCGCGTCGTCGGCGAGCGTGGCGAAGCCCAGGGCCCGCCAGATCCGCTCGGCGAGATCCTGCGGCACGTCGGCGAGCTCGGCCACCTGGACCCGGGTGTAGCGGGGCGACGAGCCGACGAAGAGGCGTTCGATCTCCTCGGCCGTCGGACGTCTCGTCACTTCCCCTCCGCCCATCTTCCTGCTCCAATCCAGGAGGTTACGCCACCTGGTCCGCCGTCCCTCACGGGTCTCCGTCGGCCGCGTCGTCGAGCGCCCGGAACAGCTCGGCCCGCACCTCCTGGATGCGGGGGATGTCGCGCAGGGTGATGTGGCCCTGCTCGCCGGCCGACTCGACGTTGAGCGTCCCGGAGCCGAACATCCGTTCCACCAGCGTCTGGTCGGCGCTGACGGTGTTGACCTTGCTCATCGGGATGTCGTCGTTGGACTTGTTCAGCACGCCCGTGCTGATCGTCAGCCGGTGCGAGGTGAGCACGTAGGAGGTGTTCTTCCACTGCAGGTACGGCGCGAACGACCACACGGTCAGCAGCCCGACGGCGAGCACGGCCACCGCGATGCGCGCGTAGGAGTCGTACTCGAAGGCGGGCATGAGGAAAATCGCCGCACTGGACCCGGCGATGATGAGGACCAGCGCGAGGAACGGGATGACGAGGCGCTTCCAGTGAGGGTGGAACGTGCGGATGCGCTGTTCCCCCTCCGTCAGGTGGTGATCAGGGAGACCCATGGGGCAAATCGTGGCACGCCTGGCCGCCCCACGTCATGATGTGTGCGGTCTGACGTGCACGACGTCGCCGGCGCTCAGCGTGTGCTCCTCCCCCTTGGAGCGGACGATCAGGTGGCCGGAGTGGTCGATGCCGGTGGCCAGCCCGGTGAGCACCCGCTCCCCGGGCAGCTCCACCCTGACCTCGCTGCCGACCGTCGCGCTGACCCCGAGGTAGGCGGCCCGCAGCCCGCACGCGTCGGCGTCGCCGTCGGCCTGCGACCACTCGCGGTAGTGGGCCTCGATCTCCCGCAGCACCGCCCGGATGATCGGGTCGCGGTCGACGCAGGCGGCCTCCTCGATGACCAGCGAGGTGGCGGTCTCCACGGGCAGCTCGTCGGCGCGGACGCTCACGTTGAGCCCGACACCCACGATCACCGCGCTGTCCACCCGCTCGGCGAGGATGCCGGCGAGCTTGCGCTCCCCGATCAGCAGGTCGTTGGGCCATTTCAGGCGGACGTCCACCTCGGCGATCCTGCGCACGGCCGAGGCGACGGCCAAGCCGACGAGCAGCGGCAGCCAGCCCTGTGCGGCGGGAGGCGGGTCGGGCCGCAGCAGCATCGAGAACGTCAGGCCGGAGCGCGGCGGCGCGCTCCAGACGCGGCCCAGCCTGCCGCGGCCGGCGAACTGCGCCTCGGCGATGACCACGGCTCCCTGCCGGGCACCGTCCCGGACGGCCTGCGCGAGGTCGGCGTTCGTCGAACCGGTCCTGCCGACGACGGTGATGTCGGACCACAGGCCGCCGGGGCGGACCAGGGCACGGGTGAGCGCCGCCTGGGACAGCGGCGGGCGGTCTAGATCGGTGAAGGGCGAGTCGAGCACTTAGCCATCTTCCCTCCCCTAGCGACCGCCTGTTACCGAATTACGGCAATGACCTGGGAATACTGTGACCGTGGGTGAGGAGTGGCCCCGAGGGCGGCTGTCCGCACAGGTGGGGCGGGGGAAGATGGGACACGTGCGGAGCGGGACGGAGCGTTCATGAATGGCGTCACGAGGCCGGGGCCGACCACGCGGACCCGGATCCGGCAGGTGTCGGCCGGGGCCGTCAGCGACCACCGTGACGACCTGGCCACCGAGGAGCCCCTGGAGATCCGGATCCAGGCCGGCGCGGCCCGCCGCACGGTCGCCATCACCATGCGGACCCCGGGGCACGACTTCGAGCTGGCCGCGGGGTTCCTGCACGGCGAGGGGCTCGTCGCGGCGGAGGAGGTCTCCTCCATCGCCTACTGCACCGACGACGACGTGGCGCCCGAGGCGCGCTACAACACGGTGACGGTACGGCTGCGCGGCGGGCGGCTGCCCGACCTGCCCGCCCTCGACCGGCATTTCATGACGTCGAGCGCCTGCGGCGTCTGCGGCACCGCCAGCCTCGACGCCCTGCGCGGCCGCTGCTCCCCGCTGCCCGCCCAGGAGGACCTGCGCATCTCTCCCGAGACCCTGTACGGCCTGCCGCACCGGCTGCGGGAGGGCCAAGGCGTGTTCGGCAAGACCGGGGGGCTGCACGCAGCCGGGCTGTTCACCGCCGGAGGGGAGCTCCTGGCGATCCGCGAGGACGTGGGGCGGCACAACGCGGTGGACAAGCTGGTCGGCTGGGCCCTGATGGGCGGGAGGCTGCCGCTGGGCGGGCACATCCTGATGGTCAGCGGGCGCAGCAGCTACGAGATCATGCAGAAGGCCCTGGCCGCGGGCGTGCCGGTCGTCTGCGCGGTCTCCGCCCCCTCCTCCCTGGCCGTCGACCTGGCCAGGGAGTTCGGGATGACGCTGGTCGGTTTCCTCCGCGAGGAGCGCTTCAACCTCTATTCGGCCCCGGAGCGGGTCCTCCCCTGAGCCCCGTCGCTCACGGTGCGACCGGCCCGCCGGACTCCCCGGCCGGCCGGTTCAGCGCCTCCCGCCTCGGCAGCGCGGCGGCGAGGCCGGCGGGCCGTCCCGTCACGGGGACGGCTCAGCCGTCGAGCCGTTTCGCCATGAAGACCACATCACGCGGTCCCGACCTGCGACGTTCGGTGATCTCGTAGCCCAGGCGCAGGTAGAGCGCGATGTTCGGCTCCATCCGGGCGTTGGTGTACAGCCGCAGCGCCCCCAGGCCCGCCGTACGGGCCCGGTCCTCGGCGAAGGCCAGCAGGCGCCTGCCGAGCCCCCGGCCGTGCCGGCCGGGGGCGACCGCCACGTTGTCCACCAGCAGCACGCCGTCCTCGGGGACCAGCACGATCAGCCCGGCGATCCCCTCCCCCGGCTCGTCCTCCTCCAGCAGATGGACGTGGCCGGCCGCGACGTGCGCGGCGTAGTCGTCGTCCATCGGCTTGGGGCGGATCCCGATCAGGTCCGCCCACGGCTGGTAGGCCGCCGCCACGAGCTCCTCGACCGCCGGCACGTCGCCGGGCCGGGCGGGACGGATCACCGGACCTCCTCGGCCGCGGGGCCCGCGGGGCCCGGCGGCGGGCAGGCCGTCATCCGGTGTTCTGCAGACCGGCGGCGACGCCGTTGACCGACAGCAGCAACAGCGTGGACAGCCGCTCGCGCTCCTCCTCCGACAGCCCGTCGTCGGCGCGGAGCGTCGACAGGGCACGGAGCTGGAGATGGGAGAGCGCGTCCACGTAGGGGTCGCGGAGCTGGACCGCGCGCGACAGCACCCGGCGGTTCTCCAGCAGGCGGCTGTGACCGGTGATCTCCAGGACCAGGCGGCGGGTGAGGTCGTACTCGTGCAGGACCTGCTCGACGAAGTCGTCCCGGCCGCCCAGCGCGAGGTAGCGGGCCGCGATGTCGCGGTCGGTCTTGGCCAGCGACATCTCCACGTTGTCCAGCAGCGAGGCGAACAGCGGCCACTCGCGGTAGGCGGCGCGCAGCTCGTCCAGGCCGGACTCGGAGATCACCGCCTCCAGGCCGCTGCCCAGGCCGTACCAGCCGGGCAGGTTGACCCGGGTCTGGGCCCAGGCGAACACCCACGGGATGGCCCGCAGGTCGTCGAGGGAGCGGGGCGCCCCGAGGCCGCGCCTGGCGGGGCGGGAGCCCAGCCGGAGCGAGCCGATCTCCTCCAACGGACTGACCAGGGAGAACCACTCGGGGAAGCCGGGCGCCTCGGTCAGCGACCGGTAGGCCTTCTCCGAGGCGGAGGCGACCTGCTCGGCGACCCCCCGGAAGCGCCCGGCGGCCTCGGCCGTACGGGCCTCGATGGACGGGGTGGAGGCCAGCAGCACCGCCGAGGTGACCTGCTCCATGTGGCGGCGGGCGATGGCGGCGTGGCCGTAGCGGGCGAAGATGACCTCGCCCTGCTCGGTCACCTTGAAACGGCCGCCGACCGAGCCCGGGGCCTGGGCGAGCACGGCCCGGTTGGCCGGCCCGCCGCCCCGGCCCAGCGCGCCGCCCCGGCCGTGGAACAGCGTCAGCCGCACCTCGTGCTCGGCGGCCCACGCGGCCAGCGCCTCCTGCGCCTCGTACAGCTTCAGGGTCGCGGCGGCCGGGCCGAGCTCCTTGGCGGAGTCGGAGTAGCCGAGCATGACCTCCAGGCGCCGGCCGGCGGCGGCCAGACGGGCCTGGATGCCGGGGATCTCCAGCATCCCCGACAGCACCGCGGGGGCGTTGGCCAGGTCGGCGCCCGACTCGAACAGCGGGACCACGTCGAGCTGCGGCGCCTTGTCGCCGAGCGCGTGCTCGGCCAGCGCGTAGACCGCGGCGATGTCGTCGGCCGAGCGGGTGAAGGAGACGACGTAGCGGGAGCAGGCGGTCACGCCGTAGCGCTCCTGGATCCAGCCGATCGTGCGGATGGTGGCCAGCACCTCGTCGGTGCGCTCGGAGGTCCGCCCCTCGGCGAGCTCGGCCAGCGCGGCGGCGTGGACCTGCGAGTGCTGGCGCACCTCCAGCTCGGCCAGGTGGAAGCCGAACGTCTCCACCTGCCAGATCAGGTGCTGCAGCTCGCCGTACGCCTGCCGCCTCGCCCCGGCCGCGACCAGCGACGCCTGGGCGGCCCGCAGGTCGGCCAGGAGCTCCTCGGGCGAGCGGTAGGCCAGGTCGAGGCCGCGCTGCCGGGTGGCCGCGATCCGGGCGGCCACGAACAGCAGCCACTGCCGGTGCGGCTCCTGCGGGGAGCGGGTGGCCATCTCCGAGACCAGGTCGGGGTGGTCGTTCTCGGCGGCGGCGAGCGCGGCGCGCAGCTCCGCCGAGGCAGGGGTGTAGCCGGTGGTCAGCGTGAGGGTCCGGGCGATCCGGTGGGTGGCGTTCTCCAGGGCGATCAGCACGTGCTCGGCCTGGATGAGCACGGCGTCTCTGGTCACCTTGGCGGTGACGTTGGGATTGCCGTCGCGGTCGCCGCCGATCCAGCTCCCGTAGCGGATGAAGGGGCGGGCCAGCGGCTCGCGGGTGCCGGTGCCCTCGCCGAGCGCGGCGTCCAGCGAGCGGTAGACCATCGGCACCACCCGGAACAGGGTCTCGTCGAAGGCCGCCATGGCGGTGCGGACCTCGTCCAGCGGGTCGAGCTTGGTCGACCTGAGCTGGGAGGTCCGCCAGAGCAGGTCGATCTCCTCCAGCAGCCGCCGCCGGGTCTCGGCCCGCTCGGCGGCGCCCCGCTCGGGGCTGTTGTAGGCGGCGAGCTGGTCGCTGATGCGCTGGATCGCGGTGACCACCGCGCGCCTGCGGGCCTCGGTCGGGTGCGCGGTCAGCACCGGGTGCAGCCGCAGCCCCTCCACCAGCTCGCCGACGCGCTCGCCGCCGAGCTCCTGGACGGCCTGCGCCAGGGACTCGGGCAGCGGCTCCTCGCCGGTGTCGCGGATCCGGAGCGTGCGGATGCGGAAGTGCTCCTCGGCCAGGTTCGCCAGATGGAAGTAACAGGTGAACGCCCGGGCGATCTGCACCGCCCGATCGACGGGCCACTCGGCGACCATCGCGGTGATCTCGTCGACCGAGACCTTCCCGCGACGGGCCGCGATGACGGCCTTGCGTAGACGTTCGACATCGGCGAGCAGATCATCGCCGCCGTACTCGGCGATCACCTGCCCCAGGAGCTCGCCGAGCAGCCGCACGTCCGCGCGCAGCGCGTCGGGCATCTCGGTGACGGCGGAAGAACGTTCTGCCTGCTGGTGCGCGATTGCGGACATGTTTGCCAGCGTAGCCAGTCCGTTTTCTCCGGCGGAGACTGGTCTCACCTATTGGACTAGACCATTCAGTTCGGCTGCGAGGTCGCCGCCAGGATCTCGGGATATCGCCGGAACCCGAGGTCACCGGCGATCCGGCGGCCGCCCCAGGAGATCAGCAGGCCGTACGGCAGGGCCAGGGCGCTGACCCAGGTGAGGCCGAGCAGGACCGGCAGCGCGACCGGCAGCGCCAGCAGGCTGCTGCCGATCATCGCGCCGAAGGAGGCGGCGAAGGCGACGCCGCCCTGTCCTGGCGCGGCGCCGGTGAAGGCGTTGAGCCGCTCGGGCACCGTGTACGGCAGGAGCACACTCGTCATGGCCCCCACCCCGAGCCCGACGCCGAGGACGCCCCACGCGGTGAGCGCGGCCGGGAGGGCCCACCGGAGGTCTCCGGCGAGGACGGCGGCGACCACGGCCAGCACGGCCAGCGTCGGGGCCGCGATCGTCACGACGGCCAGGTGCCGCCCGGCGAGGTCGGCCCGCCAGTCCCGGCCGGTGCCGTAGATCATGGAGTTCATCCACAGCGAGCGGCCGTCGATGCCGAAGGAGTTGGACGTCTGCAGGCCGATCATCACCGCGCCGAGGCAGGCGGGGGCGATCGCCATGGCCATGCCGGTCGGCCCGGACCCGTCACCGCGGGTCAGGGAGAAGGACATGATGCCGGTGACTGCGATGGCGGCGAACCAGCCGACCCGGCCCCGGGGGTCACGGCGGGCGTACTTGAGCTCCTTGGTGGCGACCGCGGCGAGCGGCCCGTCGGGCAGGACGCGCGCCAGCAGGCCCCTGGAGTTGCGGACCGAGGCGGCCTCGGTGGAGGCGTCGGTCGTCACCAGCGCCCGGCGGAGCGCCGCGATCCAGAGCCGGCCGATCACGACGACCAGGACCGCGAGGAAGGCCAGCTCGCCGGCCGCCACGGCGCCGCCGTCGGTGATGGCGTGCGCCGCCATGCCGGGCGGGGTCCAGCGGAGCACCGAGGCGACCTCACGCAGCATCCCGGCCGGGTCGCCCGCCAGGCCGCCGTTGAGCAGCAGGTTGGGGAGCTGCGCGGCCAGGATGAAGAAGATCACCGAGACGGCGAGCACGTCCCGGCCCCGGCGGGTGCGCAGGATGCCGGACAGGGAGGTGGTGACCAGCCGCGAGGTGACGATGCAGAGCGCGAACTGCAGCAGCACCGCGACGGCGCCCAGGAGCACCCCGCCGGCCCCGGTGGCCAGGCCCGCGACCGCCCCGGCCGTGACGACCAGCGTGGCGATCGGCCAGACCCCGGTGACCGAGGCGGCGAACATGCCGGCGGCGAGCTGGCCGGTCCGCAGCGGGAACAGCGACAGCCGGGACGGGTCGAGCGTGTCGTCCAGGCCGAACGCCAGCAGCGGGACGATCACCCAGCCCGTCAGGAAGACGGTGAACAGCACGGTCACGACGTCCGCCGCGATGTCGGCGGGCGCGAAGCGGAGCATGCTCATCCCGAGGAACCCGAGAGTCGCCACGGTGAGCGCGGCGATCACGGTGAAGACGAATCCGAGCAGCCGCTCGGTGCTGCCGCGCAGGTTCCCGGCGACCAGCCGGAGCTTGAGCCGGACGAAGACCGCGGGCCCCACCCGGACGGGGGCGTCCGCGCCGCGTTCCGGGCCCGCCGCGCCCGTGCGGGGGCCGCCGGCGTGCGGACCGCCGCCCGCCGCGCTCATGCCGGGGCCGTCCATCCGGCCGTCACCGCCCGCCGCGCTCATGCCGAGGTCGCGCCCAGCCATGACAGGCCCTCCCCTCCGCCACCGCCGTCGTCGCCGCGGACGCCGACCAGTCCGAGGAACGCCTCGTTGAGGCTGCGCCCCGCGCGGACCTGGTCCAGCGGGCCCTGGGCGACGATCTGGCCACGGTTCATCACCGAGACCCAGTCGCACAGACGCTCGACGAGCTCCATCACGTGGCTGGAGAAGACGACGGTCGAGCCGGAGGCGGTGTAGCGTCGGAGCACCTCGACCAGCGTGTTGGCGCTGACCGGGTCGACGCCCTCGAACGGCTCGTCCAGGAAGAGCACCCTGGGGTTGTGCAGCAGCGCGGCGGCCAGACCGATCTTCTTGCGCATGCCGGTCGAGTAGTCGACGACGAGCTTGTCGGCCGACTCCGCCAGGTCCATGACCCGCAGCAGCTCCTCGGCCCGCTGCTCCACCTCGGCCTTGGGGATGCCCCGGAGCTGGCCGTTGTAGGAGAGCAGCTCCCGGCCCGACAGCCGCTCGAACAGGCGCAGGCCCTCGGGGAGCACGCCGATGCGGCCTTTGACGGGGACCGGGTCGCGCCAGACGTCGAGGCCGTCGATATGGACGGCGCCGCCGTCCGGGCGGAGCAGGCCGGTGACCATGCTGAGCGTGGTGGTCTTGCCGGCGCCGTTGGGACCGACCAGACCGGCGAAACTGCCACGCGGCACGATGAGGTCGACACCGCCCACGGCCACCTGCTGCCCGAATCTCTTGAAGAGCTGCTGCGTGCGTACCGCGTCGGCTATGTCGGTCATGACACCCACTTTGGCAGAATTTCCGATTTTGAGGATCAGGTCTCCGGCCGGGCAACGAACGGCCGCCCCCGATAGTTCGCCGTGTCAGGAAACGGTTACCCTGCTGAGGATGGGCGGGTGCCGGGGCGCGACCGGCGCGCCGGACGGAGTGCGGTGCCGGAGACGGCGTGCCGCACCCGCCGGGATCACCCGGAGCGGGATCACCCGGAGACCGTGTGGAGCGGATAGGAGTGGAAGAACCCGATGAGCGCTGAGCCGGTGGCCGCCGGGATCGACATTCACACCACGGCCGGCAAACTCGCCGACCTGGAACGGCGCCTGGACGAGGCGGCTCACGCCGGCTCCGCGCGCGCGGTGGACAAGCAGCACGCCAAGGGCAAGATGACCGCCCGGGAGCGGGTGCTGGAGCTGCTGGACGACGACAGTTTCGTGGAGTTCGACGAGCTGGCCAGACACCGGTCCACGAGTTTCGGCCTGGAGCGCGAGCGCCCGTACGGCGACGGCGTGGTGACCGGCTACGGCACGGTCGACGGCCGTCCGGTGGCGGTGTTCGCCCAGGACTTCACGGTGTTCGGCGGATCGCTGGGCGAGGTCTTCGGCGAGAAGATCGTCAAGGTGATGGACCACGCGCTGAAGACCGGCTGCCCGGTGATCGGCATCAACGACTCCGGCGGGGCGCGCATCCAGGAGGGCGTCGTCTCCCTGGGCCTGTACGCCGAGATCTTCAAGCGGAACGTGCACGCCTCCGGGGTGATCCCGCAGATCTCACTGATCATGGGCCCGTGCGCGGGCGGCGCCGTCTACTCGCCCGCGCTCACCGACTTCGTGCTGATGGTGTCGGAGAAGTCGCACATGTTCATCACGGGCCCCGACGTCATCAAGACGGTCACCGGCGAGGAGGTGACGTTCGAGGAGCTCGGCGGCGCGCACACGCACAACTCCAGGTCGGGCGTGGCCCACTACGAGGCCGCCGACGAGGCCGACTGCCTGGAGTTCGCCAGGGCGCTGCTGTCCTACCTGCCCTCCAACAACCTGGACGAGGCTCCGGCCTTCGACGTGGATCCGGTCCTTTCCACCACCGACGAGGACCGCGAGCTCGACACGCTGATCCCGGATTCGGCGAACCAGCCCTACGACATGCACACGGTCATCGGGCACGTCCTCGACGACGCCGAATTCCTTGAGGTGCACGCGCAATTCGCGCCCAACATCGTCGTGGGTTTCGGTCGGGTCGAAGGGCGTTCCGTGGGGGTCGTGGCCAACCAGCCGCTGAGTTTCGCCGGGACGCTGGACATCGCCGCTTCGGAGAAAGCCGCGAGATTCGTCCGGACGTGCGACGCCTTTAACATTCCGGTGCTGACATTCGTGGACGTTCCCGGCTTCCTTCCGGGCACCGACCAGGAATGGAACGGAATCATCCGCCGCGGCGCCAAGCTGCTCTACGCCTACGCCGAGGCGACCGTGCCGCTGGTCACGGTGATCACCCGCAAGGCGTACGGCGGGGCCTACGACGTCATGGGCTCCAAGCACCTGGGCGCCGACGTCAATCTGGCCTGGCCGACCGCGCAGATCGCGGTGATGGGCGCGCAGGGCGCGGTCAACATCCTCTACCGGCGGGAGCTGGCCGCGGCCGACGATCCCGACGCCCAGCGGGCCCGGCTCGTCACCGAGTACGAAGACACCCTCGCCAACCCGTATCTCGCGGCCGAACGTGGGTATGTGGACGCCGTGATCCGCCCGTCCGAGACCCGAGTCCAGATCGTCAGGGCACTGCGCGCCCTGCGCAACAAGCGCACGAGCCTGCCCCCGAAGAAGCATGGGAACATCCCGCTATGACGCACCTGAGGATCGTCCGTGGGGACGCGACGCAAGAGGAGATCGCCGCACTGGTGATCGCGCTCGCGTCACAGGCGGATCCGGCGCCGAAAGCCGTACGGAAGACCGGAACCTGGCGTAATCCCACACATCGCATGCGAAAACCTCTTCCGATCGGACAAGGCGCATGGAGATCAAGCGGACTGCCGAGATAGATCCCAAGAACGGGGTGTCAAGTTGCGCGAGAGTTGGGACTATCTAAGAAATGGGCGCATATAGTCAGCCGATCAGCTAGTTCCGAGGCCTGGAGGACGACATGACCATCCTGGACCTCAGCTCCCATCCCGTCGCCGCGAAGTACGCAGTCTTGGTGGACGTGGGGTATCTGTACGCGGCGGCGGGGGAAGTGCTTCTCGGCGCCAAGGAGCGCAAAGAATACCGCGTCGCGGCTGACGAGCTCATCCAGGCGCTGCAGAAACACGCCGAGACCCGCATTCACGGCGAGCTGCTGAGGATCTACTGGTACGACGCCGCGCGCGACCGGGTGCCGACCGTGGACCAGCGCGTCATCGCCCAGCTCCCCTGGGTCAAGGTGCGCCTGGGCAACCTCAACGCGCGGGGCCAGCAGAAGGGTGTGGACGCGCAGATCAGGAGCGACCTGGAGGCGCTGGCCAGGCATCACGCGGTGAGCGACACGATCCTGCTGGCCGGGGACGAGGACATGGTCCCCGCCGTCGAGGCCGCCCAGGCCTACGGCGTCCGGATCCACCTGTGGGGCGTCGAGCCGCCCTACGGCACCAACCAGGCCGAGCGCCTCGTCTGGGAGTCCGACACCGTCGAGATCATCACCGCCGACTTCCTCCGCTCCTTCTTCAGCCGCACCCCGGTCCCCGTCCCCGTCCCCGCCGCCCCGGTGGCCCCCTCCCCCGCCCAGGTCTTCGCCGCCCGCACCCCCGCCGCGGTCAAGCCCAAGGCACCCGTCGGCCAGATCGCCAAGCTCGGCCCCAGCCGCCCCCGGGTCGAGGAGGTCGGCGAGCACGTGGCCCAGAAGTGGATCCTCACCCGCGGCCGCGACAACATCCGCGACCTGCTCCCCGGCCCGATCCTCCCCACGGTCATCGACACCGAGCTCCTCATCGAGGCGGAGAAGGAGCTCGGCCACTCCCTGCGCCCCTACCCCGAGGCCAGGGTCTGGCTCCGCGACGGTTTCTGGGCCCGCGTCTACCGGGAATTCGAGATCGGAGTCGGCGTCTCCTCCAAGTGACCGGGCGCCTGACGGTCGCGTCCGATTCCCGCCAGTCGCCCGGAATGCGCTGCGGCTAACGTCGTCAGTGTGTCCGTGAGAGAGCTTGACTTCGATTCCTGTTACCGCGCGGTGACCGCGAGGGACGCCCGGTTCGACGGGCGGTTCTACACGGCGGTCACCTCCACGCACATCTACTGCCGGCCGATCTGCCCCGCCCGCACCCCCGCCTCCCGCAACGTGCGCTTCTACCGCCACGCGGCCTCCGCCGAGGCGGCCGGGTTCCGGCCCTGCAAGCGCTGCCGGCCCGAGCTCAGCCCCGGCGACCCCGGCTGGGACCACCGGGGCGACCTGATCGGCCGGGCGCTCCGGCTCATCGACGAGGGCGTGGCCGACGACGGCGGGGTCGGGGAGCTGGCCAGGCGGCTGCACATCACCGAGCGGCACCTGCACCGGCTGTTCACCACCGAGATCGGCGTCGGGCCGCTGGCCGTCGCCAGGACCAAGCGGCTGCTGCTGGCCAAGCAGTTGCTGACCGAGACCGGGCTGTCGATCACCGACGTGGCGTTCGCCTCGGGGTTCGGGAGCGTGCGGCAGTTCAACGCGACCATGAAGGAGACCTACGGCTTCACCCCCGGCGAGCTGCGGATCACGGCGGGCCGGGCGGTCACCGACAACACGCTGACGCTCCGGCTGCACCGGCGCGAGCCGTACGAGGCGGAGTCGCTGATGCGCTTCCTCGGCGCACGGGCGATCCCCGGGCTGGAGCACGTCGACGAGACGGGCTACCGCCGGGCCGTCCCGGGCGGCACGGTCACCCTCACCCCGGCGCCCGGCCACGTCCGGCTGGAGGTGCGCCTCGACGACACCCGCCACCTGGCCCGCATCGTCGCCCGCTGCCGCCGCCTCCTCGACCTCGACGCCGACCCCGAGGCCATCGCCGACGCCCTCGGCCAGACCTCCCTGGCCGGCCTGGTCGCCGCCCGTCCCGGCCTGCGGGTCCCGGGCGCCTGGGACGGCTTCGAGGTGGCCGTCCGCGCCGTGGTCGGCCAGCAGATCTCCGTCGCCGGCGCCCGCACCATCCTCGGCCGCATCGTCGGCCGGGCCGGCCGCCCCACCGGCGCCGAGGAGCTCACCCACCTGTTCCCCACCCCCGACGAGCTCATGGGGGCCGACCTCGACGGGCTCGGGATGACCGGACGGCGGGTGGCCACGCTGAAGGCGCTCGCCGCGAGGGTGGCGGCCGGGGAGATCGACCTGGACGGGGCCCAGGAGCCCGGGGAGGCCGTGGCCCGGCTGCTGGAGGTGCCGGGCATCGGACCGTGGACGGCCAGCTACATCGCGCTGCGGGCGCTGGGGGACCCGGACGCGTGGCCCGTGGGAGACCTCGGGCTGCGGCGGGCCATGGCGGACCTGGGCATCCCGGAAGAGCACATCGAGCGGTGGCGCCCCTGGCGGGCCTACGCCGCGCTACACCTATGGAGTTCGTGATGATCGAGGCACAGATCCTCCCCACCCCGACCGGCCCGCTGGCGCTGCTCTCGCACGAGGGGGTCATCGTCGCGGCGGGCTTCACCGCCGACCCGTCCGAGATGTTCGCCCGGCTCTCGCCCCGGCTGCAGGAGTCCGGCCTGCGCCAGGTGGCGGACCTGGGCCGTCCGGCGCAGGCCGTACGTGACTACCTGGACGGCGACCTGACGGCCCTCGACGACGTCGAGCTGACGCAGCCGGGGACGCCCAAGCGGCAGCGGCTCCTGACGGCCCTGCGCCAGGTCCCGCCCGGGGTCACGATCAGCTACGCCGAGCTCGCCGAGCGGGCGGGGATGCCGAGGACGGCGGCCAGGGCCGCCGGGGCGGCGTGCGCGCAGAACCTGATCGCGCCGTTCGTCCCCTGCCACCGCATCCTGCCCTCCACCGGCGGCTTCGGCGGCTACTACTACGGCACGCCGGTCAAGCGGTGGCTGCTCACCCACGAGAACGCGCTCGCCCAGACCAGCGTCCTGTAGGCGGCCGGCCCGCGCGCCGGGCCGGCCCCCTCCTGGCGTCACCTGGTCCCGGTGACGGTGCTCTGCACCTCGCCCACCTCGACGTCGCGGGTGGCGCCCGCCTCGATCGGGTCGTAGGCGAAGGGCACCACGTTGTCCTGCACCTGGACGGGCCAGACCGAGGTGACGGTCAGCGTGTAGACCTCACGCGGCTGGTCGGCGGAGGCGCGCAGGTATCGGACGCCGCAGGTGAACTTGCCGCCCTTGACGTACGGCTTGCCGCCCGGCCCGCAGTCCTCCTTGACCTCGGCGCGGTCGGCGGTCGTGCCCGCGTCTATCTTGACGTCCCGCAGGGTGGCGGTCACGGTCGCGCTCATGAACCCCGGGATCGTGGCCGTCACCGACCGGGTGGGCGCGCCGATGCCGCCCAGCCATACCCAGGTCGGCAGGTTGACGTAGCTCCTGGCGTCCGGATTGAGCTGGATCTTCGGCTCGGGCACGGTCAGCGCGGCGCGGGCGATCTCGACGAGCTCGGCGATGGTGATCCCGCTGGGCGGGGTCGTGCCGGGCGGCACCCACACGAAGGGGTCGAGCCCGTTCCAGCAGGACACCCCGTCGGGATCGGCCCCGTTGTAGGCGGGCTTCCACCAGCGGCCCTCCTTGCCGGCCTTGTCCTTGAACTGCTTGAGGAACTCCTGGAACTTCTCCTCCGTGGCGCCCGGGGTGTAGCGGAACCACAGATTCCGCAGCGCCTCCTGGTCCTTCAGCGTCTTGTCGGCACCCTTGTCGGGTTCGTACCAGCAAGGGCGCTTGATCCGGTAGCCGTCGCTCTTGCCGCTGAGCCCGGTCCCGGTGATGATGATCTTGGAGTTCTGTAGGCGGACCCCGGCGGTGCGGCCGTCCTGGAAGCCCTCGCCGCCGCCGCCCCCGGGATCGGCGCCCACCGGGGCGAGCAGCAGCAGTCCCGCGAGGGCCACATTCATGATCATCGAAGACATCCCTTCGCGCGTTCGCTGGGAAGTTCCGCGTGCCGGAGCAGCTTGATCCGCCAGGCCCCGTCGTCGCCCTTCCGCACCCCGGCGAGCTGGAAGTAGGGCTCCCTGGTCCAGTCGGGCTGCTCGCCGACCGCCTCGCCGGTCCCGGAGTCCACGAGCCGCATCCCCGACTCGTCCACGCACACGTCGAGCTGCGCCCCGGGGCCGGTGACCGAGCTGACGTTCAGCGCGTACAGGCGGGCGGTCCCGCGCACCGACCTGCGCTGGTCCAGGAACTCCTGGACCCACGAGTAGGCGTCCCGGCTGGCGCCGTCCTGGACCGTCTCCAGGTAGGCGGTGTCGCGGCCCCCGGTGACGACGGCCTTGAACGACCCGGCGAAGTAATCGCGGAAGACGTTGATCATCCCGGTGGTGTCGGGGTCGGCCACGGCGGGCCACTCCACCACCACCTGGACGCCGGGCGCGACCTCGACCGTCTCCACCCGGGGGGTGGGCGCGGCCCGCACCGAGGTGCTCGGGGCGCTCGCCGGGAGGTCGACGGGGGTGAACGGCCGGGGGGCGGGCGAGGAACAGCCCACCACCGGCACGAGCAGAGCCAGCGCCACCACCGCACGCACAGCCACCGGCCGCACAGCCACCGCACGCACACGCAGCGCACGCACAGCCATGACGCGCATACCCATTGCACGCACAGCCACCGGCCCGCTCATGCCGACGGCGCCGAACGTATCCGCCACGAGGGCAGCAGCTCGTCGATGAGCGCCTCCGTCTCCGGCGCCATCCCGCCCGCGCCGTGGTGGGACGCCCGCCGGTGCAGGGCCTCGGCCACGGCCCGCAGCCTGCCGGGGTCACCGGTGAGATGGGTGGCCCGCAGCAGGTCTCTCCAGAGTCCTTCGTCGTCGGCGGCCAGCAGCAGCCCGGCCCGCGCCGCCGCGACGGCCTGGGCCGCCTCGCCGTCGGCCAGCCGTATCTCGCAGAGCCGGTGAGCGGCGTCCGCGACGGCGGCGGTCACGTCGTACTCCAGGTCGTCGGCGGCCAGCCAGGCGTAGCGGCCGCGCGGGCGGCCGTTCAGCAGCGGGCCGCGCACCAGGTTCAGGGCCTTCTCCAGCAGTACGGCGCGCAGGGCGGGATCGGCGTGCGAGCGGCGGACGGACTCGCGGAAGAGCATCCAGTCGGTCCGCACCTCGGGGCCGAGCCGGAGCCGCCCCGACTCGTCGGCGTAGAGGTTGGGCCGCCCGGCGCTGTCGGTGCCCAGCCACGCGACGACCCTGGCGATCGTGGCGTCCCTGACCACCGGCTGCACGCCCCGCGGCCAGAGGATCCCGCCGAGCACCACCGGGTGGACGCCGCCCGGGTGGGTCGCCAGGTAGACGACGAGCTCGACGGCGAGCACCGCCCGCCCCTCCTCCATCGGCGGCGGACCGGTGATCTCGGCCGCGCCGAGGATCCGCACCTCGATCGAGGGCGTCTGCGGGACCGGCTCCGGCCCGTCGGGCAGGAGCTCCCCGTCGAGCCGCCCGGCCGTGTGGAACAGGTCGACCAGCGCCCGGTAGTGGCGGCGGGGCAGCAGCTGCGCGGTCACCTCGAAGCCGAGCGCGTCCACCGTGGCCCGGCCGTCGTCGGTGATCTCCCAGTTCCAGGTGGCGTGCGGGACCTCGCCCGCCACGACGTATCCGGCGGCCGTGCGGACGCCCTTGCGGGCGAGCACCGCCAGGCGGCGGCCCTCCTCGGCGCTCGGGGCGACCGCGGACAGCACGTAGTGCGGCGGCCAGATCGGGTCGGCGGCGCGGCCGTGGACCCGGCCGGTGAGCACCTCGCCGCCGTGGCCCCGCTCCTCGGCCGTGGCCTCCAGCTCGGGCAGGATCTCGGCGAGACTGCCCGCGCAGCGGATCCGGTCGGGGGCGATCACGGCGAGCTCCTCCCCGAAACCGACGAGCGTGACGCGCATCCGGTCCGACCAGCGGTTGGTGGCCAGCTCCACGGCGAGCGCGGCGAGCGCGGCGGTGCTCTGGGCGCCGCTGAGGCTGATCAGCCCGTGGGCCGCCTCCAGGTCGACGAGCACCCGGCCCTCGCCGTTGGAGCCCAGCGAGACCAGGCCCGGATACGGCGCCGGCGCGCCGGCGAGCGCCTGCTCGTCGAGCATCCGTCCCTCGTGGGCCGGCAGCCGCCACACCTGCCCACCGTCGTGGGCGGCCCAGGGGGCCGGGGCGTCGCGGTCGGGCGGGTGGATCCACAGGTCGAGGGTCCGCGAGGACAGGTGCGCGGCGTAGATCGTGGGCGGGACGCGGTCCTGGGCCGCCAGAGACCTGCCGAGCAGCCGCAGCCCGATGTCCAGCATCCGGCTGCCCGGAGCGTCGGCGCCCAGCCGCAGCGCCAGCTCGGCCTGGGCCGCGTCGTCCCTCGGCCGGACGATCCGGTGCCCGAACGCCCGGTACCACAGCTGCCGCCGGCGCCTGCGGCCGAGCGCCGCCAGCAGCCCGGCCGCCGCCAGGGAGGCCCCCGCCAGGTAGTCGAGCAGCTCCAGCCCGGAGTCCTGACCGCCGGGGTCGGCGGCCACGGACGGGTCGTGCCCGGTGCCGCGCTCCGGGGCCTGCTGCCCGGCGCCACCGGGATCGGCCGCCGTGCGGGACTCCCGCCCGGCGCCGCGCTCGGTGGCGGGCTCCTGGGGGGAGCGCCGGGAGGGATCCGCGGGGACCCGGCCCGTCTCGGCGTTCTCCCCGCCGCCGGGGACGACGGAGGTGTCCGAAGGGCGGGAGACGTCCGGCCGCGCCTCCGCCGGGAGATCCGCCCGGTCGGGGGTGAGGGTCCGGGCGCGGCCGTCGAGCTCCACCGGCTTGCCCGGGTGCTCCTTGAGGGTGTCGTCGCGGGGCTGGTCGGCCGGGACGATGTGGATGTTCCGGGCGTCGTCCGGCATGTCCAGCACCCAGCCGGGCCTGATCAGGTCGGCCATGTGGAGGCGGCTGCCGTCGGGCTGCTCCTTGTGCTGATTGAGCCGGTAGATCTCCGGATAGCGCCGCCCGTCGCCGAGGCACTTCTCGGCGATCTCCCACAGGCTCTCGTGGTGCCGGCCGTGCGGCGGCTGGACCACGTAGACCTTCTTGGCCTTCCCCACCGGCACCAGCGGCGCCCGCTCCTCGGCGACCGGCGCCGGCAGCGCCGACAGCGCGGCCGCCGCGGCGACGGCGGGGCGGGCGGGCGGCGGGCCGCCGGCCTTCGCGATCGGCACGACCACCGCCGACACGGTGAACAGCACCAGCACCGCCGAGACCAGCCGGTTGGCCAGCGCCTGGGTGCTCCCGGAGAGCGGGACCCTGGCCGGCATGCCGACCCGCCGCAGCCCGGCGTAGACCTCGACGATCACGCAGACGGCCAGCTGCAGCCAGGCCAGCCAGACCAGCAGCACGAGGATCGCGACGATCGTGCCGGTGCCGACCTGGCTGGTCAGCAGGTCGAGGTCGAGCAGCTCGGGCGGGAGCGGCGGCCCGGCCAGCCGGAGCAGGGCGTAGGGGACCCCGCCGAGCAGCGCGACCAGCGCGGCCAGCGCGCCGAGTCCGGCGAACAGGTCACCCGCGGTGCGCCTGGGCCTGATGCGCATGGGCTGTCGCGTGGGCATGAGTCTCCCTCCCCGTTCAGATTCGTCGTCCGTCACCCGCTCGGCCAGTGATTCGCCGCAATTGGTCTAGGGCGTCCGGGGCGGCCCTTCCCGCCCGCCGGGACCGCCGCGGCCGTGCCGGGCCATCAGACGTCCTCCCCCGTGTCGGGCCCGGCGGTGGCCTCGCCCTCCGCCTCGGAACCGGAGAAGCCGAAGGCGGCGAGGAAGAACGCCTCCCACGGCACCGAGACCCGCACGGTGACCTCGGCCTGGCCGCCGCCGACCGTGCACCCGGCGAGCTGGACGTCGTCGGTGCGGTGCGCGGAGACGATCTCCTCGGCCTCGGCGCAGACCGCGCCCCCCTCCAGCAGCCGGGCCTGGCCGGTGGCGCGCAGGTGCTCGACGTCGATCTGGTCGGCGGCCGCCCGGGCCGCCTGCTCGGCGATGTCGGCGGCCCGCAACCGGGCGTTGATGGCGGCCCCGCCGTCGACCAGGAGCCCGGCCAGCAGGAAGACCGCCACGGAGAAGATCACCGTGAAGACCGACATCGACCCCCGGTCACCCGCGCGGCTCACTCGACCCTCCGGAACTGCTCCAGCGGGACCACCGAGTCGCCCTTCATCTGCTTGGCGGCGCCGAAGCCGAGGAAGCCGAGATCCAGCGTGCAGGTCACCTCGGCCCGGACCTGGCCGCCCTCCTGCCAGTCCGTGCCGGCCAGGCTCACCTCGGGCTCGCACTCGCCCGACAGCGACTCCTCGGCGGTCCTGCCCGCGGCCTCCTCGGCCTCCGACAGCGTGCGCTCGACCGAGGCCGCCCTGGCCGCGTCCCTGGCCGCGCCGTTGACCTCGCCCTGGGCCTCCACCACCCTCCCCGCGCCGACCAGGAAGAGCAGGAACAGCAGGAAGACCGGGGCCAGCAGCACCGTCTCGGCCGTCAGCGACCCGCGTTCGCGGCCGCGCCGGGCCTGCCCGCGGCCGTACCGCGCCGGTCCACCGCCGCACCGCACCGGCCCGCGGCCGTACCGCGCCGATCCGCCACCACGCCGGGCCTGCCCGCGGCCGTACCGCGCCGGGCCGCCGCCGCGCCGGGAGAGAGCCGGGAGTGTCACGGGCATCCCTCGCTCCCGTCGTCGGGGCGGAAGCACTCGACCGGGCCGCCGAAGCGCGAGGTGATGGTGAACGTCGTGGCCGGCAGCAGCGGGACGACCTGGACCGCGGTGGCGGTGATCTCGACGCCCCGCTGGTCGCCCTCCTCCCAGGCGGTGACGGTGGCGCCGTCGAGGAGCTTGGGGCCGACGGCCCTGAGCACCTCGCCGGCCCGCTCCTCGGCGTCGTTCTCCCAGGAGTCGGTGTCGACCCGGGCGAGCCGGGCCCCTTCGCGGGCGGCCGCGTCGGCCACCTGGCGCCCGTGGAACCACAGGGCGAACTGCACGACGAGCAGGATGACGGCCAGCACCACCGGCATGATCATCGCCAGCTCGATGACGGCGGCGCCCCGCTGCCGGTCACGGCTCTCCGCCGCCACCCTGGTCACCTCCGCCGCCACCACCGCCGAACTGGTTGGAGATCTCCGCCTGTTTCCCCTCGACCAGGGTCTTGATGAGCGTGGCGAGGCCCAGCGC
Source organism: Streptosporangium brasiliense (assembly GCF_030811595.1). Lineage (NCBI taxonomy): Bacteria > Bacillati > Actinomycetota > Actinomycetes > Streptosporangiales > Streptosporangiaceae > Streptosporangium > Streptosporangium brasiliense. The sequence goes on from NZ_JAUSRB010000002.1 coordinate 447,947, forward strand.
GACCCCGGCGATGATGGCCGTGATGATGACCCACTCGACGGCCGAGGCCCCTCGGGTGGGGGCGTTGCGCGCCCTGTCGATCCGCGTGCTCAGGAAGGCGGCCGTATAGACGATCCACGGATGGCTCAGCATGGTCAGGACCCCAACATCTTCATAGCGGCCGGAAAACTCAGGAAGATCACGAAGCCCGCGCAGAGCAGGAGCTGGGCGACGAGCATCGACTGGGACCGCTCACCCGCCTGCCCCTCCACCTCGGCGAGCTCACGCCGCCGCAGGGTCGCGGCGCGGGCGGTCAGGGACGCGCGGACCTTGGCGCCGTCGTCGGCGACCAGGCCGAGCGCGGCGGACAGGTCGCGCAGCTCGTCGACGTTGATCTCGTCGCCGAGCTGCCCGAGGGCCTGCCAGGGGGTGATGCCGACGATCCTGGCGTTGCCGAGCGCCTCGCGGATCCGGTTCATCGCCCAGTTGGCCCCCTCGTCGTCGGCGCCGGGGCTGCCCACCGAGACCGCCATCATCAGTGCCTCCGGCACGCCGCGCCCGCCCGCCAGGTTCATCGCGACCAGGTCCAGGAAGGCCCCGACGACGTGCCGGAAGTCGCGGCGCATCCGGGCCGCGTCGCGTTTGATCTGCAGGTCCGGCAGGACGAAGAAGACCCCGGCGACGGCGAGGGCGGCCCACAGCGGGATGGTGAGCGAGACGCCCCACTCCATCAGCACCAGCCAGCCGATCAGCAGCGGGAAGGCCAGCAGCCCCGAGGCGGCCAGCAGCATCTTGGTGGCCAGGAACCCCTCGAACGACCTGCCGAGCAGGGCCAGGTCGGCCTTCGCCGAGCGGGCCTCCCACCCCCGGGCCGCGTAGAAGCGCGCCAGCCGCACGCCGAGGCCCCGGCGGAAGGCGCTGACCTCCTCGTCGGGCAGGACGAGCTGCATGCGCGGGACGTCGGTGCCCTCCCTGGCGGCGTCCAGCGCCAGCAGCCGCGTCACGAGCCCGGGACGGGCGGGGAACAGCGCCCGGATGAGCAGGAAGAGGCCCAGCCCGAGCACCGATCCGGCCAGCAGCGGCTCAGTCATCGCGCATCTCTCCTCCCGAGGGCAGGCCCAGCAGGCGGGCGGGTTTGTCGAAGCGGGCCAGGCGGCGCATCCAGGCGAAGCCGGCGCCGAAGAACCCGGCGACCACCACGAGCACGGCCTGGCCGAGGGTGTTGTCGTACTCCTCGACGTAGGAGGGGTTGAACACCACCAGCGCGACGGCGAAGGCCAGGGCCGTACCGACCACGATCTGCACGCTGCGCCGGGTGGAGCGGCGCTCGGCCTCGACCCGGCGGCGCATGTCGAGCTCCTCCCGGGCCGAGACGGCGAGCGCGCCGAGCACGTCGCGCAGGCCGGGGCCGCGCAGCTTGGAGTTGAGGATCAGCGCGGCCACGACCAGGTCGGCCGAGGGGTCGTCGAGCTCGTCGGCGAACAGCCGCAGCGCGTCGGGCAGCGGCATCCGGGTGTGCAGGCGGTCCACCAGCGCGCGCAGGTGCGGGCGGAGCATGGGCGCCGCGGCCCGGATCGACGACGGGATCGCCTGCTCCAGACCCGCGGCCCCGGCGATGGTGTCGCGGAGCGACTCGGTCCAGGCGGCCAGTCCCTCCAGCCGCCGCATCGCCGTGCGCTCCTCGGCCGCGCCGCCGGACAGGCCCCGCCAGCCCAGGGCGAGGAGCACCGCCCCCACGGCCATGACCGGCCAGCCGGTCACCACGAGCACGAGCACGCCGGCGATGGCGCCCGCTGCCGACCGGGTGGACAGGGCCTTGAGGAGCCGGCGCCGGCCGGCCTTCTTGTCGGGGGCCGACGGCCGGGGGCGCGTGCCGTACAGGGCCAGGCCGAGCAGGAACAGCCCGGCGCCGACGGCCGCCCCGGCCAGCAGGGCCAGCGGGTCGAGCAGTCCGGGCGGCAGGGGGATCACCTCCAGCCTCCCGGGTCGTAGCCGTGGCGGGTGAGCTCCTCCAGGCAGGACAGCGGGGCGTGCGGCAGCACCCGGCCGTCGGGGGACTGCGCGAAGACCTCCGAGGAGAGCACCCTGCCGTCCACCCCGGCCACCTCCCGCACGCTCGACACGTAGCGGCGCAGCCGCCCGCCCGCCGCGTACTCGTTGCGCTTCTCGATGAAGACCACGAAGTCGATCGCGCCCGCGATGAGCATGTGGGTGGCCTCGATCGGCAGGCGCTCGGCGGCCTGGAGCGCGTAGGTGGCGATGCGGTTGAAGACCTCCATCGAGGAGTTGGCGTGGATGGTGGACAGCGAGCCGTCGTTGCCCTGGGTCATCGCGTTGAGCATGGTGACGATCTCGTCGCCGAGCACCTCGCCGACGATCACCCGGGACGGGTTCATCCGCAGCGAGCGGCGGACCAGCTCCGCCATGCTGATCTCGCCCTGGCCCTCGGAGTTGGGCAGCCTCTGTTCGAAGGCCACCACGTTGGGATGGAGCTCGGGGAACTGGTCGAGGCCGAGCTCCAGCGCGCGCTCCACGGTGATCAGCCGCTCGGACGGCGGGATCTCGTTGGCCAGCGCGCGCAGCAGGGTCGTCTTCCCGGCGTTGGTGGAGCCGGAGATCATGATGTTCTTCCTGGCGGCCACGGCGGCCGACAGGAAGCGGCCGACCTCCGGGGTGAGTGTGCCGTTGCCCACGAGGTCGCTCAGGAAGACCTTGCCCAGCCGGGAGCGGCGGATGGAGACCGACGGGCGGACCGTCACGTCCATCACCGCCGAGAGCCGGGAGCCGTCCGGCAGGCGCAGGTCGAGCTGGGGGTTGGCGGTGTCGAACGGCCTGCTGGACAGGCCGCTGTAGGCGGCGAGGATCTGGATCAGCTCGACCAGCTCCTCGTCGGACTCGGCCACCGGATCGCGCATGATCTCCTGGCCGTCGGCGTAGCCGACGAAGACCCGGTCGCAGCCGTTGATGTCGATGTTCTCGACCTCGGGGTCGTCCAGCAGCGGCTGCAGCCGGCCGACGCCGAACAGCGCCGCGTGGATCCCGGCGGCCAGCGCCTCCTCCTCCTCGGCCGTGGGAGGGGTCCGGCCGACGCCGATCTCGCCGCGCGCGAACTCCTCCAGGACCTGCGCGATCAGCGCGCGGGCGAACTGGCGCTCGTCCTCGCCGGTCATCGGCACCAGGCCGCTGGCCTGGTCCAAGCGGCGCTGGTGGGCCAGCCGGTCGCCGACCTCCTGCCGGAAGCGCTTCACCAGCGTGTGGTCGATGGTCATGCGGCCGGCTCCGGGGCGCGGACCTGGGCGGCCAGGCGGCCGGCGAGCTCCCGGGCGGTGCGGATCAGCAGGGAGCGGTCCAGGCGCCCGCCCCACTGGCCGCGCAGCAGCTCCGCGCCCTTGGGGTCGTGGGCGAGCCCGCTCACGAAGGCGGCCTCCCTGCCGGTGGCGGCGACGATCCGGCGGACCTCGTCGATCGTCGTGCGGTATTGCCGGGGGTCGGCGATCACCACCACCCCGACCTGCGGGTCGCGGGGCATCACCTGGAGGCGCTCGCGCAGGTGGGCGACGTGGTCCAGGCTCGCCCTGGTGAACAGCACCACCATCGCGGCCTCGGCGGTCAGCTCGGCCGTCTCGGGGTGGCCGCCGAGGCGGCCGCAGTCGGCCAGCACGTCGGCGTGGGGCAGGGCGGCCAGCGCCCGGCCGAGCGGGCCCCACAGCCACCTCAGCCCGGCGGCCTGCTCGCCGTGGGTCAGCCCGGTCAGCACGTCGAGGCCGCCGACGATCTTCTGGGTGTGTTCGTAGACCTGGTCGGGGTGGAGGCCGCGGCGGGCGGTGGCGCCCAGGGTGAGCAGGCCCCGCCCGGGATTGAGCACGCCGCCGTCGGCGGCGGGCAGGCGGTAGGCGATGTCCCCGCCGGCGGGGTCGCACTCGGCCAGCAGCACCGGGCGCGGCCAGACCGCGCCGAGCGCGGTGGCCGCCGTGGTCACGCCCGGCGCCCCCTTGTCGGCGGCCAGCACGATGAGCGCCACGTCAGCGCGCTCCCGGCAGCTCGGCCAGGGCGATCTCGCCGTTGGAGGCGTAGGCGGCGATCGTCGGCGACACCGTGGCGTCCACGATGATCGTCACCTGGCCGGACAGGCCGCTCTTGCTCTGGCCTCCGACGCTGTGGACGAGCGCGGCCTGGGCGAGCACGCGGCTCTGGGCGCCGGCCCCGCCGCCCCGGCCCGGCACGTGGATGACCTGGACCCGGTCGCCCTGCGCCAGGTTGGCCGGGAGCTGGCCCGGTTTGAGCGCCAGGCCCACCCGTGCCTTGCCCGGGCCCAGCTCCGCGCTCGCCGAGACGACCATCTCCCTGGTCAGCAGGGTCCCGGGCAGCAGGGTGACGCGGGCGTAGTGCTCCGAGACGCGGACGCTGTCGGCATAGGCCACGTAGCCGATGCCGGTGTCGGCGATCTGGACCTCCCGCATGGCGGCCCGGGGGATGCGCTGGCCGGTGCCGACCTGCTGGACGATCTGGATCGCCGAGACCCGGTCCCCGCTGCGCAGGACCAGCAGGGTGGTGGCCAGCGCGCCGCCCAGGATGAGCAGCAGGGCCAGGGCCGCGAGTGCGGGCCTGCGCTCGCGCGGGGGGACGGGGAGCTTGCGCGACGCCGGTCCGGAAAGGGCGGCCGCCGGGCCTTGCCGCTCGGAGTTCACCGGGGGGCGGCTCGTTGGCTTCTCACTGGTCCTCATGGGCAGGGGGACTCCCAGAGTGATCACAATATGGGGACTACGTGGTCGAATTTACGCCATTATGCGCACCGTGCCGATGAACTGCCGGACAAAAGCCAAGACCCATGCTCGTTTGATAGGAACGCCTCTGTCAACGCTGATCTGGAAGAAACTGACGGTTTGGCTAGGTGACAGCTGACTTATCAAGGTGATAAGGGATGGATTAACCCACGTAACAGGCTTCCCACTATTTACACCTTTCATTCCGGCAAATGTCTCGCCGCCTTCACTCCCCCGTCACCGGATCGCGCGTCTCCTACCACCCTGAACCCGTTCAAAATGTGCCATCCTTACGCCATGGCCAACTGGTTCAGGCGCGGCACACCGGGGTCAGGGCGGGTCCGGCTCCTCCGGACGGCGATCGGACGGCTACGCCGTCGCGGGGCCGAACGCGTCGCCGGCGCGCCGGCGACGGGGCGGGTCGTCGCGGGGCTGCACCGCGCGGCGGCCGGGCTGGCGGAGGTCGCCTCCGAGGTCAGCGCGTACGCCGGACTGCTGGAGGAGAAGGCCGGCGAGCTCCACGCCCGGACCCGGGCCCGGCGGGACCCCACAGGTCCCGGCTGAGTTTTCCACAGCTCCGCGCGGTGAATCCCCAGCCTCTCCGGAGCGCTCAAATCGGCAAACGCCCATTAAGAACGGCATAACCGGGCAACAGCGTCCGACAGTTGTCCACAGGCCGCCATGTTTTCCACATACCGGCCCGTGCCCCACGGCATTGCCGCAAACAGCTCCTCCCGGACCGTTCCCACTCTGTACCTTGGACCGGGGCCCGACCCGAGGAGAGCGTCGATGCGGATCATGCTCACCGTGCTCAGCGAGCACGCCGACCGCGATGTCATGGTCGAGGGGGACGAGACGACCACGGTGGCGCGGCTCGCGGAGTCGCTGGCCGGGCAGGGCGGCGAGCGGCCCACCAACGTGGTGCGGCTGACACGGAGCAAGGCGCCTTACGGGCTGGGCCACGACTCCCCCGGCGCCACCCCTCCGACGCTCTGGCGCGACGGCCGTCCCCTGGACCCCGACGCCCCCGCGCTCGGCCTGCTCCGCGACGGCGACCTCGTCACCCTCGACCGCGACCTGGCCGGGGCGACGATGGCCGAGGAGCCCGGCGGCATCGTGGAGGTCCGGGTGATCGGCGGGCCCGCCGCCGGATCCGTGCACCGCCTCAGCCTGGGCGTCCACACCGTGGGCTCCGACCCCGCCTGCGCGGTGGCCGTCCCCGACCCCCGGCTGTCCGGCGAGGCCGCCGTGATCAGGCTCACCCCCGACGCCATCACCGTGGAACCCGGGGCGGGGGCCGTGGCGCTGCTGGCCGGCGAGCCCCTCGAAGGCCCGGCGCCGTGGCCCGAGCACGCCCTGCTGACCTGCGGCTCGACCGTGCTGACCCTGAAGGCCGTGGAGCCGCCCGACGCGCATCTGGACGCCCAGCCCGACGGCGGGCTCGCCTACAACCGGCCGCCCCGGCTCCGCGCCCCGGACGGCGAGCGGCGCTTCGAGGTCCCGGCCGAGCCCAAGCGCGCCGAGACCATGCGGCTGCAGCTGCTGACCGCCTTCCTGCCCGCCGGGCTGGGGCTGGCCATGGCCTGGGCGTTCAAAACGTGGTATTTCCTGCTGTTCGCGCTGATGACCCCACTGATCATGATCGGTCAGTGGTGGAGCGACCGGCGGCACGGCCGCAAGCAGTACCGCCAGCAGGTCAAGCAGTACAAGGAGCGGCTGAAGGCGTTCGAGGCCGCCGTGGAGGAGGCCCGCGCCGCCGACGAGACCCGCCGCCGGGCCGCCGCGCCCGACCCCGCCGAGGTGCTGCTCACCGCGACCGGCCCCCGGCGGCGGCTGTGGGAGCGCCGCGACCACGACCCCGACGCGCTCCGCCTCCGGGTCGGCCTCGCCGACCTCCCCGCCGCCCTGGAGTTCGTCCCCGAGCGCTCCGCCCCGCTCGACGGCCCGCTGCCCGAACTCCCGACCTGCCACGCGGTCCCGGTGGCGCTGGTCATGCGCCGCCTGGGCGTGGCCGGCCTGACCGGACCGCGGCAGGCGACGGCCGGCCTGGCCCGCTGGCTGGTCGGCCAGGCCGCCGCCCTGCACAGCCCGCGCGACCTGGCGATCGTGGTGCTGTCGGCGCACGGCGACGGCGACGAGCGCTGGAACTGGGTCCGCTGGCTGCCGCACAGCGCCCCGCACGGCGGCGAGGACTGCGTGGCGCTGGTCGGCGCCGACCCGGAGGCGGCCGCCCGCCGGGTGAGCGAGCTGACCAGGCTGATCGACGAGCGTCTCGGCGAGGAGGAGAGCCCGTCGGCCAAGCTCGCCCGCGTCCCGACCGGCTGGGGTGACCTCGGCGGCGGCCCGGGGGCGGCGGAGGCCGCCCCGGTCTACGACGAGCGCCCCTACGACGTGCTGGTCGTCCTGGACGGCGCCCAGGTCCTGCGCGCGCTGCCCGGCATGCCGCAGGTGCTCCGCCAGGGCCCCCGGGCGGGCGTCTACACCCTGGCCGTCGACGACGACCAGCGGCTGCTGCCCGAGGAGTGCGCCACCGTCGCCGCCGTGACGGACGGCGGCATGATACGGCTGCGCGGCGGCGGCCTGGACGACCTCGGCGAGATCCTGGCCGACCAGGTCTCGGTCACCTGGTGCGACCGGCTCGCCCGCTCCCTGGCCCCCATCCGCGACGTCAGCCGGGACGACTCGGCCCTGGCCCTGCCCGGCTCCGCGCGGCTGCTGGAGCTGCTGGAGCTGCCCTCGGTGTCGGGCGCGGCCCTCGCCGAGCGCTGGGGCCGGAGCACCGAGGCCGTGATCGGGGCCGGCCCCGACGGGCCGTTCTCCGTCGACCTGCGGGTGGACGGGCCGCACGCGCTCATCGCGGGCACCACGGGCGCGGGCAAGTCCGAGCTGCTGCAGACCCTGATCTGCTCGCTCGCGGTGGCCAACCGGCCCGACGAGATGACGTTCGTGCTGATCGACTACAAGGGCGGGGCCGCCTTCAAGGAGTGCGTACGGCTCCCGCACACGGTCGGCATGGTCAGCGACCTGGACGGCCACCTGACGCAGCGGGCCCTGACGTCCCTGGCCGCCGAGATCCGCCGCCGGGAGCGGCTGCTGCTGGCCGCCGGGGCCAAGGACATCGAGGACTACCACGCGATCCGCGACACGCGGGCGGCCCGCGCCTCCCGCGACCTGCTCGTGGCCGGCGGCAGGACACCGGCCGGGCCGCTGCGCGGGCGCGCCGGACCGCCGGCCGCGCTGCCCCGGCTGGTGCTGGTCATCGACGAGTTCGCGGCGATGGTGAGCGAGCTGCCCGACTTCATGACCGGGCTGGTGGACATCGCCAGGCGGGGCCGTTCGCTCGGCATCCACCTCATCCTGGCCACCCAGCGGCCCGGCGGCGTGGTCACCGCCGACATCCAGGCGAACACCTCGCTGCGGATCGCGCTGCGGGTGACCGACGCCGCCGAGTCCGCCGACGTCATCGGCCGGCCGGACGCCTCGCACATCCCCAAGTCGGCCCCCGGCCGGTGCTACGTGAAGTCGGGCGCGGGCGCGGCGACGGCCGTGCAGACGGCCCGGATCGGCGGCCGGAGCCCCGGGGGCTCCGCCGAGGTCAGGGCACGGGTGACGGAGGTCGGCTGGCGGGCCCTGGGACAGCCGCTGCCGGCGCCCGGGACGGCCCCCGAGGGCTCACCGGTCACCGACCTGTCCATACTCGCCGACGCCCTGGCCGACGCCGCCCGCATCGCCGGGGTGCCGCGGCAGCCCAGCCCCTGGCTCCCGCCGCTCGGCGACCTCGTGGTCGCCCCCGGCCTGGCCGACCCGCCCGGCGGTGCGCCGCCGTACCGGGCGGGGGCGGAGGAGGTGCCGCCGCTGCCGTTCGGGGTGACGGACCTGCCGTGGGCGCAGGACCGGCGGGCGCTGACGCTGGACCTCGCCCACGGGGGGCACCTGCTGCTGGCCGGCGCCTCGCGGAGCGGGCGCTCCACCGCGCTGCGCACGCTGGCCGGGGCGATCGCGGCCGGGGCGTCCCCGCAGGACGTGCACGTGCACGCGATCGACTGCGGTTCGGGGGCGCTGCTGCCGCTGATGGCGATGCCGCACTGCGGGGCGGTGGTGACCCGCGACCAGCTCGACCGGGTGGAGCGGCTGCTGGCCCGCCTGCGCGCCGAGGTCGGGCGGCGCCAGCAGCTGCTGGCCGAGGCCGGATACGCGTCGCTGGCCGAGCTGCGCGCCGCCGCCGGGGGCCCGCGGCTGCCCTGGCTGGTGCTGATGCTCGACCGGTGGGAGGGATACGTCGCCGCCTTCGAGGGCTACGACTACGGGCGGCTGATCGAGTCGCTGATGCAGCTGCTCCGGGAGGGCCCGGCGGTCGGGCTGCGCGCCGTGGTGACCGGCGACCGCTCGGCGCTGATCGGGCAGATCTCCACGGTCTTCGACGACCGGCTGATCCTGCGGCTGGCCGACCCGGCCGACTACGGCCTGGCCGGGCTGCCCGTCAAGGACCTGCCGGCCACGCTCGCCCCCGGCCGCGCCCTGTCCACCGGCGAGCACGGCCTCGCCGAGAGCCAGATCTCCCTGCTCTGCGACGACCCCTCCGGGCCGGCCCAGGTCGGCGCGCTCCAGGCGCTGGCCCGCGCGGTGCCCGCCCGCTTCGCCGGGGACGCGGCGGCGGGGCCCGGCGGGTGGCTCTGGGACTGCGAGCCGCCCCTGCGGGTGGACGCGCTGCCCATGCGGATCACCGCGGCGCAGGCGCTGGAGCTGGCGCCGTCCTTCGAGCCTCCCTCGCCCCTGTGGGCACTGCTCGGCGCCGGAGGCGACTCGCTGGCCCCGCTCGGCGTCGACCTGCTCGCCCACGGGCCCGGCGCGGTCGTCGCGGGCCCCTCCAGGTCCGGCCGCTCCTCGGCGCTGCTGACCGCCGCCCGCTCCCTGCTGGCGCGGGGCACGCCCGTGGCCCTGGTCACCCCCCGGCGCAGCCCGCTCAGCACGCTGGTGGACGCCCCGGGGGTGCTGGCCGTACTCGGCGCGGACGGCGACCTGCCCGAGGCACTGGCGGGGCAGGAGCGGTATGTGGTGATCGTCGACGACGCCGAGCTGATCTCCGCCGACACCCCCCTGGGCACGGCCCTGGAGCAGGTGCTCCGGACCGGCCGCGACGGCGAGCACGGCCTGATCATCGCGGGCACCACCGGCGACCTGACCACCGCCTACCGCGGCTTCGTCGCCGAGGCCCGCAAGGCCCGCACGGGTCTGCTGCTGTCGGTCCAGAGCCCCGCCGACGGCGACCTGTTCACGATCCGGCTGCCCCGCGGCGCGGTCGGCGGCCCGCCCGGCCGGGGCCTGCTGGTCACCCTGGGGTCGGTGACCCCCGTCCAGACGGCCGTGACCTGAGGGGCCCGCGCACGCCGAGACGCCCCGGCCCACCCGGGCCGGGGCGTCTCGGCGGTCCGGCTATCGGGTGGCGGACTCGATGTTGCCGCGGTAGGTGTTGATGACCCGGGACGCCTCGGCGAGCTCCTCGGACATGCGCTGGAAGGCGGCGCGGTAGTTCTGCCACGCCTCGGTGAACCGCTGGGCGCCGGGACCGGTCCAGGCGGTGCCGACCTTGCCGGCCTCCCGGTCGAGGGCGGCCATGGTGGCCCGCACCTGGTCTGCCTGCTGGGTGAACTGGGTGGCCATCTGCTGCATTTCCGCGGGATTGCCGCCGAGCAAGTTCTGGCTCATGCCAGTCTCCTTCGGGATCGGTGTCGGGGGGCTCACCAAACGAAATCACGATAGGCGAGTGGATCACAGTGATACCGGGATTATGCCGAGCGGCTATGGACCTTCCCGGACGTCCGGAGAAGCTAACGTTCCTTTTCACCTTGATTTTCTGTGACGTGAGGAGTCATGGACAGTGCGTGAGATTGTGGTGACGGGCGGAGGCACCGGGATCGGCGCCGCCGTCGCGGCGGCGTTCGCCGCGCAGGGAGACCGGGTGACCATCACCGGACGGCGGGAACAGGTGCTCAAGGAGACGGCCGACCGGCTGGGCCTCTCCTACGTGGCGTTCAACGCGGCCAACCCGGTCGCGGTGGGCGAGGCCCTGGACCGGCTGCCGGCCCGGGTCGACGTGCTGGTCAACAACGCGGGCGGGAACACCAACCTGGACCGCGCGCCCGGCGACGACCTGATGGACGTGGCCGAGAGCTGGTGGGCCAACCTCAACGCCAACCTGATGTCGGCCGTGCTGGTCACCAGCGCGCTGACCCCCCGCCTGGCCGACCACGGCCGGATCGTCACGGTCGGCTCGATCGCGGCCCGGGGCACCGGTTCCGGCTCGTACGGCGCGGCCAAGGCCGCCGTGGAGGCGTGGACCGCCGATCTGGCCGCCGAGCTCGGCCCGCGCGGCGTCACCGCCAACGTGGTCTCCCCCGGCCTGATCGTGGACACCGAGTTCTTCCGCGGCCGCCTCACCGAGGAGGGGGTGCGGCGCCGGGTGGAGAGCACCAGGAACGGGCGCCCCGGCACGCCCGACGACGTCGCGGCCACGGTGAGCTTCCTGGCCTCCCCCGAGGCCCGGCACATCACCGGCCAGGTCGTCCACGTCAACGGCGGCGCGTACCTCGGCAGGTAGGACCCAGCCGTGCCCGGCGATCAGGGGGCGCTTACACTCCCATGAAGGCCCGCCGGCACCGAAGGACGGCCCCGGCCCCGGCCGCTGTGCGGGCGTTTAAACTCCCTTGGAGGCCCGCCGGCCCCTTGTTCGCACATGTACGGAAGGGAACGACGTCGGTGCAGAAGGTCCTGATCGCCAACCGTGGTGAGATCGCCGTGCGGATCGCCCGCGCCTGCAAGGACGCCGGACTGGCCAGCGTCGCCGTCTACGCCGACCAGGACCTCGACGCCCTGCACGTCCGCCTGGCCGACGAGGCCCACGCCCTGACCGGCACCACCCCCGCCGACACCTACCTCGACATCCCCAAACTCCTCGCCGTCGCCACCGCCACCGGCGCCGACGCCGTCCACCCCGGCTACGGCTTCCTCGCCGAGAACGCCACCTTCGCCCAAGCCGTCCTCGACGCCGGCCTGACCTGGATCGGCCCACCCCCGGCCGCGATCACCGCGCTCGGCGACAAGGTCGCCGCCCGCCACATCGCCCACCGCGTCGGCGCCCCGCTCACCCCCGGCACCCCCGACCCGGTCACCGGCACCGAACAGGTCCTCGCCTTCGCCGCCGAACACGGCCTGCCCATCGCGATCAAGGCCGCCTACGGCGGCGGCGGCCGCGGCCTGAAGGTCGCCCGCACCCTGGATGAGATCCCCGACGCCTACGACAGCGCCGTCCGCGAAGCGACCGCCGCCTTCGGCCGCGGCGAATGCTTCGTCGAACGCTACCTCGACCGGCCCCGGCACGTGGAGACCCAGTGCCTGGCCGACGCCCACGGCAACGTCGTGGTGGTCTCCACCCGCGACTGCTCGCTGCAACGCCGCCACCAAAAACTCCTGGAGGAGGCGCCCGCCCCCTTCCTGACCCCCGCCCAGCGCGAGCAGCTGTACACCGCCTCCAAGGCGATCCTGCGCGAGGCCGGCTACATCGGCGCCGGCACGTGCGAGTTCCTCATCGGCCACGACGGCACCGTCTCCTTCCTGGAGGTCAACACCCGCCTGCAGGTCGAACACCCCGTCACCGAGGAGGTCACCGGCATCGACCTGGTGGCCGAGATGTTCCGCATCGCCGACGGCCAGCCGCTGGGCTACGACGACCCCGCCCCCCGCGGCCACAGCATCGAGTTCCGCATCAACGCCGAAGACCCCGGCCGCGGCTTCCTGCCCGCCCCCGGCACGCTGACCGCGCTGCGCGCCCCGGCCGGCCCCGGGGTCCGGCTGGACGCCGGCTACGAGGCCGGCATGACCGTGCCGGCCGCCTTCGACTCCCTGATCGCCAAACTCGTCGTGACCGGCGCCGACCGCGCCCAGGCGCTGCGCCGGGCCCGCCGCGCGCTGGCGGAGTTCACCATCGAGGGCATGCCGACCGTGCTGGACTTCCACCGCGCGGTACTGACCGAGCCGGCCTTCACCGCCGAACCGTTCGCGGTGCACACCCGCTGGATCGAGACCGAGTTCGTCAACACCCTGCCCCCCTACCCCACCACCGCCGCCGACGCGGCCGCCGCGGAGGCGGCGGGCCGGGAGCGGATCACCGTCGAGGTGGGCGGCAAACGGCTGGAGGTGGTGCTGCCGGCCGGGTTCGGCGCCGCCGGCGCCCGGCCGGCCGCGGCCCGCCCGCCGCGCCGCGCCGCCACCGCGGCCGGCCGCAGGGCCGCCGCCGGCGGCGACGGCCTGATCAGCCCGATGCAGGGCACGATCGTGAAGGTCGTGGCCGCCGACGGCGACGTGGTGGCCGCCGGCGACGTGATCGTGGTGCTGGAGGCGATGAAGATGGAACAGCCGCTGACCGCGCACAGGGCGGGCACCGTGACCGGGCTACGGGCCGGGGTGGGCGAGAGCGTCACCGCCGGCGCCACCGTCTGCGACATCAAGGACACCTGACCACCCCCACCCCGACGGTCCCTCCAGCTGATCGGAAGATCCACAGACGTTCCGTCCGGGGCGGGGGACCGCTGTTGACGGCACGTACGACAGGCGTGCGGGCGCACCACGACCGGCCTGATGACGATCTCGCTGCGACACGTGGCCCGGGAGGGGATACGGTCAAGCAGTAGGGAACTCTGACGTCCACTCATTCGTCTTTCAGGACGAAGGAGGCTTTCTGCCGTGATCACCACTAAATCCGCGCCAGGTCGTCTCGGTGTCGCGATCGTCGCGCTATTCGCCGGACTGCTGGCCATCTTCATGATCGCGCCGGCGGCCAACGCCGCGGCGCCCGACCCCAGCACGGTCTCCGCCGGGTTGAAGGACGGAGATCACACCTACATCGACCCCGCCGCGGGAGTGCCGGCCAACGCCGCCGACGCCATCAGCAGCGCCGCCGAGCAGACCTCCTCGGTCTACGTGGGCCTGCTGCCCGAGGGCTCGATCACCAGCCAGTCGCAGGCGAGGACCATGCTGACCTCGGTCCGCAAGGACATCGGCGGCAAGTCCACCGTCCTGCTGATGAGCGGAAAGACCCCGTTCGGCACCTCCAACATCAAGGGTGTCGACGTCGACGAGCTCCTGGGCCGGGCCAAGACCACCGCCAGCCCGACGGACAACGTGATCAACTTCGTCAAGCTGGCGGACGACGCGGCCACCGGCGCGGGCATCGGCTCCAGCTCCGGCTCCTCCTCCGGAGGCGGCTCCAGCGCGGGCGTGCTGGTCGGCATCCTGGTGCTGGCCCTGGCCGGCGGCGCGGGCATCTTCTTCTACTCCCGCAAGAAGAAGCAGCAGCGCGAGGCCCGCGAGGCCGCCGAGCTGGCCGCGGTCAAGCAGACCGTCGACGAGGACGTCACCAAGTTCGGTGAGGAGATCACCGACCTCGACACCGACGTCAAGCTGCTCGGCGACGGCGCCGCGCACCAGCAGGACTGGCAGCGCGCGCTCGACTCCTACGAGCGGGCCAAGGTGGAGCTCACGGCGGTCAAGCGCCCCGACGAGCTGCGCGGCGTGACCACCGCGCTGGAGGAGGGCCGCTACGCCCTCGCCTGCGTGAAGGCCCGCGTCAACCACCAGCCGCTCCCCGAGCGGCGCTCGCCCTGCTTCTTCAACCCGCAGCACGGCCCCTCGGTCCGTGACGTCCGCTGGGCGCCCCCCGGCGGCGCGGTGCGCGACGTGCCCGCCTGCGCGGGCGACGCGGAGGCGATCGAGCGCGGCTTCGAGCCGCAGACGCGCGAGGTCATGGTCAACGGCCAGCGCCGCCCCTACTACGACGCGGGCCCGGCCTACCAGCCCTACGCCTACGGCTACTACGGCGGCTTCGGCGACGTCATGACCGGCATGCTCGTCGGCACCATGCTCGGCAGCATGATGGGCGGCGGCTGGGGCATGGGCGGCTACGGCGCCGGCTACGCGGACGGCGCGGCCGAAAGCGGAGGTGACTTCGGCGGCGGCGGCGACTTCGGCGGCGGCGGCTGGGGTGACTTCGGCGGCGGCGGCGACTTCGGTGGTGGTGACTTCGGCGGCGGCGACTGGTAGTCACCGCTGACAGCCGAGACGGGCGCGTCCCCCCAGGGGGCGCGCCCGTCGTCACGTCAGGCGCCGCTCAGGGGCTGCCGCGCGGGCACCTGCACGCCCCGCCAGGTTGCCCGTCACGCGGACACCATCCCGCCCCGCCAGGCCGTCGGGCGGACCGGGTCCCGGCCCTCCCCGCTCAAGGACCGTCTCGGAGGGACGGACCGGCCACTGTCGCGCGGACCGGGCACCGGCACGCCTCCGCTCAGGTGCTGTCGCGGACGGTCAGCCGGGGCTCCAGCAGCGTGCCGTCGGGTACGGCGCGGCCCGCGAGCTTGTCCATCAGCAGCCGCACCGCCTGGCGGCCGACCTCCTCGGCCGGGATCAGCACCGAGGTGAGCGCCGGGCCGGAGCGCTCGGCGATGTCGTCGGGGCAGATCGCCACCACCGCGATCTCCCCGGGCACCCGCCTGCCGTACTGGCGCAGCGCGCCTCTGTCGAAGCGCTTCGACAATCGGTCCAGGGAAACTCCGTCCGTTACGCGCGTGTTCCGAACGGAGCTTCCCTGAAAGGCGCACGCCTGTGAGGCTCAGGTCAAGAGACGCGCGGCAAACGGCCCGAGTCCACCGAGTCGAGCACCCGCGCGGCGCCGCCCAGCGCCGCCGCGCCGTAGCCCAGCGTCGAGGCCACGACCTGGCAGCCCCCGGCGTCCGGCGCGATCGTGCGCCCACGCGTCTCGGCCTCCACCGCGGGCAGCAGCCAGGGCGCCGGGGAGGGCGAGCACCCACCCGAGGTCTCAGCCCTCCCGGCGGGCGGCCCGCTCCCTGGCCAGCTCCTCCTGGAGCTCCCTGACCTGGTGCTGCAGCTCGAAGATACGGCGGACGGCGGCGAGGGTCATGCCCTCGCCGACGAGCTGGATGGCGTTCTGGAGGTCCCCGATCTCGTGACGGGTGTATCGGCGCTGGCCGCCGCTGGAACGGGCGGGCCGTACCACGTCGTGCTCGTCGAGACGGCGCAGGAACGCCTGTTCGACATGGAGCATGTCGGCCACCTGGCCGACCGAGTAGAGCGGGGCGTGTTCGTCGTCGAAGGGGAGCCTGACCATCATCACTCTTTCCGCGGTGGCGTGAACGCCGCAGGGTGGGCGCCGGGACCCGGCACCCACCCTGTCGAGGTTCGCTGTTCAGATCATGGGCGTTCAGGCCTTGATCGACTTGACCTCGTCGGCCTTGTGGATCTCGACCTTGCGAGGCTTCGCCCTCTCGATCACCGGGATGCGCACGGCCAGGACACCGTTGGAGTAGGCGGCGTCGACCTTCTCGCTGTCGAGGTGCTCGGAGAGGTAGACCCGGCGGGTGAAGGTGCCCATCGGGCGCTCGCGCACGAACAGCCGGTCGTCCTGCCCGTGCTCCTCCTCGCGGCGGGCGCTCACGGAGAGCACGCCGCGGTCGACGGTCACCTCGATGGAGTCGGGGTCGATGCCGGGCAGGTCGAACTTGAGAAGAACGTCATCCTTGCGGCGGACGCCGTCCAGCGGCATGGCCCCGCGCGTGTCGCTCTCGCCCCATCCGAGAGCCTGCCGCGCGAGCCGGTCGAACTGACGGTCGAACTCCTGGACGAACGGGTCGATCGACGTCAGCAGCATCGGTAACCACCTCCATTGGACCAGGCAGGTATCCTCAAGCCTGCCTTCTCGAAAAGCTCTTACTGAAGTTATAAGTTACCGACAGCGGTGAGCGCAAGTACCTTCCGCGAAAATCCGCGTCGGGCCGCCGACGTGACCGGTGCGGCCGTCGCCCTCGCTCCCGGTGACGGCGGCGGCGCGCTTCTTGACGCCGTCGAACGGGGTGATCCGGCAGGGCAGCTTTCCCGAATACCAGTCGGTGCATGAGGGTCTTGGCCGGCGGCCCACCGCGGCGACCTTCCGCCCCGGGCTGAGCGGGCGTTCTTGAGCAGCGGGGCCGCTTCGGCCGCCGCGCGACGGGCCGGCCTCTGGTGCTCAGGACTGTTGACCACGGCCTTTGTGATCTTTCCGTACGGCCCGCCCCCCACGGCCTCGCCCGGCTCTGCGGGGACCGGGACGAGCGCGCCGTGCCGGACGGACAGCGAGATCCGCTTCAGCGGCACGGAGACCGTGACGTACCGGCCGCCGGCCTTCAGGACCTGGCTGACGGGCAGGCACGGCACGCCGGAGGCGCCGAACGACGCCTGCGCCCGCCTGCTGGGCCTGGAACCCGCCCCCGTGGAGCTCGTACGGCGGGGCGACCGGCTGTTCGCGATCGACCACGGTGGCGGCCGGCGGGGCACCGCCGGACCGCGTCTGTCATCGGATGGTTACGCTGTGCATAAGGTGCAAGCGGATGTCTAGCGGGGTGCAATGATCCACTGACACGATCGGGACTGCTTTCCGAGGAGGCTCTCGTGCGTCGTTCCGTTCCTCTGGCACTCACTGTCGCGATCTTCGCGCTGTCAGGGACCCTGATCTCCCCGGCCCAGGCGGAGGCCGGGCCCTGCAGGCCCGGCCAGGGCCCCAACCTGCGCGGCAGGGATTTCACCAAGGGCGCCTCGCTCCCCTACAGCCTGCGCTGCGCGGACCTGACCAAGGCCAAGCTGAACGGCGTGGACCTCACCCAGAAGGACCTGACCGGGGCGATCCTGCGCGGCGCCGTCCTCAAGCAGGCCGATCTCACCCAGGCCACGCTGAAATACGCCGACCTGCGCGGCGCCGATCTCACCGAGGCCGACCTCGGCCAGATGCACGCCGACCACGCCGACCTGCGTGGCGCGATCATGGTCGACGCCGAGGCCGGGCAGGCGGAGTTCCCGCACGCCGACCTGACCGGGGTGGCGCTGACCCGGGCCGAGCTGACCCAGGTCGACTTCACCAACGCCAAGCTGATCGACGCCGACCTCAACGAGAGCACCCCGGGCCAGATCAAGGCGCGCAAGGCCGACTTCACCCGGGCCAAGCTCCACGAGGCCAAGATGGGCCAGGCCAACCTGCGCAACGCGACGTTCAAGGACGCCGACGTGAGCGAGGCCGTGTTCGTCCAGGCCGAGCTGGACGGGGCCGACTTCACCGGCGCGCTGGTGGAGGGGGCCTCCTTCATCCAGGCCGACGACGCGGACCTGACCGGCGCCAGGGGCACCCCGACGGGCATCAGCCTGCCCGTCGGCCCGATCTCCCCCGACACCGACCGCGCCCAGGACGAGAGCGCCCAGGACGACACGGCCGCGACGCCGGACACCGGGCGGACCGGGAGCGGTGTCCCGTCCGTCGGGCTCGTCATGGTGGTGGTCAGCGCCCTCGGCCTGGCCGTCACGGTGGTGATCTGGGGGATCAGCGCCCAGCGGCGGAGCAGGCGGGGCGCCCGGCTCGCGCTCCTGCTGCGCGGCGCCGAGGAGGACGTCACCCGGCTGGGCGAGGAGATCGACCAGCTCGACTACGAGTTCCAGGTCAGCGGGCGCGGCGCGGTCAGCGGCGAGCAGGACTGGCGGCACGCGCTGGACGCCTACGAGGCGGCCAAGAGGGCGCTGGCCGTGGCCCGGCGGGAGGAGGAGCTGCACTCCGTGGCGGCCGCCGTACAGGACGGCAGGAACGCCCTGGGACGGCTCCGGGTCAGATCCCGCTAGGGGTCGTCGGCTGCATCAGGCGGCGGGCCGCCTCGGTGATGGAGCCCGACAGCGCGGGATAGACCGCGAAGGTGTGGGCGAGCTGGTCCACGGTGAGCCGCTGCTGGACGGCCACCGAGACCGCCAGGATCAGCTCGGACGCGCCGGGGGCGACCACGACGCCGCCGAGGATGATGCCGGTGTGCGGGCGGCAGAACAGCTTCACGAAACCGTCGTTGAAGCCCTGCATCTTGGCGCGGGCGTTGGTGGCCAGCGGCAGCTTGACCACGTTGGCCTCGATCTCGCCGGCCTCGATCGCCTTCTGGGCGACGCCCACGGCGGCGATCTCGGGGTCGGTGAAGATGTTGGAGGCCACGGTGGCCAGGCGGAGCGGCTGCACGGCCTCGCCGAGCGCGTGCCAGACCGCGATCCGGCCCTGCATGGCGGCGACCGAGGCGAGCATCAGCACGCCGGTGCAGTCACCGGCCGCGTAGACGCCGGGCGCGGAGGTGCGCGAGACCTTGTCCACCTGGATGAAGCCGCCCCGGTCGAGGGTGACCCCGGCCTCCTGGAGGCCGATCCCGGCGGTGTTGGGGATCATGCCGACCGTCATCAGGCAGTGGGTGCCCTCGGCGGTCCTGCCGTCCTCCAGCGTGACGACCACGCCGTCGGCGGTGCGCTTGACCGACTCGGCCCGGGAACGGCCCATGACGTTCATCCCGCGGCGGCGGTAGACCTCTTCGAGGACCTCGGCGGCGTCGGCGTCCTCGTTGGGCATCATCCGGTCGCGCGAGGACACGAGCGTGACCTCCGAGCCCAGGGAGCGGTAGGCGCCCGCGAACTCCGCGCCGGTAACACCGGAGCCGACCACGATGAGGTGCTCGGGCAGCTCCTCCAGGTCGTACATCTGACGCCAGGTGAGGATGCGCTCCCCGTCCGGCTCGGCGCTGGGCAGGATGCGCGGGGTCGCGCCGGTCGCCACGATGACCACGTCGGCCCGGATCGTCCGGTCACCGGCCCTGACCACCTGCGGGTCGACCAGCCGCCCGGCGCCCCGGACCACCTCGACCCCCTCGGCGGCCAGCCGCGCGGCGATGTCGGCGGACTGCGCCTGGGCCAGCTCCTTCACCCGCTTGTTCACCAGCGGCATGTCGGCGATGACGCCGCCGACGTCGCCGTCGGGACCGCCGGTGAAGTGCACGCCGAGCATGCTGGCGTCGAGCAGCGCCTGCTTGCGCACGGAGGTGGCGATCAGCGTCTTGGACGGCACGCAGTCCGTCAGCACGCAAGCCCCGCCGGGACCGTCCTGTTCGACCACGGTCACCTGTGCGCCAAGTTGCGCGGCCACCAGCGCCGCCTCGTATCCGCCAGGCCCGCCACCGATGATCACGATCCTCGTCACGTACCCCATTCTCCCGCATCCCCGGACCAACCATCCATTGGGTCCCCCTCCGGAACCGCGTGAACCCCTGCGGGCACAGAAGAAATCGACGGGACGCCGAGGCGGAGCGGGCGTCTGGCCGATCTTCGATTAATGTTGGATGCCGTGCCTGTCTACGCCGCCTACGGCAGCAACATGGACCCGAAGCAGATGGCCCAGCGGGCCCCGCACTCTCCCATGCGAGGGTCGGGCTGGCTTCAGGGCTGGCGCCTGACGTTCGGTGGGAACGACCTCGGCTGGGAGGGGGCGCTCGCCTCCATCGTCGAGGATCCCGACGAACAGGTCTTCGTCGTCCTCTATGACGTGCCCGAATGGGACGAGACCTCCCTCGACCAGTGGGAGGGCGCGGCCCGCGGCCTCTACCACAAGGTCAGGCTCCGCGTGCAGACCCTGGAGGGCGAGGTCGTCGCCTGGTTCTACGTGCTCGACGGCTACGAGGGCGGTCTGCCCTCCGCGCGCTACCTCGGCATCCTCGCCGAGGCGGCCGAGCACGCCGGCGCCCCCGACGACTACGTCAAGGACCTGCGCAGCCGTCCCTGCAAGTCCCTCGGGGGCTGACGGAGGCCGCCGGTCCCGGCGCGGGCGTCCCGGCGCCCGGCCGGGATGTCGCGCGGCCCGATCCGGGAAGAACGGCGAGTACGCTCTGCAACGTGAGCAATGACCCTTATGCACTCGCCGCCGGAGCCGCGACCGCGCTGAAGAGCGCTGTCGGAGTCGAGTCGTTCGACGTCGCGCTCGTGATGGGTTCGGGCTGGGTGCCGGCCGCCGACGCGATCGGCGAGACGATCGCCGAGATCCCGGTGACCGAGCTGCCCGGTTTCGCACCGCCCGCCGTGGCCGGCCACGCGGGCAGGGTCCGCGCGGTGCGGACCGGGTCGGGCAAGACCGCACTGATCTTCCTGGGCCGCACCCACCTCTACGAGGGACGCGGCGTGGACCCGGTCGTGCACGGGGTGCGGACCGCGATCAAGGCCGGCGTCGGCACGGTCGTGCTGACCAACGCCGCCGGCGGCCTGCGCCCGGAGACCCAGGAGGTCGGCGAGGCGGTGCTGATCAGTGACCACATCAACCTGACCGGCGCCAACCCGATCACCGGGGCCACCTTCGTCGACCTCACCGAGGTCTACTCCCGGCGACTGCGCGACCTGGTCCGCGAGATCGAGCCGTCGATGGCCGAGGGCGTCTACGTGGCCTTCCGCGGTCCGACCTACGAGACGCCGGCCGAGGTCCGCATGTGCCGGATCCTCGGCGGCGACATGGTCGGCATGTCCACCGTGCTGGAGGCCGTCGCGGCCCGCGAAGGCGGCGCCGACGTGCTCGGCATCTCCCTGGTCACCAACCCGGGCGCCGGGCTGGTGGGCGAGCCGCTGAACCACGAGGAAGTGCTGGAGGTCGGCCGCGCCACCGCCGCACGCATGGGCGGCCTGCTGTCCAAGGTCGTCGACAAGCTGTAGGAGACAACCGCGCGCGGCCCGGCGGGCCGTGGCGGCGGCCGGTGACCGGCCGACGGGCGGGCGGGCGACCGCCCGGAGCATGGGGTGACGATGAGCAGCGATCTCGTACGGCTTGCGCAGTCCTGGCTGGCCCAGGATCCGGACCCGGAGACCCGGGCCGAGCTCACCGCGCTGCTGGAGGACGGCGACGCGGGCGCGTTGCGCGAGCGGTTCGGGACCAAGCTGGAGTTCGGCACCGCCGGGCTCCGCGGCGAGCTGGGCGCGGGCCCCAACCGGATGAACCGGGTCACCGTCATGCGCGCCGCCGCCGGTCTCGCCCGGGTCCTCGGCCCCGGGCGGCACGTGGTGATCGGCTACGACGCCCGGCACAACTCCGACGTCTTCGCCCACGACACCGCCGCCGTGCTCACCGGCGCCGGGCTGCGCGCCTCGGTCCTGCCCCGGCCGCTGCCCACCCCGGTGCTGGCCTTCGCCGTCCGCCACCTCGGCGCCGACGCGGGCGTGACCGTCACCGCCAGCCACAACCCGCCCCGGGACAACGGCTACAAGGTCTACTGGGGCGACGGCTCCCAGATCGTGCCGCCGGTCGACGCGGAGATCTCCGCCGCCATCGACGCCGTCGGCCCGGTCTCCGGCCTGCCCCTCGGCTCCCCCGCCGACCCCGCCTGGACCACGCTGGGCGACGACGTCGTGGCCGCCTACCTGGAGGCGGTGACCGCGCTCCCGCTCGGCGACGCCCGTGACCTGCGGGTGGCCTACACACCGCTGCACGGCGTGGGCGGCGCCACGCTGGCCGGGGCCTTCCGGGCGGCGGGCTTCGACGTCCCCGCGACCGTCGGGGCACAGGCCGCCCCCGATCCGGACTTCCCCACCGTCGCCTTCCCCAACCCGGAGGAGCCGGGTGCGATGGACCTCGCGCTGGAGCTCGCCCGGAGCACCGGCGCGGACATCGTGCTGGCCAACGACCCCGACGCGGACCGCTGCGCGGTGGGCGTGCCCCTGGCGGACGGCGGCTACCGGATGCTGACCGGCGACGAGGTGGGCGCCCTCCTCGGCGAGCACGTGATCAGGCAGACCTCCGGCGACGGGCGCCTGGTGGCCACCACCATCGTCTCCTCCTCCCTGCTCGGCAAGATCGCCTCCGCGTACGGCGTGCGCTACGCCGAGACCCTCACCGGCTTCAAGTGGATCATGAAGGCCGGGGACGGGCTGGTCTTCGGCTACGAGGAGGCCCTGGGATACAGCGTCGGCTCCGGCTCGGGCCTGCCCGTCCACGACAAGGACGGCATCGGCGCGGCGCTGACCGTCGCCGGCCTGGCCGCCCAGGCCAAGCTCGACGGCCGCACCCTGCTCGACCTCCTCGACGACCAGGCGCGCCGGCACGGCCTGCACGCCACCGCACAGCTCTCGGTCCGGGTGGAGGACCTGTCACTGATCACCGACGCGATGGCCCGCCTGCGCGCCACCCCGCCGGCCGAGCTCGGGGGCCGTGCGGTCGAGTCGGCCGACGACCTGAGCGAGGGCTCCGCGGGCCTGCCGCCCACCGACGGCCTGCGCTACCGCCTGTCCGGCGGCGCCCGCGTCGTCGTCCGCCCGTCGGGCACCGAGCCCAAGCTCAAGTGCTATCTGGAGGTCGTCGTCCCCGTCACGGGGGAGGTCGCCGACGCCCGGGCGCGGGCCGTACGGGACCTCGACGCGCTGAAGGCCGGCCTCTCCGGCGTCCTCGGCCTGTAGTCCCCTGGTCCCCGTCGGAGCAGTCCCCTAGTCCCCGCCGGGGCCCCTTCCGCGTCTCCGGGCCCGGCCCCCACGCGCCGCCGGGCGCGTCACTGCTTGATGTTCTTGCGGAGCGCGGCGTAGTAGATCGCCACCGCCATGCCGCCCACCAGAGCCACCGCCCGGACAGCCGTCCCTCCGGCGCCGAAAACGGCGGCCAGCACCATCACGGCGGCGAAGACCATGGGGACGGCAAGGTCGAGGGTCCTGCGATTCACGATTCTCCCTTTCGACGTAACCGTGCGGCTCCGTCAAACTCTCCGTTTCGACGGAACCGTGCGGTCCGTCGGGCGGACGCGATCTTCCCATAATCCGCCCGAAACTACACATCTCACCACTGATGGAGCACACCGCGGCCGCTCATGGACGGCTCGGGCCCTCGCGGCGGGCGCGGACCCGGCGGCGTCCGGCGTTCAGCGCGGCAGCGCCGGACCGCCCCGGTAGCCGAGCATGGCGTCGTAGAGGTCGGTCCGGCGGTCCCTGAGCAGGTCGTTGAGCTCGTTCCACACCGGCGCGCTACGCGCGGAGACCAGGTCGACATCGGCGAACAGGATGTCCTCCCGCTCGTGGCCGGCGACCGCGCCGAGCGGCCGGCCGTCCGTCCCGACGATCATCGAGCAGCCGATGAACTCCGTTCCCCGCTCGGCGCCCACGCGGTTGGCGGCGGCGATGAACACGTTGTTGACGTGGGCGGCAGTCATCGTCAGGTAGTTGGCCATGCACCTGCCGGACTCGTCGAAGCGCGGCTGCGAGGTCGACACCCAGTTGTTGATGCTGCAGAGGATGTCGGCGCCTTGCTGGGCCAGGAGCCTGGGCACCTCGGGGAACCAGTTGTCCCAGCAGATCAGCAGCCCGATGCGGCCGATCGGCGTCTCGAACACCGGGTATCCCTCGTCGCCCGGGGTGAACCACAGCTTCTCCCGGTGCCACAGATGCGTCTTGCGGTAGCGGCCGATGTAACCGTCCGGCCCGACCAGGACGGCGGTGTCGTACAGGCGCGCGCCCTCACGCTCCACCAGGCCCGCGACGACGTACACCTCGCGCTCGCGGGCGAAGGACTCCCAGGCCGCCACGGTCTCGCCGTCGGGGACCCGCTCGGCGTGCGCGTAGACCTCGGCGCGGGTCTCGAACGAATACCCGGTGGTCGCCAGCTCGGGCAGCACCACCAGGTCCGCCCCGCCGTCGGCGGCCTGGGTCGCCGACCGCAGGGCACGGGCCATGTTGTCCTTGCGGCTGTCCACCCCGACCCGCGGATCAAGCTGGACCACGGCGACACGGACGGGACTCACCGGCTGGGGGGCGGTCCTCTCTTCGGTCCGGTGGCTGTGGTCTTCGGTCATCTGTGCCTCTTCTCCGTCCCGCCCGCGGGGTCAAGCGCAGATCTGGAGCGTGAACCCAGACGTCTGGGCTGTGGTCTGGGCATCCTGCGGCGTAGGACACCTCCCGTCAAGGTCCGGGACACGCCCCGACGGGAAAGGCGGACACCTCGTGGCCGGCAAGGCGAGATCGACAGCGCCGCAGTCGATCGCGGATCAGCTCGGACTGCACGTCTCCACCGTGTCCCACGTCGGCCCCGGAGCCCCGCCGGGCCGGTCAGGAGGCGACGGCGGCCACACCGGGCCGGTCAGGAGGCGACGGCGGCCACGACCACCAGGGCGACCGCGGCCAGCAGGGCGCCCAGGGCGCCCGGAGCCCAGGTGACCTTCATCCGCCCGGCCCCGGTCGCCGGCTCACCGGCCGGCCCGGTGGGTCCGGTGGCACCGCCGGCCTCCGCGGCCTGTCGTCCGGCGGATCCGGCGGTCGCCCGCCTGGCGGCCTCGGCGCGCTCGGTGATCTGCTCGGCCACCCAGTCGGCGTGGGTCTTGCCCGCCAACGCCTCGGCTGCGGCCTGCTCCCCCTTCGAGCGCGCCGGCTCGGTCCGGTAGCGGCCACCGGTGCCGGCGGGGTTGCTGCGCCGTACGGCCGCCGCCCGCTCGCGGGCCGAGGTCTGCGGCATCCAGCAGCGGACGCTCCCGTCGCCGGATGTGATCTTGATCGCGTGGGAGACCGTGACCTCCTCCACCCCCTCCCACGGAACGAAGGTGTTCCTGAGCGGGTTGCGGACCAGCACGCCGTCCTCGGCCAGGACGACCGCCGGGCGCAGGCAGGTGATGAAGACCAGCGCGGTCAGCACCCCCAGCACCGCGGCGGCGACCAGCGAGGACGGCCCGCTGTAGCGGACGGTCAGGTCCACCGCGTTGCCCGCGGCGAACGCCATCCAGATCCAGCCGAGGATCAGCGCGGCCCTCGACCGGAACACCTGCTTCATCGAGTTCGCTCCACTCGTGCCGGCCCGCTCACGCCTGCCACTTGAGCCGCGCGAATCCGGGCTTGATGACGCCGTTGATGAGGGCCAGCCGCTCGTCGAACGGCAGGAACGCCGACTTCATGGCGTTGATCGTGAACCACTGCAGGTCGTCCCAGCCGTAGCCGAACGCCTCGGCCAGCTTGGCGAACTCCTCGGAGACGGAGGTGCCGCTCATCAGCCGGTTGTCGGTGTTGACCGTGACCCGGAAGTTCAGCCGGCGGAGCAGGCCGATCGGGTGCTCGGCGATGGAGGTCGCGGCGCCGGTCTGCAGATTGGAGGTCGGGCACATCTCCAGCGGGATCCGCTTGTCGCGGACGTAGGCCGCCAGCCGGCCGAGCTTGGCCTCGCCGTCGCCGGTCACCGCGATGTCGTCGATGATCCGGACCCCGTGGCCGAGCCGGTCGGCGCCGCACCACTGGATCGCCTGCCAGATCGACGGCAGGCCGAACGCCTCACCGGCGTGGATGGTGAAGTGGGCGTTCTCGCGCTGGAGGTATTCGAAGGCGTCGAGGTGCCGGGTGGGAGGGTAGCCCGCCTCGGCGCCGGCGATGTCGAAGCCCACCACGCCGACGTCGCGGTAGCGGACCGCGAGCTCGGCGATCTCCATGGACCTGGCCTGGTGGCGCATCGCGGTGAGCAGCGTGCCCACCCGGATGCCGCGCCCCTGCGAACCGGCCCGGAAACCCTCCTGCACGGCCTCGATCACCTCTTCGAGGCTGAGGCCCGCGGAGGTGTGCTGCTCGGGCGCGTAGCGCACCTCGGCGTAGACCACGCCGTCGTCGGCCAGGTCCTCGGCGCACTCGGCGGCGACCCGGACGAGCGACTCCCGTGTCTGCATGACGCCGACCGTGTGCTCGAAGGTCTCGAGATAGCGCTCCAGCGAGCCGGAGTCGGACGCCTCCCGGAACCAGGCCCGCAGGCCGTCGACGTCGGTCGAGGGAAGTCTGTCGTAGCCCGTCTCTCGGGCCAGTTCGACGATGGTCCCAGGCCGCAGGCCACCGTCGAGGTGATCGTGGAGCAACACCTTGGGGGCCCGGCGGATCTCCTCAAGAGCGGGTAGCTGACTCATCTCATCACCTTACCGTCGGGCCGCCGTATAACCGGGTGTACGGCCGGCGCTCTCGCGGGCGCGCGTGGCCGCGAGCCGGCCGCGGGACGCCCGGCGCCGCCTCGCCCGGCGCCCGCGACCGCCGTGGCGGAGGAGGGCCGCCCGTGACCGCGGCGCGGACCGCGCGGCCGCCGCGCGTCATTCCTCGCGGTTGACGGACTCGGGGGAGAAAGCGGGCAGGCAGACGGCGACGTATTCGGCACCCTCGGGGCCACAGCTGTAGCGGATCTTCTCGCCCGGCTCGCTCACGAACGCCTGCCCGGCGTTGACCTCGGTCGTGCCCTCCGCGTGCTCCACGACGACCGTGCCCTTGAGCACCAGCGTGTATTCGCCGAACTCCGGTGTCTGGGCCGGCTCGTCCCACCCGGCGGGGGCCCTCATGTGCGCGATCGAGATGCCGCTGTCACCGCTGTTGACCCTGCCGACGTATTCGTCGATCGTCTTGCCGCCCGGGACCGGGATCCGCGTCGCGCTGTCGATTTTGCGTACCATCGGACCAGTCTGTCATCGGTCTCGGCGGGCTCGCGCCCAGTGCGCTCAGGTTCAGTCGCTCGGGTTCAGTGGGCTCGGGCTGAGTGCCTCGGGCTCCGTGGGCTCGGGTTCAGTGGGCGACGTCGACGACCAGCCGGCTCGGGTTCTTGTGCTCCGTCACCCGGAAGGCCGCCCGGTGGTCCAGGACGATGCCCACCCCCACCACGGCCTCGAAGTCACCGGTCTTGGCCACCTGCCGCACGTTGCCCAGCCCGGCCTGGAAGATCGGCCCGCCTGCCCAGCTCGGGCTGCCCGAGCGGTTGTGCGCGCTGGCCGGGCTCAGCGACACCTGAAGGTAGGCGCCGCCCTTGACGCCGATCGGCTCGCCGGACCCGTCCTGGACGAGCTCGGGGACCCATCGCACGCTGTATCCCGGCACGTTCCCCTTCAGGTCGATCACCACGCGGTCGAATCCGCCGTGCCCGGCGAAGCGCACGCCGGTGACGGTCGGCGTCCCGTCGACGGCCCGCTTGACCTCGACCTCCTTGGTGCTCGTCGGAGGTTTCGGGGCCGCCCGCCCCGGGGTGGAGGACGAGGATCCCGGCGACGACGTGGGCTGGGGCGGCGCGGCCGAGGACGCGGGGGCGGCCGAGGACGCGGAGGAGAGGTCCTCCGGTGCGACGGAGCCGCATCCGGCGGCGGACAGGACGAGCGGGACAAGGGCGAGGACGAGGTGGGTGCGCTTCATGATGGCCTCCTGGGTCGTTAGATGCCCCGCGCCCGGGAGTGGTTCACCCGATGGCCGAGATCGACCGGATCCCGATCGCGGCAGCCGGATCCGGATCGCGGCGGCGTGCCGGGGCAGGGGTCAGGATCCGGCCGGGAACCGGGAGGGCGGCACACGACGAGGCCGCCGCGGGACCCGGATCCCCGCGGCGGCCGGCCGTCGTGCCGCGCGGGGCCCGTGTCCCCCGTACGGCGCGCGAGTGTCGTCAGACCGTCTCCAGCACCTTCTCGTCCTCGACGGCGACGGCCGTACGGGGGCGGCGCAGGCCGGTGAGGGCGATCACCAGGCCGACCAGCCCGAGGATCCCGGAGACCGTGATCGCGGCGTGGAAGCCGTCGAGCGGGTCGGCGCTCGTGCTGGAGGTGAGCACCGCCGTCACGATGGCCAGCACGACCGCACCGCCGACCTGTCCCGAGGTGTTGAGCAGGCCGGAGGCCAGTCCCTGCTCGTCGTCCGCGACGCCGTTGGTGGCCTGGATGTTCAGCGACGGGAAGGACAGTGCGAAGGCGATGCCCAGCAGGACCATGCCGGGGATGATGAGCGTGGCCAGGCTGGGGCTGCCGTCCACCCGCAGGAAGAAGGCGTAGCCGGCGGCCAGCGCGGCCGAGCCGATCACGATCAGCCGGGCGGTGCCGAACCGGTCGGCCAGGCCGCCCATCTTGGTGGACGTCACGGCCACCAGCAGTCCGGCGGGCAGGAACGCCAGGGCGGTCTCCAGGGCCGACCAGTGCAGGAAGTTCTGGAAGTACTGCATGGCCACGAACTGGAAGCCGACGTAGGAGCCGAACAGGATCACCAGGCCGAGGTTGGCCCGGACGATCGGGCCCGAGCGCAGGATGCCGAGCCGGACCAGCGGGTGCTTGACCCGCTGCTCGGCCAGCACGAACACCGCCAGCAGGACCGCTGCGGCCACCAGGGTGGCGATCGTGCGGACCGAGCCCCAGCCCGCTTCGGGGGCCTCGACCACGGCGAACACCAGCAGCAGCATCGAGGCGGTGATGGTCACCGCGCCGATGAGGTCGTAGCCGCCCTCGGCCCTCTCCTCGTGGTGCTTGGGCAGGAACCGCAGGGCCGCCGCCAGCGCGATGATCGCGACGGGGACCGGCATGAGGAAGGTCCAGCGCCAGCCGAGCTCGGTCAGGAATCCCGAGATGACCAGGCCCAGGGAGAAGCCGCTGGCGCCGGAGGCGGTGAAGATGCTGAGGGCCCTGTTGCGGGCCGGGCCCTCGGCGAAGGTGGTGGTGATGATGGACAGCGCGGCGGGGGCGGTGAACGCGGCGCTGATCCCCTTGATGAAGCGGGCGGCGATCAGCAGCGTGCCGTCGCTGACCAGGCCGCCGAGCAGGGAGGCCACGGCGAAGACCGCCAGTGCGGCCAGGAAGACCCTGCGCCGCCCGAGCAGGTCGGCGGTGCGGCCCCCGAGCAGGAGCAGACCGCCGTATCCGAGCACGTAGCCACTGACCACCCACTGCAGGGAGGAGGTGGACAGGCCGAGGTCGGCCTGGATGGACGGCAGGGCGACGCCCACCATCGAGACGTCGAGTGCGTCGAGGAAGACGACAGCGCAGAGCACTGTGAGCGCGGCCCAGAGGCGCGCGTCCCAGCGCCCGTCGTGGGAGGGGTTCATGGGGGGCAACAATACATGCAGGTGCATTTAATGCAACCGAATTTAATTCACGTGCATTTAATGCCTGTGCATGGTAAGATCCGCGGCATGAGCGAGGAGTACGCGGTCCGCGCGTGGCGAGAGGTGCTGGCCAAGCACGCCGCGACCGCCTGCGCACTGGAACGCGAGCTCTCCGAGAGACACCAGCTCGGCATGAGCGAGTTCGAGGTCCTGGAGCGGATGGTCGAGGGCGGCCAGGAGAAATACCGGGTTCAGGAGGTGGCCGACGCGGTCCACCTGAGCCAGAGCGCGTGCTCACGGCTGATCGCCCGCCTGGAGAAGTCAGGGCTGGTGCGCCGGGGGATGTGCGAGGCCGACCGGCGGGGCGTCTTCGTCCTCATCACCGACGAGGGCCGCGCCCGTCACGCGGCGGCGCTGCTCACCCACCGCGCCGTGCTGACGGACATCTTCACCTCCGGGCAGCCGGACCGGCCCTCGTGCTCCAGCCCCGCCGAAGCGCGGGCCTGAGCGGCCCGGCCGGTCCACACGACACGGACAGCCCAGCCGGTCCACACGGCACGGACGGCACACACCACGGCCCGCGCGGCCCAGGCCGGACCACCGGACAGCGCGCAACCGGCCCAGAGTGGACCCGCACCGGACATCCAGCCGGTCCAGGCCGGACCCGCGCCGGGAGCCCGGCCCTGAGCGGCCCGGGCCGGCCCGGAGGTGAGAGCGGCGGACCGGCGCGGGGCGGCGCTCAGGCGGTGACGCGGTCGATGACCAGCGGGAGCAGGCCGGGGTCGGCGGTCTCGCCGACCGCGTAGGCGCCCTCCAGCGCGGCGAGCGCCCGCTCGAAGCGGGACGTCTCGTCGGCGTGCAGGGTCATCAGCGGCTGCCCCTGACGGACCAGGTCACCCGGCCTGGCGTGCAGCATGATGCCCGCGCCGAAGGACACCGGGTCCTCCTTGCGCTCCCGGCCCGCGCCGAGCCGCCAGGCGGCCAGGCCCACGCCGTACGCGTCGAGCCTGGTCAGCACGCCGGACGAGGGCGCGGTGACCTCCAGCGTCTCGGCGGCCCTGGGCAGCAGGGCGTCCGGGTCGCCGCCCTGGGCACTGATCATCCGGCGCCAGACGTCCATCGCCGAACCGTCCTTCAGGGCCTGCTCCGGGTCCTTGCCCCCGGACAGGCCGGCGGCCTGCAGCATCTCCCGCGCCAGCCGCACCGTCAGCTCGACCACGTCGGCCGGCCCGCCGCCGGCGAGCACCTCGACCGACTCGGTGACCTCCAGGGCGTTGCCCACGGCCCGCCCCAGCGGCCGGTCCATGGCGGTCAGCAGCGCGACGGTGTTGACCCCGGCGTCGGTGCCCAGCTCGACCATGGTCGTGGCCAGCTCGCGGGCCTGGTCGACGGTCTTCATGAAGGCGCCGGAGCCGACCTTGACATCCAGCACCAGCGCCCCGGTGCCCTCCGCGATCTTCTTCGACATGATCGAGGAGGCGATCAGCGGGATCGACTCGACGGTGCCGGTGACGTCGCGCAGCGCGTAGAGCTTCTTGTCGGCCGGGGCCAGCCCGTCGCCGGCCGCGCAGATGACCGCGCCGGCCTTGCCCAGCACGTCGAGCATCCCCTCGTTGGACAGGGACGCCCGCCAGCCCGGGATCGACTCCAGCTTGTCGAGGGTGCCGCCGGTGTGGCCCAGCCCCCGGCCGGACAGCTGGGGCACGTAGCCGCCGCACGCGGCGACCAGCGGGGCCAGCGGCAGCGTGATCTTGTCACCGACGCCGCCGGTGGAGTGCTTGTCGGTGGTCCGGCCGGGCAGCGCCGACCAGTCCATCCGGGACCCGGACCGGATCATGGCCTGGGTCCACTCGGCGATCTCCCGCCGGGTCATGCCGTTGAGCAGGATCGCCATCGCGAGGGCGGACATCTGCTCGTCGGCGACGGCCCCCCTGGTGTAGGCGTCGATCACCCAGTCGATCTGCTCGGCCGACAGCTCCCGGCCGTCCCGCTTGGTGACGATGACGTCGATCGCGTCCATGCTCAGGCCCCCCGGCTCAGGTCATCGGGTCCGAAGGCGTACGGCAGGATCTCCGCCATCGGCTTGGGCCCGTCCACGGTCTCCACCAGCAGCGTGTCGCCGCCGAACTCGTACAGCAGCTGACGGCACCGCCCGCACGGCATGAGCAGTTCCTCGTGCCCGTCCACGCAGGTGAAGGCGGTCAGCCGACCGCCACCGGTGGCCTGGAGCGCCGACACCAGCCCGCACTCCGCGCACAGCCCGACGCCGTAGGAGGCGTTCTCCACGTTGCAGCCGGACACGATCCGCCCGTCGTCCACCAGCGCCGCGGCACCCACCGGGAACTTGGAGTAGGGGGCGTAGGCGTTCGCCATGGCCTGCACGGCCTCCGCTCTCAGGGCGGCCCAGTCGATGTTCATCTGCTCGTTCCGCTCACGGGCGCGCCGCGGACGACGCGCCCTTCGTCTTGCCCGATGTGGTCACTTCGCCTGTCCCCTGCGGTACGGCACGCCGTCCGCGGCGGGCGGCCGCAGCCGCTGGGCCGCCAGCGACAGCACCAGCAGCGTGGTGATGTGCGGGGTGACCGAGGTGAACTGGGGCGGGATGGTGTCGGTCAGGGCGAACACGACGAACACCGCGATCGCCGCGACCCCGGTGATCAGGGCCGCCCTGGCGCGGTTCTGCCGGACGAGCTGGTAGACCGCCACACCGGCGATCAGGATGGCCACCAGCAGCAGCAGCGCGTGCACCGACTCGCCGCCGCGGCGCAGCTGGAGCGCGTCGGTGTAGCCGAACAGCGTCGCGCCGGCCGCCAGGCCGCCCGGACGCCAGTTACCGAAGATCATGGCGGCGAGGCCGATGAAGCCGCGGCCGCCGGTCTGCCCCTCGCGGTAGGCGCTGGCGGCCACCAGCGACAGGAACGCGCCGCCGAGACCCGCCAGGGCGCCGGAGACGACCACCGCGACGTACTTGTAGAGGTAGACGTTGACGCCCAGCGACTCCGCCGCCACCGGCCGCTCGCCGCAGGAGCGCAGCCGCAGGCCGAACGCCGTGCGCCACAGCACGTAGAACGTCAGCGGGACCAGCAGGATCGACAGGAGGGTGAACAGCGAGACGTTGGTGGTCAGGCCCCGCAGGATGCCCGCGACGTCGGACAGCAGGAACCACTGCTTGGTCTCCAGCGTGGCCAGCGGGTCGCCGACCCACGGCAGGCTCACGGTGCCCGGCTTGGGCACGGGGGGCGACTGGGAGTCACCGCCGCCCGGCATCTCGGCGAACGTCACCTTGGACAGGAACTGGGTGACGCCCAGGCCCAGGATGTTGATCGCGACGCCGGAGATGATGTGGTCGACCCCGAACGTCACGGTGGCGATCGCGTGCAGCAGGCCGCCGATGGCTCCGCCGATCGCGCCGGCGACGACGCCCGCCCAGGGGTTGGCGAAGTGGATCGCCCCCCAGGCGCCGGCCCAGGTGCCCAGGATCATCATGCCTTCGAGGCCGATGTTGACCACGCCGGCCCGCTCGGACCACAGGCCGCCGAGGCCGGCCAGGCCGATCGGCACGGCCAGCGCGACGGCCGCGTTGATCGCCCCCGCCGAGGTGAGGTCGACGGCGCCGGTGACGGCGCGGGTGAACGACAGCAGGACGACCAGCCCGCCGAAGGCGAGCAGGAGAACCTGCCAGGTGAGTCTGAACTTGACGGGCTTCGTCGGCTCCTCCAGCGGAGCCTCCGCCAGGGTCACGGCGCCTCCGCTCATGCCGACGCTCCTTCAGCCTGGGCCGGGGTGCCACTCGCCAGTTCCTTGCTCACCCGGCGCTGGCCGGCGGTGATCTGGTAACGGTGGACCAGCTCGTAGGCGATGATGACCGAGAGCACGATCGTGCCCTGCATGATGGTGACGATCTCCGGGGAGATCTCGTGCAGTTGCAGGATGCTCGACGAGGTGTCGAGGAAGGCCCACAGCAGCGCGCCGAAGGCGATGCCGACGGGGTTGTTCCGGCCGAGCAGCGCGATCGCGATGCCGGTGAAGCCGAGCCCCGTGGGGAAGTCCAGGCTGTAGCTGTAGGACGCGCCGAGCAGCTGGGGCATGCCGACCAGGCCGGCCACCGCACCGGACAGGATCATCGCCAGCAGGATCATCTTCTTGACGTTGACGCCGCTGGCCACCGCGGCAGACTCCGAGCGGCCGGTGGCGCGCAGGTCGAAGCCGAAGCGGGTGCGGTTGAGCAGCACGTGGTAGAGGATTCCCATGACGATCGCCAGGATGATCAGGCCGAACACCTTGGCCTCGGTGCCGGGGATGATCGCCATGCCCGACACCTGACCGGACGGGTCGATCGGCTTGGTACCGATGTTGTTGCTGCCCGACACCTCGACCGCGAGACGGTCCTTGTTGAGCAGCCAGGCGCCGAGCGCGGTGGCGATGGCGTTCAGCATGATCGTGGAGATGACCTCGCTGACGCCCCGCCTGACCCGCAGCAGGCCGGCGATCGACGCCCAGCCCGCGCCGACCACCATGGCGACGAAGATGATGAGGGCGACGTGCAGCGGGGCGGGCAGCGCCACCGCGCCGCCCACGGCCGCCGCGACCAGCGCCGCCAGGCGGTACTGGCCGTCGACGCCGATGTTGAACAGGTTCATCCGGAACCCGATCGCCACCGCCAGGGCCGACAGGTAATAGGTCGTCGCGGAGTTCAGGGTCAGCACGATCGAGCGCGGCTGCACGCCGTAGTCGACCATGACGCCCAGCGTCTCCAGGGGCGGGTCACCGGTGACCAGCAGGACGATCGAGGTGATCAGGCCGGCGAACACGATGGCGAGGATCGGCGCGGCGAGCGAGAGCAGGCCACCGAGCCGGACCCGGCCGAGCAGCCGGTCGGCGAAGCTCGACTCCGCGGGGCTCATGCGACCACCCCGGCTGCCGTGCGGGGGCGCCGCACCTCGGGGAACGCACCCGTTCGGTGCGCTGCGTGGATGTTCATGCCGCCTCTCCAGCACCGGTCATGGCCGACCCGAGCTGCTCGGGCGTCACCGTCCGCGGATCCACGTCCGCGACGATGCGGCCGCGCAGGATCACCTTCAGCGTGTCCGACAGGCCGATGAGCTCGTCCAGGTCCGCCGAGATCAGCAGCACGGCCAGGCCGGCGGCGCGCGCGGCCCGCAGGTGGTCCCAGATCGCGGCCTGGGCGCCGACGTCCACACCGCGCGTCGGGTGGGAGGCGATCAGGAACACCGGGTCGCCGCTCATCTCCCGGCCGACGATCAGCTTCTGCTGGTTGCCGCCGGACAGGGCGGCGGCGTCCACGTCGATGCCCGGGGTGCGGACGTCGTACTCCTCGACGATGCGCTGGGTGTCCTTGCGGGCACCGCCGCGGTCGATCCAGGGGCCCCGGACGTTGGGGCGCCGTGTCTGGTGGCCGAGGATCCGGTTCTCCCAGAGCGGGGCCTCCAGAAGCAGGCCGTGCCGGTGCCGGTCCTCGGGGATGTAACCGATGCCGGCCTCGCGGCGGCGCAGCGTCGGCCAGGCGGAGATGTCCTCCTCGCTGAGGCGGATCTCCCCCTCCGCGGCGCGCATGCCCATGATGGCCTCGACGAGCTCGGCCTGGCCGTTGCCCTCGACGCCGGCGATGCCGAGCACCTCGCCCTTACGGATGTCGAAGCTGACCCCGTCGATGAGACAGCGCTCCTCGGCCGAGTGAACGCTCAGGTCGCGTACCGAGAGCGCGACCACGTCGGTGACGGTGGAGTCGCGGGTCTCCGGGCTGGGCAGCTCGCTGCCGACCATGAGCTCGGCCAACTGCCTGGCGGTCACGCTCTTGGGCGACACGCTGGCGACGGTGGTGCCGCGCCGGATGACGGTGATGGCGTCGGCGACCGAGAGCACCTCGTCCAGCTTGTGCGAGATGAAGATGATCGTGAGGCCCTCGCGGACCAGCTCGCGCAGGTTGTCGAAGAGCTCGTCCACCTCCTGCGGCACGAGCACGGCGGTCGGCTCGTCCAGGATGAGGATCCGGGCGCCGCGGTAGAGGACCTTGAGGATCTCCACCCGCTGCCGGGCGCCGACGCCCAGGTCCTCCACCATGACGTCGGGGTCGATGCCGAGGCCGTAGGAGTCGGAGATCTTCCTGATCTTCTTGCGGGCGGCGCCGAAGTCGATCGCGACCCCACCGGTGCGGGGCTCGTTGCCGAGGATCACGTTCTCCAGCACGGTCAGGTTGTCGGCCAGCATGAAGTGCTGGTGGACCATGCCGACGCCCACCGCGATCGCGTCGGCCGGGGAACGGAAGCTCGTGACCGCCCCGTTGACGCGGATCTCGCCCTCGTCGGGGCGCTGCATGCCGTACAAGATCTTCATGAGGGTGGACTTGCCCGCGCCGTTCTCTCCGACGACGGCATGCACGTGGCCCTGCTGCACAGATAGGGAGATGTCGCGGTTGGCCACGACGCCGGGGAATCGTTTTGTGATCCCCGCGAGTTCGACGGCCGGGGTCGGGGTGCTGATGACGGCCTCCTCCGCACGGGTGGCCCTGTTTGCGGAACGGGATGGTTGAGACTGACCGAAGGGCCCGGGGAATCGTCCGCCGGACCAGGTCAGGAGGTCTTCTCCGGCACGGTGATCTCGCCGGAAATGATCTTCTGCTTGTACTCGTCGAGCTTGGTCTTGATGTCGTCGACCTGGCCACCGGTGGTGGAGTAGTCGACGCCGCCGGCCTTGAGGTCGTAGATCGTGGTGCCGCTCTTCACCGTGCCGCCGCTGAAGCTCTTCAGGAAGTCGAAGACGGCGACGTCGACCTTCTTGATCATGGAGGTCATGATGACGCCCTGCAGCTCGGCGGCCGCGGTCTTGGCCTGGTCGGAGTCGACGCCGATGGCCAGGCCCTTGGCGGCCTTGGCCGCCTCGAACACGCCGCTGCCGGAACCGCCCGCGGCGTGGTAGACCACGTCGGCGCCCGCACATGCCCTCGGCCGCCGTCTTGCCCTTGGCCGGGTCGTTGAAGCCGGCGAAGTCCGGCGGCTGGGTCAGGTATTTGACGTCGACCTTGACGTCGGACTTGACCGCCTTGGCACCGGCGGCGAAGCCGGCCTCGAACTTCTGGATCAGCGGCACCTGGACGCCGCCGACGAAGCCCACGTGGTTCTTCTTCGACTTCAGCGCCGCGGCGGCGCCGATGATGAAGGAGCCCTCGTGCTCGGCGAACAGGAGGTTGGAGATGTTGGGACCCGTCGCGGCGGCGTCGTCGACGATCGCGAACTTGACGTCCGGGAACTCGGCGGCGACCTTCTTCACCGGGCCGGAGTAGGCGAAGCCGATCGCGACGATCGGGTTGAAGCCGCCGGAGGCGAGCAGGCGCAGCCGCTCCTCCTTGGCCGCCTCGGTCTCGCCGTTGCTGGCCTCGATCTCCTTGGCCTCGGCCAGGCCGAGCTCGGTCTTGGCCTTGTCCAGACCGGCTGCGGCGGCGTCGTTGAACGACTGGTCGCCACGGCCGCCGATGTCATAGGCGAGACCGACCTTCGCGCCCGTCGCGGCCGGAGCCGAGCTGGCGCCCCCGTCGCTCGGCTTGGCCGACGTGGTCGAGTCGTCGCCTCCACCACACGCGGCAGCCCCCATGAGCATGCTGCCCGTCAGTACGGTAGCTGCCAGCTTGCCGAATCGGTTCTGAAGCAAGATGGACTCCCTTCGCGTCTCAGTGCACGCGCGAAGAGACGCACGGCAACCCTGCACGGAAGATAGTTGGTCGACCAGGGTTGACCAAACCAGCGCACGGGTCCGAAATAGGTCCGTTATGCAGCTCACGCCGCCTTGTGACACAGGAAGGCGGCCGATCCTACCCGCCGGTAGCACCGTCCGGCGTCACGATATGGCGGCCGATCACGAACGATCTTCTCAGCGGCCCCGCCCGTGGCGACAGGTCGGCGAGACGCGGCCCCCCGGCCTGGAGCGGGGCCGCCGACGCGTCGACCACCGCGCCGGCCCGCCGGTGGCCGTTACCGGAGAGCGGCGGCCGTGATCGGAGATCGGCGGCCGTGACCGGAGAGAGCTCAGCGCGGCAGGGAGGCGGATCCGGCGGAGAAAGCGGGCCCGGTCGAGAAAGCGGACCCGGTAAAGAAAAGCAGAGCCGATGGAGAAAAGCCACCTCGACCGCCGTGAGCGTCCGATCAGACCGCGGAGAACATCTGACGCCTCACGTCAGCCGTGACGCCTGGAGGAAACACACGGCGCCCGCCGAATTGACCGCCGTCCACGCCGTGGCGCGCATTGACATCCATGGCCGGGAACACGCATTGACGTCCATGGCCGGGAACATTCGCGTCCGGGGAAGGAACGAGGCTTCCGTCCGGTCGCCGCCCGGCCGGAGCTCGGCCCACCCCGGACCGGAGCGCCGAGACGATCACGGCGCGATGCGGCACACCTCGGAAGATCAGCTCAGAACCCGCCTCCATCAGGAGGAACCGTGCCACGTGATCAAGGGGAACCGTGCCACGTGAGCTGACAGCCGGTGGCCGTGGTGCCCGCCCGGCCGTCAGCGGAGCAGGTCCCGGTTGCGTCCACCCCTCACCGACCCGGCCACCACAACGCAAGCATCAGGGCTTCTGTGAAGGCGCCGGCGAATTCCGTGCGGTGAGCCCGTCCGGCAACGCCCGGAAAACGCGGAAAACAACGTGACACATCCCGCGTCGGCGACATCCGTCAGCCCGGATCAAAT
This sequence comes from Streptosporangium brasiliense, assembly GCF_030811595.1. Taxonomy (NCBI): domain Bacteria; kingdom Bacillati; phylum Actinomycetota; class Actinomycetes; order Streptosporangiales; family Streptosporangiaceae; genus Streptosporangium; species Streptosporangium brasiliense. The sequence continues at coordinate 486,084 of NZ_JAUSRB010000002.1, forward strand.
CCGGCCGTCGACGTCAGGTGAAGTCGATGTCGAGTGAAATGGAGCGGCCGGGCAGAGCAGCGGACGACGTCCACGATTACCGGTGACGACATTCACCGGACTCCGATTCTTGACGGCTGATCCCCCGACCGCCGTGCCGTCCGGCTCCCCGCCCTCCGGGGGGAGCCGCCCGGCCCCGGTCCCTCAGGACATCGCGGACCCCGGTCCTTCAGGACATCGCGATGCCCGCGACCGGTTCGGCCGAGGTGGGGCGCCGCCCCTCCCAGAGCGCGGTCAGCGCGGTCGCCGCCAGGAACCGCACGCCGGTGCCGATGCACGTCTCGTCCACGTCGAAGGTGCCCTGGTGGATGTCGGCCAGCTGGTCCGAGCCCGGCTTGCGGGTGCCCAGCCGGGCGTATGCCCCCGGGACGGACTCGAGATACCAGCCGAAGTCCTCGCCGCCCAGGCTCTGCTGCGTCGGCACCGCGGAGCCCTCCCCGAGCACGCCCATCGCGGCCTCGGTCAGCATCTGCACGCTGACCTTGTCGTTGACGACGGGCGGCACGCCGCGGGCGTAGTCCATCCGGGCTTCGACCCCGTAGGCGCCCGCGACCGAGTCGAGCAGCCCCTTGATCAGCTCCGGGGCCGCGTGCCAGGCGTCCTCGTCCAGGCAGCGCACGGTGCCCTCGGCGACTCCGTCGTCCGGGATCGCGTTGGCCACCGAGCCCGCCTCGACCCGGCCCCAGACGAGGCTCAGCGACGAACGCGGGTCGACCCGGCGCGACAGTCCGGTGGGCAGCTCCGTGAGGATCTTGGCGAGGGCGAAGACCAGGTCGGCGGTGAGGTGCGGCCGGGCGGTGTGCCCGCCGGGGCCGCTCACCCGGATCGTGACCTTGTCGCAGGCGGAGGTGATCGGCCCGGACTTGAGGCCGACCTTGCCGACCTCCACCCGGGGGTCGCAGTGCAGGCCGAAGATCCGGTCGACACCGCTGATCCCGCCCGAGGCCATGACCTCCAGCGCCCCGCCGGGGAGCTCCTCGGCGGGCTGGAAGATCAGCCGGACCCGGCCGGGCAGCAGCCCGGCCTCCGCCTGCTGGGCGAGGAAGAGCGCGGTGCCGAGCAGGATCGTGGTGTGCACGTCGTGGCCGCAGGCGTGGCACACGCCGGGGACGGTGGAGCTGTAGGGCACGTCCTTCTCGTCCGGCACGGGCAGCGCGTCGATGTCGGCCCGCAGCGCCACGGTCGGCCCGTCGCCGCTGCCGACCTCGCAGATCAGACCGGTGCCACGCGGCAGGACCGAGGGCATGAGACCGGCCGCGGTCAGACGGTCGGCGACGCGCTGCGTCGTGCGGTATTCGGCGAACGCGAGCTCGGGATGCATGTGCAGGTCGCGGCGGAAGCCGATCAGGTCCTGCTCATGCCCGGCGAGGAACGTGTCGAGTTCTCCCCGAAAATTACGCCCCCGCATTGGTCACCATCCCATCCGCGCCAGCAGCCTGATCTCGACGCACCGTGCCACTGCCCAGAATCACGCGATCCATGAGACAGCCCGAAAATTGATCGTCGCACCGGTGGGCCGGAGTGGGTGCCGTGGGCCGTGCCGGAGCGACTGACGGATCGCCAACGCGGGAGCGGCGGACCAGGGTGAGACCACCGGCGCGCTGACGATGACATCGACTTTATCTCTCCTCCGTGGCCGCCCGCCGACATCTAGACCAAATGTTTTGCCGTCCCATCCATTACTTCTGTGCCTCGTGACCCACCCGGACCAGAGCCGATGACCCGGATTGGCTAGGGGCGGTAGCCGTACCGGGTGGTGCGGCCCGGGAGGTGACCGTCCGTGGCTCCGTTGAAACATTGACGACCTGGCAATTTACGTCACCTCAGGTGCCAGTCATCGAACCCGAGGGAGTGATGCAAACCGGAAGAATGCGTGCTTCACTCCGCATATGATCACTAAAATCCCATTCGGAAAGAAGCACGCCGGGTTAAGCATCTTCGAACCGAACGAGGGGACCCTGGTGGTCATCCCGTCACTCTCGCTCCCCCAGGACGAGCTGCGCAGGATCACCGGCGCCCTCTGCTACGAGGAGCGGCTGCTGTTCCTCCTGCTCACCCTCAGGCAGCCGGGCGTCGGAGTCGTCTACCTGTCCTCGACGCCGGTGGACACCGCGATCGTGGACTACTACCTGAGCTTCCTCGACGACCCCGACGAGGCCCGCACCCGCCTGCAAATGATCAGTTTGGATGATCCTCGCACGCAGCCGCTCACCGTGTCGGTGCTGCGCCGCCCGGACGTCGTCAGGCGGATCCGGGCGGCGCTCGGCGGCACGGCGGACGCCTGGATGGTGCCGTTCGTGGTCAGCGAGCACGAGGAACGGCTCGCCGAGGTCCTCGGCCTGCCGATCTACGGCCCGGCCACCTCGCTGGCCCACCTGGGATCCAAGAGCGGCGGGCGCATGATCGGCGAGGAGGCGGGGGTGCCGATGGCGCGGGGCTTCGCCGACCTGCGGTCGCTGACCGAGGTGGAGCACGCCGCCCGCGCGCTGAGCCCCACGACGAAGTTGATGGTCAAGCTCAACAACAGCTACTCCGGGCTGGGCAACGCCATCGTGATCAAGGACGAGCGGCCGCTCACCGCCTGTCACACGAGCTTCTCGGCGGCGGGCGAGACCTGGACGACGTTCGCCGAGAAGATCGCCGAACGGGGCGCGGTGATCGAGGAGTTCGTCGAGGGCCGGCCGCTGCGCTCCCCCAGCGCCCTGGCCAGGATCACCCCCGGCGGCGCCTACGACGTGGTCGCCACGCACGAGCAGCTCCTCGGCGGCCCGAACGGCGACGTCTACCAGGGCTGCGCCTTCCCCGCCCATCCGGACTACCGCGCCCAGGTGGGCGAGTGCGCCGAGCGGATCGCCCGCGTCCTCGCCGGACGGGGCGTGGTCGGCCTGTTCGGCATGGACTTCTTCGCCGTCAAGACCGACGCCGGCTACCGGGCTCTGCTGTGCGAGGTCAACCTGCGCATCGGCGGCACCACGCACCCGTTCGGCGCCGCGCTGCTCACCACCGGCGCCGCCTACGATCCCGGCACCGGCATGCTCATGCACGGCGACCAGCCCAAGTGCTACGTGGCCACCGACAACTGCACCGCCCCCTGCCTGCGGGGCCGCACCCCCGGAGAGGTCGTCAAGCTGGTCCACGACAAGGGCCTCGGCTTCGACCGCGAGACCCGCACGGGCAACGTGCTGCACCTGCTCGGCGCGGTCCCGGAGTTCGGCAAACTCGGTTTCACCAGCATCGGCGACTCGGCCGAGGAGGCCGCCGAGCTACACCGGAGGACCCTGCGGACGCTTCGCCAGTCCGCGTAGGCCGATCACGCCGAGCACGATGGCCAGGACGATGTTCACGGCGATCAGGATGCCGTGGACCACGTAGAAGGCCGTCGGGTGTCCGTCCGCGAGGTTGAAGCCGAGATTGATCCACTCGAAGACCATGAAAGCGGCGACGGCGAGCAGGAATACGGCGATCTTTCGCGACATTTGCATGACATCAGTATTCCGTTACCTGATGTGTCCCCTGGTCAGCGTGTGGGGCACGGCATGTGAATCGGCACGAAGCTACCCTGAGATCACTATGGGGATGAAACACGTCGCGCCCGTCGGGGTGCTGCTCGCGGCGACCGCCTTCCTGGGCGTTCCCGCATATGCCGAGAAAGCGCCCGTCGGCGGGAACGAGCTCGGCGAGCGGGGCATCATCGCCCCCACAGGGGTGAAGGCGCCGCCGAAGACGGCCGCGAAGTCCTACGTGATCGCCGACGCCGACACCGGGGAGGTCCTCGCCGCCAAGGACCCGCACGGACGATACCTGCCGGCGAGCACACTCAAGGCCCTGACCGCGCTCACCCTCATCCCGAAGCTCGACAAGAGCCGGAAGGTCAAGCCGAGCAGCCGCGCCGTGAACGAGGAGGGCAGCGCCGTCGGCCTGGTCTCCAAACCGATCTACACCGTCGAAGACCTCTTCAAGGCGTTGATGCTGGTCTCGGGCAACGACTGCGCGATGGCGCTGGCCGAGGCCAACGGCGGCCTGACCGAGACGCTGAAGGACATGAACGCCGAGGCCAAGCGGCTGCAGGCCCTCGACACGGTGGCCAAGACGCCGAGCGGGCTGGACAAGCCCGGCCAGAGCAGCTCGGCCTACGACCTGGCGCTGATCGCGCGGGCCGGACTGGCCAACGCCGATTTCCGGCGGTACATCAGCACGAAGACCGACAAGTTTCCCGCGCCCAAGGGCTACTACGAGATCGGCAACCACAACAAGCTGCTCTGGCGCTACAAGGGCATGATCGGCGTCAAGAACGGCTGGACGTCCAAGGCCATGGGCAGCTTCGTCGGCGCGGCCAAACGGAACGGGCACACCGTCATCGTGTCGATCATGCGGCACGACGGTTACTTCTGGGACGATGTCGCCGACCTGCTCGACTGGGGCTTCGCCACCCGCGGCAAGATCACCCCGGTCGGCCGGCTGGTGGACCCGCTCCCCGCGGCCGCCCCCATGCCGACCGGCCCGACCACCCCGCCCGCGACGCCGCCGTCACCGGCGCCCCGGCCCGGCAGCACAGGAGCCGCCCCCGCCTCCGGGGACGGCTCCCCCGCGGCCGTCCCGGTGGGCCTCTACGTGCTCGGCGCGGGCCTGCTCGGCGGCGGGATCTGGCTGGTGTACGGCATGCGCAGGCGGTCCCGCTAGCGCGGGCCCGGCACGTCCAAACGGCACGCCCAAGCGGCGCGGCCGGATGAGAGGCCCGGCCGGATTAAGGGTCCGGCCGGATGAAGAGTCCGGCCGGGTGACGGGTGAGAGGCCCGGCCGGGTCAAGGGTCCGGCCGAGTTAAGGGCTTGGCCGGGCGAGGGCCGCGGCCGGGCCTACCGGGCCACCAAATGCCTCTTATAGGCACAGACAGGCTTTACGGGCACAAATTTTTCCAGCCGAGTCCGCTGGAGTGGCTAGAGAGGGACGTCGGCGGCGGGGATCGGGGTGGGCTCGGGGGGCGGGCCGAGCGAGGAGGTCTCCGTCCAGGCTGCCGCGTAGAGGATCACCCGGGCCGACAGGTTGATCCAGACCAACAGCCCGACCATCACCGCGAACACCCCGTAGATGGGGTTGTTCAACGTCCTGGCCAGGATCAGCGCGGCGAGCTGCTTGAGGACGCCGAAGCCGAGCGCGCCCAGCAGCGCGCCGCGCAGCACGACCTGGAGCGGCTGCCTCGACCGGCCCATCCAGCGCAGGATGATCACGAACAGCACGGTGTCCGCCAGGACGCTGACCACCAGGCCGACGAGCCAGATCGAATTGCTGCCGATCACCGACCGCGACAGGCCCAGCCATCCGGCCACGGTCCCGCTGGCCTGGGTGGCGAAGCCGCCGACCAGCACCGAGGCGATCATCGTGACGCCGACCAGGACCAGGGCTGCCAGATCGCGGAGCTTGGCCAGGAAGAAGTTGAGCGGCGCCTCGGCGGTCATGGAGACCTCGCGGAGCGCGTCGCGCAGGGCGTCGACGGCGCCGAGCCCGGCGTAGAGCAGGCCGAGCAGACCGATGATCCCGGCGCTGGCCCGCGAGTCGGCGATCTGCTGGATCGGGAGCTGGTCGGCGAGGCCGGGGAGATATTGGTCGATGGCCCGCTGGAGGGTCCTGATGGCGTCCGGCCGGACGGACAGGAAGTAGCCGAAGACCGCGAAGGCCAGCGCGATGATCGGGAAGAACGACAGGAACGCGTAGTAGGTCACCGCCCCGGCCAGCCGGTCACCGGACTGGATCTGGTATCGCTGCACGGTCCTGATCAGATGATCGAACCAGGGCCACCGGATCCGGGTGGAGCCGATCCTCGACCGGCCCCACTCACGGAAGACCTCGATCCGTTCCTGCACGCTCGTCACCCGCGTCACCTACCCAATTACCGCCCTACCGTGCGCCTACCGCGCGCGGGGACGGGCGCCTCCCGCGGGCGGTCGCCCGGCGGGCCGTCGGGTGTCGGGGGAGCGAGCTGCCGGCGGGTCAGCGGGTGGGCAGGAATCCCGCCCGGTCGCGGACCCTGGTCATGGTCTCGGCGGCCACGGCGCGGGCCCGCGCGGCGCCGGCGGCGAGCATCTTGTCGAGCTCGGCCTCGTCGGCCAGCAGCTTCTCGGTCCGCTCCCGGATCGGCGTGAAGGTCTCCACGACGGCCTCGGCCACGTCCTTCTTGAAGGTGCCGTAGCCCTGCCCGGCGTAGCGGGCCTCCAGCTCGGGGATCGGCGTGCCGGTCAGCGCGGACTGGATGCGCAGGAGGTTGGTGATGCCGGGCTTGTTCTCGTCGTCGGCGAGGACCTCGGAGCCCGTGTCGGTGACCGCGCGCATGATCTTCTTGCGGAGCGGCCCCGGCTGCTCCAGCAGGTCCAGGATGCCGCCGGGCGAGGACGACGACTTGGACATCTTGGCCGTGGGGTCCTGCAGGTCGGTGATCTTCTCGACGCCCTCGACGATGTGCGGCTTGGGCAGCGTGAAGGTCTCGCCGAAGCGGTGGTTGAAGCGCTGCGCGAGGTCGCGGGTGAGCTCCAGGTGCTGCTTCTGGTCGGCCCCGACCGGGACCTGGTCGGCCTGGTAGAGCAGGATGTCGGCGGCCTGCAGGATCGGATAGGTGAACAGGCCGACGCTGGCCGAGCTCTCACCGGTCTTCGCCGACTTGTCCTTGAACTGGGTCATCCGGCCGGCCTCGCCCATGCCGGTGAGGCAGATCAGTACCCAGGCCAGCTCGCTGTGCTCGCGGACGTGGCTCTGCACGAAGACCGTGGAGCGCTCCGGATCCAGGCCGGCGGCGAACAGCTGGGCGGCGGCGACCCTGGAACGCCTGCGCAGCGTCTCGGGCTGGTAGTCCACCGTGATCGCGTGCAGGTCGACGACGCAGTAGAACGCGTCATAGCCGTCCTGCATCGCTACGTACTGCCGCACGGCACCGAGGTAGTTGCCCAGGTGGAAGGAGTCGGCAGTGGGCTGGATTCCGGAGAGGACACGGGGACTGGCCATAGCACGTAATTGTGTCAGGTGTCGGGAGTGATCGGTGACTCCGACTCGAAAGCAGCCGGCGTCTCGGTGCGGAAGCGGCCGGCGGCCCCGCCTCAGGAGCGGCCGACGGCCCCGGACCGGGAGCGGCCGACGGCCCCGTCTCAAGGAGCGGTGGACGGCCCCGGACCGGGAGTGGCGGACGTCCCCGGGCCGGGAGCGGCCGACGGCCCTGAACCGGGGGCGGCGGGCGACCCCGGACCGGGAGGGGCGGGCGCGTCCGGGCCGGGGGCGGCGGGCGCCTCCGGCGGAGGGGTGCGGCGCTTGATGCGGACCCGGGAGACCCGGCGGCCGTCCATGTCCGTGACCGACATCTCGAAGCCCGGGATCTCCACCCGCTCCCCCAACGTCGGCAGGTGCCCCAGGGCCGCCATGACGAACCCGCCCAGGGTCTCGTAGGGGCCGTCGGCCAGCCGGATCCCGGTCTCGGTCGCGACCTCGTCGAGGTTGGCCAGCCCGTCGAGCTCCACCTCTCCCGCGGGCAGCACGACCTGCTCGTCCTCGACGTCGTGCTCGTCGCGGATGTCACCGATGAGCTCCTCGACCAGGTCCTCAAGGGTGACGATGCCGGCGGTGCCGCCGTACTCGTCGACCACGATCGCCAGGTGGTGCCCCTCGCCGCGCATCTCCGACAGCGTGGGCAGCACCCGTTTGCTGGTGGGGACCAGCTTGACCGGGCGGATCGGCACCAGTTCGCTGATCGGCTCGATGGACCCGGTCAGCACCGGGTCGAGCAGGTCCCTGATGTGGATGAAGCCCACGATGTCGTCGTAGGAGTCGCGGTAGATCGGGAAGCGGGAGTGCGGCATGGCGGCGGCCAGGACGGCGGCCTCGGCCAGCGGGGTGTCGGCCGCCATGAACTCCACCTCGGTGCGCGGCAGCATCACCTCGCGGAGCTGCCGCTTGCCCGCGGCGAAGACCTCCGCGATCAGGTTCCGCTCGTCGGCGGCGAGCTCGTGGTGGCCGACCACCATGTCGCGCAGCTCCTCGGTGGAGATCTCCTCCCGGTCGGCCTCGGGGTTGCCGCCGAGCAGTCTGACCACGCCGTCGGTGGACTTGGACAGGGCCCAGATGACCGGCCGCGACAGCGCGGCCATCCGGTCCAGGAACGGCGCGACCAGCAGCGAGATCCCCTCTGCGCGCTGTCGGGCGATCCGCTTGGGCGCGAGCTCGCCCAGCACCAGCGAGAGGTAGGAGATGGCCAGCGTCACCAGCACCAGGGAGAGGGGGGCCGCGACGGCGTCGGGCACGCCCCATCCGTCCACGACCGGGATCAGGTCCTGGGCGAGGGTGTCGGCGCCGAACGCCGCCGACAGCATGGTCGCCACGGTGACGCCGATCTGCACCGCCGACAGGAAGCGGTTGGGGTCACGGGCGAGCTTGGCCGCCCGCGCTCCCCTGCGGCCCCGGGTGCCGATCCTGCGGACCTGACTCTCCCTGAGGGAGACCATGGCCATTTCGGCGGCGGCGAAGAACCCCCCGATCAATACGAAAAGCATGACCAAGGCGATGTTCGCCAGGACGCTGTTCACGAGACTGTCTCCGTCATGGCCGTCGCCCGTTCCGACTGTGGCCGATATTTGATGAGCCAGCATATGCTGGCAGTAGCCTTACAAAAATAAACACATTCAGACACCATCAAACAGGAGGCTCCGTGAAGCTGCTGGTCACCGGAGGCGCCGGATACATAGGCAGCGTCGTCTCGGCGCAACTCGTCGAGGCGGGCCATCAGGTCACCGTGCTGGACGATCTGTCCACCGGCCACGCCGACGCGGTGCCGCCGGGCGCGCGCTTCGTGGAGGGATCGATCACCGAGGCCGCGGACGTGCTGCCCGGGATGGACGGTGTGCTCCACTTCGCGGCGAAGTCCCTGGTCGGGGAGTCGGTGGAGAAGCCCGGCCTTTACTGGGCGCACAACCTCGGCGGCACCTTGGCCCTGCTCGACGCCATGCGGACCGCCGGGGTCGGCACGATTGTGTTCTCCTCCACCGCCGCCACCTACGGCGAGCCGGAGCGCTCCCCGATCGCGGAGACCGACCCCACCCGGCCGACCAACCCCTACGGCGCGTCCAAACTCGCCGTCGACACCGCGCTGACCACCTTCGCCGGGCTGTACGGCCTGGCCGCGGTGAGCCTGCGCTACTTCAACGTGGGCGGCGCCCACACCGGCGGCGACGGCAGGGTCTACCGCGAACGGCACTCCGTGGAGACCCACCTGATCCCTAACGTCCTCGCCGTCGCACTCGGCCTGCGCGAGTCGGTCAGCGTGTTCGGCACGGACTACCCCACTCCCGACGGGACATGCGTCCGCGACTACATCCACGTGGGCGACCTGGCCCGGGCCCATCTGCTGGCGCTGGAGGCCTGCTCGGCGGGCGAGCACAAGATCTACAACCTGGGCAGCGGCACGGGCTTCTCGGTGCAGGAGGTCTTGTCGGTCTGCCGCGAGGTCACCGGGCACGAGATCCCGGCGGTCGTGCGCGAGCGCCGGGCCGGGGACCCCGCGGTGCTGGTGGCCTCCTCGGAGCGGATCCAGCGCGAGCTCGGGTGGAAGCCGGAGCACCCGTCCGTCCGTGACATCGTCGCCGACGCCTGGGCCGCGCTGCCCCGCTGACCGGCGGCGGCGGGCGCCCGGCCGTCCACGGCCGGGCGCCGCCCGGTTAGGCCCGGCAGGCGGGAAGCCTGGGGCCGCGACAGGCGGGAGGGCCGGGGACAGGGCCTAGCGCAGGTTGATGCGGGCCATGTTGTTGGCGGGGCGGCGGTCGCCCACGTGAGTGGAGTAGACGGTCGCCTTGGCCCGCAGCGCGCGCCGGTGCGCGCGGAAGGCCAGCCGGAGACTGACCCGCTTGCCGGAGCCGACCGCGCCCAGCCTGCAGCCGACGAGTCCGGGGAACGACCGGCACCGCGCGCCCCGCGCCGACAGGAAACGCGCGCTCCTGGTGTGGAAGAAGAGCGCGGCGTCGCGGACGACCCGGGGCCCCCGGTTGCGGACGACCGCGCCCATCATGACCAGCCGGCCGGCCCGCGCCTTGCGCGACAGCCGGACCGCCAGGTCGGCCCCCTCGTCCACCGGGGTCAGCGTCCGGGCGGAGTTGTTCTCCTCGTTGCCGTCCACGATCTCCGAGGAGAGCGTCGCGGTCGCCTCCAGCGGGCCGCGCGCGCCCGGGCGGACCAGACCGCTGATCGTCACCCCGCCACTGCCGCCGGCCATGACGTCCTGCGGGGAGGCGCAGACCACCTCGTTGGCCGTCGTGCCCGGACGGCACTCGGCGACGTCGACGCGGAGGATCTCCACCCCCTCGGGCACCCGGACGGTGAGCAGGGGCAGCACCGCGTCCTCGGGCCCGATGTTGCGCACCTCCGCCCGGTAGAGAAGCGGCTGCCCCGGCTGCGCGACCCTCGGCGAGTTCTCCAGCCGTACGGACAGATCGGCTCCGCCCGGATTGCTTCTCCCCGGCTCCGCCAGCACCGCTCCGGGCGCTCCGACGAGAGCAAGACTGACTATTCCAACGACGACCCGCGCCGCACCATGCGCCATGAACACCGATCCCCCGACCCTCAATGATCATTTAACGCCGGGGGGCCGCCGGACGGCATGTTCGACACGCCGCCAATCGCCGTGCGCCCCACCACGGCGGGCGCCCCGGCCACCGGGACGCCGATCCACGGGAGACGGGACGGCGGGGCTCCAGGCCGCAGGGACCGCGGGATCTCGGGGACGCCGAGCCTCATGGGCCGGGCCCGGAGACGCGGAAGGGGCCCCGGCGGACCGGGGCCCCTTCCCTTGGACGCGGAGGAGCCGTCGTGAGCCCGGCCGGGGCCGGGCTCGGACAGGATCGAGCTCAGCCGGGGCCGGGCTCACACGAGGCTGAGCTCAGATGAGGCCGAGCTCGCGGACGGCGGCGCGCTCCTCTTCGAGCTCACGCACCGAGGCGTCGATGCGCTCGCGGGAGAAGGCGTCGATCTCCAGACCCTGGATGATCTCCCACTTGCCGCCGCGCGAGACGACGGGGAAGGAGGAGATGAGGCCCTCGGGCACGCCGTACGAGCCGTCGGAGGGGATCGCGGCGGAGGTCCACTCGGCGCCGTTGACCCAGTCGAAGACGTGGTCGATCGCGGCGTTGGCGGCGGAGGCGGCCGAGGACGCGCCCCGGGCCTCGATGATCGCGGCGCCGCGCTTGGCGACGGTCGGGATGAAGGTGTCGCGCAGCCAGGCCTCGTCCACCTGCTCGGCGGCGATCTTGCCGCCGACCTCGGCGTGGAACAGGTCGGGGTACTGCGTGGCGGAGTGGTTGCCCCAGATGGTCATCTTCATGATCTCGGTGACCGGGACCTGGAGCTTGGCGGCGAGCTGGGAGAGCGCGCGGTTGTGGTCCAGGCGGGTCATCGCGGTGAAGCGCTCCGCCGGGACGTCCGGGGCGTGCTGCTGGGCGATCAGCGCGTTGGTGTTGGCCGGGTTGCCCACGACCAGGACGCGGATGTCGTCGGCCGCGTTGTCGTTGATGGCCTTGCCCTGCGGGCCGAAGATGCCGCCGTTGGCCTGGAGCAGGTCGCCGCGCTCCATGCCGGCGGTACGCGGGCGGGCGCCCACCAGCAGCGCGACGTTGGCGCCGTCGAACGCCTTGCCGGCGTCGTCGGTGACCTCGATACCGCTCAGCAGCGGGAACGCGCAGTCGTCGAGCTCCATCGCGGTGCCCTCGGCGGCCTTGACCGCCTGCGGGATCTCCAGCAGGCTCAGCTTGACCGGGACGTCGGCGCCCAGCAACTGGCCCGACGCGATGCGGAACAGCAGCGCGTAGCCGATCTGACCGGCGGCGCCGGTGACGGTGACCTTTACGGGAGTCTGGGCCATGACCTTCCCCCACTCGAAGGATGAACTGTGACGCTCGGATGTTACCCGTCCAGTGTCGCCGGTCCTGCGGCGAGTGCCTTGATCCGGCCTCCGGGCAGCGCGATCAGCGCCAGGAGGGCGACGAGCGCCCCGCCGACGGCGAGCCAGGGGATGACGCTCGCGGTGGCGGCGGCATGGGCGGCCGGCAGCCCGTGGGCGGGCGCCTCCTCCGCGACGACGGAGGCGTAGAAGGTGCCGGCGAGGGCCAGGGCGACCGAGCCGCCGATCTGCCGGAAGAAGGTCAGGTTCGCGCTGGCGGTGCCGGTGAACCGCGGCGGGACCGAGTATTGGACCGCCACGGTCAGACCCGACAGCATCGGCCCCATGCCGAGGCCGAGCAGCGCCATCCACCCGGCGAGGACGAGGCCCGAGGTCCCGACCGTGATCCCGGCGCAGAGCAGCGCCCCGACCGCCATGAGCAGCGCCCCGGCGATCAGCCACGGCTTGTAGCGCTGGGTCCTGGACATGAGGGCCCCGGCGATCCCGCTGCCGGCCACCATCCCGAGCATGAGCGGGTAGATGCGCAGACCCGAGTCCGTGGCGCTGAGCCCGACGGCCTCCTGGAAGTAACGGGGCAGGAACACCACCCCGGCGTAGAGGCAGAACGCGGTGCAGAACGAGACCGCGTTGGCCAGCGTGTAGGTCCGGTTGCGGAACAGCTCCAGGGGGATGATCGGCTCCGCCGCCCCGCGCTCGACGAGGACGAACAGCGCCAGCAGCACGGCCGCGGCCACGATGGGCCACAGCACGGGCCCGCTGGTCCAGGTGTGGCCGTCCAGGCCCTTCTCGGTCAGACCGACGAGCAGCGCGCCGATCGCCCCGCTGAAGACGGCGATGCCGAGGTAGTCGGGGCGGGTGCCGCGGCCCTGGCCGGCCACGTGCGGCAGCCGCGCCACGACGATCGCGATGAGGACCAGGCCGATGGGGAGGTTGACCATGAAGGCCCAGCGCCAGCTCGCCTGGTCGGTGAAGACGCCGCCGAGGAAGGGGCCGGCGATGTAGCTCAGCGCCATCACCCCGCCCATCGCGCCCTGGACCCGGCCGCTCTTGTCCGGCGGGAACAGATCGACCACCAGGGCCAGGGAGAGGGGCAGCAGCGCCCCGGCGCCCAGGCCCTGCAGCGCCCGGAAGGCGATGAGCTGGTTCATGTCCTGGGCGAGGCCGCACAGGAGCGAGCCGAGCAGGAACAGCACGACGCCGACGAGCAGCAGGGGCTTGCGCCCGTAGGTGTCCGACAGCCTGCCGTACAGCGGGACGGTGATCGTGGAGGTCAGCAGATAGGCCGTCACGACCCAGGTGTAGAGGTCCGCGCCGCCGAGCTCCTGGGTGATCCGGGGCAGGGCGGTCCCGACGATCGTCTGGTCGAGCATGGCCAGGAACATCCCGCCGAGGACGGCGAGGAGGAGCAGCCCGTTCTTGGGCTTTGGAGGGGAGGCCGCGTGGGAGGGCGATACGTCAGTAGACACCTGTTGATAGTGACGTGTCAGTTTTGACATGTCAATTGATAATTATGATGAGGGCATGTCCCTACGGATCGCGCTCCTCGGCCTGCTGACCGTCTCCGGCCCCGCCAGCGGCTACGACCTGACGAAACTGTTCGAGAGTTCGATCAACAACGCCTGGCAGGCCCGGCACAGCCAGATCTATCCGGAGCTGAACAAGATGGCCGCCGACGGCCTGATCACGGTCGAGGAGGAGGGCCCGCGCGGCCGGAAGACCTACGCGATCACCGACGAGGGCACGCATGAGCTGCGCGGGTGGCTGATCGAGAAGGGACCGTCACGGTCCTACCGCAGCGAAGGGGTGCTGCGCGCCTTCCTGCTGCCCACGCTGGAGCCGCACGAGGCCGCGGCGCTGCTCCGCGCGGAGGCCGAGTCCTACGACATCAGGCTGGCCGAGCTGGAGGCGATGCGCGCGGCCAGGTCCTCGTGGAAGAAGCCCGGCTTCGGTCAGTACGCCCTGGAGCTGGGCATCCGTCAGACGCGGCTGATGCGCGACTGGGCCGAGGAGACCGCGGCCGAGATCGAGGGGACTAACCGCAGCTAGTCATGGCCGGGAGGCTGTCCTCGCGGGTGGCGAAGTCGACCCGGGAGAAGTGCCTGTCGAGCAGCTTCTTGATCACGCCGCTGTCGTAGAGGTCGGCGATCGCGCCCTGCACTGCCTTGCAGGTGCGGCTGTCGCCCTTCTTCACGGCCACCGCGTAGCGCTCGTCGGTCAGCTTCAGGCCGAGCACCTTGTAGCGGACGCTCTCCCGGTTGGCGAACCCGGCCAGCAGCAGGTCGTCGCCCGGGACCGCGTCGACCTCACCGGCCAGCAGCTTGTTCATGCAGTCGGTGTAGGTCTGGGCGGGGATCAGTTCGATCTGGCTCACCGTCTCCTGCAGGACGCGGACCGAGGAGCTGGAGGCCGGCTGGCACAGCCGCCTGCCCTCCAGACCGGCCGCGGAGACGATCGGGGAGCCGGCCTTGACGAGCACGTCGACGTGGGCGAGATAGTACGGCCCGGCGAAGGTGACGTCGTCGCCGTCGTTGATCGAGTAGGTCGAGATGACCAGGTCGACGTCACCGGCGGCCAGCAGCCCCGGCCGCTCCTCCCGGCTGGTCGCCCGGAAGGTGACGCCGTCCGCGGGCACCTGCAGCGCCTTGGCGATCTCGGTGGCGAGGTCCACCTCGAACCCGCTCCACTTACCGCCGCTCTCCAGCGCGATGCCCGGCAGGAAGCCGCGCACGCCGACGGTGAGCTTGCCGGTCCGGGCCGCCTTGTCCACCACCGAGGTGAACTCCGCCGGGGCGGACGCGGTGGGCTCGGCGCCGGCGCCCAGGCTCGGCGGCCAGCCGGTGAGGGCGACGGCCGCCACGGCGGCGGCGACCAGCAGGACGGCCACGGCGGCCGCGACCCAGCGCCCCTTCCGGGAGCGCCGGGGCGGGTCCACGTCCGTGACGTGCTCGGTGAGCGTGGTCTGCCAGTCCGGGGGCGGGACGGTCGAGGACCCGCCGTGCCCCGGGAACGACGGACGCTCGCCGTGGGCGGGAGGCGGGGGCTGCTCGCCGTACGCCGGGGAGGACGGACGCTCCCTGTACGCCGGGGAGGACGGGTGCTCGCCGTACGCCGGAGCGGACGGGCGCTCCCCGTAAGCCGGGGAAGGACCGCGCTCGCCATGGCCCGGAGCGGACGGATGCTCACCGTACGCCGGGGAGGACGGATGCTCACCGTACGCCGGGGAGGACGGATGCTCCCTGTACGCCGGGGAGGACGGGCGCTCGCCGGGCCCCGGGGGCTGCGCGCGGAAGCCGGTGGACGGCACGGGCGGGGCGTTGGGGGCGGGCCGGTCCGGGGCCGTGCCCCGTATCCGCATGAGGTGGGTGGCCTCGTCCGAGTCGGGGCCGGCGACCTGCGCCCCCTCGTTGAGGACGGCCGGCGACGCGTCCACGCTCTCGGGGTGGCCGAGCATCCGCAGCAGGATCTGGTCGGCCGACGGGCGGGCGGCGGGCGACTTGGACAGGGCCGCGCGGACCGCGCCGCGCAGCGGCTCCGGCATGACGCTGACGTCCACCTCGTGGTTGAGGATGCGGTTGAGCACCACCGCGATCGAGTCGCCGGCGAAGACCGTCTCCCCGGTCGCGGCGAACGCGATGGTCGCCCCCCAGGCGAAGACGTCGGTGTGCGGGCCGACGTCGGCGCCGGAGATCTGCTCGGGCGCCATGTAGGCCGGGGTGCCGATGGCCCGGCTGGTGATCGTCCCGGTGGAGTCGAGGATGCGGGCGATGCCGAAGTCCACCACGCGGGGGCCGTCGGCGGCGATGAGCACGTTGTCCGGTTTGAAGTCGCGGTGCACGATCGCGGCGTGGTGGATCGCGGTCAGCGCGGTGGCCGTGCCGATCGCCAGCCGCTGCAGTGCGGCGCCCCGGAGCGGGCCGTCGGTCTCCACGACCTCCCGCAGCGACCTGCCCTCGATGTATTCGCTCGCGATGTAGGGGGTGTCGCCTTCGAGATCGGCGTCCACCACGCCCGCCGTGCAGAACGAGGCGACCCGCTGGGCGGCGCGCGCCTCGCGGGCAAAGCGGGATCTGGCCGTCGTGTCGCCGGAGAATTTCACGTGCAGCAACTTGATCGCCGCCCGCTCCCCCGACTCGTTGACCCCCAGGTAGACGATCCCCTGCCCGCCCTCACCGATCCGGCCGACGACGCGGAACGGCCCCAGACGGTGCGGTTCCCCCGCTTCCAGCGGCGCGATCTCCGGCATCATCGTCCCTACGGTGTAGTAAATCTCCAACCAGCCAAACTTTACGATGCCGTAGCTCCACCGCCCGCCGTGTTACTCCCAAGTGACCTCCCATCACCTACGGCGATGGGGGTCGGCGGGCCCACCAACCACCCAATTAGCAACAATCAACCCAAGTTGGCGCTCCAACCGCTTAGATCACTACCGTTGACCGTCCCTCACGCAAGCCGGAGCAAATCCCTCATGCGCCGATATATCGGTTATCGCGAATTCGTTCAGCGCGATCAGCGTTCCCTCGTCGGCACGGCCCTCCTCCTCACCGGCAGCCACGAGCAGGCCATCCGCCTGGCCCTGTGGTCCTTGCGCACGGTCGGCCTCAGCTGGCCCCCCACCCTCTGGGAGAACACCACTACACACGCCCACATCGCCCTTTATCGCCGTTTCCTCCGCAAGCCCACCGCCGCGGGGGCCACCGCCCTGGTACGGCTCCCGCCCCGGCAGCGCCTCCTCACCGTCGCGTGCATCCATGACGGCAGGACCCACGCCGAGATGGCCACCCTCCTCGGCATCCCGGTGGAGACCGTGGAGACGGAGGTCACCGAGGCGGTGGCCACGCTCACCAAGGGCAACGTGGCCCGGCTGAAGACGAGGCTGGCGACCGCGGCGGGCGAGGCGTCGGTCCCCGACCTCACCGCGCGGTCGGTGCGCGCGCTACGGCGCCGCCGCAACCGCGGAGCCTTCCTGACGGCGATCGCGGCCCTCGTCCCGATCGGCCTCATCGCCGCCTTCACCCTGTTCTCGCAGGGAGTGGTGTGGAACTCGGCACTGGGCGAGCCGAACCGGTCCCATCCGGCGGACGCCCCGGAGGCCATGCGGGTGGTCACCAGCGCGGAGCCGACCGGCAGCCCGGAGCCGGGCTCCGGCCTCAAGCCCTGGCAGGCCCCGCGTACCTCCCTCACGATCCGCTACGCGGTGCCCAAGCGGTGTCCCGACGGCGGCTCGGCGGGCGACGCCTCCGCGCCGCCGAAGGCCGGGAAGGTCATCTGCGCGGGCTGGACGCTCAAGCTGGCCGGCGGCGACCCGGCCGGCTCGGCGCGCGAGCCCGCCGGCTGCACGGGTAAGGGCCGCTGCGAGTCCACGGTGAGCGTGCCCGACGCGGCCGAACGGCTGGCGTACGGCGACGGCCGGAGCTCCTGGCGGCTGAGCCCGGCTCTCAGCCCCGACGGGCGCCGCATCGCCTATCTCAGTGCGGCGGAGGGGCGATATGTCGCCCACGACCTGCACAGCGGCGTGAAGCGGTATCTGACGCCCGCGCTGGCCCCCTCCGACACCGAGACCGGCACCCGGGTGAGCGTCTCCCCGGACGGCCGTCACTTCACCGTCGCGCTCGGCGCGCGCCGGCTGCGGACCGACTTCACCACCGGGACCGTGACGTCACTGCCCGCCGGGCAGGCGACGGCCGCGGAGAAGGCGGCGGGCTGGCTCCGCAAGAGCTACCGCGCCTGGCGCGAGTCCCCCAGCGGCAGGCACGCGGCCGCGGTCGGCGCCGAGGAGGCCGGGGGCGACAGCCTCCACATCGTCGACGCCCGGTCGCGGCAGGTGTTCAAGCGCCTGCCGCTCCCCTCCCTGGGCGGCCCCGCCAAGGCGGAGGTCGTCGGCTGGCTGAACTCCCACGAGGTCGTCGTCCGGCTGAGCGCCAAGGCGGGCGGCCGCCCCGCCGGCTTCTTCAGGATGGACGCCGTGACCGGCCGCGCGCACCGCGTGACCGGCCTCGCCGACGACAACCTGATCGTGCTCGGCGCGGTGACGGCCGGCTGAGGACGGCGCGGGGGCGGCCGGAGGGGCTGCGGAGAGTCGGCCTGCGGACGGCGGGAGACGGCCTGAGCCAGTCCCGGACGGCACGGACGGGAACGGGCCGCAGGAGGGATCTGAGCGCGGCATGGGGACGGGTCCCGGCACTGGCCGGAGGACAGCTCAGGGCGGCGCGGGGACGGGTCCTGGCGGCCACAGGAGGACACCTCGGGAACCGGTCCCGGCGACGACAGCTCGGGAACGGGTCCCAGCGACGGCAGAAGGACATCTCGGGGACGGGTCCCGGCGACGACAGGAGGACGCCTCGGCCGTGGCCGCCCGGTAGCGGCCGTGGAGACCGCCCGCCGCCGCGCCGGGAGCAGGCCGTGCCGGGAGCAGGCGTGCCGGGTCGAGGGCGGGAAACAGGAAGGGCCGCCCGGCGGGCGGCCCTTCCTGTTTCCCGGCGGACGGCCGGGGCGCGTCCGTGGATCCTCACCGTGGCGAGGATCCGCGGAACACGCCTCAGGCCATCTTCTTCTTCAGGTTCTCGTCCAGGGCCGCCAGGAAGTCCTGGGTGGTCAGCCACTTGGCGTCGCCGCCGACGAGGAGGGCGAGGTCCTTGGTCATCTGGCCGCCCTCGACGGTCTCGATGCAGACCTGCTCCAGCTTCTCGGCGAAGTCGATCACCGCGGGGGTGTTGTCGAGCTTGCCACGGTGCTGGAGGCCACGGGTCCACGCGAAGATCGAGGCGATCGGGTTGGTGGAGGTGGGGTTGCCCTTCTGGTGCTCACGGTAGTGACGGGTCACGGTGCCGTGGGCGGCCTCGGCCTCGACGGTCCGGCCGTCGGGGGTCATCAGCACCGAGGTCATCAGGCCGAGGGAGCCGAAGCCCTGCGCGACGGTGTCGGACTGGACGTCGCCGTCGTAGTTCTTGGCCGCCCAGACGTAGCCGCCCTCCCACTTGAGCGCCGCGGCGACCATGTCGTCGATCAGGCGGTGCTCGTAGGTGATGCCGGCGGCCTCGAACTCGGCCTTGAACTCGGTCTCGAAGACCTCGGCGAAGATGTCCTTGAAGCGGCCGTCGTAGGCCTTCAGGATCGTGTTCTTCGTGGAGAGGTAGACCGGGTAGCCACGGGACAGGCCGTAACGCATGGAGGCGCGGGCGAAGTCGCGGATGGACTCGTCCAGGTTGTACATCGCCATCGCGATGCCGGCCCCGGGGAAGTCGTAGACGTCGAGCTCGATCGGCTCCGAGCCGTCCTTCGGCGTGTAGGTGAGGGTCAGCGTGCCCTCGCCCGGGATCTTCAGGTCGGTGGCGCGATACTGGTCGCCGAACGCGTGACGGCCGATGATGATCGGCTTGGTCCAGCCGGGGACGAGCCTCGGCACGTTGGACATGATGATCGGCTCGCGGAAGATGACACCGCCGAGGATGTTACGGATCGTCCCGTTCGGGGACTTCCACATCTTCTTCAGGCCGAACTCCTCGACCCGCGCCTCGTCCGGGGTGATCGTGGCGCACTTGACGCCGACGCCGTACTGCTTGATCGCGTTGGCGGCGTCGATCGTCACCTGGTCGTCGGTGGCGTCACGGTGCTCGATCCCGAGGTCGTAGTACTTCAGGTCGACGTCGAGGTAGGGAAGGATCAGCTGGTCCTTGATGAACTGCCAGATGATCCGGGTCATCTCGTCGCCGTCAAGCTCGACGACGGGGCCCTCTACCTTGATCTTGGGCATGCGTGTGGTTCCCCTTCTGAACTAACACTGGCCAGACAGTCCTTTTGAGGCTCACTGGCCGTTGAGGCTATCGGACGGGTTCAGGCGGCTTGCGATCCACCCGTGCGTCCGGCTTAAAGCGGCATGAGCGCCGGATACTGAAGCACCAGCGAGCCGGCCATCAGCGCGACGCCGAAGACGGCGAGCGTGACGGCGTCGGTCGTCCTGGTGCGTACGGCGAGCAGTCCGCTGCCCACCAGCCGGAGCACGGCCCCCAGCGTCATGACCACACCGAGAGAGAACCCACCCCACTCGGGGTCGAGCAGGACGGCAAAGGTAACGGCCAGGATCGCACCCGCCAGCACCAGCGGATACGGTCTCCAGCGATCTTCAGTTGTGCTCACCGCTCCCACCCATGGCCGCTGTTCATTCGCGCACTCGTCGCCCGCACCCGGCTCATCGCTCGGCGAGCGGCTTCCACTTCTGGTCGCGCTCGCCGATGTATTCGCTGTCCGGGCGGATCAGGCGATTGTCGGCGTGCTGCTCGATGACGTGTGCGGTCCATCCTGCCATGCGGCTGACCGAGAAGACCGGAGTGAACAGGTCTGTCGGGATACCGAGGTAGTGGTAGACGGTCGCCGCGTAGAAGTCGACGTTGGGATAGAGGCCCTTCGTCTCGAAGACGACCTCCTCCATCTCCTTGGACATGCGGTAGAACTTGTCGTCGCCGGAGGCGTCCGCGAGCTCCTGCGACATCTTGCGCAGGTGCGTGGCGCGCGGGTCCTCGGTCTTGTAGACCCGGTGCCCGAAGCCCATGATCTTCTCGCCGGCGGCGAGCCGGTCGCGCACGGACTGGGCGACGGCGGCCGGGTCGAGCGCCTCCAGGGTCCGCATGACCTGCTCGTTGGCCCCGCCGTGGAGCGGGCCCTTGAGGGTGCCGATGGCCGCCACGATGGCCGAGTGCATGTCGGACAGGGTCGCGGCGCACACGCGGGCGGCGAACGTCGAGGCGTTCATCGTGTGGTCGGCGTGCAGGACCAGGCAGGTGTCGAAGATCTCGACCTCGCGCCGCTCGGGGGTGCGGCCGGTGATCTGCAGCAGGAAGTTGGCCGCGACGCTCAGCCCGGGATCCGGCTCGGGGATCGTGGCGCCCGTCCTGGCCGCGTGGTAGCGGGCGACGAGGACCGGCTGCTGGGCGGTCAGCCGGGCGGCCTTGCGCAGGTTGGCCTCGGGACTGTTGGAGTCCTTGTCCGGATCGTCGGCCCCGGCCAGCGAGACCAGGGTGCGCAGCGCCTCCATGGGCGCCTGCCTGTCCGCGATCTCCGGGATGTTCGCGTCGGCGAGCGCGCCGAGCTTACGCCCTTCGACGAGCTGCGCCCCGTAGGCGGCCAGCTGCTCCCCGTTGGGGAGGCTTCCGCGCTGCAGCAGGTGGGCGGTCTCTTCGAAGGTGGTGCGGCCGGCCAGATCGTGGATGTCGTAGCCACGATAGAAAAGGAGACCGGCCTGACCGTCGATGTCACTGAGCGCTGTGGACGCGGCTACGACATCGGCGAGGCCTTTTGTGGGCTTGTCCGCCATGAGTGTTTCCTCCGCTTATCTTCGTTCGAAGTCTACCCGTGAGCAGGGGAAACCTTCCCGAGAGGTCCAGACCAATTTCATGAGGGATTCTCCTTCTGGCAAAGGCGATTCCGCATCACCTCGTTTGGGTAAGCCGGAGCTGTAGGAATAGTTACGGCGGGCTACCTGGGGAGGAACTGCCGTGGAGGGGCCGTTCATACGCATCGAGGACACTGGCGAGGTGGTCCCGTTGCGCCCCGAGATCACGACGATCGGACGCGGCCGGGGAGTGGACATCCGGCTCACCGATCCGAGTGTGTCCCGGCTGCACGCGGAATTCGTCCGGCGCGGACCCTACCTGTATGTCGTTGATCTGGGCCTGTCCCGCAACGGCACGCGGGTGAACGGCAGGCCGATCGCCCGGAGGGTGCTCGACGACGGCGACGTCGTCTCCTTCGGCGCCGCGCGGGGCAGGATCGGCGGAGTCCCGCGTGAGGACTTCGCCCCCGAGGTCGAGCTCCGCCGCGCCGCGGCTCCGGAGCTGACCCGGCGGGAGGTGGACGTGCTGACGTCGCTGTGCCGTCCGGCGCTGTCGGACGAGGCGTTCGTCGCACCGGCCACGGCGCGGGAGATCGCCGACGATCTGGTGGTGACGGAGGCCGCGGTCAAGCAGCACCTGCTCCGCCTCTACCAGAAGTTCCGGATCCCGGAGGGGACCAACCGGCGCACCAGGCTGGCCAACGAGGTCGTCGCCCTGGGGCTGGTCCGGCCGACCCCGGTGGTGCCGCCGCAGCGCGCGGCCGGCACCCCGGAGCCGCAGCCGGCGGCGACCGCCGCGGGCCGCCGGGCGTCCTGAGACCTAGCCCTGCTTCTCGGCGGCCTCGACCACGTTGCTCAGCAGCAGGGCCCGGGTCATCGGGCCCACGCCGCCGGGGTTGGGGGTGAGGAAGCCCGCGACGTCCTTGACGCCGGGGGCGACATCACCGGCGATCTTGCCGTCGACCCGGGAGACCCCGACGTCGAGCACGGCGGCGCCGGGCTTGACCATGTCGGCGGTGATCAGATGCGGCACGCCCGCCGCGGCGACGACGATGTCGGCGCGACGGGTGTGAGCCGCCAGGTCCTGGGTGCCGGTGTGGCAGAGGGTGACCGTGGCGTTCTCCGAGCGGCGGGTCAGCAGCAGGCCGAGCGAGCGGCCCACGGTGATGCCACGGCCGACCACGACGACCTCGGCGCCCTTGATCGGCACGCCGTACTCCTGCAGGAGCAGGACGATGCCGTGCGGGGTGCAGGGCAGCGGCGCGTCGACCGTGTGGACCAGCCGGCCCAGGTTGAGCGGGTGCAGGCCGTCGGCGTCCTTGGCCGGGTCCATCCGCTCGATCAGCGCCATGGTGTCGAGGTGGCGGGGCAGGGGGAGCTGCACGATGTAGCCGGTGCACTCCTCGGCGGCGTTGAGCTCGTCGATGACCGCCTCGACCTCGGCCTGCGTGGCCGTCGCGGGCAGGTCCCTGCGGATGGAGGCGATGCCGACCTCCGCGCAGTCGCGGTGCTTGCCGGCCACGTAGATCTGGCTGCCCGGGTCGTCGCCGACCAGGACGGTGCCGAGCCCGGGGGTGATCCCGCGCTCTCTCAGCGCGGCGACCCGCGCCGTGAGGTCTGCCTTGATCTTCGCCGCGGTGGCCTTGCCGTCCAGAATCTGCGCGCTCATGGGTTCAATCCTTCCACGAGATCAGCCGCGCTCCGCTTCCCTCCGCTCGATGATCCTGCGCGTGAAGGGGATGACCTCCACGGCCTTGGCGCCCAGGTAGGCGGCGCCGAAGGCGAAGATGAGGAGAAGCCAGGGGCTCTCCCAGAACCCGTTCATGATCACGAAGGCGTTCAGGACGGGATCGAGCAGAGGCATGAGGGATCTCCACAGGAGGCGAGGGAAGGAATGGTTCAGGTTAACCGGGGTTTAAACCTTCTCTGGCCAGAAAATCCTGTCCGGTCCGCCACTCTCTTGTCTCCCGTGTACGGCCGCCCCACCTGTGCGGCGGCCGTACACGGCAGCGGAGCTCAGTGGAAGAAGTGGCGGGTGCCGGTGAAGTAGAGGGTGATCCCGGCGGCCTCGGCCGCGGCGATCACGTCCGCGTCCCGGATGGAGCCGCCCGGCTCCACGATCGCCTTCACCCCGGCGTCGATGAGCACCTGTGGGCCGTCGGCGAACGGGAAGAACGCGTCGGAGGCCGCCACCGACCCCCGGGCCCGGTCACCGGCCCGGGAGACCGCCAGCTGCGCCGAGTCGACCCGGTTGACCTGGCCCATGCCGACCCCGACGCTCGCGCCGTCGGCGGCGAGCAGGATCGCGTTGGACTTCACCGAGCGGCAGGCCTTCCAGGCGAAGGCCAGGTCGGCGAGGACCTCGGCGGAGGCCGCCGGACCGGCCTTGAGCTCCCAGGTGGACGGGGCGTCGCCGGGGGCGTCCACCCGGTCGGTGGCCTGCACCAGCAGGCCGCCGTCGATCCGGCGGAACTCGGTCCGGTTGTCCGGCCCCTGCGGGCAGGCCAGCAGCCGGATGTTCTTCTTCTGGGTGAGGACGGCCAGCGCCTCCGCGGCGAAGGACGGGGCCACCACGACCTCGGTGAACACCTCGGCGATCTGCCGGGCCAGCTCCTCGGTGACCTCGCCGTTGACCGCGATCACACCGCCGTAGGCGGAGACCGGGTCGCAGGCGTTGGCCCTGCGGTGCGCCTCGGCGACGTCGGCGCCGACCGCGATGCCGCACGGGTTCTGGTGCTTGATGATCGCCACCGCGGGCTCGGTGAAGTCCCAGGCGGCCCGCCAGGCCGCGTCGGCGTCGAGATAGTTGTTGTAGGACATCTCCTTGCCGTGCAGTTGCTCGGCGTTGGCCAGGCCGTCACGCCCGCCGGAGTAGAGGGCCGCGCCCTGGTGCGGGTTCTCGCCGTAACGCAGCGGCGACTTGAGCTCCCAGGCGGCGCCCATGTAGCTCGGCCAGGCGCCCTCCTCCGGGGCGTAGACGTCGGCGAACCAGGAGGCCACCGCGGTGTCGTAGGCGGCGGTGTGGGCGTAGGCGGCCGCGGCGAGGCGGCGGCGCTGGGTGAGGGTGAAACCGCCCTCGGCCACCGCGGCGAGCACGTCGCCGTAGGCGCCCGGGTCGACCACGATCGCGGCGGTGCCGTGGTTCTTCGCCGCGGCGCGGATCATGGCGGGGCCGCCGATGTCGATCTGCTCCACGCAGTCACGGTCGGAGGCTCCGGAGGCCACGGTCTCCTGGAACGGGTAGAGGTTGACCACCACCAGCTCGAACGGGTCGATCTCCAGCTCTTCGAGCTGCTTGACGTGGGCGGGGTTGCCGCTGTCGGCCAGCAGGCCGGCGTGCACGCGCGGGTGCAGGGTCTTGACGCGGCCGTCGAGGCACTCGGGGAACCCGGTCAGCGCCTCGACCGGGGTGACGGGGACACCGAACGACGCGATCTTCGCGGCGGTGCCGCCGGTGGAGACGATCTCCACACCCGCGGCGTCGAGTCCGCGGGCCAACTCCTCCAGCCCGCTCTTGTCATACACAGCGATCAACGCGCGCCGGATGGCGATGCGGGTCACTTCCTGATCCTCCTGTTTGGTTCCGGTCTCATCCGGGGCGCCCGGCTCATCCGCCGGGTCGTCCGAAGCGAAAGGTCCTTCCGGCCACGGTCCAGCCCTCACGGGCCATCCGGCCGACGGTCTTGACGAGCAGGGCCCGCTCGACGGTCTTGATGCGCTCGTGCAGGGACGCCTCGTCGTCGCCGTCGAGAACGGGCACGGCCTCCTGGGCGATGATCGGCCCGGTGTCGACCCCGGCGTCGGCGAGCATCACCGTGCAGCCGGTGATCCGCACGCCGTACGCGAGGGCGTCGCGGACCCCGTGCGCGCCGGGGAAGGCGGGCAGCAGCGCGGGATGGGTGTTGAGGACGGGGAAGGCGGTCAGCGTCGGCTCGCCGAGGATCTTCATGAACCCCGCGCAGACGACCAGGTCGGGCCGGTGCTCGGCGATCCGCGCCGCGATCGCCCGGTCCCAGACGTCACGCCCCGGGTGGTCGGCCAGCCTCTCGACGAAGGTGGGGATGCCGGCGCGCTCCGCGCGGGCCAATCCCTCGATACCGTCGCGATCGGCGCCCACCGCAACGATCCGGGCCCCGTAAGCCTCGTCTGCCACAGCGTTCAGTAAGGCCTGTAGGTTGGTTCCAGAACCGGACACGAGGACCACAAGCCGAGCGGCCTGGGATGACACCGACGCACTCCATTCCGACGGGGACTCACGCCGCTGCAAGGGTATCTGCCTGTCCGCTCACACGAAGCAAGGAGGTCAGGTGACGACTCCCGTCCAGGCACGGCCGGCGGAGGGCGCGGGACGGCGGGCGTTGTGGCTCGCCTTCGCCTCGGTGGTGTTGACGCTCATGCTCCCCCTCGCGGGGCTCGTCATGTCGCTGTTCGCCCTCGTCGCCTCGGTCCGCGCGATCGGGGCCCTGCGCTCGGTGACGAAGCCGACGACGCCCGCCGTCGTCGGCGTCGCCGTGTCGGTGCTGACGCTGCTGATCGCCGCGGGAGTGACCGCGATGCAGTTCTACTTCAGCGACGAGCTGGCCTCCTACGCCGAGTGCCGCCGGGGCGCGGGCACCGTCACCGCCCAGAACGAGTGCGTGGACCAGCTCGAACGGGCGATGGAGAAGAAGATGCCCTTCGTCCGGCCCGGCGACGTGCAGTTCCCGTTCCCTCCCTGATCCCGGGAACCCCCTGACCCCGGGAGTCCCGATCCTGGGGACTCTCAGGACCCTTCGGTGAGCCGGTCGGTGACCCCGGCCGCTCCCGCGGCTCCCGGGCCGCCGGCCGCGTGGTCCCCGCGGAACCCCCGCCCGGCCCCTCCTCGGGCGGGGCGGGCCGCCCGCGACTCAGTCGCGGTCCCAGGCGTAGGGGTCCAGGTAGATCACGTGGCCGCCCTTGTCGTCGGACTCGTCGACGATGTCGCGCCGGGGCGGGCGTGGCGGCCCGCGGTGGTGGAGCTGGGGAGGGTTCTCCGCCGCCGCCGAGGCGTGCTCGTCCTCCCAGTCGTCCCTGATGACCGGGATCGGCTGGGTGTCGCACTCGGTGGCGTCCAGCCAGTGGCCGGGGAGCGTGCGCAGGCCCTCGGGCTCGGCGAAGCCGACCTTGCCGGCCACCGCCCCCGCCGCCTTCGCGATCTTGACTCCCGCCTTGCGGACCGGCGCGGTGGCCGTGCCGACCTTGGCGGCGGCCTTGGTGACGGCGGTGTTGTGCCCCCGGAAGATCAGCCACCAGTTGGCCAGCCCCGCCGAGATGCCCGCGGCGACGCCCACCTCCAGCGTCACCGAGAGCATGACCTCCCAGCCCGCCGGACCGACCGAGGTGAGCCTCGCCCCGCCCAGCGGCCCGCCGGACAGCGCGGCCAGCAGCCCGGCCGCCGCGCCGGTCGCCAGCCCGCAGACGAACCCCCACAGCGGCGCGCCCTCGTACGACGGCGACGGCGCGATCCTGACGCCCAGGACTCCCGCCACCGCCCCGGCCGCGAACGGCAGCGCGATCACCACCATCACCCACGCCGGGGTGGGACCCGTCTCCGGCAGGGCGCCCAGGATCGGCAGGCTCGGCACCGTCCCGAGCTGGACCCCGGTGGGCGCGACCAGCGTGCCGGAGCCGACCGCGAAGCCCGGACCGGCGATGTAGGCCATCCCCCAGATGACCGCGTTGACCAGGTAGAGCCCCTGGACCAGCAGGAGCAGCAGGCCGCCGACGAAGCCGGGCGACAGGACGCCGGACAGCTCCTGGACCTGCCGGAAGTTCACCGCGACGGCGGCGAGCACCATGACGGCACCCGCCACGAGCATGATCCCCAGCGCGGCGGCCGAGGCCACCACGACGGAGCGCAGCCGCTCGGGCAGCAGGCGCAGCATCGACCGCCACGGGCCGATCGTCCTGGCGGTGGCCAGCGAGCCCGCGAGGAAGGCCACCGCCACGTGGCTGACCAGCACGTCGCCGAGGAACGGCTGGGTGATCTCGTTCCGGGTGACCAGCGCGATGATCCCGGCCAGCAGCGCGTACGGCGCCGCCAGCGAGACGCCCGCCTGGGCGACCAGCACGAGTTGGGCCCGGCGCCGGGCGTTGGCCTCGTCCTTCGGGCTGTTCTTGGGCAGCCGGGCGGGCAGCCGCAGGCGCAGGTCCGCGTCCCGGGTCATCCAGATGCCGGCCCGGTACAGCAGGAAGGCCGGCAGCACCGTCAGCCCGAGCGGGAGCAGCCCCACCGACCCGCCGGGGATCGCGAACCCCGCGTGGTGGGCCGCCAGCCAGAGCTGCGCGGCGGTGCGGAAGACCCCCGGCAGGCCGGGGCCGAGCGCGCCCTTGGGGGAGGCGATCCAGCCGACCAGGGTGAGGGTGGTGAGCACCGCCAGGCCCACGCCGAGAGTCCAGGCGGCGGCGAGCATCCCGGATACGGGGAGCGGCCGGCGGACGTCGTCGTCGTCACCCGTGACGCCTGGCAGGGGGATACGGCTGAGGACGTTACGGGGAGCCGTCCGGAGCTGATCGAGAAGGGCCGTCACAATAGTCGATGGTCTCAGGATCTTCCGCGTGGGAGAGACTCCTCCGCCCCGCGTGTCGCGCGCCGTACGGGAGACCGCCGGACGGCGGGACCGTGCGAAAGGCCGCCGGACAGCGGGACCGTACGGGCGACCGCCGGACGGCCCTACGGAAGGGCGCCGGACAGCGAGGAAGGCGCCCGGTTGGACATCGGGCGCCTCCCTGGCGGAACCAGCGGGACTAGCGGGACTGCATGACCTCGCGCATCAGGCGGGCGGTCTCGCTCGGGGTCTTGCCGACGCGGACGCCGACCTTCTCCAGAGCCTCCTTCTTCGCCTGGGCGGTGCCGGCCGAGCCGGACACGATCGCGCCGGCGTGGCCCATGGTCTTGCCCTCGGGGGCGGTGAAGCCCGCGACGTAGGCGACGACCGGCTTGGTCACGTGCTGCTCGATGTAGGCGGCCGCGCGCTCCTCGGCGTCGCCGCCGATCTCACCGATCATCACGATCGCGTCGGTGGCCGGGTCGTCCTGGAACGCCTGCAGCGCGTCGATGTGCGTGGTGCCGATGACCGGGTCGCCGCCGATGCCGACGGCGGTGGAGAAGCCGAAGTCACGCAGCTCGTACATGAGCTGGTAGGTCAGCGTCCCGGACTTCGAGACCAGGCCGATGCGGCCGGCGGTGGTGATGTCGGCGGGGATGATGCCGGCGTTGGAGGCGCCGGGCGAGGCGATGCCGGGGCAGTTCGGCCCGATGATGCGGGTCTTGTTGCCCTTGGCGACCGCGTAGGCCCAGAACTCGGTGGTGTCGTGGACCGGGACGCCCTCGGTGATCACCACGCAGAGCGGGATCTCGGCGTCGATGGCCTCCTTGACGGCGTCCTTGGTGAACGCCGGGGGCACGAAGACGACCGAAACGTCGGCGCCGGTCTCCTTGACGGCCTCGACGACGGTGCCGAAGACGGGCAGGCCCTCGTGGGTGGTGCCGGCCTTGCGGGCGTTGACGCCGCCGACGACGCGGGCGCCGGAGGCGAGCATGCGGCGGGTGTGCTTGGTGCCCTCACCGCCGGTCATGCCCTGAACAATGATCTTGCTGTTCTCGGTCAGCCAGATAGCCATTACGCACCTACCGCGGCGAGTTCGGCGGCACGCTTGGCCGCATCGTCCATCGTGTCAACCAGCTCGACGCCGGAGAGCTTGGCGTCGGCCAGAATCTGCCGGCCGAGCTCGGCGTTGTTGCCGTCCAGCCGGACGACCAGCGGGCGGCTGACGGCCTCGCCGCGGCTCTCCAGGAGCTGGAAGGCGGAGACGATGCCGTTGGCGACCGCGTCACAGGCGGTGATGCCGCCGAAGACGTTCACGAAGATCGACTTCACGGACGGGTCGGAGATGATGATCTCCAGGCCGGACGCCATGACCTCGGCCGAGGCGCCGCCGCCGATGTCGAGGAAGTTGGCGGGCTTGGGCCGGCCGGGGAAGGCCTCGCCGGCGTAGGCGACGACGTCGAGGGTCGACATGACCAGGCCCGCGCCGTTGCCGATGATGCCCACGCTGCCGTCGAGCTTGACGTAGTTGAGGTCCTTCTCCTTGGCCGCGGCCTCAAGGGGGTCCTCGGCGGCCTTGTCCTCGAAGACCGCGTGGTCGGCCTGGCGGAAGGTCGCGTTGTCGTCGAGGGTGACCTTGCCGTCGAGGGCCTTGACCTGGCCGTCGGCCGACAGGATCATCGGGTTGACCTCGACCAGGGAGGCGTCCTCGTCGACGAAGGCGCACCAGAGCTTCTCGATGAGCTCCGCGGCGCCGTCGAGCGCGACCGCCGGCAGGCCGCCGGCCTCGGCGATCTCACGGGCCTTGGCCCGGTCGACCCCGTCGAGCGGGGAGACCGGGATCTTGGCGACCTTCTCCGGGGTGCTGTGCGCGACCTCTTCGATGTCCATGCCGCCCGCGGCGGAGCAGATGGCGAGGAAGGTGCGGTTCGCGCGGTCGAGCAGGAAGGAGAAGTAATATTCCTCCGCGATCGCGCTGGCTTCCTCGATCAGGACCTTGTGGACCGTGTGGCCCTTGATGTCCATGCCGAGGATCTGGGTGGCCTTCTGCTCGGCGTCGGCGGCGTCGTCGGCGACCTTCACGCCGCCGGCCTTACCGCGGCCACCGGTCTTGACCTGTGCCTTGACGACGACACGGCCGGTCAGCTGCTCGGCTGCCGCGCGTGCCTCCTCCACGGTGTGCGCGACAATGCCACGCGGCACCGGGATGCCGTACTCCGCGAAGAGCTCCTTCGCCTGATGTTCGAACAGGTCCACGAGGGTCCGTCCTTGCTTGTCCGGCTGGTGTACAGATGTCGGCGGGCCGGCTCCACGGGTGAGGGGAGCCCGGCGGGTTTTGCGCCAATGAAGCCTAGCCCCCTGAAGGGCATGAGCAGGTCACCGGGTCCTAAACGCGGGCGGGAACGGCGCTCCGCACCCACTCGACGATCTCCTGGGTGGTCGCGCCCGGTGTGAAGATCCGGGCCACGCCCATCCGGTGGAGCTCGGGTATGTCCGCCTCCGGAATGATCCCACCGCCGAACACCGTGATGTCGTCGGCGTCGCCGTCCTTCAGCAGTTCGAGCACCCTGGCGAAGAGCGTCATGTGCGCGCCCGACAGGACGGACAGCCCGATCGCGGCCGCGTCCTCCTGGACGGCGGTGCGCACGATCTGCTCGGGCGTCTGGTGCAGGCCGGTGTAGACGACCTCCATCCCGGCGTCCCGCAGCGCCCGCGCCACGATCTTCACACCGCGGTCGTGCCCGTCGAGCCCGGGTTTGGCGATGACGACGCGGATCCTCGGCACGGCGTCCATACAGACCTCCTTGTCTGCGCCCCGTCCACGCCGTGGGAGCCACCGGCACCCGCGACGGGAGCTACGGGCAGCGTAACCGCCCACGCGGTGAGGGCCCGGCCCGATGACGGCTTTCAGCCGTCCACAGGCCCGGTTTCCATAGGATCACACCCAATCCGCTGCCTTTATCGGTATTACCCCTACATTCCGGTACGACATACCCTAGGGTTTTTGATCTTCTATCCTCAGGAGGAGACTTCCCCGTGAAGCGATGGATCATCCTGGTGGCCGGCGCTCTGATCCTGTCCACGACCGCCGCCCCGGCGCACGCCCGGACCGCGCCCACCGACCCGGTGACCGCGCTGAAGGCCCAGTTCGTCGCCCAGCGCGGTGTGAAGATCGTCGAGAGCGGCCGGACCAACTCCGACGGCAAGCCCCTCTCCGCGCAGAAGCGCCGCGGCGTCGTGCAGTTCGGCGCCTCGGGCGTGGCCGGATACGACATCCTGACCAGGTCTGATCTCCCCGGGGAGAAGGCCACCCCGGTCCGCAACCTCGCCGTCGGCGGGAACGTGTACATGAGCGGTGGAGTGATCGGCGAGAGCCTCCCCGAGGGCCGGAAGTGGATGCGGACGCCCGGCAAGATCCGTGATCTGTCTCCCTTCCTGACCCCGGTCCTCGTCCTGGAGCCGGCCACGCTGAAGGCCCTGCTGTCCACCAGCACCGTCAAGAAGCCCGGCGCGACCCTCCACAAGGGCGTGATCACCTTCGGCGCGCTCTACCGCGTCTCGCCGTCCTACCGGGCGGACCTGCGCAAGAGGCCGAACGCCAAGGTCGCGGCCATGAAGGTGGCCTGGCGGCTGTGGACGGGACGCGACGGGCTCCCCAGCAGGCTGGTCACCTCGTGGGCGGAGCCGCCGCTCAGCATGGGGGTCACCCGCGTCAGCGACGTGCGGTTCGCCTCGTGGGGGACCCCGGTGCACCTCGTCGCGCCGCAGGAGGAGACCGCCACCGAGTAGCGCGGGACGGGCGGGCCCACTCCGGGGGGCGCCGAGCCCGGCCGGCCCGGAGCGCCCCGCCCGGACCGGATCCCTCCGTCCCGGCCGGGGCGCCCGCCCCCTTGGGGCACCGGCGTTCAGGTGCCGGCGTTCAGGTGCCGGCGTTCAGGTGCCGGCGTTCGAGGTGCCGGCCAGCGTCGCCGCGGCGAGGTCGTTGGCCAGGATCGCGGTCTCCACCGCCGCCACCGACGAACCGGAGCTCACTCCCGGCAGCGTCGCGGTGTTCACGGCGTACAGCGTGAACTCGTACTTGTGCGTGGACCCGCCGGGGCACGGCCCGAAGTACTGCAGGGCCTTGTTCCCGCTGCTCATCGCCTTCTGCTTGGCGCCCGGGACCTGCGGCACGTTGAAGCCGAGGCCGAGCCCCTCCGGCAGTGACAGCCTGCCGGCGGGAATGTCCCAGATCACCCAGTGCTTGCCGCCGTTGGCGGTGTCGACGAAGGTGATCGCGTAGCTCTGCGTGCCCGGCGGTGCCGTGGTCCAGGCCAGCGGGGGCGAGATGTCGTTGCCGGCCACCCCGTCCCCCTGGCAGGTGTACTTGGCGGGGATGGTGCCGCCGGCGGCGAACGCGCTGCTGGTCAGCACGGACGGCGCCGCGGCGAACTTCAGCCGCACGATGGTGTTGTCGAGGACCGTCGGCGTGCCGCCGTTCTTGTCGTTGTTGGTCGAGGTGAGCCAGAGCCCCCCGTCGGGGGTCTTGACGACGGTGCGCAGGCGGCCCCACCGGCCGTTGAAGAACGCCCGGGGCGTGTCGGTGGTGTTACCGGTGATCTTCATGACCCAGAGCCGCTGGCCCCGGACGGCCGCCATGTAGATCCAGTCGTTGACGATCTCCAGACCGCTCGGCGACGCGGCGGCCACGTCCCACTGCCGGACCGGGTCGACGTAGGCCGGGTTACCGCATCCACCTTCGCAGTTGGGCCAGCCGTAGTTCTTGCCGGGCTGGATCAGGTTGAGCTCGTCCAGGGTGGCGTCGCCGAACTCCGACGCCCACAGCCGTCCCCGGGAGTCCCAGGCCAGGCCCTGCGGGTTGCGATGGCCGAGGGTGTAGACCCGCGGCGCGCTCGGGAACGGGTTGCCGGGCGCGCCGGCGCCGGTCGGCGTCACCCGCAGGATCTTGCCGTTGAGCGAGTTGAGGTTCTGCGCCCGGTTGCCGTCCTGGGCGTCGCCGGTGGTGATGTAGAGCAAGCCGTCGGGGCCGAACTTGATCCGGCCGCCGTTGTGGAACTTGTTCTTGGCGATGCCCGTGACGAGCGGTTCGCGGGCGCCGATCTGCCCGTTCTCGTACTTGAAGCGCACCACACGGTTGTCGGAGGCGGCCGTGTGGAAGGCGTAGACGTAGTGGTCGGTGGCGAAGGTCGGCGAGACCGCCAGGCCCAGGAGCCCGCCCTCGCCGCTGGTCGTCACCGCTTCGGTGATCTTGCCGACCACGGTCTTCTGCCCGTCCGGGGTGACGCGGGCGATCTCGAAACGGTCCCGCTCGGCGACCAGCGCGCTGTTGTCGGGCAGGAAGGCGATGCCCCACGGCAGGTCGAGCTTGGCGATGTCCTTGTCGTGGACGGGGTCGCCGCCGGCCGCCGTACCAGTCGTCCGCACCGTCAGCGGCGCGCTGCGCGGCGAGACGTTGCCGTTGGCGTCGAAAGCCTCGACCGCGAACGCGTAGGCCGTGTTGGGCGCCAGCCCGTCGGCGGTCGCGGTCAGGTCGGGCACGGTGGCGAACGCCGTGCCGTCGCGGTAGAGGTTGTAGCCGGTGACCCCGACGTTGTCGGTGGAGGCGTTCCAGGCCAGCGTGACTGTGCCGGCCCCGACGTTGGTCGCGCGCAGACCGGCCGGCGTTCCGGGCGGCTGCGTGTCGTCGCTCGGCGGCGTGGTGACGTCGACGTTGTTGCTGCCCTGGGAGGCGTTGCCCGCCGCGTCGTAGGCGAGCACGCTGAGCACGTATCTGGTGTTGGGCGTCAGGCCGGACAGCGTGGTGCCGGTGACGTTGCCGCCCACGGTCATGAGCACGTTGCCGCCGTTGTAGATCTTGTACTGCGACACGCCCACGTTGTCGGTGGACGCCGTCCAGGCCAGGTCGACCGAGGTCGGCCTGATCTCGCCGACGGCGCGCAGGCCCGCAGGCGCGGTCGGCGGCTCGGCGTCGGCCGGCGCCGTCGCGCTCAGCCGGTCGAGGTTGGGGCCCCCGCCCGCGGTGGTGGCGGTGGCCCGGACCTTGTTGGCACCGGCGACGAGGCCCGCGGTGACGGACTTCTCCACCCAGGTGGTCCACGCGCCCGTGCCGGGGAAGGACAGCCCGGCCGAGACCGGTACGCCGTTGACGGCGATGTCCATCGGACGGTCGGCGGTGGTGCCGTTGGCGAAGCGGAACGCCAGGCGGTAGTTGCCGGCGGTCGCCGCGTCGACGGTGAACTCGACGTAGGAGCCGGCGACGTTGTCGTAGTTGACGAACCCGGTACCGGTGAACCCGGCATGGTTGGACTCCACGGCGCCCTGGGAGACGGTGGCGTTCTCCGCCTGGTGGTCGTTGCCGGCCACGGTCACCTCGACGTCGACGAAGTCGAGGTTGGGGGTGCCGCCCGCGGTCGTGGAGGTGATCCGGACGGTGTTGGCGCCGGCGTTCACCGGCGCGGTCAGGGTGGAGGTCGCCCAGGTGTCCCAGCCGCCGGTGCCGTTGAACGAGCGGCCGGCCGAGACGACGGCGCCGTTGACGGCGACGTCGGCGGGGCGGTCGGCGGTGGTGCCGTTGGCGTACCGGATGACGATGGCGGCGGACCCGGCGCCGGCCGCGTTGACGGTGAACTCGACGTAGGAGCCGACGACGTTGTCGGTGTTGACGAACCCGGTCCCGGAGTATCCGGCGTGGTTGGACTCCACGGCGCCCTGGGAGACGGTGGCGCCTTCCGCTTCGTACCGGGTCGGCGCGGCGGTGGCGGGGAGGGCGGCCAGCGAGCTGAGCAGCAGTCCGGCCACGAGCGCGCCGACCAGCGAGCGCGCTCGGATAGGAGATCTCATCGATCCTCCTGCTGTTGTCCTGAGGGGGGTGAGACGGCACAGCTAGTTAGGAAGCCTTCCTAACTATGCATGGAGGGGATCATCTCCTCCGCCCCCTGTCAATGGAGGCGACGGGGACGGTTGACCCCGGCCTTCCGTGGGGGGACGGGGGACTGTTGGCCCCCGGGCGGCCCGGCGGCAGCGGCGCGGGACCTCGGCCGCCGACGAGGAACCGCCGAGAGACCGCCCGCGGCTCCCCCGCGCCGCACCCGCCCGGCACGGCCCGCCGTACGGCTCACGCACGCGCAATCCACGGGCCCGACTTGTTGGCCCACGCCATATCCGGGGCCGCGGCGGTTGGCTAGCTTGGCGGATCCTGGCCCCGGAGAGGGAGATCCGATGAGACGGTGGGTTGCCGCGTTGGCGACGGTGCTGGCCGCTTCGGCGCTGTCGACGGGGGTGGCGCGGGCGCAGGCGCCGCCCTCCCCGGTGCAGAAGCTGAAGCAGCAGTTCGGCGAGCACGTGGGGCTGCGGATCTCCGACCTCGGCCGGGTCTACAAAGACGGCAAGCCGGCCGTCACCATCTGGCGCAAGGGCAGGGTGGAGTTCGACGCGGCCGGGGTGTACGGCACGGACACCGTGGGGCGGACGGAGCTGGGGAAGGGGGTCGTCAGGGAGCTGGAGGCCCAGATCGGGCGGCGGCTCGGCTCGACGCGGGTGATCTGCTTCCCAAACGAGGCGTACCTGTCGGGCCCCGGCTACGAGACGTGGCTGCCGGAGGGCAAGACCTGGCTCGGCCTGATCGGCCCGGCCAACATCAAGCAGACGGCGGCGCTGCCGCAGATCGTGAACATCTTCGAGCCCGCCACCCTGGGCACCCTGCTGTCACACGCCGCGGTGAACAGGCGCGTCCCGTCCGGGACGTTCCTCCAGGGGGCCGTCACGCTGCGCACGCTCTACAGGGTCTCCCCCAGCTTCCGCGACCGGCTCCCGGGGCCGCCCGGCGCCCGGAGCGGCCGGATCCCGATCGGCTTCCGGCTCTGGCTCGACCGGTCCGGCCTGGCCCGCCGCCTGACCACCACCTGGAAGCAGCCCCTCCCCGGGCGGCCCCGCCAGCACACCACCACGGTCGCCGACACCCGCTACACCGGCTGGGGCTCACCCGTCACGCTCACCCCACCGCCTCCGGAGGACACCGCCGACGCCGGACGCGTCGGCGCCGACTTCCCGGAACCCGCGGTGCTGCCGATCGGGTAGGGCGCGCGGAACCGGCGGCCGGACAGAGCACGCGGCATCGCCGGTCGGACAGGGCGCGCGACACCGCCCACCGCCGATCGGCGGGCGGGGAGTCCGCGTGGAACCCCACGGTCGATCCACGGCTCTCCTTCGACGCGGACCCCGTCCGCGACCGTCGCTCGACGGTGCCGGGATCCCTCGCCGGCGCGGAGAGCCGCCACTCCCAGGTCCCCCGCCTCCCAGGTCCCCCGTCGGCCTTCCCGCGGGCGGCCGACCTCCCATCGGGGATCCCGGAGGCGGCGGAGGTCTGCACGGAACATTCACAGGTATTTCAAGGCATTTATCCATATACGAGATGCCGTCGCGATCTTGATCCGCCAGAATGCCCCCATCCCTCCCACACGGGGTGGAGGGATCATTCAGGAGGAATTTTCCTTGAAGCGATACATCGCCGGTCTGGCATGCGCTGCGACGGCCGTGCTGAGCGCCCCCGCGCTCGCCTCGACCGCGCACGCCCAGGCCGCCGATCCGGTCACCGCGCTGAAGAGCCAGTTCGGCGGCGGTCGCGGGGTGAGCTTCGTCGACACGACGAAATCCCAGGGCCCGGAGGGGAACGTGGTGTTCGCCAAGCGCACCGGCGAGTTCCAGTTCGGCGCCTCCGGCATCATCGCGTCCGACCAGACCGCCCAGCTCCGGATCAAGCAGCAGGAACTCGAAGAACTCCTCGCGGCGACGGAGGACGCGGAGGACACCGAGGACGCGAAGAACGAGACGCTCTCCAAGGTCATCACCGGGATGGCCAAGCCCGAGCGGGTCGTCCGCGTCAAGGACACCTCCTACGTCTCCGGCGGCGTCATGGGCGAGTTCCTGCCCGCCGACAAGACCTGGGTCCGCAACCCGCCCGCCCCGCTCGGCCTCATCGGCTCGATGAGCCAGTACGTCAACCCCGCCGAGCCGGCGACGCTCAAGGCCCTGCTGGCGCACGCCACCAAGCGCGCCGGGGTCTACAGCGGGAAGATCACCCTCGCCGAGCTGCAGAAGGTGTCACCGTGGTTCCGGGCCTCGTCGCCCTTCCTCCCCGAGGACAGGGCCAAGTCCGCGGTGAGCTGGAAGCTGTACGTCGGCGCCGACCAGCTCCCCCAGCGGCTGGTGACGACCTACTCGGAGGGCAAGGACTCGTCCACGACGGTCGACACCCGCTACACCGGCTGGGGTTCCAAGGTCACGATCGAGGCCCCGGCCGCCGACCAGGTCGCCGAGATGAAGGAGCTGGAGAAGGGCGTGAAGGCCGTCGCCACGATCCCGCTGATCAAGAACTGATCACCTCGCGTCGGTCGCCCTGCACTGATCACCGGACAGCCGATCTCCGTTCGGTGATCGGCCGTTCAGTGATCGGCTGTCCGGTGATCACATCCCCGCGCCCGGCAGGCCTCGCCTGCCGGGCGCGGTCGATTGATCAGATTTTCACCCTCCATGTCATGTATTGAGCAAGAATCTCGATGATCGCTCCGCGAGGATGCGAGGACCCATACAGGAGGACCCCCTAAATGAGGCGAATGATCGCCACCCTGACCGGCGCCACCGCGGCGGCGCTGATCGCGCCCGCACTCGTGGCCGCCCCCGCCAACGCCCAGGCCGCCCCGGCCGCCCCGGCCGCCCAGATCGCGCAGACGGACCCGGTCTCCGCACTGAAGAGCCAGTTCAGGACCCACCGCGGCGTGAAGCTCGCCGAGAACTCGAAGATCATCGGCGAGGGCAAGAACAACCGGGCGATCTTCAGCCGGCGCAACGGCGTGCTGGAGTTCGGCAAGCAGGGCGTGGTGGCCTCGGACCTGACCGAGAAGTTCACCCTGCCCGGGGCCGAGAAGGAGCTGAAGAACCTGTTCGGCCCCTCCCGCACCCTCATGGTGAAGGGCGTCTCCTACATCTCCGGCGGCTTCTACGGCGACGCCCTGCCCGAGGGCAAGGAGTGGCTGCGCGTCAAGGGCGGCGCGGTGGTGGCCGGCAACCCCGCCCAGCAGATCGTCAACCCCCTCGAACCCGCCACCCTGAAGGCCGCGCTGGCCCACACGACGGCCAAGCGTCCCGGCGGCACCTGGGACGGCACCCGGACCGTCGTCCACTCGGGCACGATCACCCTGGGCGAGCTCTACAAGGTCTCCCCCACGGTCCGCGCGCTGCTGGGCGCCAAGCCCTCGGCCAAGTCCGCCACGCTGCCGGTGAGCTGGAAGCTCTACCTCGGCCCCGACCAGCTCGTACGGCGGGCCGTCTCGTCCTGGACCCAGTCCCTGCGGGGCCTGACCAGCCTGGACATGACCTACCTCAACGACAGCCGCTACTCCGGCTGGGGCGTGAAGTCGGCCATCAAGGCTCCGTCCGCCGCCCAGGTCGCGGACTTCGACGAGCTCGACCTCGGTGACGAGCAGAGCGAGGACCCCTACACCCAGGTCTTCAAGGACTGATCCGCAAGCGCTGGTCCGCAAGCGCTGGTCCACCGCGAGGACCGTCCCCGGACCCGGCCCATCCGGCCACGTGATCAGCGCCGAGAGTCGGTCCAGCTCGGGGTCGATCCACCCCGTAAGCCGGTCCGGCTCGGGGTCGATCCACCCCGTAAGCCGATCCGGCTCGGGGTCGATCCCCCCCGTAAGCCGATCCGGCTCGGGGTCGATCCCCCCCGTAAGCCGGTCCGGGGAAGGCCCGGTGAACCCACCGGGCCTTCCCCCACAGCCGCCCGGCACTCGTCCCGGCCGCCCCGCGTCACCAAGGCCGCCCGGCACTCGCCCGGAACGCCTTCCTGGACCGCTCGGCACTTCACCAGCCCGTCCAGCGCTCACCCCGCCCGCCGGTCACCCACCCGGGTCACCCGGCACTCGCCCAGGTCGACGGCCGCCCACCCGGCGTTCGGCCGCTCGGCGCCGGTCAGAGCTTCTCCACCGGCGCGTAGGCCAGCAGGAGGGTCTTCTCACCTCCGCTGCCAAAGTCGATCTTGACTTTGGTCTTCTCCGCCACGCCGTCCACCGACACGACCGTGCCCAGGCCGAACTTGTCGTGGGTGACCCGGTCGCCCGGGGCCAGGTTGGGGACCGGGCGCCCACCGGGCTTCTTGGCGGGGGCGGGGCGGGCGTCGCGGCGGGAGGCGCCCGAGGCCGCGCTCCAGGCGTTCTTGCCGGGGTCGCTGCGCCAGTCGACCAGCTCCGACGGGATCTCGGCGACGAAGCGGGAGGCCGGGTTGAACGCGGGCGCCCCCCAGGAGCTGCGGACGGCCGCCCTGGAGACGTAGAGGCGCTTCTCCGCCCGGGTGATGCCGACGTAGGCCAGGCGGCGCTCCTCCTCCAGCTCCTTCGGCTCGCCCAGCGAGCGCATGTGCGGGAAGACGCCGTCCTCCATGCCGGTGAGGAAGACCACCGGGAACTCCAGGCCCTTGGCGGTGTGCAGGGTCATCAGCGTGACCACGCCCTGGCCGCCGTCACCGGCCGGGATCTGGTCGGCGTCGGCCACCAGGGAGACCTGCTCCAGGAACTCCACGAGCGTGCCCTCGGGGTTGGCCTCCTCGAACTCCGAGGCCACCGAGACCATCTCGTCCAGGTTCTCCAGGCGGCTCTCGTCCTGCGGGTCGCCCGAGGCCGCGAGCTCCGCGCGGTAACCGGTGCTCTCCAGCACCTCCTGGGCCAGCTCCGACGGCGGCATGTCGGCGGCCTTGACCCTCAGCTCCTCCAGCAGCGCGACGAACTCCTTGATGGCGTTGAGCGACCGGGTGGCCATGCCGGGTGCCTCGTCCGCCCGGCGGAGCCCCTCCCAGAAGGAGATCCGCTCGCGCGCCGCGAACGCCTCCACCATCGCCTCGGCCCGGTCGCCGATGCCGCGCTTGGGCACGTTGAGGATGCGGCGCAGCGACACCACGTCGCCGGGGTTGGCCAGCACCCGCAGGTAGGCCAGCAGGTCACGGACCTCCTTGCGCTCGTAGAAGCGCACCCCGCCGACCACCTTGTAGGGCAGGCCGGTCCGGATGAAGATCTCCTCGAACACCCGGGAGGCGGCGTTGGTCCGGTAGAACACCGCCACCTGGCCGGGCACGACGCCCTCGTCGTCGGTGAGCTTGTCGACCTCCTGCGCGACGAACATGGCCTCGTCGTGCTCGTTGTCCGCGACGTATCCGACGATCTTCGGGCCGGTGCCCTGGTCGGACCAGAGGTTCTTCGGCTTGCGGCTCTCGTTGCGCGAGATCACCGCGTTGGCCGCGCTCAGGATCGTCTGGGTGGAGCGGTAGTTCTGCTCCAGCAGGATCGTCCTGGCGTTGGGATAGTCACGCTCGAACTCCAGGATGTTGCGGATCGTCGCGCCCCGGAAGGCGTAGATCGACTGGTCGGCGTCACCGACCACGCACAGCTCGGCGGGAGCGACCGTGCCCTCCCGGATCAGGTCGCCGTCGGCGGTGCGCAGCTCGGGGGCGCCGACGAGCTCACGGATCAGGGTGTATTGCGCGTGGTTGGTGTCCTGGTATTCGTCGACCATGACGTGGCGCCAGCGGCGCCGGTAGTGCTCGGCCACGTCGGGGAAGATCTGGAACAGGGTGACCGTCAGCATGATGAGGTCGTCGAAGTCCATCGCGCCGGCCTCGGTCAGCTTCCGCTGGTAGTTGCGGTATGCCTCGGCGAGCGTGCGCTCCAGGTGGGAGGACGCCTGGTCGGCGGCCGTCTCGTAGTCGATCAGCTCGTTCTTGAAGTTGCTGACCTGCGCGGAGAAGGAGCGCGGCGGGTAGCGTTTGGGGTCGAGGTCCATCTCCCGGCAGACCATGGCCATCAGCCGCTGGGAGTCGGCCTGGTCGTAGATGGAGAAGCTGGAGGGGAAGCCCAGCCGCTTG
This sequence comes from Streptosporangium brasiliense, assembly GCF_030811595.1. Classification (NCBI taxonomy): domain Bacteria; kingdom Bacillati; phylum Actinomycetota; class Actinomycetes; order Streptosporangiales; family Streptosporangiaceae; genus Streptosporangium; species Streptosporangium brasiliense. Next base: position 526,848 of record NZ_JAUSRB010000002.1, read on the forward strand.
GCCTCGCGGCGCAGGATCCGCACGCACGCGCTGTGGAAGGTCATCACCCACATCGCCGCCGACCGCGGACCGATGAGGTTGTCGACCCGGTCCTTCATCTCCCGCGCGGCCTTGTTGGTGAAGGTGATCGCCAGGATCTCCTGCGGCTGCGCGCCCCGCTCGGCCAGCAGGTGGGCGATGCGGTGGGTGAGCACCCGCGTCTTGCCCGAACCGGCGCCCGCGACGATGAGCAGCGGGCTGCCGTGGTGGACGACGGCCTCGCGCTGCTGGGGGTTGAGCCCGTCGAGCAACGGGTGGGTCAGGGAAGCGGCTGGGATCGACACGCTCCTAGGTTATGGCGGTCCACCGACAACCGGGTCCAGCACCGGAGAGGAATGCCGACTGACTTGTCACCGGTTGTGAGAGATGATCGATATGCGGAAGAACAGAGGGGCCTCTCATGTTGTCTGAGAACGAAATCAACCGGGTGCTCGTGGTGACCGCGCATCCGGACGACGTCGACTTCGCCGCGGCGGGCACGATCGCGCGGTTCACCGACCGGGGCGTCGAGGTGACCTACTGTGTCGTCACCGACGGGGACGCGGGCGGTTTCGACCGCGAGCTGGACAACGGGGGCATGGCGGAGCTCCGCCGTACCGAGCAGACCAACGCGGCGAAGATCGTCGGGGTGACCGACGTACGCTTCCTCGGCCACCGCGACGGGACCGTGGTCCAGAGCCTCGACCTGCGGCGCGACATCACCCGCGTCATCCGCCAGGTCAGGCCCGACCTGGTGATCACCCACACTCCGGAGCGCAACTACAGTTTCATCGCCCCCAGCCACCCCGACCACCGCGCGGTCGGCGGCTCCGCGCTCGACGCCGTCTACCCCGACGCGCGCAACCCCTACACCTTCCCGGAGCTCCTGCTCCAGGAGGGCCTGGAGGCGTGGACGGTCCGGGAGGTCTGGCTCAACGGCGGCCAGACCCCCGACCATCACATCGACATCACCGACACCTTCGAACGTAAGCTCGCCGCGCTGCGCGCCCATGTGAGCCAGATCAGCCACATGGAGGGGTTCGAAGACTTCCTCCGGACCCGCTTCTCCCAGGTCGCGACCGAGGGGGGCTTCGGTGAGGGCCGTTACGCCGAGGCCTTCCAGCGGGTCCCCACCGCCTGAGCGGACCGGGACGGGGAACGCCCCGCCGGAAGGCATCTCACACCCGTGAACACCGTCGACCTGTCGCCGGTCACCGCCGTCGTCGTCGCCCTCCTGGCCGCCGGGGGCGCCGCCGCCGCCCTGCTCGGCCGCCTCGGCCACGCCCGCGCCGTCATCACCGCGTGCCTGCGGGCGGCCGTCCAGCTCGGCGCGGTGGCGCTGATCATCGTCTGGGCCGTGGAGCGGCCGCTCGCGGTGGCGGCCTTCATCCTGGTCATGTACGGCGTGGCGAGCCTGACCGCGGGCCGCAGGATCACCTCGGGCCGGGCGGTCCGGTGGGCCGCCCTGCCGGTCGCGGCGGGGACGTTGCCGGTGCTCGCGCTGCTCGTCGGCACCGGGACCGTCCCGCTGAAGGGCATCACGCTGATCCCGGTGGCGGGCATCCTGCTCGGCGGCTGCCTGACGGCCACGGCGCTCGCGGGACGGCGGGCGGTGGAGGAGCTCATCCAGCGGCGCGGCGAGGTCGAGGCGGCGCTCGCGCTGGGCTTCTCCGGGCGGGACGCGGCACTGGAGATCTGCCGCCCGGCGGCCGCCCAGGCACTGGTGCCCGCGCTGGACCAGACATCGACCGTGGGGCTGGTCACGCTCCCCGGGGCCTTCGTGGGCATGCTGCTCGGCGGGGCGAGCCCCATCCAGGCCGGGGTCGTCCAGCTCGTCGTGCTGGTCGCGCTGCTGGCCTCCGAGGCGGTGGCCGTACTCGTCACGATCGAGCTCGCCGCCCGCGGCCGGTTCCCGGCCCGGCGGTGAGACAGTCGACCTCCCCGGCCCGGCCGTGAAACAACCCGGCGGTGAGACAGTCGATCTCCCGGCCAAGCGGTGACCGGCCCGGCGGTGAGACAGTCAACCTCCCGGCCCAGTGGTGAACAGCCCGGCGGTGAGACGGCCGGGCTCCCGGCCCGGCGGCTCGGGCGGCGGAACCCCGCCGGCCCTTCACGCCACCGGATCTCCCGGCCCGGCGGCGGGGCGTCCCCCCGCGGTGCCGTCCCCGGCGCTCCGCGCCGCGCCGGGCTCCGCCGGGGCGAGGCGGGCGGACAGGTAGCCCAGCGAGTTGGTCGCGATGTGGAGCAGTGACGGCGCGGCCAGGCCGCCCCTGCGGCGGAGCTCGCAGAAGAGCACCCCGGCGAGCCCTGTCGCAGCCACCGACCCGGCCACCGCCCGCGACGTCTGCCACGGCGACGCCCCCGCCGGCGGTCCCGGCACGGCCCCGCCGGCGCCGTCCTCCCGCCGCCCGCCGCCCGGCGCCTCCCCTGACGCCAGGCCGCTCAGCGCGGGATTGGCGGTCACCATGTCGATCGCGGGGAGCACGTGCCAGAGGCCGAACAGGGCCGACGAGACAGCGACGGCCGTACGGGGGCCGTGGGAGCGGGCCAGGAGGGCGTGGAGCACGCCCCGGAAGCCGACCTCCTCCAGCAGGACCGTGCCGACCGGCACCTGGAGCAGGGCCTCCTCCAGCACGCGGGCCCGCGAGAGCGACAGCGCCCGCTCGTCGCGGAAGAAGCGACGGGTGGCCGGGACGGTGATCCCCACGCCGTAGACCCCGGCGACGGCCAGGGCGAGGGCGCCGCCGATCCGCAGGCCGCGCGAGCGCCGGTGGAACCCCAGCTCGGACCAGGACAGCCCGGAGCGGCGGGCCAGGGTGAGCAGCGCGCAGGTGGCGGCGGCCGAGGTCAGCGGGGCGAGGCGCGGCGCGACGCGGTTGTTGAGCACGTTGGCCGCCACCAGGACGGTCACCGCGCCCGCGAGCGCGGCCCCCTGCCCCACGGCCGCCTCACCACGCCTCGGATCCGCCGTCACCACCGCACCCGCCCGGACACAGCACTCCGCCCCACAGCCACCGCCACGCGCCGGACTCCGCCTCCCGTCCCGCCGTCACGGTCGCACCCGCCCGCGCGCGGCTCCGCGCTCCGCCGCCGGCGCTCCTCCTGGGGTCCGCGCACCTTGATCCTCCTCAGCCTCGGGTCCGAGGCTATGCGAGGCGGGCTCACCCCGCGGCGGACTGCCGCCATCCGGACGGGAACCTCAGGCTGCGCCGCTCCTGGACGGTGAGGCCGCCCCAGATCCCCTCGGGCTCCCCCGCCCGTACGGCATAGGCCCGGCAGTCGGTCAGGACCGGGCACTCCGCGCAGACCGCCTTCGCCCGCGCCTCCTGCTCGACCGACTGCGCCAGCGGGAAGAACAGCTCGGGGTCACTCGCGCGGCAGGCTCCCCGGATGGCCCAGCCGATCTCGCGGACCGTCTTCCGCATGCCATCACCCCCTGATGGATCGACGGCCCTCAGACTAGGCGGATCCCAGTGGCGCGACATCAGCCTCCCGGTGGATTCGCGGGTCACCGTCGGGATGTATCTCAGCAGGCCGCGGCGCCCTCGTTGTAGCCCTTGGCGAAGACCGCCTGGCGCTGCTCCGCCGTACCGTGGGCGTCGGGGCGCAGCCAGTCGTCGGTGGGGTCCCCCGCCGCGGCGAGGTTGAGCAGCAGCTCGTCCTCGTCGCCCGGCTCCGCCTGCAACGACCCGCTCCTGACGAGCGTGCCCAGGGTGCCGCCCGCGTAGCAGTCGGCCTGCAGCTCCCGCTCCACGTTGAGCCTGAAGTCGCTGTTGAGCTGTGCCTGTACGGCGTGCCCGAGCTCGTGCGGGATGATCACGTAGACCGAGCCGTCCCCCATCTTGTCGTAGAGCTCGCGCATCCAGCTCTCGTCGTAGGCGATGAAGTGCCCGGCCGGGCAGTAGAAGGCGTTGTTCGGCGCCGAGGGCTGCCCGCCGCAGTCGGGGCCGTTGTCCCCCCGGTAGGGGACGAAGGCGGTGACCGGCCGGTAGGTCAGCCCGTCGGTGGAGAAGGTCTGCCGCCAGTATGCCTCGCCGAACTCCTTGGCCAGCCGGAGGTCGGACTCGAACGTCTGGCCAAGCGGGGCGGGCGTGGCGGCATCGGTGCCCGGCCGGTCACTCCCGCAGGCCGCGGCCGTGGCCATCAGGAGCACGAGAAGACAGCGGAAGGCTTTCATACGCCTCATGTTCACCCAGCCGGCCCTCCTCGTGCGACAGGGTGCCCACGGCGCGGACGACGGCCCCCACCGGGTCAGGGGGACGGCCAGGTGTGCACGGGCTCGTTGGTGTGCATGTGCTCGATGTAGCGCAGGGTCATCCGGCGCAGCGCCTCGTGCCTGTCGAGATCTCCCAGCGCGTTCACCGTGTCGATCTGCCAGTTCGCCCCCGTCCTGCCGGTCACGCACCGTCGCTCGATGATGCCGAGCAGCCGGTCCCTGGGGCCGGGGTCGACCCCCCACAGGTCGAGGCCCTCGTAGGCGAGCGGCAGCAGGCGGCGCAGGATCAGCTCGGCGGCGGCCACCTCGCCCAGGCCCGGCCAGTAGAGGCGCGCCTCCAGCCCGTGCCGGGCGGCGGCGTGCAGGTTGTCCGCGGCGGCGGCGAAGGACATGCGCGTCCACACCGGCCGTTCGGCGTGGGGGAGCACGCGCATGAGGCCGTAGTAGAACACGGCGTTGGCGGCGGCGTCCGCGACCGACGGTCCGGCGGGCAGCACCCGGTTCTCCACCCGCAGGTGCGGGGTGTCGTCGACGACGGCGTAGACCGGCCGGTTCCATCGGTAGACGGTGCCGTTGTGCAGGGTCAGCTCGCCGAGCTCGGGGGTGACGCCACGGGCCAGTTCCTCGCGCGGGTCGGCATCCTCGCACATGGGCAGGAGCGCGGGGAAGTAGCGCGCGTTCTCCTCGAACAGGTCGAAGACCGAGGTGATCCACCGCTCGCCGAACCAGACCCGGGGCCGCACGCCCTGGGCCTTCAGCTCCACCGGACGGGTGTCGGTGGCCTGCTCGAACAGCGGGATCCTGGTCTCCTGCCAGAGCCGCCGGCCGAACAGGAACGGCGAGTTGGCCGCCACCGCCACCTGGGGGCCGGCGATGACCTGGGCCGCGTTCCAGTGGGCGGCGAACGCCTGCGGGCTGACCTGGAGATGAAGCTGGAGGCTCGTGCAGGCCGCCTCGGGGGTGATGCTGTCGGCGTAGGTCTCCAGGGCCTCCTCGCCGTGGATCGCCAGGTGCAGGTCCTCGCCCCTGGCCTGGAAGATCTGCTCGTTGAGCAGCTTGTAGCGCGGGTTGGCCGACAGGGTGCCCTCGTGCACGTCCTGCTCCTGGAGCGTGGGCAGGATGCCGACCATCATCAGGTGCCCGCCGACCGTGCGCGCGCGTTCCTCCGCGTGGTTGAGCCGGTCCCGCACCACCTTCTCCAGCCGCACGGGACCGTCCCCCTCAAGGGACTCCGGCATGACGTTGATCTCCACGTTGAACTGGCCGAGCTCGGTCGCCCAGTCCGGTTCGGCGATCGCCGCCAGTACCTCGGCGTTCTTCATCGCGGGCTCGCCGCGATCGTCCACCAGGTTGAGTTCGATCTCCAGCCCGGCTCTCGGCCGGTCGAACTCGAACCTGGACTCGCGCAGCAGCTGCGCGAAGACGTCAAGACATCGGCGGACCTTGTCCCGGTATCGCCGTCGGTCCTCCCGGTTGAACACCATCGCAGGCACATCGCGACCCATACTTCGCAGAGTCGCACATAAGTTACAGATAGTACAGGTCAGACCAAGTTAGTACGGGTCAGACCAAGCGTCGCGCGGTCGCCCACCGGGAGAGCTCGTGGCGGTTGGAGAGCTGGAGCTTGCGCAGGACGGACGAGACGTGGGTCTCCACGGTCTTGACCGAGATGAACAGCTCCTTGGCGATCTCCTTGTAGGCGTAGCCGCGGGCGATCAGGCGCAGGACCTCGCGCTCGCGCTGGGTCAGCGAGTCGAGCTCGGGGTCGATCGGCGGAGCCTCGCTGGAGGCGAAGGCGTCCAGCACGAAGCCCGCCAGCCTCGGGGAGAACACCGCGTCGCCCTCGGCCACCCGGCGGATCGCGTCGGTGAGCTCGCGACCGCTGATGGTCTTGGTGACGTAGCCCCGGGCACCGCCGCGGATCACGCCGATGACGTCCTCGGCCGCGTCGGAGACCGACAGCGCGAGGAAGCGGACCGTGGAGCCGGAGCCCAGGACGCGGCGCAGGACCTCCTGACCGCCGCCGCCGGGCATGTGCACGTCGAGCAGGACCACGTCGGGCTGGAGCTCGGCGATCGTCCTGACCGCGGACTCGACGTCCTCGGCCTCCCCGATCACCTCGATGGAGTCGCCCAGTTCGGCGCGGACACCCGAGCGGAACAGCCGGTGGTCGTCGACGATCAAGACCTTGACGGTGCTCATGAGTCCTCCCTCACCGGCCGCGTCCCCGCACCGCCGCTCTCTCCGGCCCGATTCTTCCTGGCTCGCTCGCTCACGTCTTCTCCAGCTTCATGGTCAACATCACTTCCGTGCCCTCGCCGGGTGCGGCCCGCACGCGGGCGCTGCCGCCGTGGCGCTCCATCCTGCCGATGATCGACTGGCGGATGCCCATCCGGTCCACGGGCACCTGCTCCATGTCGAACCCGACACCACGGTCCCGGACGAAGATGACGACCTCCTCCGGCTCCGCCTCGGCGTAGACGGAGATGACCGATGATTCAGAGTATTTCGCGGCGTTGACCATAGCTTGTCTGGCGGCCTGCATCATCGCCGACAATTCCGGGGTCAGCGGGTGGTCGCCGACGCAGACGACCTCGATCGGCACCCCGTGCGTGTCCTCCTCCTCGGCCGCGGCCCGGCGCACCGCCGCGGCCACCGACGCGTCGGCGTCCTGTTTCGGCTGGTAGAGCCAGTTGCGCAGCTCGCGCTCCTGGGAGCGGGCCAGCCGCGTCACCTCGCGCGAGTCATGGGCGTTGCGCTGGATCAGCGTGAGCGTGTGCAGCACGGAGTCGTGCACGTGCGCGGCCATCTCGGCACGCTCCTCCTGGCGGATGCGCTCACGGCGCTCCCGCTGCAGCTCCTTCCACAGGGCGGCCAGCCAGGGGGCCGCGATGAGCGCGACGCCGCCCACGACCACCAGCGTGAAGACGATGCCGGAACGCGCCTTGCTCAGCTCGTTGTTGGCCACCAGGAAACCGATCGCCCCGATGACGACGAGCCCCAGGCCGGCGAAGGTGCGCACCCGGTTCCGGCGCACCTGCCCGACCGTCGTGCTCATCCAGCGCCGTCGCCGGTCGGGGTCGGCCTGCTGCCACAGGATGAGCGAGCCGATCCCGCCGACCGCGATGGGCCAGGCGCCGATCCCGCCCTTCGAGGTGCCGGTGAGCCAGCCCAGGGCCATCAGCGCCAACCCCACCGCGCCGTAGGCGGCGAGCTGGCTCCAGTCCCGGTCGGGCTCCCTGCCCTCGTACGGCTCACGCGGGGTGAACATCCACAGCGCCGCGTAGGCCACGGTGCCGATCCCGTCCAACACGGTGAGCAGCACGAACGCCAGCCGCAGCACGACCGGGTCGAGCCCGAGCTGGGCGGCGGCGCCCTGGGCCACGCCGGCGACCAGGCGCCCCTCCACCGGCCTCATCAGCCGGGGGGAGGCGGGCTCCTCGGAGGTCGCGGGCGCCGCGTCATGAATTGTCTGTCGCTCAGCCATATCGTCAGCATCGTCACACGTCGGGGCCCCTCACCGCATCCGGCGTTCCCCTGACACGACCCTGAGGAGGGGCCGCGCGCTCCGGGAGGACTCAGGGGTCTCCCGGATGCGGTCCCCACCGGAGAGGGGCCACGATGGGAACATGACCGACCCCGGGAGCGCACAGGACCCGGCGAGCACCTTGTCCGACTCGCCCTCCGCATCCACCCTCGGCGAGGAGCGCGTGCTTCACCGCAGCAACGAGGGCCGCATGCTCACCGGCGTATGCGCCGGCCTCGGCCGCTACGCCGGTGTCGACCCGGTACTGTTCCGCGTCGGTTTCGCCGTGCTGATCCTCGGTTCGGGGATCGGCGTCATGCTCTACATCGCGGCGTTCCTGCTGATGCGGGAGACCAACGGCGGTCCGGGATACATGGAGCAGTGGACCCGGCGCACCTTCGACAGCGAGACCGTGCTGGCCCTGCTGACCGGCGTGTTCGCGCTGGGGCTGATCATCAATGTGTCCTCGGACGGCGTCAGCACCGGCACGGTCGTGGTCGGCACGCTGTTCGCCATCGCCATGCTCGCCGCCCACGCGCGCGGCGTCGACCTGCTCGCCGTGGCCCGCTCCCTGCCCGACCGGCTGCGCGGCCGCCGCGTTCCCCGGCCGCCCGCGGCCTTCGGCCCCGCGCAGCCGCCCATCGCGGAGCCCTACCCCACCGGGCGCCCGTGGGCCGGAGCGGCGCCCACCGCCCCCCACGCGGCCCAGCCCCCGTCCCCGGGCCCGGCCCCGGGGACCGCCCGGCCGACCGCGGGCACCTCGGCGGCCGGGGACGTCACGTTCTCCACGAGCGTCCCGTTCTCCACGGGCGCGCCGTCCTCCGAGAGCGTCCCGTCCTCCGGGAGCGCCCTGCCTTCCACGGGCGCGCCGGCCTCCGGGAGCACCCCGCCCGCGGAGGGCACCTCGCCCTCCGGGAGCACGCCGTCCTCCGAGAGCGCCCCGCCCTCCGTGGACGTGCCGCGGTACCCGAGCACGCCGCGGGCCGGGAACGCGCCGCCCCCGCCGCCGAACACGCCGCCGGCCGCGAGCGCGCCCCCGCCCTATCGCACCGCCGTGCCGTCGTTCGACTCCTCCGGCGAGCCGTTCTCGCCGTACGGTCCCTACCAGCCCCTGGACCCGCGCAGGCGGCAGCAGCCCTACGCCCCCTATGACCTCTCCGGGTACGGCGGGCCGGTCCGGACCGCGCCCCGGCCGAAGCGGCCCCGGTCGTTCGTCGGAAGCGTCACCCTATGCCTGGCCATGGTCGTTGGAGGGATCATCATGGCGATCCAAGCCACTTCGGGGACGGTCAACATGACGATCGCCGGCGGCGCGGCGCTGGTCACCATCGGCGCCGGTCTCCTGGTCGCCGCGTGGTTCGGCCGGGGCGCGGCCCTGGTCGCGGCGGGCACGCTCATCTCGATCGCCCTGGTCGCGGGGGCCACGCTGACCGACATGCCGAAGAAGTTCGGCAGCTACCACTGGGAGCCGGTCCTGATGTCCGATGTGGCCAAGGAATACACGGTGGGCGTCGGCGAGGGCGCGCTCGACCTCAGCGAGCTGACCTTCCCACCGGGCTCGCGGACGGTCCTTGAGGCGTCCGTCTCGGTGGGCGAGATCAGCGTGATCCTGCCGCCGACGGCCCGGATCGAGGTCAACGGCTACACCAAGCTCGGCGACGTCAAGATCGACCACGAGCTGGAGGGCGGGGCCGACATCCAGCTCAGCAAGGTCCTGGAGCCGGAGGTGACCCCGGAGGGCGACGTCGCGACCATCGTCCTGACCGTCAGGGCGGGCATCGGAGACGTGGAGGTGCGCCGTGCGGCCTGAGATCGAGCGGACCGAGCGCGGCGGGCGGCACCGCACGGACTGGATGGCCCTGCTCAGCGGCGTGCTGTTCATCGCCGTCGGGACCGTGTTCATCAGCCGGCCCGCCATCGAGCCGATGATCATGCTCCCGGTCGTGCTGGGCGGCCTGGGCTTCGCGGGCCTGGCCGCCATCCTCGCCCGGGCGTTCCGGCGCTAGCCGTACTGACCTGAGAGGTCAGGTGCGCGGCCGGCGGGTGGGTGGCCGGCCGAGTGCTTCACGACTCGCCGCCACTCGTTCGCGATCTCCCGAGTCCCGTTCGAGGGTCGGATCGTGCCGCTTCAGACGCTCCTCATCCACACGGAAGACCTGCACCGGACCGCCACCAAGATCACGAAAAACGCCCGGCCCGGCGTTCTGTCACTCTGGGGAGAGCACGTCGAGAAGCACGCGCGGCAAGATCGGGATGACGTGGCGCCCTCTGGAGGAGATCGGCCATGTCGATGGACCCGGTGACCACCCTCGACCATCGCGCCGGCGTGGAATCGTTCTGCGAGAAGGAGGACGCGTGACAGCGACACCGGTATTGGTGCTCGGCCTCGATCCCGCCAAGATCCAGGGCTGGGACCCCGGGCCCGTCCAGGCGGCGATAGCACGCGGTCAGGCCCGCTTCGAAGATTACGGCGTCGAGGCCGACTGGTGCCTGGTGGCGCTTGAGGAGAACCCCGAAGGAGCGATCGAGGAGGCGCTGACCCGCAAAGACTACGTCTGCGTGGTGATCGGGGGTGGCATCCGCACGCACGAGCCGTTGCTCGAACTCTTCGAGAAGGTGGTCAACCTGGTCCGCCGGCACGCGCCCGACGCGGCCATCGCCTTCAACAGCAGCCCCGAGAACTGCGCCGACGCAGCTCTGCGGTGGCTGCCCCGGCGCACGTCACGTGACCCCATCACGTGATCGCGGGACACGCCCCGGCGCTCCGGTGCTCCGGTGCTCCGGTGCTCCGGTGCTCCGTTCGGCGGAGCAGGAAGGCGGAGCGGCGCCGGCCTTTCACCGTCCGAACCGCCCGGCACCGGCGCCACCCTCACCGCCGACGGTGGCGCCGCCCTGGCGTACGCCTCCATCCCACTCACGCGCGGCGGAGCCGGCCGGGTAGCGGCCGGCTCCGCCTTGCTCATGCGCCCTTACTCACGCGGCTCATGCGCCCTTACTCACGCGCCGCGGAGCCGGCCGTCACCCGGCCGCCGCCGAAGCGTCACCGACGAGGTGACGGGTGAAGAAGCGCTGGGAGCTGCTCAGCTCGAACGCGGGCACGGCCGTGTGGCCGCCGGGATTGGCGTGCAGCGTCTTCTCCCGCGTGGCGAAGGCGTCGAACAGCGCGAGAGCCGAATCGCGCGGCACCAGCTCGTCGTCCCACTGCAGCAGGAACTCGACCGGGACGGTGACCCGGGACGCCGCCTCGGCCAGGGTCTCATGGCCGGCGAGGCCGAAGACGGCGGCGGTGATCCGCGGTTCGGCGGCGGCGAGCGGGACGCCGATCGCGCTGCCCATCGAAACGCCCCAGAACCCCACCGGCCCGTCCGCGCCGACGCAGTCGAGTCCCTGCAGCGCGTCCAGCGCGGCCCGCCATTCGGGAACCGCTCGTACCGCCCGTGCGGCGTTGTCGCGTGCGATGTGCCGGCCGACGGGCCGACCCGCCGCCATCTGCTCCCTGAGGACCGCCACGGACCGCATGTCCTGCTCCGACCGGGGCCGGTCACCGTGCCCGGGCGCGTCGATGGCCGCCACCGCGAAGCCGCATTCCTTCACATAGTGGTGGGCACGGGCCACCAGACCAGGGGCCTTCTTGTGCTGGCCACCGCCGTGGGCCAGCAGGACCAGGGGACGGCGGCCGGTGGCGCCGTCAGGTGACCAGAGGACGCCGGGGACGTCACTGAGGGTGAACAGCCGCTCCGAGATGCCGTCGGAGACCGTCTGAGAGGTGAAACGCACAGGTTCTGCCTTTCGAAATGCCTGCGGGCATTCCCTCGGCCACCTGTGTCAGCTTGACCGCACGGCGGACTGAGGGAGCACCCTGCCTGATACAGCGGGAATGGGTCTCACCTCCCAAGTCCGGTCGCCTCCACGGCGACGGGTCGATAACGTGCAGCGCGACGGTATCAGACTCCCGCCACGTCCGGGACGTCCGGCCCCGGCGACCGCGAATCATGATCCGCGATCGCCGCCTCAGCTCATCGCGTCAGGTGGTTTCCGCGCCCAACGGCGCTGGAGCCAGTCGATCGTCGCTCCTCGTGAGTATTCACGCCGGACGCGCAGATCCGGAGCGTGCGCCGGCCCCGGAAGGGACGCCGTGTGGGTCCAGTAGCCGGCCAGCGCGACGAGGAACGCGTCGACCCGCTCCGCCTCGGCGGCCCGGCCGACCGGGTGACCGACGAAGATCTCCTCGGGGTCGACGCCGCCCAGATCGGACTGCAACAGCAGGCAGACCAGATCGCCCCAGGCCGGGCCGGTGCAGGCACGCCCCCAGTCGACCAGGCGCGCCGTGCCGCACGGGCTGATGAGGATGTTGTCGAAACGGGGGTCGAAGTGCATGAGCGTCTCGCCGACCGCGAGCTCGGTCCACACCGCTTCCACCGAGGCGAGCCGGGACAGGTGGTCACGTTCCCACTCGCCGATACTGTCGGCGGTGACCCCGGCCCAGGCGCCGTCACGCTCCAGCGCCCGCCAGGTCTCGCACCGCCCGGACATCTGCTCGGCCAGCGTTGCCAGGCCGCCGACCGGTGAGGGCGTCAGCTCCCGAGCGCACACGGCCAGCGCCTCCAGCGCGGCGGACAGCTCGCCGGGCCGCCACGGCTCATGGGGCAGCGCGCCGGGGGCGACGTCGAAGCAGAGCAGCAGCCATCCGGCCAGCTCACACGCGAACCGCAACCGCGGCGTGGGTACCGTCTGCGGCAACGCGGCGGCGACGACCGTCTCGGTCCGGTAGTCACACGCGTTGGCCGCGTCGTCGCCTACGGCCTTGATGAACACCCGCTCGCCGGTGGACAGCGTGGCGACGCCGGAGACGCCGAAGGAGAAGCCGCCCTGACGATCCTCGAAGCCCTGTACGGCGGAGCCCAGCCGGCGCTCGACCTCATGTCTCATGACGTCCGGCAGCTCGGCCCAGTCACGCCGTCGGGTTCTCATACGTCCCAGCCAACCAGGAGCCGGCGGCCGGCGGCCGGCGGCGAACCGTTTCCCGACGGGCGCGGAGTCACCCGGCGCACCGGAAGGGGCGTGGCCGGCCCCGGCCGCACGCCGATCGGCTCGCGGCATCCGGGCTCGTCGCGTCAGCGGTTCTCCGGCGTGGTCCACGGAACAGGGTCCATGCCGACCTCACGGCCTCAAGGCCCCTCAAGCGTTAGGCTTGAAGGATGTTGGCCCTGGAGTTCGTCAGCACGGTCCGCGCGACGCGGAGCGGTCCTCTGGACACGCTCTCGGACGTCGCGGACATGACCGGCTGGGGCCGGGCGCACGCCGCCGAGCTGGGGCTCGCCACCGACTTCACCGCCACGGAGGACCTGTGGCGTGAGGTGATCGAGCTGCGGCAGGCCGTCCGGGCCCTGTTCGCCAGGGCCGTCGCGCCAGGCCCGGTGAGCAGCGCCGACGCCGACCGGCTGCCGGGGGCCGCCGCCTCGCTCGACCTGGTCAACGCCGCGGCGCTCGCCGTGCCGCGGGCCCCGAGGCTGGAGTGGCCGGACGGGGGCGAGCCGGTGGCCACGGACGTCCCCGCGGGCCGGGCCGGCGAGTCGGCGCGCATCCGCGCGGCTCTCGCGGCGTCGGCGATAGAGCTGCTGGCCGGGCCGGAGCGCGGGCAGTTGCACGCCTGCCCGGCCCCGCGCTGCGTGCTCTATTTCGTCAAGGAGCATCCGCGCCAGGAGTGGTGCTCGGTCGGGTGCGGCAACCGGGCCCGCGCCGCCCGCCACTACCACCAGCACAAGGGTCGGTGACCCGCGGGCCCGCCCGCCTGATCGGCCCCTCCGCCGCGCCCCTCCCCCCTCGCCGCGTCCTTCTCCCCCCGCCGCGCCCCTCCTCGCCGCCCCCTTCTCCCTTTCCGCCTCCCTTTCGGCTTACCCCCTCCTCCTTCCGCCGCGTGGACGCCCCGCGCGGCGGCTCCGGAGCGCGCGGGCGGACGGCGGGGGCATCGCGACTCCAGGTAGAAGTGAGCTACATCACATATTTCTAACGGAATTTTCTCGTAAATTCCGTTAGATTACTTTCAGGTACCTAACGGATGCATCCGTTAGAAATGTGATGGGAGATGGGATGACCTTCAAGACCGGCCATGTCGGGCTCAACGTCACCGACCTCGACAGGTCCAAGGACTTCTACCTGAAGGTCTTCGGCTTCGAGGTCTTCCGCGAGTCGGACGAGGCGGACCGCCGCTACGCCCTCCTCGGCCTTGACGGAGACCTCCTGCTGACCCTCTGGCAGCAGAGCGAGGGCCGCTCCGCCACCGATCTGCCGGGGCTGCACCACCTGTCCTTCCAGGTACCGGACATCGAGGCGGTCCACCGGGCCGAGACCGTGATCCGGGAGCTCGGGGCCACGCTCCACCACGACGGCGTGGTGCCGCACGGCGAGGGGGCGTCCTCGGGCGGGGTGTTCTTCGAGGACCCGGACGGGATCCGGCTGGAGATCTTCGCGCCTAGCGGTGCCGACACGCGGCCCGCCCCGACCGCCGGCGCTCCCACCTGCGGCTTCTTCTAAGACCATGGGACTGAGACCATGAGACACGCGGGAGAGCTGGCGGTCCAGCGGCGGGCCGGGGTGCGCCCCGGGGCGTGGGGCTCGGCCTCGGCCAGGCCGGAGATCCCGGCGGTGGCCGCCGAATTCCTGCGGCGGCAGCGGATGCTGCTGATCGGGGCCGCGGACCGGGAAGGGCTGCTGTGGGCGAGCCCGCTGACAGGGGCGGCGGGGTTCGCCGAGGCGGTGGACGAGCGGACGGTCGTGATCGAGGCGGTGCCCGGCGACCACGACCCGCTGGCGGGGCTGACCGCCGGGGAGATCGGGATGCTCGCCGTCGAGCCGCAGACCAGACGCAGGATGCGGATCAACGGCACTGTCCGGCGTGACGGCGGGCGGCTGATCGTCCACACCGAGCAGACATATGCGAACTGCCCCAAATACATCCAGACGCGGGACATCTCGGATGGGCCCGCCGGACCTCCCGCGACCGTCTCGACCACGGAGGCGCTCACCGGCGGGCATCGGGCCTGGATCAAGAGCGCCGACACGTTCTTCGTCGCCACCCGGGCGGCGGGACTCGGCGCCGACCTGTCCCACCGGGGCGGCAACCCGGGGTTCGTCCGGGTGGTCGACGAGCGGCGGCTGGTCTGGCCCGACTACGTCGGCAACTCGATGTACATGACGCTCGGCAACCTGGAGCTGGACGACAGCTGCGGCCTGCTCTTCCTCGGCTGGGACAGCGGCGAGGCGCTGCACCTGACCGGCAGGGCACGCGTCGACTGGGACCCGCGAGACGTCCCGGGGGCGCAGCGACTGGTCGAGTTCGAGGTGGACCGGGCCGTCCACGTCCGGGGGGCGAGCCCGCTCCGCTGGAGATTGGACGGATACTCCCGTTTCAACCCGCCACTGTCGCCGGACCGGGCGACGAGTTGATCGACGCGGTCGAGGAGGCCGCGCGGGCCTGCCCCGTGCAGGCGACATCCCTGGAGGAAGCATGAATTTCACCGAGGAGACGGCCAGGGCCAAGGTGCAGGCCGCCGAGGGCGCGTGGAACACGCGGGATCCCGAGCGGGTCTCGCTCGCCTACACACCTGACTCGGTCTGGCGCAACCGGGAGGAGTCCGTCACCGGACGCGAGGAGATCAGGGAGTTCCTCACCCGCAAGTGGGCCCGGGAGCAGGACTACGCGCTCCGCAAGGAGCTGTGGACGTTCGGCGGCAACCGCATCGCCGTACGGTTCCAGTACGAGTGGCACGACGCGGACGGTCAGTGGTGGCGCAGTTACGGCAACGAGCTGTGGGAATTCGCCGACGACGGGCTGATGCGGCGCCGCGAGGCGAGCATCAACGACGTCCGGATCGACGAGGCGGACCGCCGCATCCTCGGCGGCCGCACACCGAAGGAACTTCCGTTGACGTGATACCAGGGGGTTGACCGGGCACAACAGGGGCGTACGTTCACTTTTGTCGGCTCTCACTTCTCCTGCCCCGCGTGGGTGTTCTTGGAGGACGTATGCCTCGCATCACCGTCACCGTCGACGGAATCACCTACGAGGAGGAGGTCGAGCCGCGCCTTCTCCTCGTCCACCTACTGAGAGATCGGCTCGGCAAGACGGGGACACCCGTCGGCTGCGACACGAGCAACTGCGGAGCCTGCACGGTGCTGCTCGACGGCAGGAGCGCCAAGAGCTGCTCGGTGCTCGCCGTACAGGCCGACGGGAGCGACGTCGTCACGATCGAGGGCCTGGCGCAGGGGGGCGAGTGGCACCCCATGCAGAAGGCCTTCCACACCGAGCACGCCCTGCAGTGCGGATACTGCACCCCAGGCATGATCATGGCCGCGATCGACCTGCTCCGCGACGACCCGGACCCGTCGGAGGAGGCCGTCCGCAAGGGGCTGGAGGGCAACCTGTGCCGGTGCACCGGCTACTGCAACATCGTCCGGGCGGTACGGCGCGGCGCCCAGGAGATGTCACAGGCCCGGCAGGAGCGGGAGGTCCCGGCATCATGAGCGAGGAACTCGACGCCGGGCTGGTCGCCGAGCAGATCGCCGAGAGCGGCCGGCTCGGCGAGCCCTCCGGGGCGCGCGAGGTCGGCCGGGCCCGCAGGCGCAAGGAAGACGCCCGGCTGGTCACCGGCCGGACCACGTGGACCGACAACATCCAGCTCCCCGGCATGCTGTACATGGCGTTCCTGCGCAGCCCGATGGCGCACGCCCGGATCACCCGGGTGGACACCTCGGCCGCACGCGGCCGGCCGGGCGTGGTCGCGGTCTACAGCGGCCAGGATCTCGCCGACGAGCAGGGCAGCCTGCCGTGCGCGTGGCCGGTCACCGAGGACATCGTCATCCCCGACCACCCGCCGATGGCGGTGCGCGAGGTCCGCTACGCGGGCGAGGCGGTGGCCTGCGTGGTCGCCACCGACCGCTACAAGGCCGCCGACGCCCTGGAGGCCATCGAGGTCGACTACGAGCCGCTGGCCGCGGTGACCGACATGACCGAGGCGCTCGCCGAGGACGCTCCCCTGGTCCACGAGTCCGGCAACCGGGCCTTCACCTGGAAGTTCGCCGGGGGTGACATCGACGCGGCGTTCCGGGACGCCCCCGTGGTGATCGAGCGCACCTACGTGCAGCAGCGGCTCATCCCGACGGCGATGGAGCCCCGCGCGGTCGTGGCCACCACCGACGGCGACGACTTCACCCTCTACTCCGCCACGCAGATCCCGCACGTGCTGCGCGTCATGCTCGCGCTGACGACCGGCATCCCCGAGCACAAGCTGCGCGTGGTCGCCCCCGACGTGGGCGGCGGCTTCGGCTCCAAGCTCCAGGTCACCGCCGAGGAGGTGCTCGCCCTGCTCGTCACCAGGCGGCTGGGCAAGCCGGTGAAGTGGACCGAGTCGCGCTCGGAAGGCAACCTGACCGTGCACCACGGCCGCGACCAGCTCCAACGGATCTCCCTCGCGGCCGAGCGGGACGGGCGGCTGCGGGGCGTCCGGGTGGACCTCCTCGCCGACATGGGCGCCTACCTGATGCTGGTCACACCCGGCGTCCCGCTGCTCGGCGCGTTCATGTACAACGGCATCTACAAGATGGACGCCTACGACTTCACCTGCACCGGCGTCTTCACCACCAAGATGCCGACCGACGCCTACCGGGGCGCCGGCCGTCCCGAGGCCACCTTCGCCATCGAGCGGGCCATGGACGAGCTCGCGCACGAGCTGGGCCTGGACCCCGTCGAGGTACGGCGGCGCAGCTGGATCACCCACCAGGAGTTCCCGTACGAGACGATCTGCGGGCTCACCTACGACTCCGGCAACTATGAGGCCGCGACGGACAAGGCTCTCGCCCTGTTCGGTTACGACAAGCTCCGGGCCGAGCAGACCGACCGGCGGGAGCGGCGCGACCCGGTGCAGCTCGGCATCGGGGTCTCGACCTACACCGAGATGTGCGGCCTGGCGCCCTCGCGCGTACTGGGGAGCCTGAGCTACGGCGCCGGCGGCTGGGAGCACGCCACGGTCCGGATGCTGCCCACCGGCAAGGTCGAGGTGGTCACCGGGACCAGCCCGCACGGCCAGGGGCACGAGACGGCCTGGAGCCAGATCGCGGCCGACGCGCTGGGCGTGCCGTTCGGCGACGTCGCCGTGCTCCACGGCGACACGGCGATCTCCCACAAGGGCATGGACACCTACGGCTCACGCTCGCTGGTCGTGGGCGGCGTCGCCGTCCTGGCGGCCTGCGAGAAGGTGAAGGACAAGGCCCGGCAGCTCGCCGCGCACATGCTTGAGGCCGCCGCCGACGACGTCGAGTTCGCCGACGGGTCGTTCACCGTGCGCGGGACGGCCGAGGGGAAGACCATCCAGGAGCTCGCGCTGGCCGCCTTCGCCGCGCACGACCTGCCCGACGGCGTCGAACCCGGGCTCGACGCCGAGGCGACCTTCGACCCGGACAACTTCTCCTTCCCGCACGGCACCCACCTGTGCGCGGTCGAGGTGGACACCGAGACCGGCGCGTGCGCGATCCGCTCCTACGTGGCCGTGGACGACGTGGGCTCCGTGGTGAACCCGCTGATCGTCGAGGGCCAGGTGCACGGCGGCATCGCGCAGGGCATCGGCCAGGCGCTGTTCGAGGAGGCGGTCCACGACTCCGAGGGCAACCTGCTCACCACGACCATGGCCGACTACCTGATCCCGTCGGCGGCCGACCTGCCCGACTTCACCACCGGCCGCACCGAGACCCCGGCGACCAGCAACCCGCTGGGCGTCAAGGGCGTCGGCGAGGCCGGGACGATCGCCTCGACCCCGGCCGTCGTCAATGCGGTCGTCGACGCGCTGCGCCCGTACGGCGTGCACGACGTGCGGATGCCGTGCACCCCGGAACGGATCTGGCGCCTGGTCGCCGAGGCGGGAGCGCCCGCGCCGGCGGCCACGGCCGGGACCGGAGAGCCGGCCGCGTCCGGAGCCGGGGAGACGACCACGTCCGCTTCCACGCCCGAGGAGAGCGCCCGATGATCCCCGCGCCGTTCGACTACATCCGGCCCGCCTCGCTGGAGGAGGCCTGCGGCGTGCTCGCCGAGGCCGACGCCTCCGGCGACGACGTCAAGGTGCTGGCCGGCGGCCAGTCCCTGCTGCCGCTGCTGCGCCTGCGGCTGGCCTACCCGGCCGCGCTGGTGGACCTGGGCCGGCTGCCCGAGCTGCACGGCATCGAGGACCGGGGCGACCACGTGTTCGTCGGCGCGCTCACCACGCACGACGAGGTGCTCCGCTCCGGCCTGGTCAGGGAGCAGATCCCGCTGGTCGCGCTGGCCACCGCCACGGTCGCCGACCCCGCCGTACGGCACCGCGGCACGTTCGGCGGATCGATGGCCCACGCCGACCCTGCCGGCGACCTGCCCGCCGTCGCCCTGGCGCTGGACTGCGTGTTCGTCGTCAGGTCGGGCGAGGGCGAGCGGGAGATCCCGGCGGCCGAGTTCTTCGTCGACTACCTGGAGTCCGCGCTCGGGCCCGGCGAGGTGCTGGTCGGCGTCCGGGTGCCCAAACTCGGCCCCGGCTGGGGCTACCACTACGAGAAGTTCCACCGGACCGCGCAGGCGTGGGCGATCGTCGGCGTGGCGGCGGCCGTACGGCGTGCCGGCGAGACCATCGAGGAGGCGCGGATCGGGCTGACCAACATGGGGCCGACGCCGGTGCGGCCGCGGGTGGTGGAGGCGGCGCTGCGCGGCCTGAGCTCCCCACCGGCCGGTGACGACGGGGCGCACGACCGGGTCAGGGACGCGTGCGGCCAGGCGGACTCCGGCACCTCGCCCCCGTCGGACCTGCACGCCGGACCTGACTACCGCCGCCACCTGGCCCGGGTGCTGACCCACCGGGCGGTCCGGGCCACGGCCGGCTGAACCGCGCCCCGCACCGCCGGGAGCCCGCTCCCGGCGGTGCGGGGCAGGTCGGCGCCGGTGGCGAGTTCACCTCCCGCCGGTGCGGGCAGGCAGACTGGTAACAGCCGCGCGGTCGCCATGTCGCAGGAGCGGGGGCGGCCGGTCGACGGTGGCCGATCGACAAGGAGCGGATCGATGGCGATGCGGTTCGAGCACGAGTTCACGGTTCCGGTGCCGGTGGAGCAGGCATGGTCGGTGCTGCTCGACGTCGAGCGGGTCGCGCCCTGCCTGCCGGGCGCCACCCTCGACACGGTGGAGGGCGACTCCTTCACCGGCCGGATGAAGGTCAAAGTCGGCCCGATCACCGTGACCTACCAGGGTGAGGCCGCGTTCGAAGACGTGGACAAGGACGCCCACGCCCTGACCATCAAGGCCGCCGGCAAGGAGACGCGGGGCTCGGGCACGGCCGGCGCCACGGTCACCGCGCGGCTGCACCCCGCGGGCGCGGACACCCGGGTCGCCGTCGAGACCTCCTTCAACGTGACCGGCCGCCCGGCCCAGTTCGGCCGGGGGGTCATGGCCGAGATCGGCGGCAGGCTGATCGACAGGTTCGCGGCCAACCTCGCCGGGCTGCTCGGGGAGAGCCCGGTCGCCGAGCCGGCCACGCCGCCGCTGGTCCCCGGGCAGGGCACGGCCGAGCAGGTCACCGATGGCGTGGAGGGCGCGGCGGGCACAGGCGCGGGCGCGACGGGGGCACCGGGCCTGGCGGAGCCCGCGGATCTCTCGGCGCCGGAGGACGCCGCGGGTCGGGCAGGCGGGGCGGGCGAGGGCTCCGGCGAGCCCTCCAGGAGGAGCGAGCCGGTCCGTCACCTCACCGCGGTGCCCTCCTCACCCGAGGGGGCCGCGGTGGAGAAGGCGCTCGGCCTCGACGCCCACCCGGCGGGCGCCCACCGCGCCTCCCGCACCGCCGAGGAGGAGGCCCTCGACCTCATGGAGATCGCGGGCCTGCCCCTGCTCAAGCGCGCCGCCCCGCTGCTGGCCGCCCTGGCGGGGCTCGTCCTGGCCGGCTGGCTGGTCCGCCGGATGCTGCGCCGCCGCTGAGCCGGCCCCTCACCACCGGCCGTCACGCGTGTCCCGGCCGCGGCGCCGGGACCTGCGGTGTCGGGAACAGCGATCATGCAAGGATCTCCCTTGCCGGAAGGACAGGACATCCCTTCTTGCCCGATGGCCGCACCCCCTTCCCGGTTTTTCACGCCATGTCCTGTCCCCGGATCCTGCCGGAGCCCGCGACCGCCGGAGGCGGGCCGGGGCCGTGCGGCGACCGCACGGCCCCGGACGCCGCCGGCGGTCCGGCGGGCGGCGGTGCTCAGCCGGCGAGGGCCCACTTCTGCTGGGGCTCGCCGTTGCACGCCCACAGCTGGACGACCGTGGCGGGCTTCTCGCGGGTGTTCAGGTCGGCGTCCAGGCACTTGTGCGGGCGGATGCGGCTGTGGATCGTGCCGTCGCCCGGCAGGTCCCACTTCTGCTGGGGCTGGCCGTTGCAGTCCCACCACAGCTGGACCCTCGTGCCGGGGTCTTCGAGGGTGTTCAGGTCGGCGTCCAGGCACTTGCCCGCGTCGACGCGGCTGCGGATCGTGCCGTCGCCCGGCATGAACCACTTCTGCTGGGGCTGGCCGTTGCAGTCCCACCACAGCTGGACCTTCGTGCCGGGACTGGCGAGGCTGTCCAGGTCCGCGTCCAGGCACTTGCCCGCGAGGAGCTCGTTCCGGATCGTCAGATCGCCGCTGGCCGCCTCCGCCGGCCGGGCGTCCGCCAGGGCGACGCCGGGTGCGAGGAAGGTCAGCGCCGAAACGGCGGCGGTGGCGACGGCGGTGGCGGTAGCGGTGACGCGTGGGAGGCGGTGGCGTGCTGTGTGATTCCGCATCTGGATCTCGTTCTCCTTGTCTCACTTGCTCTGGGCAGGCACGGGGGCGCCTGGCAGGGGAGACGTTTTCAGAGGCCGCTGTCGCGGCGGTCACCTTACGGTCACCCGGCACTCACAGCACGCCATCGCATAGTGACTCAGAGTCATGGCAAGGTAACGTAAAGTCACGTGATGGATGCTCGGCGGGACAACCGCCTGTCAGGGACGGGTTTCGAGTTCGGAGTCCTGGGGCCGCTCAAGGTGCTGCGCGACGGCGCTCCCGTGGCGGTCGGAGCGGCCAAGCAGCGGGTGCTGCTGGCCTGCCTGCTGATCGAGGCCAACAGGGTCGTCCCCGTCGAGACGTTGACGGCCCGGCTGTGGGGGGAGGACCCACCCGACGGGGCACGGAACGCCCTGCAGAACTACGTGATGCGGCTGCGCCGGGTGCTGGGCGGCCCCGGAGGCGGCGGTCCCGTGCGGACCTGCCCGCAGGGCTATCTGATCGGCGTGGCCGACGACGCGATCGATCTGCACCGCTTCGACGCCCTGGTACGCCACGCCAGGACGGCCGTCGCCGCGGGCGAGGCGGAGCAGGCGTCGGCGCTGCTGCGGGAGGCGCTGGGGCTGTGGCGCGGGCAGCCGCTGTCGGATGTGCCCTCGGAGCCGCTCCAGCGGGAGGTCGTGCCGGCGCTGACCGAGCGCCGGCTGGGCGCGGTCGAGCTGCGGATCGAGGCGGACCTGGCGCTGGGGCGGCACCAGGACGTGCTCCCGGAGCTGCGGGAGCTGACCGGCGCGCACCCGCTGAAGGAGCGGTTCTGGGCGCAGCGGATGCTGGCACTGTACCGGTCGGGACGCCAGGGCGAGGCCCTGCAGTGCTATCGCACCGTCAGCGAGATCCTCTCCGAGGAGCTGGGCATCGATCCCGGCGCGGAGCTGCGGGAGCTGCACGGGCGGCTGCTGGCCGCCGATCCCGCGCTCGCCCGCCCGGTGCCGCGTGACGGCGGCGCGCGGGCGGCCGGCAACCTGCCCGCCGAGATGACGACGTTCGTCGGCCGTGAGCGGCAGCTCGTCCAGGCCCAGCGGCTGCTGGAGAGCACCCGGCTGGTCACCCTGACCGGCCTGGGCGGGGTGGGCAAGACGCGGCTGGCGCTGCGGGTGGCGGCGCGGGTCTCCCACGCGTTCCTGGACGGGGTGTGGCTGGCCGACCTCGCCCCGCTGACCGAACCCGGGCTGCTCGACCGGGCGGTGGCCGAGGCCCTGGGGATCCGCGACCGCTCGACGCGCTCCGGTGTGGACGTCCTGGTCGAGCATCTGCGCGACAGGCAGATGCTGCTGGTGCTGGACAACTGCGAGCATGTGGTGGACGCCGTCGCGGCGCTGATGGCCACGCTCCTGCGCGCGGCGCCCGGCCTGCGGGCGCTCGCCACCAGCAGGCAGCGGCTCGGTCTCCAGGGGGAGCACTGCCTGCCCGTACCGCCCCTGCCCGTACCGCCCCTCCTGCCCGTGCTCGCGCCGTCCCTGCCCGCGCCGTCCCTGCCGGTCCCGCCCGTACCGGTCCCATCCGTACCGCCCGTGCCGTCCGTGCCGCCGGTGCCGCCCCCGCCGGCACCGGCCCGCGGGGGCGACGAGCCGCTGACCCGTTATGAGGCCGTACGGCTGCTGGCGGACCGCGCCGCCGCCTCGGCCCCGGACTTCCAGATCACCGACCGCAACCGCGGCGCCGTCGCCCAGCTCTGCCGGCGGCTGGACGGCATCCCCCTGGCCATCGAGCTGGCGGCGGTACGGCTGAGCACGCTCTCGGTCGAGGAGATCCTCGACCGGCTCGACGACCGGTTCCGGCTGCTGACCGACAGCGGGGCCCGGAGCGCCCCCCGCTACCACCGCACCCTGCGCGGCGTGGTCGACTGGAGCCACGACCTGTGCACCGAGCACGAGCGGCGGCTGTGGGCGCGGGTGTCGGTGTTCTCCGGCGGGTTCGACCTGGCGGCGGCCGAGGCCGTGTGCTCCGGCGAGGGGCTCGCCCACGAGGACGTCATGGACGTCCTCGCGGGCCTGGTGCACAAGTCGATCGTGACGGCGAGCTGTCCCGGCGACCGGACCCGATACCGCCTGCCGGAGACCATCCGCCAGTACGGACAGCAGCGGCTCGACGGCCTCGGCCAGGGCACAGCGCTGCGGCGGCGCCACCGCGACCACTATCGCGACCTGGTCGCCCGGGCCGCGGCGGACTGGTGCGGCCCCCGCGAGGCCGAGTGGATGGCCCGGCTCCGGCAGGAGCTGCCCAACCTGCGGGCCGCGCTGGATTTCTGCATCACGCAGCCGGGGCAGGCCCCGGCCGGAGTGGAGATCGCCGCGGGCCTCACCCGGACCCGATGCTGGTTCTTCCTCGGCAGTCTCAGTGAGGGACGCCACTGGCTGGAGCGCACGCTCGCCCTGTCCCCGCGCCGGCCCGGCCCGCTGCGCGCCGGCGGGGCGGCGCTCATCACATGGATCGCCCTCTGCCAGGGCGACCAGGAGGCCGCCGACGCCTTCCTGGCCGACTGCCGCGACGCGGCGCGGCAGCTCACCGGACAGGACACGGTGGCGGTCGCCGGACAGGACCCCGTGACCGCCGGGCAGGACCCGGTGGCGGTCGCCGGGCAGGACCCCGTGACCACCGCGGGGCAGGACCCGGCGGTCGCCGGTGCGGTGGCGGCCGTCGAATACATCGAGGGCGCCCACGCGATGCTCGTCCACGGCGACGCGCGGGCCATACCGCTGCTGGCGCGGGCGCGCGACCGCTTCCGGCAGGGCGGCGAGGTCGGCGACGCCCACATGGCCACGATGATGTGGGCCATGGCCGCGGCCTTCCTCGGCGACCGGGACATCGCGGTCGCCGCCGGCGACGCCTACCTGGCCGACGCCGAGACGTCCCGGGGGGTCTGGGCCCACTCGTGGGCGCTGTGGTGTCTGGGCCTCACGGAGCTGAGGCACGGCGAGCCACGCCGGGCCGCCGCCCTGATCCGCGACTCCCTGCGCCGCCAGCGGGAGATCGACGACTCCTGGGGCCCCGTATGGGGAGTCGAGACGCTGGCCTGGGCGGTCGCCGCCGCCGGGCAGCATGATCACGCCACCCGGCTGCTGGGGGCCGCGCACCGGCTACGGCAGTCGACCGGCGTCGTGCTCGCCGGGCTGCGGCCCTTCCACGACGCCCACACGAGGGCGGGCCGCCTCATCCGCCGCACACTCGACGCCCGCGCCTACGCGACCGCCTTCGAGCACGGCGCCCACACCGAGGACGTCATCGGCCTGGCCCTGGAGGAGGACCCGGTCGGCGGGGATCGCGGGGGCCGTGGTGCGGGAGCCGTTAAAAACAGCTTCAGCAGTTCACAAGCAAGACAGGACATCCCTTAGTTACGGGAACACCACATAATGTGATCAATCCACCGGACTGCAGCGTGGTCGTCATCACCTACAACGACGCCGCACGGCTGCCCAGAGCCGTGCGGTCGGTGCTCGACCAGTCGCTGCGGAACGTCGAGGTGATCATCTCCGACGACGCGAGCACCGACGACACCGAACGGGTCGCGCGGGAGCTCCAGCGGGAGGACCCCCGGGTCCGCTACCTGCGCGCGGACGTCAACAGCGGCGGCTGCGGACGGCCGCGCAACAGCGGGGTGGCGGCGGCCCGCGCGCCGTACGTCATGTTCCTCGACAGCGACGACCGGCTGACCCGGCACGCCTGCAAGAGCATGGTGCTGGAGATCGAACGGACCGGCGCCGACTTCGTCACCGGGCAGATCTCCCGGCTCTACGAGTGGAGCGGCAGGACGCAGAGCTACTACCCCGACCTGTTCGCCAGGCGCAGGACCGTCGAGGGGATCGCCCAGGAGCCCGAGCTGTTCCTCGACTCCTTCAGCACCAACAAGCTCTACCCGGCCGAGCTGCTGCGGCGGCTGCCCTTCCGGGAGGACCTGTACTACGAGGACCACGTCTTCAGCGCCGAGCTCTACTGCGCCGCGCGGCGCTTCGCCGTGGTCCCGTGGGTCGTCTACCTCTGGCACCGGGCCCAGGAGAAGGACGGGGCACGGCTGTCCATCTCGCTGCGCGTCAAGGAGCTGGACAACGTCCGGCACCGGATCCGGGCGGCCCGGCTGAGCGACGACACCCTGCGCGCCCACGGCCTGGCCCACCTGGTGCCCGAGCGCCATCGCCGTTTCCTCCGCCAGGACCTGCGGGTCTACCTCAACCCATTGCCCTCGCGCGACCTGGCGTGGGCCGAGGAGTTCGCCTCGCTCGTCCGGCCCTACCTGGCCGAGATCGACCCCGAGGTCTTCACGCGGATCGAGCCGGTCGCCCGGGTCTGCTGCGGGCTGATCCTCGACGGCCGGACCGACGAGCTCCTGGTCGCCGCCCGCTCGCTGAACGGGCCGCAGGCCGCGCCGCGCTCCGCCGTACGGCAGGGCGGCCGGACCTACTGGGGCACCGTCCCCGACGAGCGGATGGACATCACCTCGCTGCGGATGGCCGAGCTGCCCTACACCGCCTCCCGGCTCCGTCACGAGGCCGCCTTCACCGGCGAGGGCACCCGGGTCACGCTGACGATCAGGACCTACGACCCGTTCGGGGTGCTCGCCGCCAACCCCGGCTGGAGCGCGTCCCTGCGCATGTGGGACCGGCAGGTGCCGCTGGCACCGCGCGCGCAGGACGACGGCAGCCACCTGAGCGAGGCGACCGTCGACCTCGCCACGTTCAGGCATGGCCCACTGGGCTTCGGCGGCCACTACGACCCCCAGGTCGGGATCGTCCGCGCCGACGGCCGGGTGACCACCGACCGGCTGCTCGTCGACCCGGCCGCCGGGCCGTTCACCGCCACCGTCCCCGGGCACCGGGTCACGGTCAGGGCGGAGGGGCACGCCGCGGTCCTGCGGGTGCAGTGGCGGCGCAGGGGCCTGCTCCGGCCGGTGCCCCGGCTGGGGCGGTTCGCCCGACGGGTGATCAGGCGGGTAGGGCGGCCGGAGGTGAAGCTCCGCGTCTACAAGGGCCTGATCAGGATCGTGCCGCCGCGCCGGGACCTGGCGCTGTTCGAGTCCGACGTCGGCGCCGGATACACCGGCAATCCGCGCTACGTCTACGAGGAGCTCAGGCGGCGGCGGGCGCCCCTCGACATGGTCTGGTCCGTCGCCAGGAACAGGCGGAACTTCCCCGCCGACGCCAAGGTGGTGCGCCGCATGAGCTGGCGCCATCTGTGGACCATGGCCAGGGCCGGCTACTGGGTGGACAGCCACGGCATGCCGCTGGGCTACCCCAAACCACCCAGGACCCGCTACCTGCAGACCTGGCACGGCCAGGGCATCAAGTCGGTCGGCTTCAACTCGCCGGACCTGCGGGCCGACTTCCCCGGGCCGCGGGAGCAGTGGCGGGCGGCGGTGGCGCGCTGGGACGCGCTGGTGTCGCCGAGCGCCGAGTTCGAACGGGTCTTCCTGCCGTCCCACGGATACGAGGGGCCGGTCCTGCGCTACGGCTCACCCCGGTGCGACGTGCTCGTCCACGGCGACGACGGGGCCGTACGGCGGGTCAGGGAGCGTCTGGAGCTCCCGCCGGGGCGCAGGGTGCTGCTGTACGCGCCCACCTACCGGGACCGGGCCAGATCCTCCGGGCGGTCCGTCCGGGCCGACCTGACCATGATGGCCGAGGCGCTCGCCGACGAATGGGTGGTGATCCTGCGCCCCCACCCGGTGGAGCGCTACCGGGTGCCGCAGGACCTGCGCCACTTCGTCCGCCCGGCCGGCTCCTATCCCGAGGTCAACGACCTGATGCTGGCCTCCGACGCGCTGCTGACCGACTACTCCTCCCTGATGTGCGACTACGCGATCACCGGCCGGCCGATGCTGTTCCTGATCGACGACTGGGACGAATACCGGCGCGTGGAGCGGGGTGTCTACCACGACCTGCCGTCGATCGCCCCCGGTCCCTGCCTGACCACCACGGAGGAGCTGATCGGCGCGCTCCGCGATCTCGACGGGGTGGCCGCGTCGTTCGCCGCCCGATACATCGCCTTCCGCCGGACGTGGTGCGCCGACGAGAAGGGGCACGCCTCGGCGAAGGTGGTGGACGCCTTCTTCGGCCCGGCCCCGGCCCCGGCCGGCGGACGGGCCCGGATCAACGGCCACGCCCGGGACGAC
Source organism: Streptosporangium brasiliense (assembly GCF_030811595.1). NCBI lineage: Bacteria > Bacillati > Actinomycetota > Actinomycetes > Streptosporangiales > Streptosporangiaceae > Streptosporangium > Streptosporangium brasiliense. The sequence goes on from NZ_JAUSRB010000002.1 coordinate 554,553, forward strand.
GACCGCACTCGGGACGACGACCGCACTCGGGACGGCAGCCGTACTGGGGACGGCGTCCGCGGCCGGGACGGCGCGCGGCGGACGGTCCGCCTGCCCCTGCCGGCGTGGTCGCCCATCCGGCTCACCCCGCCGTGGTGGTCGCGGTGAGCCCGGAGCCGCGCGTCCGGACGGGTCCGGAGCCGCATGTCCGGACGGGTCCGGTGGTGTTCGCCTGCATGGACGCCGACACGCTCGGCGGGATACAGCGGGTCACCCACACCGTGGCGCAGGGCCTGGCCGAGCGGGGGCACGACGTGCACGTGGTCGGGCTGCACCGGGCCGAGAGCCCGTTCCGCTACGTGGAGCGGCCCGGATACCGGCACCACGTGATCCACCGCACGCCGATCGGCAAGGTCTCCCGGCTGGGCAGGCACCGCGAGCGCCGCGTGCTCGGAGGGCTGTTCCGGGAGCTGGGGGCCGGCTTCGCGGTGCTCGCCTCCCCGGGTGTGGTGACCCGGCTCGCGCCCCTGCTCCCGGAGCACCTGCTCCCGATCGGCCAGTATCACGGGTCCTACGAGCACGCGCGGGGCTCCTGGCACCTCGGCTCGGTCCGGGGCCACTACGGCCGGCTGGAGAAGGCGGTGTTCCTCAGCGAGGACGACGCCTGGCTGTTCTCCGAGCACGCGCTGCTGCCCAACACCTGGGCCATCCCCAATCCGCTGCCCGCCTGGCCGACGCGGACCGCCGAGCTGACCGGCCACCGGGTGCTCGGGGTCGGCAGGCTGGAGGGCGTCAAGCGGTTCGACCGGTTGATCTCGGCCTTCGCGGAGTCCTGCCGCGCCGTGGGCGGGGACTGGGAGCTGCATCTGATCGGCGAGGGCGAGGAGCTGGAGCGCCTCCGGTCGCACGCGCGGGCGTGCGGGGTGGCCCGCCGGGTGGTGTTCCGCGGCGCGGTGCCCGCCGCCGAGATGGGCCGCGAGTATCTGGACGGATCGCTGCTCGGACTCTCCAGCGAGCACGAGGGGCTGCCGCTCGTGCTCGGCGAGGCCGCCTCCCACGGCGTGCCCTCGGTGGCCTTCGACGTGTCGGGCGGGGTGCGGACGCTGGTCGTCGACCAGGAGACCGGCCTACTGGTGCCGCCGGCCGACGTGACGGCCCTCGCCGCGGCCCTGGCCGGGCTGATGTCCTCGGTGGAGGAGCGGCGGCGGCTGGGCACCGCCGCTCGCGCGCACGTCGAGGCGTTCCGGCTGGAACGGGTCCTGGACCGCTGGGAGGCCCTGTTCGCGCAGGTCGGCCGCTGACCGCCGGCCCGGCGGAAGCGTCCGTCCGGGCGGGTCAGCCGTTGACCTTGGCGGGTTCGGTGCGGGGCAGCGGCACCCCGGCCAGCACGAGCTGGCCGGCGGTGAGCCGGGCGCCCAGCGGGTTCGGCTCGCGGAGCCGTATCAGCCGGTCGAAGGCCACCCGCTTGACCCGGGCCAGCTTGCGCTTGGCCGCGGTCCGCTCGTAGGCGACCATCCGCGAGGTGTCGGTCTTCGGCGCCCCGCTGAGCTCGTAGCCGTAGGTCTCCAGCCGGTCTCCGAGGACGCTCTCGCACAGCGAGATCTCCCAGGGATCCAGCCGCTCCCGCCAGGAGCCCGACCGCGAGGTGGTCACGTCCTCGTGCGTACGCGAATGCCAGGTCTTGCGCTCGGGGCAGGCGATGCCGGCCACCAGTTTCGGCTCACACATGTCCGGGGCGAACTCCTCGCCGAGGAACTCGCACAGCCGGCGCAGATGGGCCTCGGGGTCGGTCGTCAGGTCCTCGTAGCGCAGTTCGTGGTAGCTGCCCTCGGGGAGCTTGGGCGCGCCGTGCCGGGCGAAGTCGATCGCCTCGGCCCAGCCGGCGACCGCGCTGTAGACGCTCCCGTTGTACCAGGGCATCTCCTTCAGCGACGCCACGCAGTCCCGGCCGTCCCTGATCAGGTGGACGAACTGGGCGTCCGGGAAGAGCCGGAGCAGCACGTCGATGTGCTGGAAGTACGACGGCCGCTTGTCGCCCCAGCGCGGCTTGCCGTGCCGGGTCGCGTAGGAGCGCAGGATGATGCCCAGTGCCGAGCCGAGCGTCGGCGGCCCGTCGACGATCTGCCGGATGACCTCCTCGCCGTCCAGCCCCAGATCGTGGAAGCGCGACTGGCGGCGGTTGACCACCCACTCGGCCAGCTCCCGCCTGCGTGCCGGGTCGTTCAGATCGCCGAAGTGCAGCCGCCGCTGGTAGGCGGTGACCATGAACCGGGTCTCCGGAGGGATCGCGATGCGGGGGTGGGCGTGCGTCATGAGCTGCAGCATCGTCGTCCCCGAGCGGGGACAGCCCACGATGAAGATCGGCCGATCCGACTGCATTGTCAGACCTTCGCCAGCTCGCCGAGCTGCCGGGTGGTGAGCTGGGCGGCCACCGGACTCGGCTCGCGGAAGCGGTTCAGGCGGTCACGGAACTCCTTGCGTCGGCGGGCCCAGCGCCGCTTGGTCGCCGCCCTCTCGCACGCCTCGACGTGCTCCCGGCCCGCCTTGGGGGCCCCGCTCAGCTCGTACCCGTTGGCCGTCAGCCGCTCGGCCAGCACGGTCTCGCAGACCGAGAGCTCCCAGGGCTCCAGCCTGGACTTCCACGAGCCGGTCCGGGCGGTGGTCACGTCTCCGTGGGTGTTGCTGTGCCAGACCTTGTGCTCGGGGATCGCCATCCGGGCCACATGCTGCGGCTCGCTCATCGCCGGGTCGTAGTCCTCGCCGAGGAAGTCGCACAGCTTGCTGAGCTCGGTCTCCGGGTAGGCCGTCAGGTCCTCGTAGCGCAGCTCGTAGTAGCTGTCGGCCGGGAGGTTCTTGGCGTGCCGCCGGCCGAAGTCGATCGCCTCGGCCCAGTTGGTCACCGCGTGGAAGATGTCCTTGGTGTACCAGGGCATCTCCTTCAGCGACGACACGCAGTCCCGGCCGTCCCTGATCAGGTGGACGAACTGGGCGTCCGGGAAGAGGCGCAGCAGTAGGTCCACGTGGTGGTAGTAGCTGGGCCGCTTGTCGCCCCAGCGGGACTTGCTGTGCTGCTCGGCGTAGGAGCGGAAGGTGATGCCCATCGCCGAGCCCAGCGTGGGCGGCCCGGCGGCGATGCTCTCGATCAGCTCTTCCCCGTTGAGCTTGAGCTCCTTGAACTTGGTGTCCTTGTCGCTCACGATCCATCGGCCCAGCCTGCGCCGGTTCCCCTGCTCGCGCAGGTCCCCGAAGACGAACCTGCGGTAGTAACCGGGCACCACGAACCGTGTCTCCGGAGGCACCGCGATGCGCGGATGCGAGTGCAGCATGAGCTGCAGCATGGTGGTGCCGGAGCGCGGGCAGCCGATCACAAAGATCGGTCGGTCTGACTGCATGACAACGAACCCCCGTAAAAGATGATCAAACAGGTACGCGCTGCACGTTCTCCGGGTGCGGCACGGTAGGCACGGCCCGGGTGAACAGCCACATGCGGTAGATCAAAAAGACCTCGTTGAGGAGGAGCAGCACCCCCGCGACGATCGAGACGGGCAGCAGCGCCGCCACCCCGATCAGCGGGGCGACCACGAACACCGCCGCGTGGAACTCGATGCCGCTGATCAGGTGGGTCCGCACCCGGTGGCGGACCAGGAACCGGCCGAACCTGCGGCGCAGGCCGATCGGCCTGGCGGTCCGGGGCTCCCCGGGCTGCCGGGGCTGCCGGGGCACCATCGGTTCGACCTTCGCCCGGGGCTCCGGCCTGTTCTCCTTGACCACCTCGCGGACGCGCTTCATCTGCGGCGCGTTGACGTAGCGGAACAGGTCCAGGACGGCCACCCCGGCGCCGAGCATGATGTAGGAGACGTCCCTCGTCGCCATGTACTGGCCGAACGCCAGCCCGACCGCGCAGCAGACCACCCGGATCCGGTCGCCCACGTAGTCGAGCCAGAGGCCGAACGCGGTCCCCGTCGCCTTGAGCCGCGCGATCTTCCCGTCCATGCAGTCGACCATGAAGCTCACGTAGAACAGCGCGGCCCCCGCCACGAGCTGTCCCAACGCGAAACAGACCGCCGACCCCATTCCGAGAACCAGCGACAGACGTGTGAGCCCGTTGGGGGTCATGGCTGTGTGGTTGGCGACGAGCAGTGTGAGCCTGCACGCCACCGGATCGACCACGAAGACCGTCCACCAGGAGTCTCTTCGTTTGCGGGTCGCGTGAACGTCGTTCAACGAATAGGCCCTCATGCCTTCAAGCATGGCCACCCTGCGTGATCGAAGGTTGACACTCGGGCGCCAAGAGAGCATCTCCATACCGGTTCTTGACCAGCAGCGTCATTCGGGGGCGCCGGTGCCCGCGACTCTCCCCGACGGACGATCGGACAATTACCGTGATTTTCCGGGAAAGCATGCATGCCTACCCGAGTGCCGCCCCTGCCGGGGTTGCCGCCCGGTCCCCCGCGACACGGGCGCGACACCCCGCCCCGGCCGCCGCCGCGGGGCCTGCGACCGTACGGCGGGCCCTGCGACCGTACGGCGGGCCCGCGAGGCGTCCGGCCGGGTCAGTCCCCGAAGACGTGGTCGACGACCCGCGCGGCGGCGCCTCCGTCGTCGAGGTGGCAGAAGCGTTCCCGGAAGCGGCCGTAGGCGGAGGCGTGGGCCGGGGCGGTCGCGTCGAGGCCGGCCAGCGCCTCGATCACCTCGTCCGAGGTCTCCAGCAGGGGTCCTGGGACGTCCTCGGCCGGATCGAGGTAGAGACCGCGCAGCCGCCCGCGGTAGTGCTCCAGGTCGTGGGCGAACAGGAGGATCGGCCGGCCGGTGCCCGCGTAGTCGAACACGAGCGAGGAGTAGTCGGTGACGAGGACGTCGGCGACGAGCAGCAGGTCCGTGACGTCCGGATACCGGGTGACGTCGACGGCCCCCGACTCCGGGCCGAGGGGCCTCAGCGTCTCGGACACGTGCGGGTGGCCCCGGAAGAGGAAGACATGGCCGTCACCGAGCGCCCGGCGCGCCCGGCCGAAGTCCAGCCGGATGTCCAGGTGATACTTGCCGCCCGGCAGGACCTGGTCGTCGCGCCAGGTCGGCGCGTACAGCACCACGCGCCTGTCCGGCGGCAGCCCCAGTGCCCGCCGCACCCGCGCGGCCTCCTCCCGGCTCCCGGGCCGGTGCAGCGGGTCGTTGCGGGGGCTGCCGGCCTCCAGGACGGGCCCGCCGTACCGGAAGGCGCGGGGCAGCACCGAGGTGCCGAAGGAGCTGGGCGAGACCAGCAGGTCCCACTTCGCCACCTCCAGCGCGAGCCTCCGCAGGTGGTCGGCTCCGGCGCCGAAGCGGCCGCCGGCGATGTCGTGGGCGACCCGCTTGAGCGGGGTGCCGTGGCACGTCCGCACGTAGACCTGGCCGTCGCGCTTGGTGAACCAGCTCGGCGCCCTGTCGTCGGACAGGACGTGCCGGGCGTGGGCCAGGGCCTCGTAGTGGGCCCGGCTGTCGCGCAGCACGACCCGGGCGCCCTCGGGCGGCCGTCCCCCGCCGTCCGCGGAGACCCACACGCACTCCCGGCCGTCTCCCCTGCGCCGCAGCTCCTCGTACACCGCCCGCGGACTGCCGGAGTACTGATGCCCCCGCCAGGACTCGAACACCACGAGATCCCGGAGCGGCTCCTTCATGAAGGCCGGGTAGTCACGCTCGGTGAGGCGCCGCTGGGCGTGGTATCCCCGGTCGGCGCCGAGCGCCGGCTGGACGTCGACGGCCAGGCCGTTCGCGCGGTGCGCCCGCACCCGGAACGTCTGCAGGCCGGCGGTGTGGACGGCGGGCAGGTCGGCGAGCAGGCTCCTGGCCAGCCTCACGGGAGACAGCTCCCCCCCGGACTCGATCAGGACCTCCCACCGGCCGCCGCCGAGCGGCACGTGCTCGCCGTACAGCTCGGCGCGGGTCAGCGGGAGCGCGCAGGCGAACCGCTCCCCCTCCCGCTCCAGCGGCACGTGGTGGATCCCTCCGCCGCCCACCCTGCGCAGGACGAGCCGGGCCCGCGGGTCCACCGGCCCGGCGGACCGGCCCGTCACGTCAAGGCTGTCGTCGGCGCCCCAGCCGACCCCGGTCACCGCCGGCCGGACGGGGCGGACCACCGCGCTGAGCGGGCCGAGCCTGGCCGCGACGACGCCGACCTCGCGGTCCCCCACGGTCACGTACTCCTCGGCGGCCACGAGCCCGGCCATCAGCCTGCGGGGCCTGTCCTGGCCCACGGCGACCGACAGGTCCCACTTGAGGTCGGGGTCGATCTGCGGGTCGGCCGGGTCACCGGCCGGCAGGTCGGCCGGGAGCAGGTCCGCGACGGGCAGGCGGGCGCTGAACCCGACCCGGCCGCCGCCGAGGGGTTCGCAGCGCGCGGGGACGCCGACCTCCCGGCCGCTGCGGCGCAGCCGCGCCAGCAGCCTCCCGTCCAGAGCCTCCGGAGCGTCCGGACTGCCCTGACCCTCCGGACCGGCGGAGCTGTCCGGACCGTCTGAACCGTCTGAACCGTCCGGCCGGTCCGGGCCGTCCGGCGCCTCGGAGGCCACCCAGCCCGACACCTCGATCGTCCCCTCGCCGCCCGGCCGGGGCTCCGCCACGGTGTGGACCCGCTGGACCCTGAACAGGACCTCGTCGTCGGGGTTCACCTCCACGTACAGGCTGATGTGGGGGGCGACCGGGACACCGGAGAAGCGGCGGACGTCGCTGCTCGGCGTCGCGGTCAGCGGGCCGGAGCGCTGGACGTCCTGCGCGGTGAGCCCGACCTCCACCTGCCATCTGGCCTTCCGGGCTGACCTGACCAGCACGGCGAGGTCGATGTCGACCTCGAAGCCCGACCAGTCGTAGCAGGTCACGCCCTGGCGGGAGGCGGTCACGTCGGTGCGGAGCAGCCGCCGGACCGGCAGCTCGACCGTGCGCTGGGTCCGGGTGTTGCGCAGCGTCACCGTGATCTCGGAGGAGTCCTCCGCGGGCAGGCCGATGCCCTTGATGTAGGCGCGGCCGGACAGGCGCAGGCGGTGGTCGTCGCTGTGCCATTCGATCTGGTCGACCCGGCAGACCAGGCTGAGGTCGTTGTCGCCCGCGCGGAAGACCTCCCTGGGCAGCACGCCCCGGTGCATCATCGGGTGGTCGGCGTACCAGCCGGACGCGTGGCGCGTCAGACCGTGGAAGACGCCCTCCCGCCGGTCGGCCAGCACTTCGGTGAACTCCTCGGCCCGGCGGCGTCTCAGCAGCTCGAACATCAGGCGCTGCTCCCAGGGGAGCTCGGCCAGGATTTCCGGGTCCATGCGCTCGACGAGCGACCCGGCGTTCTCCACCAGGCGGGCGCGGTAGTCCTCGTCGGCGTCCAGCGCCGCGTTGACGTAGAGGGTCAGGTCGCTGCGGAGGACGGACTCGTCGAACTGGCGCCGCAGAGCGGCGGAACCGTGCGCGGCCAGGAACTCCTGGACGCGCGTGATCGACGCGATCCGGTCCTCCAGGTTGCCGGGCGCGGTACGGCTCTGCGTGATCGACGGGTCTCCCGGCTCCCGCTGCCGCCAGTAGTAGACCACGTCGCCGAGCACGTCGACCGAGCGCGCCAGCACATGGGCCGGGATGGTGACGGGCGCGTCCTCGTAGAGGCCCGTGGGGAAGCGGAAACCGTGCTCCCGGTAGAAGTCGTGCCGGAAGACCTTGTTCCACGCGGTGCGGTCCAGGAGCAGTTCGGGCCGCGCGCTGACGTGCGTCTGCCGTACGGTCTCCCGGAAAGGCCGGGAGTGCAGGCCCGAGCGCCAGGTCCCGGCCGAGTTGAGATACAGGACGTTGCCGCACGCGAAGTCGGAGTCCGACTCGCGCAGCGAGGAGACCAGCAGCTCGTAGGCGTCGGGGGGCAGCACGTCGTCGCTGTCCATGAAGCACAGGTAGCGGCCGGTCGCGTGGAGCGCGCCGGTGTTCCTGGCCGTCCCCAGCCCGGCGTTCTCCTGGTGGATCACCCGGAAGCGGCGGTCCCTCCCGGCGAACGCCTTGGCGATGACGGCACTGCCGTCGGGCGACCCGTCGTCCACGCAGATGACTTCAAGATCGCGGAGCGTCTGCCTGGCGATCGACGCCAGGCACGCTTCGAAATACCGTTCCACGTTGAAGAAAGGGACGACGACGCTCAGAAGCGGGGACAAGAGTCAGCCTCCAACATTCTCGAGATCCGGGATAGCCGAGGTGATCGCACGGAGGGACCCGGAGCCGGTCCGGACGTGCTCCGTCCCCACGAGAATGAGGAGAACGCCCGATAGGCATACTGGCCATGCGGTTAAATGACGCGACTCTTGTCGAGCCTTGACCGCCCCGGAGGGCCCGGCGACGCCCCCCTGACACGCGAAGGTCCGCGGAGCGGCGTGCTCGCCGCTCCGCGGACCTCATGGGCCTCATGACCCGCCGGGCCACCGCGGTCCGGTCAGATCAGCTCCCAGGTGAGCGGGGTCCCGCGCGGGACGTCACACCGGAACGTCCGGCCGGCGACCGTCGTGATCGCGTCCGGCGGGAGCCCGCCGGCCGGGCGGATCGAGCGGACGTTGCGCTCGGAGACCACGTCCCCGGCCCGGACGTCGGCCACGACGTACAGGGACCGGCGGAAGCGCATCCCCTCGCTCTCGGCGGAGACGGGGCGGACCACGGCGCTGCCGAGCGCCTGCCACGCCCGGTCGCTCTCGACGACGAGCGCCGACAGCTCCGCCGGCTCCAGTGAGAACGCCGCGTCGACGCCGCCCCCCGCCCTGTCGAGGGTCACATGCTTCTCGATCACGCACGCGCCGAGCGCGACCGCGGCCACTGCGGCGCCGATGCCCGGGGTGTGGTCCGACAGTCCGACCGGCAGCCCGAACGCCTCCGCCAGGACGGGCAGCCGGCGCAGGTTGCTGTCGGAGACCGCCGCGGGATAGGCCGCCGTGCAGCCCAGCAGGGCCAGCTGCCCGCACCCGGCCTCGCGGGCCGCCTGGACCGCCGCGTCCGTCTCCCCCAGGCTCGCCATCCCGGTCGAGATGATCAGGGGTTTGCCGGTCCGGGCCACCCGGCGGATCAGCGGCAGGTCCACGATCTCCGATGACGCGATCTTGTAGGCGGGCGCGTCCAGGCTCTCCAGGAGGTCCACGGCCGTCGGGTCGAACGGGCTGGAGAAGACGGTCAGCCCCGCCGCCCGCGCCCGCTCGAAGATCGGCCCATGCCACTCCCAGGGCGTGTGCGCGCGGTTGTAGAGGTCGTAGAGACGCTCGCCGCCCCACAGGTCGTGCCCGCCGGAGATCCGGAACGACGGCCCGTCGGCGTCGATGGTGATGGTGTCCGCGCGGTAGGTCTGGAGTTTGAGCGCGTGCGCCCCCGACGCCGCCACCGCGTCGACGATCTTCATCGCCCTGGCGAGCTCCCCGTCGTGGTTGCCGGACATCTCCGCGATGACGTACGGCGGGACCTGCACGCCGACGGGCCGCCCATTAATGATCATCTTCACTCCGTTGGACTCGCAGCGCCATGTTCCCGCGTGATGTGCGCGCCGTCTGGATCCGCCAGCCGTCCAGCTCCCACTCGGGGAGCTCGTGGAGGGCCACGGGCATCCGCAGCGGCCTGCCGTCGGCCATGCCGGACAGGAACATGTTCCAGGTGGCCGTCTCCTGCTCGACCCGCACGTCCTCGGCGGGCACCTCCATGACGAACTCCCGGCGGTCCTCCGGCCCCGCGGTGGTCTCCACGGGGTAGGACCGCGCGGGGCCGCTCATGACGCTCATCACCAGGGCGACGCCCTCGGCGGTCTCCTGCTCGGCGTGCCAGCCGAGGATCCGCAGCCGGCCGCCGGCCAGCTCGCAGCCGGTCACCGCCGCCCGGGGGCGCTTCACGGTGAGGACGGCGGACCCCTTGTCGTCCACCAGCGGCTGGACCCACATCCCGGCGTCGGTCACGTGGGGGCCGAGGGCCGGGGTCTGCCCCCTCAGCCGCGTCTCCCGGACGATGCCGTCCACGGTGAACCTGACCCACAGCTCCCACTTGGCGGCCTGCTCGCACAGCGGCCCGGGGTCGCAGACGAAGGCGAACCCCAGGTCCTCCCGCTCCACGGGCAGCTCCAGCACCGTGCCGCCCGCGCGTTCGAGCAGCCACAGGTCGATCGAGCACGACGACGACGCCCCCACCATGACCCCCGGCAGCTTCACCCTGCCCTCGCCGTGCAGCCGGCCCTCGCGCCACTGCCAGCCTTCCAGCAGGCCGGTCATCGTGAGCTCCCGCGAGACGTCGAAGACCCAGCGGGGTATCCCGTGCCCCCGCCGGAAGGGATAGTCGGCATACCACTTGCGCCGCGACAGCAGGCTCCGCCGGATGCGGGTCTCGTCCATGCTCTCCCGCTCGAACCGGACCGCCTCGGCCAGCTCCGCGACCTTGCGCCGGTGCATCAGCTGAACCTGCAGCCGGCGGATCGCGGGCAGTTCCAGATATGTCTCCTGGCGCACCGTGTCGAGATAGGAGCAGACGGCGTCCAGCAGGAGATCGGGCTCGACGCCCGCCGCCAGCGCCTCGACCGCCACCCGCAGATCGTTGAAGAGCGTGTCCCGCTCGTAGACACGGCGCAGCCCGGGGGCGTGCTCCTCAAGGAAGCTCGCGGTCTCCATGACGGAGATCATGAGGTCGGTGACGTTCTCCGCCCGGAAGCGGCGCTCGGTGATCGACCCCTCGCGCAGGCGCCAGATGTAGACGACCTCGGAGAGCACGTCCACGGCCTGGGCCCGGACGTGGGCGGGGATGGTCACCGGCATGTCCTCGTACAGCCGGGCGGGGAACTCCATGCCCAGGGTGTCCCAGAACGAGCGCCGGAAGACCTTGTTCCATACCGAGCGGTCGAAGAGCAGGTGCACGTTACGGGTGATGTGCGTGCCCGTCTGGGTCTTCTTGAAGGCGTTGCGGTGCGCCCAGGACTGGACCAGCCCGTCGGAGGTGAGCCGCTGCACGTTGCCCGAGGCGATGTCGGACCCGCTCTGCTCCAGGGAGTCCACCAGGAGCTCGTAGGCGCGCGGGGGGACGATGTCGTCGCTGTCGGCGAAGGCGAGATACCGTCCCGACGCGTGCTCCACCCCGGTGTTCCTGGCGGGGCCGAGGCCCTGGTTGTCCTGGACCACCACCCGGAAGCGCGGGTCCCGTGAGACGTAGTCCTTGGCTATGACCGCACTCGCGTCCGTCGATCCGTCGTCCACGCAGATGACCTCAAGATCACCGAGTGTCTGGCCCTGGATCGAGGCCAGGCAGTCGTCGAAATACGGTTCGACGTTGTAGTACGGAACAATCACGCTGAGCCGCGGCATACGGTTCACCCCCAGGAACGTTGGACTAACGTGCGGCGTTTCCACCCGGACCGGCACCGAACATCCGCCGCACCGGACGGAGCGCGGCCGCCGGGGCGGTGATCACACGCCCCAGCCGGGAACCCCCGGAGGGCTGCGGTCTCTTGTCACGCCGCCGCGCCTGTTTGACGGCGCGGACAGCCTTCGCCAGCCGGGCCTCGGCTGCCTCCAGGTCGCGCTCAAGCATGGTGATCTTCTGCTGGGCCTCCTCCAGCCGCGCGCTGAGCCGCCCCCTGGCCGCGTACAGCTCGCGGTAGCCCTCCCACCGCTCCCCGGGCCCGTCCCCGCCGGGGCCGTCCTCCTCCCCGTCCCGGCCGGCCTCCTCCCGGGGACCGTCCTGCGGGGTGGCGCCCAGATCGGCGGCGATCTCCACCTCCAGCTCCGCGCCCCGCCGTACGGTCTCCTCGCCGGCCGTCGCGCCCGCCATCGCCAGCAGCGTCAGCGTCAGCCGGTCGGCGCCGAGCTGCCAGGACCACGGATGCCACTGCCCCGACTCCAGCAGGCGCGCGGCGAAGTGACGCATGATCCGGGCCACGACGGCGCCGGCGTCGAGCTCGCCGGGGAGCTGCCAGCTGGCGTCCAGCATCGCGAACCGGGCGCCGTCGAAGACCACGTTGTCGGCCACGGCGAAGGCCGTCCAGCCGGGCATCCTCCCGTCGCCGCCGTGGCCCTCCAGCCACCGCAGGAAGAGGCCGAGGACCTCGCGGACCGCGACGACGTCGTTGCGCGCGCAGGCCGTCATGAGGATCTCGGCCAGGGACCGGCCCTCGGGGACCGGCCCGTCGAGCAGCCCGGGTGTCCGGGTCACCCGCCCCGACACGCGCAGCGTCCGGTCCCCGCGCGCCCTGCGCGTCCATCCGCCCTGGGCGGCCGGGGCCAGCTCACAGGGGAGCCGCCAGTAGGGGGCGGCTCCGGCGTCGACGGTCAGCGCCACCGGCAGGGCCGCGGGGCGTGCGCCGTCGGCGTGCGCGGCGACCACCCAGCGGGCCGCGACCCGGGCCCCGAGCCCGCCGGCCATCACCGCGCGTGCCAGGTGCCGCGGGTCGTGGCCCGCCGCGGGCGCGCCGAACGCCCCGGCGCAGGCGGCCACGGTGAGGGCCGCCGGCGCCGAGGCGGCCTCCAGGACCGGGACGTCCATCAGCAGGTGCGGCCCGTACGGCCGGCCGTAGGCCGCGTAGCTCCTGCCCACCGTGAGACCGGCGGCGGTCAGCAGGCCGGTGAGCTGCTCCAGGCTCACCGGGCGGGAGCCGTCCAGCTCGGCGGCCGCCCAGTCGTCGTCCGCGCGCCGATGGACCTCGTGAGGGTCTCCGGCGAGCCGGTGGAGGCCCAGCGGGTTCTCCGCGCCCAGCACGAGCGTCCCGCCGGGGGCGAGCATCCCGGTGAGCCGCTCCAGCGACTCGGCCCAGGTGCCGCCCGCGTGGTCGAAGGAGGTCAGCCGCCCGACTCCGTCGAGGGCGACCACCACGTCGAACGCCCCGGGGAAGGCCGCCTTCTCCAGGCTCCCGCAGTGGACCGTCAGCTCGTGGTGCCCGGCCAGGCGGCAGGCGTCGGAGTAGGAGCGCACCAGCACGCTCGGCTCGCACGCGGCGACGGCCGGATCCTCGAAGAGGCCGGCGGGGTGCGGCCCCGCGACCAGGACCCGCGCGCCGCCGGGAAGGAGCGGGTGCAGCAGCTCGCCGAGCACTCCGGCCCCGTCGGCCCCGGCGCCCGCGGCGTCGGACCACTCAAGCATCTCGCCCCCGATGAGATGTACGCGGGCCGCGGCGTCGTCACAGGTCATTGGTCTCCCCCGACCATCCGAAAACTGTTCTGATCTCTTCGGGGGACGCCAGACATCCGGCCCCCAGCTCCTGTCCGGCGATCTGCCGCGCGGTGGCGAGATCGACCTCGGCGCCGTGGAGCTCCGGCCACAGCCGCCGGATCCGCGCGACCCCGCCGTGCATCGGGTCCTCCCCGGCCAGGACCATGGGGTCGCCGTAGACGGCCGGCTCGCACCCGGCCGCGATGCCGTGGAAGACGGCGGTGCTCAGCCGGTTGGACGCCACCCGCCGGTGCCGGCGGAGCTCGGCGAGCTGCCGGTAGGGGAAGCGCGGATCGGTCCCCTTCTTCATCCAGCCCCGGGCCCCGTGGCTGATCACCCGGAAGCCCGCCCGTTCGTAGAGGTCCCGGACGGCGGGCTCGCCGAACTCCAGCCAGTAGAGGCAGACGGTGACCGGCCCCTGCTCGACCTCGCGGATCTCGTCGATCAGGCGCCGGTGGTCCCCGTCCACGTGCTGGCGCTCCCAGCCGTGGAAGGGATACCAGATCGTGCCCTCCCGCGGCTCCTGCGGCCCGGCCGGCTCCAGCTGCGTCAGGTAGAGCCACGGCGCGCCGATCGGGTAGTAGTCGCGGCGCCCCCGTGCCCAGCCCCGGCGGCGCATCGCGTCGGACCAGACGAACTTCGGCGTCACCGGGACGTATTTCTCACGGGGGCCGAACCCGTCCAGGGCGTTCCAGCCGTGCTGGAGGTAGCCGTTGATGCGCGGCGGCCTGCGCCCGTCGAGCCCGCAGAACCGGGCGAAGACATGGGCGTGCCCGTAGAAGTGGTTCGTGTGGTGCATCGTTTCTCCGCTCAGCCGAGAATCGCGTGGAGAGCTCCGATGACCCGGTCCTGCTCCGAGTCGGTGAGGCCGGGGAACAGGGGCAGCGACAGCTGCCGCGCGTAGAACTCCTCGGCGACCGGGCACATGCCGCGCCGGTAGCCCATGTCTGCGAAGGCGGGGTGCCAGTAGGCGGGCAGGTAGTTCACCTGGACGCCGATGCCGGCCTCCCGCATCCGCTCGTAGACCTCGCGCCGCCGCCCGTCGGGGATCCCCACGGCGTACAGGTGCCAGGCGGGGTCGACATGGGGACGGCAGGCGGGCAGCCGCAGCCCGGCCAGACCGGCCAGGGCGCCGTTGTAGCGGGCGACGAGCCGGGCCCGCCGCGCCTTGAACTCGCCCAGCCGCCGTACTTGGCTGATGCCGAGGGCGCACAGGACGTCGGGCAGGCGGTAGTTCAGGCCGAACTCGTGGACCTCCTGATGCCAGCCGCCCTCGCCCAGCTCGCGCTGCTCCTCCGCCTCCCTGACCAGCCCGTGGTTCCTGAAGCGCCGGGCACGGCGGAGAAGCTCCTCGTCGGCCGTGGCGACGGCGCCGCCCTCGGCCGTCGTGATCGTCTTGGTGGGGAAGAAGGAGAAGGTCGTCAGGTCGGCGAGCGTGCCCACCGGCCGGTCGCGATAGCGCGACCCGACGGAGTGGGCGGCGTCGCCCACGACCAGTGCCCCGGCCCGCGAGGCGACCTCGCGCAGCGTGTCGTACTCGGCCGGGTGGCCGGCGTAGTCGACGGCCGTGACCACCCGCGTGCGCGGGCCGGCCGCCGCCGCCACGGCCGCCGGGTCGAGGTTGGCGGTGTCCTCCTCCACGTCGGCGAAGACGACGCGGGCGCCGAGCATCACGGCCGTGGCCGCGGTGGCGACGAAGGTGATCGGCGAGGTGACCACCTCGTCCCCCGCGCCGACGCCCGCGGCCGCGTAGGCCGTGTGCAGCGCCGCGGTGCCCGAGGTCACCGACACGCACGGCACGCCTCCGGTCCAGGCCGCGAGCTCCGCCTCGAACGCGGCGACGGCCGGACCGGTGGTCAGCCAGTCTCCCTCCAGGACGCTAAGGACACCTTCGATGTCACGCTCGTCGATCGACTGTCTACCGTACGGAAGCATCAGGCCCTCACCGCGAGCAGCTCGCGGATGTCCTCGGCCGACAGCCACTGGTCGTTGGTGTCGGAGCGGTAGGAGAACCCCTCGGGGACGCCCTGACCGCCGGGCGGCGGGACGTATCCCCAGGTCGCGATGGTGGGCTGCACCACGTAGCGGGTGGCGAGCCGGATCGTCCTGCGGCTGTCGTCGGCGGCGATCATCTCCTCGTGGAGCTTCTCCCCCGGGCGGATGCCGACCTCGTGCATCGCGGCGCCCGGGGCGACGGCCTCGGCCAGGTCCATGATCCGCATGCTGGGGATGCGCGGGACGTAGAGCTCGCCCCCCTGCATCAGGTCGAAGGAGTCGACCACGAAACGGACGGCCTGCTCCAGGGTGATCCAGAAGCGGGTCATCCGCTTGTCGGTGATCGGCAGGCTGGCGCCCTCGGCCGCCAGCTTCTGGAAGAAAGGGATCACCGAGCCGCGGCTGCCCATCACGTTTCCGTATCTGACCACGGCGAACCGGGTCACATGGTTGGAAGCGTAGTGATTAGCCGATACCAGCAGTTTGTCCGCTACCAGCTTGGTCGCCCCATAAAGATTGATAGGGCTGGAGGCTTTGTCCGTCGAAAGCGCGATCACTTTACGGACACCGCAGTCGATGGCCGCCTCGACGACATTCTGGGAACCGCTGACATTGGTCAGAACATATTCGAACGGGTTGTATTCGGCCGTGTCGACCTGTTTGAGCGCGGCCGCGTGCACGACATGCTCGACGCCGTGCATGGCGCGGGTCAGACGGCTACGATCGCGCACGTCACCGATGAACCAGCGGAGCCTGGAGTCGTCGGCGAACAGTTGCCGGATTTCGTACTGCTTCAGCTCGTCCCGCGAGAACACGACCACCCGGCGCGGGTCGTGATGGTCGAGCACGTGCCGGATGAAAGCCTTTCCGAATGATCCTGTCGCCCCGGTGACAAGGATCGATGATCCTTCAAGCTCGCCCACCCGAGTCCCCCCATACAAGACTTCCGTAACTTACGGTAGTCATTCAGTGACAAGCTCGTAGCATAACGCAGCATCATCACCGCCCAACCGAGTTAGGAAATGTTTTGGCCGTTCACATCGCCGGAGTCATTCAGGCCCGCATGGGGTCCACCCGCCTGCCGGGGAAGGTCCTGCGGAGGCTGGGCGGGCGCACCGTCCTGGAGCGGGTCGTGCGCGCCGCCTCGTGCGGCGGCGTCCTCGACGACCTCGTGGTGGCCACCACCGCCGAGCCCGCCGACGACGCCGTCGTCGCGGAGTGCGAGCGGCTCGGGGTCCCCTGGCACCGCGGTCCGGTGGACGACGTGCTGACCCGCTTCCTCGGCGTCCTCGACCGGCTGGAGTGCGAGGCCGTCATGCGCCTGACGGCCGACTGCCCGCTGCTCGACCCGGAGATCATCGCGATGGCGGCGGGCACCTGGCGGGCCACGCCCACGCTCGACTACCTGAGCACCAGCCCCCAGCCCAGGACCCTGCCCAGGGGCCTGGACGTGGAGATCATCTCTGCGGAGGCGCTCCGGAGCCTCGACGCGGCGGCCACCGGCCACCACCGCACCCACGTGACCTCATACGTCTACACGCACGCCGAGCGCTTCCGGATCGCCGGCCTCATGTTCCCCCCGGGCGACGCCGACCTGCGCCTCACGCTCGACACCGCGGAGGACTGGGAGCTGATCAAGACGGTCGTCGACCACTTCGGGGACGGACCGGTGCCGCTGCGGACCCTGGTCGGGTGGCTGAGGGAGCGGCCGGAGGTCGTGGCGCTCAACGCCGGCGTGCGGCAGAAGTCCCTGGAACAGGCGTGAGACGCGTCGGGATCCGGTGCGACGCCGGCGCCGCCCGGGGCGTCGGCCACCTGATGCGCTGCCTGGCCCTCGCCGAGGAGCTGCGCGGGCGGCGGGTGGAGGTCGTCGTCCTCGGCGACCTGGGCGGGCTCGACTGGGCCGGCGGGCAGCTCGCCCGGCGCGGCCTGCGGCTGCTCCCCGGGCCGGACGGCGTGGCCGCCATGGTCGGGGCCGCCCGCCGCCTCGCGCTCGACGCCGTGGTCATCGACTCCTACGACCTCGACCCCCGCTGCTCGGGGGCGCTGCGCGAGGCCGGGGTCAGGGTGCTGGCCGTGGTCGACGGCGACGAACGCGGCCAGGACGCCGACATCTACCTGGACCAGAATCTCGGCGCCGAGCGCCGGCGCGGCGGCACTCCCGCCGGATCGATCCGGCTCGCTGGGGTGCGCTACGCCCTCCTCCGCGACGACGTACGGCGGCTGCGCCGGCAAGTGCCACCCGAGCCCGGGGACCCGGCCGGCCCCGAGGATGCGATCGAGCCCGGGAATCCCACCGGGCCTCTGGAGGCGATCGAATCCCGAAGGTCGGCCCGATCCGGAGACCCGGCCGGATCTCGGAGGCCGGCCGAGCCCGGGAGACCGGCCGAGCCCGGAAACGCGATCGAGCCGGGGAATCCCGCCGGGCCGGTGGAGGCGATCGAATCCCGGAGGGCGGCCGAGCCCGGGGGACCGCCTCGGGTGCTGTGTTTCTTCGGGGGCACCGACGCGGCCGGGGCGGCCCCCCTCGTGACGGGTGAGCTCATCGCGACGGGCGTGCCGTTCCAGGCGACGGTCGTCACTCCGCGCGAGGGGGTGCTGGACCACCTCCGGCCGGCGGCGGGCCAGGTGATCCGGGGCATCCCTCCCACCGACGATCTCCCCGGCCTGATCTCGGCGGCCGACCTCGTCGTCACGGCGGCCGGCAGCAGCGTGTGGGAGCTTCTCTACCTGGGCAAGGCCACCGCGCTCGGCTGGGTGGCCGACAACCAGTGGCCCGGCTACCGGGAGGTGATCTCGCGCGGGCTGGCCGCCGGGCTCGGCCGCCTCGACGCCCCGGCCCGCTTGGACGGTCCGGCCCGCTTGGACGGTCCGGCCCGCGCGCACCTGCGGGAGCTGCTCACCGGCCCGCAGGTCCGCCGGCGGCTCGGCGCGCGCGGGCCCGAGCTGGTCGACGGCGAGGGCCGGGTGAGGGTCGCCGACGTCCTGCTCTCACCGTGACGGCTTCAACCGCCGACGTCCTGCTCTCATCATGACGACCCCGGCCGCCGACGTCCTGCTCTCACAGTGACGACCCCGGCCGCCGGCGGCCTGTCCCCGCTGTGACCGCCCCGGCGGTCGACGCCCCGCTCTCACCGTGACGGCTTCGGCCGCCGGCGGCCTGCCGTCACGGTGACGGCTCCCCGCCGTGTCCGTGACGGTGGACATCGCCGTGCCGCAGCCGCGGCCACGATCACCGTCATGACCGTGGACACCACCATGCCCGCAACCATGACCGCGATCACCGCCGTGCCGCAGCCGCAGCCGCAGCCGCAGCCGCAGCCGCAGCCGCAGCAATGATCACCGTCATGACGGTGGACACCACCATGCCCGTGGCCATGACCGCGATCATCGCCGTGACCGTGGACACCGCGCCGGGGTCACCGCGCCAGCTCCATGACGACGACGGGCTCCTCGACCCCGTCCACCTCGCGCGTGTAGGTGCCCACCTCGGCGAAGCCGTAGCGGCGGTGCAGGGTCCGGACCGCCTCGTTGCGGACCAGGACCTCCCCGCGCAACGTGCTGATCCCCAGCTCGGCGAAGGCGTATTCGACGGCCTCGCCCTCGATCCGCATCCAGGCGGCGAGGAGCTCACCGCGCTCGCCGAGCCCGTCGACGTCGAGGTAGAAGCCCCACCCGGCCGTCCGCGCCCGGACGTCGTGGTCGAAGAGGTTCACCACCCCGCTGGGCACGCCGTCGTGCTCGTAGACGAGGATCCGGCGCGTGGTGTCCGCCATCGTCGCCGTCCACCACCTGCGGTGTTCCTCCTGGCCGATCTCGTGGGCGGTGAAGCTGACCCCCCGCACGCGGGGATGGTTGCGCCACCGCCGGATCATCTCGCTCTCGCGCCCGAGCGCTCTCCTGAGCATGGCGGTCAGCCGGTCCGCACCGTGAGGTAGGCGGGAGGGTCCTGGATGCGGCTGAGGTCGGACTCCAGGATCTGGAGGTCGCCCCGGGTCCCCACCTCCTGGAAGCCCGCGAAGCGGTAGGTCACGAACATCACCCGGTTACGGTCGTTGGGCAGGAACTCCGCCTGGAGCCGCACGCCGGCCTCCCGCGCCAACCGCATGATGTGGTTCAGCAGGACCGTCCCGACGCCCCGGGACATCACCCGGCAGGACATGAGCAGCAGCTTGAGCGTCCAGATCTCGGCCCCGCGCTCGACCAGGCCAAGGCCGATCTTCCCGTAGGAGCCGAACCTGTCCTCCAGGCCGGCCACCAGCAGCAGGTGGCCGGGGGACCGCGCGAATCCGCGCAGTTCCTCGTAGGAGTAGGTGATCCCGGTGGAGTTGAGCTGGTTGGTCCGGACGCTGAGCTCCTCGGCGCGCCGGAGGTCCGCCTCGCCCGCCGTGGAGATCGTGAAGGTCATGTCGAGCGTGGCCAGGAAGTCGTCGCTGGTCCCGCCGAACTCGCGCTCGGCGGCGTCCCTGAGCTCCGCCCCCAGATACATCGAGCGCCGGTTGCGGGAGTCGTCGGTGACGAACCTCGGCGTGAAGACCGGCATCTCCGGGATCCTCGACACGTCGCCGGCGTCCAGGCAGAGCACCCCGGGATGGCTGAAGGCGACCTCCTCCCGCTCGAACGACTGGTCGTCGATGAGGGCCAGCGTGTCGATCCCGATGTTCAGGGACTCCGCGATGGCCGCCACGGACTCGGACTTCGGGCTCCAGCAGATCTGGGGGACGAGGAAGTAGTCGCGCAGGCCGAACCGCTCCAGCTGCTCGATGGCGGTCTCGCTGTGGTTCTTGCTGGCGATCGACTGCAGGATCCCCCGTTCGTCGAGCACCCGGATGACCTCCGCGACCCCGGGTCGGAGCGTGACCTCCCGGTCCTCCAGCAGGACACCGTCCCACAACGTGTCGTCCAGGTCCCAGACGAGGCACTTGACCGGGCCCGGCCGGTCGACGCTCGCGGTCATGCGGGCACGCCCCCCGTCCGCGGGGCGGCCGAGATCCGCCGCACCAGCGCCGCCATGGACCGGACACTGCGGAAGTTGTCCATGTGGAGCTCCTCGTTGGGCACCGTCACCGCGAAGGTCCGCTCGACGAACACCACCACCTCCATGGCGAACATCGAGTCGACGAACCCCAGGGCGAAGATGTCGTCGTCATCGCCCCAGCTCCGGCCGGGGAAGCGGGGTTCGATGAATGCCCTGATCCGCGCGTCGATATGATCTTGCACCGGTATCACCCTTTCGGTCGCGGCAAGCCCTCCGGTCACGGCAGGCGCCGAAGTTACTCTGGGCGTCGCCGCGAAAGCGTACTGTAATCAAACGGGCGCGTGGGAGACCATGGCCCGTCCGGTGTTCCGGCGGTTATCTCGTAGACCGCGAAACGCCCCTTCTCGTGACGGAGCTCGGCGAAGCGCCCCAGGTCCGGTGAGACCGCCGGACGCCTGCCGTCGACCAGCAGCCAGCGCACGCCGTACCTCTCCCTGAGCGAGCCGACCGCCTGGGCGGTGGGGGCGGTGAAGACGGCGTCGTTGGCCGCCAGCAGTCCGCTGTCCCAGAAGGGCAGCAGCGGCATGGTCTGCCGGTCGACGTCGGTCAGCGACCTCATGGTCCGGGGCGTGTAGCCCCATCCCTCGACGAGGATCCGGCGCTCGGTGTAGGCAGATATCCAGAAATGCCGGTTGTCGCAGGACGAGTACGTGGAGCTGAACCGGCAGTGGGCGTTGGTCGCCACCACGTCGTCGACGCCCGAGTGGTCGCGCAGCCACCGCGCGGCCTCCAGGCCGGCCCGGGGCATCTCCCACCGCCGCGGTGCGGGCTCCGGGGACAGGGCCCTGGCCGTCGACTGGACCACCGACGGCACGGAGAAGCCCGCGATCACCAGGATCACGGCCGCCCGCCTCCACTCCGCCCGCCGCAGCAGGAACAGGGCGGCGGCCGGCACCGTGCACAGCAGGACCCAGGGCAGGGCCAGGGCGACGGCGAACCCCACGCCGCCGAGGGCCGCGAGGTCGGGCGGCGACTCCGGTACCGCCGCCCGGACCGCCCCCGCCGTCGCCCCGCCGGCCACCACGCAGGCGCCGGCCACCAGGGCGCGCAGGCGCCGGGGGACCGTGGCGAGGGCGGCCAGGACGCCCGCCGCGGCGACGATCGACAGGTAGGGCCGGGCCGCTCTGAGGAAGTAGAACTGGCTCAGGCCTGGGTGCCCGAGCAGCGTCACGGCGGCGACGCCGCCCAGCCCGATCCCGAGGAACAGCGTCAACGTCCGGTCCGCCCCGGAGCCGGGAGCGGGCCGGGGGCCGAAGACACCCGCCCAGATGACGGCCCAGGCCAGCAGGAAGATCAGGGAGAGCGCGGCGGGGACGGCCCACGGGCCGTTCACGTCCACCCCGGAGACGATCTTCCCGAGGGTTCTGACCGCCGTGGAGAACGGCCGCGGCCCCAACCCCTGGGACGCCCCGCCGAAGATGACCGCCTGGGCGAACGCCAGTGCCGCGAGGGTGAGCAGGCCGAGTGTCACGAGGGTGCGGTCCACCCGTCTCGACCGCACCCGGTCCACCGCGGCGAGCAGGCAGACGCCCGCGGCCAGCAGCGGGAGGTAGGTGGCCTTCGCCCCGGTCAGGGCGGCGAGCAGCGCGGCCACCGGCACGAAGATCGCCTTCCCCGGCGCCCGCTCCCGCAGCAGGGCGGCCACCAGCAGGGCGAGAGCGGCAAAGATCGCGGCGCCGAAGGTGTGGGTGGGGCTCGACCAGGCCAGGACCGCGTCCAGCGGGCCGCCGGGGAAGTCCTCCGCCGACCTGGAGTACGGGTTCAGCGGGCCGGCGAAGTAGGTGATGAGGAGTCCCAGGACGCCGGCCCGCCACCTGCCGGTGACCATGAGGGCCGTGGCCGGGAGGAGCACGACGGAGACCGCCACCATGGGCAGGATCGCGAGGCGGTACAGGATCGTCTGGGCCTCGATCCCCGTCACCCAGCTCGCGGCGGCCATGTCCGCGTAGACGAACCAGTGGTAGGACAGCGGCTCGCCCAGCACGTGGGGGACGGTCGGCGGCAGGTGGTTGCGCAGCTCCGCGACGAGTGCGAGGTGGAAGGGCATGTCGACGTGCGGGGCGGCGTTCCCCGGCCACCGGGGACCGTTGGCGCCGAAGAAGGTGAGGGCGCCGGAGACGACGAGGAAGCAGAACACCCCGGCCATGGCGGCCGCGGCCCCGGCGGGGACCCGCGCCGCCGCGGTGGAGCGCCAGTGCCGGCGCAGGCGGGGACGGACGAGGAAGACCACGATCACCGCCAGCGGGCCGAGCACGACCAGCCCGGGCCGGCCCGCGGCGCGGGCCGCCAGGTAGAGCGGGATCTCCAGCGCGTACCCCAGCGCCGTGCCGGCGGCGAGGTCGACGGCCGGCGGGGACGGCAGCCGGGTGAGAGCCCGCCAGAGCAGGGTCCCCGGGAGGGTGAGGCAGAGCGCGACGTAGATCGCAAAGAGGCCGATCGCCCTGGCCGGGGTGGCGTGGGCCAGCAGCGTCCCGGCGGTCACCAGGCCGGCGACCACGCCCGGGAGCACCGTGAGCCACCGTCTCCACGGCCGTGACCGCGGTCCGCGCCGCGGCGCTGCCGGCGCCCCCTCGACCTGCTCCGCGCCCGCGACCAGTGTCGCCGCGTCCATGATCCACCGCCCGTCGCGCACGGCCGTGCCGGCCCCGGGCGGCACCCGCGCCCCGGCTACAATGATCTTTCCGGGGACGGGACCGGCCCCCGCGATCCGCCTTCCGCGCACCGTGCTCTTACCGAGCCTTTAACGGCACCCGGGGAGACGGCTCTTCCTGAGTGCCGGCTGGTAGAAGCCTGAACATCAGCTGGCAGCCGATCGATCCCCCATCGTTTGGGCGAAGTGTCCGGATAAGATGCTTTTTTCTGTCCCGCCCGCAACTCTCGTATCACCCGGAGCTCCCCTCATGAAGCCTCCCGCTCGAATGCTGCTGGCCGTCCCCTGCGCGCTGGCCCTGATAGCCGCGCCGACCACCGCCTGGAGCGCGGACCAGCCCAAGGCCGCCGGCGCGGCCACCACGACCACGGCCACCACCACGGCCAAGGCCACGGCGTCGGACAAGGCCAAGTCCGCCGCCAAGGTCGCGCCGGTGGACTGCGCGAAGGTCAAGTGCATCGCGCTGACCTTCGACGACGGCCCGGGCAAGTACGCCGACAAGCTGCTCGACACCCTCAAGAAGTACAAGTCCAAGGCCACGTTCTTCCTTGAGGGCCAGTACGTGAAGTCCCGCCCGGCCTTCGCCAAGCGGATGGCCGTCGAGGGCCACGACCTCGGCAACCACAGCTACACCCACCCGCACCTGCGTGAGGTGTCGGAGGACAAGATCCGCGAGGAGCTGACCAAGACCCAGGAGCTCGTCAAGCAGGTCACCGGCAAGTCGCCGACCATGATCCGCCCGCCGTACGGCGAGATGGACGACCGGGTCAAGACGGTCGCGGCGGAGATGGGCATGCCGCTCGTGCTGTGGAACGGCGGCTCCCGCGACTGGGCGACCAGGAACGAGAAGGCCATCTACGACGAGGTCCTCAAGAACGCCAAGCGTGACGGCGTCATCCTCATGCACGACTGGGTCGAGCAGACCGTCAAGGTGATGCCCAAGCTGCTGACCGCGCTGCAGAAGCAGGGCTACCACGTCGTCGCGGTCTCCTCGCTGCGCGGCGCGAAGGACCTTCAGGCCGCCGACATCTACCCGGTCGGCAGCGAGAAGGACGAGGGGCTGACGGCGGACACTCCCGCCGAGGACGCCGAGAGCGCCGAGTCGCCCGTCGACGGCCTCTGAGCCAGCCGCCTGCCCAGCCGCTGCATCGGCAGCTCGACGTAGCGGTAGGTGAGCCAGCTCAGGCCGATCACCACGGCGACGAAACCCGCCGACAGCGACACCTGCACCACCGGCTGCATGGCCCGCACGTCCCCGACGGCGACGTGCACGAGCCTCAGCAGCGGGTGGTGCAGGAGGTAGAGCGAGTAGCTGATCAGGCCCAGCCCGACGAGGGACCGGGGCAGGCGGCGGTGGCGCAGGGCCATCGCGCCCGCGAACGTCGCCCCCGCCAGCGCCATCGTGGTGAACCACACACCCGGCTGGACCCACCACCAGCCCGCCTGGTCCGACCAGACCGGGGCCAGCGCCACCAGGACGGTCGCGGCGGCCACCGGCCGGAGCCCGCCCGCGCCCTGCTCCCAGCGGCGGATCGCGGTCCCGGTGAACATCACCGCGAGGATCGCCGCCCCGAGCCAGGGCACGAAGCTGCCCAGGAGCAGCAGCACCACGGCCATCCCGCCGAGGACGTAGGCGGCGACGGTCCGGAACCGGCCGCTGATCAGGCAGATCATTCCCACCAGGAAGAGCGCGCCGGAGACGTAGGCGGGCCAGGGGCCCGCCAGCGGCGGCGCGGTCAGCGCCAGCCCGGCGGCGACCGCCACGGCGCCGGCCGCCACGGCGAAGGTCCCGCTCCGGCGGTGCAGGCCGCGCACGAACAGCGCGGTGACCAGCAGGTAGAACACCATCTCGTAGGAGAGCGTCCACATGGTGTCGGCCAGCCCGCCCAGGTGGACCACGTCCAGCAGCATCGTGAGATGCGCCGAGACCGACGACAGGCCGCGGGGCACCTGCTCGCGGACCGGGACCCAGAAGGCCATGATCAGGACTGCGGCCGCGACCAGCAGGTAGACCGGGTAGAGCCGGAAGAGCCGGCTGATCCAGAAGGCGCGGACGTCACCGCGCCCCTCCAGCGAGACCGGGATGATGTAGCCGCTGACCAGGAAGAAGACCAGCACGCCGTACATGCCGAGGTTGAACCAGTACGGCCGGAGCTGAGGCATGAACCAGGGCAGCAGGTGTTCCAGCAGCACCGCGACGGCGGCGAGCCCGCGCAGCGCGTCCAGCCAGGCCAGCCGGGCGGCGGGTGCGGCGGAGGGTCTGACATCGGCGTCTGTTGGCGGCACCTGCCCCAACTTACCTGGACAGAAGTGCTGAAACTGGTCGGATAGCCATCTACGCCGATACGGCCGCCCATCTCACGCTCACGCGGACAGCCCGTAATCCCGGCGCCTACCTAAGCCGGTCCTGGACCTACCTAAGCCGGCCCCGGACCTACCTAAGCCGGTCCGCAGGAGGCCCGGTAAGTACCGGTGGATGACGGATTCCGCGCCCGGCCGATCTCCGTAACTTAATGACCTGCGAGAACAACCGCAGGAAACGCGGACAGAGCAGACAGAGCAAGGAGACGGACGACATGAACGACACCGCCAAGCTGGTCGAGCGCTACCTGGCCACCTGGAACATCACCGACGCCGCCGAGCGCCGCGCGGAGATCGACGCCATCTGGGCCGAGGACGCCCGCTACGTCGACCCCCTGGTCGACGCCACCGGCCGCGACGCCATCGACGCCACCATCGCCGCCGTCCAGCAGCAGTTCCCCGGCCTGGTCTTCACCCTCGGCGGCGACGTCGACGCCCACCACGACGTGGCCCGCTTCACCTGGAACCTCGGCCCCGAGGGCGGCGAGGCCATCGTGATCGGCTTCGACGTCGCGGTCCTGACCGAGGACGGCCGCATCCAGACCGTCCACGGCTTCCTCGACCAGGTCCCCGCCGCCCTCTGACGGCCGGCCCCGCACCCCCCGACCCCGTCCTCCCACCAGGAAAGGCTGTTTCCGAGATGACCGCCGTCGCCGCCCGCCCCGTCACCGACCCCCACCGGCTCGTCCGCCTGGCCCTGCGTCTGGACGCCGTCGTCACCACTGTCAACGGCCTGGCCTATCTCGCCCTGGCCGCTCCGATCAACGACCTGCTCGGGCTGCCGGTCTCCCTCCAGTACGGCATCGGCGCCTTCCTGACCGTCTACGGCGTCGCGGTCTGGCTGATCTCGATGCCGGCCGCGGTCAACCGGGCCGCGGTCCTGGCGGCCGTCACCCTCAACGCCCTGTGGAGCGTGGTCAGCGTCGCCGAACTGGCCCTCGGCGGCCTGGAGGTCACGGCCCTCGGCGCCACCTGGGTCCTCATGCAGGCGGCCACCGTCGGCGGCTTCGCCGCCCTGCAGTATCTCGGCCTCCGCAAGGCCCGGTGAGGACGGGAGGAACGGCGCGGCCCCCGGAGAGGGATCTCCGGGGGCCGCGCCGTATGTCCTACTCCCACTCGATGGTGCCCGGCGGCTTGCTCGTCACGTCGAGCACCACACGGTTGACCTCGCGGACCTCGTTGGTGATCCGGGTGGAGATGCGGGCGAGCACGTCGTAGGGGACACGGGACCAGTCGGCGGTCATGGCGTCCTCGCTGGAGACCGGGCGCAGGACGATCGGGTGGCCGTAGGTGCGGCCGTCGCCCTGGACGCCCACCGAGCGGACATCGGCGAGCAGGACGACCGGGCACTGCCAGATGTCGCGGTCGAGACCGGCGCGGGAGAGCTCCTCACGGGCGATGGCGTCGGCCTCGCGGAGGATCTCCAGGCGGTCGCGGGTGACCGCGCCGACGATGCGGATGCCCAGGCCCGGACCGGGGAACGGCTGGCGCCAGACCATCGCGGCGGGCAGGCCGAGCTCCTCGCCCGCCCGGCGGACCTCGTCCTTGAACAGCGCGCGCAACGGCTCCACCAGCGAGAACTGCAGGTCGTCGGGGAGGCCGCCGACGTTGTGGTGCGACTTGATGTTGGCGGTGCCGGTGCCGCCGCCGGACTCGACCACGTCGGGGTAGAGGGTGCCCTGCACGAGGAAGTCGACCGGGCCGTCGGCGATGATGGCGCGCTGCTCGTCCTCGAAGACCCGGATGAACTCGCGACCGATGATCTTGCGCTTCTCCTCCGGGTCGGTGACCCCGTCGAGCGCCTTGAGGAAGCGCTCCTGGGCGTCCACCACGCGGAGCTTGACGCCGGTGACGGCCACGAAGTCCCGCTCGACCTGCTCGGCCTCACCCTTGCGCAGCAGCCCGTGGTCGACGAACACGCAGGTCAGACGGTCGCCGATGGCGCGCTGCACCATGGCCGCCGCGACCGCGGAGTCCACCCCGCCGGACAGCGCGCAGATGGCGCGGCCCTCCGGGCCGATCTGGGCGCGGACCGCCTCGACGGCGTCCTCGACGATGTTGAGCATCGTCCAGGACGGGCGGCAGCCCGCCGCGTCGAGGAAGTGCTTCAGCACGGCCTGGCCGTGCTCGGAGTGGAGGACCTCGGGGTGGAACTGCACGCCGTACAGGCCCTTGCCGGGGTGCTCGAAGGCGGCGACCGGCGTCTCGGCGGTCGCGGCGGTGACGAGGAAGTCCTCGGGGGCGGCGGCGACGCTGTCGCCGTGGGACATCCAGACCGACTGCTTGACGGGCAGCCCCGCGAACAGGACGCCCTCCTGGACCACGTCCAGCTGGGTCCCGCCGTATTCCGCGACGCCCGTCCGGGCCACCTGGCCGCCGAGGGCCTGGGCCATGGCCTGGAAGCCGTAACAGATCCCGAAGGTCGGCACCCCGGTCTCGAACAGGCCGGCGGGCGCGGCGGGGGCGCCTTCGGCGTATACGGACGAGGGACCACCGGACAGGATGATGGCCTTGGGCTTCTTGGCCATCATCTCCTCCACCGGCATCGTCGAAGGGACGATCTCGGAGTAGACGTGGCATTCACGCACTCGTCGCGCGATGAGCTGCGCGTACTGCGCACCGAAGTCGACGACCAGGACCGTGTCGAACTCAGACACCAAGACCCCCAAAGGAAACACAGCGGTGTGTCCAGTCTATCGGCGCTTGTCAGCACGGTTACGCGTAGGTGGAAAACGCGGGCAAAGACCCGCTCCGTCCCGCCGCCCGGGGCCGGTGGGCGCCGCGGGGGAGCCCCCGCGGCGCCCGGACCGGTGAGCACGGCTAGCCGCGGAGCGCGTGGCCGAGCAGGCCCAGCGGAGGGGAGCCGAGGCCGAGCATGGCCGTGTGGAAGCGCTTGAGGGTGAACCCGGCGCCCCACTCGGCCCTGGCCCGCTCGCGCAGGTCGAGGATCTCCAGCTTGCCCCAGGTGTAGCGGCCGTAGGTCGGGTCGAAGGTGGCCCGCGCCGCCTCCGACAGCGCCGCGGGGCCGGCGAGGTGGGTGTCGGCCTCGAAGCGGCGGGCGCCCTCCTCGACGGTCATCGCGCCGGTGTGCACGCCGACGGCGCAGGCCAGGCGGGTCACCCGGATCAGCGCCTCCAGCCACACGCCGATCTCGAAGCGCGGGTCGCCGGGCGCGTAGCCCTCCTCGACGCAGAGCTCCTCGGCGTAGTGCGCCCATCCCTCGGCGAAGGCCATCGACATCAGCGTCCGCCGCACCTCGGAGGGTGCGTGCCGCAGCGCCCGGCCGTGGGAGAAGTGGCCCGGGGCGACCTCGTGCACGTTGATCGCCGGCAGGGTGGTCT
This sequence comes from Streptosporangium brasiliense, assembly GCF_030811595.1. Lineage (NCBI taxonomy): Bacteria > Bacillati > Actinomycetota > Actinomycetes > Streptosporangiales > Streptosporangiaceae > Streptosporangium > Streptosporangium brasiliense. The sequence continues at coordinate 583,063 of NZ_JAUSRB010000002.1, forward strand.
CGCTGAAGACCTCCAGCCACTCCTCGATCTCGCGCTCCGGCCAGGAGGGGTCGGGCGGGGTGATGTGATACCAGGACGGGCCGTCGGGCTCGCCGGGCGCCGACCAGCTCATCATCGCCATGGCCCACCGGCGCGACTCCGGCGCGAGGCCGACCAGGCACTCGCCGTCGTTGTAGGGCACCAGGTCCTTCTCGCGGGTGAAGGCGATCGCCCGCTCGGTGCCGGCCCTGGCCGCGTCGATCACGCCGTCGATGCCGGGGTGCTGCCTGACCAGCTCACGCGCGACCTCCAGCGGCGGCCGGCCGCCGGAGCCCAGCTCGGCGCACGCCTCGGTGAGCCGCGCCATGAGGCGGTCGCGTTCGGCGTCGGCCCGCGCGGCGAGCGCGCCCAGGTCCACCTGGAGGCCGTCGCCCGCGCCCATCAGCAGGGACAGGCCCTCCGCGCCGAGAGAGGCGTCCGGGTCGCCGGAGCGCGCGGCCTCCTCGACGTGCTCCACCAGGCGGGTGTGCGCCTTGAGCGCCGCCTCGCGCACGGACTCCTCCGCGTCGGCCGGCACCCCGGCCGCCAGCCCTCGCACGGCCCCCAGCAGCGCGGTCGCGACCGGCGCGCTGAGGCGGTCGAGCGAGGCGACGGCGTGCTCCACGGCCTCCGGCCAGCGGGCGAGGTGGGCGTGCTTGGCGGCGGTCCGCTCGGCCTCGGGGGCGTAGTCGCGGTCGTAGGCGGCGAGGTCGAGGTTGTTCAGGTGGTCGAGCGGGCTGCGGCGGTGCAGCTCCAGCTCGCCGAACCGGACCCGGGCGGCCTCCTCGAAGATCTGCAGGTGCGCCGTGTCGTAGGGGTCGGCGGGCGCCTCCCCCGCGCCGAGCGCGGCCAGCCCCGTGCGCACGCCCTCGGGCGAGAGATCCTGGATCCGGCCGTCGTACTCGTGCCGGCCGGCCGTCTCGCGGACGTCGGCGACGGCCAGATCACACACCGCGCGCAGGCGGCTGTCGAGTTCGGTCATGGACGCGACGCTATCCCAGGACATCCCGCGGCGGGTACGGACGGTCGGCGCGCGGACCGCCCCGCTCGCCGATCAGGTCGAGCAGCTGCTCCAGCGTCTTGTCGTCCGTGGCGGGGGCCATCACGGTGATCCGGAGGTGGCGTACTCCGCCGACCTCGGTCGAGGTGAGGTGGAAGGCGCCGTCCGCCATCAGGTCCTCGCGGATCACCGCCTGGTCGGCGGTGCCGTACCGGAAACAGACGATGTTGCTCTCCGGCTCGTAGGGGCACTCGAAGCCGGGCCGCTCCTGGGCCAGCTCCCAGAAACGGTGCGCCGTCGCGTACTGCCGCGCGACGTAGTCGCCCAGGCCCCGCTCGCCCCGCCAGGCCAGGTTGAGGAAGATCTTCAGCCCCAGCTCGGCCTTGCTGCACTCCACGGTCCTGCCGATCAGGTCGAAGCCCTGGTCGCCGTAGAACAGGTAACTCGCCCGCTGCTGGAAGGCGGCGTCCAGGTCGCCCTCTCTCTTGGTCAGGACCGCCGCCGCCAGGCTGGAGGTGCGCAGCATCTTGTGGGCGTCCCAGATCAGGGAGTCGGCGAGCTCGATCCCGTCGAGCAGGTGCCGGTGCTCCTCGACCAGCAGCGCCGACGCCCCGTGGGCGCCGTCCACGTGGAACCAGACGCCGCTGGCGGCGCAGAACTCGCCGACGCCGCGCAGGTCGTCGTAGAGCCCGGTCCCCGTCGAGCAGGCGTTGGCCACCAGGGCCATCGGCCGCCGTCCCGCCCGCCGTACCCGCTCCAGGGCCTCGGGCAGGCGGGCGACGTCGATTCTGCCCAGCTCGTCCACGTCCAGCGGCATGACAGCCCGCTCCCCCAGGCCGAGGATCGCGGCGGCGCGGGTGAGCGAGTAGTGCGACGATGCCGGCGCGAGCAGGGCGAGGTCGGCGGGGACCCCCTCGGTCCACGCCTCCGGCGCGGCCGCCGCGCGCGCGGCCAGCAGCGCGGTGAGGTTGGCCAGCGACCCGCCGTGGGTGAGCACCCCGCCACCCGTCTCCCCGAAGCCCACCTTGTCCAGCATCCAGCGCAGGACCCCGAACTCGACGGTCGCCGCCGAGGCGCCCATCTCGTAGATCGCCATCGGGTTGTTGGCGGCGCCGTGGACGAAGTCGGCGAGCGCGGCCGGGAAGTCGGGGGCGGCGACCTGGTGGCCGAGGTAGGCGGGGTGGTGCAGCCGGGTCCCCTCGTCCAGGTAGGCCGCGAGGAAGTCCGCGTAGCTGTCCGGCGTCATCCCGCCCTCGCGGATCCACCGCGCGAGCCCGAGCCGCTCGGCCAGCTCCCGCGGCGGCCGGCGGCGCAGGACGGGCGGCAGGCCCCGCTGGCTCTCGTCCACGTAGGTGGCCAGCCCGTCGACGGTCACAGTCGCGGCGCGCATGAACTCTTCAACGTTCCACATCACATGCGAGATACTGATCGAATCTACGGCAAATCGCCAGCTATGCCGAATTCTGGAGCAGAAAACTCGATGAACACCGCACTGGATTCGATCGACCGCGCGATCCTGACCGAGCTGCAGAAGGATGCGCGCCTGCCCAACAAGGACCTCGCCGAGCGCGTCGGCGTCGCCCCCTCCACCGCCCTGGAGCGCGTGCGCGCCCTGCGCCGGCGCGGGGTGATCACCGCCTTCCGCGCCGAGACGGAGCCGACAGCCCTGGGCCGCCCGCTCCAGGCCATGCTCGCCCTGCGGGTCCGCCCGCACACCAGCCAGCTCGTCGACCCGCTCCGGGCCTTCGTGCTCGGCCTGCCCGAGACCGTCGCCCTCTTCCACGTGGCCGGCCCGCAGGACTTCCTGGTCCACGTCGCCGTCCCCGACGCCGACCACCTGCACCGGCTCGTCCTGGACCGCTTCCTGATCCGCCCCGAGATCGTGCACCTGGAGACGACGCTCATCTTCAGGACCGAGCACCAGCCTCTCCAGCGCCCCGTCGGCTGAGCGGTCCCGGCCGGCGGGCTAGGTGATGTCCACGATGGGCAGGCGGAGCGCGCCGGGAGCGGCGGCGGGGACGGCCGGGTGCCTGGGCGCGACAGGCGACAGCCGGACGTAGGGGGAGCCCGGGGCGGGACGGGTGTCGGCCTCTCCCCTGTTGGGCCAGAGCGCCATGGCGCGCTCGGCCTGGGCGGTGATCGTCAGGGAGGGGTTGACGCCGGGGTTGGCGGAGACGGCGGAGCCGTCGACGACGTGCAGCCCCTCGTGGCCGTGGACGCGGTGGTAGGCGTCGATCACCCCGCTGTCGCGGTCGGCGCCGATGGCGCAGCCGCCCAGGAAGTGCGCGGTGGCGGGGATGTCGAACAGGTCGAGCCAGGAGCCGCCCGGCATGCCGCCGATCTCCTCGGCGGCGTGCCGGACGAACCGGTGACCGGCCGGGAGCCAGGTGGGGTTGGGGTCGCCGTGGCCTCTCCTGGAGCGGAGCCTCCAGCCGAACGCCCCCTTCCGTGCCGACAGGGTGATCGAGTTGTCCTTCGCCTGCATGACGAGGGCGATGAGCGCGCGCTCCGACCACCTGCGGTGGTCGAACAGCCTCGGCACCAGACGGGGCCGGCGCGCGGCCTCCCCGAGGAACTTGAGCCAGCGGGGGGCGCCGCCGCCGTCGATCAGGAGGGAGCGGAGCATGCCCATCGCGTTGGAGCCGTCGCCGTAGCGGACGGGCTCGATGTGGGTGTGGGCGTCGGGATGGATGGAGGAGGTGATCGCCACGCCGCGGTTGAGCTTCTCCCCCTCGATCGACAATCGCTCGAACCCGAGCAGCGCCTCGGAGTTCGTCCTGGTCAGAGCGCCGAGCCGGTCGGACAGCCGGGGCAGGACCCGCTCGGCCTTGAGGCGGTGCAGCAGGCGCTGCGTGCCGTACGTGCCGGCCGCGAAGATCACCTGCTCCGCCGTGAGGGTACGGCGGCGCCAGGGCGCCCCCGTCTTGCTCACCTCGACCCGGTAGCCCCCCTCCACCGGGCGGACCGAGGTGACCGTGGTCTCCGGGTGGACCTTGGCCCCGGCCTTCTCGGCCAGGTAGAGGTAGTTCTTGACGAGCATGTTCTTGGCGCCGTGGCGGCAGCCGGTCATGCACTCGCCGCACTCGGTGCAGCCCCGGCGGCGCGGCCCGGCGCCGCCGAAGTAGGGGTCGTCGACCTCGACGCCCGGCTCGCCGAAGAAAACGCCGACGGGGGCCAGGTGGAAGGTGTCGCCCACGCCCATCCGGTCGGCGACCTTCCGCATCACCTCGTCGGCGCGGGTGACGGTCGGGTTGAGCACCACGCCCAGCATGCGCTTGGCCTGGTCGTAGTAGGGGCCGAGCTCGGCCTTCCAGTCGGTGATGCCCGACCACTGGGCGTCCTGGAAGAAGGGGTCGAGGGGCTCGTAGAGGGTGTTGGCGTAGACCAGCGAGCCGCCGCCGACCCCCGCGCCCGCCAGGACCATGACGCCGGTGCCCTTCTGGCCGCGCAGCACGTGGATGCGCTGGATGCCCTTCAGGCCGAGCCCCGGCGCCCACAGGAAGTCGCGGACCCGCCAGGAGGTCCGGGGCAGCGTGCTCTCGTCGAAGCGCCGGCCGGCCTCCAGCACGGCCACCTTGTAGCCCTTCTCCGTCAGCCGCAGCGCCGAGACGCTCCCGCCGAACCCCGAGCCGATCACCAGCACGTCGTAGTCGAACATCCGCGGACTCCCTTCGGGCGGTACCGGACCGCGGTGGGGCGCCCGCCTCCCCTCACCGCTCCCCCGATCCCCGTGACCCGCATGACGGCCACCGGCGGACAGATGTGACGATCACCGGCGGACCGGCGTGACGGCCACACCGGCGACCGCCGGCGGGGGGCACGGCCGTCACCGGCGACCAGCGGTGGGGGCGCGGCCGTCACCGGCCACGCGGGCCTCACTTCAGGTGGAACTTCTTCATGGTCTTGAGCAGACCCGACAGGGTGTCGGCGTATTTGTCGTAGGTCATGCCGAGGATCGGCTCGAAGCCCATCCAGGACGCCTGGCTGGAGATGGTCTGCACCTCGGTGTATTTCAGCAGGCCCTCGGCCCCGTGGCGGCGGCCCAGACCGGAGGACTTCATCCCGCCCATGGGAGCGTCGTAGGAGGCGTAGGCCGAGCCGTACCCCTCGTTGATGTTGACGGTCCCGGCCTTGATCCGGGAGGCCAGCGCGCGGCCGCGGGACAGGTCGCGGGTCCAGACGGAGGCGTTGAGGCCGTAGGCGGTGTCGTTGGCCTTCTCGACCACCTCGTCCTCACCCGAGAACCGGTAGACCGAGACGACCGGGCCGAAGGTCTCCTCGCGACACAGGTTCATGCTCTCGTCCACGCTGCCCAGGATCGTCGGCTCGTAGAACAGCGGGCCCACGTCGGGGCGGGCCCTGCCCCCGGCGAGGACCTCGGCTCCCTTCGCGACGGCGTCGTCGACGTGGGCGCCGACCGCGTCGAGCTGGCGCTGGGAGGTGAGCGAGCCCATCTGCACGCTCCAGTCGAGCCCCGCGCCGAGCTTCATGTTGCGGGCCTGGCGGACGAACTTCTCCACGAACGCGTCGTGCACGGCCTCGTGCACGTAGAGCCGCTCGATCGAGATGCACAGCTGCCCGGCGTTGGTGAAGCAGGCGCGCAGCGCGCCCTGCGCGGCCATGTCGAGGTCGGCGTCGTCGAGGACGACCATGGGGTTCTTGCCGCCGAGCTCCAGGGAGCAGCCGATCAGCCGCCTGGCCGCCGCTTCAGCGATCTTCCGGCCGCCCCGGGTCGAGCCGGTGAACGCGACGTAGTCGGCGCCGTCGATCAGCGCGTCGCCGATCTCGGCGGGTTCGCCGAGCACGACCTGCCAGATCTCCCGGGGCATCCCGAGGGAGACCAGCAGGTCGATCGTCCACAGCGTGGACAGCGCGGTCTGGGTGTCGGGCTTGTGGACCACGGCGTTACCCGCGAGCAGGGCCGGGACGACGTCGGTGACGCCGAGCGAGAGCGGGTAGTTCCACGGGGAGATCAGCGCCACGGTCCCCTTGGGCTGGCGCACCTCGACCGTCTTGGTCGCGACGGGGAAGATGCCGGCGCGGCGCCTGGGCGCGAGCAGGCCGGGCGCCCGCCGCACGTAGTAGAGCGTGCAGCCCGCCACGTCGAGGACCTCCTCGAAGGCGTGCCTGCGGGCCTTGCCGGTCTCCCACTGGACCACGTCGAGGATCTCCTCGCGCCGGTCGAGGATGGCGTCGTGCAGGCGGAGGAAGGGCTTGATCCGCTCCTGCACGGGCAGCGCGGCCCACGCCTCGCGAGCCTCGCGGGCCCTGGCATGGGCGGCGCGGACGTCCTCGGCGGTGGAGACGGGCAGTTCGGCGAGGGGCTCGCCGGTGAACGGCGCGGTGATCGTCTGCGTCTTCCCGCTGGAGGTCACCTGCCGGACGACGCGTTCGATCATGCTTGGGTCGAGTGTCCGGGTAGCTCCGAGAGTGACAGCCATGCTCGAAGAATATTCTGGGGTGCCCATCTGTGGCTACCGGTCGGTAACGGGTTGAACCGGACATGATGTCGATCCGTCGTAGGGGGCATGAGGACATCGATCCGTACGGCGGGCGCCGTCGCCCTGGCCGCCGCCCTGCTCGCCACGGCGTGCAGCCCGACAGAGACGGAACGCGGCGCGGGCCGTACGACACCGGTCGACCTGGGCGACATCAAGCTGGTCTCCTACAGCGGCTGCGACGACATGCTGGCCGGGCTGCGGACGGCGGCGGCCAAGCGGGTCGGGCCGTGGGGCCTGGCCGGCCCGCAGATCATGTACATGGAGAGCCGCTCGGATGTCGCCACGGCCCGGGCCAAGGTCCCCGCGCCCGAGCACTCGACCACGAACGTGCACGAGGCCGGGGTCGACGAGCCGGACCTGGTGAAGACCGACGGCAACCGGGTGATCACCGTCAACCGCGGCGTGCTGCGGGTGGTGGACGCCGCGACCAGGAAGGTCACCGGCACGCTCAAGCTGGTGGACGCCGAGCAGGCGTGGGCCCCGGCCGACCTGCTGGTCAGCGGGGACCGGGCGCTGGTGCTGTTCTCCGGCGGCGGGATCATCCCGTTCGGCGCGATGGCCAAGCGGCCGGCGAGCCCGGGACCGCGTTACGTCCTCGTCGACCTGTCCGGCAAACCGGAGGTGATGGGCTCGTTCACGCCGGACGGCTCCCACGTGGACGCCAGGCTGGTCGGCTCGACGGTGCGGATCGTGGTCCGCAGCCAGCCCCGGATCGACTTCCCGGACCACGGCCCCGACGTCTCGGAGAACGAGCGGACCCGCCGGAACGCGGACATCATCAAGAAGGCGCCGATCGAGGCGTGGCTGCCGACGTTCGAGACGGCGGACGCCAAGGGCGCGACCTCCACCGGCTCGGTCAAGTGCGAGCAGGTCAGCCACCCCGCGGACTACAGCGGCACGTCGATGCTGACCGTGCACAGCTTCGACCTGTCCCAGGGGCTCGCGGAGACCTCCCCGGTCAGCGTGGCGGCCGACGGCGACACGGTCTACGGCACCGACTCCAGCCTGTACGTGACCAGCAACCCGAGCTGGTGGTGGCCCCGGCCGATCGAGCCGCCGGTGGTCGACGACGCGCCGACGGCCCCGGCCACCGAGCAGGCCCCGCAGGTCGAGCCGGTGCCGACGGAGCCGACGGTGACCGTCTCCCCCTCCCCGGCTGACTCCTCCGCGGCCCCGGCCGACCCCACTCCGGCCACGTCCGCCCCCGCCACCCCGGCCTCGCCCACCCCGGCCGACCCCACCGCCGGCCCGGCCGACCCCACGGCCACCGCCACCCCGGCGCCGGCCGACCCCACCGTGACCGCGACGACGCCGGCCGAGCCGCCGGAGGAGACCGAGGTCCACCGGTTCGACATCAGCGCGCCGGGCGCGCCCCGCTACGTCGCCTCGGGCAAGGTGCCCGGCCGGCTGCTCAACCAGTACTCCCTGTCCGAGCATGAGGGGTACCTGCGGGTCGCCACCACCTCGACCTCCGGCCAGAACAGCTCCAGCGCCGTCTACGTGCTCAAGGCCGACACCCTGGCCAAGGTCGGCGAGGTCGGCGGCCTGGGGGACGGCGAGCGGATCTACTCCGTCCGGTTCATCGGCCCGGTCGGCTATGTGGTGACGTTCAAGCAGGTGGACCCGCTCTACACCCTCGACCTGCGTGACCCGGCGGCACCGCGGAAGACGGGCGAGCTGAAGATCACTGGCTACTCCGCCTACCTGCACCCGGCCGGCGACGGGCGGCTGATCGGCCTCGGGCAGGAGGCGAGCGAGAAGGGCCGCACGCTCGGCACCCAGGTCTCGCTGTTCGACGTCAGCGACCCGGCCGCCCCGCGCCGCCTGTCGCAGATGTTCCAGAAGGACTCCGGCTCCGAGGCCGAGTGGGACCCGCACGCCTTCCTCTACTGGGCCAGGACGGGCACGGCGGTCCTGCCGCTGAACACCTGGAACGGCACCGAGCAGACCAACGGCGCCGCGCTCGTCCTGAAGATCGACGACTCGGCCGTCACCAAGGTCGGCACCATCGTCCACCCCCGGCCCAAGGCGGCCGGCGACGCCCGCGTGGCCGCCTACGAACCGGGCATCCGCCGCTCGATCGTCATCGGCGACAGCCTCTGGACGGTCTCCGACCTGGGGCTGAAGGTCAACGACCTGAACGGCCTCGCCGACCAGGCCTGGATCCCCTTCGAGTAGCGCCCGAAGACCCGCGGGACAGGGCCCGGCCCTGTCCCGCACGGGAACAGCCGGTCCTGTCCGGGAACAGCCCGGTCCTGCCCGGGGCCGGCCCGCCCGGGAACGGCCCGGCCCCGCACGGGGAACGGCCCTGTCCCGCCCGGGAACGGCCTCGCGCGGCCCCCGCCTCCGCGGCGGGGGCCGCGCTCATCTGCCGTTGTTGCTGTGGTCGGCGACGGGCTTGGCGACCGGGACGACGTCGGGGGCGCCGAGGCGGATCGCGTCGGCCTCTTGGTCGGTGTCCTGCTCCTGGGAGAGCCGCTCGGCCTCGACCCGCTTGGTGTAGTACTCCACTTCACGCTTGACCTGCTCGTCGTCCCAGCCCAGCGGCCCGGCGAGCAGCTGCGCCGCCTCCTCGACCACGCCCAGCCCCCGGTGGAAGGTCTCGATCGAGATGCGCGTGCGCCGGGCCAGCACGTCGTTCAGGTGGCGGGCGCCCTCGTGGGTGGCCGCGTAGACGATCTCCGCCCGCAGGTAGTCGTCCGCCCCGGTCAGCGGGAGGGCCAGCGACGGATCCTGCTCGATCAGCGTGAGAATCTCGTCGATCATCGACCCGTAGCGCTGCAGCAGGTGCTCGATCCGCGCCACGTGCAGCCCGGACGACTGGGCCAGCCGGTAGCGGGAGTTCCACAGCGCCTGGTATCCCTCCGCCCCGGCCAGCGGGATCCGGTCGGTGCACGACGGCGGGACCCGCTGGTCCAGCCCGTGCGCCACCGCGTCCACCGCGTCCCGCGCCATGACCCGGTAGGTCGTGTACTTCCCGCCGGCCACCATGACCAGGCCGGGCACCGGGTGGGCCACCATGTGCTCGCGGGAGAGCTGGGAGGTCTCCTCCGACTCCCCCGTCAGCAGCGGGCGCAGCCCGGCGTAGACGCCCTCGACGTCGTCGCGGGTGAGCGGCACCGAGAGCACCTCGTTCACGTGCTCCAGGACGTAGTCGATGTCCGAGCGGGAGGCGGCCGGGTGGGCCCGGTCCAGGTCCCAGCGGGTGTCGGTGGTCCCGATGATCCAGTGACGGCCCCAGGGGATCACGAACAGCACCGACTTCTCGGTGCGCAGGATGATCCCGGTGAGGGAGTGGATGCGGTCGCGCGGGACGACCAGGTGGATGCCCTTGGACGCGCGGACGTGGATCTGCCCCCGGCCGCCGACCAGCTCCTGGATGTCGTCGGTCCACACGCCCGTGGCGTTGACCACCTGCCGGGCCCGCACGTCCATGTCGGTCCCGCCCTCCAGGTCGCGCACCCGGACCCCGGTGACCCGCTCGCCCTCCCGCAGGAAGCCCACCACCTGGGCGCGCGAGGCGACGTGCGCCCCGTAGGAGGCGGCGGTCCGGAGCATGGTCATCACGTAGCGGGCGTCGTCCACCTGGGCGTCCCAGTACTGCACCGCGCCGGAGAAGGCGGTCCGCCGCAGCGAGGGGGCGAGCCGGAGCGCCCTGCGGCGCGACAGGTGACGGTGTCCGGGGACGCCCCGGGTGAAGCCGAAGGAGAAGCCCAGCATGTCGTACAGCGCCAGGCCGGCCCCGACGTACGGCCGCTCCCAGCCGATGTGCGTGAGCGGGAACAGGAAGGGCACCGGCCGCACCAGGTGGGGGGCGATCCGCTGCAGCAGCAGGGCACGCTCCTGCAGCGCCTCCCTGACCAGGTCGAAGTTGAGCTGCTCCAGGTAGCGCAGGCCACCGTGGATCAGCTTGGACGATCGGGACGAGGTGCCCGAGGAGAAGTCCCGCGCTTCCAGCAGCCCGACGCTCAGTCCGCGGGTCGCCGCGTCCAGCGCGACCCCGGCGCCGACGACGCCGCCGCCGATCACCACCACGTCGAGTTCCTGAGCGCCCATCTGCGTCAGTGCCGCGGTCCGCTCGGCGGGACCGAGCCGTGCCGTGCCCATTCGCGCCGTCATGCTGCATCCCCCTGATGTACGGATTGTCACCTTGCGTCAGGTCTCTACCCATCCACCCTAGGCATCACTACTGACCGGTAGGGAACAGCGGGCCAGATTCACGCCACAACCCGGTGGACATCGGGAGATCCTCCCGGAAGCGCTGATCGCCGACGGCGCCGAGCCCTCAGGGGGCCGTGGTCCGGCGCCGGGGACCGACCGCCCGGGATCGATCACGGTGCGGGCGTGACGTGCCACCGGACGGTCCGGTGAACCCCGGGACGGGCGGACCGGCCGCCCGGTGGTGCCCTTCACCGGGCGGGCTCAGGCACGGATCACCTTGACGCCCGCGTCGGTGAAGCGGGCCGCGGCCTCGTCCGAGAGGCCCTCGCCGGTGACCAGCGTGCCGATGGCGCCGAGCGGGCAGATGCGGGCGAAGGCACGCAGACCGATCTTGGAGGTGTCGGCGACCACCACGACCTGGGTGGCCCTGCTGATCAGCAGGTTGTTGACGCTCGCCTCACCCTCGTGGTGGGCCGACGCGCCCTCCTCGGCGTCGATCCCGTCCACCCCCAGGAACGCGATGTCGAGCGTGACCTGCTCCAGCACCCCCGACGCCAGCGGGCCGATCAGCTCGTAGGACTGCGGCCTGGCCACGCCGCCGGTCAGCACGATCTTGACGTGCTGGCGCACGGTCAGCTCGGCGGCGATGTTCAGCGCGTTGGTGACGATGGTGAAACCGATCTCCGGGTCGGCCCGGATGGCCAGCGCCCGCGCCACCTCCGAGGTGGTCGTGCCGCCGTTCATGCCGATGATCGCCCCCGGCACCACCAGCCCCGCCGCCGCCTCGGCGATCCGCTGCTTCTCCCCCGCGTGCCGCGCCGTCTTGTAGCGCAGCGGCAGGTCGTAGCTCACGCTCTGGGCGACGGCGCCACCGCGCGTGCGCATGAGCATCTGCTGCTGGGCGAGCTGGTCGAAGTCACGCCGGATCGTGGCGGTTGAGACGACGAGCGCCTCGGCCGCCTGCTCCACCGACAGGCGCCCCTCCTGCGAGAGCAGTTCGAGGATGGCGTTCCAGCGCTCATATCGGCTCACGATGAACAGGGTGACACAGCGAGGGATCAAAACCTACCTCTGCACAATTGTGCTCATTTCTGCTATAAATCACTCACAACAAAGCAAATTCGGGGAGGCACGCCGTGACCACGCACACCGAAGCCGAGATCGCGTCACAGCCGGACTGCTGGCGCCGCGCCGTCAGCGAGGTGTCCGCCGACGCGCTCCCCCAGCGCGGCGAGCGCGTCGCCGTCGTCGGCTGCGGCACCTCCTGGTTCATCGCCCAGGCGTACGCCGTCCTGCGCGAGCGCGCCGGGCACGGCGAGACCGACGCGTTCGCCGCCTCCGAGTTCCCGGCCGGCCGTTCCTACGACCGGGTGCTCGCGCTGACCCGGTCGGGCACCACCACCGAGGTGCTGGAGCTGCTCCGCGGTGCCGGCACGAGGACCAGCGCGATCACCGCCGACCCGGCGACCCCGGTCATGACGCTCGCCGACCAGGTCGTGGTGCTCGACTTCGCCGACGAGAAGTCGGTCGTGCAGACCCGCTTCGCCACCACCCAGCTCGCCCTGCTCCGCGCCCACCTCGGTGAGGACCTGAGCGGCGCGATCGCCGACGCCGAGCGCGCGGTCGCCGACCCGCTCCCGGCCGAGCTGCTCGCCGCCGAGCAGTTCACCTTCCTGGGCCGCGGCTGGGCCTACGGCCTGGCGGTGGAGGCCGGACTGAAGATGCGCGAGGCCTGCCGGGCGTGGACCGAGTCCTACCCGGCGATGGAATACCGGCACGGCCCGATCAGCATCGCCGGGCCCAACCGGGTCACCTGGATGCTCGGCGAGGCCCCCGAGGGCCTGCGCGGTGAGGTCGAGGCCACCGGCGGGTCCTTCCTGGAGAGCGCCCTCGACCCGATGGCCGAGCTCATCAAGGTCCAGCGGGTGGCCGTGGCCCGGGCGCACGCCCAGGGACTCGACCCCGACGAGCCGCTCCACCTCACCAGGTCAGTGATCCTCTCCTCCTGATGACCGGTCCTCCCCAGGACCGGAGAGGATAGTGCCATGAGCATCACACTCGCCGACGCCCGTATCGTGACCCCCGAAGGTGTCCACGGAGGCTGGCTCACCATCGAAGACGGCCGCATCACCCACGTGGGCCAGGGCTCCGCCCCCGGGCCGGGCCACAGCCTCGCGGGCCGATACGTCGTGCCGGGTTTCGTCGACATCCACAACCACGGCGGGGCTGGCGGCTCCTTCCCCACCGGCGATCCGGACGAGGCGAGCCGGGTCGCCGCGCTGCACGCCCGGCACGGCACCACCACGCTCATGGCCAGCCTGGTCACCGCGGCCCCGGACGATCTGGCCAGGGCGACCGCCGCCCTGGCCGACCTGTGCGAGGACGGCCTGCTGGCCGGGATCCACTTCGAGGGCCCCTACATCTCCAAGGCCCGCTGCGGCGCGCACAACCCGGCGCTGCTGCGCGAGCCGTCCCCGCAGGAGTTCGCCGAGCTGCTCAAGGCCGGCCGCGGCCACGTGCGGATGCTCACCATCGCCACCGAGCTGCCCGGCGCCCTCGACACCATCCGGGAGGCCGTCGCGAACAACGTGATCGCCGCGCTCGGGCACAGCGACGCCACCTACGAGCAGACCATCGCGGGCATCGACGCGGGCGGCAGCGTCGCCACCCACCTCTACAACGCGATGCCGCCGCTGCACCACCGCACCCCCGGCCCGATCGCCGCGCTGCTGGAGGACGAGCGCGTCACGATCGAGCTGATCAACGACGGCGTGCACGTGCACCCGGCGATGATGCGCCTGGCCTACGAGGTCGCGGGCCCCGGCCGGACCGCGCTGATCACCGACGCCATGGCGGCGGCGGGCATGGGCGACGGCGTCTACGGGCTCGGCCCGATGAAGGTCGACGTCGTGGACGGCGTCGCCCGGCTGGCCGAGGGCGGCTCCATCGCGGGCAGCACCCTGACCATGGACGTCGCCTTCCGGCGCAGCGTCCAGGAGGTCGGGCTGTCGCTGCCGGAGGCGGCCGAGATCGCCTCGCTCACCCCCGCCCGGGTGCTCGGCCTCGCCGACCGCCTGGGCTCCGTCTCCGTCGGCAAGCAGGCCGACCTGGTGGTGCTCACCGGCGACCTGGAGGTCGCCGGTGTCATGAAGCACGGAAACTGGATCACAGAACCCTCATGACCTCCTCGCCCGCCCCGCACGGCACGGTCCTGACCGTCACACTGAACCTGGCCCTCGACGTCACCTACGTGGCCGACAGCGTCGACTGGGACGGCGTCAACCGGGTGCGGACCGTGCACCGGAGAGCGGGCGGCAAGGGGGTCAACGTGGCCAGGGTGCTGGCCGCCCTGGGCAGGGACGTGCTCGTCACCGGCCTGGCGGGCGGCCCGACCGGTGACGCCGTCGGAGCCGACCTCGCGGCGGCGGGCCTGCCCGCCGCCCTCACCCCGATCGCCGCCGAGTCACGCGCCACCCTGGCCGTCTCCGACCTCGGCGGCGCCCCGTCCGGCCCGGCTCCCGCCCCCGGCGCGGAGCGGACCGCGCGGCGCACGGCGCTGTTCAACGAGCCCGGACCGGTCGTGACCGACGAGGAGCTGAGCCGCTTCCTGCGCGACTACGACACGCTGCTCGGGCGGGCCGGGGCGGTCGTGATCTCCGGCAGCCTCCCCCGCGGGGTGCCCGCCGCCTTCTACGCCGAGCTCGCGGCCCGGGCCCGCGAGCGGGGCGTCCCGGCGATCGTGGACGCCGACGGCGAGCCGCTCAGGCACGCCCCCGCCGGCCGCCCCTCGATCGTCAAACCCAACTCCGAGGAGCTCGCCCGCGCCCTGGCCCGCGACAACCTCCGAGCTCCCGCTGGGAACTCCGGCGGGGACTCCGGTGGGGATTCCGGCGGGGACTTCGCCGGGGCCGAGATGCTGCGGCGGGACGGGGCGGAGGCGGTCGTGGTCTCCCTCGGCGCCGGCGGGCTGCTGGCCGTGACCCCCGAGGGCGCCTGGCGGGCCGCCATGCCGTACCGGGTGGAGGGGAACCCGACGGGGGCCGGTGACGCGCTCGTCGCGGGGCTGGCGCTGGGCCTGGTGGAGGGCATGCCCTGGCCCGAGCGGCTGCGCCGCGCGGCCGCCCTGGGCGCGGCCGCGGTGGCCTCCCCGGTCGCCGGCGACTTCGACCCGGAGACGTTCCGGAGGATCCACCCGGAGATACGGGTGGAGCCGGCCCGCCCGTAGGGCGTCCGGCGCTCCGCATCACACCGCTCATCCCGTATACGAAAGGGTCAACATGCCTGTTGTCGGTATCGGCGACATCGTCCGCGACGCTCCGGCCGGCGTCGGCGCGTTCAACGTCATCCAGCTGGAGCACGCCGAGGCGATCGTCAGCGGGGCGGAGGCCGCCGGGGTGCCCGTCGTGCTGCAGATCAGCGAGAACTGCGTCCGCTTCCACGGTGCCCTCGCCCCGATCGCCGCCGCGTCGCTCGCGGTGGCCAGGGCCTCGGCGGTGCCGGTGGCCGTGCACCTCGACCACGCCACCGACCGAGCGCTCGTCGAGGAGGCCGTGGAGCTGGGCCTGGGTTCGGTGATGTTCGACGCCTCGGCACTGCCCGACGAGGAGAACGTGGCACTCACGGCCGAGGTCGCCGCCCTGTGCCACCGGCGGGGCGTGTGGGTGGAGGCCGAGCTCGGCGAGGTCGGCGGCAAGGACGGCGTGCACGCGCCGGGGGCGCGGACCAAGCCGCACGAGGCCGTGGACTACGTGGCCAGGACGGGCGTGGACGCGCTGGCCGTGGCCGTGGGCAGCTCCCACGCCATGACGACCAGGGACGCCGTCCTCGACCTGGAGCTGATCGCCGCCCTGCGCGCCGCGGTCCCGGTCCCGCTGGTGCTCCACGGCTCCTCGGGCGTGCCGGACGAGACCCTGCGCGCCGCCGTACGGCACGGCATGAAGAAGATCAACATTGCCACGCACCTCAACAAGACCTTCACCCGCGCGATCCGCGACCACCTGGCCGCCGACGAGAAGGTCGTGGACTCCCGCAAGTACGTCGCGGCGGGCCGGGCGGCCGTCGCCACCGAGGTCACCCGCCTCCTCGGGGTCCTGACCGGCTGATCACGACCATTTCCAGCGGATGCCGACCAGGCCGGGCTGGAGCGAGCCGGTCACCAGGTGGACCGCGTGGTGGGCGTTGAGGGCGAGCTCGCCCTGGTCGTGCTCGCCCGCCGCGGACTCGTGGCGGGCGAAGCGGCGCACGCTGACCGGCAGGGCCTCGGGGGCGAAGCTCACCCGGAGCACGTACTGGCCCGCCGGGAAGCGGAAACCCCTCTCGTACTCGGTGGCCTCCACGCCGCTCGGATCGGCGAGCTCGTAGCGCATCACCTGGGTGTCGCCGGTCCGGAGCGCCCGGTCGAACAGCAGCTCGGCCACCACCAGGGCGGTCGGCCCGTCGCGGCGGACCCGGCCGACCCGGCAGTCCTCCAGGGCCCGGATCCGCACCCGCTCCACGTCGCACCCGATGTCGCCCCGGTAGACCATGATGTAGCGGTCGGCGGCGTCCTCGTGCGCCTGCACCACCTGGAGCGTCTCGCGCCGCGTGGTGCTGCGGTCCGCCCCGATCTGCAGCGACTCGTACATGCCGGCGATGTGCAGCCTGCGGTCGTCGGCCACCCCGTCCAGCTCGTGCAGCAGGGTCGACAGGGCGCGCGCGGGGC
Source organism: Streptosporangium brasiliense (assembly GCF_030811595.1). NCBI lineage: Bacteria > Bacillati > Actinomycetota > Actinomycetes > Streptosporangiales > Streptosporangiaceae > Streptosporangium > Streptosporangium brasiliense. Next base: position 599,444 of record NZ_JAUSRB010000002.1, read on the forward strand.
CCACGGCCGAGGGGTAGGGGCCCGCCCCTGCCGCGGGCCCGGCGCTCTGGCCCCGGCCCCGCGGCCGGGGCGGGCCGAGCAGGCCCATCAGCGAGCGCGGCGGCAGGATGAGGATCTCCTCCAGGGCGCGTACGGCGCGCAGCGACTCGGGCCGCTCGGGGCGGCGCAGGCCCTGCTGCCAGTAGCTCAGGCTCGTCATCCCGACCCGCAGGCCGCGCTCTTCCAGGCGCTGGCGGAGCCGGTCCAGGGTCAGGCCGCGCGCCTCCACCGCGGCCCGGAGCGCGACGTGGAACGGGCCCTCGCTGAGAGCGACCCGGAGCTCGCGATCATCCGACACATGGGCATGTTCACAGATTTTCCCCCATACGTCACTTTCGCGATCCCGTACCCGCCCGCGCACGCCGTCCGCACGCCGTCCATGCACCCGCGCACGCCGTCTACGCGCCCGCGCACGCCGCCTGCGCGCCGCGGCACAGGGGACGGGCCGTGAGAACGGCGGACGCCCGGCCCGGCGGGCCGGGCGTCCGGGTGGGACGTCGACCGCGTCAGCTGGTGTGCGGGGCGACGACGACCTCGACCCGCTGGAACTCCTTCAGGTCGGAGTATCCGGCGGTGGCCATCGTGCGCTTGAGCGCGCCCATCAGGTTCATCGAGCCGTCGGCCACCGAGGACGGGCCGTGCAGGATCTGCTCCAGCGTGCCGACCGTGCCGAACTCGACCCGCTTGCCCCGGGGCAGCTCGGGGTGCTGCGCCTCCGAGCCCCAGTGGAAGCCGTGGCCGGGGGCCTCGACCGCCCTGGCCAGCGGCGAGCCGACCATGACCGCGTCGGCGCCGCAGGCGATCGCCTTGGCGATGTCGCCGGAGGTGCCCATGCCGCCGTCGGCGATGACGTGGACGTAGCGGCCGCCGGACTCGTCCATGTAGTCGCGGCGGGCCGCGGCCACGTCGGAGATCGCGGTCGCCATCGGCACCACCACGCCCAGCACCGTACGGGTGGTGTGCGAGGCGCCGCCGCCGAAGCCGACGAGCACGCCGGCCGCGCCGGTCCGCATCAGGTGCAGCGCCGCGGTGTAGGTGGCGCAGCCACCGACGATCACCGGGACGTCGAGCTCGTAGATGAACTGCTTGAGGTTCAGCGGCTCGGCCCGGCTGGAGACGTGCTCGGCGGAGACCGTGGTGCCGCGGATCACGAAGATGTCGACGCCCGCGTCGATGACGGCCTTGTGGTGCTGGACGGTGCGCTGCGGGGACAGGCGGACGGCGGTGGTCACCCCGGCCGCGCGGATCTCCTCGATGCGGCGGCCGATCAGCTCGTCCTTGATCGGCGCGTCGTAGATGTCCTGGAGCCGCCTGGTCGCGGCCTCACCCTTGAGCTCGGCCACCTCCGCCAGCAACGGCGTCGGGTCCTCGTAGCGGGTCCAGAGACCTTCGAGGTCGAGCACCGCGAGACCGCCGAGCCTGCCGACCTCGATCGCGGTCTTGGGCGAGACCACACTGTCCATCGGGCTCACCACGACGGGCAGCTCGAACCGGTAGGCGTCGATCTGCCAGGCGATCGAGACCTCCTCCGGGTCGCGGGTACGACGGGACGGGACGATGCCGATCTCGTCGAGCGCGTAGGCGCGACGGCCGTTCTTGCCGCGTCCGATCTCCACCTGAGTCATATGTCTGTCTTTCCCATTCCATGCGTGTACGGCTCACGCCGAGCGGCGCAAGCCGTACAGGGCCGTTGTGGCCCGCCTGCTCGCCGGACCTGGCGCGGGCACCTCGACGTCCGTCCTCGGCGTCCGCGACAGGACTCTACCGACGGTGGTAGTTCGGAGCCTCGACCGTCATCTGGATGTCGTGCGGGTGGCTCTCCTTCAGGCCCGCGGCGGTGATCGGCATCAGCTCGCACCGGGTGTGCATCTCCTCGACCGTGCGGCACCCGGCGTACCACATGCCCTGGCGCAGACCGCCGACGAGCTGGTGGGCGACCGCCGCGACCGGACCGCGGTAGGGGACCTGGCCCTCGATGCCCTCGGGGATGAACTTGTCCTCGCCGCCGACGTCGGCCTGGGCGTAGCGGTCCTTGCTGAAGGAGGCGCCACCGCGCTCGCGGTTGCGGACCGCGCCGAGCGAGCCCATCCCCCGGTAGGACTTGAACTGCTTGCCGTTGATGAAGATCAGCTCACCCGGCGACTCCTCGCATCCCGCGAGGAGCGAGCCCAGCATCACCGCGTCGGCGCCGGCGGCGATGGCCTTGACGATGTCGCCGGAGTATTGGAGGCCGCCGTCGCCGATCACCGGCACCCCGGCCGGGCCGGCGGCCAGCGAGGCCTCGTGGATGGCCGTCACCTGCGGGGCGCCGACGCCGGCGACCACGCGGGTGGTGCAGATGGAGCCCGGGCCGACGCCGACCTTGATCGCGTCCGCCCCCGCGTCGATCAGCATCTGGGCGCCCGCGCGCGTGGCGATGTTGCCGCCGATCACCTCGACCCGGCTGTTGGCCTTGATCGTGGAGATCATGTCGGCGAGCCCCTTGGAGTGGCCGTGGGCGACGTCCACGATGATCACGTCGACGCCGGCCTCGACCAGCGCCATCGCCCGCTTCTCGGCGTCGCCCCCGACGCCGATGGCCGCCCCCACGACGAGCCGGCCATCGGCGTCCTTGGTGGCGAGGGGGTACTGCTCGCTCTTGGTGAAGTCCTTGACGGTGATGAGCCCGCGGAGCCGCCCGTCGGCGTCGACCAGCGGGAGCTTCTCGATCTTGTTCTTTCTGAGCAGCTCGAACGCGCCGTCCCTGGACACCCCGACCGGCGCGGTGACCAGCGGCATCGGGGTCATGACCTCGCGCACGGGACGGCGCTGGTCGGTCTCGAAGCGCATGTCGCGGTTGGTGACGATGCCGACGAGCACACCGGTCGGGTCGGTCACCGGGACACCGGAGATCCGGTAGGTGGCGCACAGGCGCTCGACGTCGGCGAGGGTGTCGTCCGGCGAGCAGGTGACCGGGTTGGTGACCATCCCGGCCTCGGAGCGCTTGACGAGATCGGCCTGCTGGGCCTGGTCCTCGATGGAGAGGTTGCGGTGCAGGATGCCGATGCCGCCCTGGCGGGCCATCGCCACCGCCATGCGGGCCTCGGTGACGGTGTCCATCGCCGCCGACACCAGCGGGATGCGCAGGGTGATCCCGCGAGACAGCCGCGTGCTGGTATCCGCCTCCCCCGGCTGCAGATCCGAATAAGCGGGCACCAGGAGCACGTCGTCGAACGTGAGTCCTGGCTCGGTGAACCTGGCCATCTGCAACCCTCCTACCACGGCGCTCTCATAAGCGGGGAAAGGCGCCGGCCCCCTGGTCATAGTTTAGAGTCTGGCTCCAAACCAGGGGGACATCGGGGATAAACGAGGGACCGAGCGGTCGGTGACCCGCCCGGTCCCCCGGTCACCGGCACCGCCACAAGGCGCCTGCGTGCCGCCGGACCCCCCTCCGCGTCCGGGCGGCGGCGCTCGTGACCGGTGCCGACGCTCTGTCAAGGGTGCGTCACCGCCTGTCCACCCGCAATGGGCAAACGTGCAATTGCACGAAGTTGCACCGCGGTGGCGCGCCGCGGACGTGACGCGCCGGCGGGCGGATCCGCGGGCCGGGCGCGGAGCCCGGCGCCGGGCCGGGTCAGGCCCCGCGCACGTCGCGCCGGCGGGCCGATCCGCGGGCCGCGCGCAACGTGACGGCGGGCGGAGCCTCGGGCCGGAGGCGGAGCCCGATGCCGGGCGCGCCAGTCCTGGCAACGTCCGGACAGGGATGATTCGCCGGGTTATTCTCTCGGGATCGTGTCACCTCAGGAGCCCCTCCCCGATGCGCATCGACACATCCGCACCGCCCGATCCGCTCGCGACCCTGGGCCTCACCCCGGGCCAGACCGCGCTGTACAACACGGTGCTGCGTCTGCACCGCGCCACCTGCGCCGCGCTCGCCGACGCCACCGACCGCTCGCCCGAGGCGCTGGAGCGCGAGCTGGCCAGCCTCGTGCGGCTGGGCGTGGTCGACGAGCAGGCCGGGGAGTATCTCGCCAGGCACCCCGCCGCGGCGCTCGGCCACCTGATCGCCGAGCGGCTGGACCGCCTCGCCGCCGAGAGCCGCAGGATCGACACCGTGCTCGGGTCGATCCGCGGCTTCATCCACCAGTACGACGCCGGGCTCGACTACCAGACCGGCCAGTTCGCGGTGGACCTGGTCGGCGGGGCCGACGAGCTCTACGAGAGCGTGATCGGCATGGCGGTCCAGGCGCCGCCGCTGGAGCTGCTGTCGGCCGTCCCCGACACCCGGACGATGAGCGACTTCGCGCACCGCTACGCCGACCAGTGGATCGGGGCCCAGCGCAGCGGCCTGCTCTCCTGCCGGGTCGTCATCCCGGTCCACACGCTGGAGACCGCCGGCCTGCGGGACAAGCTGGACCAGTTCGAGCGGGCCGGGGCCCAGATCCGCACCCTCGACGTGGTGCCGAGCTGGTTCCTGATCGCCGGGACCGACGCCGCGGGCATGCCCGCCCAGTGGGGCGGCGCCCTCGCCGAGAACGCCTACAACTTCCACCTGGTCCGGGCGGCCATCGTGGTGGCCGCGCTGCGCTCGCTCTTCGAGGAGCTGTGGACCCGCGCGGCACCGCTGCCGTGGACGCACCGCGGCGACGGCGTGGCGCGGGTGCTGCGGCTGGCCGCCCAGGGGGTCTCCGACGAGGTGATCGCCCGGCAGCTCGGGATCTCGGTCCGGACGGTGCGGGCCCGGTTCGCCGACGCCATGGCCGAGCTCGGCGCGCAGTCGCGCTTCCAGGCGGGCGTGGAGGCCGCCCGCCGTGGGTGGCTGGTGTAGTTCCGGACCCGGTCGTGGGCGGCTGGCGCGGTTCGGGACCTGGTCGTGGGCGACTGGTGTAGTTCGGCCCCTGTTGGCCGCATCGAGGTCATAAGGTGGGAACGTGCTCGACGATGTCCCTCGCGACCCGTTCGCGGATGACCCCGACGACCCGGCGGCGGCGCTGGGAGAGCCCGACGACCCCGAGCCGCTGACCTCAGCCGAACGCGACGAGGCCATGACCGATCTCGCCGACGTGGAGGTCTTCCGTTCGCTGCTGGAGCCCCAGGGGGTGCTCGGCCTGGTCCTCGACTGCCCGGAGTGCGGCGAGCAGCACTACTTCGACTGGGAGCTGCTGCGCGGCAACCTGCGGCAGATGATCGAGAACGGCCAGCCGCAGGTGCACGAGCCCGCCTACCAGCCCGACCCCACCGACTACGTCACCTGGGAGTACGCCCGGGGTTACGTGGACGGGGTGATCGACACCGAGGAACAGCGCTGATCGACGTCGTCGATCAGCGCGGCCAGCAGGTTGACGGCGACATCGGAGGTGGGGACGGCCTCCCTCCGGGAGAGCGCCTCCAGGACCGCGTCGGTCTCGGCCACGGCCGGATCCTCCTCCGGCCCGTATCTGCGGGCCGGACGCCGCGGATGGACCGCCGTCATGGCCCCGCCCGCCCGCCGGCGCCGCGGGCCGCGCCCGGCGCCGCGCACCGCCGGACCACGCTCGGCTGCTCGGCGGTCAAGCCGTCGACTCCAGCTCCAGCTCCGCCATCGCCCGCAGCCGGGCCAGCGCCCGATGCTGGGCGACCCGGACCGCACCTGGTGACATGCCGAGTACATTACCCGTCTCCTCCGCCGAGAGGCCCGACACCACCCGGAGCATGAGCAGCTGGCGCTGGTTGTCGGGGAGCCTGGACAGCAGCCTGCGGGCGTGCTCGGCCTCGATGTAGCGGACCACGGTCTCCTCCGGCCCCGGGCCCTCGTCGGGCCCGTCCGGGAGGTCCTGGGTGGGCACGGCGGAGCGCACGGAGCTGCGCAGCGCGTCGGCCACCTTGTGGGAGGCGATGCCGAAGACGAAGGACGCGAACGGGCGTCCCATGTCCCGGTAGCGGGGCAGCGCGGACAGCACCGCGATGCATACTTCCTGGGCCACGTCGTCTGCGATGTGATACTGACCGGAGACCCGGCCGAGACGAGCACGGCAATAACGGACGACCATTGGCCGTAACTGCGCGATCAGGGTTTCGATCGCGGTGCGATCACCCTGAACGGCGAGGCTCGTCAGATCCTTGAGATCATCCCTGTGGGCGACCCCGTCAGATCTCGTCGCAAGCCTTACCCCACTTTTGGCGTCGGCGACGCATCCCTCGGTCACGTTAGGCATGATGCCCGCCCCGATCGGGCCTGTCGTCATGGCGAACGGCTACGGATTGGTCACATTGAGGCGGAGATAACGGGGCGTAATCGAATGGCGACAGCAATGACCTTGGTATGCGCAAATATTTCATTGGATAGCCGAATATGTCGGCTATTTGTTAGAAGGATGTTTGGCCTTCCGCGCGGCCGGCGATGACGCTTTGGGGTCCCTTTCGGTTTACCGGAAAACCGAACGGCCCGCACCCCCCGAGGGGACGCGGGCCGTACCGGATCCGGTGGAGATCAGTGGCCGTGGCCGTGACCGTGGCCGTGGCCGCCGGCGGCGGCCGGGGCCTCCTCCTCGGGCTTGTCCACCACGAGGGCCTCGGTCGTCAGCAGCATGCCGGCGATGGAGGCGGCGTTCTGGACGGCCGAGCGGGTGACCTTGACCGGGTCGATGACGCCCTGGCTGATCAGGTCACCGTACTCGCCGGTGGCGGCGTTGAGGCCCTCGCCCACGGAGAGCTCGGCGACCTTGGTGGTCACCACGTAGCCCTCAAGGCCGGCGTTCTCGGCGATCCAGCGGGCCGGCTCGATGAGCGCCTTGCGGACCACGGCGACGCCGGTCGCCTCGTCGCCGGACAGACCGAGGTCGTCCAGGACCTTGGAGACGTGGATGAGCGCGGAGCCACCGCCGGAGACGATGCCCTCCTCGATCGCCGCGCGGGTGGCGGAGATCGCGTCCTCCAGGCGGTGCTTCTTCTCCTTGAGCTCCACCTCGGTGGCCGCGCCGACCTTCAGCACGCAGACACCGCCGGAGAGCTTGGCCAGGCGCTCCTGGAGCTTCTCGCGGTCCCAGTCGGAGTCGGACTGCTCGATGGCGAGCTTGATCTCCTTGACCCGGTCGGAGATCGCCTGCTGGTCGCCGGCACCGTCGACGACGGTGGTGGCGTCCTTGGTGATCACGACGCGGCGGGCGGTGCCGAGCACCTCAAGGCCGACGTGCTCCAGCTTGAGGCCGACCTCCTCGCTGACGACCTCGCCGCCGGTGAGGATCGCGATGTCCTGCAGCATGGCCTTGCGGCGGTCGCCGAAGCCGGGGGCCTTGACCGCGACGGAGGTGAAGGTGCCGCGGATCTTGTTGGTGACCAGGACGGCCAGGGCCTCGCCCTCGACGTCCTCGGCGATGACGAGCAGCGCCTTCTTGGTCTGGGCGATCTTCTCCAGCAGCGGCAGGAAGTCGGCGACGGAGGAGACCTTGCCCTGGGTGATCAGGATGTAGGGGTCCTCCAGGACCGCCTCCATGCGCTCCTGGTCGGTCACCATGTAGGGCGACAGGTAGCCCTTGTCGAACTGGAGTCCCTCGGTGAACTCCAGCTCCAGGCCCATGGTGTTGGACTCCTCGACGGTGATGACACCGTCCTTGCCCACCTTGTCGAACGCCTCGGCGATCAGCTCGCCGATCTTGGCGTCCTGCGCGGAGATCGTCGCGACGTGCGCGATCTCCTTCTTGTCCTCGACCGGGCGGGCCGACTCGATCAGCTTGTCGCTGACGGCCCTGGCGGCCAGGTCGATGCCGCGCTTGAGCGACAGCGGCTGGGCACCGGCGGCGACGTTGCGCAGACCCTCGCGGACCATCGCCTGGGCGAGGACGGTGGCGGTGGTCGTGCCGTCACCGGCGATGTCGTTGGTCTTGGTGGCGACTTCCTTGGCGAGCTGGGCGCCGAGGTTCTCGTACGGAGCCTCCAGCTCGACCTCGCGGGCGATGGTGACACCGTCGTTGGTGATGGTCGGCGCACCGAACTTCTTGTCGATGACGACGTTGCGGCCGCGCGGGCCGAGCGTGACCTTGACGGCGTCCGCGAGGGCGTTCACGCCACGCTCAAGAGCGCGGCGGGCGTCCTCCTCGAACGACAGGATCTTCGGCATGACAGTCCTCTCTAAAAGCACGTCGGCGCATCAAAGCCCCGGGCGCTCGCGCGGCCCGGGGCTCGATACGTCATCTTTATGAAGCGTGGATTACTTCTCGATGATGGCGAGCACGTCGCGGGCGGAGAGCACCAGGTACTCCTCGCCGCCGTACTTCACCTCGGTGCCGCCGTACTTGCTGTAGAGGACGATGTCGCCCTCCTTGACGTCGAGCGGGATACGCTTGTCCCCGTCCTCGTCCCAGTTGCCGGGGCCCACCGCGAGGACCTTGCCCTCCTGCGGCTTCTCCTTGGCGGTGTCCGGGATCACGAGGCCGGAAGCGGTGGTCTGCTCGGCCTCAAGCGGCTGGACCACGATGCGGTCGCCGAGCGGCTTAACGGGAACCTTGGTGGCGGTCGTCACGTCGGACCTCCCCTTCAGATTTGGATGATCTAGAAGAGGCGACCAGCGGTCTGCCGTCGCGGGTGTCAGACCTGCCTCGTCGCATATTTATTGGCACTCTCAAGGGGAGAGTGCCAATACGGAACAGTATGCAAGGAGGGCTTGACAGTCAACACGAACCGCCCTTGTGCGCTTCCCGCGAACGTCGGCCCCCCGGCGTCGAGGGGTTCCGGCCCGCGCGGACCGGGCCGCCGGACCGGACCGGACCGGGCCGGACCGGACCGGGCCGGACCGAGCCGCCGGGCCCGAGCCGCCGGGCCCGAGCCGCCGGACGAGGCGGAGGGCGGCACCTCGGCCAGGCGGTAACGTCGGACGGCGTGGACCTTGACGCATTCCGGGAGCTGCTGACGCCGCGCGGCCAGGAGGCCCTGGGGGCGGCGGCCGAGATCGCGGGCGACGACCCGGTGGCGGCGGTGACGCGGCTCCGGAAGACCTACGACGCCGATCTGACCTCGGCGGCGCTCACGCAGGCCACGCTCAGGCGGCGGGCCAGGGAGAAGTTCGGCGACGACGCCGATCTCATGTATTTCACCCCGGGCGGTCTGGAGCAGTCCACCCGCCGCGAGGTCGCCGACCACCGGGCCCGCCGCATCGCCCCGGGCTCCCGGGTCGCCGACGTCTGCTGCGGCATCGGCGGGGACCTCCTCGCGCTGGCCAGGGCCGGATGCGTGGTGGAGGCCGTCGACGCCGACCCGCTCACGGCCGCGGTCGCCCGGGCCAACGCCGACGCCCTCGGGTTCGGGGACCGGGTCTCGGTCCGCGCGGCCGACGCGGCCACGATCGACCCGGCCGCCTTCGACGTCCTGTTCGCCGACCCCGCCCGCCGTACCGCGCGGGGCCGGACCTTCGACCCGATGGCCTACTCGCCACCCTGGCCCGACGTGCTGACGATGGTGGCGCGGGCCGAGGCGGCCTGCCTGAAGGTCGCCCCCGGCATCCCCTACGAGTTCATCCCCGCCGGGGCCGAGGCCGAGTGGGTCTCCTACAAGGGCGACGTCAAGGAGGCCGTGATCTGGTGCGGCGGGCTGGCCGGCGGCGCGGGGCGCAGGGCCACGATCCTGCCGGCGGGCGCGACGGTGACGTCCGACCCGGCGCTCGGCCCGGCCGGGCACGGTCCCGTGGGCCGCTACGTGTACGAACCGGACGGCGCGGCCATCCGGGCCCACCTCGTCGCGGAGATCGCCGCGATGGTCGGCGGCCACCTGCTCGACCCGCACATCGCCTACATCACCGGGGACGCCGCCGTGGAGACGCCGTGGGCGTCACGGTACGAGGTCCACGAGATGCTGCCGTTCTCGCTCAAACGGCTGCGGGCGGCGCTCCGCGAGCGCGGGGTCGGCAATGCGACGATCAAAAAGCGCGGTTCCGCGGTCGATGTCGAACGCCTGCGGAAAGACCTGCGACTATCCGGTGACCGCTCGGCGGTCGTCATTCTCACCCGGATTGTCGAAAGGCCGTTCGCCCTCATCTGCACCCCTTCTTGACCTGCCGAAACGGCAAATTCCGACATTCCATTGGCAATCACGATCTTTTAAATTCCGCTCCGAAAAACCTTGATCCAGAGGCTAGGGTTGCCAGGCGGGAGTTCTTCCCCCGCCTGCGGTTCGACCGCGTTCGCCAGCAAAAAGGACCAACCCCGCCGCGCGGCTCACCGTCGGCGGGTGAAGGAGCTCTCGGTGGATCACTCCGACCACACCCTGCTCCAGGCAGGCAGTCAGACCGCCATCTCCGACCGGATGCGCGAGCTCCTCGCCCGGGCCGCCCAGGACCACGTGTACGAACAGCGCACCCAGGGCGCCGTGCTGGATGAGATCCGCCAGCGCCTGGAGGGCATGGAGTGGCTGCTGCGGGAGGTCAGGGAGCGCGAGCTCGGCGGGCTGGGCGGGACGCTGGAATCCGTCCACGGCCGCCTGGACGACATCGCCGTCCGCCCGCCGGCGTGGGCCGAGGGTCTGGCCCAGCACGTCGAGGCGGTCCGCGACCACGTGGACGCCGTGGGCGAGCGCGTCGGCTCCCTCGGCCAGGGGGTCGAGACCGTCCGCGACCAGGTCACGCCCATCGGCGAGCTGCCGAGCCTCTGGGCCGACGTCGGCACCGTCGGCGAGAGCGTGGACGAGGCGCTCGTCCGCCTCCAGTCGATCGCCGACGGCACCCAGGGCGTCGGCGACCTGGTGGGCGACCTCGCCGAGCGCCTGGGCCGGCTCCAGGCCGGCATGGAGGCCGCGGCCGGCCGCTTCACCCGCCTGGACAGGTCGCTGGCCGAGCTCACCCAGCGCGCCGATCGCCTGGAGTCGGGGCTGCTCGACCTGTCCGCGAGCGTGCGGGAGAGCGTCGGCGAGGCGGCCGGGCGCCTGCTGGCCGCGGTCGAGCAGGTCAACGGCCGGGTCGAGCTGCTCACGGCCCGCACCGACGGCCGCTTCGACGCCCTCGACGAGCGGCTCGACGACGTCGAGGGCCGCGTCACCGGCCGGGTCGACGCCGTCGGCTCCCGCCTGTGCACGCTGGAGGGCCACGCGGAGAAGCTCGGGCTCCGGCTGGAGGGCGTCGACGACCACGTCGAGGCCGTCGGCCGGCGCGTCGACGGGCTGCCCGCCGTCCTGAACGTCGGCGAGCTCATCGACGCCCAGACCGCCGATCACGCCGGCCGGCTGGCCTCCCTGGACGAGCGCGTCGTCCAGACCCAGGCCGCTCTCCTCCCCCTGGCCGACATGCTCCGCGCCCAGCCCGACCGCGAGCAGCTGGCCGAGGCCCTCGGCGAGGCCGTGGAGCCGGCCCGGACCGACCTCACCCGCCACCTGAGCGCCCTTGAGGAGACCATGCTGGCCCTCGCCGAGGCGCTGCTGCGCCCCACCCGCAACGACAAGGACTGACCCCCTACGGCGGCGCCCCGCCGCGGACTCCGCCGGCGGACACGCGCGGGCGGATCCGCGAGGTCACACGTGGACTGTGGTGATCGGCAGTGAGGAGTCGGCGGGGATGTCCAGCGGGGACGGGGTGATGCCGGCCGCCACCAGGTCGGAGCCGAGCGCGGCCACCATGGCCCCGTTGTCGGTGCACAGCCCCGGGCGCGGGACGCGCAGCCGTACGCCGGCCGCCTCGCAGCGCTCCCGGGCGAGGGCGCGCAGCCGGGAGTTGGCCGCCACGCCGCCGCCGATCAGCAGGTCCCGGACGCCGTGCTCGCGGCACGCCTGCAGGGCCTTGCGGGTCAGCACGTCGACCACGGCCTCCTGGAACGAGGCCGCCACGTCGGGCACGTGGATCGCCTCGCCGGTCCGCTCCCGCGCCTCCACCCAGCGCGCCACGGCGGTCTTCAGCCCGGAGAAGGAGAAGTCCAGCGTCCCGTCGTCGTATTTGCCGCGGGGGAAGGCGATGGCAGTGCCGGAGCCGTCCTGGGCCGCGCGGTCGATGTAGGGGCCGCCGGGGAAGGGCAGGCCGAGCACCCGGGCCACCTTGTCGAACGCCTCGCCCGCGGCGTCGTCGACCGTGGACCCCAGCGAGATGACGTCCTTGGCGACGTCGGGCACCAGCAGCAGGGAGGAGTGGCCTCCCGAGACCAGCATGGCGATGCACGGCTTGGGCAGGGCGCCGTGTTCGAGCTGGTCCACGGCCACGTGGGCGGCCAGGTGGTTGACGCCGTACAGCGGCAGGCCCAGGCCGAGCGCGTAGGCCTTGGCGGCGGCGACGCCGACGAGCAGCGCGCCGGCCAGGCCGGGCCCGGCGGTCACCGCGATCGCGTCGATGTCGGTGAAGCGCAGGCCGGCCTGCTCCAGGGCCCGCTCGACGGTCGGGGTCATCGCCTCCAGGTGCGCCCGGGAGGCCACCTCCGGCACCACGCCGCCGAACCGGGCGTGCTGCTCGACGCTGGAGGCGATCGCGTTGGCCAGCAGGGTGTGCCCCCGGACGATGCCCACCCCGGTCTCGTCGCAGGAGGTCTCGATGCCCAGGACTAGAGGTTCGTCACGCATTGAGGTCCTTCTTCATCGTGATCGCGTCGGTGCCGTCCTCGTAGTAGCGGCGGCGCAGGCCGATCCGCTCGAACCCGAAGCGGTCGTACATCGCCTGCGCGTCCGGGTTGTCGGCGCGGACCTCCAGGAACACCGCGTGCGCGCCCCGCCGTACGGCCTCCGCCAGCAGCTCGGCCAGCAGGGCCGCGCCGATCCCGGCCCGGCGCCGGTGGGCCGAGACGGCGATGGTCTGCACGTCCGCCTGGTCCCCGGCCGCGAAGAGCCCGGCGTAGCCGACGATCTCCTTGTCCACCAGGGCCACCACGTAGTGCCGGGTCCGGGGCTGGTCGTCGAGCTCGCCGCGGAGCATGCCCTCGCTCCACGCGTCGCGCGGGAAGGTCTCCCGCTCGATCTCCAGCACGGCGGGCAGGTCGTCTACGGTCATCAGGCGCAGCGCGGCGGTCATGCGGAGACCTTCTTCGGCGCCGAGGGCACCTGGGCGTCGGGGCGGCGCAGGTAGATCGGGTGGGGCAGGCTCAGCACGGGGTGCGTGCCGCTCTCCACGACCTCCCGGACGTCGGACCCGACGAGCTGCTCGGCGGCCAGCGCCGCCAGCGCCCCCGCGGAGGGGTACTGCGGCGCGTCGGCCAGGCGGGAGGGCCCGACGACCTCGGCGTACATCCGCGCGCCCGCGCCGACGAGCGGGAGCTCCGCGGGCAGGTCGTGCGGCCTGTCCACCGCGGGGCCGGACAGCCGGACCCGCGGGTCCTCGTAGTGCCCCCAGAACACCTCCTTGCGCCGCGCGTCGGTGGCCACCAGGAACGGCCCGGTCAGCCCGCTGCCGTAGGCGACGGCGTCGAGCGTGCACACGCCGTAGGCCGGGACGCCCAGTGACGTCGCGAGGGCCTGGGCGGTCATCAGGCCGACCCTCAGGCCGGTGTAGGGGCCGGGGCCGGAGCCCGCGACGACGGTGGTGACGTCGCCGAGCGAGACTCCGGCCTCCTGCAGGACCGTCTTGATCGTGGGTACGAGCAGCTCACCGTGGCGGCGCGCGTCAACGGTCGCCGACTCGGCGAGGACCCTCTCACCGTCGTGCAGGGCTGCGGTGACGGCGGGGGTCGCGGTATCAAAGGCCAGGACCAGCACGGACAGTTAGCCTAGTCCGTCATGGGGCGTCAGGGCCCACTCCGCTCCACCGGTCCGCCCCGGAACCGCTCCCGGCACGGGCGCGACCCACGCCGGAGGCGGCCGGCACCGCCGCGCGACGGGTCCACCGACAAACGCGTGGACGTGCCGCGCCCGGGGTCGCTAGCCTGTGCCCATGTCCAGCCCCGAGGCGTCAAGACTCTAGCCACCGGACTTCCGGTGGCCATCCACGTCGGCGTATCGCAGTCCTGCCGCCCATGAGGCCGCGGGCGCCGTCGGCCGTGCCCACTGCCACCGGATCACCGTAGTGCGGGCTGTGTCCGGCCTGGACCGCGCGTCACCTCCGTGACGCCGGCAGGCCCTTCCGCGCGCCGGCCGCGCCCTCCGGCCGGACGGTCGTCATCCGCGACGCCGGTCCGGGGGCCGCCGCGGCCTGCCGCTTCCTTGCCGATCCGCGATGTGGTTGCGGAGTTCTTGTCATGCCATTCGTTCTTTACCTGCTCGGACTGGCGGTCTTCGCTCAGGGGACCTCCGAGTTCATGCTGTCCGGCCTCGTGCCGGACATCGCCCGGGACATGCACGTGTCCATCCCCACCGCGGGGTTTCTGACCTCGGCGTTCGCGGTGGGGATGGTCATCGGTGCGCCGCTGATGGCGATGGTGAGCCTGCGCTGGTCACGGCGCCGCTCGCTCCTGACCTTCCTGCTCGTCTTCCTGCTCGTCCATGTCCTCGGCGCGGTCACCACCAGCTACGGGGTGCTGCTGGCCACGCGGTCCGTCGGGGCGCTGGCCAACGCCGGATTCCTGGCGGTGGCCCTGGCGACCGCGACCGGCATGGTCGCGCCGGACGCCAAGGGCCGGGCCACCTCCGTCCTGCTCGGCGGCGTCACCGTCGCCTGTGTCGTGGGCGTCCCCGCCGGCGCGCTGCTCGGCCAGCTGTGGGGGTGGCGCTCGGCGTTCTGGGCGGTGGCCCTCATGTCGGTGCCGGCCGTCGTCGCGATCCTGCGGTCGGTGCCGGCCGGCGGCTCCGGGACCGCCCCCGCGAGCGCGCGCGGGGAGCTGCGCTCGCTGCGCAGTCCGCGGCTCCTGGTGACCCTGCTGCTGGGGGCCCTCGTGAACGGCACGACGTTCTGCACGTTCACCTACCTCGCGCCGCTGGTCACCACCGTCACCGGGATCGGACCCGCGTGGGTGCCCGCCGTACTGGCGCTGTTCGGCCTGGGGTCGTTCCTCGGTGTCACCGTCGGCGGCCGCTACGCCGACGTGCGGCCCGTCCCGCTCCTGGTGGCCGGCGGGGTGGCCCTGCTCGCCGGCTGGACCGTGGCCGCGGTGACCGCCGGAAACCCGGTGATCACGATCGTGCTCGTCTTCGTCCAGGGGACCCTCTCCTTCGCCGTCGGGTCGACGTTGATCTCGCAGGCGCTCTACGCGGCGGCCGAGGCGCCGACCCTGGCCGGCGGGTCCGCCACGGCCGCGTTCAACGTGGGCGCCGCGATCGGCCCCTGGCTCGGCGGGGCCGCCATCGGCGCGGGGCTCGGCTACCGCTCGCCGCTGTGGGTCAGCGCGCTGCTGGTGGCCCTCGCACTCGTCACAGCCGGCCTGGCCCGGGGGGTCTGGCGCAGGGCGGCGGACCGGCGCGGGAAGGCGCCGGCGGCGGCTCTGTAGCCGGACAGGCGGCTCCCTGGCCAGGCGGGTCCGGGGTCGGGCAGGTCCCTGGCCAGGCGAGTCCGCGGACAGGCGGCTCCCTGGCCAGGCGGCTCCCTGGCCAAGCGGGTCCGGGGTCAGGCGGCTCCCTGGCCAGGCGGGTCCGGGGTCAGGCGAGTCCCTGGCCAAGCGGGTCCGGGGTCAGGCGGGTCCCTGGCCAGGTGGGTCCGGGGTCAGGCGGGTCCCTGGCCAGGCGTTCTCGCGGGCCGGCTTGACCAGGGTGGCGTAGACGATCACGTTGTCGCGGTATTCGCGCTTGTCCCAGTCGAAGTCGCCGCCGCAGGTGATCAGCCGGAGCCCGTCCTCCAGATAGACCTTGTCCGCCGGGAAGCGCTCCTTGCTCACCCGCTCGACGGAGTCCACGCGATACTGGGCGACCTTGCCGTCACTGCGCGCGACCTTCACGACCTGCCCCTCCCGGATCTCCTTGAGCCGGTAGAAGACCGCGGGGTCGGTCTTGGTGTCCACGTGCCCGAGGATCACCGCGGAGCCCTGGTCGCCGGGGACCGCGCTGTCCTTGACCCAGCCCGCCGTGTCCGGCTTCTCGTACGGCGGGAGCTCGATCTGGCCGTCGGTCACGCCGAGCTTCATCAGGGGTGCCTTGATGCCCAGCGACGGGATGTCGATGCGGCTGGGCACGACCGAGGGCCGGACCGGCGGCGTGTCACCGCCGCCGCCCCGGTGGAAGGCGACCATGACGGCACCGGTGACGAGCCCGGCCACGATGATCCGTGACCAGCGAGGGGATTCGGCCATCGGGTGTCACGGACGGCGTCGGCGCACGGCCACGAAGCCGATGCCGCCGGCGAGGACCGCCGCCACCAGGGCCCAGGTCACGCCGGACGGCATGCCCGCGTCCTGGGGGCCGCCGGCCGCGGTGCCGCCGCCGCCCGTGCCCGGCGCGTGGGTGCTGATGACGGTCCGGGTCGGCTTGGAGGTGGGGGTGTCCTTCGGGGTCGGCTTGGCGTCGGTCACGACCCTGAGGCTGGCCTTGCCGGTGTCGTTGGTCCCCTCGCACCTGGCGTTGACGTCGTAGACCCCGGTCGCGCTACCGGTGGCGACGGTGGCCTGGCCGCGGACCCACGGCTTGGCCACGGGGGTGGCGCTGGCCGAGGGCACCGGGGTGGGCGTGGTGAGGATCGGATCGAGCGTGACGGGCGTGCGGAAGATCTTGGACGAGGCGGTGCCGCGGTGCTCGGGCCCTCCCTGGGGGATCGGGCAGTTCGCCAGCACCCACACCTTCTGTCCGGCCTTGACACGGGCCGGCTGGAGCTGGACCTCGATGTCCTGCCTGCTGATCCCCGATCCCGAGGCGGTGGGCGAGGCGGTCCCCGTGGGAGCGCCCGAGTTCGCCTCGGCCGTGCATCCGACCATCCCGGCCATCCCGAAAAGGGTGATGGCCCCTAGAACCGCGACACGTCTGACCCTTGGCACCGTCGCACTCCACTCCGCAGTCCGGCCGACGACCCTCACCCGGCACAACTTCCCACCACTTCCCCATTAAACATGGGCGAAAGCGTCAGAGTCGATCTTCAATGGTGATGATCTACATCAAGTGGGATGTAGTGCCAGAGTGCCAGGATTCCCGCGGCTACGGGGGTGAATCAGACGACGCCCTCCCAGCGGGCGCCGATCCCGCGGAGCCGTACTGTCCGTTCCTCACCGGATTCGCCCCGCTCGATGGAGATCTCCAGACGGTCCTCGGTGAGCCCCTCGACCAGGCCCTCACCCCACTCCACGACCGTCACCGAATCCTCCAGCGAGGCGTCCAGGTCGAGGTCGTCGACCTCCAGGTCGCCGCCGAGCCGGTAGGCGTCGGCGTGCACCAGCGCGGGGCCGCCCGACAGCGAGGGGTGCACCCGGGCGATGACGAAGGTCGGGGAGGTGATCGGCCCGCGCACCTTGAGCCCGTCGGCGATCCCCTGGACCAGGGTCGTCTTGCCCGCGCCGAGCGGCCCGGACAGCACCGCCAGGTCTCCCGGGCGGAACAGCCCGGCCAGCTCCGCGCCCAGCTCGCGCATCTCTTCGGCGGTCGCCACGATTCTCACTGCTTGATCACTCCTGTCGATGGTCACGCCCGCCGGAGCCCCCGGGGCGGCTCCGGCGGGAATGCTCCCGCCCCGGGGCCCCGGTCTCACCGCTCGGCGCCGCCGTCGGCCGCCGCCCGCTTGAGCAGGTCACGCAGCGCGTCGTTGACGACGGTGGGCCGCTCCAGCTGCACCAGGTGCGAGCTGTCGGGGACCTCGGTGAACTGGGCGCGGGGCAGCGCCTCCGCCATCGCCCTGCTGTGCTCCACCGGCGTCAGCCAGTCCTTGTCGCCGACCATGATGGAGGTGGGCAGGCCGTCCAGCACCCGCAGCGCGTTCAGCTTGTCGTGCGACATCAGCGCCGGGTAGAAGTCGGCGATCACCTCGAACGGGGTGGAGCGGATCATCGACTCGGCGAAGTCCACCACCGTGGGGCTGACGTTCTTGGAGTCGCCGAAGCCCAGATGGCGCAAGGCCAGGAAGGCCACGTCGTTGCCCGCCTCGCGGCCCCGGTCCACCAGCGTGCCGTTACGGCCCAGCACCGACACCGTGCCCGGGGTGATCTTGTGCACCGCCTTGGCCAGCAGCGCGGGCAGGCCCAGCGAGATCTCGGCCAGCTTGCCCGAGGAGGTGGAGATCAGCGCGACGCCCTTGATCCTGTCGCCGAACAGCTCGGGGTGCCGGTCGGCCAGCGCCATGACCGTCATGCCTCCCATGGAGTGCCCCACCAGCACGCACGGCCCGGGCACCAGCGCGTCGATCACCTCGGCCAGATCGTCGCCGAGCCGGTCGATGGTGGAGTCCTCGGCCGTGGTGCGCGGCGAGCGCCCGTGGGAGCGCTGGTCCCACAGGACCAGCCGGTGGGAGTCGCGCAGGTCGCGCCGCTGGTAGTGCCAGGAGTCGAGGTTGAGGGTGTAGCCGTGGCACAGCACCACGGTCAGCGGGGCGTCCTCGGGTCCGTCCACCTCGGTGTAGAGGGACACGCCGTCGGAGGTGACGACCGTGGCCGGTCGGCCGCGCAGCTCGCCCAGCGGCTCGTTCGCCTCCAGGTCGGGCCGGAGCCTGATGCGGCCGACGGCGTATCGCTTGGCGAGGGCCGCGGCGGCCACTCCCGCTGATGCCACACCGACGATCGCGCCCGCGATTCCGACCCTGCGCCGTGTGGTAGTGCTCATGCGACCCCCTGGGATGCCTCTCACCGGTAAACGCGTGGGACCCGCGAACCGATCCTGGTCACGATCTCATGCGTGATCGTGCCAAGGGAATCCGCCCACTCCTGTGCGGTCGGCTCGCCCTGCGAACCGTCGCCGAACAGGATCACCTCGTCCCCCTCCTCCAGCGGGTCGTCCCCCATGTCGATCACGAACTGGTCCATGCAGACCCGTCCGGCGATCCGCCGCCGCCGGCCACCCGCCAGCACCTCCGCCCGGTTGGTGGCGTGCCGCAGGACGCCGTCCGCATACCCGAGGGGGATCAGGCCAAGCGTGGTCTCGCGATCTGTCACGTAGAGGTGCCCGTAGGACACCCCCGAACCCGCCGGGACCCGCTTGGCCAGCGCGGTCCGCGCCACCAGGGTCATCGCGGGGCGGAGGCCGAAGTCCCCGAGCTCGGGCACGGGGCTCAGGCCGACGACCGCGATGCCCGCCCGGATCATGTCGTAGCGCGCCTGCGGCAGCGTCAGCACCGCCGCCGAGTTGGCGATGTGCCGGAGCACGTGGGAGCCTCCGGCGCCCGCCTTCTCCGCGATGACCAGGGCCTCGTCGAAGACGGCGAGCTGGGCGTCGACGGACGGGTGGCCCGGGATGTCGGCGCAGGCGAAGTGCGACCAGAGCCCGGCGACCTCGACCGTCCCCTCGGCCTGCCGGGCCATGGCACGGTCCACCAGCGCGGGCCATTCGTCGAGCGCCGCACCGCCGCGGGTGAGGCCAGTGTCGGCCTTCAGGTGCACCCGGGCGGTCCGGCCCGCGCGGTGGGCGGTCCGGGCGATCTCGTCCACCAGCGCCGGCGTGGCGGCCGACAGCTCCACGTCCTGGGCGACCGCCTGGTCCAGCGGCTCGCCGGGCGGGATGATCCATGACAGGATCGGCGCGGTGATCCCCGCGGCCCGCAGCTCCAGCGCCTCACGGATGTAGGCGGTGCCGAGCCGGGTGGCCCCGCCCTCCAGGGCGGCCCGGCCGCAGGCGACCAGCCCGTGTCCGTAACCGTCGGCCTTGACCACAGCCATCGTCTCGGCGCCGGGAGCGTGCTCCTTGAGCAGGGCGATGTTGTCCCGGATCGCCGAGAGGTCCACCCGTGCCTCGGCCGGGTTCATCGGGAAACTCATCTTTTCAGTCTGGCAGGTCAGTCGTCCCCCTGGAGCCGACCGGTGAGTGATTTGATGACTGTGGGTAAGGATTCGACCACGGTCCAGGCTGAGAGCGGGCCGTTCCGCCCCGCCGTTCCGTGCAGGTGGGCGGCGCAGGAGGCCGCGTCGTAGGCGCTGAGTCCCCCGGCCAGCAGCATGCCCGCGAGCCCGGCCAGCACGTCGCCGGTGCCACCGGTGGCCAGCCAGGGGCTGCCGGTGAGATTGATCCTGACCGGCAGCCCCTCCTGGGCGACCAGCGTGGTCGAGCCTTTCAGCAGCACGGTCACGCCCAGCTCCGACGCGGCCCGCCGTACGTGCTCCAGCCGCCGGGCCTCGATCCGCGCCCGCGGCACCTCCAGCAGCCGGGACAGCTCACCCGCGTGCGGGGTGATCAGCACCGGCGCGGCGCGGCGGAGCAGCGACCTGTCCTGGGCGACCAGCGTCAGGCCGTCGGCGTCCACGAGGACCGGGACGTCGCTCGCCAGCACCGAACGGGCGACGGCGAGCGCCTCGGGCCCGGTGCCGAGCCCGGGGCCGAGCACCCACGCCTGCACCCGGCCCACCTCGTCGATCCCCTCGCCCGGCCGCAAGGGCGTGATCACGGCCTCCGGCCAGCGGGCCCGCACCTGGGCCGCCGGCTCGGCCACCCCCGCGTAGCGGACCAGGCCCGCCCCCGCCCGGACCGCCCCGCCGACGGCCAGCACCGCGGCGCCGGTGTAGCGGTGGCTCCCGGCGGCGATGCCGACGACGCCCCTGCGGTATTTGTCGGATTCCGCGTCCGGCCTGGGCAGCATCAGCGCCACGTCGACGCCGGTCAGCGCGGTCGCCTCGGGATCGGGCAGGCACGGTCCGAGCCCGATGTCGACGAACTCCACCCGGCCCGCGTTCACCGCGCCCGGGTCGACGAGCAGGCCGACCTTGCGGGCGCCGAACGTCACGGTGACGTCCGCCCGGACCGCGGCCCCGTCGACCTGCCCGCTGCCGGCGTCCACGCCGCTCGGCACGTCCACCGCGACCACCGCGCCGGGCGCCTCGCCGGCCAGCTCCGCGAGGGTGGCGTACGGCTCGCGCAGGGGTCCCGACCCGCCGATCCCGACCAGCCCGTCCACGACCAGGTCGGCGGCCTGGATGAGCCCGCGGGCCACCGCGGTGCCCGTCCCGCCCCCGGACGCGGCTCCCGGCGCCTGCGCCCGGCCGTCCGGGGAGTCCTCCCCCTCGCCTCCGGCCGGGGCACCGTGGAGATCCGTCACGCCGTCCCTGGACGCCGCGTGGTCGCGGAGGTCGGTCACCCGGCCCCCGGCCCGCCGCAGGGCCGCCAGCCCGGCCCCGTGGACCCGCGTCCCGGCGAGGATCGCCTCCACCCTGGCCCCCCGGGACGCGAGGCGCGCCCCGGCGTAGAGGGCGTCACCCCCGTTGTCACCGCTGCCGATCAGCAGCACGACGCGGGAGCCGTACACCCGGCCGAGCATCTTGGCGCAGGTCACCGCGAGGCCGGCGGCCGCCCGCTCCATCAGCGTGCCCTCGGGCAGTCCGGCCATCAGCGCCGCCTCGGCCGCCCTGATCTGATCGGTGGTGTACGCGCTCAGCATGGTTCTGACGCTATCCCCCGCCGATCACCGGCGTGTGCTCCGGCAGGGCCCATCACCCGTGCCTCCGGGATGGGCGGGGACGGCACCGGAGTCGGGGCCGGGGCCGGGGCCGGGGTGGGACGGTCGCCCGCGCGTCCGGGGCGTGCCAGATCCTCCCCCGCGCGTGCCGGGACGGGTCAGCCCTCGGCGATCACGTAGGCGACGGCCACGCCTCCGTCGTGCGTCAACGACACGTGCCAGCGCGTCACGCCGAGCGCGGCCGCGACCTCGGCGACCCGGCCGCTCACGTGCAGCTCCGGCCGGCCGTGCTCGCCGGTCCGCACCTCGGCGTCCAGGTGGGCCAGCCCCGGGGGCGCGCCGAGCGCCTTGGCCACCGCCTCCTTGGCCGCGAACCGCGCGGCCAGGGACTGCACGGCCAGCACCCGCTCGACGTCGGTGAACAGCCGCGTCCGCAGCGCGGGGGTCCGCTCCAGCGTCGCCTCGAACCGGGCCACGTCCACGACGTCCACGCCGATGCCCACGATCACGGCTCCAGGCTAGCGGAGCCCGCGCGCCGCGGCCCTCCACGGCGGCCGTCCGGAAGGGCCGGCCCGTACGGCGATCCCGATCTCTTCCCACTTTCCCGGACGGGTAATCCAGAGGCGTTGTCCACAGGCTGTGGATTACCCGTCCGGGGGGAGGTCACCGGCCTCCACCGCGCCCCGGCGGGCCACCCCGGACCACCCGGACCCCCGGGCCGCCGGGGACGGCCACGGCGAGGACGCCTACTCCACCGTGACGGACTTGGCCAGGTTGCGGGGCTGGTCGACGTCGTGCCCCTTGGCCGCGGCCAGCTCACAGGCGAAGACCTGCAGCGGAACCGTGGCCACCAGGGGCTGCAGCAATGTCGGCACGACGGGGATGCGGATCAGCGTGTCGGCGTAGGGCTCGACCGCGCTGTCCCCCTCCTCCGCGATGACGATGGTCTTGGCGCCCCTGGCCCTGATCTCCTGAATGTTGGACACGATCTTGTCGTGGATCACCCGCTGGCCCGACGGTGAAGGGACGACGACCACGACCGGCAGCCCCTCGTCGATCAGCGCGATCGGGCCGTGCTTGAGCTCCCCCGCGGCGAAGCCCTCGGCGTGCATGTAGGCCAGCTCCTTGAGCTTCAGCGCCCCCTCCAGCGCGACGGGGAAGCCCACGTGACGGCCGAGGAAGAGCACGCAGCGCTCGGTCGCCAGCGAGCGGGCCAGCGCGCGGACCGGCTCCACGGTCCCGAGCACCTCCTCCACCTTGAGCGGCATCCGGGACAGGTGGTCGATGATCTGGGAGATCTCGTCGCCGAACTTGGTGCCCCGGGTCTGGGCCAGGTAGAGCGCCACGAGATAGCAGGCCACGAGCTGGGTCAGGAACGCCTTGGTGGAGGCGACGGCGATCTCCGGGCCCGCGTGGGTGTAGAGGACGGCGTCGGACTCTCGCGGGATCGTGGAGCCGTTGACGTTGCAGATGGCCAGCACCCGGGACCGCTGCTCGCGGGCGTGCCGTACGGCCATCAGCGTGTCCATCGTCTCGCCGGACTGGGTGATCACGATGATCAGCGTGTCGCGGTTGAGGATCGGGTCGCGGTAGCGGAACTCGCTGGCCAGCTCGACCTCGCACGGCACACCGGCCCAGTGCTCGATGGCGTATTTCGCGATGAGCCCGGCGTGGTAGGAGGTCCCGCACGCGACCACGATGATCTTGCTGATGTCCCGCAGCTCCTGGTCCGACAGCCGCATCTCGTCCAGTACCAGCCGCCCGTCGGGCCCGATCCGGCCGAGCAGCGTGTCGGCGACCGCCCTCGGCTGCTCGGCGATCTCCTTGAGCATGAAGTAGTCGTGGCCGCCCTTCTCCGCGGCGGAGGCGTCCCAGTCCACGTGGTACTCCCGCGTCCGGGCCGGGTGGCCGTGGAAGTCGGTGACCGTGATCCCCGACGGGCGCAGCTCCACGACCTGGTCCTGGCCGAGCTCGACCGCCTCCCGCGTGTAGGCGATGAACGCCGCCACATCCGAGCCGAGGAAGTTCTCCCCCTCACCGCGCCCGACCACCAGCGGCGAGTTCCGCCGCGCCCCCACCACCACCTCCGGCTCGTCCACCGAGATCGCCAGCAGCGTGAACGCCCCCTCCAGCCGCCGGCACACCCGGCGCATCGCCTCCGCCAGGCCGTCCCCGGACGAGCGCTCCAGCAGGTGCGCCACCACCTCGGTGTCGGTCTCGGAGACGAGCTTGTGCCCGTCGTTCTCCAGCTCGGCCCTGAGCTCGGCGAAGTTCTCGATGATGCCGTTGTGGATGACCGCGATCCGTCCTTCGCAGTCGGTGTGCGGGTGGGCGTTGCGGTCGGTCGGCGCGCCGTGGGTGGCCCACCGGGTGTGCCCGATCCCCGCCGTCGCCGGCGGCGCCGGCCGCGAGGCCAGTCTGGCGCGCAGGTTGACCAGCTTGCCCGCCCGCTTCTCCACGGTCAGCGCCCCGTCGGCCCCGACGAGGGCGACCCCGGACGAGTCGTACCCGCGGTATTCCAGACGGCCGAGCCCCTCGATCGCGACCTCGACGGCCTGCCGCCTGCCGACGTATCCCACGATTCCACACATGGCCAACCCCCTTCGTCATGGGAAAGATCGACCGCCGAGCCTATGGAGAACCCCCTGGAGAACCCAAGAATCCTGCCCGGGATCGGGCAACGCCGTACCCACCCCGAAGCACTTACGACCGATCAGTAGGCTTCGGGGCTATGGCCAACGGGTGGGACGCGACGCCGTACGTCGAACTGAGCCGGGCGCAGTGGAGCGAGCTCCGCAAGAACACGCCCCTGACACTCACCGAGGACGAGCTTGAGGAGCTGCGCGGCGTCGACGACCCGATCGACCTGGCCGAGGTCACCGACATCTACCTGCCGCTCACCCGACTGCTCAACCTGCACTTCACCGGGGCCAGGCAGCGCAGCGCGGCGCTCAACACCTTCCTCGGGGCCAGCCAGCGGCCGGCACCGTACATCCTGGGGGTCGCCGGCAGCGTCGCGGTCGGCAAGTCGACCACCGCCCGGCTGCTGCACACCCTGCTGGCCCGCTGGCCCGAGCACCCCCGGGTGGACCGGATCACCACCGACAGCTTCCTGCACCCGAACAAGGTCCTCGCCGAGAAGGACATCATGCACAGGAAGGGCTTCCCGGACAGCTACGACCGGCGGGCCCTGGTCAGGTTCGTCGCCGACGTCAAAGCCGGCCTGCCCGAGGTGAGCGCCCCCGTCTACAGCCACCTGGAGTACGACATCGTGCCCGGGGCGACCCAGACCGTGCGCCGGCCCGACATCCTCATCGTCGAGGGCCTCAACGTCCTGCAGCCCGCCCCGCCCACCGCGCTCGCGGTCAACGACTACTTCGACTTCTCCATCTACGTCGACGCCAAGGTCGAGCACATCCGCGACTGGTACGTCGACCGCTTCCACAAGCTCCGCCGCACGGCCTTCGAGGACCCCAAGTCCTACTTCAGACACCTCGCCGAGCTGTCGGAGGCCGAGGCGACCGAGTTCGCCAGGAACGTGTGGCGCGACATCAACGAGCGCAACCTCGTGGAGAACATCGCCCCCACCCGGGGCAGGGCCGGCCTGGTGCTGCACAAGGGCGCCGACCACTCGATCCGGCGGGTGCGGCTGCGCCGCGTCTGACCCCGGCGCACGCCCCGGACCGGGCCCTGCGGGGTGCCCCGGCGGCCGGGGTCTACGGGAAGCGGGCGACGAAGCGGCGTTGCCAGGGCGTCTCGACGGCGTGTGGAGCGTAGTGCTCGCGGACGTAGGCGACCGCCTCACCGCCGGGGACCCCGTCGAGTACGGCGAGGCAGGCCAGGGCCGTGCCGGTGCGCCCCTGCCCGCCGGCGCAGGCGATCTCGACGCGTTCGGACCCGGCCCGCGCCAATGCCTCGCGCAGCGCGTCGGCGGTCGCCGCGCGGTCGGACGGCAGCCAGAAGTCGGGCCAGCGCAGCCAGCGGCTCTCCCAGGCGACGGGCGGTGGCCGGCGGCCCAGCAGGTAGAGCGCGAAGGCGGGCTCCGGCCCCTGCGGCAGCGGCCGCCTCAGTCCCCGGCCGCGGACGAGCCGGCCCGAGGGCAGCCGTAGCACACCCGGCGCCGCAGGCTCCCATGTAGCGATCATGATGCGAGCGTAACCGCCCCGCCCGTCGCCGGTCAGGCGGTTTTCCGCGGATCCCCGGGGGCCGCGGGCCGGTCCCCGGGCTCCGGTGAACGGCGGATCACGACCTAGGGTTGGCTCCGTGCTGCATCTACGCGTGATCAGTCCGGCGGAGCTGACGGACGACGTCCTGGAGCTGCTCGACGGCGCCGTGGGGGTGGTCAACCTGGTCCTGCTCCCCGGCGCGGCCCGTTCCCCCAAGGGCGACCTGGTCCAGTTCGACGTCGCGCGGGAGGCCGCCAACGAGGTGATCGAGCGGCTCCAGCGGCTCGGCCTGTGGGCGGAGGGCTCCATCGCGGCCGAGCAGGTCGACCTGTCGCTCTCGGAGGCGGCCGACCGCGCCGAGCGGGAGGCGCCGGGCGAGGGGGACGACGCCGTGGTCTGGGCGGAGTTCGCCCGGCGGGTCAGCGACGACTCCCGGCTCACCTGGGCCTTCCTGGCGTTCCTGGCGATCGCCACCCAGATCGCGGCGATAGGCGTGATCGTCAACTCGCCGGTCCTCATCGTCGGCGCGATGGTGCTGGGGCCGGAGTTCGGGGCGATCGCGGCCGTCTGCTTCGGTCTGCTCCGGGGCGACCGGCGGCTGATCGGCACCGCCCTCCGCACGCTGGCCGTCGGCTTCGCGGCCGCCGTCGCGGTCACCTTCGCCTGCGCGCTGGTCTCGCGCGGGCTGGGCTGGATCGAGCCGTCCAGCCTGACCGGCCACAAGGAGATCGAGTTCATCGTCAAACCCGACAGGTGGTCCTTCATCGTGGCGCTGCTCGCCGGGGCGGCCGGGGTGCTGTCGGTCACCGCGGGCAAGTCCTCGGCCCTGGTCGGCGTGTTCATCTCGGTGACCACGGTCCCCGCCGCCGGATACTTCGCGGTCGCCGCGGCGCTGTCCCGCTGGGACGACATGGCGTGGTCGGTCGCCCAGCTCGGGGTGAACATCGCGGGCATGGTCATCTCCGGCACCGTGACGCTGATCGTCCAGCGGGCCTACTGGTCGAGGTTCGGCGTGCGGCTCCCGCTCCGGCGGCCGGGCGGCCCCGGGCCCGGGTAGGAGCCCGGCCCGCCCTTGCGGATGAGGGGCGGCTCCTTCGCGGGGCGGAGGAATCCGCGCCATCCGGTAGGTAGTGTCCGACCATGACTATCCTCGCCACCGAGGGACTGACCAGACGTTTCCCCCGGGTGACGGCACTGGACCGGCTCACCGTCACCGTCGATCCCGGCGTGACCGGCCTGGTCGGCGCCAACGGCGCGGGCAAGTCCACGCTGATAAAGATCCTGCTGGGCCTGCTCGAACCCTCCGCCGGAGGCGCCCAGGTGCTCGGCATGGACGTCACGACCCACGGCGCCGAGATCCGCCGGGCCGTGGGTTACATGCCCGAGCACGACTGCCTGCCGCCGGACCTGTCCGCCACCGAGTTCACCGTGCACATGGCCCAGATGTCGGGCCTGCCGCGCACCGCGGCCCGGGAGCGCGCCGCCGACGTGCTGCGCCACGTGGGACTTTACGAGGAGCGCTACCGCGCGATGGGCGGTTACTCGACCGGCATGAAGCAGCGGGTCAAGCTGGCCCAGGCCCTGGTGCACGATCCGCGCCTGGTCCTGCTGGACGAGCCCACCAACGGCCTCGACCCGCAGGGCCGCGACGAGATGCTCGCGCTGATCCGCAGGATCGGCACCGAGTTCGGCATCAGCGTGCTGGTCACCTCCCACCTGCTGGGCGAGCTGGAGCGGGTCTGCGACCACGTCATCGTCATCGACGGCGGCAGGCTGCTGCGCTCGTCGTCCATCTCCGAGTTCACCCAGAACACCCAGACCGTGGCCGTGGAGGTCGAGGAGGGTCAGGAGGCCCTGGCGGCGCGCCTGGCCGAGCTGGGCGAGACCGTCACCGTCCACGGCCGGATGCTCCTGGTCGGCATCCGGGCGCCGGAGACCTTCGACACCCTCCGCGACGCCGTCTGCGATCTCGACCTCTGCCTCGTCCGCATGGAGCAGGGCCGCCAGCGCATCGAGGACGTCTTCAGGGAGCCGGTCAATGTCTGAGCCGACGGGTGTCATCCACGACATCGGATACCGCCACTACGAGGGGGTGCGGCTCGGCCGTGCCCACGCCGCCGTGTCGCTGGCCGTGCACAGCCTGCGCGGGGTGTTCGGACTGGGCCGCACCGCCCGCTCGAAGATCATCCCGTTCCTGCTAGCGGGCGTCATGATGCTCCCCGCGGTCGTCTCCATCGCCGCCATGGCGCTGATCAAGCAGGAGGTGATCGGCTACACCGCCTACGCGGTCACCATGCAGGCCGTACTGGCGATCTTCCTCGCCTCGCAGTCCCCATACGCGGTCGCGCCCGACCTGCGCTTCCGCGTGCTGCCCCTCTACCTGTCGCGCCCGGTGACGCTGGCCGACTACGTCGGGGCGAAGCTGGCGGCGATGGCCGTGGCGATGTTCCTGCTGCTGGCGGTCCCGCTCACCGTGCTGTTCGTCGGCGAGGTGGTCATCGACCTGCCCGGGCCGGCGCACACCACCGCCTACCTGACCGGCATGGCCGGGGCCGTCGTCTACGCCGTGCTGCTGTCCTGCCTCGGCGTGGCCATCGCCTCCTTCACCCCCAGGCGCGGTCTGGGGGTGGCCTCGGTCATCGCCTTCTACCTGCTCACCTCGGCCGTCTCCACCGTCGTCGCCGCGACGATGGAGTCGGTGAACAACTACACCGCCGCCGCGTGGGCCTGGATGATCAACCCGTTCTTCCTCGTCGACGCCGCGGTGCAGGTGGGGATCTTCGGCGCGGCCCCCGCGGCGCCCACCACCTACCCGACGGGGGCGGGCGTGGCGGTGACGATCCTGATACTGCTCGGGCTGATCGCGCTGTCGGTGACCGCCCTGATCCTGCGCTACCGGAAGGCGGCCGCGCGATGAGAATCGAACTGGCCCAGGTCTCACGCTGGTACGGCAACGTGGTCGCCGTCAACGACGTCACCATGACCATCGGCCCGGGCGTCACCGGCCTGCTCGGCCCCAACGGCGCGGGCAAGTCCACGCTGCTGCACATGATGGCCGGCTTCCTGGCCCCCTCCGGCGGCACGGTGACCCTGGACGGCACGAAGATCTGGCGCAACCACGAGGTCTACCGCTCGATCGGCCTGGTCCCCGAGCGGGAGGCCGTCTACGGCTTCCTCACCGGCTGGCAGTACGTGCTGTCCAGCGCCAGGCTCCACCGCCTGCCCAACCCCGACGACGCCGCGCGCAAGGCGCTGGCCATGGTCGAGATGGAGCCGGCCAAGGACCGCAGGGTCGAGACCTACTCCAAGGGCATGCGCCAGCGCGTCAAGGTCGCCGCCGCGCTCGTGCACGACCCGGAGGTGCTCCTGCTCGACGAGCCGTTCAACGGCATGGACCCGCGCCAGCGGCTGCACCTGATGGACCTGATCGGCGCCATGGGCACCGCGGGCAAGACCATCCTGTTCAGCTCGCACATCCTGGAGGAGGTGGAGCGGGTCGCCCAGCACATCGAGGTCCTGGTCGCCGGCCGGCACGCCGCCTCCGGCGACTTCCGTGAGATCCGCCGCAGGATGACCGACCGGCCCCACGTGTTCCGGGTCCGCTCCAGCGACGACCGCCGCCTGGCCTCGGCCCTGATCGCCGACGCCTCCTCGGGGTCGGTCTCGCTCACCGGGGCCGGCCTGGAGGTGCAGGCCGTCGACTTCCGCCGGTTCACCTGGCTGCTGCCCCGGATCGCCCGGGACAGCGGCGTGCGGGTCTGGCAGATCTCCCCGGCCGACGAAGACCTGGAGAGCGTCTTCTCCTACCTGATCAACAGGAGCAGCTGACCATGAACGGTGTCATCGCCGGAATCTCCTACCGGGCGCTGCTCGGCCGCCGGCGGGTCTGGCTGCTGGTCATGCTGCCGCTGGTGCTGATCGGGCTGGCCCTGCTCCTGCGGCTGATCGACAGCGGGGGCGAGAACGCCACAGTCACGCTCATGCGGACCTTCGCCGTCGGCACCATGCTGCCGCTGCTGGGCCTGATCGCGGGGACCGGCGTGATCGCGCCCGAGATCGACGACGGCACGATCATCCACCTGCTGGCCAAGCCGATCTCCCGCCCGGTCATCGCGCAGACCAAGTTCCTGGTCGCCGCCTCGGTCCTCGCGCTGTTCGCCGCCGTGCCGACGTTCGTGGCGGCCTACCTGCTGGTCGGCCTCGAATCCGGGATCGCCTACGGCTTCGCCCTCGGCGCCCTCGTCGGCGGCATCGCCTACGCCGCGGTGTTCATGCTGCTGGGCGTGCTCACTCGCCACGCGGTGACGATCGGCATCGCCTACGCGCTGGTCTGGGAGGGCGTGGTGGGCAACTTCGTCCCCGGGGCCCGCAGGTTCTCCATCCAGCAGTGGGCCCAGTCGGTCGCCGACCAGCTGTCGTCCTCACCGTTCCTCACCACCGAGATCACGCTCGGCTTCGCCGTACCCGCGCTGCTGGCCGTCACCGTCGGCGCCGTCGTCTGGGCCGGCCAGCGCCTGCGGAGCTTCTCCCTCACCGGCGACGAGTGACCGCGCGTGCGCCCTCCGCCGCGGGGGCGCACGCGCACGGCCCGGCCGGGCCGAGCGCGCTCGGAGCGGCCGGGACGGATCGTACTCGGAGCGCGCTTGGATCGGTCGGGGCCCACCGCGCTCGGAGCGGCCGGACCCCGGGTGTGACGGCGGGGCTCGGGATCCGGGGGCTCCGGGGGCGGGTCGTCACGAGGGCGACCGCCGACAGCGGTCGCGGAGCCTGGCGAGGAGGCCGGTCCGCAGCCCGAACGCCACCAGGATCAGCGTCCCGGCCGCCACCAGGAGATACCAGGGCCGGACGGCCGCCGGCACGGCCGCCCCGTGGGCGGCGGCCGCCGCCGCGGCGCCGGCCGGCAGCTCGTCGGAGTGGGTGGCGCAGACGATCGGCCGGTCGGCCGCCTCGGTGCTCGCGCAGGCGACGGTGGCCAGGCGCAGCAGGTCGTCCGGCGTGGCCTGCACCTCGGCGGTGGTGTGGAAGGCGGTGTCCTTGCCCGCCTTCAGGTCGACGGTCCAGACGACCCGCCCCGGCTCCGCCTCGCCGTGGCGGTCGGCCGACAGGAGCTTCAGCCCGGCCGGCAGGCTCTGCGTCAGCCGCAGGTCGTCCGCGTCGGCCGTGCCGGTGTTGCGGACGGTCACGGTGTAGCTGAGCCGGTCCCCCTGCCGGGCGCTGGTGCGGCCGTTGTCGACGCTGATGCTCAGCGTGGGGGCCGTCCCGGCGGTCTCCCCGCCCCGGTCCCCGCCCCGGCCCTCGCCCGGGGACGGCCTGTGCGGGGACGCCGCCGCGGGTGCGGCGAGGGCGACGAGGATGAGGACGAGGGCCGCGCCGGCTCCGCGGCCGGCGGCGCGCCGTACGGCTCCGCTGGAACGGTTGTCTGCCATGGCTTCTCCTTCGCGTTGCTCACGGACTCGGGTTACTCGGGGACTCGGGTTACTCAGGGGCGCGGAACTCACGGGCTCCGGACTCACCGGCTCCGGACTCACGGGCTCCGGACTCACGGGCTCGGATCTCGGGACCCGGGGCTCGGGGACCGGCGGGCACGGTGGCGCGGTGGGCACCGTGGGCGCGGTGGGACGTCGGCGGCGGGTCATCTGGCCGTCACGACGTAGTCGATCGTCGCCGTGTAGCGGCCGGACGGCACGAAGGGGATGTCGACCTCGTAGTCGTTGCTGAGGCCGTCCCCGCCCGGCGCCGACGGGAGCGACTGCCCGTACACGAGCACCGGGTCGGTGGTGGACAGGGACCGGAAGGCCGAGGTGCCGTGCTCGCGCACGCGCAGGCTGGCGATCGGGATGCGGGCGCTCTCGCCGGGCCGTGCCGGGACGAGTTCGGCGGCCGTCGCCCGCGCCGTGACGGTGTAGCCGTCGACGCTGTTGGTGACGACCGTCATCGTCACCACGTCCTCGCCCCGCACGGTCGTGTCCGGCAGGCCGGTCAGCGTGAATCCGTCGCTCAGCCCGGCGATGGTGATGCTGGTGGCCGTCACGGGGAGCACCACGGAGCAGCGCGGGTCGGTGCCGCCGGCCGGGCAGGTGCTGCCGGTGGAGGCCGAGGTGACCCGGTTGCCGAGCTCCGCGTCCCCGGTGGCCGGGTCGGCGACGGTCACGCTGAAGGTGACGACCGCGCTGGCGTCCACGGGCAGCGCGCCCGTCCAGGTCAGCGCAGGCTCGGCGTAGACGACGGTGCCGGTGGTGGCGGTCGCGTCGCCGTTGTAGGCCGCGTCGTCCAGCACCCCGGCCAGCGAGTCGGCGAAGGCGGCGGCGTCGTAGGGCGCCTCGCCGGTGTTCGTGGCCGTGATCGTGTAGTGGACGGTGCCGCCCGCGACGACGTCGCCGCTGGTGTCGGCGGCCTTGGTGATGCTGAGCTCCGGGGTCAGGACGGTGACGGTCACCGTGCAGCGCGGGCCGGTCCCGCCGGCCGGGCAGGTCGAACCGGGCGCGGTGGAGACGGCGGTCCCGGTCAGCGCCTTGTCGCCCCGGACGGGGTAGGCCACGGTGACCGAGTAGGTGACCGTCACCGTGGCGCCGACCGCGAGGTCGCCGGTCCAGGTCAGCACCGGCTCGGTGAAGGTGACGGTGCCGGTGGTGGCGGTCGCGTCGCCGTTGTAGACCGCGTCGTCCAGCACCTCCGCGAGCAGGCCGGTGATCGTGGCCCCGGGCTGGTCGGTCTCGCCGGTGTTGGTGGCGGTGACCGTGTAGCGGACGGTGCCGCCCGCCACGACGGTCCCCCGATCGGCGGTCTTGGTGACCGTCAGTTCCGGCACGAGCAGGCGGACGAGCGTGGCGCACGCCGGCGCGGTGCCACCGGCTGGGCAGGTGCTCCCCGGGGCGTCCGAGGTGACGGCGTTGCCGAGGACCTTGTCGCCGGTGACGGCGGCGTTCACCGTGACGGAGTAGGTGATCGTGGCGCTCGCCCCGACCGCGAGGTCCCCGGTCCAGGTCAGCGCCGGCTCGGCGTAGGCGAGGACCCCGGTGGTGGCGACGGCGTCGCCGCCGTAGGCCGCGTCGTCGAGCAGGCCCTCCAGCGCGTCGGTGACGCTCACCCCGGTGTACGGCGTCTGCCCGGTGTTGGTGATCGTGATCGTGTAGCCGACCGTGCCGCCGGGAGTGGTGGTCGGGGTGCCGGCGGTCTTGACGATGTCCAGGGCGGGGATCAGCACGGTGACGGTCACGCTGCAGGCGGGGTCGGTGGAGCCCACCGGGCAGGTGCTGCCCGGCGCCGAGGAGGCGACGGCATCGGTCATGACCCTGTCCCCGGTGTCGGGGTCGTCGGCGGTGACCGTGTAGGTGACGGTCACCGTGGCGCCGACCGCGAGGTCCCCGGTCCAGGTCAGCACCGGCTCGGCGTAGACGAGGACCCCGGTGGTGGCGACGGCGTCGCCGCCGTAGGCCGCGTCGTCCAACACCCCGGCCAGCACGTCGCTGACGCTGATGCCGTTGTAGACGGTCTGGCCGGTGTTGGCGATCGTGACCGTGTGGCGCACGGTGCCGCCGGGGGTCGTGGTCGCCCGGTCGGCGACGGTGGAGACGGCCAGGCCGGGGATCAGGACGGTCACCGTCGGGGCGCAGGCCGGGTCCGTGGTGCCCGCCGGGCAGGTGCTGCCCGACGCGCCCGACGTGGCGGTGCCGGTGAGCCGCCTGTCGCCGGTGTCGGGGATGTCGACGGTGACCGAGTAGTCGATGGTCGCCGACTCCCCGACCGCGAGGTCCCCGGTCCAGGTCAGATCGGTCCCGGCGAAGGTGACCGTGCCGGTCGTGGCGGCCGCGTCGCCGCCGTAGGCCGCGTCGTCCAGCACCCCGGCCAGCGCGTCGGTGACGCTCGCCCCTGTGTACGGCGTCTGCCCGGTGTTGGTGACGGTGATCGTGTAGCCGACCGTCTCACCGGGTGTGGCGGTGACGGTGTCGGCGACTTTGACGATCCTCAGGGCCGGGACGAGCACGGTGACGAGCGTGGTGCACGCCGGGGCGGACCCGGTGGACGGGCAGGTGCTGCCCAGGGTGTCGGAGACGACCCGGTTGACGATCCGCTTGTCGCCCGGGTCGGGGTCGCGCGTGGTGACCGAGTAGGTGATCGTGGCGCCCGCCCCGACCGCGAGGTCGCCGGTCCAGGTCAGGTCGGATCCGGCGAAGGTGACCGTGCCGGTCGTGGCGGTCGCGTCGCCGTTGTAGACCGCGTCCGGGAGCACCCGGGTGAGGCGGTCGGTCACCGTCGCCCCGGTGTACGGCGTCTGGCCGGTGTTGGCGACCGTGACCGTGTAGGTGACCGTGCCGCCGGGCGTGACCGTGGTCCTGTCCGCGCTCTTGGAGACGGACAGGACCGGGGTCAGCACGGTCACGGTCGCGCCGCAGGCCGGGTCGGTGCTCCCGGCGGGGCAGTTGGTCCCCGGGGTGTCGGAGGTCAGGACGGCGGTCAGCGCCTTGTCGCCCGGGTCCGGGTTCCGCACGGTCGCCGAGAAGGTGACGGTGACGGTCTGGCCGACCGCGAGGGGGCCCTGCCACCGGGCCTGGCCGCTGCCGGGCACGAAGGTGAGGTTGCCCGCCGAGGCCGTCCCGTCGCCGTTGTAGGTCGCGTCGTCGAAGACGCCGGCCAGCAGGCCGTCCACGACGGCGTCGCTGTAGGGCGTCTGCCCGGTGTTGGCGACCGTGACCGTGTAGCCCACCACCCCGGCCGGGACGGCCGTGGCGGCGTCCGCCGAGGTCGTGATCGTGATCCTGGAGATCAGGACCTCGTTGGAGCAGCGGGGGTCGGAGCCGCCGGCCGGGCAGGTGGTGCCCGCGGTGGTGGAGGTTACCGCGCTGGTCAGCCGCTGGTCGCCGGCGCCCGGGGCGGCGGCGGTGACGGTGTAGGTGACGGTGGCCCCCTGGCCCGGGGCGAGGCCGCCGGTCCAGGTCAGGGTCTGGCCGGCGAAGGAGACCGAACCGGTCGTGGCCGTCGCGTCACCGTTGTAGACCGCGTCGTCCAGCACCCCGGCCAGCGCGTCGGCGAACGTGGCGGCGGCGAAGGGGACCTGCCCGGTGTTGGTGGCTCTCACCGTGTAGGTGACCGTGCCGCCGGGCGTGGTCGAGGCCCGGTCGGCGGTCTTCACGATCGTCAGCGCGGGGGTGAGGAGCACGACCCTCGCGCTGCACGCCGTGTTCCCGCTGGCGGGCGGGCAGGTGCTGCCGGCCTCGGCGGACACCGCCGAGTTGGTCAGGAGCTTGTCCCCGGCGCTGGGGGCCTCCGCGGTGACGGTGTAGGCGACGGTCGCGCTCGCGCCGACCGCCAGGTCGCCGGTCCAGGTCAGGATCTGGCCGGCGAAGGAGATCGAGCCGGTCGTGGCCGTCGCGTCGCCGTTGTAGACCGCGTCGTCCAGCACGCCCGCGAGCGAGTCGGTGACGGTGGCGCCGGTGTAGGGGGTCTGGCCGGTGTTGGCGACCGTGACCGTGTAGGCCACGGGACCTCCAGGGACGGCGGCGCTCCGGTCGGCGGCCTTGGTGACCGTCAGCTCGGGGACCAGCACGTTGACGACGACGGTGCAGCCGGGAGCGGTCGCCACGGGGCAGGAACTGCCCTGCGCCGTGGCGACCGCGGTGAGGGGGATCACCCGGTCGCCCTGGTCGGGGTTGTTCACCGTGACGCTGCCGGTCAGCGTGACGCTGCCGCCCACCGGGATGTTCCCGGTCCAGGTCAGCCCGTCCAGACCCAGCGACAGCGATCCGGACGTGGCGGCCTGGTCCCCGTTGGGGACGGCGTCGTCGAGGCCGTCCACTCCGTTGAACAGGACGCTGATCCCGTTGTACGGCGTCTGCCCGGTGTTGGACATCACCGTGGTGTAGTGCACCACGTCGCCCGGTCTCACGGTCGGCGCGTCGGCCGTGGTCGCGATGGACAGCCTGGCCACGGTCACCGTGGCCGTGCAGCGCGGGTCGTCGCTGCCCACCGCGCAGTTGCCGCCCGGCGACGCCGACACCAGGGTGTTGGTGAGGATGTCGTCACCCGCGCCCGGGGAGCCGGCCGTCACCGAGTAGGTGACCGTGGTCGATCCGTCCGCCGGGACGTTCCCGGTCCAGCTCAGGAGCGGGCCGACGACGGTGACGAGGCCCGTGCCGGCCGTGGCGTCGCCGTTGTAGGCGGCGTCGTCCAGCACCCCGGCGAGCTCGTCGGTGAACGCCGCGCCGGTGTAGGGGGTGAGCCCGCTGTTGCTGATCGTGATGGTGTAGGTGACCACCTGGCCCTGCGCGGCCGAACGGGTGTCTGCGGACTTGTCGAACGTCAGCGTCGTCGCCTGGGTGACCGGGACCCGGGCCGCGCAGCGCGGGTCGTCCCCGCCGGCGGGGCAGGTGGTGCCGGGGGTCGTGGAGGTGACCGTGCTCGCCAGGTCCCGGTCACCGGTCACCGGGTTGTCGACGGTGACCGTGTAGGTGATCGTGGCGCTCGCCCCGACCGCGAGGTCGCCGCTCCAGCTCAGGTCGGTCCCGGCGAAGGAGACCGAACCGGTCGTGGCCGTCGCGTCACCGTTGTAGACCGCGTCGTCCAGCACGCCCGCCAGCGCCTCGGTGAACGACGCCCCCGTGTAGGGGAGCTGCCCGATGTTGGCGGCCGTGATCGTGTAGGTGATCGTGCTCCCCGGCACCGCCGACGTGGGGCTGACGCCCTTGGTGATCGTCAGGGCGGGGACGAGGACGATCACGTTGCCGGTGCACCTCGGGTCACCGCTCGCCGGGGCGCAGTTGCCGCCGGTGGTGGGCGAGGAGATCGTGCCGGCCAGGTTCCTGTCGCCGGGGTCGGGGTCGCGGACGGTGACCGTGTAGGTGATCGTGGCGCTCGCCCCGACCGCGAGGTCGCCGCTCCAGCTCAGGTCGGTCCCGGCGAAGGAGACCGAACCGGTCGTGGCCGTCGCGTCGCCGTTGTAGACCGCGTCGTCCAGCACGCCCGCCAGCGCGTCGGTGAACGACGCCCCCGTGTAGGGGAGCTGCCCCGAGTTGGTGGCGGTGACCGTGTATCCGACGGTGCCGCCCTGGACCGTGGTGCCGGTGTCGGCGGCCTTGGTGATCGTCAGGGCGGGGACCAGCACGTCGAGGTGGGCCGTGCAGCGGGGGTCGGAGCCGCCCGCGGGGCAGGTGTTGCCCGGCGCGTCGGAGACCAGCGTCCCGGTCAGGACCCGGTCGCCCGTCGGCGGGTTCTTGACCGTCAGGGTGCCGGTGATGGTGACGACGCCTCCGACGGGGATGTTCCCGGTCCAGGTGATGCGCGTGGCGTCGAGGACGAGGGTGCCCGAGCCGGCGACCTGGTCGCCGTTGGGGATGGCGTCGTCGACGGTGCCGGCGGTGGCGCTGAAGACCCTGATCCCGGTGTAGGGGACCTGGCCGGTGTTGGTGAAGGTGGCGTTGAGGCGGACCACCGAGCCGGGGGCCGCGCTGGTCTGGGCGTAGCTCTGCTCCAGCACGAGGCGGGCCACCGGGACCGAGACGGCGCACCTGGGGTCGGTGCTCCCGGCCTGGCAGTTGCTCCCCCGCGCCGCTGAGACGGCGGTGCTCGCGAGCAGCGCGTCACCGGGGTCGGGGTCGCGCACCGTGACCGAGTAGGTGATCGTCGCACTCGCCCCCACGGCCAGATCGCCGGTCCAGCTCAGGTCGGTCCCGGCGAAGGAGACCGAACCGGTCGTGGTGGTCGCGTCACCGTTGTAGACCGCGTCGTCCAGTACGCCCGCCAGCAGGTCGGTGACGGCCGCGCCGGCGTAGGGCGTCTGCCCCGAGTCGGTGACGGTGACCGTGTAGCGGACGGTGGAGCCGGGCGCCGCCGTGGATGCGTCCGCGCCGGCGACGACGGTCAGCTCCGGCACCAGGACGGCCACCGACGTGGCGCACCGGGTGTCGGCGCTCCCGGCGGGGCAGTTGCTCCCCTGCGCGGAGGAGACCGCGACGGTGTCCAGCCGCCGGTCTCCGGGGTCGGGGTCTCGCACCGTGACCGAGTAGGTGATCGTCGCACTCGCCCCCACGGCCAGATCGCCGGTCCAGGTCAGCGTGGAGCCGGTGACGCCGGCCGAGCCGGTCGTGGCGGCCGCGTCGCCGTTGTAGGCGGCGTCGTCCAGCACCCGGGCCAGAGACTGGGTCACCTGGGCGTCGGTGTAGGGGGTCTCCCCCGTGTTGACGACCGTGATCGTGTGGGTGACCGTGCCGCCCGGGGTGACCGTCTGGGCGTCGACGGCGTCGGTGATCGTCAGGGCCGGGACCAGGACGGTGACCACGGTGAAGCAGCCGGGTGAGGTCGCGCCGATGACCGGGCAGGTGCCGCCGGGCGCGGCGGAGGTGATGGAGGTCCGCAGGACCTTGTCGCCGGTGACCGTGCCGTTCACCGTGACCGAGCCGGTGATGGTGACCGTCGCACCGACCGCGATGTCCCCGGTCCATATGATCGTGCCGTCCGGGGCCAGGCTGAGGCTGCCCGCGTCGGTGGTGAGGTCTCCGTTGTAGGTCGCGTCGTCGAGCAGGTCGGTGATGTCGAATCTGGCGCTGACGCCGGTGTACGGGGTCTGCCCGGTGTTGGCCAGCGTGACCGTGTACGGCACGACGTCTCCGGGGACCGTCGTCGACGCGTCCGTGGCGGTGGTGATCGTCAACTGCGGGACGAGGACCGTCACGGCGGTGGCGCAGCCGGGGTCGGCGCTCCCGGCCGGGCAGTTGCCGCCGGCGGCCGGCGAGGTGACCAGGTTGGCGAGCGTCCTGTCCCCGGGATCGGGGTCGCGCACCGTGACCGAGTAGGTGATCGCCGCACTCGCCCCCACGGCCAGATCGCCGGTCCAGGTCAGCGTGGAACCGGTGACGCCGGCCGAGCCGCTGGTCGCCGCGGCGTCGGCGTTGTAGGTCGCGTCGTCCAGCACGCCGGCCAGCGCGTCGGTGACCGTCGCGGCGGTGTACGGCGTCTGCCCGGAGTTGGTGACCGCGATCGTGTAGCGCACGACGGATCCGGGGGTCGTGGTCGAGGTGTCGGCCGCCTTGGCGACGGTCAGGCGGGGGACCAGGACCGAGACGCTGGTCGAGCACGCGGGTGCCTGGTTGCCCGGCGGGCAGGTGTTCCCCGGCGCGGTGGAGACGATTGAGGTCCGCAGAGTCCTGTCGCCGGGGTCGGGGTCCCGGACCGTGACCGACCCGGTGACGGTGACCGTCTCCCCGAGCGCGAGGTCGCCGGTCCAGGTGACGGTGCCGTCGGGGTTGAGTACGGCGCTGCCCGACGTCGCGGCGGGGGTGCCGTTGAACGTGGCGTCGTCCAGCACGCCCGCCAGGGAGGCGGTGAAGCCCGTCGCGGTGTACGGCGTCTGCCCGGTGTTGGCGGCTGTGAACGTGTAGCGCACGACCGATCCGGGGGTCGTGGTGGTGACGTCCGCGCTGCTGGTGATCGCCAGCGCCGGGACCAGGACGGTGACCGTCGCGGCGCACTGCGGTCCGGGGTTCCCCGGCGGGCAGGTGCTGCCCGGGGTGCCGGACAGGACCGTGCCGGTCAGGCTGCGGTCGCCGGGGTCGGGGTTGCGCACCGTGACCGTGTAGGTGACGGTCGTGCTCGCGCCGACCGCGAGGTTCCCGGTCCAGGTCAGCGTGGAGCCGGCGGACGACAGGGCGCCGCTGGTCGCGGTCGCGTTGCCGTTGTAGACGGCGTCGTCCAGCACGTCCGCCAGCGGGTCGGCGAAGGTCGCCCCGGTGTAGGCGGTCTGGCCGTTGTTGGTGGCCGTGACGGTGAAGCGGACCGTCCCGCCGGGCGTCGCCGTCGTGACGTCGGCGGTCTTGACGATGGACAGCCCGGCGACGGTCACCGTGGCGGAGCAGCGGGAGTCGGCGCCGCCGGCCGGGCAGGTGCTGCCGACCGTCGGCGAGGTCACCACGTTGGCCAGCACCTTGTTGCCGGTGTCGGGACTGTTCACCGTGACCGAGTAGGTGATGGTGACGGTCGCGCCGGCCGCCACGTCGCCGGTCCAGGTCAGGGTCTGGCCGGCGAAGGAGAGCGAGCCGGTGGTGGCGGTCGCGTCCCCGTTGTAGACCGCGTCGTCCAGCACGCCCGCCAGCGCGTCGTTCACCGTGACGCCGGTGAAGGCGCTCGGCCCGGTGTTGTCCACGGTGATCGTGTAGCCGACCGTGCCGCCGGCGACCGCCGAGGAGGTCCCGGCCGTCTTGACGATGACCAGGGGACCGACCGTGACGACCAGCGTCACCGACCTGGCGGCGCTCTGGCCGTTGGCGTCGACCACCTGGAAGGTGACCGGGTGGCTGCCCACCGTGGTCGGGGTGCCCGACAGCACACCGGTGGCGGCGTTCAGGGTCAGCCCCGGCGGCAGACTCCCCGCACTGACCGACCACGTGTACGGCCCGACGCCGCCGCCGACGGTCAGCGGGACGCTGTAGGCCACCCCGGCCTGCGCGGCCGGCGGCGCGGGGAAGGTGAACGACGGCTGGGCCACGATCGTCAGGCTCACGGCCTCGGTGTCGCTCTGGTCGCGGGCGTCGACCACCCGGGCGGTGAAGGAGTAGGTGCCCGCCGCGGTCGGGGTGCCCGACAGCACACCGGTGGCGGCGTTCAGGGTCAGCCCCGGCGGCAGACTCCCCGCACTGACCGACCACGTGTACGGCGCGGTGCCCCCGCCGACGGTCAGCGGGACGCTGTAGCCGACGCCTGCCTCCCCGCCCGGCGGCGCGGGGAAGGTGAACGACGGCTGCGGCGCGATGACCAGGGTGACCGCCCGGGTGGTGCTCACGTTGCCGGCGTCGACCACCCGGGCGGTGAAGGAGTAGGTGCCCGCCGCGGTCGGGGTGCCCGACAGCACACCGGTGGCGGCGTTCAGGGTCAGCCCCGGCGGCAGACTCCCCGCACTGACCGACCACGTGTACGGCGCGGTGCCCCCGCCGACGGTCAGCGGGACGCTGTAGGCGACGCCCGCCTCCCCGCCCGGCGGCGCGGGGAAGGTGAAGGCGGGCGGAGAGTTGGGGGTGGCGGCGGCCGAGCGCTCGGACGGCTGGCCGGGTCCGGCCGCGTTCACGGCGGCCACGGTGAAGGTGTAGGCGGTCCCCGGGGTCAGGCCGGTGACGGTCTGGGTGGTCGCGGTGCCGAACGTCTGGGTGGGCTGGGCGACGCCGTCGACGTAGGGGGTCACGACGTAGCCCGTGATGGCGCTGCCGTTGCTCGCCGGGGCCGTCCAGGTGAGAGTGGCGGAGGAGGTCCCCGCGGTGAGCGCGGTGATGGTGGGCCGACCTGGGACGTCGTAGGGGACGACCGCGTTGGAGGCCGGGCTGGCCGATCCGGTGCCGACCGAGTTCACCGCGGCGACGGTGAAGGTGTAGGACGCGCCCGCGGTCAGCCCGGTCAGCGTCCGGGTGGTGGCCGAGGCGTTGAAGGTCACCGGGGTCTGCGCCACGCCGCCCAGGTAGGGGGTGACGACGTAGCCGGTGATGGCGCCGCCGTTGTTGGCCGGCGCCGTCCAGCTCACCGTCGCGCTGGTCACCCCCGCCACGGCCGTGGGCGCGGCGGGCGCCGAGGGGCTGGCGACGTAGGTGTAGGCGGCCGAGGCGTCCAGGCCCTGGGTGACGACGTTGATGTTCACCGTGGCGTTGGCGGCCCTGGAGGGCATGGAGGGGATGGTCAGCGTGCCGTTGGCGTTGACCGTGAAGCAGCCGCTGGTGGCCCCGGACGCGCAGGGCGGCAGGACGACGGGAGTGCCCGCCTCCTGCTGGGCGGTGGTGCCGATCTCGATGGCGGTGGCGTTGGAGATGTTCGTGCCGCTCACGGTCACGGTGTTGCCACCGCCGATCGAGCCGAGCGCCGGGCTGACGGTGATGCCGGTCGGCGCCGACGGGAGGGTGCCCGCGGTCGTCGACGACGAGTAGCCGGGGTTGGCGTCGACCGAGGACGCCGTGGCCACGGTCGTGCTCTGGATCAGCGCCGGCGTGACGCCGCTACCGGTGACGATGCCCACCACGGTGAGCGCCGGCAGCGTCGCCCCGGCCGCGAACGGGCCGTTGCCGTTGGTGCAGGTTATGGATCTCCCGGACGGCGCGGCGCAGACCCATCCCGTCCCGTACGCGCCCACGGGCACCGTGCCGGACGGCAGGGTCTGGGTGATCGAGATCGGTGAGGCCTCGGCGAGGCCCGCGGCGACGCCCGCGGCGACGGAGTAGGTCACGGGGTCGCCCGCCTGCAGCGTCGTGGCGTTGTAGCTGGTCTGCGCGACCGTCAGCTCGGGGACGGCGCTGATCGTGGAGACCGTGGCCTCGTCGATCTCGTGGAAGTCGGTCACGCTCCCGGTGGAGGCCACCCAGCCGAACGCGAGCTGCCGGGGGATGCCGCTGGAGTTCAGCCAGCTCGCCGGGTAGAGGCCGGAGGTGACCGAGGGCAGCGTGCCGGTCAGCGTCCTGGTCGCGCCGCCCACCAGGGTGACCAGGACGCGGTAGCTGTTGGCCGGCACCGACATGCCGGCGGCGGTGGTGAGGACCGAGCCGGTGGGGTTGATGCCCACCTGGACCGGGACCGCCGTACGGCTGCTCGCCCGCAGGGCGAGGGCGCTGGAGCTCGTCGAGGTGGCCGTGCTGTTGATCGCGCAGTATCCGACGGTGCCGTTGCCCGGCCCGCGGACCAGGACCTGGCCGGGCACCCGGACGCTGCCCGTCCCGATGTAGGCGGGGTTCGTGCAGCCGCTCCCCTGGTAGGTGCTGTTGCTGAAGTTCCCGTAGACGTCGAGGCCGATGCCGAGGTAGCCGTAGGCCAGGCCGGACAGGCTGCTGGTGGCGGAGTAGCCCAGCGCGCCGCCCAGCTGGCCGATGTTGGCCGGGGACTGCGGGTTGGCCGGATCGACCGCCGCCAGCACGAAGGTGATGCCGTCGGCCCCGCCGCCGCCGTACTGGTAGGTGTTGAACGCCACGTCGAGCCCCTGCGAGGTGGGCACGCTGGCGGCGCTGAAGACCCCGCCCGCCTTGCTGGTGGTCGCGTTCGTCAGGCGCAGCTTCCCGGAGCCCGCGCTGTCGGTGCTGGTGGTGCAGCTGCGCAGGACGCCGGTGCTGCTGTTGCCGGAGGCGGTCAGGCACGCGAAGTTGGTCGTGCCCGTGCCGCTCGGCAGCGCGGGCAGCACCACGCTGCCGGTCCCGCCGGCCGTGTTGTTGTGGAAGGGCTGGTTGAACAGGACCGTGCCGGCCGCCGACGCGGCCGTCGGCGCCAGCGTGGTGGACGTGCCGGTCAGCGCCGAGCCGGTCATGGCCAGGACGAGGATCCGGGCGATCGACCTTCTGTACCGGCCGTACCCGCCGTACCGGCGCGCCCGGGTGCCCGCGGCGAGGCGGCCGCGCCGTCCGGGCCGCGTACCCGCGCGGACGGCCCCGTTCATCGCCGCCCCTGTGAGCCGGGCGGCGCCGCCCGGCTCGGGCGGGTGGGAACGGTCATGGGCGCGCCCATGACCGTTCCCACCCGCGGGTCCGTCACCTCGGCCGGGCCGGGGACGGGGACAGCGATGGACAAAGGAACGCCAATCCCTTGATTGCTCATGACGGTGACGGCTCTCCGCCCGCGGGGTCCTCGCGGACAGGGCACCGCGGTGGCCTGCGGACCCCGGGGCGTCCGCCGGTGCCGACCGGCCGGGTGTGACGACGGCCCGGCCCGGCCCGTCTCGGTGAGGGCCGCGTGCTCGGCGGGAGCCGGCGGAGGCAGGGAGCGCCCTCGACGGGCGCTGGGGAGCGGGTGGGGATCAGCCCGTCGGACCGGCCGCCGTGACCACGGGCGCGCCTACGGGCACGGGCCGTCTGGAAAGCGCCCGCCGAACTGTGCAGGATGCCAGCATTCGTCCCTCATCCGTTCGCCAGCGGCGTCCCTGGAAGGGAGCCTCGTCTCTGTCCGCCGGTGGCGTCCTCGGAAGGATCTCCACCGTGATCACTCAGAGTTTCCGATCAGCCACTTTGCGTGTCAACGAAGGAGAAAAGTCGGCGTGGCGCAGGATGGGGACACGCCGGCGGCCACGGCTCATGCGGCGGTGACAGCGGTGCCACCACGGCGGCAGCGGGACATTGCACACTCAACCCACCCGAACGGCGCCGTTCCACGGCTGCCCACCAAAGGGGGCACGGCCGCGGGTGCCCGGGTACGGCGGGGCGGCCGTGGCCGTCGTCCGGCCCGGCCGTCCCACACCTTGACCGAGCGATGAACTCCAGCCACCCTGCCCTCGCCCGGCGCGTGCCGGGCGAGGGTCACGGGCGTGTTCAGACGCAGGCCGTACGGACGACGTCCGCCAGACGGCCCGCCATCAGCTCGGCCTGCTCGGCCGAGGCGGCCTCGACCATGACGCGGATCATCGGCTCGGTGCCGCTCGGGCGGATCAGCACCCGGCCGGTCTCCCCCAGCTCCGACTCCGCCGCCGCGACCGCGGCCGACAGCTCCGGAACCGAGGCCTTCGCCCGGTCCACGTCCTTGACGTTGATCAGGATCTGCGGCAACCGGGTCATCACCGACGCCAGCTCCGCCAGCGACCGGCCCTCACGCGCCATGACCGCCAGCAGTTGGAGCGAGGTCAGCAGACCGTCTCCGGTGGTGGCGTGGTCGAGCATGAGGACGTGACCGGACTGCTCCCCGCCGAGGTTGTAGCTGCCGGCCTTCATGGCCTCCAGCACGTAACGGTCGCCCACGGCGGTCTCGACCACGTCGATGCCCGCGTTCTTCATCGCGAGCTTGAAGCCCAGGTTGGACATGACCGTGGCGACCACGGTGTCTCCCGCCAGCTCCCCCCGGGCGTGCATCGCCAGGGCGAGCACGGCCATGATCTGGTCGCCGTCGACGACCTCGCCGGTGTGCGAGACCGCCAGGCAGCGGTCGGCGTCGCCGTCGTAGGCGATCCCGACGTCCGCGTTGCGGGAGACGACGACCTGCTGGAGCTTGTCCAGGTGGGTGGAGCCCACCCCGGCGTTGATGTTGAGGCCGTCGGGGCGCGCCCCGATGGTCTCCACCGTCGCGCCGGCCCTGCGCAGCGCCTCGGGGGCCACCGTGTGGGCGGCGCCGTGGGCGCAGTCGAGGACCACGTTCAGGCCGGTCAGGTCACCGGAGAGCGTGGACAGCACGTGGGACACGTAACGGTCGGCTTCGCCGTGCGCGTCGCGCACGCGGCCGACCGAAGCGCCGACAGGGCGCTCCC
Source organism: Streptosporangium brasiliense (assembly GCF_030811595.1). NCBI lineage: Bacteria > Bacillati > Actinomycetota > Actinomycetes > Streptosporangiales > Streptosporangiaceae > Streptosporangium > Streptosporangium brasiliense. The sequence continues at coordinate 644,109 of NZ_JAUSRB010000002.1, forward strand.
ACTTCTCACCGAGCCGCTGCTCGATCTCGTTCTCCACCGCGTCGGGCAGCTTGTAGCCGCCGCGGGTGAGGAACTTGATCCCGTTGTCCGGGGCGGGGTTGTGGGAGGCGGAGATCATCACGCCCATGTCGGCTCCAAGAGCCGTGGTGAGGTATGCGACCGCCGGGGTGGGCAGCACGCCGAGCCGGAGAACATCCACGCCAGACGACGCAAGGCCGGCGACCACAGCGGCCTCCAGGAATTCTCCTGAAGCCCGCGGGTCCCGGCCCACGACGGCGACGGGGCGGCTGTGCCGCCCGGCGCTGGCATTGAACGCCCCGGCATCGCCGAGGACATGAGCCGCGGCCACGGACAGGTCCATGGCGAGCTCGGCCGTGAGGTCGCTCCCCGCGACCCCACGTACCCCGTCGGTGCCGAAAAGGCGCCCCAACTTAACGCTTGCTGTACTGCGGAGCCTTGCGGGCCTTCTTGAGACCGTACTTCTTGCGCTCGGTGGCGCGGGCGTCACGGGTCAGGAAGCCGGCCTTCTTCAGCGGAGGACGGTTGACCTCGACGTCCAGGATGGCCAGCGCGCGGGCGAGGCCCATGCGCAGGGCACCGGCCTGGCCGGTCACGCCGCCGCCGCTGATGCGGGCGATGACGTCGAACTGGTCCTCGGCGCCGAGCACCACGAAGGGCTCGTTGACGATCTGCTGGTGGACCTTGTTCGGGAAGTAGCCGTCAAGCGGGCGGCCGTTGATCGTCCACTTGCCGGTGCCCGGCACGATGCGGACGCGGGCGACGGACTCCTTACGGCGACCCGTGCCGTAGGAGTTGCCCGTGGTGATGGGCTTGCGGACGGCGGCCTCGCCGCTGACAGTGGACTCGGAGGTGTACTCGGAGGGGAACTCCTCCGGGGAGTACTCCTGCTCGGCCTCGATGGGCGTCTCGACACCGGTGGACTCAGCCACGGTTCTCCTCTTACTTTCCTACTCGGCGTCGGCCGTCGGCCAACGCTGCTGGCGATAAGCAGCTAGCGACTACTGGGCGATCTGGGTGAGCTCGAAGGGCACCGGCTGCTGAGCCTGGTGCGGGTGCTCAGAGCCGGCGTAGACCTTGAGCTTCTTGATCATCTTCCGGCCGAGGGCGTTCTTGGGGAGCATGCCCTTGACGGCCTTCTCGACGGCGCGGTCGGGGCGCTTCTCCATGAGCTCGCCATAGGTCACCGAACGCAGACCACCGGGGTAGCCCGAGTGACGGTAGGCCTTCTTCTGCTCGAGCTTGTTGCCGGTCAGCGCAACCTTGTCGGCGTTGATGATGATGACGAAGTCACCGGTGTCGACGTGGTTGGCGAAGGTCGGCTTGTGCTTACCGCGAAGCAGGATCGCGACGTGGCTGGCCAGCCGGCCAAGCACGATGTCGGTGGCGTCGATGATGTGCCACTGACGCTCGACTTCGGCAGGCTTGGGTGTGTACGTGCGCACGGTCGTATGCCTTCTTTGCTCGCGTCTTCGGCGCTGTCGGAACTGACAGCAACGTGGTCGGTAGGTGCGGGCACACGACAGCCCGGACCTCCCGTCTCCCTGAAGGGAGATGACGCCGGACGCGCCGCGTATCGGTCTGCTGAGGGAGACCAATTCGCACACAACGAACTAGCAGGATACCGGCGCGGACGAGCATGGGTCAAAAAGACGCGACTCTTAGCCGGTGTCCCTGGGCAGTCTACCGGCGACAGGGGACTGGTCGGGAACGGCACACTCGGCCCGCACAGAACGGTTCCGACACTTTCTCGACATTCTCTTCTTCCTCAAAGCAAACATCTCTATCTTTGACAGCGGTATGTGGCAGCCCACTCACCCCCGGCATGCCCAGCGGACCAGCCTGCGCCGCATGGGGCTGTTCGCGTGCCTCATGACGGTGCTGCTGCTGGGCTTCCTCATCGGCCGTGGCAGCCGCGGCGAGGAGACCCCCAGCCAGATCTACCTGAACAACGCCGGGCCGACGGAGCCGACGCCCACCGCCGCGACCGCCGGACGGCTCGGCCGCCGCGCCCCGCTCGCCCGGGTCGCCCGCCCCTCCGCCACCCCCGTGACGACGACCCGGCAGCCCACGCCACGCACCACCCGGGCCGCCCGCGACCCGCTCGACGAATACGCCGACGGCGACTCCCACTACATCCTCAATGGCGAGGGGGGACCGGACACCTCCGCCGTCTCCACCCCCCTGACCGCGATGGAGAAGGCGATCATCCGCCTCACCAACGCCGAGCGCCGGCGGCACGGCTGCGCTCCGCTCCGCATCGACAGGCGGCTGGTCGCCTCGGCCAGGAGCCACTCGGAGGAGATGGCCAAGAGCGGCACCTTCTCCCACAACTCCCCCGACGGCGCCTCGCCCTGGGAGCGGATGGAGGCCGCCGGCTACCGCGACGGGGGCGCGGAGAACATCGGCCGCGGCTACGCCTCGGCCGCCGAGACGGTGCGGAGCTGGATGGCCACCAGCAGCCACCGGGGCAACATCCTCAACTGCAAGCTGACCGCCACCGGCGTCGGGACGATGGAGGGCCCGGGCGGTCCCTGGTGGACACAGGACTTCGGCTACTCCTGAGCCAATCGGCTCCGATCCCGGGCTAGTCTCGGCGCATGGGTTTTCCCGGGGAGCCGCCGCGCCGCCAGCCGTACGTCCAGCCTGACGCGTCGCCGCCCGCACAGGGTGAGCGCTGGTTCGAGCCCGCACCGCAGGGCCACAGTCCCGGCGGCCCCGGCGCCGCGCCCTACGGCCGCGATCGTGACGGTTTCGACGCCGCTCCCCACGGCCGCCGCCCGGACGGTTTCGATGCCGGGCCGTACGACCGCGGCCCGGACGCTCCCCACGGCCGCCGCCCGGACGGCTTTGACGCCGGGCCGTACGGCCATGGCCCGGACGGCCCGGAGGCCGGATCCCACGGCCCCGGCCCGGACGGCCCCGCGACGCCGGCCAGGCCCGCCCGGCCCGGACGGCAGGAGCCGCCGCAGGAGCCCCGGCAGGCGATGTGGAGCCCCTACGACGAGGGCCCGCGCTCCCGGCGGCCGATCTTCATCGCGGTCGGCGCGCTCGGCGTGCTGGTCGCCGGAGGCGTCGGCCTGGCCATGCTCGCCAACTCCGACCCGGCCCCGCAGTCCGCCACGGCGAGCCCGCCGTCCCGGATCTCCAACGCGCCGGTCCCCAACAACCCGGGCGACAAGTTCGGGTTCGCCGCCTCCCGCACCACCGACCCCTATCCGCTGACGCTGAAGGAGGTGTTCAAGCGCGCGAATGTGTCACACGGCGGCCAGCGCTACCTGATGACCATCAGCAGGCTCGACAAGAAGTGCAAGGACGCCGTGGTGGGCAGCAAGCTGCAGAAGGCCCTCACCGCGGGCAAGTGCACCCAGATCCTGCGCGCCAGCTTCCGCGACGCCTCAGGAAAGATCATCGGCACCGTGGGGGTCGCCAACCTCAGGACGTCGGCGGCGGCCTCCAAGGTCGTCTCGGTCGGAGCCGGCAAGTCCCGGGAGGAATACCTCAAGGCGCTTCCAGGCAAGGATAAAGTCACCAAATTTCTCGGCACGGGAGAGGCGTTCGCGGGCGGATGGACCCACGGGCACTACGCCGTGATGGTCTGGTTCCAGTACAAGGACGGCCACCTGCCGAAGAAGACCGAGGTCAAGAAGCTCAACCAGGCGGCCTTCGGGGCCGCCGACGCCACCGTCTCGCCCGCCCTGGAGTCCCGCTCGCTGACCGGGAGACGGCCCTGAGCGGTGGCTCATCACCCTCGTTTTCCGCCGCAGAACCGGCGGGCGATACGGCCGGGAACGCCCATACCCGCATGACGATCTCCGGCTATCGCTACGCTTCGACGTATGCGTGGCCAGGAATCCGGGTCCGAGCACGAACGCGTAGCCGAGGGTTCGGCCGCACCGGCGACGCCTCCGCCGAGTTTCGGCCAGCCTTCGCCGCACGTGCCCCAGACCGATCTCACAGGTGACGATCAGCCCTACGACCCCTCGGCGTGGCCGACGCCGGCACCCGGGACCACCCAGCCGTGGACGGTCCCCGGTGACAACGGCGCCCCCTACGACTGGTTCGCCGACCCCGAGGACGACCTCCCCACCCCGTGGCCCGGCGCGCCGCGGCCTGACCGTCCCGCGTCTCCGGAGCCACCGGGGCCGGCGCGGTCCGACCTCCCCCGCCCGGACCCCCAGCTCCCGCCCTGGGCCGGCTCCCCGCCCCCCGGCGAGCCGGCTCCTCCGCCGTGGACGGCGGCACCCGCCCCCGGCCCGTCCGGCCCGCAGTGGTCAGGGCCGCCCACGCCCGGCGGACCCTCCGGCCCGCAGTGGGCCGAGCCCTCCACACCCGGTGGACCCTCCGCCCCACAGTGGTCAGGGCCGCCCACGCCCGGCGGACCCTCCGCCCCACAGTGGGCCGAGCCGCCCATGCCCGGCGGACCGTCCGGGCCACCCGCCCCCGGCGGACCGGCACCTCAGCCATGGGCAGGCGCACCCGCCCCCGGCCCGTCCAACCCCTCCAGCCCGCAGTGGGCCGAGCCGTCCATGCCCGGTGGACCCTCCGCCCCGCAGTGGGCCGAGCCGCCCATGCCCGGCGGGCCCTCCGGACCGCTCCCGCCTGGCGGGCCCTCCGGACCATCAGCGCCCAGCGGACCGGCACCCCAACCATGGGCAGGCGCACCCACCCCCGGCCCGTCCAACCCCTCCAGCCCGCAGTGGGCCGAGCCCTCCGCCCCCGGCGGGCCCTCCGCCCCGCAGTGGGCCGAGCCCTCGGCGCCCGGCACCCCGTCCGGACCACCAGCACCCAGCGGACCGGCACCCCAACCATGGGCAGGCGCACCCACCCCCGGCCCGTCCAACCCCTCCAGCCCGCAGTGGGCCGAGCCCTCCGCCCCCGGCGGGCCCTCCGGACCATCAGCGCCCGGCCCTTCCAACCCCTCCGGACCGCAGTGGTCAGGGCCGCCCGCGCCCGGCGGGCCGTCCAGTCCTTCCGGAGCGCAGTGGCCGGGGCCGTCCGCGTCTCCGGGGCCGTCCGGGCCGCCCGGCGCCCCTCCGCTGTCCAACGCGCCGATCGTGCCCGGGGCGCCGCCGTGGCAGCCGCCGCCGGCCTTCACGGCCGCCGCCGCGGGCATGCAGGTGTGGCCCTCCTCTCCGGACGCCCCTGGCACCCCGCAGTGGCCCGCGGCCACCGGTGAGCCGGTCTGGTCCGACTCCGATGAGACGGCCGCCGGTCCGGGCGGGGCCGGTGACGTCGCCGCCTGGCCGCCCGACCCGGACGGCCTCGACGAGAACACCGTCAACGTCCGTGCGGCCATGCCCGCCGTACCGGGTCACCAGGGGCCCGCGAGCCCCCCGCCCCCTCCCGGGCCGGACCCGCACGCCCACGCCTCGGGAGCCGTCTCCGGCCCGGTGCCACCGTCCGGGCCGGACGCCGCCCTCACCCCTCCGGGGCCGGATGTCTCCACCGCTCCCACCGCGGCTGGAGCGGGCGCCCAGCCTCCCGTCCCGCTGCCCGCGCCCGGAGCGGCCACCCAGCCCTCGATGCCCGCGCCCGCCGCGCAGAGCCCGGCCTCCCAGCCGGAGCCGACGCCCCAGGTGCCCCCGCTGTCCGCTGCGTCCGTCACCGGCACCCCGGCGCCGTCCCCCGCTCCAGCGGACCAGTCCGCCGACTCGGCCGCGCGGTCCCCCGAACCGGAGATGCCGGCGCTGCCACCGCCGCCCGGGGACCAGCCCACCCCGCCGGGCGGCATACCGATGATCGCTCCGCCGTTCCCGAACGTCCCGGCGTCGGCGGCACCGCAGTCGGGGCCCTCGACCGGGGTCATGGAGCTGCGCGGCCCGTTCACCCCGCCCTCGGCGGTCGTGTCCGAGGTCGTGGCCGCTCCCCCCGCCCCGCCGGGCCGCAGCAGGACCGCCACCCTGCTGATCGCGGCCGTGGTGGCGGTCGTGGTCGGCGGCATCGGCACCGGCGCCTTCTTCGCCTACCAGTCGTTCAGCGGGAAGGAGACCGCCGGCGCGGCCCCGTCGGCGGTCTCCACCCCCGAGGCCGTCGACCCCACCGAGGATCCCGCTCCGGACGAGCCCGAACCGGTGAACACCACGATGCTCAACTCCGAGAAGACCGACCCCGGCAAGATGACCGTGGCCGACGCCTTCAGCAAGAAGGTCACCCTGGCCGGGACGACTTTCGTCCGGGTCAAGACCGACGTCACCCAGCAGTGCCAGAAGGCGGCGGCCGGCAAGTTCGCCAGCGCGCTGCGCAGCAAGGACTGCCGCCGGGTGCTGCGGGCCACATACGTCGACAGCAAGCGGAAGTACGCCGTGACCACGGGGATCGCGGTGCTGCCCACCCGGGAGTCCGCCGTCGAGGTCGACCAGGCCAAGAACCTCGGCAGCAACCTGTGGTTCCGCGGCCTGCCGGGCACCCCGGGCACCGGCGCCGAGCGCGTGCACATCGCGGGCGGTTACGCGGCCGGGCTGGTGTGGGGCCGCTACATCGTGTTCAGCTACGCCACCTTCAGCGACGGCCACACCCCGACGGCGAAGGAGAAAAATCTCGGCAAGGTCAGCGGCGCCTTCCGCGACCAGACCACCAAGGTCATCGAGCGCCGCGTGACGAGCTGAGCCAGGCGTCCGTCAGACGCTGAGCGTGCGCACCCGGCGGGTCTCCACGGCCCGCCGGGCCAGCTCCCCGGCCCCGGGGTAGCGCACCTCCTCCAGGCAGAGGCCGTGCGCCGGTGCCACGTGCACCCCGGAGTCCCGTACGGCCCGCGTGAGCACCTGTCCCGGCCAGTCCACCGGGAGGCGTCCCTCCCCGACGGGCAGCAGCGACCCGATGAGGGCCCGGACCATCGAGTGGCAGAACGCGTCGGCCACCACCGTCGCGACGAGGAGGCCGTCCTCCTGGACCCAGTCGAGCCGCTGCAGCTCGCGGATCGTGGTCGCGCCCTCGCGCTTCTTGCAGAAGGCGGCGAAGTCGTGCTCGCCCAGCAGGGCGGCCGCGGCCGCGTTCAGCCGGTCGAGGTCGAGCGGCCGGGCGTACCAGAGGACCTCACGGCGGCGGAGCGGGTCGACGCCGCCCGGAGCGTCGCAGACCCGGTAGGCGTAGCGCCGTGACATCGCGGAGAATCGTGCGTCAAAGCCCTCAGGAGCCACCGTAACGCGATAAATCCTGACATCGGGGGGCAGAACCCCGGCCAGCCGTCTACGGAGGCTGGAGAGCCTCTCATCGATGTCCGCCGGGATCCCGGTCCCGGAGCCGGTGGCCGTCACGGAGAGGGGGTCGGCCGCCATCCGGGCGGGGGCGGCCCCAGGGTCCGCCCCGGAGCCGGAGTCCGCCCCGCAAACAGGAGCCGTCGCGGAAGCGGGAGCCGTCGCGGAGATAGAGCCGGTCTCAGAGGCCGCCCCGGAGGCGGCCCTCCCGGGGGCCGAGCCCCCCGTGGAGGCGGCGGCCCGGCGGCTGTGCCTGGTCTCCAGCGCCTCGAACGCCCCGGCCTCCAGATCCACGTGGGCCACCTGACCCCGGGCGTGCACGCCGGCGTCGGTCCGCCCGGCGACGGTCAGCGCCGGCGGCTCGGGGAGCCGGAGAATCTTGCCGAGCGCCCCCTCGATCTCCCCCTGGACCGTCCGCCGGCCGGGCTGCTTCGCCCAGCCGGAGAAGTCGGTGCCGTCGTATGCGAGATCCAGGCGCAGCCGTACCACGATGTTCCTCCCGGAGAACGGAACGGGCCCGGCACCTCCCGCGAGGGAGCGCCGGGCCCGTTCACCGGACCTGAAAGATCAGGCGTTGTCCTTCTTGGCCTCGGCCTCGGTCTCCTCGGCGGGAGCCTCGGCGCTCTCCTCGGCGGCCTTCGGCTCCTCGGTGACCTCGGCGGTCTCCTCGGCCTTGGGCTCCTCCGCCTTGGGGGCCTCGGCGGCAGCCGGAGCGGCGGCCGGGACCTTGCCGGTGCGGACCGTGTTCAGCGGCTCGGAGACCAGCTCGATGACGGCCATGGGAGCGGCGTCACCCTTACGGGCGCCGATCTTCGTGATGCGGGTGTAGCCACCGGGACGCTCGGCGAAGGTCGGTGCGATCTCCGTGAACAGGTGGTGGACCACGCCCTTGTCACGGACGACGGTCAGCACCTGGCGACGGTTGTGCATGTCGCCCTTCTTCGCCTTGGTGATCAGCCGCTCCGCCAGCGGACGCAGGCGCTTGGCCTTGGCCACGGTGGTCGTGATCCGGCCGTGCTGGAACAGCTGGGTGGCGAGGTTCGACAGGATCAGCCGCTCGTGAGCCGGGCTTCCGCCGAGACGGGCACCCTTTGCGGGCTGAGGCATTTCGTTCTCCTTGAGAGTGAACCCGCCCCGGCCGTACTAGGTACCGGGGTCGGGCCGGGGAGTCGCTCGATCCCCGTTACAGAAAAATCAGTACTGCTCGGTCTCGACGTACGCGCTGTCGTCGTCGTCGTAGCCGCCGCCGGCCACCGCGCTGGGGTCGAACCCGGGCGGGGAGTCCTTCAGCGCGAGCGTCATCTCGTGCAGCTTCTGCTTGACCTCTTCGATGGACTTGGCACCGAAGTTACGGATGTCCAGCAGGTCCTGCTCGCTGCGGGCCACGAGCTCACCCACGGTGTGGATGCCCTCGCGCTTGAGGCAGTTGTAGGAGCGGACCGTGAGGTTCAGCTCCTCGATCGGCAGCGCCAGATCGGCGGCCAGGGCCGCGTCCGTCGGCGACGGGCCGATGTCGATGCCCTCGGCCTCGACGTTCAGCTCGCGGGCGAGACCGAACAGCTCGACGAGGGTCTTACCGGCCGAGGCCACCGCGTCGCGGGGCTTCATGCACGGCTTGGTCTCGACGTCCAGGATCAGACGGTCGAAGTCGGTGCGCTGCTCGACACGGGTCGCCTCGACCTTGTAGGTGACCTTGAGCACCGGGGAGTAGATGGAGTCGATCGGGATACGGCCGATCTCCTGGCCCGGCTGCTTGTTCTGCGCCGCGGAGACGTAGCCGCGACCGCGCTCGACGGTCAGCTCCATCTCCAGCTTCGCCTTGCCGTTGAGGGTGGCGATGCGCAGCTCGGGGTTGTGCACCTCGACACCGGCCGGGGGCGCGATGTCGGCGGCGGTGACGTCGCCGGGGCCCTGCTTGCGCAGGTACATCACCACGGGCTCGTCGTGCTCGGAGGAGACGACCAGTTCCTTGAGGTTGAGGATGATGTCGGTGACATCCTCCTTGACGCCCGGGACGGTCGAGAACTCGTGCAGCACGCCCTCGATGCGGATGCTGGTCACGGCCGCGCCCGGGATGGACGACAGCAGCGTGCGCCGCAGCGAGTTGCCGATGGTGTAGCCGAAGCCCGGCTCCAGCGGCTCGATGATGAACTTGGACCGGGTCTCCTCGAGGGACTCCTCAAGAAGGGTCGGCCGCTGAGCGATCAGCATGTGGGATCTCCCCTTGCATGGCGGCGCCCGCTATTTGACGCCGCTCGAAACAACAGCATAGGTGCCGTACGGCGGACCGCACGGCACCCCTGTGAGCTACTACTTGGAGTAGAGCTCGACGATCAGCTGCTCCTGGACCTGGGTGTCGATCTGCTGACGGACCGGGAGCTGGTGGATCAGGACGCGCATGGCCTCCGGGGCCACGCCCAGCCAGGCCGGGAACGTCTTGTCACCGGAGGTGGCGCGGGCCACCTCGTAGGGCAGAAGGTTGCGCGAACGCTCGCGGACCTCGACGATGTCGTGCTCGCGGACGCGGTACGACGGGATGTCGACCTTCTTGCCGTTCACCAGGATGTGGCCGTGACGGACCTGCTGGCGGGCGGCGTCGCGGGACTCGGCGAAACCGGCGCGGTAGACCACGTTGTCGAGACGGCTCTCCAGGATCTGGAGGAGGTTCTCGCCGGTCTTGCCGCCCTTGCGGTTGGCTTCCTCGTAGTAGTTGCGGAACTGCTTCTCGAGGATGCCGTAGATGCGGCGGGTCTTCTGCTTCTCCCGGAGCTGGAGCTGGTACTCCGACTCCTTCGGACGGCCGCGGCCGTGCTCACCCGGCGGGTAAGGACGGATCTCGATGGGGCACTTCGCGGACTCGCACTTCTTGCCCTTGAGGAAGAGCTTGGTCTTCTCCCGACGGCAGAGCTTGCAGTCCGCACCCGTGTAACGAGCCATTTTCTATCTTCTCCTGGGCGTCAGACGCGACGGCGCTTGGGCGGACGGCAGCCGTTGTGCGGCACGGGGGTGACGTCCTGAATGGAGCCAACCTCGAGGCCGGTCGCCTGCAGCGAACGGATGGCGGTCTCACGGCCGGAACCGGGGCCCTTGACGAAGACGTCGACCTTGCGCATGCCGTGCTCCATGGCGCGGCGAGCAGCGTTCTCGGCGGCCATCTGCGCGGCGAACGGGGTGGACTTACGGGAGCCCTTGAACCCGACGTGGCCGGCGCTGGCCCAGGAGATCACGTTCCCGCTCGGGTCGGTGATCGAGACGATCGTGTTGTTGAACGTGCTCTTGATGTGGGCGTGCCCGTGAGCGACGTTCTTCTTTTCCTTGCGGCGCACCTTCTTCGGGGCACCCTGGCGGCTCTTAGGAGGCATTCTTTGCCTTCACTCCTGAGGTCTTCGGTCCTGCGGCTGCGCGGACTACTTCTTACCGGGCTTCTTCTTGCCGGCCACGGTCTTCTTCTTGCCCTTACGGGTGCGCGCGTTGGTCTGCGTACGCTGACCGTGCACGGGAAGGCCACGGCGGTGCCGGATGCCCTGGTAGCACTGAATCTCGATCTTGCGACGGATGTCGGCCTGAACCTCGCGACGGAGGTCACCCTCGATCTTGAAGTTCGCCTCGATGTAGTCACGCAGCGGGACGAGCTCCTCGTCCGTGAGCTGGTGGACACGGAGGTCGCCGTTCACGCCGGTGGCCTTGAGGGTCTCGAGCGCACGGGTGCGGCCGATTCCGAAAATGTAGGTGAGAGCGATCTCCAGCCGCTTGTCGCGGGGGAGGTCGACGCCAACCAGGCGAGCCATGGTCGGGCATTCTCCTTCTTTGTGGCGGAGGTCCTGCGCCTCACTTCCCCTCCCCATGCCCGGGGTGAGGGCCCCGGCCTCCGACCGGGGGTCTCCTGCGTGGTCCGGCCTCCGGCCGCCTTCGCAGGTGTGAAGCGCGATTACTTTGCGGCCTCACATGGCTCGAGCCCGCCACCAGGAGCGGACTCTTGCAAGACCTGTTATCTGTGACTAGCCCTGACGCTGCTTGTGGCGCAGGTTGTCGCAGATCACCATGACGCGACCGTGCCGGCGGATCACCTTGCACTTGTCGCAGATCTTCTTGACGCTCGGCTTGACCTTCATAGTCCTTATTCGTCCCTCAGACGCTTACTTGTATCGGTAGACGATCCGCCCACGACTGAGGTCGTAGGGGCTCAGTTCGACGACAACCCTGTCGTCAGGAAGGATCCGGATGTAGTGCATCCGCATCCGCCCGCTGATGTGGGCCAGGACCTTATGGCCGTTGTCGAGCTGCACCCGGAACATCGCGTTCGGGAGCGACTCAACCACAGTGCCCTCGATCTCGATGGCGCCGTCTTTCTTGGCCATGTCCCTCGCGTTTCACTGATCGGTCGTCTGAGGCTTCGGAACACTAAGCAGCCGCGACCCAGCGCTTCGATGAGAGCGGCGGTTGCGAAACCGCCGATGCGCAATGGTCATAGTGAACCGAAAAAGGAGTGTACGGCACCGGGCGAGGAAATGCGAAACACACGGCCGGTACCTCGACACAACCGCTACTCAGGATACCCCAGATCCGAGGTGAGATACCCCGCACGGTACCGCGCGTGCACGATCACATTGTCATCGTAGGAGCCTCTGACCTGGTCGAAACTGCCGCCACAGGTCACCAGCCGCAGCCGCCTCTCCTCCGTCGAACCGTACACTCGATCGGCGGGGAAGCGGTTCTTGGGCGCCTGCTCCAGGCGCTCCACCGCGAAGACCGCCACGGTCCCGTCCCCACGTGCCACCGCGATGGAGTCCCCCGGCCTGAGCTCGTCGAGCCGGGCGAACACCGCGGGCCCGGTCCTGGTGTCGAGGTGGCCGACGATGACCGCCGAGCCCGGCTCGCCGGGGGTCGGGCCCGCCCCGTACCAGCCCGCGACGTCGGCGTGGTCGAGCGGCGGTACGGCGAGCGTGCCGTCGCCCTCCAGCCCCAGCACCACCAGCGGAGCGTTCACCCCGATACTCGGGATCACGACGCGCGTCGGCTCGCCACGGCCCAGCCCCCACCCGAGCGGTGTCGGCAGGCCCGCTCCGCCGGCCCCGTCCCGCCCGGCCACGGCCCGTCCGGGCTGCGCGCCCGCCGGAATGGTCACCGGCCGCCCGCGCCCGTCCTCCGGAACGGCGGCGGCGCAGCCCGCCGCCAGCGCCAGGCCCGGGAGCGCGCGCAGGAGACGGCTGGCTCCGTGCCCGCCCGGAACGAGGCCCCGCCGATGCCCAGCATGAAACGTCCAGGCGGGCACGGAGGTCTAGTGATCGCTCCGCCGGCGGCGTCCGCGCGCCAGCGCGAAGCCCGCGCCCAGGGCCGTCATGACCGCGACCAGTGATCCGAAGATCCAGGCGGTACGGGCGGCGTCGTCTGCGACGGTCATCGCGAGGCCGCCGCCGCCGGTGTCCGGACCGCTGGTCGGGTGGGTGTCGTCGACCACGAAAGTGCCGTTGTACGGCCCGCCCTGGATGCAGCGGACGGTGATGGCGTAGGTGCCGGGGGCGGCGTGCGGGCTGATCCGCGCGCTGCCCTGCATGGCGTGGGCGTGCTGGCTGAGCCGCGCCGCGGTGGCGCGGAAGGCCGCCGAGTACGCGGTCGCCGGACTGTCGCACGGGCCGGAGGAGATGCTGACCCGCTGTCCCGGCCGGGCGGTCGACGGCGTGACCTCGACATCCCCGATACCGGTCATACCGGTGGCGAACACGACGGCCACCACGCTGCCCAGCACGGCTCCGGCCGTCGCCAGCGGGTCTCGACCGAGGCCCATCGCCCACCCCCACCTCACGGCCGGCTCAGCGGCCTGCCCAGACAACGATCATCTACCCGGTCCGGCCCGGGCCAACTGCAGCCGGCGGTAAAGCTCTGACACAACGCGGAAGACCCCCCGATGACCATGCATCGGGGGGTCCGGATGTGGCCCGCGCGACGGCCGGCCCCGTGATCAGCGGGATGACCGGCGCGACGGCCGACGTCTCAGAAGGCGTCGCCCCAGCCGCCGCAGTCGTCGAAGCGGTTGTCGCCCTCGCAGACGCGGATCTTGAAGTCGTCGAAGCCGTCGCTCTTCCTGAAGCCGCCGAACTTGTCGAAGTGCCGGACGCCGAAGGTCTTGTAGTACTTGACGTGGCTGCCGGAGCGGTCGTGCCACCTGAACCAGACATAGCTGTACTCGCGGTCGCGGTCACGGTCGAACAGGTCGCCGAAGAACCAGTAGCGGCCGCCCTCCTTGTACCAGTAGCCCTTGAAGGAGGACCGGCGGCCGAAGCTCTCGCCGCCGCCGAACTTCGAATAGTAGGGGCCGAAGAAGTGCTTGACCGGGCCCTTCGCCTGCAGGGTCTCGGACGCGCCGGGGCCACCGGCCGTGGCGGCCTGGGCGGGGGCCCCGGCCAGGCCGGCGGCGAGCGAGCCGGCGAGGGTGGCGCTGACGAGAAGGGTGCGGACCTTCATGTCTTCCTCCTGAGATGGGGTCCCGTTGTCGGGACACCGCTCACGTTAGGAAGACTTGACCCGGACTTCTGTGGAGGAATGCACGCTCGACGCCGAGCGTGGACTATTACGGATTGCGCTTGCCGCCCAGGCCGGTGGCGATGGTGGTCACCAGCAGCACCACTCCCCAGGGGCCCATCACCCACAGCGGCCAGGGGTAGGGGAAGTCGAAGCCGTCCGTCACCCCGAGGATCAGCCAGATCGCCCAGTTGATCCCGCTGGCCGTCCCCCAGGTGGCCCACATCGCCGTCAGGCCCTTACGCTGCGCCTGACCGATGTCCCGGCGCTCCGGGCTGCGGGGCGCGGGCGCGGGGAGCCGGCCCAGGTCGACGTCGGGGAGGTCGGAGGTGAGCGTGGCGAGCTCGCCGTAGGTCCTGCTGGCGTAGAGCTGCTCCAGCCGCTCGTCGAACTCCTCGACGGTGAGCCGGCCCTGTGCGTAGTGCTCCCGCAGGACCTCGGCGACTCTGTCCCGGTCCCCGTCCGATGCCCGCATCTCCGGACCAGCCGCCATCATCAACCACATCCGCTCACCCGGGGGCAGTGTTACCTAGCCCGCGTCTCCCAAAAGGCCGGCAAGCCGCTCCTTACCCCCGTCAAGAGCGGTCAGTACCCAAGGTCCATTATGTGTCACCGCGACGCTGTGCTCGAAGTGTGCCGACACCTTGCCGTCGACCGTGATGACGGTCCAGTCGTCGGACAGCACCTTGGTCCGGTCGGTGCCGAGGTTCACCATCGGCTCGACGGCGAAGCACATGCCCGGCTCGAAGCGCGGCCCCCGGCCCGGCTTGCCGTGGTTGGCGACCCACGGGTCCATGTGCATCTCGGTGCCGATGCCGTGCCCGCCGTACTCCTGGGGGATGCCGTAGCGGCCCTGGGAGCGGACGTACTTCTCCACCTGGTGGCCGATGTCGGACAGGTGGCGGCCCACGGTGAGGGCGGCGATGCCGCGCCACATGGCCTCCTCGGTCACCCGCATCAGCTCGGTCAGCGCGGGGTCCACCTCCCCCACGGGGACGGTGATGGCCGAGTCGCCGTGCCAGCCCTCCAGGATGGCGCCGCAGTCGATGGAGATGATGTCGCCCTCCTGCAGCGCCCGCCGGTTGCTCGGGATGCCGTGGACGACCTCCTCGTTCACCGACGCGCAGATCGTCGCCGGGAAGCCCTGGTAGCCCTTGAAGGAGGGGATCGCCCCCTCGTCCCGGATCGCCTTCTCCGCGATCACATCGAGGTCCAGCGGCGTCATCCCGGGACGGACGCTCTCGCGGAGCAGTTGCAGCGTCCGGCCGACCACCAGGCCCGCCGCCCGCATCTTCTCCAGCTGCTCAGGCGTCTTTATCTGAATTCCGTGCTTGTTCTTCTTGAACACGTGCACACCCCCCGGGGTGGTTCAACGGGCAATCCGGGAGCCCAATTCCCCCGATTGTGCCCTAAATGACAGCACGCCACCCATGGGAACCATGGGTGGCGTGCTGGGAAATATCTTCAGTCCGTGTAAGGACCCAAGGCCTCCATCGCGCGCTGGGTGACCTCTTCCACCGGGCCGGTCGCGTCCACCCCGACGAGGATGCCCTCGTCGGCGTAGAAGGAGACGAGCGGAGCGGTCTGCTCCTGGTAGACCTCCAGCCGGTGCCGGACGGTCGCCTCCTTGTCGTCGTCACGCTGGTAGAGCCGTCCACCGCAGGCGTCGCAGACGTCGTCCTTCTTGTCGTCGAAGTCGACGTGCCAGATGCGGCCGCACTGGCTGCAGGTCCTGCGGCCGGCCAACCGGCGCACGACTTCCTCGTCGTCGACCACGAGCTCCAGGACGATGTCCAGGGCGACACCGAACTCCGCGAGCATCTTCTTCAGGATCTCGGCCTGGGGCACGTTCCTGGGGAAGCCGTCGAGCAGGAAACCGTCCTGCGCGTCGCTCTCCGAGAGCCGGTCGCGGACCATCGCGATGGTGACCTCGTCGGGCACGAGGTCGCCACGGTCCATGTATTCCTTGGCAAGCTTGCCGAGCTCCGTGCCGCCCGAGACGTTGGCACGGAAAATGTCACCTGTCGAGATCTTCGGGATGGACAGGTTCGATGCGATGAACTGGGCCTGCGTCCCCTTACCCGCTCCGGGGGGCCCCACCAGGACGAGACGCACTACTTCAGGAAGCCTTCGTAGTTGCGCTGCTGAAGCTGGCTCTCGATCTGCTTCACCGTGTCAAGGCCGACACCAACCATGATCAGAATGCTCGTCCCTCCGAACGGGAAGTTCTGACTCGCGCCGACGAGCGCCAGTGCGACGATCGGCACCATGGAGATCAGGCCCAGATAGAGCGCACCGGGAGCAGTGAGTCGCGTGAGCACGTAGTTCAAGTACTCAGCCGTCGGCCGGCCCGGACGGATGCCCGGGATGAACCCACCGTACTTCTTCATGTTGTCGGCGACTTCAACGGGGTTGAAGGTAATGGACACGTAGAAGTAGGTGAAGAAGACGATCAGCAGGAAGAAAGTGATCATATAGGCCGGAGTATCGCCCGTGACCAGGTTCTGCTGGATCCACTGGACGACCGCGTTCGGCTCTTCCTGGGAGTTGGCGAACAGCGTCGTGACGAGCTGCGGCAGGTAGAGCAGCGAGGAGGCGAAGATGACCGGGATGATGCCGGCCTGGTTCACCTTCAGCGGGATGTAGGTCGAGGTCCCGCCGTACATCCGGCGGCCGACCATGCGCTTGGCGTACTGCACCGGCACCCGGCGCTGGGCCTGCTCGACCATGACCACCAGGGCGATCATCGCGATACCGGTCACGATCACCACGGCGAAGACGAAGATGCCCTTCTGACGGGCGATGTTCAGCAGCTCGGACGGGAAGGTCGCGACCACCGAGGTGAAGATCAGGATGGACATGCCGTTGCCGACGCCGCGGTCGGTGACCAGCTCGCCCAGCCACATGATGACGGCCGTGCCCGCGGTCATCGTGATCACCATCGTGACGATCAGGAAGACGTTGTCCTTGTCCATCAGGACGTCTTCCCGGCACTGCGGGAACAGCTGCCCGCTGCGCGCGAGGGCGATGAAGGCGGTCGACTGGAGGATCGCCAGCCCGATCGTCAGATAACGCGTATACTGGGTGATCTTGGTCTGGCCGGCCTGCCCCTCCTTCTTGAGGGCTTCCAGGCGCGGGATCACCACCACCAGAAGCTGAAGGATGATGCTCGCGGTGATGTACGGCATGATGCCGAGTGCGAACACCGACAGCTTCAGCAAGGCGCCACCGCTGAACAGCTGCACCATGCCGTAGATGTTGCCGGAATCACCCGCCTGTGCCTGCTGGAGGCATCGGGCGATGTTTTCGTTGTTGACACCCGGAGTCGGAAGAACCGAGCCGAGCCGGAACAGCGCGATGATGCCCAGTGTGAAGAGCAACTTCTTGCGCAGGTCCGGCGTACGGAACGCTCGGGTAAACGCGGTCAGCACGGTCCCTCCTGCGCGCCTGAAAGGCGAGGTCGGTCAGCGATGGTTCGGGGGTGGTCCATCTTTGCTATCTCAAGTCAGCGAGCCCACGGAAACGAGTTGAGGCCCACTATCCAGCGAACTCTAACGCACTACGGGCGCGGGGGCCCATTATGAGCCCCCGCGCCGCGTGATTATGCCTACAGCTCGGAGACGGAGCCCCCGGCAGCGGCGATCTTCTCCTTCGCACTGGCGGAGAAGGCGTGCGCCTGCACGTTCAACGCCACGGAGATCTCGCCGGTTCCCAGAACCTTCACGAGCTGCCGCTTGCGGACCGCGCCCTTGGCGACCAGCGTCTCGACGGTGACGTCGCCACCCTCGGGGAACAGCTCGCCGAGCTTGTCCAGGTTGACGACCTGGTAGGTCGTCTTGAACAGGGCGTTGGAGAAGCCCTTCATCTTGGGCAGGCGGCGCTGGAGCGGGACCTGGCCACCCTCGAAGCCGAGGGGAACCTTGTTCCGGGCCGTCGTGCCCTTGGTGCCACGACCGGCGGTCTTGCCCTTGGACGCCTCGCCGCGGCCCTTGCGGACCTTCGACTTGTTGGCGCCGGGGGCCGGACGCAGGTGGTGGATACGGAGCGGACTGTTCTCTGCCATGTCAGTCGACCTCTTCCACGGTGACGAGGTGCGTCACCACGGAGACCATGCCGCGGATCTCCGGGCGGTCCTCCTTGACGACGACGTCGCCGATTCGCTTCAGACCGAGCGAGCGCAGCGAGTCGCGCTGGTTCTGCTTGCCACCGATCTTCGAGCGGACCTGAGTGATCTTCAGGCGTGCCATCGGCTAGCTCACCGCCTTAGCCGCCGCGGCCTCCGCGATACCCTCGGCGCGAGCCTTGAGCATGGCCTTGGGGGCGACATCCTCGATCGGCAGGCCACGGCGGGCCGCGATCTCCTCGGGGCGGCTGAGGCCCTTCAGAGCGGCCACGGTGGCGTGCACGATGTTGATCGGGTTGTCCGAGCCGAGCGACTTGGACAGCACGTCGTGGATGCCGGCGCACTCCAGCACGGCGCGCACCGGGCCACCGGCGATGACGCCGGTACCGGGCGAGGCCGGACGGAGGAAGACGACACCCGCGGCCTCTTCACCCTGCACGATGTGCGGGATGGTGCCCTGGATGCGGGGCACCCGGAAGAAGTGCTTCTTGGCCTCTTCGACGCCCTTGGCGATGGCCGCGGGGACTTCCTTGGCCTTGCCGTAGCCGACGCCGACCATGCCGTTGCCGTCACCGACGATGACGAGGGCGGTGAAGCTGAAGCGACGACCACCCTTCACGACCTTGGCCACTCGGTTGATCTTTACGACGCGCTCGATGTACGAGACGCCCTTGTCAGCGCTGCCACCGCGGCGATCGTCACGACGACCGTCACGCCGCTCGCCACCGGCGGCGCCACCGCGACGCGGAGCTCCAGCCATCAGTGGTTCCTCTTCTCGTTGCTCTTGTTAAGACGGGCCATCAGAACTCCAGCCCGCCTTCACGGGCGCTGTCCGCGAGGGCCGCGATGCGACCCGCGTAACGGTTTCCGCCACGGTCGAACACGACCGCGGTGATCCCGGCGGCCTTGGCCCGCTGAGCGAGAAGCTCGCCGACCTGCTTCGCCTTGTCGGTCTTCGCGCCGGAGTCCGCGCGCAGGGAGGACTCCATGGTGGAGGCGCTCACCAGCGTGTGGCCCTGGGCGTCGTCGACGATCTGCACGAACAGGTGTCGCGTGGAGCGGTTGACGACCATGCGCGGGCGCGCGGCCGTACCGACCACCTTCTTGCGGACTCGGCCGTGGCGGCGGGCCCGCGAGACGGCGCGGGCGGCCGTGTGCTTGCCGAACGCAGTCTTGCCAGCCATGCCTACTTACCAGCCTTTCCGACCTTGCGGCGGATAACCTCGCCCTGGTAACGCACACCCTTGCCCTTGTAGGGGTCGGGCTTGCGCAACTTGCGGATGTTCGCGGCGATCTCGCCGACCTTCTGCTTGTCGATGCCGTCCACGTGGAACAGGGTCGGCTTCTCGACGCGGAAGGTGACACCCTCGGGGGCGTCGACGATCACCGGGTGGCTGAAGCCGAGAGCGAACTCGAGCTGAGTCGGGCTCTTGGCCTGAACGCGGTAACCGACGCCCACGATCTCCAGGGTCTTGGAGTAACCCTGGGTCACACCGGTCACCATGTTGGCGATCAGCGTGCGGGACAGGCCGTGCAGCGCACGGACCTTGTTCTCGTCGTTGGGACGAGTGACGGTGACGGCGCCGTCGTCGCCCTTGGCGACGTCGATCGGCTCCGCGACCGTGTGAGAGAGCGTGCCCTTGGGGCCCTTGACCGTGACGTCCCGGCCGTCGATGGCGACGTCCACGCCGTTCGGTACAGGGATGGGCAGCCGTCCGATACGTGACATGCTGTGATTTCTCCCTTCTACCAAACGAAGGCGAGGACTTCCCCGCCCACTCCACGCTTGCCGGCCTGCTTGTCCGTCATGAGCCCGCCGGACGTCGAGATGATCGCGACGCCCAGTCCGCCCAGGACTCGGGGCAGGTTGTCCTTCTTCGCGTAGACCCGCAGGCCGGGCTTGGAAACCCGGCGCAGGCCCGCGAGGGAACGCTCACGGCTCGGCCCGAACTTGAGCTCCACCACGAGGTTCTTGCCGACCTTGGCGTCCTCGACGCTCCAGGCCTGAATGTAACCCTCCTGCTGGAGGATCTCGGCGATGTGCGCCTTGATCTTCGAGTACGGCATCGCCACGGTGTCGTGGTACGCCGAGTTCGCGTTTCGCAGACGCGTGAGCATGTCTGCGATCGGGTCGGTCATCGTCATGGCCGGTGGCCTTCCTCACCGCGGTTTCCGCAAGGGACCTTCGGTGTGGTCATGGGCGCTTGAAGCAGCGCCCGGTGAATACGACTATCTGTGTACGGCTGGGGTGGCCGCGCGGCCTGTGGCGTCCACAGGGCCGCGCGGACGGCTACCAGCTGGACTTGGTGATGCCAGGCAGCTCGCCCCGGTGCGCCATCTCGCGGAAGCAGATGCGGCACAGGCCGAACTTCCTGTAGACGGCGCGGGGACGACCACAGCGCGAGCACCGAGTGTACGCCCGGACCTCGAACTTGGCCTTGCGAGCAGCCTTGACCTTGAGCGACGTCTTCGCCATGATCAGGCCTCCTTGAAGGGGAAACCGAGGAGCTTCAGCAGCGCCCGGCCCTGGTCGTCGGTCTTAGCGGTGGTCACGACCGTGATGTCCATACCACGCTGACGGTCGACCTTGTCCTGGTCGATCTCGTGGAACATGACCTGCTCGGTGAGACCGAAGGTGTAGTTGCCGTTGCCGTCGAACTGCTTGGGCGACAGGCCGCGGAAGTCACGGATACGCGGCAGCGCCAGCGACAGCAGCCGGTCGAGGAACTCCCACATGCGGTCACCGCGCAGCGTGACGTGCGCACCGATCGGCATGCCCTCGCGCAGCTTGAACTGGGCGATGGACTTGCGGGCCCGGACGACGGCCGGCTTCTGACCGGTGATCACGGTGAGGTCGCGGACGGCGCCGTCGATGAGCTTCGAGTCGCGCGCGGCCTCGCCGACACCCATGTTCACCTTGATCTTGGTGATCGTGGGGACCAGCATGATGTTCTCGAACCCGAACTGCTCGTTCAGCTTCGCGATGATCTCTTCGCGGTAGCGCTGCTTGAGGCGCGGAATCGGCCGTCCGGTCTCGACGGACTCAGTGGTGTTCGCGGTCATCAGTTGTCCTCACCCGACTCGTCAGAGGCGGCCTTGGCCGACTCCTTCTTGGCAGGCTTCTCGTCATCCTTGAGCTTCTTGACGTTGCTCACGTGGATGGGAGCCTCCATGGTCTGCACGCCGCCGGTCTTGGCGCCACGCGGGCCCTGGTTGGTCTCCTTGGAGTGCTTCTTGATCATGTTGACGCCTTCGACCACCACGCGCTCCTCGCGCGGGAGGGCGGCGATCACACGACCCTTGGCACCCTTGTCCTTGCCGGCGATGACCTGGACCAGGTCACCCTTCTTCACGTGGAGCTTCGGCATTACAACACCTCCGGCGCGAGCGAGATGATGCGCATGAACTTCTTGTCACGCAGCTCACGTCCGACGGGGCCGAAGATACGCGTGCCACGAGGGTCACCGCTGTCCTTGATGATGACGGCGGCGTTCTCGTCGAAGCGGATGTAGGAGCCGTCGGGCCGGCGGCGCTCCTTGACAGTACGGACGATGACCGCCTTGACGACGTCGCCCTTCTTCACGGTGCCGCCAGGAATGGCGTCCTTGACCGTGGCGACGATGATGTCGCCGATTCCCGCGTAGCGCCGACCCGAGCCACCGAGGACACGGATGCAAAGGACTTCCTTCGCTCCCGTGTTGTCGGCGACCTTGAGTCGCGACTCCTGCTGGATCACTTGTACTCCTGTTTGTCTCGCTGGTTCTCACCCGTGGTGAGCCTTGCGGAACTGATGTGGTCTTGTTCCCCCGGCGACAGTCCTGTCCGGTCGAGTCCGCCTCGCCTCGCACCGCGGTACGGCTTGCGCCTTCCGCCGTGCCAGGCCCGGCTCGCTCTCCCGAGGGCCGCCGCCGCAGGCGGGACGGAGATCAACTCCGCCCCCTTGGACACCAGCATGGGGGGTGACAGGGTCACCCCCCACGAGGCGCGTTCCTTACTTGGCCTTCTCGAGGATCTCGATGACCCGCCAGCGCTTGCTGGCCGACAGCGGCCGGGTCTCCATCAGGAGGACGCGGTCGCCGACGCCGCAGGCGTTGGCCTCGTCGTGCGCCTTGTACTTGGTCGTCCGACGGATGACCTTGCCGTACAAGGGGTGCTTGACGCGGTCCTCGACAGCGACGACAACAGTCTTGTCCATCTTGTCGCTGACGACCAGACCCTCACGGGTCTTGCGGTAGTTCCGCGTCGTGCTCGTGCTCTCAGCTGTCTCAGCCATCGATCGACTCCTTCTCAACCGTAACAATGCCGAGCTCCCGCTCGCGCATCACGGTGTAGATACGGGCGATCTCGCGGCGGACGGCGCGCAGCCGCCCGTGGCTCTCCAACTGGCCGGTCGCGGCCTGGAAGCGGAGGTTGAACAGCTCCTCCTTGGCTTCCTTCAGCTTCTGGACCAGGGTGTCCTGGTCCTCCACCCGCAGCTCACCGGCGGTCAGGCCCTTAGCCATCACGCCTCACCCACTTCACGCTTAACGAACCGGCACTTCATCGGGAGCTTGTGCATCGCACGACGCAGGGCTTCGCGAGCCACCGGCTCGGCGACGCCCGACAGCTCGAACATGATGCGGCCGGGCTTGACGTTGGCGATCCACCACTCCGGCGAACCCTTACCGGAACCCATGCGGGTCTCGGCCGGCTTCTTCGTGAGGGGACGGTCCGGGTAGATGTTGATCCAGACCTTGCCGCCACGCTTGATGTGACGGGTCATGGCGATACGAGCCGACTCGATCTGGCGGTTGGTCACGTAGGAGTGCTCAAGCGCCTGAATGCCGAACTCGCCGAACACGACCCTGGTGCCGCCCTTGGCGGCGCCGTGACGGTCGGGCCGGTGCTGCTTGCGGTGCTTGACCCTGCGCGGGATCAGCATGGTCAGCTCCCTTCAGCACCCGGCTGCGCAGCCGGGCCGGTCTCGGGGGCAGCCTGCGAGGCCGCCTCGGTCCTGGGTGCGCGGTCGCCACGGGCGGCGCCACCGCGACGGGGACGGTCGCCACCGGCGCCGCCGCCACGACGGGGACGGTCGCCACCGGCGCCGCCGCCGCGACGGTCGTCGCGGTCCCGACGCTGGCCCGCACGAGCACCGGCGGCAGCCGCCTCACGCTCGGCGCGGCTGGTCGGAGCCTCACCCTTGTAGATCCACACCTTCACGCCGATGCGGCCGAAGGTGGTACGGGCCTCGTAGAGGCCGTAGTCGATGTCCGCACGGAGGGTGTGCAGGGGCACGCGGCCCTCGCGGTAGAACTCCGAACGGGACATCTCAGCGCCGCCCAGACGGCCGGAGCACTGCACCCGGATGCCCTTGGCGCCGCTCTTCATGGCCGACTGCATCGCCTTGCGCATGGCCCGACGGAACGAGACACGGCTGGACAGCTGCTCGGCCACACCCTGAGCGACGAGCTGGGCGTCGATCTCGGGGTTCTTGACCTCGAGGATGTTCAGCTGGACCTGCTTCTTGGTCAGCTTCTCGAGGTCGCCACGGATCCGGTCCGCCTCGGCGCCGCGGCGGCCGATGACGATGCCCGGACGGGCGGTGTGAATGTCGACCTGAACCCGGTCGGTGGTCCGCTCGATCTCCACCTTGGAGATGCCGGCCCGCTCCATGCCCTTCTTGAGCATGCGGCGGATCGCCACGTCCTCGGCGACGTACGACTTGTAGAGCTTGTCGGCATACCACCGGCTCTTGAAGTCGGTCGTGACGCCGAGGCGGAACCCGTGCGGGTTAACCTTCTGACCCACTAGCGGGTCCTCCCCTTCGGCTCGCGGGACTCCACGATCACGGTGATGTGGCTCGTCCGCTTGTTGATCCGATAGGCACGACCCTGAGCGCGGGGACGGAACCGCTTCAGCGTCGGGCCCTCGTCGACCCAGGCACGGCTCACGAAGAGCGTGTCGCGGTCGAGCTTGAAGTTGTGCTCCGCGTTCGCAATGGCGCTGGACAGCACCTTGTACACGGTCTCGCTCGCCGACTGGGGAGCGAACTGCAGCACGGCCTGCGCCTCCGAAGCGGGCAGCCCGCGAATGAGGTCCACCACACGGCGGGCCTTCATGGGCGTGTGGCGCGCGAACCGCACCTGAGCCCTGGCTTCCATCGCTTACTCCTCTTACCTTCTGCTTCGTATGGGCCGAGTCCGTCTCGCCTCGCAACGATCGACCTGGCTTCCGCCCGTCGACCGTTCCCGGCTCGACCTCCTGGCCCTAAGGCGCTTACCGCCGGCTGCGGCGGTCTTCCTTGACGTGGCTGCGGAACGTCCGCGTCGGAGCGAACTCGCCGAGCTTGTGACCGATCATCGACTCGGTGACGAACACCGGGACGTGCTTGCGGCCGTCGTGAACGGCGATCGTGTGACCGAGCATGTCGGGCACGATCATGGAGCGCCGCGACCACGTCTTGATGACGTTCTTGGTGCC
The DNA here is from genome assembly GCF_030811595.1 of Streptosporangium brasiliense. NCBI lineage: Bacteria > Bacillati > Actinomycetota > Actinomycetes > Streptosporangiales > Streptosporangiaceae > Streptosporangium > Streptosporangium brasiliense. Next base: position 668,424 of record NZ_JAUSRB010000002.1, read on the forward strand.
CTTCTCGTTCTGGACATCCACCTTCTTCTGAAGGTGGTCGTCCACGAAGGGACCCTTCTTAAGGCTACGTGGCATTTTGGCTGCTCCTACCGCTTCTTCCGCTTAGTCCGACGACGGATGATCAGCCGGTCGCTGGCCTTGTTCGCCGCACGAGTACGTCCCTCGGGCTTGCCCTTGGGGTTGACGGGGTGACGACCACCGGAGGTCTTACCCTCACCACCACCGTGCGGGTGGTCGACCGGGTTCATCGCGACACCGCGGACGGTGGGGCGCTTGCCCTTCCACCGCATACGGCCGGCCTTACCCCAGTTGATGTTGGCCTGCTCGGCGTTGCCGACCTGGCCGATGGAGGCCCGGCAGCGGACGTCGACCTGGCGCATTTCGCCGGAGGGCATACGCAGCGTGGCGTACTGGCCCTCCTTGGCGAGAAGCTGGATCTGCGCACCGGCGGACCGGCCCAGCTTGGCGCCGCCACCCGGACGGAGCTCCACCGCGTGGATGAAGGTACCGGTCGGGATGTTGCGCAGCGGGAGGCAGTTACCCGGCTTGATGTCGGCCGTGGGGCCGTTCTCAATCAGGTCGCCCTGCTTGAGGCCGGTCGGGCAGAGGATGTAGCGCTTCTCCCCGTCGGCGTAGTGCAGCAGAGCGATGCGGGACGTGCGGTTCGGGTCGTACTCGATGTGAGCGACCTTCGCCGGGATCCCGTCCTTGTCGTGGCGCCGGAAGTCGATGATCCGGTAAGCACGCTTGTGACCGCCACCCTGGTGGCGGGTGGTGACTCGGCCGTGGACGTTACGGCCGCCCTTGCTGTGCAGGGGCGCAAGCAGCGACTTCTCGGGCGTGCTGCGCGTGATCTCGGAAAAGTCCGAGACGCTGGCGCCGCGGCGACCCGGGGTCGTCGGCTTGAGTTTACGGATGCCCATCTTTTTCGTTCATCCTTCGTCGGTTAATCCGGGCGAATGCCCCCCGCCTCCCGGCGAGGGGCGTTCACCCCGTTACTTACTAAGCGAGCGGTTTCAGCCGACCTGACCGAAGATGTCGATCCGGTCGCCCTCAGCCAGGCTCACGATCGCGCGCTTGGTGCTGGGGCGCTGGCCGTAGCCGGCCCTGGTCCGCTTGCGCTTGCCCTGGCGGTTGATGGTGTTGACGCTGGCCACCTTGACGCCGAAGATCTGCTCAATGGCGATCTTGACCTGCGTCTTGTTGGCCGTCTTCCGCACCAGGAACGTGTACTTGTTGTGCTCGTCGATCAGGCCGTAGCTCTTCTCGGAGACAACCGGCTTGATGATGATGTCGCGCGGGTCGGCGATCTTCTCCATCAGGCGTCTTCCTTCCCGCTCTTGCTCAGACGCGCGACGACCTGGTCGTACGCTTCCTGAGTGAAAACGACGTCGTCGTAGCAGAGCACGTCGTAGGTGTTCAGCTGCCCGGCGTCCAGCAGGTGGACCTCGGGAGCGTTGCGCAGGCTCAGCCAGGTGAGCTCGTCGCCCTCGTCGACGACGACCAGGACGCTACGGGTCTGCGTGATCTTCCGCAGCGACTCGAGAGCCGCCTTGGTCTTCGGGGTCTCACCCTCGATCAGCGCGCTGACCACGTGAACGCGGCCACCGGCTGCCCTGTCGGAGAGGGCGCCGCGCAGCGCGGCGGCCTTCATCTTCTTGGGGGTCTTCTGGGAGTAGTCCCGGGGAAGCGGGCCGTGGACGGTGCCACCGCCGGCGAACTGCGGGGCGCGGGTCGAACCCTGACGGGCGCGGCCGGTGCCCTTCTGGCGGTACGGCTTCTTGCCGCCGCCGCTGACCTCACCGCGGGTCTTGGCCTTGTGGGTGCCCTGCCGGCGAGCGGCGAGCTGGGCCACGACGACCTGGTGGATCAGCGGGATGTTGACCTTGGCGCCGAAGATGTCACCAGGCAGGTCGACGGTGCCGGTCTTCGCCCCGCTCACGTCGAGGACGTCAATGGTGCTCACTTGGCAGCCCCCTTCTTGGCAGCGGTGCGGACGAGAACCAGGCTGCCGTTGGCGCCGGGGATCGCACCCTTGATCAGGATGAGGCCCTTCTCGGCGTCCACGGCGTGGACCTTGAGGCTCTGGATGGTGGTGCGGACGTTACCCATCCGACCGGCCATGCGCAGGCCCTTGAAGACGCGGCCCGGGGTGGCGCAGCCACCGATGGAACCCGGCGAACGGTGCTTGCGCTGGGTACCGTGCGAGGCGCTCAGACCCTTGAAGCCGTGGCGCTTCATGACACCGGCGAAGCCCTTGCCCTTGCTCTTGCCCGTCACGTCGACGAACTGGCCGGCCTCGAAGGTGTCGGCGAGGAGCTCCTGGCCCAGGGTGTAGTCGCTCGCGTCGTCGGTACGGATCTCCGCGAAGTAACGGCGCGGGGTGATGTCGTGCTTGCGCAGGTAGTCGCCGAGCGGCTTGTTGACCTTCCGCGGGTCGACCTGCCCGAAGCCGAGCTGCACGGCGGAGTAGCCGTCCTTCTCGGGGGTGCGGACGCGGGTCACGACGCACGGACCGGCCTCGACGACGGTCACCGGGACCATCCGGTTGTCCGCGTCGAAGACCTGGGTCATGCCGAGCTTCTTGCCCAGGACGCCCTTGATCTGCTTAGCCATGTCAGTGCGTTCCCTCAGAGCTTGATCGAGATGTCAACGCCGGCGGGGAGGTCGAGTCGCATGAGCGAGTCGACCGTCTTCGGCGTCGGGTCGATGATGTCAATCAGCCGCTTGTGCGTGCGCATCTCAAAGTGCTCGCGGCTGTCCTTGTACTTGTGCGGCGAGCGGATGACGCAGTACACGTTCTTCTCGGTCGGCAGCGGCACCGGGCCCGCGACCTTAGCGCCAGTCCTCGTGACCGTCTCGACGATCTTCTTGGCCGAGCTGTCGATGACCTCGTGGTCATAGGCCTTGAGCCGGATGCGGATCTTCTGTCCCGCCATAATGGCCTCGGTGTCCTTCGCTGTCGTCTGAAAAAGTTACGTGCGGCCTGTTGCCGCTGTGAGGTCGAGTCGGCCTCGCCACGTGACCCGCGGGTCACCGTTCGGCTCTCTCTCCCAGCCCCACGTAGCAGACACTGTGGGTCTGCGCTTTCTTCCGTGATCTGGCAGTTACTTCGGTCACTCCGTGGCCGAACCAACTGCGAGATCACGGTTCGTGGGGGTTCCGAGGAGGCGCATGCCGTACGGCGTGAACCTCCTCGTGGTGCGGCGGCCGGACCCTGATACGAGGGCCGGCCGCCACTCCGCGATGGTACTACTTGATGATCTTGGTCACACGACCCGCACCGACGGTGCGGCCACCCTCACGGATGGCGAACTTGAGACCGTCCTCCATCGCGATGGGCTGGATGAGCTGGACGGACATCTCGGTGTTGTCACCGGGCATGACCATCTCGGTGCCCTCGGGCAGGTTCACAACACCGGTCACGTCAGTCGTACGGAAGTAGAACTGCGGACGGTAGTTGTTGAAGAACGGCGTGTGGCGGCCGCCCTCGTCCTTGGACAGGATGTAGACCTGAGCCTCGAACTCGGTGTGCGGGGTGGTCGTGCCCGGCTTGATGATGCACTGGCCGCGCTCGACGTCCTCGCGCTTGATGCCGCGCAGGAGCAGACCGACGTTGTCGCCCGCCTGGCCCTCGTCGAGGAGCTTGCGGAACATCTCGACACCGGTGACCGTGGTCGTGGTCTTGGTGTCCTTGATGCCGATGATGTCGACGGTCTCGTTGACCTTGACGATGCCACGCTCGATACGGCCGGTGACGACGGTGCCACGACCGGTGATCGAGAAGACGTCCTCGATCGGCATGAGGAACGGCTTGTCGGTCTCACGGGCCGGCTGCGGGACGTTCTCGTCCACAGCGGTCATGAGCTCGATGATGCTGTCGCCCCACTTCTCGTCGCCCTCAAGCGCCTTCAGCGCCGAGACGCGGATGACGGGCAGGTCGTCGCCGGGGAACTCCTGAGCCGAGAGAAGCTCACGGACCTCGAGCTCGACGAGCTCCAGGATCTCCTCGTCGTCCACCATGTCGGCCTTGTTCAGGGCGACAACGATGTAGGGGACGCCGACCTGGCGGGCCAGGAGGACGTGCTCCTTCGTCTGCGGCATCGGGCCGTCGGTGGCGGCGACCACGAGGATCGCGCCGTCCATCTGAGCCGCACCGGTGATCATGTTCTTCACGTAGTCGGCGTGACCGGGGCAGTCCACGTGAGCGTAGTGGCGCTGCTCGGTCTGGTACTCGACGTGCGCGATGGAGATCGTGATACCACGAGCCTTCTCCTCGGGCGCCTTGTCGATCTTGTCGAACGGGGTCGCCTCGTTGAGGTTCGGGTAACGCTCGTGGAGCACCTTGGTGATCGCCGCGGTCAGAGTGGTCTTGCCGTGGTCGATGTGTCCAATGGTGCCGATGTTTACGTGCGGCTTGGTCCGCTCGAACTTGGCCTTGGCCACTGCTCTGTCTCCTTAGAGATTCTGACTTGACTTGCGTCTTCGTACTCGGGCTTGGGGAGGCCGGTCCCTCTCAGGACCGGCCGACGAGAAACTACTCGCCCCGCACCTTCTCGGTGGCAGGGGGGTGGTCTCCCACCTCCCCGTCACCGGGAACGGATGCCGGACTCACTCGCCCCGCACCCCTCCGGTGGCGGGGTGACGATCTCCTCGCCTCCCGCACCCGGAACGGATGCCGGACTTACTCGCCCCGCACCTTCGCGACGATCTCCTTGGCGATGTGCGCAGGCACTTCCGCATAGGAGTCGAACTGCATGCTGTAGCTCGCGCGTCCCTGCGTCTTGCTACGGAGGTCACCCACGTAGCCGAACATCTCAGAGAGCGGCACGAGCGCCCTGACGATACGGGCGCCGGAGCGCTCGTCCATCGACTGGATCTGCCCGCGGCGACCGTTGAGGTCACCGATGACGTCACCCATGTAGTCCTCGGGCGTGGTGACCTCGACGGCCATCATCGGCTCCAGGATTACTGCGTCCGCCTTGCGCGCGGCCTCCTTGAAGGCCATCGAGCCAGCGATCTTGAAGGCCATTTCGGACGAGTCCACCTCGTGGTAGGCACCGTCCTGCAGGGTGACCTTGACCCCGACCATGGGGTAGCCGGCGAGAACACCGAACTCGGCGGCCTCCTGGGCGCCCGCGTCGACCGACGGGATGTATTCCCGCGGGATGCGGCCACCGGAGACCTTGTTCTCGAACTCGTAGCCGTCGTTGCCTTCGCCCAGCGGCTCGATGTCGATGATGACCTTGGCGAACTGGCCGGAACCACCGGTCTGCTTCTTGTGGACGTAGTCGACCTTCTCCACCTTGCGGCGGATGGTCTCCCGGTAGGCCACCTGCGGACGGCCGATGTTGGCCTCGACCTTGAACTCGCGGCGCATCCGGTCGACGAGGATCTCCAGGTGGAGCTCGCCCATACCCCAGATGACCGTCTGCCCGGTCTCCTCGTCACGGCGGACCTGGAAGGACGGGTCCTCCTCGGCCAGACGCTGGATCGCGACGCCCAGCTTCTCCTGGTCGCCCTTGGTCTTGGGCTCGATGGCGACGTTGATGACCGGCGCCGGGAAGTTCATCGACTCCAGGACCACGGGGTGAGCCGGGTCGGCCAGGGTGTCACCGGTGGTGGTGTCCTTCAGGCCCATGACGGCGACGATCTGACCAGCGTGAGCCGACGGGCGCTCCTCGCGCTTGTTGGCGTGCATCTGGTAGATCTTGCCGATCCGCTCCTTGCGGCCCTTCACCGAGTTGGTCACGGCGGTGCCGGTCTCGAGCGTGCCCGAGTAGATGCGGATGTAGGTGAGACGGCCCAGGTGCTGGTCGCTCATGATCTTGAAGGCCAGCGCGGAGAACGGCTCGTTGACGTCCGCGTGACGCTCGACGACCTCCTCCTCGTTACCGACCGCGTGGCCCTTGAAGGCCGGGATGTCGATCGGTGCGGGGAGGTAGGCGACGATCGCGTCGAGCAGGGGCTGCACGCCCTTGTTCTTGAACGCGGTGCCGGTCAGGACCGGGTTGACGGAGCCGGACAGCGTGGCGCGGCGCAGGGCCGCGACCAGCTGCTCCTCGGTGGGCTCGACGCCCTCGAGGAAGAGCTCCATCAGCTCGTCGTCGTTCTCGGCGACGGTCTCGACGAGCTTGTCGCGCCACTCACGGGCCGCCTCGGCGTGCTCGGCCGGGATGTCGACGGTCTCGTACATCTCGCCCTTGGCCGCCTCGGCGCTCCAGAGCAGGCCCTTCATCTTGACCAGGTCGATGACGCCCTTGAAGTCGGCCTCGACGCCCCAGGGAAGCTGGATGACGGCGGGGGTCGCGTTCAGGCGGCTGATCATCATGTCGACGCAGCGGTGGAACTCCGCGCCGACGCGGTCCATCTTGTTGACGAAGCAGATGCGGGGCACGCCGTAACGGTCGGCCTGACGCCAGACCGTCTCGGACTGCGGCTCGACACCGGCCACGCCGTCGAACACGGCGACGGCACCGTCGAGGACACGGAGCGAGCGCTCCACCTCGATCGTGAAGTCCACGTGGCCCGGCGTGTCGATGATGTTGATCGTGTGATCGAGCCATTCACAGGTGGTAGCGGCGGAGGTGATGGTGATACCACGCTCCTGCTCCTGCTCCATCCAGTCCATCGTGGCTGCGCCCTCGTGGACTTCACCGATCTTGTAGTTGATACCGGTGTAGAACAGGATGCGCTCAGTCGTCGTGGTCTTGCCCGCGTCGATGTGGGCCATGATCCCGATGTTGCGGACCTTGGCCAGGTCAAGAGCGGTCGTGGTGGCCACTTCTCTCGCGTCCTCGTCGTCTCGTCGAACCCGCTGTTACCAGCGGTAGTGGGCGAAGGCCTTGTTGGACTCGGCCATCTTGTGGGTGTCCTCGCGCTTCTTGACGGAAGCGCCAAGGCCGTTGCTGGCGTCGAGCAGCTCGTTCATGAGGCGCTCGGTCATGGTCTTCTCGCGGCGGGCCCGGGAGTACTGCACCAGCCAGCGCAGGGCCAGGGTGGTGCTGCGCGCGGCGCGCACCTCGACCGGGACCTGGTAGGTCGCGCCACCGACACGGCGGCTGCGGACCTCAAGGGTGGGCTTGACGTTGTCCAGCGCACGCTTCAGGGTGACGACCGGGTCGTTGCCGGTCTTCTCCCGGGCACCCTCAAGGGCGCCGTAGACGATGGACTGCGCGATGGAGCGCTTGCCATCCAGGAGCACCTTGTTGATGAGCGCGGTGACCAGCGGCGAGTTGTGAACCGGGTCGGCCATGAGCTGACGACGACCAGGAGAACCCTTGCGAGGCATTCTTACTTCTCCTTCTTCGCGCCGTAACGGCTACGGGCCTGCTTGCGGTTGCGGACACCCTGGGTGTCGAGCGAGCCACGGATGATCTTGTAGCGGACACCCGGCAGGTCCTTCACACGACCACCACGGACGAGCACGATGGAGTGCTCCTGGAGGTTGTGGCCGACACCCGGGATGTAGGCCGTGACCTCGATGCCGTTGGTGAGCCGGACACGCGCGACCTTGCGGAGGGCGGAGTTCGGCTTCTTGGGGGTCGTGGTGTAAACGCGCATGCAGGTGCCGCGTCGCTGGGGGCTGGCCTTGAGCGCCGGGGTCTTGGTCTTGGTGACCTTGTCCTGGCGGCCCTTGCGGACCAGCTGCTGAATCGTGGGCACCGCGTCTCCGTTCGTGCTTGCCGGTGATTCGAATGTTGTGCTTTTGCAGGCGCTGCCGGTGTCATGACCTGCGAATTTTCCATCCACTCCGACCCACGCGCTCGGGCGTGTCGCGCATCTATCGCGCCACATCCCCAGCCAGGCCAGTGGAGGAGGCCATACGGCGCCTCTGCCGACTCCCCGTGGGAAACCTGTCGACGCGCACGCATGAGAGCCCATGAAGCCACGGGCACGAACGGAAAGACTACCTAGTCCAGCGCAACACGTCAAAACGGTTACGCCTATCGAGCGCCGCTGTGAGCGCCCGCGTCCGTGTCGTGACTCCCGCGATCGGTTTCCGACCGACCGCTGCTGGGTCCGTAATGAGTTTACCGGCAGCGGGGGGCTTGTCCGACCGTTCTCTCCATCAAGGCACGGCTTTCACCGCAACATTCCGGTCAAGAAAGGTCCGCGCCGGCCCGTCCGGCGGCACGGGCCGTCGACGGCCGGGTCCCGGACGGACGAGGTCCGGACGGATACGGTCCGGACGGACGACGGCGCCCGGCCCCCTCCGGGGACCGGGCGCCGTCTGCGATCACTCAGCGGTTGTACTGACCGAAGTCGTACTCCTCCAGCGGCACGGCCTCGCCGGAACCGGACCCGAAGGTGTAGTCCGCGGCGGAGCCGTCGTAGCCGCCGACCGTGTACATCGCGGCCTTGGCCTCCTCGGTGGGCTCGACCCGGATGTTGCGGTACTGGGGCATGCCGGTACCGGCCGGGATGAGCTTTCCGATGATGACGTTCTCCTTGAGACCGAGCAGCGAGTCCGACTTGGCGTGGATCGCCGCGTCGGTGAGCACCCGGGTCGTCTCCTGGAAGGACGCCGCCGACAGCCAGGACTCGGTGGCGAGCGAGGCCTTGGTGATGCCCATCAGCACCGGACGTCCCGAGGCCGGCGTGCCGCCCTCGGCCACGCACTCGCGGTTGATCCGCTCGAAGCGCGGCCGCTCGACCAGCTCACCGGGGAGCATGTCGGCGTCACCCGACTCGAGCACGTTCACGCGCTTGAGCATCTGCCGGACGATGATCTCGATGTGCTTGTCGTGGATCGACACACCCTGCGAGCGGTAGACCTGCTGGACCTCGGCCACCAGGTGGAGCTGCACGGCCCGGGGGCCGAGGATGCGCAGCACCTCGTTGGGGTTGACGGCACCGGCGATCAGCTGCTGGCCGACCGTGACCCGCTGCCCGTCGGAGACCAGCATGCGCGAGCGCATGGACACCGGGTAGGCGACCTCGTCCGAACCGTCGTCCGGGACGATCACGATCTTGCGGGTCTTGTCGGTCTCGTCGACGCGGACCCGGCCCTCGGCCTCGCTGATCGGGGCGACACCCTTGGGGACGCGCGCCTCGAAGAGCTCCTGGACACGGGGCAGACCGTGGGTGATGTCCGCACCCGCCACACCACCGGTGTGGAAGGTACGCATCGTCAGCTGGGTGCCGGGCTCACCGATCGACTGGGCGGCGATGATGCCGACCGCCTCGCCGACGTCCACGAGCTTGCCGGTCGCGAGCGAACGGCCGTAGCAGGTGGCGCAGACACCGATCTTGGCCTCGCAGACGAGAGCGCTGCGGGTCCTGACGGTCTCCACCCCGGCCTCGACCAGCGCGGTGACGTGGGTGTCGTTGATGTCGACCCCCGCGGACGCGATGACCTTGCCGTCCACCTCGACGTCCTCGGCCAGGATGCGGCCGTGCACGTTGCTCTCGGCGTTCTCCGCCTTGACCAGGTTGCCCTGGGCGTCGCGCTCGCCGACGTGCAGCGGGACCGCGCGGTCGGTGCCGCAGTCGATCTCGCGGACGATGACGTCCTGCGCGACGTCCACCAGACGACGGGTCAGGTAACCCGAGTCGGCGGTCCGCAGCGCGGTGTCGGCCAGACCCTTCCGCTGTCCGTGGGTGGAGATGAAGTATTCCAGCACCGACAGGCCCTCACGGAACGAGGCCTTGATCGGACGCGGGATCGTCTCACCCTTGGTGTTGGACACCAGACCACGGATGCCGGAGATCTGCCGGACCTGCATCAGGTTTCCTCGGGCGCCCGACTGGACCATCATCCAGACCGGGTTGGTCTTCGGGAACGCCTTCTGCATGTCGTCGGTCACGTCGCTGGTCGCGTGCGTCCAGATCTCGATGAGCTCCTGACGGCGCTCCTCGTCGGTGATCAGGCCGCGCTCGTACTCCCGCTGGACCTTGTCGGCCCTGCGCTCGTACGTCTCCATGATCGTGCCCTTGTTGGGCGGCGAGATGACGTCCTCGATGGAGATCGTCACACCGGCCCGGGTCGCCCAGTAGAAACCGGCGTCCTTGAGGGCGTCCAGCGCCGTCGCGACCTCGACCTTGGGGTACTTCTCGGCCAGCTCGTTGACGATCGCCGACAGCTGCTTCTTGCCGACCTGGGAGTTCACGTACGGGTAGTTCGCCGGCAGCGTCTGGTTGAACAGGCAGCGGCCGAGCGTGGTCTCCAGGCGGTAGCTGTCGCCCGGCTCCCAGCCCTCGGGGGCCGTCCAGCCGCGGGGCGGCGGGACCTCTCCCTTCAACCGGATCTGGATCTTGGCCTGGATGTCCAGCTCGCGCCGGTCGTAGGCCATGAGAGCCTCGGACACCGAGCCGAAGACCCGGCCGTGACCGGGGGCCTCGTCGTCGTCGTCCTTGATCGTGGTCAGCGAGTAGAGACCGATGATCATGTCCTGGGTGGGCATGGTCACCGGCTTGCCGTCGGCCGGCTTCAGGATGTTGTTGGTGGACAGCATCAGGATGCGGGCCTCGGCCTGCGCCTCGGCCGACAGCGGCAGGTGCACGGCCATCTGGTCACCGTCGAAGTCCGCGTTGAACGCGGTGCAGACGAGCGGGTGGATCTGGATGGCCTTGCCCTCGACCAGCTGCGGCTCGAAGGCCTGGATGCCCAGGCGGTGCAGGGTGGGCGCACGGTTGAGCAGCACCGGGTGCTCGGTGATGACCTCTTCGAGGACATCCCACACGACCGGGCGGGCACGCTCGACCATCCGCTTGGCCGACTTGATGTTCTGCGCGTGGTTGAGATCGACCAGACGCTTCATCACGAACGGCTTGAACAGCTCCAGCGCCATCTGCTTGGGCAGGCCGCACTGGTGCAGCTTCAGCTGCGGGCCGACGACGATGACCGAACGGCCGGAGTAGTCGACTCGCTTGCCCAGCAGGTTCTGGCGGAACCGGCCCTGCTTGCCCTTCAGCATGTCGCTGAGGGACTTCAGCGGGCGGTTGCCGGGGCCGGTGACCGGGCGGCCGCGACGGCCGTTGTCGAACAGCGCGTCGACGGCCTCCTGGAGCATCCGCTTCTCGTTGTTCACGATGATCTCGGGCGCGCCGAGGTCGAGAAGACGCTTGAGGCGGTTGTTCCGGTTGATCACACGGCGGTAGAGGTCGTTCAGGTCCGAGGTCGCGAACCGGCCACCGTCGAGCTGCACCATCGGGCGCAGGTCCGGCGGGATGACCGGGATGCAGTCGAGGACCATGCCGTTGGGCGAGTTGCGGGTGTTCAGGAACGCCGACACGACCTTGAGACGCTTGAGCGCGCGGGCCTTCTTCTGGCCCTTGCCGCTGCGGATCGTCTCGCGCAGGTTCTCGGCCTCGAGGTCGAGGTCGAAGTTGGTCAGCCGCTCCTGGATGGCCTGGGCGCCCATGCCGCCGCGGAAGTAGCGGCCGAAGCGGTCGCGCATCTCGCGGTAGAGCAGCTCGTCGCCCTCAAGGTCCTGGACCTTGAGGTTCTTGAAGCGGCTCCAGACCTCGTCCAGACGGTCCAGCTCGCGCTGGGTCCGGTCGCGGAGCTGGCGCATCTCGCGCTCGGCGCCCTCACGGACCTTGCGGCGCTGGTCGCCCTTGGCGCCGGCGGCCTCCAGCTCGGCCAGGTCGGTCTCGAGCTTCTTCTGCCGGGCCTCGATGTCGGCGTCACGGCGCTGCTCGATGTGCTGCCGCTCGACGGAGATCTTCGCCTCGAGCGAGGGCAGGTCACGCTCACGCATTTCCTTGTCGACATGCGTGATCATGTAGGCCGCGAAGTAGATGACCTTCTCAAGGTCCTTCGGGGCCAGGTCGAGCAGGTATCCCAGACGGGACGGGACGCCCTTGAAGTACCAGATGTGCGTGACGGGCGCGGCCAGCTCGATGTGGCCCATCCGCTCACGGCGCACCTTGGCGCGGGTCACCTCGACGCCACAGCGCTCACAGATGATGCCCTTGAAGCGGACACGCTTGTACTTACCGCAGTAGCACTCCCAGTCCCGGGTCGGACCGAAGATCTTCTCGCAGAAGAGTCCGTCCTTCTCGGGCTTGAGGGTCCGGTAGTTGATGGTCTCGGGCTTCTTCACTTCGCCGTGCGACCACTGGCGGATATCGTCAGCCGTCGCGAGGCCGATCCGAAGTTCGTCGAAGAAGTTGACGTCCAGCACTTGTATTCCCCTCCTCAGCTTCTAGATCAGACCTCTTCGACGCTGCTCGGCTCACGCCGGGACAGGTCGATGCCGAGCTCTTCCGCGGCGCGGAAGACGTCCTCGTCGGTGTCACGCATCTCGATGGACATGCCGTCGCTGGAGAGCACCTCGACGTTCAGGCACAGCGACTGCATTTCCTTGATGAGGACCTTGAACGACTCCGGAATGCCGGGCTCGGGGATGTTCTCGCCCTTGACGATGGCCTCGTAGACCTTCACCCGGCCCAGGACGTCGTCGGACTTGATCGTCAGCAGCTCCTGCAGGGCGTAGGCGGCGCCGTAGGCCTCCAGCGCCCACACCTCCATCTCACCGAAACGCTGCCCGCCGAACTGCGCCTTACCACCCAGCGGCTGCTGGGTGATCATGGAGTACGGACCGGTCGACCGCGCGTGGATCTTGTCGTCGACCAGGTGGAGCAGCTTCAGGATGTAGATGTAACCGACCGAGATCGGGTGCGGGAACGGCTCGCCGGAACGGCCGTCGAACAGCTGGGCCTTTCCGTTCGCGCCGACCATGCGCCCGCCGTCCCTGTTGACCAGGGTGTTGTCGAGCAGCCCGACGATCTCTTCCTCGTTGGCGCCGTCGAAGACCGGGGTGGCCATGTTGGTGCGCGGGTCGACCTCGGCGAAGCCCTTGTCGCGCAGCCGCTCGGCCCAGGCCTCCTGGATGCCGGTGATGTCCCAGCCGCGGGCGGCGATCCACCCCAGATGGGTCTCCAGCACCTGGCCGACGTTCATCCGGCCGGGCACGCCCAGCGGGTTGAGGATGATGTCGACCGGCGTGCCGTCCTCCAGGAACGGCATGTCCTCGACCGGGAGGATCTTGGAGATGACACCCTTGTTGCCGTGCCGGCCGGCCAGCTTGTCACCGTCGGTGATCTTACGCTTCTGCGCCACGTAGACGCGGACCAGCTCGTTGACCCCCGGCGGCAGCTCGTCGCCCTCCTCACGGCTGAACACCCGCACCCCGATGACCTTGCCCTGCTCGCCGTGCGGCACCTTCAGGGAGGTGTCACGGACCTCGCGGGCCTTCTCACCGAAGATCGCGCGCAGCAGCCGCTCCTCGGGCGTCAGCTCGGTCTCGCCCTTGGGCGTGACCTTGCCGACCAGGATGTCGCCGGGGACGACCTCGGCGCCGATCCGGATGATGCCGCGCTCGTCGAGGTCGGCCAGCACCTCCTCGGAGACGTTCGGGATGTCCCGGGTGATCTCCTCGGGGCCCAGCTTGGTGTCGCGGGCGTCGACCTCGTGCTCCTCGATGTGGATCGAGGACAGCACGTCGTCCTGGACCAGCCGCTGGGACAGGATGATCGCGTCTTCGTAGTTGTGACCCTCCCACGGCATGAACGCCACCAGCAGGTTCTTGCCCAGCGCCATCTCGCCGTTGTCGGTGCACGGACCGTCGGCGACGACCTGGTTGACCTCGATCCGGTCGCCTTCCTTGACGATCGGCTTCTGGTTGAAGCAGGTGCCCTGGTTGGAGCGCTTGAACTTCGCCACCCGGTAGGTGGTGCGGGTGCCGTCGTCGTTCATCACCGTGACGTAGTCGGCCGAGACCTCCTCGACCACGCCCGCCTTGTCGGCGGTGATGACGTCACCGGCGTCGGTCGCGGCACGGTATTCCATGCCGGTGCCCACCAGCGGCGACTCGCTCTTGAGCAGCGGCACCGACTGGCGCTGCATGTTGGAGCCCATGAGCGCCCGGTTGGCGTCGTCGTGCTCCAGGAACGGGATCATCGCGGTCGCGACGGACACCATCTGGCGCGCCGACACGTCCATGTAGCCGACCTCACTGGCCCGCACGGACTCGAACTCCCCGCCCTTACGGCGGACGAGAACGCGGTCCTCGAGGAACGTGCCATCGGAGGCGACCGGCGTGTTCGCCTGGGCGATGACGTGACGGTCCTCCTCGTCCGCGGTGAGGTATTCGACCTGCTCGGTGACCCGGCCGTCGACGACCTTGCGGTAGGGCGTCTCGACGAAGCCGAAGGAGTTGACCCGGCCGAAGGAGGCCAGCGAGCCGATCAGGCCGATGTTCGGGCCTTCCGGCGTCTCGATCGGGCACATCCGGCCGTAGTGGGACGGGTGCACGTCACGGACCTCGAAGCCGGCCCGCTCACGGGACAGACCACCGGGACCCAGCGCGGACAGACGCCGCTTGTGCGTCAGGCCGGCCAGCGGGTTGGTCTGGTCCATGAACTGCGACAGCTGGGAGGTGCCGAAGAACTCCTTGATGGAGGCGACGACCGGGCGGATGTTGATCAGGGTCTGCGGCGTGATCGCCTCGACGTCCTGGGTGGTCATCCGCTCGCGCACGACGCGCTCCATGCGGGCCAGGCCCAGGCGGACCTGGTTCTGGATGAGCTCGCCGACGGTGCGCAGGCGGCGGTTGCCGAAGTGGTCGATGTCGTCGGTCTCGACGACGGTCTCACCGTTGGCGCCGGCCATCGATGTCTCGCCCGCGTGGAGCTTGACGATGTATTCGATGGTGGCGACGATGTCCTCTTCGGTCAGCGTCCCCTGCGTGATGTCGCTGTCGACACCCAGCTTCTTGTTGATCTTGTAACGGCCGACCTTGGCCAGGTCGTAACGCTTGTGGTTGAAATACAGATTCTCCAGCAGCGTCTGCGCCGACTCCTTGGTCGGCGGCTCGCCGGGCCGCAGCTTGCGGTAGATGTCGAGCAGGGCGTCGTCCTGGCCGGCCGTGTGGTCCTTCTCCAGGGTGGCCCGCATCGACTCGTACTGGCCGAACCGCTCGAGGATCTGCTCGTTGGTCCACCCCAGCGCCTTCAGCAGCACCGTGACGGCCTGCTTGCGCTTGCGGTCGATACGGACGCCGACACTGTCACGCTTGTCGATCTCGAACTCGAGCCAGGCCCCCCGGGACGGGATGACCTTGCAGCCGTAGAGGTCCTTGTCGGAGGTCTTGTCGACGCTGCGGTCGAAGTAGACGCCCGGGGACCGGACCAGCTGGGAGACCACGACACGCTCGGTGCCGTTGATGATGAAAGTGCCCTTGCCGGTCATGAGCGGGAAGTCGCCCATGAACACGGTCTGGCTCTTGATCTCACCAGTGGTGTTATTGATGAACTCCGCCGTGACGAACATCGGGGCGGAGTAGGTCATGTCCTTGTCTTTGCACTCATCGACTGAGTACTTGGGCGGCTCGAATCGGTGATCGCGGAACGACAGGGACATGGTTCCGGAGAAGTCCTCGATGGGACTGATCTCTTCGAAGATCTCTTCGAGACCCGACTGGGCCGGAACGTCCTTGCGCCCGGCCTGGCGAGCCGCCTCGACCCGCCCCTTCCACTTCTCGTTGCCGAGCAACCAGTCGAAGGACTCGGTCTGGAGAGCGAGAAGATCAGGAACTTCGAGCGGCTCCTGAATTCGTGCGAAAGACACACGACGGGGACCAGCGGGTACGGCGGAGGCGTTGCGCGAGGCTGCCAACAGATGTCCTTCCGAGGGCTCGCGGCGGACTGACTACACGCACGCCAGACGACCATGCATCAGAGCACCAAAAGAAGCGGGTCGTCAAAGGGCAGCGCAAAGGGGCAGTGTAGCCGAACGGCATACACCTGTCCACTTCAGTCTTGCTGCATGCTCCACGTTGGTCGCAGCATCGCCCGTCAGCGCCGAAACGTCAAGCCCGCGACCCGACATTTCGGCCGGGAAGCAGCCGTGACGCTGGGAGTTTTCCCCCCACGTGACCTGCGCACACCACCGGATCCAAGACGATACCCGCGACCTGGTGTGGCTAACGCTCAGTCACACGCCGGTTCGAACGCTAGCCGAGGAGCGGCTGACGATCGACACTGCCATGGGTGATGTACCCGGGGGCTTGCCAGGGCCAAACATGGTTTTTACTAACAATTGAGTAACCCGCCACGCCCACTAGCCCGGCGGAGGGTCTCCGAGCAGCGTGGACAGCTCCGCCACCAGCCAGCGCGAATCCTTCCTGACCATGACCAGCCGGGCCCGGTTCTGGCTGACCTGGCGCCGCGGCTCCTTCTCCCCCGCGAGGGTCTTCACGGTGCCGGTGTTCATGAACAGCAGCACCTCGACCCGGCCGGAACGGGCCGACTCGACCGCCGCCCCCGCCACCGTCACCTGCTGCACCATGTGCTCCCGTTTCGCCAGCGGCACCAGGGTCGTGGCAAGCTTCTTGTAGTGCTCGGTGAGGGCTCCGGTGGTGTAACCTCCGGCCCGTGCGAAATCTTGTTCGATCGTACGATAGTCGTACGACAACATGTCCGAGGCGACCAGGCGCGCCGCCGCCAGCGCCTCGCGCCCGTCGGCCTCCTCCTCGCGCAGCCGGCCGAGGTCGGCGGACATGACCCAGACGGCGGCCGCGAGCGCGAACGCCACCGCGGTCAGCACCCCCGTCACCAGCAGGGACAGGCGCGTCACAGGACCAACTCCGCCTTCGACACGAGCCAGACGCCTCCGACCTTGGTCACTTCCATGTTCCACCGGTAGAACCGCTCCTGCGGCGCGTCCTTGCTCCCCTCCCGGCGGATCAGCGCATCGCCCACCGCCATCACCTGGGCCCTGTCCCCCCGCAGCGAGACAAGGCCGCAGGCGCGCAGCGCGCCCGTCTGGACGACCTTGTCCTTGAGCGTGGTCTCCTTGAGCGCCGCGAGGTTCCTGGCGTACTCCGCCTTGGCCGGCCCCGTGGAGGTGTCGAGGATGCGTTTGATGTCCGCGTCGACGCTCGGATGGCTGACCGAGAGCAGATCGACCGCGTGCGCCCCCGCCGCCTGGACCGCCGCTTCGCGGTCGTCGGCGGTCGCCTGGGCCTGACGCAGGTCCCCGCCGATCCAGAAGGCGGCGGCCAGCAGCACCGCGATCAGCACGCCCAGCGCCGGTCCGGCGATCCTCAGCGGGCGAGGAGGCCGAGCAGCTTTCACCGCCATGCGTTGTCTCCCGTCGCACGGTCTCCGGAACGCCGGCCGGCGACCGCCCAGCGCCGGCCGTCCAGACCGGTAAGCCCCCGGTCGCCGGATCATAACCCGCCGCGCGGATCACCCACAGGAGGCTTTCCGGAGCCGTTTCCGGCTCCACCGGTCCCGGAGCCCGCCGTACGGACCGGGAGAACCCCCGCGGGGCGGGGCCGAAGGGCTCCGCCGTACGCGCCGGGAGGACCTCGCGGGGCGGGGCCGAAGGGCTCCGCCGTACGAGCCGGGAGGAGCCCTGTCACGGGGGCGGGGTCACCTCACGCTGTTGACGTGGGCCGCGACGAGCCGGGGATACTCCTCCAGCCAGTTGCGGCCCCGCTCGTCCACGAACGAGTTCGGCGGCGGGATGACGCCGTTGGCCGCCAGCCAGGAGCCGGGCGGGCGCTGGGTGCGCCGGATCCGGCCAGCGCTGGGCATGAGCTGCGGCGGGATCGGCGGCAGGCCGCCCGGGTCGTGCCCCATCTGTGCCTCCGCCTCCAGCTCGGAGACGTCCTTCTCCTCGGACATGCCGATCGGCCCGTGACGGCGGGCGTTGAGGAACTGCCGCACGACGGGCTCGTCACTGGAGAGCAGCATCTCGCGCGGCCCGAACATGACCAGCTCCCGCCGGAACAGCAGGCCGATGTCGTCGGGCACCGTGCGCGCGGTGTTGATGTCGTGGGTGACGATGAGGAACGTCGCCTCGGTCTCCGCGTTGAGATCGACGAAGAGCTGGTTCAGATAGGCCGTGCGGACCGGATCCAGGCCGGAGTCGGGCTCGTCGACCAAGATGATCTCCGGGTCGAGGACGAGCGCCCGGGCCAGGCCGGCCCGCTTGCGCATGCCGCCGGAGATCTCGCCGGGGAGTTTCGCCTCCGCGCCGAGCAGGCCGACGAGGTCCATCTTCTCCATCACGATGCGGCGGATCTCACCCTCGCTCCTCCTGGTGTGCTCGCGCAGCGGGAAGGCGATGTTGTCGTAGAGGTTGAGCGAGCCGAACAGGGCTCCGTCCTGGAACAGGACGCCGAACAACCTCCGGAGCTCGTAGAGCTTGTTCTCGCTGCAGTTGGCCAGGTCGTGGCCGTCGATCCAGATGTGGCCGCGTTCGGGCCTCAGGAGACCGACCAGGGTCTTCAGGAAGACGGACTTGCCCGTGCCCGAGGGGCCGAGCAGCACCGAGATCTCTCCGGCGGGGAGGGTCAGCGTGACGTCCTCCCAGATGACCTGCCTGCCAAACGACTTGGTCAGGCCCTCGACCACGACTTCGACGCCCACGTGCCACCCTCCGGAGGCCACCGATCGTGACCGGTCGGCGGCTTGACGGGGAATCACCTACGGATGACACAACCGTAGCCACGATCGCCCGGATTGGAAGAGGGTCCAATAAGTTCCCGTGATCGTTACGGCACGGTTATGAGACGCGGAGTCCAACAGTAGTCGTGTGACCGGCGGCGGCCGGCCGGGCGCGCGAGCATGCCCGTGGAGACGACGCACGGGCGTGTCCCCCCGGAGGGGACACGCCCGTGCGGACACAGAAAGAGCGGGCCACCGGCACCTGGTGGACCCGCTCTCTCCGGTGAAGCCGAATTACTTGACGGTGACCGTCGCGCCGGCGGCCTCGAGGGCGGCCTTGGCCTTCTCCGCCTGCTCCTTGTTGACCTTGCCGTCGAAGACGGGCTTGGGGGCGCCGTCCACGAGGTCCTTGGCCTCCTTGAGGCCCAGGCTCGTCAGAGCGCGGATCTCCTTGATGACCTGGATCTTCTTGTCACCGGCGGCCTCGAGGACGACGTCGAACTCGTCCTGCTCCTCGACCTCCTCGGCGGCGGCAACGCCACCGACACCCGGGGCGGCGGCGACGGCGACCGGAGCGGCGGCCTTGACGTCGAAGGTGTCCTCGAAGAGCTTCACGAAGTCGGACAGCTCAAGGAGGGTCATCTCCTTGAAAGCGTCGAGCAGCTCGTCGGTGCTGAGCTTCGCCATGGTGGTTCCTCCGTATGGATCTAACAACTAAGAATTGGGACCGCGGTATGTATGCGCTAATCCCCTACGACCGCTTGCGCGGACCTACTCGCCGGCCTCTTCGCGCTTGGCGCGCAGAGCCTCGGCCAGCTGAGCCATGTTGGTGGGCAGCGCGTTGAAGACGGCGGCCGCGTGGCCCTGCTTCGCCTTCAGAGCACCGGCCAGCTTCGCGAGGAGGACCTCGCGCGACTCAAGGTCGGCAAGCTTGCTGATCTCGGCCGGGGTCATCGACTTGCCGTCGACGACACCACCCTTGATGACCAGGAGGGGATTGGCCTTGGCGAAGTCACGCAGACTCTTGGCAGCCTCGACCACGTCGCCGTTGACGAACGCGATCGCCGACGGACCCGCGAGCAGGTCGTCGAGCTGGTTGATCCCGGCCTCGTTGGCCGCGATCTTGGTCAGCGTGTTCTTCACCACGGCGAACTTCGCATTCTCACCGAGAGAGACGCGCAGCTGCTTGAGCTGAGCGACGGTGAGACCGCGGTACTCGGTCAGAACGGCAGCGCTAGAGCCTTCGAAGCTGCTCTTGAGCTCGGCTACAGCCGTTGCCTTTTCCGCCTTCGCCATGGGCCTCCTTCCAGATGTGCCGCCGGCAAAGGCCCATGAACACAGACAAGCCCCGGCGCAGGCGCACGGGGCTCACATAAGGATCAGACCAAATGGAAACTCACATCACACCTACGCGGGCCGTCCACAGACGTGGATCCTTGGGTCATCAGGCCATGAGGCCCGACGACGACCGGCGGTCTTCGGCGTTGACAGCATACGGCCTGCCGGGCCGCATGCCAAATCGGCCCGGACGGCCCGCGTCCCCGGCCGTCCGGGCCGGGGACGCGGGCCGTGGCCGGAGATCAGTTTCCGGCAGGGCCGTCCGGGAGGTCGCCCACCTGGTCGGCGGGCGGCGCGGCGATCTGCACGGGCTCGTTGAAGCCCCTGAAGGAGGCCGCCAGGTTGAACGTGGCACCCTGCTCGGAGCCGCTCAGCGTCACCTTGCGGGGCAGGTTCTCGGCGTCGGACCACAGGTCGAACTTGACGTCCTTGACCCGCGAGAGCTCCTCCTGGAGCTGCTCACGCTCGGCCGGGTCGACCAGCTGCGCGGCCTCCGCCACCGGGAAGGTGCCGCTGTAGTGGGTCGTCTCCACCCCGCCGACCGTCTCGGTGCCGACCGCCTTGACGTCCTTCGACGCCGTCAGCAACTTGACGGTGCCCGCCAGGTCGAACTGCTGGACCTGGGCCATCACGTCCTTGACCTCGGCCTGCTCCTGGGCGTCGAGCTCGGCGAGCGACACCTTGATCCACGGCTTGGTCGCGCCCGCGAACTTGTTGATCAGCTCCGACTTCACGTAAACGGTGTCACCGGACAGGATCGCCCGCGCGCCACCGGGCACGTTCTGCCCGCCGAAGGTGATCGTGTCCAGCTTGATGTCGGTCGCCAGGTCGGGCTTGCTCTGGTAGAGCAGGCTGCCCTGGACCTTGCTCGCACCCTTGTCCCCGCCGGTGGCGTCGAGCACCAGGTCCGCGGAGTAGGAGGTGACCTCCCCGGCCCGCTGCGCGCTCTGCTGCACCGCCTCGGCGGCGGCGAGCTTGACCTTTCCCAGGGATGCGGTGCCGTCCTGCGCACCACATCCCGTGACCGCGACCAACGCGGCCGCTCCCAGTGCCAGTGCGGGAGCCAATCGGCGCATCCGTCTCACCCCTTCGTATCCCCCGATCAACGTGTCTACGACACTACGTGGCAGGCGCGCGGCGCGCGTCCTCCGGGAGAACGAAGAAGGGCCTCAACCGAATGGCCATTCGGTTGAGGCCCTCTTACGGGGACGTCTGGTATCAGGCGTCGAGCTCGGCGGTCATCGCCCGCGTCACGTTCGGGTCGACCGGGATGCCCGGGCCCATGGACGTGGAGAAGGAGACCTTCTTGATGTAACGGCCCTTGGCCGCCGACGGCTTGAGACGCAGCACCTCGTCGAGGGCGGCGGCGTAGTTCTCGATGAGCTGACGCTCACCGAACGACACCTTGCCGATGATGAAGTGCAGGTTCGCGTGCCGGTCGACACGGAACTCGATCTTGCCGCCCTTGATGTCGGTGACGGCCTTGCCGACGGCCGGGGTCACCGTGCCGGTCTTGGGGTTGGGCATCAGACCACGCGGACCGAGCACGCGGCCCAGGCGGCCGACCTTGCCCATGAGGTCCGGGGTGGCGACGACGGCGTCGAAGTCGAGACGGCCCTTGGCGACCTCGTCGATCAGCTCGTCGGCACCGACGATGTCGGCGCCCGCCGCGCGGGCCTCCTCGGCACGGTCACCGGTCGCGAAGACCAGGACCCGGGCGGTCTTACCGGTGCCGTGCGGGAGGTTGACGGTGCCACGCACCATCTGGTCCGCCTTGCGGGGGTCGACGCCGAGTCGCAGGGCGACCTCGACGGTGGCGTCGAACTTGGTGACCGAGGTCTCCTTGGCCAGCTTGGCCGCCTCGGCCGGGCTGTAGAGGCTCTCGTTGTCGATCTTCTCCGCCGCGTTGCGGAAAGCCTTGCTGCGCTTCACTTGATCACTCCTGTGGATCCGAGTGTTCGTGGTGCGGGCCAGCGCCTGACCCCTCCACTTACTTCGAGGTTGTGGTGCCGGACGCGCTCACTGCCGCGTCCGCTGTCGGACCCCCGCCGGTCACGCGGATCATGTCTCGCATCCGCGTGCTCGCCGCCGGGCCCGGCTCGCCGCTCTCCGACTAGTCGGCGATCGTGATGCCCATCGACCGGGCGGTGCCGGCGATGATCTTCTCGGCCGCCTCGATGTCGTTGGCGTTGAGGTCCTGCATCTTGGTCTCGGCGATCTGGCGCAGCTGCTCCTTGGTGAGCTTGCCGACCTTGTCCTTCTGCGGGACGGGCGAGCCCTTCGCCACACCGGCGGCCTTCTTGATCAGCTCAGGCGCCGGGGGCGTCTTCGTGACGAAGGTGAAGGTGCGGTCCTCGAAGATGGTGATCTCAACGGGGATGATGTTGCCGCGCTGGGCCTCGGTGGCAGCGTTGTACTGCTTCACGAAGTCCATGATGTTGACGCCGTGCGGACCGAGGGCGGTACCGACCGGCGGAGCGGGCGTGGCCTGGCCAGCGGGAAGCTGGACCTTGACCAGTGCCGCAATCTTCTTCTTAGGAGGCATGGTTCTCTCCGGGTCCTAATCGGGGTGATGCGGCTCCCACGCAGACACGGGGAGCATGTCGGCAGGCCGCGCTACGCGAAGCACGGCCGCCGAACGTCTTAGTTTATGTGACCGGGTCAGATCTTCGAGACCTGGTTGAACGAGAGCTCAACCGGGGTCTCACGACCGAAGATCGACACCAGCACCTTGAGCTTCTGCGACTCGGCGCTGATCTCGCTGACCGTGGCGGGCAGCGTGGCGAACGGGCCGTCCATGACCGTGACCGACTCGCCGACCTCGAAGTCGACGGTGGCGGCGGTGGCCTTGGTGGTGGACTTCTTGGCTTCCTCGGACGGCTCCGGCGCGAGCAGCTTGGCGACCTCGTCGAGGCTCAGCGGGCTCGGCTTGTTGGACAGGCCGACGAAGCCGGTGACACCGGGCGTGTTGCGCACCGCGGACCAGGACTCGTCGGTGAGGTCCATCCGGACCAGCACGTAGCCGGGCAGCACCCGCTCCTTGACGAGCTGGCGCTTGCCGCTCTTCACCTCGGTCACGTGGTGGGTGGGCACCTCGACCTGGAAGATGTAGTCCTCCATGTTGAGGGACTGCGTGCGGGTCTCGATGTTGGACTTCACGCGGTTCTCGTAGCCGGCGTAGGAGTGGATGACGTACCACTCGCCGAACTGGCTCCGCAGATGGCGCTTGAACTCCTCGACCGGGTCGACGTCGGGGAGGACGTCACCGTCCTCGTCGACGTCGTCCGCCGGGACCTCTTCGGCCTCTTCGGCCTCGTCGACGGCGTCGGCCGGGGCCTCTTCGTCCTCGGCCTCGGCGTCGGCATCGACGTCAAAGTCGTCGGGCTCGGCGAGCGAGTCCTCCGCAGCGTCGATGACCTCTTCCGGCTCGCCCGCCCGCTCCTCGCGGGGCTCGCCGGCCGGGTGTGAAGACTCGGACACGGTGACTCATTCTCTTTCCGTCGATGGGCTGATGGACTTACCGCGGGAGGACACGCCGGATGGCGGCTCAGGCTCCGCCGAAGATCCGCAGGACGCCCTCGGTGAACACCGCGTCGAGCCCAGCCACGATCCCGACCATGAGTAGAACGAAGACCAGCACGATTATGGTGTAGGAAATCAGGTCCTTACGCGTAGGCCAGATGACCTTGCGCAGCTCAGCGACAACCTGCCGGTAGAAAAGGGCGGGAGAAGTGCGCTTCGCCTTCTTCTCACCGCTCGGCTTGTCTGCGGTTTCGCCGCGCGTGTCGATCGCCACAGTCCTCACCTGATCCGGTCGTATCCAACGCATGTCTGCGGCGCGCTAGACGCCCTGATGCGCGGACCGCTCCTCGCAGGGCACGAGGGACTCGAACCCCCAACCGCCGGTTTTGGAGACCGGTGCGCTACCAATTGCGCTAGTGCCCTAAGACATGAACCACCATACATCGGTTGGACCGAGGTTTGTCCGTGGCTCACGGTCTTGACCGCCGATTCACGCATACGGCGGGAAGACCATGCGGAGTCTACGTGGGAATGGCCTCCACGTCGAACCGGTGGCGATCCGTCCCGGTCGCCTCCCGGATTACCGCCTCTTTAACCCTCTTGTACGGCCTGCTGATGACTCGTCCACATCCTGGATAAGCGGCGGAAACAGAGCCACAGGTCTGTAACCATGGAGGCATGACCCGTCCTCGCATCTCAGCGCGTATCTCCGCGATCTCCGAGTCCGCCACGCTCGCCGTGGACGCCAAGGCCAAGGCGATGAAGGCGGCGGGCCGCCCGGTCATCGGCTTCGGCGCCGGCGAGCCGGACTTCCCGACTCCCGACTACATCGTCGAGGCGGCCGTCGAGGCGTGCCGGAACCCCAAGTTCCACAAGTACACGCCGGCCGGCGGCCTGCCGGAGCTGAAGCAGGCCATCGCCGACAAGACGCTCCGCGACTCCGGCTACCAGGTCGACGCCGCCCAGGTCCTGGTCACCAACGGCGGCAAGCAGGCCGTCTACGAGGCGTTCGCCACGCTGCTGGACCCGGGTGACGAGGTCCTGGTCATCGCCCCCTACTGGACGACCTACCCCGAGGCCATCAAGCTGGCCGGCGGCGTCCAGGTCGACGTCGTGACCGACGAGACCACCGGCTACCTCGCGAGCGTGGAGCAGCTCGAAGCGGCCCGCACCGAGCGCACGAAGGTCCTGCTGTTCGTCTCGCCGTCCAACCCGACCGGCGCGGTCTACACCCCCGAGCAGGTCGAGGCGGTCGGCCGCTGGGCCGCCGAGCACGACCTGTGGGTCGTCACCGACGAGATCTACGAGCACCTCACCTACGGCGGCGCGACCTTCGCCAGCATCGCCACCGTCGTGCCCGAGCTGGGCGACAGGGTCGTCGTCCTCAACGGCGTCGCCAAGACCTACGCGATGACCGGCTGGCGGGTGGGCTGGCTGATCGGCCCCAAGGACGTCGTCAAGGCGGCGACCAACCTGCAGTCGCACGCCACCTCCAACGTCGCCAACGTCGCCCAGGCCGCCGCCCTGGCCGCCGTCAGCGGCGACCTGTCGGCCGTGGCGAAGATGCGCGAGGCCTTCGACCGCCGCCGCCAGACCATGGTCCGCATGCTGAACGAGATCCCGGGCGTGCTCTGCCCCGAGCCGAAGGGCGCCTTCTACGCCTACCCGTCGGTCAAGGAGCTGCTGGGCAAGGACTTCGGCGGCAGGCGCCCGCAGACCTCCGCCGAGCTCGCTGAGCTGATCCTCGAAGAGGCTGAGGTCGCCCTCGTCCCCGGCGAGGCCTTCGGCACCCCGGGCTACTTCCGCCTGTCCTACGCGCTGGGCGACGAGGACCTCGTCGAGGGCGTCAGCCGGGTGGCCAAGTTCCTGGGCGGCGCCCGCTAGCCCCCGGGCACGTCTCCACGAGGAAAGGCCCGGGCCCGCGCCCGGGCCTTTCCTCGTGTACGGCCACGGCCCCCGGCGCCCGCGTGGGGCCCGCCGCCCGACAGGGCCGACGGGGGCCGCCCCCCGGGGCGGGCTCCCCGTACGGGTCAGAACCGGGAGAAGGTCTCCTGGAGCGCGCGCTCCACGGCGGTCTGCAGGCCGATCGAGGACCCCACCCTGGCCAGCCGCTCGAACTCCGTCCTGCCCATGCGCCCGCGCAGCCTCAGCTCGGCGACGCGCAGCAGGCTCGCGAGCATGGGTGAGCGGCTGGGCGACACCTCGGCGCTCCGCCAGGCGGCGTCGGCCGCGCCGAGCAGGAGGGCGGCGAACGCGTCGTCCACACCGGAGGACTCGGCGATCACGGCGGACAGCTCCAGCCCCTCCAGCATGGAGAAGGTGTCGCCGAACAGCTGGGCGCCGAGGAGGGCGTCACGGATGGCGGCGGCGGCCTCGACGCTGTTGCCGAGCAGGTGCTCCACCTGGCCCAGGAGGAGGTTCAGGCGGATGAGGGTCCACTGGTCACCGCAGGATTCGCAGAGGTCGCGCCCCTCCTGCAGGACGGACACGGCCTGCCCGTGATTGCCTTCGAGCATCATGGCGGTGGCCATGACCGTGTAGGTGGGCAGGAATCCGGGGAAGAAGTCGCCGGTCGAGCGGTGCCGCCCGCGGGCGTGCCTGATGTGCCGCAGGGCCTCGCCCACCTCGCCCCGCAGCACCGCCAGGTGGGACCGGAACTGGCTGACGTAGGCCGCGGCGTGTCCGTCGGCGTCCACGGCGACGCACTCGGCGAGGATGCGCTCCGCGCGTTCGGGCTCACCGCGCCGGATCGACAGCCAGGCGTGCGCCAGAAGCGCCTTGAGCCGCTCGGGACCGGGGGCGGGGTCGAGGTCCAGCCCGCGCTGGAGAAGCTCGTCGCCCAGGGCGTGCATGCCGCAGCGCGTCCACAGCGACCACAGGTTGCCGGCCATGTCGAGGCCCTTGCGGTGCTCCTCCGGCCGGGAGTAGCAGTATTCGATGGCCACGCGCATGTTGCCGGTCTCCGCCGCCAGCCGCCGGTACCGCTCCAGCTGAAGGTGCTCCCCGTCCAGCTCGGCGCGGCTGGACCGGCCGAGGAAGTGGTCGCGGTGGCGCCGGCGCGTCTCGCCGGTCTCGCCGAGCCGCTCCAGCCAGACGGCGCCGAACGCGCGGGCGGTGCCCGGCAGACGGTAGCGGACGTCGAACTCCCCCTCCTCTCGGGCGAGGACGGACTTGTCGATCAGGCCGAGCAGGGTGTCGAGGACCTCGCCGGCGTCGAGCCCGTCGGCGGTGCAGACGTCCTCGGCGGCTTCGAGGTCGAAGGTGTCGGGGAAGACCGACGCCCTGGCCCACAGCAGGCGCTCCTGCGGGCCGCACAGCTCGTGGCTCCAGCCGTAGGCGGCGCGCATGGAGCCGTGCCGCCGGCCGTCGGAGGCGGTGGCGAACACGTCGGCGGCGGCGGGGTCGGGGGCGGCGGCGGCGAGCTCGATCGCCAGGGGCAGGTTGTCGAGCCGTTCGCAGAGCGCCGCCGCGTCGACGCCGTCGAGCCTCCTGTCGGCGAGGACGGCAAGCAGGTGGACGGCGTCGGCCGTGGGCAGGCCGCCGACCTGGTAAAGGTGCTCGCCGGGGAGCCCGAGCCGCTGCCGGCTGGTGACCAGGACCCGCAGTCCCTCGACGGAGCGCAGCAGCAGGCCGACCAGGATGCCCGCCGCGCCGACGGCGCGGTCGCAGCCGTCGAGGACGACCAGGCTCCGGCGCGGGGCGAGCCGGCCGACCAGCGCCGCCAGCGCCGGCTCGCCCAGCCGCCGGTCGGCGCCGGCCGCGTCCGCGAGCGTCTCGGCCAGCGAGGCGAGGTCCGCGGGAGTGTCGGACAGGTCGGCGACGTGGACGCCGCCGGGAAACTCCGCTCCGAGGGTCCGGGCCAGGCTCAGCGCGAGGCGGGTCTTGCCCACCCCCGCGGTGCCGGTCAGCGTGACGTGACGCGCCCTTCCCAGCAGGGCGGAGACCTCGGCCAGCTCTGCCTGCCTGCCGACGAAGACATCCGCTCTCATTGCAGCCCCAGCTCCGTACTGACTACACGTGTCCCTACGGTCGCATGGCGGAACGGTCGGCTGGTACCCCATCTGCCACATTTCCCCGGGTCACGCCGCCAGTCAGGAACACGTGCCGGCCGGGGCTCCCCGGCGCGGGCGCGCCGACGGGTCGCCGGCGGGTTGGGGCCAACTGTGACCGCCGGTGCCGGCCGTACGGCACCATATGGAAATGCCACGTCCCCTCAGCGAACTGCCCAAGGCCCACCTGCATCTGCACTTCACCGGCTCGATGCGGCACTCCACCCTGATCGAGCTCGCCCAGGAGCACGGCCTGCACCTGCCGGACTCGCTGAAGGAGGACTGGCCGCCCAGGTTGCGGGCGACCGACGAGCGCGGCTGGTTCCGCTTCCAGCGGCTCTACGACATCGCGCGGGCGGTCCTGCAGCGGGAGGAAGACGTCTACCGGCTGGTGCGCGAGGCCGCCGAGGACGAGGCCGCCGAGGGGTCCCGCTGGCTGGAGATCCAGGTGGACCCGTCGGGATACGCCCATCGGTTCGGCGGGCTCACCCCGGCTCTGGAGCTGATGCTCGACGCCGCGGACAAGGCGGCCGGCTACGCGGGGATAGGGATCGCGGTCGTGGTGGCCGCCAACCGGACCCGGCACCCGTTGGACGCCAAGACGCTGGCCCGCCTCGCCACGCAGTACATGGACCACGGCGTGGTCGGGTTCGGGCTCTCCAACGACGAGCGCCGCGGCCGGGCCCGTGACTTCGACGGGGCCTTCCGGCTCGCGAAACGGGCCGGGCTGCTGGCCGTACCGCACGGCGGGGAGCTGCTGGGCGCCGCCAGCGTGGCCGAGTGCGTCGAGGTGCTGGGCGCCGACCGGGTGGGACACGGCGTGCGGGCGGCCGAGTCGCCGCGGCTGATGGAGCTCCTCGCCGAACGGCGGATCACCTGTGAGGTCTGCCCCACCTCCAACGTCGGGCTGGGGGTGGCCGAGCGGGCCGAGGACGTGCCGCTGCGGCGGCTGTTCGACGCCGGTGTGCCGATCGCGCTGGGCGCCGACGACCCGTTGCTGTTCGGCTCCCGGCTGCTGCCGCAGTACGAGCTGGCCCGGCAGGTGTACGGCTTCGACGACGCGGAGCTCGCCGAGCTGGCCCGGCAGTCGATCCGGGCGTCGACGGCCCCGGAGCAGGTCCGCCGGGAGCTGTTCAAGGAGATCGACGAGTGGCTGGCATCAGCGGACTGAGCCGGCGATCTCCAGGGCCCGCTGGAGATCGTCGACGCCCTCCAGGCGCAGGCCGGTCCGTCCTTCCTGCCAGATGAGCGTGGGGCCTGCCGCGCGGGGGCGGACCGGGGCCTGGCCGCCGCCCCGGGGCAGGTAGCTCAGGCCGTGGCGGGCCTGGATCCACTGTCCTCGGGAGGCGCCCGCCACCGGGACCTCCTCCGGCCAGGGCGGGCCCAGCTCCTTGCGGAAGACGACCTGGAGCGTGCCGTCGTATTCGTCGAGCCTGACCCCCGGCCACAGCAGCGACACGACCCGGCCTCCGTCGCCCACCCTGACCTCGCGGGGCTCGCCCAGCCCGGCCGGGACGGAGATCGGGAACGCCGCCTGCTCCCGGGCCTGCTCCAGGGTGGCCCGCCGCTCCCCCGGCAGCGGCTCCGGCAGCCCGGACGGCAGCGGCCCGGGGGCACCGATCTCCAGCTCCACCCCCGCCAACCGCAGGACCTGCGTCACCGCGGCCCGCCCCACCGGGGTCCCCCCGAGGAACAGGGCGAGGAGGATCGCGACAGCGGAGACGATCGCCCGCCGCCGCAGGTGACCGCCGGGCCGCAGCACCCGCCATGCCCGCCGTGCCCGCCGTACCGGCGCGCTGGGCGGGGCGGGCGCGGGGTGGCGGTCGGCGGCGGGGAGGGCCTCCAGACGCGCCCGTACGGCCCGCGCCACCCCGGCGGGGGGCGGGGCCGGGACGTCGACGGACTCGCCGAGGGCGAGGAGCCGGGCTTCGAGATCGTCAGGCGAGGTCACGGCCCACCTCCTCACGCAGACGCTTCAGGCCGCGGAAGGCCCGCGACTTGACGGTGCCGACCGGGAGGTCGAGCACCTGGGCGGTCTCGGCCTCCGACAGTTGCAGGAAATACCGGCAGACGACGACCTCACGTTCCCGCTCGGGAAGCGTACGGACCATGTCGAGGAGCCGGGTCCGCCGGTCGGTGTCGACCGCCACGTCCTGCGGGTCCTCCACCCCGGGAGGGTCCAGCTCGGTCAGCTTCACGGCCAGCTCGGCCCGGCGGCCCCGCGAACGGGTCAGGTTGTGGGTCTCG
Organism: Streptosporangium brasiliense; assembly: GCF_030811595.1. Classification (NCBI taxonomy): domain Bacteria; kingdom Bacillati; phylum Actinomycetota; class Actinomycetes; order Streptosporangiales; family Streptosporangiaceae; genus Streptosporangium; species Streptosporangium brasiliense. The sequence continues at coordinate 697,985 of NZ_JAUSRB010000002.1, forward strand.
TTGGCCACGATCCGCAGCAGCCAGGGCCGGAACGGCGCCTCGCGGCGGAAGCCGGCCAGGTGGCGGTATGCCTTGACGAACGCCTCCTGGACCACGTCCTCGGCCTCGTCGGCGGCGCCGAGCATCGCCGCCGTGCGGTGCGCGAGCGCGCTGTAGCGGGTGACCAGCACCTCGTAGGCGTCCAGGTCACCGGCCAGGGAGCGGGCGATCGCCTCGTCGTCGTCCGTCGGGGGCTCCTTCGCGGTGTCGTGAGAGATTCCACCGCACGGCGACGCCCGGGGGGAAGCCCCGGGCAGGAGCTCCCGGCCGGAGTCCCGGACCACGGCCGGACCACGGACGGACCACGGACGGACCCGGCCGGACCACGGAGCCGGGTGACCGCCGGTCCGCGGGCTCGGATCATGGGCGGCCCGCGCGCCCGGACCGTGACCGCCCTACGGGCTCAGGCAACTGCCGGTCCGCGGGCTCGGACCACGGCCGACCTGGGGGCCGGTCCACGGGCTCGGGCCGTGGTGGGCTCTGTCAGGCGAGGGCGTAGGCCACCGCGGAGCCGGGGTCGTCGTCGTGGCCCTCGGCGAAGGCCGCGTCGTAGGCGTCGTCGCCGAGCAGTTGCCTGGCCGTGCGCTCGGCGACCGTCCCCGGCTCCGACATGCCCTGCGGGCAGCCGGACCCCCGCAGCCCGGAGATGGCCCGCAGCCGCGCTCCCGTGCCCTGGAGGCGGGCCGTGCGGTAGCCGTCCCCCTCGACCGCGGCGATCACCGCGAGCTGGTCGACGGCCAGCGCCACGCCGGCCGTGTCGCGCAGCCGCCACTTGACGTCGAGCGACTGCCTGGCCGCCGCCGCGGCCCCGGCCGCCCGACCGAGACCGAGCCGCGCGATGGACAGCACGTAGTCACCGCAGGCGCGGGCCCAGCGCTCGCCTCTGGCGTCGCAGAGCCGCTGCACCTCCTCCAGTGTGGAGACGGCCCTGGCGAACTCGCCGCGCCAGGTGACCGCCATCGCCAGGGTCACCAGGGCGAGCGGCTCGCCGACGGTCGCCCGGCCGGCCCTGCGGAAACACTCACGGGCGCGCTCGATGCCGGGTTCCACCTCGTCGAAGGCGCCGACGGACAGGGCGTGGACGGCCAGTTGGAGCCGGGCGTGCCCGGCCGCCGTGTGGTCGTCCCCGTCGAGGGCGGCCGACAGGGCCGCCTCCAGCCGGCGGCGGCCCCGCTCCAGGTCCCCTTCAGCGATGGCCACGCAGCCGTCGGCCCACAGGAGCCTGGGCAGCCCGGGATCAGCGCCGGGCGCGGCGTCGATCACCCGTCCCATGTGGTGGCGGCCCTCGCCCGACCGGCCCAGGCAGAGCCAGAGGGGCCAGAGCCTCCCGGCGAGCTCGACGGACAGCGGGCTCGACGGGTCGCCGGAGCCGAGCGCGCGGCGGAGATCGGTGCCGGCGGAGTTCAGCCGGGCCGCCCATCCCTCCTGCCCGGGGCCGTACCAGCCGGCGTCGGCCCTGCGTGCCAGGTCGAGGTGGTAGCGGCGGTGCCGGCGGAGCAGCCCGGCCTCCTCCCCGAGCCGGGCGAGCCGCCGCCGGCCGTACTCCTTGACCGCCTCCGGCTGCCGGTAGCCGCCGGGGACCCGGGCGAGCAGCGCCCTGTCCGCCAGGCCGGCCAGCAGAACGGGCACGTCGGTCAGGCCGTCGCCGCACACCCACCCGGCGGCCTCGGCGTCGAAGTCTCCGGCGAAGACCGACAGCCGGGCCGAGAGCAGGCGCTCCCCGGGGCCGCACAGCTCATGGCTCCAGCCGATCACGGTGCGCAGGGTGGCGTGCAGGCTCTCGGGGCGGGACAGCGGCCCCCGGTCGTCGTACGGTCCCCCGGACCGCTCCCCCCGGCGCTCCACCGGCGACGCTCCGGACCACTTCTCGGACCGCCCCGCGAGCCGCTCCACCGGCGACGCTCGGAACCATTCCTCCGAACGCCCCGCGAGCCGCTCCAGCGGCGACGCTCGGAACCATTCCTCCGAACGCTCCGCGAGCCGTTCCAGCGGCAGCGTCCGGAGCAGCCCGGCGGCCAGCTCGACGGCGAGCGGGATGCCGTCCAGCCGCCGGCAGATCCTGGCCGCGGACATCAGTGCCGCCCTGTCCGTCTCCAGGCCGGGGGCCGCGGCCCGGGCCCGGTCGAGGAAGAGCCGGAGCGCGTCGTCCGTCATCGGCCCCACGGCGTCGGGGGCCGGCGGCTCGAACGGCCCGACGGGCAGCAGCGCCTCCCAGGCAAGGCCGAGGGGCTGCCGGGAGGTCACGATGATCCGCACGCCGGGCGCCCCGGCCAGGACGGCGGTGACGAGGTCGCGGCAGGCGTCCGGGAGATGCTCGCAGCCGTCCAGGATCAGCAGGAGGTTCTTGCCCGCGAGGAATTCGGCCAGCACCTCGCCCCCGGGGCGGGCCGACTGCTCGCGCAGCCCCAGGGCGGCCGCGACGATGTGGGCGAGCAGGTCGCCGTCGCGTTCGCCGGACAGCTCCACCAGCCAGGCGCCGTCCGGATAGGAGCCCTGGCATTCCTCCGCCGCCCTCACCGCGACCCGTGACTTGCCGACGCCTCCGGCGCCGGTGACCGTGACCAGCGACGTCTCGGCCAGGAGCTTCAGCAGCTCCCGGATCTCGCTCTCACGGCCGACGAAGCCGGTCGTCTCCGCGGGGAGGTTCCCGCGCCACCATGGGTTCCGTTCCATCGGTTCGTGCTCCTTCCACTCTTCTGTGGAAATCGCACCCCGTCAGGGTCACGGACCGGTCAGCCTCCCTCTCGCGGGTGGGGTTTACTTCTTCCCGAGTGCAAAACTCACCGCCGCCCCAAGGTCGAAGTTCCTCCCGTGCGCGGTGGAATTTCCGAATCGTCAGAGTTTGCCGCTCAAAGGCGGCCGGACCGCCCGGCCGGGAGTCTCGGCCCCGGCCGGGCGGCCCTGAGGTCAGCGGAGCTCGCCGTGCGCGGCCGTACGGCCATCGGCCCGGTCGCCGCCGGCGTCCCGGATCCGCGCCACGGCCACGCCCGGATCCATGACCAGCCCCCGGGCGAACAGACGGTCGTAGACCGCGTCGCCGACGAGTGCCCTGGCCCGCCGCTCCGTACGCTCGCGGGAGGCCGCGGCGCCCTCGCGGGACACCAGCGCGTGAACGGCCGCGGCGTGCGCCGCCGCCGGGCCCGGCCCGTCCGACCCCACCGGGTCCTCCCCCCGCGTGCGGGGGGCTCCGGGGCCCTTCCCGGGCGTGCGAGGGGCCGCCGGCTCCGGCGGGCCGGGGCGGGACGGCTCCGCGGCCGCCCGCATCCGCCGGGCGGCGCCGAGCAGGCAGGCGGCCCGGCGCCCGTCACCGCCCGCCGCCGCGGCGGCGGCGAGCTGGTCCATCGCCAGGGCGCCGCCCACCGCGTCGCCCAATCGCCATTTCACCTCGAGCGCCGCCCGCGCGTGGGCCTCGGCGGCGCCGGGCTCGCCGCGGTCCAGCTCGGCGAGCGAGCGCACGTGGTCGCCCTGGGCGCGCGCCCACAGCTCGCCGCGTCCGGCGCACCGCTCCGCCTGCCGCGCCAGCACCTCCACGGCCCGGTCGGGCTCACCCCGGACGACGGACACCATGGCCAGCGTCACCTCGGCGGCGGCGAGCCCGGCGTGGTCGGGGCCCGCCCGCCCGGACAGCTCGGCCGCCTCGGCCGCGAGGCGGCCGGCCCCGTCGAGATCGCCGCAGGCCAGGGCGGCGGCCGCGGCGACCTGCCGGGCGCGGCCGGCGGCGGCGGGGTCGCCCGCGGCGATCGCCGTCTCGTACGCCTCGGCGGCCCGGGCGCGGGCCTCCGCCGTGTCGCCGTCGCCGAGCGCGGCCCAGGCGCACACCCACAGGGCCTTGGCCCGCGCCGGGTCGGGCCGCGTGTGCCGCCGGAGCGCCCGCTCCAGGTAGTGGCGCCCCCGCCGCGCCTGTCCCAGACAGCACCAGACGAACCAGAGCGCGGTCACCAGGTCGGACCCGTCGTCGTGGTCGAGGGCGGCCGTCAGGTTCGGCAGCTCGCGCCGGGCCCAGTCGGCCCAGCGGAGCTGGTGCGGGCCGGACCACTCGGCCTCCGCCCTGCGGGCCTGGGCCAGGTAGTGGTCGCGGTGGCGGCGGGTCAGGGCGTCTTCCTCGCCCAGCCGGCGCAGCCACTCACCGCCGTAGTCGCGGACCGTGTCGAGCATCCGGTATCGCGACCCCTCGGCGGTCAGGACCGACCTGTCCACGAGCCCGGGCAGCGGGAGCACCGGCAGCCGCTCGTCGGCGCAGACCGCCCGCGCGGCGTCGGCGTCGAACGGCCCGGCGAAGACCGACAGCCGGGCCCACAGCAGGCGCTCCTGCGCGGTGCAGAGCTCGTGGCTCCAGCCGACCGCGGTGCGCAGCGTCTGGTGGCGTCTCAGCGGGGCGGGGCTCCCCCCGACGAGCAGCTCGAAGCGGTCGTCCAGCCGTTCGGCGATCTGCTGGAGCGACAGCGTCCGCAGCCGCCGGGCGGCGAGCTCGATGGCCAGCGGGATGCCGTCCAGCCGACGGCAGACCCGGGCCACCGCCGCGGGGTCGAGGGTGAGGCCGGGCACCAGGGCGTGAGCCCGCTCGGTGAACAGCCGGACCGCGTCCGCTCCGGCGTCCCCGGGCGCCGCCAGCGGCTCGATCGGCAGGACCCGCTCCCCGGGCAGGCCCAGCGGCCGGCGGCTGGTGGCCAGCACCCGCGCGTGCGGAGCCTCGGGCAGCATCCGGCGCAGCAGCGCCGCGCAGGCGTCGGTCAGATGGTCACAGGTGTCCAGGACCAACAGCAGCCGCTTGTCGGCGACGAAGTCGGCCAGCACCTCCGGCTGGGGGCGCGCCGACTGCTCGCGCAGGCCGAGGGCGGCGGCGATGTCATGGCCGATCAGGTCGCCGTTCTGCTGGGCCGAGAGCTCGACGACCCACACCCCGTCGGCGAAGGAGCCGCGCAGCCGGTCGGCCGTCCTGACGGCCAGTCTCGTCTTGCCCACACCGGCCCCGCCGGTGAGGGTCACCAGCGGTGACCGGCCGACCAGCACGGCGATCTCGGCGAGCTCCTCCCGCCGCCCGACGAGGCTGCTCGTCTCCGCCGGGACGTTGTCCCGGCGCGTCCGCGTCTGCGCCACCGCTCCCCAGCCCCTCCGCGTAAGGTGGCAAGCCAACCACGGAACCGGCCAAAGGCCCGCCAGGGGGCGGCACCCCCGGTTATGAGATCTTCTCCCCCAGCGCATATTTCACAGCGATGCCCAGGTCAAAGCCCTGTCCCTCGGCAAACAGGGTGTCGAATTCTCCACCGCCGAGGGCCTTCACCGCATGGGTCACGGCCCGCTCCCGGACCGGGACGGGGATCGGTGCGCCGGACCGCGCCAGCCCGGAGGAGTCCCGGACGGCCTGGGCCGCGCCCAGCAGCCGGGCGCCCCGGCGCGCGGCTCCCCCCGCCACCGCCGCCCAGGCGATCATCTCGACGCAGGCGACGCTCAGGAGCGGGTCCTCGAAGAGCCGCGCCGCGGCGAGCGCCGTCCTGGCGTGGCGGAGCGCCCCGGACGCGCTGTCCTTGACGTGCTCGGCCCAGGCGGACACGTATTCCATCTGGGCACTGCTCCACTCCTCCCCGTGCGCCTCGCAGAGCGCCTGTCCCTCCGACAGCGTCTCCGCGGTCTCCTCGGGCCTGCCGGCCGCCAGCAGGCCGAGCGCCGTCAGCGTGTAGCAGGGCAGCAGCCCGGACAGCACCTCGCCCTTGGCCATGTGCCAGGCCATGGCCTCCTCCAGCAGCTCGACCGCCCGGAGGTGGTCGCGCCGCGTCAGGGAGATCAGGCCCTCCACCTGGGCGACGTAACCGGCGGCGCTCCCTTCGGCGTCCTCGGCGCGGCACCGGTCGAGCCGTTCCCGCGCGGCGCCGAGGTCGCCCTGGAGCGCGGCCACCCACGCGCAGACCCACAGCGCCCTGATCCGCTCGGGGCTGGGACCGGTGTCCCTGCGCAGCGCCGTCTCCAGGCAGTGGCGGCCCTCGCGCAGCATGCCGCAGCAGATCCAGAGGAACCACAGGGTCCCGGCCAGGCCCAGCGCCGCCCGGGACCGTTCCGGGTCGGCCAGGCACAGCTCGAACGCCCTGCGGAGGTTGCGCCGCTCGGCCCGTATCCGGCCGTACCACTCCACCTGCCGGCCGGGCCACTGGACGGCGCACCGCCTGGCCAGCCGGAGGTAGTGGTCGCGGTGGCGGCCCTGGACCGCGCCGGTCTCACCCAGCCGGAGCAGCCACTCGGCGCCGAACTCCCGGACGGTGTCCAGCATGCGCAGCCGTACGCCGGTGGAGTGTTCCTCCCGCTGCACGAGCGACTTGTCGACCAGCCCGCTCAGCGCTTCGAGCACCAGCCCGGCCGGGAGCGGCCCGCCGGCGCAGACCCGCTCGGCCGCCTCCAGGTCGAAGTCGGCGGCGAACACCGACAGCCGGGCCCACAGCAACCGCTCGGCCGGGGTGCACAGCTCGTGGCTCCAGCCCATCGCCGCGCGCAGCGACTCGTGCCGCACCGGGCCGCCGCCGCCGGTCAGCAGGTGGTAGCGGTCGTCCAGCCGCCGGGTGAGCAGCGCGGGCGGCATGGCGCGCAGCCGTACGGCCGCCAGCTCGATGGCCAGCGGGATGCCGTCGAGCCCCGCGCAGAGCTCCGCCACGCCGTCCGCGCCGGCGGCCGGGCCCGCGCGGTCGAGCAGCAGGGCCACCGCGTCCTCGGCCGGGAGCGGCGGGACGAGGTGGATGTGCTCGCCCGACACGCCGAGCGGCTGGCGGCCGGTGGCCAGCACCCGGAGGTTGGGCGCGCGGCGCAGCAACGTGTCCACCAGCGAGGCCACCGCTTCGACCAGGTGCTCGCAGGTGTCCAGCACGAGCAGCGATCTGCGCGAGCCCAGCCACTCCGCCAGCGCCTCCTCCTGCGGCCGGGCGGGCTGGTCGGCCAGGCCCATGCCACCGGCCACGGTCTCCGCCAGGAGGTAGGGGTCGGTCAGATCGGCCAGGTCGACCAGCCAGAGGCCGTCGGGGAAGTCCGCCGCGACCTCCTCCGCCACCCGGCCCGCCAGCCGCGTCTTCCCGACCCCGCCCAGCCCGGTGAGCGTGACCAGCCGGGACCCCCGCATCAGGCGGACCACCTGTGCGATCTCTGCGTGCCTGCCGACGAAGGTAGTTTCCATGGGGTGGCCCATGCTAGGCCGCCGGATGTCGTTTGGGGGGCCGCTCTCAGGGAAGCGCTACTAGACTCTGCCTGTCCGCAGCCGTGGCCCCCGCGCCACGGCTTTCTGTTAGCGATCTGGACGGAACCGCATGTCTGGGTATGACCGCGTAGTGCAACCCGCGGCCGGTGACGAGGCCCTGGAGAACCACCTCGGTGGGGACGAGGCCAAGAACTACCGGCAGTACGAGCTCGACATGGTCGCCCCGCACGTGGGCCGCTCCATGCTGGAGATCGGCTCCGGTCTGGGCCATTTCGCCGAGGCGTTCCTGCCGCGGCTGGACCGGCTGGTGGTCAGCGACTTCGACCCCTACTGCGTGGAGCAGCTGCGCAAGCGCTTCACCGGCCGCGACGACATCGACGTGCTGCAGTTCGGCCTGCCGACCGACATCCCGATCGGCGAGAAGGTCGACACCGTCGTGATGATGAACGTCCTGGAGCACATCGAGGAGGACGTCGAGGCCCTGCGCTCCCTCGCCAGGGTCACCGTCCCCGGCGGGCGGATCGTCATCTGGGTCCCGGGCTACATGCAGCTCTACGGAGACTTCGACCGCAAGGTCGGCCACGTCACCCGCTACACCCCGGCCACCCTGCGCAGCACGGTCTCCAAGGCGGGCCTGGACATCGACGTGCTCAAGCCGATCAACTTCCTCGGCGGCATCGCGTGGTGGGCCGCCGTCCGCCGCGGCGGCGTCGGCTACCCCGACCCGCGCCTGGTCAAGATCTACGACCGCACCGTGGTCCCCGCCACCCGCTTCATCGAGCGCTTCGTCCGGCCGCCCTTCGGCCAGACCGTCTTCTGCGTGGCCCGCGTCCCGAAGTAGGCGCGACTCTCCCTCGCTGACCGTCCCGGACGTGATGTCTCCCCACGTCGACGGGTCAGCCGCCGGAGCACCTCGGCCCTCGGCGAGGGCACCTGTGGGCATATCGGACTCCTACCGCGTCGTTGCTTTCCCGGAGCCGCCCCCCGGGCGTAACGTCGAGGTGATCTATGCCCGAGGAGGTCACAATGACCGATTACACCAAGGCGCGCGAGGTGGCCGAGCAGGCCAGGGAGAAGGAATGGGCCCGCCCCAGCTTCGGCAGGCAGCTCTTCCTGGGAGACTTCCGCCTCGACCTGGTGCGTCCGGCTCCGGCGCTGTCCGAGGCCGGGACCGGCAAGGGCGGGGAGTTCCTCCGGGCGCTGCGGCGGTTCCTGGACACCCGGGTCGATCCGGCGCTGATCGAGCGGACCGCGCAGGTGCCGGACGAGGTGGTCAAGGGGCTGGCCGAGCTGGGCGCCTTCGGGATGACCATCGGGGAGGAGTACGGCGGGCTGGGGCTGAGCCATCTCGACTACGGCCGGGCGCTGATGCTCGTCGGGTCGTACTGCCCGGCGCTGAGCACGCTGCTGTCGGCGCACCAGTCGATCGGGGTACCGCAGCCGTTGAAGCAGTTCGGCACCGAGGAGCAGAAGCGTAAATTCCTGCCCCGCTGCGCGAGGGGTGAGGTGTCGGCCTTCCTGCTGACCGAGCCCGACGTCGGCTCCGACCCGGCACGGCTGGCCACCACGGCGGTGCGCGAGGGCGACGACTACGTGCTGGACGGCGTGAAGCTGTGGACGACCAACGGGGTCGTCGCGGGTCTGCTGGTGGTCATGGCCCGCACCGGCACGAAGATCTCCGCGTTCGTCGTCGAGGCGGACACCCCGGGGATCACCGTCGAGCGGCGCAACGCGTTCATGGGGCTGCGCGGCATCGAGAACGGCCTGACCAGGTTCCACCGGGTCCGTGTCCCGGCCGCCAACCTGATCGGCCGTGAGGGCCAGGGCCTGAAGATCGCGCTGACCACGCTCAACACCGGCCGGCTCTCGCTCCCGGCCGTCTGCGCGGGCAACGCCAAGTGGGCGGTGAAGATCGCGAGGGAGTGGGGCGGCGAGCGGGTGCAGTGGGGGCGCCGGATCGGGGAGCACGAGGCGGTCGCGCGGAAGATCGCCTTCATCGCCGCCACGGCCTACGCCCTCGAAGCGGTGATGGAGCTGTCGTGCCGGATGGCCGACGAGGAGAGCACCGACATCAGGATCGAGGCCGCGCTCGCCAAGCTGTACGCCTCGGAGATGGCGTGGAAGGTGGCCGACGAGCTGGTCCAGATCCGCGGCGGACGCGGCTACGAGACGGCGGAGTCGCTGGCCGCCCGGGGCGAGCGCGGGGTCCCGGCCGAGCAGGTGCTGCGGGACATGCGGATCAACCGGATCTTCGAGGGCTCCACCGAGATCATGCAGCTGCTGATCGCCCGCGAGGCGGTCGACGCGCACCTGACGGCGGCCGGCGAGCTCATCGACCCGTCGCTGGACAGCAGGGCCAAGGCCCGCGCCGCGATGCGGGCGGGCGGCTTCTACGCGCGCTGGCTGCCGACGCTGGTCGCCGGGTCGGGCAACCGGCCGGGATCCTACGCGCAGTTCGGCGCGCTGGCCCGGCACCTGCGCTACGTGGAGCGGACCAGCCGCAAGCTCGCCCGCTCCACCTTCTACGGCATGTCCCGCTGGCAGGGGAGGCTCGAACACAAGCAGGGCTTCCTCGGCCGGATCGTCGACATCGGCGCCGAGCTTTTCGCGATCACCGCGACGTGTGTCCGCGCCCGCGAGGAGACCGCCGAGCTCGGGCGCAAGCCCGCCGAGATCGCCGACACCTTCTGCCACCAGGCCCGGCTCCGCGTGGACGCGCTGTTCGACCAGCTGTGGGACAACAGCGACGCCCGGGACGTACGGCTGGCGCGCCAGCTCCTGAAGGGCCGCTACACCTTCCTGGAGGAGGGCATCCTCGACGCCTCCATCGACGGCCCGTGGATCGCCGCCGCCACCCCCGGTGCCTCGACCTCCGAGAACGTGCACCGGTCGATCGGCTGAGAACGCCCCGCCCAAGGCGGCGGGGCGCGGCCCGGCGCGGATCCTCGCCCCGGCGGCCGCCCTCCGGGGCGAGGATCCGCGCCGGGATCAGCCCGGATTAAATGGGTTGCGCCGCCCGGGGCGGCCACCGTACGGTCGATCGCATGTGGATCAACTCCTAAGAGCCGGCGTCGATCAGTTCCGACTGATCCGCCCGCACACTCAGCCCTCTGGCCCCGTACGTCTGACGCGGCAGCTGAGTCTCCGGCACGGCATCGACCGCGTCGTCATCATCCTCAAGGAGTCCATATGCGAATTCACGCCGGCCAAAAGCGCGGTGGCAAGAACAAGACCACCAAGACCCGCACTCCGCTGCCCGAGCGGAACCTGCCTCCGGCGGCGGCGCCGCGGCACATGCCGATGCCGCACCTGCCGATGAGGCCGACCCAGCAGCCGCGCCGGATCCCCGGCAAGGGCGGACGCTGAGACGGCGGACGCCCCGCCCCGGTCTCCCGGGGCGGGGCGTCCGTCTCGTGCAGCGCCCGGCTCGGAGCCGGGTGCTGCGCCCAGCTCGGTCCGACGTTCTCCACCGGCCTTACCGGAGTCAGCCTTACCGGAGCCTCAGCCCCACCGGAGCCGCTCGGCGCCGGACGCTCGGTGCCGGACGCTCGGCGCGGAGCCGCTCAGAGCCGCTCGATGATGGTGACGTTGGCCTGGCCGCCGCCCTCGCACATCGTCTGCAGGCCGTACCTGCCGCCGGTCCGCTCCAGCTCGTGCAGGAGCTTGGTCATCAGGATCGCGCCGGTCCCGCCGAGCGGGTGGCCCAGGGCGATCGCGCCGCCGTTGGGGTTGACCTTGGCGGGGTCGGCGCCGATGTCCTTGATCCACGCCATCGGGACCGGGGCGAACGCCTCGTTGATCTCGGTGACGTCGATGTCGTCGATCGACAGGCCGGACCTCTTCAGCGCCTTCCGGGTGGCCGGGATCGGCGCGGTCAGCATGTAGACCGGGTCGTCCCCGGTGAGCGCCAGGGTGACGATGCGGGCCCGGGGGGTCAGGCCGTGGTCGCGGACCGCCTGCTCGGAGGCGATCAGGAGCGCCCCGGAGCCGTCGGAGATCTGCGACGAGGTGGCCGCGGTGATCCGGCCGCCGTCCCGCAGCGTCTTCAGCGACGCCATCTTCTCCAGGGTGGTGTCCGCGCGCGGGCCCTCGTCGTCCTCGACGCCGTTGACCGGGGCGATCTGGTCCTTGAAGTAGCCGTTCGCCACGGCCTTGGCCGCCCGCTGGTGGCTCTCGTAGGCGAAGCGCTCCAGCTCCTCGCGTTCGAGGCCCCACTTCTCGCACATGAGCTCGGCGCCGCGGAACTGGGAGATCTCCTGCTTGCCGTACCGCTCGACCCACATGTCCCCGAACGGGAAGGGCATGCCCTTCTCCAGCGCGGCGGTGATCGACGACCCCATCGGCACGACGCTCATGGACTCGACCCCGGCGGCCACCACGAGGTCCTGGGTGCCGGACAGCACGCCCTGGGCCGCGAAGTGGATGGACTGCTGGGAGGAGCCGCACTGACGGTCGATGGTCACACCGGCGACGCTCTCCGGCAGGCCGGCCGACAGCCACGCGTTGCGCGCGATGTCCATGCTCTGCGGGCCGAACTGCATGACGCAGCCCATGATCACGTCTTCCACCGCGGACGGGTCGACACCCGTGCGCTCGATGAGCGCCCTGAGGGTGTGCGCGGCCAGATCGGTGGGGTGGACGGTGGACAGCCCACCCTTCTTCTTACCGACCGGGGTGCGGACCGCCCCGACGATGTACGCCTCTGCCACAGTGCCTCCTGCTTATGAACCGAGCATTGTTCGGTTATGAGGAGATTACAACAGAACCTTTGTCCGTGTCGTGCTCGGGACGGCCGGTTGAACACGGTCGGACACACCGCCCGACCCACGGGACGGCGGCTTCCGGCAGTCCCGGATAGGGCTTTTCATACCCCGTGGGCGTGAATCCGTATTCGCGTCACCTATTCGACAACTGTCGGTAAAGGTCTGGTTTCCTGCCGTTGAAAGCCTTCCGGGGTCCCCTTCGAAAGGAAATCCCCCATGTCCGAAGGCCCCTCCCGCCGGCGGTTCCTCGCGGCCGGCGCAGGAGTACTGGCGGGCTCGCTGCTGCCCCCCTCGGTCCACCGGGCGATGGCGATGGCGGTACCACCCGGTGGCCTGTCCGCGATCAAGCATGTCGTCTTCCTCATGCAGGAGAACCGCTCGTTCGACCACTACTTCGGCACGCTGCGCGGCGTGCGGGGGTACGGCGACCGCAACGCGATCCGGCTCCCGGACGGCAAACCGGTCTTCGAGCAGCCCTCGACCGGCGGAAGCGTGCTGCCCTTCTCGGTCCGGGAGGCCGCGGGGCTCGTCGGCAAGGACCTCCAGTGGATCTCCGACCTGGCGCACGGCTGGAACGACGGCCAAGCGGCGGCGGCCAAGGGCTGGCACAACGGCTGGATCCCGGCCAAGTCCCCGGCCACGATGACGCACTACGAGCGGCAGGACATCCCGCTCCAGTACGAGCTGGCCGACACCTTCACCGTCTGCGACCACTACTTCTGCTCGGTGCTGTCCTCCACCAGCCCGAACCGGAACTACCACGTCAGCGGGCACACCGGCTACGAGCCCGGGACCACCAAGCGGGCCATCGACAACGCCGCCTACAGCCAGGACACCCACGCGGGCTACTCCTGGACGAACGCCGGGGAGATCCTGGAGGCGGCCGGGAGGTCGTGGCGGGTCTACCACGAGTGGGACAACTACGAGGACAACAACCTGGAGTTCTTCACCCGCTTCCGGCAGATCGCCCGCAAGGCGCTGCGCGGTGACTACAAGAGCATGCACTCCTTCTACCGCGCGGTCCGGTCGGCGCCGGAGCCGCAGCGCCGGGAACTGCTCGCCCGTCTGGAGGAGGGCGTCGCGCAGCTCACCCCGCAGGAGCGGTCGCTGTTCGACCGGGCGCTGCGCCGGGTGCCGTCCAAGACGCTGGCACAGGCCTTCCGGGCCGACGTCGAGGCCGGGAAGCTGCCCGAGGTGAGCTACATCGTGCCGTCGGCGGCCGACTCCGAGCACCCCTCGGCGTCGTCGCCGATCCAGAGCGCGCAGATCACCTACGACATCCTCGACGCGATCGCCTCCGCTCCCGAGGTGTGGCAGTCGACCGCGCTGTTCATCACCTACGACGAGAACGACGGCTTCTTCGACCACGTGCCGCCGCCGCTGCCGCCCGCCGAGCAGACCGCGGAGTTCTACGACGGCAAACCGATCGGGCTGGGCATCCGGGTACCCATGACGATCATCTCGCCGTGGACCGTCGGCGGATACGTCTGCTCCCAGATCTTCGACCACTCCTCGACCGTGCGGTTCCTGGAGACCTGGCTCGGGGTCCGCTTCCCCGACGTCTCCCCGTGGCGGCGCACGGTCTCCGGCGACCTGACCTCCGCTTTCGACTTCACCGCCGCCGGTCCCCGGCCGTCCCCCGCCCGGCCCGCGCCGGTCCCGGCCTTCACCGGCCGCTGGCGGCCGTCGCCTCCGGCCGAGCAGCGGATGCCGGTCCAGGAGGAGGGCACCCGCCCGGCCCGGCCGCTGCCGTACCAGCTGAACTCCTGGGCCCGGCTGCTCGGCTCCACGCTGGAGCTGACCCTGGCCAACACCGGCCGCGACAGCGCGCACCTGGCGCTCTACCCCTACGCGGGCGAGTTCGACCACCCGCGCCACCTCGACGTCCTGGGCGTCACCACCCGCACCGTCGAGGTGAAGGACCGCTACGACCTGACCCTGACCGGCCCGAACGGCTTCCGCCGCGAGTTCGCCGGGTCCCTGGCCGGCAAGGCCGCCCGGGTCCAGGTCCAGCAGGTGATCGACATCGATCCCCGGAAGGTCCGGATCGAGATCACCAACCTCGGCGACCACTCGCTGACCCTGAAGGTGCGGGCCAACGCCTACGGCGACAAGGAGCAGACCGTGCCGCTGCGCGCGGGCCAGTACCGGCAGGTCATCTGGCCGGTGGAGGAGTCGCAGGGCTGGTACGACGTCCAGATCACCTGCGACGACGACCCCTCCTACGCCCGCCGCCTGATGGGCCACGTCGAGAACGGCCGCCCGAGCGTCACGGGCTGACCTCGAACGGCTCCGCTGAACCGGCCGTGACCTCCGTCACGGCCGGTTCAGCACGACGTAGCCGTCACGCTCGAACACCTTGCGATAACCGCTCCGCAGCGCCTCGTCGACCCGCTGCTGCTGCATGCCGTAATCGCCGAACGGATAGGTCCACCGCGCCACGTCGGCCACGATCCAGGGTGCGCCGTGGGCCTGGGGCCCCCACAGCAGGACCGTCGTCCGGGCGGTGAGCGCGGGACCGGCGTTGTTGGCGGCCTCGACGACCACCCCGTCCGGGACCCTGGCCACGGCCTCGCGCGCCGCCACGACGTGCGGATCGCCCTCGTAGAAGGCCGGGTCCAGGAGCTTGCCGAGCTCGAAGCGCGGCACGAGGGTGAGGCCGATCACGCAGACCGCGACCGCCCAGTGCGTGACCAGGCGCCGGCCCCGGAACCGTCCGGCGAGCCGGTCCGCCCCGTCCACCCCGGCGCAGACGAGGACGGCGACGATGAAGGCGTTGTAGTGGTGCTCCGGCCCCCACCACTGCGGCCGGTCGGCCAGGAACCGCTCCAGGACGAGCGGGACCGCCACCAGCGTCAGCGGCGACAGCAGCGCGGTCAGCGCCATCGGCCACAGCAGGAAGGCCAGGGTGTTGACCTTGACCATCGGGCTGACGAGCTGCGCCAGCGCGCCCAGCGGATCCCGCAGGAGGGCCAGCGCCACCTGGCCGAGATCCGCGCCCCAGGCGCCGTAGGCCCAGTGGAAACCCGTGGCGCCGGCCCCCGCCGCCGGCATCAGCACGCCGCGGATCATCATGAGCGCGCCCAGCGCGAAGAGGATGACGGCGGCTCCCGCGAGCAGTCGCCGGGTGAGGAGCAGATACGTCCCGAAGCCGGCGAGCAGCAGGCCCATGTCCTCCTTGACCAGCAGCAGCCCGGCGGCGGCGAGCACCGCCGGGACCGGCCGGCCGGCGTCGGAGCGCTCGATCATGATCGCGCTCAGCAGCGGGACGAAGGCCGCCTCGTGGAAGTCGAACCCGGCGGCCTGCGCGACCGGCCACGACACCGTGTAGGCCAGCGCGACCAGGTGGGCCGGGCGCGCGCCGAGACGGCGCTCGGCGTAGTGCCAGATGGGGACCGCGGCCAGCGCGAACAGCACCGCCTGGGTGACGATCAGCGTCTGCGGCCCGTCGTGCAGCCAGTACAGCGGGGCCAGCAGGGCCAGGATCGGCGAGAAGTGGTCGGCGAGCTGGAGGAAGTCCATCCCGGCGCCGTACTGCATGCCGACCGAGGGCACGACGGGCGCCCCGAAGCCCGCGTAGCCGCGCACGGCCTGGTCGAAGATGACCAGGTCGAAGACGGTGGCCCGGAAGGTCGCGAGCTTGACCAGGCCGAGCAGCGAGTAGACCGCCGTGGCCAGCGCCACGAGCGCGCCCAGCACCAGCCCGTGCCGCCGCCGCCACACGGTCTCCGCGGTGGCGAGGGCTCTCAGGGACGCGGCGCCGCGGGCTCTCAGGGACGGCACGGCACCGGACGGAGCGGCGGCGCTCATTCCCTGCGCGTGCCCGTCATCGTCGCGTAGGCGATGACGTTGTCGGTGTAGTGGCCGGTCGTGCGGTCGTAGGTGCCGCCGCAGGTGATCAGGTGGAGCTGGGGGTTGGGCGACTCGCCGTACACCCGCTGAGTCGGGAAGACCGACTTCTCGGCCTGTTCGAGACCTCCTACGGTGAAGACCGCGATGACGCCGTCCTTGCGGTGCACCTCGATGACGTCGCCGTTACGGATCTCGTCGAGTCGGCTGAAGACCGCGCTGCCCGACTTCGTGTCCTTGTGCCCCAGCATGATCGCCGGTCCGGCCTCCCCGGCCGTGGGTCCCGAGCGGTACCAGCCGACCAGGTTGGGGTTGCCGACCGGCGGCACCTCGATCGCACCCTGCCTGTCGAGCCCCACCGACCTGATCGGCGCGTTGACGCCGAGCCGTTCGATGACCAGGCGGACCGGGGTCGAAGGTTGCATGGCGGGGGCCGCCGGGATGCTCGGCTGCGGCGGCGGCACGGTCGCGGGCGCCTGGAAGTAGGGGTCCGCGGGGGCGGTGGCGTTCATCTGGCTGCGGGGCGGCAGCGTGGTGCGCTGGTCGGCCAGGCCGTACTGCTCGGGCGCCGCCACCATGTAGAGCAGGCCCACCAGCACGGTGATCACCCCGGCGACCCCCGCCAGGATGAGCACCGACCGCAGCACCCGGCCGCCGTCGATCCGGCCGTCGGGCCACTCCTCGTACGGCCGGCCGTACTGCTGGTATCCGGGCTGCGGCGGGTAGGGCGGGCGGACCGGCCCGCGCCCGTACGGCGGCACGGGCCCGTGGGGACGCCCCTGCCGCCCCCCGCCCGGGGCGGGGGGCCTCGGCGGCCTGCCGTCAGGCGTCGGGCTGGTCATCCGGCACCCCGGTCAGCCTCTGGCCGCCGTACGGCGCCGCAGCACCAGGCCGCCGACCGCCGCGCCGGCCACCATCAGCGCGCCGCTGATGACGATCATCCGGGCGTCCGGCCCGGCCTCCCCGCCGCCTCCGGTGGAGGCGCCGCCTCCGGGGGTCTCGTCGATCTGCCGGGTCTTGGGGGGCTTGACGGGCTTGGACGTCTTGGTCCTGGTGACGGTGACGACCGGCGCCGGGGTGCTCGTCTGCGTCGGAGTGGGGGTCGGCGTGCCGGTGCCCGTGTTCGTGGGGGTGGGGCTCGGCGTGCCCGTGCCGGTCGAGGTGCCCGACGGCTTGACCGTGATCAGCAGCGCCGCGGCGCTCGCCTCGGCCGAGGCCGTGGACGCGACGTCGCACGCGTAGAGGGTGCCGCCCGTGCCGCCGCCGCCCGGCCCGGAGGCCGGCTCCAGGTAGAGGTCGAAGGAGGCCGGCTGGACCGCGATGACACCGGTCGCAGTCGGGGTCACCGTGATCAGCACGGGGGGCACCTGCAGTTGGGCACCCGCCGTCGCCGCGACGGCGGCGGCGGTGGCCCCGACCGTCCGGAGCTCGGAGGGGACGATCGAGGGGTTGCTGGTGACGAGCGCGTCACCGTCGATCACGAGGCGCTCGGTCGCGGCGATGGCCGAGGGGGCGGTGAGGAACGGCGAGGCGGCGGGCTGCCGGATCGCCCAGGTCGCCACGACGGCGGAGCTGGGCGTCGGCGCCAGCGGGCCCGTGATGTCCATCTGGAGCTTGTAGGTGAGATTCCCGGTGGCGGCGGAGGAGGCCGTGCAGGTGTAGGTGACGGTCTTCGGGGCCGCCGTCATGGAGGCGATCGCCGGGACAGCGCCGAAGAAGATTCCTCCACCCACTGCTGCGATGGCGGCTGTCTTGACCGCGACGCGGCGGCGCGTCTTGGACTTCAGCACAGTCTCTCTCCATTTCGGAACAGTTGAGCGCTCTGGGCGGGCGTCCACGATTCCAGGCGATGGTCACGGTCCGGCATAGATCCTATGAACAGAGACTGAGATATGCACGTAACTCGGCAAAACGGGCATAAATTCCTCCCCGTCTCACCGCTGCCGGTCGCGGGGCCCGGCGGCGGCCCCGCGCCGCCCGGCCGCGGCCCCGCGCCATCCGGGCGCGACGGGCGGCTGCCCGCTACCCGCGCGGCGCACGGACCACCACGGTGGTGATCGGGAGCTCGAACTCGCCGCCGGCCGTCTCGGGGGTGGCGCGCAGGTAGTCGAGGACCCGGGCCAGCAGCTCGGCACGCTCGGTCTCCGGGAGGGTCAGCACGTGGGAGTGGGTGGCGATCGTCGCCGCCATCGACTCCGCGGTCCGGCGCTGGCCGTGCGCGAACTCGGCCCGCTCGCCCGCGCCGAAGTGCGGCCCCGGCAGGAAGGCCGCGGCGGGCCGCCACCGCCTGAACGACACCGTGCTGGCGGCCACCCGCTTCAGGCCGCTCACCCACGGGACCCGGTCGTCGTCGAGGTTCCACAGCCCGGCCAGCACCCCGCCCGGCGCCAGGACCCGGGCCATCTCGGGGAGGGCCCGGTCGAGGTCGAACCAGTGCATGGCCTGCCCGACCAGGATCGCGTCGACCGCCCCGTCCGCCAGCGGGATCTCCTCCGCCGTGCCGGGCAGCGCCCGGACCCCGGGCAGCCGGTCGCGGAGCTGGGCGAGCATGGCCGCGTCGGGCTCCACCGCGACGACGTCGGCGACATGCCGCAGCAGCACCCCGGTCAGCTTCCCGGTGCCGGCGCCCAGGTCGAGGACGCGCAGCGGCGCGCGCTCCCGGACGGGCCCGAGAGCCCACAGCACGGCGTCGTCGGGGTAGTCGGGCCGCTCTCTCGCGTACGCGGCCGCCTGGCCGCCGAACGAGGACGCCCGCCGCGCGAGGGTCTCGGGGTCGACGTCGTCGAAGGTGGGTGAACCGCTCACCGGCTCACGGTACCCCCGCGGTCCGCGCCGGCGCTCACGGAGTGCGGCCGGCCGGCGGCACGTGACCGGGTGCCGGGTGAACCGGCGGCACGTGCGCGGGTGTCGGGTGGGCGGACGCCGGATGGCCGGATGCCGGATGGGCGGGGGCCGGGTGAGCAGGTGCCGGATGGGCGGGGGCCGGGTGAGCAGGTGCCGGGTGAGCAGGTGCCGGATGGCCGGATGCCGGGTGAGCAGGTGCCGGATGGGCGGGGACCGGGTGATGGGTTGTCATGCTCCGCTCGCCGGACGGCCGCCGCTCCCGGCGCCGCCCGCCGCCGGGACGCGACCGGCCGCCCGCGGCCAGGGTGAGCACGAGGGCGAGGACGAGGTACGGCACGGCGGACACGGCGAAGATCACGCTGTGCCCCGTCACCGCGGAGGCGGCGGCATAACAGCCGAAGAAGGCGATGCAGGTCACATCTGTGCCCAGCCCGGCCAGCGAGGTCACGGTGGCCCGGGCCGGGCCGGTGATGCGGTCCTGCAGCCGCGCGTCGACCAGCACGGTCGCCATCTGGAAGAGACAGAAGGCCACCGCGATCACGGCGAAGCCCGCCGGGACCCCGCTGATCGCCCCCGCGCCGAGCGCCAGCGCCCCGACGGCGAGGATCAC
This sequence comes from Streptosporangium brasiliense, assembly GCF_030811595.1. Lineage (NCBI taxonomy): Bacteria > Bacillati > Actinomycetota > Actinomycetes > Streptosporangiales > Streptosporangiaceae > Streptosporangium > Streptosporangium brasiliense. Next base: position 717,264 of record NZ_JAUSRB010000002.1, read on the forward strand.
CGCGATCGCCCGGTCGGTGCCACGCCGACCGGCGGCCGCGAGCAGGCCGCCGAGCGCGCCTCCGGCGGAGACGAGGAGCACCAGGAGCGGTACGGCGTACTCGGCGACACCGGTGCCGGCCGCCAGCAAGGGGACGTACTCGTCCAGCGCGCCCCAGAGCGCCGTCACCGCGATCACCAGCAGCACCGCCCGCCGTACCGGCCGGCTGGAGCGCATCTCCCGCACGCCGTCCCGCAGGATGTCCGCGTAGGAGCCCGGCGACGCCTCCTCCGGCGACGACTCCTCCGGGCTCTGCCCGCGGTGTTCGGGGAAGGTCGTCGCCACGGCCGCGCAGAGCACGCAGGCCAGGACGCTGGCCGCGCCGAGCAGCGGGTAGCCGCCCACCGCCAGCGCGGGGGCGGCCAGCGCCGTGGCCACCATGACGGCGCCGGTGCTGAGCGCGCGGGCACGGCCCATGATCGTGGCGTAGCGGCCGGCGGCGTCCAGACGTTCGAGCTCGGTGTAGACCAGCGCCTCCATGGCGCCCGACTGCAGCGCTCCCGAGGTGCCCCAGAGCACGAAGCCCGCGGCGAACGCCCAGTAAGAGGGGGCGATGACCCACAGGGCGTAGCCCACGGCCGACAGCAGCGGCGCCACGACGAGGAGCAGCCGCCGCGAGACGGCGTCGGCCCACACTCCGGAGGGGACCTCCATCACCAGGGAGGTGACCGACCAGATCACGAACAGCGAGGAGATCTCGGCGGTCGACAGGCCGGTGTCGACGAACAGCAGCGCGTAGACCGGGTAGAGCAGGATGAGATCGTCGAGGAAGGTGTAACCGTAGAGCGTCGCGGCCAGGCGCTCCGCGCGCCTGTCCGGTCCACGGAGAAGAGAGATCATCATGAGGTCTTTCCGACGGGGGACTGTGCGGGCTCGGGATGCTCGGCATCTCCGGCGGCCCGCGACAACGGGTCCCCTGTCGACCTCTGGTGATGGATCAATGTCGCCAGGTCATGAAGTCGACTCTACCTCCGGCCCGTCCGCCCGGCCCAGCCTTTTTCGGGCCCCGTCCCACCGAATATCTCTACTTATAGATAATCCCGTAGTAGAACTATCTTGGTATACTCACCGTATGACCACGAGCGCGCCGTCCCGCACCGTCCCGGATCTGAGCATGCTGCTGACGCACACCGGCCACGTGCTGGCGACCCAGATGACGGCGGCCCTGGCCGAGCTCGGGATCACGCCGCGCGGCTACTGCGTCCTGTTCCACGCGATGGAGGCCGAGCGGACGCAGATCCAGCTCGCCGAGATCTCCGACCTCGACAAGACCACGATGGTGGTGACGGTGGATGAGCTGGAGAAGGCCGGGCTTGCCGAGCGCCGGCCGTCCAGCACCGACCGCCGGGCCCGCATCATCTCGGTCACCGAGGAGGGCCGGCGGATCGTGGCCGAGGGGACTGCGATCTCCGACCGTGTCCACGCCGACGTGCTCGCGGCGCTCCCGGCCGACGAGCGCGCCCCCTTCGTCGGCGCCCTCGAACGGCTCCTCAACGGGCACCTGGCCACCCCGATGGTGAGCGAGCGGCCGGTACGGCGGGCCCGCCAGTCGCGGGCGTAGATCCGCGGAAGCAGCCGCGCACGCGAGCCGACCAGTCCCGGACGTAGGCCAGCCGGTCCCGGACGTAGGCCAGCCGGTCCCGGACGTAGGCCAGCCGGTCCCGGACGTAGGCCAGCCGGTCCCGGACGTAGGCCAGCCGGTCCCGGACGTAGGCCCGCGGAAGCAGCCGCGCACGCGAGCCGACCAGTCCTGGATGTAGGCCCGCGGAAGCAGCCGCGGACGCGGGCCGACCGGTCCCCGGGCGTAGGCCCGCGGACGCGGGTCCGGGAAAGGCGGCCCGTTCTGGCCGCGCCCGCGAGTCCTTCAAGGGGCGCCTCACGCCCTTTTCCCGGGGGGTCGTTCTATCCCGGGGGCCGTTCACTTCCCCCGGGGCCGTTCATGTGGCCGGGCCTCAGTCTCCCCTCCGCACCTGCCGCGGGAGCCTGGGCGTTCCGGGCTTGCCCGGGATGCCCCGGTAGATCATGAGAACGCGGTCCAGGCCGGTCAGCCGGAGCAGCTCGGCCGTCTGGGAGCTGGGCTCGGCCAGATAGAGGGCGATACCGCGGGCTCTGGCGCGACGCTGGACGCCGACCAGCGCGGCCAGCCCGGACACGTCGCGGAAGGACACCCTGGACAGGTCGAGGATGAGCGGCCCCACGCTGGACCGCACCGCGCCGATCAGGCGTTCGCGCAGGGAGTGGCAGGTGAAGACGTCGATCTCACCGCACAGCTTGACGAGGGTGACGGACGGGCGGACGGGCCGGAGCACCGTTCCGTCGGTTCGGCTCTGAAGAGTGGTCATGGGATCTCCGATCGAAGAAGGAATGAGACCTCGGCCGGAGCACGGGCTCCCGCGCACGGGGGTCCGGCCGGGACAGGAGCGTGGACGGCGGTGAGGATGTCGACCGGACGTAGGCGGCCGGCACATGTGACGGCCAGCTCCAGGGCGTCCATGGCCGGGACGCACGCGGTGCCGGACGGGATCACCAGCAGGTCGACGTGCTCCATACCCGCTACGGACAGCCTGATCAGGCGGTGGTCGGCACTCCGTGACGGGCCCACCTCGACCTGGCGGCCACGGGCCGGGATACGGCGCGGGACGCCGTCCCAGACGTCCGCGTGCAGACCCACGCGCAGGACGGGACGGCCCAGCAGCCGATCCACGGCCGCGATGAGGCCGGGCAGCTCCACGCCGGCGTTCCGCGAATACGGCCACCATGCCCCGTCCACGAGACCCCGGTGGCCGGGCACGAGGTCCAGGCTGAGGCGTACCGCGGAGGAGGTGGTCATGGGGACGGCGACCACAGGGGGCGTGATCCGGGAGAGAAGTTTCGGCGTCATGATCGATCGGCCTGACTCGGGCCGGGAAGGACCGAAGTTGTGTATCGCCTTGGGCGACGCCGACCTGGATGCCAACGTGCGGAATGTCCTCGGTCTCCCCAGACTACTCCTCCGGACGGTCTCATCGCCGACATCAGGGAGTCCTCCCTCATCACGCCCGCGTCGGGTACCGGTCGCACGCGGGCGGGGAGGCCGCCGGCGTGCGCCCTCCCCTCCCCGCCCCGGCCGCGGCCGCGGCGAACATCCCCGGCGGCTCCCGCGAGGCCCTGACGGCACCGGCCCGGGTTAGGCCGCCGGACTCTCCGGACGGCCGGCCCGGACGGTCAGTCCCCTCCGAACATACGGTCTCGCGTCACACGCGCCACCCCGGGGTTGTCGGCGAACACCCCGTCCACCCGGAGCCGGTACAGCCGCTTCAACCAGCCCGTCACGTCCCCGACGGCCCGGCGGTAGGCCGAACCGCCGGGACGGCCCCGCCGGTACTCCGCCGGGAGCTTGGCGTTCTCGTCGCGGATCGTCGAGACGTGGACCTGGAGACCGTAACGGTGGGCGTCCTGGACGAGCGAGGTGGGCGGATCCGTCCTCCCGTCGGGTCCGACCGGCACGATCCGCGTGGTGGTCACGCCGATGCCGTCGGCGTAGGTGGCGATCTGCCGCAGCCCTTCCGAAGTGACGAGCTCGTCGCAGGTGAGAGCGTTGTCGACGTCGACCAGATCGTACGGCGCGCCGCTCCCCGATCCGATGAGCTGGATCAGCCGCAGCCGCGTGAGGGCCCGGAGCCGCTTGAGGTTGCTCGTCTCGAAGGACTGGATGAACACCGGGTCGCACGCCTCGTCCCAGCCGTACCTCCGGAGGACCTCCAGCAGCGGCTCCTCGATCGGCAGCCCGATCGAGGCGAAGTAGGTCGGATATTTGATCTCGGGATAGACGCCCACGCCGTGTTTCTGCGCGAGCTTGACGATCTCCTCCAATGTCGGGATCTGCGCTTTCCCGTCGTATGCCGCGTTGCCCGGCCGCCGCTTGGGGAAGCGCTCCCTGGCACGGAGGGTGCGCAGCTCGGCGAGGGTGAAGTCCTCGGTGAACCAGCCGGTCACCTGGCCGCCGTTGATGGTCTTGGTCGTCCTGCGGGCGGCGAACTCGGGGTGGTCGGCGACGTCGGTGGTCGCCGAGAGCTCGTTCTCGTGCCGGGAGACCAGCACGTGGTCCTTGGTGGAGACCAGGTCCGGCTCGATGTAGTCGGCGCCCATCTGGATGGCGACCTCGTAGGACAGGAGCGTGTGCTCGGGCCGGAAGGCGCTGGCTCCGCGGTGCGCGACGACGATCGGCGTCCGGGCGCCGCGCCCGTGCCTGGCGGACGCGCCCGCGGACCGGCCGGGGGTGGGCACCACCGGTTTCGGGGGCCGGGCCCTGCGGGCGGAGCGGGCCGTACCGGCGGACCGGACTCCCCCTGACGACCGGGCCGAGCTCACCGGTCCGACCAGGTTCACGGGCCGCATCGGGCCCGCCGCCTGAAACGGGCTCACGGGGCGGGTAGGGCCGGCCGGTCGAGCCGGGCCTGTGGGGTGGAGGGCGAGGAGCGTCACTCCTCCTACGAGCACGGCGAGGACATTGAGCGACATTTTCCCGACCACCCGGGTACACCCCCACGTTCCTACTTCGCGGGGGGCACACTGGTACAAACAGTTCTACCCTGAGCGGCCGAACGGCTAACGATCGGCCGAGCCAGGAAGGCCAGGGAGGCCCGGCGGACTACCGCTCCCGGATCAGCGTGAGCCCGTCCGCGCCGTGCCGGGCAGGATCAGGCACGGGTACGAGGCGCCGTCCGGCCACGGGCCGTGGTCGAGCCCGATGGAGAACACCTCCGCCGACAGCGGCCCCGTCCGCCCGGGCGCGTGCGGAGCCGTACGGCGGGCGGGGATTTCCCCTTCTGTCGGGCCCTGAGCGGCAAAACCCCACAATGCCGGGTCCAAGGACCCTTCCGGTAACGCCGACAGAGGCGCAGTCTTGAAATGGGAGGTGTTGGTAATGGAATCAAAGGAATGGACTGTACAGATATTCATCAGCGAGGACGACGCCGACGCCGTCACCACCGCCAAGGCCGTGCTGATGACGGCGGACGGCAGGAAACGGGAATGCGTCGCGCACGCCCGGCGTAACCCGGACGACCAGCCTGTTCCGTCGATCGGCGACGAGCTGGCCGCCGGACGTGCCCTGTCCGACCTGGCCGGCAAGCTGATGCGGGAAGGCGCGGAGGACGTCGCCCAGATGGCTGGGCACGCGCCCAGAGCATGGTGAGCCCTCGCCCGTCCCAGGGCCCCCGCCGGCTCTGGCGGGGGCCCTGACCCGGCCTCGGGACGGACGGGACCACCAGGCCCGTCTCACCGCCCGGAGTTCTGGATCAGCACGCCGAGGCCGTCGAGCATCGCCCGCAGGCCGAGCTCGAAGATCGCGTCGAGATCGAGGTCGTAACCGTCCTCCAGGTCCGCGACGACCCTGGAGAACGTCGGCAGAGCCCCCGAGGCGAGTTGCCCGGAGAGGACGGGCTCCTGGGTGTCCATCCATTCGTCTCCGGTGACGCCGGTGTCCGCTTCGGCCTGGGCCTCCGACTCCAGGTTCACGGCGATTCCCCGGACGTAGCTGTAGAGCAGGACGTGCACGTTGAGCATGGTCTCCGCGTCGAGACCGAGGCCGTCCACCGCGCTCATCGTCCATTCGGCGTAGGCCATCAGGTTGGGCAGCGGCAGCGGCCGGGTCACCGAGCCGGCCTGCGCCAGCCACGGGTGCCGCCGGTAGGTGGACCACAGCAGCCGCGCCACCAGTTCGAGGCGCGCCCGCCACCCCGTGAGCGGCTCCTCCGGATATCGGATCTCACCGCACGCCGTGTCGATCATCAGCAGGACGAGATCTTCCTTGTCCCGTATGTGGCGGTACAGCGACATGGTGGCGACATCGAGCTTGGCCGCGACGCCGCGCATGGACAGGGCGTCCAGCCCCTCGGTGTCGGCGATGCCGATCGCGGCGCGGGCGATGCGCTCCCGGGTCAGCCCCTGATCGGGATCGTGGGCCGTACGGCGCGGGCCGGCCGGCCGGGACGGCGCCGGACGGGGCGCGGAGCGCGGCCCGGACCCGGGCTGCGATCCGGACCCGGCCCCGGGCTGTGGCCCGGGCGGGGACCCGGGCTGTGGCCCAGGCGGGGACCCGGGCCCGGCCACCACGGTGCCGACGCGGGGCACCGCCTGAACGGCTCCCTCCTGGCGCAGGATGGTCAGAGCCTTGGTGGCGGTCGCGATCGCCACGCCCCACTCCCGGGCGACCTGCCGGGTCGAGGGCACCCGGTCGCCGGCACGGAGCTCACCGGCCGCGATGCGGCGGCGGATCTCGGTGACGATCCTCAGGTAGGGGGGATCAGGCTGGGCAGCGGGCCGGTTCACGATCGCCTTCCGTCCGGTGGAGCCGCCTGTACTAGTACAGGCCGACCTGCCCCGAGGGTAGCGGAACCCCTCGATGACCAGGGACGGCGGCGGCCCGGCGGATCGCCGAGGACGGGCGCCCTGCCTACTGTACTAGTGCAGAATTTCCCGAGAGTCTCCGGAAAACCCGTGCTCAATGGCCATGTCGAGTTGCCTAATCGCATGCGTACGCCGTACATTCAACTGTGTACGGCGTAGCCGGCGGGGCCGTCACCGGCCGGCCGCGTCCCCCTCCCTCGACATCCGCCAGGAGTCCCCATGAGAGACCACGACATCCTCGTCTCCGGTGCGAGCATCGCCGGGCCCGCGCTGGCCTACTGGCTGCGCCGCCACGGCTTCAATCCCACCGTCGTGGAGAAGGCCCCCCGGCTCCGCCCCGGAGGTCAGGCGGTCGACATCCGCGGCGCGGCGCTCGGCGTCGTCGAGCGGATGGGATTGCTGGCCGACATCCGGCGGATGGACGCCGCGATGCGCGGGATGTCCTTCGTCGACAGCGCCGGCGAGGTGCTGCACAGCACCACCGAGGAGACCCTGACCGGCGGCGAGGTCGGCAGCGAGGACGTGGAGATCCTCCGCGACGACCTGGCCGGCATCCTCTACGAGGCCACCCGTGACGGCGTCGAATACCTCTTCGGCGATTCGATCACCTCCCTCGCGCAGGACGACGACGGGGTGCGGGTCACCTTCGAGCGGGGCGCACCGCGCACCTTCGGACTCGTCGTCGGCGCCGACGGCCTGCACTCCAACGTGCGCGCGCTGGCCTTTGGCGAGGAGTCCCGGTTCATCCGCCACCTGGACACCTACCTGTCGGTCTTCACCACTGACAACTTCCTGGATCTGGACCACTGGCAGGTGTTCCACCGGACCCCGGGGAAGATGTCCGGCCTCTACAGCGCGCGGAACAACACCGAGGCCAGGGCGGTCCTCGGTTTCGAGTCGCCACGGCTGGACTACGACCACCGCGACATCACCCGGCACAAGCAGATCGTGGCCGAACGCTTCGCCGACGACGGCTGGGAGACCGCCAGGCTGCTGAAGGCCATGTGGGAGGCGCCCGACTTCCACTTCGACTCCATGAGCCAGATCCGCATGGACAGCTGGTCCAACGGACGGGTCTCACTGGTCGGGGACGCGGGTTACTGCGGCTCTCCGCTGTCGGGTCAGGGCACGACCCTCGCCCTGGTCGGCGCCTACGTCCTGGCCGGAGAGCTCCTGGCGGCGGGCGGGGACCACCGGGTGGGGCTGGCCCGCTACGAGGAGGAGATGCGGGAGTTCGCCGGCCTGAACCAGGATTTCGCGCTGCGGGTGAGCGAGTGGCAGAAGGACCAGAGCCGTCCGATGCCGGACATCCGGGAGCTGTCCAACGCCATCACGCTCAAGGACTACCGGAGCTGACGGACACGGCCCACCCCGGGGCGCCACCGGCCCCGGAGCCGACCGGCACAGCCCGCCCCGGCGCGCCCGGCCCCGGGGCGCGCCCGTGCGAGGCCGGAGGCCCCGGCCTCGCACACGACCCGGCGGTACGGCCAGGCCGAAGGTACGGCCGGGCCCTCCTGGACACCTCTGTTGTCCTCTGGCCGGTTGTCCTCTGGCCGCCGATCGCCGGACCGCCGACGCCGGATCAACGTCGCCCGATCACCTTGCGGCCGGTCCGCCGCCTACTTGTCCGCTGCCTGCCGGTCCGCTGCCTACTTGTCCGCTGCCTGCTTGTCCGCTGCCGACCGGTCCTTCCTGGTCCGGTGCCACCCCGGGGCGGATGATCTGGACGTCGGACGTTCTCTGCCTGGGATGCCCGTTCAACCACTCACCCAGCCGCTTGGCGCTCCAGCCTCGGGGCCGCTCGGTCGACCAGCCATCCTGCCGGCCCGCGGCCGCTCCCCGGTAGCGCCGGGGACCCGGGCCGTCGGCCCGCTCGCCCCTCAGGTCCCGGTAGCGCCGGGAATCCGGGCCGTCGGGCCGGCCGAGTCCGGGGTCGCGGTACCGCCGGGAATCCGGGCCGCCCGGCCGGCCGAGTCCCGGATCACGGTAGCGTCCGGGTCCCAGGCCGTCGGCCCGCTCGCCTCGGAGCCCCCGGTGCCGCCCGATCGCCCCCTCCTGCGGCTGCCTGGCGGCGGACCCTCCGTACGCCGGTCCCCGATACCGCCTGGGATCCAGGCCGTCAGGCCGCTCGACGCCCGACCCCCGGTAGCGCCGGGGCATCGGCCCGTCGGGCCGCTCGGCCCTCGATCCTCGGTAGCGCCTGGGTATCGGGCCCTCAGGCCGCTCGACCCTCGACCCCCGGTACTGCCGGGGCATCAGCCCATCGGGCCGCTCGACCCTCGACCCCCGGTAGCGCCTGGGTATCGGCCCGTCGGTCCGCCCGGCCCGATGCCCCCGGTAGTGCCGGGCCCGCGGCCCGTCGGTCCGCCCGAACGCCCGGCCCCGGTGCCGGTCGGCGGCCGGTTCCGGCTGCCTGACCGTCCAGGCCACATGCCGCTTGGCGGTCGAGTTCCCCGGCCGCTTGACCACCCAGCTCGGGGACCGGTTGGACGTCGGCTTCGAATGCTGGACGGCGCCGATCGCCGCCACCCCTATGAGTACGGCCATCACACCGGCCCGTACGACGCTCATCTGCGCACACCCCCACTTTCCGATCTGTCGGGGGGTCCGCTTCTACAGAGCTCTCTCTACCCGGGTTGGCCGGGCAGATAACGATCATAGATCAGAGCCGCCCAGGTCACGAGCACCGCGCTCGCGTCCCGACCAGCAGGTGTGCGCTCCGTCGAACGCTCCCGCCCGGCCCGCGCCGGCATCGCCGAGGAGATCGCCCGGGTCGTCGACGCCCCCGGGGGCATCGGTCACGCGGATGGAGCCGTGTCACGCGCGCGGCAGGCGGGGCGTGCCGCGGAAATAGTCGTTCGCCGCCGGGGCGAACATCATCGCCATGGCACCCAGGACGGCCACGAGGTGCACGATCCGGCTCCCGGCGAACACGAACGACATCGCGTCGGCCTCCGCGACGGCCTGGCCGAGCGAGTTCCCGTCGAGCAGCCACCGGATCGGCTCGATCACCAGGGAGATGGTGCCGAAGATGCCGAGGGACAGGGCGAGGGCGATACGGGCCCAGCCGCGGCCCTGCCGCAGGCGGACGGCCATGAAGATCGCCACCGCGAAGACCGCCAGCCGGAACCCCAGCCCCCCGGCGAGGTCGGCGAACGACGCCGACCCGCTGACCAGCGCGCCGGTGACGGCCAGGGCGGCCTCGAAGGCGCCGGCGCCGACGGCGGTGAGCCAGAGCGCCGAGGCGGTCTTGACGGCCGCCGGGACGGCCGGCGGGCTGTTCAGGGTCTGCGGTGCGTGCTGCTGCGTTGCCATGGAGGTACCTCCGGACGGGGGATCGGGTATGCCCCGAGTCTTTCTCGCGCGGCGGGCCGGGACATGCCCGTCCGCACCCTGATCCGGAGTAGGGAGGGCCCTACCGGCGCTCCGGCGCCGTGGCCCGGACGGTTTCCAGCAGTGCGGCGCCCACGAGCAGCAGCCCGGCCGCGGCGGTTACGCGGTCGTGCCGGCGTCGACGGTGACGGACGCGCCGGTGATGTTGCGGCCGCCCTCTCCCACCAGGTGCGCGACGGTGGCGGCGATGTCGTCGGGGCTGCAGTAGCGGTCCAGCGCCGTGTAGCCACGCTCCTCGTCGGCTCCGGGGCCGTCGGCGGGGTTCATCTCCGTGTCGGTCGAGCCCGGGTGGACGAGGTTGGCGGTGATGCCGCGAGGGCCGAGGTCGCGTGCCAGTCCTTTGGTGAGGCCGATCAGCGCCGACTTGCTCATCGCGTAGAGCGTCCAGCCCGGATAGGGCACCCGCTCGGCCAGGCTGCTGCCGATGGTGACGATCCTGCCTCCCGCGGTCATATGGCGGGCGGCGGCCTGGGCGAGCAGGAAGGACGCGCGCGCGTGGATCGCCAGCGTCCGGTCGACCTCCTCCAGTGTCACCTCCTCCAGCGGCCCGTAGGGGGCTGTGCCGGCGTTGTTGACGAGGATGTCGAGCCGTCCCAGCTCCGCGACGGTGCGCTCGACCGCGCCGGCCAGCGCGGCGGCGTCGGTGGCCTGGGCGGCGACGGCGACGCCGCGGGCGCCTGCGGCTTCGATCTCCTTGACCACCGCGGCGGCGCGGTGGGCCGCGCTCGCGTACGTGATGACCACGTCCGCGCCGTCCGCCGCCAGGCGCCGGGCGATCGCGGCCCCGATCCCGCGGCTCCCACCCGTGACGAGTGCGACCTTGCCTGTCATGCCTGCCTCCATCTGGTCCAGGTAAGCGGAACTGATTCCGTTTAAATTCAAGCGGAACTGATTCCGTTTAGCAAGCAGGAAACGGAACCCGTTCCGTATGCCGGGCGACGGTCGGCGCGCCGGGAGGCCGGGACGTCTGGACGCCTGGACGCCTGGACGCCGGGAGACTCCGGCCGGATGTGTCCGACCCGCGGATACGGGCGGCCCTTCGAGGGATACGGGCGGGCCTTGGAGGAGGGATCGCTACGCGGGTCAAGATCCGGCCGGAGCCGGAGAGGGCCGCACGCCGTGCCGCGACCTCAAGGGGGCCACATGACCGCCCCAGTCACTCGCAACCGGGCTCAAAGCGGAGGGGCGGAGACTACCGACCCATGCGGGTTCCAGTCATACTCCAGCACAGCTTGGTCGAATGCGGGGCCGCCTGCCTCGCGATGGTCCTCGGCGCTCACGGGCACCACACCTCCGTGCGCGCCCTGGCCGAGGAGATGGGCGTGGGCCGGGACGGCGTCAGCGCGCTCACCCTGGTACGCGTCGCGCGGGCGCGCGGGCTGACCACCCGGGCGCTCTCCCTGCCCGCGGCGCACATACCCGAGATCCCCCTGCCGGCCGTGGCCCACTGGCGGGCGAGACACTTCGTGGTGGTGGAGCGGGCGGCCGGGGACCGGATCACGATCGTCGATCCGGGGATCGGGAGGCTGAGGCTCTCCCGGGAGGAGTTCGCGCGGGACTTCAGCGGCGTGGTCCTCACCTTCGCCCCCGGCCCGGACTTCCAGCGGGGACACCACGGCGAGCGGCGATCCTGGTGGTCGCGCTACGCCCGCTTCAGCGTGCTGAACCATCGGGGCATCCTGGCCGTCCTGGTACTGCTCAGCCTCATCCTGCAAGGGCTCGGACTCGTCCTGCCCACCGCCACCGAGAGCGTCGTGGACCGGGTGCTGGGGCGCGGGGAGATCGACCTGCTGCCCCTGCTGGGACTGGCCGCGGCCGTGGCGGCGCTCGCCTACCTCGCCGCCGGAGGGGCGCGGGCCTGGGCGCTGGCCGTGCTGCGGGCCCGGGCCGACACCGCCCTGCTCGACGACCTGGCCAGGCGGCTGCTCGCCCTGCCGTTCCGCTTCTTCGCCCACCGGGGCTCGGCGGACCTGGTCTCGCGGATCACCGGAGCCGTCGTGCTGCGGGACATCTTCACCGGCCAGGTGCTGTCCACCCTGCTCGACGCGCCTCTGGCCGTCGGCTATCTCGTCGCGATCACCGTACGGTCGCCGCTGCTCGGCGGGGTGCTCGTCGTCCTGGCCGCGACCCAGCTCCTCGTGCTCCTCGTCACCCGGCAGCGGATCCGCGACCTGGTCCACCGCGAGCACGAGGCGCGCAACGAGGCCCAGGGACAGCTTGTCGAGTCCGTCAAGGGCATCGAGACGATCAAGTCGTCCGGCGCGGAGTCCCAGGTTCTGGAGCGCTGGACGCGTCTGCTGGACATCCAGACGCAGCAGGCACGGCGGAGCTCGTTCGCCCAGAGCATGCAGGACACCGCGCTGGGGGCGCTGAGGTTCGGCGCCCCGCTGGCGCTGCTGTGGGCCGGCGCGTGGCAGGTGGTGGACCACCGGCTCACCGTGGGCGCCATGCTCGGCGTGCTGGCCCTGGCCGCCGCCGCCCTGGCGCCGCTGGCCTCGTTGACCGGCAGCCTGCGGAGCCTCCAGCTCGCCCGCGCCCAGGCCGAGCGGCTCGCCGACATCTGGGAGACCGCCCCGGAGTCCGGCCCCGGCGCCCCGGCGGGTGACGGGGACGCGGTCGCGGAGTCCTCCTCCCCGGCCGGACCCGGCGGCGGAGCACGGCGGAGCGGGATCGAAATGAGGGCCGTCGGCTTCCGGTACGCGCCCGAAAGCCCGTGGATCGTCCGTGGGATCGATCTGCGCGTCGTCCCCGGGCAGAAGGTCGCGCTGGTCGGGAGGTCCGGGTCCGGCAAGACCACCCTCGCCCGGCTCCTGCTGGGGCTGTTCCCGCCGGTCGAGGGCGAGATCCTCTATGACGGGGTGCCGGTGTCCCGCCTGGACCCGGGACGGCTGCGGCGGCGCTTCGGGGTGGTCACCCAGGAGCCCGCCCTGTTCACCGGCTCGATCGCGGACAACATCGCCCTGGGAAGCTCCACCGTCTCCCCCGGCCAGGTGGAGGAGGCCGCCCGGCTGGCCTGCGTCCACGACGACATCGCCGCCATGCCCCTCGGCTACCACACCATGCTGACCGAGGGCGGGGGCCTGTCCGGCGGCCAGCGCCAGCGCATCGCCCTGGCCAGAGCGATACTGGCGCGGCCGGAGATCCTGCTGCTGGACGAGGCCACCAGCCATCTCGACACCGACACCGAGGCGGCGCTGAGCGCGAACCTCGGCACCCTCCCCCAGACGCGCATCGTGATCGCCCACCGGCTGAGCACGATCAGGGACGCCGATCTGATCCTGGCACTGGACGGCGGCCGGATCGTCGAGAGCGGCACCCACGACGCGCTGATCCGCTCCGGCGGCCTGTACGCGCGCCTCGCCCGGGCGCAGCTCCCGGCGGGCTCCCGGTGAGCCCCGTACCTGCGGGGAGAGACGTGACCGCGGGTCCGCAGTCATCCCCAAGTCGTCCGCAGCCGTCCCCAAGTCACCTACAAGACGAGATCCGCATGATTGGTCACGAGATCGCTTTTCCAGAGCGACAAGGAGAGGAGGAACGTTCCATGAACGCGGCATCACGTACCGAGCTCGGGGACATCACGCCCGTCGGCGCCGAGCTCGACGAGAGCGCGCTGAGCGGCATCAGCGGCGGCCAGAAGGTCGAAATCACCACGGGGTGGGAGGCCGACCCGCCCGGCATCTGCGGCAGTGACTGAATCTGCGGCAGTGACTGAGTAGTCGCGCCCAGCCGCCGTCCCGCCAGCCGGGACGGCGGCGACGGCCGGCGGTCACCGGACCCGGGGACGCGCGCCGTCCCCGGGTCCGGTGGCCCCGCCGTCCCCGAGTCCGGAGAAACCCGTTCTCCCCGGCGGTCCGTCGCCTGCGCACAGGCTCCCGCTCTCCAAGGAGATCCGTGTCACCCCCGCATGTCCTCGTCCTCACCGGTGAGGCCGACCCGCACGCCGACCACATCCGTCACCTGCTGGCCGGACGCGGCGCCCGGACCACCGTCTTCGACAACCGGGACTATCTCACCCGGGCCCACGTGGAGCTGGCGTACACCGCTCGTGGACTCACCCGGCGGCTGCTGCACACCGAGTCCGGCACCCTCGACCTGGACACGCTGACCGCGCTGTGGTGGCGCCGCCCGACGCCGCCCGAGGCGCATCCGGCGCTCACCGACCCGTCGGTGGCCGCCTACGCCGCGCAGGAGAGCGTGAACCTGATCACCGATCTCTGGGAACATCTGCCGTGCCGTACGGTGCCCGCGCGGGAGTCGGTGTTCCGGCGCGCCGCGCACAAGCCGTCCCAGCTCATGCTGGCCGCCGAGCTCGGGTTCGAGATCCCGGAGACCCTGATCGCGACCCAGGCGGACGCCCTGTGGGACTTTCACAACCGCCATGACGGTCACATCGTCACCAAGCCCATGGGCAAGCCGTGGGTGGGCAACCTCGCGGGGGGCCACACGGTCACCCGCCACTGCGAGTTCGTCTCGGCCCGTGATCTGGCCTACGCGGAGGCGCTGCGGTTCTGCCCGGTCATCGCGCAGCAGTACGTGCCGAAACGGCTGGAACTGCGGGTCACCGTCGTCGGCCGGCGGGTGTTCGCGGCCGAGATCCACTCCCAGGAGAGCAACCGGTCGAGGGTGGACTGGCGCCTGTACGACATCGAGGTGACACCGTACGGCGTGCACCGGCTTCCGGACGAGGTCGCTCAGCGGTGCCTGGCGATGACGGACCGTCTCGGGCTCGACTACGGAGCGTTCGACCTGGTCCTGACCCCGGACGGCCGGTATGTGTTCCTGGAGATCAACCCCAACGGCCAGTGGTTGTGGATCGAGGAGCTGACCGGCCTGCCGATCAGCGAGGCCCTCTGCGACCTGCTGCTGGAAGGAGCCTGACGTGTCCCCGATCGTGCCCCCCGACCTCCTCGGCGACGCCCTGGAATGGCTGCGCGGGCTGGACGGCGTGCGCCCGGAGCGCGCCGACGAGCGGCTTTCGGAGCTGCGCGCGCGCCATCCGGAGGTGAGGATGCGGCTGCTGTGGCAGCGTGAGGCCGCCACCGACGACTACCACTACGATCTGCTGCTCCCCTCACCGGAGGGCAGCGTCTCGCTGGCTTTCGCGCCGGACCGGGCGATCCCCTGGCCGCTGCGGGGAGGGCAGCGCTCCGGTGAGCAGCTCGTCCTGCGCGTCAACGGCGTCGACATGACGATGGAGCGGGTCGTCTCGGTTCTCGACGTGCTGTGGGACGATGTCGCACTCGCCCGGCGCCTGGTGAACTCCGCCCTGGTCGAGCAGGCTGTGGACGTCCGCGACCAGCATCTCCCCGCCGACCGGCTCCAGGAGGCCATGGACGCCTTCCGCCGGGCGCGGGGGCTGCTGACCGCGCAGGCGGTACGGGAGTGGATGGCCGAGCGCGGCCTCAGCCACGCCCGCCTGGAGGAGATCGTGGCGCGCGAGGCGGCGGTGGCGGCCCTGCGCCAGGACGTGGTCAAGGGACAGGTGGAGGACTTCTTCGCCACCCACCGCGCGGAGTTCGACCGGCTGCGCGTGGTCAGGCTGCGCTACGCCGATCCCAGCCGCGCCGACGTCGCCGCCGCGCTCCTGCGGGCCGGGGCCGTGCCGCCTGACGGGCCTGACGGAGCGGAGCCTGACGGGGTGGAGAAGGAGGCCGACCCCGTCGCGCTGGCGGTCGAGGAGGTGCTGGCGGGCGTGGCCACCTGCCGGATGGAGGCGAACAACAGGGACGGCCTGGTCGCGCTCTTCGGCGCCCCGGCGGCGGACGCGCGGGCCGGTCAGGTGCTCGGGCCCGCGCGGCTCCCGGACGGCGGCTTCTGCGTCGCGCACGTGCTGGCCGTGGAGCCGGCGGAACTCGACGAGGTGACCCGCGGGCTCGTCGAGCGGCGGATCTTCGATGACTGGCTGGCGGAGCAACGACGGAACGCCCACGTGGAGTGGTTCTGGGGCAGCCGGGCCCGCACCGACGAGCTCACCGCCGCCCTGCGGACCTGACGCGGAGCCCACCGGGAACGTCCCGCGCCGGGAACGTCCCGCGCCGAGGAAGTCAAGGCCGAGAACGTCGAGGCCGAGGAAGCGGAAGGCGTTCCGTTAGGCTGGCCCGGTGTGGCGAAGGACGCGGTCGTGAACGCGCCGCCCCCCGAGAACGGCGCACGCAGGAGAGACGCGCCGATCTCCGGGAGCGGTCCGCGCCGGAGGGAGGCAGCGGCTCCCGGAGAAGACCCGCGCGCGAGGGAGGCGACTCCCGAGAACGGCCCGCGCGCGAGAGCAGCGGCTCCCGGGAACGGCCCGCGCGCGAGGGAGGCGACTCCCGAGAACGGCCCGCGCGCGAGAGCAGCGGCTCCCGGGAACGGCCCGCGCGTGAGGGAGGCGACTCCCGGTAGCAGTCCGGGCACGAGAGCAGCGGCTCCCGGGAACGGTCCGCACGAGGTGGACGCGCCGCCCGCCGGGAAAGGCCCGCGGGAGAGGGCCGACGCCGCGCGCAACCGGGCGCGGATCCTCGCCGCGGCCGCCCGGATCGTGGCCGCCCACGGCGTCGAGGGACTGGCGATGGCGGACGTGGCCGCCGCGGCGGGAGTCGGCGTCGGCACCCTCTACCGCCGCTTCGGCGACCGCTCCGGGCTGGCGTACGCGCTCATCGACGAGCGGGAACGGGAGTTCCAGGCGGCGTTCATCGAAGGCCCGGCGCCGCTGGGACCAGGCGCCTCCGGGACCGCCCGCATCCGCGCCTTCCTGCACGCCCTGGTCGACCGTACGGTGGCCCAGCTCGACCTGCTGGTCATGGCGGAGACCGCGAGCCCCCTCGCCCGCTTCGGCGCCGCCTACGATCTCCACCACAGCCACCTCGCGATGCTCATCGCGCAGGTGAAGCCGGACGGCGACGCCTACTACCTGGCCGACGCCCTGCTGGCGCCGCTGGCCGCCCCGCTGCTGGCCCACCGGCTCCGCACCGGCGGGGTGACCGTCGAGCGGGTCAAGGCCGGGCTCGACGACCTGCTCTCCGGGTTGGAGGCCGCGCCGACGGGTTGAAGCCCGGGTTCGAGGCCGGGCCGGCAGGTTGAAGCGCGGGGTCGAGGCCGCGCCGGCGGGCTGAGGCGCCGCACGACCGGCCCGGCGCCCGGCGCCCGGCAGGCCGCGCCGGACGCGCGGCTCCAGCCGACGCGGCCGAACGCTCCAGCCGGCATGGCCGAACGCTCTAGCCGGCGTGGCCGAGCGGCGGGAACGCCTCGCGCGCCTCCAGCAGCTCCTCCCAGTGCTCCTGCGCCCAGTCGCACATCACGGCCATCGGCCCAAGGATGCTGCGGCCGAGCGGGGTCAGCCCGTATTCGACCCGCCGCACGGGCTCGTCATGGGTCGTGCGGGTGATGAGGCCATCCCGTTCGAGCGCCCGGAGCGACTGCGTGAGCACCTTCGCGGTGATGCCACGCAGGGGGACCCGGAGCTCCGAGAAGCGCCGCGGCCCGTGTTCGAGGCAGCGGATGATCATCCCTGCCCATTTGTCACCGACGCGGAAGGGCGAGAGAGCGGACGGGCAGAGCTCGTCGAACATGTCCGGATCAAGCGGTTGTCTCACGATCTCACGGTAACCGGTATCCCGGCGGTAACCACGTGCCCGGCTACCGTCCGGGGCAGCGGTCGGCGACCAGGCCCGGCCCCGGGACGTGAGGCGGACTGATGAGCGAGATCATTGTTTTCGGCGCGGGCGGCAGGGCCGGGCGGGCGGCCGTCGCGGAGGCTCTGCGCCGTGGGCACCGGGTCACCGCGGTCGTGCGCGACCCGGCCGGGCACGGCGACCTGGTCGCGGACGGCGTGCGCGTCGTCGCCGGCGACGTCACCGACGCGGACGGCGTCGCCCGGCTCGCCGAGGGGCACGGCGCCGCGATCAACGCCGCCGCCGACCTGGGCTCGCAGCCCGACGTCTTCTTCCCCGCCGCCTCCCGCGCGCTGCTCGACGGGCTGGCGCGGGCCGGGGTGGACCGGCTGGTGGCGGTCGGTCTGGCGTCGGGGTTGAAGTCCGAGTCCGGAGCGCTCCTGATGGACACACCCGGCTATCCGCAGGAGTACCGCGGCTTCTATCTGGGGCACGCGGCCGGGACTGAAGTGCTGTGCACCGCGACCACCGCGCTCGACTGGGTGGTCCTCAGCCCGGCGGGCGACTTCGACCACGGCGGTGCCCGCACCGGCCGCTACCGGCAGGCCGCGGGCGACGCGGCCAGCCGGATCTCCTACGCCGACTTCGCGATCGCACTGCTCGACGAGATCGACACCCCGCGGCACCACCGCACGCACCTCGGTGTCGAGGAGGGCTGAGGGGCGGGCCCCGAGGAGGGCCGAGCGAGGAGGAGCGAGGAGGAGGCGGGCCGGCGGAGGAGGAGGCGGAGGATCCGGCGGCCCCCGCTCACCTGACCGGACGAGGAGCTCCCTCCCGAGAGCGAGCCGGAAGATCGCCTGCGCCGGCGATCCGGTAGCCGGGCACGATCGACAGGATCGGTGACATCCCACAGAGCACCCCATCACCTGGAGATGTCCGATGAAGCGCACCCGGATCGCCGCCGCCGCTCTCGCCCTCGCCGCCCTGGTCCCGGCCGTGGGGACCCCGGCGCTCGCCGCCGCCGTGGCGACGCCCGCCACCGCCGTGCGGACCGAGGTGCCGCCGATCGACAGCGCGGCGCTGGAGCGGAGCATCGCCGGGCTGCCCGCCCCCGACGCCACCGCGGCGGAGGTCAGGGTGGGCGGCTCGAAGGGCTCGTGGCACGGGGTCACGGGGGTGACCGATCTGCGCACCGAGCGGCCGGCGAAGGAGGGGGCCCGGTTCCGGACGGGCAGCGTGACCAAGATCCTCACCGTCGCGGTCGTGCTCCAGCTCGTCGCCGAGGGCGAGCTCTCGCTCGACGGCACGGTCCAGGAGTATCTACCGGGCCTGCTGCCCGCCGACTACCCGGCCGTCAAGGTCGGCCAGCTCCTCAACCACACCAGCGGGCTGCCCGCGCCCAAGTCCGGCGACGGCTTCGAATGGGTCTACGCCACCAGGTTCAAGAAGTGGACGCCGGAGGAGTATGTCGGCAAGGCCGTGGAGAACCCGATCGAGTTCACCCCGGGCACCCGGCAGCACTACCTCAACACCAACACGTTCGTGGCGGGCATGCTGATCGAGAAGGTCACGGGCCGCTCCTACGAGCACGAGGTGACCACCCGGATCCTCCGGCCCGTCGGCATGCGCGACAGCTACCTGCCCGGCGACTCCATCCGGATCCGCGGACGGCACAACCACGGCTACCAGGTCGTCCCCGAAGGGTTCCAGGACGCGATCGAGTACGGCCAGGCCCACGTCGTGGACATGACCGAGACCAGCGTCACCTCGACCTGGGCCTCCGGCGACCTGATCTCCACCACGGCCGACCTGGAGAGGTTCGTCAAGGCCCTGTTCAGGGGCAAGGTGGTGCCGGCCGCGCAGCTGAAGCACATGTTCACGGTGCCGAAGGTCACGATGTACGGCGGCGACCAGCCCGCCGTCCACACCTCGGGCCTGACCAGGTTGGAGCTGCCCGGCGGCATCGTGGCCTTCGGCAAGACCGGCGCCAGGTACGGCAGCGCGTCCGGCGTCGGCGCCACCCGCGACCTGAGCCGCACGGTCGTCTACTCGATCAACTCCACCGACGCCAAGGCCGCCGGGCAGAACCAGCGCGGCCTCGGCATCGCGCTCGCGGCCTTCGTCGGGTAGGGCCGGCACTCGCGGGACCGCGCACCCCGTCCGGCCGCCCGCCCGCCGTACGCCCCGCCCGTCCGGCCTCCGCGCCCCGGGCCACCGTACGGCGGGCGGACGCGGGCCGGGACCCGAGCTCAGACGCGGCGGGTCTTCGACAGGGTCGCGTAGACGATGATGTTGTCGGTGTAGTGGCCGGTCTTGCGGTTGTAGACACCGCCGCAGGTGATCAGCCGCAGGGTGGCCTCACCGGTGTTGCCGTAGACCCGCTTCGACGGGAACGCCTTCTTGCTGACCTGCTCCACGCCGTCGACCGTGAACTCCGCGATGGTCTTGTCCGACCGCGACACCTTGATCGTGTCCCCGCGCCTGACCTCCTTCAGCCGGCTGAAGACGGCGGCCCCGCTCCGGGTGTTCACATGCCCCAGGATCACCGAGGGCCCCTGCTGGCCGGGGATCGGCCCGTGCTTGTACCAGCCCGCCTGGTTCGGCCTGCTCAGCGGAGGGGTCTGGATCTCCTTCTTGGCGTCCACCCCCAGCGCCATCAGCGGAGCCAGCAGGCCGATCTTCGAAATGGCGATCCGGTACGGCTTCACCCCGGCGCTCTTGAGCGGCTCCGGTGGCTGGACGACGGGCAACGGCGGGGGCGCCGTGGGCGCGGCGGCCGTCAACGGCACATCCAGCCCACCCGGCCCCACCGCCGACGGCAGTGCCAGCTCGGGGTTCTGCTGCTCCACCGGCGCGGGGTTCTGCTGCTCCACCGGCGTGACGTTCTGCGATTCAGTGGCACTCACCGCCTGGGGCGCCGGAGGCCCGTAGAGCTCCTCGTCAGCCACTGGGGTCATGTAGGTGAGCAGACCTGC
The DNA here is from genome assembly GCF_030811595.1 of Streptosporangium brasiliense. Taxonomy (NCBI): domain Bacteria; kingdom Bacillati; phylum Actinomycetota; class Actinomycetes; order Streptosporangiales; family Streptosporangiaceae; genus Streptosporangium; species Streptosporangium brasiliense. The sequence continues at coordinate 737,650 of NZ_JAUSRB010000002.1, forward strand.
CATGATCACACCGACCCCGCCGAGAGACCCCACCACGAGCAGCGCGGGTAGCAACATGCCCCCGCTGCTCTTCGGGGCATGGCCATCCCCGTAACGGGGGTCGGAAGCACCGTAGTAGGGATCGGGACCGCCCTGCGAAGGCCCTGGATACATCGCGCCTCCTACCTAATCTCGACCACGCGCGTAGGCCGCCCGCCGCCGCTTCAACGCCACCCCACCCATGACGCTTCCAAGAAGCATTGCCGTTCCACCACCGACCAGCGCCATTCCAGAGGGGCCGCCCCCAGGACCCTCACCGGTCTGAGCACCACCCTCGGGAGTAACGGTCACCTGCGGAGTGGTCGGCGTGGCCCTCGTGGGCGTGACGGTGGCCGTCACGGTGAGGGTCGGCTTGGGCGTCGAACTCGTGGTCGAGCGGGCGGTAGAGGTGACCGTGAGAGTGACCGTGGGGGTGCTCCTTGCAGTATTCGTGGGAGTAGGCGTGGGACTGCACGTCGGAGTGCCCGTGGGAGTACACGTCGGGGTCGTCGACGGAGTGGTCGACGGAGTGGTCGTGGGGGTGCTTGTTGGAGTGGACGTGGGATCACAGGTTGGAGTTCTTGACGGTGTCGCCGACGGACCGGTCGTCGGGGTCCCCGTGGGAGTGGTCGTCGGCGTGCCGGTCGGGGTCCCCGTGGGAGTCGGGGTCCCCGTGGGAGTGGTCGTCGGCGTGCCCGACGGGAGCCCCGTGGGAGTGCCGGTCGGGGTCCCCGTGGGAGTGATCGTCGGCGTGCCCGACGGGAGCCCCGTCGGCATACACGTCGGGTTGCCGGTGCTGGTCGGATCCGGTGAGGGAGTCCCGGTCGAGCCCTCCGCGATGGTGACGTCCACTGAGACCGGCGTACTGACGAGCGTGCAGGTGGCCCGGTATTGCTTCGGCGGGGCCGCCAACTCTCGCGTGATCACCCGGAAAGCGTCGAGCTGGCCCCACTTGCCCTGTTCATCGTTCACGACCTGGACGAGATGCTGGCCGTAGCCGAGCCCCCGGAACTTCCACAGAGTCAACCCGCCCTTACCGGCGGCATTCGTCGGCGTGCCGTCGGCGTTTTTCGAGGCGTCGACATAGGCAGGCGTGGCTTCCTTGCCATCGATATAGAACCGGACTTTCCCCGCCCGGTGGTCACGCTGAGCGACGTACTCGATCCCCGTGCCGGTGAACGTGAAGGAGGCCGTAGCGCCCTTGACCACCGTGCGGTGAAGATCGTAGTGGTAGTCGTTGTTATTCGCCGGCTGGTCGTTACGGTCGGCCCAGCGCCCTCCGGAGTAGCTCACCCGCGAGTCGTCATCGTTGACCATGACCTCGCCTGCCGGCGGCGTGAAGTCCACGAACAGCTTCTGGGGCGTGACCTTGACCTTTCCCGCCCGGTCGGTGTGAGCGAAGTCGGAGATCGCCTCGGGAAGCTTCAGAACGGAACCGGGCTGGAGTTGGCCGGACTGGTCCACGCTTCCCGTGGGCTGGAGGACGCCACTCCAGCCGCCGGAGAGTTGCACGTTTCCAGTGACCGTGGCCTTGCCCCCGGGGGCGAAGTAGTCCGGAGAACCGAACCTGGCCACGTCCTTGTAGTTGAGTGTCCAGCCGATGTTGAGCGGATCTCCGACCGAGAGCGTCGTGGGGATGGAGACCTTGGTGCGGAGGCTCACTGGACCGTTCTGCGCGATCCCGCCGGTGCATCGGTAATCGACCGTGAGCTCGGCGGTGCTGGCACCCGCCGGACCAGGGAGCAAAGTGACCAGCGCGCCGCCCACTATGACCAGGGCTGAAACCGCGACAGACTTACGGGGCCCAGAGCGCCATCGAACCACCACATACTCCGATCACGAGGGCCCGCCAGTAACAGGTGCACCCACAGCAAACCAAGAGTAGATCGTACGATTTTCACCATCTTCAGCGCAGCGAGATGATGGACTCACATAAGACCGTGGCGCACTTGTAATCTACGCATATCCCCCATCACAACCGAAGCCTCAACGTCACGGGCTGGGTGTACCTGGAAGTAACAGAATCGTATTCTGGTCCACGGAGCCCCAAGGAGGCAGTCAATGCAGCGAGACCTCTTCGAGGAGGAGCACGAGCTCTTCCGTGAGACCGTGCGCGAGTTCCTGGCCCGTGAGGTCGTGCCCCATCACGCACAGTGGGAGAAGGACGGCATCGTCCCCCGTGAAGTGTGGAAGAAGGCCGGCGAGATCGGGATGTTCGGCTTCGGGGTGCCGGAGGAGTACGGCGGGGCGGGGATCACGGACTTCCGCTACAACAGCGTGATCCTTGAGGAGGTCATCAGGATCGGCGCGTCCGGCCTGGGCTTCTCGCTGCACAACGACGTGATGGCGCCGTACTTCGTCGACCTCACCAACGACGAGCAGAAGGGCCGCTGGCTGCCCGGGTTCGCCAGTGGCGAGCTCATCACGGCCGTCGCGATGACGGAGCCCGGCGCGGGCAGCGACCTGCAGGGCATCAGGACGACCGCCCTGCGCGAGGGCGACCACTACGTGGTCAACGGCCAGAAGACCTTCATCACCAACGGCATCAACTCCGACCTGGTCGTCGTGGTCGCCAAGACCGACCCGGCCGCGGGCGCCCGGGGGACCTCCCTGCTCGTCGTCGAACGGGGCATGGAGGGCTTCAGCCGGGGCCGCAACCTTGAGAAGATCGGCATGCACGCCCAGGACACCGCGGAGCTGTTCTTCGACAACGTCCGGGTCCCCGCGGCCAATCTGCTGGGCGAGGAGGAGGGCCAGGGCTTCTTCCAGCTCATGGCCAACCTGCCACAGGAGCGGCTGTCGATCGCGGTCATGGCCGTGGCCGCGGCCGAGACCGTCCTGCGGACGACCATCGACTACTGCAAGAGCCGCACGGCCTTCGGCCGCAGCATCGGCAGCTTCCAGAACACCCGCTTCGTCCTGGCGGAGCTGGACACCGAGGTGGAGATCGCCCGTCACTACGTCGACAAGTGCGTCCGGGCCCTCAATGCCAAGGAGCTGAGCGTCGTCGACGCCGCCAAGGCCAAGTGGTGGACCACCGAGCTGCAGACCAAGGTGATCGACCGCTGCCTCCAGCTCCACGGCGGCTACGGCTACATGATGGAGTATCCCGTCGCCAAGGCCTGGATCGACAGCCGGGTCCAGACCATCTACGGCGGCACGACCGAGATCATGAAGGAGATCATCGGCCGCTCCTTCGGCTTCTGAGGCTCCCGCTCCGGCCGCTTTCGGCGCTCCACGGCGGACCATCCGCACCACAGCGGACCATCCGCACCACAGCGGACCGCTCCCCCTCGGACGGACGCCCCCCCACGACAGGACCGTCGCACGAGGAACCACCGCACAGAACCGCCGCACGAGGAACCACCGCACAGAACCGCCGCACGAGGAACCACCACACGGGGCCACCGCGCGAGGAGACCACCACACGACGGGACCGCTGCGCCCTCTGGTGACGCGGCGGTCCCGTCGTGACGGCCCGGCCGTCAGTCGGCGACGAGCTCCTCGATCTGGACGGCCTGCCCGTCCTTGATCGTCACCTTGGCGTAGAGGGAGGTGCCCGCCTTGAGCGCCTTCTTCAGCTGCTCCACGGTGCACTTGTGCGGGAGGTCGCCCTGCTTGCAGATGCTGCCCTGCACGTCGAGCACCACCGTGAACGGCGTGAGCTCCGCCTTCTGTGCCTTCTCCCCCTCGGGCGCCACCGTGATCGAGCCCGCCCCCTGGAGCTGGACGTCTCCCACCAGCACGGCGTCGGTCTCCCTCGGCAGCATCCCGTCGCCCGGCGACGCCGAGGCCGACGCCGACGCCGACTCCGACGGCTGGGGCTCCTGCGAGGCGGGGGGCTGCGACACCGACGCGGAGGCGGACACCGAGGCGGACGCGGTGGGCGTCGCCGAGGCGGCGGACGTCTCCCCTCCTGCCGAGCAGGCGGACAGGCCGGCGGCGAAGGCCGCCGCCAGCAGAATGCGCGTTACCGTCAAGGATCTGTTCACGTCGCGCAACGATGCCATGGAACGCGAGTCCGTGCTCAATCGCCGCGAGATCGGCACCGGGGACGCATACTGGTCAGCGAAGGCTCCCCAGAGGCGGTGTTGATGGACAGCGGACTGATCCTGCTGATCTTCCTGGCGTTCCTGTTCGCCTGGGGGCTCAACCGGGTCCGGCGGACCCTACGGCTCGGCCCGGTCGCCTACGCGGGCGTCATGGTGGTGTTCGTCCTGGTGATGCTCGCCATGTGGGGCCAGACGTTCCGATAGCGTCCAACCATCGCCTCCAGCAGGGCGTGCGGCTCCGGCCCCACCTTGGACCGGACGCTCCGCCTCGGCCGGGCCGGGCCGGGCCGGCGGCCCCGGACAGGGGCCGGGGACGGAAGCCACCCGGCCGGCCCGCTATCCGGAGCCTTCCAGCAGGACCTTGGCGACCAGCTCGGGGTCGTCGCTCATCGGCAGGTGCCCGCAGCCCCTGAGCAGCTTCACCCGCCGCCCCGACCACCTGGCGGCCCGTACGGCCTGCCGCCGGAGCAGCAGCCGGTCGTGCTCGCCCCAGGCGATGGTGATCGGCGCCTTCGGTGGACCCGGGGGCATCATCCACTCGAACGAGTCGAGGGTGTCGTCGAACCCGGGGGCGTCCCCGAGCGCCTGGACCGCCGCGAGCAGCGCCTCGGCGGAGAGCCTGGACGGATGGGCCACCATCACGCCCGCCCCGAGCAGGCGGCCCAGCGGGCTCCGGGCGGCGGCCAGGGCCCGCTCCGGCGGTGCCGTCCGGGCCGAGGCCCCGGCGGCGCGGGCCGAGGCCCTGGCCGCCCGGAGCACGGCCCGCGCGTAGGCGAGCTCTCCACGGCTCCAGAATCCGGCCGGGGACAGCGCGGTGGCCGAACGGACCGCACCCCGGGCGGCCAGCTCAAGGGCGACGTATCCCCCCAGGGAGTTGCCCGCGACGTGGGGGGTGTCCAGGCCGAGCATCGCGCAGAACGACTCGATCGCGTCGGCGAGGCTCTCCGCCGTGTACGGCGAGCCGGGCGGCAGCGGCGGGGAGACGCCGAAGCCGGGGAAATCCACGGCGATCACGTCCCGCTCGGCGGCGAGCCGGTCGAGCACCGGCAGCCACGCCTGCCAGTGGTGCCCGATGCCGTGCAGCAGCACCAGCGGCGGGCCGGCCCCGCGCCGTTCGAAGGCCAGTTCCATGCCCCGAGTCAAGCACCGATCGGCGCCTTCTCCTAGCCCCGCCGTGGCCCGGCCGGTCGCGCCGTGACCCGGCCAGCCCGGCCGGTCGCGTCGCGGCCGACCGGGCTCACCTGAGCCGGTGTGCTCAGCGGGACTTGGTGGGGATCTCGAACCAGACGGCCTTGCCCTCCTTGGTGGGGCGCGATCCCCAGCGCTTGGCGAGCTGGTCGACAAGGTAGAGGCCCCGGCCGCCCTCGTCGTTCTCCCCGGCGCTGCGGATGCGGGGCAGCCGCAGGTCCTGGTCGAAGACCTCCACCCAGACGGACTCCCCGCCCCGGCGGAGCCGGAGCGTGAACTCCTTCTCGTTGACGATCTCGTTCTCGAAGCCGGGGAGGTCGTCCCAGGTCTCGTCGAACGGCATCGGGGCGTCCACCATCAGCTCGCGGCGCGGGATGCTGGCGCTGGCGGCGTGCAGCACCACGTTGGTCACCACCTCGGAGACCAGCAGGCAGGCGAGCTCGGCACGCTCCTCGGGGACGCTCCAGCCGGTGAACGCCTCCGCCGCCATCCGGCGGGCCTCACCGACCATGATCGGCTGAGCCGGGAAGGTGCGCTCCTCGACCTCCAGGTCGGCGGGGGCGGACCTGACCACGAGGATGGCCATGTCGTCGTCGATCTCGCCGGGCACGGCGACCGTCGCGGCCTCGGCGATCTCCTCCACCGAGGAGTCGGAGACCTCGACGAGCTTGCCGGCCAGCAGCGCGAGGGTCTCCTCGTCGCTGGGCGACCTGCCGCCGTCGGCGTCGCGGACGGGACGGCGGTCCACCAGGCCGTCGGTGTATAGGAGCAGCGCCGCGCCCGGGGGCAGCGTCCGCGTCTCCTCCTTGTAGACCAGGTCGGCGTGGAGCCCCTTGGCGCGGACACCGAGCGGCTGGCCGACCTCCTTGATGTCGAGCTCGGCGCAGACCCCGTCGTTGAGCAGCAGCGGCGGGGCGTGGCCGGCGTTGGCGAAGGACAGCTGCCGCGACCAGGCGTCGTAGACCAGGTATTGGCAGGTGACGATCGGCGGGACGCTGATGTCCTCGCCGCTGTCGTCCCGCTCGGGGGTGGCGATGATGCGCGTCCACTCGTCGAGCCGGGCGAGGATCTCCGCGGGCGGCTTGTCGTCCTGGGCGAAGGCCCGCAGCGCGGCCCTCAGCTGGCCCATGACCGCGGCGGCCTTGGCCCCGCGGCCCTCGACGTCGCCGATGACGATGCCGACCCGGCCCGCCGACAGCGGGATGACGTCGTACCAGTCACCGCCCACCTGGGTCTGGATGCCCTGCCCGTGCGAGGCGAGCGGCGCCGCCGGGTAGTAGCGGACCGCGATCTCCAGCCCGTCGAGCTCGGGCAGCGGAGCGGGCGGCAGCAGGTATTTCTGAAACGACTCGGCGGTGTGCCGCTCCTCCTCGAACAGCAGGGCGTTGTCCACCGCCAGCGCGACCCGGGTGGCGATGGCCCCCACGAAGTCGCGGTCGAAGGCGTCGTAGTGCGGGCTGCGCCGGTCGGTCAGGTTGGACAGCCCCAGGTACATCAGCCCGAGGACCTCGCCGCGCACGCACAGCGGCGCCACGATGGCCGAGGTCATCCCGATCTCGGCCGCCAGGCGGGTGTTGGCCTCGCCGGGGCTGGGATAGTTGGTCTGGGAGAAGTCCTCGACCAGGATCGTCTCCTGGCGGCGCAGCGCGATGTCAGCGTAGTGGCCCACCGGATAGCGGATCTCGGCGCCCAGCGGCGCCCAGGTGTTGGGCGGCGGGCTCCAGCCCTGGACGTGGGTGGAGACCCTCCGGGTCATCCGCTCGCCTTCCATCAGCTCGATGAAGCAGTGGTCGGCGAACTGCGGGACGAGCATCTCGGCGACGCGTTTGAGCGTCTCCTCGACGTAGAGGGAGCCGGCCAGCCGCTCGCCGATCCGCTCCAGCAGACCGAAGCGGTCCTTCTCCCGCTCGTTGCTGCGCATCGCCTCGCGGGCGGTGATGACGATGCCCGTCACCGATCCCGACGGGTGGCGCAGCGGCACGGCCTGGGCGCGGACGTAGACGATCGTCCCGTCACCGCGCCTGACGTCGAACGTGCCCTCCCAGACCCCGCCCTTGAGCACGTGCTTGGCGAGCTCGATGGCGAGCGGATGGTCCTTCTCCATGATCCCCAGGGAGAGCGCCTGGTCGCGCGACCCGGGTATCCCGGGGCGTCCGAACAGCTTCTCCGCGAAGGGGTTCCAGTAGAGCAGGTTGCTGAACCTGTCGGTGACGACCACCGCCATCTCAGCATGATCAAGAACGGAACCCGCCGAAAGGTGGTCGGCGGTGTCCTGGGTCACATCCCCCCACCGCTTCATCCGGTGACCACCCCTCGGGGACGGGTGTGCGCAAAGCGAACCACGGTTGCTCCTGCTGCAGTCTCGGCCGGGGAGTGAAGGGGCTCCCGAGGGGGATCCAACCAAGCAGAGGGGCCCAGGTCAGCGAGTGGAGACGAAGACGTGCGCGGCGATGTCTCGCGGAAGGTCCGCAAGAGTGCTCTCCGCTTCGTCGTCACCTGTCACCCGCACACCGTTGTCGCTCGCCGCGAGCATTACCTCGCGTCCGGGTTGTATCCCAACTTGCTTGAGTTTAAGCATCACAGCCGGATCGCTTTGCACTTGTTCGCTAATTCGCCGCACGACAACGGGTATATCTCTGGGTCCGGCCACGGCGGCCATCGACGGCAGGGACTCCCAGCCGCCGCCCCGGACGCCCTCGACCCCGAGTTCGTCGAGGCCGGGGATGGGGTTGCCGTGCGGGTCCTCGGTCGGGTTGTTCAGCAGCGTGACCAGCCGGGCCTCCACGGACTCGGACATGACGTGCTCCCAGCGGCACGCCTCGATGTGCACCTCCTCCCAGGGGAGGCCGATGACCTGGGTGAGCAGGCACTCGGCGAGGCGGTGCTTGCGCATGACGCGGGTGGCGAGCGTGCGGCCCAGGTCGGTCATGGTCAGGTGCCGGTCGCCCTCGACGCGGACCAGACCGTCGCGCTCCATCCGGGCGACCGTCTGGCTGACGGTGGGACCACTCTGCTGCAGCCGCTCGGCGATGCGCGCACGCAGAGGGACGATCCCCTCTTCCTCCAGCTCGAAGATCGTGCGGAGGTACATCTCCGTGGTGTCGATCAGGCCGTGTGCGGTCAAGGCTCCTCCCGTCCTATCTCGATGCCGTGTCCGTCGCGCGGCGTCCCCGTGAGAGCCGTGCGGGACTGAAGTCTCGGACCTCGACCCTATTGTGAGATCCGCCCACGGTGACAAAGGACGGCAACACCGGGGCTTGCCGAATCCTTCCCGAGCTGCTCAAATATCGCGCGCGACGGGACGGTATTTCCTGAAAGCCGGTACGGCCAGCCCCACGGCGAGCACCGCGGCCGCGCAGGCGACCCCGCCGCCGATCCACGCCCCGGTGGCTCCGAACCAGCTCGCCGTGGCCCCGGCCCGCAGGTCCCCCAGCCGGGGCCCGCCGGCGACCACCACCATGAACACCCCCTGCATCCGCCCGCGCATGTCGTCGGGCGCGTGGGTCTGCAGGATCGTCTGCCGCCACACGGAGGAGACCAGGTCGGCGGCGCCGCCGAGGGCCAGCAGCGCGACCATCGCCCACAGGTGGCCCACCAGCCCGGCGGCGGCGACGCTGATCCCCCAGGCCGCGATCACGAACGTGAGCGCCAGGCCCTGGCGACGGACCCGGCCCACCCAGCCCGACATCAGGCCCCCGAGCACCGAGCCGATGGCCATGCTGGCCGACAGCCAGCCGAACGCGGTCGGCGAGCCGCCGAAGCGCTCGGCCACGATCTCCGGGAACAGCGCCCTGGGCAGCGCGAAGGCCATGGCGATGATGTCCACGACGAACGACATCATCACGATCGGGTGCCCGGCGACGTAGCTGAGGCCGTCGACGACCGACCGGAGGCCGGGGCGGGACACCTCGCCGACCGGCTTGAGCCGCGGCAGCCGTACGGCGGCGTAGAAACCGGCGCCGAACAGCAGCGCGTCGATCAGGTAGGCGGGGGCGTAGCCGCCCTGGGCGAGCACGACCCCGCCGACCAGCGGGCCGGCGACGGTGCCGAGACCGCCCGACAGGTAGTTGAGCGTGTTGGCCGCCGGGACGAGCTCGGCCGGGACCAGCCGGGGGATGATCGCGCCCCGGGTCGGCCCGGTGATGGCGAACCCGGTGGCGTGCACGGCCACGGTGGCCAGCAGCAGGCCCACGTTCGTCATCCCCAGGGCCGCCTGGGCCAGCAGCGCGAGCGTGGCGGTCCAGGCGATCAGCGCGCCGACCAGCAGGAGCCTGCGCCGGTCCACCGCGTCGGCGACGGCCCCGCCCCACAGCCCGAAGACCACCAGGGGGATCAGGTTGGCCGGGCCGAGCATGCCGACCCAGAACGACGACTCGGTGATGTCGTAGATCTGGGCGCTGACCGCCACGGAGGTGAGCTGGAAGCCGATGAACGACACGCCCTGGCCGGCCCAGAGCCGCCGGTACGCGGGGACACCCAGCGGACGGGTGTCCACCGCGAGCCGCCGTACGAAATCCCCGAACCCCACACCGCCCCCTACATCCGCCGGACATATGCGGATATATCAGTAAAGGTCGGGTAATCGGGTATTAGAGTCAGGGGGCCAGGCGCTCCACCACCCAGGAGGCGCCCGAACGGCGGTATCGGAGGCGGTCGTGCATGCGGTCGAGCTGGCCCTGCCAGAACTCCACCTCCGCCGGCACGACCCGGAACCCGCCCCAGAAGTCCGGCACGGGCGGATCCTCCGGCCAGCGCCCCGCCAGCTCCGCGTAGCGGGCGTCCAGCTCCTCCCTGGAGTGCACGACGGCCGACTGCCGCGACGCCCAGGCGCCGATGCGCGAGCCGTACGGGCGGGACCCGAAGTAGGCGGCCGACTCCTCCCGCGGCGTCCGCACCACCGCCCCCTCCACCCGCACCTGGCGGCGGATGGCGTGCCAGGGGAACAGCAGGCTGGCCCGCGGGTTCTCGGTGAGGTCGCGGCCCTTGCGCGACTCGTAGTTGGTGTAGAAGACGAACCCGTTCTCGTCGTAGTCCTTGAGCAGCACGGTCCGGGCCGTCGGCCGGCCGCCCGCGGAGGAGGTCGCGACCACCATCGCGTTCGGCTCGGGGAGCCCGGCGTCCACGGCCTCGCCGAACCAGACGGCGAACTGGGAGATGGGGTCGGGTGCGAGGTCGGCCTCCAGCAACGGCAGGCCCTGATAGGTGCGGCGAAGCCCCGCCAGCGACGGCGGGCGCGATGTGGCATCCACGGGAAGGTATTCTCCCGTGCTTGACGGAGAACGTGCGCACCGCCCCCACCTGGGACGATCGCGTTCCGGCGGGTCCGGCGGCACACCGCTGTGCCCCGCAGGGTTGAATATGACCCGCCGGTATCTCGACATCAAGGCTTTGACTTCAAGAAAGGGAGGCGGCCGAGAATGTCCGACTTCAAACCCGGGCTCGAAGGCGTAGTAGCTTTCGAGACGGAGATCGCGGAACCGGACAAAGAAGGGGGCGCCCTTCGTTACCGGGGCGTCGACATCGAGGAGCTGGTCGGCCGCGTGTCCTTCGGGAACGTGTGGGGCCTGCTGGTCGACAACAAGTTCCAGCCGGGTCTCCCCCCGGCCGAGCCGTACCCCATTCCTGTCCACTCCGGTGACATCCGCGTCGACGTGCAGAGCGCGCTGGCCATCCTGGCCCCCGCGTACGGCTTCAAGCCGCTGCTCGACATCGACGAGGAGCAGGCCCGCAACGACCTGGCCCGCGCCAGCGTGACCGCGCTCAGCTTCGTCGCCCAGTCCTCTCGCGGCCTCGGCAGGCCGATGGTCCCCCAGAGCGAGGTCGACAAGGGCAACAGCATCGTCGAGCGGTTCATGATCCGCTGGCAGGGCGACCCCGACCCCAAGCACGTGAAGGCCATCGACGCCTACTGGACGTCCGCGGCCGAGCACGGCATGAACGCCTCCACCTTCACCGCCCGCGTCATCGCCTCCACCGGCGCCGACGTGGCCGCGGCGCTGAGCGGTGCGGTCGGCGCCATGTCGGGACCGCTGCACGGTGGCGCCCCCGCCCGCGTGCTGCACATGATCGAGGGCGTCGAGCAGGTCGGCGACGCCAAGAAGTACGTCCAGAGCGAGCTGGACAAGGGCCAGCGCCTCATGGGCTTCGGCCACCGCGTCTACCGCGCCGAGGACCCCCGTGCCCGCGTGCTCCGCCGTACCGCCAAGGAGCTCGACGCGCCGCGTTACGAGGTCGCCGCGGCCCTGGAGAAGGCGGCCCTGGACGAACTGCACGCCCGCAAGCCCGATCGGGTGCTCGCCACCAACGTCGAATACTGGGCCGCGGTGATCCTGGATTTCGCCCAGGTCCCCTCCTCCATGTTCACCTCCATGTTCACCTGCGCCCGCACCGCTGGCTGGGCCGCCCACATCCTGGAGCAGAAGCGCACGGGCAGGCTCGTCCGCCCCAGCGCCAGCTATGTGGGTCCGGCACAGCGCTCGGTCAACGACGTCCCCGGCGCCGCCGAGGTCCTCGACTCCGTCTGACCGACGTCCCGTACGGCTGTCGCGCGATGTCCCGCGCGGCAGCCGTTCCGCGTTCCGCCGCCCGGGGCGCCGGGTCCCGGATTCCAGACTCGCCCGTCTCACAATCCGGACTTCGGCCTGGGCCGACCGGAAGGCTCAGTAGGCTGGTCAGGTGGCTGACATCGTGATTCCCTCTGACATCAAGCCCGCCGACGGCCGATTCGGCTGCGGGCCCTCGAAGGTGCGCCCCGAGCAGCTCTCGGCTCTCGCCGCCTCCGGGTCCAGCGTGCTGGGCACCTCCCACCGCCAGAAGCCGGTCAAGTCTCTCGTCGGTCGGGTCCGCGCGGGCCTGTCGGAGCTGTTCTCGCTCCCCGAGGGATACGAGGTCGTCCTCGGCAACGGCGGCACCACCGCCTTCTGGGACATCGCCGCCTTCGGGCTCGTCCGCGAGAAGTCGCAGCACCTGCACTTCGGCGAGTTCTCCTCCAAGTTCGCCTCCGTCGTGGCGAAGGCTCCGTGGCTGGGCGACCCGACCGTGATCAAGTCCGAGGTCGGCAGCCACCCCGAGGCCCGGCTCGAAGAGGGCGTGGACGTCTACGCGCTCACCCACAACGAGACCTCGACCGGCGTCGCGATGCCGATCAGGCGCGTGGGCGAGGACGGCTCGCTCGTCCTGGTCGACGCCACCTCCGGCGCCGGCGGCCTGCCCGTCGACATCAGCGAGACCGACGTCTACTACTTCGCCCCGCAGAAGAGCTTCGCCTCCGACGGCGGCCTGTGGATCGCCCTGATGTCCCCGGCCGCGCTCGCCCGGGTCGAGGAGATCGCCGGCGGCGGCCGCTACATCCCCGAGTTCTTCAGCCTGCCGGTGGCCATCGACAACTCCTCCAAGGACCAGACCTACAACACCCCGTCGGTCTCCACGCTGTTCCTGCTGGCCGACCAGATCGAGTGGATGAACGGCAACGGCGGCCTGGCCTGGACCACCGCCCGCAGCGCCGAGTCGGCCCGCCGGCTCTACACGTGGGCGGAGAAGACCTCCTACACCACGCCGTTCGCCGCCCCGGAGTTCCGCTCCAACGTGGTCGCCACCATCGACTTCGCCGACAACGTCGACGCCGCCCAGGTCGCCAAGGTGCTGCGCGCCAACGGCATCGTGGACACCGAGCCCTACCGCAAGCTCGGCCGCAACCAGCTCCGCGTCGCGATGTTCCCGGCCATCGACCCCGACGACATCGAGGCCCTGACGGTCTGCATCGACCACGTGGTCGAGCGTCTCTAGCCGGCCCGCCCGTGCCCGGGGGGAGGCGTACGGCCCCGCCCCCGGGCACCGGGAACGGCGAAGATCGTTCCTGAATCCCCTGATTCGTCCCCGAGTGATCTATATCCGTAGAGTGTCCCCAAACGATCGTCAAGGGGAGTTCTGCGCGTGAGTTCGACCTCGGAGACCGCCTCGCCCCAGGCCCGCAGCCTGGGCTATCTGATGTTCGCCAGCCGGTGGCTGCAGGTCCCGCTGTATCTGGGCCTGATCGTGGCGCAGGGCGTCTACGTCTACCAGTTCATGGTCGAGCTCTGGCACCTGGTGTCCGAGATCGCGCAGGGCGCGCTCCCTCCGGAATACACCCCCGAGGTCGCCGTGATGCTGGCCGTACTCGGCCTCATCGACGTGGTGATGATCTCCAACCTGCTGATCATGGTGATCGTCGGCGGCTACGAGACCTTCGTCTCGCGCATCAACCTCAACGGCCACCCCGACGAACCCGAGTGGCTCTCCCACGTCAACGCGAACGTGCTCAAGGTCAAGCTGGCCACCGCGATCATCGGCATCTCCTCGGTCCACCTGCTGCAGACCTTCATCAGGGTCAGGGAGACCCCCAACGACAAGATCATGTGGCAGACGCTGATCCACCTGGCCTTCGTCGCCTCCGCCATCGGCCTGGCCTTCATCGACCGCATGCTGCGGACCTCCCCCGCCGAACGCGTCCACGCCTGACGCCGCCACCGGCCGCCACGCCGGCCCGGCCCGCCGCCGGGCCCCGTGCCGCCGGCCCGGACCCCCGCCCGGCGGTCAGGACCCGTCGCCCGGCGGTCAGAACTCGTCGGCCCCGGTCACCTGGGCGATGGGGAAGACGTGCCGGGAGGCGGCACAGATCGTCTCCAGCGTGTGGACCGGGGTGCCGTCGTCGCCGTATCCGGCCCGCAGGACCTGCACCACCCACTCGCCCGGGTCGAGCTGGAGGGTGCCGGCCTCGGCCCCAGCCGGCGGGCGGGCGACGAGGTGCTCCTCCGCGTGGCCGAAACGGTGGCCGAGGGCCTCGATCCCGGCCTGCAGGCTCGGCCGTACGAAGTCAGGGGCGGCGATCGGGGTGCCGCCGAAGAGGTCCAGGCGGAAGAAGCTGGTGGCGATCCGCACGGGCACGTCGTCGGCGAGCAGCAGCTTGCGGCGGGCCAGGACCTCGGTGCCGGGCTCGACGCGCAGGGCGGCGGCGACGTGGCCGGAGGCCGGCTCGGGGCCGACGTAGAGCATGCGGCGGCCGGCCCTGATGCCCTGCCTGTCCGCCTCCGTCATGAAGAGCGACGCGGAGCCGCGCACCGCGGGCTCTGTGGGGAGCGCACGCCGGACCACCACCCTCGGCCCCCGGGGCGGCCCTGCGGGGCCGTCCACGGCCTCTCTGGCGCCCGCCGGCCTCATCTGTGACACCCGGCCGGGGGTGACCCCGAGCCGCCGCGCTATCGCCTCCTGGCGGACCCCCGAGGCCCGCGCCTCGGCGACGGCCTCGCGGCGGAGCCGGGCCAGCCCGGCGACCAGGTCCTGCTGGGCGGCCATGGCCAGACCGGCCGCGTGGGCCCGTTCGACCGGATCGGCGATCGCGGTGATGTCTTCGAGGGTCGTGTCGTCCACAGGTGATCTCCTCCCGGGCAGCCGGCCGACCCGCCAACTTTAGCCCCCCTAAAATCGTGGGCTGCCTGGTGGGGGCCACTCCGTTGCGGGCGCCGCGGCACAGGACGATAGTGATACGCCACAGGACCGCGGGTATTTCCGAGAGGAGACGCCCGGGCGGACGGCCGCCCGGCCGCATGGTGGAAACGGCCGGACGTCCGGCCGGACGCGTCGAGAGCCCCGGGCGGGTGCCCGCCCGGCCGCGTCGAGACACGCAGGAGCGCCGGAGCGGACGGCCGTCCGGCCGCGACATGACGAGATCCCTTCGCGCTGGGAGAGCCATGACCACGCTTGCCGACAGGACCATCGCGGCCCTGCGTACCAACAATGACGACCTGGCCGCGCTCGTGCGCGGCCTGGACCCCGCCGGCCTCGCCCGGCCCTCGGGCGCGTCGGAGTGGACCGTCGCGCAGGTGCTCAGCCACCTCGGCAGCGGTGCGGAGATCAGCCTGGCGGTCCTGCGGGCCGCGCTGGCCGGCCACGACGCGCCCGGCCAGGACTTCAACGAGTCGGTGTGGAGCCGCTGGAACGCCAAGGCCCCCCAGGAGCAGGCCGCGGACTTCCTGGCGGCCAACGCGGAGCTCGTCGCCGCCTACGAGGGCCTCGACGCCGGCACCCGCGAGCGGCTGGAGATCCGGCTGGGCTTCCTGCCGTCGCCCGCCGACGTCACGCTCGCCGCCGGGATGCGGTTGAACGAGGCCGCCCTGCACGCCTGGGACGTCAAGGTCGCCTTCGACCCCCGGGCCACCGTCGCGCCGGACGCCGTCGAGGCGCTGACCGACCTGCACGCCGGGCCGCTCGGCTTCATAGTCGGCTTCGTCGGCAAACCCGACGCCCTCGACCCCCGGCAGGCCACCCTCCGCGTCGAGACGAGCGAGCCCGAGCGCGTCCTCGGCCTCACCCTCGGGGAGACCGTCGGCTTCAGCCAGGTGGCCGAGCCGGCGGACATCGTCCTGTCCGCCCCCGCCGAGGCGTGGCTGCGCCTGCTCAGCGGGCGGCTGGCCGCCGAGCACACCCCCGCCTCCGTGACCGTCACCGGCGTCACCCTTGACGACCTGCGCCGGGTGTTCCCGGGGATGTGACGCCCGCGCCCGCCGTACCTGCCCGGACCGGCCGGGCGCGGGACCGCCACGCCCGGGACTGCCGGGCCGGGGACTGCCGGGCCCGGGACCGCCGGACCCTGGAGCACCGGGCCGGGACGGCGAGACCCGGGACCGCCGACCCGAGACGGCGAGACTGAGACCGCCGGACCCCGACCACCGGGCCGGGACGGCAAGACCCGCGACCGCCGCCGCGGGACCGCCGCACGCGGCGGGGCCGCGATCCCGGACGTCCCTACCCCGCCGTCCCGAGGAGCACGGCCGCCGCTCCTGCGGCCACCACCAGCGGGTAGGCCCACCACTTGGGCGCCGGGCCGTCCTTCAGCACCTTGACGCCGTACGGCACCAGCGCGACGCACAGGCCGGCCGCGGCGAGGACCGACATCGGGCCCGTGCCCTTGAGGACGCCGAGCGGCATGGCCGACATGAGCCCGAGCGCGACGGACCGCGCGATCCCCGGCACGCCGGCGCCGAACGCCCCGGCCCGCCAGGCACCGACGGCCAGCACGATCCATCCGGCGAGGACGGCGACGTTGAGCGTCTGGAAGACGTGGAAGGACGTGTACTGGGCGCTCACGGCCTGCCGCGCGGCCTCCAGCCCCTGCACCTCCACCAGTTGGGCTGCCAGGTGGCTGACCCCGGCGTGGAAGACCCGGGCGAACAGCCCGGCCACGGCCAGCGCCCCGCCCCACAGCGCCCAGCGGGGGTGCGAGGCCCCGATCCGCCTCGTCACGGCCAGGACCGCGGGGCAGAGCAGCACGACCCCGGCGACGAACGCGCTGTAGGAGGCGGTCATCAGCGCCGGGTCCCGGGCGAAGGCCGCGAGCTGATCGGGGAAGAAGTCGCCGGGCCCCGTCTTCAGCAGCACGCCCACCAGGATCAGGACCGGCCCCAGGACCAGCCCGGCCCCCTCCAGCCAGCGGCCGGGGAACCTGAAGGCGGAGGACGCGCTCCCGTTCGCCGTGCCGGTCATCGCCGTGCCGGTCGTGGTGCGGGCCGTCGCCGTGTCAGTCGTCGTCATGCCTTCGATCCAACCGGCGCGGCCCGGCCGTCACATTGGCGCTGGAGCGAGGATCCGGAGTAGACCTGGCACTACCCCGGTGGCTCAGTAGGCGGCGACGGCCTGGCGCCTGCGGCGCAGGACCCAGGCGGCCACGACCCCACCGACCAGCCCGAACAGGTGTCCCTGCCAGGAGATGCCGGCCTCGCCCGGGAGCACGCCCCAGATGATCGAGTAGTAGGCCACGGCGACGCCGATGCCGATCACGATGTCGAGGGCGCGACGGTCGAACAGGCCTCGGGCGACGACAAAGCCGAAGTAGCCGAACACCAGCCCGCTCGCGCCGACCGTGACGGTGGTCGGCGAGCTGGTGAACCAGACGCCCAGCCCGCTGACGACGATGATGATCAGGCTGGCGGCCAGGAAGCGGCCGATCCCGCGCAGCGCGGCGAGGAAGCCGAGGATCAGCAGCGGCAGCGAGTTGGCCATCAGGTGGCCGAAGCCCGCGTGCAGGAAGGGCGCGACGACGACGCCGCTCAGACCTTCGAGGTCCCAGGACCGGATGCCGTAGGCGTCGAAGTCGACGGGCAGCACGTAGTCGGCCACCTCGATCGCCCACATGCCCGCGACGAGGACGATGACGAGCATCGCGGCACCGGCCGCGCCGGCTGCCAGGCTGCCGGCCTTGCGCTTGAGGCGCTCACCCGTGGACGGGGTGGTCGGGGTGATCCGGGTCGCGTGATCGTTCATGCACTCTCCTGGCCTCGGAGCGGTCGCGTGGACGGCAAGTGCCCCCGCCGCACCTGTCCACACCTTTACCGTACGCACTCCCGGCCATGAATGGGCCGGGCGTGACCATCCCGATCACACCCGGCCGCGGACCTGTGACCTCCGGCCGTCGGACCGCCCGCTGCCCGGTGGCCGGCGCCACCCGGTGGCCGGCGGCCACCGACCACCGGCCACAGATCACCGATCACCGATCACCAGCCGGTGACCGCCGACCACCGATCATCGGCCGGTAGCCAGCAGCCGCCGATCACCGACTACCGATCACCAGTCACCAGCCGGTGAATCGACCACCGACCACCGGTCGCCAGCCGGTGGCCGACAGTCGCCGATCACCGATCACCGGCCGGCGACCATCGGCCGCCGGAGGGCTACTCGCCCTTCCACTCCGGAGCGCGCTTCTCGGCGAAGGCCGCCGCGCCCTCCATCGCGTCCTTGGAGCCGAACACCGGGTTGATGATCTCGCCCTGCTTCCGGAACATCTCCTCCCCGCTCCAGTCGGCGGACTCGACGATCACGCGCTTGGTCGCGGCGAGCGCGAGCGGGGCGTTCGCCGCGATCTTCTTCGCCAGTTCGAGCGCCCTGGCCAGCGCCTCGCCCGCGGGCGTGACGTGGTTGACCAGGCCCACCTCGTACAGCCGGGAGGCCGGGAAGTGGTCACCGGTCAGGGCGATCTCCATCGCGATGTGGTACGGGATGCGCCGCGGCAGCCTCATGATGCCGCCCGCCCCCGCGACCAGGCCCCGCTTGGGCTCGGGCAGGCCGAACTTGGCCTCCTCGGAGGCCACGATGATGTCGCAGGCCAGCGCCAGCTCGCAGCCTCCGGCCAGGGCGTAGCCCTCGATCGCGGCGATGATCGGCTTCTTCGGCGGCGCCTCGACGATGCCGCCGAAGCCCCGGCCCTCGACGACCGGGAAGTCGCCGGTGAGGAAGCCCTTCAGGTCCATGCCGGCGCAGAAGGTGCCGCCGGCCCCGGTCAGGACGTAGGCGGAGACGTCCTTGCGCTCCTCCAGCTCGTCCAGCGCCGCGGCGATGCCCCGGGCGACCGCGCCGTTGACGGCGTTCCTGGCCTGGGGACGGTTGATCGTGATGACGGCGACGCCGCCGTCGACATCGACCAGAACCTCGTCAGACACCGGTGACTCCTACTTGGGCTGGAAGCGGATGCCGCCGTCGAAGCGGATGGTCTCGGCGTTCATGTAGTCGTTCTCGATCAGCGAGCGGACCAGGTGGGCGAACTCCGACGGCTGGCCCATGCGCTTGGGGAAGACCACCGGCGCCACGAGCTTGGCCTTGAACTCCTCGGCGTTGGGCGAGAAGCCGTAGATGGGGGTGTCGATGATGCCCGGACAGATCGTGTTGACGCGGATGCCGACGGCGGCCAGGTCGCGGGCGGCCGGGACGGTCATGCCGACGATGCCGCCCTTGGACGCCGAGTACGCGACCTGTCCGGTCTGGCCCTCCAGCGCGGCCACGGAGGCGGTGTTGACGACCACGCCGCGCTGGCCGTCCGCGTCGACCGGCTCGGTCCTGGCTACGGCAGCGGCGCCGATGCGCATGAGGTTGAAGGTGCCGATCAGGTTGACCTCGATGACCTTGCGGTAGGACGCCAGGTCGTGCGGCGATCCGTCGCGGTTCACCGTCCGGGTGGCCCAGCCGATGCCCGCGCTGTTCACCACGATGCGCAGCGGCTTGCCGGTCGCCACGGCCGCGTCCACGGCCGCCTGCACCTGTTCCTCGTCGGAGACGTCGGTCTTGACGAAGACCCCGCCGAGCTCGTCGGCGAGGGACTTGCCGCGCTCCTCGTTGAGGTCGGCGATGACCACGGTGACGCCGTGCGCCGCGAGGTCGCGGGCCGTGGCCTCGCCGAGGCCGCTGGCACCGCCCGAGATGATTGCTGCTGCTCCGTTCAGGTCCATGAGCGGACTTTAACGCGGATACCGAATGAAGTTCTACGCGGGGTGGGCTAAATCTCTCCCACAGCGCTGCCGACGTCGGGGTAGACCTTTATCCGGCGGTCGAGCCCCGTCGTGCGCAGGATCCGCGCCACCGGACCCTGCGGCGCGGCCAGGCAGACCCCGCCGCCCTCCCCGGTGGCCAGCCGCCATGCCTCGATCAGCACCGACAGTCCGCTGGAGTCCATGAACGACAGCGCGGCCAGGTCGAGGACCAGCCTCGGGCTGTCGAGCTTGATGGCGTCACGGACCTCGTCTCGCAGGAACGGGGCGGTGAACAGATCGAGCTCCCCCTCGACTGCCACCACCACGGCGTCACCAACGGCGCGGCGAGCCAGCCGTAGCTTCATCAGTCCTCCTCGCGCCCATGAGGCAGACCCACTTTACTTCGCCATCACCGTACGCGAAGTCATGCGACCCACGATCATTGACCCGGATCGGCGTGCCGGGGGACGGCCGTCGCGCGCCGCGGCCCCGCGCCACGGCCCGGCGGAGCCGGTCAGGGCGGCGCGAAGCCGTACGGCAGCTCAAGCCGGTGGGCGGCGAGCAGCTCGGCGTCGGCGAGGATCTCCCGGGTCGGCCCGTCGGCGGCGATCACGCCTCCGGAGAGGATGAGCGAACGCTCGCACAGCTCCAGCGCGTAGGGCAGGTCGTGGGTGACCATCAGCACCGTCACGTCCAGGCCCCGCAGGATCTCGGCGAGCTCGCGGCGGGAGGCCGGGTCCAGGTTCGACGACGGCTCGTCCAGCACCAGGATCTCCGGCTCCATGGCCAGCACGGTCGCCACCGCCACCCGCCGGCGCTGGCCGAAGGACAGGTGGTGCGGCGGCCGGTCGATCGCCTCCAGCATGCCCACGCGGTCCAGGGCGTCCTTGACCCGGCGCTGCAGCTCCTCACCGCCGATCCCGAGGTTGGCCGGGCCGAAGGCCACGTCCTCCCGGACGGTCGGCATGAAGAGCTGGTCGTCGGGGTCCTGGAAGACCAGCCCGACCCGCCTGCGGATCTCCTTGAGCGAGCGCTTCTCCACCGGCAGCCCGGCCACCGCCACCGTGCCGTGCCCGGCGGTCAGGATGCCGTTGAGGTGCATCACCAGCGTCGTCTTGCCCGCGCCGTTCGGCCCGAGCAGCGCGACCCGCTCCCCGCGGCCGATCGTGAAGTCGACGCCGAACAGCGCCTGCGTGCCGTCCGGATAGGCGTAAGCCAGGCGGCTCACCTCAAGAGAGGGCGTCATGCCAGTCCCCAGCTTCCCAGCAGCACCACCAGCGCCGCGCCCGGCAACATACCGGCGGCGAGCCACTGACGCGACGAGGCGGACATGTCCTGGATGACCGGCATCGAGCCACTGTAGCCGCGGCTGAGCATCGCCAGGTGCACCCGCTCGCCCCGCTCGTAGGACCGGATGAACAGCGCGCCCGCCGACCTGGCGATGACCGGGATGTGCCGGACGTCTCGGGCCGCGAACCCCCGCGACTCCCTGGCCACCCGCATCCGGCGCATCTCGTCGATGATCACGTCCATGTAGCGGAGCATGAACATGGCGATCTGCACCAGCAGCGGCGGCAGCCTGAGCCGCTGCGCGCCCAGCAGCATCAGCCTGGGCTCGGTGGTGGCCGCCAGCAGGACGCTCGCGACCACCCCCAGGGTGGCCTTGGCCAGGATGTTCCAGGCGGCCCACAGTCCCGCGACGCTGAACGACAGCCCCAGGAAGGACACCCGCTCGCCGATCCCGATGACCGGCAGCGCCACCGCGAACAGCACGAACGGGATCTCGACCGCCATCCGCCGCAGCAGGAAGGGCGGCGGGATCCGCGCCGTCAGCGCCACCGCGGCCAGCAGCAGGGCGTAGAGCCCGAAGGCCCACAGCCACTCGCGTGGAGTGGCCACCACCACCAGGGCGAAGCAGGCCACCGCCGCCAGCTTGCACTGCGGCGGCAGCCGGTGGACGGCCGTGTCTCCCGGCAGGTGGAGCTGGTGATGGTGACCGGCGCCCACTAGGCCGAGACCTCCTCGCGCCTGTCGCTGTCGCCCTTGGTACGGCGGCGCACCGCGAAGAACAGCCCGCCCCCGACCGCGAGGGTCGCCCCGACGCCGATCAGGCCGGCCACGCCGACCGGGATGCCGCCCACGTCGCCGTAGTCGGCGAGGGGCTGCTCGCCGAGGGCGTGGTCGGTGGCCTGGCTGCTGAAGCCCTTGTCCTCG
This sequence comes from Streptosporangium brasiliense, assembly GCF_030811595.1. Taxonomy (NCBI): domain Bacteria; kingdom Bacillati; phylum Actinomycetota; class Actinomycetes; order Streptosporangiales; family Streptosporangiaceae; genus Streptosporangium; species Streptosporangium brasiliense. The sequence continues at coordinate 759,392 of NZ_JAUSRB010000002.1, forward strand.
GCGACCCGCTCCAGGCCGTCGGGTGAGGAGGAGGCGTAGAAGCTGACGATCCCGGCCAGCAGCGCCGCGACCACGACGCCGGCGGGCAGGAACCAGCCCGGACGCCGGGCGGCGGCCGGGGCCGGGGCGCCCTGGGAGACCACGGCGTCGCCGTCGGCGCCGCGCAGGACCAGCGGGGCGGCCAGCCCCCGCGCGCCGTAGACCAGGTCGGGCCGGATCGCCAGCACGGTGCTGACGGTGACCGCCGTGATCAGGCCCTCGCCGATGCCGATGAGCGTGTGCACACCGCCCATGGCGGCGGCCACCGTGCCGACCTCGATGGGCGCGGTGCCCCCGATCCAGAACAGCAGGGTGAAGGCCAGCGCGGAGGCGGGCACCGAGACCAGCGCGGCGGCGAAGGAGGCGGCGACGACGGCGGGCCTGCTCCGCGCGCTCCGGGTGACCAGACGGAAGACCGCCCAGCCGGCCAGGACGGCGACGATGCCCATGAGGGTGATGTTGACGCCCAGCGCGGTCAGGCCGCCGTCGGCGAAGAAGAAGCCCTGCACGAGCAGGACCACGGCCACGCACAAGACGGCCGTGTAGGGCCCGACGAGGATCGCGGCGAGCGCGCCGCCGAGGAGGTGGCCGCTGGTGCCGGCGGCCACCGGGAAGTTGAGCATCTGCACGGCGAAGATGAAGGCGGCGACCAGGCCCGCCATGGGGGCGGTCCGGTCATCGAGCTCCCGGCGGGCGCCGCGCAGGCAGACCGCGACGCCGGCGGCCGCGACGGCCCCGGCTGAGAGCGACACGGCTACGTTGAAAAAGCCATCGGGTACGTGCACGACAAGCCTCCGAAGTGCGGAATCGCCCCTTACTTTAGGCCATGGGCTTGTAGTTGCAAGAAGATGGCATTAACGCACCATCCGCTCCATGAACGTGCGGGGCGTGGACGTGCGGACCACCGCGCTGAGCCGCCCCTTGCCCGCCGTGGCGTACGGCCGCACGCTCCGCCGCACCAACCCCCGCCACCACGTGCGCGGCGGCACGATCGCCTCCGCCTCCGCCTCGATCCGGAACCGGGCGGGTGGGCCTCCCAGGTCCAGCTCCAGGTAGGCGTCCCAGGTGCCCGGCCCCAGCCGGCCCGCCGCCTGCCGGGCGGCGAACACGCCCCCCGCCCCGGCCGCGACCCGCTCGTGCCGCTCCCGCCCCGACCACCGCTCCCGCCACACCAGGCGGCGTACGGCGTGCGCCCCCGGCGTGCCCGTGCCGACGGTGACCTCCCCGTCGAGCATCAGCCGGTGGCCGAGCGACCAGCGGGTCCGGGTCAGCCGCACGCTGGCCGGCACGCTCATCACGTGCCCTCCGACGTCGAGGCTGAGGTTGCCGTGCGGCCGGGTGAAGTAGGGCAGGGCGATGACGCCGCCGACCAGGCGGGGCACCGGCTGGGCGATCCGCCCGTCCCGGCCGGCGCCGAGCCGCGCGAGCCGGGTGATCCCCTCGCACTCGACGGTCACGTGGACGTCCCAGACACCCGGGGGCAGCTCCCCGACGTCGACGAGACCGGTGAACCCGTCGCAGCCGCCGCTGACCGGGACCACCAGGTCGGCGGCCGGCTCGGCGCCGTCGCGCCGCATCCGCAGCACCAGGGCCAGGCCGCCGACGACGAGCTCCGGGCGGTCGCCCTGCCCCAGCGCGCTCAGCCCGACCCGGCCGGAGATCGCCAGCCGGCCCCGCCCGTCCCAGCGCAGCTCGGTGAGCTCCCGGCGGACCGCGGCCGACTCGATGTGCGCCAGCCGTACCAGGCGGTCGATGTCCTGGAGGGCGGCGATGCGGCTGCGGTCGATGGGCGGGAGCCGGTCGCGGACGCCGTCGGTCAGCCACCGGTCGCACATGTCGGCCACCTCGGCGACGATCTCCTTGCGCTGGACCTCCCCCGCCTCCAGGAAGGGCCTGCCGAGGCTGCCGAAGGCGTCCAGCCGGAAGTGGCGGCGGAGCAGGTGGTCGCGGAGGGCGCCGGGGCGCACGTGGGCGACGACCAGCTCGATCGGCCGCCTGATCATCCGCAGCCAGGAGACCGGGTCGCGACTGCCGGGCCGCTGCATGATGCTGCTGCCGTCGGGCCGGGCGACCAGGTGGTAGCAGTCGTAGTCGGCGACCACCGAGATCACCCTCGCGTGGCAGTAGGCGTGGGCGGTGAAGACCACGTCCTCCCCCACCAGCAACGTCTCGTCGAAGCGGATGGCGTGGCGCTCCAGCATCTCCCGGCGGAACAGCTTGAAGCAGCTCAGGCTGTTGTAGACCGAGCTCTCCCCGAGCGGCACCCGGTCGGCGCTCTCGCGGAACATCGAGACCGGCGCCCTGCGGTCATGCCCGACGATCTTCCCGAGGACCATGTCCGAGCCGTTGCGGTCGGCCATCGCGAGCATCCGCTCCAGCGCCTCGGGGCCGAGGTAGTCGTCGGCGTCGCAGAAGAACACGTATCTGCCGCGCGCGTGCGCGATCCCGACGTTGCGCGGACGGCCGGCGCCGCCGGAGTGGCGCTGCCGGACGATCCGGATGACGTTGCGGTGGTGGGCGGCGTAGAGGTCGAGCAGCTCGGAGCTGCCGTCGGTGGAGCCGTCGTCCACCACGACGATCTCCCTGCTGACCCGCTGGATCAGCAGGGAGGTCAGGCACCTGTCGAGATAGGGACGGCAGTTGTGGACCGGAACGATCACACTGACGTCTATCTCGGACGGCTCGGATATCTCGGGTGGCTCGGATGTCCCGGACCGGCCCGCGCCTTCCTCCGTGCGGACTCGCTGAAGGATCATCCCCGTCACCGCCGCGCCCCTCGTCGGTCACTATCGGCTTGCATGCCGATTCAGTATGTGACCAAGAGCCCTCCGTGCGCGGCGGATCCAGCGTCTTGGTCACCCCACCTCCACGCCGGGATCGCCGCACCCGGTGGAAAGCGGCCGGTTCGTACGGCTTGCCCCGCGCCACGGTCACGGACGCGCCGCGTCCGGACGTCTTCGGTAAGGTACGCCCGCATCCTGGAGGAGAACCGTGCTGAACGAGCCGAGCGGGCCGACCGAGCCGAACGAGCTGACCGAGCTGACCGAGCCGACCGAGCTGAACGCCCCGGGCGCCGGGCTCACCGCGCTCCCGGCGCCCGCCGGCGACCCGGCCTCGCTGCGCCGTGTCGACCTGGCCTGGAACGAGCTGACCGAACTGCCCCCGTGGGTCGGGCGACTGCCCCGGCTGGAGCACCTCCAGTTGGACGGCAACCGGCTGCGCGACCTCCCCGACCTCCGCGGCCTCACCGCCCTGCGCGACCTCCACCTCGACGGCAACGCGCTGACCCGCCTCCCGGAGAGCGTCCCCGAACTGACCGGGCTGCGGACGCTCTTCCTGTACGGCAACGCGATCGGCGAGCTGCCCGAGGCCATCGGCCGGCTCCGGAACCTGCGGCACCTGGCCGTCGGCGGCAACGGCCTGACCTCCGTGCCCGCCGCCCTGTGGCGGCTGACCGGCCTGCGCTCCCTGAACCTCGCGGAGAACTCCATCACCGAGGTGCCGGAGGCGATCGGCGGGCTGACCGAGCTGCGCATGCTGGACCTGGGGCACAACGCGCTGACCCGGGTCCCGGAGGCGATCGGCGACCTCCACGGCCTCACCGACTATCTCTACCTGAGCGACAACCGCTTCACCACGGTCCCGGCGTCCCTGGGCAGGCTCACCCGGCTGACCTACCTGAACCTGACCGACAACCGCCTCACCGTCCTGCCCGCCGCCCTCGGCGGCCTCACCGCCCTGCGGGAGCTGCGGCTCTACGGCAACCGGCTGCGCGAGCTCCCCGAGACCATCGGCCGCCTCCGCGAGCTGCGCGAGCTCCACCTGATGAACAACGCCCTCACCGGCCTGCCCGCCTCGATCGGCGACCTGTCGCGGCTCAGGCAGCTCGACCTCAGGAACAACGCGATCACCTCCCTGCCCGGCTCCCTCGCCGGGCTGCGCAGCCTCACCCACCTGGACCTGCGCAACAACCGGCTCCGCGAGCTCCCCGACGGCCTCGCCGACCTGCCCGCGCTGGAGAAGCTCGACCTCCGCTGGAACAAGCTCGACGGCGACCCGGAGGTCCTGCACCGCCTGAGCGGGCGCGGCTGCGCCGTACTCCGCTGACGTCGAGGGCCCGGCCGGCCACCGGGACGCCGGGCCCGCGGGGCGGGGCCGATACCACTGGCTTCCAAGAGATCGACAAGGCGCCTTGACCAAGCTGTCCGGCGAACCTCATCGCCGTTGACAGGGGAGAGCATGCATCGCCTATTCGCCCGGGCCTCGCTGAGCGTCGCGGTCATCGCGGGATCGCTGCTGGCAGGGGGGACCGCGCACGCGGAGCCGGCGCCGATGGTCAGGGTCGTCCTGGAGAGCTTCATCGCCTACAACCTCGAGGAGAGCGGACACGACGAGATCTACGTGCAGACCCAGCGCGACGGGAAGACCCGCCAGCTCTTCCCGACCAACACCGGCGCCCTGTCGGTCGCCGTCAACGACTGCGTCTACATCAGCGGCGACGGCTGTCCTCCGGGGACCAACTACCGGGGCTACTACAACGCCAACAAGCCCAGCTACACGGCCGACGGCAAGCTGCTGATGGTGACCCTCTACGACGACGACATCTCAGGGGACGACCCGCTGGTCAACGTGCCGATCTGGCCCCAGCCGATCAGCGAGAACCAGTACTTCCGCGAGGACGCCGACATCAACGGCTATCACTACGCGTTCAATTTCCGCCTAGAGCCCGCCTACTGACGGAGAATCACGTGCGTACCATCCTGTCCAGGATCGTCACCACCGCCGCCGCGCTGACCCTGGCCGCGGCCCTCGCGCCGCCCGCCCAGGCCGTAGCGGCCGCCGCGACGCCCCTGAAACTCGTGTTCGGCTCGCTGCAGGCCATCGACCTGGAGGAGAGCGGCGAGGACGAGATCCGCGTCGAGGTCAAGGAGCCGAACGGCGACCACTACTACATCTGGCCCACCAACGGCGACGAGGCCGATACCAAGGTCGGGACCTGCTGGGTGTGGACGAGCGAAGCCTCGGCGTGCTCACCCGGCTCCTCCTCGCGCTCGGCCGGGCCGTACACCCACCTGACGGTCTACCCCGGCGCGTCGTTCACGATCGAGGTGTGGGAGGACGACCACATCGGTGACGACCTGCTGCTGCGCATCCCGGTGACCCCGACGGAGGGGACCCAGTACATCGACGCCTCCTCCCCGGCCGGCAAGGGGTTCTCCTACCGGCTGGTGGCCCGCCTGGAGCCCGCCTGACGCCGGCGTCCCGGACCGCCGCGGCGGTCCGGGACCGCGCCTGAGCCGGTGATCTCCCTCCCTCCGGCGGGGGAGGGAGATCACCCCACGGCGGGAGGTCCCGGACGGGACCTGACGTGACCATCGGGGGTATGACGGCTTCACAGGTCGACGGGACGACGGCGGCGCGGTCGCGCCGCGCGGCATGGGCGGGGTACGGCGCGGCGGCGTGGGGGTTCCTGTTCGCCCTGCCCAGCTTCTACTGGGCGCTGGGGGGCACCGCCGGCGCCACCACGACGATCTCCCCCTCGCTGGTCAGACTGGTGCAGGACGGGGTCACCTGGTTCATCGTGGTCCTGTGGGTCACCGGCGCGCTCAAGGTCGTCGGCGGGGTGCTGGGGCTCGCCCTGGTGCGCCGCTGGGGCACGGGCATGAGCCGGCTCCTGCAGTTCGCCGCCTGGGGCGCCGGGGTGCTGCTGCTGTGGCACGGCGGGCTGTTCGTCGTGCAGGGGCTGCTCCTGCAGCTCGACGGCACCGGGATCGCGCCGGAGCTCCTGCCGGTGATCCGCTGGTACACCTACCTGTGGGGGCCGTGGTTCATGGCCGGCGGCCTCCTGTTCGTCCTGGCCGCCCGCGTTCAGCGGCGCGGTCTGGCCGACCGGCGCGGCACGGCGGTCGCCGGCGCGGCCGGCGGGGTCGGCGCGCTGGGCCTGTCGGTGGCGCTGACGGTCATGGGCATCGGATGACCGGCCCCACCCGGCGGAGAGCCGCCCGCGGACGTGTCCCTACGGGCCTATCTACGGACGAGTCCTCCTCCGAGCTCCCTGACCCACGGACGGGTCCCCCTCCGAGCTCCCTGATCCACGGATGGATCCCCCTACGACCTCCCTGACCCGCGGACAGCTCCCTGGCCCGCGGACGCGCTCTCCGGCTCCGGCGACGGCGCTCCCCGGCCGGAGGGACGGGCGAGCCGGTTCAGCTCGGCGAGGGCGAGCCCCCACGGATAGGTGTCGGTGCGATCGTCCCCCGAGTCGGGGCCGTGCGGCTCGAACTCCCCAGGGCCCAGAAGCACCCGCACGCCCTCGGCCCGCAGCCTCTCGACGCTGTGCCGGAACGGGAGGCGGGCGGCGAGCGCGCTGTTGAGGCACGGCAGCACCACGACGGGGATGCCCAGCCCCGTGGCCTCGGAGAGGAGGCCGAGGGCGTAGGTGTCGGCGATGCCCTGGGCGCTCTTGTTGATGGTGTTGTAGGTCGCGGGGGCGACGATGACGGCGTCGGGCCGCGGCGGCTTGGGTTCGCCCGGCTTGCGGTATCTGCTCCGTACGGGGCGGCCGGTCTGCGCCTCCAGCGCGCCGGCGTCGACGAAGTCCAGTGCCTGCGGGGTGGCGACGATCTGGACGGCCCAGCCTTCCTCCTGGGCCATCGTGACGAGACGGCCGACCCCGGCGGCGGGGCCCGCGGCGCACACGATTACGTAGAGGACCTTGCCGGTAGGGCTCACGCGCGCTCCAGACGTCTCGGCGGGCCGGCGGGCTCGGCGGCGGACGCCGGCCGGGGGTTCGGGCGGGAGGTCACGGACGGTCCGGAGGGCGCCGGAGCGGTCGGTGTCCATCTGGCGAGCGTATGCGACACCCGTCCGATCGCCACCCACGGGTCCGAGGGCGAGAATCCGGTGTTTCCCGGCGATCCGGGGAGCGCCGCGGACAGTCCCTGTGCGGAGACTCCCCCGGCCGGCTGCGAACTGGTCGACAGCACCGAGGCCCTGCCGGCCCGCCCCGGTCACTCCCGCGCCGGACGCGCGTACCGCCGGCGGACGGCCCTCAGGACGGCGACACCGCCGAAGTAGGCGGCCAGCACCCGCACGGGCAGGCCCGTCACCCCGTGGTAGTCCAGGCCGGCGAGGGCCAGGGACAGCAGCCCGGCGAGCACGGCGCCGACCCCGGCGATCGTCAGCGCGGCGGGCCACACGCCCCTCACCGCGCCCACGGGATCGGCCCGGGGCCCCGTACGCCGCTCGAACCGCCCGAACACCGCGACGAGAAGGGCGAGGATCAGCGCCAGGCAGGTAAGCCAGGGGACGCGCAGCAGCAGCCAGAACGCCGACCCGGGCGTGGCCTCGGGCATCACCGCCGTCGCGTGGAGCACCAGGACGCCGATCACCACGGCGGTCATGTGCCAGAGGAAAAGCGTCATGATCACCATGTTGACCGCCACCACGACGGTCCACGGGCCCGGCCGCCGCAGCCACCGGTTCCCCGGGTCCCGCGTCCACAGGGCGATTCCCGTCTGGGTGACGGCCAGGGCAAGGAGGGCCAGCGTGGGCGGAGAGGTGTTCTCTATCTTCTCCCCGAACCCCACCATGCTGACCGGATAGGGGCCGACCACCGTGAGGAGCACGAGGATGACGGCCCCGGCCGCCGCCATCGGCAGAGCCACGCTCCGCCGGGACGGCAGGCGCCCGTCCTGCCAGGCGAAGCCGAGCTGGTGCACGGCCAGCCAGCCGAGCAGGTAGTTCGCCTGACCCACATAGGGGACCTTCAGCACCAGACGGGCCAGGTCGCCCACGCCGACCAGGACCGCCAGGACGATCGGTACGGCCAGACCCGCCCGCCGGTGCAGGGCGTACATCGGCGGGGTGAGGACCATCACGGCGAGGTAGGCGACCAGGAACCACAGCGGGATCCCGGCCAGCCAGACCGCCGCGCCGATCAGGGCGGGCGCGGCCCCCAGGAGCCCGGCCGTCACGGCCGCCACCGTCAGCCCACCCAGGAAAATCGTCGTCGGGCGCAGCAGCCGGGCGGTCCGGCCCAGCACCCAGCCCGTGGCGTTGCCGCCCCGCCCGAGGTGGGAGACGAAGGACGCGGCGTTCGCGAAGCCGCCGACCAGGAAGAACAGGGGCATCACCTGGAACAGCCAGGTCAGCGGACGGGTCCACGGGGCGACCTCAAGGATGTTCCCGCCCTGGAAGCCCGTGCCGTCGCGGGCCACGTAGATCACCAGCCAGTGCCCGACGACGACCGCCGTGATCGCGACGGCGCGCAGCAGGTCGACATGGCGCTCCCGCTGCGGCGGCGTCCGCTCGGCCAGCCGCCGCACCCGCCGCGTCATCCGCTGAACGGCCCGGACAGGCTGCGCTGCCATGCCACCGACGCTTGACATGATGAGAGCATTCCTCCATCCACGTCATGTCAAGCGGCCTGCCCGGCCATCATCCACGTCATGTCGGCTGGTCACCCGCCGTGCCGCCCGTTATGCGCGGGCGGCGCCGTCCCACAGGTCGGCGCTGTGCGCCTCGACGAGGGCGCCGATGCGGGTGAGGGCGTCAGCGGCGGGCCGCGGGTCGAGGCGGCGTCCGTCACGCAGGCGCAGGGCGACGTGGCCGTCGGCGGCCTCCCTGGCGCCGATGACGGCTTGGTAGGGCACAAGGCGGGCCTCCCGGACGCGGGCGCCCAGGCTGCCGCGTTCCGGCCCGGCGAGCTCGGCCCGCAGCCCGAGCTCGGCGCATCGCCGGGCGAGCGCCGCGGCGTCCGGCAGCTCGGCCTCGGAGACCGGGAGGATCACCAGTTGGGTGGGGGCGAGCCAGGCGGGGAAGGCGCCGCCGTGCTGTTCGATGAGGTGGGCCACGGCCCGCTCCACGCTGCCGATGATGCTGCGGTGGACCATGACCGGCCGGTGCTTCGCGCCGTCCGCGCCGATGTAGTGCAGGTCGAACCGCTCGGGCTGGTGGAAGTCGACCTGGACGGTGGACAGGGTGGACTCCCGGCCGGCGCCGTCGGCGACCTGGACGTCGATCTTGGGGCCGTAGAACGCGGCCTCTCCCTCGGCTGCCTCGTAGGGCAGGCCGGAGCGGTCGAGGACCTCGGTCAGCAGGGCGGTGGACCGCTGCCACATCTCGGGAGCGGCGACGTACTTCCCGCCGGGGCCCGGGAGGGAGAGCCGGTAGCGGGCCGGGCTGATGCCGAGCGCCTCGTACGCCCGGCGGATCATCTCCAGTGCGGCCCGCGCCTCCTCGGCGACCTGGTCCAGGGTGCAGAAGATGTGCGCGTCGTTGAGCTGGATGGCCCGGACGCGGGTCAGCCCGCCGAGCACGCCCGAGAGTTCGGAGCGGTACATGCCGCCCAGCTCGGCCATGCGCAGGGGCAGCTCGCGGTAGCTGTGGGAGCGGGAGCGGTAGATCACCGCGTGGTGAGGGCACAGGCTCGGCCGCAGGACGACCTGCTCACCGCCGAGGTCCATCGGGGGGAACATGTCGTCGCTGTAATGCGACCAGTGTCCCGAGATCTCGTACAGTTCCCGCTTGCCGAGCACCGGCGAGTACACGTGCCGGTAGCCCGCCCGCCGCTCCGCGGTGCGGATGTACTCCTCCAGGGTGTGCCGTACGGCCGCGCCGTCGGGCAGCCAGTACGGCAGCCCCGCGCCGATCAGCGGGTCGGTGTCGAACAGGCCCAGCTCACGGCCGAGCTTGCGGTGGTCGTGCATCGCGGTCTCCTCGCGGACATCGGGCGAGTGACCGCAAGACGAAGCCCCGGGGCACTCGCCCCGGGGCTTCGGACTAAGTCAGCTGTCAGCGCGCCGGGACACTCTCCGGCGTCGTCGTCATGGCAGCGCGCTTCATGCGGGTAACGGTAACAGAAGCCCGGCGATCTCCACAGGGCCGTTCCCGGCGGGGAACGCCGCGGCCGCGCGATCCGGCGGCGGGTGCGTCCTCAGGCCCGCCGGGCGATCATGATGATCACCCGGCTGCTGTCCGTGACCGGCCCGCGCGTCCAGTCCCCGAACTGCTCCTCGACCACGAACCCGGCCTCGTCCAGGAACCCGCGCAGTTCGGGCACGTCCAGGAAGCGCAGGTTTGCCCGATCGACCCAGAGCACCTCGCCGTCCGCCTCGCTGGTCGTCTCGGTCAGGGACACGACGCCCCCGGCCACCGACTCGACGGTGTGCGACACCCGGAGCCTGCGCCCCGACCCGTCCACCACCTCGGTGGCGTTGCCGGGGTTCCACCCCTCCCAGGCCCTCGCCTGCGGATGGCGCGTCTCGAACACGAACCGCCCGCCCTCCCGCAAGGCCGCCCGGATCGCGACCAGGGACGAGCGCATCTCCTCATCGGTCACGAAGCACTGGAAGGCGTTGCTGGCCATGGTCGCCAGCTCGAACTCCCGGTCCCAGGCCGCGTCCGCCGCGACCCCTTCGACCCATTCGACGTCGGCCCGCCGCCGGGCCCGCTCCAGCGCCGCCCGGTCCGGGTCCAGTCCCACCAGCCGCCCGGCGTGACCCATCTCCCGGGCCTGGTGCAGCATGCTCCCCGTGCCGCATCCCACATCCAGTACGGCCTGCGCGGACATCACCAGGTCGTCGAAGAAGGCGGAGTCCGGCCGTTCGGCGTTCCACGGATTGAGCACGTCATAAAGCGCCGCGACATCGGCATCGGTAAACACCCGCAGCATTATTCAGGCGGCCCCTGTCCGGCCCAACCGATTTACCGCCCAACCGATTTACCGAACGGAGCGCTCCACGTCGCCCGTGTCCGTTCCCTGATCGCCTCAGCCGCTCCGGCCGTCCAGTGGCCCCCCGGGGCGGACGATGCCCGACTCGTACGCGTACCGGACGGCCTGAGCACGGTCGCGCAGGGCGAGTTTGGCCAGCAGGCGGTTGATGTGGGTGCTCACGGTCGCCTCGGTGATGAACAGCGTGCCGGCGATCTCAGCGTTGGACAGTCCTTGCGCCACCAGACGCAGCACCTGCTCCTCCCGGGCGGTGAGCCCGGTGGCCCGCGGCGCCGGCGGCGCCGTACGGCGGTAGGCGTCGACGACCCGCCCGGTCACGGCGGGGTCGAGCAGGACGTCCCCCCGCGCGGCGCTGCGGACCGCCGCGAACAGGTGTTCGGGCGGGGACGCCTTGAGCAGGAACCCGCTGACCCCGGCGTGCAGGGAGCTGTCGAGGTTCTCGTCGGTGTCGTACGTCGTCAGCATGATCACCCGCGGTGGGTGCGGCATGGCGAGGATCCGGCGGGCCGCCTCCAGCCCGTTCATCCGGGGCATCTCGATGTCGAGCAGCACGACGTCGGGACGCAGGCTCCGGACACGCTCCACCGCGTGTTCCCCGTCGGACGCCTCGCCTAGCACGGACAGGTCCGGCTGGGAGTCGATCACCAGCCTCAGCCCGGCTCTGATCATCGCCTGGTCGTCGGCGATCAGGATGCCGATCCCGCCCGCCCCGGCGGCCCCGGCACCGAAGGTCCCGGAGTCCGCCGGAGCCGGCGGGTGAGAAGGGGACACGGAGCGCTCCGGGCCGCCTGCGGCGTCCACGGCGTTCACAGGGGGAGCACCGCCCGCACGCCGAAGCCCCCGGAGGGGAGCGGGGCGGCGGTGAACGTGCCCTGGAACAGCGCGACCCGCTCCCGCATGCCGATCAGGCCGTGCCCGCCGTTCCCGGACGTCCCCGCCTGCGCACGCGTCTCCCGGGGCCCCCGGTCGAGAATCTCCAGCCGGAGCTGCCCCGGGTCATAGGCGACGCTCACCGTCACCTGTGTGGGGCCGGCGTGCTTGAGCGTGTTGGTCAGCGCCTCCTGGACGATCCGGTACGCCGACAGGTCAAGCCCGGCGGGCAGCGGCACCGGATCGCCCTGCGTGTCGAGCGTCACGTCGAGCCCCGCCGACCGCACCTGCTCCAACAGCTCGTCCAGCCGGTGGAGACCGACCTGCCGCGGCGGCTCGTCGGCCTGCGGCCCGCGGAGCAGGCCGAGCATGCGATGCAGTTCCTCCAGAGCCCCCCGGCCGGTCTCCTCCACCGTGGCGAGTATCCGCCTGTCCCGCTCCCGGTCCTCGGGCAGCGTCAGCCGTACGCCTGCGGTCTGCAGGGTCATCACGCTGACGCTGTGGGCGACGATGTCGTGCAGTTCGCGGGCGATGCGGGCACGCTCATGCGACACGGCCTCGCGGGCCAGCAGTTCCCCCCGTTCGGCCGCCTGCACGGCGAGCACCCGGTGACGGCGTACGGCCAGGCCCGCCCCCGCCGCGATCGCGCACATCGCCAGGGCCACGGCGACGCCACCCCATCCGGCCGGAGGCGACGCGGTGAGGATCATGAAGGTCACGTACACCCCGGTCGCGGCCAGTCCGGCGGCAGCCTTCGCGCTGCGCGGACCGACCTCCGACAGGAGCGTGAACAGCAGCACGAGCTGGGTGTAGAACTGCCAGGCCGCGCCGTTCTCCCACGACAGGGCGAGCATCGCCACGTTGGCGGCCGAATAGACGGCCAGGATCGTGAAGGGGGCGCGGCGCTGGAACAGCACCCCGACGGCGGCGACGCCCCCGGCGGCGATCCACAGGGAGAAGTGCTCCCTGGAGGGGGTCATCGGGCGTCCGCTGGCCTCCTCCGCGACCGCGAACAGGGCCACGACCGCCGCGACGAGCCAGTCGACGGGCGTGGGGGGACGACGGTAGCGCACCCTCCGAGGGTAACCGTGGCCATGACGTGCGCCATTCCGCCGTCCCTCTCCTGAACGCGTCCCCCGGCATCCGGTTACGACAGCGCGGGCGGAATCAGTCCGCAGGGGGACGACACATCAAAGACCGCTTTGACGACGGAACGGAGGACCGGTCCATACGGTCCACCACATGCTTTCCAATGCCGGCTCCTTCCGCCGCGTCGCCGCGGGCACGAGCCTCATCCTCGCCCCGCTCTGCCTGCTCCTCGGTATGATTACCGACCCTTCCAAGCCCGGGGTCGACGACCCCCTGGCGTACGCGCACAACCCGGGTGCCGTGGGTGTCAGCGCGACGCTCCTCCACTACGCCTGGGTGCTGTTCGTACCCGGTGTGATCGGCCTGGTTCACCTCGTACGGGGCAAGGGCGCGGTGCTGGCCAACATCGCGGGCGTGGTCGCGGTCATCGGCCTCATCAACTTCTCGTCCCTGATGATCTCGGACTTCTTCGACATCGTCCTCTTCCAGGCCCTGCCGGTGGCACAGGCCGAGAAGCTCATGCAGGACGCGGCACAGCCCGCGATGATCGCTGCCTGGCAGATGCCCGGGCTGATCGGCTCCTTCCTGGGGCTGGTCCTCATCGCGGTCGCGTACGCCCGCTCCGGCCGGGCGGGATGGTGGTTCCCCGCGAGTGTGCTCGTGGGCCTCGTCGTCTGGGTCTTCGGCGCGAGCGCGTGGAACCTCGTCCTGGGCCTCGGCGGCCCGGTCATCCTGATGGTCGCCTTCGGCGCCGTCGGCGTCGCGATCATCCGTATGCCCGACACGGAGTGGTCCCCGGGGACGCGTGAGCCACGTCGCGGCCGGACCCCCGCGTCCCCCTCGCCCGGGACCGGCGGGTCACAGCACGGCCGAGACGGGGGTGCGACGTCAGCCGGGAGTCGAAAGCCCTGAGGCCGAAAAGTCCCCCTGGCGGATGACCCGGAATCAAAGACCACTTTGACGTCCGGGCAGGGGAGCGGCTTCTACCGTTCGGTCCATGACCTTCCATATGAACACGCTCCGCCGCGCAGCCGTGGGCGTCACCCTTACCCTCACCACCCTCGCCGCCGCCCTCGCCGTCCCCGCCACGGCGCAGGCGGCCACCTACGGTCCCTACTGGGACCTGCGCCAGTGCTCGATGGCGGCGTCAGCGTACGGCGGCGCCCAGAACGGCGCCTACTGCTTCCTGCGCAACGGCCGCTGGTACCTGCACACCCCGTAGTAGCCGATGCGCACGAGGAGGCCCCGGAGCCCGAGAACGCTCCGGGGCCCCTGGCCGCGTCCGGTGCGGCCGGTCGGGTCGCCCCGGACTGAGACGTCCGGCCACATCCCCGCGGCGCTCGGGCCCAGGCGTCGGCTGGACTCGATCCCGCGACGAGCGATGCGCGGGATGATGAGATCCAGACCAGCCGGCCGTCCGGGACGGTGCTGACCTGCGCGTTGCAGCCATGGATGTGGCGCGGGCTCATGAGTTCACGCGTTGAGGGTCAAAGTTCACGCGTTGAAGGTCAAGGAGAGTTGCTCGCTGCGGGTGCGCAGGAATCCGGTCATCGCGTCGACGCCAAGACCGATGGCGCTCTCGTCCACCACGAAGTCGGAGGCGTGCGGAACCCCCTGCTCGCCCACTCCGAAGAAGAACATCGCTCCCGGCGCCCGTTCCAGGAACAGCCCGAAATCCTCCCCGCTGAAGGGATAGGACGCGTGGAACACAGTGGCGTTCAGGTGGCGCGCGCCGGCCAGCGCGTGTTCCGGTGAGTTGACCAGGGTCGGGTGGCGTCCGAGGAACCGTACGCGTGGCCCGGCCTGCGAGCGGAGCAGCGTCCGGATCTCCTCGTAACGGCTGTCGGGCCAGGCCCGCACCCAGCCCTGCACGGCGTCCTCCTCGCGGTGGACCTGGGCGTGGACGAAGCTCGCCAGCGGGCCGTCGGGGGTCTGCAGGTCTCCCGCCAGTCGGGCGAGGTCGTCGGGGCCGGCCGGCGGGGTCACCGTCGACAGGCCCTCGATCAGGCTCTCGAACCGCCGCGCCTCCTCGGGCGACAGGCCCTCGATCCGGAAGATGTCCTGACCCGGATACCCGAACCCGGGCGCCACCCCGAACTTCCCGACGGGCAACGGCCAGGAGTGCAGCGCGTAGACCTCCCGCGGCGGGACCGGGTCCAGGGCACCGTCGCCGATCATGGCACGGGCGCCCTCGCAGGTCTCCTCGGCGGGCTGGAAGAAGAAGACCGCCCGGCCTGAGGTCTGCTCGCGCGTCAGGGCCCGCGCGACGCCCACCCCGATCGCGGTGTGCACGTCGTGCCCGCACAGGTGGGCCGCCCCACCCGGCACGGCGACCGCGTCCAGGTCGGCCCGGTAGCCGATCGCGGGCCCGTCCCCGGCGTCCAGGATCGCCACCACACCGTGCCCGCCCACGTCCGTCCGGACATCCAGGCCCGCTCCGCGCAGGGCGTCGGCGACCAGGGCCGCGGTACGTCGCTCCGCGCCGGCCAGCTCGGGGTGCCGGTGGATCTCGCGCCGTAATTCGATCAGTTCGGCATGCCTCATGGCGGGATGTTGTCACTTCGGCATGCCGCATGGCGGGATGTTGTCACAGGGAATCCGCCGGCCCCTCCGACATGCCCTCACTCACCAGCCCACCTCCGGCGAGGGGGTCACACGAGCGGTGAGCCGGGCGCGACGACCAAGTCGCACAGGGGCGGGACGGAGGGGGCGGGGACGGTTCCGCTCTGCGCGAAGCAGGCAGAACTCGGACGCGCCGTCTACCTATGGTGAGGCATGGCCTCCTCTGTCCCGCCGCTACGTCTGGCGATCGATCGGACCGCCCCTAAGCCGTCTCCGGCTCGTGAGCCGCTGTGGCGGCACGCGCTCGGTGAGTGTCTCAGAGGTCTCCGTCACGAGCGGGGCGAGAAGTTGAGCGAGACGGCGCGTCGCGCCGGCGTCTCGCCGCAGTATCTCTCCGAGATGGAACGAGGCGTCAAGGAGCCGTCGAGCGAAATGATCGCTGCGGTCGCCGGCGCGCTGGATGTCACCCTGATCGATCTGACCCTTGCCGTTGCCGAGAGCTTGCGGTCCGCTCAGAGCAGCACGTCGAGAGGTGCTACCTGCTCGGCGTACGCTCTGGCCGCGTAGCGCGGCCTGTCGGGATCGTCCACGGGCCTATGAGTGCTCCTCGATGATCTGATCGAGGAGCCCGTACTCCAAGGCCGCGGCCGCGGTGAACACGCGATCGTGATCGGTGTCGGCGCGTAGGGTCTCGATGGTCTGGCCCGTGTGCTTTGACAGGATGCGCTCGATGTCTGCCCGGACACGCACGACCTCGTCGGCCTGCAAGATGAGGTCGGGGATCGTCCCGCGCCCCTGAGCGGCCGGTTGGTGCAGGATCACCCGTGCGTGCGGGAGAGCGGAGCGTTTTCCTTCGGCACCCGCGGCGAGAAGGACGGCACCCACCGCGATGGCCTGTCCAACACAGGTTGTCGCGACCCGCGGGCGGATGTAGCGCATGGTGTCGTATATCGCGAGCATTGCGCTCGGGTCCCCGCCTTCACAGTTGATATAGAACTGTATTTCGGCATCGGGGTTGTCTGACTCCAGAAAAATAAGCTGCGCGACGAGCGCGTTCGCGACGCCCGCATCGATCGCGGTTCCCAGATAGACGATCCGCTCGGTGAGCAGGTGCGAGTAGACATCCATGATCCGCTCGCCACGAGGATTCCGGGCGATGACGTTGGGGATCGTGTACGTGGTCACTGGCCCACTCCTTCGGTGACGCCGAATCCGAGCCGCGGGCGATTGTGCGGCGCGATTTCGTCGAAGCTCTGGACGATTGCGTCTATGAAGCCGTAGTCCAGTGCCTCCTGCGCCGTGAACCAGCGATCGTGCAGAGAATCCTCGAATATGCGCTCCACGGACTGGCCCGTGTCCTCGGCGATAAGACCGAGCACCGTGTCGCGAGTATGCCGAAGGTCGCCGGCCTGCAGTTCGATGTCGACCGCGGTGCCGCCGATCCCGGCCGAGCCTTGGTGCATCAGGACACGTGCGTGCGGCAGGGCGCGGCGCTTCCCCCGGGCACCCGATGACAGCAAGAATTGCCCGGCGCTGTAGGCGATGCCCAGCACGAGGGTCGACACGTCACAGGGGACGAGTCGAATGACGTCACGGATCGCGAGCATCGATGGGACCGATCCGCCCGGGGAGTGAATCCACAATGCGATATCGGTCGCCGCGTCCTGCGTGGCGAGCGCTATCAATTGCGTGGCGAGCAACGTCCCGTTGTCATCATCGAGAGGGCCGTCGAGAACGAGAACACGCTGCTCGTAAAGCTGACGTCTTACCTGCGCGCTGAACAGTGGAAGTTTCGATTCTTCACCCATGCGTCCATCATGTGAGGCGACCCGGATCGGCGTCGACCCGATCCGCCTGGGGCAGATCTGCTCTGAGCAGCGAGAAATCGGTTTCCGGCCCGGTCCGTAGCGTTGCGGCCGGGAATCGACCGGGGCGGGCGCGCCCTCCCGCTACCCGCACCGGGGCCCAGGATCCGACCGTGTACCAAGACGCGCGTGGCCGCCCAGCGGGAGAACTTCATGTCCGTCCACACCTGTGGACGGCCGCACCGCGGACGTGTTCGTGGTCGACGACGCATGGGTGCTGCGCCGCTATCGGGACGGCGGTGACGCGTCCGCCGAGGCGGCCGTGATGTCTCACCTTTCCAGCCGGGGTTATCCGGCTCCAGCCAGGGTTATCCGGCGCCGCGGGTCTCGACCGGTCCAAAAGGGCTCAGGTGATACGGGCCGTCAAGGACTCGGACTGAGATCTTCGCCCCCAAGGACTCTCCTGCATCGGGAGAGTCCTTGCTCATGTCCGGGCTCCTCCACTACTCCCCGGGCCATGCGGCGAGGATCTCGATGCCGATCACCTTGCCATCCTCGTCCAGATCGAAGTTCACCATCGCGCCGTCCGCCGTGACCGTCCGCACCGCGCCGCCTGGAGGGATCGGGCCGCGCAGGTAGACATAGGTGCCCTCGGCTTCCGGATCATAGGTCCACGTGCCTGGGCGCTCCTCCAGAGCCACCGAGCCTCCCGCTGTTGGCAAAGGTGTTAGCAAGATCGGGAAATCATACGGGCAAAGAGAAGGCCCCTGACGGCGTAATACCTGTTCAGGGGCCTTCTTCACTGCGAGCCGACGAGGGGAATCGAACCCCTGACCTTCTGTTTACAAGACAGATGCTCTGCCGATTGAGCTACGTCGGCATGGTCGCCTGATGAGTGTAGTCGGCTTATGCCCCGGACGTCACCGAGCTGAGCGGAGGAGTCGGAAAGAACGGGCGAGTTCCGCGGATCCGCGGTGGCGGGGATCCGCGGGACAGGGCCTAGCGGCGGCGGTGGCGGGCCACTTCGTAGAGGGCGACACCGGCGGCGACGCCCGCGTTCAGGGACTCGGCCGCGGCGTTCATGGGGATGCGGACGACCAGGTCGCAGGACTCGCGGACCAGGCGGGACAGGCCCTTGCCCTCCGACCCCACGACGACGACCAGCGGGCCGTCGAGGAGGTTGGCGTCGCCGATGTCGACCGTGCCCTCGCCGTCGAGGCCGATCACGAACAGGCCGGCCTCGCGGTATTCGCGCAGGGTCGCGGTCAGGTTGGCCGCGCGGGCGACCGCCATGTTGGCCAGCGTGCCCGCGGAGGTCTTCCAGGCGCCGCCCGTCACCCCGGCCGAACGGCGGGAGGGGACGACCAGCCCGTGGGCGCCGAAGGCGGTGGCGGAGCGGGCGATGGCGCCGAGGTTGCGCGGATCGGTGACGCCGTCGAGGGCCACGATCAGCGGCACCTCGGCGGCATCCTGGGCGATGCCGACCAGGTCCTCGGGGTGGGCGTATTCGTAGGGGGGGATCTGCAGGGCCAGCCCCTGGTGGATCGCGCCCTCGGTCAGACGGTCGAGCTTCTCCCTGCCGACCTCCAGCATCGCGATGCCGCGGTCGGCGGCGATCCGGACGGACTCCTTGACCCGGTCGTCGTTGTCGATGCGCAGGGCGACGTAGAGCGTGCTCGCCGGCACCCCGGCCCGCAGCGCCTCGACGACGGGGTTGCGGCCCCCGATGTATTCGGGGGCGTCCTCGCTCCGCTTGCTGCGGACCGGGGTGCGCGGGGAGGAGGGCCGGCCGCCCCGCTCCTCGCGCTCGATCCGCTCGGCGCGCGCCTTGTCCTTGTGCCAGTGCCGCATGTGCGCCGGCGGGGTCGCCCCCTTGCCTTCCAGGCCACGGCGGACGTTGCCGCCCGTGCCCTTGGTCGGACTCTTCTTCTTCGCGGGTCGCCCGGACCCTCTACCCCCACCAGCCATGCTGTCTAGGGTACGGCCTGCTTTTACCGCGAAAGCTCCCAGCGAGGACCCTGGGGGGTGTCCTCCACGAGGATCCCGGCTCCGGCGAGCCGGTCGCGGATGCCGTCGGCCGCGGCGAAGTCCTTACGGCTGCGGGCCGCCTGACGCTGCTCCAGGGCCACGCTGACCAGCGCGTCCACCGTCGAGCGCAGGCCCGCGTCCCCGCCCGAGGAGCGCCACTGCTCCGAGCGCGGGTCCAGCCCGAGCACGTCGAGCATGTTCTGCGTCTCGGCCAGCAACCTGGCGACCTGTTCCTTGTTGCCCTGCGCCAGCGCGACGTTGCCCTCGCGGACCACCTCGTGCACCACGGCGAGCGCCTGCGGGGTGCCCAGGTCGTCGTCGAGCGCGTCCACGAACGCCTGGGGCAGCGGCGCGTGCGCGTCGACGTCGTGGATGACCTCGGCCGCACGGGTGACGAAGCCCTCGATGCGCTGGTAGGCCGCGGCGGCCTCGGCCAGCGCCTCCTCGGAGTAGTCGATGGACGAGCGGTAATGAGGGGCCGCGAGATAGTAGCGGAGCTCGACCGGGCGGACCTTCTTGGTCACCTCGGGGATCAGCAGGGAGTTGCCGAGCGACTTGCTCATCTTCTCCGCGCCGATCTTGAGCATGCCGTTGTGCATCCAGTAGCGCGCGAAGCCGTCACCGGCGGCCTGCGACTGGGTCAGCTCGTTCTCGTGGTGCGGGAAGATCAGGTCGACGCCACCGCCGTGGATGTCGAAGGTCCCCCCGAGGTATTTCGTCGCCATGGCGGAGCATTCGAGGTGCCAGCCGGGACGGCCACGGCCCCACGGGGTCGGCCAGGTCGGCTCGCCGGGCTTCTCGCCCTTCCACAGCGCGAAGTCACGCGGGTCCCGCTTGCAGGTGTCGGTGTCGGTGTCACCGGCGGCCCGCAGGTTCTCGAGCCGCTGGTTGGACAGCGAACCGTAGCGGTCGGCGTAGGACATCACGTCGAAGTAGACGTCGCCCCCGGCGGCGTAGGCGTGGCCGGCGGCGATCAGCCGCTCCATCAGCTCGATCATCTCGGGCACGTGGCCGGTGGCCCTCGGCTCGACGGTCGGCGGCAGGCAGCCGAGCACCTCGTAGGCCCAGGTGAAGGCGCGCTGGTTGCGCTCGGCGACGACGAACCAGGGCACGCCCTCGTCCGCCGCGACCCTGATGATCTTGTCGTCGATGTCGGTGACGTTCCGGCAGAAGGTCACCTCGTAGCCCGAACGGGTCATCCAGCGGCGCAGCACGTCGAAGTTGACGCCGGAGCGGATGTGCCCGATATGCGGGGGAGCCTGCACGGTCGCGCCACACAGGTAGATCGACGCCCGGCCGGGCTCGACCGGGACGAATTCGCGGACCGTACGTACGCTGGTGTCGTATAGGTGCAGGCTCACGAAGGAAAGGCTAACGCCTTACCTGGCCTCATAAGCCGGGTTACGAGACGTTGAAGTTGCCCAGGGGTGTCTTTTGTAGTCATTAACGGCGAATGCCACCCGGCCTCTTGACGGAACAGGCCCCGGCGTCTCGACGGCTCACCCTTGGTCTCTTGACGGATCGACCGCGCCCGGCGCCCTGTGTCGGATCATCCTCGCAGGTAGACCCGCTCGGGTATGACGCGCACGATCAGCCGCTCAACTCCCGGGTGCGCCTCCGCCCAGGACTTGCCGGTGTATTTGTGCGACAGCTCGTCGATGAGCCCGCCGGTGGGGTCCTCGGTCACGGTGACCTTGCCGCGCACCTCCGCGTAACGGTAGGGGTTGGCGTGGTCGACGACCACGATCGTGGTCCGCGGGTCACGCGCGAAATTGCGGTCCTTGCGCCGCCCCCTGACCGTGGAGAACACGATGTCGTCGCCGTCGGTCTTCACCCAGACCACGCTGGCCTGCGGGCTGCCGTCGGCGTTCAGGCTCGTCACGGTGGCGAAGTTCGCCCCGTCGAAAAGCGTGCGCACATCAGCGGACAGTTCTGGCATGTCTCTCCCCAATCCCAACTTGGCTCCATCGATCATGCCAGGTGCCGATTCTGTAGGCTCGAAGCGCCATGGACGTCAAATCCCCCGCGGCGGCAGGCTCGGTCTCCCGCCCGTCCCCCGCCCCGTCCCAGCCCGCCGAGCCGAGCCGGGCCGCCGTGGCCCTGCGCCGCGCCGGGATCGCCGTCGCCGGAGTCGGCGTGGCCGGGCTCACCGCCGCCGCGTGCGTGCTCTCCTTCCAGGACCTGCGCGCCCTCGCCCTCGCCGGCGAGGCCGACCCGCGCTTCGACTACCTCTATCCGGCGGCCTTCGACGCGCTGCTCGCCATCGCGATGATCGGTGTGCTGCTGCTGCGGGGCGGGCGGTGGCTGGTCCGCCTGCAGGCGGGGGTGGTCCTGACACTGCTGTTCGCCGCCGCGGCCGCCGCCGAGGTGACCACGGCCGTACGGGCCACGGTGGACGCCCGGCAGGCGGCCGTGGTGGTGGCCGTCGCCCCATGGGTGATGCTGCTCCTCGCCCTGTGGCTCTGGCTCCTGCTGATCAAGCACGCCGCCGCCCGGCGGACCGCCGCCGACGCGGCGTCGGCGGGCCACGGCCGTGACATCGTGCCGTTCCCGGAGGCGGACCTGCCGACCGCGGAATACCCGGCCCAGCCGGACCGGTCCGCCCGGACGCGGCCCGCACCGCCGGCCCGGCCGGACCAGTCCGCCCAACCCGCCCAGCCGGCCCTGCCGGTCCAGCCCGGTCAGCATCCCTCGGTCGAGGTCGCGCTCGACCCGCAGGCCGCCCCTCCGCTGGAGTCCGTCCCGCACCACGACCTCCCGCCCACCGAGCCGGTGGTCGGCCCCACCCCCGCGCCGGAGACCCCCGAGGTCGACGAGCTTCCGGAGGCCCCCGGCGCCCCCGCCCCGGCTCCCGGACCCGCCAAGCCCATGCGCTGGGGCGATCTGGTCCGGCCCCGTCAGGGAGATCTGCTCGTCCACCCGCCCCGCCCCGCCGTACCGGAGCAGCCCGAGCCCGAGAGCCGGGTCAGCGAGCGGGTGGAGACCTGGGACGCGGGCGCGGAGCCCGCGCGGGAACCGGAGGCCGAGGTCGGCGACCTCGACGCCGACACCCAGCCGATCCGCACGATAGCCGGGGAGCCGTCCCCTTCCCGGTCCTCCGCCCAGTCCTCTGACTCGGCTCCGGACCCGGATCCCGCGCACGGCGCCGAGGCCGCCGACCATGAGGAGCGCGCCGCGGCGGCGGCCGACGTGCCCGGTCCACACGACGAGGACGGCGCGGAGACGGCGGCCGGGCACGGGGCAGACGGAAAGGACGAGAAGGACGAGAAAGATGGGAAGGGCGGGGAGGCGGCCGCGCCGCCCTCCGGGCGGATGCGCAGCACGCCCACGCCACCGGAGGAGTGAAAACCTGCCCCGACCGTGCTCCACGCCCACGCCAACGGAGGAATGAGGGCCTGACCCCGGCCCGCACCACCCCTGCCCCGGACCGGGGACCAGGCGGGCACGAGGGCGTCTCGGAGTGCCCGTGGACCGGTACGGCGGTGGTCTCGGGATGCCCGCCGACCCTACGGCAGGGCGTCCGCCATGGCGCCCGTGGGCTGGTACGGCAGGGGTTTCGGCATGCCCATCTGCCGTAGGGCAGGGCGTCCAGCATGGTGGTCGCGCACCGATACCGCGAGACGTCTCGGGATGCTCGCCGGCCCTACGGCAGGGCGTCCAACATGGCGCCCGTGGGCCCATACGGCAGGGCGGCTCGGATCCCCGCCGGCCGTACGGCAAGGCGCCGGCATGGTGCCCCTGGGCCCGTACGGCAGGGCGTCAGCGTGGGTGGTGCCGGGGATGCCGGCCGTGCGGCTCTGGGGTCAGTTCCGGGGCCTTGGAGGAGCTGACCCCAGAGCCGCACGGCCGGAGACGGTCCCGACGGGACCACCGCCCGGGACCACCGCCCTGGATCCCCCGCCGCCCTGCCTGGAGCCCGGTTCAGTAAGCCGGGCGGCCGTGGCGGCCGTGGGCCGGGCATCATCGTCGCGGGCGGAGCCGGCCGTGTCCCGGCGGCGTTCTCCGCCCGGTGCTGGACCGGCCCGCAGCTATTCGCTCACACATCGGTGAGCGGCGCCCCGCTGCGGACCGGCGATCTGCTCACCTCCGGGCCCGTGCCGGGATCGGCCGGCGGCCGGACCGGTGTGTCTCCCGGGCCGACCTGGAACGGCCGGGACCCGCTCGGCACGTCTGACGGGGCCGAGCGGGCCTTGCTGGAGGACGGGGACGTCGTGGGCGTCACCGCGTCCGCCTCCGGACCGGAGGGCGTTCAGTTGGGGCCTCGGCGAGGTCGTCGGGGTGGTTCACCCCGCTGTCTAGACCCTGGACCGCTTCAGCCCGGCGACCAGGCCGACGCCGACGATCGCCAGGACGACCTGCATGACGAGCTCGATCCAGTCGATGCCGTTGGTGGTCGCGACGCCGAGAACCTGGGCGATCGCGGTGCCGATGAGAGCCGCGACGATGCCGACGACGATGGTCAGGATCCATCCGATCGCCTGCCTACCGGGAAGCAGGAGACGACCGATTGCGCCGATGACGGCGCCGATGACGATGGCCCCGAGGATGGACTCGATAGTCATGTCAACCTCCCAGTGAAGTGAGGTGAGCCCTTCACTCTCACAAGGAGGTGGCTACCCCCTAGGTCAGGGATATTCCTGGAGACGGCAAAATTTCGGCTCAGCGCGCCTTGCCGGCGCGCATCTGGACGACGAGCAGCACGCCGAGCACCGCCAGCGCGAGCTGGATGATGTGCTCCCACCAGTCGATCCCCCGCGTATTGGCGATGCCGAGCAGGGCGGCGATGAGCGTGCCGACGAGCGCGGCGACGATTCCGACGACGAGCGTCACCCCGATCGAGAGGTTCTGCCGCCCCGGAATGATAAGACGTGCCAGAGCTCCGACGATGGCCCCGATGACGATCGCGGAAATAATCGATCCAATCATGCCTTGCTCCCCCGGTGACGAGACATGGTCAATAGGGAGCTACCCAGGGCATTCACAGATCATTCGATAAAAAAGGGGTGGCCCGTACCGCGCCAGTAAACGGGCCACCACCTGAATGTGCCGACGAGCATTACACGCCGCCCGCCGGAACGCTTTCGCGTTCCGTATTAGATGACGCCTGAACCCGGCAGCAGGTTCACCACAATCGCGGTCGCCATGGCCGCCACGCCCTCGCCGCGCCCGGTGAGCCCCAGGCCGTCGGTCGTGGTGGCGCTGACGCTCACCGGGGCGCCCACGGCCGCGCTGAGGGCCTTCTCGGCCTCCGTACGGCG
Organism: Streptosporangium brasiliense; assembly: GCF_030811595.1. NCBI lineage: Bacteria > Bacillati > Actinomycetota > Actinomycetes > Streptosporangiales > Streptosporangiaceae > Streptosporangium > Streptosporangium brasiliense. Next base: position 783,778 of record NZ_JAUSRB010000002.1, read on the forward strand.
GGGTGCCAGCTTCGGCCGGTTCCCGATCACCTGGACGGCCACATTGCCGATCTCGAAACCGGCGGCGCGGACCTTCCGGGCGGTCTCCTCCAGCAGGGCGGCGCCGGAGGCTCCTGCCCATCGAGGGTCGGAGGTGCCGAACAGACCGCCGAGATCGCCAAGACCCGCCGCCGACAGCAGCGCGTCACAGGCGGCGTGGGCGGCGGCGTCGCCGTCGGAGTGACCGGAGAGACCCGTCTCGCCCGGCCAGTACAGGCCCGCGAGATGCAACTCGCGGCCGGATGCGAACGGGTGGACGTCGACTCCGACGCCCACCCGTGGAAATGTCGTGTTCAGGAGTTGAGAACCTCGTCGAGCAGGGCTTCGGCCTTGTCCTCGTTGGTCTTCTCGGCGAGCGCGAGCTCGCTGACCAGGATCTGCCGGGCCTTGGCCAGCATCCGCTTCTCTCCTGCGGAGAGCCCGCGTTCCTTGTCTCGTCGCCACAGGTCGCGAACGACCTCGGCCACCTTGTTGACGTCACCGGACGCCAGCTTCTCCAGGTTGGCCTTGTAGCGGCGGGACCAGTTCGTGGGCTCTTCGGTGTGAGGCATGCGAAGCACGTCGAAAACGCGCTCAAGGCCTTCTTGGCCGACGACATCGCGAACACCCACGAGTTCGGCGTTGTCAGCCGGCACCTGGACGGTAAGGTCGCCCTTGTCGACCTTGAGAACCAGGTAGGTCCTTTCCTCACCCTTGATGGTCCGGGTCGTGATTGCCTCGATCCGAGCAGCCCCGTGGTGGGGGTAGACGACAGTGTCGCCGACCTGGAAAGTCATGTGACAAGTACCCCTTCCGCTGTACTCAAGAGTACCACGTATCCACAGCCTCCCGGAACAGTGAAATCACCATAACTGCAGGTCAAAGCGGCATTTTAAGGCTTGACAAGCGCCCGCCTGTATGAATCAAGGGTGAGAAAAGCGCCTATGACCTGCGCTCCCCGCCTCCCGACGATCAGGTGGGCCGCCGGAAAACCCGGCAAAGACCACGGATAGGGTTGGCTCTGCCCTACCTCTTGTGTGACAAGGAGAACTCGCACCGTGACCCGCAACAGCCGTCACTGGGCGATCGCCGCCGCCGCGTTCCTCGCAGCCGCCCCGGTCCTGGCCGGCTGTGGTGCCGGATTCGACGCGATTACCAACAAGCCCTACTCCCCGACCGAGGCGCTCACCGTCAAGGTCCAGGGGATCGACATCTCCCAGGCCTTCTTCCTGGGCCCCGACTCCGGCGCGACGCTGCCGGCCGGTGGCACGACGCCGCTCTACCTGTCGGTGGTGAACACCAACAAGGGCCCCGACAGGCTCCTCGGCATCGGCGTCGACCCCGCCCTCGGCACCGCCAAGGTCACCGCAGCGGTCGACCTCCCCGCCGAACAGCGCGTGAGCGTGGGCAAGCCCACGCCCGCGATCACGATCGAGGGGCTCAAGAAGCCGCTCCGGGGCGGCGAGAGCATCCCGGTGCAGCTGCAGTTCGCCAACGCGGGCCTCATCCCCCTCAACATCCCGGTCATCACCCGCAGCCGTGAGTTCGCCCAGCTCCCGCAGGCTCCGGGCGCCACCGCGGCCCCGACGCCGACGCCTACGCCCTCCGCCACCGAGGAACACGCCGAGGGCGACCACTGAGCAGCCGGACACGCCGGGGGCGACCGCCGAGAGCCCAGCACGCCGGTAGCGACCACTGAGCAGCCCGGCACGCCGGGGCCGACCCCGAAAGGGGGCCCGCCCGCACGCGCGTGCGGGCCTCGGACAACGCGTGTGAGGGCCTCAGGCAAGGCGTGAGGCCCTCGGACAGACAGGAAGGGGGGTGTACGGCCCGCAAGGCCGTACACCCCCCTTTTCCGTGTCCAGGAGGCCCTCAGTCCTCGGCCGGGTCGAACTTGTAGCCCAGCCCGCGGACGGTGAGGATGCAGCGCGGGTTGGAAGGGTCGGACTCGACCTTGGCGCGCAGCCGCTTGACGTGCACGTCCAGGGTCTTGGTGTCGCCCACGTAGTCGGCGCCCCAGACCCGGTCGATGAGCTGGCCGCGGGTGAGCACCCGGCCGGCGTTGCGCAGCAGGACCTCCAGCAGCTCGAACTCCTTCAGGGGGAGCTGCACCTGCTGGCCGCGGACCGCGACGATGTGCCGGTCCACGTCCATCCGGACCGGTCCGGCGGCCAGCACGGCCGACTCCACCTCCTCCACGTCGCCCTGACGGCGCAGCACCGCGCGGATGCGGGCCACCAGCTCCCTTGAGGAGAACGGCTTGGTCACGTAGTCGTCGGCGCCGAGCTCCAGCCCGACGACCTTGTCGATCTCGCTGTCCTTCGCGGTGAGCATGATGACGGGGACGTTGGAGCGCTGGCGGAGGGAGCGGCAGACCTCGGTGCCGGGCAGGCCGGGCAGCATCAGGTCGAGCAGCACCAGGTCGGCGCCGTTACGGTCGAAGGTGTCCAACGCCTCGGGGCCGGTGGCCGCGACCGCGACCTCGAAGCCCTCCTTGCGCAGCATGTACGACAGGGCGTCGGAGAACGACTCCTCGTCCTCGACAACAAGCACGCGAGTCACTGCGCGGCCTCCAGGGGGATGGTGGTGGTACCGGGTACGGCTACCGCCATGCCGCCGAAGGCGGGCAGGCGGAGAGTGAAGGTGGAGCCCGAGCCTTCCTTGCTCCACACCGTGACCGCGCCGTTGTGGGCGGCGGCGACGTGCTTGACGATGGCCAGGCCGAGACCCGTGCCGCCGGTGGCGCGCGAGCGGGCGGCGTCGACGCGGAAGAAGCGCTCGAAGATCCGCTCCTGCGCGCTCTCGGGGATGCCGATCCCCTGGTCGCTCACGCTGATCTCGACGGATTCGGTGTGGGCGCCCGCCGCGCGCGCGCTGACCACGACCCGGGTGTGCTCGGGGCTGTAGGCGACCGCGTTGTCGATGAGGTTGCGCAGCGCGGTGACCAGGAGCTCGTCGTCACCCCAGACCTGCAGCCCCTCGGCGCCGCCGGCGACGAGCGTGATGTCCTTGGCCGCCGCCGTGGTGTTGCAGCGGTCGATGGCCTCGTGCACGGCCTCGTCGATCGGGACCGGCCCCGGGGTGGGGATGGGCTCGGCCCCCTGGATCCTGGAGAGCGTGATGAGGTCCTGGACCAGGTAGGTGAGGCGGGCGGCCTCGTGCTGCATGCGCCCGGCGAAGCGGGTGACCGCCTCGGGGTCGTCGGCGGCGTCCTGGATGGTCTCGGCCAGCAGCGACAGCGCGCCCACCGGCGTCTTGAGCTCGTGGCTCACGTTGGCGACGAAGTCGCGGCGGACCGCCTCGACGCGCCGGTGCTCGGTCTGGTCCTCGGCGAGCACGAGCACCTGGCCGTGCGACCCCAGCGGGGCGACCCTGACCGCGAAGTTGGTCGACTCCTGGCCGAACTTGTGCCCGGCCACCTCGATCTCGCTCTCACGGATCTCGCCGTCCCTGCGTACCTGCCTGGCCAGCGCGAGCAGTTCGGCCGCCATCATGTGGTCACCTCTGACCAGGCCGAACGCCCGCGCGGCCGAACTGGCCCGCAGCACCCGGTCCTCCTTGTCGAGCACGACCGCCGAGGACGGCAGCACGGCCAGCACCGAGGCGACACCCTGGGGCAGCGCACCGGGCTCGACGCCGTCCACCGGCGTCATCATCCGTCGCTGTCCCACGTTCTGGCGGACGACCATCACGGCCAACGCTCCCACGACGAAGCCGGCCAGTGCGGCCAGACTCGCCACCAGCTCACTCACGTGGTCCTCCTGTCGGCTTCACGCCCTTGATGGTAGGCGCGGGTTCAACCGTTCAGGCAGCTCACGAGGGCGTGACCGTCGCCTTTCCCACAAAGTTCACTTTACGGTCGAGGTTCGTTCACTGTCGCGCGCGTACGTTGAGGCTCATGCGCGACGTCTACCACGAAGAACTCGATGCCCTCACAGACCGGCTGGTCGAGATGACCCGTCTGGTGAGGTCGGCGATCTCCCGGGCCACCACCGCCCTGCTCGACTCCGACCTCCAGCTCGCGGAGAGCGTCATCTCCCATGACGAGGAGGTCGACCGGATCTTCGCGGAGATCGAGGCGTCGATCTTCGATCTGATGGCCCGGCAGCAGCCGGTGGCCGTGGACCTCCGGATGATCATCGTGGCCCTGCGGATGGGCACCGACCTGGAGCGGATGGGCGACCTGGCCGAGCACGTCGCCAAGGTCGCCCGGCTGCGCCACCCGGACTCGGCGATCCCCCCGGAGATCCGCTCCACCATCCTGGAGATGGGCCAGATCGCCGAACGCCTGATCACCAAGACGGGCAGCTGCATCGCCTCGCGCGACGTGGAGTCGGCCCTGGAGCTCGAGGCCGACGACGACGCGATGGACAAGCTGCACCGCAGGCTGTTCAAGATCCTGATGGACGAGGACTGGAAGTACGGCGTCGAGCCGGCCATCGACGTGACGCTGATCGGCCGTTACTACGAGCGCTACGCCGACCACGCGGTCCGCGTCGCCCAGGACGTGGTCTACCTGGTGACCGGCTCCCGGACGCAGGACCTCGACACTCTGTGAGCCCCCTGGGGCCGCCTCCCGGAGCCGCGGGGGCCCGCTGAGACCCGGCGGGAGACCTCCGGAAGGCCCGGAAAGCCCCGGCCGCCCAGAAACCCGACCATTACGAGAAACCGCCCCAAGAACCCCCGAGAACCCCAATAACCCCCGAGAAGCCCTGAGAAGAGGAGAAGGGCCCGCCGACCGGCGGGCCCTTCTCCGTCTCTGTCGCGTCGCTGTCTCTGTGTCCGGCGCGTCTCTGTGTCTCTGTCGCGTCCCTGTCGCCCGCTCCGCGCGGGCCCGCCCGCCGTACGGCCTAGGCCCCTACTTGCCCTGGTTGGCCACGGCCTCGATGGCGGCCGCGGCGGCCTCGGGGTCGAGATACAGGCCGCCCTTGGCGACCGGCCGGAAGTCGTCGTCCAGCTCGTAGCGGAGCGGGATGCCGGTGGGGATGTTGAGAGCGGCGATCTCGTCGTCGCCGATCCCGTCGAGGTGCTTGACCAGCGCCCGCAGGGAGTTGCCGTGCGCGACGACCAGGACGGTCCGGCCCGCCGACAGGTCCGGCACGATCTGGTCGTACCAGTAGGGGAGCATGCGCTCGACGACGTCCTTGAGGCACTCGGTCCTCGGCAGCAGCTCGTTCGGGAGCGACGCGTAGCGCGCGTCGCCGAGCTGCGAGAACTCGTCGTCGTCGGCGATCGGAGGCGGCGGGGTGTCATAGGAGCGGCGCCAGAGCATGAACTGCTCGTCGCCGAACTCGGCGCGGGTCTGCGCCTTGTCCTTGCCCTGCAGCGCGCCGTAGTGGCGCTCGTTGAGCCGCCACGACCGGGTGACCGGCAGCCAGAGCAGGTCGGCGGCGCCGAGCGCGAGGTTGGCGGTCTGGATGGCCCGGGTCAGCACCGAGGTGTGCACCACGTCGGGCCGCACTCCGGCGTCGAGCAGCAGCTGCCCGCCGCGCCGCGCCTCCTCCTCGCCCTTGGCCGAGAGCCCCGCGTCCACCCATCCGGTGAACAGACCCTTAGCGTTCCACTCGCTCTCACCATGCCGCAGCAGCACCAAAGTCGCCATACGGACAGCTTAGTGGGCGGCCCCTTCAGCGCTCGGGGTCGGCGAACCGGGCGAACGCCTGGAGGTTGGCGAGCGACTCGCCGCGCTTGGCGCGCCACTCCCACTCCCGCCGGATCGAGGAGGCGAAGCCCAGCTCCAGCGCCCGGTCGAAGCCCTCGTCGGAGTAGGTGAGCACGCAGCCGAGCAGCCGGTCGATCTCCTCCTCCGAGACCGCCGCCAGCGGGACGCGGCCGACCAGGTAGACGTCGCCGACCGGGTCGAGGGCGAAGTGCACGCCGTACGTGGAGCCGTTCTTGGTCAGCAGCCAGCGGTAGAACTCGGCGTGGTTCTCGTCGGGCTGGCGGCAGAAGAACGCCTCCACGTGCAGGGCCCGGCTCCCCAGGATCAGCCACGTCATGGTCGCGAGTTTGTGCTGGCCGGGGAGCTTCACCAGGAAGGATCCCGGCCGGGGCTCCTCGTAGGAGACCTCCGCGCCCTTCAGCGCCGCCTCGATCACATCGCGCATGCGCTCAGCCTACGAGGCTCCCCCGGCCGACGCGCATCGCCCTCCGCGCGCCGGCCCCGGGCGGCGCCCGCTACGAGTTGACCGCGATCGGGGTCTGGTACAGGTTCGCCATCGCCCCCGCGTACACCTCGGCGAGCCGGGCCGCGGTGGCCGACCAGCCGAAGGCCGCGGCCTGGGCCACCGCCCCCGTCGAGAGCGTGTCGCGCCAGGCCGGACGGTGGACGAACCGGCTGAGCACCCGCGCCCAGTCGTCCGGGTCGTGCCCCTCGACGAGCACCCCGGAGACGCCGTCGCGCACGGCGGTGCGCAACCCTCCCACGGAGGCGGCGGCGACCGGCGTGCCGCACGCCTGGGACTCCAGGGCGACCAGGCCGAACGACTCGTTGTGCGAGGGGACCACCGTCACGTCGGCCGCGCGGTACCAGTCGGCCAGCTCCTGCTGGGGCGCCGGCGGGACGATCCTGACCACGTCGGAGATGCCCAGCGAGGCGGCCACGTCGGTGAGGTAGGAGGGCCGGGCCAGGCCGTTGCCGCTGGGGCCGCCGACGCAGACGACGACGAGCCTCGGCCGGAGCGAGGGGTCGTCGATGAGCATCCGGGCCGCGGCGCGCAGCAGCACGTCGGGGGCCTTGAGCGGCTGCACGCGTCCCACGAACAGCAGCACGTGGGCGTCCTGCGGCAGGTCGAGCCGGTGACGGGCCGCGCCCTTGGACGCGGGCTGGAAGACGCTGAGGTTCACTCCGGGGTTGACGACCTCGACGCGGCCGGGGACGGCGCCGTACAGGTCGATGAGCTCCTGGGCCTCGGTCGGGGTGTTGGCCACCAGCCGGTCGGCCACCTGGACGACCTGCTCCTCGCCCAGCACGCGGGCGGTCGGCTCGGGCCTGTCGTCCTCGGCGAGCAGGAGGTTCTTCACCTTGGCCATGGTGTGCATGGTGTGCACCAGCGGCACGCCCCAGCGTTCCTTGGCCAGCCAGCCCACCTGGCCGGACAGCCAGTAGTGGGAGTGGATCACGTCGTAGCGGCCCGGGTCGTACGTGGCCTCGGTGCGCAGCACACCCGACAGGAAGCCGCAGAGCTGGCCGGGCAGGTCGCCCTTGTCGAGCTCCTCGTACGGCCCGGCGGTCACGTGGCGGACCGACACCCCCGGGGTGATCTCAGCGACCGGCGGAAGGTCACGGGACGTCTGCCGGGTGAAGATCTCGACCTCCACCCCGAGCTGGGCCAGACGTTTGGCCGCCTCCACGATGTAGACGTTCATGCCGCCCGCGTCTCCGGTCCCCGGCTGGTCCAGGGGGGACGTGTGCATGCTGATCGTCGCGACCCGGTTGACCCGCCGTCGCCTCACCGACACCACCTCCGAGGGGGATATAACCACCCAATAGTTCGTCACATTCCCGTCATGTGGACGCGCTGGGAGGGACGGCCGGCGGCCCTGGCAGGATTGGGGGCCATGAACAGGACAGCAGTGGTGACGGGCGCCAGCAGCGGGATCGGTGAGGCGACGGCACGCCGTCTGGCCGCGGAGGGGTTCGACGTGGTGGCCGGCGCGCGGCGCCGGGAGCGGCTGGACAAGCTGTCCGCCGAGGTGCCCGGGATCCGCGCGGTGACGCTGGACGTGACCTCGCAGGAGTCGGTCGACGAGCTCGCCGCCTCCCTGGACCGCTGCGACGTGCTGGTCAACAACGCCGGCGGCGCGGTCGGCCTGGAGCCGGTGGCGAGCGGGGACGTGGCCGACTGGCAGATGATGTACGACACCAACGTGCTCGGTTCGCTCCGCGTCACCCAGGCGCTGCTGCCCCGCCTCGTCGAGTCCGGTGACGGCGTGCTGGTGATGCTGACCTCGGTCGCCGGGCTGGTCTCCTACGAGGGCGGCGGCGGCTACAACGCGGCCAAGCACGCCCAGACCTCCATGGCCGAGGTGCTGCGGCTGGAGCTGTGCGGCCAGCCGGTCCGGGTGGTCGAGGTCGCCCCCGGCATGGTCCACACCGAGGAGTTCTCCCTCAACCGCTTCCGGGGCGACTCCGCCGCGGCCGACCGCGTCTACCAGGGCGTCCCCGGCCCGCTGTCGGCCGACGACGTGGCCGACGCCATCTCCTGGTGCGTCACCCGCCCGGCCCACGTGAACATCGACCGCCTGGTCATCCGCCCCCGCGCCCAGGCCGCCCAGCACAAGATCCACCGCGTCTGACCGTGCGCAGACCGGTCGGCGAGATCACCCGGGGGACGACGGGCCACAACCGGCTGCGGCGGGCCGACCGGTGGATCGCCGCCGCCCACGGCCGCCTCCTGCGCTCGGCGGACCGCCCGCTGGTGGTCGACCTGGGGTACGGGGCCTCGCACACCACGACCCTGGAGCTGTTCCTGCGGCTGCGGAGGGTCTGCCCCTCGGTCGAGGTCGTCGGCATCGAGATCGACCCGGCCAGGGTGGCTGCGGCCAGGCCGTACGAGCGCCCCGGGCTGTCCTTCGCGCTCGGCGGCTTCGAGCTGCCGGTGAGCCGGCCACCCCTGCTGGTCCGGGCCTTCAACGTGCTCAGGCAGTACGGCGAGGCCGAGGCGTGGGACTACTGGGCGATGCTGCGGGAGAGGATCGCCCCGGGCGGGGTGATCGTCGAGGGCACCTGCTCGGAGGTGGGCCACCGCGCGGTCTGGGCCGGGCTCGACGCCTCCGGCCCGCGGACCCTGACCCTCTCCGCCCGGTTCGACGCCTTCGAGCGCCCCTCCGACCTCGCCGACCGCCTGCCCAAGACGCTGATCCACCGCAACGTCCCCGGCGAGCCCGTCCACGCCTTCCTGCGCGACTTCGACCACGCCTGGGCGGTCAACGCCCCCCTGGGGTCCTACGGCTCCCGCCAGCGCTGGATCGCCGCCGTGCGGATGCTCTCCGGGACCTGGCCGGTGGCGACGCTCCCCCCGCTCGGCGGCCGGTCGCGCTGGCGGCTGGGCGAGCTCACGCTCCCCTGGGAGGCCGTCGCCCCCGGCCCTGTCAGGCGGTCCGGTTAGGGTCGGTTCCATGCCCGAATTGCGTTTTGTCACTGACCCCGAGCTCACCCCCGAGCTGATCGACGAGCTCGTCGACTGCTGGACCGATGTGAGCAACGCGGGTGGATCCGTCGGCTTCGTCCCCCCGGTCACCGCCGACGACATCCGGGCGACGGCCGAGGCCGCGTTCGCCCGCTGCGGTGACGACGATCACCTGGTGGCCGGGTTCGACGCCGAGGGCCGGGTGGCCTGCTGGCTGATCCTGGGCGACGCCGGGTCCTGGCTGCGGGCCCACTGGCGCTGGGTGCTGCGCGTGATGGTCCACCCCAAGCACCAGGGCAGGGGCTACGGGTCCCGGCTCATGGGCGCCGCGGACGCCGCCGCCCGCGCCCTGGGCGTCGAGGCGCTGCACCTGACCGTCCGCGGCGGCACCGGGACCGAGCGCTTCTACGCGGGGCTGGGATACGTCGAGGCCGGCCGCATCCCCAAGGCCATCCGGCTCGCCCCCGGCGACGACCGCGACGAGATCTACATGGTGAAGTCCCTCTGAGGGGCCCTCTCCCGGAGGCCGGGGCGGGCGCCCTCCGGCGGCGCCGGCCGTACTGACCGCGGGGGGTCGAGTACGGCTAGCCGAGCGACCGCTCGAAGGCGGCGTGGGCCGCCGCGTCGAACAGCACGAACCTGACCTCGACGACGCTCGTGGACGCCCGCCGTACGGTGGACAGCGCGATGCGGGCGCCGTCGTCCATCGGCCAGCCGTAGATGCCGGTGGAGATCGCGGGGAAGGCCACGGTCGCGGCGCCCAGCTCGTCGGCGACCCGCAGCGACTCGCGGTAGCACGAGGCGAGCAGCTCCGAGCGGTCCTCGGCGGCCGAGTGGACCGGGCCGACGGTGTGGATCACCCAGCGGGCGGGGAGCCTGCCCGCCGTGGTGGCGACCGCCTGTCCGGTGGGCAGTCCCGCGCCGTAGTGCGACGCCCGCAGCGCCCGGCACTCCTGGAGGATCTCCGGTCCGCCGCGGCGGTGGATGGCCCCGTCCACGCCGCCGCCGCCCAGCAGGGAGGAGTTCGCCGCGTTCACCACGGCGTCGACGTCCTGCTCGGTGATGTCCCCCTGGACCAGTCTGATCTCCATGATGATGCGACCCTACGCGACGGCCGGTCCTCTCGTCGGATCTCGCCCCCGCCGGCTCCGCGCCTCCGGCCACCCGGACTCGACAACCCGTAGTACTACCCCTCGTGGTGCGGGAGTTAGGCTTGTTCTCGTGAAGGGTCTCGGCGAGCTTGAACGCAGCATCATGGACATCATCTGGGCACAGCCATCCGCGGTGACCGCGCGTGAGGTCGGGCGTCTGATCGCCGACCGGGACCTCGCGCCCACGACCGTGATGACCGTGCTCGACCGGCTGACCCGCAAGGGGTTCCTGCTACGGACCCGCGACGGGCGCGCCTGGCGCTACGAACCGGCCGAGAGCCGCGACGCATACATCGCTGAGCTTATGCTGGAAGCACTTGACCTGACCGGAGACCGGTCGGCCGCCCTTACCCGATTCGCCCAGGCCGTCTCCGGCAACGAGGCCGACATCCTGCGCAGAGCCCTGACGGAGCTGGAGGACGAGTGATAACCGCGGCAGCCCTGGCGATACTCGCCCTGGTCTGCGCGGTCGGAGCCTGGCGGTTCACGCGGGCGCGGTGGACTTACCGTGCCCCGCACGTGGCCATCGTCCTGTGGCAGGCGCTCGGCGTCACCTGGGGCCTGGCCGGGACCGGCGCGCTGCTCGCCTACGCCCTGGAGCCCTACGGCCAAGGGGTGCTGCACGGTCTGGCCGCCTTCGCCTCGGCCGCCTTCGACGGCGGGTACGGCCCGCCCGGACCTTACGATCTGCCGAGGATCGTGGCCCTCATCACCGGGCTGACCGCACTCGCCGTGCTCGTCGTGGTGCTCCTGACCGCGGGCGTGCAGACCTTCCGCGCCCGCCACCGCCACCGCACCCTGCTCGCCCTCATCGCCCGCGAGGACCCCGAGGTCCCCGGGGTGCGGGTGCTCGACCACCCGGGCGCCACCGCCTACTGCGTGCCCGGCCTCCGCTCCCAGGTCGTCGTCAGCGCGGGCACCCTGAAGCTGCTCTCCCCCGCCGAGCTGAGCGCGGTGCTCGCCCACGAGGCCGCCCACGTCCGCGAGCGGCACGACCTGGTGCTGCTGCCGTTCGCCGCGCTGCGCCGGGCGCTGCCCTGGTCGAGGCTCGTCGCGACCGTGCAGTACGAGGTCAGCCTGCTGGTGGAGATGGCCGCCGACGACGTCGCCCGCCGCTACTGCTCTCCCCGCCGCCTGGCCACCGCCCTGCTCCGCTTCGGTACGGCGGGCGCCGTGCCGACCCCGAACGGGGCGCTGGGCGCGGCGAGCTCGTCGGCGGCGGTGATGGCCCGGGTCGAGCGCCTCGTCACCCCGGGTCCCTGCCTGCCCCGCGGGGTCCGCTACAGCATCGTCGCCTTCTCCGTCACCCTCACGGTCTCGGCCCCGCTGCTCTGGCTGGTCCCGCACTGACCCCACCCACTGCTTGCAACCGTTAGCCGATGCGTTTGCAATTGCAAGCACTGTCGGGCAGACTGGAGGCATGGCACTACCCAAGGTCGGCTCGATCGGCGAATACATCCGCGAGCAGCGCACGCAGGCGAAGATCTCCCTGCGCCAGCTCGCCGCCGCGGCCGGGGTCTCCAACCCCTACCTCAGCCAGATCGAGCGGGGGTTGCGCAAGCCCAGCGCGGAGATCCTGAACCAGATCGCCAAGGGCCTGCACATCTCCTCGCAGGCGCTCTACGTCCAGGCCGGTCTCATCGAAGACCGCGAGCCGGACAGCGACGTGCTGACCGCGATCAGGGCCGACCATCTCATCACCGAGCGTCAGCGCCAGGTGCTCATCGACATCTACGAGTCGTTCCGCAAGGAGAACCGGGCCGGGACCCCGGACGGAGACGCGCAGACCTCCCAGAAAACGCGTTCCGCACCGGAGCCCCATGGGGGCGACGCCGGCTCCTCGCCGAACGGCGAGACGCCACTGCCCGAGGAATATCTCGCCGCGCTCAAGCCCTATGCGGCGCCTTCGGACAGCGGCCACGTCACACCGGAAACCAAGGAAGGTTAACCCATGACTCTCGCTACCGAAGTCAAGAAGCTCGCCGAGTCCAAGCCGTTCTACGCCGTCGCCGGCGCCGGCGACTTCGCGGTCGAGAAGCTCCGCGAGCTCCCGGAGCAGATCCAGAAGCTGCAGAGCCGCCGCGAGGAGATCCGCGAGGCCGCCAGGGACCTCCCCGAGAAGGCCAGGCTGTTCGCCGGCAAGGCCGAGGTCTACGCCAAGGACTTCGGCGACAAGGCCGAGGTCTACGCCAAGGACTTCCCGGAGAAGGCCCGCACCTACGCCGACCAGTTCACCGGCAAGGCCGTCGAGATCTACGAGGAGTTCGCCAGCCGCGGCCGCAAGGTCGTCTCCAAGGCGAGCGGCGAGGCGGCCCTGGAGCTGGAGGAGGTCTCCGAGGCGGCCGAGCCCGCGATCGCCACCCAGGCCACCAAGAAGAGCAGCCGCACCACGAAGACCACCTCCACCTCGAAGACCACCTCCACCCCGAAGGCCTGAGCTTCCTCACCCGGAGCCTGAGGCTCCGTCTCCGAAGGCCCGAGACTCCGTGCGCCGGCCCTCATCACGAGGGACCGGCGCACGCTCGCGTTCCGGTGGACGCCCGCGCTCCGGCGCACACCGCCGCCCCCGGCGGACCGCCCCCACGCCGCCACCGACGCCGGCCGTTCCCCGCGCATCCACGCTCCGGCGCACACCCCGCTCCCGAACGCTCCGGGCGGGCCGCCCCCACGCGGCCGCCGTCCCGCGGCGTGGCGCGGCGTCAGTCCCGGCCCTGCCAGGTGGTCACGCACGCCTCGTTGCCCTCGGCGTCCGCCAGCACCCAGAAGGAGGGCGCCGCGGCGTCGGACAGCAGCACCCCGCCCGCGGCCAGCGCGGCCTCGATGCGGTGGGGCGCCTCGTCGTGCGGGACCGAGACGTCGAAGTGGATCCGGTTGCGCTGCGGCCGCGGCGCGTCCATCTGCTGGAACCAGATCGCCGGCCCCTGGCCGACGGGGTCGACGAGCGGATCCTCCGCGCCCGACGCGCCCGCCTCGTCGCCGTAGCCCATCACCGCCTTCCAGAACGGGCGGACCGCGGCGATGTCGAGGGCGTCGATCGCGATCTCCAGGAGCTGGACCGACCGCGCCCCCTGGCCGCCGACCTCGGCGTCGGTGCGCAGCCCGAGCTCGCCGACGGCCCCGGAGATGCGCCGGGCGAGCTCGATCTCCAGCGGTGTCACGCGGGCGGCGGCCAGCGACTGCAGCGTGAGGACCACCCGGTCCCGGCGGACGTCCATCCACAGGCTCCCGTCGCCGTCGTCACCGGCGGCGGCCACCGCGCGCGCGGCGACGTCGGCCGCCTGCGCCAGCGACGCCACCGGCACCGACGCGCGCACGGCGCCCAGGACGTAGCGCCACCCCAGCCCGCCGACGGCGTCGGAGATCTCCTGCCGGCTGAGTCTCCTGCCGACATCCGCAACATTCTCTGTCATTCCGACATGATCGCAGCGATCCACGGCGGAGTCCGGGATACGGAGCCCCGAGCCCAGAGCCTGGAGCCTGGAGCCTGGAGCCTGGAGGGCATACGGCTCGGAGGCGACGCGGAGGGGGATTTCGGCGTTAGGCTGACAAGCACCAGTGAGGCGAGCGTTTTGGAGAGACGATGTTTCAGATCCACGGTGTTCTGGACCTGATCTTCTGGATCCTGGCCATCGCCGCCTTCATCATGTCGGCATGGGCGCTCGTGCACGCCCTGCGGACCCCGGCGCGGGCGTTCGCGGTCACCGGCAAGCAGAGCAAGAAGCTCTGGCTGGTCATCCTGGGGCTGGCCGCGCTGTTCTCGTTCGCCTCGGCCGTGGGTTACTTCGGGATCGGTCTCGGCCAGCTCAACCTCTTCGCCATCGCCTCCGTCATCGCCGCCGGGATCTACCTGGCGGACGTGAAGCCGGCCGTCAGCGAGATCGGCAAGGGCGGCAACCAGGGCCCCTACGGCCCCTGGTGAGAAAATCCGCTTGCCCGGCCGGAGCCGGGGCGGATAGACACTGCTGGTGATGTTCGCCAGCAAGCCCACCCTGTCCGGGGAGCGAGTGACGCTCCGCCCCGTCGGCCCCGAGCACGTCGACGGCCTCTGGGAGCTCGTCAACGATCCGGAGACCACCCGACTGACCGGGACGCACGGGAAGATCGACTACGCGGCCGCCGAGGTCTGGTACGGCTCGCGCGCCGCCCACGACGACCGGCTGGACCTGGCGATCTGCGCCGCCGAGGACGGCGCCTACGTCGGCGAGATCGTGCTCAACGAGCTCGACACGCACAATCTCTCCTGCAACCTGCGCATCGCCCTGGTCGGCCCCCGCGCGTTCGGCAAGGGCTACGGCACCGAGGCGATCCGGCTGGTGCTCGACCACGTCTTCACCACCACCGAGCTCCACCGGGTCAGCCTGGAGGTCTTCGACTTCAACGATCGGGCCGTCCACGTGTACCGCAAGGCGGGCTTCGTCGAGGAGGGCGTGCGCCGCGACGCCCTGCGCTGGGACGGCGGATGGCACCATTCGATCATGATGTCGGTGCTCGCCCCTGACTGGGCCGCCGTCCGGTCCGGGTGAGGGTCTCCCCTGACCGCGATGGCGGGCGGGAGGTCGAGAGGCCGGGCCGGTGGTCCCGGACTGTCCGGCCCCACCTTTCGATCTCGGTGAGGCGGGGCGACGGCCCGCTCGCTACCGGGCACACGACCTACGCGGCCGTCTCGGCGGCGGGCGCGGCGCCATTCCCGGAACCGCTCCGTGCCGCGCTGCGCGGGGGCCCGACCGGCGGTCGGATCATCAGGCCACCGGAGCACGCAGGTTCTGAACAGAGTGATCAGAATTGGACGTTGGTCATCGTGTACCACGTCGGAGCGAACACCAGCAGGGCCAGTGCGCCGAGGGCCGCGAACGACTTGAGTGCGCGTGAGGTGGTGATGACCGTGGGTGCGATGGGCCTCAGCTTCCACCGTCCGACCGCGATGAACGCCGCGACGCCTCCCAGCAGGAGATTCGCCGGCACCAATCCGTATTCGCCGCGCATGATGTGAAAACCAGCCGCGAGGATCATCGTCAGCGCCAGGCCGGCGGCGGCGAGCGGCGTCAGCTTCGGCTTGACCCCCGTCATCGCTGGCAGGATCAGGCCGATACCGCCAAGGACCTCACAGATCCCGATGAAGACGATCAGGGACTGCGGCACCGCGGCGTACCAGGCCACGGCCCGGGGCGCTGCCGCATACAGAGCTCCGTCGTACAACAGCACCTTGCCGAAACCGCTGCCGGCGAAGAAGAAGCCGAACAACACTTGAAGTGGCCAGAGCGCGCCGTTGAGCGTGAACCTCGTTCCGCGCCCCTTGGGCTGCTGCTCGATGTCCTTGGCGCCGAGCAGGTTCTCGCTGACGTGCAGGTCCATGTCCTGTCACTGCCTTTCTTGTCGGGATGGCCGGGGAACTCGCCGGTTCTGGCTGTTCCTCCGTCAGCACGTGGCGTTCGGTACGTGGTGACAGGACTCATCTGACCACCGCAGCGAGGTCGCACGCACCGTCCGTGGGACACGGTGGGACACGCGAGATGCGGTCCAGCTGCGGAAACAAGAATTTTTACGGTGACTGCGGGCTGGGACGGTACCCGCGGTGCGGGTATCGAGCGTCCAAGGCCACGTGATCCAGGCGGAAGGACTGTTCGGGCTCGGCCACCTGGCGGAGGCGGCGGCCGCCGGCGTGGATCTCGACGGGCTCCGGAGTCCTTCCGTCGCGATCCACGCCGTTCTGGCTCTCGTGTTCTGCTTCTGCCCTGCGCCCACGGGGCTGGCGGTGCACAGAGCGAAGGGGCTGATCAGGCTCGGTGCGCCCTTGACGGCGTAGGCGGCGGCACTCTCTCGATCCACTTCGAAGAATCAGGAACGGACAAGTCTTGCGATGGCGTCCGAGGCCTCCTTGATCTTCTCCTGGGCCTCGGGGCCGCCGTTCCTGGTGGCCTCGGCCACGCAGTGAGCCAGGTGCTCCTCCAGGAGGGAGAGGGCGAACGACTGGAGCGCACTGGTGGCCGCGGACACCTGGGTCAGGATGTCGATGCAGTATTTGTCGTCCTCGACCATGCGCTGCAGGCCGCGGGTCTGACCCTCGATCCGGCGCAGACGCCGGAGATGGTCTTGTTTGGTGTCGCCGTATCCAGCCATGTCCACTCCCTCTCCCTATCTCACTACCGTACCTCCCTGGGGTATCTGGGAGTGGGTTCTTCTCACCCAAGGGCTGCCGGCTGCGCCTCCTGCGCGACGGCCTTGGGCCGCCTCATGAACGCCACCGTGGCGACCGCGCCGATCGCCGCGACCACTGCCGCGCCGACGAAGGCCGCGTTGGTGGAGCCCTGGCCGGTGGCGATGGCCGTCATCACGGCCAGGCCGAGCGCGGAGCCCACGTTGTAGGTGGTGTTCACGATGCCGGAGGCCAGGCCCGCCTCTTCGGGCCGCACGCCGGACATGGCTGACATCATCGCGGGGATGTAGGCCAGCGACATGCCCACCGCCGCGATCAGGCTCGCGGGCAGCACATCGGTGACGAAGGATCCGTCCGCACTGATCAGGCTCAGACCGGCGATCCCCACAGCGAGGACGCCCAGGCCCAGCACGATGAGCGGCTTCGCGCCGAAGCGGCCGAGCAACCTGGCGGTGATGCCGACCATGAAGATCATGACGGCGACGGTCATGGGCAGCAGCGCCGCGCCGCTCGCGAAGGAGCCGTAACCGAGGGTCTTCTGCAGGTAGAGGTTGAGGAAGTACCACATCGGGATCCACGCGGCGCCCAGGAGTGCCATGGCCAGGTTGGCGGCGGTCAGGCCAGGGGTCTTCCAGATGGCGAGCGGCATGAGGGGCTCGCGGACCGAACGCTGGATGAGCAGGAAGGCGACCAGGAGAACGGCGGCGCCGGCGCCGGCGAGCCAGTCGGCGGTGACGATCGCGTAGACGGCGAGGGCGATGCCCGCGGTCACAGCGATCGCGCCGAGCCAGTCGACCGACCCGCGCTTGCCCTCGGTCCTGGGCAGCAGCGCAGGAATGGCGGCCAGCGTGGCCAGGCCGATCGGGATGTAGATGATGAACACCCAGGGCCAGCTCAGGTACTCGGTGATCACGCCGCCGAGGAAGACGCCTGCCGTACCGCCCGCGGGTGCGGCGGCGCCGTACAGGGACATGGCCTTGCCCAGCTCACGCGGGTTGTGCCCGAACAGCATCATCAGCAGCGTCATCGCGGCGGGGGCGATGAGGGCTCCGCCGACGCCCTGGACGGCGCGCCCCAGGATCTCCACCCACGCGGTGCCCGCCGCTGCGGCGATGACCGAGCCGGCGGTCAGGACGACCCAGCCGGTGGTGAAGATCTTGCGGGCGCCGACCAGGTCGGAGAGCTTGCCGCCCAGGAGCAGCAGGCCGCCGAAGGCGACGACGTAGGCGTTGAACACCCACTGCAGGCTGCTGTCGGTGAAGCCCAGCTCGCGCTGCATGTCCGGCAGGGCCACTCCGATGATGGACGTATCCATGATCACCATGAACTGTGCGGCGGCAAGCACGACGAGCGCCCACCACCGACGCGGATTAACGGTAGACACGACGTTCTCCTTTCACTTGATACCTGGGAGGGGTATCTGAGGTGCAAGGAACGTAACATACCCCCCAGGGGTAAGACAAGGTGGCGGCGGGCCGGTCCTGCCGGAGGCCCCGGTGGCCTCCGGCGTCGGGCCGCTGTATCGCCTCAGGTCCAGTGCAGGACTGCCCCGGCGACGAGCTCCACGGCTATCGCCGCGGCCAGAAGCCCCATGATCCGGGTGACCAGGTTGAGCCCGTTGTCCTTGAGCAGCCGCCCGATGAAGGGCGAGAAGTGCAGAGTCAGCCAGGTCAGCAGCAGTGCCGCCGCGAGGGCGAGGGCTACCGCCACCACGGCGGAGGCGCTTCCGGCCTTCTCCATGTAGAGCATGGTCGCCGCGATGGCGCCGGGTCCGGCCAGCAGGGGCGTGCCGAGCGGGACGAACGCCACGCCACCGCTCTCGGCCGCGGCGCGGTTGCGTGCGCAGTCCGCCTTGAGCAGGTCGAGTGCGATCAAGGCGAGCAGGGCGCCGCCGGCCACCTGGAGCGCCTGGAGCGAGATTCCGAGCGCGTCGAGGAGGCTCTTCCCGGCGACGGCGAAGACGGTCACGATTCCGGCGGCCACGAGCACCGAGACCCGGGCTGTTCTGCGCTGTCCCGATGGGCTCTGGTGCCGGGTGAGAGTGAGGAACACCGGGATGGCGGCAAGCGGGTCGAAGATGACGAGCAAGGTGACGAAGGCCTGCGTGAACAGGGCCGACATGATGGGCCTCCACGGGCGGGTCTGATGTGCCCCGCCCCTGGAGTCATCAGAGGGGCGGGATGGACTCGGCAGCCGTGGAGAAGCAGGGGACCGTCCAGCGCAGCCACACCGCGACCATGTCCGTCCCTCCTTTCGAGCAATCCGGTGGCCGGTGGCCCGGGATTCCCGGGCCACCGGCGTCTTGTCGCTTGAAACTGCGCAGGCTTACTTGGAGCTGCGCAGGCTTACTTGAAGCTGCGCAGGCGCAGGCTGTTGGTGACCACGAAGACGCTGGAGAAGGCCATCGCCGCTCCCGCGATCATCGGGTTGAGCAGGCCCAGCGCCGCGAGCGGCAGGGCGGCCACGTTGTAGGCGAAGGCCCAGAACAGGTTGCCCTTGATGGTGCCCAGCGTCCGGCGGGAGAGCCGGATCGCGTCGGCGGCCACTCGAAGGTCGCCGCGGACCAGGGTGAGGTCCGAGGCCTCGATCGCCGCGTCCGTCCCGGTGCCCATCGCCAGGCCGAGGTCGGCCTGGGCGAGCGCGGCGGCATCGTTGACGCCGTCACCCACCATCGCCACTGTCTTGCCCTCGGCCTGGAGCTTCTTGACGACGTCCACCTTGTCCTTGGGCAGGACCTCGGCGATCACCTCGTCGATGCCGACCTCGGCCGCGACGGTCTTGGCGACCGCCTCGTTGTCGCCGGTGAGCAGCACCGGGGTGAGGCCGAGAGCCCGCAGTTGCCGGATGGCCTCCTTGCTGGTCGGCTTCACCACGTCGGCCACCACGAGGATGGCCCGGGCCTTGCCGTCCCAGCCGACGGCGACCGCCGTACGGCCGGCCGCCTGAGCCTCCTGGAAGGCGCGCTCCAGCTCGACGGACAGGTGCTGCGACCACTCGGCCAGCAGCTTGGGCCGGCCGACCAGGACGGCATGGCCGTCCACGATGCCCTGGACGCCGAGGCCCTCGACGTTGGCGAAGTCCTCCACCGTGGCGGTGGACTGCGCGGCGCGGGCGATCGCCTGGGCGATCGGGTGCTCGGAGGCGTGCTCCAGGGCTCCGGCGAGCTTGAGGACCTCGTCGCGGTCCTCGCCCTCGGCCAGGTGCACGTCGGTGAGGGTCATCTTGCCCTCGGTCACGGTGCCGGTCTTGTCGAGGACGATCGTGTCGATCTTGCGGGTGGACTCCAGCACTTCCGGGCCCTTGATCAGGATGCCCATCTGAGCGCCCCGGCCGGTGCCGACCAGCAGCGCCGTCGGCGTCGCCAGGCCGAGCGCGCAGGGGCAGGCGATGATCAGTACGGCCACCGCGGCCGTGAAGGCGGCCGCCGCGCCGGACCCGGTGCCGAGCCAGAAGCCGAGGGTGCCGAGCGCCAGAGCGATCACGATCGGGACGAAGATGCCCGAGATGCGGTCGGCCAGCCGCTGGACCTGGGCCTTGCCGGTCTGGGCCTCCTCCACCAGCTTGGCCATCTGGGCCAGCTGGGTGTCGGAGCCGACGCGGGTGGCCTTGACGATCAGCCTTCCGCCCGCGTTGACGGTGGCGCCGGTGACAGGGTCGCCCTGCCGTACCTCCACCGGGACCGACTCGCCGGTCAGCATGGAGGCGTCGATGGCGGAGGTGCCCTCTTCGATCACGCCGTCGGTGGCGATCTTCTCGCCCGGGCGGACCAGGAAGAGGTCGCCGACGTTGAGCTGGTCGGTGGGGATCCGCCGGCCGTCGACGAGCTCGACCTCCTTGGCGCCCAGTTCGAGCAGGGCGCGCAACGCTGCTCCCGCGCGGCGCTTGGACCGCGCCTCGAAGTAGCGTCCGGCCAAGATGAACGCGGTCACACCGGCGGCGGCCTCAAGATAGATGTTGCCGGAGCCGTCACTGCGGGCAATCGTGAACTCGAACGGGTGCGTCATACCCGGTACGCCCGCCGTACCGAAGAACAGAGCCCACAACGACCAGCCGAGCGCGGCCAGCGTGCCCAGGGACACCAGGGTGTCCATGGTCGCCGCGCCATGCCGCAGGTTGGTCCAGGCGGCCTTGTGGAAGGGCCAGCCCGCATAGACCACCACCGGAGCGGCCAGCGTCAACGACAACCACTGCCAGTTGGTGAACTGCAGCGGGGGGATCATCGCCATCGCGATCACCGGAACGCTCAGCACCAGGCTCGTGATCAGGCGGTTGCGCAGCGGACGGAGCTCGTCCTCCGGCTCCTGGACCTCCTGGCCCGACTCCGCCTTCGGCGGGGCGGGGAGAGCCGCGGTGTAGCCGGCCGACTCCACTGTGGCGATCAACTGCTGCGGGTCGACGCCCTCGGGAAAGGTCACCTTCGCCTTCTCGGTGGCGTAGTTGACCGTCGCGGTGACGCCGTCCAGCTTGTTCAGCTTGCGCTCGATCCGGTTGGCGCAGGACGCGCAGGTCATGCCACCAATGGATAGCTCGATGGCGCCTTGGCGCTGGTCATCGGTAAGCGGAGACATCACCGCTCCTTTCTGTGCGTCCTGCTGTCAGTGCTTGTGGTCGTCGCCGTGCTCGGTGGAGCTGGGCGTGGGCTCCGCGCTCGGCTTCACGGTGGAGCCCTGTCCGGCGCCGAGGGTGAAGTCGGCGGTCCGGACCTTGCCCTCATGCTGGAAATCGAGGAAGAGCCGGTAGTCGCCGCGGCTGGGCACCTCGGCGTAGAAGACGATCTCCGGGCCGGGCTGGGTCTTGCCGTCGCCGGGCTCGCCGTCGGGGTGTACGTGGAGGTAGGCCAGGTCGCTGCCGCGCAGGGCCACCAGGTGCCCATAGGCGCCGAGGTAGGGCTGCAGGTCGGTGACCGGCTTGCCGTCCTTGCTGACCTTGAGGGTGAGCTTGCTCTGCTGTCCGGGGAGCAGTTCGCCGTCGAGGGTGACGGTGTAGCCGTCGACCTCGGACGTACGGCTGGCCGCGGGCAGCGCCTTGGGCGTGTAGTCGCCCGCGACAAGCAGGTCGCCGCCGAGTGTCAGGGCCTGACCGCCGGTCGGCGCGAAGTCGGCGAAGGCTCGGTAGGCCCCTGCCTCGGGCAGCGTCATCTTGACCGACCAGACGCCGCCGCCGGCCTCGACCGGGTGGAGATGCTGAAAGGTGCCCAGGTCACGCGAGACGACGATGAAGTGGAGCTTCTTGTCGTGCTGGACCTGGTAGTCGGTGACCGCCTTGCCGTCAGGGCCGGTCACGGTGAACTGGAAGTCTGTCGGCTCGCCCGGCTTGATCGCCGCGGTGAGCGGGGTGAAGGTATAGCCGTTCTCGGACACTTGGAGCCCCCCGGGGGTATTGCTCTTGGCCTGTTGCGCGGGAGCGGCGTGCTCTCCGTGGCCTGCGGTGGCCTGTGGAGCCGGAGTCGCCGCGGCGTGGTTGCCGCTGTCATGGCTCGGCTTCGCCGGCTCCCCGCTCAGCGGTCCGACGGCGTTGCCGAGCCCGAGCGCTCCACCGAAGACCACGGCGAGGCCTGCCACGTAGGCGCCGAGCTTCACTGCGGTGTTCATGGGTTCACCACTTCGTATCCGGCCGCCTCGACCGCGGCGCTGATCTGCGCCGCGTCGACCGGGCTCTCACTCGTCACGGTCAGCAGCCCGGTGGCCAGGTCGACTTCGACCTCGGCCACGCCGGCGACCTCGCCGACCTCCTCCTTGACGGAGCTGACACAGTGTCCGCAGGTCATGCCCTTAACGGTGTAGGTGGCGGTAGCCATGACAATCACCTCTCGTCTTGTGAGTCTTATGAACGGACCAGGCGCGCGATCGCGTCGGTCGCTTCCTTGATCTTGATGTCCGCCTCGACGCCGCCCTTCCGCGTCGCCTCCACGACGCAGTGGGCCATGTGCTCCCCCAGGAGGGCCAGGGAGAAGGACTGCAGGGCGCTGGTGGCCGCCGAGACCTGGGTCAGGACGTCGATGCAGTACTTGTCTTCGTCGACCATCCGCTGCAGTCCTCGCACCTGCCCCTCCACCCGGCGCAGTCGCCGCAGGTGAGCCGCTCTGTCATTCATCGGGCTCGAGTCCGATCAACAGGTTGAAGGCGCCGGTCAACAGGTTCAGCGACACCAGGCCGACGATCTCCGCGATCACCCGGTCGCTCCAGCCGTGGGCTCGCAGCTCGGCCACGTCCTCGTCAGAGAGGGAGGAAGGTTCGGCCAGCACCCGCACGGCCACGGCGATCAAGGCGGCCTCGCGCGCGTCGGTCGAGGTGCCCTGGCGAGCCAGCTCGATGTCCCCTTCGCTGAGCCCCGCCGCTCGCGCCGCCTTGGTGTGCGCCGACAAGCACATCGCGCAACCGATCCACTCCTGCACCGCGAGCGAGATCTTCTCGCTCAGCGGGCGGGGGATCTTCACCCGCTTGATCGCGCGGGAGAAGTCCAGGTAGCCCTGGAGCAGTGCGGGCGAGTGGGCCATCGTGGCCACCATGTCGCCCACCCCGCCGTGCCTGGCGACGATGTCACCCAGGATCTCGCGGGACTTGTCGGGGGCTTCTGACGGGTCAAGTGCTTGAAGGCGTCTCATCGTGTCCTCCTCATCTGCCGCTAACACTATACCCCTGAGGGGTATTCCGGAACCCCCCATGGGTATATCTGACTTGAACATGAGTGCTCGGTCCGTGGAGGGATCAGGAAGAACCGAGGCTGGGCCGTACCGGCCCCGCTGTGCTTGGCGCGGTTCATGTCGATCATCGACATCACCGTGGCGCAGGTCGCACCACCCGCGGGCGGCAGCGGACCGGAACTCGACCGAGAAGCCCTCACGTGGGTCATCACTGCCTGCACGCCGCGCTTCGGCGGACTCATGGCGCCGGGCGGCCGGCCGACGCCCTCGGCGCGCGGCGGACACTGCTCGCCGGACCGGCCGTCTTCACCGTGGCCTCATTGCTGCGCGGTCCGGCCCCGACCGGGCTCACCGCCGTCGGGACCGCGCCGATGACCCGCGTCCCGCCGGATTCGAACGCCTACGCCACCCTGCCGCCGGCTCTCTCCGTGCGGTCGCAGCCGGGAGTGCGGCGACCGTCTCGCCCCTCCCGGTGCCCGGCGGCGAGCCGGCTGCCGCCTCCGTCATCGGTGGCCGGGCGTCGGACCCGAGACATGCCGCGCCCGACGCCGGCCGGTCAGACCAGAACTACCTCGTACCCCGTCTCCTCGATGGTGTCCATGATGACGGCGTTGTCGATGGGGCTCTCCGTGGTCACGGTGACGTGACCGGTGGCGAGCTCGACGTCCACGCTGCTGACGCCTGCGACCGTGCTGATCTGGTTCTTCACCTTGGTGGCGCAGCCGTTGCACGTCATGCCCGTGACCTTGTAAGTGGCGGTGCTCATTCCGTCCTCCTTGTGAGGATACCCCCCATAGGTATCGCCCTGTGCACCATATGCCGATCTCCTCTCCGTGTACACGTGATCCACATCACATCCATTCATATACCCCGGTAGGGTACCTTCGCCCCATGAACCGAATCACTGTGGTTGGTGCGTCGCTGGCCGGGCTGCGAGCGGTACAGGCTCTTCGACGCGAAGAATTCGACGGCGAGGTCACGCTGATCGGCGCGGAGACCCATCTGCCTTACAACCGCCCTCCGCTGTCCAAGAGCGTCCTGCGGGGTGACGACGACGTCACGCTGCCAGGAGCCGAGGAACTTGGCGACCACTGGCTGCGGGGGCGCCGGGCCGCCGCCCTCGACACAGCCGACAAGATCGTCACGCTCGACGACGGCTCGGAGATCGGCTACGACGGGCTTGTCATCGCAACCGGCGCACGGCCGAAGCGGCTGGCTGAGCATCCTGCAGGCGTGCACACCCTGCGTACCATCGAGGACTCTCTGGCTCTCCGTGCCGAGCTGGAGGGAGGACCGCGGCAGGTCGTTGTGATCGGCGGCGGCTTCATCGGCGGTGAGGTGGCCTCCACCGCCCGGTCACTCGGCCACCAGGTGACTCTGATCGACAGTGCTCCCCATCCCATGCTCGCCACTGTGGGATCCGACACCGCGCTCTGGCTTGCCGCTCATCACCGTCGCAACGGCGTGGAACTGGTGTCCGGGGTCCGGGCGATCGGCTTCGAAGGTGAGACGCGGGTGGAAGGAGTACGGCTGAGCAACGGCGTGACCGTCCCCGCCGATCTCGTGATCGCCGGCATGGGCGTCGTGCCCAACACCGAATGGCTCGCGGGCAGCGGCTTGACCGTCGAGGACGGCGTGGTCTGCGAGCCGACCCTGTACGCCAAGGGGAGCACCGACGTCGTGGCGGCCGGGGACGTGGCCCGTTGGCCGCACGGCCTGTACGGCGACTCGCTGGTCCGGGTCGAGCATTGGGCGACGGCCAACGACCAGGGCGCGGTGGCCGCTCTCAACCTGCTGGCCGGGCCGGAGAACGCGAAGCCGTACGCGGACCTGCCCTCGTACGCCACACACGTGCACGGGGCCCGGATCCAGACGGCGGGTCTCCCGCACCTGGCCGACGAGGTCAGGGTGCTCGCGGGCTCGGTGGAGGAGGACAGCTTCGCGGTCGGTTTCGCTCGGGATGGTCGCCTGGTGGGCGCGGTGGCGGTCAACGCCCCCAAGGAGCTGATCCGCCTCAAGCGCCGGGTTGTCGCCGGTGAAGCTCTCTAGCTCCGCGTCTACGATTGGTGGCCACGTCCGCCGCGGACCTTGTTCAGCGGCTCCGGCTGCCTGGAGCAGGAGCAGTCGAGCACCTCGCGGGGATCTTCCGCGCTGTCCAGCACTTTGTGCGCCTTGATTCGAGACAGGTCCGCGATACGGCGGGCAAGGCTCATCCCGGTCCTCCTGCTCAGATCGGGTGGGCACTCCCGAACGGAAACCCCGTTGTGAACCCCAGTGCGCCCTCGGCATCGGAGGGGGACGTCTCTTTGGTCCCGATCACGCCCGGGTGCTCTCGCCCGGTGGCGACTCGGCGGGGACGGGCAGGTGAAGCCCCTTGAGGGCGAGAGCGTTGACGGCGACGATGACGCTGGAGCCGGACATGGACAGGGCAGCGATCTCGGGGCGCAGCACCAGGCCGAACGCGGGCTCGAACACGCCCGCGGCAACGGGCAGGGCGACGGTGTTGTAGCCGATCGCCCAGCCCAGGTTCTGGCGCATCTTGCGCAGGGTGCCGCGACCGATGCGCAGTGCGGTGGGCACGTCGAGGGGGTCGGAGCGCATGAGCACGACGTCGGCGGTCTCGATGGCCACGTCCGTGCCGGCGCCGATGGCGACGCCCAGGTCGGCCTGGGCGAGCGCGGGGGCGTCGTTGACACCGTCGCCGACCATGGCGACCCTGCGGCCCCCGGCCTGCAGTTCGGCGATCCTGGCTGCTTTGTCTCCGGGAAGCACCTCGGCGATGACGGTGTCGATGCCCAGCCGCTGCGCGATCCGCCGCGCGGTGGCGGCGTTGTCGCCGGTGAGCATGACCACTTCGACGCCGAGGTCGTGCAGGGCGGCCACCGCCGCCGCCGAGGTCTGCCGGGGTGCGTCGGCGATGCCGATCACCCCGGCCGCGACGCCGTCGACCGCGACCATGACGGCCGTGCGGCCGCCGGCGGCCACCTCGTCCCGGCGCGCATCGAGCGTGCCGACATGCACGCCTTCGCGCTCCAGCAGGCGCCGGTTGCCCACCGCCACCCGGCGCCCGGCCACGTCGGCGACGGCACCGTGGCCGGGCACGTTCTCGAACCGCCCGGCCTGCACCGCCTCCAGACCGCGATCGTCGGCGTGACCGACGATCGCCTCGGCCAGCGGGTGCTCGGACTCCCGCTCGACCGCGGCCGCCAGTCGCAGCAGCTCATCAGCGGCGATCCCTTCGGCGATGACGTCGGTGACCTCCGGCTCGCCCCTGGTCAGGGTGCCGGTCTTGTCCATCACCACGACCTGGACGCGGGCGGAGGTCTCCAGCGCCATCGCGTTCTTGAACAGCACACCCCGCTTGGCGCCGAGCCCGGTACCGACCATGATCGCAGTAGGGGTCGCGAGGCCGAGCGCGTCCGGGCAGGTGATGACCACGACGGTGATGGCGAACAGGATCGCCACCCCGAACGGCGCGTCGGCGAGCAGGGACCAGGCGGCGAAGGTGAGCGCGCCGCCGATCAGCGCGACGAAGACCAGCCAGAAGGCCGCCCGGTCGGCCAGCCGCTGCCCGGGGGCTTTGGAGTTCTGGGCTTGCTGCACCAGCTTGACGATCTGCGCCAGAGCGGTGTCGGCACCCACCTTGGTGGCCCGCACCCGTAGCGTGCCGTTGCGGTTGATCGTGGCGCCGATGACGGCGGATGCCGGTTGCTTGTGCACCGGCAGGCTCTCGCCGGTGACCATGGACTCGTCCACCTCGCTGTCGCCGTCCTCGACGACCCCGTCGACCGGGATCTTCGCCCCGGGGCGGACCAGCAGCAGGTCGCCGGCGACGACCTCGGCGGTGGGCACCTCGACCGGCCGGCCGTCGCGCACGACGACCGCCTTGGGCGGGGCCAGATCCAGCAGGGTGCGGATGGCGTCGTTGGCGCCGCCGCGGGCCCGCATCTCGAACCAGTGGCCCAGCAGCACGAAGGCGGCCAGCACGGTGGCGGCCTCGTAGAAGACCTCGCCGCCGCCGGTGAGGGTCACGATCACCGAGTACAGCCAGCCCGCGCCGACCGCCACCGCGACCAGCACCATCATGTCCAGCGTGCGGGCCCGCAGCGCGCGCACCGCCCCGGTGAAGAAGATCCAGCACGAGTAGAGGATCACCGGCAGGCTGAGCAGCAGCGCCCACACGTCCCGGCGCAGCCCGAACGGCACCGGCAGGTTCAAACCGAGCACCTCGGTACCGATCGGCGACCAGGCCACGATCGGGATCGAGAACAGCAGCGCCACCAGGAACCGGTTGCGCATGTCGGCCACCATCGCCGCCATCGACATCCCGCCGTGCCCCGTCATCTCGTGCGCGGAAGGCGCGGTCCGCGTCCCGCCGTGACCGGCGTGATCGGCCGGCACCGCGCGACCGGCGGGCGCTTGACGGACGGCGGTCCCGGAACCGGCCGCGGTCCCGGAACCGGCCGCGGTCCCGGAACCGGCCGCATCCCCTGCGGGCCCCGCGCGCGCACCGTCGCCGCGGACGGGCCGCTGCGGCAGCACGGCGGTGTCCGCGGAGGCCGTCAAAAGCCCCGCGGGGCCGGACACCGGCGGGTCAGGCTCGATCATCGGGTCGCAGATGTGGGAGGGCACCGACTGGCCGGCGCAGTGGTAGCCGCACTCGATCACCCACGTGCGCAACTCGGCCAGGCAGGTGCGGGCCGGGTCGAACACCACGGTCGCCGTCTGGGCCACCGGGTTGACCTCCACCTGCAGCACCCCGGGCCTGCGGCCGAGCACGGCCACCACGACGTTCTGCTCCGAGGCCCACCGCAATCCGCTGACGTCCAGGATCGCGGTGCTGTGTTCCTTGCCGCCGCCGCGGCGGGCGTGGAGATGATCCGTCACGGTCGGCCTCCCGGCGGCTTGTTCGGTCCCTCACCTCTCACGGTGGGTGCACGCACCCGGCGGGCATAGGGCCGATCGGCACACACGGATAAGGACCAACGCCTCCAAAGCCTCGGCCCGTCCGGGCAGGTCGGCAACGTCCGTGAAGCCGTTGCCGCAGCACCCGCCGGAGCCTGGTCGCCGCCGCGGCGACCGCAGCGCGGGGCCTGCCGGAAAAATCATGCTTCCCTGACAGCTGTCAGAGTGAACTTGACTCACATGTGGTGATTTTTCGGAAACATCTTTTGACACTTCTGAAACAATGCTACGTTCACTGGGAGCGCTCCCACCTGTGCGGCATCTTGGTGTGGAGGAAGTTATGTCTGATCTACCCACACTTGCCCAGGTCGCGGCAGAAGCAGGGGTCTCCCCTGCGACCGCCTCCCGGGTACTCACCGGTTCAGTCAGGGTCAGCACATCGACCCGCAGGCAGGTGCATGACGCGATCTCGCGTCTCGGTTATGTACGGCACCGCGCGCCCCGGGGCGGGGCCGGCCGCCGGTCCGACCAGGTCGTGGCCGTCGTGGTCTGCGAGCCCGCACACCGGCTGTTCACCGAGCCTTTCTACGCGAGGATGATCACGGCGGCGGAGGAGGTGCTCACCGGCCACGGCGTGCCGCTCGCGGTGATGACGGCCACCGCCGCTACCGCCACCATCGCCACGCCCCCGCTCGTCGCCGGAGGGGTCGACGGCGTCCTGCTGATCGGCGCGCGGGACCGGCATCCGCTCGCGGTGACCCTGGCCGCCTCCGGCATCCCCGTACGGAGCGCGGGCCGCCCGCCGGACGGCATCGACATACCGCACGTCGACATGGACAACCGCGACGGCGGCAGGCAGGCGGCCGAGCACTTCCTCCTCGGCGGCCGGCGGGCCGTCGGCGTCATCGCCGGGCCGCCCGGCCTACCCGCGGCACGGGACCGGCTCGACGGCTTCGTGCAGACCCTCGCCCTGGCCGGGATGACCGGCGTGCCGGTGGCCTACGGCGACTTCACCCACTCCTCGGGGGTGCACGGCATGCAGTGGCTGCTGCGCCGGATGCCGCACGTCGACGCCGTGTTCGCCGCCTCCGACGTGATGGCCGCGGCGGCCATCCAGACCCTGCGCCGCACCGGGCGCCGGGTGCCCGAGGACGTGGCCGTGATCGGCTTCGACGACGCCCCCGTCGCCCGGCGGACCTCTCCCCCGCTCACCACCGTCCGCCAGCCCGTGGAGGAGTTCGCCGCGCTCGCCACCCGGCTGCTGCTGCTCTCGATGACCTCGTCCGACGCCCCCGGGAACAACCCGATGCTCCCCACCGAGCTGGTGGTCCGTGAGTCCGCCTGAGCCCGGCGGACTCCGCGCGGGAGAGGTGCTCACCCGCCGGTACCTGCTGCTGGAGCCCATCGCGTCGGGCGGCATGAGCGTCATCTGGCGGGCCTTCGACCAGTCCCTGCAGCGGCTGGTCGCGGTCAAGGTGCTGGACGGCGAGATCGGCGCCGACCGCGGGGGCCGCGAACTCATCCGCCGCGAGGCCCGCGCCACCGCGCGGCTCATCCACCCCGACGCGATCGAGGTCTACGACTACGGGGAGACGGTGACCCCGCACGGCCGTCTCGCCGCCTACGTGGTGATGCGGCTGCTTGAGGGGCGCCCGCTGTCCGACCGGATCACCGAGGGCCCGCTGCCGTGGGCGGAGGCGGCACTGATCGCCGCCCGGCTGGCCAACGTGCTGGCCGCCGCCCACGAGCGGGGCATCGTCCACCGGGACGTCACCGCCGAGAACGTGCTGCTGACCGCGTCCGGCGCCAAGCTGCTCGACTTCGGCATCGCGGCGTTCATCGGGGAGGACGGCGAGGACGGCGCCTCCGACTACGGCACGCCCCCCTATGTCGCCCCCGAGCGGCTGACCGGCAGGACCGCCGACCCGGCGAGCGACGTCTACGCGCTCGGCGTGCTGCTGTTCGAGATGCTCACCGGCAGCACGCCGTACCCGGAGCGGACCTGGGAGGAGATCGAGAGCGTCCGGCGGGTGGGGCCGCCGCCCGCCGCCTGCGCCCCGGGGCTGCCCGCCGAGGTCGCCGCGCTCTGCGCGAGCTGCCTCTCCCCGGAGCCGGAGAACCGGCCGAAGGCCCAGGAGACGGCCGCCGCCCTCGCCAAGGCGCTCGCCGGGGGCCGCCGGGGCACGGGCACCCTGGTCATGCGCTGGACGGTGATGGCGGCGGGCGCGGTGCTGGTCGCCGGGGCTCTGGCGTGGAACCAGCTCACCACCGTCCTGGGCCCCGGCACGGCGCTGGGCACCGCGCCGGCCACCGCGCCCACCACGACCCTGGGCCCCACCCCGGCCGCCCCCGCGCCCACCACCACCCTCGCCCCCACCGCGCGCCCCGACCCGGCCGCGACCTCCGGCCGGGGCCGCGACCTGCCCGTCCCCCGGACGGTCGAGACGGAGCACGCCCCGCGGACGCCCCCGTGGGTGAAGGTGATCCGATCGTCGGTGCCGAGCCTCGGCCAGAGCGTGCGGCGCTTCAACGCGCTGCTGGCCGAGGGTGAGGACAAGGGCGGGATCCGCCCCGACGTGGCGCTGGACCTGCGACAGGTGCTGGCCGACAGCGTCTGCTGCTCCCGCGATCTCACCACGGTCCGGGGGAAGATCGCCGACCGGCACCGGGAGGGCTCCCTGTCCGACGAGTTCCGCCAGGCCTTGGAGTCGCAGCTCCAGCTCGTGGCGGTCGCACTGGCCGGGTGAACCGCCGGACGGGACCGCGTTCGGTGCGGACCACGTTCGGGGTGGATCGCGTTCGGGAGTGGACCACGTTGCGGACCACGTTCGGGGTGGACCACGTTCGGTGCGGACCACGACACCCCCGCGGTCTGATCCGCGTATCCGGAATCAGACCGCGGTCCGGCGGCTCCCGGCGGTCAGCTCTTGACCGCCCCGCTGGTCAGGCCGCTGACGATGAAACGCTGCAGGAACTGGAAGAGCACGAGCACCGGCAGCGCGCCGATCAGCGCGCCGGCGGCGAACACCCCCCAGTTCTGGCCGAGCTTGTAGGAGACGAGCTGGTACAGGCCGACCGCGAGCGTCTGCTGGTCGGGATCGGTCAGCACCAGTCCGGCGATGACGAAGTCGTTGAGCGTCGCCACGAACGAGAACAGCGCGACGACGACGAGGATCGGCGCGACCAGCGGCAGCAGCACGCGGAAGAAGACCTGGGCGTGCGAGGCCCCGTCGATCTGCGCGGACTCGTCCAGCTCCTTCGGAACCGTGTCGAAGAAGCCCTTCATCAGGTAGGTGTTCACGCCGAGCGCGCCCCCCAGATAGACCATGACCAGGCCGAGCCTGCTGCCCAGGCCGATCGCCGGGAAGACCTCCTTGAGCTCCGACAGCAGCAGGAAGATCGCCACATAGGCGAGGAGCTGCGGGAAGAGCTGGACGAACACGAGTCCGAGCAGTCCGGCCCGGCGGCCCCTGAACCGGAAACGGGAGAAAGCGTAGGCCGCGCAGGCGCCGAGGAAGACCGACCCCGCCGCCGTGGTCACGCCGACGGCCATCGAATTGGCGAACCAGCTTCCGAACGGATGCAGCGGATCGGTGAAGAGGGTCCGGTAGTGCTCCGCCGTCGGGTCGGCGAACAGGTCGTTGGACCCGGTCAGTGTGCCGCTCGGGTTGACCGAGGCGGCGGCCACGAACACCAGCGGGAACAGCGCCACGACGACGGCGGCGGCTCCGACGAGGTGACGCCAGCCGTACCTGAGGAACCAGCGGCCCATCTCAGCTCGCCTCCAGCCTGCGCGCCCGGCGGAACCCGGCGAGCGAGATCGCCGCGATGACGGCGAAGATGAGGATGGAGACCGCGCACGCCAGCCCGTAGTTCCGGGCGCTGCCGCCGAAGGCCAGCTTGTAGACCAGCGAGATGAGCAGGTCGGTCGAGCCGACGTCGACGGGCGACCGGGCGTCCCTGGGCCCGCCGCCGGTGAGCATGTAGATCACGTTGAAGTTGTTGAAGTTGAACGCGAAGGTCGCGACCAGCACCGGCGTGGTCGAGGCCAGCAGCATCGGCAGCTTGATCTCGCGCAGCACCCGCCACGGGCTCGCGCCGTCGATCTGCGCGGCCTCGGTGAGCGCGGGCGGGATGGCCTGCAGCGCGCCGGTGCAGATGAGGAACATGTACGGGAAGCCGATCCAGACGTTGACGGCCAGCACGCTGAGCTTGGCCAGCCAGGGGTCGGTGAGCCAGGGCAGGTGGCCGCCGCCGAGCAGCACCGCGTTGACGAAGCCGTGGTCGGGGTTGAGCAGGCCCTGCCAGAGGATGGCGGCCATGAAGGCGGGGAAGGCGTAGGGCAGCACCAGCAGCGAGCGGTAGACCCGCAGCCCCCGCAGCTCCGGCCGGCCCAGCACCAGGGCCAGGCCGAGCCCGATGGCGAAGGTCAGGCCGACGGAGAGCCCGGCGAAGGCGAAGGTCCAGACGAGGACGCCGAGGAACGGCGCCCTGATGCTCGGATCCGTCAGGACGGTGAGGAAGTTCTCGAACCCCACGAACACCTTCCATCCCGGGCTGAGCACCGCGCCGCCCGGCGCCGCGAACCGGCCGTGGCCGTCGTCGCGGTAGGTCACGCCGGTGCGCGGGTCGGTGACGGTGTCGGCGCGTCCGTCGTAGCGGAGCGTCGAGCGGTACAGCGCGGCGGTCACCGCGTCGGACGTGCGCAGGTTTCCCTCACCGGGGACGGGCACGCGCAGCGCGGTGATCTCGGCCTGCCTCGCGACGATCTCGCCGTAGGGCAGCGTCCGCCACCCGCCGGCCCCCGCGACGCCGCCGCCCGGGGCCGCGACCGGTTCCAGCGGCCGTACGGCGGAGCCGACCCGGGCGCCACCCGGCCCGTCCACCAGGAAGCCGAGCTCCCCGTCGCGCTCGACCACCCTGATCGGCCGGGCGGTGGCGCCGGGGACCCGGGTCTCGCTCGCGGCCAGGATCGCCGCGACGGCGTCCTGCTTGGTGCCGTTGTGCCCGTCGCCGTAGTTCGTGAACGCGGCGTAGCCGGTGTAGAGGACGACGTAGACCTGGTAGACGAGCAGCAGGATCACCCCCGGCGCGAGATACTTCGCCGGGACCCGCCGGCTGCCCAGGTAGATCACGTTGACCGCGGCCGTGCCCACGAGCATCGCGGCGAACAGCCACCACGACCGCCGGCCGCCCAGCGCCACCAGCCCGTAGACCGCGAGCGCGTCGACCACGCCGAGGACGGCCAGCTTGGCCACCACCGCGCCGCTGAGAGTACGTGCCGCCATCGTCAGTTCGCGATCTTCGCGCGGATGCGGTCGGCGGCGCCCTCGGTCAGCTTGGCCGGGTCGCCGTCGCCGGTGATGACGGCGAGCTGCGACAGCCCCCAGTCGCCCCAGACCGCGTCCATGGCCGGCACGTTCGGCGCGGGTTCACCGGCCAGCGTCGCGTCGGCGAAGCCGGTCATCACCAGGTCGCCGCGGAGCTCCTCGCGCACCGACGTCATCGCCGGGGGCCGGCCGCCCGCCGCGTACAGCGCGCGCTGCGCCTCGGGGGTGGCCAGGTAGTTGAGCAGGAAGTCGTTGGCCAGGATCGGATTGGCCGACTTCGCGCTGACGTAGAACCCCTGGACACCGACGAAGGGCCTGGCCGGCTCCGGCCCCGCCGGCGGGACCGGCTCGACCGCGAACGGTACCCCGGCCTTGGCGAGCGCGGGCGCGTCCCACGGCCCGGTGATCAGGTAGGGCGTCCGGCCCTCACGGAAGGCGTTGGTCGCGATCTCACCGCTCAGCGAGGTGGAGATGACCTTGGCCTCGGCGAGCCGCCTGAGGTAGGCGGCGAACTTCAGGCCCCCGGGGTTGTCGATCGCCAGCTCGCCGCCGTCGAACACGGAGGAGCCGAAGGAGGTCTGCAACGGGTAGAGATGGTAGGGCGAGCCCGCCTTGGGGTCGACGGGCAGCCCGACGGGGAACGTCGCCTTCCCCTCGCGCACCAGTTCGCCGCCCGCCGCCACCAGCTCGTCGAACGTCTTGGGCCGCTCGGGGGCGAGCTTCATGTTGCGCAGGAGCGCGACGCTCTCGATGCTGTACGGCAGGCCGTACGTCTGGCCTTCGTAGCGCATGGCGTCGAGCGCGATCTTCGGGAACCGCGAGGCCGTGGCGCCGAGGTCGATCGGCGCGACGACACCGTTCTGGACGAGCTTGCCGAGCCAGTCGTGCGGCCCGACGATCATGTCGGGCCCCTGGCCCGTCGGCGCCTGGGAGACGAAGTCGTCGCGGAGGCCGCCCATGCCCTTCTGCACGATCTTGACCTTGACGCCGCGGTCCCGCTCGAACGCCGCGGCGAGGTCCTGGAGCGGTTTGGCCCGGCTGTCGTCGGCCCAGACGGTGAGCGTCGCGGTGGCCCGCGCGGGCCCGGACGCCTGATCCGACCGGCCGGTCTGGACATCGGCGGCGCACCCGGCGGTCAGGAGCGCGAGCCCCATCAGGGTCGGAGCTGTGATGCGCATCGGAGTCCTCCTCATGATCCGGAGCGGGGGGTGTCGGTTTCGGGGTCCGGGCCGGACGCGTCGGGTCCGTCCGTGGAGGCCGGGCCGGACGCGTCGGGTCCGTCCGTGAAGGCCGGGCTCCGGCGCGGGCCGTTCCTCTCGGACGCGTCCGCGGGGGCCGGGCTCCGGCGCGGATCATCCTGCTCGGGCCCGCCGGTGAGGGACGAGCCCCTGTGCGGGTCGTCCCGCTCCGGATCGCTCCATCCCTCGACCTTGACGGTCAGGCGGCGGTCGGCGTCGTGCCTGAGCGGCTCCCGGATCGGGAGGCCGGCCCCGTCCAGTCCGTCGCAGCGCCAGCCCCTGCCGACGGTGCCGTTGAGCCCGAGCCCGCGGGGCAGCCGCCACCGGCCGTGGTGGACGCCGGGGGCGACGCGCGTGGTGACGAGGCCGGAGAAGTAGACGGTGTCCCCGTCGGGAGTGCCGGGCGGGGTGAGGACGGTGACGTCGAGCGTCGCGGTCGGCCCGCCGTCCACGACAGTGATCGTCTGGCGGGCCGTGAGCGCGCCCACGGTGGCCGTGACGTCGGCGGTGCCGGGACCGGTGGCCGCGAGCAGCGCGGTGCCCGCGGGTCCGAGCCGGTCCGCGGGCTGCCAGGTCACCTCGGCGCTGAGTGCCGAGTAGGCGCAACCGTCCGCGCGCACGGCGACGGGGGCGACGTCGATCACCTCGCCCACACCGGCCGTCAGCGTCTCGGAGGCGGCGGTGAGCTCGACCGGCGGCCCCTCGGCCCCGAACAGGTGCAGCAGCGCGCTGGCCGCCCGCGTCCGCCACGCGCTCTCGTGGTGCGGCGCACCGGGCTCGTGCCGGTAGCGCAGCTCCGCGTCGGGCGCGTAACCCAGCTCGACGAGCCGGTCGGCGAGCTCACGGGCGTGGTGCACCGTGATCAGCCCCTCCATCCCGCCGATGTCGATCCACACCCGGCCGGGCCCGCGCTCGGTGAAGCGCCGGTAGACGGGCGTCTCCGCCAGCGTCTCGGGATCGACGAACACCAGGAACGGCGAGAGGATCGCCGCCAGCCCGAACACGTCGGGACGCCGGAAGGCCAGGTGGTAGCTGACCAGCCCGCCCATCGACGAGCCCATGACGGCGGTGCCCTCGGCGGAGCCGGTCACCGCGTACCGGGACCGGATGAGCGGCATCAGCTCCTCGATGAGGAATCGCTCGTACAGCTCGCCCCGGAACAGGCCACGGGGGTCGCGCGGGTAGGGCGCGATGTGGGAGTACTCCGCGCCCCGCTCGTCACCGGCGTTGGAGACCCCGACCGCGACCAGCGGCGGCAGCGCCCGGCCGCCGATCAGCTCGTCCAGCGTCTCGTCGAGCCGCCAGCTCGGATCGAGACCGGCCCCGGCGAACACGTGCTGGCCGTCGTGCAGATAGACCACGGGGTACGGCCCGGCGGCGGGGTCATAGCCCGGCGGCGTGTAGACGAAGACGTCGCGGGCGTTGCCGAGTGCGGCGGAACGGACTCCGTGCAGGACGTCGATCATGCTTCGAGCTCCCAGACGTGGAAGGCGGGCCCGTCGGCGGGCATGGGCAGGCCGGGCCGCAGCGAGGGCCCGCCGGTGAGGCTGACCCCGGCGGCGGGGGCGGCGACGGGCGGGTGGGAGGCCCGGCTGACCTGGACGAGCAGGGTCTGGTCCGGGGTCGCGCGCTCGTAGACGACGGTGTCGTCGGCCACGTGCAGCCAGCGCAGGCCACCGGTACGCAGCGCCTCGTGCGAGCGGCGCAGCCGTACCAGATCGCGGTAGACCTGGTAGGTGCCCCGGTCCCAGCGGGTCCTGTCCCAGGGGAAGGGACGGCGTCCGTCCTCCAGGTGCACACCCTCGACGCCGACCTCGTCCCCGGCGAAGACCATCGGCAGGCCCGGCAGCGTGAACAGCAGGGCGGCGCCGAGATGCTGGTGCTCCCGCCCGGCGACCGAGCGGAACCTGGCCGTGTCGTGCGAGTCGAGCAGTGTGAGGTTGTGCGTGTAGGCCCGCCACGGGATCAGCGCCGAGTAGCGGCGCATCACCTCGGCCAGGTCCGCTCCGCCGTAGTGCGGGATCGGCCCGGGCACGCCCCAGAACTCGGTGGACCGTTCCCGTGCCAGCCATGACCAGACCGGACGGGCGAAACCGGCGTAGGACATGGTGCCGTGCCAGCCGGTGCCGCGCAGCGTCCGCGAGGCGTCGAACTGGTGCTCGGCGAGCAGCAGCGCGTCGTGACCCGACATCGTCTCCCGGGTGAGCGTGGCCACCCGGTCGTTCAGCTCGATCTCGCCGTGCCGTCCCGCCGACTGGGCGACGTCGACCCGCCAGCCGTCGAGACCGAACTCCTCCAGGTAACGGGCGATCACCGAACGCGGGCCCTCGTAGAGCCGGCGGCGCAGCTCCGCCGAGCGGTGGTCGAACTTGGGCAGCGTCCTCACCCCGGCGAACGTCGCGTAGTCGTCGCCGTCGACGTAGTAGAAGTCGTCACGCACCGCGCTCTCCGCGGCGAACCACTCGTGCCCGTCGCCGGAGTGGTTGAGCGTGATGTCGCCGATCACACGCATGCCCCGCGCGTGCGCGGCGCCGGTCAGCGCGCGCAGCGCCTCGTCCCCGCCGAGCAGCGGGTCCACCCGCTCGAATGTGGTCGCGTCGTAGCGGTGGTTGGACCGGGCGGGGAAGAACGGCGTCAGATAGAGGAGGTCCGCGCCCAGCTCGGCGATGTGGTCCAGGCGCTCGGCCACGCCCCACAGGTCGCCGCCGTACAGCTGCTGCAACGCGTGCGGGCTGCCCCACGGGATCGGGTCGTCCCACTCGGCCTGCCGTACCCAGTCGGGCACGGGACCGGAGACCCGCCCGGAGCGGGCGAACCGGTCGGGGAAGATCTGGTAGATCACCGAACCGGCGGCCCACGCGGGCGGCGCGGGGTGGGTGGTCAGCATGAAGTCGGTGGTGTCCGGCACGTCCAGCGCCGAGAGCCCGGCCGCGGTCAGCCAGAGCGGACCCTTCGCGGTGTGCAGCAGGAAGCGGTAGCCGCACTCGGGGTTGACCATCTCGACGGCACAGCGCCACCACGTCTCGGAGTCGCTCACCCTGTCGATCGACGCCTCGGTGAAACGCGGCTCGCCGTCGGGGGCGGTGCGGACGTACACCCGGCGGACGCCCAGGGCGTGGGCGACGCGCACGGACAGCTCGACCCGGTCGCCGAGGCTCGGCGCGGGGTCGGCGACGTACAGCGGCGAGCCGTCGTGGTGCGCCCAGGTGTTGCAGAGTGTTTCTCGATAGCCCATGCTGTTATTGCTCCGAAACATGCTGTTCACGTGGTTCGATGTGTCCGCGAGCCTAGGATCCGCCGAAACGGCGTCGCAACATCTCGCAACATGTTTCAATGGTTTCCCGAAGGGTCTCCCCATGCCTCGACCTTCAGTCCGCACGATCGCCTCCCTGGTGGGAGTGAGCGCCGCAACGGTCAGCCGGGTGCTCAACGACAGGCCTGGCGTGTCCGAGGAACTGCGGGCCAAGGTTCTGGAGGGTATGCGAGAGCATGCCCTGGTCGCACCGGCGCCCGTCACCGAACCGTTCGTCGGGATCATCGTCCCCGAGCTGGACAACCCGATCTTCCCCGTGCTGGCCGGCGCGATCGAGGCCAAGCTGGGCGGCCACGGCGTCACCGCGCTGATAGGCAGCTCGACCGCCAAGGGACCGACCGAGCTGGACTACATCTCCACCCTGGTACGGCGGGGCATCCAGGGGCTGGTGCTCATCTCGGGGCGGCACGCCAACCCCGCGGCCGACCACGGCTTCTACTGGCAGCTCTACCAGCGGCGCATCCCCATGGTGCTGGTCGGCGGGCACGTGCCCGACCTGCCGGTCTCGACCGTCACGACGGACGAGGCCGCGGGGGCGGCGATGGCGGTGGCGCACCTGAGAGAGCTGGGGCACGTGCGGATCGGGCTGGCCGGCGGGCAGGGTTACCTCCGGCCCTCGCAGAACCGGCTGATGGGCTACCGCCGCGAGATGCGCAGGTCGTTCGGCTCGGTGGTCGACGCCCTCCACGTCGAATCGGACTACTCGCTCACCGGCGGGCACGCGGCGGCCCGCCGGCTGCTGGCCGCGGGAGCCACGGCGGTGATCGCGGGAAGCGACCTGATGGCGCTGGGCGCGGTCGCGGGAGTGCGCGAGGCGGGGCTCCGCGTGCCCGACGACGTGTCGGTCGTCGGATATGACGACTCCTATCTGGCCGCGCACGGCGACCCGCCGCTGACGACCGTGCAGCAGCCGATCGAGCAGATGGCCTCCGCCGTGGCCACCGCGATGTGGCAGCGCCTGCAGGGCTACCACGCACCGCACGTGGACCATGTGTTCACGCCGCGGCTGGTGGTCCGCGCCTCGACCGCCCGGCCGCCGGCGCGCGGGGCGGCGCATGAGACGGCGGCGCATGAGACGGCGGCACACGAGACGGGCGGCGTCGGCCACGGAGGCGCGGGGGCCTGAAAGTTTCACGGAACCGGAACCAGCCCCGGCGGATCGCAGCAGCCTGGCGGCGTGCCGGGTGAAACCCGGCCGTAACCCCGAGCGCACGCCATTGACATCCCGGGGCCCGTCCTCAGAATCCTGCTTGGGAGCGCTCCCACTCTTTCTCTCCCATGCTCGATCCGGCACGAAGCCTCTACCAGCGGCTCCGCGCCGGCCCCACCCCTGGAGGACCTTTTCGATGCCTCAATTCCGCACCAGAACGGGAGCGCTCCCACGCTTCCGGAGACGGGTCGCCGCGCTGGCGCTGCTCAGCCTGGCGGCCGGGACGACCACCGCGCTGGCGGCCATGCCCGCCCTCGCGGCCGTCTCCTGCGAGGTCGCCTACACGACCAACGACTGGCAGGGCGGCTTCACCGCCAGCGTGGCGATCAAGAACCTGGGCGACCCGCTGAACGGCTGGACGCTCGGTTTCACCTTCCCCGACGCCTCGCAGAAGGTCACCCAGGGCTGGAGCGCCACCTGGTCGCAGAGCGGCCAGGCCGTCACCGCCAGGAACCTGGACTGGAACGGCAACCTGGCCACCGGCGCCTCGACCGACATCGGGTTCAACGGGAGCTGGTCGGGGAGCAACCCCAAGCCGACCGCCTTCACGATCAACGGCACCACCTGCGGCGGCACCGGCCCGGTCAACCAGCCGCCGACCGCGAGGATCACCAAGCCGGTCGCGGGGGCCACCTTCACCGCGCCCGCCACGGTGGACATCACCGCCGACGCCGCCGACGGCGACGGCACGGTCACCAAGGTCGAGTTCTTCAACGGCGCCACGCTGCTGGGCACCGACACCAGCGCCCCGTACGCCTACAGCTGGGCGGCCGTGCCCGCCGGCGACTACTCGCTCACCGCGCGGGCGACCGACGACAAGGGCGCGGCCACGGCCTCCGCCCCGGTCGGGATCAGCGTCCAGGCGGACACCACCCCCGCGGTGCTCCTCACCCCCGCCACGCTCGCCGTCCCCGAGGGCGGGAACGCGGACCTGTCGGTCAAGCTCTCCAAGGCCCCGGCCGCGAACGTCACCGTGACGACCGCCCGGACGGGTGGCGACACCGACCTGACCGTCGGCTCCGGCGGGTCGCTGACCTTCACCCCCGCCAACTGGAACACCGCCCAGACGGTCAGGATCGCCGCCGCCGAGGACGCCGACCAGACCTCGGGCAGCGCGGAGTTCACCGCCACCGCCACCGGCCACACCTCGGCCAAGGCGACCGCGACCGAGGTGGACAACGACGGCACGGGCGGCGGCAACGAGTACGTCAAGCGGTTCACCACGCTGTACAACAAGCTCAAGGACCCGGCCAACGGCTACTTCTCCCCGCAGGGGGTGCCCTACCACTCGGTGGAGACCTTCATGGTCGAGGCGCCGGACCACGGGCACGAGACCACCTCCGAGGCCTACAGCTACTACCTGTGGCTGGAGGCGGCCTACGGCAAGGTGACCGGCGACTGGAGCAGGTTCAACGACGCCTGGGCCTCGATGGAGAAATACATCATCCCGGCCACCGCGGACCAGCCGACCAACTCCTTCTACAACGCTTCCAAGCCCGCCACCTACGCCGGTGAGTGGGACGACATCAGGCAGTACCCGTCCAAGCTGGACGGCGGCGTGAGCGTCGGCAGCGACCCGATCGCGGGCGAGCTGAAGAGCGCCTACGGCACCAGCGACGTGTACGGCATGCACTGGCTGCTGGATGTGGACAACACCTACGGCTTCGG
Source organism: Streptosporangium brasiliense (assembly GCF_030811595.1). NCBI lineage: Bacteria > Bacillati > Actinomycetota > Actinomycetes > Streptosporangiales > Streptosporangiaceae > Streptosporangium > Streptosporangium brasiliense. Next base: position 824,539 of record NZ_JAUSRB010000002.1, read on the forward strand.
CCGCTGCGGCGACGGGACCACCAAGCCCGCCTACATCAACACCTACCAGCGCGGCCCGGAGGAGTCGGTCTTCGAGACCGTCCCCCAGCCCTCCTGCGACACCTTCAAGCACGGCGGCAAGAACGGCTACCTGGACCTGTTCACCGGCGACAGCAGCTACGCCAAGCAGTGGAAGTACACCAACGCCCCCGACGCCGACGCCCGCGCCGTCCAGGTGGCCTACTGGGCGCACACCTGGGCCAAGGAGCAGGGCAAGGAGTCGCAGGTCGCCGCCTCGGTCGGCAAGGCCGCGAAGATGGGCGACTACCTGCGCTACGCGATGTACGACAAGTATTTCAAGAAGCAGGGCTGCACGAGCACCTCGTGCCCGGCCGGCACCGGCAAGGACAGCTCGGCCTACCTGCTGAGCTGGTACTACGCCTGGGGCGGCGCGCTCGACGCCTCCGCCGGCTGGGCCTGGCGGATCGGCTCCAGCCACAACCACTCCGGCTACCAGAATCCGATGGCCGCCTGGGCGCTGTCGAGCGTGGACGCGCTCAAGCCCAAGGGGGCGACCGCCGTACAGGACTGGACCACCAGCCTGAAGCGGCAGCTGGAGTTCTACCGCTGGCTGCAGTCGACCGAGGGCGCGATCGCCGGTGGCGCCACCAACAGCTGGCAGGGCCACTACGCGGCCCCGCCGTCCACGCTGCCGACCTTCTACGGCATGGCCTACGACTGGCAGCCGGTCTACCACGACCCGCCGTCCAACCAGTGGTTCGGCTTCCAGGCCTGGTCGATGGAGCGGGTCGCGGAGCTCTACTACGCGACCGGCAACGCCGACGCCAAGGCCCTGCTGGACAAGTGGGTCAAGTGGGCCACCGACAACACCACGGTCAACGCCGACGGCACCTTCCAGATCCCCTCGACCCTGGTGTGGACCGGTCAGCCCGACACCTGGAACGCCGCCAGTCCGGGGGCGAACGCCGGGCTGCATGTCAGCATCCGGGACTACACCTCCGACGTGGGCGTGGCCGGCTCCTACGCCAAGGTGCTGATGTACTACGCGGCCAAGTCCGGTGACGCCAAGGCCAAGAGCGTCGCCAAGGGCCTGCTCGACGGCATGTGGAAGAACAACCAGGACGCCAAGGGCGTCTCGGTGGCCGAGACCAAGGCCGACTACAACCGCCTCGACGACCCGATCTACGTCCCGGCCGGCTGGACCGGCAAGATGCCCAACGGCGACGTGATCGACAGCGGCTCGACCTTCCTGTCCATCCGGTCCTTCTACAAGAACGACCCGGACTGGCCGAAGGTGGACGCGTTCCTGAAGGGCACCGGCCCCGCGCCGTCCTTCAACTACCACCGGTTCTGGGCCCAGGTCGACGTGGCCGTCGCCCTGGCGGAGTACGGCCGGCTCTTCCCCTGACCGGCTGAGCGGCCGGCCGGCTGACCGACCAGCCGGCCGGCCGGCTCCGCCCTGAGAGCTCGGGGCGTGGCGGCACCCCTGATCTGTCGCCACGCCCCGAGCACCACCTCCCACCCGCCCTGAGCACCACCTCCCAGAGGAACCCCCGTCCCGAGCCCCCTCCGAGAGGCACCCCCCATGAAGAGATCCCTGGCGGCACTGGCTCTGCTGGCCCTGGTGGCCGTGCCGGTGCCCACCGCCCAGGCCGTCGCGACGACGTTCAGCTACGGCGAGGCACTGCAGAAGTCCATCTGGTTCTACGAGGCCCAGCAGTCGGGGAGGCTGCCGAGCTGGAACCGCGTCGGCTGGCGCGGCGACTCGGGGCTCGACGACGGCAAGGACGCCGGGCTCGACCTGACCGGCGGCTGGTACGACGCCGGCGACCACGTCAAGTTCGGCCTGCCGATGGCGGCCGGCGCGACGATGCTGGCCTGGGGCGCGGTGGAGTACCGCGACGCCTACGCCTCCTCCGGGCAGCTCACCCATCTGCTGAACAACCTGAGGTACGTCAACGACTACTTCGTCAAGGCCCATCCGTCGCCGAACGTGCTCTACGGGCAGGTCGGCAACGGCGGCAGGGACCACGCCTGGTGGGGGCCGGCCGAGGCGATGCAGATGGAACGGCCCGCCTACAGGATCGACGCCTCCTGCGGCGGCTCGGACCTGGCCGGGGAGACGGCCGCGGCGATGGCGGCCTCGTCGATCGTCTTCCGCCCGACGGACCCGGCCTACGCCGACACGCTGGTGACGCACGCCAGGCAGCTCTACGCCTTCGCCGACACCGTGCGCAGGAAGTACAGCGACTGCATCTCCGACGCGCAGGGCTACTACAACTCCTGGAGCGGCTACAACGACGAGCTGGTCTGGGGGGCGATCTGGCTCAACCGGGCCACCGGCGACGCCTCCTACCTGGCCAAGGCCGAGAGCTACTACGACACCCTCGGCACCGAGCCGCAGTCGGCCACCAGGTCCTACAAGTGGACGATCGCCTGGGACGACAAGTCCTACGGCGCCTACGTGCTGCTGCACAAGCTGACCGGGAGGCAGAAGTATCTCGACGACGCCAACCGCTGGCTCGACTACTGGACGGTCGGGGTCAACGGGCAGCGGGTGAAGTACTCGCCGGGCGGCCAGGCCGTACTGGACCGGTGGGGGTCGCTGCGCTACGCGGCCAACACCTCGTTCGCGGCGCTGGTCCACGCGGACTCGATCACCGACACGGTACGTAAGGCGAGATATCACGACTTCGCCAAGCGGCAGATCGACTACGCGCTCGGCGACAACCCACGCAACTCCTCCTACATGATCGGTTTCGGCGCCAACCCGCCGAAGAACCCGCACCACCGCACCGCGCACGGCTCCTGGTCCGACCAGATGACCAATCCGGCCGAGACCCGCCACACCCTGTACGGCGCGCTCGTCGGCGGCCCGCCCGACCCCGACGACAAGTACACCGACAGGCGCGACGACTACGTGATGAACGAGGTCGCCACCGACTACAACGCGGGCTTCACCAGTGCCCTGGCCCGCCTCTACCGGGAGTACGGCGGAGCCCCCGCGACGGGCTTCCCCGCCGCCGAGACCCCCGACGGCCCCGAGATCTTCCTGGAGGCCGGGGTGAACGCCGCCGGCTCCACGTTCACCGAGATCAAGGCGATCGTCCGGAACCAGTCCGCCTGGCCCGCGCGCCCGCTGACCGACGGCTCCTTCCGCTACTACTTCACCCTCGACGGCGACACCACCGCCGGCCAGGTCACCGTCTCCTCCGCCTACAACCAGTGCAAGGCGCCGACCGGGCCGACCCTGCTGTCGGGGAAGACCTACTACGTCACCGTCGACTGCTCCGGCACCTCGATCGCCCCCGCGGGCCAGTCGCAGCACCGGCGCGAGGTCCAGTTCCGCATCGCGAGCACCGGCACGTGGGACCCGTCCGACGACTGGTCGTACAAGGGCGTCGCCACCACCCCCGGCGCCACCCCGGTCCGCGTCTCGAACATGACGCTCTACGCCGGCACGGCCAAGATCTGGGGCAACCCGCCCGGCGACGAGCCGCCGCCGACGGAGGACGAGGTCGCGCCGTCCAGGCCCGGCAAGCCCGCCGTCTCCGCGGTCACCGGGAGCACCGCCAGGCTGACCTGGACCGCCTCCACCGACAACGTCGGCGTGAGCGGCTACGACGTCTACCGGGGCGCGGCGAAGGTCGGGACCGCCCCGTCGAACGCCTTCGACCTCACCGGGCTCACCCCCGCGACGGCCTACACCGTCCACGTCGTGGCCAGGGACGCGGCGGGCAACTCCTCACCGGACTCCGAGAGCACCGCCTTCACCACGGCCGCGGCCCCGGCGGGCGGCTGCACCGCCACCTACAGGGTGACCAACTCCTGGCAGGGCGCCTTCCAGGCCGAGGTGACCGTCAAGAACGAGGGCGCCACGGCCGTCAACGGCTGGAGCGTGACCTGGAGGTTCCCCGACGGCCAGACGATCAGCCAGCTCTGGAACGGTACGCACGCCCAAACGGGGGCGGAGGTGTCGGTCAGGAACGTCGCCTGGAACGGCACCCTCGCCCCGAACGCCACGACGTCCTTCGGCTTCACCGCGGGCCAGAACGGCGCCAACGGCATCCCCGCCCCGGTGGCCTGCGCCGCGAGCTGACCCCTCGCGTCCGGGGTGCCGCACTCGGCCACCCCCGTGATCCCCGGCCGGGCGTGACGGACCCTCGCCCGGCCGGCCGTCCCCCGACCGGACCTCCTCCTTCGCCGGCATCAAGTCCCTCGGCGCGAACACCGTCCGCGTGGTGCTGAGCGGCGGACGCTGGACCGCCAACGGCGCCGCCGACGTGGCCGCCGTCGTCTCGCTGTGCAAGCAGAACAAGCTCATCTGCGTGCTGGAGAACCACGACACCACCGGGTACGGCGAGCAGGGCGGTGCCTACACCCTCGACCAGGCGGTCGACTACTGGCTCAGCGTGAAGAGCGCGGCGCCGGGCTCCAGCATCTGATCATGGTGGACGCGCCCGACTGGGGCCAGGACCGGGGCTCCACCATGACCGCCAACCCACCCGCCTTCACCTTCACCAACGCCCCCTGGAACGGCACCGTCCCCGCCGGCGGCTCCACCACCTTCGGCTTCATCGGCTCCTGGACCGGCACCGGCACCCCGCCCACCCCCGTCATCTCCTGACCGGGTGAGCACCGGGCCGGCGGCCGCAAGCGGTCACCGGCCCGGTGACAGGCCGGCGGGGTCAGGCGAAGACGTCCTGCTGGTAACGGCCCTCGGCCTCCAGGGCGCGCAGCCACTCCTCGCCGTCGCCGCCGGTCCGCTCCCGGTAGATCGTCGCGAGGGTCCGCCGTACGGCGGGCGCCATCCGGAGCCCGTCACCGCAGACGTAGACGTGGGCGCCCCGCTCCAGCAGTGCCCAGAGCGTGTCGGCCTCGGCGGCGACCGCCTCCTGGACGAACCGGAAGGGATGGCCGGCGACCGCGGAGAACGCCGGGTGCACGCGGGCGACCCCGGCCTCCTCCCAAGCCTGGAGCTCCGAGCGGTAGAGCCAGTCGTGCGAGGGGTGGCGGCAGCCGTAGAAGACCTCGGCGGGGCCGGTCGCCCCGGCCAGGGCCCGCTCCTCCAGGAAACCGCGCAGCGGGGCGAACCCGGTGCCCGGACCGATCAGGATCACCGGCGTCGCCGGATCGTCGGGGAGGCGGAACGGCGGGCTCGGGACCCGCACATATCCGTAGAAGACGTCGCCGGGCTCCAGGGCCGCCAGGTAGGCCGAGCACATGCCCCGGTACTCGCCGCTGCCCGACCAGGCGGCCCCCTCCACCAGGCCGACGGTGATCCGGACCCGGCCGGGTCCGGCCAGCGGCGAGGAGGAGATCGAGTAGTAGCGCGGCCGGATCGGCCCCGTCATCTCCAGGAAGATCGGCAGGGGCAGCGTGATCGCCGGGAACCGCTCCAGGAGCGTGAGCACCGAGACGCGCTTGGCGAGGATCTCATCGGCGTAGGCGGTCTCCAGCTCCGCGAGCCGGCCCCGGGTCCACGGACACTCCGTCTGGCCGGCCAGCACCGCCAGGTCGGAGCGCGTGGCCACCTCCTGGAGCTCGGCGAACTCGGTCAGCAGCAGCCCGGCCGTCACCGGGGTGTCCACGGGCAGGTGGGTCGTCCCGCGGGCGCGCAGCCGTACGACCTGCTCGCGGGGGAGGCGCAGGCAGTGCAGCGCCCACTCGACCAGCTCGGGGTCGTTCTTGGCGAAGACCGCCAGATGGTCGCCCGCCGTGTACGTCGTCCCCGCGGGCAGCTCGGCCACGATCGAGCGGACCCCGGGACGCGGCGCCTCCAGCGAGAAGTCCCACAGCCCGGCCGGGTCGCCGGTCAGCTCGTCGTTGGAGAGCACGGTCAGCGGGAACGCCTGCGGGGACACGACCGCGGGGCGGACGTCGGCCTCGGTGAGGACCTCCATCTCGTAGCGGGACCCGCTCTCGGCGGCGGCCGTGCCGTACTCCGCCGCCAGCGCCGCCCAGAGGGCCGCGGTCCACGCCGAGACGTCGCCGTCGAAGTCGCCGTCCGCGTCGGCCTCACCGCGGTCGATGAGCGGCACGGCGCCGGCCCGGACGAGCTTGTCGAAGGCCCGGCGCGGGAAGTCCTGGTAGGTAGGCCACTGGGTGTTGCCGCAGCCGAGCAGCGCGAGCCGTACCCCGTCCATGGCGGGCAGGTCGTCGAGGGCGTCGAAGCGCTGGGCGTTGTCGGGGGCCTTGCCGTTGTAGGTGGAGGTGACCACCACGAGCAGCCCGTCCTCGGGCGGGTCGAGCTCGTCCAGGGTCGTCAGCGTGGTCGCGAACCCGGAGCGCCCGGCGCGCTCGGCCAGCCGCTCGGCGACGTCGGCGGAGGTGCCCAGGTTGGAGCCGTAGGCAACGGTGAGGCCGACCCCGGCGACGGCCACCTCCACCGGCTGTTCCTCGACCGTCTCGACCGTCTCGGCCGCGCCCCTCTCGTACGGCTTGCGCTCCCTGACCCGGAGCGTGAAGCCGTCGGGCTTGAGGGTGAGCGTCTGCTTGATCTGCATCCGGTAGGCCTCCGGATCGGAGATCGCGAACCGCTGCAGGACGACGGCCAGGGCCAGCCGCGCCTCGGTCAGCGCGAACTGGCGCCCGATGCAGGCCCGCTCGCCGTTGCCGAACGGCTTGTAGGCGGCGGGGTGGTGATCGGCCCTGTTCTCGGGGAGCCAGCGGTCGATGTCGAACTCCTCCGGCCGGTCCCACGCCTTCGGGTGCCGGTGCAGCGGCGGCAGCAGGACGACGGCCGTCTGGCCCTCGCGCACCGGATAGCCGCCGACGGTGGTGTCGGCGAACGCCTTGACCGAGAACGCCGGGATGGGCGACCAGATCCGCAGCGTCTCCTCCAGGATCCGCGGGATCACGTCCAGCTTCATGATCGTTTCGTAGGTGGGGACGGTGTCCCCCGGCAGCATCCGGTCCACCTCGGCGTAGGCGCGGGCGAGCACGTGCGGGTTGCGCAGCAGGTTGTACAGGGCGAAGGAGAGCAGCCCGCTGGTGGTCTCGTGCCCGGCGATGAGGAAGGTCAGGACCTGGTTGCGGATGTTCTCGTCCGACAGCCGCTCGCCGCTCTGCGGGTCGGACGCCTCCAGCATCAGGCCGAGCAGGTCCTTGGTGTCGCTCCGGCCCGCGGCCCGGCGCTGCCTGATGACGTCGTCCACCAGGTCCTGCATGGTCAGGATGTCGGCCCGGTAGGCCTCCTCCTGCCGCTTCTTGAGCTTGGTGACCAGGGGGAGCTGCCGGTTGCGGAACATCGCCTCGGTAAGCGCGCGGCCCATCGACTGCAGGAACGGGTGCAGCTCGGGTGAGTCGAAGGAGTCGAACCGGTAGTCGAACCCGGTGAGGGAGATCGTGTCGAGTGTGAGCCTGGTCATGTCGTCGGGCACGTTGACCTCGTCCGAGACCGCCCACTTGGCCGCAAGGGCCTCCGCCACCTCCAGCATCTGCGGGAAGTACGCCTTCATGGACCGCTGGCTGAAGGCCGGCATCAGGATGCGGTGCGCGTGCCCCCAGACCGGCTCGTCGCGGCGGGCGGTGAACAGCCCGTCGCCGCTGAAGTCACGGACGATGGACAGCGGCGGGTCGACGCCCTTGTAGAAGCGCGTCTCGTCGCAGAGCTCCGCGACCAGGTCCGGGTCGGAGACGAACAGGACCTTACGGCCCAGCAGATCGAGCTGGTAGATGCCTTCGTCGTGCTCCGCGGCGAGTTTTTCGAGGAACGCGTTGGGCGCGTGCGCCGGTATCTGGAGCGTGTTGCCGACGAAGGGCAGCCCCTGCGGGGCGGGGATGGACCGGACTGCCGACATGGAGAACTCCTCCCTTGGCCGACGATCTCCCGACACCGCCAGCCATACACTGTATGTTTGACGCTACCATACGGTGTATGGCAGTGAGTGCGCGCAGGGGACGGCCCCTGACACCTGAGGAGATCTACGCGACCACGCTGCGCCTGGTCGACGCCGCCGGAGTGGACGGGCTGTCCATGCGTAAGCTGGCGGCCGAGCTCGGGGTCAACCCGATGTCGCTCTACCACCACGTGGAGAACAAGACGGCGCTGGTGCGCGGGACCTGCGCGGCCGTCGCCTCCCGGCTGCGGCTGCCCCCCGACGACGGCACCCCGTGGCAGGAGCAGCTACGCGCGCTGGCCCACGCCTACCGCTCCATCTCGCAGTCGCACCCGTCGCTCTGGTCCTACGTCAACCACCACCCCGACGTGATCGATCAGGAAGGCGGCATGTGGGTGGTGTTCAACCGGATCCTCGTCGCGGCCGGGGTCCCCGCCGAGGAGCTGGTCCACACCCGCAAGGCGCTGTTCACGTTCGTCTTCGGCTTCCTGTCCGCCGAGACCAGCGGGCTGCTCACCGAGTTCGGCGGTGCCACGGACGCCGACGACACCTTCGAGGTCGCCCTCGACCTCATCGTCGCCGGTCTTGAGGCCCGCCATTCCTGACACCCCCGCGGGCCGCCGTGCGGGACGTCACCGGGGCGCCGGGCCGGGACCGTGCCCGCGCAGCGCCGCGACCAGCCAGCGCGCGAGGCGGAGGTGTCCCTCATGGGTGGGGTGGACGCCGTCGCGCAGGAGCGCCCCGCGGCCCCAGCGCCGGCCGAGCGGGTCGAGGAAGGCCGCCCCCTCCTCGGCCGCGGCGGAGGCGATGGCGTCCCTGACCCCGTAGGCCCATCGGGGGGCCCGCGCCATCCAGATGGGGCCGATCACCACGGTCCTGGTCCGCGGCCAGTGGGCGCGGACCAGCTCCAGCAGGCGCCTGGCGGCCCCGTTGACCGTGCCGGGCCTGGTCCGGCGGTCGTTGTGCCCGCCGGAGACGATCAGCAGGTCGGGCGCGGGCCGCCAGGAGAGCTCCTCGGCGAAGGACCGCTGGAAGGTCCGCTCCACCGGCCCGGGGTTGACGAAGCCCGTCCCGGCCGCCCCCGCGGTGACCAGCTGCCAGCCCAGCTCGCGCGCGGCCCGCGCGGCGTAGGTGTCCCACCGCTGGACCGGGCCCGACCCGACGGTGAAGCTGTCTCCGATGATCATGACCACCGGGGCCGCGGCCCGGCACGGCGGCGGGCTCGACGGCGGGGGTGAGCCCGCCGGACGGGGCGGGCCCGCCGACGGGGACGGGGCCGGCGTCGCGTCCGGTCCGGCCGCGATCATGTCGGCTGGTACGGCCTCACCGCCCGTCCCGGTGGTGCATCCCGAAATAAGGCAGTAAATCGCTACAAGAATGGCGGCTGTGGATGCTCGGGGACGTCGACGCACAGGCCCGTGCATGCCACCTCGGGGGCTCTAGGCTGCCAATCGGGGACTCTAGGCTGACTCTAGGCTAACGATATGAGCAGTGACCTCTACGGGCGTACGCGGCGACTCGAACTCGCCGACCAGAACCTGCGCTCCTTCGACGCGGTGGTCCTGGCCTCGTCACCCGACGGGATCGTCTTGAGCAGGTCGGCATTCTATCCAGGCGGGGGCGGCCAGCCGGCGGATCACGGGGTTCTCATCTGGCTGGGAGTGGAGACCCGCATCACCGGAGTGCGCAAAGGTGACGAGCTATACCTGATCCCCGCCGAGGACGACCCGCTCCCGCCGCCGGGGACAACTGTGCGGGCGGCCGTCGCCGACGAGAGGCGCTCGGCCCTGATGCGCACCCACTCGGCGCTGCACGTGCTGTGCGGGGTGGTCTTCCGTGACTTCGGCGCCCTCGTCACGGGCGGCAACATGGAGGAGCTGAGCGCCCGGATGGACTTCAACCTGCCCGAGGTGCCCCCCGGTTTCAAGGAGGCCGTGGAGGAGGCCTGCAACGCCGAGATCGCCGCCGACCGCCGGATCGACGTCCGGGTGCTCCCCCGCGCGGAGGCCTTCGCGATCCCCGACATCATCAGGACGGCCACGAACCTGGTGCCCGAGACGGTCGAGGAGGTCCGGATCATCGACATCGTCGGCCTGGACTGCCAGGCCGACGGCGGCACCCACGTCGCCTCCACCAAGCAGATCGGCCGCATGCGGGTGGCCAAGATCGAGAGCAAGGGCAAGGGCTTCCGCCGCCTCCGCGTCGAGGTGGCGGACTGAGGCCCCTGGAGCTCGCGCCGGGACGGGGCGACCGTCCCGGCTCCCCCGCGGCCGGCGGTCACCAGCCGGGGAGCTCGAAGATCTTCCCGGGCCGGATGTCCTCCGGCGGGGCATGACGGGCGCCGGGCGCACGGGGCCGGGTCCCACCGGCCGTGGAGCCGGGGCCACCGGGCCGGTCCCGGCCCCCGGCCCCGTCATGGCAGGCCCGCAGCGCGTCACCGGCCCGCAGCGTGTCACCGGCCCGTGGCGCGTCACAGGCCCGTAGCGCGTCCAGGATCGTCTCCCAGGTGCCGTCCTGGGACCAGCGGCGGTGCCGGTTGTAGACGGTCTTCCACCTGCCGTAGACCTCCGGCACGCCCCGCCACGAGCAGGCGGTGCGGTTCCGGAAGAACACGCCGTTGATCACCGCGCGGTGGTCGGCCCATCGGTGCCCCCGTCGGGGATGGGCGGGCAGCAACGGCACCAGCCGTATCCACTCGTCTTCGGTCAGATCATGACGTTTCAGGCGGTCATCCACGACCACATGATCTACACCATCGGCGCCCGAAGAGCCACGTGACAGGGCCGGGCCGCCGCCATCCCTGTCCCCGGGACCGCCCGGAGAGCGGGCACTCCCCGTCCGGGACGTCCAGAAGGGGGCGGACCCGCTTTCAGGACCGTCCCAGGATCGGGCGGACCCGCTTCCAGGGCCGCCCCGGGATCGGGCGGACGCGCTTTCAGGGCCGCCCCGGGATCGGGCGGACGCGCTTTCAGGGCCGCCCCGGGATCGGGCGGACATACTTCCGGAACCGCCGCGGGAACCGGCACCCCATCTCCGGGGAGCGGGCGGACGCGGTCCGAGGGCATGCCGCGTCCCTGCGGGCGGACGCGGTTCGGGGGCATGCCGCGTCCCTGTGGGCGACCACTCCGGCCCCTCCGCGCCACATCTGCCCCACCCGTTCTCCGCCATAGGGTGCGTTTTAAGTTTTTGCAGGTCAGACCTTGCCTTGAGGGCTAATATTTGGGCATTATCTGGCGTTACGGGCCGCCCTATCCCAGCCCCGTGCAGTGGTTCTCACCGCTCGGGCAAGTGGGGCGGTCCGTCCATCACACCCCCACGGGCGCCCTCCGGAGACGGGCACGGCCACCGGCCCTTCCCCCGCCCCCGCCTCCGGAGCGCCGGGTCCGCCGTCGCGGCGGCACCGGGCGACGCCGGGAGGGCGCCATCCGGTTGGCGCCCTCCCGGCCGGCCCGGGCCGGCCTGGCAGGTCCGTTCGGTGTGGGTCGGGCCTGCTACCCGCCGATGTGCGGTGCGCGGGCGGCGGCGGAGCCGTCCCGGATCACCTCGCCGGTGAGGTTGCCGTTGGCTCCCGAGCCCAGGAAGACGACGAGGTTGGCCACGTCGTCGGAGTCGGAGAGCCTGCGGGTGGGGGTGGCGGCGGCGAGGGCGTCGGTGACGAATGCCGGGATGTCAGGACGGCTGTCGGTGAGGGTGAAGCCCGGTGCCACGACGTTGACCAGGATCCCGTCCCGGCCGCCGTTCCAGGCCAGGCTGCGGGCGAGCCCGTGCAGGCCCGATTTGGCGGTGCCGTAGGGGCCCGGCCCGGGCAGGCCCTCCTCCGCGACGCTTGAGGAGATCAACACGATGCGGCCCCAGCCCTTGGCGCGCATGCCGGGCAGGACCGCGCGGACCGTGGCCGCCGTGCCGATCAGGTTGGCGCCGATCATCGCGTCCCACTCCTGCAGCGGCACGTCCTCGAACCGGAGGCTGGGGTCAGGCGGGCCGTCGCCGCCCCAGCGCACGGCATTGGCGACGAGAACGTCGATCTCGCCCCAGCGCTCGACGACGGTCGCGACGGCGCGGTCTATGGTGGGCAGGTCCTCGAGGTCGACCCGGACGACATGCGCCTGCCCACCGACGGCCTCGACGTCGGCGGCCACCTTCTCGGCGCTGTCCGGGTTGTTGCGGTACGTGATCGCCACCCGGGTGCCTTCGCGTCCGTAGGCGCGGGCGGTCGCGGCTCCGATCCCGGTCGACGCGCCGGTGATCAGGGCCACCCGGCCGTTGAGATCTGTGTTCATGGTGCGGCTGTCCTCTTGCCTTCGCTGATCGGATGGGGAGTCATGGTCAGGCCGGCGTCCCGGCGGGCGCCCGGGTCGCCAGGGCGTGCACCGCGGCGAGCGCCGCAGCGTGAGAGGCCTCGTGCTGCTCACGGAACTGCGCGAGGAAGGGCATGACCGCGGCATGGGTGAGCTCGGCATGGACGAACTCCACGTCGTCCAGTCCGAGCACGGAGAAGTAGGCGCGCAGGTAGGGCTCCTGGAAGTCGAACTGCTCGCGGGGCGTGCCCGGCCCGTAGCCTCCGCCGCGCGCGCTCAGCACCACGGCCGACTTCCCCTTGAGCGGCAGCCAGGGCAGGGTCACGCGGTCGATCCATGCCTTGAGCGCGGCGGGCACCGTGAAGTTGTACATCGGCACGCCCAGGAGCAGGACGTCCGCCGCGAGGAGCTGTTCCACCAGCGGGCGGGTGGCTGCCCAGCTCCTGGCCAGTTCGGGGGCGCCGGCGGCCACCTTGTCCATGGTCTCGATGTCGCGCACGCCGTTCACTGATGACTGGGTGGCGAGGTGGACCCGGTCCTCGTCGATGGGCCGCACCGGGTCGGCCACCAGGTCGCGGTAGGTGTAGACCCCGTCGGGATGGGTGACCCGCCAGTCGGCCACGAAGGTGCTGCCGAGCCTGCGCGAGAACGAGTCGCTGCGTCCGCCGGCGTCCAGGTGGAGAAGATGCGTCACAAGATTGCCCCACATTCAAGATGATCTGGATTCGCAATCAATATAGAGCAAGATAGTCTTGAGTCAAGAACATCTTGGCTTGGTATCATGCTGCGCATGGCCAACGCCCCCACCCCGGAAGGCTCGCCCGACATCTGGTTGCACCAGGACTTGCACTGGGTGTTCGCACGGCTGAAGCAGGGCCTGGCCGCAGCCGAGGCCGCGGCCGTACGCGAGCACGGCATGACCCTGTGGGGCTACACGGTGTTGATGGCCGTCGTCGAAGCCCCCGCCGGCTCCCAACTCGCTCTCGCCCAGGCCGTGTCGGTCGACAAGAGCAAGCTGGTCCTCATCCTCGACGAACTGGAGAACGACGGCTTGGTGCGCCGCCGGCCGGACCCCGCCGACCGCAGGGCCCGCATCATCGAGGTCACCACCGAAGGCAGCCGCGCCCTCAAGGCCGCCCGCGGCGACATCAAGGCGATCGAGGACCAACTCCTGGCCGACCTCGCCCCCGCGGCCCGGGACGCCCTGCAGAGCGCGCTGCAACACCTCGTCGGCGAGCCCATCGCGAGAGTCGAGGCCGGACGGTCACCCGGAACCGCCTGCACGCCCGCCCCGGCCTGACCGCACCCGGAGCCCATGAAGAAGGTCCCGTCTCCGGACGGAGATCAGGAATCCTCGCCAGGAGGCGCTACGAGCTGCCGGAACGTCACAGATGGCGGCTGGTGGGCCGGGCCTTGCCGACAGGCCGATCTCCACGACGCACACTGCTCGGTGGGCGGCCGCCCGGCTGTGCCCGGCCCGTGCGCGGTCGGGCTCAGCTGACCTGCGAGGCGGGGACCGCCCAGGTGTTGCAGTAGCCGACCCTGGCGTACCTCCAGCCCTGGTGGAGCCAGCCGGCGTAGTGGTCGCCGCTGCCGTGGTCGCGCAGGCCCAGGCCGTTCTGGTCGTCGCCGCGGCTGTACTCCATCCGCAGCACGTCGTTCCAGCGGGCGGAGGTGACGCCGAGCGGGGTGCGGACGGTACGGACGAAGACACCGGCCAGGCACTGCGCCTGGAGTTCGCTGCGGCGGGAGTGGGCGTCCTGGGCGGCCTTGGACTTGTTGGAGACCTCCCACCACCAGGCGCCGCCGATCCCCGCCATCGACTGCACGTGGTGACCGTACTCGTGAGCGAGCACCGACAGGTAGGGGACGTGGTTGGCGGCCGGGTCGATCCGGCCGGTCTGCTGGACGAGGTGGCTCAGGCCGATGTACATGCCCCGGTTGCTGGGGCAGTAGTAGGCGGCGGCGCCCGGGTTGGGGTAGGTGCCGCAGGGGCCACGGCCCGGACGGCTCCAGTAGACCCGGCGAGGCGCCAGGAAGACCGCTCCGGCCTGGGAGAACTTCCCGGACCAGGCGCGGTCCAGGCAGCCGGTGACGGCGTTGAGGTAGTTGAGCATGTCGCCCGGCCGGGTCGAAGGCCGGGGGGCGCGGCAGGCGGTGGGACGCATCGTGCCGGTGCCGTACAGCGGGTTGCGCTTGAGCCGTGCGGTGGTGTCGGAGCGCCGCATGTAGCGCAGGTCGACGCCCAGGGTCTTCCGGGCCGCCAGCGCGATCTCGGCGTCGCCCAGGGAGCCGAGATTCAGCTTGGGCGGTGGCCCGAAGCTCGGCGGCGTGGTCTCCACGCCCTTGGCCGGCGGGAGTTCGGCATTTTTGGTCGCTATGGGGCCGGTACCAGGCCCGGCCGGAACCTCTGCCTCGTCACTGCCGTTCAGGGCGGCGATCACCACGACCGCGGTGAACGTCATGGCGAGCACGCCGAAGACACCAAAGGCCAGAGGGCTCGATCCGCGTCGGGGCATGCGACCGCCTTCTCCAAGAGATGGATCTCCGGGCGGCAATCTAGCGGATATCAACACATGTCTGTCTATTGACCGAAAAATAGGAATGGGGGGTGGCATTCACTGGTCGGCGGTTCTCGGTAGGCTCCCGAGCCATGGCGGGATCTGCATTGCATCGAGCGGCCGGGAGCGTGGCCGTAGTTGCCACCCTCGCGCTGGCCCTGAGCGCCTCCCCGGCCCTCGCGGCCGGCACTGCGGGCACGGCGTCCACCCTGGCGGGCAAGGTGACCGACGACACGGTCACGCTCGAACTGCGGCAGGACGGTGTGCTCCACGTCAAGGAGACCATCGCCTTCGAGGGCAGCCCGCCGACGCGGAAGCTGGTCGACCGCACGCGCTACGACGACGGCAACGACCGCCTCTACCAGATCACCAACTTCAAGGGCGACGGCACGCTGACCGGCGACTCGATCACCCTGAAGGGCTCGGGCTCCGCCACGCTGGAGTACGACGTCAAGGGCGCGGTGACCCCCCTGGCCGACGCCCAGGAGCTGCGGTGGTACGCCGTGGGAGCCTGGTCGGTCCCGGTCGCCCTGGCCAAGGTCACGGTGAAGGGCCCGGCCCAGCTCCAGAACCTGTCCTGCTTCGCGGGCGTGCTGAGCTCGGCGATCGGGTGCACCACCGCCTCGCCCGACCACACCGGGACCACCGCGGAGTTCGAGCAGCAGGAGCTGGGGCCGGGCGAGGTGCTCACCGTGGTCGTCGGCTACCCGACGGGCGCCACCAAGGGCGCCCCGGTCCTGGAGCGCCGCTTCGAGCTGTCCAACGCCTTCACCCTGAACACCGTCACCGGCGGCGCGCTGGCCGGCCTGCTGGTCCTGATGCTCGGCGGCCTCGGCCTGCTCTACTGGATGCGGGGCCGCGACGCCCGCGTGGTCGGCCACGAGTCCGGCTCGCTCAACGCCGTCGAGAACGGCCACTTCGCCCCGCCGGACGGCGTGCGCCCCGGCCAGATCGGCACGCTCATGGACGAGCAGGCCGACGTGATCGACGTGACCGCCACGATCGTGGACCTGGCCGTCCGGGGCTTCATCCGGATCGACGAGCAGCCCCGGCAGGCCTACGACTCACCCGACTGGATGCTGGTCCGGATGGCCGGCGCCCCGACCAACTCGCTGCTGACCTACGAGCGGGCGCTCTACGACGCCATCTTCGACGGGCGTGACGCGGTCCTGCTCTCCCACCTCCAGGGCTCGTTCGCGGCCAACCTCGGCAAGGTCCGCGACGCGCTCTACCGCGACGTGGTCACGCAGGGCTGGTTCGCCCGCCGCCCCGACACCGTCCGCACCCGCTGGACGACCTTCGGCGTGCTGTTCACCGTGGCGGGGGTCCTCGCCACCGTCGCGCTGGCCTGGTTCACCACCTACGGCCTGCTCGGCCTGGCCCTGATCATCGCCGGTGCCGCCATGGCCGTCGGCGGGCAGTACATGCCGGCCAAGACCTCCAAGGGCGCGGGGGCCCTCGCCCACACCCTGGGCTTCCGGGAGTATCTCGCCTCCGGCGACATCGGCGGCGACATCCCCCCGGCCCAGCGGGTGGAGCTGTTCTCCCGCTACCTGCCCTATGCCGTGATCTTCGACAGCGTCGAGCGCTGGGCCCGCGTGGTCACCTCGGTCACCGGCAACGGCCAGCAGGCCGACAACCTGTACTGGTATCACGGTCCGGCCGAATGGGACCTGTCGAAGTTCGCCGACTCGATGCGGACGTTCACCATGACGACCTCGGGCGCGATCTCCTCCACCCGCCAGTTCCGCTCCCTCTGATCCCTCTCTGGTCCCTCCGAGCCCGCCCCCTCACCCGTGACCGGCTGAGGGGGCGCCGGCCGTACCCGCCCGTCCCGGTCAGGTGAGCCGGATGAGGCGCCGCTCGACGGCGGCGGTGACGGCGGCGGTGCGCGTGTCCACGCCCAGCTTGCCGTAGATGTGCACCAGGTGGGTCTTGACCGTCGCCTCGGTGATGAAGAGCCGCCGGGCGATCTCTCGGTTGCCCGCGCCGCTGGCGAGCAGCTCCAGGATCTCGACCTCGCGCGCGCTCAGCGCGGGACCGGGATCGCGCATCCGCCGCATCATCCGGGTCGCCACCCTCGGCGACAGCACGGTCTCGCCCCTGGCCGCGGCCCGGATGCCCTGGAACAGCTCCTCCGGCGGGCACGCCTTGAGCAGGTAGCCGGTGGCTCCGGCGTCGATGGCCCGCACGATGTCCGCGTCGGTCTCGTAGGTCGTCAGCACCAGGACCTGCGGCGGCGAGGGCAGCGCCCGGACCCGCCGGGTGGCCTCCACCCCGTCGACGCCCTCGCCGAGCTGCAGGTCCATGAGCACGACGTCCGGCTCGCACGAGGCGATGCCCCGCACCGCCTCCTCCCCGTCCACCGCCTCACCGACGATCTCCATGTCGTGCTCGCCGCCGAGCAGTGCCACCAGCCCGGCCCGGACCACCGGATGGTCGTCCACCAGGAACAGCCTCATCGCCCTCCCGTCCCGTCCGCCGCGACGTCCCCGTCTCCCGCCCGCGGTGCCGCGGCGTCCCCTGCCCGCGGTGCCATGGCGCCCCTGTCCCCTGCCCGCGTGCCCCCGGCGGGCCGCGGCGCCGCGGGGGATCGTCCGGCGGGGACCGTGGCCGCGACGGCCGTCCCCTCCCCCAGGGCGCTCTCGACGGCCAGGGAGCCGTTCACCTCCGCGAGCCGGTCGCGCATCGCCCGCAGCCCGTATCCCCGCCCGGGGGCCGGGGCGGGCTCGGCGAATCCGGCGCCGTCGTCGAACACGTCCAGGGTGACCTCGTCATCCAGGTAGGACAGCGTCACCATGGCCCTCCCCGCCCGCGAGTGGTCCCGGACGTTGGCCAGCGCCCCCTGCGCCACCCGCAGCAGCGCCGCCTGGACCTCCGGCGCCAGCGGGCGCCGCTCGCCCTCGTGCCGGAAGCGCACCTCCAGCCCCGTGTCGTGACCGGCTCTCTCGCACAGCCGGGCCAGCGCCTCGGGCAGCGAGACGCCCTCCAGGCCGGGCGGCTGCAGGTCCCGGACGAACCGCCGGGCCTCGTCCAGGTTGTCCGCCGCGGCCAGGGCGGCCCGCCGTACATGGGCACGGGCCAGGTCCGGGTCGGCGGCCCACATCCGGTCGGCGGCCTGGAGCAGGAGGCCCATGCTGGTCAGGCCCTGGGCGAGGGTGTCGTGGATCTCCCTGGCCAGCCGCTCGCGCTCCTCCAGGACGCCGGTGCGGTACTCCGAGTCCGCCAGCGTCCCCTGTGTGCTGACCAGGTCGTCGATCAGCCGCTGCCGGGCGGCGCTCTCACGCTGGAGCTCCCAGAAGATCACCGCGATCATGGTGGCGACGCCGATCGGCGCGAGGATCAGGCTGGGGTCGACCTCCTGGGCGATCTTCAGCTGGGCCGCGATCACGACGAGCGTGAGCACCGCGGTGGCCAGCAGGAAGCCGCGTGGCGGCAGCGACCGCAGGCACAGGAAGAGCAGCGGGACCGCGCACCAGCTGAACGACGGCGCGAGGACCACCAGCACCAGCCAGACCGCGACCACCGTCCCCAGCCAGACCAGGCGGCCCCGGCCGGGGCCGCCCCAGAAGACGACGCCGGCGGCGTACACCAGGGCGAGCAGCCCGCAGACGGCCAGCGCGGCGACGGTCCGCGCGTCCATGCCGTGCCGGGACACCAGCCGCGAGACGGAGGCCGCGAGCAGCAGGTAGAACCCCAGATGCATGGCCCGGCTGAGCCAGACGCGCTCCCTCATCACCGCCCCCGTCCGATCCGTCTCCGACGCTATCCCCCGCCGAGGATGGCGCCACCGCGGGGGCGGCGCATCAACCGATCGGTTGACCCCGGCCTCGACCACCCGGCGTCCGGGGGTCGACCGTGCTCCCGATGGCGTACGGCGGCGCCGGGGGCAGCCTTGGGTGTACCCGATCCACCGCACCGAACTGGAGAAGAACATGACGGCCCTGTCCGCCCGCACCCGTGTGATCGCCGGCTCCCTCGCGGGACTCGCCATCCTGACCGGCGCCACCGGCGTCGCCGCCGCCCAGACCGCCCCCACGCGGGCCACGAGCGGCCCGCAGGCCGTCGTGCAGACCGGCGTGCTGTCCGCCGACGCCTCCCTGAAGATCGCCGAGGCCGTGCGGAAGGAGGCCGCCAAGCAGGGGCAGCGCGTCACCGTCGTGATCGTCGACCGGTCCGGCGCCACCCGGCTGGTGCTGAAGGGGGACGGCGCGGGCCCGCAGACCGAGGAGTCGGCCAGGCGCAAGGCCTTCACCGCGGTCTCCTTCGGCAAGGCGACCAGCGAGCTGGCCAAGGGCGCCTCCGGTGACGGCCCGACCATCGCCGACATCCCGGGCACCCTCTTCCTCGGCGGCGGCGTCCCCGTCGCCTCCGGCGGCGCCCCCATCGCGGGCATCGGGGTCGGCGGCGCGCCCAGCGGCGACATCGACGAGGCCATCGCCCAGGCCGGTCTCAAGGCGGTCGCCGGGCAGCTCGGCTGAACGGGCCGAGTGGTGAACGGCCCGCGACGGGACCGGACGGGCCGCGCGGCGGGTGACCGGCGACCGGACCGGACACGCGGGGAGCGGCCGGCGACGGGACCGGACAGATCGCGCGGCGAGCGGCCGTCGACGGGACCGGACGGGCGGGAAAGGCCCGGCGGATGAGGCGCCGGGCGCTCCTGGCCGCCGGGCTGAGCCTGCTGGCGGCGGCGTGCGGCGGCCGCGAGATGAGAGGATCAGACATGCTCAACGCACAATTGCTGGCCGGCGCCGCACGCGGGGACGCCGCCGAGGTCCGGGACGCGCTCCAGTCCGGGGCGGACGTCGAGGCCCGCGACGGGCAGCGCCGTACGGCCCTGCTGCTCGCCTCGGCGGCCGACCACGTCGAGGTGGCCGAGGTGCTGGTCGCGGCCGGCGCCGACCCGGACGCCGCGGACCTCAAGCACGACACCCCCTGGCTGGTCACCGGCGTGACCGGCAGCGTGGCGATGCTCCGGGCCCTCCTGCCGGCCGGGCCCGACCTGACCGTGCGCAACCGCTACGGAGGCGTCTCCCTCATCCCGGCCTGCGAGCGCGGGCACGTCGACTACGTCCGCGAGGTCCTCAAGACGGGCATCAAGGTCGACCACGTCAACGACCTCGGCTGGACCGGCCTGCTGGAGGCGGTCATCCTCGGCGACGGCGGCGCCCCCTACCAGGAGATCGTCGGCCTGCTCATCGCGGCCGGCGCCGACGTCGACCTCGCCGACCGCGACGGCGTCACCCCGCTCGCGCACGCCGTCGCCAAGGGCCAGCACGAGGTCGCCGCCCTGCTCCGCGCCGCCGGGGCGCACCAGGCGCCCGAGGCGGGGTGAGGCCGGGCGGAGCGGGGTAAGGCCGGGCGGAGCGGGGTGAGGCCGGCCTAGCGCAGGCGGATCTCACCGACCGGACGGCCGCCGCCGAACAGGACACCGGCGGCGAGCTCGTCGAGACCGGGGCCCTCCAGGCCGAGGGCGCGCAGCGCCGCGACCGTGACCGGGACCCGGGCCCGCTGGCCACCGTCCTCGATCTTGACGGTCCCGGCGCGGCCGTCGGTGAAGGCGAAGGCGTCGAACGCCTCGGCGCCCGCCTTGACCATCAGCCCGGGGACCGCGCGCATCAGCTGGGCCTCCGGCCGGGTCGTGCCGGACGTCCACTCGGGGTGGTCGCGGAAGGCGTCGGCGATGCGGCGTTCGGGGGTGCCGGGCGCGGCCTGGACGAAGGCGCGGAACGCCCGGGTCACCCCCACCATCGACACGAAGAACAGCGGGGCGCCGCAGCCGTCCACCCCGGTGGCCGCGACGCGCTCGCCGGTCAGCTCCTCGACCGTGTGGCGGATGGCCTTCTGCAGCGGGTGCGCCGGGTCGAGGTAGGTCTCCAGCGGCCAGTCGTTGATCACGCAGGTGGCGAGCATCGCCGAGTGCTTGCCCGAGCAGTTCATGTAGATCCTGGCCCGGCCGCCGCCCGAGCGCAGCACCTCGTCCCGGGAGGCGACGTCCTCGGGCAGGTCCTCCGGACAGCGCAGCGCGCTCTCCTCCAGCCCCGCTCCGGAGAGGATCCTCCGGGCCCCCGCCACGTGGAACGGCTCCCCCGCGTGGCTGGCGCACGACAGCGCGAGCAGCTCCCCCTCCAGGGCGAGCCCGGCGCGCAGCATGCCCAGCCCCTGCAGCGGCTTCATCGACGAACGGGGGGAGACCAGGGCGTCCACCGCGCCGTGCACCCGCACCGGGGAGCCGTCGGCACCGACGGCGAGCATCCGCGCCCGATGTGTGGATTCCACGAACCCCGAACGGACGACCTCGACAACCAACGACTCAGCAGACACCTTTGTCTCCTTTCGCGAGGATTCTAGGGAGGTCGAGGATCACGAGATGATGGGGGGCATGCGTGCGGTTGTTCAGCGGGTGAGTTCCGCTTCGGTGACGGTGGACGGGACGACGGTCGGGGCGATCGACGAGCCCGGCCTGCTGGTGCTGGTCGGGGTGACCCACACCGACACCCCGGCGGAGGCGGCCAGGCTCGCCGCCAAGCTCTGGGGCCTGCGGATCCTGTCCGGCGAGAAGTCCTGCTCCGACATCGGCGCGCCGCTGCTCGTGGTCAGCCAGTTCACCCTGTACGGCGACGCGCGCAAGGGGCGCCGCCCCACCTGGCAGGCCGCGGCGCCCGGACCGGTCGCCGAGCCGCTGGTGGAGGCCGTCTGCGCCGAGCTACGCGCGCTGGGGGCCCACGTGGAGACCGGGGTGTTCGGCGCCGACATGAAGGTCGGCCTGACCAACGACGGCCCCATCACGCTGATCCTGGAGATCTGATCCTGGAGATCTGATCCGGTCATCGGAGAGTCCGGCGCGGCGGCCGGGCCCGGCCACATCCTCGGCGCCCTGCCGGCTATGTCCCCGGCACGCCACCGGCTACGTCCCCGGCGCGCCACCGGCTACGTCCTCGGCGCGCTGAGCGGCGGCCGCGCCGCCGTACCGTGTGCGGTGCGGCGGCGCGGCCGGCGTGGCGTCAGCGGATGCGCCGGCGCAGGGCCGGGTCGATGGTGACGTTGCGCCCGGCGTCCGGCGGCACGATGACCTCCTGGGTCGCCGCCACCCCCGCGGCCTGCAGCGTGGCGTCCACCGGGACGGTCCGCTTGACCACCGCCAGCGCGATCGGGCCGAGCTCGTGGTGCCGGGCGGAGCTGCCGACCGAGCCGACCTCCACGCCGTCGTGGACCACCGGGGCGCCGTGCTTCGGCAGCGTGTCCACGCTGCCGTCCAGGTGGAGGAAGACCAGGCGGCGCGGGGGGTGGCCGAGGTTGTGCACCCGGGCCACGGTCTCCTGCCCCTTGTAGCAGCCCTTGCTCAGGTGGAGGGCCGGACCGATCCAGCCCACCTCGTGCGGGATCGTCTTGTGGTCGGTCTCGAAGCCCAGCCGGGGGCGGTGGTCCTCGATCCGCAGCGCCTCGTAGGCCCAGAGCCCGGCGGGCTTCAGGCCGCCGAGCCGGTCGGCGAGCAGGTCGCGCGGGAGCAGCACGTCGTCCCCGACGAGGACGGCCCCCGCGGGCGGGGTCAGCCGCTCGGCGCCGGTCACCGAGACCACCGCGTAGTCGGCCGTCACGTCGGCGACCTCGACCCGGAGCATGAACCGCATCTTGTCCAGGAACGCGACGAGCCCGGCCGACGTGCCCGGCTCCACGTGCGCCCACACGGCCTCGCCGTCGTCGACGAGCGTGAGGTGGTGCTCCACCCTGCCCTGGGCGTCCAGCAACAGCGTCTGGGTGGGCACACCGGGTCTGAGGTCGTCGAGTTTCTGCGAGCTCAGGCTGTTGAGCCAGCTCAGCCGGTCGGGCCCGGAGACCCGGACGACCTCGCGGTTGCTCCGATCGACCATCGCCTCACCGGCGAGGAACGCACGCTGCTCGGCGAACGGGTCACCGTAGTGTCCGGCGACGTCGGCGTCAGGGGTCTCGGCCGCGACCGCGCCGGGGATGTCCAGCAGAGGGCTACGCATGGACCCAAGCCTACGAGCCCTCAGCGGCACTTACGGCAGCGGCCGAAGACCGTCAGGTGGTGCACGTCGACGGCGAACCCGAACTCCTGGTCGAGCTTGCCGAGGAAGTCCTGGATCAGCTCGGGACGGACCTCGTCGATCTCCCCGCATTCGTGGCAGACCAGGTGCACGTGGTCGGAGTCGGCGGCCAGGTGGTAGGTGGGGGCGCCGTGTCCCAGATGGGTGTGGGTGACCATACCGAGCTCCTCGAGCAGTTCGAGGGTCCGGTAGACGGTCGAGATGTTCACCCCGCGGGCGGTCTCCCGCACCCGGGCGCAGATCTCCTCGGGAGTGGCGTGCTCGGCGGCCTTGACCGCCTCCAGCACCAGCTGGCGCTGCGGGGTGACCCGGTAACCGCGCGCCCGCAGTTGCTCGTGCCACGACGTCTCGGTCATGCCCAGAGTCTAAAAGCATCTCGGCACGACAGGGCTCCCGATTGTGAGCGAACCTCGGAGAAGCGCTCCCACCTGCGGGATCCCGCACCGCGAATATTCATTTGCCGGACTGGAATCTGTCGCATAACGTACGGATCACGCCGAAAGGAGGTGGTCCGAACAATGGTTGATCATAGTTGGGCTAGCGAGGTGGCTGTCCGCTAGGACGCCGCGACTCCGGACTCTGTCCGGGCGTCTGGCGACGTTCGGCGAATCCATGACAATCACCGGAACCCCGGGCTGCCAGAGGGCGGGCCGTCCCGTCTCGGACGGGTCCCCCGTCTTTGGTCCATCTGGCCCTCCTGAACGATAGGAGGAGCAGGCCCGGGGTTCTTCCCTTTTTCACCGGACCTGTTCTCAAGGGCCTTTTCTCCCCGCCCGAACTCCTGTTCTCCCGGCCTTGAGCCCCCGACCCTCCGCGCCGGCTCCCTGACGCCTCCGTGCCCCCGCTTCCGGCGCCCTCCGTGCCGGGCCCGGGGTCAGTGCTCGCCGCGGGCGGGGACGCCGAGGGCGGCGCAGGCGTCCCGGTAGAGGCGGACCACTTCCCTGCGGACCTGGGCGCGCTCGGTCAGCGTGGCGCTCCACGGGACCCGCACCGCGACGTCCTGACCGCCGACCACGGCGGCGAACTCGATCGCCTCCGCGTCAACCCCTGTCGTGGTCGCGCTGGTGGCCTCGGACTGCCCGCCGAGGCCCTTGCAGATCAGCAGCGCGTCATCGCGATGATCGTCGTTCATGTGCCGCTTGATGGCGTCGACCACTTCAGGGGTAAAAGGGGAATTCATGCGCTAAATCGTAGCTATTACCCCTCAGACGCGGAGCCGGCCACCTTCTTGAGCTCGGCGGAGATATGCGACTGCAGCGGCTGCCCCATGGCCGCCATGTCGTAGGCCCACATCAGGTTGCCGTTGACCAGGCCGTAGAGGCGGTGACCGGCGGTGTATTCCTTGGCGGTGGCGGTGCGGGCCACCACGTCGGTGTGGAGCTCGACCTTGTTGAAGACCACCTCGCCGAGATAGATCTCCACGATGCCGGTCGGATGCGTCAGGCACACCTCCAGCTGGCGGTCGGGCAGCTGGCGCCAGAAGCCGGTCTCGGTGGCCAGCGGGCGGACCGTGTTGCCCGCCGCGTCGAGCAGCCAGGTGCGGCTGGTGTAGGTCAGGAAGGGCTTGCCGTTGTGACCGAAGACGATCTCCTGGCCGAAGTTGAAGCTCTCCATCGTCGGGTATCCACCCACCCCGGCACCTTCCCAGCGGCCCAGGAGGAAGGCGATCGGCTCAAGGTCGGGATGCAGTTCGGGAACGTCCATGCGTTCGAGCCTAGGCCCGGCACGGCACGGCTCGCGCCCGTGACACGGACCCGCATAGGCTTCGGGCATGGCACGATCACTGGTAATCAAGGTGACCGCCGGCGAGGACGCACCCGAGCGCTGCAACCAGGCGTTCACGGTGGCCGCGGCGGCGTTGGCGAGCGGGGTCCCCGTCTCTCTCTGGCTGACCGGCGAGTCGTCGTGGTTCGCTCTGCCCGGGCGGGCGAAGGAGTTCACGCTCCCGCACGCCGCCCAGCTCGGCGACCTGCTCGACGCGGTGCTGGCCGCGGGCCGCGTGACGCTGTGCACCCAGTGCGCGGCCCGGCGCGACATCACGGTGGACGACGTGATCGAGGGTGTGCGCATCGCGGGCGCCCCGACCTTCGTCGAGGAGGTCCTCGGCGAAGGGGTCCAGGCACTCGTCTACTGACGGGAGCCGGCCCCTGCTGACGGGAGTCGGCCCCGCTCCACCGGCGGGGCCGGGGCCACTCGGCCGCCGGCGGGGAGGCGCCCCCCTCGCGGGGCTCCGCCCCCGTACGGCCCTGTCCTCCTACGGCCCCGTCCGCCACGGCTCCGCCCCCGGCGTCCGGCCGGCTGGTGCGACGCCGGCCCCGTGAGGAGTTGAGTGCTGCCCGAAAACACCGCTTTGGGCTGGAAAGACCGTGGACCGGCCAGATGGGCGACAACACGCGCCCGCTGAGGGAGATCAGGTGGGCACCGTCCGGGGCGGCGGTTCTCAGCGGGGCAGCACCGCGGCCAGCCGCTCCTGGCGGAGCCGCTCGAACCAGGTGTCGTCGATCGGCGGGAGCTGGGCGCCGACCGCCCAGCTCAGCAGGAGGTCGGCGAGGCCGGGGTTGCGGGCGAGCGCGGGACCGTGCAGGTAGGTGCCGACGATCCTGCCGGCGTAGCAGCCCTCGGTGCCGTCGCCGTTGCCGGTGCCGACCGTCGTGCGGGCCAGCGGCCGGACGCCGGGGCCCAGCCGGGTGACGCCCATGTGGTTCTCGAAGCCGGTCAGCGTCGGGATGCCGAGGGCCGGGTCGGCCTCACCGGCCAGCTCGCCGACCGCGCGGCCGGTGCCGCGGCCGCTGGCGATGTCGATCAGCCCGATGCCGTCGACCGGCTGCCCCTCCTCGCCGCCGAACGTGGTGCCCATGATCTGGTAACCCGCGCAGACGGCCAGCAGGCAGGCGCCGCGCGCCACAGCCCGGTGCAGGCCGCCGTCCCGGCGCAGCCGCTCGGCGGCCAGGATCTGCGGCCGGTCCTCGCCGCCGCCGATCAGGTAGATGTCGCCGCCCTCCGGCACCGGGTCGGCCGAGCGCACGTGAACGGTCTCGACCGGGATGCCGCGGCGCTGGGCGCGCTGCTCCAGGACCAGGACGTTGCCCTGGTCCCCGTAGGTGCTCAACAGGTCCGGGTAGATCCAGACGAGTCGCAGGGCGCTGTCAGACTGCACGACCGAACTCCGATCGAATCTGCTGGAAGGCGGTGTAGTTGGCGATCACGTCGACCTTGCCCGGCGGCTGCGCGGCGAGTGCCTGCTCGAAGGAGTCGACCAGCTGGAAGGGCACTCCGGCCACGTCCAGCCGGAGCGCGAGGTCGAGGCGGCGCTCCCCGGCGACGTAGACCGGCCTGCCGCGCAGGACCCGGTAGTCGACGTCCCACAGCCAGGAGGTGTCACGGCCGTCGGGGCCCTGGGCGTTGACCGACAGGATCACCGGCAGCGAGCGGTCGAGCACGTCGAACGCCTCCAGCCAGCCGGCGGGGTTCTTGGCGAGCAGCAGCCGGGCGTGCCGCCCGTCGCGCTGCACGGTGGTGTAGCGGCCCGCGACGGACTTGACCTCGCGTAGGCGGGGCAGCGCCCGCTGGATCGGCAGGCCGAACGTCTCGGCGGTGGCCAGCGCGATCACCGCGTTGGCCCGGTTGGCCCGGCCGGGGAGCTGGATGTCGAGCACCCAGCGCTGCCTGCGCGGGTCGATCACCGCGTCGTCGTCGAGGATCCAGGACGGCTCGGGGCGGCGGAAGGTGCACTCGCGGCAGGCCCAGTCGTTCTCGGCCGTGCGGGAGGTGACCATGCCCGAGACGTGGCCGCCGGGCGGGGTGTATTCCATGCCCTTGCGGTCGAGCGGGCCGCCGCACTCCGGGCAGCACCAGGAGTCTTCCTTCCACGGCTGCCCGGCCGACACCCAGGTGACCCTGGTGGCCGTGGAGGCGCCCCAGGTCACCAGCGGGTCGTCGGCGTTGGCGATCACGTGGGTGTTCTTGCCGGCGAGCGCCCGGCGCCACTTCTGGGCCAGCAGCCAGATCTCACCGGCCCGGTCCATCTGGTCGCGGCTGAGGTTCATCAGGACGATCACGCCGGCCCCGGTGGTGTCGATCACCTCGGGCAGGTATTTCTCGTCGACCTCCAGGACGCCGTAGGGGGCGTCCTTGGCCGACGACAGCGCCGATACGTGCCCGGCGGGCATGTTGGCGCCGAAGGCGTTGGTGGCGACGTCGCCGAGGTCCTGCAGCGCGGAGGTGATCAGGCGGGTCGTGGTGGTCTTGCCGTTGGTCGCGCTCACCAGCGCCAGCTTGCGGTCCTGCGCGAGCTGGCGCAGCAGGTCGGGCTCCAGCGCCAGGCCGACCCGGCCGCCGATCACCGATCCGTCGCCGCGGCCGGTCGCCCTGGACAGGGTCGCGGCCGTCCGGCCGAGAGCACTCGCGAGCTGCGCCCGCAGCGGAAGCTGAGTCATGCCGTCTCCTCGCCTAGCGGCCTGTCACAGGACGGCTCGGCAAGCCGGGCCTGGTCCGCCGAATCGCTCATGCCGCAGATCCTAGCCGTGGTTGGGCGCTGTCCCCGTCCGGCGGCGCCCCGCGCCGGTCCGTGAAGGGCACGGTCCGGACGCGGGCGGCCGAGGGCCCGGGCACGGATGTCCGAGGACCCGGGCACGGGCGCCCAGAGGTCCGGGCGCGCTCCCCGCAGCCCCCGGCGCCGGGCACGGGCCCGCGCCACCAGGGCCGCGGGCCGGCCCGCTCCTGGGAAGGCCGTTGGCGCGGCCTCGGGGACAATCACCACGGATCGCTTCATACAGTGATGATTACACTACTCGCTGAAAGCGAGTTCGGCGGTCTCCGGTGACGCCGCGTCGAACGGCAGCACGAAGCGGTGCGGCCAGGACAGCACGCTCTCCAGCCAGCCCGCCCCCATCGTCTGGGCCACGTGCCGCAGCCGCTCGGCCGGGTCGACGCCGATCGTCACCGTGAGGATGTCCCGCTCCACGCCCTCGTGCCCGTCGTCGCCGAGGATCACCCGCCAGGCCAGTGCCCGGTTGCGGTCCACCTCCATGGAGAGCGGGTGGTGACGCAGCGCCTTGGCCCGGTGGCCGAGCAGTTCGGCGCCGTTCGCGGGGCGGCTGAACAGCGGGTATTCCATGACCGGCGCGGCGCCGCGCGGGTTGGGCGCGGGCTGCCCGTGGGGGAACAGCCGGTCCACCTCGTGCAGCCAGCGGACCTGCGGGATGACCCAGGCGGGGCCGGGCCGCTCGCCGACCTCCCGGTCGGGCCCCAGCAGCCGGGTCGCCGCCGTGGCCACCTGCTCGGTCAGCTTCACCGGGTCGCTGACGGTCCGCAGCGACCACGCCCGGCGGCCCACGCTGCGCTCCACCGCCGTGGCGAGCAGGCATTCCCGCCGCCGCAGCGGGAGCTCGGCCCACAGGTCGGCCAGCGCCCGGGGGACCCCCGGGACCGGCCGGTCGGTGCAGAAGGCCAGCACCAGGGTGTCGGTCCAGATCCGCAGCCAGGCCCACTCGGGCGCGTCGGCGAGCAGGTCGGCCTCGCGGAGCTCGACGAGCGTGCACGCCCGGCCGGTCCTGCACTCCTGGCCGCACGCCGCCGAACGGCGGCCGCAGATCGGCGGCATGTGGCCGGGGACCAGCCGCTCGCGGTCCTCCCCCAGCGGCACCTGGACCCGCAGCGGCCGGTCCATCCCGTCGGCGAAGACCGCCGCGACGCCCGGCTGCAACGAGACGACCTGCCGCGACTGCTCCTCGCTCAGGTTCATCGCGGCCCCCACGAGCTGCCGGTCGTCCTCGGCCGGGAGCCGGTGCACGACCTTCAGCGCCGTGTTCTTCACGACGTCGGAGACCAGCTTGGTGGGGATCTGCTCGGCCACCACGATGCCCTCGCCGTACGCGCGGATCTCGGCGAGCATGCCCGCCAGGAGCTCGACCGCGTGCGTGCTGGCCCGCCCGGCGCCGCGGTCGCGGAGCAGCCGGTGCGCCTCCTCGATCACGATGACGTGCCGGAGCCCGCTGCTCCGCTCCTTCCTGGCCCGCATCCGCAGGTGCTCGACGATCCGGATGATCAGCGTGCCCATCAGGAACGCCTTGTCCTCGTCGTTGGCCACGTCCTCGATCGCGAACACCACGTTGCGCTGGAGCAGGTCGCCGATGTCGGCCGGGTGGCCGCCCTCGAAGAACCGGCCCGCCGAGCCGACCCGCAGCGACCGCAGCCGCAGCGAGATGAAGCCCTCGACGTCGGCCTGGACCTCCTTGCCGTAGCCGATCTCCTTGATCACGTCCATCGCGTGCTGCTGTAACTGCTCAAGCGTCGGTACGGCGGGCCGCACGGCGGCGCCGGGAGCCGCCCAGCCGGTGACCACGTCCCAGCCGTTGGCCTCGTAGACCCGCTGCAGGGCGAGCGACATGATCTGCGGGAACGGCTCCTCGGCGTCGAAGGCCGCCATGAACAGCGCCCGGACCATGTCGATGTGGGCCTGGACCGGATAGCCGGGCTCCGGGGCGAGCGGGTTGACGCTGAACGGCACGCTGTCCGGGGCCGACGGGTTGATCACGGTCACCGGGGCGAGGTGCTCGACCCTGCCGCCCATCGCGGCGTACTCGGACTTGGCCGGCTCGATCGCCAGCCACGGGATGCCGGCCCCGGTGAGCTGCTCCAGCAGGTGCCTGACGGTCTGGGACTTGCCCGAGCCGGTGGCGCCGGTGATGAACGCGTGCCGGTTCAGGGTCGCCAGCGGGACCCGGAACGGGCCGACCCCCCTGTCCTGCCCGTCCAGGATCGACCCGAGGTCGATGGTTCTGGCGCCCGGCGTGACGTCCGCCTCGCTGGTCACGTCGAAGAAGCCCGAGTCGAGCACCCGGACCCCGGGCACCTCCCGGCGGGGCAGCCCGGCGAGCGCGGCCAGCGCCCCGGCGGTGGCCGCGAACGGGGCCGCGGTGCCGTCGGTGGGGTCCTGCAGGGTCACCGACAGCGCCTCGGCGAAGCCGTACACCGGACCGGCCAGCGCGCTGCGCAGGCGGTAGGGGTGGTGGCTCATCTCGGCCGAGCCGACCAGCACGGGGGCGATCTGGCGCAGCTCCTCGGGCCCGGCGGCGCCGGCCAGCACCCGCACGCTCCAGAGCCCGGCCTCGCGGAAGGCGTCCAGCTCCTGCATGCGCCGCTCGGCCCGCTCGGCGTCGTAGCGCGAGCGCTCGGAGGCGTCGCCGTACTGTCTCAGCACGTTGAGCTGGGTCCGCAGATGCGCCACCTCGGCGTCCAGCAGGTCGGTCTGCTCGGCCACCACCAGCCAGGCGAACGGCCGGGACATGAGCGTGACCAGCGTGGACTCGAAGAGCGTGGGCCGCCTGAGCTCGTCGGCGTCCGGCTCGCGGCGGCCCCCGAGCGGCGGGGCCTGCCGGCCCGGACAGGCGGTCCAGGCCAGGTCGGACAGGTCGCGGAGCCACTCGTCGCCGATCCGCACGCCCCGGGCGCCACTGGGGAACAGCAGCGGCTCCGGGCCGGCGGGGAACGGCCCGCTCTCGGCGGCGGCCCGGCGCGGCGGGCGCGGCGGCGTCAGCGGCCCGGCGTTGGTGATGAGCTCCAGCGGGGCGCCGGAGCCCCGGGAGAGCCAGCCGGCCACGAACGGCCGGCCGCGCTGGGCTGCGGAGAGCACCGCGGGCAGGACGGTGACGAAGTCCCATTCCGCCGACGACGTGCGCGTGGGCGCAGCGATCGCCTGGATCCGGTACCAGGGACCGGTCAGACCGGCCGGAGGACGGGACACGCTTGGCTGCATTTGGTCTCCACCCAGGGGACCCGGCCCGAGGCCGGGGGGTTGACGCTTCACGGACCGCCCCGCCGTACCGGCCGGCGGGGCTCCGGGGGCAGGTCACCCCAACAACCAAGGTCGAACCTTCCGAGGGGATCGCACCCCCGCATTGGCGATGCCATTACCACAAAGAGACGCTTCATTGGCGTCTGCGCCAGTCGAGCCGGGGTGGCGGCGGGCCCAGGTTCGGCGGGGCGTCCTCGAACAGGCTCGGTTCGCGCGGCTCCGGCTGCTCCCGCTGCTCGCGCGGCTCCCGCGGCCCGGCGCCGTCCAGGACGGCCTCCTTGATCTCGTCGAACTCCCCCAGCGTCGTCTTCGGGAAGGTCAGTATCGCGGGGTTGGCGTCGGCGAGGCGGACCCGCCGTCCGTGGGCGGTGGCGTCGGTGACGATCACCGAGGTGGTGGGGAGCTGCTGGAGCTGGTGGGGCTCGACGAGGAACTCGCGGGAGCGGTGCAGCACCCGCTCGGTCTCCCCCATCGCCTTGGTCGCGCGGCGGCCCCACTCGGTGGACTCGGTGATGTCCTCCTTGAGGTCCGCACGGCTCACCTCCCGCCCGTCCTCGCCCTCCTCCGCCTGGCCGACGGTGGAGACGTAACCGCCGTCCATCCCGGCGCCGTCGGCGCTGATCGTCTCGGTGAGCTGGGCCAGCTCCAGCCGGTGCTCGGTGCCGACGTGCTCGCTGGCGATCCGGGCGTCCTCGGCGTTGCCCAGCCGCATGAACGTCACCGCCGCGTGCCCCCGGCCGAGCCGTTCCCGCACGGTCGGGGTGAGCGAGCGGTAGGTAAGCACCAGACCGGTCCGGGAGGTCTCGCAGGCGTCCATCAGCCGGTCGAGCACGTCACCGCGGAGCTTGTCCGCGCCCGCGACGATGATCGTGTGATACCAGGGCCGCTCGGAGGCGGGCGACTGGCGTAGGATGTGGGTGAGGGCGGTGGCCACGTAGGTCCCGAGGACCCGGTTGCCGAACACGCCCGCCTGCCGGTCCATCGACACCACCCGCAGGCGCGCCGGCGGCAGCCGTACCGCCTCCGAGCCGAGGGTCTCCAGCTTGCGCAGCTGGGACTCCAGCGCCCAGGCCCGCTCGATCACCACCCGGTCGCTGACGCCCCGGCCGAACAGCGTGCCGATGCGCTCCAGCTGGCCGGCGGTGATCAGGCCGAACCTGAGGTCGTCGCGCGGGTCGCCGACCTGGGCCAGGGCCCGGAGGGCGGCGGTGACCTGGTTGATCGTGGCGTTCTCGCCGAGGACCTCCAGGACCCGCTCCAGGATCGCGTTGTCGAACGACAGGTCCCGGGTGGTGCGGTGCTCCTCGCTGACGCTCACCACGTGGGCGAGCACGTCGGCGAACGCCTCCGGGGGCAGCGTCGCGCCCAGGTCGAGCCTGGGGAGGTCCACCGGGAGCACCCAGACCAGCGGGTCGTCCCCGCCCCTGCGCGCCAGCTCGACCAGGTCCTTGGCGATCGCGCCCTCGGACAGGTCGAGCACGGTCAGGTGGCCACCGCTGTAGAGCCGGGTCGCGCCGAGCAGGGTGATCAGCGCCGACCAGCCGGGCAGCGTGCCCCCGGCGACGTCGATCCGGTCGATCTCGTCCGGCACGGCCACCGCGTACCAGGTGAGCTGGCGGTCGTGGCGCTCCTTCTTCTCGGCCCACTCCCGGTAGCGGACGGCGTGCTCCTCCTGGGCGTGGAAGAGATCCCTGTCGCGCTCCTCCCGCTGCCGGGCGCCGACCGCCTGGCGCTCCCGGATCCGGTGGCGGACCGCCCTGTCGCCCTGGTGGATCGCGTATGTGCAGAAGACCGCCACCCCGCCGGCGGCGATCAGCCCCACGGCGGCGAACGACCAGTTCAGCAGCTCGGTGACACCAAGCAGAAGGATCAGTACGGCGAGCCCCGCCACGAACACCCTGAAGATCTTCACCGGCCGGTTGAGCAGGTCCTCGTTGAGCCGTTCCCGGCGCACCCACTCGGGGTCGACCGGGTCGGCGGGGTCCTCGACGGGAGAGGGGCGTTTCGGGGCCGGGCCCGGATCAGGGTGCAGCAGGGCATACTGCCAGCCCAGGTAGATCCGGTCCGCCTGGAGCTGCGCATGCTCGGGATGCACGTCCGCCACGGAACCTCCGCCATAGGGCTCTCGCCGCCTCGGTGACAGCGTAAGAGTTAGACCTCCTATTCGGGCAGCGTTCCCGTCAATCCGCTGCATTTTCCCCATGTTTAGTGCCACTTATGGGGTGTATGAGTCGGTTGGGGTGGAGGTCAGCGATTACCATCCTTTGTCATGACGTCTCCCCCCGGTGGCGAAACCAGCCGACGACGCCCGATCGCAGTGCCGGCCGCCGCCCTGGTCATAGCCACCGGCCTGGGGATCACCGCGGCGCTCGGCGGGTTCGGCGAAGCCCCCGACGAACCCCCCAAACAGCTCGGCCCAGGCTCCAGCCTTGACCAGGGCGAGTTCATGACCAAGTTCGTGGAGTACAGGTCGCTGTTCCAGCGCGACCCGTTCGGCGGCCATGGCAAGCGCTTCGTCGAGATCGAGCTTGAGATCACGAACAAGAGCGACGAGACCACCGGCGTGGGAGCGCCCCGCAACGGGAAATCACCGGGTTTCTTCTTCGCCGAGTCCCTGCTGAAGATGACTCCGGAGATCAAGAGTGAGAACGGGCCGCTCATCACCATTCCGGACGAGGGCGTGCCGAGCAGGCAGTTGCACCCGGGGATGACCTCCACCGTCGTGGTCAGATACGAGCTGCCGGACGGGGACCGCCCGCCCAGGAAGATCCAGCTCGACGTCGGCACCTTCGAGCTGACGGAGGGGTTCATGCTCGGCTCCGCCTGGAGCCTGGTCAAGGACGGCGACGACCCGGACTCCCCGCCCGAGGTGGCGGCGCAGGTCACCCTCCCCGTCAAGCAAGGAGGGACCCTGTGACGAGCACCGAGACCCCGGCCCGGCCCGAGCAGGCCGCCGGTCGCCGGGCCCCCGCCCCGCCGAGCCGGTGGCGCCGGGCGGGCGTCCTGAGCATCGGCGTGGCGCTGGCGGCGGCGGCGGTCGGCCTGCAGACGCTCGGCCTGGACCGGGATGCCCGCACGGCCCACCTGACCTGGACCGGAGGCGTCGGCGAGGAGGTCTCCGCCTCCCGCTTCTCCGCACGGGTCAAGGCCGTGCACGCCGCCAAGGCCATCGAGGCGACGGGTCTGAGCGGCGCGGTGGAACGGGCCACCACCTCCGGGATCTTCCTGATCGCCGAGGTGGGGGCGACGGCCAACCGGGAACCGCAGAAGTTCGCCACCCCGACGCTGCTGGTCGAGGACGGCAAGCGCTACGCGGCCACCGACAAGGTCGACGCCTCCAAGACCATCACCAACCCCTTCATCCAGGTGGGCTGGTGGGCCGAGAGCGTGGCGATCTTCGAGGTCCCGGTGGCCGCCCTGCCGGGATCCCGGCTCGTGCTCGCCCCGAAGAACGGGTTCATCGGAGAGGCGCTCCTGCCCGAGGTGGAGATCGACCTGGGCCTCGACGAGTCCGCCGCACAGCGCCTGATCTCGAACGCGAAGGACGTCTACCAGTTGGCGAGCAAGAAGTGACGGGCACGCCGCACTCGGAGAACGAGGGCAGCCCCGACTGGTTCACCCCTCAGGAGAAGCGGTCCCCCGGAGAGCACCGGCCCCCCTCGGAGACCGGCCTCCCCCCAGAGCTCCGCTCACCCCAGAAGACCCGGTCACCCCTGGAAGAGGGTTTCCCCCCGGAGACCTGGTCACCTCTGGAGACGGGTTTCCCCCCGGAGACCCGGTCACCCCTCGAAGGTGGTTTCCCCCCGGAGACCCGACCGCTGGGGGACGACCGCCCCGCCACCCCCTCACGGGAGTCCCACCAGGATGCCTCCTGGTCCAGCGGTGCCTGGCCCACGCCTCCGGCCCCCGGCGCCCAGGCCGCACCGCAGACATCCCCTGGCCCCGGCGCCCACCCAGGCACGCCCACGCCCGGGACCCACCCCATGGCCCCACCCCCTGGCCCCGGCGCGTCCGCGCCCGCGTCCGCCGCCGGCGCCCACGCCGCCCCGCAGACGTCCCCTGGCCCCGGCGCCCACGCTGCGCCACAGCCATACCCCACGCCCGCCGGCCACCCCGGCGCGCCTGCATCCGGGGCCCACGCCACGGCCCCACACCACGGTGCCCACGCCGCCCCGCAGGCACCGCCTCCTGGCCCCGGCGGTCACCCCGGCTCGCCCACACCCGAAACCCACCCCGTGGCCCCACCCGCCGGGGCCCACGCCACGCCGCAGGCGCCCCCTGGCCCCGGTGCGCCCGTCCCCGGCGGCCATGCCGTACCGCCGCTCGCGCCGGAGATGCGCCCTCTGCCCGGCTCGAGCCCTGGCGGCCATACCCCACCGCCCAGCCCCGGGGGCCGCCCCCCGGGTCCCGGCCGCCGCGAGCCCGGCGGTCCCCCGAACCCGTCTGGGCGTCCGGAGGCTCCCCGGGGCCGTTCCGGCGGGACCCCGCTCCCAGGGCTTCCGATTGACGCCAACTGGACGCCCGGCCCCCGGCGGGCCTTCTCCGACGAGCAGGTCTGGCCACCCGTACCGAGGCCCGTGAGCGAGCCCTCGGACCCCTCGACCCAGCCGTTCCCCGCCGTCCCGAGCACCCCGCTGCCCAGGCCCGCTCCCCCGGCCGCGCCCGGAGCCGGGGCGACCGTACCGGGAGCCGCACCCGTTCCCGCGGCCGGGGCGACCGTCCCCGGACCCACAGCCGGGACCGGGACCGGAGCCGCGGCCGGGACTCCGGCCGTGCCGGAGGAGGCCGCCCCGGCCGCCGACCCCGTCCCGCCGCGACGCCGTACGGCGCTGCGGATCGGCGGCGCGGTGCTCGCCGTGGCGCTGGGCATGGGGATCCCCACCTGGAACGGGTACGTCTTCTACCGGAGCGGCAATCCCGCCTACCAGATCCACACCGTGGCCGCCGGAGGCACCGGGACGCTCATGAACGTGGCCTGGAAGGTCAAGGTGGAGCAGGCCGACAACCTTCCGGGCGCGCGTCCGATCAAGGCCGACCAGCGGTGGCTGAAGATCACGGTGACCAGGACGTCGCTGAACACCGAGGGCGTGATCCGGCGGGGCGACCCCACGGTGAAGGTCAAGCACCCCGACGGCCGCGCGTGGCAGACCGAGACCGTCGGCAACACCCTGCCCGTGGAGGTCAAGGACCACAAGATCGGCACCGGCTACGACTACAACCTGGTCAGCCTGGTGCCCCAGAGCGTGGCCGGCAAGGTCGAGGTCGAGGTCCTGCCGAGCACGATCCGGGTGCCGCTGGAGGAGGAGTCCGTGGAGGACATGTTCAAGCGGGTGGGGACGGAGAAGAACGACCCGCAGGACCAGGTGCTGCTGTTCAGGCGGTGAGCGTCTCCCCCGCCTCGCGGCTGCGGGTGGCGGCGATGTCGAACGTGGCCGCCAGCAGGCAGGTCGTCAGCACCGCCACGACCAGGTCCTCGACGAAGTCGAGGGGCGGGCCGGTGATCAGCCAGAGGTAGGGCTCCTCGCTGCCGATCAGCGTCCGCAGCCCGCGGTGGGCGTAGTCGCCTCCCACCCGGAGCGCGACGTAGCACAGGCAGAACATGCCGAACAGCGCGGCGCCACCGCGGGCGGCGAGCCGGAAGGCGTTCGCGGGCGGGACCCAGCGCTCCTGGAACCCGGTCGTGGCCCGGGTCATGGTGTTGCGGGTCAGGGTGTGCGTCTGTTCCATCCGGTCGGCCACGGCGTCCAGCCGGGTCCCCCGCACGACCGCCCGGGTGTCCTCGGCGAAGGCGCCGTAGACCAGCGAGGCGACCGTGAGCCAGGTCAGTGGCACGATCAGCCCGTCCACGATGTGCGGCCAGACCTCGCCGACCCCGTCCCAGAACGCCTTCCACCACGGAATGCTCTTCTCGGCGTCCTCGATCCAGCCGCTGACCGCGGCTATGACGGAGCGGTGCGACAGCCAGTCGGCCCGCGCGCCGGTGAAGGTGAACATCGCGTTGATGCTGTAGAAGGCGAAAGCCAGCTCGAAGAACGTGGTGAGGAGGCCGCTGCCCTTGACCTTGTCGTTGGCGTGCCACCAGCCGAACAGCGTCTTGAGCAGGTACGCCACCACGGCGATGGCGATGGACAGCCGCACGTCCAGCCCGATGAGGGCGGTGCCCCCCTGGCCCTGGACCCCGGCGAAGGCTCCCTTGAGGTCCTGGTCGGCCTGGTTCACCAGGTCGAGCGTGGCGAACTCGCGCGCGTCCTCCCCCTGGAAGTTCCAGGCCATGTAGATCGTGGCGAAGACGAGCGTGGCCCGGTTGAGCGCGCCGAACATGCTCTCGTCGGCCTCGCCGCCCTCCCGCCGCGCCCGGATCTCCCGGAGCGCGCCGCGCACCGCGTGCAGCATGCCGACCATGACCACGAGCTCGTTCAGCACGATCAGTGTGAAGATCAGCATCGTGATGGCGAACCGCAGTTGCTGGTAGTCGCCGTGGGCGACCTCGGTCCCCGTCCACAGCAGGGCGGCGCGGACCGCCCGCCCCGCCGAGAACCAGATCACCAGTGAGAGCGCGCAGGCGCCGAGGATCCTGAGCGTGTGCAGGGGCAGGGAGTACGCCGTGAGCGTGGCCTGCGCCCGGCCGGCGGCTCGCGGCGGGGATGACGGCGTGGGCATAACAGACGTTCCGGACACTCGATGAATCGTAGCGACCCGCCGTGACCGGCCACAGCGAAACGCCCGCCCGATCCGCCCGACCGGACCCGGCGGAGCGGACGGCCCGGCCGGCGCCGAGCACGCCAGGTCCCGGTCAGGTCCCGGCCCCGGCCCCGGTTCAGCGGATCAGGCTCCACGTCAGTCCGGCGATCTCCTCGGCGGGGCGGGGCGGGTGCTCCTCCAGCCAGCCGGTGAGGACCCCGATGAGCGCGCCCGCCAGGTAGTGGGCGTGGATCTCCGGCGGCACGTCGCCGTGGCCCGGCGGGCGGGAGCCCGCCGCGAACGGACCGCGCAGCTCCGCGACCAGCGCCTCGCGCAGGCGGGCGCAGAAGCGGGCGCTGCCGTACGGCCCGAGCATCCGCCGGTAGAGCGGGGCCCGGAGACCGACATGCTCGAACAGCGCCACCAGTGACGCCGGGACCGGCCCGGCCTCCCCGTAGGGACAGCGCGCGGCCTCGGCGGCCAGCTCGCCGACGGCCGCCTCCATGGCGTCCAGCACGAGATCGTCGCGGTCGCGGTAGTGGACGTAGACGGTGGCCCGGTTGACCTCGGCCCGCTGGGCGATCTCGGCGACCGTGACCGAATCGGGGTCGCGCTCGGCGGAGAGCTCCAGGACCGCGGCGCGCAGGCGGGCGCGGGTCCGGCGGACCCGCGGGTCATCTTCAGTCATGCGGCCAAGATTAAACGACATATGTCGAATAAACGACAGCCGTCGTTTGTTACACCGGCCATGAAGCGCATCGAAGTCTGGGCCGACATGGTCTGCGCCTGGGCCTACATCGGCAAGCGACGCCTGGAGAAGGCCGGATTCGGCGAGGACGTGGAGATCGTCTGGCGTCCCTTCCAGATCGACCCCATGGCTCCGGCCACGGCCGAGCCGCTGGAGGAGGCGCTGCGCGACCCGGTCGCCGAGGGCGCCCTGCGGGCCTGCAACCCCGACCTGACTCCGGCGGAGAACCGGGCCCGCGTCTCGCGCGTCGCCGCCGGGGAGGGGCTCGGTCCGCGCTGGGGCGCCGCCTGGCGCTCGAACACCTTCGACGCCCACCGGGTGGTCGCCCTCGCCCTCGAGCGGGGCGGGGTCGCCCTGCAGGACGCCGTCGTCGAGCGGATCATGCGCGCCCACTTCGCCGAGGCCGCCGACATCGGCGACCGGGCCACCCTGGTGGCGCTCGCCACGGAGGCCGGCCTGGAGGGCATGGCGGAGGCGCTCGACGCCGGGGAGGGGACCGCCGAGGTCCGCTCCCAGCTCCTGCGCGGCAAGGCCGTCGGCGTGGCCACCT
The DNA here is from genome assembly GCF_030811595.1 of Streptosporangium brasiliense. Lineage (NCBI taxonomy): Bacteria > Bacillati > Actinomycetota > Actinomycetes > Streptosporangiales > Streptosporangiaceae > Streptosporangium > Streptosporangium brasiliense. The sequence continues at coordinate 863,082 of NZ_JAUSRB010000002.1, forward strand.
CGCCGACCTTCGTGGTGGGCGGTACGGCGGTCGCGGGCGCGCAGCCGCCGGAGGTCCTGGAGGATCTCCTGCGGCGGGCCGTCCCGGAGCGGGAGCTCCCCGACGAGGTCAGGCTCCTGCGCCAGGCCGAGTCCCTGCTTGAGGTCCGGGACCCCCTCGGCGCGCTGCAGACCCTGGAGCCGCTGCTGGCCGGCCACGGCGACGACCCCGCCGTCCGCCTGCTGGCCGCCCGCGCCTACTTCGGCTCGGCCCAGCTCAACCGGGCGAAGGAGACCCTGGAGTCGCTGCTGGAGCGCTCGCCCGGCGACCACTACGCCAGGTTCCTGCTCGGCAGGACCCTGGAGCGGGCCAACCGCCACGCCGAGGCGCTGCCGCACCTCCGCCTGGCGGCGGCCATGTCCCCGGAGCCCGGCTACACCGACGCGCTCCACCGCGTCGAGAGCCAGGTCCCGTGACGGCGGACGGCACCGCCCGCCCCGGCACCGCCCCGGCGCCGGGGCGGCGCCCGCCGGGGCCCGGAACGGCTGAGAGCCTGGGCCCGGAACGGCTGAAGGCCCGGGCCCGGAACGGCCGAGGGCCGGCACCCCGTGTGGGATGCCGGCCCTCGGCTGTGTCGGATGAGGTCAGACAGCTACCGCGAGCTGGGTGACCTCGCCCAGGCGGGCCTGGGCCTTGATGTCCTTGGTGACACCGCCGCCCGCGATGATGCGGACGGTCCACTCACCCGGAGCGGCGAAGAAGCGGAAGACGCCCTCCTCCGACACCACGACCTCCCCGGTGAACTCACCGGAGTGGTCCAGCAGCCGGGCATAGGCCGTGCCCGCACCCGACACCACCCCCTGGATGACCGCCTGGGTCGACAGGTCGATCCCGGCCGGAAGAGCGATCGTCTGCTCCGGAGCAGCGCAACCCTGAGTCGTCATTATCGAGCCTCTCCCAGTTCGATCGGCACGCCCACCAGCGAGCCGTACTCGGTCCATGAGCCGTCGTAGTTCTTCACACTCGCCTGGTCGAGGATCTCGTGCAGCACGAACCACGTGTGCGCCGAGCGCTCGCCGATACGGCAGTAGGCGATGGTGTCCTTGGCGAAGTCGACGCCCTCGCCGGCGTACAGGGCCCTGAGGTCCTCGTCGGACTTGAAGGTGCCGTCGTCGTTGGCCGCCTTCGACCACGGGATGTTGCGGGCGGTCGGCACGTGGCCGCCGCGCTGGGCCGCCTCCTGCGGGACGTGCGCGGGGGCCAGCAGCTTGCCGGTGAACTCGTCCGGCGAGCGCACGTCGACCAGGTTGAGCTTGCCGATCGCGGCGAGCACGTCGTCGCGGAAGGCGCGCAGCGAGTGGTCCTGCTCGGTGGCCCGGTAGTCGGTGGCGGGGCGCACGGGGACGTCCTTGACCAGCTCGCGGGAGTCGAGCTCCCACTTCTTGCGGCCGCCGTCGAGAAGCTTGACGTCGCGGTGGCCGTAGAGCTTGAAGTACCAGTAGGCGTAGGCGGCGAACCAGTTGTTGTTGCCGCCGTACAGGACCACGGTGTCGTCGTTGCCGATGCCCCGGGAGGACAGAAGCGTCTGGAAGCCCTCGCGGTCGACGAAGTCACGGCGGACCGGGTCCTGGAGGTCCTGCTTCCAGTCGATCTTCACGGCGCCACGGATGTGGCCCTTGTCGTAGGCACTGGTGTCCTCGTCGACCTCGACGAGGACGATGCCGTCGGTGTCGAGGTTGGCCTCGACCCAGTCAGCGTCCACCAGGGCGGCGGAGCGGCTCATGAATCCTCCGGGATTATCTTGCGGCGGGCAGTAAACGGCGAATGATGAGAAACATCTCGCAGCCGAGGCAGAAGCCGAAAGCTGCGTTGAGGAAGGCGGCGAAGAGAGCCGCGGCGACGGCGCCGAGGGCCAACGGCGTGATCTGCGTGATGTATCCGACCAAGCCCACCAGGGCGAAGGCGAGTCCGACCCCCTGCGCGAAGCGCGGCGGGGCGGCGTCCTCCAGCTCCCTGGGAGGGCTCTTCACTATCCCTTTGAAAACCATCCCGTACGGCGAGGCGCCGAAGATGCCCAGCGCGAACACCAGGGCCTGTGCGGCCAGCAGCCATGCGCTCCCTGTGATCAGGACGAGCGCGAGGACGATGGTCGTCACAGCCGCGGCGGAGCGGAGAGCCCGGGGATCAGCCTGCATCGCTTGATGCTCCCTGAAGGGTTGTGCAGATCGGTGCGGCTCAACGGCCGCTTGAGATCGCCCTTAGGAAACGCGACAGAGCGCGGTGGTCACGCGGCAGAAATCAACCGCGCGCCGCTTCGTCAGCAGCTCTGTCGTGGGGTTCATGCCGATGACACTACCCCGACGTTCCGGGATCTGTCACATCCCTGTCCAATTCCTGAGACAAGATTGCTCAACGGGCGGTAGGGTCCGCCATCCGCCCACCGCATGCCCACAGTCCGGCCGCCAGACCGCCCATCCACCGGACCGCCGGACCGCCCATCCACCGGACCGCCGGCCGCTCATCGGCGACCCGCCGGTCACTCGTCGACGGCCAGCCCCAGGGCCCCGATCACGTCGGCCTTCCGCGGCTGCCCGGAGGCGCGCTTGACGACCTTCCCCGACGCGTCGAGGACCAGCACGGTAGGGGTGCGCAGGACGTTCAGCGACCGGACCAGGTCGAGACGGGACTCCGCGTCGATCTCCACGTGCGCCACCCCCGGCACCAGCTCCGTCACCTCGGCGAGGATCCGGCGGGTCGCCCGGCAGGGCTGGCAGAAGGCGCTGGAGAACTGCACGAGCGTGGCCCGCTCTCCCAGCCCCGTTCCGAGGTCGCCGGATGTCAGCCGCTCCACGTCGCCCCCCACCTCGCGTGGCACGCCGCTGCGCCGGCGCACCACCACGCCCACCAGCGTGGCGACGGCCAGCGTGACGAGCACCACCGTCAACCCGGTCACGGAGCACGACAACACGCGGCCGTGCCGCGCCATTCCCCCGGCCGGAGCGCCGGCGCCCCGCTCCCGAGCCGGCCGGCGCCCGGGAAACGAGCCCGGCGCGACACTCAGAGCAGCGCGGCGCTCAAGGCAGCGCGACGCTGACCAGCATCCGGCCTTCGGCGGTGAGGATCTCGAACTTCGTGATGTTCGCGGGAGGGATCGTGGTGGTGCCGGTGAAGGCGCCCGAGGCGTCGTAGGCGGCCCTGTCGACGATCCAGTTGCCGGCCGTCTCCCGGACCCCGCCGACGCCGACCACGTCCAGCCGGCAGCGGGTGCCCTTGGCGACCCCGGTGAGCACGACCTTGACCGTCGTCGCCTTCTCCCCCGGCGACGCGGTCACCGTGGCACGGACGGAGCCGTTGCGGTCCGTGGCCTTCCGCTCGCCGGTGTCCAGCATGAGCCGCGCGTCGCCCTCGGTCACGGCCGACTGCGAGGGAGCGGCCCGCTCCTTCGCCGAGTGGCCGCCGTCGTCCTTCGCCGAGAAGGGCGCGGTGCTCTCGGCGGCGCCGGAGGACTGGGGCGCGGACGCCGTCGTGGCGTTCTGGGCGGTCTGGGTGGTCGACCACAGGGTCCCGCCGACCCCCACCAGCACGACCGAGGCGGCCAGCGAGAGCAGCGCCCGGGTCAGCCGGCGGCGCCGTTTGACCTTGGCGCTGAGCAGCCGGTCGAGCACCGCCTGGGGCGGGCTGCTCACCTGCGCCACGTCCGCCTCGGACACCCGTCCGAGGAACGTGGCCACCCCGGTCAGCTCCTCGAACTCGGCCTGGCAGCCGGCGCACTCGGCCAGATGCGCCTCGACGAGCACGCACTCCTCGGGCTCCAGAGCCCCGAGCACGTACGCCCCGAGGGAAATCCGCACTTCTTCACAGGTCGTCATCATCATGGCGCGAGCCCCCGCTCCTCCAGCGCCAGCTTCAGCGCGCGAAGCGCGTAATAGGTGCGCGACTTCACCGTTCCCGCAGGGATGCCGAGCGCCTCAGCGGCCTCCTTGACCGACTTCCCCTGGTAGTAGACCTCGGCGAGCACCTCGCGGTGCTCGGGCCGCAGCGTGGCCAGAGCCTCGGCCACCGCCCAGGACTCCACGGCCCGCTCAAGCTCGTCGTCGGCGGGCAGCACGGCGAGCGCCTCGGCGCCCGTCTCCGGGGGACGCGACTTGCGCGCCCGGTGCTGGTCGACGACGAGGTTGCGGGCCACTGTGAACAGCCACGCGCGGATGGGCCGCCCGCTGAGAGCGTCGGGATGCCGCCAGGCCCGCAACAGCGTTTCCTGCACGACGTCCTCCGCTCTCCCCGGGTCACCCGTCAGCCGCAGTACGTAGCCGTAGAGTGGCCCGCCGTGCTCGTCGAAGAGCGCTCTGACGAGCTGCTCGTCGGCGGTTCCGGCTTGACTCACATCCTCACGACGTACGGCGGGGCGGATCGGTTCGGACACGGGGACGGGTCAGCTCCGGAGGGGGACGTCGGACGCCTCACCGGAGATCTGGAGCCCTTCCGGCACGGTCTTCACATCGGTCACCTTGAGGTTGAACGGCAGGTTCTTGATCGGGATCTGGTAGCTGATGAACCGCTCGGGCCGGGGCACCGGGATGCCGCCGCCGAGCGTGACCTGCTCGGGGACGAACTTCACCCCGCCCTCGACCAGCTCGATCTTCATCTTGGCCTTCGCCGGCACCTTCTGGCCCAGCACGGTGATCTCTCCGTTGACGTTGAGGCCGTCGCCGTCTCCGTCGACCTCGACCTTGATCCCACGCGGAGCCCGCTGGTTGAGCGTATCCAGGGAGAGCACCACGGTGCCCGCGACGCGCTCGGCGCGTATGTCCACCTGGTCGGCGCGGAGCACCAGGTCGTCCAGCGGCGCGGTGACCCCGTGGAGGGTGAAGTCCACGCTGGACAGCCGGACCCCGGCCAGGCTCATCGCGCCCGCGGCGACCTTGACCTCGTCATACCGCCCGGCGACCGCCTGGGTGAGGAACGGGATGCCGACGATGGTCACCTCGGGCGGGGTCGCGAGGTCGTATTTGGCCGTCGCCCGGGTGGCGATCTCCCGCTGCACCCCCGAGACCGCGACCCGGTCCAGGACCGCGAGGAGAACGAGCAGCAAAATCAGAAAAGCGACCAGCTTACGCATCCGATCCCCTGTCCATTCGCCCGATCCGGCCAGCGTGCCATCGCAGCACATCCCCTGGCAATCTTGTCCAAAACGCCGCGTCAACGATCACATCGCCGGGGCCCGCCGGACGGCTCTCCCCACCCGAGCCGTCCGCCGCCCACCCACGGGCCCGTCCACGGCGCCGGCCGGCCTCCCACCGAATCCGGCCGGCTTCCCGATAGCGGTCAACCTCCCGGTACCGGCCCCCCGATAGCAGTCAGCCTCCCAGCGCCGGTCAGCCCCCCGCGAAGGGAGGGAGCACCTCGACCGTCGCCCCGTCGGCGAGCATGATCGTCTCGTGCGCCCGTCTGCCCACCGGGTCGCCGTCCACCAGGAAGGACGACCGCCGGACCACCTGGGCCAGGCTGTCGCGGCCCGCTGTGACGTCCGCCATCAGCTCGGCCAGCGTCGCCGCCTCGAAGGGTTCTTCGGCGACGCCCGCGGCGTCCTTCGCCGCCGCCCAATAACGGATCGTGCCCCTGGCCATCTGTGAACCACCCCTCCTGCATACGCACGGTCACCACGCCATTACGATGAATCCACCGGAGAAACGAGTGTTCATCAGGTGGACGTCAAGTGGACGCTTCATCCCTGTGGGCTATCCTCACCTACTACGGGACCTGGGCGACGTAGCCCCCGGGTCCTTACGTGTTTGTACGGCTATTGCCGGCATGACGCGGGAAGGAGGCATAGTGAGCAATCTCCTGCTGCTCACCAACGCCCTTGAGCCCTCGACTGAGGTGCTCCCGGCGCTGGGGCTGCTGTTGCACTCGGTCCGGGTCGCGCCTGCGGAGGCGTCAGCGTTGATCGACGCGCCACCGGCCGACGCCGTCCTGGTCGATGCGCGCCGCGAACTCGTCCACGCCAAGAGCCTGTGCAGGCTGCTGCGGACCACGGGCATCGACTGCCCCCTCCTGGTGATCGTCACCGAGGGCGGCCTGGCCGCGATGACCGCGGAGTGGGGCGCCGACGACGTGATCCTCGACAGCTCCGGCCCCGCCGAGGTCGAGGCCAGGCTCCGGATGGCCGTGGGCCGGCTGAACCTGTCGGCCGCCGAGGAGGCCCCCGACGAGATCCGCAGCGGCGACCTGTCGATCGACGAGGCCACCTACACCGCCCGGCTCCGCGGCCGCGCGCTGGACCTGACCTTCAAGGAGTTCGAGCTCCTGAAATACCTGGCGCAGCACCCCGGCCGGGTCTTCACCCGCGCCCAGCTCCTGCAGGAGGTGTGGGGCTACGACTACTTCGGCGGCACCCGGACCGTCGACGTCCACGTCCGGCGGCTGCGCGCCAAGCTCGGCGCCGAGTACGAATCGCTGATCGGCACCGTGCGCAACGTCGGCTACCGGTTCGTGCCCGAGCGGGGCAACGAGGCCGCCGAGGAGCGCGAGCCCGCCCGCCACTAGCCACACCCGGTCACGGACCACCCACCGCCGGCCGTACCCCTACACGGACCAGCCGCCTGACACGGACCACCTGCCATCGGCCCTACCCCTGACACGGACCACCCGATGCCGGCCGTACCCCTGATACGGGCTGCCCGCCATCGGCCCTGTCCCTGACGCAGACCGGAGGAAAGGTCCGCCGGACACCCGTCCGGTGGACCTTTCCGCTGGGCCTTTCCGATTGGCCTTTCCGATTGGCCGGGCCGCCGGCCCCGACGAGGTCAGGCGGCCCGGCCGGCCGGGGCGGTGATCAGGGGGTGACGGTGATGTGGTTGGGGACCGGGGGCGTGATCGACGGGTTCGCGGCGAAGTAGGCGGCGAAGGCGTCGATGTCGAGCGGGCCGCTCCACAGGTCCGTGCCGTCCTTGAAGCCCAGGAAGGCGTCACCGCCGCCGACGAGGAAGTTGTTGGCGGCGACGCGGATGGTCTGGGTGTCCGTCACGGCGACGCCGTCGATCTTCAGGTTGGAGACCTTCGAACCCCACGCCGCACCCGTGCTGTAGGTGTAGGTGAAGTTCGACGACGGCTGCAGGATCTTGGTGAAGGCCTGATTGTTGGGCCCGCCGGTGAACTGCTGCTCAAGAATGGTCTTGAGCTGCGCACCGGTGAGCGTGATCACCTGCACGAGGTTGTTGAACGGCTGGACGGTGAAGGCCTCGCCGTAGGTCACCACGCCGTTGCCCTCGCCGGCGGGAGAGCCCAAGTAGGTGAGGCCGGCGCGGACACCGCCCGGGTTCATCAGGGCGATCTGGGCGTTGCCGCCGATCTTGGCGGCGGCGAGCTGGCCGTCGGCGATGAGGTTGCCCAAGGAGGACTCGCCGGACGGGGACGCGGTGTTGGTGATGTCAGCGGTGATCCTGCCGAGCGGCTTGTTGGCCACCGGCGCGACGTTGTCCTTCCACGTCTGGACGAACGCGGAGATCTCCGGGTCGGGGGTGACGGTCCGGGTCACGACCTGGTTGTCGGCCACGACCGAGGAGCGCACGACGTCGCGGGTCCGGACGTCCACCTGGAAGTCGACCTTGGTGATCACCCGGCCGAACGAGCCGCCCTGGCTGTACAGGCGGGCGCCGCCGGCGGGGTCGGTCACCGTGCACAGGTAGGCCTGGTGGGAGTGGCCGCTGAGGATCATGTCGATCTCGGCGTCCACCTGGGTGGCGATCCGGTTGCCGGCGCCCGGCTGGGCGCTGCAGGCGTCGGGCGACTGGCCCGGGGTGACCTGGTCACCCTCGTGCACCAGCACGACCTGAGCCTTGACGCCGACCAGCTTGAGCAGCTTGGAGGCGACGTTGGCCGCCTTGACCTCGTCGATGAACTCCAGGTCCTTGATGCCCTCGGAGGTGACGATGTTCGGGGTGGTCTTGGTGACCAGGCCGATGAAGCCGACCGGCACGCCGTTCATCCAGCGGACCGTGACCGGCGGCAGCGCCGGGATGCCGTACTCCTTCAGCAGCCCGCGCAGCGAGTCCGTGCTCTGACCGCCGAGCGCGGCGAGCGCCTCCTTCTCGGCGGCCGCGTCCGGCCGCTTGAAGATCACGTTGGCGCCGAGATAGGTGTAGTCCGCGCCCTTCCACTCACCGGCGGGCGAACAGCCGTCCACCGGGTGGCAGCCGCCGCGCATGATGCGCCTGAGCTCGCCGTAGCCCTCGTCGAACTCGTGGTTGCCCACGGCCGAGGCGGTGACGCCGACCTTGCCGAGGAACTCGACCGACGGTTCGTCGTGGTAGGCCGCGGAGATCAGCGGGGTGGCGCCGATCAGGTCCCCCTGGGCGACCTTCAGCGTGTTCTTGTCCGACAACTGCTTGAGGTGGGTGGCGACGTAGGCGGCGCCGCCCGCATCCACCGTGGCGCCGTTCTCGTCGACCATGCGGCCGGAGGAGCCGGTCGGCGGCTCCAGGTTGCCGTGGAAGTCGTTGAGGGACAGCAGGCGGACGGGGACCGTCTTGGCGGCCCTGTTGCCCGCCTCGGCCGGCCCTATCGCGAGCACGAGACCGGCTCCGGCGAGAACACCGGCGGTGGCTAATCGCAGGAAGGAGCGAGACATCATGGACCACGACATTAAGGCGGCAACCCATGCATGGAATGTCTAAGAGGTAACGATTCGCCTGACTAGAAGATGGCGCTTTTTGCCAGTACCCGGCGATCCGATGAAGTCCGGGTCCGCCTAGAGTCCAGAACATGAACGTGCGTGTGGAACACCGGGGACGACTTGACGAGCGAGAGGTGGCCGCCGTGCTCACGGTGGTCGAGGCCGCCACGGAGACGGACGGGGTCAGACCGCTCAACGAACACGTGATGCTGCACCTGCGCTACGGCGGCGACGAGCGGGCGAGGGCCGTGCTGCTGTACGTCGGGGACGACCTGGCCGGCTACGCGCACCTCGACCCCACCGACCCGGTCGAGGGCCCCAGCGGGGAGCTGGTGATTCACCCCGCCTTCCGGGAGAAGGGCCACGGTCGGCGGCTGCTGCAGGCCGTACTGGAGCAGACCGGGGGACGGCTGCGGCTGTGGGCGCACGGCGGGCATCCGGGGGCCGAGGCCCTCGCCCTGTCGACCGGATTCGCCAGGATCAGATCGCTGTGGCAGATGCGCCGCTCGCTGTTCGCGGCGCTCCCCGCCTTCGAACTGCCCGACGGGGTACGGCTGCGCACCTTCCAGCCCGGTTCCTCCGATGAGGAGGCCTGGGTGGCGCTCAACGCCAGGGCCTTCGCCCACCACCCCGAGCAGGGGACGTGGACGCTGGAGGACCTGAAGCGGCGCGAGCGGGAGCCGTGGTTCGACCCGGCGGGCTTCTTCCTGGCCGAGCGCCCGGCCGGGTCCGCCGGCGACGGCCGGCTGGTCGGCTTCCACTGGACCAAGGTGCACGGCGACGGTGGCCACGGGCACGAGCCGATCGGCGAGGTCTACGTGGTCGGGGTCGACCCGGCCGAGCAGGGCGGCGGGCTGGGCAGGTCGCTCACCCTCGCGGGCCTGTCCCACCTGCGGTCACGGGGCCTGGCCCAGGTCATGCTGTACGCCGACGAGAGCAACACGGCGGCGATCCGCCTCTACGAGAAGCTGGGGTTCACCCAGTGGGACGTCGACGTCATGTACCGGAAGTGACGCCTGCGGCTCTGAAGGCGGCGGCCGCGCCCTGGAAGGTGGCGTCCCCCCGGAAACGGCGGGACGCCGAACCCCCGGAAACGGCGGGACGCCGGCCGGGAAGCCCCGACCGGCGTCCTGCCGCGGTGGTCGTCCGACCATCCGGCGGTGGTTATTCGACCATCCAGTGGAGCGCGTAGTAGGACAGCGCCGCGACGAGCGCGGCGGCCGGGATCGTGAGGACCCAGGCGGTCACGATGTTGCCCGCGACGCCCCAGCGCACGGCCGACAGCCGCTTGGTGGCACCGACGCCCATGATCGCGCTGGTGATCGTGTGCGTGGTGGAGATGGGGGCGCCGAAGCCGATGGCCGCGGTGTAGAGAACGGTCGCCGCGGCGGCCTCCGCCGCGAAACCCTGCGGCGGGGTGAGCGCGATGATCCGGCGGCCGAGCGTCCGCATGATCCGCCACCCACCGGCGTAGGTTCCCAGGGAGATGGCCGTCGCGGCGGCGAGGATGACCCACTGCGGGATCGGGTCGCCGTCCTTCTGGAACCCTCCGACGACGAGCGCCAGGAAGATCACACCCATGGTCTTCTGAGCGTCCTGCAGACCGTGGCCGAGGGCCATGGCCGCGGCCGAGACCGTCTGCGCGTGGCGGAAGCCCCGGTTGGTCTTCGCGGGCTGGGAGTGACGGAAGCCCCACAGGATGGCGATCATGATGATCGCGGCCAGGGTGAAGCCGATCACCGGGGAGAGGATCATCGGAATGACGACCTTCTCCACCACGCCGTCCCAGTGGACGGCGCTCGACGAGGCCAGCGCCGAACCGACCAGGCCGCCGATCAGCGCGTGGCTGCTTGAGGAGGGCAGCCCGAAGTACCAGGTGATGAGGTTCCAGACGATCGCGCCGATCAGGCCGGAGCCCACGATCACCAGCCCGTGGCTGCCGTTCGGAGCGTCGATGATGCCCTTGCCGACGGTCGCCGCCACCTGCGTGCCGAGATGGGCGCCCAGGAAGTTCATGGCGGCGGCCATGAACAGAGCGGCCCTCGGCGTCAGCGCACGCGTCGAGACAGAGGTCGCGATCGCGTTGGCGGCGTCGTGGAAGCCGTTGGTGTAGTCGAACGCCAACGCCACGACCACCACGCCGATGACGAGTGCGAGCGTGAGGTCCACTTAGCTTTCCTTGACCGCGATCGACTCGATCGTGTTGGCCACGTGCTCGAAGGCGTCGGCGGCCATCTCCAGCTGATCGATGACCTCCTTCATCTTGAGGACGGTCAACGCGTCGTACTCCCCGCCGAAGAGCTTGGCGAGAAGGCGGCGGTAAACCTGGTCAGCCTGGTTCTCCAGCCGGTTGATCTCGATCCAGTACTCGTTCAGGTTCCTCATCGAGCGCAGCCGGGGCATGGCCTCGGCGGTCAGCTCGGCGGCGCGCTCCAGGACCTCGACCTGACGGACGACCTCCTTGGGAAGGTGGTCGATCTGGTACAGGACGATGAGGTCTGCGGCGGCCTCCATGTAGTCCATCACGTCGTCGAGATTGGACGCGAGACGGTAGATGTCCTCGCGGTCGAAGGGCGTGATGAAGCTCTCATTGAGCCGGTTCATGATCGCGTGGGTGCGTTCGTCACCGGCGTGCTCACAGGCGCGCATCTTTTCGGCCAGGGCTTCCCTGTCCGATCCGTCGCTGATGATCTCTACCAACAGACGGGACGCTGTGACGAGGTTGTTCGCCGAGTCGGCGAACAAGTCGTAGTAGCTGTCCTCACTAGGTGTGAGACGCAGGCGCACGTCGTTCTCCAGATGTGCGGGGATGGTCCGCAGAGAAGGGTACGGGTTACCAGCGGAAATACGAACTTCACCCGCTAGACGCCTACTCTTCCAGTTGTCGCTACCCGGCATATACCTGGCGACACTCGGCTTGAGGGAGCCTTGGCGGCATCTTTCCGATGACCGTTTTGCTGGTTTTGGCCATGTTATGCCGAAGCTGACCCAGTATGGGGCGCCGCCCCCTGTCCGGAAACCGGCGTGTCGCCACCCCTGCCCCACCTGCCCCCGGGGACGGTCAGAGTGATTTCCGTCACGGCGCCCCACGGCGCCCTACGGCCCCCGCCGCCCCTCGGCCGCGCCCGGCCGGCCAGGGCCTCGGAAGCGGGACCCGCAAGGCCTCAGAGGCGGGGCCGGCAGGGGCTCGGGCAAAGGCCCTCAGAGACGGGACCGGCAGGGGCTCAGGCAAGGGCCTCAGAGGCGGGGCCGCCGGAACTCCGGACGCGGATCCGGTGAAAGCCTCAGATGTCGGTCCGGTGGAAGTTCAGGTAGGAACGGCTCGGTGTCGGGCCGCGCTGCCCCTGATACCGCGAGCCGTACTTCTGCGAGCCGTAGGGGTGCTCCGCGGGCGAGCTGAGCCGGAACATGCACAGCTGGCCGATCTTCATGCCGGGCCAGAGCTTGATCGGCAGTGTCGCGACATTGGAGAGTTCGAGCGTCACGTGCCCGCTGAACCCGGGGTCGATGAAGCCCGCGGTGGAATGGGTGAGCAGGCCGAGCCTCCCCAGCGAACTCTTGCCCTCCAGCCGCGAGGCGATGTCGTCCGGAAGGGTGATCACCTCGTAGGTGCTGGCCAGCACGAACTCGCCGGGATGCAGGATGAACGGCTCGTCGCCATCGGGCTCGACCATCCGCGTGAGGTCGGGCTGCTCGATCGCCGGGTCGATGTGCGGATACCGGTGGTTCTCGAAGACCCTGAAGTAACGGTCCAGACGCACGTCGACGCTGGACGGCTGGATCATCTCCGGCTGGAAGGGGTCTAGCTTGACCCTGCCGGACTCGATCTCGGCGGCGATGTCACGATCGGAAAGCAGCACGTGAGGCAACCTACCAACGCCACGCCCCCGGGTAGACCGAGAAACTCTGCCCCACGGACTGCGAGAGTTGCGCGAGTTTCCGCTACAGTGGGGGACGCGGCAGACCGCTGCGGGTGTAGTTCAATGGCAGAACATCAGCTTCCCAAGCTGACAGCGCGGGTTCGATTCCCGTCACCCGCTCCAAGCAAGAAAAGCCAGGTCAGGGATTGTTTCCCGACCTGGCTTCCGTACTTTCCGAGCCTCATTTCGATCTTCCGTGCCCGTTACGTGCCCGATCCCCTTTGATCTTCGTTCTTCCGTAGGGCCTCCTCGGCGAGCCTGCCCATGCTGTCGGCGATCATCTTGTCCCGCTCCTCCTCCGTGTGCAGATAGATCAGCGCCGCCCGCGTTGTCGAGTGCCCCATCCGGTTCATGAGCTCTCGGAGCGTCGCGCCCGACCGGGAGGCGAACGTGTTGCCCGTGTGGCGGAGATCGTGGAAGTGGACACCCGAGATCTTCGCCTCCTTGAGTGCCTTGGCCCAGATCCGGGTGAAGGCCGGCCGCCGCAGCATGGCCCCCTTCGCGCCCAGGAAGACATACGCCTCCTCGTGATCATCGGTGTACCTGTCCAGGTGCACGCGGAGTTCGGAGATCACCACTTCGGGCAGGGCCACGGTGCGCCTGCCCGCCGCGGACTTGGGTGGGCCGACGGTCACCGATCCGTCCTTAAGCTCGGTGGTGGACCTTGTGATCTTGACCGTCCGGGCGTCCAGGTCGAGGTTCTTGCGCTGGAGTGCCGCCAGCTCGCCCCATCGCAGACTGCCGAAAGTGGCCAGGAGCACCAGCGCCCGGAACCGTGGTTCGATCGCGCCGGCCAGGGTGAAGAGCTGTTCCATGGTCAGCGTCGGCCGCTCGGGCGACTCCTCCTTGCCGCCGCTCTTGATCTGGCACGGGTTGGACTTGATCATCTTGTCCTCCACCGCCGTGTTCATGATCGCCTTGAGCAGCCGGTACGCCTTGGCGACGGTGACCGGCCCGACTCCCCCGTCCAGGAGCGTCTTGCGCCACTTGCGCACGTGAGTCGCCTTGATCTCGCTCACGGCCAGGTTGCCGAAAGTCGGGACCAGGTGCAGGCGGAGCAAGCCCTCATAGAGCTGGACCGTCTTGGGCCGCAGGCCGGGGCGCTCGTCCACCCAGTCGGCGCCGTACTCCTTGAAGGACACCTTCCCGAGGTCCGGATTGCTCCAGTCCTCGGCGAGGATCTCGGCCTCCTTCTTGGTCAGCCAGATCTCGGCGTCGCGCTTGGTCGCGAAGGTCTCGGGGGCCGCCCGGTCGATGTCATCCGGCCCCTTGTAGCGAGCCTGGAACCGGCCGGACGGGAGTTGCCGAACGCGTCCGAAACGCCTCTTGGCCGTCTTCCTTCCAGCCGAACGCCGGGACTCTTCCCCGGGGGTGGAAACAGCGGACTTGGCCATCACGCGGCCCTCCTGCGTCGTGTGGTGGTGATCGGTTCGACCAGTCCCGCCGCGATGAACGCCTCAAGCGCCGCTTCGGGGATACGGACGTTGCGTCCGACATGAATGAAGGTGATCCGGCGTTCCTCGATCAGGCGACGGGGGAAGCGGACCGAGGTGTTGAGCCGTTCGGCGGCCTCTTCGACGGTGAGCAACCGGCCCTGCGCCAGTTCGGGCAGGAGCGAGACGGGCTCTTCGTTGATCTTCCTGGTCATGCGGCCACCCCCGGCGGTGAAGTTGCCGAAAGGTCTTCGATGGGTCGTCCGTCCGCTCTGGCTTGGAGTTCGAGGAGGCGTCTTCGGGTGCGGTGCCGATTGGCGACGCCCCGGAGGAGGCGCTTGGCCAGCGGAGTGCGGGTCGGGTCCTTGGTGGAGACCGGCCGCCAGACGTAGCGGTGCGGGTCGGTAGGCGTCTCGTCAGGCAGGCCGAGCGCATCGAGCACCCAGGCCCGGCGATCCTGCTTGTGTTCGCGCAGGGTCTTGTTCGACCACTTGCGCGAGACCAGGACCCGACGACCGGCGTAGCCGAGGTGTTCGGGCTTGTGAGCCTTGCTGCGGCACCGCCTTGCTGCGGCACCGGCCCGGCACCATGCCCGCCTTGGCGCCCTTGGGCTGCACGCCGTACCGCAGCCAGTTCGCACACGTCGGCGAGCACGGTTCGTAGCGCAGCGCCTCGACCATCCGAGCAGCGTGATCACGCCGCGCGTGGTAGCCGATGTCATCGGGGTCGAGGGTCTCCCCCAGGCTCTTGGTCAGGTACTTCGTCAGATAGCCGATGCGCTTGTGAGCGTCCGGCGACCCGGCGACGATGCCCTGAACATCGACCTGATCACCGAAGCGGAGCACGTGCAGCGGTTCCGCCTCGTCGTCCTGGTCGAGCTTGTCGAGCGCCTCGTCCCAGGTGGGCAGCAGTTCCCCCGTGGCAGGGTCGAGGTAGTCCCCCGCCTGCCCGTCCGAGTTCGGCTCAGCGAGTTCATCTCGCGCAGCCCATACCGGCAGATGGTCACCGTCGAAGCGGACCTCATCCACCGACGGCCACCACACCTGGTGATAGGTCGCGGCGGCGATGGCCTTGATCTCCGCGCGGGGCAGGGTGCCGCGGATCGCCATATGAAGATGTGGAGCAAGCCGCTTCTGCGGTTCGACGGTGGCGAAGTACTGGACGTCATAGCCGGCCACCCGGCGGAGGTTCTGCACGAACCGGTCGACGAGCTTGGAGAAGTGCAGCGCATCACGAGCCGCACGGGCGTAGTCGTAGCTGGTGGGATCGACCGGCACGCCCTGACCGGCCCGGATCTTGCCGTAGGAGGGCAGGGTGAGGGTGACGAATAACGACGGCCGGTAGACCCTGCCATCGGAGCCGGTGAAGGTCCGGCCGAGGGTGGTGTCTGTCCTGGCCCGCTTGGGCAGGTCCGGAGCATCCTGCCGCCTGCGAGTGGAGCGGGAGCGCTTGGGAGCTGTCCGGCCGCCCAGGACGTTGCCCCGCATCCCGGCGGCGTTGATCTCTGCGTCGATTCCGGCGATGGCCTCGTCCCAGTCGCCGGTGTCCTCGCCGTCGCGGTCGGCCTGGTCGCGCTTGGCCTGCACGTCGGCGCGGAATTCGATCAGCCATCGCTGTTCTTCGGTGGAGGGGTTGGGTTCGGCGACCGGCTCGGCCTCCAGGTGCCAGCCCTCGCGACACTGAGCCATCCGGAGTTGTCTGTTGCGCTTGGCGCACGGCGGGCACTTGGCCTCTTGGGTGGCACCACAGGGGAGGTCGAAAGGTTCGGTCATGCCGGTGTGAGTGTCGAGCCGTCGCAGTTCGATGGGCCGGATGCAGACGCCGTTGTTCTTGGCGACCTCCACGGCGACGTCCAGGGCCAGGGGGAGGGTCTGTCGGACCAGCCGGGGAAGCGTGCGGTCCGAGGCGTCCACCGGGGTATCGGCCGAAGCGGTGGAGGAGCCTGTGAGGGGGTCGGTCACATGGTCTCCTCTCGGCCGATCAGGTCAGCGCAGAGCCGGTAGGCGTCGCCATAGGGGTCTTTGCGGAGTCGGGCGGTGTCGAGATCGACGATCAGCGTCACCTCGGCGAGGTCGCAGCCGTCGAAGGTCCGCAGGCGCCGGAACGGCAGACCGTCGATCTCGGCCGGGGTGCCGTGAATGGTGATCCTCATCAGGCCGCGTCTCCCATCTCGATCGGCGTGGTGTCGCCGGTGAACAGAGCCGCCATGTCCCTGATGTCGGTATCGGAGACGTAGGCCGCGCGGACCCGGATCGGGTCGGGTGAGGATTCGAGTCGGACGTAGGCGACGCCCGCGCCCTGCTCCGGGCGAGGGGAGATCAGGTCGGCCAGGGCGCCCCGGTCCCGAGCGCCGTCACCGAGGACCATGTCCACCTGTTCGGACTCGTCCAGCCGAAGCGCGATCTTGTCGGGGAACAGGTTGCGGATGTTCATGACCTCCTTGCGCGGGTCTTGGAGGGCGGCCATGACGCCGACGCCGACCGCCCGCCCTTGGGTGGTGAGCGTGGCCAATGCGGCGGAGATGCGGACCTTGAGGCCCTTGTCGGACTGGTAGGCGGTCAGGAACGCGACCTCGTCGACGAGCACCAGGAGGAACGGGTCTTCAGTGGTGGGAATGTGGTTGCGCTGGACTCCGGCGAACCGGCCCGCCCTCTCCTGCATGATCTTGACCGCTGCTTCCAGCAGGTCGGCGCACGCGGCCGGGTCGGCGGCGTAGTGGTCACCGAAGATCGCACGGCCGAAGGACAGTTCCATGAGCTTGGGATCCAGCGCCCATACCTGGACCAGGCCGGCCCGCATCGCAGGGAGGAGACCCCGGATGGCCGACCACAGGAACGAGCCCTTGCCTGCCCCGGTCGCCCCGGCGATGAGGACATGTGTGCCGTGGACCTTGAGCCGGTAGGGGGAGCCGTCCTCCTGCTTGCCGATCTCGATCGGCCCGACCGAAGCTTCCGCGGGGATGGCGACAGCCGGCAGCGGGACGGCCAGCGGGTCACACCGGGGGAAGGTCAGCCGCAGACGACCCGACCGCTCCACGGTGACCCGGCACGAGGTCGCGCCGAAGCCGTGAGCGAGGTGGTCGATACGGTCGGCCCAGTCCTTGACCGACTGCCCGCTGATCATTTTCACCGTGAGCACGTCGGCCCAGAAGGTGCAGCGGATACGGATGAGCCGGGGCAGGTAGTCACGGCCGCGCACGTGCCGGCCGAGACCGGAGACGATCATTACCGGTTGCCAGTGCCGCCGATAGACCCAGACCAGCCGCCACCAGGCCAGCAGCCGCCAGCCGATCCAGCGGTTGAACGAGGTCCGCTCGAAGAACGCCCAGGGGATGAGGACCGAGACCGGGGCAGTGACCGCGATCAAGGCGGCACGCCAGTCGTACATGGTCCAGATAACGCCGGGGACGGCGACGACGGCCGAGGCGATCGGGTGCCGCCAGAGCAGGCGTACGGCGCCGACCAGCAGCCGCCAGGCGAAGATGACGAGGGTGACGATGGCCGGGGTCTGAACCACCGCCGGGCGGAAGACCACGGCGGTGTCGGGGGTGGTGGAGACGAGGTGTTGCGCCTCGTCTCCAGGCAGTTTTTTGAACATTAGGCTTGAGCCCTCTCTTGATTCGCATCCGGGGAGATGAGGGGCCGCCGGAAGGACCAGTTCCAGCGGCCCCGCCTCATGTCAGGCCGCGCTCTCGCCGGCCCGGTCGGGGTTGTCCTGCTGCTGGGTGTGCAGGCGCTGGCATTCGGCCAGGTAGCACGCGGCGGCGTCGGTGATCTTCCGGGCCAGGGCGACATCGGCGGCGGTGACCGGCCCCGCTCCGGTGGTGGAGATCTTCAGCTCGCCCTCGGCGCTGTAGAAGTCCAAGGTCGGCCGTCCCTCTCCGACGCCCAGCACCATGACCTGTAGGTCGGCGGTGTAGAAGGCGACGTTGAGCCGGGTTACTCCCTCGTCGATCGACGCGGTCAGGTAGGTGTAGGGCTTGCGCTCGCTCACGCCGCCACGCCCCGTCCGTTGGCCAGGCCGTGGAAGGAGCGCTCGACCGAGCGGGCGAACCGGTCGGCCTCGTGGGCGAGCTGGCGGGCGAAGGCGACGTCGGCGCCGGTGACCTGGTCGCCGGCCGTGGTGGTGACCAGGACCGACAGGGCGCCGAAGTCGAGCGTCAGGACCGGCGTGCGGGCCGGGTAGGGGTGGCTGGTCGCGCGGGCACCGCGACCGGTGTTGAGGGTGATGATGCTGACGCGGTGGGTTCTGCGGCGGGTCATCAGGCGGCGTCCTTTGCGGTGGTGGCGGTGTTCTTGGTGGGAGCGGGAGTGGCAGCGGAACGGGGAGCGCGCATCGCGCGGACCTTGATCGAGTAGGCGAGGCGTCCGGTGCCGTTGACGTAGGGGGTGACGGTGACGTGGTCGAACTCGACCGGGGTGAAGGGCAGGCCCGGCATGGGGGCCGGGGGGACGGGCTGGACGGGGGCGAGGATCTTGACGGCCACGGTCTTCTGTCCGGGCTTGACGGTGGGGTCGGCGTCCATGACCGCGACCTGCCACACCAGTTCTCCGGACTGCTTGTCGCGGGACTGGACGAAGCGGCCGTTGGTGGAGGCGTCGAAGTCCTTGACCGGCTCAACCTCTCCGACGACGTAGCAGCCGTGCGGGAAGACCATGTCGAAGCCGACGGGGATGGGTCCTTGCAGAGCCATGATGGCACTCCTCTTGCCGAGTGATAGACACTTAATCTGTCAAGTGATGCTCTGAGAGTAGAGCTGCGAAACTTGCTAGGTCAAGTGCCTAGGAGCAGGGGACATCCTTCTAACCATTGCGACAGGTACATCAAGAGCCTTCCGCCCCGGACGTCGCGCTGGAAAACTGGAGCCGTGGACGACGGGGTTGTGCGCTTGGAGCCATGGGGCGATGAGGACGCGGCCTGGTATGCGGAGACTGTGCGCGACCCAGAGATTCAGCGCTTCACTACCGACTCGCCGACTCTGGACGCCGCACAGGTTCAAGCTGCCATCAATCGCCTGCGCAGCGCCGACAACGAAGAGGGCTTTCTCATCCGTGACGCGGCGTCTGGCGCGCCTCTGGGCAACATCGCTTTAGCCCATAACGGGCAGGCAGGAGAGGTGTCTTACTGGCTGGCGCCCGAGGCCCGGGGGCAGGGAGCAGCGACCCGGGCTCTGGTCTTGTTCACTGCGTGGATCTTCAAGAACACCACGTTGACCGAACTCCGCCTGCGGGCGCATCAAGACAACGTGGCATCACAGAAAGTCGCCCTACGCGCAGGCTATCGGCGTGATCCACAGCGCGACGGTCGCCAAGAGGTCAAAGGGCATGGTGTGGCCAATGCTCGGCTTCGCGTTGGCCCGGCCCGAACCGGCCTAACTCAGCGGGTATGCATCCTCCAACTCGTGGCGGTCAGCGGGGAGCAGCACCTCCACCACGGCCAGAGCCGTACCCGAGGCATCCCGAACCGCTCCGTAGACCGCCAGTAGCGGCGTGTTCTTCGGCATGCCGAGTCGCTTGGCCTCATCCGTGGCGGGCATGCGGGCGGTGATCTGTTCCACGATGTGATCGAACCGCACGCCCTTACGGGACTGGAGGTGCTCGCGAAGTCCCTGCGGGAGCGGGTCGGCACTGGTCAGGTCGGTGCCCTCGGACAGCTCCAGCGGCACCCACACCGAGACGACCTCAGTGGGTTCGCCGTCCCGGCTGACCAAGCGCCGGCGCAGGAACGCCTTGGTCTTCGGGGCGAGTCCGAGCAGGGCCGCAATGCGGTTAGGTACGGCTACCGCCGCCGCTTCGATCACCTCACCGGCCGACGCGGTCTCCGGGGCGGTCAGGTACGCCTGTCCGGGGCGGGGCTGTTCCGCCGAGGCCATCGCCGGACGGCCGCGCACGAACCGGCCCTTGCCCTGCTGGGAGTCGATCCATCCCTGCTCGCGCAGCACCCGGAGGGCGGCGACGACGGTGGGCCGGGAGACGCCGAACTCGTTGATGAGCTGGTTCTCACTGGGCAGCAGCGAGCCCGGCGGGTAGTCCCCCGACTCGATGCGCCGTTGAAGCGCCTGCACGAGCTGTGCGTACTTCGGCGGTACGGACTCTAGCGACATTACGACCGTCCATCACCCGACAGGTTGTTTTACCAAGTTAGAGCGTAACTTGGCTTTCCTCACCTGTCACGCGACCGGCAGACAGGGAGGCCAGAGAAGACAGCCAAGACACGAGCCCGGCAGGCAGACAGCGGGGGAAAGACGTGCGGTACGGGGGCGGACTGCACGCACCGGCCTGTCTGCCTGCCGGGAGATGAAAGGCGCGACGGGGCAGGGGCAACGCTCCCCGGACCCCTCCTGACCGGGGAGCTCACCGCCCCGCCGCGCCCGCCTATAGACCGATGTAGTCGGCCAAAACTTGGGCCGCGCCCGGCACGTCGCTCACCGGATGGCGCTTTTCGGCGGACTGCCAGGAGAAGTAAGCGCCGCCGTAGCCGACGAACACCCACACCGGCAGCCCCACCTGTGGACGGGGGATCATCAGCGCGGTGTCGTTGTCGCGCAGCTCCGCCCGGACCCCGAGCGGGAGCAACGCATCGCGCAGGAGCGTGAGGAGAAGGGCCTCACTCTGCTGCTGCTGTTCGGACAGGTAGGCCGCGGCGGTCTGCATGATCGGATTCATCTGGCGTTCCTTTCGGCCCGGCCGCTTGCGAGGCAGTCGAGACATTGCTGTTCTCCGTGTGTCTCGTGGTCATCGCTGCTCTCGCCGAGGAGAAGGGCACGGCGCGAGCTGCGCAGCTTGGTTCCACGTCCCCGGCACGCGGGGCAGGGGCGTGTCTCGCTGGTCTCGTCTGGCCGGGTCACCGTCGCCATCTCCTCGTTTTGATCCGCGCTCCCTGCGGCGGAAGGCGGGCTGACGTACCGTGGTTGCTTGATGGCAAGTCCACCGGCAATTCACGAATGGCAGGACCCCCGAAAAGCCCCCCTTCTTTCCCCCTCTTGAGCCCCCAGCCGCGAGGAAGACCCGAGATGCCAGACAACATCCCGAATGTCCAACTCCGAGCGTGGCGTAATGAGCACCAGCTCACTCGCGCTGATATGGCCGACCGAATTAACGCCACTCCGGCCGGTATCGCCGAACATCTGAATTGCGATGAGGAGCGGATCAGGCGATGGGAGGCCGGGGAGGTCTCATGGCCGCACACCTCCTACCGGCTCGCCCTCACACAACTGACCGGACTGCAGCCCGGAGCTCTGGGATTCCGTCAGAACCGGCGCGGTCAGAGTCGCCTGATCGAGGCCACCGTGATGCCTCCCGTGGATGCGCTCCGGGCCGAGGCCGACCTGTACGGAACGATGGAACTCGCCCAGCAACTCCAGGCTTCCGATGTCGGGAACGGCACACTTGAAGCGCTCTCCGAGGCCGTCGATCTGCTGTGCCGGGCCTATCCGGTCGTTTCCGCCGCCACATTGCGCGACCGGACACAGAAGCGCCTCGCTCAGGTCACCCGACTGTTGTCCGGCCGGATCACCCTCGACCAGCACCGTGAGCTCCTGGTCATCACAGGATGGCTGACCGCGCTACTGGGATGCGTTCATTACGACCTGGGCGAGCGGGAGGAGGCCGAGACCGCCCGCCGTGCCGCCTACGAGATGGGTCGCCAGGTCGGGCACGGCGAACTCATGGGCTGGGCTTACGAGATGTCTGCGTGGTTCGCCCTAGTCGAAGGCCGCTACGAGGATGTGGTGACCTCCTCCCGCATGGGCCAGGCCGCCGCCGGCCAGTCCAGTGCCATGGTCCAACTCACCCTGCAAGAGGCCCGCGGCTTGGCCCGCATCGGCGACCGCCGCGAAGCCGACAGAGCCCTCACTCGTGGAGCCGACATCCTCGCCACACTCCCGATCCCCGGAAACCCCGACCATCACTTCGTGTTCGACCACGCCAAGTGGGTCTTCTACGCTGCCACCGCCTACACCTGGCTTGAGGACAACGACCGCGCCGAAGAACACGCCCTCGAAACAATCCAGATGCACACCCGACCCGACGGCACCTCCAATGCCCCCATGCGCGTCGCTGATGCTCACATCGACCTCGGTATCGTCCACGCCCGACGCGGCGACCTCGACGCGGCCGTGGAACAGGGTATAGCCGCGTTCGAAATCGATCGCCGATCCCTCACGGACCTCGTCAACCGCGCCGCAGACCTCGATCGGGTTATTAGGCAGCGCTACCGCAGGGAAGCCCTCGCAAGCGAATTCCACGAGCGCTTCGTTATCGCCCGCCGCGCACTCAGCACGCGCCAACTCGATCTGCTTGATTAGGAAACAGGGCAAATTGGGACAATATACGAAATAATTCACAATCGGTAGATTAGATGACTATCTAGCCTGAATGTGATTCGCCTTAAGTGGCATGGATCCAACAACTTACAAGTGCTACAGTACATGCCATCTCGCACTAGAAGCCAAATAATCCCCACCAAGGAGTATAAGTATGGACAAAATCACAGCCAGCCAGCTCGGCGAATTTATTGAAACGCGGCAACTAAAAAAACTTTCGCAATCTGAGCAGTTTGAAGCATTTGCGGCTCACTGCGTCGTTTCCGCCGAATACGACGATGCGTTCGAGCCAGAAGACCTACGAACCGGCGGCGGGAACGATCTCGGATTCGATGCAGTCGCCCTGATTGTAAACGGGGACCTCGTTGAAGACGTTGAAGAAATTAGAGATCTAAAAGATCGCAACAATTACCTTCAGGCACGCATAATAATAGTTCAGGCACGCACCACAAGTGGGTTCACTGGAACTACTATCACCGATCTAGCGGACAATATATGTGATTTCTTTGCAGAGACCCCCACACTCCCAATGAATGCCGATGTTTTAGCATTCAAGCAACTAATTGATGAACTTTATAAGCACAGCACATCATTCCGTCGCGGCGCACCGGATCTCGTAATTCGGTACGTTACCACTGGAACATGGGACGAAGACCCACATCTGCGCGCGAAGTTGAACGGCGCCATTAAACGTTTAAAATCACTAAACCTCTTCGAAGAAGTTAGCTTCTCATGTTTCGGCGCGAAGGAAATACAGGCACTCTATCGCCAGTCAGAGAATAGTGTAGAGGCGTCGTTTGATTTCCCCAACTCTATCGTTCTACCTGACATAGAAGGCGTGGAAGGGGCTCACATCGGAATCGTCAAATCATCAGAATATTTGAAGCTTATAACTGATAGCGCAGGGAATATCAGAAGGTCGCTATTCTACGACAACGTTCGAGACTTCCAGGACTACAACGAAGTTAATCGCGGGATCAGGGAAACTCTTGCAAGTCCAGAGAAGCGCGATAGGTTTGTGGTTCTAAATAATGGAATCACAATCGTAGCGCGAGAAATACAGACAACGAGAAACACGTTCACGCTCCGTGACTATCAGATAGTCAACGGATGCCAAACGAGTCATGTCGTGTTCGACGAACGCGACAATCTCGGAGATAGTGTCTATCTGTCGATTAAGGTCATCGTAACACGTGACGAAGATGTAGCTAGCACTATTACAGCAGCTACAAATAAGCAGACACAAGTAAGCGACGAAGATCTTCAAGCCCTGGAGAACTTCCAGAAGGAATTGGAAGACTTCTTTGTTGCTCATCCTGTTGAGCACAAGCTCTACTATGAGCGTCGCTCGAAGCAGTACGCCAGCGTAAGCGGTCTTGAGAAGACTCGGATTATCACGCGCCCACAGCTAGTTAGGGCCTACGCAGCGATGTTCCTAGATGAGCCATGGCGCGCAGGAAGGTACTACCGAGAGCTCCAGAAAATAAGAAAAGACGAGATTTTTGCAGAAGGGGATAATCCGTACCCGTACTACGCCGCAGCCGTGGCATATTACAGGCTAGATTACTTCTTTCGAAACCCTTATGTTCCAACGAAGTATAAGCCCGCAAGATATCAACTCCTAATGGCAATTAGGCATCTCATTCACGGCTCCACAAAAGCCCCCACAAAGAAAAGGGATCTGGAAAAATATTGTGAGCGAATCACGGATGTTTTATGGGACCCAACGGAAGGGCTAAATCTTGTCGCTCAGCTACTTCCTCTGGTAGACGAGGCAGTCACAGAGACCGAAGCCGACGGGATCCTGGATCGCGATACAGTCCGTACGCAAACCTTTACAGACCTAATTGCCAAGAAAGTAAATCAGTTGCGAGCTAGTTGATTGCTGCACAGCGTCTTCCGCTCGCATCTTGCCGAATTGTTCTTGTAGGTATCAAGCGGCGGCGCGCCGCGCCGCCGTACCCGGCCCTCTACCGCCCGCCGTCCGGGCGTGCGGCGTGGGCGCCGGTCCCGGCCGGCGGCGCCCGGGCCGTAGCCACACTGCGCACCCGCCGCAACCGATGCACCCACCGACCTGAGCGACGCACCGCCGCCTCCTGATCATTGGGACCGTCGGCCTCATCATTGGCAGTTGGTCGGGTCTTGTCCCTCGCGGTCAAACTTCTCCTGGGAGATTACCGTGTCTATCGAGATGAACTCTGTGTCGACCCCGTCGATTGGGGTCTTCAGGGGAATCTCCTTCACGCCCTGAACAAGGACTTGGCCCGGCTTGAGTCTTGCCACGCTCTCGGCCGTGAAGCTGACCCAGGAGGTGTTGATCCTACTGTTGCCTCTCCCCTTGCCGCCGAATGCGTTATAGGTGACCCCCGGTTTTAGGACAAGCGGCTTCGGTTCCGCTGTCCAACCGCCGGTCGGGGCGTCAAGGCGTACCGATGCACTCTGCCCGTCCAGGTCTGGCGCACTGAACTCCGCGTCCTCGACCGAGTGAGTGGATGCGGTGATACTCGGAAGATTCGAATGATCACCCAAGGTGTCGGCCCCCAATACACCGGAGTACGGTTCGTCGTGGGAAACGATCACATCCTCTGGTGTGGCGCCATCGCACCACGCTAAAACAATGATCGGATGGCCCGCCGCATCGACGCTGACCCCGGTCGACCCGGCTATGGGCGGCGTGCAGGCCGTGGCGCCCATGATGACTACGACTGCCAGTGTGATTTTCAGCCATCGCCCCATATTCGTAGGGTAAGAAGCATCGGCTTTACCCCATAGGCCCGTGATCTTATCGGCGCCCGACTGTTACAGCTCGCGTTGATGTCTGCGAACGCCAGGTGCGCCCCACGCGCTTCCCCGGACCTGCCGCCGTGGTCCACGTTCACAACTTACGCTCGTCTCCCGCAGCCCTGACGATCGCCTTGCGGTAGTTGATCTCCGTACATGGTCGGGGGCGATCGACGGTCCGGGGTTTCGTTCCTCAACCCCGGCCCACCGAGCACCAGGACGACGAAGGCGCAGACGGTCCCCGTGCCCGTTACGTGCCCGTCAGGAGGGTGATCAAGGGGGACTCGCGGGGAATCATGGGTACTCGACCCGCTCCCCCACAGGTCAGCGTCTTCCCAGTTCAGCGACCAGGCGCGATAGAGACTTCCCAAGCTGACAGCGCGGGTTCGATTCCCGTCACCCGCTCCACTCCAAAGGCCCAGGTCAGGGATAGATTCCCGACCCGGGCCTTGATCATTTCTGGCGCCTGTTCGATGACCCAGCGCGTGCGGGTGTTGAAGCCACTGCGCCGGAGGGGGCCGCCCGGACGTAGTCGTAGGTCTCCAGGTCGACGGGAGTGCCGTCCTGCCGGAGGACGTGACCCCGCGAGCCAGCGGTCCAGGTGGGGCAGGACCGCGTCCTCCCTCGCGCTGACGCTGCGGGGATGGTCGATCTTGTTGGCTATACCGCACTCCTGCGGATAGCGACAGCGGTGATGAGGCAACTGGTTCGCCCAGTTGCCTTCCATCCGGCGAGTGCAGACTCCGCGGAACATGCAGCCGCGCAAGGCGTACTCGCCAGGGCGCTCGGTGAGCTGACCGGGACCGCGCGGTCGGGCAAGACGCAGCCGGCCGAGATGTCGGGCGGCACGATCACGATCATCAACCCGGGCGAGTCGACGATCCTGGCGTTCGGCCAGATCAAGGACTTGCCGTGGGTCGTCGACGGTCAGCTCGCCGTACGGAAGGTGACCACGCTGGCATTGTCGTTCGATCACCGGATCATCGGCAGCGAGCTCGGTTCGCTGTTCCTCCGCGACGTGGGGGCGATGCTCGTGGATCCGCTGCGCATGCTCGTTTGGAGCTGAGAAGACGACGGAGGGCCCGGATCGCGTTGATCCGGGCCCTCCGTCGCTCGGTGTCGCCTGTCAGCCAGTGACCGGGATGTCGGTCTTCACCGGCGTCGGGGTGGGCGCGGGCTTGGGCTCGTCCTGCGTCTGCGTGACGTTCTCGTCCCACTCGGTCCAGTCGTGGATCACCGTCCCGCGATCACCCTTATCGGAGTGGGTGGGGGTCGGCGTGCTGCTCGGCGTCGGCGTCGAGGTGGGCGTCCGCGTGGGAGTGGGCGTCGCAGTGGGTGTGGAAGTCGGGGTCGGAGTCGAAGTGACCGTGGGCGTCACCGTCGGCGTGGGGGTGGGGGTGGGGGTGGGGGTGGGGGTGGGGGTGGGGGTGGGGGTGGGGGTGGGGGTGGGGGTGGGCGTCGGGGTGGGCGTCACCGTCGGCGTGGGGGTGGGCGTCACCGTCGGCGTGGGCGTCGGCGTGGGGGTGGGCGTCGGGGTGGGCGTGGGCGTGGGCTCACACTTGACCCAGAACACCTTGTGCTTGGGCGCGCCGTGCTTCCCCGCGAAGGTCCAGAACAGCTTGTAGTGCCCGTTCGGCAGTGTCATGTCGACCGTACGGCCATGCCCGTCCTCGTCGAGCACGAGGGTGCCGCTCTTCACCGTGGTCTTGTCGCCCGTGGGCGGCCAGGACTTGATATTCCAGCTCACCTGCTCGGCCGCGTCGAAGTTGAACCCGACCAGGTAGAACACACAGACGTGCGGCTCATTGCGCTGATCGTCCTCCGGCGTCGTCCACTTGTGGATCTTGACGTCGCCGTTGTCGCCGGGCGGTTTCGGTTTCCCCTGGACCGTTCCCGCTGAGGCTGTATTGGAGATGGCGAGCACCGCGAGCGCTGCCACTGCGAGCATGAGTGCCGCTGCGATCCAGCGACGGACTGGAGAGAGTCTGGGGGGTGTCACGACCGCACCTCGGGGTGTATGAGAGAGCTGGAGCCTCATGGGGCTCCTCTGTGTAAAAATGTCACACCCACTGACCAAGGCCCTTCAAACGTTCCAAACCGTTATCTAGCCGAGTCAGATGGTTACGCGTTCGTGTCGTATGTGTCATAGAACCCCAGGAGCCGATCGTGCCGCTCGATGCCTCCCGCCGCCTCATCGGCGCCGCGCTCGTCGCCATGAGCCTCGTCGCCTCGACCCCCGCCAGCGTCGCCGCGTCGCCCGTCACCCTCGCCGTCGGCGCCTCGGTCACGGCGACCGCACTCCCCCAGGCCACCACGTTCACGGAGTTGAGCGGCCTCCCGCAGGACACCGACACGTACGGCAAGCTGAGCGGCGTCGTGGTCCACCCCGCACGCACGGTGGCCGTCTACGCCCTGCCCGGCGGCAAGCCCGCGGCCACCCTCCCGGCGAAGCAGCTCGGCAGCCAGACCTGGGTGCCGGTGGTGGAGGCGCGCAAGGGCTGGTACCGCGTGCTCCTGCCCAGCAAGCCCAACCACGTGACCGGCTGGATCAAGGCCAAGGGCCTGAAGAAGGCGCGCAGCCGCTATCGCGCCATCGTAAAGCTGGGCACCAGGCAGCTGACCGTGATGAACGCGAGCAAGAAGGTCGGCACCTGGACGGTGGCCGTCGGCGGTTCCGAGACACCCACCCCGGTCGGCAGGACCTTCATGCTGGCTCTGATGTCTCCGAAGGAGAAGGCCTACAGCCCGCTGATCCTGCCGCTCGGCACGCACTCGCCGACGCTCGACACCTTCGGCGGCGGTCCCGGCACGGTCGCCTTCCACGGCTGGCCGGACCTGAAGGTGTTCGGCAAGGCGGTCACGCACGGCTGCGTCAGGGTGCCTGCTCGCGCGCTCAAGGTGCTGGCAGGACTGCCTCTGGGGACTCCGGTTCTGATCGCCCCCTGAGGACGAGAGCGGCGGCCGACGGGTCCTTGCCATGCACCAACGCGAGCTCGTGCATGTGCCGGAAAGAGACGACAGCGGCGTCAGCGACGAGCAGGACGCTCGCGGTCGTGGTGTGCCGGATCCAGCGGTCGGAGCGCATGTCACGCTCCAACGGTTCCGGCGAGGAACTCGGTGGTCAAAGACCATGGGGATTTGGTTGAAGTCCCCCTCCGACACAGCCAAGGCACATGTGACCGGAGGCAGGCCCCCTCGTGGAGAGCGTTCCGGCTCCGGGATGCCTCGAAAGAGCGGCGCAATCGACGCGAGTTGTTCGGGGCTGAGATGGAGCCTGGTCATCCCGCCCGCCATCGATCCGGAACAAGCCGAGCAGACCAGGGGCATGGGTGCCAGATCATTCGTCCAGCGGGGCGCTCCACCTGAACCCCTGGCCCTGGCCCGCTTCCCCTTCGGGTCGGTCGACGGCAGACGGGATGATCAGACAGGGTGGGTGCGCGCGGTGCACCTCTATCTAGACAATGTCCTATGTGGAAGTCACCCGAGTAAACGCTGACGTGATCACCGTAAAACCTCGGCCCGGATGACGCTCTCGCCATCAACAATGCTCTCAATGAGGTCTGCAACGGCATCCACCTCGATGAGTGGGACTTCCATACCCGCATTGGTGTCGAGCGTGACTATGTGCGTACTGTGCTGCGAGTTATCAGCAGCTCCATCGGCGCGATGAAGGAACAGCGCTTGGCGGAGGGTAAGGAGTGGTAGAGACACACGTCAGGGCTTGATCACCGTGCCATTAGCGTGCCATTAAGCCCGGTAACGAGGGGGTGGCCACGGTCACTCGCGATCGGCCCGAGAGTGCCGCTGACCAGGCAACCCGAGGTCCAGAGCCGGTGATCGCTGCAATTCCCATGCTGACAGCGCGGGTTCGATTCCCGTCACCCGCTCTCACTATGAAAAACCAGGTCAGGGACATCTTCCCGACCTGGCTTTCGATCTTTCCAGACTCCATTCCGGCCTTCCGTGCCCGTTACGTGCCCGATCCCTCCTGGCTTCCTTTGTTGAGGGCCTTCTCGGCGAGCCTCCCCATCCCGTCGGGGACCCTCCGATCCCGGTCCCCCTCGGTGTGCAGGTAGATGAGCGCGGCCCGCGTGGTCGAGTGGCCCATATGGTTCATCAGCTCTCGGAACGAGGAAGACGAACGCCTCGTCGCCGTCTCCGACGTAGGCGTCCAGGTGAGCGCGAAGCTCCGAAGATCACCACCTCGGGCAGGGCCACCGTACGCGTCCCGGCGGCGGACTTGGCGGCCCGATGGTCACCGATCCGTCCTTGAGCTCGGTGGTGGAGGCCACGACCTGCACCGTCCCGCTTCCAGGTCGAGGCACTTCTCTAGACGACTGTGGCCGTGACTGGCCATGCCCCGCGGCCCAACAGATCGAGAACGAGTGCCGCAATGTTCCACGCGTCGTCCTCGCCACGGTGATGGCGTCCCTCGAGCGGCAGCCCGGCGATCTGTAGAGCGTGATCCATGCCGGGTTTCTTGCGCAGCCCATAAGCCGCGGCGAATACGGCCTTGGCGTTGGTGTGGGTGCGTTCCGTTGGATAGCCGAACGGGTAGGCCACCCCGTCAGCCTGACTCTGTCGAGCAAATTGCCGACGGTCGTACTCGCCCCAGCTCGCCCAGGGACGCCTCCCGGCCTCGTGCTCCTCGACGAGGATCCGGCATGCCTCGGCGAAGGTGACGCCCCGTTCCACCTCGGCTTGCGTCAGGCCGGTCAGTTCAGTGCAGAAGTTACTCACCGCCGACCGGACAGGGCGAACCAAGACACGGTGCCGGGACACGCGGCGCCGTGCCGACATGTCCACGACGGTGAGACCAATCTCGATGATCTCGTTCACAGAGCCGGGCGGCGGCTGTCCGTCCCAGCAGGTGGCTTCCACATCGATGACGTTCAGCAGGGCAGATTCGTGGCGCATGGGGCCGAGGGTAAGGATGCGCGCCCGGTTCTGACACCTCAATTTCCACATGCCCACACCGTCACCGCCAACGCAACCTCTTCGAGCTAGACCTCATGCCTTGATCTGAACTAGGAACGTGCCCTGGAGCGGTACCCTCTACGATCGCCTTGCGGTGGATGATCGCCGTACAGGGTTGGGGGCGATCGACGGTCCGGGACTTCGTCCCTCAGCCCCGGCCCACCGAGCAGCTGAGCACCACGCCGTAGCAAGACGCGAGACCAGCACCTTGGTCACGTGCCAGATCCGTGCCAGAACAGGCGGGGACCCCCGGTCATCCACCGGAAATCACGGGGAACCGCGCCCCATCTACCTGCACCCCTGTTTTTCCAACTCAGACCACCAACGCCAGCAGCCGATTCCCAAGCTGACAGCGCGGGTCCGATTCCCGTCACCCGCTCCAAGCCAGAAAGGCCCAGGTCAGGGATGGTTCCGAGCCCTGGGTGGCAAGGATCTGACCGCCTTGATGTGGCACGATGCCTGCATGCAGCTTGATCAAGCCCTTGTCGACGCAGCCATCGCACAGATGAATCGGCGGTGGCCGGCTGATGAGTCGGGTGGTGCCGCGGCCGTCTACCTGGAGGATGGGCAGATCCTCACCAGCGTCGGCCTGGACAATCTCAATGGCGGAGTGTCCCTGTGTCATGAGACTGGCGCCATCTGCCAGGCCTACACGCTCAACAAGAAGGTCACTGCCTCCGTGTGCGTTTATCGGGCCTCCGAACGTGACGGCGTCCTCGTCCTTCCTCCGTGCGGCATCTGCCAGGAGCGCTTGGCCTTGTGGGGCCCTGACGTACAAGTCGGTGTGCCCGACGACTCCAACGTGACGGGATGGGGCGTTCGCACCCTTCGCGACGTGAACCCGTTCTACTGGGGATCGCAGTTCACCGAAGATGGCGCATGGCCTGCCCCGGAAGTCCACTCCTCCTGACAGACACGACAAGGCCCTGGCCCATTTCCCCTTTGAGTGGGCAAACAACAGACGGGATGGTCACGTGGACCAGATGCGTACGGCCCGTCGACAACACACAGCCATGGGCCGATATTCGCCGTTTCAGAGGACTTCCCGAGCTGACAGCGCGCGTTCGATTCCCGTCACCCGCTCCAAGCCAGAAGGGCCCAAATCAGGGATGATTTCCCGATCTGGGCCTTGTTTTCAGTGTTTTCCGACTCGACTGTTCGAACTTCGGTGATCTACAGCTCTGGAAACATCTCAGAAGATCAGCTCGCCTCGCGCAGTGGCTGGAACTGAACGCTCAGTCGCATCTCCAGAGCCTCCGCGAGCCGCTCCAGCATTGGGATGGTCGGCGTCGTCCCGCCCGCCTCGAATCGTGCCACCGCCGGCTGCTTCAATCCTGCACGTTCGGCCAGCTCGCTCTGGGTCAAGCCGAGCTGCTCATGGCGTAGCCTTACCGCCTCACCCAGCTCGAAGCGGATCCTGGCCGCCTCGTATGCCGCTCCGGCGCTCGGGCGGCTCATGACCTCAGCCCGCTTGGCGCCCCAGCTCTTGCGCTCGCCCATGCCGATCACTCCTCGTCTGCCGTGTGCGCATCGGCGATACACCACTGCATGGCCCGCCACGCCCGCTCATCTCGGCGAACTCACGCATCCGCTGTTTGTGGGACACCATCAACATGATGATCCGTCGACCTGGTGCGATCCAGTAAGTGATCCGTACCGCCTCCCGGTCGAGGTGGAAACGTAGCTCACGCGGCTTGCCACGGAGCTGACGAGGGACGAGGTAGGGCTCATCCAGCAGGACGCCATGTTCGGCCGGCAGGTCGACGTAGAACGCCGCCGTCTCCTGGTCCTACTGATCAAGCATGTCGGACCACTCATCGACCTCTGGCCCCAGTTTCGCCTCTCCCCAGTTCATAACGTGGACGTTATGGCGATGGCAGGTATCACGTCCCGAAAATGCTCGGCTCTCTCCGGCAGGAAGAATCGATGACGGACGAGGCCATCAAGCATGCGGGCACATGCGCGGGTGTGCCATGTCCCCATGCATGCTCCTCCCAGTCCTCCCAACAGGAAGAATCGATGACGGACGAGGCCATCAAGCATGCGGGCACATGCGCGGGTGTGCCATGTCCCCATGCATGCTCCTCCCAGTCCTCCCAAACGGCGTTGATCACGTGCCGGATCCGCCGGTCCGTCCTGGATGGTGGCCCGTGATCCGCGCCCGCACGAGGCCGCGCGGACGGATCTCAGGCGGTTGTACGAATAATTCACATGACGACCCACGTGAAGATCGACTATGGATACCTCATGCTGATTCATGTGCGCCTAGAGGACCTGTGCCGGGAGACCTGGGAAGACGTGGCCGACCTGACGGTGGCCGACGACCAGTCCGACCTCATCGCATCAAACCTGTACTCGATCGCCGAAAGCCGCTTTCTGCCGGGCTTCGTGACCCAGGCGGTGATGCACGGCGAGTGCGCCGTGGGCTTCGCGATGTATGGCCCTGATCCCGACGACGGCCAAGTGTGGCTGTACCGCTTGATGATCGACAAGTCTCACCAGGGCAAGGGCCTGGGCCGGGCCGCCCTCCGGCAGATCGTCGCGCATGTGCGGGACGGGCTCGGCGCGCCGGTACTGCGGCTGGGCGTACGCGCCGACAACGTCGTGGCCAAGGCTCTCTACACCTCTGCCGGATTCGCCCCCACCGGGCAGAGCTTCGGCGAGGAGGAGATCCTGGAACTCCGCCTGTCCGCCGACGACTGAGCCCGTGGGGACCTCCCGCCGTGACGGCTGAGGGCCTACGCCAGCGCTGTTGTCGCGAGGCTCTGGCCGAGGAGTTCCACGGACGGTGCCGCACAGCCCGCAGAGCGCTTGGCGCACCCCCCGAGCTACTCGACCAACGCTTATCCGGTGAAGTCGTCCGATGCTTTGCCGGGAAGCACAGAGACTACTGAGACCGCTTCCCCGAAAGCATCACCAGCACTATTCCCGGCACGAAAAACACATACGACAGTACGAGCAACGCCAGGTCCGGCCCAGATCCCGGCTCCATCACGTCTTGACCCAGCGCTCCCGTGAAGCCGAAGAGCGCTATCAGAATCACTCCCCACCCATAGCGTCGAGGCTTACGGGGGTCACGGGGAAGGAAGCGCAGGCGAGGCACCCGATTGGTCACCAAGGTGTAGACGCCAAGCGCAGCAATCAGGCATGAGACCCCCAAAAGAGCTACCTGCGTCACCCTGAGATCCATCCAGATCAGCTCCTTCGCCATTCAGAAAAACCGTCCTCTGAAAAGAGGTTGCCGAATTGTTCTTGTAGGGGTCAAGGCGGCGGCGCGGCGCGCCGCCGCACGGCCCAGCGTCGCGGACCCCGGCCGTGCATGCGGCCTGGGGGCCGGTCACGGCTGGGGCGCACTCGGCCGCGTTTCGCGGAAGCCACCAACCCCTGAAGCTCAGCAGTGGTCTTCGACGAGCACCAGACGCTCACCGCTCGACCGCGCCCACTCCGTCACCTCGATGACCACGCTGGGATCACTCCCGGCGTGGCTGTAGCGACGCCGCTGACGCCCTCGCTCCGCAGAAGAGTCCGCCCACATAACCGGCCCCGACATTCGCCAGGAGCCCACACGTACTGAGGGGTCAGCGAACAACTCGGCTGCGCGTTGGGCGCTGATGCCATAGGTACGCCCGACAACCCGCGCCCACTCCCGGCCCGCGTCGTCCCACAGTCGGTCGTTGAGACGGCGATTGAGGTTGCCGCCCTTCCGCTCCGCCACGGTGCCACCATAGGTCCGAAGAGGCGCCTCCGACGGGAGCCTCTGGCTCGTGACCGTTTCCCTGCGGGCGGGTCGACAGCAGACGGGATGATCAGACAGGCGGGGCGCGGCGGGTGTCGCTAACGCGTGAACTCGCTCCGGAGGAAGCCATGGAAGAGCGAGAACGGGCTATATCGTGATCGCTGCTCTTGGCCAAGGAAAAGATAGTCGGCGAGGATGTGCCCGCGGAAGCGATCATTGCTGACAACGAAAGTCACAGTCTCCGCTTCACCTTGCACCCGATCGTCGATATCAACCACGAGTCCACCCGACATCGCCACGGGAAGGTTGATTTGGTAGACCGGCTTGAAGAGAAGTTCGATGTGCGGCGCATCCGGCTCGAACTCCGTCCGCAAAACGAGCTCGCTATGCGAAGGCACGTAGCTCCAGATGCGGAATCGGCGATCTGGAAAGCTCACGGGAAGGCATAGCCGGCCGGGGTAGCGATCATGGCTCACGACGAGAGCCCACCACGGCCAGACCGGCCAGGCAAGACGACGCCAGGAAACCTCCAGGGATACCGGCCAGGACAGTCTCCGCGTCCTGAAACGACACCTCTCAGACGTGATCTACCGTGCCCTCGTCGAGGACCACAACAGCCACAGCAACAAGGGATTAGGGCAACAGCGTTCAACCCCTTGCACATAGGAGCGTCAGGCGGGCGAAGCATGTGCTTGGAGTGCGTCCATAATCGGACGTAGCCACCCGGTAGGACGCCCCACAAGCTCCTGTTCTCGTTCGCCCGATGGAAAAGGCACGGTGAGTATGTCGTTCGACCACGCGCATGAACTCTGCATCGAGATCGGGCGGGCCGTGAAGGCTGGTGCCCCGGACGGATGGCAGGAGGTCGATGTCCATCGCTGCCAGCTCGGCACCTTCAGCACAACCGTGGTCACCTACCAGATGGCGGACGGATCACAGCAGATCCGACCCGCCGAGGGCATCGACGACCTTTTCCACCAGTTGAAGGTGGCCGAGTACAAGCCAGGTGAGGGGACCTGGTCCGTCTGCCGGCTCGGCTACAGCCCGCGCGGTAAGTCGTACAACTCCATGATGTCCACCTTCGACGGGGAGTCGCCCTTCGCCCAGGGCATCGAGGTGCCCGCTCCGGCCTACGTGGAGGAACTGACCATGTTCCCGCGCAAGTCGGCTCTCATACCGCCATGGATGATCGCGGCGTGGCCCGAAGATGTGCTCCTGCCAGAACCCAGCTCCACCCCGACCTCGCCGGCAGACAGAGAACTTGGCCTGGCCGAGCCTCCCCTTGGGACCATGGTCGTGCGAACCGTCGGTCGAGACGACGGCCCGGAGCTGATCGTTCTTGGGATGGCCGAGCACGAGGACGGCACCGGGAATGCCTTGATCTTCATGGTGTCTACGGAGGAACCGGACAAGCAGGAGGCCGAGGCGGACATGGACACGTACTGCATCGTCCGAGAAGACCAGGCGGGCACCACCTACGGCGGCGTGACTCACTGCGAGATCGCCTCCGGCCGTCTGACACTTCACTTCACCGAGGAGGCTGCGAAGGAGTTGCACGTGGAGCCGGTCCTCAGGGCCGATCTCCAGATCGGTGACGAGAGTGTCGAACTCCTCCGAAGTAGCCTACGAAAGATCTTGCTGTCCGGCTGTCACGACCAGCACCCCTACCGCATGCAGCTCTGATCGTCATGCCATCAGCGCGCCATTGGACAGGGTGACAAGGGCTCAACCACGATCACTCACGACCAGCCCCAGCCCCACCCGCAGGTCAGCCGCCCTATGAGGCATGATCCATACACTCCCCAAGCCGACAGTGCGAGTCCGGTTCCCGTCACCGCTCCACTCAAAGGCCCAGGTCAGGGATGGATTCTCGATCCGGCTTTTGATCTTTCCTGAGCTCTTTCGATCTTCCGCGCCCGTTACGTACCCAACCCATCTTGATCTTCGTTGTTCCGCATGGTCTCTTCGGCGAGTCTGCCCATGCTGTCAACGATCATCTTGTCCCGCTTCTCCTCCATGTGCAGACAGGTCAGCCATGTGCAGATAGATCAGCGCCGCTCGCGTGGTCCAGCGGTGGTGCGCCGCGCCGCCGTACCCGGCCCTCCGCCGCCTGCCGTCCAGACATGCGGTGCGGGCGCCGGTCCTGGCCGGCGGTGCCCCGGACCGTACCCGCACCACGCACCCGCCGTAACCGATGCACTCACCGACCTCAGCGACGTGCCGCCGCCTCGTCGCCTCATGTCCACTTCGACCCGC
Source organism: Streptosporangium brasiliense (assembly GCF_030811595.1). NCBI lineage: Bacteria > Bacillati > Actinomycetota > Actinomycetes > Streptosporangiales > Streptosporangiaceae > Streptosporangium > Streptosporangium brasiliense. The sequence continues at coordinate 899,161 of NZ_JAUSRB010000002.1, forward strand.
CTCCTCACGGCTGCTGGCAGTGACACGGACTTCAACGTGTTCGTGCATCGGGTCTCCGTAGTAGTGAAATGAATAGTCGCCAAGACTGCCCGAAATATCGACGCTAGGCCGCAAGTTGTGGCTCACTGGCGAGGCAGTCAGAATGCGAAAATGCTACACCCCTGAAATCTATGAGAAATAACGATCAGGCAGGTCTTCCAGGAAGAAACACCATCTGCATAAACGGCCTTACCAACACCAGAGGCCGGGACGTGACCATGGCACCCCTCCGATACGCCTTGACCAGAACCCAAAAAGGTCGACATAGTCGGACGAATGGAATATGAGGAGTTGGCCTTCGGCGGTGACGACCCTGACCACGAGCCAGGACTCGGCCCCTGGGTGGCGGCGCATACCAAGCTGCTGGCCATCTGCGCCGTAGCACTGGTGGTGATCGGCCTGGCCGGGGCCGGCGGCTGGTATCTGTACGAGCGGTCCTGGCTGCCCCAGCCTCCGCCGGATATCGCACTGTCCCCGTCCTTGGAGTTCGAGGTGGTCATGTGCGGATGCCCTGGCCTGACCGCGGCGACCGTTGAGCAACGGCAGGAAACCGAGGCCATGCTCCGGGCATTGCCCCAGGTGACGTCGGTCGAGATGCGGAGCGGCCAGGATCTGTCCGATCAGTGGCGCAGAAGCTTCAAACGGATCGGTGACGTCAGGCGAGCGCAGAGTTCGGGTCTCTCCGGCGATGTCCTGCATGGCACGCTCCGTCGCGCTGAGGACTTCCCTGCCGTGGTGGAAAAGATGAGGTCGGCGCCGAGGGTCTCCACCGTGTCGCGGTCGGGGGTGAATTTCTGGGCAGGCAGGGCTGAGGCTCAGATCTCTCTATGTGGGAAGGACGTCATCTCCCAGGCCGCATCCGAGTGCCGGCAGACCCGGCGTGCGGGAGCGGCGGGGATGGTCACCGAGCGGGAGAAGGCGGCGATCGTCGCTCGACTGCGGGACCTGCCCGGAGTGGAGACGATTTACTTCCAAGACCCCGGTCACGCCCTGAAACTCGCGAAGCTCTCCGATCCGAAGTCCGAGTCGGATGGGACCTACCCGGGTTCCTTCTTCGTCAAGTTCTCCGACCCGGCTCTCGCCCGCGCGATTGCCCCCGCCATCGGGCCGATGCCCGGCGTCCTGGCGGTGTGGCCGGTCTTGTCGAAGGAATGACGGACGGGGGCGTGGGGAGCTTTGCCGCGTGTAGGCGATTCGGTCACCGCTCGGAGAAGCGCCTCCCTGAGCTGTTCCTCAAGTCGAGCAGGGAAATGCCCCCAGCGTGAGAACAACTGGATGCCAACTTGGTGAGAACCAATCGAGTCCTCTCAGGTCAGTGAAACTCGGGGTATCAAGAAGCTTGAGAACCTACAGTCGTGGCATCAAGGCAGAGATCAGGCGCCCCGGCTGACATCAGTCTGATCATTTGATGAGTCGCCGACTGGCCTAAATGCATACCACGAGCTTTGTCGAATTGTTCTTATGGGTATCGAGGCGGTGGTGTGCCGCGCCGCCGTACCCGGCCCTCCGCTGCCTGCCGTCCAGACATGCGGTGTGGGCGCCGGTCCTGGCCGGCGGTGCCCCGGGCCTCCGCCGCACCACGCGCCTGCCGAACCAAACGCCCTCGCAGACCACCGGCCCGCCACCAAGTTCTCAGGACTCCTGCGACTCCAACACCCCATCCTCGGTCCAACGCCACGAACGCGCATGCTGTACGGCCTTCCACGTCTCAGAAGCCGCCACCGCATGAGCTATCCAGTCCCGCAGCGCCGGCAGGGCGGTCTCACACAGCTCCCGCCGGACCTCAGCACGATCCACCGAACGAATGGGATAGACGCTCACCGCAATCCCATAGACCTCTGGATGGAGGCCGCCCGCCTGTCCAGGACGCCAGTAGGCCTGCAACACCCAGTAGTGCGGCACTTCACCCCAGAAGTTCAGCTCACGAACGTGCTCAAAGCTTTCACCGAGCCCTTCATTCAAATCCGACCTGGTCAGAGACCAAGAAGCGCCCCGGGCCAATCTGCGATCACGAGCAGACACGTCCACCTCACATCACTCAGCCCCGCAGTCTGAAGGCCAGACGGCAGCCTCCGGCGGGGGCGCTCCGGCTCCGAGATGATCGCTAACGGTGTGTTCACCGTCAATCGGTCTGTCGGCGGCTGGGGTAGGGACCTGATCATCCCTTCTGCCGTCGACCCGGACAAGCCGAGCAAGGTGATCCTGTGCCGGTCGAGCACCTGGTCGACCTGGTGGCACTCCTGCTCCCACCCCGGTGGGGCCGTGTCCGTGACTTCCGACAGCCTGGGCAGGCCGCGGGCGCCACTACCACCGGGTCCGGACGACCGGACGTCGAGTGCGAAGCGCGCCGCCAATGGAGCGAGCCGGCACAGCGTCAGAGGTAATCCCTCGACCTCTGTCCAGCCGTCCGCCGAGCGGCGCATCGACCCTTCGCGCTTGGTCAGGAGGACATCGACGTAGGACGCATATCCCGAGCCGTAATGCCCGAACTCCGCGTGATGGACGATCAACGACGGCAACCGGTTGAGATCGTCGACAATCCTCCGGAGGAACCCCTCCACGGCAGCAGGCCCAGCGGCCCACGCTCCCGCCGTACTCGCCGGCTCGTCATTCACAGCGTTTCGCAGGGCCGTCAGGTCAGTGGCCGGCGCCCTGTTCATTGATCCGCTCCTCGACCCGGCTCCGCGCCTGTCTCATGAACGATAGCGAGGACACCCGGTACGCATGCTCCCGTCGAGAGATCGACGGAGGGCCGTGACAAGCGGTCTGTCATTGCCCACAATCCTCCAGAGCTCTTGATCCTGCTGCCGTTGCCTCCAAGAGTGTCCGTCTGGGCATGGGGCCTGGCCTGCGGTCTCTGGCCACTCCCGGACGGGACAGGAACGCATTTGACCAATGCATGGCCGGTGGAGAGGATCAAGGAGTGCATATCGAGTTCCTGAGATTCTCGCCCGATGACGTAGAACCACTCGTCAATTTCCTGACCGAAGAAGAATGGCCATTCCATGCGGGGACGCAGGACCGGGAGACGGTCAAGCGCCGGGCCGTCGAAGGCCTTTATGACAACGAGGAAACAAGAACGTTCTGGGTGCTGGTAAACGGCGAGCGCGCGGGGTTGGTCAAGCTACAGGACCTCGCCGACGACACCCCCATGTTCGACCTGCGGGTACGGCAGGCTTGGCGGGGGCGGGGCATCGGCACGGAGGCGGTGGCCTGGCTGACCGACCACCTCTTCACCGAATTGCCCGACATCATGAGGATCGAGGGCACGACTCGCCAGGACAACCACGCGATGCGGGCAGTCTTCCGCAAGAGCGGCTACGCGAAGGAGTCGCACTACCGAGAGGCGTGGCCAGGTCCGGACGGCATCCGCCATGACTCGATCGGCTACGCGATCCTCCGGCGCGACTGGCTTTCCGGGACGGTTACCCCCCCGGACTGGGAGGACGAACTCGTAAGCCCAGACGAATGATCGGCCCCAGGTCCTGACCGCCCTCTCGAAGAGTCTGCCGGTCACAGAGCGCCCGGATGATCCTGAACCCAGCAGAGCATCCGCCGTGACCGCGTGCCAGCTGCCTGCCAGAACAGGCGGGACACACGGAGAACCACGGGGACTCACGGGGAACCGCAGGGAACCACGGTCACACGGCCCGCCCTGACCTGCGCACCTGCTTTCCCGGCTCAGGACGGCTTTCCCAGCTCAGGACAGCAAGGTCAGCAGATGATCCCCGCGCTGACAGTGCGGGTCCGATTCCCGTCACCCGCTCCAGGATCCCCCATCACACCGGGCGAGGTCTCCGACCAGGAGACGCGCCAACCCCTCCGGGTCCTCACGATGTGGGTCGTGCCCGGTGGGCAAGGAGACTGCGCGCACCGACGACGTCTCTCGCACGACGGCCTCCAGCTCGTGTTCCACCCACGCGCAGTACGCCTTCCAGGCAGGGACGAGAGGTTCGGGGAACACGCCCGCGAAGGCCATCGCATCACCGCTGACGACAAGTAACGGACAGCGCGCAGCGCGATAGGCGGCGAAGAGGTCGAGAGCGTCTATCTCTCGCATGATCTGAAGGAATGACTCCGGGAGCCCTTGCCCCATCTCACCCAGGAAGGAGGTCATCTCCTGACACGCGCGCGCCGCCGAGACCTCGTCCAGACCGTGGAACTGCCCAGGTCGTGTCGGATTGCCGTGACCGTCGAGGTTGACCGCGAGCGGGCACTCCGGATGCTCACCGGCCCAGAGCGTGGCGACCATGCCTCCCAGGGAGTGCCCAACGATCACCGGCCGGCGGAGTCCGAACTCCTCCACGACGGCAGCGACATCCACCAGCACTTCCCGCCACGACCAGGGCGCCGCGCCCGACTCGCCATGGCCACGTAGATCCATGGACACCGGCCGGAACCCCCTGTCCACGAGAAGCTCCGCGAAGACGTCCCAATCCCTACGGGTCCGCCCGCCACCATGCAGGAGAAGCACATCCCTGCCGTGCCCACCATGGTCTTCCGCCACGACCGGCACATCGCTGATCACGAGTTTCCTGATCGCCCCCACGTCGCCCGCCGCCTTCCGCCCGCACCCTTGTCCCGCGCCCCTGTCCCGCGCCCTTGTCCGCCGCCTTTCGTAACAGCTCGGCGCAGCAGTCGCCACAGCTTTTCCAACCGGGCCGCGCCGTCTTCGCGGCATGCCGAGGACGTCACACCATGGCTCCCGTGCCGGGTGCGCGCCGGAAACGGTCCTCGCGTGGCGTTCCCGCGCTGCTGCCACCCCGCCGGGCTGGAGCTCACCCGAGCTTCTCGTAGACGGCCACCGGCGCTGTCAGTCAGCGCCGCTGGGCGTCCCCACACGGAGCCGGTTGCCGTCGGGGTCCTGCAGCTCGATCTCGCGTGCCCACGGAGCCTCCCGTACCTGGACGCCGAACTCGACCGCGACGGCATCGACATCACGGACCCAGAGGTAGATCAACGTATTGGGGCGAGCGTCGCCCTCGTGCTCCGACAGGAAGATCCGGACACGGCCCCGCGCGACTTCGACGAACGCCGGGAAATCAAGCTGGAAGCGGTGTTCCCACTGTTTGACGAAGCCCAGGCGCTCATACCAGTCGACCGCTGCCCCGGCGTCCTTGACGTGAAGGATGGGGACGATCTCTTCATCCATGGGGTCATCTTTCCATCGCCCGAGGCCGTTCACCTGCGCGGTGGACGTGGTCGGGCCGCCGGTGACCACCGTGCTCCGGCCGGGGCCGTCCGGTTCAGGCGGTCGCGGCGAGAAGGGATTCCGCGACCGCCGTACGGGCGTAGAGGACCGAGCGTCCGGCACGGTGGGCGCTGACCATACCCGCGTCGCGCAGAGCGGTGAGGTGCTGGGAGACCCCGGCTGTGGAGATGCCGGTGCGGTGGGCGAGCTCGGTCGTGGAGGCCGGGGCCTCCAGCTCGGTCAGCAGGATGGTCCGGGAGCGGCCGAGGACCGCGGCGATCGCCTCGGTGCGCTTCACCGGGCGGTGCTCCCACAGCGTGCCGGCGCCCCGGGCGGGGTAGGCGAGCTGGGGCGGTCCCGGCGGACGCGACCAGGTGAGCGTGTGTACGGCGAAGGCGGAGGGGACCAGCAGCAGCCCCGGCCCAGTGGCCTCCCGGGTGATGCCGCAGTGCCTGCGGACCATCCGGAGGGTGTTGTCGTCCCAGCTCAACGTGGAATGCAGGTCGTTGAAAAGGCGGCCCACGCCGTACTCGGCGACCTGGCGCACACGGTGGAAGATGTCCGCGTTCAGCACCACGCGGATCTTCGCCCAGTAGGGGGCGAGTGCCAGTTCCCAGTACGTCTCGATCTCCTCCGAGATCCGGACCAGCCGCGTCTCCGGGTCCGCGCGCAGGGCCTGGCAGCGGGGTCCGGTGCGGCCGAGGTAGTCGAGGTCGCTCAGCACCTGGTCGGCCGGGGTGGCCCGGATGGCGGCGAGTTCGGCGTCGAGGGCGGGAGCCGGCTCGCGGGAGGGCGGGGTGAGGAAGTCGGGGAGATACCCGGTGGGCGGGATCAGCTCGGCCAGCCAGCCCGAGTCAAGCCCGGCCGCGGCCACCCGTGGCCGTACCTGATCGATCCAGGCGCGGTGCACCGGATGCGCGGGGCCCGCTGCCAGCAGCCGGAAACTGGTGACGACCTCCCACATCGGCGAGACCGTGAACCGGGTCAGGGCCAGATCGTCGGCGGAGAAGGCCAGTTCGGCCAGCATGGCTACTCCATGGATTCAGTGTGTGCTCAATCGGCTCCGTAGATTAAGCGTGAGCTTAATCATTGGTGGTGAGTCTACGGGGGACGCAGGATTCCCGTCATGCTCTCCACCTTCAGCGGGCTGCCCCGGACCGCTTGGATCGTCTTCGCCGGTACGGTGGTCAACCGGCTCGGTTACGTGGTCACGCCCTTCCTGGTCTTCTATCTCGGGAGCCGCGGCATCCCCACCGAGCAGACCCCGTACGTCCTGGGCGCGCTGGGCGCGGGCAACCTGATCGGCCCGGTGGTCGGCGGTCTGCTCGCCGACCGGCTGGGCCGACGCCCCACGATGCTGGCCGGGCTGATCGGGACGGCTGTCGCGCAGGGCCTGCTGTTCGCCGCTCCGAACGTGGTCACGCTGGCCCTCGCGGCCATGTTCCTCAGCGCGGCAGGCTCCATGGTCGGCCCGGCCTCCGGCGCGATGCTGACCGACGCGGTGACGGCCGAACAGCGGCGCGCCGCCTTCTCCCTGTTCCACTGGGCGGTCAACCTCGGCACCGCCGCGGCGGGGATTCTCGGCGGATTCCTGGCGTCGCACGGCTACTGGCTGCTGTTCGCGCTGGACGCGGTGACCTCGCTGGCGCACGCGCTCATCGTGGTCGCGCTGCTGCCCGGTGGACGCGGCGGCGCCGCCCGGGTCACCGGCTCCGGGAGCGGGACGGGCTACGGGGTGGTGTACCGGGATCCCCTGATGCGGGCGCTGCTCCCGCTGCTCGGCACCGGCCTGGTGGTCTACTCCCTCACCGAGGTCTGCCTGCCGCTGGCGATCCGCGACCGGGGCCTGCCCGCCACCACGCTCGGCCTGATGGCCACGCTCAACGCGGTCCTGGTGGTGGTGCTGCAGCCGGTCGCCACGAACGTCCTGGCCCGGCTCCCGCAGATCCCGGTCTATGTGGGAGCCAGCGCGCTCGCCGCGACAGGCATCGCGCTGACCGGGGTGGCGCACGACGCCTGGTCGTACGCCGGGACCGTCGTGCTCTGGTCGATCGGCGAGGCGATGGTCGGCGGCATCCCCGGAGCGATCATCGCGGGCCTCGCCCCGGCGGACGCCCGCGGCCGCTACCAGGGCAGCTACCAGTGGACCTGGGGCATCGCCCGATTCGTCGCCCTGGGTCTGGGCACCACCGTCTACGCCTCCGTCGGCCCCGCCGCGGTCTGGTGGTTCAGCGCCGTCGCGGGCATCGCCGCCGCTCTCGGAGTCGGAGCTCTGGCCCCGACGATCGTCCGCCGCATGGCCGCCACCGCCTCCGAGGCCGTGACCACCCCCGAGGCCGTGACCAGTTCCGAGCCCGTGACCGGTTCCGAGCCCGCCACCGCTCCGCCCGCCACCACCCCCGAGCCCACCACCGCCCGCTAGGACGGTGAAGGCGGCTCTCCCGTTCGCCCGTCCCGTTCGCCCGTCCGTCACGACCGCGCGCCAGACGCCGTCCGCCGTACGTTCGCCCGAGGGGACGTTCACCGTACGCTCGCCGGGCACGCGGCGTGGCCGCCGACGTCTACGCCGGAAGCTTCGGCGCGGAGTCGGCGCGGCCGTGGTGCGGCCGTGCGGCGGCCGCCCGTACCGCGCCCGCCGCTGCGCGGATCGCGCTGTTGATGGAGATCTCCCCGCGCATGCCCGGGGCGGCCACCATGTCGCCGGCGAGGAACACCCCGTCACCCCGGTCGATCGCGGGGCGGTCGCGCCAGGTGTGTCCGGGGAGGTCCAGGGCTCCGGTGCGGCCCCGGGCCGTGGCGGACCGTTGCCAGGTCACCCGCTCGCGCCAACCGGGCACGGCCAGGTCGGTGAGGGCCTCAAGGCGTAGCCGGGCGTCCGCCCGGCTCTCCCCGGAGCGCACCGGCATGTCGATCTGGAACAGGGACTCACCGGGCGGCGCCACCGTCGGATCCTGCATCGAGTAGCTCTCGTGGAAGCCGCCCCCGTCGAGGTCCCAGCAGATGAACAGGTCGCCGCCGCCCCGGGACACCGCGAGGTCGAGCATGACACAGTGGCCGCTCTCCCAGCGCAGCGAGGCGTCCCCGAGCAGCGCGCGCGCCGAGGACAGCTCGGTCGCCACGATCGTGGGGTGACCGGGCAGCTCGGTGAGCCTGGAGTTCAGCTCGACGCGCACACCGAGCTCCCGCGCACGGGCCGCCAGCCGGTCGATCACCGCCTGCCATCCGCCGACCACCCACCGCACCGCCGGGGGCTTGGGCGCGAACACCCGGCGCAGCAGTTCCCACACGAAGGCCGCCGACAGCCTCCCGGTGTCGGCGTCGTAGGTCACCACGCTGATGGCGTTGGCGGCCTGGCGGGCGGTCTCCTCCCCGTAGCTCTCGGCCGCCCAGCCGAGGAAGTCGCGGTCGACGGGCGCCTTGCGGCCCCGGCCCAGCGTGACCATGCGGAGGAACCCGGCCGGCGGGCGGCGGCGCAGCCGCCCCTCCCACAGGAAACCCGCCCGCGTCTCGCGCAGCGGCGGCCTGCCCAGCTTCCCGGTCAGCCCCCGCTCGGCCAGCCATGTCCAGTGCGGACCGTCGGCGTAGAAGACATGCGCTCCCTCGTGGGCGACGTACGGGGCGGGCGTGCCGCGCCCGCGACCGCCGAGGGAGGCGTGGGCCTCGTGCAGGGTCACCGCCGCCCCCGCCTCCGCGCTCGCGACGGCCGCCACCAGACCCGCCAGTCCCCCGCCGATGACTGTGATCTCGCTGGACATCCTCGTCTCCTTCCGGCCCGCCGCTCGGCCTGTCGCCCGGCCGCCGCGGTCGGTCACCGCCGGTCCCGAGCGCCCATCGGGCTCACCGCATGAGACGGATGCCGTCACGGTGGACGTGACACGCCGCGACATGACCCATGTCACAGACATGACCCATGTCGCAACGGCATGGGTCACCCGTGGCCGTGGCACCGCCGGATGCCGCCGAACGCGTGGCGGATGTGGTGCACCGCGTTCGTGGAGTATCCGGTGGTGGGACGCTGGGCGCTCCGGGAGCCGGCGGTCCGGGAGCCGGCGGTCCGGACGGGCTGATGCCTACCGGGGCCCGCTCCGGTCCCGCTGGAGCTGTCCCGATCTCGCTGGAGCTGTCCCGATCTCGCCAGGGAGGGGCGATCCCGTCAGCGAGCGGTGCACGCCTGTTCGGCCAGGGCGGCCTGCCAGGGCGCGTTGACCCGGTATTTCGGCGCGATTTTGGACAGCAGCAGGGAGGCGTAGGCGATGCTCTCCCCGTCGTCCGTCCGCACCCGGATCGGTATCGGCCAATCTCCCTGCTGGACGGCATTGCAGCTGGTGATCTCATATTTGAGGGAGAACCTCACGCTCTGCCCGGGCTCCAGGACATAGGGGTCCCGCTTCTCGGGAGAGAGCAGTTTCAGTCCGGCCCCGCTCCGGCCGATCCCGGTGATGGTCACCGGGATCTCGTTCTGGCTGTGCACCCTTACGTCCATGGTGAACTGCGCCCATGTCTTGCGCCCGCGGTGAATGACGTAGGTCGAGCTTTTGAGCGACCCCAGTGTGAAGACGGCGGGCGTGGCCGGGACCGGCGGCGTATTCAGGGTGACGGCCGCGGCGGCCGCCGGAACGGCCGGGCAGAGGCCGCATGCCAACATGAATGCCAGGCCACAGGCGGTCCGGCGTATCCCGCGACGCCAGCCGTCATTTATTTCATGAGTCATGCGCAGATCATTCGCGACTTGGGTGAAAAGCAAACCCATGTCGCGGTCACGCTCGCCCCATACCCCCCGCAGGCGGAACAGGCGGATCCGGCCGCGCCACCGCCACCGCAACCGACACCGCCGTCGCCACCGCAACCGCAACCGCGACCGCAATCGCCGTCACAGCCGCAATCGCAACCGGCACCTCCGTCGCCACCGTGACCGGCACCTCCGTCGCCACCGTGACCGCGACCACCACCATCGCCATCGCCGCCGCCGTCGCCACCACCGCCATCGCCTTCACCGGCCCACCCCGGCGGAATCTCCATCAGCTCAGCAGCAAGTCGATATGCCGTAGAAAACCACCCTTTTCTAGCCGTTGACGCGACTGTAGCACGTAGTTAACATTTGGCCAGCACGATGCAAGATTTTTGCAAACTACTGTTACTTTCTAGCTGTTCCTCGCAACTTTTGCCAGGACACGCAGTGTCCGTGCGCCCGCTCCGCCCCACGGAGAGGACCCAGTGATGTCGGCTCCGGCATTGCGCGTCCGATCGCCACCCGACGACCACGGTCGCGGACCCCGCCCAGGTCCCACGTAGTCCCGACGTTCACCCCCTCGCCGGTCCCGCCGGTCCCGCCGGTCATTCCCTCCAGCGGCCGAGTGCGTCCCGCGGCGGAGGTCACCGCCTCCTCACCGCGCCCGTCGTTCCAGACGAGAGATAGAGGAACGCCATGAGAAACAAGCACGTAACGTCATTACGGCTGATCGCGGCGGTGGTCGCGACCAGCCTGCTCGCCCTGTTCGGGCCCCTCTCCCCCGCCGCGGCGGCGGCCGACCCGAACCTGGCGGCGGGGAAGGCGGCCTCGGCCGGCAGCTCCAACAATCCTTACACGGCCGCCAACATCACCGACGGCAACCAGGCCACCTACTGGGAGAGCGCCAACAACGCCTTCCCGCAGTGGGTCCAGGTGGACCTCGGCGCCTCGGCCGGCGTCAACAAGGTCGTCCTGAAACTGCCGCCGGCGGCGGACTGGGCCACCAGGACCCAGACCCTGAACGTGCAGACGAGCACGCTCGGCCCGCCCTTCACCACCGTCGTCCCGTCCGCGGGCTACACCTTCAACCCGGCCACGGGCAACACGGTGACGATCAGCTTCGCCGCCGTCACCACCCGGTACATACGGTTGAACATCACGGCGAACACGGGCTGGCCGGCCGGGCAGCTGTCGGAGTTCGAGGTGTACGGCCCCGCCACCGGCGACCCGCAGGCGCCCACCGCGCCGGCCGACCTGGCCTACACCCAGCCCGCCTCCGGCCAGATCAAGCTGACCTGGAGCGCCTCCACCGACAACGTCGGCGTGACCGGCTACGACGTCTACGCCAACAACGTCCTGCGCGGCAGCGTGGCGGGCAACGTCCTGACCTACACCGACAGCCAGCCCGACACCGCGACGGTCTCCTATCATGTCAAGGCGAAGGACGTCGCGGGCAACCAGTCCGCCGCCAGCAACACCGTCACCCGCAGCGGCAGCGGGGGCGGCGGCTCGAACCTGGCCGTCGGCAAGCCGATCACCGCCTCGTCCTCGGTCTTCACCTTCGTGGCCACCAACGCCAACGACAACAATGTGACCACCTACTGGGAGGGCAACGGCGGCAGCTACCCCAACACGCTCACGGTGCGGTTGGGCGCGGACGCCGACGTCAACTCGGTCGTGCTGAAGCTCAACCCCGACAGCGTGTGGGGGACGCGCACGCAGACCATCCAGGTCCTCGGGCGCGGGCAGAGCTCCTCCTCCTTCGCCAACCTGTCCTCCGCGGCGGTCCACACCTTCAACCCCGCCTCCGGCAACACCGTGACAATCCCGGTCACCGGCAGGGTCGCAGACGTCCAGCTCAAGATCACCACGAACTCCGGCGCGCCCGCCGGGCAGGTCGCCGAGTTCCAGGTCATCGGCACCCCGGCCCCGAACCCGGACCTGACGATCACGGGCATGTCGTCGGCTCCCGCGGCTCCGGTCGAGACCGACTCCGTCACGCTGTCGGCCACGGTCAAGAACACCGGGACGGCGGCCTCCGGCGCGACGGACGTCAACTTCTACCTGGGCACCACCAAGGTCGGCACCGCCTCGGTCGGCGCGCTGGCCGCCGGCGCCTCCAGCACCGTCTCGGCCGACGCCGGTCCCCGTGACGCGGGCAGCTACCCGCTGAGCGCCAAGGTCGACGAGGGCGGCGACGTCATCGAGCAGAACGAGACGGACAACGCCTTCACCAGCCCCTCCCCGGTCGTCGTCAGGCCCGTCGACAGCTCCGACCTGGTCGTCTCCCCCGTCAACTGGACGCCGAGCAACCCGGCGAACGGCAACGTCGTGACCTTCTCCGTCGCGATCAAGAACCAGGGCACCGTGGCCTCCGCGGGCGGCGCCCACGGCATCACGCTGACGGTCACCGACACGGCGACCGGCGCCGTCGTGCGCACGCTGACCGGCTCCCACACCGGCCCGATCGCCGCCGGCGCCACCACCAACCCCGTCAACCTCGGCACCTGGACGGCCGCCAACGGCAAGTACAGCGTCAAGGTGGTGCTGGCCGACGACGCCAACGAGCTGCCGGTGAAGCGGCAGAACAACACCAGCACGCACCCGTTCTTCGTCGGGCGCGGCGCGAACATGCCCTACGACATGTACGAGGCCGAGGAGGCCGTCGTCGGCGGCGGGGCGGCTGTCATCGGCCCGAACCGGACCGTGGGCGACCTGGCGGGCGAGGCGTCCGGCCGCAGGGCGGTGACGCTGAACTCGACGGGCAGCTACGTCGAGTTCACCGCCAAGGCGGACACCAACACCCTCGTCACACGCTTCTCCATCCCGGACGCGCCGGGCGGCGGCGGGATCGACTCGACGCTCAACGTCTACGTCAACGGCACCTTCCTCAAGCCCATCAACCTGACCTCCAAGTACGCCTGGCTGTACGGGAACGAGACGGCGCCCGGCAACTCGCCGGGGGCGGGCGGGCCGCGTCACATCTACGACGAGGCCAACGTCATGCTCGGGACGACCGTCCTGGCCGGCAGCAAGATCAGGCTGCAGAAGGACCCGGCCAACACGACGACGTACGCGATCGACTTCATCAACCTCGAGCAGGTGTCGCCGATCGCCAACCCCGACCCCGCCAAGTACACGGTGCCGGCGGGCTTCGCGCACCAGGACGTGCAGAACGCGCTCGACAAGGTCCGGATGGACGCCACGGGCACCCTCGTCGGTGTCTACCTGCCGCCGGGCACCTACCAGACGGCTAGCAAGTTCCAGGTGTACGGCAAGGCCGTCAAGGTGATCGGCGCCGGCCCCTGGTACACGCAGTTCCGCGCGCCGTCGACCCAGGACAACACCGACGTCGGATTCCGCGCGGACGGGACGGCGAAGGGGTCCACGTTCGCCAACTTCGCCTACTTCGGCAACTACACCTCGCGCATCGACGGTCCGGGCAAGGTGTTCGACTTCTCCAACGTCTCCGACGTGGTGATCGACAACATCTGGAACGAGCACATGGTCTGCCTGTACTGGGGCGCGAACACCGACCGGGTGACGATCAAGAACTCCCGGATCCGCAACATGTTCGCCGACGGCATCAACATGACCAACGGCAGCACGGACAACCTCGTCACCAACAACGAGGCCCGGGCGACGGGTGACGACAGCTTCGCGCTGTTCTCGGCCATCGACGCGGGCGGCTCCGACATGAAGGGCAACGTCTACGAGAACCTGACGTCCATCCTGACCTGGCGCGCGGCCGGCGTCGCGGTCTACGGCGGATACGACAACGTCTTCAGGAACATCTACATCGCCGACACGCTGGTCTACTCCGGCATCACGATCAGCTCGCTCGACTTCGGCTACCCGATGAACGGCTTCGGCGCCGACCCGCCGACGAGGTTCGAGAACATCTCGATCGTCCGGGCCGGCGGCCACTTCTGGAACGGGCAGACCTTCCCGGGGATCTGGATCTTCTCCGCCTCGAAGGTGTTCCAGGGGATCCGCGTGAGCGATGTGGACATCGTGGACCCGACCTACAGCGGCATCATGTTCCAGACGAACTACGTGGGAGGACAGCCGCAGTTCCCGATCAAGGACACCGTCTTCACGGACATCTCGATCTCGGGTGCCCAGAAGAGCGGGGACGCCTACGACGCCAAGTCCGGGTTCGGCATCTGGGCCAACGAGATGCCGGAGGCCGGCCAGGGGCCGGCGGTCGGCTCGGTGACCTTCAACAACCTGAGGCTGAGCAACAACGCCACGAACGTGAAGAACACGACGTCGACGTTCACCATCACCACCAACCCGTAGGCCGGCAGGCCGGCGGAACGGACGGTCACATGTGACCACATGTGAGAAGGGACAGGAGTGCCGCCGGGGCCGCCCCCGGCGGCACTCCCGCCCCGCCCGACGGCAGGGCCGCCCCGGCCCGGACTCCCCGCCCGCCCTACTCCGATTCATCCCGGAACAGGTCAATCTCCTACGATTCTCAGTCATCATGGATCGACGGAGCCGCATACCTGGTAGGACAGGGGGAACGCCCGCCCTGTGAACTGCGGGTCTAAGGAGTTCTCGATGTCATCCGAAGGCGCGGCCACGCTCCTCATCTCGTCCGGCTCACACGGAGACGCCACCGTCGTCCGCGCGGTCGGCGAGCTGGACTACGACTACGCGCCGATGTTCCGGCGGGAACTCGCCCAAGTATGGAGCGGCGACCCCGGCGCGACACCGACGCTCGTCCTCGACCTCACCGGGCTCACCTTCTGCGACTCCACCGGGCTCGCCGAGCTGCTGTGGATCCTGCGCAGGAGCCAGGAGACCAAGACCGACCTGTCCCTGGCCGGGGTGAGCCGCACCCTGCGCCACATGCTGACCACCACCGGGCTCCTGCCCTATTTCACGATCTTCGCCTCCGTGGAGGAGGCCCTGCGGGACCGGTGACGTCGCCGCCGGGCTCAGAGCGGGGGGATGACGATGTGCAGGCGGACGGTCGTGCCGCTCTCCGGGGCGGACCGGACCTGGACCAGGTCGCACAGCTGCTGGACGAGCCACATGCCCCGGCCGCTCAGCGGACCGGGGGCCGGGACCATACGGCCGACCAGGGGATCGGTCATCACCCCGTCGTCGTGGAACTCGCAGACGAGCGTGCCCTCCCGCACCCAGGTGCGGAGGGTCCCGTACCCGCCCCCGTGGGCGATGCTGTTGCCGGCCACCTCGGTGACCGCCACGAGGGCCTCCCGCAGTCGCTCCCCCCGCAGGCCGTGCGGCATGGCGCAGGCGGAGACCTTGTCCCGGACGGCCGCGAGGTCTCCCCTGCCGTAGCGGAACTCCTCCGAGGGGTCGCAGGCCGACTCCAGCTCCTCCCAGGCGAAGGGCGCCTGGACGTAGTCCGGGTGTTCCCGGTGGACGCCCTGCTCCAGGGCGAACGGGTGGCACCGGCTGACCGCCCGGATGATCCCGGGGTCGACCGTGTCGGTGTCGTAGGGGCACAGCAGCCACCACGCCGGCGAGCCGGTGAAGGCCAGGTTCAGCAGCCACTCGTGGTAGCGCAGCTCCTCGATCTCCGCGGCGCCGCGCCCGCTCCAGTCGGTCTCGCCGATCCCCCGCACCGGACGCCCCTGCTCCGTCCGCTCGCTGATCCACCGCTGCCAGGCGGGGATGAGCCGGGCGGGGTTGCGGCCCAGCTGGGAGACGTCCAGGAACACCACCCGGGGGTCGGAGCCGGCCGGCTCGGCGCGCAGGATCTGCTCCCTGCTCTCGGGCACCGACACCAGGACGACCTCGTCGGCGGCCAGCGCGTCTTCGATGAAGGACAGCGCCCCGTCGAGGAACTGCGCCTCCCCCGAGTAGGAGTAGAGCTCGTGGCGGAGGCCCGCTGTCCCCTCCGCACCGGTGACTTGGGTGGTCATGGCGTCAGCTCCACGGGAGCCTCGTAGGTGCTGTAGCCGAGCATCTCCCAGCACGACCGCACTGTCGGGTTCGCGCCCTCGACCGTGATGCTGCTGACGGGGGCACGGGCGGCGGCCTCCACGAGTGCGCGCATCCCCGCGGCGTCCATCAGCTCCAGCTCGTCGAAACGGAGCCGCAGCACCGGAGAGAGCACCGCGGCGGCGGCCAGTGCGGCGCTGAAGGCCGCGGCGCCGTCGGAGTCGACCACCCCGCACACGCTCCAGCGGCCGGGACCCGAGTTGAACATCCGGAACGACGGCCCCGCCCAGCCGCTGCCCAGCTCGCGAGGGTGAACACAGGCCACGTGGTCCAGCGTGGCGGCGCCGAAGCGGTCACGGCCGTAGGCGCACACCATGATGGCCGCGCTGTCGGCCACGAACTCGTCGAGGCGCAGCTCGTGGTCGATCAGCATGTCCAGGCCCGCGTCCGGCGGCACGAGCTCGTCCATCACGGCGAGCACGCGGAGCGCGCGGTAGCCCTGGCGCCCCGCCCTGGCCGCCTCGCGCCGCACCAGGCCCAGCATCGAACTCATGTCCGGCACCGGATCCACGCCACGGACCAGCCGCGGGTCGACCACCATCGCGTCCCGCAGGATACCGGCCGACGGAGCGGGGTCCAGCGACGACCCGACGATGACCACCTTGTCACCGAAGAGCTCACCGTCGGCCAGGAACGTCGAGGTGGCGGCCGTGTATCCCTGAGCCGGATCGACGACCCAGCACACGTGCTCGCCGACATCCACCGGATCAAGTGTCGGCATGGCCCCTGACTTGCGCACCGCGAAATCACCTCGCCTTCGCTGTGACACCCAGCGCCAGTTTATTGCGTCCGTACGGCACCACAGGTCGTGCGCCGGCCGGCGGGAGTCCGGGGCGACCGCCGGGCGGCCCGGGGGCCGCCGTCACGGGGTCAGAGGGACTCCAGCGGGATGACGTCCTCGTCGTAGGCGGCCAGGAGGGCGGCCGCGACCTCCGTCACGTCCAGCTCCACGACGACCTCGGCGCCCGAGGCGACGCCGCGGTCCGACACCGCGAGGCCGATCAGCGCCAGGGACGCCGCGCGGTCCCGGACCCGGGCCTGCTCGACGGTCTCCTCGCCCACCTCCGCCTCCTCGTCGCGGTCCCACGCGGCGACCGCGGCCCGCGCCAGGTCGCCGGACAGCCGTACGGTGAGGCGTGCGACCTGGGGGTCGAGGAAGCGTCCGATCTCGGCGAGCACCGCCGAGTCCTGGCGATACCTGGTGTATTCCTGGCTCTCATCCACGGCACGAGCCTACGCAGCGCCGCCGTCCGCGACTTCCGAACCGTCCATGTGCCGTGGCCGGTCCGGGCGGGCCGCGCCCGTCCGCGCCGCCCGCTCGCCGCCCCGCCCCATCAGCCGCAGACCTCATGGTAGGCCCATCGGTCACAGACCTCGCGGTAAGCCCATCAGCCGCAGGTCTCGCGGTAGGGGACGCCGGGGATGAGCCGCTCCCACTCCGCCGCCCGCAGGCCCGTGCCGGTCCGGGCGCAGACCGACTCGGCGACCAGGGAGGGGTCCACCGGCAGGCGGCTGACCGAGCCGTCGCGGGCCACCGCGTTGAGGACGCGGCCGTCCGGGCTGAAGGCCAGGTCGAGGGCTGTCGCACCGGCCGGGAGGGAGCCGATCTCCCGCTGGGCGGCCAGATCCCACAGACGCACCCCGTCTCCGTCTCCCGCCGTGACGAGCACCCGGCCGTCGGGGGAGAAGCGCAGGAGCTGCTGGGACCCCCTGACCCCCAGGACGCCCAGCCGCGCGCCGCGCTCGACGTCCCACAGCAGCACACGCTGGTCGGCGAGCCCGAGGGCCAGGACGCGGCCGTCCGGGCTGAAGGCTGCGGCCCGGACGTCCGGGCCACCGACCCCGGCGGGACCGCGGAGCGTCCGGCCACCGGGGAGCGCGACCAGCTCGGCCCCCGCCGAGAGCACCCCCCTCCCGGCGCCCCCGTCCCGGCCCTGCCCCTGGCCCGCTCCCGGACTTCCCCCCGGACTTCCACCCGGCCCCGCCCCCGGATCCCCGCCCCGGCTCTCGCCCGAGGAGCCTCCGACGTCCGAGGAGTTTCCGACGTCCGAGGAGCCCCCGACCGGACTTCCGCCCGGACGGAAGGCCAGGCTCTGGACGGACGGCACGTTCACAGTCGCGGTGATCCGGCCCGCGCGCACGTCCCAGATCCGCACCCTCCCCTCACCCGTGCCGTCCGCGTCGCTCACACCCGCCGCGAGCGTCCGGCCGTCTCCGCCGAACGCCAGGGCGGTGACCGCCCCGGCCCCGGCCCCGGTGTTCAGGGTGGCCAGGCTCCTGCGGGTGGCGACGTCCCACAGGGTCACCGCCGAGCCGTCCCGGCGGGGGACGGCGAGCGTCCTGCCGTCCTGGCTGAACGCCCCGGCCGAACCCGCGTCGACGCTCAGCGGGCCGCCGATCGGGGCCAGCCGGGTGGGGTCCCAGAGCCGGACCACGCCCAGGTTGGCGTAGGCGAGCACCCGGCCCCCAGGGGCGAAGACCGCGCTCTCCCAGCCGCTGCGCTCCTGCGGCACGTTCAGGGTGTCGGTGTGGGTGACGGCGCTGACGTCGATCGAGACGACCGAGCCGTATCCGGTCGGATAGCGCAGTGTCCGGCTGTCGGCGGTGAACCGCGCGTTCCCGACGGCCGTCAGGGGGAACCGCGCGGATATGGTGCGGTCGGCCACCTTCCAGAGGAAGAGGGCCTCCTCCGCCTGCTCGGCGAGGAAGCGGCCGTCCGGGCTGAAGGTGAGCGCGCCGCCGCCGGTGCTCGCGAAGTCCTCCCCCCGACGGCTCCCGTCGGCGGGGTCGAGCAACGTGATCGAGGTGTCGCCGCCGACCGCGAGGGTCGAGCCGTCCGGGCTGAAGGCGAGCTGCGGCGCCCCCCGCTCCCCCCGGGAGCTGACGGGGCCGTCGACCTTCCGGGCGAACACCCGCCTTCCCCTGGTCAGGTCCCAGACCTCGACGCTGCCCTGACGCCCGGCCACGGCCGCCCACCGGCCGTCCGGCGAGACGGTCCCCTCCGGCTCGAACCCGGTCGCCGAGACCAGCGGCCCGCCCCCGTCCAGCGGGCGCATCACCAGCGTGCCGGGGCCGACGGCCGAGATCAGCCGCCGCTCCGGCTCCAGCTCCGCCCGCGCCCCCTCGGGGATCGCCGGGCCGAAGGCCCGGCCCGTGGCGCTGTCCCAGAGCCGTCCGCCGACCTGGAGGGTCGAGCCGTCGGGGCTCGCCGCGGTCACGGCGGCGAGCTTCCCCACCCCCTCGAACGTCCGGACCGGCCGGTGGGTGACCACGTCGTACATGCGGACCTCGCCGCCGTGGGCCCGCACGAGCGTCCGCGCGTCGGGCGTGAGGACGTAGGAGGCCCTGGAGGTGGCGTCGGGGTCGGTGAACACGTCGACCTTCACCTGGGCCAGCGCGGCCTGCAGCGCGGAACGCGCCTCCGGTACCTGGGCGATCCGCCAGGCGGCCACGCTGAGCCGCATGGCCGTACGGGGGTCGGAGTCGCGCAGGTCGTCGGCGCGCGCGGCGGCGGCCCGGGCCGCCGACTCGTCCCGCTGCCGCTGCAGATCCTCGGTCTGAGCGGCGAGAGTCCGGCCCTGCCGCAGGGCGATCGCGGTCACGCCCAACGAGAAGGCGAGCAGCACGGCCATCCCCGCGGTGACCAGCCGCCGCCTGTTCCGGCGCCGCCGCTCCACGGCCGAGGCGGCGTCGAGGAACCGCCGCTCCCTGAGGTTGATCCCGAGATAGCGCCGCTCGGTCGCGGCCCACTGCAGCGCCTCCCGGAGCGCCTCCCCCTGGTAAAGATCTCCCGGGGGCCGCCCGTGCTCCTCCCAGACCCGGGCCGCCTCGGCCAGCCGCCGGTGCACCGGCAGCCCGTCGCGCTCGGCCGCCAGCCACTCCCGCAGCCGGGGCCAGGCCCACGGCAGGGCGGCCCCGGCCGGAACGGCCGTGGTGCCCTCCCTGATCAGCAGCCCCGCCCCGGCGAAACGGGCGATCACCGGCTCGTCCTCCGGCCCGCACTCGACGCGCTGGACCGAACCGTCACCGATCATGCGGAGCAGCACCCCGGGCGCGTCGGCCTGCTGCTGGGGCGTCAGCGCGCTGAACGCCTCCTCGGCGATCACACCGAGCGCGGGAGGATCGGATCCGGGCGGCAGGACCTCCCGTGCGGCCCGCACCCCCGCCCTGAGGTCCTCGGCCTCCCGTTCCTCAGCCTCCCGCGCCTCGGCCTCCCGTTCCTCAGCCTCTCGCTCCTCGGCCGCCGGAGCCGGCGAGGTCTCGGACGCGGGCCCGCCGGCCGTCCCTACCCCGGGCGCCGCCGTCCCCACTCCGGGCGTGGCCGTCCCCGCCCCGGGCGCGGCCGTGCCGGCCGTCCGGTCCTCGCCGCCCAGCAGGCCCATCAGCAGCGCGTGCGCGGTTGGGCGGTCGGCCGCCGCCTTGGCCAGCGCGGCGGCCATCAGCGAGCGCAGCGGCTCGGGGATGTCGCCGAGGTCGGGGTCGACGGTGAGCACCCGGTGCATCACGCCGCCCAGGCTCTCGGCCTGGAACGGGTCCTTGCCGGTGGCCGCGTACAGCAGCACCCCGCCCCAGGCGAACACGTCCGCCGGGGGGCCCGCCCGCTGCCCGACGAACACCTCGGGCGCCATGTACGTCGGCGTCCCCGCGACGATGCCCGTCGTGGTCAGCGACATCTCGTCGGTCCTGGCCACGCCGAAATCGATCACTCGGGGCCCGTCCGGGCCGAGCAGCACGTTCTCCGGCTTGAGGTCGCGGTGGACCACCCCCGCGCGGTGGATCGCGGTCAGCGCGGTGGCCAGCGCGGTGGCCAGCCGGTGCAGGGCGTCGCCGGCGTAGGGGCCGGCCTCGCGGACCGCCGCCCGCAGGTCGGGCCCGGCGACGAACTCGCTGACGATGTACGGCCTGGCCGCGTCGGAGTCCACCGCGAGAATCCGGGCGGTGCAGAACGACGCCACCCGGCGGGCCGCCTCCGCCTCCTTCGCGAACCTCGTCCGCAGCCCCGAGTCGGCCGCCACGTCCCCGTGCAGCACCTTGATCGCGACCCGGCCGCCCTCGGCGTCATATGCCTCGTAGACGATCCCCTGACCCCCCGCGCCCAGCCGTCCGGCCGGGCGGTATCCGCCCAGCCGCAGAGGGTCACCAGGTGCGAGCGGCGTCAATCCCATGCTGTGCGAACCCCCGTGCCCGGCAACGTCATCCATTAGACGCCGGAGAGCTCGGAGAAGTTGTGGAAGATGTGCCGAATGGCGCGCGCCCGACTGACAAGTGCGTCAAAATCTTCTTACCGCGCAAGTCCGCCAGCCCCCGAGAGTGGGTCCCGATGCGGAAGATGTTGCCGCGCATGACCGCGGAGTCGCTGCCCGAGAGGCTCGACGACCTGCCCGTGGAACCGAAGGACTTCCTCCAGCTCGTGGCCGTGGACTTCAGCGGGACCTACCACGTCTATCTCGCGGCCAAGGACGAACGGCTCAAGATGACCAGGCTCTCCATGAGCCTGCTCGCCGCCCCGTTCGCCGCCGCCATCGCGCTGGCGAGCGCGAAGGTGGTCAATCCGGGGGCGCTGACCTCCTGGGGCGGCGTGCCGTGGTATCTGTTCGCGACGATCGCCGCGTTCGGACTGCTCAACATCCTGCCGTTCCTGCGGCTGATCGAGGCGGTGAACGCGCACATGCGGACCGCGCGGGCGCTCAACAACTTCCGCCTGCTCTACGTGGTCCAGCTCAAGGACCACTTCTCGGCCCTCGGCTGGACCCCCAACCTGCCGGTGGACCCCCGCTACCCCGAGACCTACGCGCCGCTCGCCTGGCCGGGGATCAACGTGATGATGCTGGCCCTGGTCAACAGCTCCTACATCGCCGTCGGTGTGCTCGGCCTGGTCAGGATCGAACCCAACGCGGCCCTGCTCCTGGTGGTCATCGGGCTGCTCTCCCTGCTGCACTATTTCGTCTACTACGTCCGCGCCAACGTCTCCCGGCAGCGCAGACTCCCACACAACCCCTTCCATTTCCCCAACGTGGAGACCTGAATGCCCGACCTCCTCAGATTCGCGTCTTGTGGGGAGACGTGGATCTGGCTGATGCGACACGTGCAGGACAGCGGCAGGCCCGCCGAGGACGACCGGGGCCCGATCATCGAAGCCCAGGCGGTGCTGTTCGAGATCGCCAGGCTCGGCTGGGACGATCCGATCCTGGAGTCCTACGGCGACTCGGGGAAGATCCCGCTGTACGCCGGCAAGTTCAGCGAGTGCGCGGTCCTGCCGCCCTTCAAATACAGCTACGGCGGCCGGCTCCGCCAGCTCCTCGGCGTCGACCAGCTCCGCTGGGTCGCCGACGTGCTGCGCGCCAAGCCGTACACCAAGAGCGGCTGGATCTCCCTCACCGTCCCGGGCGAGTCTCCCGACGCGGTGCCCTGCCTGACCAGCCTGGCCTTCCGGCTCCGCGACGGGCGGCTGGTGATGACCGCCGCCTTCCGGTCGCAGAACGTGTTCACCTCCTACCTGAACTATGTGCCGCTGCGTAGTATTCAGAACGAGGTCGCCGGCGATCTCGGGGTGGACTGTGGGTCAATGAGGGTCTTCGTCGACGTTCCGCACATCTACGCCGCGGACGCGGCGACGGTCGGGGAGATCCTCCGGCTGTCGGAGCGCGATGGGCTCGGCGAGGGAGAGTCGACACCAGGTGCTGCTGGTCGACTTGGACGGGACTGTGGTCGACTACGCCCAAACGGAGCGCGGCGCGCTTCATGAGGTGCACCACCGCTTCTTCCAGATGGGCCGCGCCGAGTTCCTGGCGCGCTTCCACGCCGCCAACGAGCCGCTCTGGGCGGCCTACCGCGAGCACCGGATCACCCTGGCCGAGCTGCGGCTGGAACGCTGGGCCAGGATGGGCGCCCTCCCCTCGGTCGCGGCCGCGTTCGAAGACGCGCTCGGCCGGAACGTGACCCTGTTCCCGGAGGCCAGAGCCGCTCTGCGGCGGCTGTCCCGGCGGTTCAGGCTGGCCCTGGTGACCGACGGCATCGCCCATGTCCAGCGGGCCAAGCTCCGCCGCACCCGGATCGGCGGGTTCTTCGAGCACGTGGTGATCGCCCCCGAGGTGGGCCTGCGCAAGCCCGACGGAGAGCTGCTCCACCACACCCTGGACCTGCTGGAGGCCAAGGCCGGTGACGCGCTCATGGTCGGCGACTCGCCGGCGAGCGACGGCGGCTGCGCGCAGGCCGCCGGGGTGGACTTCTGCTGGGTGAACCGCACCCAGGCGCCGCCCACCCCCGGCATCCCCGTCCACCGGACCGTCACCTGCCTCGGCACCGTCTAGCGCCTTCCACCGGAGAGCGGGGACCAGGCCGTGGGAGCCGTGGAAAGGCGGAGGAGCCGACCGCAGGGAGGTGAAAGGAGCGGCAGGGAGGTGAAGGCCCCCCGGGGAGGCGGAGGAGCCGACCGCGGGAAGGCCGGCCTACGGGGAGAACAGCGCTTCGGCGCCCACCGGGACGTATCCAGCGGCCAGGAAGGTCCGGACGCTGGCCGCGTTGCCGGGGGCGATCTGGGCCCACAGCGGGTGCGGGGTGAGCTGACGGGCCGCGCAGGCCAGGGCCCTTCCCAGGCCCCGGCCCCGGTGCTCGGGATCGATCTCGACCGCGACCTCCCACCGGCCCGCCACCCCGCGCCCGATGACGAGGAGGCCGCCCGGGCAGGTCCACGTCCGGACGTCGTCACGGTAGAGGCGGGCGCGTCCGGCTCTCGGGTGGCCGGTCGCGGACACCTCGGTCAGCGCGATCTGCGGCCGGCCGGGAAGCGGCCCGGCGAGGGCGAGCATGTCGATGTTGTCGAGCCGGCGCCCCAGCCGTCCCTCCAGGGCGCCGAGGAAGCGGGGGCCGAGCGGCGCGGACAGGTCTCCGTCGGGGAGGCGCCGGTGGATCCACGACGCTTCGACGTCGGCGAATATCACGTTGTGCGCGGTGAAGGCGATGACACCCGCGTCACGCGGCGACGGCTGGGGCAGGATCGTCGGCCCCGTGTCCGGCGCGGGGAAGCGTCCCCTCGACGCCTCGGCGAGCAAGTCCGCCAGCGTGTCCGCTCCACCCGTCTCCATCGCAGGTGATCTTACCTCCGGTACGTCAGCGGATGAAGGGCGCCAGCAGACCGGGCACCGCCTCCTCGGCGAAGGCCAGCCCCTGCGTGACGGAGACGTCTCTGACCTTGTAGGAGCCCTTGCCCGCGGCCGTGGTCGCGGCCAGGGTGAGCAGGCCCGCTCTCCGCTGGAAGGGCGAGCGGCCGACGGTCCAGCCGATGATCGCCTCACGGCGGAGCGCCACCGTCCTGCGCCGGGCCGTGCCGTACCGGGTGACGAGGTAGGGGCCGTGGAGTCCGTGCCCCAGGTTGCGGTAGGCGTCGCGGGCCAGGAGCAGCCCGGCGGGGAGCAGCGCCGCACCGGCCGCCCAGAGCGGGGCGGGGACCCAGCTCAACCACGCGGCGAGCCCCGCGAGCAGCGGCGCGAGGACGAGCGGCGGCCAGACGGCGTGGACGGCCCTGCGGCGCAGCGCCACCCGGGGGTGGGGGCGCAGCGGCGCGAGGGTCGGTGAGACGTCCTCGCCCAGTACGGCGGCGGCGGCGCGGTGGGCCTCGGCGCGCGGGGCCGGCGGCAGCAGGGCCGTCGAGTCGTCCTCGCCGAGCCCGGTGGCCACGGCGTTCAGCCGGGCCCCCCGGCCCCAGCGCAGCGGCAGCGGCTCGGCCACCTCGACCCCGCGCAGCCGCCGCTCCTCCAGCGACATGGACCGGGTGGTCAGCAGGCCCCGCCGGACAAGGAGGGCGCGGCCGGGCCCGCGGGTCAGGCGGAAGTCCCACCAGGACTCCACGTAGAGCAGCAGGGTCCCCGTCAGCCCGATCGCCAGGACGACGCCGGTGGCCACGGCGAGAACCACGGCCGGGTGGGTCGCGGTGACGGCGGCCCACAGCTCGCCGAGGAAGCCGACCTCCGTAGGGCTGATCCCGAACATGTCCAGCACGCGGAAGAACAGGCCGAAGGGGGCCAGGCCGATGACCGGCGACCAACTGCTCAGCAGCGCGTAGCGGATCCAGGCCGGGCGCAGCTCGGCGATGACGGAGTCGGAGCGGGCCGTACGGCCGAGCAGGCCCCGCCGCAGGAGCAGGGCGTCGGTCCGGGAGATCCCGTCGAGGGAGAGCCCCTTGTCCGCGTCGTTCTGGCCGGTGCCGATCTTGACGTCGGCCAGACCGAAGATCCGGTACATCGGACCGGCCGTCACCTCGACGCTGCGCACCCGGTCACGCGGGACCGACCGCCGCCTGCGGAAGACCAGGCCGGAGTGGAGCTCGACGCGTTCGCCGGTGACCCGGTAGCGGGTGGTGGCGTAGCGGATCAGGCCGATCGAGGTGATCACGGCGGCCGCCGCCAGGATCGAGCCGAGGGTGATGACGGTCTGCGGGTTCAGCCGGTCGCCGGCGACCAGGGCGGTGGCCGCGACAGGCGCCAGCGGGCCGATCACCCAGCTCAGGCTCAGCCACGGCATCCACGGGTCGAGCCGCGTCCACTCCAGGCCGCCCGCCCCGCCGCCGACCCGCTCCGCCCCGTCATACCGGCGGTCGCCGGCCGTGTCTCGATCGCGGCTCACGTGGCGTCACCGGGGGTGTCCTGGGTCCGGGCGGTGAGCCGCTCGACGAGGTCGGCCGCGAGGACGTGGTCCAGGCCGTTGATCTTTATCGCGCCCGCCGCCGAGGCCGTGGTGACGGTCACGCCCGCCAGGCCGAAGATCTGCTGGAGCGGGCCCCGGACCGTGTCGACGGTCTGGATCCGCGACATCGGCGCGACCCGCCACTTCTGCCAGATCCAGCCGGAGGCCGCGTAGACCGCGTCGTCGGTGGTCTCCCAGCGGTGCACCCGGAACCGCCACCGTGGCATCACCGCCACGTAGGCGGCCCCCGGGACCGCGATGACGAGCGCCGGGAGCAGCAGCCAGAACCGGGCCGGCGGGATCAGGAGAGCGAGCAGGACCAGCACCAGGACCGGCGGGGCCACGAGCACGGCCGCCTGGCCCGTCCACCACCGGACCGCCCGGCTGTCCACCGGATTCCGGGGCGGCCGGAGCCTGAGCCCTCCATCGGCCCCGCCCTCCTGACCGCTCGTCTCATTTTTTGACCGCATGGCCAAAATTTAACACATGCGGACAGACACGCAATCCCATGCCCGCGGAGTCGGGGGACAGAAGGGAGTCGAGGGACAGAAGACCGCCGACGGGCCCGGCGCCTGCACGGCCGGCTCACCGGCCCTCATGAGCCCGTCGGGCCCTGACACGCCGCCCGGGCACCGCCTGTCGCGGGAGGTCCTCCGCCGGAGAGCGCGGACGCGGGAGCGCGCTCTCCGGCGGAGGACCTGTCGAGGACCGGCGAAGGCCGGTGGAGGACCAACCGAGAACCGGCCGAGGACCGGCCGAGGATCAGCCGAGGACCGGCGGAGGATCAGCCGGGCAGGCGCCTGATCCGCTCGGAGGCCGGGTCGTAGAGGGGCTCGGCGGTGACGGTGGCGCCGGTCCAGAGGCCGGTGACGCCGATCTCGACCCGGTCGCCGGGGGCGGTCCCGGCGGGCAGGTAGGCGTAGGCGATCGAGCGCTCCACCCGGTGGCCGTACCCGCCGCTGGTCACCCGGGAGGCCGGCGCGCCGCCGACGCGGACCGGCTCGCCGCCGAGGCAGACCTGGCGGGAGTCGTCCAGGACGAGGCAGCGCAGGCGCGGGCCAGGAGCCTCCGTCCCCCGACGGCCGTCCGGCGCTCCGGCGGGCGCGCCCGGAGCGGACCCGTCCGCGCCGCCGCGCCGGCCGGGCCGGTCCCGCCGAGCCGCCGCCTCAAGCGCGGACCGGCCGAGGAAGTCCTTGTCCATGGCCACCGCGAAACCCAGGCCGGCCTCGACCGGGGTGGTCTCCGGGGTGATGTCCAGGCCCCAGACCCGGTAGCCCTTCTCCAGGCGCATCGAGTCGATCGCCCGGTAGCCGGCCGGGCGCATGCCGTACGGCGTGCCCGCCTCCATGAGCGTGTCCCACAGGGTCAGCCCGTACTCCGACGGGCAGTACAGCTCCCAGCCGAACTCGCCCACGAACGTCACCCGCTGGGCCAGCACCGGGACGTTCCCGACGCTGATCTCTCTGGCCTGCATGTATCCGAAGGTCAGGTCGTCGTCGCAGACCGTGCCGAGGATGTCGAGCGCGCGCGGGCCCCACAGGCAGTAGCAGGCGTGGGCCGAGGTGACGTCCCGGACGTCGAGGCCGTGGCCGCGGAGCCAGGCCGCGTCGTGGACGCCGAAGGCGGTGCCGGTGACCAGACGGAAGCGGTCCTCGGCCAGGCGGGTGACGGTCAGGTCGGCCTCGATGCCGCCGCGCTCGTTCAGCAGCTGGGTGTAGACGATCGAGCCGGGGGGCCGGTCGAGCTGCCCGGCGCACGCCCGCTGCAGCCTCATCAGAGCCTGGTGCCCTGAGACTTCGAGCTTCGCGAACGAGGTCTGGTCGAACAGTCCCGCCGCGTCCCGCGTGGCCAGGCACTCCCGCCGGATCGCCGGGGACCAGATCCGGCCCGCCCAGCCGGCCGGGCGGACCTCCGGCGACTCCCGTGTTCCCCGCCCGTCTCCCTCCTCCCGCGCCGGGGCGTCGGCGTTGGGGCCTTCCTCCCGCACCGGGACGTCGACGTTGGAGTCTTCCTCCGGCACCGGGACGTCGACGTTGGAGTCTTCCTCCGGCACCGGGACGTCGGCGTTGGAGTCGAACCAGTTGACCCGCTCCCAGCCCGACTTCTCGCCGAACGCCGCCCCCAGCTCCGCCTGCCGTACCCACGCCGGGGAGCGGCGCAGCGGCCGGGCGGCGGTGCGCTCCTCGCCCGGGTAGACGATGTCGTAGTACTTCGAGTAGGAGTCGAGCGCCCTGGCCCGGGCCCACGGGGCGGACCGGGCGTGGCCGCCGAACCGGCGCAGATCCATGCCGAACACGTCGTACTCCGGCGAGCCGTCCACGATCCACTCGGCCATGACCTTGCCCACGCCGCCGGCGGCGGCCAGGCCGTGGACGCAGAACCCGGCCGCCGCCCACAGGCCGCGGACCGCCGTCTCGCCGAGCAGGAACTCCCCGTCGGGGGTGAACGCCTCGGGACCGTGGACGACCTTCGTGATCTCGGTACGGCCCAGCGCGGGGACCCGCCGTACCGCCGACTCCCACGATTCCTGAAATTTCGGCATATCGGGCGCGAACAGCGTCCGGGGCTCCTCCAGCGGCTGCCCGGTCTCCCAGATCTCCGGAGTCCGGATATATCCCCCGACGAGTATGCCGCCGCCCTCCTCGCGGAAGTAGACGATGTTGTCCGGGTCCCGGACCGTGGGCATAGACGAGGGGACCTCGAAAGGTTCGGTGACGACATACTGGTGTTTGATCGGCACGATCGGGATGTCCACCCCGGCCAGCCGCCCGACCCGGCCGCTGGCCGCCCCCGCCGCGATGACCACGGTGTCGGCCCGGACCGACCACTCCTCGGAGCCGAGCGCGAGGCGGACCCCGCCAACCGCGCCGCCGGCCACCTCCAGCCCCGTCACGCGGGTGCCGGTGAAGATCCGCACGCCCAGCTTCTCCGCCCCGGCCGCCAGCGCCCTGGCCAGCAGCGCCGGGTCGAGCCAGCCGTCCCCGGGCAGCCAGAGCGCGGCCCGCACGTCACGCACGTCGAGCAGCGGCAGCATCTCCCCCGCCTCGGCCCCGGACAGGACGGACAGCCCCAGGCCGTAGGTCTCCCCGGCCCCGGCCAGCCGCAGCGACTCCTCCACCCGCTCGGGCGTGGTCGCCAGGCGGAGCCCGCCCACCCCGCGCCAGCCGGGGTCCATCCCGGTCAGCTCGGCCAGTTCGGGGTAGAGGCCGGCCGAATACATGATCATCTTGGTCTGGGTGACGGTCGAGCGGAGCTGGCCCACGAATCCGGCCGAGTGCCAGGTGGTCCCCTCGGTCAGCTCGTGCCGCTCCACCAGGATCACCTCGCTCCAGCCGAGCTTCGCCAGGTGGTAGGCCACGCTGCACCCGGCCACCCCGCCGCCGATCACGACGGCCCGCGCAGAGTTGGGAAGTTCCAAGATCGGCAACCCCTCTGTAACAACTCGTCCGGATAATCGGATCAATGGTCTGAAGGTAGGCCAAAGGAGTGCGGCATGCCAGATGCTCTCGCAGCCGTCCGGGAGTGGGCCGGACAGCCCGTCACCGAGACGCCGATCAAGGGTGGGCTCAGCCACCGGATCGCCCGGCTGGACGCGGCCGACGGGCAGCGCTGGCTGCTGCGGGTGCTCGATCCACGCGTCTCGGGGGCGGGCCTCGGCATCCCCCTCGACCAGGAGATCGCCAACACGCTCCGCGCGGCCGAGGCCGGGGTCGGCCCGCGGGTCCTGCACCGGATGCCCGGCGCGCTGCTGCTGGAGTATCTCGACGGCGCCACCCTCGACGCGCACGGCGTGCGGACGCTCCCCGGACCGATCGCGGCGGCCTGCCGCCGCCTGCACGCCGGCCCCCGGTTCGTCAACGACTTCTCCATCTTCCGCAAGCTTGAGGAGTTCCTCGCCCTCTGCCATACCCACGCGCTACCGACACCCGACGGCTACGAGGACCGGCGGCGGGCGGCGGCGGAGATCGAGCGGGCGCTGGCCGCCCACCCGCTGCCGGCGGTGCCCTGCCACAACGACCTGCTGCCGGGCAACCTCATCCACTGCGGCACGGAGATCAAGATCGTGGACTACCAGCTCTCCGGGAACAACGACCCGGCCTTCGAGCTGGGCGACATCGCCGCCGAGGCCGACTACGACCCGGATCTGGCCGGCCGGCTGGCCCACGCCTACTTCGGCGAGGCCGACCCGCGGCTGATCGCGCGGGTCAGGCTCAACCTGATCATGTCCAACCTGACCTGGTCCCTCTGGTTCGCCGTGCATCACGGGCTGCTGCGGGAACAGGCGGCGGCCGCCGACTTCGACTACGACGCGGAGGCGGCCGACAAGTTCGCGCGGGCCGTACGGGACCTGGACGATCCGGGGTTCGGACGGCTCGTCGACGACGTCCGGGGCCGGCGCGCGCCGGCTCCCCGGACCCCCGCCCCCGGATGACCCCCTCATCCCGGAGTAAACCCCCCATGTAAGACGCAAGGAGGCTTGCATGACCAAGCCAGTGGTGCCACCTGTGGACACGGACGCGCAGCGGCTCGCCGAGCTCGGTTACAAGCAGGAGCTCTCCCGCACCTGGAGCGGCTTCTCCAACTTCGCCATCTCCTTCTCGATCATCTCCATCCTGGCCGGGTGTTTCACCACCTTCGGCCAGGCGTGGAACAACGGCGGGCCGATCGCCATCTCCTGGGGCTGGCCGCTGATCTCGATCTTCATTCTGATCATCGGCCTGTGCATGTCGGAGCTGGTGTCGGCCTACCCGACCGCCGGCGGCATCTACTGGTGGGCCGCCAAGCTGGGCAGGCCGGTCCACGGCTGGTTCACCGGGTGGTTCAATCTCGTCGGGCTGATCGCGGTGACCGCCTCGGTGGACTACGGCTGCGCGACGTTCATGAACATCACGATCAACCGGTTCGCCGAGGGCTTCGAGATCTCCCTCGGCAACACCTTCATCCTCTTCACGGTCATCCTGGTGCTGCACGCGCTGATCAACATCTTCAGCCACCGGCTCATCTCCGTGCTGCAGAACGTCTCGGTGTGGTGGCACGTGTTCGGGGCGGCCGTGGTGGTGGCCATCCTGATCTTCGGCCCGGACCGGCACCAGTCGCTGTCGTTCGTCTTCACCGAGCGCTTCAACAACTCGGGCTTCCCCGACACGTCGTTCTGGTTCTACGTGCTGCCGCTCGGCTTCCTGCTGACCCAGTACACGATCACCGGCTTCGACGCCTGCGCGCACGTCTCGGAGGAGACCCAGGGCGCCTCGAGGGCGGCGGCCCGCGGGCTCTGGCAGTCGATCTTCTACTCCGCGATCGGCGGCTGGGTCCTGCTGCTGGCGTTCCTGTTCGCGGCCACCGACGTGGACGCGGTCAACAAGGAGTTCGGCTTCGTGGGGGCCGTCTTCACCTCGTCGCTCACCCCGGTCCTGGCCACGGTGATCTTCGGCATCTCCACGATCGGGCAGTTCTTCTGCGGGATGAGCTGCGTGACCTCGATGTCCCGGATGACCTACGCGTTCTCGCGGGACGGCGGCATCCCCGGCTGGCGACTCTGGTCGAAGGTGAACAAGGACCGGACCCCGGTCAACGCGATCGTCTTCGGCTGCGTCGCGGCGCTCGTGCTGACCCTCCCGGCCCTCTACAAGGCCCCGACCGGCACCCCCCTGGCGTTCTACGCGGTGGTCTCGGTCGCGGTCGTCGGCCTCTACATCGCCTTCGCCATCCCGATCTGGCTCCGGCTGAGGATGGGCGACCGCTTCGAGCCCGGCCCGTGGACGCTGGGCGCGAAGTACAAGGTCATGTGCTGGATCGCCGTCATCGAGATCGTCGTGGTCTCGATCTACTTCATCATGCCGCTGGCCCCGGCGGGGGTGCCGTTCAACAAGGACGACCCCGCCACGCCGGGAGACGAGACGTTCACCTGGACCGCGGTCAACTACGCGCCGATCGTGGTCGGGCTGATGGTCCTCGCCGTGGGCCTGTGGTGGGCGCTGTCGGCCCGGCACTGGTTCACCGGGCCGCGCCGCACGGTCGAGGTCGAGGAGGACCAGCCGATCGCCTGATCAGGCTGCGGTCCCCCGGTCAGACCGCCTCGAACGCCTCCGCCACCGCGGCCCGGACCCGGTCCATGTCCGCGGTGGCCGGGGCCTCCCGGCTCAGCGAGGTCATGTCGACCTCCGGCATGCCGCAGGGCACCGCCCAGTCCCACGGGGCCAGGTCGCCGTCGACGTTGAGGGCGAACCCGTGGCTGGTCACGCCGCGGCTCTGCCGCATGCCGATCGAGACGATCTTCCGGCCCGTCTCCGCCGTCCACACGCCCGTCAGCAGCTCCGAACCCGGCGGGGTGTCCCGGCGCTCGGCCGGGACGCCCAGCGCGCCGAGGGCGCGGACGAGCCGGAGCTCGACCTCGCGGACGTAGTCGACGATCCCCTCCCCCTCGCCGAGCTTGACGACGAGATAGCCGACGAGCTGGCCGGGGCCGTGATAGGTGAGCTGACCGCCGCGGCCCGTGCTCACGACCGGGATGCCGTGGGACGGGTCGGGCAGGTGCTGCTCCAGCGTGCGCCTGCCGACGGTGTAGACCTGCGGGTGGCTGAGGAGCCAGAGCGTGTCGGGGCGCTCGTCGCGCTGCCGCTGACCGACCAGGTCGGTCATCTGCTCCATGGCCTTCTCGTAGTCGACCAGGTCGTCCTGGACAAGGGACAGGGGGCGTTGCCTCATGTCCTCAGCTTATTTTCCGTAGTGGACCGCGGGAGCCTTGGGGACGAGGATCCACATGAGCACGTAGACGACCCACAGCGGTCCGGGGATGAGGGACAGCAGCAGCCACAGCACCCGGACGACCGTGGGCGACCAGCCGAGGCTCTCCGCGATCCCACCGCAGACGCCGGCGATGATTTTGTGATTTCTCGAACGGTGCATCTCTGTCTCCCCGGATCGTTGGTCTTCACCTTCTGAACGGAGGGCGAAGACCCCCACGTTCCCGGGACATCCCTGAGAAAACCCTGTCAGGGTCGGCCCGGGGACCGGGCGGGCCGCGTAACTATTCGCGCATCTCCTCCCCAATGGGCCTAGGCGAAGGTCATTGATCAAGGTAGCTTCCGCCTTAACACGGATTGGGGCCCACAGTTTCACTCCCCGAGGAGCTTTATGCGCCTGCGCCTGCAACGCACGCTGGTCCGGACCGCCACCCTGGTCACGGCCGTCACTCTTCCGCTCGCCTTCGTCCCACCCGCGAGCGCGGCCGCGACCGGCCTCCCCGACGTCCTGGCCGAGGCCCTGTCCTCCCAGGTCAAGGGTAAGAACGTCAAGAAACACCTCGACAGCTTCCAGCAGATCGCCGACGCCAACGGCGGCACCCGCGCCGCGGGCACCCCCGGATACGACGCCTCCCTCGCCTACGTCAAGGACAAGCTGCGCCGGGCCGGCTACAAGGTCTCCACCACCGACGTGGAGTTCCCGGTCTCATGGGAGGAGTTCTCCCCCTCGGTCCTGCAGCAGGTGACGCCGGAGGCCAAGACCTACGCCAACCCCGCCGACTTCGTCACCGTCGTCTCCTCAAGTCCCGGGGACGTCACGGCGCAGGTCCAGGTGGTCGACGCGGTCATCCCGCCGGCGCCGAGTCCCAACACCTCCACCGCGGGCTGCGAGGCCGCCGACTTCGCCGGGTTCGTGCCGGGCCGGATCGCCCTCATCCAGCGGGGCACCTGCCCGTTCGTCGACAAGGCCACCAACGCGAAGGCGGCCGGCGCGGCCGGTGTGATCTTCTTCAACGAGGGTCAGCCGGGCCGTACCGACCCCTTCTCGTTCGACATCCGTGAGTGGCGCTTCGGCTTCCCGATCGTGATCGCCTCCACCGCCGTCGGCCTCGACCTGGCCGACACCCCGGGTACGACCGTCCACCTGAAGGTCGACGCCAAGACCACGGTCGGCCAGACCAAGAACCTCATCGCCGACTCCCCGTGGGGCAAGAAGGGCGAGATCGTGATGGCCGGCGCCCACCTGGACAGCGTCACCGAAGGGCCCGGCATCAACGACAACGGCTCCGGCAGCGCCGCCATCCTGGAGACCGCGCTGAAGCTGGCCCACCTGCCCACCAAGCACAAGCTCCGCTTCGCCTGGTGGGGCGCCGAGGAGCTGGGCCTGCTCGGCTCCGACCAGTATGTCGCGGGCCTGTCGCAGGCCGAGCGGGACAAGATCCGGCTCTACCTCAACTTCGACATGGTCGCCTCGCCGAACGACGTCACCTTCCTCTACGACGGCGACGACTCCGACGCCGAGGGCGCCGGTCCCGGTCCGGCCGGCTCCGCCGAGATCGAGAAGCTGCTGGAGAAGTTCTACGGCAAGCGCGGTCTGAGCTTCAAGGGGACCGACTTCGACGGCCGCTCCGACTACGGCGCGTTCATGGCGGCGGGCATCCCGGCCGGCGGCATCTTCACCGGCGCCGAAGGCATCAAGACCGCCGAGGAGGCCGCCGTGTTCGGCGGTACGGCGGACGCCCCGTACGACCCCTGCTACCACGCGGTCTGCGACACCATCACCAACATCAACGCCGCCGCGCTCGACCGCAACTCCAAGGCGATCGGCTACTCCACCGCGTTCTACGCCTACGACCTGTCCACGATCCCCGACCGTGACGCCGCCGCCCTGGCGAAGTCCGCCACGGCCGCCAAGCGGGCACCGGAGGACGCGGCCCGCTGACCCGTGTCCCACGGACCTCACCTGACGGCCGCCGCAGGCGACGGAGGATCCGAGGGACACCACCCAAGCGCACCACCACGCTGTACGGCGCGCACCCGCCAGGTGCGCGCCGCTCGGGGGACCCCCACACCCTCCCAACCCGAGGAGCATGATGCGCAACCTGTGGACCATCGGGATGGCGGCGATCCTGGCCATCCCCCTGGCGCTCACCGCGCCGGCCGCGTCGGCCGCCGTCCCACCGGACATCTCGCTGGCCAACGTGAAGGCACACCTCACCCAGCTCCAGTCCATCGCCACCGCCAACGGCGGCAACCGCGCGCACGGCCGCCCCGGTTATCTCGCCTCGGCGAACTACGTCAAGGGCCTGCTCGACGGCGCCGGGTTCACCACCACCCTCCAGTCGTTCACCTACAACGGCGCGACCGGCTACAACGTCATCGCCGACTGGCCGGGCGGCGACCCCAACGACATCCTCATGGTCGGCGCGCACCTCGACAGCGTGACCGCGGGACCGGGCATCAACGACAACGGCTCCGGCAGCGCCGCCATCCTGGAGACCGCGCTGGAGGTCTCCCGCCAGGCCCTGGCCCCGACCAAACACCTCCGCTTCGCCTGGTGGGGCGCCGAGGAGCTGGGTCTGCGCGGCTCTCAGTACTACGTCAACAACCTCCCCGCCACCGAGCGGGCCAAGGTCAAGGGCTATCTGAACTTCGACATGGTCGGCTCGCCCAACGCCGGTTACTTCGTCTACGACGGAGACAACTCCGACGGCGTCGGCTCGGGCCCCGGCCCGGCGGGCTCCGCGCAGTTGGAGGCGACGATCCAGGCCTACTTCACCTCGATCGGCGTGGCCACCCGGGGCACCGACTTCGACGGCCGCTCCGACTACGGCCCGTTCATCAGCGTCGGCATCCCCGCCGGGGGCACGTTCACCGGCGCGGAGGGCATCAAGTCCAGCGCCCAGGCCACCCTCTGGGGCGGTACGGCGGGGCAGTCGTTCGACTCCTGCTACCACCGGGCGTGCGACACCACGGCGAACATCAACGACACCGCGCTGAACCGCAACGCCGACGCGATCGCCTACGCGGTGTGGACGACCGCGACGGCCACCCCGCCCGTGACCGTCTGGCAGGACACCTTCGAGACGGCGACCGGCTGGACCGCCGACCCCGGCGGCACCGACACCGCCACCCTCGGCCGGTGGGAGCGCGGCGACCCCGAGGCCACCACCTCCAGCGGCGCCAAGCAGCTCGGCACCACCGTCAGCGGCACCAACGACCTGGTCACCGGACGGCTGGCCGGCGCCTCCGCCGGCGACCACGACGTCGACGGCGGCACCACCACCATCCAGTCGCCGGCCGTCACCCTGCCCGCCTCCGGCGCCCTCAAGCTGGGCTTCTCCTGGTATCTCGCGCACGGCTCCAACGCCTCCAGCGCCGACTACCTGCGCGTGAAGGTCGTCGGCTCCACCACCACCCAGGTCTTCCAGCAGCTCGGCGCCGCCACCAACCGCAACGGCGCCTGGGCCACCGCCGAGGCCGACATCTCCGCCTTCGCCGGACAGAGCGTCCGCATCCTCATCGAAGCCGCCGACGCCTCCACCGCCTCCTTGGTCGAGGCCGGAATCGACGACGTCAAGATCACCCGGTAGCGGGAACACGGCCCCGCCTCAGTAAGGCGGGGCCGTACCCCACCCCGGCCGATCGGGGGCGGGAGCTCGCATGATCACGGTCCTGCGCCCGCGGGGAGTCAGTCAGTCCTGGGATCAGGCTCCAGCGGGAGACGCTCATCTACGTCATCACTGTCAGTCCTCGTAGGAGCTCGTAGGAGACTGTCAGTCCTCGTAGGAGAAGGTGACCGTCCCGTCGGAGGACCAGGACCTCCTCACCTTCGACGGAGGGTCGTCCCACTGCTGGACGGCGACCTCCCAGTTCCCCGGCGCGGGCGTGAGCCCGCCGAGGATCTCACGGGCCTTGTCCGCGCCCTTCTCCAGATCCGACAGGAAGTCCGTCCCGGCCGGCACCTGGTCGCGCGGCACCACCGCGACCGTGACACCGTCAGTGGCCTGGAAGTCCCACCTCGCCGGCTTCGGCCCGCAGGGCTGGGCCACGGCCATCACCTTGTCGCCGACGACGCCCGGCCAGATGAACGCGTACAGGTCCTCGCCCTCGCACCGGACATACACCGAGCCCTGGCCGCTCACCGCCGCCTTCACCCTGAACCTCTTGCCGGTCTCCTTGAAGGAGCGGCTCTCAACCGTGTGGCTGTTGGGCAGGCCGGCCAGGTTCCGCTCCCCCCTCGTCGCCGGCAGCGTGCCGTTGTGCAGGCAGATGTCCGGCGAGCACGACCGGCTGGAGACGCCGCCGTCGTGGATCGCGATCTCCCAGATGCCCGGTCCCGGCTCGGCCAGCGCGAGCACCCGTTCGAAGTCCGCACCGGAGAGCTCCGACTCCGCCGTGACGTCCACCGGGACCCGCGAGTTCTGGATGGTGAACACCTCGACCTCGGCGGTGACCCCCTCCCGGGCTCCGTCGAGCCTGCCGAGCACCGACCACTCACGCCCCTGCTCGCTCCCGCACATGCCGTGGTCGACCTGGTCGCCGAGGCGCACGAAGGTCTGGACCGGGCCTGCGCAGTTCACGCGGTAGGAGCTCGTCCCGCTCCTCGGGGTGAAGGAGATCTTCTCCGTCTTCCCCACGTTCGCGAAGCGGACGCCCGCCAGCCGTACTCCCTCCTCCCGCCGCTCGTCCTCCCGGACCGAGGTCGCGATGTCGGACCCCTGCCCGCCGGGGACCAGCACCGGGGTCAGGACCGCCACGACCGCCAGCGCCGCGGCCAGTGCCCCGGCGGCCGCCCACCTGCGCCGCCGCCGGATCCCCCGGCCCTTCGTGACGATCTCCTCAAGCCGGGCGGCGCCCCCGCGACCGCCCTCGCTGTGCGCCGCGAGCAGCTCCCTCAGGTCGTCCTCGGTGTGGGTCATCGCTTGGCTCCCGTCATCGTCTGAATCCCCTGATCGACCCGGAGCCGGGTGAGAGCCCTGCCGAGCTGGCTCTTCACCGCCCCGATGGAGCACCCCAGCACGCCGGCCACCTGGGCGAGGGTCATCTCCTCGAAGTAGTGCAGGACGACCACCGCCCGCTGACGGCCCGACAGCGCGCCGATCGCCGTCCACAGGGCGTCGCGGTCGCCGACGTCGCTCGTGAAGTCGCCGGCCACCGCCCGGTCCGGCAGGGCCTCGGTGGGGATCTCCCCCCGCCAGCGCCGGCGCCACCAGGAGGCGTGCGTGTTGGCGATGATCCGGTAGACGTACGGATCGGGATTGCCGTCGATCCGCCGCCAGGCGACCCATGCCTTGGCCAGCGCCGTCTGCACCAGGTCCTCGGCGATCGCCCAGTCCCTGGTGAGGAGGTACGCCGTTCTTCGCAGCCGTTCGTGACGCTGCGCGACGTACTCCGCGAACTCAGTCATCCCTGCCTCCGCCTCGGTGTTCCGAGGATGACTACCGCCGGGACGGGGGGTTCGGTTGACAGGGAATCAGGAAACTCCGTCGATCTCCATCTCCCGGCGGAGCCGTACCGTCTCGGCCGGGTCCCAGCCGAATGACCGGGTCACACGAGGTCCCGCGCTCCGCTAGCCTCGCGTAAGTTACGCACGCGCTGGGACGGAAGGTACCCAAGTTGATCGGCTGGTTCGAAGCGGTGGTCCTCGGACTCATTCAGGGATTGACGGAGTTTCTGCCGATCTCCTCCAGTGCCCACATCAGAGTCGTGTCGGCGTTCTTCGGCTGGGACGACCCCGGCGCGGCGTTCACCGCGGTGATCCAGCTCGGCACCGAGGCCGCGGTGGTGATCTACTTCCGCAAGGAGATCTGGGAGATCATCTCCACCTGGACCCGGGCCCTGTGGACGCCCGTCCTCCGCAAGCACTACGCCGCCCGGATGGGCTGGTACGTCATCGTCGGCACCCTGCCGATCGTCGTCCTCGGCCTGGCCTTCGAGGACGCCATCGACACCGCCTTCCGCGACCTGCGCCTGATCGGCACGACGCTGATCGTCTTCGGCCTGATCCTCTGGTTCGCCGACCGCACCGCCCGCAACAAGCTCACCCTGGACCGGCACCTCAGCTTCACACACGCCCTGATCTACGGCGCCGCCCAGTCGCTCGCCCTGATCCCGGGCGTCTCCCGCTCCGGCGGCACGATCAGCGCCGGCCTGCTGCTCGACTACCGCCGCGAGGAGGCCGCCAAATACTCCTTCCTGCTGGCCATCCCGGCCGTGCTGGGCGCGGGCGTGCTGCAGCTGTTCAAGATCGGCGACGACGGCGCCCCCCAGTGGGGCCCGACGATCCTGGCCACCGTGATCTCGTTCATCGTCGGCTACGCGGCGGTGGCGTGGTTCCTGAAATACATCAGCACCCACCGTTTCACCGGATTCGTGATCTACCGGATCATCCTCGGCATCGTCATCATCGCCCTGGTGAGCTTCGACGTCCTGAACCCCCTGGCCTGAGCCCCGGCACACCTGGCCCGCACCACGCGGGCCCGGACCCCGGCACCACCGGGCCGCACCACGCGGGCCCGGCCCCCGTGCCACGTCCGGTGCCGGGTTCGGGGAGACTGGCCGGGTGCGTTCCGACTGGTCCGGCCTCCCCGTCCGCCACGTCCTGCCCGAGCTGCTCGCCGCCCTGGACGAGCACGGTACCGCCGTGCTCACCGCGCCTCCCGGCACGGGCAAGACCACGCTCGTCCCGCTCGCGCTGGCCGGGCTCCTCGACGGCTCGGCCCCGAAACGGGTGATCGTGGCCGAGCCCCGCCGGATGGCGGTGCGGGCGGCGGCCCGGCGGATGGCATGGCTGCTGGAGTCGGAGGTGGGCGCACAGGTCGGGTTCACCGTACGCGGCGAGCGCAGGGCGGGCGCGGAGACGGTCGTCGAGGTCGTCACCACCGGGGTCCTCCTCCAGCGGCTCCAGCGCGACGCCGAGCTCGACGGCGTGGACGTGGTGCTGCTGGACGAATGCCACGAACGCCACCTGGACGCCGACACCGCCCTGGCCTTCCTCCTCGACGTCCGCGCCACGCTCCGTCCCGACCTGCGGCTCATCGCCACCTCCGCCACCGCCGACGCCGCGCCCTGGGCCCGGCTGCTCGGCTCCGGCGCGGCCGGCGACCGCCCGGCAACCGCCGCGCCCGGGTCTGACCCGCCGCGGGCCGCGCCGATCGTGCACGCCTCCGGATCCATGCACCCGGTCACACCCGTCTGGGCGCCTCCCACCCGGCCGGTGACGCCCCCGCGCGGCCTGCGGGTGGACCCCGCGTTCCTGTCCCACGTCGCCGACGTCGTACGGCGCGCGCTGGGTGAGCACGGCGGGGACGTGCTGTGCTTCCTGCCCGGGGTCGGCGAGATCGGCAGGGTGGCCGCGATGCTCGGCGGCGTGGAGGTGCTGCAGGTCCACGGCCAGGCCCCGGCGCACGTGCAGGACGCCGTGCTCTCGCCCGGCGGGGAGCGGAGGGTCGTGCTCGCCACCTCGGTCGCCGAGTCGAGCCTGACCGTCCCCGGGGTCCGGATCGTGGTCGACTCCGGCCTCGCCCGCGAGCCCCGCACCGACCACGCCCGGGGCCTCGGCTCGCTCACCACCGTCCGCGCGTCCAGGGCCGCCGCCGCCCAGCGCGCCGGCCGGGCCGGGCGCGAGACCCCCGGGGTCGTGTACCGGTGCTGGTCGCAGGCCGAGCACGACCGGCTCCCCGACCACGCCCAGCCCGAGATCGCCCTCGCCGACCTGACCGGCTTCGCCCTCCAGGCCGCCTGCTGGGGCGACCCCACGGCCGCCGGACTGGCCCTGCTCGACCCGCCGCCGCCCGCCGCGATGGAGGCGGCGTGGCGGACCCTGCACGCTCTGGGCGCCCTCGACGGCCGGGTCACCGACCGGGGGCGGCGGATGGCCGGCGCCGGGGTCCACCCCCGCCTGGCCCGGGCGCTGATCGACGCCGGCCCCCGGGCCGCCGAGGTGGTGGCGCTGCTGTCCGAGCAGCTCCCCAGGGATTCGGGCGACGACCTGGTCGCGCTCTGGCGTGCCGCCCGGCGCGGCGGCGACGGCTTCTCCGCCCGCTGGCGCCAGGAGGTGAGACGCCTGTCCCGGGCCGTCCCCCCGCGGGAGCGGCCCGGCCGGGACCCGGGGCCGGGACGGACCTCCGTACCGGCCGGGGCCGGTGACGACGCCGTGGCCGGGCTGGTGGTGGCGCTGGCCTATCCGGAGCGGGTCGCGCGGCGGCGGGGCGGGTCGTATCTGATGGCCTCCGGGACGGCCGCCGAGCTGCCCCAGGGGTCACGGCTCGGCGCGGCGGAGTGGCTGGCGATCGCGGTCGCGGACCGGCCCGCCGGGGCCGCCTCCGCCCGGATCAGGCAGGCCGTCGTCATCGACGAGGAGATCGCCAGGCTCGCCGCCGCGCCCCTCCACCGCTCCGGTGAAGAGGTGGTGTGGCGGGTCCCGCCGGGAGAGCGGCGCGGCGACGTCTCGGCGCGCCGGGTGGAGCGCCTCGGCGCCGTCGAGCTGTCCGCGGACCGGCTCCGCGACGCCGACGTCAGACCCGCCGTCCTGGACGGCCTGCGCACCGAGGGCCTGGCGATCCTGCGCTGGACCCCCGAGGCCGTGGCCCTGCGCGAGCGCCTGGCCTTCTGCCACCGGACGCTCGGCGAGCCGTGGCGCGCGGTGGACGACGACGCCCTGATCGACGGCGCCGACCTGTGGCTGGAGCCCGAGCTGTCCCGCGTCCGGCGCCGGGCGGACCTGGAACGCCTCGACGTGGCCTCCGCCCTGCACCGTCTGGTCCCGTGGAGCGCCCGCCTGGCGGATGTGGCGCCCGAGCGGATCGAGGTGCCCAGCGGATCGCGGATCAAGGTCGACTACTCGGGTGAGCGGCCGGTGCTGGCCGCCAAGCTGCAGGAGCTGTTCGGCTGGGACGAGGCCCCGCGCGTCGCCGGGGTCCCCCTGGTCGTCCACCTGCTCTCCCCCGCGGGCCGCCCGGCGGCAGTCACCGCCGACCTGGCCTCCTTCTGGCGCGAGGGCTACCGCGCGGTCCGCGCCGAACTGCGCGGCCGCTACCCCAGGCACCCCTGGCCCGAGGATCCCCTGTCGGCGGTCGCGACCCGCCGCGCCAACCCCCGCCGCTGAGCCCCGCCGCTGGCCCTCGCCGCCCGCCGGGCCCGGGGGCCTCAGAGGCTCAGGCGGTCCCTGGTCGGGACGATGTCCTCGAACCGGGAGACCGGCAGGTCCATCGAGTAGACCACGCCGCCGACGGCCGCGGCGAGGGATCGGGCCGCCCGGTAGACGGTCTCCATGTCGGACCGGTGCGGGTCGTCGACGTCGAGCTCCAGGTCGACCGAGTGGTCCGGCTCGGCCACCGGCCAGTCCGGGGGCGGCCAGTCGTAGGTGACGTGGATGGGGTCGCCCTGCTTGCCGTCGATCTGGCAGAGGCCGAGCTCGTGGTCGTGGCGGACGGTACGCTCGCCGAGAGACGGGCGCAGCAGCTCGGCCACCCGCTCGCAGCCGAGCGGGGGGCGGTCGCCGATGCGCACCTCGACGTCCACATGGCCGTCGTGCTCCTGCGGCGGGTGCAGCGCACCGCCGAGACGGCTGGCGAGGCCGTTGAGCAGGAGGCAGGCCACGGACCGCAGCCCGTCCCGGGCGATGATCGCCCCGCGCCGGTCGGCGGGGACGCCCGCGAGGACGGCCTGTCGCTCCGTGATCTCGACGCGGCGCACCTTGGTGCCCTTGGCGACATACCAGTCACCCGACGTCGTGAGGCCGGGATCGTACTGGCGGAGCAGGCTCTCCAGCCTGTCCGGGTCGGCCGGGTGGTGGGTGAGCAGGGCGGGGTGACGGCGCAACTGGCGGGCCGTGCGATCGAGGAACCACATGCTCCGAGTCTGCTGGGCCGTGCTTGGGACTCACTTGCGGACAGGCGGGGGCGTGACTTGCGGGCCCCAAGCGGAGCGGGCGGACATCACACGCGGAGCGGCCCGGCACCCTATGCGGAGCAGCCCCGCGCCCTACGCGGAGCGGCCCGACACCCTACGCGGAGCGGCCGCGGCGGAGCCGGAAAAACCGTTGGCGTCCTGGTGCGCGCCGCTGTTACGGTCTCCGTGACCTCGTCGGTGACTCCCGGGCTCCCGAGCCCTAGAAAGCAGTTGATTTATGTCCCGGCCCGCGCCGAGCGCGCCTCGCCGTACCGCGAAGACCTCCTGCCGCTGATCTTCTCCGGCACCGGACGGACTCCCGGTGCGCCGGCCTGACCGCGTCCGCCTGATCCGCGACGCCCGCCGGCCAGAACTCTTCCGAGGATCGCTCGGCCCTCTCCTGCCGCAACTGTAAAAGTCTTCTGGCAAGGAGTATCCCGGGTGCCTACCGACAAGCCCGATCTCGCCCCCAGTTCCTTTCTGAGGGTCGACACCTTCACCTGCGTCCGGTGCGGCCTGACCGTCACCAAGCTCGCTCCGGACGGCAGCCGCCGCAACCACTGCCCGAGCTGCCTGCACTCCCGGCATGTCCTCGACCGCGTCGAGGGCGGGCCGTCCGACTGCGGGTCACGGATGACCCCGATCTCCATCGCGGTGCTGCGCAACGGGGACTGGATGGTGATCCACCGCTGTGTCCGGTGCGACCAGCTCACCTCGAATCCGATCTGCGGGGACGACAACCAGCTCATCCTCATGCGCATGGCCGTACGTCCGCTGGCGCAGCCGCCGTTCCCGCTCGAAGCCTTCGGCGACCTGTGACACGGCCTGAGACACCGGACGGAAACGATCATGCCACGACGGAAGCCTGAGCGGAGGCGTCCTCAGCGGCGCAAGGACGTGCTGCACGGGCAGGGCGGCGCACCGGGCGACGCGTTCCGGTGCGTCGGCTGCCGGCTCGACGTGCCCCTCGTCGCGCCGGGCACCGCCCACCGCAACCACTGTCCGCACTGCCTGACCAGCCTCCACCTCGACCGGCGGACGCCGGGAGACCGGAGCGCGGACTGCCGCGGGCGCATGGCGCCGCTGAGCCTGTCGGTGAGACAGGACGGGGAGTGGATGGTCATCCACCAGTGCCTGGCCTGCGGCGAGCTCAGCGCCAACCGCATCGCCGGGGACGACAACGTGCTCGTCCTGCTGCGGATGGCCCTGCGGCCGCTGTCCGACGCCCGCATCCCGATGCGGGCGCTGCTCGCCCTCTGAGACGCCTCACGTCCTGAGACGTCGCGGGAGGCGCGCCGCCTCGCGCCCCGGGGGTGCCCTCCGGGACGCGAGGCGGCTCTTCCCGCGCCCCCGGCCCTCACGAGGGCCGGGACCCGGAAGGGGGTCAGGTCATATGCCGCGGGCTCTGAGCACCTCGCGGACGACGGGCCAGGACGGGTCGAGCGGGACCGTCGGGGTGCTGCCGACGCCCAGGTCCTTGAAGCCGCTGGAGGTGGAGACGCACACCACCGGGCCGTCGAAACGCTCGCCGAGCTTGCGGTAACCGGCCAGGGCGGCGGCGCTGGAGAGCTCGTGCCACAGGCCCCGGCGGGCGAGGTCGCGCTGGGCTGCGGCCATCTCCTCGTCGGTCGACAGCACGGCGCCGCCGCCGCTGTCGCGGACCGCGACGACACCGCGGTAGCCGTTGACCGGGCAGTCGATGGCGTAGGCCAGGCTCTCGCGAACCTCCACCGACACGGCGGGCAGACCGGTGGCCAGCGCCCGGGCGAGAGGACCTCCGGCGGCCGGCTCGCAGGAGAACATCCGCGGGGTGGCGGAGGTGATGCCGAGGCGACGTAACTCGGTGAAGCCCTTCCACACCCCGTAGATCAGCTCGCCGTACCCGGTGGGGACGAAGACGGCGGCGGGCACGCCGACCTGGCGGTGGAGCTCGTAGGCGATCGTCTTGTAGCCCTCGGGACCGAAGCCGTGTCCGGTGTGTGTGACGCTCAGGTTGCTGACCGGGTGGAAGCCCAGCTCGTCGACGATCCGGCGCATCAGCGGCCGGCGTTCCGCGGCCGGGACCGGCAGCACCACGGCGCCGTAGGAGCGGATGAAGTCGCCGATCGCGGGC
Source organism: Streptosporangium brasiliense (assembly GCF_030811595.1). NCBI lineage: Bacteria > Bacillati > Actinomycetota > Actinomycetes > Streptosporangiales > Streptosporangiaceae > Streptosporangium > Streptosporangium brasiliense. The sequence continues at coordinate 943,530 of NZ_JAUSRB010000002.1, forward strand.
GGGGAGTCCGCCGAGGCGAGGATGACGCAGGGCAGGCCCGCACGGGCGGCGTAGGCGGCGGCCGAGGCGCCGTGGTTGCCGGAGGAGGCCGCGACGATTCCCGGTGCCCCCGCGCCGAGCGCCCCGCTGACCGTGCAGCGGTTGAGCCGGTCCTTGTGGCTCCAGGTCGGGTTGCGGGACTCGTCCTTGACGAAGACGCCTTCGATCTCGACCAGCGGGGTGCCGCCCTCGCCCAGGGTGGGCGCGTGCAGCGGCGGCAGCAGAGGAGCCCACCGGGCCAGGTCGGGGCCGATCTCCCGGTCGAACAACCCGGCCTGGACCTTGTCGTAGGCGTAGTCGACCTCGACCGGATAGGCGATCTCCGGGGTGCTCGTGGCCGGGCACCCGCGGGTCATCGGCGGCCAGAGCGGGTAGGCGATCGACGGATCTCCCAGCGACCGCTGCGCCACCGCCAGCGAATCTCCATGCATGCCACCGGATCATATTGCCCACGATCACCAGCAGTGGGCTATCGTAGTGATATCACTCCGATAGCAGAGGTGGACTTCATGGAACGACGTGCTTTCCGGATGAACGGATTCGCCGTGCTGGTCGGGCTTGTGGCCCTCGGAGGCGTCCTGGGCGCGGTCGCACTGGCGGTCGGCATGCCACTGGCGCCCGTCGCCGCGATCCTGTGGGGGATCGTCGCGGCCGTCGTGTCCAGCGGCTTCGTGGTGGTCAACCCGAACGAGGCGAAGGTCGTGCAGTTTCTGGGCCGCTACGTCGGGTCGGTGAGCGACGCCGGCTTCCTGTGGGTGCTACCGTTCACCACCAAGCGGCGGATCACACTCCGGGTGCGCAACTTCGAGACGGCCAAGCTCAAGGTGAACGACGCCGACGGCAACCCCGTGGAGATCGCGGCTGTCGTCGTCTACAAGGTGATCGACACCGCCACGGCCGCCTTCTCCGTCGACGACTACGAGGAGTACGTGGCGATCCAGTCCGAGGCGGCCGTCCGGCACCTGGCCACCAGCCACCCCTACGACGCCCACGAGGAGGGCCGCACCAGCCTGCGCGACGGCGCCGAGGTGGCCGCCGAGCTCACCGCCGAGCTGAGCGACCGCACCCACCTGGCCGGGGTGGAGGTGCTGGAGGCCCGGATCACCCACCTCGCCTACGCCCCGGAGATCGCCCAGGCGATGCTGGTCCGCCAGCAGGCCACCCAGGTCGTCGCGGCGCGCACCCAGATCGTCGCGGGCGCGGTGGGCATGGTCCAGCTCGCGCTGACGAGGCTGGCCGAGGAGGGCGTCGTGGAGCTCGACGAGGAGCGTAAGGCCCAGATGGTGTCCAACCTCCTGGTGGTCCTGTGCGGCGACCGGGCGACCCAGCCGGTGGTCAACGCCGGCAGTCTGTATGCCTGAGCATGCCCGAGCGTAAAAAAGTCCTGCTCAGACTCGATCCGGCCGTCTACGAGGCGATCGCCAAGTGGGCGGCCGACGACCTGCGGAGTGTCAACGCCCAGCTCGAATACGCGCTGCGCCTGGCCCTCAAGGCGGCGGGCCGCGAGCTCAGGCGGGCCGAGCCGGGGCAGGCTCAGCAGGGCGCCGCGGAGCGGGATAACACCGATGAGCCGGACAAGTCATCTGATTGAGATGTGAGAAGCTTCCGCTCACGCACTCGCCGGACCACACTCAGTTCATGTCGTGGGTGGGGAAGTCCGCAGTGGAGATGGCGGAGGCCGTGCGACGGGGAGAGGCGACCGCCCCGGCGATCGTCGAGGAGCACCTGCGGATGATCGCCAAGTATGACGGGCGCATCGGGGCCTTCCGCAAGGTCCGCGCCGAGCGGGCGCTCGCCGAGGCACGGACCGTGCAGGAGCGGGAGGATCTGGCCGGGCTGCCGCTCGCCGGGGTCCCGGTCGCCGTCAAGGACAACATCGCGGTCCGGGGCGAGGCGACGCGGAACGGCTCCGCGGCGACGTCGAACGCCGCCGCGGCCGAGGACCACCCGGTGGTGGCCAGGCTCAGGGCGGCCGGGGCGGTGGTCGTGGGCATCACCAACGTGCCGGAGCTGTGCCTGGTGGGGTTCTCCGACAGCGTGTACGGCGTGACGCGCAACCCGTGGGACCTGAAGCGCACGCCGGGCGGGTCGTCGAGCGGGAGCGCGGCCGCCGTGGCCGCGGGGATGGTCCCGCTGGCCCACGGCAACGACGGTCTCGGTTCGCTGCGCATCCCGGCCGCCTGCTGCGGGCTCGTCTCGATCAAGCCGGGCCGGGAGGTGGTCCCGCCGCCCGGGCACGGCTGGGACGGGCTGTCGGAGAACGGCCCGCTGGCCACGACCGTGACCGACCTCGCCCTGGCACTGGCGGTGATGGCGGGCGACATGTCCCTGGCCACGCCCGGGGAGAGCGAATCCCTCGAAATCGGCAGCGCCATCGACGACTACCCGGGCGGGCTCACCCCTTCGGAGCCGATGAAGCTGCGGATCGCGGTGGCCCCGGCCCCGCTGCCCCCGGGGTTCACGATGGACGCCGAGTTCCAGGCGGCGGCCGTCGAGGCGGCCGACACGCTCGGCGCCGCCGGGCACACCGTGGTGGAGCACGGCGCCCGGATGCCGGGCTGGCTGGGCTCGGCCACGATCGCCACCTGGCTGGCGTGCGCCGCGGCGGACGCCGAGGGGCTCGACCCGCGCAGACTGGAGCGCCGCACCAGGTCACTGGCCAGGGCAGGCCGGCTGCTCGCGAGGCTCGGGATGGACGGCTCGGCGGGCCGTGACCGCTGGCGCGCCCACGGGGCCGACCAGTGGTTCGGCAACGCCGACGTGCTCGTCACCCCGACGCTCGCCACCGTCCCCCCGGCCGCCGAGCGCTGGGGCCGCCGCGGGCTGCTGGCCAACATGCGCACCAACCTGACCTACGCCCCGGCCACCGGGGCCTGGAACATGGCCGGCTGGCCCGCCATGACCGTCCCGTACGGCTGGCACTCCACCGGCATGCCCATCGGGGTCCAGCTCGTCGCCGCTCCGGGCGGCGAGGCGCAGCTCCTGGCTCTGGCCATCCAGTTGGAGAGCGCCCACCCCTGGCTCCGCCACGCCCCGCTCGACTGACCGCCGGGGCGGGTCCCGCCCCGGCGGCGTGACGGGTCAGACGCCGGTGGGGTGCCAGACGGTCTTGGTCTCCAGGAAGGCCGTCAGGCGCCTGGTGCCGGGGTCGGCCGACCAGTCGGGCGTGGCGGGACGCAGGACGCGCTTGAGGTTCTCCGCCGCCGCCTCCTCGCACGCGACCGCCAGCTCCGGGTCGGCGACCCCGGTGAGGTCGATGGCGTTGACGTCCATGTGCGCGGCCAGCCAGGGGGCGATCTCCTTGACCGACCCGGTGAGGATGTTGACCACACCGCCGGGCAGGTCGGAGGTGGCGAGCACCTCGGCCAGGGTGATGGCGGGCAGCGGGGCCCGCTCACCGGCGATCACGACGCAGGTGTTGCCCGTGACGATCACCGGGGCGATCACCGAGACGAGCCCGAGCAGGGGCTCGTCCGGGGCGACCACCGCGACCACGCCGGTCGGCTCCGGCGAGGAGACGTTGAAGTACGGTCCGGCGACCGGGTTGGTGGACCCGGCCACCGCGGCGATCTTGTCGGCCCAGCCGGCGTACCAGACCAGCCGGTCGACGGCCGCGTCCACGACGGTCCCGGCCTTCGCCGTCCCCGCCTCGGCCAGCTCGGCGACGAACTGCGCCCGGCGGCTCTCCAGCATCTCGGCGACGCGGTAGAGGATCTGCCCCCGGTTGTACGGCGTCGCGCCGGACCAGCCGCCGAACGCCTTGCGGGCGGCGGAGACCGCGTCACGGGCGTCCTTGCGGGAGGCCTTGGACGCGTTGGCCAGGAAGGCGCCCTTGGAGGAGGTCACCACGTAGGACCTTCCGCTCTCCGAACGCGGGAACGCCCCGCCGATGTACAGCTTGTATGTCTTGCGCACGGCCAGCCGTACGGGCTCGCGGCCACTCGACCGCTCCGCCTTACTCATCTCCCCGCCCTCTCCATGTGCTCTCCTGCTGTGCCAGCCGGGCCGGTACGAAGATCTGGCCGCAGCGGCTCACCCCGCACCGGTGGGCGAACCAGCCCCGCAGCGTCGGACGGCCGGCGCGGGCGAAGCCGTGGCCACGGGTGCTCTGGGCGCGGCGATCGCGGCGCCTGGCCCTGTGATGGTCACACATCGAGATACGCCTCCAGCCCGTGACGTCCGCCCTCTCTGCCGTATCCGGACTCCTTGTAGCCGCCGAACGGGGAGGTCGGGTCGAACCGGTTGAAGGTGTTGGCCCAGACGACGCCCGCGCGGAGCCGGTCCGCCATCCACAGGATGCGCGAGCCCTTCTCGGTCCACACGCCCGCCGACAGGCCGAACGGGGTGTTGTTCGCCTTCTCGACGGCCTCGGCCGGGGTGCGGAAGGTCAGCACGGACAGGACCGGGCCGAAGACCTCCTCCCGGGCGATCCGGTGCGACTGGGCGACGCCGGTGAAGATCGTCGGCGGGAACCAGAAGCCCTTGTCCGGCAGCGGGCAGACCGGCGACCAGCGCTCGGCGCCCTCCGCCTCGCCGAGATCCGACAGCTCGCGGATTTTGGCGAGCTGGGCGGCGGAGTTGATCGCGCCGATGTCGGTGTTCTTGTCCAGCGGGTCGCCCAGGCGGAGCGTGCCGAGCCGCCGCTTCAGCGCGTCGAGCAGCTCCTGCGCGATCGACTCCTGGACCAGCAGGCGGGAGCCCGCGCAGCAGACGTGCCCCTGGTTGAAGAAGATCCCGTTGACGATGCCCTCGACGGCCTGGTCGAGCGCGGCGTCGTCGAACACGATGTTGGCGGCCTTGCCGCCGAGCTCCAGGGTGACCTTCTTGCCCGACCCCGCGACGGAGCGGGCGATCAGGCGGCCGACCTCGGTGGAGCCGGTGAAGGCGACCTTGTTCACGTCCGGGTGGTTCACCAGGGCCGCGCCGGTCTCGCCCGCGCCGGTCACGATGTTGACCACGCCGGGCGGGAGGTCGGCCTGCCGGCAGATCTCGGCGAACAGCAGCGCGGTCAGCGGGGTGGTCTCGGCCGGCTTGAGGACGACCGTGTTGCCGGCGGCCAGCGCGGGAGCGATCTTCCACGCGAGCATGAGCAGCGGGAAGTTCCACGGGATGACCTGACCGGCGACGCCGAGCGGCCGCGGGTCGGCGCCGTAGCCGGCGTAGGCGAGCTTGTCGGCCCAGCCCGCGTAGTAGAAGAAGTGCGCCGCGACCAGCGGCAGGTCGACGTCGCGGGACTCGCGGATCGGCTTGCCGTTGTCCAGGGTCTCCAGCACGGCCAGCTCGCGCGAACGCTCCTGGATGATGCGGGCGATCCGGAACAGGTATTTCGCCCGCTCGGAGCCGGGCATCGCCGACCAGGTGCCGAACGCCTCGCGGGCGGCCCGGACGGCCCGGTCCACGTCCTGCTCGGAGGCGACGGCCACCTCGGCCAGGACCTCCTCGGACGCGGGGTTGATCGTCTTGAGGGACGTGCCCGTCCCGTCGGCGAACTCGCCGCCGATGAACAGGCCGTAGGACGGCTTGATGTCGACGACGTCGCGGGATTCAGGGGCCGGTGCGTATTCGAACATCGATCAGTCCAGGGTGAAGTAGTCGGGACCCGCGTACCGGCCGGTGGCCATCTTCTGACGCTGCATCAGCAGGTCGTTGAGCAGGGTGGAGGCGCCGAGGCGGAACCAGTCGGGGGTCAGCCAACCCTCGCCGACGGTCTCGTTGACCAGGACGAGCATCTTGATGGCGTCCTTGGTGGTCCGGATGCCGCCCGCGGGCTTCACCCCGACCTTGCGGCCGGTCGCCGCGAGGAAGTCGCGGACCGCCTCCAGCATGACCAGCGTCACCGGGAGGGTCGCGGCGGGCTGCACCTTGCCCGTGGAGGTCTTGATGAAGTCGCCTCCGGCCAGCATGGCCAGCCAGGAGGCGCGCCGTACGTTGTCGTAGGTCGACAGCTCGCCGGTCTCCAGGATCACCTTCAGGTGCGCGTCGCCGCAGGCGGCCTTGATCGCGGCGATCTCCTCGAAGACCTTCAGGTAGTCGCCGGCGAGGAACGCGCCCCGGTCGATCACCATGTCGATCTCGTCGGCCCCGGCCGCCACCGCGAACGCGGTGTCGGCGACCTTGACGTCCAGGGACGAGCGCCCGCTGGGGAACGCGGTCGCGACGCTGGCCACCTTCACGCCGGAGCCGCCGAGCGCGCCGACGGCCTGGGCGACCAGGTCGGGGTAGACGCAGACGGCCGCCACCTTGGGCACGGCCGGGTCACTCGGGTCGGGACGGACCGCCTTGGCGCACATCGCGCGGACCTTGCCCGGCGTGTCGGCGCCTTCGAGGGTCGTCAGGTCCACCATGCGTATCGCCAGGTCGATGGCCTCCGCCTTGGCCGTCGTCTTGATGGATCGGGTGCCGAGCGTCGCGGCCCGCTGGTCCGCGCCCACCCGGTCGACACCGGGAAGGCCGTGCAGGAAGGCCCGCAGCGTGACGTTGGACGCGGCCACGTCGGCGAGCGGAGCAGTCATAGTTGACACCACTCCAGGATGCCGACTGGTGTGATTAGTTCCAAACTGGACGCTGCCCAGTCCCTCCACTCGTTTTCGTCAACATTCGCCGAGTTCAGCCGTGGGTACGGCGGGGTGCCGCCCCGCCGCCGCCATGGGCGCCCGCACCGGGCACGGCCCCGCCGCCGCCACGGGCACCCGCACCGGACACGGCCCCGCCGCCGCCACGGGCACCCGCACCGGGCACGGCCCCGCGGCCGGAGGGGTGCCGCAGCGCGCGTGCGGCACGTCGCGGCACGTCACAGCAGCTCAACGTCGCGGCACGTCACGGCAGCTCAGAGGCATGCCTAAGGCGGGTGGACCGGCGTCGCGGGATGCCTCCCGGCGCGTCTAAGGCGGTGGACCGGCCCGGCCTAGGTAGTCCTGGGCCGTGGGCCGCGGGTAGATAAGGCATCCGCCCGATGTGGGGGTGGGGGCCTTAGCGCGAATCTTGAGTGTGTAAGGGAATGGCACCACTCAAGGAGGAACCCGAAATGGGTCCCGAGCTTCACTACCAGATGATCATCAACCGCACCGCCGAGCTCCGCGAGGAGGCGGCCAACCACCGCCGCGCCCGCCAGCTCCTGTCCGCCAAGAAGAGCCGCTCCGAGGGCGAGCGCCGGCGGAGCCTCTTCAGCAAGACCAGCGCGGCATGACCCCGTCACGAGAGCCCGGCCGTATCCTCCCGTCCGGCCGGGCCTCTCAGGCTCCGTAGCCCTTTCGCTGAACGATAAATGGGGCGATAGTTACACATAAGGCGTGACATGCTGGACGACATGATGGGTCGGGCGGTAAGCCCCGTCTTCGTGGGACGGGAGGAGGAGCTCGCGGGCCTGGCCGAGGCCTTCGAGCAGGCGCGCAACAACGCCGCCGCCGCCGTCCTGCTCGGTGGCGAGGCGGGAGTCGGCAAGACCCGGCTGATCGGATACTTCGCCGGACGGGCCGCGGACGATGGCGCGCACGTGCTCATCGGCGGCTGCGTGGAGCTGTCCACCGAAGGTCTCGCCTATGCACCGTTCACCGCGGCGATCCGCCAGCTCGTCCGTGAGCAGGGCGCCGAGGAGGTCGCGGCCCTGCTGCCTGACGGCGCGGCGCGTGACCTGGCCCGACTGCTGCCCGAGTTCGGCGAGCCCAGCGGCGACGTGGAGACCGAGACCGCCCGCGCGCGGCTCTTCGAGCAGATCCTCAACCTGCTGGAACGGCTGGCCGAACGCCGCCCGGTGATCCTGGTCATCGAGGACATCCACTGGGCCGACCGCTCCAGCCGCGACCTGATCGCCTTCCTCAGCCGCAACCTGCGCACCGCGCCGGTCCTGATGATCCTCACCTACCGCTCCGACGACCTGCACCGCCAGCACCCGCTCCGGCCGGTGCTCGCCGAGCTCAGCCGGGTGGAGGGGGTCCTCCGGCTGGACCTGCCCCGGCTCACCCAGGACGAGGTGGCCGCCCAGATGGCCGGCATCCTCGGCACGACCCCGGAGTTCGCCCAGGTCGGCAAGGTCTTCCAGCGCAGCGAGGGCATCCCGCTGTTCGTCGAGGCACTGCTCGAGTGCGGCGGCGACTGCTCCTTCCCCGAATCCCTGCACGACCTGATCATCGGCTCCGTCGAGCAGCTCCCCGACGAGACCCAGCGGGTGCTGCGCATCGCCGCCGCCGGCGGGATCCGGGTGGGCCACGCCCTGCTCGCCGCGGTCAGCGGGCTGTCCGACGTGGACCTGGAGGACGCGCTGCGGCCCGCCATCGCGGCCAACGTGCTGCAGGTCGCCGACGGCCGCGCCTACGCCTTCCGGCACGCGCTGATCCGCGAGGCCGTACACGAGGAGCTCCTGCCCGGCGAGCACGTGCGGATGCACGCCCGCTTCGCCGAGGAGATCAGCGGTGACCGCACGCTGGTCCCGCCGGGCCGGGCCGCCATCGAGATCGCCCATCACTGGTACTCCGCCCGCGACGACCTGTGGGCCCTGATCTCCGCCTGGGAGGCCGCCGCCAAGGCCGCCAAGACCTTCGCCTACAACGAGAAGATGCAGCTGCTGGAGCGGGTGCTCACGCTGTGGAGCAAGGTCCCCGACGCCGCCGAGCGGATCGGGGTGGACCACACCACGGTCCTGGAACACGCCTCGGAGGCCGCCCACGCCTGCGGCGAGATCGACCGGGGCACCAGGTTCGTCAAGGCCGCGCTGGAGGAGCTCGACGAGCGGACCGATCCCGCGCGGGTGGCCGAGCTCGTCGTACGGCGGGCGCTGTTCAAGATGGCCAAGCGGAAGGCGGGGGCGCTCGACGACCTCCGCTACGCCGAGCGGCTCGTCCCCGGACCGGTGCTGGAGCGCGCCCACGTGCTGTCCAAGCTGGGCTCCTTCCTGGCCTTCAGCGGCGAGGTGGCCGAGGGGACCGCGCTCACCGAGGAGGCGCTGCGGATCGCCCGCGAGCACGGGGACGAGTGCCTGGAGGCCGACCTGCTGCTCAACCTCTCGCTGAGCCACTCGATCGCGGGACGTCTCGACACCACAATCGCCGTCAACTCCACCGCCCAGGCGATCGGCGAGCGCGTCGGCTCCGGCCGCATCATCCTGCGCGCCCTCGCCAACAACGTGGACGCGCTCAACAACATGGGCCGCTCGGCCGAGGCGGTGGAGCTGGCGCTCGAAGGCGAGCAGCTGGCCAGGAAGTACGGCCGCTACCGCGTCCAGGGCACGTTCATCGCCAACAACCGCGCGGAGGCACTGGAGGCGCTGGGCCGCTTCGACGAGGCGGCCCAGCTGGCCGACCAGGCGATCGCCATGGACCCGACCCTGCGCACCCGCCACCACCTGCGCCGGATCCGCGCGGACGTGGCGGTCGCGCGGGGCGAGACGGACGTGATCAGGTCCGTCCTGAACGAGGTTGACGCCGCCGCGCCCCTCCAGGAGGAGTTCACCCAGGAGCTGTCGGCCAACGCCCGGCTCAAGATGGGCCTGCACCTGCTGAGCGGCGAACCGCTGGCCGCGCTGGAGGTGGCCGAGGAGGTCGTCCGCACGGCACGGATCATGAGCAAGCCCATGCTGGGCTGGCGGATGCTCGCCCTGCTGTCGGGGGTCTGCGAGACAGTCGAGACGCTCGTGCCCGGACGGGCGGCGGCGCTGCGCGCCCACATCGAGGAGGCCGGGGCCGCGATGACCGTGGACAGCCCGGTCGCCGAGGCCTACCGGCTCTGCCTCAACCGCGACCACGACGCCGCGGCCACCGCCTGGGAGCGGCTGGGCCGCCCCTTCCCGCGTGCCAAGTCGCTGCTCCACGCGGGGCGGGCCGCGGCCGCCACGGGCGACCGCGAGGGCGCCGCCGTACGGCTGCGCACGGCCCACCCGATCGCCCTCGCGCTGTCGGCCCGGCCCCTGGTCGCGGAGATCGAGTCCCTGGCCCGCCGGGTCGGGGTGGCGTTGACGCCGGAGGCGGTCCCGGACCCCGACCCGCTGCTGACCCCGCGCGAGCAGGAGGTGCTCCGGCTGGTCGCCCAGGGGCGGTCCAACCGCGACATCGCCGCCGAGCTGTTCATCTCGGCCAAGACGGTGAGCGTCCATGTCTCCAACATCCTGGGCAAGCTCGGCGTCTCCACCCGCGGTGAGGCCGCCGCGGCCGCCCACCGCCTCGCCCTGATCGGCTGACCTGCTGCATCATTGGATCGGTCGGGACCGGCGAGAGGGGACGTGCGTGCGCAGCGAGGACGGCATCACCGTCGGCATGGCCCCGCCCCCTTCCGAGGCGGCGGGAGTGCGTGGCGCGATCGCCGCCAACCTGCGCCGTACCCGCCTGGCCCGGGGCCTCAGCGTCCGCGAGCTGGCCGAGCTGACCGGGGTGAGCAAAGCCCTCATCTCCCAGGTCGAGCGGGGCGTCGCCAACCCGACGGTCGAGGTGCTGTCCCGGCTGGCGACCTCCCTAGAGCTGACCTTCGGCGAGCTGACCCGGATCCACCTGGTGGGGCCCGAGGTGATCCGCAGGAGCGAGAGCGTCCCCCTGCCGGTCGGCGACACCGCCGTCCGCACCCTGTTCGCCGCTCCCGACCGGCGCCGCTTCGAGCTGGCCGAGGGCGACATCCCGGCGCGCACCCGCAGCGCGAAGAGCTCGCACGGCCGGGGCTCGGTGGAGCACGCCTACGTCGTCGAGGGCGAGGTGACCGTCGAGACCGAGGAGTGGTCGGTGACCCTCACCGCGGGCGACGCCCTCCGGTTCGCCTCCGAGTCCGACCACGTCTACACCACCGGCGCCGCCCCCTGCCGGATCCTGACGCTGATCTCCTTCTCCGAGGACTGACACCCCGTACCGCTCGACGCGACGCGACGAGTACGGCGAGCGGCCTGGGCGGGTGAGGACCGCGTTCTCCGAGACGGCATCCGAGCTGCGGCCATCGCCGCCGAGCGCGCACAGCCGTACTGGCCCTGACCGTCCCGTCGACCGGATCGGGGACATACTCCAGATATGTCGCCGGCGGTCGTTAAAGTGCCCGCGTGATCGCGAATGACGACCCCTCGTATGTCATGTCCTTCAAGGACACCGCCGGTCCTGTGGACGAGTTCGTGACCAGGATGGGCGGCGGTCCCGACTGGGTCGGGGAGGCGCAGTGGCCTCTCTGCTCCAGGTGGGACAACCCGATGGCGTTCGTCGGGCAGTTCCGGCTGCCGGGTGACGAGCTTCACATGGCCTACCTGTTCATGTGCGGCGACTGCGAAGAGACGTGGGAGCCTGAGGTGGGCAAGAACGCGTTGATCATCCAGCCCGGCCGGATCCCGTCGTTCATCACGACGGTTGTTCCCTCTTGGGATCCGTCGCCGGGCGGCGGAGTGCCAGTCGACCTGGAACCTGCCTGTCCTGGCGACCTGGACGGCTACGAGTCCAGGATGTACGGATCACCGGCCTGGCTGCAGGGTGAGGAGTATCCACCGGGTGGCCCCTGGTCGTTCCTCTTCCAGTTGGACTCATGCAGCGAGTGGTGCCCTCTGGACTTCGGTGACGCCGGCGTGGGTTACGGGTTCATCAGCGGCGACGGACAGGAAGGCCGCTTCCTGTGGCAGTGCGCCTGAGAGGCCGCCGGGAGCCGTCGGGTCCGTCAGGCCAGCCAGCCGCCGGAGCCGTCGGGGACGCTCGCCAGGAGCGCCCGTGTGTAGGGGTGGGCGGGTGCGTCGAGCACCTGTCCCGCCGGGCCGGCCTCCACGCACTCACCGGCCTCCAGCACGTAGAGCCGGTCGGCGATCTGCCGAACCACGGCGAGGTCGTGGGTGATGAACAGCATCGCCATGGACAGCCGCTCCCGCAGCTCGGCCAGGAGGCCGAGGATCTGCGCCTGCACCGAGACGTCCAGCGCCGACACCGGCTCGTCGCAGATCAGCAGGCGGGGCTCGCCCGCCACGGCGCGGGCTATCGCCACCCGCTGCCGCTCGCCTCCGGACAGGCCGGCCGGGCGCATCCCGGCCATGTCCCGGCCCAGGCCCACCGATTCCAGCAGCCGGGCGACGTCGCCCGGCGCGGCGGGACGGCCGTCGGCCCGGAGCGCCTCCGCCAGGGCCGCGCCGACGGTCCGGGCGGGATTGAGCGTCGAGTAAGGGTCCTGAAAGATCATCTGAGCCGTGCGGCGGGCCTGGCGCACGGCGCCGCGGCCCATCCGGCCGTAGTCGGAGCAGTCGGCGCCGCCGAGCAGGATCGTGCCGGAGTCCGGGCGCTCCAGCCCGGCCACGCACCGGGCCAGCGTGGTCTTGCCCGACCCCGACTCGCCGACCACGCCGACGACCTCGCCCGGCGCGACCGACAGGCTCACCCCGGCCAGCGCGGGCCGCCGCGCTCCGGCGAACGTCCTGCGCAGGTCGCGCACCCGCAGCACCGGGTCGGCGGTGACGGGGAGCGGGGGCGCGACACCGGGCTCGGGCGCGGGCGGCGCGGGGAGCTCGGCGGCCCGCAGGCACGCCGACAGCCGCGCGTCCCGTACGGCGGACAGACCGGCCTCACCCGGTACGGCGGGCAGACCGGCGGACGGGCCGGCCTCACCCGGTACGGCGGATGCGTAGGGACCGTGCCCTACGACGCGCAGCGCGGGCGCGCCGGCGCGGCACTCGGCCACCACAAGGGCGCACCGGTCGGCGAAGGCGCACCGGCCGCGCACGGCGTCGTGGGCCGGGACGGAGCCGGCGACGGCGGGGATGACGGCGAGCCGCCGGTCCGCGGGCGGCTCGGCCGCCAGCAGAGCCCGGGTGTAGGGGTGGAGCTGTTCCTCCCGTACGGCCGCCGCCCCGCCGACCTCCATGATCCGGCCCGCGTACATCACCATGACCCGGTCGCAGGTGGAGAAGGCCAGGCGCAGGTCGTGGGTGATGAGCACGAACGCCATGTCCCGCTCGCGCTGGACACGCCGGACGAGGGCGAGCACCTCGCGCTGGGTGGTGGCGTCGAGCGCGGTCGTCGGCTCGTCGGCCAGCAGCACCCGCGGCCCGCCGGCGAGCGCGGCGGCCAGCCCGACGCGCTGCCGCATGCCGCCGGAGAGCTGGAAGGGGTAGCGCCCGGCCACGTCGGCGGGCAGGCCGACCTCCGCCAGCAGCCGGGGCACCTCGGCCGCCGCGTCGGCCCCGCGCGGCAGCCCGTCGGCGATCTGCCGCCCGGCCCTGCGCAACGGGTTGAGCAGGGTGAACGGATCCTGCATGAGGAGGGAGACCACGCCACCGCGCTGCCGCGCCCGGGTACGCGGGTCGTCGTCCACCCGCTCACCCGCGATGCGCACCTTCCCGGCGGCCTCCAGCCCGCGGGGCAGCAGGCCGAGCACCGCCCGGACCGTGAGCGACTTGCCCGAGCCGGACTCCCCCACGATCGCGACGGACTCTCCCGGCGCGACCTCGAAGGAGACCTCCGACAGGAGGGTCCGCCCGGTGGCGGGCTGGCGCACGGTGAGCCCCTCGACCGCGATCCCGGCCCCGGACCGTCCGCCGCCCCGGCCCCCGGACTCACCGGGTCCGGATTGCCCGCCCTCCCGGCTCCCGGACCCGGCCGCCCTGGGCCGCCCGCCGCTCCGGACCGCCGGCCCGCCCGCCTGCGACGGCCCGGCCGCCCCGGACTCGCGCTCTCCCATGTCAGCGTGCCCTTCCGCGCCGGTCGACGCGTTCGTACAGCCAGTCGCCCACGATGTTGAGCGCGGCGGCCGTGGCGATGATGGCGAGCCCCGGAGCGATCACCGCCCAGGGGTTGGCGAGGAGCTGGGTGCGGTTGTCCGACAGCGTGCGCCCCCAGTCGGGCGAGCCGGCCGGCACCCCGAGGCCGAGGAAGGACAGCGAGGCCAGCGAGACCAGCGCGTAGGCGAAGTTGAGGAAGGCGTTGGCCAGCGCCACCGGGGCGATGTTCGGCCAGACGTGCCTCGTCATGATCCGCCAGGCGGAGAGGTTCTTCAACCGCGCCGCCTCCACGTAGGGCCGGTGCCGCTGCTCCAGGACGGCCCCGCGCACCACGCGCGTGTCGGTGGGCGCGAACAGCACCACCAGCACCGCGATCGCCAGGCCGTATCCGCCGCCCAGGACCCCGGCGACGACGATCGCCACGAGCAGGGCCGGCAGGGAGAACATCAGGTCCGCCCAGCGCATGGCCAGCGCGTCGACCCAGCCGCCGAGGTATCCGGCGGGCAGCCCCACGAGGTTACCGATGAGCATCGACCCCACGGCGACGCACAGCGCCCCCGGCACGGCGGTGCGGGCCCCGGCGACCAGCAGTTGCAGCACGTCGCGGCCGAGGTCGTCGGTGCCCAGCGGGTGGCCTGGCCCGGGGCCGGCGATGCCCAGCATCAGGTCCTGGCCGGTGGCGTCGGGCACCAGCCAGGGGGCGGACACGGCCGCGACCGCGACCGCGAGGAGGACGGCGAACGCGGCGGCCACGCTCACCGGCAGACGGGTCACGACGCCCTCCCGCCGAGCCGGACACGCGGGTCCACGGCCGAGTAGCCGACGTCGACCAGGAGGTTGACGGCGGCGATGAGCAGGGTGAGCAGCAGCGCGAGCGCCTGGACGACCGGTACGTCCTTGAAGGTGACCGAGTCGACGAGCAGGGAGCCGAGACCCGGCAGCGCGAAGGTCACCTCCACCAGCACGGTCCCGGCCAGCATGCCGGTCACGATGAGCCCCGCCGCGGTGAGGATCGGCACCAGCGAGTTGCGCAGCGCGTAGCCGAGGACGGCGGCGCCGCCGAGGCCGCGTGCCCGCGCGAAGACCACGTAGTCCTGCTCCAGCTCCCGGATGAGCGCGGCCCGGCTGAAGCGGACGAGCATGCCCACCGCGCCGCCGGCCAGCGCGGCGGCGGGCAGCGTGAGGTGCAGGACCTGGTCGGCGAAGCCCTCGCCGGTGCCGTAGACGGGGAACCAGCCCAGCCAGGCCGCGAACACCACCAGGAGCAGGAGCCCGACGGCGAACGGCGGGGCGCTCAGCCCCACCACCCCGGCGGTGACGACGAGCCGGTCCGTGGCACGGCCCCGGCGCAGGGCCCCGACCACACCCAGCGGGATGCCGGCGAGCACCGCCAGCAGCGTGCCGTACCCGGTCAGCGCCAGGGTGAGCGGGAGCCGCTGCCCGAGCGTGTCGGCGACCGGCGTCCCGGTCCTGATGGAGGTGCCGAGGTCCCCCCGGACGGCGCCGCCGAGCCAGCTCAGGTACTGCACCGGCAGCGGGTCGTTCAGGTGGTAGCGGGCCTGGATGGCGGCGATCGTCTCCGGCGTGGCGGGACGGGTGCCGAGGAGGGTC
Source organism: Streptosporangium brasiliense (assembly GCF_030811595.1). Taxonomy (NCBI): domain Bacteria; kingdom Bacillati; phylum Actinomycetota; class Actinomycetes; order Streptosporangiales; family Streptosporangiaceae; genus Streptosporangium; species Streptosporangium brasiliense. Next base: position 958,831 of record NZ_JAUSRB010000002.1, read on the forward strand.
TGCTGGACCGACCCCGGGGCGAGGTAGAGCAGGCCGAACACGCCGACCGACAGCAGCGCGACGACCACGGCGGTGCCCGCGAGCCTGCGCAGCAGGAACGCGCCCCAACTCCGCCCCGTCATCACAGCACCCCGTTCCCCGCCAGCCAGGCGACCACGCGCTCCGCCGCGTCCCGGCGGTGCTCCGGCTCGGTCAGTTCGTGGCCCTCCCGAGGGTAGACGACCAGCTCGGTCCGGACTCCGGCCGCCGACCAGGCACGATAGAGCTGCTCGGCCTGGCCGACCGGGGTCGTGCGGTCCTCGGCGCCGTGCAGGATCAGCGTCGGGGTGGTGACCTTCGCGGCGTGGCAGACCGGCGAGCGGGCGGCGAGGAACTCCCTGCCCTCGGACGTGGCGACGTCGGCCCCCCGGTGGTACAGCGGGTCGTAGCCGCCGGCGAGATTGCTGGCGGTGGCGAAGCTGAGCCAGTCGGCGACCCCCGACATCACCACCGCCGCCCGGAACCGGCCGGTGCGGGTCACCGCCCACGCGCTGAGATAGCCGCCGTAGCTGAGCCCGAGGACGGCCATCCGCCCGGGATCGGCCACGCCCGCCGCGACGAGGTGGTCCACGCCGGCGAGGACGTCGTCCAGATCCTGCTCCCCGACGTGCCCGATGACGCGGCGCGCGTAGTCCTGGCCGCGCCCGCTGCTGCCCCGGGGATTGGGCAGCAGTACGGCGGCGCCCGCGTGCACGAGCGGCAGCGCGAGCTGCCCGGACTCGGCCGGCGCGAAGGCGCTGGACCACAGCCAGGTCGGCCCGCCGTGCGCGATGACGACGAGCGGCGACGGCGCCCGCCGCGCTCCACGCCCGTCCGGTCCGTCCGGACCGGAGCGGTCCGGGCGATCCCGGTGGTACGGATGGTCTGGGTGGTCCGGGTGGTCCGGGCCGGTGGAACCGTCCGGGCCGGAGCGGGCCGGGGCAGCCTGGCCGTACGTCTCGGGCCTGCGCCGGGTCAGCAGGAGGCCGTGGACGGCGAGCCCGTCGGGGCCGGTCCACGCCACCTCCTCCTGGTGGACGGCGAGCCCGGCCAGGGCGTCGTTGAGGGCGGTGACCCGCCGCCAGCCGCCCCCCGTCACCTCCGCGACCGCGATCTCCGGGGGCCGTTCCGCCGTCTCCCAGACCGCGGCGGCCAGCGTGCCGGCGCGGTCCACCGACAGCGACGGCTGCCCGTCCCGGCCGCCCAGGGTCCCCCAGGCCGTCCACCGGGTCAGCGTGCGGCCGTCGGCGGTCAGCGTGCCGCCGTGCGTCCCGGTGCCCGACCAGCCGGTGAACCACAGGGTGTGCCCGTCCAGCCAGCCGAGATCGGTGACGTCGTCGACGGCGGCCAGCCTCGTCGTCTCGCCGGTGGCCAGGTCGATGTGGATGATCCGCCCGGAGACGATGGACAGCCCTTCGACCACGACGGCGGCGCGCCCGCCGGGTGCCAGCCGTGGGCGGCTGAGCTGCCAGGAGGTGCGCAGGAGGGTCCGGGTCCCACCGGTCTCGGGATCGATGAGGTCGAGCCTGGGCCGATAGTAGCCGGCGGGCGTCTCGTCGTCCGAGGTGACGGCGAGCGCGACGCCGCCCCGCCAGTCGGCCTCCCACACGGTCACCCCCTTGAGCGGGATCGGCCGCAGGCACGGGTCGCCGACCTCGGCCCAGGCCAGCCGGCGCAGCCGCCCGCCCGGGGTGCGGACGTAGGGGTCGGAGGGGTCGTGGACCCGGAGCCCGAGGTGGCTGCCGTCGCGCTCGCTGCCGGGGTCCGCGGTCCGCACCAGGACGGTCCCGTCGTCGTCCGCGACCAGGTCCTCGATCTCCCCGTCCGCCCGGACGCGCCAGGCGGGGGCGAGGTCGTCTCCGGCCCGGACCTCGACGTGGTCGAGGTCCGGCCCCTCTCCGGCGGCGAGCAGCAGCCGCCCGTCCGGCAGCCAGCGCGTCAGCGCGTGCCACCGCCGCGGCGCCTCGGGCACCGGGACCGGCACCCCTCCGGCCGCGAGGTCGAGCACGTGCGCGACGGGCTCCGCGCCCGCGAGCGGCAGGACGCAGGCGACGCGACCGCCCGCCGGGTCCAGTGCCACGCTCTCGGGCACGCGAAGATCGGCCAGCGCCGCGTGCGCCTCCAGCAGCGCCACCCGCGTCTCCGCCGCCCGGACTTCCGGCGCCTGGGCTTCCGACACCCGCGCTCCCGGTACCTGTGCTCCCGGCGCCTGCGCTCGCGAGGGCGCCTGCGCACCCGGCGGCGCCTGGTACGCCTCCGGCGCCGCCGGTGTCTCCGGCCCGGTCATGAGCGGGCGGAGAGCTTGGCGGCCCAGGGGCCGACGAAGAAGTAGGGCCCGAACTCTCCGGTGCCGACGCCCGGACCGAACGCGGTCGCCGCCTCCCCCCACCACAGCGGCTGGTAGGGGACGTCGGCGGCGGCCTTGACCAGCGCCTCGCCGAGGAGCTTGCCCCGGGCCGCCTCCTCGACGGCCTCCTTGGCCCGGTCGAGCAGGCCGGTCACCTCGGGGTTGTCGTATTCGGCGATGTTGGAGCCGTTCTCGCCGGCGTAGGCGCTGTTGAGGAGCTGCTGGACGTATTCCGACGGGTCGCCCGTCGTCGCGAAGTACCATCCCAGGTAGATGCCGGAGGCGTGCTTGCCGAGCTCGGCGATCCACTGCTCCAGCGGGACCTCCTTGACCTCCAGGGTGATCCCGATGGTCTTGAGGTTCTGCGCGAGGGTGAGCGCGGCCCTGCCGAGCTGCGGCCCGCTGCCGGGATAGGTCAGCACGTCGCTGAAGCCGCCCGGGACCGACGACCGGGCCAGCTCGGCACGTGCCTGGGCGAGGTCGAAGCCGTACTGCGGGATGCTCTCGTACAGGCTCTTGACCTCGGCCTCGCCGAGCACGCCACCCCACTGGGCGGGGTCGGGGACGGTGGCGGCGACCTGGCCGTGGCCGCGCAGGACGCTGCGCACGATGCCCTCCCGGTCGACCGCGTGGGCGACCGCCCGGCGGACGTGGACGTCGTTCCACGGCTTCTTGGCGGTGTTGAAGGCGAGCGTGACCAGGGAGCGGTCGCTGGCCGTCTTCAGCTCGACGCCGGGCACCGCCTTCCACTGGTCGATCTGCTCGGCGGGCACGTTCAGCGCGACGTCGACCGAGCCGCCCCGCATGGCGAGCAGCCGGGTGGACTCCTCGGGGATGAAGTCCAGCCTGATCTGGCGGTACGGCGCCTTGCCGCCCCACCAGGCGTCGTTGCGCTCCAGCGTCACGTGCGAGTCGGGCGCGAACTCGGTCACCTTGTACGGCCCGGTCCCGAGGATCTTCCCGGTGGGGGTGCCGATGTCCTGGCCGGTGGCCTCGATGAACTTCCGGCCCGTCACGAGCAGGGTGCCCGGCGACGGGGTCCAGGCGAAGGACGCGTCGGGCTGCTTCAGCGTGATCGTGACCTCGGCCGGCCCACTGGCCTCGATCTTGTCCACGTTGGCGTAGGCGTAGGCGAAGGCCGAGGTGGAGCCCTTCTTGGCATGGAGGTCGAGGCTGGCCACGACGTCGTCGGCGGCCAGCGGCGTCCCGTCCGCGAAGGTCACGCCACCGCGGATCGTGTAGACGTAGGTCTTCGGGTCCTTACGGCTCCACGACTCGGCGAGGGCCGGCTGGAGGCTGCCGTCCTGACCGACCCCGACGAGCGCCTCCTGACAGAGGAGGGCGACGACGTAGTTCATGATGCCCGCCTCCTTGCTCGCGTCCAGCGAGCTGATGGAGGAGGGCAGCGCGACCCTCAGGACGTCGCGGGGGCCCGCCGCCCCTCCGGACGGGCTCCCCTGACCCGCCGGGCCGGTCGAGCCGCAGGCCGTCACGAGGCCCGGGACCGCCGCCAGGCCCCCGACGATGGCGATGGACCTCAGGAGGGAGCGCCGGGTGAGGGCGACGTCGGGGAGATCGGCCACGGGGGACCCACTTTCATGCGGCCAGCCAGGTCACCTAGCTGCTGCGTCTACCATTACTATCCACTTGGCACAGGAGAGTATTCGCTAGGTAGCATTCCGGTCAAACCCACCTGTTGAATGGGGAATTCATGGCCTCCGTCACCGTCTACAGCGCCCCCTGGTGCGGTCACTGCCACCGGCTGAAGGAGGGGCTCACCCGGGCGGACATCCCCTTCACCGAGGTGGACGTCGACCGGACGCCGGGGGCGATCGAGCTCATCACCGAACTAGGCGGCGGCTCCTGGCTGATCCCGACCGTGGTGCTGCCCGACGGCTCGGCCCTGGTCAACCCCAGCGTACGGGAGATCCAGGGCCGCCTGTCCTGACCGGCCGGCGGGAGTACGGCCGGCCGTATCCCGCGCCTGCGTCCCCCGGCGCCGACCGGCAAGGGTACGGCCGCTGCCGGGAGCGGCTGGCGCGGGATACGGCCGGCGAAGGTCCGTCCGGCGCGGGGAGCGGCCGGTCAGCGCTCCGGCTCGCCCTTCGGGGCGCGCACCGGCGTCAGCGCGAGCACGGCGGCGGCCAGCGGGAAGCACGCGACCACGACGAGCACGCGGGACAGGCCCATCGACGGAGCCAGCGCGCCGGCCACGGCGGAGCCGACACCGCCCCCGACGAAGAAGGCGAGGTTGAGCAGCCCCATGCCCGCGCCGCGCAGCGGCAGCGGCAGCCTGGCCGACATCTCCCCAGTGAGCACCACCTGGGTGAGGGCGAAGGAGGCCAGGGCGAGCGAGGCGCCGGCGACCAGGGGCCACGCCCCGCCGTCCGCGACCCCGGCCACGGCCACGATGGCGCCCGTCACGGCGGCGGCGCCGGCCAGCAGCCGCCGACCGGCGCGGGCGCCGAGACCGCCCGCCACGCGGGACAGCACGGCGCCCACCACCGCGCCGGGCAGCAGCGCGGCGCCGACCGCGAGCACGCTCCAGCCGTGGGACCTGGCCAGGATCTGGGGCACCGCGTACATCATGGCGAACAGGCCGCCGTAGACGCCGACGCCGACGGCCGCCGCGGTCCAGAACCCGGAGTCGCCGGCCACCGGGCGCGGCACGAAACCGTCCGGCCTGCGCCGGACCCGCCATGCGAGGCCCGCCGAGGACAGCACCAGCACGGCCGTGAGCGCCGCCGCGACCGCGCCCGGCAGGCTCAGCGTCCGCGCCTGGATCAGCAGCAGCAGTGAGCTGACCGCGGTGGTGAGCAGGGCCGCGCCGGCCACGTCCACCTGCCTGCGCGATCCCGGCCTGGTGGCCAGGGCCAGGCAGAACGGCACGGCCAGGAGCGACAGCGCGGGCAGCACCAGGGTGATCCGCCAGGACAGCCAGGCCGTCACCACCCCGCCGACCAGCGTGGCGCCGGCCGCGAACAGCGCCATGACGCCCCCGTAGTTGGCCAGCACCCTGGCCCGGACGGCCGGATCGGTGGCGGCGAGCAGGGCCAAGGTGCCGGAGGTCATCGCCCCCGACCCGGCGGCGAGCACCAGTCGCCCGGCGATCAGCACGCCCAGGTCCGGGGCGACCAGACAGCAGACGGCGCCGGCCGCCAGGAGCAGCGAGCCCGCGGTGAGCGCGGCCCGCACCCCCCAGGAGTCGGCCAGCCGCCCGAAGACCGCGGTGCCGACGCCGAGCGCGAGGGCGTGCGCGGTGAGGACCCAGACCACCGCGGCGGGTCCGGCGCGCAGCGCGGTCGCGACACTGGGCAGCGCGACACCCGCCGCGGTGACGCCGAACACCGCGGGGCCGAACAGGGCGCCGAGCCGTACCGCGGTCGAGAACGGCCCGATCGCGGCCGGACCGGCGGCCACGGCGGGCGGCCGCCCGACGGCGGAGGTGGAAGACATCGACGGCGTCTCTTTCATCGAGTGACGGGGGTCCGTTCTCATCGGGTGACGGGGGTCCGTGCGGCCTGCCAGGCCGCGCTGCTCACGGGGTGGACGTCGTGGCGCGCCTGCACTGCCGGCAGGCCGTCACGGGGCTCCTGCCCACGGGCGACGAGCCCCAGATGCCGGAAGTAGCCGAACCGCTCGACACCGGGTGTCATGACCACCAGCACGTCGGCGGTCGAATCGGGGGCGGCGCCGAACGCGTGCGGCATCCCCGGCGGCACCACCACGAGGTCGCCCCCGGCCACCGTGACCAGCCGGTCGCCGAGGAGGAACTCCATGACCCCGTCGAGCACGTAGAACGCCTCCGAGGACAGCGCGTGGTGGTGCGGGGCGGCTCCGTCGGCGCCGACGCCCAACGTGAGCCGGTTGACGCCGAGCGCGCCCCCGGTGTCACTGGCGTCGACCAGCAGCCGGAACGCGCTGCCCGCCGCCAGCTCCACCACCTCGGCGCTCTCCGCGCGGACGATCACGGCACGGCCCGTGTCCGCGTCGTTCGATGACATGCCCACTCCTTCCAGATGCGTGCCTCCCATTCGAGCGTGGGAACACCTCACGGACCAGAAGCAGTTGTCACCTGCAGAAATCACCGATCGTGATGAATGGAGGAGCCGTGGAGCTCCGGCAGCTGGAGTACTTCCTCGCCGTCGCGGAGGAGGGAGGATTCAGCCGGGCCGCCGAGCGCCTGAACATCGTGCAGTCCGCGGTGAGCCAGCAGATCCGCAGGCTGGAGCGCGAGCTCGGGCTGCCGCTCTTCGACCGCTCCACCCGGCACGTCCAGCTCTCCTCCGCCGGGGAGCGCCTGCTGCCCGAGGCCAGGGCCGTGCTCGCCGCGGCGGACCGCACCCGGCAGGTCGCGGCCGAGATCGTGGCGGGCGCCGACGGCATCCTGCGGCTGGGCGCGGTGCACGGCCCGGGGGACCGGCTCTACCGCACCCTGGCCGAGCTGGCCGCCATCGCCCCCGGCCTGCAGGTCCGGCTCAGGAACGCCCCGCTGGCCGACCGGCTGGCCGCCGTGCGCTCCGGCGGGCTGGACGCCGCGCTCGTGCGCGCCCTGACCTCGGCCCCCGGCCTGCGGCTGATCCGCGTCTGGAGCGACCCGCTGTACGTCGCCCTCCCCGCCGCCCATCCGCTGGCGGACGAGCCCCTGCTCCGCCTGGAGCAGCTCGCGCACCTGCCGCTGCGGCTGGCCCCCCGGGAGCGGAACCCGCCCTTCCACGATCTGATCACCGGTGCCTGCCGCGCGGCCGGGATCGACCCGCCCCCGGGGCCGCCGTTCACCAGCCTGCAGGAGACTCTGGCCGAGATCGGGACGGGGCCGCCCTCCTGGACGGTCTTCTACGAGGTCTCGGGGCTGCCGCTCGCGCACCACGTGACCTTCCGGCCGCTGGCCGGACCGGCCGTCGTCACCTCGCTCGCCATCCGCGACAGGCCGCTCACCGCCGCCCTGCGGCACCTGCTCACCTCGTTCGGAGCCGGCGCGCCGGCCGACGGTGGACACGCGGGGTGAGCGGCCCGGCCGGCTGTCGGGAACCACGCCGGATCCGGCGCTCCGCCCGTCGCCGACGCGGCTGAGCTGGACCTGAAATCCTCGCGGCACCCGTGGACATGTAGGAAACGATCCAGGGAGCACTGATGAGGATGACGCGTGGATGAAGAGTTCAGGGTCCGCTTCGAGGACGTATGCCGAGATACCTACGACCAGATTCTCGGCTACGCCATGAGGCGATGCGCCTCTCCGGAGGACGCGGCTGACATCGTCGCCGAAACCTACATGATCGCCTGGCGGCGGATGGCCGAGCTCCCGCGCGCAGGACCTTCTCCTGCTCGCGGGGCGTCCACACGGTGCGGCCGGGCAGGGCCGATCGGGCCCCGGCGCGGGGAGGCCGGGGGATCCTCGTCAGGCCAGCAGCGGCTCAACCAGCAGGACGACTCCGAAGATCGCGAAGGCGGCGGCGGCGCCGTACCGGATGATCTTCTCGGGCAGGTGCTTGCCGAGCATCCGGCCGACCGCGATGGCCAGCGCGTCGGCGGCGACCATGCCGACCGTCGAGCCGAGCCAGGTGCCGAACCAGCCGTGCTGGGTGGCCAGCGTGATGGTGGCGAGCATGGTCTTGTCGCCGAGCTCGGCGAGGAAGAAGGCGACGGTCACGGCGATGATCGCCGACCGGGTGGTGCGCTGCGCCTTCTGCGACTCCTCGTCGGTCAGCTCGTCCCCGCGCAGGGTCCACACGGCGAAGCCGAGGAACGCGATGCCCGCGATGATCGTGATGGCCGTGGTGGGGATCAGGTCACCAGCCAGCCGGCCCAGGCCGACGCTGACCAGGTGGACGACCGCGGTGGCCAGGGTGATGCCGGCCAGGACCGGCCACGGCTTGAACCGGGTCGCGAACGTCATCGCCATGAGCTGACTCTTGTCGCCGAGCTCGGCGACGAAGATCACCGCGAGACTGATCCAGAACGCTTCCAACGGGATTGCCCTTCCGCGCGCGCGGCCGGGCCGGAAGGGGGCACCCGGGAGACGGGCACGCTTCGGCCCGGCAGCATCGGTGTATGCCTGCCAGGCCGAAGGTCTCGTCCGCCTGGATCAGCTTGGATGCCAGGCCCGCGCGACCGGGCGCCCGGGGCGCCAGTATGTCGATCACGCGATTGGGACTACTCCCCTTCGGGTGTTTCCATCTGACCCTAACAGGCGCGGCCGCCCGCGCATTCCCCGGAACGGCCCCTTCCCGCTCCCCGGCCCGGGTCAGAGGTGGGTGCCGACCATCACGGGCTCGTTGACGAGGGTGACGCCGAACTTCTCCCGCACCCCGTCCCGGACCTCGCGGGCCAGGTCGAGGAGGTCGGCGGTCGTCGCCGACATCTCTGGATTCGTCATGGCGAGGGTGTGCTTGGTGGAGATGCGCGCCGGGCCGCGGCGGTAGCCCTTGGGGAACCCGGCGTTCTCGATCAGCCAGGCCGCCGGGACCTTGACCGCGCCGTCCGGCATGTCCCACCGGGGGTGTCCGGGGGCGCGCAGCTCCAGCTCGGCCGCCTCCGCGGCGGTGAGGACGGGGTTGGTGAAGAAGGAGCCCGCGCTCCGGCTGTCGGGGTCGTCGGCGTCGAGCACCATCCCCTTGCCCCGGCGCAGCTCCAGCACCGCCGCGCGGGCCTCCGCCGGCGGCACCCGCTCACCGAGGGCGACGCCCAGCCTGCCGGCCAGTTCCTTGTAGGCGACCGGGCCGGACAGCTCTCCCCCGGCCAGCTCGTAGGTGACCGCCAGGACGACGTGCCGCCCGGGCTCCTCCTTGAACACGCTGTGCCGGTAGGCGAACCCGCACTCACCGGCGGTCAGGTCGCGCACCTCGCCGTCCTTGCGGTCGTAAACCCGCACCCCGGTGATCGTCTGCGAGACGTCCTGCCCGTAGGCCCCGACATTCTGGATCGGCGTGGAGCCGACCAGCCCCGGGATGCCGGACAGGCACTCGATCCCCGACCGCCCCTCCGCCACCGCGCGGGCGACCAGCCCGTCCCAGTCTTCTCCCGCCTGCACGGTGAAGCGGTCCCCGTCGACCTCGATCCCCCGCGACCCGACACGCACGACCAGCCCGTCGAACCCCTCGTCCGACACGACCAGGTTGCTGCCGCCGCCGAGCACGAGCACCGGCTCACCCGCCTGGTCCGCCCCGGCCACCAGCTCGACGATCTCCTCCGCCGACCCCGCCGCCACGAACGCCCTGGCCGGTCCGCCCAGCCCCAACGTCGTGTACGGCGCCAGCCGTACCCCTGCAACCCGCTCAGTCATGCGCTTCCCCACCACCCGGCCGAAATCCGCGACCAGCCTACGGGCACGGAGCGGCTAGGTGTCGCGGAGCAGCCTCAGCACGCGGTCGTAGGTCCGGCGGGACTCCCTGTCGCGGTAGTCGGGGTCGACGTCGTGGTAGCCGCGGTGCCGTTCCTGGTGGACCGGCAGGTCCTTGTCGAGGGCGACGAGGGTGCCGGGAAGCGTGAGGGAGAACTCCAGGTCGGCGTTGCGGTAGTAGCGGGCCCCCGCGGGGAAGCCGCCGGCCGCGAGCGCGGCGTCGCGCCTGACCGCGAACAGGTGGCCGAGCAGCCCGCGGACCTCGCCGGGCTCCGCGTCATGCCAGTGGTGACCGTCGGCCCCGGGGTTCACACCCTTCCAGCCCGCCGCGGCCACGTCGTCGGTCAGCGTCCGGACCAGCGGAGTGATCGCGTCGCCGTCCAGGATCGTGGAGGTCTCCATCACGACGTGCACGTCGGAGGTGTCGAGCTTGAGCAGCTTGGTACGGCTCTCGCCCCACCCGGCCGTGCCTCCCCTCCAGTGCGGGGCCTCGGCCACGTGCCACGCCTCGACCCGGCGGGGGAACTCCTGGACCAGCTCGTGCAGGACGGCGCCGGCGCCGTCGACGTCGCCCAGGTCGAGACCGATGATCCTGGCCTCGGTGCGGGCCACCAGGGCACGGACGCACTCGCGCAGGTCATCGGGCCAGCCGTCGACCAGGAGGCCGACGGTCACGGTGGGCGGCGCGGCGGGCTCCGCGTGCTCGGCGGGAGTGATCGACTCGTCGAGGCGCGACACCGACAGGCTCCCGTCCCACAGCAGTTGGGAGGAGACCATCCGCTCGGGGTGGCCCTCATGGTCGTCCCACTCGGGGTGACCCCGGTGCTCGTCGGCGCGGCCGACGAGCTCGGAACCCTCGGGCTTCTGCTCCGGAGCCGCCTCCGCCGCGGCGACCCGCTCGGCGTTCAGGTCGTCGAGCCGCTCGGGCCTGGCCTCCGGGGCCGCGGCCTCGGCGACCCGGCCGGCGTCCATGGAGGCGCTGTCCCGGCCGGCGGGCTCGGAGCCGACGGGACCGGCCCGTCCGGACCGCCGGCCGCCCGCCCCCGTCTCGGGGACGGAGCTCACCGTCGGCCACACCTCGAAGGGGGGTCGGGGGACCAGTTCGAAACCGTCCGCGGTGTCACGGACGAGCCAGCCCTCGGCTTCGATCTTGTCGCGGAGCGCGTCGGCCCCGGCGTGGTCGCCGCCGGCCCGCGCCCTGGCCCGCTGCTCGGCGAGCCCCGTCACGTGAGGTGGTACTTCGCTCATCTCCGGACGCTACCCACGGACCGGGGGAAGAATCAGCCCCCCCGGCCCGGGAGCCGGACCAGCCGTACTCGACCTCCGCGATCAGGACGGCCGGCTGTAGATGACCTCCGTGGTCACGACGGCTACTCGACCTCCGCGATCAGGACGGCCGACTGTACTCCACCCCTGCGGCCAGGACGGCCGGCTGTAGATGACCTCCGTGGTCACGACGGCTACTCGACCTCCGTGGCCAGGACGGTCAGCCGAGCTGGACCACCGCGCGGGCCTTGGAGAGCACCCGGGAGTCGCCGGACCTGGCGGTCAGCGCGACCACCACGCGCTTGTCCTCCAGCTTCTCCTCGATGACGCCGCTCACCGTGATCACCGCGCCCTGCTCGTCGTCCGGGACGACCACCATGGAGGAGAAGCGCACGCCGTAGTCGACGACCGCGCCCGGGTCACCGGCCCAGTCGGTGACGAACCTTCCGCCCTGGGCCATGGTGAACATGCCGTGCGCGATGACGTCGGGCAGGCCGACGGTCTTGGCGAAGCGCTCGTTCCAGTGGATGGGGTTGAAGTCGCCGGAGGCGCCGGCGTACATCACCAGGTTGGCGCGGCGGACCGGGTAGTCGACGGGCGGGATCTGCTGGCCCGTCTCGACCTCGTCGTATTTGACAGTCGCTGCCATCTCAGGCCGCCCCTCCACGCTCGACGATGGTGTTGTAGGCCGTGCACACGGGCTCGCCGTCGACGGTGGTGACATCGCTCCTGACGGTGACGAGCTCGTTGCGGCCGACGCTGCGGATGTCGGTCACCGTGGAGACGGTGACGAGCTCGTCACCGGCGTGGATCGGCCGCTGGTATTCGAAGCGCTGCTCGCCGTGGACGACCATGGCGAAGTTCAGGCCGAGCTCGGGGTCCGCCAGGACCGACCCGCCGCTCAGGCTGAACACGATGGGGAAGGTGGGCGGCGCGATCACGTCCGGGTGTCCGGCGGCCTGGGCGGCCTCCCTGTCCCGGTAGACCGGGTTGTTGTCGCCGATCGCCGTCGCGAACTCTTTGATCTTCACGCGGCTGACCTCGTAGGGCGCGGAAGGCGCGGACGCCCGCCCGACGAAATCACGGTTCAGAGCCATCGTGCTCCTTTGCGGATACCGAGCTGGTGAGGCCGACATTAACAGAACAAGATTCCGGAGCATATTCCCCGGGTCGGCCATCAGGAAACCCTAGCCCGGCTCCGCCCGGCACCGGCTGTCGAGCGTGGTCAACACCCATGCGGAAAAGCTGTGCAGATACGACAGACCGGCGCCCTCCAGGAGGAGGACGCCGGTCTGCGTTGAGTATGAGTGCTACTGAAGTAGCCATCTCCCGTCGAGGACCGGGAGGCTTCGCAGAGACTTAGCGGGTCTCGCGGTGCGCCCTGTGCGTCTTGCAGTTGGGGCAGTACTTCTTCAGCTCAAGCCGATCCGGGTCGTTGCGCCGGTTCTTCCGCGTGATGTAGTTGCGGTGCTTGCACTCCTGGCAGGCCAGCGTGATCTTCGGCCTAACGTCGGTGGCAGCCACTTGGGAGTGCCTTTCTACGTTCGGGACTAGGACAACCCAGCCCAGCTCCCCTTGTGAGGGGACCCGGGAGGGTAGTAGCGGAGGCCGGACTTGAACCGGCGACACAACGATTATGAGCCGTTTGCTCTGCCTGGCTGAGCTACTCCGCCTTGGGCCGGCGAAATCGACCGACCCCCGCAAGGATACCCGACGCGCAGAGTGCCTGCGTACTTGTGCAGGTCAGGGCCATCGCTCCTGAGTTTCCCCAGTATGCCCGTCTGCTCGCCGGGAGCCTTGAGTGTTGTCCGGGTGGCCCTCAGGTCCACCCAAGCCGAAAGCCCTAACCGGATGGTTAGGGCTTTTAGGCTGTTGAGCCCCTTTACGGAATCGAACCGTAGACCTTCTCCTTACCATGGAGACGCTCTGCCGACTGAGCTAAAGGGGCCTGTCTGCTTCGCTCTCGCGCTGCGGACAGGTGTAACCATACACGCCCCGGGAGCGCGATGCGAAATCAATCGCGGCCCCCGGATCGCCACCGCTCACTCGTCAGCGCCACCGGGGACCGCGCTCGGCCCTACCGGCCTGCTCGGCGCGGCCGGAGTGCTCCGCCCGACGGGATTGCTCCGTCCGGCCGCCCTGCTCCGCCCGGCCCGAGTGCTCCGCCCGACCGGTCTGCTCGGCCCGGTCGGCCCGGTCGGCCCGGTCGGTCCGCTCGGTCCGGTCGGCCTGCTTGGTCCGGCCCGCCTGCTCAGGCGTGGGCAGTTCCCCGATCAGCGCGCCGATGTGGTCCTCGGGCTCGGGGAAGTCGCCGGAGACGCCGAAGTGGGCGAAGTATCTCTTCCCCTTCATCCGCTGCACGCTGCCCAGCAGGACCGTCGCGGTGTACGGCTCGGTCTCGCAGTCCGGCAGGCACCAGGTCCCGGTCAGCTTGCCGGTGCCGAGCGCCGCCTGCGGCCCCCACTTGCTCCAGGTGACCTCGCTGATGGAGCTGTTCTCGGAGAGGACCAGGTCCGTCGGCCGCTGGTCGGCCCGCCCCTCCTCGGCCCCGTGGAGGTTGAACACGTAGACCGGCTCAGGGCCCCTGGGCCCGGTCCCGGCGACGGCCGCCCCGGATCCCGCGGTCGCGACGACCGTCCCGAGCACGGCGACCACTGTGGCGATGGCGCTGCTGCGCATGCCTTCCCCCCGTATCTGCGCTGTGTCTGCGCTTCCTGTGCACTTGTCCCTGCGCGTCGGCAGGGCGGGGGGAGGACCTTCCGGCCGGCGGGGTGACGATCATCCGCCGGGCCGCCTTCCGAATCGTACGGCGGAGGCCGCCGAACCGGCGGGCAGGCGGCTCCGAATACTTTCCGTGGCGCGCTTGGGACATGCGGTGAGAGCGGGCGGCGCGGGACCGCTGTCCGGCAGACCCGGTCATCCGATAAGAAATCACCAAGTAAGTCATAAGCGGGCCGTCACACCATGGCCGGGTAGCAAGCCGTACCGACCGAGGAGACACCCGCGATGGCCCCCAAGACCCCCGAACTGCTGGGCTTCCAGATCACCCATCGAGCCATGCGCGGCGACGTCCGCCGGCTGGCCCGGCTGGCCACGGATCTGGCCGATGGCCGGCAGTCCGCCACCCGGGCCCGCGCCGCCGCCATCGCCGGATTCGTCACGGCCCTGTGCCATGGCATCCACCATCACCACACGATGGAGGACCAGGTGCTCTGGCCCGTCATCGAGCGGGCCGCCGGCGCCGAGGTGGACCTGCGCGACCTTAGCGACGACCACTCCGAGCTGGACCCCCTGCTGGCCGAGATCAACAGCCAGGTGACCGCGTTCGCCTCCGGCGGGGACGCCCGCGCGCTCGCCGTCTCGCTCACCCGACTCGCCGACATGCTCGACGAGCACATCGAGGAGGAGGAGCGGCTGCTCTTCCCGATCATCACGAAGTACGTGTCCGTGGCCGACTGGAAGCGGGTCGAGGACGCCGTCCGCAAGGGCGGGAACATCAGGGTCGACCTGCCGAGGATCGAGCAGTACGCCAGGCCGGCGGAGCTCGCCAGGCTCCGCAGGCTGGCCGGGCCCGTGCTGACGGTGCTGCTCTCCCTGCTGCGCGGCGGCCACCGGCGCCGCCAACTGCTCGTCTTCGGCCCTCTCGCCGAGGTCTGAGCCGCGCCCCGGCCCGCTCCAGGGCACCGTACGGCGGGCGCGCACCGGGCACCGGGCAGCAGGCAGCAGGCAGCAGGCAGCAGGCAACAGGCAGCAGGCGTGGGACGCCGGAGACTAGCCACCGGGCACCGGGCACCGGGCGTGGGACACCGGAGACTGAGCCCCGGGCTCCGGACATCGGGCGTGGGACGTCGGCTGGTCACGGCTGGTGCCCAGCCGCTCCCGACGGGGCCGGGCTACCGTCCGGGCTCCGGGCACCGGTCCCCGAGTGCGGCAGCGGCCGCGGCGCGGGCCCGGGCCGCCCTGCGGGCCCAGTGCGAGGAGCCGGCCTGCTCGGCGACGCGCTCCGCCGTCGCGTAGTGGGCCGACCCGTCCCGGCCGAGCGACTCGGCGAGATCTCCCAGAACGTGCGCGACGGGCCCGATGGTGACCGACCCGGAGGAGAGACCGGCCAGCTCGCCGTCCCACGGCAGGAGCTCCCGGTAGCACCGCTCGCTCACCTCGCGGTCGCCCAGGGCGACCGCGTTCTCCGCGCGCAGCGCCATCCGTATCAGCCAGTAGTAGTCCTTCCGCGCCGCCCAGCCGGGCTCCCAGAACGTCCGGGCCTCCTCGTGCCTGCCCTCGGCGATCAGAGCCCGGACCAGCAGTTCGGAGACGTCATCCGGGATGAACCCGTACATGGCCATCATCTCCGGGATGTCCTGCGGCAGGCCGCCCACCAGCCGGGACAGGAACCGGCCCACCATGCCGATGCCGGTGGCGTTGGCGCCCCCGGTGGCGGCCATCCGCTCGGCCACCGTCGAATAGGAGCGCTCCGCCCGCTCGAACTCGCCCCTGATCAGCAGGACCAGCGTGTCCAGCATCGACAGCACGCTCAGTGCCAGGCCGAGCTGACCACTGGTGGAGTACTCCAGGGCCCGGTCCGCGTGATGGCGCGCGGCGGGGAGGTCGTTGCGGCCGAGGCTCACCATGTAGAGGGCGTGGTGGCCCTGCATCCGGTAGCCGGGCAGCCCGGCACGCTCGCCCAGTTCCACCAGCTCCCGGCCCACCGCCTCCAGCTCGTCACGCCGGTGCGGCGTCAGCAGGACGAAGTAGCGGGCGTTGAGCGCGAGGCAGACCAGTTCGGTACGGCCCAGCCTCCGGGCCAGCCGCAGCGCCTCGGCGCTGGACGACTCGCACACCTCGTCGTCGTGCCCCTCCAGCTCGAAGGTGAGCGTGGCCAGCAACCGGCAACGGGCCTCGTCGCCGTCCTCGCCCGCCGTGTCCCCCGCCAGCGCCTCCCGGACCGCCGCGACGAACGCCTCGTCGATCCGGCGGTCCGGCTGGATCGACCAGGTCACCGGGGCCTCGTAGGCGGTCAGCGCGCGGATGAGCCCCGTCCCGAGCCGCCGCGCCACCGCGATCGCCCGCTCCCGGTTCTCCCTGGCGGCCATCACGTTGCCCTCGTGAGCCTGCACGCCCACCAGTCGGCAGAGCAGGTCGAACCGGCGGTGGTCGTCGTCCACGAGATCGAGCGCTCCCTGATAGAGGCCCGCTGCCTCCCGGTAGGCGTGCAGGGCCGCCGCCCGCTCCGCCGCCGCCACCGCGTACGGCACCGCCCGTCCCGCGGTGCTCGTGGTGGCCGCCGCGAGCGCGTGGTGTCCCAGGGCTGAGACGTCCCCGGGTCTGAGGCGCTCCAGCGCGCCGAGGACCCGGCCGTGCAGCCGGGTACGGCGGATGCCGGGAGTGTCCTCGTAGAGGGTCTCCCGCACGAGCACGTGGGCGAAGCGGACCCGGCCCGGCGCGGGCTCGGTCAGCAGCCCGGTCAGCACGCCCGCCTCCAGTCCGTCCAGCACCGCGTCCTCGTCGGCGCCGTCCATCGCGAGCAGCACGTCCACGTCGACGTCCCGGCCGACGATCGCCGCGTCCCTCAACATGGTCTGGGCCGTGGCGGGCAGCCGGGCGATCCTGCGCCGGATCAGGTCGCGCACGCCGGGCGGCAGCGCCCGGGCCGCCGGGGTCCCGTCGGTGGCGATCAGCCGCGCGGTCTCGCACACGAAGAGCGGGTTGCCGCCGGTCCGCTCCGCCACGGTGCGCGCGGTCACCGGGTCGACCTCCCGCCCCGAGCGCTCCCGCAGCAGCTGGGCCACCCCGTCGTCGCTGAGCCCGTGCAGGTCGAGGCGGTGGGTGTGCCGCCCGGTGAGGGCCGCCCAGGTCGCGCCGAGATGGTCGGCGGCCTCGGCGGGACGGTAGGTGGCAACGATCATGATCTCCGCCGCCGCGAGCCGTACCGCCAGATGGCGTAGCAACCGCAGCGTCTCCTCGTCGGCGCGGTGCACGTCCTCCAGCACGACCAGCAGGCGCGTATCGGCCCCGGCGACCTGCGCCAGGTAGTCCTCCACCGCTCTGGCCAGCAGGAACCGCCCGGTGGCCGGGGTGTCGTCGGCCAGCAGGGGCGCCAGCCGTACCGCCACGTCATCGGCCGGCGGCCGCTCGGCGGCCAGCCCGCGCAGGACCTCGCTCCACGCCCACGCGGGCGGCGCGCCGCCGTCCGTCTCCGGGCACCGGCCCGCGGCGGTCAGCCATCCCTGGCCCGCCAGGCTCTCCGCGAACGCCCCGGCCAGCGTGCTCTTGCCGGCTCCCGCGTCCCCGCCCAGCCACACCGTGCGCAGCCCCGCCGCCCCGGCGACGGCGTGGAGCGCGGCCAGCTCCGCCGTACGGCCGATCAGCCCGCCCTCCTCGGACGTCGTCCAGGTCAGGACCCGCCCGTCGCCCTTCTCGGGGCGCCGCGGCACGGCCCGCGCCGGCCCTTGACGTACGGCCGGCGTCGGCCCAGGCGCCGTGGTCTGCCCGGTGATCCCCCCGGGCACCGGAGTCGCGGCCCGCCCGGGGACTCGGGCGGCGGCCGGGGGACCGGAGATCACCGGTGCTTCCCGGACCGGGGAGCCGGAGACCACCGGCGCTTCCCGGCGCAGGGAGTCGGAGACCACCGGCGCTTCCCGGACCGGGGAGCCGGAGACCACCGGCGCTTCCCGGCGCAGGGAGCCCGCGTGGGCCAGGATGTCCGCCTCCAACCCGCGCAGCGCCGGCCCGGGGTCCACCCCGAGCTCACCGGCCAGGGTCTCGCGGGCCTTCCTGATCGCGGCCAGCGCGTCCGCCTGCCGCCCGGCCCGGTAGTAAGCCAGGGCGAGCAGACGCACGGCGTTCTCCCTGAGCGGGTGCGCGCGGACGTGCTGCTCAAGCTCGATCTCCGCGTTGCGTCCGAGCACCAGCCGGGCCTCCGCCCGGCACTCCACGGCGACCAGCCGCAGCTCCTCCAGGCGCGCCGTCTCCGGCTCCGCCCACTCGTCGTCGGCGAACTCCGCGTAGGCCGGGCCCTGCCACAGCGCGAGCGCCCGGTCGGCCAGGTCGAGCGCCCGCGTCCCGTCGCCCGAGGCGAGCGCCGCCGTGGCGGAGTCGACCAGACCGGGGAACACCCAGGCGTCCACCTTTCCGGGCTCCAGCCGGAGGCGGTAGCCCGGAGCGGCGCTGACCAGCACGGTGGCGGGCGTCCGGGGCGGCCGGTCGGGTTCGAGCGCCCGCCGCAGGTTGGACACGTACACCTGGAGGGCGGCCAGCGCCTTGGGCGGGGGCTGCCCCCGCCACAGGTCATCGATGAAACGATCGGTGGAGACCACATGTCCGCCCGCGGCGACCAGCCTGGCCACCACGGCCCGCTGCCGGGAGGTGCCCAGATCCACCGCACGACCGTTGATCTCCGCCTGGAGCGGACCGAGAACACGCAACATAACAGGGGCAGAGTATGCGTCCCTGATCGCCATTTGATTGACATCGAGGAGCACAATGCTGCAGGACCGGCGCAAGGAGACGATCCGGGCGCTCGACGAGAGTGACCGGCCCCACTGGTACTGGCACGGGGTGGACGACGACGGCCATGTGTGGCTGTTCGAGACCGTCATAGACGACGGCGGGGAGTATTGGCCCGTCAGGCATGCCGAGCTGGGATCGGACGGCCTCGCCCGCCGGTATTCGTGGAGTCACATCGAGGACGAGCACGGCTTCCTGGCCGAAGGCCCGATCTATCCGGACGACTTCGGCCTGAACCAGCTGACGGCGGAGGAGTTCACCACGCTGTGGAACGCGCTCAGCCGGTGAGGGCGCTGCCTTGCAGCCGGTGCGGGCCGCCCCGGCGGAGCGGGTCAGGACACCATGGACGGCGTGGCGGCCCATGTGTCGCAGGCGGCCGGGGAGACCGCGCGGTAGCCGCGATCGAACCAGCGGACCCGGTTGGCGCCGGTGCCGTGGGTGCGGTAGTCGCCGATGTCACCGCTGGCGCGGAGCGCGCCGGACAGCGCCTCCCAGTCCTGCTCGGTACGTGGCAGAGACCGCCGCACGCTGCCCAGGAACACGCCGGACAGGCAGTCCGCCTGGAGCTCGTAACGGCGGCCGAGCTCGGCCCGGTGGGCCCGGTCGGAGCGGGCGCGGGCCTCGTAGTCGTCCCTGATGCCGGTGAGGCTCTGCAGGTGGTGGCCGTATTCATGGGCCGCCACCTTGAGGGGATACAGATCGGTCCGGCCCTCGATCCAGCTACCGGTGAGCGGGAACACCAGCGTGGCCCGTTCCGTGCAGTAGAAGGCCGCCGCGTTGGCGGGCCAGCGCACTCCGCACACGCGCTGGGCGGGTTCTTCGTAGAAGCGGACCGTGGGCTCGCGGAACCTCAGCCCGGCGCGGGCGAGGTGAGCGGACCACAATCCGTTCAGGCATTTCATGGACGCCGTCAGATACTCGCGCGTCCGAGGCATGCCTCCGTCGATGAGCGGCGGCTCCGGGCACGATGCGGCCGCCAGCCTGCCGATCTTCAGCAACGGGTTCTTGGGCGGAGCGGCCTGCGCCACTCCGGACGGCAGGACGGCAAGGCACACGGCCACCAGGAGGGCCCATCGCGTGAGGACAGCCAGACTCCGGAGAGATCGCCGGGGGCCGGCGCCGGACAGGAAGGAGCGCATGATCGGACAGCTTAGGACTTCTGGCGCGCCGGGCTGAGACCGCTGGCGCGTCCGGCGGGACCACTGGCGCGTCCGGCGGGACCACTGGCGCGTCCGGCGGGTGGGGTCAACCGGCGGGTGGGGTCAACCGGCGAGGAGCGCCACGGCGTCTGGAGTGAGGCGGCCGAAGGACCCGTCGGGGCGCACGAGGTTGCGGCAGCCATCAAGCTCGGCATATGCCTCTCTGAAGCCGGTGTCCAGCACCGCGAACCGGGTGTGGTCGCTCGGGCAGTCGGTGGCCGGCGCGCTGTCCAGAGCGGTGAGCAGGGTGCGCAGGCTGCGGCCCTTGAGGATGCGCATGGATTCGAACCTTCCCTCGATCGTGCCTCTGGCCTTGTCCACGGTGCGGTAGACGCACACGCGTAGTCCCTTCGGCGCGGGATTCCACATCTGCCGCGCCTGCCGCGGTTGAGGCGGCTCCGTCCGTAGCCGGGAGACGGTGAGGATCACGTCCATGTACTTGTCGCCGCAGCCGGCCCGGAAGGCCTTTTCGCTCTCGATCCTCCGGACGGATATCGCTTTCTCGACCCGGTACGGCAGGCGGCGGATGGCGTCGAGGGCGGAACGGAACGGCTTCCGACACACAGTGGTCGGCAGGTCCGGCAGCACCGCCCTGCCCGACGCGTCCACCACGACGAAATAGTCGACCAGAATCAGCTCCATGGTGCAGTCCTGGCCGAATATCGATCTCTCGGACGGGCGGCGCAGCTCGGCCGTCAGCTCGTCGGCCGCCGGACCATCGGCATGTTCCTCGATCACGACCGCCCAGCGGCCCTTGCCGGGCAGGTAGCGGGACTCCCAGCGGCAGCGGATGACCTGGACCGGCACAAAGTCATCGGGAAGCGTCTGGCGTGGCAGGGACCGGTCCGGTTCGGGGCCCTTCGGGCAGGAAGCGCCGGCGACATGATCCAGACGTGTGGTCCGGTCCTCCGCGAGGTCGCATCCGGTGAGAACCATCACGGCGATCATGACGAGAGCCACGCGGACAAGGTTCACCTATGGACCCTATTCGGGATGTGTCGTCCGTGCTCTCTGATCCGCCGAGAAATACGATCAAGGACGAGACGCGCCCTGAGCACGTGTGATGGGATCCCTGCTGCCTGGAACGGTGATGGAGGCGGCCCCGCCGAGGAAGCTTCACGGACCGAAGGATGTCTATCCTGTGACACGTGACATAGGCCGACGTCGGATGGTGCCGTGCAGAACGCTCCCGCTGCTCCCATGGAAGCACCGCTGGAAGCACCGCCCATCAGGCGGTCTTTCTGGCGCGGCGCGAAGGGAGGCTGTCTGGCGGTGGCGCTCCTGCCGGTGATCGGGCTGTTCCTTCTCGTCAAGGTCCCCATGTGGGCCAACGACGCGAAGCTCGACAGTTTGATCGGAAGGTTCGAGAGCTACCCCTTACCACCGAAGACGTATTGGGCGGACAAGGGCGCGGAGGGCTCCATCGCACTGCGCGGCAACGGCAACCACTGCGACTACCGCGCCCGGTTCATGCTGAGTACGGAGTTGTCCGTCGACGAGCTCACGGACTACTACGACCAGGCGGACATCGCGGGTGTCGAGACCGGCCGGCCGAACGTCACGGTGTGGACCCGGCAGCCGTCGAAGCGCGCGGCCTACAGCAGCCGGACGGTGATCGTGGAACTGAACGACGGCACCGGCGCGGGCTTGGACCTCCGCTGCCACTGACCTGCTCGGGCTGTCCGACCGGGTTGAGCCGGCCCTGTCTCGCCCGCACCACTCCACCGCATGTGCGGATGACTCGCGGGGAGCTCTCCCGACCCGGTCGGGCAGAGGACGGCACCCGGCCCAGCGCCCTCCTCCCACGCCTTCCAGGCCCTCCTTCCACGTCTTTCCACGCCGCGGACGTGGCGGTCGGCCACAGGCGGACGCCGAGCGGTCATCCCCTGGGAGACGCCGAGCGGTCATCCCCTGGGAGCTGAGTGGTCATCGCCTGGGAACTGGGCGATCACCCCCTGAAGGGTGCGACGGCGTAGCAGGAGTCCGACGGCGGCAGCGAGGGTGATGAGGAGACCGGTCGACACGAGCGCTCGCCCGTCGGGGCCGGACTCACCGCCGCCTCCGGTCGCGGCTCCCCCTGTCGGCGTCTTGAACATCCTGCCGTTTTCCTCCCCTTGGACCGGCTCCGGGCTCGAAGTCACCGGTACGGAATCGGATGACTGATCATCCGCGGTCGCCGTGACGGCATGGGTCGCCTGTGGGTCCGGGGTCACCTGTACGTCATCGGTTGGCCGGCCGTCCGCGGAAGCGACGGTGAGGGGGTAGGTCGTCAGGGCCGCGCTGTTCTGCACCTCGCACTGGATCGACGGCCCCTTGGGCCCGGTCCCGAAGTTGATGGCGGCAGGCTTCACCGTCGCGGTGCCCGCGTCGGAGGATTCGGTCCTCAGCGGGACCACGGCCGTCGGCAGGGGAACGATCCGGCCCACGCCGAGGGTGGCGAGCTCGCCCACTCCGGTGGCGGAGGTCAACCCGGCGAGCCCGCTGATGGACGCGTACGCGTACAGCTTGGTGCCGTCGGCCAGTCCCGCGGTGGGCGCCCTCAGCGCGGTGGTGTCGTCGACGTAGGTTCCGCGCCAGCCGATGGTCATCGGCTGGCCCGTCGTAGCGTCGGCCGGCACCGTCAGCTCGACCTTGACCTTGATGTCTTGTTTCTCGGCCACGCCGGTTGTGGTGCATCGGTAATCGACGATGTCGGTGCCGACGACCGCGCTCTGCCGCAGCTCGGAGACGACGGCATGCACCGGTTGGCAGAACAGGATCAGGCCGCCGACCAGGGCGGCGCCCGAGAGAATCAAGGGGATGCGCAAAACGACTCCTGTTGCGACAGACGGGGCACAGGAGAGACGGGGCGTAAAGGCGTCCGGTTGACACCATTGAGCCATTTCTGTCCCGCTGGCGCCGAATGAAGCGTTCCGGGATTCACGGAGACCGGTGTGCGCCACTCCGACGTGGGACGGCCCCGGAAGATTCGAGCCCCTGCCGTCCTGCCCGCAAAGCCGTACGCTGATCTTTCCCGTCCCGCCTGGGGCGCACCTGAACAGGCGATCGGGACGCGCCCGTAGCCCTTGTACCGAACGGCGCGATGGCCGTCCGACGGGTACGGATCGAATCCGCCCAGGCGTAGACGCTGGAGTTGAAGCCACCTGGCTGCGGAATCGTCCAGTCCAGACCCGACAGCCGTCACAGCTCCGCCTCCCTGACTGATGTCACATTCCGCCACGCGGAGGGTATGTGCGGAGAGTAATTGATCAATGACTGTCAGTCATGACATGGTGCTTGAGTCTTGATCAACTCTCTTGGGAGGCACCATGCTTGCTCGCCGTCTGCTAGCCGTCGCCGTCATCTCCGCTGCGGTGGGCACACTCACCACCCTGCCCGCCGTGGCCTCTGCGCACCGGCCCGCCGACCGCACCCCCCTGGTCGGGACCCCAATGTGCGTCGACGTCAGCAACAATCGCGGCAACGGCACCCTGATGTACCAATGGCAGTGCGACAGCAACAACGCCAACCAGAAGTTCGTCATCGAGGGCGGCCTCATCAAGGTGGAGGACACCATCGGCAAGAGCCAGGTGATGTGTCTGGACTCCTCCAACGGCCGGGCCAACGGCACCCGGGTCTACCAGTGGCAGTGCCTGGGTAACGCCAACCAGCTCTGGGTCGTCCAGAGAGGCCTGATCATCCTCAGGTCCACCCTCTACTCAGGCAACCGCCTGTGCCTGGACGCCACCAACGGCCGCGGCAACGGCACCCAGGTGTATCTGTGGCAGTGCGACCCCAGCAACACCAACCAGAAGTTCGTCATCGAAGACGGCCAGATCGTGATCAAGGACACCTTGTCCTGATCTCTGGTCACGCCCGGCACCTTCCCGATGTACCGCAGGACATCAGCGGCAGGCAGGACAGTGACCCGATTCCCCCGCGGGCCGGGGCCGAGGAACTTCCCTGCGGGCCGGGGCCGAGGAACGGAGTCCCGGACCGCCGATCGCCCCACCCCGTGTGATGGCCGGCCACAGCATGGCGGTCGGCGTGTGGCACCTGTGCGGCAGCGGCGCGTCCCTGGTCCGGCGGATGCGGCTTGGTACGGCGGATGCTGCGTACGGCGGATGCTGCGTACGGCGCGCGGCCCTGACTCCCGCCGCCGTTCGCCTGAGTCCCGCCGCCGTTCGGGACCGGCCCCAGGCCGCATGCCCGGCGGGCGGCGGGCGGCGGGCGGCGGGCGGCGGGCCGTCACCGAGTTCTTCGAGAAGGAGAAGGGCCGTCTCCCACTCGTCGTGCTTCAGGCACTCCAGCACGTCGGGCACGCCAACACCGAGTTCAGTTCGAGCGTCGGCGGGACAGAGCCGGGCCGCCCTCAGAAGAGGGGTCCTGGGATCTCACAACTCGATTGTTCCTGGTGAGAGCTCAGCCACGGACTAACGCCTCCATGATCAGCACTTTCTGATCCGCAGGTCCCCAAACGATCTACATTGCCGTTCGGGGTCGTTCGCCGTGCTGGTCGGCCGTCGCCCCGCCGTTCAGGTCCGTCCGGCTCAGTTCGTGATCGTCCGTCCAGGTGGCTCTCAGGGGGCTCCCAGAACGGCCTACTTGTACAGGTTGGCGGCGCGGGTCTGGAGCGCGAGTTACTGCCGTCCTGGCGCCGTGGCGAAAAGAGTCGACCACGGCTGCGACCGTAGGCGCCGCACCTGTGCCACTCCCCGGAGCGAGGGAGCGGCATCCCCCCTGCGGGTGAGGGCACCGGACCGCGACCCGGAGAAGCTGGCAACCATGAGCTCCACACACGCGGCCCACGCATCCGCATTGTCCGCGCCCCCGAGTCGGCTCACCATCTGGGCCGGCCGAACCATGATCCTGATCGCCGTGGCGCACACCGCCGTGTTCGCCCGCCTAGCCCCCTGGTCCAGCTGGCTCGCCGGGGACCTCCGCAACCGTGCCGCGGACAGCGACTCGGTGGCAACGTTCTGGGCGCTGCCCGGTGGATTCGTCGTGGTGCTGGTGCTGCTGGGGCTACTGGTGGCGCGGGCAGGGCGGCAGGGACAACGCGTTCCCGGGTACGTCGGCTGGGTGATCCTCGCCTGGGCAGCGCTGGCCGTCAGCCTGATCGGACCGAGCGGTTTCCTTCTCGCAGTCATCCCTGCCGGGCTGCTCATTGCGGCGAACATCACCGCCGGACGACACCCTCGCGGTCCGTCCTGAGCAAGCCTCGCTACCCCGAAATCCCTGTAGGGCGTCCCCAGCCCGCACGGATCACAGCTCCGCGACGTCAGGCAGCCAATAGCGGGACGTCCCGCCGGTCGACCCCACCCTAACGGCTCCCGCTGATCGCAAAGACGCATGTCGATCTTGCTCGACTTGCAAAGACGCAGCTCAGCACGTAGCTCGCGTCCCCCTAGCTCCCCGCTTTCCCCTGTTTCCCCTCCCCATCGAACACGCAACGGCCCTCCCCATCAGGCACGCAACGGCCCGCCCATCGGACACGCAACGGGCACGTCAGCCACGGCGTCCGGTGGGCCGGGCTGAGGAACGGAGCCCCGGACCTCCGATCGCCCCCAGCCGCCCACTGTGGCCGGCCACAGACGGGCGATCGTGAGGGCGTTCATCTGCGCGGGGCGTCATACGCACCAAACCGCATCAGCAGCTTGATCCTGCCCGTCCCGATCGGTTCCAGGTGGACCGACGCATCCGGCCGACCTACCTTGGAAAGGCACTGAACAGCGCTGGATTGCAACTGGAGCTGCAACTGGGTGGGCTCCTCCGACCTTCTGTTCACAAGGTCCACAAACGGTCTTCACCGGCGTTCACAGCCGTTCGCCGCCTCGTACAGCGGCGACTCCACCGTTCAATGCCGTCCGCAGAAGCCCGCCACCGTACACGCGGGTGGCTCCCAAAAGGGGCTCCCGCTTGAGCCCGCAGGACTTCTGGTCCCACACCGTGATCGATACTCTGACCCCATGGGCGACGGCGGACCATCTCTGCGACTGACGGACGTCACAACCACGTTGGACACGGCACTTACGGCCCTGAGAGCCGCAGACGCCGACCTCGATTATCGGGTGGGCGGCACCAGTGCTGCTCTCCTGCAGGGTGTCCATCTCCCGGCCGGAGACATCGACGTCCTGATGGCCCGACGAGAGGATGTGGACACGTTTGCCACCGCCCTCTCAACGTTCCCTTGCCTTTACCCGGCATCCTGGATCTCGGAGGCTATGCAGTACTTCGCCAGGTACGAGATCAACGGAGTGAAGATAGAGATCAGCACCGTCGAGCGGCAAGTCGACTCGGACGGGATGGAATGCGTTGGCCCTGGCCCATGGCGGCACTACGTCGTGGTCACGTGCGGCTCTCATCGCGTCCCGGTGGTCCGCCTGGAGCTCCGGTTGGCCACGGAGGTCCTACGGGATCGACCTGATCGCTATGAACCCCTCCTCGACCACATGGGCATCCACGGATTCGATTCTGATCTTCTACAGACGGCGATGAATGCTCACCGCCTTCCAGCGGAACGCCAGCGACTGGTCCGAGATCGCCTTGCGTACTCCTCCGCCAAGCCCGACCCCTGAACCTGCGGATCAAAGAAGTCGGTTCGACCAAGGTCAGAGGCTCTGGCCTGCGGTCGCGGTGTCCGTAGACGTCCGCCGAGTTCCGCCGTCGTTCGTCCTTTTGGCTGTACTCGTAGCTGTACAGCCAAGGCACTGGCAGCTTGGGAATGATCTACTGATCTTGCCGTCCTGAGCTGGTAAAGCAAGGGTTCGGGGCGGGCCGAGTGACCGTGAGTTCCCGCTGATCGCCCTAGAAACGGGTACGCACCGGTGCGATTGACCGGCATATCGCTGAGCAGTCACATGATCGAGAAGACGGACAGGTTAAGACCGTGAGTACACTCGGCGCTCTTGTTCAGGCCAAAGCATGGAGCCAGAATGACAGAGCCCCACAGGGTCGGACCCGTCGGATGCCTTGCTCTCGCCTACTCCGGCCTCGTACTGGCCCTGGGTATCTTTTCGATCGTGGTCCTGCTGACAGTCCAGGATCCGATCCTGCTGTCCGGGGTAGCGCTCATGTACCTCACGTTCCCCCTCGGCTGGTTGATCTGGCAGGCATGGGACCTGCTGCCGATCGAGTTGATGAATCCGATCATGCTCGTCCTGCTCCTCATGGGCGCGGGCTGGTTCCAGGCATGGGCGGTCTCGCGCCTCGTGCGGCAATTGGCTCGCCGGAACGGCTGATCCATCTGATTGCACGTTAGCCACACGGAAGATCGGCAACGAGCCCAAGAAGATCAGCCAGGTCGAGGCCATGTCCCTGACCCGCCTTTTCTCTATTGGAGCGGGCGACGGGAATCGAACCCGCGCTGTCAGCTTGGGAAGTGCATCGAGTACGGCAGGTGAGACGGTTAGCAGGGCTTTCGGCCGGTCGTGAGTGACCGTGCTTGACTTCTCGTTACCGCCCTTAATGGCACGCTAATGGCACGATGATTCGCCGGCGACCTGGTGTTTGTCGCGCGACGCGCGCACCCCACGCGCCTGATCATCCCGGAGTCAGAGTGCCCCCGCCGGAGACTTCTAGGAGGCAAGCCGATCGGTGGTGGAACGGTTGTCGGCAAGAATTCGGACGATGCCAGGACCCCATATGTACTCGATGACGGGTAGTTCGAACCCTGCGGAGAAGCGTTCCAAGAACTCTTTGGTGGGCTGGCCGCCAAGACGCTGGTAGAAGGTGATCGCGGCGACGTTGTCGCGCAACACCTCCAGATAGACCGTCTTGTCAGGGTGTTGCTCGGAGGCCCAGCCAAAAGCGTGGTAGACGAGTTGGCGGCCGATGCCGGACTGCTTGCGCTCCGGCTGGACGTGCAGGTTGTCGAGCAAGATGCGCCCGTCGGTTCCGACTGCGAGATAGGCAAACCCCAGAAGGGCGTTGCCATCGACGGCAACAAGCAGGCAGCGGGTGTGATCCTGTTCCGCGGTGACAGTGGCGAGCCGCGTGCTCCACATGGCCTTGCGCTCGTCGAGCAGGGGCCCATCCAGGTAACTGGCGGGCATGATCTCGGCATAGGCGGTCAGCCAGCTACGAGTGTGGAGCTCTGCGATGCGCTCGGCGTCGTCTCTGGTTCCGGATCTGATGCGCATGGCGTAGAGGTTGGCATAGTCGCTGATAGGACCGTTAATCGCCGGGAGCGCCTCCTTGAGGCCGAGTGGTCGATTGGGGCGGAGCGGCTTGCGTCGATCCGAGGTATCAGCAGGTCACGTAGCGGTCGGCAGCGGGGCGGCGTGCCGTTGGAGTCTGTGGGCGACTTTGGATATGGCGGGGCCGCGCTACGGCGATGCCCGCGCGGTGCTCGCGCCGTGACCGGCCCAGGCCGCAGCGCGGCGCGCGGACGCCGTCGCGGGGCGTACGGCGGCGGCACCGCCACACAGCCCTCCGCCCGAATGCCGCCCGAGCGTGCGGCGTGCGCGCCGGTCTCGGCCGGCGGCGGGACTACGGACCGCCCGCCGTACTCACCCCACACCACACCCACACGAACACGCCGACCGTGATGCCACGCCGCCGCACAGATGCAGTCCTACGATCGCCACGTCGTGGCCGGTCGCTGTACGTGCTCGGGGGCGATCGAAGGTCCAGAGCTTCGTTCCTCAACCCCGGCCCACCGGAATGCCATGGCAGCCGAGAATGCGTGCTTGACTGTGACCCTTCGTAGGAGCGACGAGGATCATGATGGGGACGCTGACTGTGATCGTCTTTGTGCGGCCCATACCCTCGCCAGCCCACGATCAGGACGATTCCGATGCGGTCGCTTCGACCTTCATCGCGGCTGCATTCGACTTGGCCAGCCCCGAGGGGAGCAGTAGGAAGACCTTGGGACTCAGACGCTCCATGTCGCCACGCCGCCCGCAGATGAGACCCGCAGCGAAGTCCACGAACTGCTTTGCCTCCTCGTCCGCCACCGCCGTGAGGTCCATTACGACCGGAATGCCCTCGCGGAAGTACTGCCCCACATACAGCGCTTCGCTGTAGTCGCGGGGGCGCACTGTCTCAAGTATCACGACACCAGTCTTCCTGAGCCGCCGGGAACATCAAGGGCCCATGACGTACACACAGGGAGCGATTCCGCCGAGGAAGCGGTCACAGACTTGATCAGCATGCCGCAGGCGTGCCAGATCACACGGGAGACAGCGGGGAATCACGGGGACTCAGAGGCAGAGAACGAAGAAGGCCCCTCACCGCGTTCTCGCTGATGAGGGGCCTCTTCTACTGGTGTGGCAGGTGCAGGATTTGAACCTGCGTAGGCTGAGCCGACGGTTTTACAGCCCGTGACCGTTCCGGCTGAGGCATGGCCTCTCACCTGCGACACGACCGCGTCTTGCCGCAATGGGATCCATGATCATTGCACACATATTGCATGGCGACCATTGAAGGCTCATTGATCGCCTGAGACCGCCATCGTTGCTGGGATGCCCGGGGAGGGGGCAGGTGGCCGTGTTCCCGCAGGAACGGCAGTCTCGGAGTCCACCCCGAAACCTGACGTCGAGCGACCTGAGTTTCAGACCTGTTTTCCAGTACGGCTGGAAACGGGCTCACGCCGGTTGTCCGTGCGGGCGAGGAACGCTGGCGCTGCCGTCCCCGCATAGCCGAAAAGGCTTCCAGGCGGTCATGACTCATCCTGTGTAGGCACTCAGGTCCCATACCCGCACGGTCGCGTCGTCCAGTCCACCGCCGGTGACGACGACCGGTCGACCGTCCACCTGCCCGACCGCCACCGCCGCAACAGCATCGGTGTGGCCGGTCATCGGTTCGCCGATAGGTACACGGGCGGTCACGTCCCACATCCGTACGGTCCCGTCATCACCACCAGTGACGGCAACCGGTCGACCGTCCACCTGCCCGATCGCTACCCCAAAAACGGTGCCGACGCGGTCGCTCATCGGTTCGCCGATGGGTTTACGGGTGATCAGATCCCACACCCGCACGGTCCCGTCGTCCCAGCCGCCGCTCTCGTCGTCCCCGCCGCCATTCTCGTAGTCCAAGCCGCCACCGGTGACGGCGACCGGTCGGCCGTTGACCTGCCCGATCGCCACCGCATAGACGTCGCCGGTGTGGCCGGTCATCGGTTCGCCGATGGGTTTACGGGTGATCAGATCCCACACCCGCACGGTCTTGTCGGTGCTGCCGGTGACGGCGACCGGTCGGCCGTTGACCTGCCCGATCGCCACCCCAAAGATGTCGCCGGTGTGGCCGGTCATCGGTTCGCCGATGGGTTTACGGGTGATCAGATCCCACACCCGCACGGTCGCGTCGCCCGAGCCACCGCCGGTGACGGCAACCGGTCGGCCGTCCACCTGCCCGACCGCCACCGCCGCAACAGCATCGGTATGGCCGGTCATCGGTTCGCCGATGGGTTTACGGGTGATCAGATCCCACACCCGCACGGTTGCGTCATCACCACCGGTGACAGCGACCAGTCGGCCGTTGACCTGCCCGACCGCCACTGTCTGGACAGAGCCGGTATGGCGGCCCAACAGCTCTGCGGAAGGCCAGAAGTTCACGACGAGTGCGACAAGCACCACGCAGGCCATCGCCAGGGCGATCCACCCGAGGCGTCGGCGGGAAAGCACCGGCCTCGCCGTCACAGCCGGAGCCATCGGGGTCCTGTTCCCAGTGGGAATCGTGTCCTCCGCGACCGTTATGACCGGCGTCGCGAGGTCGGCGGGTGAGGGCCGAGCGAGGTCGGGGGGAGCACTCGCGTGCGGCCCGGTCGTGTCGTGGCCGGATGCTTCGGGATCATCCATCTCCAGCCGACCCGTATCGGGCACCACGCACCGTCCTTTCTGTCCGACATCACACCTCGGGACGGCCGGGCGGAGCCATTCGGCCCCAGGTAGCCGAGAAAGCGAGCCGTCACGTCTGCTGTTCAGATCATGACGCCTCCTGCACCGTAGATCACGCTAAACGGTGATCAATCCTCACCCCGGAGCCATCGCATCCACAATCGCCTGACTCCCCGCGAGGTCCACGGCTCCCGTGATTCCCCTGGGCTTGCCCGTCCATACTGGTACGCGAGCGGTATACCCGGACCTTCTGATCCGTAGGTCCCCAAACGCTGTCCAGGCCCGTTCAGACCAGTTCGCGGCGCTGGCTACCGGCGATCTGGCCGTTCAGGTCCGTCCGCCTCGGTTCATGATCGTCCACCCGGTTGGCTCCCAAGATGGCTCCCAGGAAACACTCATTCACGTCCCAGAACGGGGAATCGCTCCTCGACCGCTACGAGCGCGTCCACCAGCGGCGGGATGTCCGTCTGGTCCAAGCCGTCGATCTCGAAGCGCAGGGTGTTCCACATCCCGGGATCGTCAGCCGCAATCCCGTAGATCGACAGCGAGCCTGTGGGGTGGCATTCGACGGTGAGCTCTATCCAATGCTCAAGGGAGGAGAGGGTGGCACTTCCCCTGACGTCTGCGTAGACGCGCTCCAAAGCCAGGCGGAAATTGCGCAGTTC
Source organism: Streptosporangium brasiliense (assembly GCF_030811595.1). Lineage (NCBI taxonomy): Bacteria > Bacillati > Actinomycetota > Actinomycetes > Streptosporangiales > Streptosporangiaceae > Streptosporangium > Streptosporangium brasiliense. Next base: position 989,985 of record NZ_JAUSRB010000002.1, read on the forward strand.
CTCAGCCCGAAGCCCCGCGTCAATCGTGGCGACGAACCCTCCGACCTGCACGTGGATCGGTGAGGTCAGCCAGTTCCCGTCCCAGAAATCGGTACGGCCAGGATGCATACGACCGAGAACCCGGATCAGCACATGATCGGACTGCTTGCCGCGGCCGATGACGATCTCTGCATGATCCATACGGTCATCCTCCACGAGGGGACATACATCCAGCCCGCGGTCACCAGTTTGGAAGATCTCGGCACGCGATCCGGTGACCTGCTGCGCTCCAGGTCAGGGCGGGTGTGACTCTCCCCGCGAGTTCCCGTGATTCCCCTTTGGTCCCCCTCCTGACGGGCACGCAGCGGGCACGCCCTGACCTTCTGAGGAAGCGCTCCAGGGTTCCCGGAGACTGGCACACCCTCAACACCCGAGAGCCCGAAGCGCTTCACCGAGTTGAGCCGGCTCAGATGTGGGTGACTGAGTAGTAGAACCAGTAAGCGAGGAGCGCGATCAGGCCCACGCTGGCTATGAAGATCCCCAATGCGATTCCGAAGAATCTACCGCCCGGCCCTCGGAATCTCAGGAAGGCTCCAATGAGCGATCCGAGCGCAGGAAGACCGACCAGGATCAGCGCCGGAACGAGCAACTGCCGTAGGCCGTACTCGTTCACCTCGATCACAACGCGGCGTACCGGCATGACCATGAGGATCGCGCTCAACAGCAGGAGGATGGCGGCGAAGGGTCTGTAACTGTGCCGGTCCGGATCGGAAGAGTCGGCGGTCATAGTGCTGGATGCTGGCATTGCCATGGTGCAGCGTCAAGATCGACCGTTGTTGGGGCAGGCGTGGGCGGTGGACGCTCGCGTATCAGCTCGGGAAGTCTCTAACGCACCTGGTCGTTGAGCTGGGAAGACGCTGACCTGCGGGGAAGTGCTTCGGTTGCCCGTGATTCCCCGTAAGTTCTCCTTGCTCCCTCTGCTGACGGGCACGCAACGGGCACGGCCTGAGAACCCCGTGCGGACGCACACACCCCTCTCGCCGGATCTTCCCGTCTGCCTCGTCCCACCCCGGAGGGGCAACAGCTCGGGGACGGAGGGTCAAGGCCGTCTTCGCGTGTACGTCAGCCGGTAGACGTTCCTCAGTCATGGGATGCCAACGGTCGCAGACGGCCTTGATCCGGAGGAGTCGAGATGTTGGGCTTGCCTGGGACGTGGCAGACGGGAAGATCCGGCCCACCCCAGCCACCTACGGCTCTCGTGTTGGAGCGTCGATCATCCCGGAGCCGAAGTGCCCCCGCCGGAGGCGGAAGTTCATCAGCTTCTCTTCATGTCCTGTGATTCTCTCCACATCCTGTGACGGCTCGTTTGGAGCGTTGTGATCTAGGGTGATCGTCGTGGACGAGTATGAGTATGACTGGTTCGAATGTGACGAAGAGCTGGGTGAGGTCCAGCACGTCTTCATTGTTGCGCTACGGGCACGTGCACTGACATGGGCGGCAGATCCGGTCGATAGTCGTCTGGTGCCACCCGAGCGCGGCTATCCGTTCGTCGCGTGCCTCAATATTGATGCACCGCAGGAGAACTTCGTCCTTCTGACCGTTGGCGTGCATCTGGAGGGTCATCGCCTTCGCGGTGACAGGCTCCACCATCAGGACTTCACGCTGCCTGAGGTGCCTACCAGCCTGGCGATGGAAGTGTCAGGTTCTCCCGAAGAGTTGGCAGAGCAGGCGGCAGACTGGTTCGAGGCCATCATCAGTCGTCCCGTCGTGCGCTATGAATGGTTGCACGCTGGGCAGGTCTACGCGTCTCGCTACCTTTTCCCCGACACTGGGGAGGGGTTATCGCAAATGTATAACCGCGAGCTCGCGCCGCCTGGTCAGCAGGATCGCCTGCTGGCCGCCGGACATTTCACCGGCCGGGGCTGGATCGACACCCGAGGGCTTGGAGAGCCAGACCGCGTCGCTCACGTCCGGGGGCGTCATGACCCTCCCAGCAAGCCTTGGCACGTAAACAGGGTCGCTTGACCTATGTGTGGCGGCGCGTCGCTGAGGTCGGCGAGTGTGTTGGGTACGGCGGGTGCGCGGTGCGGCTACGGCCCGGGGCGCCGCCGGCCGGGACCGGCGCCCACGCCGCACGCCCGGCCGGCGTGCGGCAGAGGGCCGGGTACGGCGGCGCGGCGCGCCGCCGCTTGATACCCATAAGAACAATTCGGCAGTGATCTGGAGTGAGCGACGCTCGATGTGTGAGCGGCTGGTAGAACGCTGGGTGTGGAGGATCGACGGGATCGCCTGCGGGCGTTGGGTGAGCTGTTGCGGCGGCTGCGTAAGGATGCTGGACTGACCGGTAAGGATCTGGCGTTGCGGGCTGGGGTGGCGCAGCCGACGATCTCCCGGATCGAGACGGGGCAGCTTCTTCCGGTCCCGGAGACGGTTGATCGGCTCGTCGAGGCGCTGGACCTGGACGAGGTAGGCCGCAGGGAGTTGGATGCTCTGCTCGTACGGCTGCGCGATGAGGTCTCCCGCCTCAAGGGCGGGCTGGCCGGCCGGGAGTCGGCGAACGCTGCGCGGCTGCGGTCGGCTCGTCGGGTGGTGTCGTTTCAATCGGCAATGATCCCGGCGCTGTTGCAGACGGCGGAGTATGCCCGGCTTGCCTTGGCCTTCGGGCGGGATGTCGACGAGGATGATGCGGCCAAGGCTGCGGCGGTACGGGTGGAGGCGCAGGCCGTCCTGTTCGAGTCGGGGCGTGAGTTCTCGTTCGTGCTGACCGAGGGCGCGGTTCGGACGTGGCCGGGGTCGCCGGCGTTGATGCGGGCGCAGCTTGATCGGCTGGTGCAGGTTTCGACGCTTCCGCATGTCGGGCTCGGGGTGGTGCCGTGGTCGACGGAGGCGCCGGGGTTCCCGTTGCACGGGTTCACGGTCTATGACGGGTCGGTGAGCGTGGTGGAGAGCCTGACCGGCGATCTCACGTTGAGCGAACCAGGGGAACTGGCCGCCCATGGGGAGACTTTCGAGGCGTTCGCGGCGGCGGCTGTGTACGGCGAGGAACTACGGGATCTTCTGGGGCAGATCGGTGCCGACTATCAGGAGTTGGCGGCCCGCTTGAGCTAAGTGGCGTATTTATGCGTCGAATAGCTTGAGTGTCTTCTGGATTCGCTCATACGCTGACGGCATGCATGTATAGTCCCCTAGACATCGGAGTTTCCCCATGTCGCCGTCACGCATCTCCCGCACCTTCCTCGGCTCTCCTGCCTCGATCACCGAAGCCCGCCGGTTCATCACCGCGTTTCTCCGCAACTGGCCATGCGTGGACGACGCTGAGCTCATCGTCAGCGAGCTGGCCACGAACGCGGTTCGGCACTCCGACAGTGGCCGATTCGGGGGCCGCTTCACTGTCTCCATCGAGACCAGGAACAGCTGGCTGTGGCTCAGCGTCCTGGACGAGGGCGGTCCCCGCTCTCCTCGGGCACTTCCGCCTCTCACGAGCGCCGAAAACGGGCGTGGGCTGATGCTGGTCGGTGAACTCTCGGCGGCCTGGGGTGTCACCGGAGACGACAAGGGGCGCATTGTCTGGGCTGTCCTGAAGACGCTCCCTGAAGCAGCGACACGGCGATGAGCTGCATCGCTCCACACGTTGCGCCGCTCCAGGCGACCCATGAACGGCTGGCCTGGCTGGAACTGCGCAACGACGACCGCTATCGACTGATCGCGTGGACCTGCGACTGCCGGGCGGTCGTCTACGAGCTGCGCAGCTCTGGCGGAGCGTTCTTCGTCCACCGAATCGTCCAGGGCAGGCCCCGCACCATCACCGAGACCGGCCGGACCCGCGCGGCCGAAGCTCACAAACTATGGCTGACCATCCTGCTGGGCCAGGCCCGATGACGAGGGGTGTACCGCGACGGCGCTCGGCGATCCGTGCAGTTCACCCGAAAACCGGCGAACCGCTCAAACCCCTACCGTCAAGGGGGATAGACGACATTTCGTCTAGGGGGCTAGACTCGGCGAAGTACCACCGAGGGGAAATGACCGTGCCACCGAGTGACCTTGAGCGGATCGCCGCCATCGAAGACCCGTACCAGTTGATCCGGGTCACAACCGAACGGCTCAGCGCCGCCCAGCAGGAGGTCACCGAGCTGGCCCGGATGCGCCGCCGCGTCATTCAGGAGCTGCACGCACAAGGCGTCTCCTATGCCCAGATCGCCGAACAGGCCGGCCTCTCGCGTGGTCGCATCCACCAGATCAAGCACACCGGACCCGCCCCAGAAGGTGCATTCCTCGGCATAGGCGCAGTGACGGTGGTGACCCCGCTACGGCTCGACCCGGAGCGCAACCGCCCCATGCTGGCCCTGGACGACATGCGCTCCGGCAAGCGCTTGGAAGATCTCGCACGCTCCTTCGGGCTCACCGTCGCCTCCGACAACGTCTCGGTCGACGGGCAGGTCGACCTCAACCGGCCCGGCCTGCTCGTCATCTGCGGCCCCCGGATGTCCGCGGCGATGCGTACCGCCTACGACACCGATCCAGTGATCACCTGGGAACGCGACGACCTCGGCTGGCTGCTCCGCGACACCCGGACCGGCGTCGCCTACCGCTCCGGTAGCCAGGTCGACCCCCCACAGCCGACCGACTCGGCCTACCTCGGCCGCCTGCCCCGTCCGGACGGCAACGGTACGTTCCTGGCGATCGCGGGCATCCATCCGAACGGCTCGCTCGGCGTGGTCGACCTGCTCGCCTCCGAGGTCGCCACCATCTGGGGGCAGGTCGGCGACAAACGCTTCTCCACCGTTGTCGGCGTTGAATACGACCCTGCCACCGGGGAACCGGTCCGTACGCAACTGGCCAGCCCGCTCTATCGGCACGAGGACGACTGACGTGCGACTCAGCCTCGCCACCGAACCCGCCTCTTCTGACCGGGCGAACGAGGACTTCATCGGTGCCACCCCTGACGCGGTCGTCCTCCTGGACGGCGCCGGCACCCCCGCGGATCTGGAATCGGGCTGCTCCCACGGTGTCGCCTGGTACTCCCACACCCTCGGCTCGACTCTCCTGGCCGGAATGACCCAGCGCGCCGACTCCCTGACCGAGATCCTCGCCGCCGGCATCAAGGCGACAGCCTCGATGCACGACTTCTGCTGCGACCTCTCCCACCCCGGCTCGCCTTCGGCCACCGTGGTCATGCTCCGCCGTACGGCCGGCACCCTGGACTGGCTCGTGCTGGCCGACTCCGTGCTCGTCCTCGATGTCCTCGACGCCGACCCCATGGTCATCTGTGACGAGCGGCAAGCCCTGACCGGTAGCCGCTACCGAGCTTCGATGGACGCCGCTGTTGGGGGGACTCCAGAACACCTCCAGGCCCTCAGCCGCTATATGGACGCCATGCGCGCGCACCGCAACGTCAACGGGGGATTCTGGGTCGCCGCGGTTGATCCTCTCGCCGCCGAACAGGCATTGACCGGAACGGTGCCGATCGATCGGGTACGGGCTGCCGCGATCCTGAGTGACGGAGCATCCCGGCTCATCGACCGCTTCCACCTGGCTACCTGGCCGCAGGCACTCGACATCCTCGACCAGGACGGCCCCGAGGAACTGATCCGCCGGGTCCGCGAGGTCGAACACGGCGATCCGGACGGCTCCCGCTGGCCACGCGGGAAGATCTTCGATGACGCCACAGCCGCCTACTGCCGCATCTGACCTCTACTCCACCCACCACCAGCCGTCCCCGAGGGCGCGGACCGGAATGCCCAGATCGCCGGCAGCGGTCTGGATGATCATCCTAGAATCCGGCGGACCTGGTAGATAGGCGATCCCGGCACCGGTTTCTGCACGCCAATCCTCGAACACGGGAAGGTAGAGGACGTCTCCCTGATCCCAGGCCTGGCCGTCCTTCGACAGATACTTCATCCACCAAGGGACAACGAGCGGCTCATGATTGTCGTGAGCGGCGGCAAGTGCGGCGAATTCGTCTCGATGCAGCCAGAACTGACTGTCCACGTAGACGGTTTTCCAGTCGGTCGCCCAGACGGCGGCACCAAGGGTCACTGCGCTCACCAGTATGACGAAGGCTCGGATGTAGGCCTTGAGTGAAAGGTGCGACATCACCGCGGCGAAGGACCATAGAACGGCCCACAGCCAGGACACCGAGAGGGCAAGCCCTGCCAACAGCCAGCTCACCCTGAACAACGGTATCCACAGGTAGGAAGTGGCTGTCAGCAGGAGCCATCCGAGCGACGCCATGAAGAGCGTCCACCTGGACCACTGGGCGGTTTTCATCACGGGAAGCATGGGGCGCAGCCTCGTGGAGGAAGGAAGCCGTCACCAGGCTTTCAGGGAAACTTTCACACCTTTTGCACGCTTTCTTCACCATGTCCGGCGACCTTCACGGATCGGCGGCCATGAAAATTCCCGTCGCGCGTTTACCCCCCTAGACAGTTGGGGGAGACCTCCTCTATCTTCATCTGCATAGCCCCCTAGACAGCTCGCCTTGCGGAACGGCCGCAAATGTCTAGGGGGGTGGACGAAAGGAACATCACCATGGCCATCCAGGGCCCCATCCCCGTCAGCTTCGACCAGGTCTTCCCGCACGGCTGCTACATCGTCGGCGAGGTCGAGCAGGTCAAGGACTTCGACGCCTCCGCCAAGGGGCGCACCGTCTACGCCAAGGACAAGACCACCGGAGAGCCGGTGTGGCAGGTCGCCGTCATGGACGCCGACCCCACCGTCAAGGCCGGCCAGAAGACCGTGTCGGTCAAGATCCTCTCGGCGGTGCAGCCGGTTCCCCCGGCGCCGCTTCCCGGCCTGCCGTTCGTCCCGGTCGAGTTCGACGCCATGACCGTCACGCCGTACGTCGGCCAGACCACCGGCCGCCTGGCCTGGTCCATCCGGGCCCGCGCGATGCGCGCTCCCCGCACCGCCACGGCTCCGGCCAAGCAGACCACCGCAGCGGCCGGCAAGGAGGCGGCGGCATGAGCGAGCACATCCCCTACACCCACGCCTCGGTATCCCTCGACGAGCACGGCACCCAGCTCAACGTCTCCTTCCACACCCCGGAGGTGTCGGTCGCGGTGCTGGGCGCTCAGCGGGAGCGGCCGTTCCTGAGCCTGTCCACCGCTGAGGCCACCGTGACGATCACCACCACCGGCGCGGGGCCGGTCACCGAGCAGGACGTCACCCTCGCCCGGAAGATCGCCGACGCCGCCGCCCGCTACCTGGCCGACTGCGAACGGCTGCACACCGAGCGCAGGGCCGCTTCTGCGGCTTCCGACGTAGATCGTCACGGCGAAGCGGCGTGACATTGGCAGGGCCGCCAGAAGGTGCAACTTCCGGCGGCCCCTGGTTCTCCCCCGACTCCACATCAAGGAAGGCCCTCAGCCTAATGTTCAGAAAACTGCCCGGCGACGAGGCGCACCACCTCGTCTCCACCACCCCCGACACCGCCGTGGTCTTCCGCCCGGCCGTGGTCACAACCCCGGCGATCGTCACCATCGTCATCTTCGCCTGGCGGCTGCTGGCCGGCGCCGTACGCCTGCTCTGGCGGCACCCGATCGCCGCGGCCATCGTCGCCGCTCCGTGCGTGCTGGCCTGGCTGTACGGCTGGCGCGTCGCCCTGATCGTGGCCACCCTCCCCGTCTCGGCTCTCGTCCCCTGGGCGCTGTTCGACCGGCCCTCGTTCAACGCCTGGATCGGCTGGCGGCTGCTGGCCTGGTGGCGGCTGGTGTGGGTCTACCGGCGGCACTGGCAACCGGTAATGATCATTTCCGGATTGGGGCGGCACGTGCGCGGCCGCGACTACCTGCCCCGCCTGGTCAAGGTCTCCTGCACCTCGTGGGCCGACCTGGTCACCGTGCAGATGCTCACCGGCCAGGCCGTCACCGACTGGTCCGACCGCATCGACCACCTGGCGCATGGGTTCGGGGCGCGCTCGTGCCGCGTCTCGGTCGCTCGGGCTGGCCGGCTGCTGCTCATCTTCCCCCGACACGACCCCCTCGCCACCCCGCTCGCGGCCGTACCGATCCCCGAGGAGGCATCGGTGGGGCCGGTGGAGATCGGCACCTGCGAGGACGGCACCCCCTGGCGGCTGAAGGTCCACGGCACCCACATCCTGGTCGCGGGCGCCACCGGGGCGGGCAAGGGCTCGATCATCTGGTCGACGATCCGCGGCCTGTTGCCCGCCGTGCGCGCGGGCCTGGTGCAGGTGTGGGCGCTGGATCCCAAACGGATGGAGCTGTCCTTCGGCCGACCCCTGTTCGGCGACCGGTACGCGGCGAGCCCGGCCGACTGCGCCGATCTGCTGGAGGCGGCCGTGGCGGTGATGCAGGAGCGGGCCGACCGGTTCGCCGGGCTCCAGCGCAACCACACTCCGACCGTCGAGGACCCGTTTGTCCTGGTGGTGGTCGACGAGGTGGCATTCCTGACCGCCTACCAGTCCGACAAGGGCCTCAAGCTGCGTATCTCGGCCGCGCTCGCGACCCTCACCACGCAAGGGCGGGCGGTCGGCGTCGGCGTCTTGGCCGCACTCCAGGACCCGCGCAAGGAGGTCATGAACATCCGCAACCTGTTCCCCGACAAGATCGCGCTCCGGCTCGACGAGTCCGAGCAGGTGGACATGGTCCTCGGTGATGGGGCCCGCGACCGGGGCGCGCTGGCCGATCACATCTCGCCGATCCCCACCCAGGGGGCCGGCGTCGGCTACGTGCGGCTGGAGTGCTCGCCCGATCCGGTCCGGGTCCGCGCGGCCTATGTCTCCGATGCCGACATCCGTGCGATGGCCGGGCAGGTGACGGCATGAGGGTCTGCTTCTACGGCACCGACGAGGAGATCACCCGAGTGTGCGAGCGGCCCTTCCTGGCCGTCCTGGGGCTCCGTCACCCTCAGCCCGTCCTGGCCTTCGAGCTGTTCGACATCAAGGTCAACACCGACCCCTACGGCACCGTCGTCCGCCTGTCCGCCGAGCTGTCCGAAATGGAGGGGAGCGAGCGTGACTGACCCGACCGGCCGCGGCCTCTCCCGCGCCGAACGGCAGGCCATGCCGGTGGCGCTGGACGTCGCGGTGGAGATCGCCAAGCACAACGGCGTGTGCATCCGCCCGGTGGTCCTGCGCAGGTTGGACATCCATACCGGCACCACCGAGGACGTCAACGTCCCATGCGGAACCACGCTGGAGGCCAAGTGCCCGCCGTGCGCCAAGCGCAACCGCTACCTGCGCATGGCCCAGTGCCGGGAAGGCTGGCACCTGGACGCCGAACCCTCCACCACCCCGGATGAGCCGAATGAGGAACAGCGCTGGCTGGTGGAGTTCCGCGCCGACATGCAGGCCCAGCGCGATGCCGCCGACAAGGCCGGCGACGACACCACCGATCTCGACGCGGTGCTCGCCGGGCTGGATGAGGAGATCAACGCCGCCGGGATGCGGGGCACCCTGCTCGGCCGTACCACCGCCAAGCGCACCCGCTCGACGAGGCGGCGCCAGGACGCCCCCGACCTGCCCAGGAGGGTCCGGCGGAACACCACGCTCGGGCGGACCTTCACCGGCTCGGACGGGGCCACCTACCGGCCGTCGCTGTTCATCACCTTGACTCTGCCCTCCTACGGCCGTGTCCGCGCCGGGCAAGGCGTGCCGGTCGATCCGGACGCCTACGACTACCCGCGGGCTGCTCGGGACGCGCTGCACTTCTCCAAGCTCGTCGACCGCTTCGTGCAGAACCTCCGCCGGGTGGCGGGCTATGACGTGCAGTACTTCTCCTCCGTCGAACCTCAAAAACGGTTCGCGCCGCACCTGCACATGGCCGTACGGGGCACCATGCCACGCGCCGAGATCAAAGCGATTGCCGCCGCGACCTATCACCAGGTGTGGTGGCCATCGGTCGATGAAGTGCGCTTCGAGGGCGAGCACCTGCCCGTCTGGACCGAGCGGCCTGAACGCGCGGAACCGTACCCGGACGGCCAAGACGGCGACTACCTCGACCCGGTCACCGGCGAACTCCTGCCCACCTGGCATGAGGCGCTCGACCGGCTCGACGCCGACGACGAGGCCGAACCACTGCACGTGGTCCGCTTCGGCCCCCAAGTCGACGTGCAAGGTGTCCTCGCCGGGACCCCGGACGCCGATCAGTGCATCCGCTACCTGAGCAAGTACCTGACCAAGAGCCTCGGTGACACCCTCGACGCCGACGACCCCGCGCGCCGGGATCACGCGGCCCGGATGATCGAGGCGCTGCGCTACGAACCGTGCTCTGCGGCCTGCCCGAACTGGCTGCGCTACGGCGTGCAGCCCAAGAACGCCAGGGCGGGCATGAGTCCGGGCCGGTGCCGGGGCAAGGCACACAAGCCCGAACACCTCGGCTACGCGGGCCGCCGCGTCTTGGTCTCCCGCAAGTGGTCCAACAAGACCCTGGCCGAGCACAAGCGCGACCGCCGTACCTGGGCCCTGGAAGCGCTCGGCCTGGCCGACGAACCCACCGACCCGCACCGCTACGTCTGGAAGCCCGTCCCGGCCGGCGACGACAACATCCCCTCCCTGGCCCTGCGGCTGCTGCGCATGGTCGCCGAACGCCAGCGCTGGCGGGCAACCCTGCTGGCCCTGGAGGCCAGAGCCACCGGACAAGACCTTTCGGCAGTCGAGTTACAGGAGGCAGCGTGAGCAAGAGCCGCGACCAGCTCATGACCGTTCCGGAGATCCTCGACGAACTCGGCGGGGTGTCACGACGAACCTTCTACCGCTGGCGGGAGATCGGTCATGCTCCCCAAGGTCTCAAGCTCCCGAACGGTGAGATCCGCATCTGGCGCAGCGAGTTCACCGCCTGGCTTGAGACTCTCCGGGAGGCGGCGTGAACACCTCCTACGACGTGAAGTTCTGGGAGATCCGTCGGAACGAGACGAGCAAGACGCCGTCCTACGTGATCCGCTGGAAGGTCGGCGGTCGCCAGAAGTCGAAGACCCTGCGGACCAAGGCTCTCGCCGAGAACTTCCTGTCGGACCTGCGGCAGGCGGCCAAGCGGGGTGAAGCCTTCGACATGGAGACCGGCCTCCCGCTCTCCATGCTCCAGGCCAAGAGCGCCCGGACGATCTTCGAGTTCGTACGGGCCTACATCAACATGAAGTGGCCTCACGCAGCGGCCAAGAGCCGGGACAGCATGTCCGACGCGCTCTCAACGGTGCTCCCCGCGCTGGCCAAGGATCGGCCTGGCCGTCCTGACGCCGAGAGTCTGCGGGCTGCGCTCCGTAAGCATGCGCTCCTCCCCGCCGGTAAGAGGCCCGATGCTCCTCATGAGATGGCGCAGGCGATTCGGTGGCTTGAAAGCGCCTCACTGGACTTGGCTGACCTGAGAGAGACCAAGGTCGTACGACTGGCGCTCGACGCGCTCGCCCTCCGACTCGACGGCAAGGCCGCGGCCCCGAACACGATCGCCCGTAAGCGGGCGGTTCTCCATGCCGTGCTGGAGTACGCGGTGGAGCTGGAAGAGCTGGACGCCAACCCGTTGCACAAGGTCAGATGGAAACCTCCCAAGACCACTGAGACCGTCGACCCGCGCGTGGCGGTCAATCCGCGGCAGGCTCGGGAACTCCTGACCATGGTCACCTACGTGGGTGGGCGTGGCCGGGGCCGGCGGCTCATGGCGCTGTTCGCCTGCATGTACTACGCGGCGCTGCGCCCGGGTGAGGCGGTCGGCCTGCGTCTCCAGGACTGCCACCTGCCCGCGAAAGGCTGGGGGCGGTTAACAGTCGACGTCTCCCGGCCCGAGGTCAACAGGCAGTGGACGGACAGCGGGGACGCCCACGAGGAACGGGGTCTCAAGCACCGTGGCAGTGCCGACGTCCGTCCGGTGCCGATCCCTCCCGAACTCGTGAAGATCCTCCGGCAGCACATCGACGAGTACGGCACCGGCGCGGACGGGCGCATCTTCCGCAGCGAGCGGGGCGGTGTGATCGCCTCGACGGCCTACACCGAGGTCTGGCAGGACGCGCGGACACTCGCCCTCACTCCAGCTCAGGTCGCCTCGCCCCTCGCCCGGCGGCCGTACGACCTGAGGCACGCGGCGGTCTCGCTGTGGCTCAACGCGGGCGTCTCAGCTCCCGACGTGGCCGAGCGGGCGGGCCATGGCGTGGACGTCCTGCTGAGGGTCTACGCCAAGTGCCTCGACGGACAGAAAGAGATCGCCAACAAGCGGATCAGTGACGCGCTGACCGCATGAGACGCACGCCGCACAATCAGGGTCCCGGACACCACCGGGACCCTTCGGCGTTCCAGGGCCGGTTCTCGCCCGTACGGCACTCGGAAAGCCCGGTGCCACCTGGGAAAACGGCCTCAAGATCATTGCGCGTATATTGCGCGACCACCGACATCGAGCCGCTCAGGGCGGCATCTGGCTGCACACCCCGGAAAAGCAAAAGAGGCCCCTAAGGGCCTCTGAGCTGCCAGTTTGGCTGGTGGCAGGTGCAGGACTTGAACCTGCGTAGGCTGAGCCGACGGTTTTACAGACCGCTCCCTTTGACCACTCGGGCAACCTGCCGCGTCATCCGCTTGAGGCGGCGACAGGAAGAAGAATAGCGGACTTCCGGGCGTGACGTGACATCGGCGGAGACCGCCTGTCGACAGGCTGCCGCACCTGTACTTCTGAGGCTTGTGCCTGCACCTGGCGGGGAGCTGCGGGGGCGGAAGGGCGGGCGGGGAGCTGGGGAGGTTGAAGGCTCCGGGGTGGGGGGCGCCCGTCACCCGGGTGGGATGGCTTCCCCGGAGGCGGGCGAGGGTGAGCGTCGTGCCGCGCGGGGGACACGGGTCGGCACCAGCCGTAGAGGCTCCATCGACACCGCCATCTGAGCGTTGACGGTCACGTTCATCATGAGCCGATAGGCGAAGCGCTAGGGTCGGCATGAGAGCTAGAAAGGATAGTCGACGCATGGCCGACAGCAGTTTTGACATCGTCAGCAAGATCGACCATCAGGAGGCCGACAACGCGCTGAACCAGACGGTCAAGGAGGTCGGGCAACGATTCGACTTCAAGGGCACCGGCGCGTCCATCGCCTGGTCGGGCGGCCAGAAGGCTGTCGAGATCAAGGCCAACAGCGAGGAGCGCGCCAACGCCGTCCTTGACGTGTTCAAGGACAAACTGATCAGGCGAGGGCTCTCGCTCAAGATTCTGGACGCGGACGAGCCCAAGCTGTCCGGCAAGGAGTACCGCCTGGTGGTCACCCTCAAGGAGGGCATCGACCAGGAGCACGCCAAGAAGATCTCGAAGATCATCCGGGATGAGGGGCCCAAGGGGGTCAAGGCCCAGATCCAGGGTGAGGAGCTGCGGGTGAGCTCCAAGAAGAGGGACGAGCTGCAGGAGGTCATCGCCCTGCTCAAGGGCAAGGACCTGGAGATCGCCCTGCAGTTCACGAACTACCGCTAGAAACGGGCGGCCGAGGCCCTGACCTGCAGCTTCAGGGTCAAGCCCGGCACAATAGGCACATCCGGGGCACACGGCCGGCGACGCATGTCTCCGCCTGTGCCCCGGCCGCTCCCCGGCGGAGCCCGCAGGCGGCGGTGCGGACGACCACGCGGAGCGGGTCCCGTTCCTGAATGCGCTGGCGCCGGGCCATGCGGCGCCCGACCGGCTGAGGCCGGTGTACAGCATCCGTCCCGGTGAGGCCATGCACGACGCCTACCCTGTTGAGGCCATGTGCGACTCTCGACCGGCTGAGGCCGGTGTACGGCATCCGTCCCGGTGAGGTCATGCACGACGCCTGCCCTGTTGAGGCCATGTGCGGCGCCCGACCGGTTGAAGCCTGTGCGCGGCATCCGTCCCCGGTGAGGTCAGCGTACGGAGGTGAGGTCGGCGTACGGAAAATTGCGCGGCAGTCCGGCCCCTCTCCCAGCGGGTGGACAGCGGCAGGGCGCAACGGGCGGCGGGGCACCGGGCACAGCCGGGTACGGCGGCGCCTGGCGGTGCGGCTCTCAGCGGCCCAGCACCGTGATCACCGACATCCCGCACATCACGATGGCGGTGGCCGGCTCACGGGCCATCGGTGATCAGACATGGCTCCCCTGTGACGGCGGACGGGAGCACACCATGGGAACGTGTCTGATTCGTGACGCAACCTTTCGCACCTGAGCCGCATCTACCGAGGTGACGAAAGGAACGCCGATGAGACCCACACGTGGATTCGCCGTCCTGGCGATCGCGGCAGCGGCCGCCGCGATGATCACAACTCCGGCGGATGCGAGGACGGGAGCCGCATCCGACGATTCGGTCCGGTACGCCTGGATCAAGGCCTGCCCCAAGCCCAAGAAGGACTACAAGATCCCCTGTGGCAACTGGACGCTGGCCATGCGCAGCGGGAAGACCATCAAGCTGACCGACGCGCGGGTCAATCCCAAGCAGGCCGGCGGCAAGGTGGACAAGGAGTCCAGCGCCCTGTTCGCGGTCAGCGGTGACGGCCGGTCCGTGAACTACATCAAGGGCGACAAGCTTGTCGTCCGCGATGTGAACAGCGGAAAGGTCCGTCCGCTCCCCGGCCGGGCGGCCAAGCTGCCCAAGGGCATCGGCCAGGGCGAAGTGGACACCACGCTCTCCCCCGACGGCTCGATCGCCGTGGTCGACTATTTCGACGACGCCGAGAAGCTGCCCAGCCTGGTCGCCAATCTGAAGACCGGCAAGGTGGTCGAGCTGCCATCGAAGAACAGCGTGATGAGCTTCAGCCCCGACGGGCAGCACCTGCTGACCGGCCGGTTCACCGATGACAACATCACCGAGTTCGCGGTCTTCGATGCCGAGGGGCGTGAGACCTCAAGCCAGGTCGTCCCCCAGATCGTGTCCAACAACGCGCCGATCGCGCTGGCCGATGACGGGACCACCGTCACGCTGATCATCACCGGCGGTTCGGGCAAGGTGCGGCTGCGCACCTACGACCTGGCCTCGGACACCGTCTCCGACCCGGTCCCGCTGGGCACGCCCAAGGGCGAGAGCGCGCAGCGCCTCTACTGGGACGCGGCCGGCACCCTGACGCTCTGGACCAGCACCGGCGACGAGGAGGGCACCGTCGTCTCCGCGGTGAAGCGGAGAGTGAACGCCGAGACCGGGGCCACGCGCAAGCTCGACTCCTTCAGGGTCAGGAGCGACCCGTGGACCTGGTGGCTACCCGGCGAATGAACAAGGAACTATCTTCCCCTTATGGGGAAAATTCATGACAAAATTAACGATCGGCTGCGCGCGTTCATCGGAGCGCAGCCGGTCTATTTTGTAGCGACCGCTCCCGAGCAGGGCGGACACGTCAACGTCTCCCCCAAGGGATACGCCGACACCTTCGCCGTCCTCGACGACACCACGGTGGCCTATCTGGACCTGGACGGCAGCGGCGTGGAGACCATCGCCCACCTCCGCCAGAACGGCCGCGTCACGGTCATGTTCTGCGCCTTCTCGGGTCCCCCCAACATCCTCCGCCTGTACGGCACCGGCCGGGTCGTCGTTCCGGAAGACCCTGACTTCCCCGAACTGATCAAGAGCTTCGGCCCGCACCCCGGCGTCCGGTCGATCATCGTCGTCGACTGCGACCGCATCTCCGACTCCTGCGGCTTCTCGGTGCCGTTCATGTCCTTCGAGAAGGACCGCACCCTGCTGGACGAGTGGGCGGAGCGCAAGGAGGTCCAGCAGAAGCGCGCCTACCGCGCGAAGAACAACCGCGAGAGCATCGACGGCATCCCCGGCCTGTCTCCGGAGGAGACCGATCCGGTCGTCCAGCATTCCTGAAACCCGCCAGCTCCCTCGCGCCCGCGGCGGGCGGGAGGGGCCTGCCTGCCTCGTTCCTCTCCCTTTCTCGTTCCTCGCTCCCGTTCCTTGCCTCGCGCTCCCTGCCCCGCGCCCCCTCCTGCCTCCTGCCCGCTCCCGCTGTCTGCCTCGCCCCCCTCCCTGTTTCCTCCTCGCTCCCGCTCTCGGCCCCCGCTTCCTACTCACTCCGGCTCCCGGCTCCCGCTCCATGGCCTGTCCGTGGTTTCGGCGCTCACGCTCCATCCCCCACCCACCCCCTCGGCGGCCTCACAGCGCTCACCCTCCGGCCGCGATCTCGGGGTACTCACCCCTCCGTACGCGATTCCGTGACACTGGCGGCCGCACCGGTGGCAGGCCCGTCGCGGCGCCTGCAGTGGCCGGTAAGTGGCGCGTACAGTGGCCGGTAATGATGTCCCCCTGTCGATGAGCTCAGGGGGCCTCGATGAGCCTGCTCCGCCGACCGGCCGTTCTCGTCGCCGTGCTGGCCGTACTCACCGTGGTCATGAGGGCGGAGGCCCCTGCGCGGGCGAGGGCGGAGCCGGAGGCGGGAGGGGCCTCGGTCCGCTATGCGGGGCTGGCCGGCTGCGTCTGCGCCCCCTGGACGCTCTGGACCTGGAGCGGCCAGGTGATCAAACTCGCTGACGCCCGGGTGTTCGCGTCGAAGGCGGGTAAACAGCGGGCGCCGCTGGCCCTGTCACCGGACGGGGAATATGTCGCTTATTTCCGGCGCGGAGACCGGGCGCTCGTCATCCGGAACATGTCCACCGGCCAGGTACGCGAGGTCCCCGGGATGCAGTGGTCGCGCAAGCTGCGCTCCACGCGGATCGACCTCGCCCCGGCCGGACGTTACGTCGTACTGGGCAGCGGGCGCGACGACAGGGTGCTCGACGCCTACAGCGGGGAGAGCTCGGTGGTGCCGCCGGGACTGCGGCCGTGGAGCTTCAGCTCCGACGCCGGACTCATGCTCGCCGTGGACGACGAGTTCAGGGCGGGGATCTACGCGATCTCCACCCTGGCCGAGAAAGGACGTGTCCCCGTGGGGGGTGCGCTCAGCCCGGACGGCGCGACCGTCGCCCACTTCACCGACGACGACTCGGCCATCAGCCTGTGGGACGTGGCCGCGGGCCGGGCCGACGGGCAGCCGATCGCCCTGCCCGCCGGGCAGATCCCCACCCGGCTCCGCTGGGGCGGCTCCGGCCACCTCGACCTGCAGACGGTCGCCCGCAGGGGCGAGAAGAGGAGCGAAACCGTCTACACCTGGCATCGGGTGGACCAGGGAACGGGGCACCTCCAGGTGGTGGACACCTTCGCCGTGCCCGACTCGGTCCACAACCCGATCGTCGCCGGGCTCAGCCCGTGATCGGCGTCAACGGCGGTAGCCGGCCATCCGCTCCAGCCGGGCGACGCGCTCGGCGGTGGACGGGTGGGTGGAGAACAACCGGCCCAGTCCGGCACCCCGGAAAGGGTTGGCGATCATGAGGTGAGAGGCGGAGGCTATCCGGCCGTTCTCCGGGAGCGGCAGCTGCCGGGTGCCCATCTCGATCTTCCTCAGCGCCGAGGCGAGGGCCAGCGGGTCACCGGTCAACCGGGCACCGGACTCGTCGGCCTGATATTCGCGGGACCGGGAGATGGCCATCTGGATCATCCCGGCGGCGACCGGACCGAGCACCATCATGAGCAGGGCGCCGATGAAACCGGGGCCCTCGTCGTCGTCTCCGCCGCCGAAGAACAGGCCGATGTAGCCCAGATAAGTGATCATGGTGGCCAGCGCGCCGGCCACGGAGGAGACCAGGATGTCCCGGTTGTAGACGTGGGACAGCTCGTGCCCTATGACACCTCGCAGCTCGCGCTCGTCGAGAAGCTGGGTGATGCCGTAGGTCACGCACACCGCGGCGTTGCGAGGGTTGCGGCCGGTCGCGAAGGCGTTGGGCTGCATCGTCGGCGAGACGTACAGCCTGGGCATGGGCTGGCGGGCCTCGGTGGACAGCTCGCGCACGATCCGATAGAGGGTCGGCTGCTCGACCTCGCCCACCGGCCGGGCGCGCATGGCGGACAGGGCGATCCGGTCGGAGAAGAAATAGGCGACGCCGTTGGTCACCAGCGCGATCAGAACCGCGATCTGCACGCCGACGCCGCCCCCCAGCCACGCCCCCACCGCGATGATCACCGCGGACAGTGCGCCGAGAAGGACCGCGGTACGCAGACCGTTGTGGTGCACTGCACCCCCCTTTCGGTTGATGCTGATTCACCAGTGCCAACGTCTCCGGCCAGGCCGAACGTTCCCGAAAGCGTTCAGCCGGGAGTGACGAACATCTCCGGCAGGAGGTCGAGCACCACCTGCGGGGCGATCGAGAACACCACCGCGACGGCCCCTGCCAGCGCGATCGCCACACCCACCGGCACCCATCGGACACGGCCGCCCGCCGCGGGGACCTCATCACCGGCGCCGCCGCCCGCCGCCGCGGAGCCGCCCTCCGCCACACCGGCGCCCGCCCCGGCGGAGACACCGGTGGCCTCGGTCACCGGGACGGGGGTGAAGATCCGCGCGGCCCAGGCGACGTAGTAGTAGAGCCCGATGACCGTGTTGACGGCCATCACCACCGCCAGCCAGGCTCCGCCTCCGTCGACGATCTCCCGGAACACCACGATCTTGGCGAACAGCCCGGCCAGCCCCGGGGGCAGACCCGCCAGGCAGATCAGGAAGAAGGCCAGGGCCAGCCCCGCCGCCGGATTACGGGACACCAGACCCCGGTAGTCGTCCAGCTCGCTCCGGACACCGCGCCGCGAGACCAGCATGACCACCGCGAAGGCCCCGAGGTTCATCGCCGCGTAGAAGACGAGGTAGGCGACCGAGGCGCTCATCGCCTCGTCGTCACGGACTCCGAGTGGGGCGAGGATGTAGCCGGACTGGGCGACCGAGGACCAGGCGAGCAGACGTACGGCATGGCGCTGGCGCAGGGCCAGGAGATTACCGACGGTCATGGTCAGCGCGGCGATGATCGCGACCAGCGGAGCCCAGAGAGTGATCTGCGCCCTCAGTCCGGCGACCAGGATGAGGATCAGCCCGGCGAACCCGGCGGCCTTCGAGATCACCGACAGCAGGGCCGCAACCGGGACCGGGGCCCCCTGGTAGACGTCGCCCGCCCACGCGTGGAACGGGACCGCCGCGACCTTGAAGGCGAACCCGGCGAGCACCAGTACCACGGCCACGGTGAGCACCGGCGGCAGGTCGTAGGCGATCGTCAGCGTGGCGGTGTAGGCCCCGGAGGCCGCCGGCTGCGCCTCCGGACCGACCACGGGACCCGCGACGGGCCCGCGCAGCGCCTGGGCGAGCCGGTCGAGGTAGACGGTCCCGGTCATGCCGTAGAGCAGGGAGACGCCGAAGAGCATCACCGCCGTGGAGACCACGGAGACCAGGAAGAGCTTGACCGCCGCCTCCGAGCTCCGGCCGTCGTAGCGTCTGAGGGCGGTGAGCGCGAAGACCGGCAGCGAGACCAGCTCCAGCGCGACCACGAGCATGACCAGGTCTCGGGAGGCGGGCAGGGCGACCGCGCCGGCCAGCGTGCACAGCAGCAGGAAGTGCCACTCGCCGACGGGGATGTCACCGGAGGAGAGCTCGGCCATCGACAGCAGCACCACGATGACCCCGGCGGCCAGCGCGAGCCCGGCGAAGATCAGCGTGAAGTCGTCGACCACGAACGAGCACGGCGCCGGGGCGGCGCCGCCCGCACCGGCCGGCCCCGATCCGGACGTCCCGGGGGCCGGCGCGCCGAGGCCCACACCAACGGGGCCGGGGAGTCCGGGAGGCACGCAGAAGGTCCGCATCGGGGCGCCGCCCCGCACGGCCTGCGAGACCACCACGCCCAGGGCGCCCAGCACCCCGGCCAGGGTGACCCCACCGAGTGCGGGGCGCGCGTACGGCCTGCGGGGCAGGAAGGCGTCGAGGAGCAGCACGAGTCCGGCGGTGAAGGCGAGGACCAGCAGCGGCGCGACCGCGTAGTAGTCGATCGACTGGATCACGGCGCCCCCAGGAGGGTCTGGGCCACCGGGTCGGTGACGAGGAGGAGCGCCTTCGGCCAGAGGCCGAACAGCAGGATGAGCACGACCAGCGGCACCCAGGCGGCCAGCTCGTAACCGGTGACGTCTCGCCGGCGCGAGCCCCCGGCGCCCGGCGCGCTCTCCGGCCGGCCGCCGCCTCCCCCGCCCACGGCGGCGAGCACCGGGGCATGGACGGTCTCGACGGGCCGGCCGTGAGTGACGCGGGAGAGCATGACCAGGAAGTAGGCGGCGGTCAGGACGGTCCCGAGACCTCCGACGGCCATGAAGGTCAGATAGAGCGGGCGGGACAGGCCCGTAGCCGGCTCGAAGGCGCCGAAGAGGGCCAGCATCTCGCCCCAGAAGCCCGCCAGGCCGGGCAGTCCGAGGGAGGCGACACTGGCGAAGGTCAGCAGGGAGCCGAGACGCGGCAGGCTCGACAGCATGCCGCCGCCGAGCGAGGGCATGTCGGCAGTGCCGTAGCGGTCCTTGATCGCGCCGGCGACGAAGAACAGCAGGGCGGTGATCAGGCCGTGGGCGATGTTGCCGAACAGGGCGCCGTTGAAGCCGACCGGGGTGAGCGTGGCGAAGCCCAGCAGGACGAAGCCCATGTGACCGATGGAGGAGTAGGCGATCATCCGCTTGAGGTCGCGCTGGGCGAGGCAGGCGAGGGAGCCGTAGACGATGCCGATCACCGCGAAGGCGCCGAGCCAGGGCGCCACGGCGGCGGCGCCGTCAGGCAGGACCGGGATGGCGATGCGGGCGAAGCCGTAGGTGCCCATCTTGAGCAGGACACCCGCGAGGAGCACCGAGCCGACGGTGGGCGCCTCGGTGTGGGCGTCGGGCAGCCAGGTGTGCAGCGGCCACATCGGGGTCTTGACCGCCAGCCCGAGGCCGACGGCGACGAAGGCGAGGACCTGCACCGAGGAGGACATCCCGGTCCCATGGGCGCGGGCAAGGGCGATCATGTCCAGGGTGCCGGTCTGCGCCCAGATGAGGAGCAGGCCGAGGAGCAGCACGACGGAGCCGAGCAGTGTGTAGAGGATGAACTTGATCGCCGCCGCCCGCCGGGCGCGCCCGCCCCAGACGGCGATCAGGAAATACATCGGGATGAGCACGACCTCGAAGAACACGAAGAACAGCAGCAGGTCGAGGGCGAGGAACGTGCCGACCATGCCCACTTCGAGGACGAGCAGCGTGAACACCAGGGCCCGGGGCCGGTTGCCGCCGGCCGTGGACCGCAGCAGCTGGCCGGGCCCGTCGGCCCGGCCCCAGCACAGGTAGACGGAGCAGAGGAAGGTCAGCAGCGTGGTCAGCACCACCAGCGGCAGCGAGATCCCGTCCACGCCGAGATGGAACCTGAGGTCCAGCCCCGGGACCCAGGCCAGGTCCGTCGAGAACTGCACCCGGGCCGCTCCGCCGTAGTCGAAGGCGGCGGCCAGCACCACCGACAGCGCGAACGTGACGCCGGTTACCGCCAGGGCGTGCACCCGGAGCAGCCGTCTACCGGCCGCGACGTCCGTCCTGGACGGTGCGAGCAGCACGGCGGCCCCGGCCAGCGGCACCCCGAGAAGCGCGATCAGCACCCAGTTCATGCTCCGGCCACCTCACCCAGGACCAGGCCCAAGATCGTGATCGAGCCCCGGACCGAGGTCGGGGTCGATCTCAAGCTTGGGGTAGAGCTCAGGGCCGAGGCCGGGGTCCGGCCGCCGCTCCCGGAGGGCGGGATCGGGAAGGGGCCTGTCGCCACCGGCCGGACCGACGGCGGGGCCGGGAACCCGGCCATCGCTACCCGGATCGGGGACGGCACCGCGATGGCGGCCGGGAACGGCGGCAGGGGGAAGGTGCCTGTCGCCACCGGCCGGACCGACGGCGGGAGCGGGAACCCGGCCGTTGCCACCTGGCTCAGGGGCGGCACCGCGATGGCGGCCGGGAACGGCGGCGGGGGGCTCATCCGAAGATCACCGCCCCGACCGCGATGAGGAGGACCCCGGCGAGCAGACCGGTGACGTAGAGCTGGGCGTTGCCGTTCTGTATCAGGCGTGCCAGGCCCGACAGCCCCACGGTGGCCCGGCCCGAACCGCGCACCGCACCGTCGACCACGCGGTCGTCGGCGCGGGTGACCAGGCGGGCGAGGCCGAGCACGGGCCGGACGAACAGCGCGGCGTAGGCGGCATCGACGTAGAAGGCCTGCTCGCAGGGGACACGGAACGGGCCGAGCACGCGGGCCGGATCGCCCAGCGGGTCGCCGCGCCACATCGCGTAGACCACGCCGGCGCCCAGCAGCGCCAGCACGACGCTGAGGACGGCCGTGCCCCAGTGGACGTCGGCGATGCCGACCAGGCCCAGGAGCAGGGCGGGGACGGCGAGGACGACGATGGGCCAGCGCATGGTGGCCGGCGCCTCGCGGGTGTCGGCGGCATGCGCCGTGCCCGGCTCCGGCTCGGGGAGGGCGATGACACCGCGCTCCCCGAAGAAGGTCCGCAGCCAAGCACGGGTGGCATAGGCGCCGGTCACCGCGACCGTGGCCAGCGCGCAGCCGTACAGCAGCAGGGCCGCCGCGTCGGTGAGCGGCCCCGCGGACAGCGCGTGCTCGATGGCCACCAGCACCTCGTCCTTGCTGAAGAAGCCGCTCGCCGGGGGCAGGCCCATCAGGGCGGCGAAGCCGATCGTCATCGTGACGAAGGTGACGGGAAGCTGCTTCCGGAGCCCTCCCATCGCGCTCATCAGGTTGGAGCCGACCGCGTGGATCACCGCTCCGGCGCAGAGGAAGAGCAGGGCCTTGAAGGCGCCGTGGGTGACCAGGTGGAAGATCGCTGCGCTCTCGGACCCGGCGGCCAGGGCACCGGCCATGTAGGCGAGCTGGCTGATCGTGGAGTAGGCCAGGACGCGTTTGAGGTCGTCCTGTGCCAGGGCGGCCAGGGCCGCGCCGAGCATGCCGAGTGCGGCGAGCACCGCGAGCACGTCCAGGGTGGGACCGGAGCCGAGGAAGACGGGGTAGAGGCGGGCGACGATGAAGATGCCGGCCGCCACCATGGTGGCGGCGTGGATGAGGGCGCTGATCGGGGTCGGGCCGGCCATCGCGTCGGGGAGCCAGACGTGCAGCGGCACTTGGGCGCTCTTTCCGGCGACCCCGGCGAGCAGCAGCATGGTCGCGGCGATGACCGTGCCGGAGGACATCTCCGGAACCTTGGCGACGACGTCGGCGATCCTGAAACTGCCGGCCGCCGTGCCGAGCACGAATACGCCGAACAGGAAACCCACGTCGCCGATCCGGGTGACCAGGAACGCCTTGACCGCCGCCCGGGAGTTGGCCCGTTCTTCCCACCAGTGCCCGATCAGCAGGTAGGAGCACAGCCCCATGATCTCCCAGCCCACGTAGAGGACGAGGAGGTCGGCCGCATACACCACCAGGAGCATGGCGCTGGTGAACAGGCTGATGAACGCGCTGTAGGACGGGTAGCGCCGGTCGTCGCCCAGGTAACCGACCGAGTAGATCTGCACAGCCAGCGCGACCACCGTGACCAGCACCGCGACCGAGGCGGCGAGACCGTCGACGAGCAGCCCGACGGAGATCGGCACTGAGCCCGTGTCGATGACGCCGAGCGTGCCGGTGACCCCGGACGGCCCGGCGGACCCGGTGGGGAACGGCCCGCCCCGACCTCCACCCGCGCCGGCCCAGCCGGCGTAGGCCAGCCAGGCCGCGAGCGCCGTGGAGATCGCGGTGGGCACGATCGCGATCCAGGCGGCCCGGCGGCCGGCGGCCACGTCGGCGGCTCCGTCCCGGAGACCCCCGGGGAACCGGGATCCGAGGAGCCCGGCGGCCGCCGCGACGAACGGCAGCAGGATGACGAGAGCGGCAACAGTGATCATGGCGTGTCACCCGGTCCGGTGGCCGTTTCGGACGCGACGTGGCCGAGGCCGGGACCGGTGACACCACCGTGGGATCCGGCGGCGTCCCGCCTCCGCGCCGGGTCCTGAGCCGGGTGCCGCCCTTCGGCCGGACTCTGAGGCTGTGAGCCGTCCTGAGCCGGGTCCTGGCCCAGTGGCGGGGTGGACCCGCCCTGGTCCTGGTCCTGGGCCTGACCCTGGGCCGGAGGGTGGGGCCGGTCGGCGCCGGTGGGTTCGGCGAGAGCGCGCAGACGGTCGAGATCCACGGTCTGGCGGTTGCGGTAGAGCGCGAGGATGATCGCGAGGCCGAGGCCCACCTCGGCGGCGGCGATCACGATGACGAACAGGGTGAGGACCTGGCCGCTGTGCAGCCGGTCACGCAGCCACACGTCGAACGCGACCAGGTTGAGGTTGACCGCGTTGAGCATGAGCTCGACGGACATCAGGACGAGGATCGTGTTGCGGCGGGCGAGCACGCCGTACACGCCGATGGAGAACAGCAGCGCCGAGACGACAGCCGGATAGACGACGTGCAACGTCAGTCCCTCCCCCGGATGTCGGTGCGGGACAGGACGATGGCGCCGATCAGGGCCGCCAGCAGGAGGACCGAGAGCGCCTCGAACGGCAGCACCCAGTTGCGGAAGATGCTGGAGCCGAGATCCTTGGCCGAACCCCGGCCGGGCTCCAGGGGCATGTAGGCCATGCGGAAGCCGTCGATCACCACGGTGACCAGCACGACGGCGGTGGCGATCGCCACCGCCGCGGCGGCCGGCCGGTTGCGGCTGTCGAGGTCGGCGGTCCTGCCGATCGGGGCACGGGTGAGCATGATGCCGAACAGGAGCAGGACGACGATCGCGCCGACGTAGATCAGGACCTGGACCCAGGCGACGAACTCGGCCGTCAGGATCAGGTAGCTCCCGGCGAGCGCGCCGAAGCAGACGACCAGCCAGAGGGCGGCGTGAACGAGTTGCCTGGTGGTCACCACCAGCAGCGCCGACCCGACGGCCACCGCGCCCAGCAGCAGGAAGACGATCTCCTGCCCGGTCGGCGACAGATAGGACGGCACCTCGGTCACTTCTCCTCCTCGGGCTCTCCGCTCGGATCCGTGGAAGAAGTCTGCTCCGGGCGACCCGCCTCCGGGGGCGCGCCACCCCCGCCTGTGGACGACTTCTCGACAGATGGCTTGCCTGTGGATGAATCGTCCTTCTTGGGGAGCGCTCCCGGTGGCCGGATGGCCCGGACGTTCGCGTGCCCCGCCGAGGCGGTCCGCGCGGGCCTCGGCGGCCTCCGGCCGGGCGGCGGCTCCGCCGCGCGGGGTCCGTCCGCCGGGCCGCGCGCCGCAGTGGCGTCCGGTGCGGCCCCCGGTGGGGTGACTCCGGAGGCGGTGGTTCCGGAGGCGGCGGTCCCAGGCGCGACGCCGCCCGGTCCACCGGCCCCGGAGGCGGCGGTCCCAGGCGCAGTACCGCCCGGTCCGACGCCCTTGGAGGCGGCGGTCCCAGGCGCGATACCGCCCGGTCCACCGGCCCCGGAGGCGGTGGTCCCAGGCGCGATACCGCCCGGTCCACCGGCCCCGGAGGCGGTGGTCCCAGGCGCGGTACCGCCCGGTCCGGCAGCCCTGGAGGCGGTTTCTCCCGGGCCTCCCCGTGTGTGGGGCGGGCCCGAGGGCGTGTCGGAGGAGCCGGGGGACGTAGCCGGCGTGCCGGTCGAGCCGCCGGCCTCAGCCGGGACCGCCGGACCGGCCGGCCCGGAGGACGCTCCGGGCTCCGGCGCAGCCGTGCCGGCCCCGCCCGTCGCGCGGCCCGCCGTACCGGCGCCGGGAGCGGAGTCCTCCGGTGCCGAGGATGGGCCGGAGACCGGCCGGGGCCCCGTCGCGCCGGAGGCCGGGACGGGGCCGACCGCACCGGGATCCGTCCCGGCGGCGCCGGGGGCGGTCCTGATGCCGGCCGCACCGCGACCCGCCTCATCAGGGGCGGTGGAAGTCGCATCAGGCTCCGTCGGGCCGGCCCCGGGGGCGGCGGGAGCCACGCCACGGCCGGCCGCACCGGCGCCCGGAGCGGTGCGGGCCGTGCCCGGGGTCCTTGGGGCCGGGCCGGGACGGGAGGCGGCGGCGAGCTCCTTCGGGGGATCGGCGTTGGGCTCGTGGGCGGGGGGCGGGGGGACCGTCTGGACCCAGGCGGCCAGCTTGTCCTTCTCGTGGACGAGGTTGCGGATGTCGCCTTCGGCGTATTCGAACTCCGGGGACCAGAAGAGGGCGTCGAAGGGGCAGACCTCGATGCAGATCCCGCAGTACATGCACAGGGAGAAGTCGATCGCGAAGCGGTCGAGCACGTTGCGGGCGCGGGGACGGCCGCCCTCGGGGGCGGGGAGGGTCTCCTTGTGGGAGTCGATGTAGATGCACCAGTCGGGGCACTCGCGGGCGCAGAGCATGCACACCGTGCAGTTCTCCTCGACCAGGGCGATCACCCCCCTGCTGCGCGGGGGCAGGTCCGGCCGAACTTCGGGGTATTGCTGGGTCACCGATCTGCTCAGCATGTGGCGGAGGGTTACGGAGAGCCCCTTCGCCAACCCCACTCCTGGTATCCGTCCCACAACTCAACATCATGACGCATGGGGGTGCGCTCGGGAATGCGGTGGTCCGCACGGAAGGATGATCCCCGAGCTCCCACGGTTATCCACAACGGTTATCCACAGTCTGTGTGTTCGATTAACGGGTCTTAACTGCGGAACCGATATGGAAGGAGACTGCAAGCGGCTTCAGAAATACGTATTGTTCGCGACATGTCCCACCAGTACGGTCCCGCCTGGCACCCCCAGCCGCCCCCACGCTCCAACACGGGGTGGAGCGTGGTGTGGACGCTGGTGCCCCTGTTCACCTGCGGTGTCGGCACGCCGTTCATCATCGGCCACGCCGCTCGCAGGCTGCGGAGCGTCCCGCTGGCCTTCGCCGCCGCCCTCTACGGCCTCGGCATCGGGGTGTTCCTCATCGGCGCGGGGACCTACGGAGACTCCGATCTGATCCCGACCTGGCTGGACGTCCTGACGACGATCGGGCTGTTCGGCAGTTGGATCGGCGGCCTGGGCCACGCGCTGATCATCAGGGGCGCGGTGTTCCGGCAGCGCACGCCGTCGGCGCCGTTCCCCGCCCCGGCTCCGACCCCCGTCCCCTTCCCCGCCCCGCTCCCGGGTCCCGCCTCGGCCGCGCCCGCCCCGCTCCCGGGCCCCGTCCCGGCCGTGCCGTACCCGACCGGCCCCACCGCGCCCTCGTCGAGGCCCGCGCCCCGGCCCCAGCCCCATCACACCCAGCCCCAGAACCAGCACGGCCGCACGCACTACGACCAGACCCGTCATGGCCAGACCCAGCACGGCCAGATCCGTCACGGCCAGACTCAACACGGCCAGACCCGGCACGGCGCCCAGCCGTATGACGCCCGGCAGAGCGGCGCCCAGACGCCCCAGGGCTGGCTGGGGCCGTACCGGCTGATCGGCAGCCTGGGCAGGGGCGGCCAGGGAACGGTCCATCTC
Source organism: Streptosporangium brasiliense (assembly GCF_030811595.1). Classification (NCBI taxonomy): domain Bacteria; kingdom Bacillati; phylum Actinomycetota; class Actinomycetes; order Streptosporangiales; family Streptosporangiaceae; genus Streptosporangium; species Streptosporangium brasiliense. Next base: position 1,017,152 of record NZ_JAUSRB010000002.1, read on the forward strand.
GCGCTCACCCCCCAGGGGCAGAAGGTCGCGATCAAGGTTCTGCACGAGCACTTCACCGGCAACCAGGTGGTCCGGGACCGGTTCCTGCGGGAGGTGGAGGCGACACGCAGGGTGGCGACGTTCTCCACCGCGCGGGTGCTGGACGTCAACATCAACGACGACCAGGCTTACGTCGTCAGCGAATACGTGGACGGAGTCTCCCTTGAGCAGCTCGTCCGCGACCAGGGCCCGCGCACCGAGGACGGGCTGACCCGGCTGGCCCTGGCCACGGCGGGCGCGCTGGCCGCGATCCACCGGGCGGGCGTGGTGCACCGGGACTTCAAGCCGGCCAACGTGCTGATCGGCGCCGACGGGCCACGGGTGATCGACTTCGGCATCGCCCGCGCCCTCGACCAGGTCACCGCGACCTCGGGCAACATCATGGGCACCCCCGCCTACATGTCCCCCGAGCAGCTCGCCGGAGGCACCGTCGGACCGGAGACCGACGTGTTCAGCTGGGCGGCCACCATGATCTTCGCCGCCTCCGGCCGCGTGGCCTTCGGCGAGGACACCATCCCGGCCATCCTCAACAGGGTGATCAACCACCACCCCGACCTGTCGGCCCTTCCCCAGTCGCTGCGCCCGCTGGCCTCGGCCTGCCTGGAGAAACAGCCCGGCAACCGGCCCACGGCCGCCGACATCATGCTGCGGATCGTGAACTAGGGCACCGCGTCGCGGACCCGGGCCGTCAGGTCGAGATACTCCTCGACGCTCAGCGCCCGGGTCCGGAGCTCCAGACCGTTCCGTACGGCGAAGCGCTCCACTTCCCCGGGGTCCCAGTCCCCGGGCAGGTGGAGCAGCCCCGCGCCGACGATCAGCCCGCTCACCCCGGGCTCCGCCGAGTAGAGCAGCAGCTCGGAGGCGTCGATCTCGCGGGTCCGGCGCGCGGTCTCCAGCAGCAGCCGGCCGTGCACGGCCACCAGGCGGCAGTGCGGCTCGCCCCGCCGCTGGATCACGCGGGCGTCGGCGATCCGCCTGCGGGTCCGGTGCCGGCCGATCCCGACGACGACGGCGGCGCCGGCGACGGTCAGCCCCGCCAGGACCAGGGCGGCGACACCGAGCGGGCCCATGCCCCGGGTGACGTCACGGCCGGGGTGCGTCATGTTGAGGACCACCAGCGTCGCGAAGGCGGCGCCGTAGGCGAGCACCAGCCACATGAGCCCGTAGAGGAGCTGCTCACGCCACCAGATCCTGGGCGAGCCCATGGGGGGCCGCAGGCTCCTGACCCCCGGCACGCGCAGCCGCGGCAGCGGCGGGGGCGGGCGGCGCCAGGTCACCACGTGCCACCCCGGCGACCTGCGGGCGAGTGCGATCCGGGCCTCCTCACCCGTGGCGAAGCGCCGCAGCTCGAAGCCCAGGCCGTTGTCCCGGGCGAACGTCTCCACCTCCTGGCGCGAGCGGGAGCCCGGTGCCTGCAGCAGCACCATGCCGGACTCGTCCAGCACCGCCAGGCCGTATCTCGTCCTGCCCCTGCCCGGATAGCCGAACAGCAACAGTGTGCTCACCCGGTGCGGGCCGGCGAGCGGCAGCCGTACCGGCGGGTGCTCCGGCACCTCGACGACCAGATCGTCGTCGTCCACGGCGAGCGCGAGGGTCATGCGGTCCGTCCTTGGCCTGTGATGTCACCTACGGGCACTCCTCCTTGCCCGGCGTACGCGCTTCGAACGTGCCCGGCGTGCGCGTTTCCCGCGTCGGTCCATCATGTACGGCGGTGCGGGGTGGAGCGCGACCCGCCACGCCCGCAGGGGCCGCGGGCGGCTCCCGGAGACCTCGGACAGGCTCGGACCAGCCCGTGAGGGGCTTTCCCGGACCAGCCCATGAGGGGCTTTCCCGGATCAGCCCGCGAGGACTTTGACGACCCCCGTCAGCGCGAGCTGGACCAGCGCCAGCGGCACCAGGCCGACCCAGGCGAGCTTCTGGAGCTGGTCCTCGCGGAGCCGGGGGAAGCTCACCCGGACCCAGATCACCACGAACACCAGGGCGGAGACCTTGATGAGCATCCACACGGGTCCGGGCAGGAGGGGCCCGTGCCAGCCGCCCAGGAACAGCACGGCGGTGAGCGCGGAGATCACGATGATCCCGGCGTATTCGGCCAGCATGAACAGGGCGAACCTGATCCCCGCGTATTCGGTCATCGGACCCATGATGATCTCGGAGTCCGCGATCGGCATGTCGAACGGCGGGCGGCGCAGCTCGGCGAGCCCGGCGACGAAGAAGATCACGCCGCCGATCGCCTGCCAGGGCAGCCACCACCACTGCCAGGACTCCACGATGCCCGGCAGGGAGAGCGTGCCGGCGGCCATGGCGACGCTGGAGGCCGCCAGGACCAGCGGCAGCTCGTAGGACATGAGCTGGGCCGCCGAGCGTATCCCGCCCAGGACCGAGTATTTGTTCCCCGACGACCAGCCGGCCATGATCGAGCCGAGCACGCCGATCCCCATCACGGCCAGGACGAAGAACAGGCCCGCGTCCAGGTCGACCCCGACCAGGCCGGGGCCGATCGGGATGACGACCATCACCACGAGGTAGGGGATCAGCGCCACCGCGGGCGCCAGGGCGAAGACCCGGCGGTCGGCGGCGGCCGGGATCACGTCCTCCTTCTGGGTGAACTTGATCCCGTCGGCGATGAGCTGGGCCCAACCGTGGAAGCCCCCGGCGTACATCGGGCCGAGGCGCGCCTGCATGTGCGCCATGACCTTGTGCTCGGCCTGCCCGGCGATCAGCGGCAGCACGAGGAAGGCCACGACGATCCCCACCAGCCGGACGGCGACGTCGAGCACCCCGGCCATCACGCCTCCCAAGCGTCGGACACCTCAGCCATCACGCCCCCAGTCGGCGGGCACGCCGGGCGGGAGGGTCTTGCGGCGGCTCGGCGAGCCGTGGTCGGACTCACCGGGCTCCTTGGCCCCCGGCCACGCCTTGGCGACCCGGGCGGCCAGCACGAAGTCCTTGCGCAGCGGGAAGCCCTCGAAGCCGTCGGGCAGCAGCAGCGGGACCAGGTTCGGATGCCCCTCGAAGATCACTCCGAACATCTCGAAGGTCTCGCGCTCGTGCCAGTCGGCGCCCCGGAAGACACCGACCGCGCTGGGCAGCCGGGGGTCGGCGCGGGGGACCCGGGTGCGCAGCAGCAGGTGCCCGCGCGACGCGGGGGCGAACACGTGGGCGACGACGAAGAACCCGTCCGGCGGGTCGTCCACGGCGGTCAGCCAGTCGAAGAACTCGTAGCCCTCGGCCCGGACGGACTCCAGCAGGCCGGTCCAGTCGCCCGCCTGGACGTCCACCGTGATCTCGCCGAACGACTCCGACACCTGCGCGCGCGTGCCGTACCGCTCCTGGACCGCGGCGACACCGGGCCGCCCCTCACCGCTGCTCATCTGCTCGGCTCCTCGCGGGATCAGACATACCGGTCACTCAGGTTCTCCGCGGCGATCTTCTCCTGGAGCATCATGATGCCGTGGAGCAGCGCCTCGGGCCGGGGCGGGCAGCCGGGGACGTAGACGTCCACCGGGATGATCTGGTCGACGCCCTTGGTCACGCAGTAGGAGTCCCAGTAGGGGCCGCCGGAGTTGGAGCAGGCGCCGAAGGAGATCACGTATTTGGGGTCGGGCATCTGTTCGTACAGCCGCTTGACCGCCGGGGCCATCTTGTCGGTCACCGTGCCCGAGACGATCATCAGGTCGGCCTGCCGGGGGCCGTTGGCGAACGGGATCACCCCGAACCTGATGAAGTCGTGCCTGCTCATCGAGGTCGCGATGAACTCGATCGCGCAGCAGGCCAGGCCGAAGTTGAACGCCCACAACGAGTAGCGCCGCCCCCAGTTGAGGACGAAACGCATGGGCTTGGGAGCCAGCCGGGAGGCCGGCCCCACCGTGGGCATCGGAAGATCCGCCATGACACCCATTCTCCTTCAGTGCCGATGGTCCCGCCCGCCCGGCTCAGGTCCAGGCGAGCACACGCTTACGCCAGGCGTAGAGGATCCCGAGCGCGATGAAGCCCAGGAAGACGAACATCTCCACCAGGGTGGTCATCCCGAAGCCGGGGGCGGCGAAGACCGTCGCCCAGGGGAAGAGGAAGACCGCGTCCACGGCGAAGACCACGTAGAGGTAGGTGAAGACGTAGTAACGGACCTGGGACTGGGCCCAGTCGGCGCCGACCGGGTCGACGCCGCACTCGTAGGTCAGCAGCTTCTCGGGGGTCGGGCGGTGGGGGCGGAGCAGCCGGTTGACCGTCAGCGCCCCGGCGACGATCAGCGCTCCGATCGTCAGCAGCGCGAGGACGACCCCGTAGGAGCCGAAGTATCCGCCCATGGATCCTCCTCACGAGGACCCCGCCGGACGGAGCCCTCTCCCCCCAGCTATAGCAGTGTCCACCGTCCACGTCACCTGGTGGAGCGGCCAAACCGGATCCGGCCAAAACCTCTTCCCGATTAATCCCAAAGATCGGCAAAAGTGCACATATCGCGTTTACTGTGTCAGGCATGCCTAAATTGCGATTCGCCGGAGGAATCGCGCTAATTGCCGCAGCGGTAGCCGGATGTGGCACGGCCGCCACCTCCCCCAGCGCGGAACACCCCCTTCCCTCTGAACCCACGATGATCAACTACGCGGACCCCTCGGCGGTCCACGGGCTGAGCGTCCGGAACCTGAGCGGAGGTGACTCCGGCGACCGGCGCGTGCACGTCGCCTACCCCTCGGTCGACGGCGCCCCCCGCCTCACCGAGAAGCTCCGCCGGACGGTCACCGAGCAGCTCGACCGGTTCACCAGGGACACCTCCATGAACCACGCCCTCCCCCATCCGGAGTTCAACGTGGACTGGCAGCTCACCGCCGCCTCCGACCAGGTGCTCGGCGTACGGCTGCGCATCGGCGAATCCCTCGGGAACGGCTGGTCCGAGGCCCGCACCACCGTCTGGTACGACCGGGTGGACAGTCGCGCCCTGGACTCCGCCGCCCTGCTGAGGGACGACGCCGCGCTGGCCGAGCTGGCCCGGCTCGTCAGGGAGCGGCTGGCCGTCCAGGGGCCGCGCGTGAACCCGCACGCGATCAAGCCGGGCCCGCGGCAGTTCGACTCCCTCGGCTTCAACCCACGCGGCGACCTCGTCGTGGAGTTCGACGACTCCCAGGTGGCCGGCGGGTCCATGGGTCGGGTGGCGGTCGCCGTCCCGGCCTCCGAGGCGGAGCCGCTGCTGTCGGCGACGGGGATGCGGGCACAGCGGGCGGCCAGGGCCGCGCAGACACCGCCGCCGGGGTCGGAGGAGTTCATCGAGGCGGCGAGCACGACCGAGCCCCCGGCGCGGAGTTCCAAGGCGGGCGAGGTGGACTGCGCGAAGGCCAAATGCATAGCGCTGACCTATGACGAGGGGCCGGGGCCCCACACCGGACGGCTGCTGGACGCCCTCGCCCGCGAAGGCGCCAGGGCGACCTTCTTCAGCGTCGGCTCCAACGCCTCCGCCCGCCCCGAACTGCTGCGGCGGATGCGGCAGGAGGGGCATCTGGTGGCCAACCACACCTGGTCCCACCGCGACCTGACATCCCTGCCCGGCAGCAAGGTCGCCGACCAGCTCAACCGCACCCAGTACGCGATAACCCAGGCGATCTGGCAGGTCCCGACACTGATGCGCCCGCCGTACGGCGCGAGCAACATCCAGGTCGCCGCGGTGGCGCGCAGGATGGGCCTGTCGGTCGTGCGGTGGAGCGTCGACACCGAGGACCAGGGCGACCCCGACCCCGGGGCCATCGCCGACCGGGCCGTCTCCCGGGCCAGGCCCGGAGCGATCGTCCTCATGCACGACGTCCACGGCGCGACCGTGGACGCCACCCCCCAGATCTTGCGGCGACTGAAGGAGAAGGGCTACACCTTTGTCACGGTCCCCGAGCTGTACGGCCCGCGCGGGATGCAGCCGGGCGGGACCTACGACTCGGCCGCGTCCGGCGGCGGTCCGGGCAGGACGGGCAGCCTCGCCCGCGCGCTGGAGAAGCAGGCAGTGCCATAACCTGCGGCTATGAGCACATAGCCGGAGGCGATGAGGACGGCCTCCGGCCGGGACATATAGTTAGGCATCGTGACGCCAACTGTCCTCTTCGGCCGCCTGCACGTGGACCTGTGCCGGCTCGCGGCCGGGCTGTGTCGGGCCAACCGCTCGCGATCGTGACCTCCACGCAGGCCACCCACCCGTCCGTCCGGGCAGTTCCGGCGACGCGGCGTCCCAGCTCCTGATCGACGGCAGCCGAGGCTGTATGACGCGCGCCATACCCCCCTTGGGCGAAACGCGGAAGACACCAGACGGAGCACTAAAGATCGCACTCGTCTGCATCCAAAGGATCTAGCAACGCGGAAGACGATGCGTCACCCTGAGGGATCTAGCATGGAAATGACAAGCAACCAGCAACGGCGCGTCGCCGCGTCGAGGAGGTCTGAGCTGTGACCAAGCAGGTTCAGCAACTCGACCGCGTGATCATCCGGTTTGCCGGAGACTCCGGTGATGGAATGCAGCTGACCGGTGATCGCTTCACGGCGGGAACGGCGGAGTTCGGCAACGACCTGTCGACCCTGCCCAACTTCCCGGCCGAGATCCGCGCCCCCGCAGGGACCCTGCCGGGCGTGTCGAGCTTCCAGCTGCACTTCGCCGACCATGACATCCTCACGCCGGGGGACGCCCCCAACGTGCTGGTCGCGATGAACCCCGCCGCCCTGAAGGCCAACCTCGGCGACCTGCCGCGGGGGGCCGACATCATCGCCAACACCGACGAGTTCACCAAGCGCAACCTCCAGAAGGTGGGCTACGACGGCAGCCCCCTGGAGGACGACACGCTCGCCGAGTGGCGCGTCCACCCGGTGCCGCTGACCTCGCTGACCGTCAAGGCGCTCGAAGGCTTCGAGCTGTCCAAGAAGGACGCCGAGCGCTCCAAGAACATGTTCGCCCTCGGCCTGCTGAGCTGGCTCTACCACCGGCCGACCGAGGCGACGATCCAGTTCCTGGAGACCAAGTTCGCCAAGAAGCCCGACATCGCCAAGGCCAACATCGCGGCCTTCCAGGCGGGCTGGAACTACGGTGAGACCACCGAGTCCTTCTCGGTCTCCTACGAGGTCAAGCCGGCCAAGCTCGCCCCCGGCGTCTACCGCAACATCTCCGGCAACCAGGCGCTCGCCTACGGCCTGATCGCCGCCTCCGTCCAGTCGAGGCTGCCGCTGTTCCTCGGGTCCTACCCGATCACCCCGGCCAGCGACATCCTGCACGAGCTGTCCAAGCACAAGCGGTTCGGCATCCGCACCTTCCAGGCCGAGGACGAGATCGCGGGCGTCGGCGCGGCCCTCGGCGCCTCCTTCGGCGGGGCGCTGGGCGTCACCACGACCTCCGGGCCCGGTGTGGCGCTGAAGGCCGAGACCGTCGGCCTGGCGGTGACCACCGAGCTGCCGCTGATCGTGGTGGACGTGCAGCGCGCGGGGCCGAGCACCGGCATGCCCACCAAGACCGAGCAGACCGACCTCCTCATGGCCATGTACGGCCGTAACGGCGAGTCGCCGCTGCCGATCGTGGCGCCGGCCACCCCGTCCGACTGCTTCGACGCGGCCATCGAGGCGGCCCGCCTCGCGGTGAAATACCGCACGCCGGTCATGCTGCTGTCCGACGGCTACCTGGCCAACGGCTCCGAGCCGTGGAAGGTGCCGAGCAAGGCCGAGCTGCCCGACATCGCCACCGAGTTCGCCACCGGGCCCAACGGCGAGGACGGCGTGACCTTCCTGCCGTTCAAGCGCGACCCCGAGACCCTGGCCCGTCCCTGGGCCATCCCGGGCACCGCGGGCCTGGAGCACCGGATCGGCGGCATCGAGAAGGCCGACGGCACCGGCAACATCTCCTACGACCCCAACAACCACGACCGGATGGTCCGGCTCCGTCAGGCCAAGATCGACGGGATCGCCCAGGACATCCCGCCGCTGGAGGTCGACGACCCCGACGGCGACGCCCGGGTGCTGGTCATCGGCTGGGGCTCCACCTACGGCCCGATCGCGGCGGCCGTACGGCGGATCAGGAAGTCCGGCGGCAAGGTCGCCCAGGCCCACCTGCGGCACCTCAACCCGCTGCCGGCCAACACCGGCGAGGTCCTGCGGGCCTACGACAAGGTGCTGCTCCCCGAGATCAACCTCGGTCAGCTCGCGCTGCTGCTGCGTGCGCGGTTCCTGGTCGACATCATCAGCTACAACCGCGTGCGCGGGCTTCCGTTCAAGGCCGAGGAGCTGGCCGGCGTGATCCAGGACGTGATCGACAGTGAGTGATCTTGCAAACGGCAGGGGCCTGTCCCTGGTCCCGAAGTCCGACGTCAAGCTGGGCATGAAGGACTTCAAGTCCGACCAGGAGGTCCGCTGGTGCCCGGGATGCGGTGACTACGCCATCCTGGCCGCGGTCCAGTCCTTCGTCCCCGAGCTCGGCCTCAAGCGCGAGAACATGGTGTTCGTCTCGGGCATCGGCTGCTCCTCCCGCTTCCCCTACTACATGAACACCTACGGGTTCCACTCGATCCACGGGCGCGCCCCGGCGATCGCGACGGGCCTGGCCACCTCGCGTCCCGACCTGTCGGTGTGGGTGATCACCGGTGACGGCGACTCGCTGTCCATCGGCGGCAACCACCTGATCCACGCGCTCCGCCGCAACGTCAACCTGAACATCCTGCTGTTCAACAACAGGATCTACGGTCTGACCAAGGGTCAGTACTCCCCGACCTCCGAGATCGGCAAGATCACGAAGTCCACCCCGATGGGCTCGCTGGACAAGCCGTTCAACCCGATCTCGCTGGCGATCGGCGCCGAGGCCTCGTTCGTGGCCCGGACCATCGACTCCGACCGCAAGCACCTGCAGTCGGTGCTGCGCGAGGCCGCCGAGCACCGGGGCACCTCCCTGGTCGAGATCTACCAGAACTGCAACATCTTCAACGACGGCGCCTTCGAGCAGTTGAAGGACCCGGAGCTGCGTGACGACATCACGCTGCGCCTGGAGCACGGCCGGCCGATCGTCTCGGCCTCCAAGGCCGCGCGACGTGCGGCCGACGGCGGCATCGAGGTCGTCCCGAGGTCGGAGGTGAGCGAGGACGAGATCCTCGTCCACGACGCCCACCGCGCCGACCCGTCCCTGGCCTTCGCGCTGTCACGGCTGGACGAGCCCGCCTTCGAGCACGTCCCGATCGGCGTCTTCCGCAGTGTGGACCGCCCCTCCTACGACGAGCTGATGGCCGAGCAGCTCCAGGAGGCCGTCGGCGGGCGCGGCCAGGGCGACCTGGACGACCTGCTGCTGTCCGGAGACACCTGGCGCATCGGCTGACGGAGGCGCGACGACGACGATGGGGCCGCTCGGATGAGCGGCCCCATCGCTTTTTCTCCCGGACAGTCGGATATGGGCTGCCGTGGCGCGTGGGACAAGAGAAGATGAGAACGCGTGGGCCCGTCCGGAACCAGGGCCCGCCAGCCAAGCACGCCGGCTACAGCGTCCGAGACGACTCGTCAGACACACGAGGAGAACCCGCCCGTGCTCACCGTCCCCGCACTCGAAGACCCGCATGCCCAGCGACAGCAGGACCGCCACTGGTACGGCTCACAGGTGCTCGTGACCGGTGCCACCGGATTCATCGGAGCCCGGCTGGTGGAGCGCCTGGGCTCGCTCGGAGCACAGGTGCACGCGGTCAGCCGCAGCCCCCGGGAGGGGGCCGGCCACGGCGAGACCTGGCACGTCGCCGACGTCAGCGACGCCGGCGCGGTCGAGGACCTCGTCCGTTCCACCCGTCCCGCCGTCGTCTTCCACCTCGCCAGCGAGGTCGCCGGCGCCAGGGACCCGCAGCTCGTCCGGCCGATGCTGGACAGCAACCTCGCCAGCGTGGTCAACCTGCTGACGGCGGTCGCCGGCAGCCCGGGCACCCGGGTGGTGCTCGCCGGATCGCTTGAGGAGCCCCGGCCGGCCGAGGGCGAGACCGCGCCGTCCTCGCCCTACGCGGTCGCCAAATGGGCCGCCAGCGGCTACGCGCGGATGTTCCACCACCTCTGGGACGTCCCCGTGACGACCCTGCGCATCGGGATGGTCTACGGACCGGGCCAGCACGACACCAGGAAGCTGGTCCCCTACGTGACGCTCTCGCTGCTCCGCGGCGAGGCGCCCAGCCTCAGCAGCGGGACCCGCCAACTGGACTGGGTCTACGTCGACGACGTGGTCGACGCCTTCCTCGCCGCGGGCATGACCCCGGAGGCGGCCGGCCTGAGTCTCGACATCGGCACGGGCACGCGGACGTCCATCCGGGACACCGTGGAGCTGCTGGGCCGGATCATCGGCGGCCCGGCGCGGCCCCGGTACGGCGCGATCTCCGACCGCCCGCTGGACAGCGCCCGGATCGCCGACATCGCCCCCGCCGCCGAGGTGCTCCGGTGGCGCCCCGTCACCGGGCTGGAGGAGGGCCTCCGGCTGACCACGGCCTGGTACGCCGAGCGCCTGCGGCGGGACGGGACCGCCACGGCGGCGGGGACGGCACCGTAGCCCGCCACCGTGGCGGCGGGGGCGGCACCGTAGCGAGGGCGCCGTAGCGAGAGCGCCGTAGCCAGAGCACGGTAACCAGAGCGTCGTGGCGAGAGCACGGTAACCAGACACCACGCCCATACCGGCGGAGGGCACGCTGTAACGGGACGCCATGGAATCCGATATCAACCGAGGGCCCGGCTCCGTGCGCGCCGCCCTCCGGTAACCGGGACGCCGGATCAGAAACGAGGGCACTGGTGGATTCGGTCGTCAACCTCACGGTGCACGGCATCGGCCCGACCAGCCGCGAGCTCGACCCGGGCGAGGACACGACCTGGGTCAGCGTGGAGCAGTTCGAGCAGGTCCTCGACGCGGCGGTGGGCCGTCAGGACGTCCGCATCACCTTCGACGACGGCAACGCCTCGGATGTGGAGATCGCCCTCCCGCGGCTGCTCGAACGCGGCCTCACCGCGGAGTTCTTCGTGCTGGCCGGACTCCTCGGCGAGCCGGGCAGGCTGGACGCCGACGGGGTGCGGGAGCTGGTGGCGGCGGGCATGCGGGTCGGCTCGCACGGCTGGGCGCACCGCGACTGGCGGCGGCTGGACGGGGAGCAGGCCGAGGAGGAGATCGCCGAGGCCAACCGGCTCCTCACCGAGCTCACCGGGCGGCGGGTGTCGAGGGTGGCCATCCCGTTCGGCTCCTACGACCGGCACGTGCTCGGCAGGCTGCGGCGGGCGGAGGTGACCCGCGCCTACACCAGCGACGGGGGCCGCGCCCGGCCCGGCACCTGGCTCCAGCCGCGCAACAGCCTGCGCCACGACATCGACGCCACCTGGGCCCCGCAGGTCATGGACGGCACTCCGCCGCTGCCGCTCCGCGTCCGCCGGGTCGCCGCGCGGGCCTTCAAGCGCGCCCGCGGGTGACGCCTCCGCCTCCCCCTCGGCCGGGCTCGCGGCCCGCGACCCCTACGCGTCCCGCGACCCCTACGGGACTTGGAACGTGGTAACGACACCGCCGCCCCCGGCGATGACGAATATATGACACCTGGTACCCCCCGGATCGCCATAGTGATCGTCACCTACAACAGCGCGGAGGTACTGGAAGGCTGTCTGCGCTCCCTCGCCGAGGGGGCACGGGGCGTGCACCTCGCCGGCGTCGTCGTGGCCGACAACGCCTCGAAGGACAGCACGCTCAAGATCGCCGGTGAGGTGACCGGACTACCGCTCCAGATCGTCCAGCTCGGCCGGAACGCCGGCTACGCGGCGGCGATCAACGCGGGCGTCGCGGCGCTGGACCTTCAGGACATCGACGCGGTGTATGTGATCAATCCCGACTGCAGGCTGCGGCCCGGCTCGATCCTCCCGCTCGCCGAGGCCCTGCGCCGGCCGGGGCGCGGCATCGCCGTACCCCGCATGGTCAACCCGGACGGCAGCCTGCAGCCCTCGCTGCGCAGGACGCCCACGGTGCGCCGGGCGCTGGTGGAGGCGATGATCGGCGGAGACCTCGCGGGCCGGATCGGCACCCTCGGCGAGCTGGTCACCGACCCCCGGGAGTACGAACGGCCCGGCGTCGCGGCATGGGCGACCGGTGCCGCCATGTTCCTGTCGGCGGACCTCATCAGGGAGATCGGTCCGTGGGACGAGTCCTTCCTGCTCTACAGCGAGGAGACCGAGTACGCGCTGCGGGCCGGCGACCGGGGCTGGGCGCTCTGGTACGAACCGGCGTCGGTGATCGAGCACATCGGCGGCGACTCGGGTGTCAACCCCACTCTCGCCGCGCTGCTCACCGTCAACAAGGTCAAGCTGTTCCGCAGGCGGCGGAGCACCCTGGCCTGGCTCGTCTACTACTTCGCGGTCGCCCTGGGCGAGGGGGTGCGCGCGCTCGCGGGGCGCCGCACCTCAAGGGCGTCGATCGTGGCGCTGCTCAGGCCGTCGCGCCGGCTCCAGAAGCTCGCGGACTGACCAGGCGACCGGCGAGAGGAACGACCATGAGCATGCCCGCGAGCCAGGTGCCCGGCGGGCCGGAGGCGCCCGAGCCCGCCCGGCCCTCGACGGCACGGACGGAACCGGCGGAACCGGGAACGCGGACGGCACACCCGGAACCGGCGGAAGCAGGAACGCGGGCGGCAGGGGCGGGGCGGACGGCACGCCCGGGACCGGCCGCGCCGACGGCGCGGACCGTCCGGACGGTCCGGACGGCCGGTTTCGACGCGCTCACCGCCGAGGAGCTGGACGCCTGGCATCTGCTGCGGGCGGCCAACCCGCTGCTGGACAGCCCCTACTTCCACCCCGGCTTCGCCGCGGCCGTGCACGCCAGCGGGCGCGAGGTCCGGGTCGCCGTGGGCCGGGACGGGGCGGGCGAGGTCTGCGCCCTGCTGCCGCACCACCGCGAGCGGTCGCTGATCAGGCCCGCGGGCTGGCCGGCGGCGGACTTCCAGGGGCCTGTGCTCGCCGCGGGCACCTCCCTCCCCCCGCTGGCCCTGCTCACCGGCGGGGTCCGCGCCTTCGCGTTCGACCACCTGGTCGAGAGCTGCGCCGACTTCGAGCCGTGGGTGGAGTCCCGGCGCCCGTCACCGTTCCTGGACGTCTCCGGCGGCCTGGAGGGATATCTGGGCCGGGCCTCACGCAGCGGCAAGGACAACATGGGGCAGGCCCGCCGCCGCGCCGCGAAGGCCGAGCGGACCCACGGCACGGTGCGGTTCGCGGCCGACGTGGTCGACCCCGAGATTCTGGACCGGGTGGTGGAGCTCAAGCGCGCGCAGTACGCCGCCACCGGCGCCAAGGACTATTTCGCCGGACCGGACCGCCGTGACCTGCTGACCCGGCTGCTGCACACCCGCGATTCCTCATTCGGGGGCGTTCTGTCCACTCTGCATGCCGGCCCCCATCTGGTCGCGGCGCATTTCGGAATACGTTCGGAGAACGTGCTGCACTGGTGGTTCCCGGTCTACGACCCGGCTTTCGCCGGGCTCGCCCCCGGCTGGATGCTGCTGCGCGAGCTCGTCTGCGCCGCTCCCGCTCTCGGCGTCACGCGGATCGACCTCGGGCGGGGTGACGACGAGTACAAACGGCGCGCCAAGACGGGCGAGACGCCGGTGTGCCAGGGGATGGTGACCCGGAGCTCGGCCCGGCAGACGCTGCGGCGGGCCCGGGACTCCATGGTCGCCACAGCGAAATCATCCGCATTCGGCCCTGGTTTGCGCCATATCGCGCGAAAAATACGCACATTACGTCAGTAATCACGCCCGCTCTTCCGGGGGCGGTCACTTCTCGAAATCGTAACGATCGCAGGAAATCATCCGACTAACGGGTGATCCGGGCAAGGCTTTGGAAAACGCCTCCTGCCCCGCAACCCAGCCGGCAAGTGACGCGATGGAGGCAGCGCACAATGAGAATCAGCGTGTTCGGGCTCGGCTACGTCGGCTGCGTCTCCGCGGCCTGTCTCGCGGCCAGCGGACACCAGGTGATCGGTGTCGACGTCAACCCCACGAAGATCGACCTCATCGCCCGCGGCCAGGCGCCGGTCGTCGAGGAGCGGATCGGCGAGCTGACCGCCGAGGTCGTGCGGAGCGGCGCGCTGCGCGCCACCGCCGACGTCGCCGGAGCGATCGGCGAGACCGAGATCTCGCTGATCTGCGTGGGCACGCCGTCCGCGCCGAACGGCAGCCTGTCCACCACCTACCTGGAGCGGGTGGCCGAGCAGATCGGCCAGGCGCTGGCCGGCAAGAGCGGACGGCACACGATCGTCTTCCGTAGCACCATGCTCCCCGGCACCTGCGCCGACCTGCTCATCCCGATCCTGGAGCGGGCGTCCGGGCTACAGGCCGGGACCGGCTTCGGCGTGGCGGTCAACCCGGAGTTCCTGCGCGAGGGGACGAGCGTGCGCGACTTCTTCGAGCCGCCCAAGACCGTCATCGGCGAGTTCGACACCGCGAGCGGTGACGCGGTCGCCGCGCTGTACGAGGGTCTGCCGGGAGAGGTCTTCCGGGTCCCCATGGCGGTGGCCGAGATGACCAAGTACGCCGACAACGCCTTCCACGGCCTGAAGATCAGCTTCGCCAACGAGATCGGGGCGATCTGCCAGGCGCTCGGGCTGGACTCGCACCGGGTGATGGACGTCTTCCTCGCCGACCGCAAGCTCAACATCAGCCCGGCCTACCTGCGGCCGGGCTTCGCCTTCGGCGGCTCCTGCCTGCCCAAGGACCTGAGGGGCCTGGTCTACGCCGCCCGGCGGGCCGACGTCTCGGTGCCGCTGCTGTCGCACGTCCTGCCCTCCAACGAGGACCACCTGCGGCGCGCCTTCGAGCTGGTGACCGCGGCCGGCAGCCGCCGGGTCGGGCTGTTCGGGCTGTCGTTCAAGCCGGGCACCGACGACCTGCGGGAGAGTCCGCTGGTCGAGCTGGCCGAGCGCCTCCTGGGCAAGGGATACGACCTGCGCATCTACGACGCCAACGTCTCGCTGTCACGCCTGATGGGCGCCAACCGCGACTACATCGAGAGCAGGCTGCCGCATCTGGGCGACCTGCTGAGCAACTCCGCCGACGACGTGCTCGCGCACGCCGACGTGTGCGTCATCGGTTGCAAGGACCCGGCCGTGCTGAGCGCGCTCGACGGCGCGGGAGACCGTACGATCATCGACCTCGTCCGCCTTCCCGACGCCGAGACGCGCCGGGCACATCCTGGATACGTGGGCCTTGGCTGGTAAAGCACTCATCCTCGTCGAGAACCTCTCCGTGCCGTTCGACCGGCGGGTGTGGCAGGAAAGCACCACACTGCGCGACGCCGGCTGGGACGTGCACGTCATCTGTCCCCAGGGCACCAGACGCGACACCGAGCCGCGCGTCGAGATAGACGGGGTGAAGATCTACCGATATCCGCTGCGGGCGGCGACCGGCGGCCCGCTCGGCTACCTGCAGGAGTACGGCTCGGCGCTGTGGCACACCTTCCGGCTCGCCCGGCGTGTCGGGCGGGTGGACGTCGTGCACGCCTGCAACCCGCCGGACCTGCTGTTCCTCGTGGCGAGAATGCTCAAGCGGCGCGGCGCGCGGTTCGTGTTCGACCAGCACGACCTGGTGCCCGAGCTCTACCTGTCCCGCTTCGACCGCGGCAAGGACTTCCTCTACCGGGCCGTGTGCCGGCTCGAACGGCTCACCTACCGGGCGGCCGACGTGGTCATCGCGACCAACGAGAGCTACCGCGAGGTCGCGATCACCCGGGGCGGCAAGCGGCCCGAGAAGGTGTTCGTGGTGCGCAGCGCGCCGGCGGTCGAGCGCTTCCACCAGGTCCCCGTGGAGGAGGGGCTCAGGCGCGGGAAGCCGCACCTGCTGTGCTACCTCGGCGTGATGGGCCCGCAGGACGGCGTGGACTACGCCCTGCGGTCGCTGGCCAAGCTCCGCGACGACCTGGGCCGCACCGACTGGCACGCGGTGTTCGTCGGCGCCGGCGACACCTTCGAGGACATGATCGCTCTCTCCCGCGAGCTGGGCCTTGCGGACTCCGTCGAGTTCACCGGCCGGATCCCGGACGAGGACCTGCTGCGCTACCTGTCCGCGGCGGACGTGTGCCTCGCGCCGGACCCGCTCAACCCGCTCAACGACGTGTCCACCATGAACAAGATCATGGAGTACATGGCGATGGGCCGCCCGGTCGTCTCCTTCGACCTCCGGGAGGCGAGGGTCTCGGCCGGGGACGCCGCCGTCTACGCGCCGGCCAACGACGAGTCGGAGTTCGCCAAGCTGGTCGCCCGGCTGCTCGACGATCCGCAGGAGCGGCACCGGATGGGCGAGATCGGCAGGGCCCGGGTCACCGGCCCGCTGTCCTGGGAACGCTCCAGGGTCGCGCTCCTGGCCGCCTACGAGGCCGCCCGTTCCTGAGACCTGAGTGACAAGCGCCTGTTCCTTGGCGCCGAGTGAGAAAGGGACCACCGCCATGAGCGTGCTCATCGAGACCATGTCCACCGCGGAGGCCGCCTCCCTGGTGGAGGGCTGCGTCGACGCGGGCACGGCAGCCGTGACCGGGCTGCTGGAGGGGGTGCGGCGGTCCTACGCGTGGTTACGCCGCAGCAGCGTCCAGCTCCTGTTCGAACGCCGGTACGGCGTGCGGACCGCGGAGGTCGTGAGCCTCGACGAGTTCGGGCTCGGCCACCAGGAGCGGGTCTACTATTCGGCGGCGAACTGGCAGACCCTGCGGCGCACGCTGCCCCTGCGCGACGTCGGCGAGCACGACGTGTTCATCGACCTCGGCTCCGGCATGGGCCGCATGGTGCTGGAGGCGGCGTCGCGATACCCGTTCCGGAAGGTGATCGGCGTCGAGCTGTCCGAGCAGCTCAACGACATCGCCCGGGAGAACATCGCCAACACCCGCCTCCGCCTGCGCTGCGCGGACATCGACCTCGTCCGGTCCGATGTCCTCGAATACGAGATCCCCGACGACGTGAGCGTGGTGTTCCTCAACAACCCCTTCCGGGGCGAGATCTTCGCGGCCGCGATCGAGAAGCTGCTCGCGACCGTGGACCGGAACCCGCGCCCGGTCACGGTGATCTACTTCAACCCGGTCGAGGAGGCGTTCCTGCTGGGCACCGGCCGTTTCCGCCACCTCCGGACGGTGACCCGGGGCCGGAGGGCCCCGGAGGACGACAGCCCGTTCGGCACGGTCCGGGTGTATGCGATCACCGAGCGGGCCGGTGCCTGACCGTACCGACCGCACAGCAGCCCGCACGGCCGGCCGTACCGAGCGCACGGCCTGTACGGCCGGCCGTACCGAGCACACGGTCACCGTGGCCGACCGCATCGCCCGCACGGCCGCCGTGGCCGGCCGTACCGACCGCACGGCCGCCGCTACGCCCGGCGGGACCGCCCGCACGGGCGGCGCCGACCGCGTGGGCGGCGCCGACCGCGTGGGCGGCGCCGACCGCGTGGGCGGTGCGGTGGGTCCGGGCGGGTCATCCGCCCGGCTGCGCCCGGCTGCCGGCGTCCGTGCCCCACTGGACCTGGCCACCGCGCCGAGCCCGCACCCGGGTCAGTGCCCGGTCCATGAGCAGGACGGTGAGATAGCAGACCGCGTCGGACGGGCTCACCTTCCGCCCCGCCACCAGGGCGCCCAGGGAGCTCAGCCGCAGGCGGCCCTCGGCGGCGGACCGGCCCAGCTCGGCGAGCTGCCGGTTGCCCAGGCGCACCCGCACCCGCCGGTTCAGGTGCGCCGAGACGGTTCTCGCCGGGCGGACCAGCGACCGGGCCTCGGGCACCACCACCCGTTCGTGGGGCGCGAAGCTGCCGTGCACCCAGCCGTCGTCGGAGATCACATCCGGCAGGGGGAAGACCCTGGCGTGCCCCCGCTCGGTGAGAACGTAGACGCCGACCCCCGCCAGTGCCCGGAACGGCGCGATCAGCTGGTCGTGCACCCGGTGCATGCGCCGGGCGATCCAGCCGACCCCGTCCAGGTCCAGCACCGGGACCGGGGCGCAGGCGAGCACGCCGGGCCGGCCGGCGGCGGCCACGAGGGCGCGCACCGACTCCGCGCTCAGCTCGACGTCGGCGTCGAGATACACGCGGGGGAAGGTCCGGCAGACCTCGTCGCCGAGCCTCAGGGCGTTGGCCTTGCCCGGGACCGGCGTCTCCACGACCCGCACACCGGCCCGCCTGGCGACCTCCGCCGTGCGGTCGGAGCACGCGTTCGCGACCACCACCACGTCGAACTCGCCCGGCGCCGTCCCCGCGAGCAGCCGCCGCAGGCCGGCCGCGACGACGGCCTCCTCGTTGTGCGCGGGCACGACGACGCTGACAACCGGCCACCGCTCGCCGGACCGTCCGGGGTCCGGCGGAACGTCCTCATCCGCAGCGTCGTTCACCGCAACGCCTCCCGCTCGCCTCTGCCGACTCGCCTCTGAGAAAAGGATGACCCGATGAGAGTAGAACGGACCAAAATCGACGGGGTGCTGTTGTTCATTCCGACGCCACACCGTGACGACCGGGGGCTGTTCACCAGGACCTTCGACAAGGCCGTCGCCGAGGAGGCCGGGCTGGACCCCGCGGCGTTCGTCCAGGACAGCCAGTCGCGCTCGCGGCAGGGGACGGTCCGCGGGATGCACGGCCGCTCCGGCCGGGGCGAGGCCAAGCTGGTGCGCTGCGCGCGCGGAGCGGTGCAGGACGTGCTCGTCGACGCCCGTCCCGGCTCGCCCACCTTCGGTGAGCAGACCTCCGTGCTGCTCGACGACGAGACGTTCGTCACCCTCTACGTGCCCCCCGGGCTGCTGCACGGTTTCCAGGCCCTGACCGAGCAGACCGACGTCTGCTACCGCATCGACCGGGAGCACGACCCGGCCGAGGACCTCTCCGTCCGCTACGACGATCCCGAGCTGCGGATCCACTGGCCGCTCCCGGTGACGGCGATCAGCGGACGGGATCTTTCTGCGGGATCATGGGCACAGCTGCGGGACCGGCTCCGCGGTCCGGACGCGATGGAGTGAACGACAATGCGATGGGTGAGTCTGGCCGCCGCCGTCTCAGCGATCACCATGATGTCCCTGGCGGGATGCACCTCCTCGGCCGAGAGCCCGCCGGGCAGGCCCACCGGCACCCCGATCGAGCCCACGGCCGCCTCCCGCTGCCCCGAGTATCCGACCCCGGCCTGCACCGGCGTGCCGCCCGGCACCAGGCTGACCGCGCTGGCCCTCAACGAGGACGGCGCCGCCTACCGGGTCAGGACTCCCGGAACGGTGCTGGACGGCGTGCACATCCCGGGCGACCTGCTGATCCACGCCGCCGACGTCACGGTCAGGAACAGCCGGATCGACGGGCTCGTCATCAACGCCGACGGGCCCAAGACCTACCGCTTCACCATCACCGACTCGACCATCGGACCCGCCAAGGGCTGCCAGACCCTGCCCGGCATCGGACAGGACAAATACACCGCCCTGCGCGTGCACATCCGCGGCCACGGCGACGGCTTCCGCGCCTCCGGCGACGACGTCGTCATCCGCGACTCCTACGCCGCCCTGTGCTCCAACCCGGGCGACCATTCCGACGGCATCCAGACCTACGACACCGGCAAGGGCCTGATCTTCGACCACAACACCATCGACCAGCGCGGCGCCAAGGACGTCACCGCTCCGATCTTCCTCGTGGACAAGCAGATCGTCGACGCGGTCATCACCAACAATCTGATCATGGGTGGCACCTACAGCATCCAGCTACGGAACGGGCGCGGAAAGCTGGTCATGCGCGGCAACAAACTGGTCGACAAGTCATGGGTTTACGGTCCGGTCGATTCGGAATGCAAGGCGATCGACTGGGCCGACAACTCGCTGGTGACGATCGATCAGAACTACCGCGTCACCTCGACCGTCGGCCCACTGAGCTGCGTGGGGTGACCTTCATATCAGCTTTTCCGCATTGTTGGCGCATCATCGGAGATGCCCGTCGCGCTTGAGAGGGCGAGTAAACGACATAGTCCGATAATCGTCATTGAAAACTCTTATAGCCAATACCCGCAAAACTGATGCGTATCTATGACCTCAGCCGCAACAATGGCCTCTGCGCGAGGACCAAACGGACACATTGTCGAGCCGACCGCAGATCGGCGCGGAGGTCAGAGAGATGACCAGTACACGCCCCCCACGCCGGGGTGGAGCCAGCGAAGGCGGACCACCCCGCCGCCGGCGGACGCAACCGGGGCTGGCGGCAGTCCTGGGTGTGGCCCTCGTGGCGGCGGCCGTCCCGGCTGTCTGGTTCCTCACCCGTGACGGCGCCACCGTGGAGCAGACGGCCGCGGAGCAGCCCGCGCCCGCCGCCAGGCCGTACAAGCCCAAGGAGACGAGCTTCTGGTCGACCGACACGCGGGTGAAGGCATCACCCCGTGCGGACCGCACACCCGTCGAGCTGGGCATGCGCTTCACCGCGGCCCACAGCGGCTGGGTGACGGGGGTCCGGTTCTACAAGGCCCGCGGCGACAAGGGCAAGCACACCGGGAGCCTGTGGAGTGCGGGCGGCAAGCGGCTGGCGCGCGTCACGTTCGCCGGAGAGAGCGCCGCGGGCTGGCAGGAGGCCCGCTTCGCCTCGCCGGTCCAGCTCAAGGCCAAGCAGATCTACACGGTCTCCTACCACAGCGCAGGCGGCAACTATGTCGGCAGCACGGGCTTCGACTCCGCCCGCTCCGGCCCGCTGACCACGGCCTCCCGTAACGCGGGAGTCTTCGGGTACGGCACGAGCGCCTTCCCGCGCCGGTGGAACCCCAAGGGTTACAACTACTGGGTGGACGTCATCTTCAAATGGCGCGACCGCTCTCCGGCACCCGGGACCACGCAGTCGCCCCAGCCGTCGCAGCCGACGGCACCGGAGCGGACGCCGGCCGACACGCCCACTCCGGGCGTCACCTCCTCCGGCACCGACCAGACTCCCGGCACGGGTCCGAGCGAGACGGGCGGCACGGGTCCCAGCCCGAGCACGAGCGGCGAGGGCACCCCGACCCCGAGCACGAGCGACAGCACGGATCCCAGCCCGAGCGCGAGCGACAGCACCGGCCCCAGCCCGAGCGCGAGCACCACCGAGCCGGGCACGCCGACGCCGACCTCGACCCCGGAGCAGACGCCGACCCCGAAAGTGACACCTACCTCGACCCCGAAGGTGACACCGACCCCGAAGGTGACACCAACCTCGACTCCAAAGGTGACACCGACCCCGAAGGTGACGCCGACGCTGACCGCGGGGCCGACGCTGACTCCCGACCCGGGTAACGGCGGTTGCGCGGCCCACCCGACCCCGGCCTGCACCGGCGTGCCGCCCGGCACCACGCTGACCGCGATGACCCTCAACGAGGACGGCGCCGCCTACCGGGTCACCAAGCCCGGCGCCGTGCTGAACGGTGTGCACATCCGGGGTGACCTGCTGATCCACGCCGAGGGCGTGACCGTCAAGAACAGCCAGATCGACGGGGGCGTCATCAACGCCGACGGGCCCAGGACCTACCGCTTCACCATCACCGACTCGACCATCGGACCCGCCAAGGGCTGCCAGACCCTGCCCGGCATCGGACAGGACAAATACACCGCCCTGCGCGTGCACATCCGCGGCCACGGCGACGGCTTCCGCGCCTCCGGCGACGACATCGTCATCCGCGACTCCTACGCCGCCCTGTGCTCCAACCCCGGCGACCACTCCGACGGCATCCAGACCTACGACACCGGCAAGGGCCTGATCTTCGACCACAACACCATCGACCAGCGCGGCGCCAAGGACGTCACCGCACCGATCTTCCTGGTCGACGACCAGATCGTCGACGCCACCGTCACCGACAACCTCGTGATGGGCGGCACCTACAGCATCCAGCTGAAGAACGCACGCGGAAAGCTGGTCATGCGCGGCAACAGGCTGGTCGACAAGTCATGGCTCTTCGGACCGGTCGAGGCCGACTGCAGGTCCATCGACTGGGCCGACAACTCACTGGTGACGATCGACCAGAACTACCGGATCACCTCGACCGTCGGCCCGCTGAAGTGTGAAGGCTGAGCTGATGAAGGCTTGGCCGATGAAGGCTGAGCTGTGAGGGCTGAGTCCGAAGTGTGAAGCCGAGGGTGCGGACGGTCAGGCTCCGGTCTGACCACCCGTGCCACCGGATCCGCGCAACAGCTCCATGGTGGTGCGGACGCGCCAGGACGGCCAGGACGCGCCGGGGGCGCGGGGACGGACCGCGGCTGACTCGGTGACGCTGCGCAGCAGCGACCCCGCGGCACCGATCAGCAGGAACGCCAGCCCGGTGACGATGGCGAAGGACAGCAGGTCGAAGGTCGCCGCCCCGATCAGCGGGACCACCATGCAGGCGGCCAGGGTGAGACCCAGGTCGCGAGTGCCGGGGTCGTTGCTCAGGTGGCGCGCCCGGAGCCCCGCGTACATCGCGCACACGAACATCCCGACGATCGCCCCGATGCCGATCAGGCCGGTCTCCACCGTGGACAGGATGTACTGGTTGTCGAAGACCTGATGTTTCGGGGCGTACCACGTGCCCGCGCCACGGCCCAGCCACAGGTGCTTGGCGATCTCGTGGGCGGCGACCTCGTAGTCGTGGGTGCGGTAGCGGATGCTGTCGTCGTTGCCGAAGTTCGCGAACAGGCCGTAGAACGTGCCCAGCAGCCCCGGAACCATGATCCTCATCAGGACCAGGAAGACGGCGACGACTCCCAGGGCGTACAGCCGCCGCCGGGCGGGCCAGCCGAGGAACAGGATGACACCGACGCCGGCCAGCCCGAGCACCGCGGACCGCGAGACCGAGAACATCAGGCCCATCCCGATCAGCCCGGAGCACACCCACCACCGCAGGGCGGGCTCGGCGCGTTCGCCGGCCTGGAACCCGTAGTGGACGGCGATCGGCAGGAGCATCGCGCACACGACGCCGAACTCGATGGGATGGCCGGTCGTCCCGGCGACCCGGCGGAAGTCGGAGCGCGCGGTGATGAACCCGTCCTCGGAGGTGTAGCGGAGGCCGGGGATCTGCATGTATTGGGTGAGGTCGAGGTCGAACAGGAACTGGCAGGCGCCGATCACCGCGATGACCGAGCCAGCCACCACGAGGGCCTGGAGCACGAAGTCGAGGCGTGCGACGCCGCGGACCCCGTCGCACATCATGAGCGCGATCCCGGCGTTGGCCACCAGCAGGACCAGGGCGTGGTCGGCGAGGTTGAGCTCGTCGGACGGCATGTAGCCGTAGGTGGCGTAGCCGTAGGTGGCGAGCATCGCGGTCAGGAAGACGAACAGCGCGGTGCGCACCGGGTTGCGCCCCTTGGCCATCCCCAGCGTGAGGGTGAGGTGCGCGCACAGCCACAGCAGGGCCGCGGCGAGGGCGATGAGGCTGGCCGGCGTGATCGACAGGGGCAGCGCCCGGAAGACCATGCGGGCCGGGACGATCAGCAGGGTCACGGCGAAGATCCCGGCCAGGGTCGCGCCGTCGGCACGCCGGCGGGCCGGCAGGACGAGTTTGGCCACCATGGGTCAGTGCCTCGCAACCGGGCCGTCGGCGGGCGACCGGCCGTTGAGAGCGGCCCTGACCGGCGTGGGATCCGCCTCCGGGAGCGCGCCGGTGTGGTCCGGGATGCCGGTCCGGCCGCGGAGCCTGCGCCTGTGGAAGAAGCTCTCGGCCATGAACGTGGCGCACAGACTCGCCACGACGCCCACGCCCGCGGCCGCCGCGACGGCGCGCAGTTTCCGGCCCCGCTGCGCCATCGGGGTGGTCGGCGGCACCGCCTCGTAGGTGGTGATGTAGGTCGCTATGGGGGCCCGCACCACCTTCTGCCGGTGGTCCAGCTCGGCCTTCGCCCGCACGATGACCCGCTTGACGATGTCCTGCGCACCGGCCGCCGAGGACGCCTCGCCCTCGATGAACAGGAACGGTCCAGTGGCGAGCGACTCAAGGTTGTTGCCGCCGTTGGTGACCTTGAAGCCGAAGTCCCCGCCGTCCGTCACGCCGAGTTCGGCCGCCATGTCCGAGGTCCCCATCGCCGCGATGAGGATCGAGGCCGAGATGCTCAGCCCGTGGTCGAAGTTGAGCATGGGGTTGGTCAGGCCGTTGGGGATGTCGGGGTTGGTCGGCAGGCTCCCACCGGTGGTCGGCGTGGTCAGGATGAGGACCGCGCTGGAGGTGTAGGTCGTCGGGATCGTCGAGTAGATGCCACCGGCGGCGGTCAACGACAGCGCGAATATCGGCAGGAAGATGTACCAGCGGCGGAAAACGACAAGGACCGTTCCCCAGAAGTCCATGCGCGCTTCCTCCCCGAACCTGACGGCGGGCGACCGCACAGAAGCCCGCTAATGGTCATCGCCCGGACCGGGGCGAGGCGTTACTCGGAATTGGAACGGGCCCGAGGTTGCGCTGAACGCCCGCCGTAACGGAGCAATTGATGTGACGATACTGATTGGGGGTGTTTCATGACCACTGATCCCGCATGACTGGAGCCCACCGTCCATGACCGAGCTGGCCGTCATCACCCCGAGCCACGGGCCCGACGCGGAGCTGTTCGCCGATCTGCACCGGTCGGTTCTGGAACACACCTCGGACGAGACCGTGCACCACGTGATCATCTCTCCAGTCTGGAAGAGCGTCTTCGCCAAGTACGCCGGGCCGCGCTGCCGTATATGGACCTACGGGGAGCTCCTTCCGAAGCGCTACTTCCGCCTGGCCCCCTACCACCTGTGGGCCAACTCCCGCAGGCCGTGGCCCCCGGTCCGGGGCTGGGTCATGCAGCAGACGCTCAAGATCGCCCTTGCCGGCCGGCTCGACGCGGACGCCGTGATGATCGCCGACTCCGACGTGGTGCTGGTCCGCCCGACGACCGTGGAGAGCTTCACCGCCGACGGGCGGCTGTGCCTGCACCGGGAGGAGAAGGGGGTGACCGCGGACATGGAGCGGCACGTCCTGTGGCACCAGGTCTCCCGCGAGCTGCTCGGTCTCCCCCCGGCGCCGCCGCCTCCGCTGACCGACTACGTGACCGCTCTGAACTTCTGGACCCCGGCCACCGTCCGCGCCATGCAGCGGCGGGTGAGCGAGACCACCGGGCGAGACTGGCTGGACGCCTTCAACTCCCGCCTGCACATCTCGGAGTTCATGCTCTACGGCGTGTTCGTCGACGAGGTCCTGGGCGAGGACACGCCGCCCCCGCCTTCCAACACCACGATCTGCCACAAGAACTGGCAGCGGACCCCGCTGGACCGCGAGGGGGCCATCGCGTTCGCCGACCGGCTGGGCCCCGAGGCGGTGGCGATGATGATCTCGGCGAAGTCGGAGACCCCGGCGGACGCGCGGCGGGCCGCCATCGAGCGGTGCGCTCAGATCACCGGATGACCGCGGGCCGCCCGCCGGGCGGCCACGGACAGGACGCCGCGGACCCGCTCACTTCTCGTGGTCGTCGCGGCCGCTGGCCCGCATGAACACGATGGTGTCGCCGGCCTCGTCGTCCCGGTGCGCGAACGGCTCGTTCTCGATCAGGACGACGAGCGGCTCGGAGTCGTCTTGGAACGGTCCTTCGGCGGACTCTCGCACATCCGTGCGCGGGTAGACGGTCAAGGGGGGGTCGACGGGGTCGGGGACGGAGAGCGCGGCCGACCCCGGCCCGCCGCGCCCGCCCGCGGGAGCCGGCGCGGGCGCGGGATCGGCGGAGCGCCCGCCCCTGCGCATCTGGGTCGCGGCGTAGGCGATGGTGATGCCGGCCAGGAGCACGAGGAACAGGGTCCCGCCGGCGGCCGTCAGCTTCCCCGAGAGTTTGGCCTCGGGGGTGGAGGAGGGCACCACGTCGACGATCGATATGAAGGTGGAGCGCGGGGCCTTGAGCGCCTGCTGGCGGTTGGCCAGCTCCCGGCGGACGCGCTGCTTGGCCTTGAGCACCACGTCCTGGGCGGTGGCGGCGGACCTGCTCTGGACCTCCACGTAGACGAACGGGCCGTTCGTGCTGATGCCCAGCAGGTTCGGGTTGGTGCGGCCGTCGTTGATCGTGATCTCGGTGGTGCCGTCCTTCACCACGCCCAGCTCGGCGGCGACCTCGGGGGCGTTCATGGAGAGGATGAGGATGCCGGCCGTGACCCGCAGACCGTCGCTGAACTGAAGCAACGGGTTCGTCAGCCCGAGCGGCTTGGTCGGGTCGGACGGGAGCGTTCCACCGGTCGCGGGGGTCGTCAGCACCATGGACGCGGTCGACACGTAGGAGGTGGGCATCAGGAAGAAGACCAGGGTCGCCGCGGCGAGCGCGAGTGCGGCCAGGGGAGGGCCGATGGTTCTACGCTTGACGAGCCCGAATATGGCCTTCCAGAAGTCCATATTTCTCCGCCCCTAATTTATGACGGGGCACCGCAACCCCCCGAGACATACGACCAACTACCCATCGGCGAGCGCGGACCTCCCGTTACAGCAGCCGGACACCGGGCAGGCCACGTCGCATTCCCTCATCGGATGTTACGTCTGGTGACGATACAGCGATAGACCCGTCGATAGGCCAAAAAGGGGGAGATGCGAGCGCCCCCATCACCTCAAGATGGGGGTTTGTCGGATGAAATCACCCGAAAGGGATGTTCGGGATGGTCCAGCCGGCGATCAGGGGCGGGCGGCCGGAGACTCCGGCGGGCCGGTCGGGCGGGCGGCCGGAGAGCGCGGCAGGCTGGCGGGCCTGGACGGGATCCGCGGCGTCGCGGCCCTGTTCGTCATGGTGCACCACTGCTGGTTGATGGCCTTCCCCGGATACCCGGCCGACACCGGCCCGGGCTGGCTCGGCTGGCTGCTCTACGGGCACATCGCGGTGGTGGTGTTCATCGTCCTGTCGGGCTTCTCGCTGGCCGTCTCCCCCGCGCGGTCAGGATGGCGGCTGGGCGGCATGGGCCGGTTCGCCCAGCGCCGCGCCTGGCGCATCCTGCCGCCCTACTGGGCCGCGCTGGCGTTCAGCCTGGTGATCGCCTGGACCCTGGTCCCCCAGCCGGGAGAGGGACCGCCCACCGCCAAGTCGGTGGCCGTCTACGGCCTGCTGCTGCAGGACCTCTTCGGCGCGCCGAGCCCCAACGGAGCCTTCTGGTCCATCGCCATCGAGGCCCAGCTCTACCTCGTCTTCCCGCTGCTGCTGCTGGTCCTGCGCAGGGCGGGCGCGGCCGTGATGCTCGGCGCCGTCACCGTGATCGTGGTGGCGATCGGCCTGCTCGCGCCCGCCGTGCCGGCCGTGGGCATGCTGATGCGGCTGACGCCCCAGTTCGCCGTGCTGTTCGCGGTGGGCGTGGTCGCCGCGGGTGTCATCGCCGCGGGCGACCGCCTGCGGCGGCTGCCCTGGCACTGGCTGGCGCTGCTCGCCGCCGTCCCGGTGCTCGCGGTGATCGTCGTGCGGGGCTCGGTCTGGACGGTGGGGAACTACTTCTGGATCGACATCGCGCTCGGTCCCGCGGTCGGCCTGCTGCTGGCCGCGGTGGCGACGGGCCGTCCGGCCTCCCTGGTCCGGCTGCTGGACCTGCGGCCGTTCCGGAGCCTGGGTTCCTTCTCCTACACGCTCTACCTGATCCACGCCCCGATCGTCGTGGCGATCTACCAGCTGGTCGTCGCGCCGAACGTGCCCGGGGGCCTGCCCGCGTTCCTGACCGCGCTCGTGCTGGCCGTACCGGTGGCCCTGCTGGCGGCCCGGACGTTCGCGTCGCTCTTCGAGCTCCCCTTCCAGCGGCACCGCAGCTGGCCCGCGCTGCGCGAGGCGGCACGGGCCAGACTGTCACGGATGCGCGCGGCCGTACGTCCCGCGCCGTAGGCGGCGGGCGGGGCCGTCAGCTCACCCGCGCCAGCGCCTCGGCCTCGTACTCCAGCGCCAGCTCCTCCGGCATCGGGTCGAGGTCGGTGCAGCGCACGAAGTCGCGCAGGGTCGTGCCGGTGCACGCCGCGTCCACGTTGGCCGCGCCCCGGCGCGCCCGCACGTCGTCGATGTTCACGGTCCGGAAGTCGATGCTGAAGCGGGTCCTGCCCGAGGTGTTGGGGACCGTCGAGTGCAGCTGCGCGCCGGAGAACAGCATCACCCCGCCCGGCTCGGGCACCACCCGCACCTGCGGGTCGAGCTCGACCGGCTCCTCGGGCCTCGGCTGCTCCCTGGTGTCGCTGCGCACGTGCTGGGCCGCGCTGAGCCGGCTGGTCCGGTTCCACTCGGCGTAGTCGTAGCGCGCGCTCCCGTTGCGCACGGGGCGGTCGAAATACTTCGGGTGGAAGGCCATCACGTTCTCCGGCACCACCGGATAGATCGGGATCCACCAGTTGAGCTGGTTGAACGGCGCGGAGTACCAGCAGTCGCGGTGCGGGTGGAAGGCGTAGGAGATCCCGGAGGTGAGGTAGTCGTTGGAGGTGGATGTGCGCAGCCGGGGGACGTCGAAGTAGGTCCGGTCGAGCGGGCAGCCGAGATCGGCGAGGACGGCCGGCAGCAGCTCCTTGCACCGGGGGTGATGGATGAACCTCGGCTTGAGCCCGGCGAGCAGCGCCGCGAACTCCTCGACCGGCATGTCGAACTGCGCGGTCTCCGGGTCACGGCCGCCGAACGCCTCGCTGATCAGCTGATGGGCGAGGCCGACGAGCTCCTTGGAGGCCGGTGTCGCGGAGTAGGTGAACACCTTCCCCTCGTAGAGCAGGCCGCGCCGGGTGTCGTCGTCCACCACGCTGTTGGAAAAGACGGTGGTCATCCTGAACGCTCTCCTTGTTCACGACTTGTTCACGACTGATGCGACTGATGCGACTGATGCGGTCGTGCGCCGGGCACGCGCACGGTGGTTCATGATCAGCTTCTGCCCGACGGGCGCCCGGCGGCCCGGCCGGGCAGGAGCAGCCCGGTGCCCAGCCGCACGAGCTTTCGGCTGCGATGCGACACCGTCCGCCACTGGCGGCGGGCGTACATCCGGTGCGCGGCGGCGTACGCGCGGCGGCGCTGCTCCTCGGTGAGGGGGGCCTCGCCCAGCCAGCGCAGGATCTCGCGGTACTGCAGGGTCGAGGAGAAACGCGCCTGCCAGGCGGGCACGCCGAGGCGGCGTCCGACCACCCCGATGCGTTCGTGCTTCCAGTTACGGTGGGCCAGCACCTCGGGCACGTGGCCCCACGGCCCGGCCAGCGCGAGCTTCGCCGCGAAGACCTCGTCCTCGCGGAGCATGTTGCGCCGGGGGATGCCGACCACGGAGGCCCGGCGCATCAGGCCGTACAGGGGATCGATCAACAGGTGGCTCTCGTTGAGCATGCGCAGCATCTCGGCGAACCGCTCGGCCGGGTCGTCGGACAGCAGGCCCCCGCCGTCGTAGACGCCGGTGCTGGTGGTGCCGTCGGGGTCGGTGTAGGCCACCTGCGTGGTGACCAGGATGAGGCGCTCGTCCTGGGCGAAGGCGCTCAGGGAGCGGGAGACGCAGGCGGGGTCCAGCCGGTCGTCGTCGCCCACCCAGCGGAAGAACGTCCCCCGGGCGATCCGCCCCGCGTGCACGAAGTTGTTGAGCAGCCCCACGTTGTGCGGCTGCCGGTGGTAGACGACCCGGTCGTCGGAGCGCGCCAGCTCCCGGCAGAACTCCTCGGTGCCGTCGGTGGAGGCGTTGTCACAGATCACCAGCTCGATGTCCGTGTGGTCCTGCGCCAGGACCGACCGGACCACGCCGTCCAGCCTCTCGGCGCCGTTGCGCACCGGCAGTCCGATGGACACCAGGGTGTCGGAGTCAAGCATCCGGTTTCCTTCTCCAGTCAGCGAGAGCGTAAGGGGATCAGCTCGGTCACCCTGCCGCCCAGCTGCCTGAGCACCGCCTGCGGCACGACGACGAAGACGTAGGCGAGCAGCCCCGTGCCGCCCGCCACGCACAGTTGGACCAGCGGGACGCCACGGGTGACCTGGGCCAGCGACAGCATGACGGCCACCGCGAGCACGCCGCCCAGCAGCGGGCGCACCAGGGCGGAGGCGACCGGGGCGAGGACCACTCCCGCCCGGTGCAGGGCCAGCGTCGCCAGCGGCAGGGCGACCAGGACGGCCACCGCCGCGTGCCCGATCGCCGCGCCGCGGATGCCGTCCAGCCGCGCGCCGGCCGTCAGCACGGGCAGCAACGTCACGGCCCAGCCCAGGTTGAGCCAGACGGTGGACTTGGTCGCGCCGAGGGAGGCCAGGACGTCGAAGGCCAGGGCGGTCAGCATCCGCACGGCCATCACGATCGCCAGGAAGCGCAGCACCTCGGCGGAGGGCGCCCAGCGCTCGCCGTACAGGAAGACCACCAGCGCGGGAGCGAGGGTGCCCATCATCACCGCGATCGGCAGCACGATGGACAGCAGCAGCGGGACCGCCCGCTGCACGCCCAGCGACAGTGACCGCGGATCCTCCTCCGCCAGCCGCGAGAAGCTGGGCAGGGCGACGTAGCGGACGGCCGTGCCGATCAGGCCGGGCACCCAGCTCGAGATGTTGAAGGCCAGCAGGTAGAGGCCGAGCAGGGTGGGCCCGAGGGCGTTACCGACGATGACGGAGTCGGCGTTGAGCAGCACGCCCTCGATGCCGAGGCTCACGCACAGCGGGAGTCCGAAGGTCAGCAGCCGCCTGACGACCGCGCGGTCGAGGCCGATCCGGATCCGCAGCTTCGCGAAGGCGACCACCAGCACCCCGGTGACCACGGTGCCCGTGAGCTGGCCCCAGGCGAAGCTGAAGGCCCCGGCGCCCCCGGCGGCGAGCGTGATGGAGACCGTGGCGTTCACCAGGAAGCCCACCAGGTTGGCCTTGGTGAGCTTGTCCTGCTCGAACCTGCGCAGCAGCGCCGCGCTGCGCACGGCGGTCAGGCCGTAGACGACGTTGGTGGCCGCGAGCACCCGGATCACCCAGGTGGCCTCCTCGCTCCCGGACAGCTGCGCGAAGAACGGCGCGATCACCCAGAAGATCCCGTACAGGACGCCGCTGGACACGATGGCCACGACCGTCGCCGTGGGCGCCATGTCCTCAAGCCTGCCCCGCCACTGCACGGTCGCCGCGATGATGCCGGCGTCGTTGATGTGGACGACGAGCTGGCTGGCCGCCAGCGCGATGGCGAAGACGCCGAAGTCCTCCGGTACCAGCAGGCGGGCGAGGACCAGGCTCATGGCGAACGAGCCGACTTTCATCGCCAGGTTGCCCAGCACGCTCCAGCGCAGCCCGCGACCGGCCTGGCGGCCGATCTCCCCGACCCGGCCGTTCTCCCCGTCCGGGGAGGCGGCCGGACCGGGCGGCCCGGACTCCGGGTCCGTGCCCGTCGCCGGCTCCGCGCCCTGTCTGTCTTCCATGTCTTACCTTTCACAGCCAGCCCGCCGGGCCGCCGGCGCCGTCTCGGCGGCGGCGGTCGGGTCAGGCGGGCTCCTCGATCCGTTCCAGCCAGATCTCCCGCCAGAACGGGATGAACTCACGCGGGCAGCTGACGGTGTAAGCGCCCGCGCAGACGACGCCCTCCAGCACGATGCACGGGGACTTCATCTGGAGCATCCGGCCGGTCTTCTCGTCGATGCACCGATCGACCCGCGAGAGCACCCGCGCCGTCTGCCCGCAGTAACGCGACATCTCCTCCTCGAACCCCATCCCGCGGTTGAGCAGGTCCTGGTTGAGGGTTTTGACGATCTCCTCCTTGGACTTGATCCGGACGAGCTCTCCCGGCCGGAGGTCGAGGGTGACGCTCGGCGTCGCGCCGACGAGCCCGCCCTTGACGAACCCCCACCGGAGGCCGCCCCTGATCCGCAGCCAGCTTGGCAGCACCCGTCCGCTCCGGTCCTGAAAGCGGTTGAAAAGCCCGACGAGAAAGGCGCGGAGCGCGAAGAACATGCCCGCGTTGCCGGTGCGCACATCCATGACGTACTGCCGGACGTCCTTGAACGGCAGGCAGGTGGGCGCGGCCCGCAGCAGCTCGGTGGCCTGGCAGGAGAAGCGCTCCTCCCCGTCCGGACCGGGCTCCTTCCGGGCGGCGACCTCCAGGATCGGCAGGAGGGGCCGGCCCGCCGCGAGGCCGCCCGGACCCGCGGCCCCGGGTCCGCCGCCGGAGGCCGCGGGGTCCCGCGGGGCGGACGGGGCGGTCGCCGGGGGGTCGCCGGGCTCCACCCGCTTGAGCCACGCCTCCTTCCAGTACATCAGGCAGGCCGTCTGGCAGCCGCCGTGCGCCTGGCCGCCGCAGCGCGCCCCGGTCAGGTGCACGGCGCGCTCCATCCGCCGCATGCCGGTCCGGCTGATCGTGTCGCAGAGCTTGTGGGCGACCTTGTGCACGGTGAGCCGCTGCCCGCAGAAGGCCAGCATCTCCGGCATGAAGGGCAGCGCGTCCAGCTCACCCCTCTCGTCCAGCGTGGCCATGATCTCGGCCTCGCTGAGCACCTCGACCAGCTCACCGACCCGGAGGTTGAGCGCCCCGGCACCCATGACGGTCTGGACCTGCGTCATTTCCCCTTCTCCTTGAGCAGTCCTGCACCACGCAGGGCCTGTGCCGCATCCGCCACGGCGGCGAAGGGCAGGTTGGACCGTTCCGCGATGTCCAGCAGGCTGTGCTCCTCGTCGGAGAGGTTCAGCACCCACAACATCGCCATCTGCGCCTGCTTGGTGTCGCTGCGGCCGCCCAGCGACCCGTACAGGCCCCGCCGGCCGAGCTGCGGCTCGCCGTACGGGCTGAGGTTGACGTAACGCCGGTTGCGCTCCAGCACCCGCGTGATCTCCCAGCAGGTCTCCAGCGTGTCGGCCATCGCCTCGGGTGAGACGAAGTCCGGGTTGTCCGCCGAGGTGTGGTACTCCGGGTAGCCGGCGTACGGCGTGCGGGTCAGCGAGCCGACCGGCATGTCGAAACCGGGCGAGCAGAACTGCCGCTCGTCGTAGCCGTACGGTGAGAAGTCCACGATCTCGTGCTCGCGCCCCGAGGTCCGCAGGACGTGCCGGACCACCTGGTCGATCTCCGCGTCCCCGCGCCTGCTGCGCTTGTAGGTCAGCGTGCCGCTGTCTCCGGCGCAGGCCAGCACGAGCCCGTGCTTGACCCTCTCGGAACGCTCCCGGTTGCGCGCCAGCCAGGTGATCGCGCCGATCGTGCCGGGCATGAACAGGAAGCGGTAGGTGTAGTACGGGTCGGTCCCGGCCAGCCGCCGCGCGAGCTCGGCCGCCACGGCGACGCCCGCCAGGTTGTCGTTGGCCAGCGAGGGATGGCAAACGTGGCAGGAGACGAGCACCTCCTCGGAGACCTGCCCCGGCACCACGTGCTCGCCGTAGGTCAGGTGACCGTCGGCGAGGGTCGAGTCGATCCTGACCTCGTAGTCGCCCTCCGGCAGGCCCGCCAGGGTGCTCTCCCGCAGGCAGAAGCCCCACGTCTCGGCGTAGTAACTCGTCCGGTAGGGGATCAGGTCGGGCTGCTCGGGCAGGGTGTGCAGGTGGGGGCGGAGCTCCCGCAGGGACATGACGGCCGACACCGGGACGCTGTAGCCGACGACGTGGAGGTTGGACTCGGCGAAGTCGACCACCCGTGTGCCCGAGGCGTCCTTGACGTAGGCGTCACGGATGTTCCACTCCTTGGGCACCGTCCAGTCGAGGACCTCGGTCCCCGTCGGCACCTCGTGGATCCGCAGGGGGACCGACTCGCCGACGATCTCCAGAGTGCGGCGCACCCCGTCGCCGGTGATGCTCCGGCACAGCGGGTAGAGCCGCTCGACCAGGGCGTGCATCTGACGCCCCACGGTCTCAATCGTCACCGGCGACCGCCCCGCGCGGGCGCAGCGCGCCATCGACGCTGCCCTCGGCACGCCGGGCCGACAGCCGGGCGAGCCTGGTGAAACGGTGCTGGAAGTCGTGCTCGGTCAGGCCGTGCCGCTGGTACGCCTCGACCAGCTCGACCGCGCCCTCCTTGACCGTCCAGCGCGCCTGGTAGCCGGGCAGCGCGGCGCGGATGCGGGAGAAGTCCACCCGGTAGGAGCGCGGGTCCGCCCCGGCCTCACCGGTGATCACCAGCTCGGAGCCGGGCACCGCCTCGACGACCTCGGCGGCGATCTCCGCCACGGTCACGTTGTTCTCCTCGGTGCCGACGTTGAACGCCCGGGCGTGCACGACCTCCCGGGGGGCGGCCAGGGCCAGGACGAACGCCTCCGCGATGTCCTCGGCGTGCACCAGCGGCCGCCACGGGGTGCCGTCGGACAGCACCCGCACCGTGCCCGACAGCAGCGCGTGCCCGACGAGGTTGTTCAGCACGATGTCCGCCCGGAGCCGGGGCGAGAACCCGAACGCGGTGGCGTTGCGCAGGAAGACCGGGGTGAAGTCGCCGTCGGCCAGCTCGGCCAGGTCGTCCTCGACCCGGACCTTGGACTCGGCGTAGGGGGTCACCGGGCGCAGCGGCGCGTCCTCACCGACCAGGCCGTCGCCGCCGGAGGCGCCGTAGACCGAGCAGGTGGAGGCGTACAGGAACCGGCGCACGCCCGCCTCGCGGGCCAGCCGGGCCAGGCGCACCGACGCGTGGTGGTTGATGTCGTAGGTGAGCTGGGGCGCCAGCGAGCCGAGCGGGTCGTTGGAGAGCGCGGCCAGGTGCACCACGGCGTCCACCCCCGCCAGCTCGCCGGCGGTGACGTCTCGCAGGTCGACCGGGTGACCGCGGGGGTCGTCCGGCGTGGGACCCAGAACGCAGTCGGCGAACAGCCCCGAGTCCAGGCCGATCACCTCGTGGCCCGCCTCGGCGAGCGCCGGAGCCATCACACTTCCCAGGTAGCCCTGGTGCCCGGTCAGCAGTACGCGCATCCGGTTCATCCTCCAGCCAGATCGAGAGTCAACTTGTTGACGTGGAACGCCTCCGCGTAGCGCGCATGGCACTCGATCCCGCGGATGCGCGCCAGCCCGAGGAACGCCTCACGGTCGTACCAGGGACGCCGCCGTTGTGAGGGGTAGTGCTGTTGGAGCAGGGTCACCTTCGCCTCCGCCACCTCGGGGGTGAGCGGCTGGTAGACCGACGGCCGTCCGAGATCGCCGTCCCACTTGACGATCTCGTAGCCGAGCACCTGGTGGTCGCGGAAGGCCGTGGGCACCAGCCGGGCCAGCCCGCGGTGGTCCTGGTGGGCGTCGCCGGGGTGCGGCGCGAACATCAGGTCCGGGTCGGTCCGCGCGCGCAGTTCCTCCACGGCGCCCTTCGCCTCGTCCCAGTGCGCGGGCAGCCGCCCGTCGGGCAGCTTCAGCACGGTGAGCCGCAGGTCGGCGCCGGGACAGAAGGCGGTCAGCGCCGCGTGCTCCTCGTCCTCCCGCTCGGTGCCGCCGCCGGAGAGCACCAGCGCGTCCACCCGGACGCCGGGGTGTGCCGAGCAGACGGTCAGCAGGCTGCCGCCCGCGCCGATGGCGATGTCGTCGCAGTGGGCGGCGAGCAGCGCGACGCTCCGCACCCCGCCGCTCCCGGCTGTCCCGCCCGCCCTGGCCGGCCGAAATCCGATCATGCCGGCTGCCCCGCGGGCTCCCGCTCCCACAGCGCCCACGGCCGCTCGCCCCGCGAGTACGCCTCGTCGAGGGCGACCCGCTCCTTGACCGTGTCGGTCGGCCGCCAGTATCCGCGGTGCGGGTAGGCGAGCATCCGGCCGCGCTTGGCGAGCTCGGCGCAGCCGTCGGCGACGAGGTCGCCGCCCGGCGGGATGTGGTCGAAGACCTCCTGGCGGAGCACGAAGTATCCGCCGTTCACCCAGAGCGGCATCTGGCTGACCGGGGTGATCCCGCCGACCATCCCGCTCTCGCCGAGCTCCACGCAGTGGAAGGTGTCCGACGGCGGGACGACCATCATGGAGGCGCCCGCGTCGGACGCGGCGAAGCGGTCGATGATCTCCGGCAGCGGCGCGTCGGTGAGCACGTCGGCGTAGTTGGCCAGGAACATCTCCGCGCCGTCGAGGTGGTCGCGGACCCGGCGCAGCCGCTCGCCGATCGGCGACTCGATCCCGGTCTGCACGAAGGAGATCGACCAGTCGGAGATGTCGGTGGACAGCAGCTCGACCCGGCCGCCGCGCAGGACGAAGTCGTTGGAGATGGTCTCCTGGTAGTTGAGGAAGAAGTCCTTGATGTGGTGCGCTCCATAACCGAGGCAGAGAATGAACTCCGTGTGCCCGAAGTGCGCGTAGTAGCGCATCACATGCCAGATGAGCGGCCGGGGGCCCACGAGCTGCATGGGCTTGGGCACGTCACCGGGGGTGCCGGTGCGCATCCGCGTTCCGTATCCGCCGCAGAAGAGCACGACCTTCACGGGTTCACCTCGACGATCTCCAGGCTGGGGATGGGGAAGACCAGCCGGCCTCCCCATGTGTGTACGGAGGACAGCTGGCCGGTGAGCTCCTCGCGGAGGTTCCACGGCAGGACCAGCACGTAGTCGGGCCGGTCCTCGGCGATCCGCTCCGGCGGCAGGATCGGGATCCGCGTGCCGGGGGTGAACCTGCCGTGCTTGTAGGGGTTGCGGTCCACTGTGTACGACAGCAGGTCCGGGCGGACCCCGCAGTGGTTGAGCAGCGTGTTCCCCTTGCCGGGGGCGCCGTAGCCGACCACCGTCTTGCCCTGCTCGGCGGCCTCGACGAGGAACTTCAGCAGCTCCCGCCGGACCCGGGCCACCCGGGCGGCGAACTCGGTGTATCCGGCCAGCTCGTGCAGGCCCGCGGCCTTCTCCGCGGCGAGCACCCGGTCCACCCGCTCGCCCGGCTCGCCGGCCGCCTCCTGCGGCCGCGCCCACAGGCGGATCGAGCCGCCGTGGGTCGGCAGCAGCTCGACGTCCACGAGGGACAGCCCGCCGGAGGCCAGGGCACGCTGCGCGGAGGCGACCGTGTAGTACTGGAAGTGCTCGTGGTAGATCGTGTCGTACTGGTTGTGCTCCATCAGGGTGAGCAGGTGCTGGACCTCGATGGAGACCCACCCGTCGTCGGCCACGAGCGCGCGCAGGCCCTTGGTGAATCCGATGACGTCGGGGATGTGGGCATAGACGTTGTTGGCCACCACCAGGTCGGCGGGCCCGTGCTCGGCACGGACCGCGGCGCCGGTCTCGGGGCCGAGGAAGGCCGTCAGGGTCGGCACGCCCTTCTCCCTGGCCGCCTCGCCGACGTTCTTCGACGGCTCGACGCCCAGGCACCGGATCTCCCGATCGACCACGTGCCGCAGCAGGTATCCGTCGTTGCTGGCCACCTCGACCACGAACGAGTCGCCGTCCAGCCCCAGCCGGTCGACCGCCCCGGCCACGAACTCCCGGGCGTGCTCCACCCACGAGGTCGAGTACGACGAGAAGTAGGCGTACTCGGTGAAGGTGTCCTCTGGCGTGATCAGCGGCGGGATCTGCGCCAGCCAGCAGTCGGTGCAGACCCGCAGGTGCAGCGGGTAGGTGGTCTCGGGCTCATCGAGCTGCTCAGCGGTGAGGAACCGCTCGCAGGGCGGTGTCGCGCCGAGGTCGACGACGCTGGCGAGGCTCGGGGAGCCGCACAGCCGGCAGGTTGTCATCAATACACTCCCTAGCCGCGGAACGCGGCTCGACCGGTCTCCATAAAGATCATTTCATCGAGCGCGAACCCTAGGATTTCGCCCGATACTTCGGCGGTGTTACACGGGTCCGCTGTGGCATGCTTCGGCCATGGAACCCCTCAGCATCGCCGGAATCTGGTGCCATACGCCTCGTATCCACTCCGACCCCCGCGGCGCGGTCCTGGAGCTGTACCGCTCCACCGATCTGGAGCGATCCATCGGCCATCGGCTGGATCTCGCCCAGGCCAACGTCTCGGTCTCCAAGCGGGGCGTCCTGCGGGGCATCCACTTCGCCGACGTCCCGCCTGGCCAGGCCAAATACGTCACGTGTGTCTCCGGGGCCGTCCTCGACGTCGTCGTGGACATCCGCGTCGGCTCCCCCACCTTCGGGCGGTGGGAGGCCATGCGCCTGGACGACGAGTCCCGGCGCGGCCTCTACGTCGCCGAGGGGCTGGGCCACGGGTTCATGGCGCTCAGCGAGCAGGCCACGGTCGTCTACATGTGCTCGCAGCCCTACGCCCCCGGGCGCGAGCACGGCGTCCACCCCTTCGACCCGACCCTCGCGATCGACTGGCCCGCCGGGGTGGAGCCGATCCTGTCGGACAAGGACGCCGCCGCCCCCAGCCTCAAGGAGGCTCTGGACGCGGGTCTGCTGCCCGACTACCGCGCCTGCGTGGCCTACTACGAGGACCTCGCCTCTCCCGAGGGCCGGCCGGCCGCGCCTAGCAGTTGACGAGCACATCGGATTCCCGTAGCGCCTCGCGCCAGTCCCGCATCGGCGGCAGTCCCGCCCGGTCCCAGCGTTCGTGTCCCAGCACGCTGTAGGCCGGCCGCGACGCGGGACGCGCGAACTCCTTGGCCGGCACCGGGTTGATCCGGTCCGGGTCCGCGCCCAGCAGCGTGAAGATCTCCCTCGCGAAGCCGTACCAGCTCGTCTGACCCGCGCCGGTGGCATGGTAGATCCCCGGCGGGGGGCCGGTCCGCCCCATCTCGACGAGCCCCGCGGCCAGGTCGCCGGCCCAGGTGGGCGGGCCTATCTGGTCGTCGACGACGTCCAGCACCGGGCGGGTCCGCTCCAGACCGGCGATGGTGCCGACGAAGCTCTTGCCGGCCGCGCCGTACAGCCAGGCGGTCCGCACGACGTAGCCGGTCTCGGGCAGCACCTCCAGCACGGCGCGCTCGCCGGCGAGCTTGGTGCGCCCGTAGGCGTTGACCGGGCAGGGCCGGGCGTCCTCGCGGTAGGGGTCCACCCCGCTCCCGTCGAAGACGTAGTCCGTGGAGGGGTGGATCATCCGCGCGCCGAGGCGCCCGCACGCCTCGGCCAGGGCCCGCACCCCGTGCCCGTTGACGGCCAGCGCCTCGTCCTCACGCGTCTCGGCGTCGTCCACCGCCGTCCACGCGGCGCAGTTGACCACGATGTCCGGCCGGCAGGCCGACACCAGATGGTGCACGGCGGAGGTGTCACGGAGGTCGAGCTCGTCCTTGCGGAGGGCGAGGACGGGCTCCCCCGCGGCCTTCAGGCGGCTCAGCAGCTCGGTCGCGAGCATGCCGGAGGCGCCGGTGACCAGCCACCGGCTCATGCGCTCTCCTCGCCGCGCCGCCCGGCGTCGGTGGCCGCGAGCGCGCCGTGCCCGTCGGGCCGGTTCGTCGCCGCCTTCCACCAGCCCGGGTTGTCGGCGTACCAGCGGACCGTGTCGGCCAGGCCCTGCTCGAACGGGACGCCCGGCCGGTAGCCGAGGGCGCGCAGCCGGGAGTCGTCCAGGGAGTAGCGGCGGTCGTGCCCCTTGCGGTCCTCGACGCGCTCGACCATGTCCCAGTCGGCCCCGCAGGCCGCCAGCAGCTGGGTGATGAGCTCGATGTTGCTCATCTCCGCCGTGCCGCCGATGTGGTAGACCTCGCCGGGCTCGCCCCGCTCGGCGACGAGCCGGATGCCCGCGCAGTGGTCGTCGACGTGGACCCAGTCCCTGACGTTGCCGCCGTCGCCGTAGAGCGGGACCTTGCGCCCCTGCAGGAGGTTGGTGACGAACAGCGGGATCAGCTTCTCCGGATACTGGTAGGGCCCGTAGTTGTTGCCGCAGCGAGTGATGGAGACCGGCAGGCCGTGGGTGACCGCGTAGGCGAGGGCGATCATGTCGCCGCCCGCCTTGGCCGCCGAGTACGGCGAGCGCGGCCGCAGCGGCGTGTCCTCCTTCCAGGAGCCGACGTCGATCGATCCGTAGACCTCGTCGGTGGAGACCTGCACCACCCGCTGGGTGCCCGCGTCGAGGCACGCCTGCATCAGGGTCTGCGTGCCGAGCACGTTGGTCCGCACGAACTCCCCGGCGCCGGCGATGGACCGGTCCACGTGGGTCTCGGCCGCGAAGTTGATGACGAGGTCGTGGCCGGGCACCACGGCGGCCATCAGCTCGGCGTCACATATGTCGCCGTGCACGAAGTCGTGGGCGGCGCCCTCCAGGTTCGCCGGGTTGCCGGCGTAGGTGAGCTTGTCGACGACAGTCACGGTGGCACCGTCCGCGTTGAGCGTGCGGACGTAGTGGGAGCCGATGAAGCCGGCCCCACCGATGACCAAGATCTTCATCGGCGTTCCGGAGCGTGTGCCCCTGGCCTCGGCCACGGGCGGGACGCCCCTGCCTCCTTCCGATTGTGGTCGTGCGCGGGCTTGCGATGACCGAACGGTCCCCGGGCGGCCGCGAGGATCCCGCGGCCGGGCTGACGGGGAGGTGAAACACCTGCTGAGCCGGGGCGGACCGCGGCACCCGGCAGGGGTGGCCGCGGCCGGCCGCGGGACAGGGACTCCAGGCCGTGCGGGCCGGGACGTCCCGGCCCCGGCCGTGGGGAGGATCTCAAGAGCTGATCTGAACCTTGCTGTGATCGCCCAGCACGAGACGGTGGGCTCTGGGGGTCTTGGGGGCGGGGGTGACCTCGACGTCGTGTCCGATCAGCGAGGACTCGATCCGGGACACCCCGGAGATCGAGGAGCGGGGCAGCACGATCGAGTATTCGATCTCGCTGCCGTTGATCACGCAGTCGGCCGCGATGGAGGTGAAGGGGCCGACGTAGCTGTCCAGGATCCGGGCCCCGGCGCCGACGATCGCCGGGCCGACGATGCGCGACCGCTCGACCACGGCGCCCGGCTCGACGACCACCCGGCCGATCAGCTCGCTGGCGCCGTCGACCCGGCCGTCGACGCGGCCGTCCAGGGACTCCAGGACCAGCCGGTTGACCTCCAGCATGTCGGTGACGTTGCCGGTGTCCTTCCAGTAGCCGGATATGACGGTGGACTCGACCTGGTGCCCCGTCTCGATCAGCCACTGGATCGCGTCGGTGATCTCCAGCTCGCCCCGCCACGACGGCTTGAGCTCGGTCACCGCCTCGTGGATCGCGGGAGTGAACAGGTAGACGCCGACGAGCGCCAGGTCGCTCTTGGGCTCGTCGGGCTTCTCCTCCAGCCCGATCACCCGGCCTCCGGCGTCGAGCTCCGCGACGCCGAACTGCCGGGGGTCGCCGACCTGGGTGAGCATGATCTGGGCGGACGGCCGGTCGTGGGCGAACCGCTCCACGATGCCGCTGATCCCGCCGACGATGAAGTTGTCGCCGAGATACATGACGAAGTCGTCGTCGCCGAGGTAGTCGCGGGCGGTCAGCACGGCGTGGGCCAGCCCGAGCGGGGCCTGCTGGCGGATGTAGGTCACCTCCAGGCCGAAGGCGGAGCCGTCGCCGACGGCCGCCTCGATCTCCGCCTGCGTGTCGCCCACCACGATCCCGATCTCCCGGATGCCGGCCGCGGCGATGGCCTCGAGCCCGTAGAAGAGCACGGGCTTGTTGGCCACCGGGACGAGCTGCTTGGCGGAGGTGTGGGTGATCGGCCTCAGCCGAGTGCCCGACCCTCCGGCGAGCACGAGTGCTTTCACGGCTAGTAGGCCCCTTCTCCGCCGGTGACGGCGCTCCAGGTCTTCCAGAGGATCTGCAGGTCCAGGAAGAGCGACCAGTTCTCGACGTAGCGCAGGTCGAGCCGGACCGACTCCTCCCA
Source organism: Streptosporangium brasiliense (assembly GCF_030811595.1). Taxonomy (NCBI): domain Bacteria; kingdom Bacillati; phylum Actinomycetota; class Actinomycetes; order Streptosporangiales; family Streptosporangiaceae; genus Streptosporangium; species Streptosporangium brasiliense. The sequence continues at coordinate 1,058,635 of NZ_JAUSRB010000002.1, forward strand.
GGTCAGATCGGAGCGTCCGCTCACCTGCCACAGCCCGGTCATGCCGGGCTTGACGACCAGGCGGCGGCGCACGTCCTCGCCGTACTGCTTGACCTCCTCGGGCAGCGGCGGCCGGGGCCCGACGAGCGACATCTCCCCGCGGAGCACGTTGAGCAGCTGCGGCAGCTCGTCGAGGGAGTAGCGGCGGAGGAAGGCGCCCACGCGGGTGATCCTTGGATCGTTCCTCATCTTGAACAGCACGCCGTCGAACTCGTTGTGCCGCTGAAGATCGATTTTGAGCCGTTCCGCGTCGTTGACCATCGTGCGGAACTTCACGACCCTGAACTCCCGGCCGCCCTTGCCCACCCTCACCTGCCGGAACAGCGCCGGCCCCGGGCTGGTCGCGCGGATCAGCGCGGTGATGACCAGCATGGGTACGGCCAGCACCAACAGGGCCAGGCCCGCGCCGACCCGGTCGAACAGGCTTTTGGCCAGGTGCTTGGCGCCGTCGAACTCGGGGTGCTCGACGTGCAGCAGCGGCATCCCGGCCACCGGCCGGATGCTGATGCGCGGGCCCGCCACGTCCATCAGCGCGGGCGCGACGAACAGGTCGGTGCGGGCGTCCTCCAGGCCCCAGGCGAGCCGGCGCAGCGCGGCGCCGTCCAGCTCGGGGCAGGCCAGGATCGCCACGGCGTCGGCGTTGACCTCGGCCACCACGTCGGGGACGTCGCCGAAGCCACCGAGCACCGGGACGCCGTCGACGTCGAGGCCGTCGGAGCCCGACGGCAGGCACGCGGCGACCACCGTCATGCCGTGGTGCGGCTGCCTGCGGAGCTGCATCACCAGGTCGAGCACCGACTCCCGGTGCCCGACGGCGACCACCTGGCGCATGTATTCCCCGAAGGACCGCCGCCGGTGGAGCCGTTTGCGCATGCGATAGCGGAAAACGATCGTGAGGATGAGCGCGAGAGGGAACATCGCCATCACGAAGCTACGGGCGATGGTCGTCTGCGTGGCGTAGGCCCCGATCGCGACAGCGGCCGTCAGACCGACCCCGCCGTCGAAGACCGCCCGGAACTCTTCCGTCCCCTCACCATGTGCACGCTTGCGATAAGCACCTCCCACCGCGAGCGAGAACGGCCACGCCAGGGCCAGACCCAGCCCCAGCAGCGCTTCCGTCCCCGGAATGAAGGCACCGAACCAGAGCCGGACCCCGAGGACCGACTCACAGGCGACCACCGCGCACGCGAGGTCGCCGGCCAGCAGAATCCGCGCATAGGAACGTGTCCAGATGCTCGGAGCGGTACGCACCGAACTGCCCAGGAGCGCGACAGCGGGCGCCTCTGTCCCCACTCTCATACCACCCCACCCAGATGCCCCAGCATTAACAGATAACGAGACGCCTGCCTCGTTTCATTGGTTGACAGATTTCTCTAATGCATCAGGAGCGTGGATACCCATGGAAATCCTAGAGATCAAGATTCGGCAGGGGAATACCGGCCTCCTGTCCACTACTGGCCTAAGTGGGGCAGAGAGAACATCTTGACGGAACGGTCCAAACATGTAGGACCGCCTGCCACGATCCGCCCGATGAGCAGGAATTAGTCGTACTCGAAATCCGGCAGGGGGGACGGGGGCTCAGGACTGCGCCAGACGACGACGTAATCGCCGCGGGCGGCGTCCACCGCCTCACCGAGCCTGTCGAAGTCGAACTCCGGGAGGTAGCGGAGCCTGGTGAGGAAGGCGGTGTCGGTGGCCGCCTGGGGCACCACGCATCCCTGGCCCTCACGGTCAAGGAGTATGTAGATGACGTCCGGATCGCCCACCACCCGCACCTCGACGACGTCCTCCCACGCGAGGGCGTCAACGCTGCCGTCCGCGTAGTGGCGGGTCACGCCTTCTTCGGTGACGTATACGTAGGAATCCGGCACTGAATTGCCGTGCATGGCCGCGATTGTGACGACTTCAGGGCGTCCGGTGCAATAGAAGCGTGCAAGTCCGGCCACCGGCACGGGCCGCGACCTGCCGCCGCGCGGCCGCGCACGGTGGGCCGCCGCACGGCCGGTGGTCCGCCGCACGGCCATGTCCGGCAGGTCCCACCCGCGCCCGTGCCCGCGACGGCGATCCGCCGGGGAGCCGTCAGTCCGTGCCCCAGCCGTGGTCGAGGTGAGTGGCGACGGCCCGCCGCGCGCTCTCCGCGGGCCCTCTGCCGATCGCGTCGAGCAGCGCCCGGTGCTCGGCGACCAGGACGTCCCGGTCGGTGTAGACGGCGCGCAGCCGTACCAGGCCGAGGCGGGTCTCGGCGGCCAGCACGGCGTAGAGCCGCTCCAGCCGGGGACTGCCCACCGCGACGATCAGCGCCTGGTGCAGCGCCATGTGCTCGGCCACCACGTCGGACCAGGGGGCGTCACCGGGCAGCGCGGCCATCCGGGCCAGCGCCCCGTCGGCCTCCTCGACCCGCCGCCCGGCCAGGGCGGTGGCCATGAGGTCCTCCAGTGGGCGCCGCACGAACATCAGGTCGTCCAGGTCGGCCAGGGTGACCTCGGCCACCTGCGCGCTGCGGTGCCGTTCGCGCCTGAGCAGGCCCTCGTGCACGAGCACGGCCAGCGCCTCCCGGACGGTCGGCCGGGCCACGCCGTACAGGGTGGACAGTTCCTGTTCCGGCAGCGGGGTGCCCGGGGCGATCTCGCCGGAGAGCACCCGGCGGCGCAGGGCGTCGGCGAGGGCGTTGACGGCGGAGACGGGGCGGAGCGGGATGGTCACGCCGACGACTCTATTGCCGCGACCCGGCCCCGGCGGCCCGGACGCCGCTCGGGCAGGGCCACCACGGCCAGGCTCGCGCCGAGCAGCGCCAGCCCGCCGGCTGAGGCGAGCGTGAGCCGCTCACCGAGCACCGCGACGCCGAGCAGGGCGGCGACCGCGGGCTCGGCGAGGGCGAGGGTGGCGGCGGTCGCGACGGGGGTGGTGCGCAGGCCCCTGCCGTACAGGACGTAGGCCAGCGCGGTGGTGGCGCAGCCCAGGTAGAGGGCGGTGAGCAGGCCGCGCGGCTCGGCGAGCCAGGCGGTGCCCGTCCACAGCAGGACCGGGAGCATCACGACCGCGGCCCCGCCGAACATCGCCCCCATCACCGCGCCGGAGGGGGCGCCCGCGCCGATCACCCGGGCCGCCGCCACCGCGTAGAAGGCGTACAGCAGACCGCCGACCAGCGCGATCAGGATCCCGTCCAGCCGCGCCTCGCCCCCTCCGCCGGTGAGCACGGCGCAGCCCGCGATCGCCACCGCGGTCGCCCCGGCCCAGCGCCGGGTGGGCGGCACCCGGTTGAGCAGCCAGGAGAGCAGGCCGGTGAAGACCGGGCCGCTGCCGATGGCGACCACGGTGCCGATGGCCACGCCGGTCCGGCTGACCGCGGCGAAGAAGCAGAGCTGGTAGGCGGCCACGGCCAGCGCGGCCGCCAGCAGCAGGCCCCGGTGCGGCAGAGACCGGAGGGCCGGCCCCGCGGCGACGGCGAGCACCAGGCCGCCGATCACCAGGCGGGCGGCGGCCAGGGAGACCGGGTCGACGCCGGCGACGAGCAGTCCGGCGGTGCCTGCGGTGCCCCAGAGCACGGCGGCTCCGACAACGGCGAGCTTCATGGCTAGATTGTCTGACAACTAGACAATTCAGTCAAGCGCGGGCGACCCCCCTCCCGTTTTCCCGGGGATCCGCGCGGGTAGCTTGGCCAGGTGAGACATCGGGGAATCGCCGCGGTCCTGTCGGCGGTGGCATTGCTGAGCGGGTGCGCGCCCGCCGGGTCCGCCGCGGGTCCGGACACCCGCCACTCGGCACCCGCCAGGCCGGGGGCCTCGCCGGCGACGGCCGGCACGGCCCGGCCCGTGCCCGGCGCGCTGCCCGTCAGGGCGCTGTCGGCGCTACCGCCCGAGGCCGCCGCCACCTGGCGGCTGATCCGCGACGGCGGGCCCTTCCCCTACCCCCGCGACGGCGTGGTCTTCCAGAACCGGGAGCGCCTTCTGCCGGTCAAGGCACGGGGCCACTACCGCGAATACACCGTGCCGACCCCGCGGAGGTCGGACCGGGGCGCGCGGCGGATGGTCAGCGGGGGCGGCGCCGGCGAGATCTACTACACCGCGGACCACTACCGGTCCTTCGTGGCCGTCGACGTGCGGAGGTGACCCGCCTTGCCCAGGGGAACGTTCGAGGAGCGCGCGGCGACCGGACCCGGGGAGGTGCGGCCCGACGCCGCCCCGCACCGGATCGACGGCTCGGCGATCACCACCTCCGCCGACGCCATGGCCGCGATCGCCGGGGCCCTGTCGTTCCCCGACTACTTCGGGCACAACCTCGACGCGCTGTACGACTGCCTGACCGACCTGACGTGGCTGCCGGCGGGCGAGCACCTGCTGGTCTGGTCGGACTCCTCGGTGCTGCGGGCCGCCGACCAACCGGCCTACGAGGCGATCCGCACCGTGCTCGCCGAGGCCGTCGCCGACGACGCCCCCGGCGAGGCCTTCCTGTCCGTCCTGCTCCTGACCGACTGAGCCGTCGCCACGCAGTGCGCGCACATGGCCCCGTTGTCCCGGCCCTCCGCGCAGGTGCACCACCAGTGCAGGACTCCGTCGGCGAGCCGGAACTCCACGCGCGCGGCGCCGTCGTCCACCTCTGCGGCCACCACCGACGGGCTGAACCTGACCAGCTGCACCGCGCCCGACTTCTCCAGCTCACCGCCGCGGGCCAACGCCGCCTGCCCGGCGCGGTCGGCCTCCGCCCCGATCAGCTCCGCGATCTCTTTCATGGGCCCCTCCCCCTCCATAACTAGGACGTGCCCGGAGGCGCGATGGTTCGCAGTAGCCCAAAAGCTATAAATCCTTTCTTGATATGAATCACCAACATCTCTGGTCGCGGATGAGCAGCGTTGCTAGGGTTTCGCCACTGTTAACCGCACATATCCGTAGTGCGAGGTACTATGGCCGGCCGCAGCCACTCGATCAGGGTCAAGATTTTCACCCTCCTTCTCGTGCCGATTGTCTCGCTTGTAGCGATTTGGGCATTTGCGGCGACCCTCACCCTGCGGAGCGGCCAGGATCTGCTGCGGGCCAGCGAAGGCTACGAGCGCGGAATCCTGCCCACCCGGACGGTCACCACCGCGCTCCAGCACGAGCGGCTGCTGTCACTGGCCGCCCTGGGCGACTCGGCCGTCCCGCGCACCGACCTCGACGCCCAGCGCATCCAGACCAACACCGCGCGGGCGGAGCTGGAACGGCTGGTCCCCGCGCTCCAGGAGAGCACCACCCCGGCCGTGTGGGACCGCCTGGTCCGTCTGCTGGCCACGATGGAGCGGCTCACCGAGGTCCGGAGCGGGGTCGACACCCACACCGCCGGCCGGATGCAGACCCTCGACGCCTACAGCGGGATGATCCAGGCGGCCTTCGAGGTCTACGACAAGATCCGGATCTCCTCGGACATCGACCTGAACGACCAGACCCGCGCCGTCGTCCTGATGGGGCGCAGCCGCGAGATGCTCAGTCGGCAGGCGGCCCTGATCGCCGGCGCCGTGGCCGAGGGCAGCATGAGCGCCGAGGAGCGCGCCGCGTTCAGCGAGCTGGCCACCGGCCGCAGGCTGCTCTACTCCCTGGGCTTCGACCAGTTCGACGAGGAGTTCCAGGGGCTCTACCGGGACCTGCAGAGCTCGGCCGCCTACACCTCGTTCGAGCGGATCGAGAAGGCCGTCACCACGGCGGCCCGGCCCGAACCCTCCTGGGTGACGGTCTCGGCCGAGCTCTCCGACACCTTCGACGGCCTCGGCGGCCAGGTCAGCAGGGGCATCACCGAACGGTCCGGACCGCTGGCCACCGGCATCCTGGTCCAGATCGGGATCGCCGGCGGCCTCGGCCTGATCGCGGTCGCGGTGTCCATCTTCGTCTCGGTGCGCTTCGGCCGCCGGATCGGCACCGAGCTCATCGGCCTCCAGCAGGCGGCCCTCGACCTGGCGCACAAGCGGCTGCCGGACGTGGTCGAGCGGCTGCGCAAGGGCGAGGACGTCTGCTCCGAGGCCCGGGAGCTGAACTACGGCACCACCACCGAGATCGTGAACGTCGGCAAGGCGTTCTCCTCCGTCCAGCGGACCGCCGTCGAGGCGGCCGCCGGCCAGGCCCAGATGCGCAAGAGCGTCAACAAGGTCTTCGTGAACCTGGCCAGGCGCAGCCAGTCGCTCCTGCACCGGCAGCTCTCCATGCTGGAGACGATGGAACGGCGGGCCAGCGACCCGGAGACCCTGGAGGACCTGTTCGGCCTGGACCATCTGACCACCCGCATGCGCCGCCACTCCGAGGGCCTGATCATCCTGTCCGGCGCGGTCCCGGGCCGGGGCTGGCGGACGCCGGTCGCGATCTACGACGTGGTCCGCGCCGCCGTCGAGGAGGTCGAGGACTACCAGCGCGTGACGGTGAACGTGCCGCAGGGCCCCTCGGTGGTCGGCTCGGTCGTGACCGACGTGATCCACCTGGTGGCCGAGCTGGTGGAGAACGCCGCCATCTTCTCGCCCCCGCACACCACGGTGAGCGTCCACGGCGAGGCGGTGGCCAGGGGCTACGTCATCGAGGTGGAGGATCGCGGGCTCGGCATCACCCCGGCCGAGATGGCCCAGCTCAACGAGCGGCTGGCCGACCCGCCGGAGTTCGACCTGGCCGACAGCGACCGGCTCGGCCTGTTCGTCGTGACGCAGCTCGCCGCCCGGCACGGCATCCGCGTCTCGCTGCGCCCCTCCCCCTTCGGCGGCACCACGGCGATCGTGCTCCTGCCGGGCGAGCTGGTCGTCGACGCGACCGGCCCGCGGGCCGCCTACACGGCCGAGGTCGAGTGGATCACCACTGACAGCGGCCTCCCCAAGCGGGTACGGCAGGCCGCGCCCGAGCGCCAGGCCGTGCCGGCGCGGCGGCCCGTGCCCGTCGAGGCGCCGGAGCCGGCCCCGAGCAGTGTGATGACGTCGTTCCGCGACGGATGGCGCCGTGCGGAGCAGGAAAGCGGGGCGGAATGACGGAACGCTGGCTCGACCAGGACGCCGGTCCCATCGTCCGCCCGTACACGCTCACCCGCGGCCGGACCCGGGCCGCCGGGGCCCGCTTCGACCTGATCGCCATCGTGGTGGCGATCAAGAAACCGCCGCAGGACCTGCCGCCCGAACACACCGTGATCATGGATTCCTGCCGCCTGCCGATCTCGGTGGCCGAGCTGGCCTCGGAGATCGAGATGCCGATCGGGGTGATCCGGGTGCTCCTCGGCGACCTGCGCGAATCCGGCCTGATCACCATGCGGCTCCCCGCGGGCGATGTCGCGTTCCCCCAGGAGAGCGTGCTGCGGGACGTGCTCGCCGGCCTCAAGGCGCTGTAGCCTCCAGCGCGTCGCCGCCTCCTCCGGGACGCGGCCCCTTCGGGACGCGGCCTCCTCCGGGATGCGGCCTCCTCCAGGACGCGGCCTCCTCCAGGACGCAGCCCCTTCGGGGCACCGCGGCTCACCGGCGCGGTGAGACGCCGCCCCCGGCCCGTGCTGCGGGTCAGTCGGTGGCCAGGCGGGCGTGCCGTTCCACGTCGTACCGCACCCCGTCGTAGCACAGCTTGGCCCGCTCGACCCCCTCGGGCCGGAAACCCGCCCTGGTCGCCACCGCGCAGGAGGCCGCGTTGTTGATCCGGTGTCCCAGCTCCAGCCGGAAGAGCCCGCGCTCCCGGAACGCCCAGTCCGCCAGCTTGCGGGCCGCGGCCACGGCCACCCCGCGCCCCCTGGCGTGCGGCGACGTCCAGTAGGACACCCAGCCGGTGTCGTGCGCGTCGATGTTGCTCACCGCGACGTTCCCCACGACGCTGCCGTCCACCACCACGGCGAACGCCTGCGCGTCGTCCCGGAAGCCCCACACTCCCATCCACTCCAGCGCCGCCTGGGGTGTGTCGATCGGCCGGGCCGCCTGCTGCGCCATGTCCGGCGAGCCGAACGCGTCGAGCAGGGCCGGCGCGTCGTCGGGCCGCCAGCCCCGCAGTTCCACCTCGATCATGCCGTGCAGGGTATTGCCCCGGCGGGGATGCCGGAAGCCCCGCGACCGCGCCGGACGGCCCGGGCCATCCACAGATCTTGTGAGAGCGCTCCCACGAACGGCATCATTGCCTCCATGACCACAGTCAGGCCGTACCACCCCGACGACCGCGCCGCCCTCCACGACATCTGCGTGCGGACCGCGCACGACGGTGGCGACTCCCGGCACATCTATCCCGACCTGGAGCTGATGCCGAGCATTTTCGCAGCTCCCTACGCGTTTCTGGAGCCGGAGCTGACCTTCGTCCTGGACGACGGGGGCCGCGCGGTCGGCTACGTGCTCGGCACGGCCGACACGGCCGCCTTCGTCGGCTCCTTCCGCTCCACATGGCTGCCCCGTATGAGAGAGCGTTTTCCCGCCCTCGACGGACCGCCCGCCACTCCGAGCGAGACGATGATCGATCTGATGTACCGCCCCGAGCGGATGATCCTCCCGGAGCTGGCCGCGTATCCGGCGCACCTCCACATCGACCTGCTCCCGGACCACCAGCGCAAGGGCCACGGCCGCGCGCTGATGAACGCCTTCCTCGACGCGCTGCACCACAAGGGGGTGCCGGCGGTGCACCTGGGCATGGTCACCGCCAACACCCCGGCCAGGGCCTTCTACGACCGCCTCGGCTTCCACGAGATCCCGGTCGCCGACCCCGGCCCCCTCACCTATCTCGGCCGGCGAACGGACCGGACAGTGCCGCCCACTGCAGCAGCATGATGGTCTTCGCGTCGGCGATCTCGCCCGACTCGATCATCGCGAGCGCCTTCGCGAAGGGCAGCTCCACCAGCTCGATCTCCTCGCCGTCGTCGGCCAGCCCGCCGCCCTCGGAGGTCCGCCGGTCCGGGCTGTAGGGCGCGGCGAAGAAGTGTACGCGCTCGGTGACCGAGCCGGGGCTCATGTAGACGTCGAAGACGTGCCGGACCTCGCCGATGTCGTAGCCCGTCTCCTCCGACGCCTCCCGCCGGATCGCGGTCTCCGCGTCGTCGTCGTCGAGCAGGCCGCCGGCCGTTTCGAGGAGGAACCCGTCGGGATGGCCGTTGACGTAGGCCGGATAGCGGAACTGCCGGATCAGCAGGACCGTCGCCCGGTCGGCGTCGTAGAGCAGCACCGTCGCGCCGTTGCCGCGGTCGTAGGTCTCGCGCTCCTGGGTGGTCCAGCTCCCGTCCAGGCGCAGGTAGTCGAACGTCGTCCTGCGCAGCACGTACCAGCTCGACGAGAGCAGATCCACCTCGCGCACCCGGACCCGGGGGTTGCCGTCCAGGTCGCGCCCGGCCTGGTCCAGGCCGGTACGGCCACGCCGGTCGGGGACGTTCACCCCGGGGACCTCACCGGGGACCTCGCCGGGGAGCGGAGCCCTCCGGTCCCCCGTCGCTCCTCCCGGCCCGGCCGCCGGCGGCACGGCCGGGGCGGCGGCCACCGGCCGGCCGTACGGCTCCCGCGCGGGCGGATCGGTCAAGGGCGTGCGCGACGGGCCGTCCGCTCCTGCAGGTGTTCGCATGGCAGCCAGTCTGCACCAACGCCGGAGGCCCCCCGGACGCGCCGGCCGCCCGCATCCGATCGAGGGTCCCAGATAGTTCCGGGGACAGGTGGGCACTCAGCCCGTATGAGCGACGATTCACAGAGCCACGACTTCCGCGGGAACAACTTCAGGGACGGCCCCCCGGACCGGCCCAGGACGATGGGGGAGATAGCACTGAACCTGGCGGTCAGCGAGGCGCTGGCCAACCACGGCCACCACGCGCTGGTCAACGCGCACGAGAGCGCCGCCGACAACCACGAGCTCATGGCCCGGGCGGGAGTGGGCGATGTCGACGAGCACCTCGACCTGGCACGCTGGCACCGCTGGTGCGCGGTCGTCGAGGACCAGCTCGCCGACGAGGCGGACCTGCGGACCCCGGCCAGACGGGACGGGGACCCCTGAGGGCGCAGGCACGGCCGGCCGCCGCTCCTCCCGCGCACCGACCGTAGATCCCCCGCGCACGGACCGCGTCACGGCGGAGCCCGCCCGGCCACCGGGCCGCCGGGCGGCTCCCGCCCTTCACTCCGGGATCTTGAGCACCACCACGGCGATGTCGTCGCAGGGCAGGCCGGACTGGAAGGCCACCACCTCGTCCGTCAGGTGCCTGGCGATGCCCGCCGCGTCCGCGTCCCGGCAGGCGCTGAGCGCCTGCTCCATCCTCTCCTCGCCGAACAGCTCGTCGCCGGCCCGCCCTTCGATGACGCCGTCGGTGTAGAAGACGACGGTGTCCCCCGGGGCGAGGTCGACGGCGACGTCGTGGAGGTCCACGGTCTCCAGGATCCCCAGCACGGTCCCGGGCCGGCCGACCAGGCCGAGCTGCCCTTCGCGGGAGATGCGGACGGCGGGCGGGTGGCCGCCCAGGGAGAGGGTGAGGCGGAAGCGGTCGTGCGCGTCCCGGTGCACCTGCGCGTAGACGGCCGTCAGGAACCGGTCCGTCTGCTCGCCGAGCAGCACCTCGTTGAGGGCGGCGAGGACCGCCGAGGGTCTGCTGTCCCGCAGGGGCGCGGCCCGGAGGGTGTAGCGGGCCAGGCTGGTGACGACGGCCGCCGCCACCCCCTTGCCGCACACGTCTCCCAGGGTGAGCGCCCAGCCGTCCACGATCTCGTACATGTCGTAGAAGTCGCCGCCGACCTCGTCGCCCTGTCCGGCCGGCCGGTAGGTCCCGGCCACGTCCATGCCGGGGACGCGGGGCAGCGCCGGCGGGATGAAGCTCCGCTGCAGGGTCCGGGCGAGGTCGGTCGCCTGCCGCTGGGACCGTTCCGCCCGCTGCCGGGCCCGCAGGAGCTCGCGCTCGTAGTCCCTGCGGTCGCTGGCGGCGACGACACCGATCCAGATCTGCTCCGGCCGGGTGGGGGTCCGCTCCCGCATCACCGCGTTGAGCAGGACCGGGACCCGGCGCCCGTCGACGCGTCTCAGGTCGACCGCGACCTCCCTGACCACCGCCTGCAACGCCAGCAGCGGGGCGAAGTGCGTCTCGTAGAAGATGCGGTCGCCGACCGCCAGCAGGTCGTGGATCCGGTACCGGCCGACCAGCTCGTCCCTGCGGTAGCCCGTCAGGGCAAGCAGCGTACGGTTGACCCTGGTGATCGTGCCGTCGCCCCGCGTGGTGAGATAGCCGCACGGAGCGTCCTCGTACAGCTCCTCCAGCTCCTCCACCGCGCCCCGGGTCACCTGCGCGTCATCACGGGTGGCCATGGACCTCCGCCCGCAGGAACGCCTTGATCGCGGCGATGGTCTCCTCGGGGGCGCTCAGATTGGGGCAGTGTCCCGTCGCCCGCATCAGCGTCAGCTCGCTGCCGGGGATCGCGCGGTGGACGTAGTGGCCCACCTGCGTCGGGGCGAGCGCGTCCTTCGAGCACTGCAGGATCAGCGAGGGCACGGTCACCTTCGGGAGATCGTCCCGGTTGTCGGACAGGAACGTCGTCCTGGCGAACTGCTTGGCGATCTCCGGGTCGGTACGGCAGAAGCTGTTGGTCAGTTCCTCCCCCAGCTCCGGGCGGTCCGGATTTTCCATGATCACCGGAGCCATCCGGCTCGACCACCCCAGGTAGTTGCTGTCGAGCGAGGCGATGAGCTCCTCGATGTCGGCGCCGCTGAACCCGCCGACGTAGTCGCCGTCGTCGATGTAGCGGGGTGAGGGCGCCACCAGGATCAGCTTCGCGAACCGGCGGGGTTCGCGGATGGCCGCCAGCACGCCGACCATCGCGCTGACCGAGTGCCCGACGAAGACGGCCCCGGTGAGGTCCAGCTCGTCGCAGACGTCGAGGACGTCCTGCGCGTAGCCGTCGAGCGACATGTAGCGCTCGGCGGAGTAGGCGGACATCTCCGAACGGCCGGCTCCGACGTAGTCGAACAGGACGACCTCGTACTCGTCCTCGAAGGCGGGGGCCACGTATCGCCACATGGCCTGGTCACAGCCGAACCCATGGGAGAAGACCATGGGCCTGCCGCCCCTGCGGCCGGTGACCTTGACGTTGTTGCGGGCCATGATGTCCATTGCCTGACTTTAGCCATCGCACGATAAATAACGACAAAAGCCTCAGCAAGGGTGGATATAAATCCTCAACATCACAAAATTGCTGTAAAGCGAAACATAGCGTCAAACCTGAGGATAAGCCTTATTTACCCCCGTTTTCCAGGGGCCGGCAGGACGGCCGCCGGCGCCGCGGGAGGCGCCGGAGGGGCGGCCGGAGAGGTCATGCCCAGGTCATGCCCGCCCCGGCATGCCGCCGACCGCCCACCCCGACACGCCGTCGGCCGCCCGCCCCGCACCTGCCCGGGGGCACCGCCGGACCTCACATGTTGATCATGTGGCCCGCCAGGCCGTGGACCGCCTCCTTGACCGCCTCGCCGAGCGTGGGATGGGCGTGCACGTTACGCGCGACCTCGTGGACCGTCAGGTCCCACTGCTGGGCCAGCGTCAGCTCGGGCAGCAGCTCGGTGACCTCCGGCCCGATCAGGTGGGCGCCGAGCAGCTCTCCGTGCTCGCCGTCACTGACGATCTTGACGAACCCGGCGACGTCCCCCAGCCCGTGGGCCTTGCCGTTGGCGGTGAAGGGGAACTTGACCACCTTGACGTCGAAGCCCTGCTCACGGGCCTGCGCCTCGGTGAAGCCGAAGCTGGCGATCTGCGGCTGGCAGTACGTCGCCCGCGGGATCATCACGTAGTCGAGCTCCATCGTCTCCTCGTCGGCGATGGTCTCCGCGGCGATGATCCCCATGGACTCGGCCGCGTGCGCGAGCATCAGCTTGGCGGTCACGTCGCCGATGGCGAAGATGTGCGGCACGCTCGTACGGCACCGGCCGTCGACGTCGATGGCGCCCCGGTCGGTCAGCTTGACGCCCGTGCTCTCCAGCCCGTAACCGGTGACGCGCGGCTGGAAGCCGATCGCCTGCATCACCTTGTCGGCCTCAAGGACCTGCTGCCGCCCGTCGCGCGAGACCGTAACCCGCACCTTGTCGCCGGAGTCGTCGATGGACTCCACCCGGGTCGAGGTCAGCACCTCGACGCCGAGCCGCTTGTAGCGCCGCGCGAGCTCCGCCGAGACCTCCTCGTCCTCCAGGGGGACGACGCGGTCGAGGAACTCCACGACCGTCACCTTGACGCCGTAGTTGTGCAGCACGTAGGCGAACTCGACCCCGATCGCGCCCGCACCCGCGATGACGATGCTCCCGGGGAGCTCGTCGCTCAGGATCTGCTCCTCGTAGGTGACGACCCGGTCCGTCACCGACGTCCCCGGCAGCAGCTTCGTGGTCGCGCCCGCGGCGATGATGCAGTGGTCGAACGTCACCGTCTGGGCACTGCCGTCCCGGCCGGCCACCTGCAGCGTGTTGGCGTCGACGAAGGTGCCGCGGCCGTCGTACTCGGTGATGCCGTTCTTCTTCATCAGGTAGTGCACGCCCTTGACGCGCCCGTCGGCGACCTTGCGGCTGCGGTTGAAGGCCTCCGCGTAGTCGAAGGTGACCTGCCCCTCCACGCGGATGCCGTACGTCTTGGCCTCGTGCGTGAACAGGTGGGCGAGCTCGGCGTTGCGCAGCAGCGCCTTGGAGGGGATGCATCCCACGTTGAGACAGACGCCACCCCAGTAGCGCTCCTCGACGATGGCGGTGCTGAGTCCCAGCTGGGCCGCTCGGACGGCGGCCGTGTATCCACCTGGGCCCGCGCCGAGGACGACGACGTCATAGTGAGTGCTCATGCATCGGACGATATTGAATGGGGGGCCGGCCACTCCACAGGGGGTGGCCGTCGGCCCGCCGGGCAGCGGGTGCCCGCCGCCGGCCGCCGCCGGGAGGACGCGCCGCGACCCGCCGGCGTCACCCCTCCCGGATCGCGTACGTCAGGACCCGCTCGCTGAGCAGCCCCTCGATGACGTCGAGGAAGCCCAGCACGGCCTCGGCGATGGCGTCGGGATCCTCCCCCGTGACGGTGCGCCTGCCGATCTCACCGAGGACCTGCGCGTGGACCCAGCCGATCTGCGCGGCGACGAGCCTGGGCAGCGGGTCGTCGGGCGCGGCCTCCGTCTCCTCCGCGAGCACGTCGGCCAGGGCGGCGGTCATCTGCCAGGCCAGCCCCTCCAGCCGGGCGACGAGGGTGGGGGCGGCCCGCATCATCTCGAGGAAGCGCCCGAACCCCTCGGTCAGGCCCAGGTTGCGGTCGCGGCGGAGCAGCTCCTGCCGGAGGTGTCCGAGCACCGCCGCCGCGGCGGAGCGGCCCGCCTCCCGGGCCCGGACGATGTCCGCCAGCCGCCGGCCGGAGACCTCCTCGGGGGGCAGGACCAGGTCTTCCTTGGCCTCGAAGTAGTTGTAGAGGGTGTTGACCGAGACCTCCGCCGCCGCGGCGACCTCGGCGATGGTGACCTGGTCGAAACCGCGTTCCACGAACAGCTCGGTGGCCACCGTGGTGATGTGCCGCCGGGTCCGGCGCTTCTTGCGCTCCCGCAGCCCCTCGGGGGCACCGGCTCCGGCCGGGACGGAATCGATCACGATCGGTAATTTTACTTCACTGCAAACTTGGAGTCAGCTTCACGTTGGCCGCCCGCGCGACGCCGCCGCCCCCGCCGGGGCGTCGCGGCGTGCGCGCTCAGCTCCGGGGCCGTCAGCCTCCCGCGAGGGGCGCCCCGCCGCGGCGCAGGATCGCGAGCAGGTGGGGCAGCGGTATCGCGTGCAGGGTCCGCCCGCCCACGCCTGTCGTGGTCGTCGCGGTGAACAGCGAGTTCAGTACGGCCTCCTCGACGGCGTCGAGCGCCGCCTCGAACAGCGGGCTCAACGCCGCGTCCCGGGGCGGGGCGCCGCCGGGCCGGACCGAGAAGGCGATGCCGTAGTCCCCGCTGCCGTGGCTGTAGGAGGCGCCGACCCGGCCCAGCCCGAACACCGCGCGCCGCGCCAGGCGGGTGAGCTGGCGGGCGTCGAGGGGCGCGTCGGTCGCGACGACGACCATGCATGACCCCACGTCCGGGGTGTCGGATCCGGTCAGCCCCAGGGACGCCGGTGTGACGGTGGAGCCCAGGACGCGCAGCGTGCCGCCGAAGTTCGCCTGCACCAGCACACCGAGGGTGACCGGCCCGCCCGCCAGGTCGAGCACCCGGGAGGCGGTGCCGACGCCCGCCTTGAACCCCAGGGCTCCGGTGCCGGTGCCGGCTCCGACGCACCCCTCCGCCACCGGCCCCGGCGCGGCGCCGTGGACGGCCTCCAGCACCTGCTCCTCGCCGACCGGGCGGGCCCGGATGTCGGAGAGGTATCCGTCGTTGCACTCCCCCACGACCGGGTTGAAGGTCCGCACGTCCGCGCAGTCGGGCCGGGCCAGCATCCAGCTCACCACCGCGTCGGCCGCGCGGAAGGCCGACAGCGTCGCGGTGAGCACGACGGGCGCCTCGATCAGCCCGAGCTCGGCCAGTTGGGTGGCGCCGACCAGCTTGCCGTGGCCGTTGCCGGCGAACAGGCCCGCCGGCAGCGGCGCGTGCGGGCCGACGCCGTCGGGGACGATCGCGGTCACGCCGGTGCGGATGTCGGGCTCCCGCAGGACGGTGCAGTGCCCGACGCGTACGCCGGGCACGTCGGTGATGGCGTTGTGCTCTCCCGGCCCGTGCTCGCCGATCACGATCCCGAGATCACGCGCGCGTCGACCGCGCCCCGTCGCGTTCATTGGTCACCTTCCGTCAGCGGCCCCAGGCCGGGCCCGGTCAGCACAGGGCCGAGCATGATCCTGCCCTAACGTGGCCCGGCGCCGGCACCGCGGAGCGCCCCGGCCGGCCACCTCCACCGGCGACCGGTCAGTATCTGCGCGAGCCATGGCCGCCGAACAGGGATCCGATCACCTCGTCGACGCGGCTGAGGAGGTCGGAGCCCCCGCCACCGACGCCGGAGCCTTTGTGGCCGGGCGGCCGGACGGTGGTCCCGGAGGACACCCGGCCGCCGGTGCGGCCACCCCCGTGGTACCAGCCGTAGGAGCCGCGGCCGGACCCGTCGTCGCCGGCCCGGCACCTCTCGTCGTCGACGACCCGGTAGCCGCCGTCGGCCCCGAGCGAGTCCAGATCCACGCAGTGGGCCGAGCTCTCCCGGCGGCCGTCGTCCTCAGGGCGCCACGCCGACCAGAAGCTCACGCCCAGCACGGAGACCAGGACGACGGTGATCAGGACGGCGGCGAGCCTGCCCGTGCAGCCTGACGGTTCCTCGGGCGGTTGTGGATCGTCCGCGGGATCGGACAGCCGTCTGGGCACGTACGGCTCGTCTGCTTGAGTCATCATCGTTTCCCTGCTGCTGTGCGGGTGTCACGAGCCCGCGCCGTCCGGTGGCCGGTGTCCGCTCCGGCGGCGTCTCCGCCACCGGCCGAACTCTGCTGGCTGGGACTTGTCGCTTACTTGTGGGCGGTTGAGACGGCGGCGGATCCCCCATGCCGCTTGGCCTGATCTTTTCGTGTATTGACCATCAGGCCACTTCCGGCCTCCAACCGGCCACTGCGATGCTTGCCGGCATGACAGAGACGATGATGCGCGCGATCAGCCAGGACGTCCTGGGCGGCCCCGAAGTGCTGAAGGAGACAGCGGTACCACGCCCCGCGCCGGGCCCGACCGAGGTGCTGGTGCGGGTGCACGCGGCCGGGGTCAACCCGACCGACTGGAAGCATCGCGCCACGGGCGGCCAGCTGGGGCGGCCGCCGTACGTCCTCGGCTGGGACGTCTCCGGCGTCGTCGAGTCCGTCGGGGTCGGGACGGCGCTCTACCGGCCGGGCGACGAGGTGTTCGGCATGCTGCGCTACCCGTACGGCCACGGCGCGTTCGCCGAATACGTGGCCGCCCCCGCCCGCACGTTCGCCCGCAAGCCCCGGGGGATCGACCACGTGCAGGCGGCGGCGCTCCCGCTGGCCGCGCTGACCGCGTGGCAGGCGCTGGTGGACACCGCGGGGGTGGAGGCCGGGCAGCGGGTGCTCATCCACGCCGCCGCGGGCGGGGTGGGCCATCTCGCGGTGCAGATCGCCAAGGCCCGGGGGGCTCACGTCATCGGTACGGCGAGCGCCGCCAAGCACGCGTTCCTGCGCGGGCTGGGCGCCGACGAGCTCATCGACTACCGGAGCGTGGACTTCGCCGAGGTGGTCGGAGACGTCGACGTGGTGATCGACACGATGGGCGGCGACTACGGGCCGCGCTCGCTGCGCACCCTGCGCCGGGGCGGCGTCATCGTGTCGCTCGTGCTGTCCGATCTGCGTCCGGGCCTCCACGCCCAGGCCGAGGAGCTGGGTGTCCGCTCGGAGTCCATGCTCGTGGAGCCGGACCACGCCGCCCTGAAGGCGATCGCCGCGCTGGTCGAGGAGGGCGGGCTGCGCGTCGAGATAGACACGGTGCTGCCGCTGGAGCAGGCGGCAAAGGCGCACGAGCTCGGCGAGACGGGCCGCACCACCGGCAAGATCGTGCTCACCGTGGAGCCCTCCACGGGCCGGTAGGACCCGCGCCGGCGTATTCCGGTTGACACCACTCCGCCTGTAGTACTACGGTCTGAATCACTACAAGCGAAGTACTACAAGCGGAGTGATCGTATGCGGAAGCTGGTCTACTACGTCGCCCTCTCCATCGACGGCCGCATCGCCGGCCCCGGCGGCGAGTTCGACTTCTACCCGCTGGCGGACGACATGGCGGCGTGGATGAACACCGACTACCCCGAGACCGTCCCCGGCCACGTGCGCGCCCAGATCGGCCTCGACGCGCCGAACCGGCGTTTCGACACGCTGGTGATGGGCCGCGGCACCTACCAACCGGCGCTCGACGCCGATATCACCAGCCCCTACCCGCACCTGAAGCAGTACGTCGTCTCGACCACGATCCCCGAGATCGCCGATCCCGCGGTGGAGTTGGTCCCCGGCGACCCCGTCGGGCTGGTGCGCCGGCTGAAGCGGGAGGAGGGCCTGGACATCTGGCTGTGCGGGGGCGGGAAGCTGGCCGGGGCCCTGTTCCCGGAGATCGACGAGCTGATCGTCAAGAACTACCCCGTGGTCGCGGGCGCCGGCCTGCCCGCCTTCGCGGGAGAGTTCCGCCCCACACTCTTCACCCCGACCCAGAGCCGGTCCTTCAGCAACGGCGCCACCGTCACGTGGTACGGCAGGGCGTGAAACCCGGACGGCCCTCCCGCCGGGAAGCGACGGCCCGGCCCTCCCGCCAGGAGGCGACGGCCCGGCGCTCGCCATGACGCCGGGCCCGCGGCCCGCGCCTCCGCCCGGCGACGACGGAACCGCACGGACCTCCGTCCGGCGACGACGGAGCCGCACGGACCTCCGCCCCGGGGCCGCACGACGATGGAATACACCTCTCACGCTCTGGGCCGTCCCGAGCGGCATGGGCTCTCGTACCATGTCTACGTGCTCGCCCTTTTCCGCTCCGTGTGGGACGAGCCCCGTCCCGCCGACCCGCCGTCACGGGTGTGGCGGGACTGGGCACTCGTGGGAGTGCTCGTGCCGGTCGCGATCCTCGAAGGAGTCCTGCGGCCGGATCTTCCCTGGCGGGCCGTCTCGCTGATCGTCACTGTCGGGCTGGTGCCCACCTTGCTGTGGCGCCGGACCAGACCGCTGCTGATGGTCGCGATCGTCTTCACCACCACGAGCCTGGCCCCGCTGCTGACGGCCGGCGACGCCCCGGAGACATACACGCTGACGTACGTGCTGATCGTGCTGTACTCGCTGTTCCGGTGGGGGTCCGGACGCGAGGTCACGGCCGGACTGACGATCATGATCGCCGCGGTCTCCCTCTCGCTGCTCCTCGGCCGCCTCACCCCCGGTGACACGGTCGGCGCGTTCGCCGTCACGTTCTCGGCCGTCGCCCTGGGCGGGGCGCTCCGCTACCGGGCCGGGGCGAGAACACGCGAGCTCGACCAGATCAAGCTGCTCGAACGCGAACAGCTCGCCCGCGACCTGCACGACACCGTCGCCCATCACATCTCGGCGATGGCGATCCGGGCACAGGCGGGCCTCGCCACGTCGGCGTCACGGCCGGACACCGCGACCGAGGCACTCCACGTGATCGAGGCCGAGGCGGCACGCGCCCTCGACGAGATGCGCGCCATGGTCCGTCTCCTGCGCCGGGACGGACGCGCGGACCTGACGCCCGGCCGCCACATCACCGACCTCGAACAGCTCGCGAGCCGAGGCGGCTCCGGCCCGTCCGTCGACGTGGAGATCTCGGGTGACCTCGACGGCCTCCCCCCGTCGGTCGAGGCCGCCGTCTACCGCATCGCCCAGGAGTCGGTCACCAACGCCCGGCGGCACGCCCGGCACGCCACCCGTGTCGAGGTCCGCGTCGTCGCCGACGACACATCCGTGCGCCTGCGGGTGAGCGACGACGGCGACAGCGGCCTCATGCGCCCGGCCGCGCCGCCGGGATACGGGCTCATCGGCATGATCGAACGCGCTGACCTGCTCGGCGGCACCTGCGAGGCCGGTCCCGGCCCCGACCGGGGCTGGACCGTGACCGCCGTCCTGCCCCGGGCCGGAGCGGTGAGGTGAGCATCCGGGTGGTCGTCGCCGACGACCAGGAGATCGTCCGCACCGGGCTCACGATGATCCTCAACGCCCAGCCCGGCATCGAGGTCGTCGGCGAGGCCGCCGACGGGCGCCGCGCCGTCGAGCTCGCCCGTCGCCTCCGCCCCGACGTGTGCCTGTTCGACATCCGCATGCCGGGCCTCGACGGCATCGAGGCCACGCGCTCCCTCGCCGGACCGGACGTCGACTCCCCCCTCGCCGTCGTCGTCATCACCACTTTCGACCTCGACGAATACGTCTACGCCGCCCTGCGAGCCGGTGCCCGGGGTTTCCTGCTCAAGAACGCCGGGGCCGACATGCTCTCCCAGGCCGTCCACGCCGCCGCCGACGGCGACGCGCTCATCGCCCCGAGCGTCACCGCGCGACTGCTCGGGACCTTCGCCCGCACCGGGCCCGCCACACCGCCGGTGCGCCCCATCGAGGTGCTCACGGACCGGGAGGAACAGGTCCTGGCCACCGTGGCACGCGGACGGACCAACAACGAGATCGCCGATGAGCTCCACATCTCTCTCAGCACCGTCAAGTCCCACATCGCCAGCCTGATGGCCAAGCTCGGCGCCCGTAACCGCGTCGAGATCGCCATGTGGGCCTATGCGACCAGGCGTGTCTAGGACCGGGCCGGGCGCGGGATCCGGCCGGCCGGCCGCCTACGGATGATCCATTCGGCCACGGCGAGGTTTATCACCCAGCCGGCGCCCACGAGCAGCGCTCTGGGGAGCTCGCCCGGTGTGCCGACGATCAGGACCCAGAACAGGTGGGTCAGCACCTGCGTGCCCGCGCCCAGGCCGATCGCGTAACCGCGGATCATCCAGGCGCGGTGCCGTCCGACGTCCCGCCGCCGGATCGCGGCGGCGCCGAGAAGGATGGCCAGGGCCATGGCCGAGCCGAACACGAGCCGGAGGCCGGAAAGGAGATCACCGTCACCGTCGGGGCGGGGGTAGAACAGGGTCATCCACAGCCCCGAGAACGCCGCGACGAGTCCACACGGGATCAGGATCCGCCCGGCGACGCGGTGCCAGGCGGACCTCCGCCGGCGGAGACGGGGAACGGTCTGGAAGGCCCCCATCACGCTGTACAGGCTGACGCTGAGGATGTGCAGCACCACGGGCAGGGGCGCCGCGAAGAACCGTGCGTTCTCCGGGGTGATCTCCGCTCCGCCCGTCAGCTCGGCCAGGCGGACGGCTCCGGCGGCCACCGGAACAGCGCTGAGCACGATCAACGCGGCGGGTACGAGCCAATCCGCCTTGGCGGAGGAGGCCGCGGCGGAAGTCCCCGTCGTGTCCCGGTCATCCACCGGCAGGCCGCTCCGCGGCGGCTGCGGTGACAGAAGGCGTCCTGTCGGACTCTCGTCGGTCATGACCCGATCGTGACGGCTGGGACGGTGACGGCTCATCGGCAGAACGGCCCGGTCCGAGTCGGCCGATCATCCGCCAATCAGGCGTACTTTCAGCCGATGAGCCCGCTGGGCCGGCCTTCTACGCTGATTTTCAGGGCGCGGGGCACACTTGCCGCCGTCCGGCCGGTGATGTCCGCGCCCTGTCGATGCGGGCCACGGTGTCGATCCGTGAGTGCGGCGGCCCCGATGGACCCGCGGCATGACCGACACCCGCACCCGCGGTGGACGAGGAGGAGAGTGCGATGAAGGCGTTCGTTCTGCGTTCGTATGGCTCACCCGACGTGTTGGAGCTCACCGACGTCGACATTCCCGTGCCTGGCGACGACGAGGTGCTGGTCCGGGTACGCGCCACCTCCGTCCAGCCTTACGACTGGCACCTGATGAGGGGCGAGCCGTACGTCGCGCGTCTGATGCCCGGGGGCCCCGGACTGCGCAGGCCGAAGATCAACATCTTGGGCGCCGACATCGCGGGGCAGGTCGAGGCGGTCGGCAAGGACGTGACGGAGTTCCGCCCCGGCGACGAGGTGTTCGCGATGCCCAAGCAGGGCGGCTTCGCCGAGTACGCCTGCGTCCGGGAGAGCGAACTGGCGCCGAAACCGAAGAGCCTGTCGTTCGAGCAGGCGGCGTCGGTGCCTCTGGCGGCCGGCACCGCCCTGCTGGGCCTGCGCGACGAGGGACGGATCCAGCCGGGACAGAGCGTTCTCGTCAACGGGGCCTCGGGAGGCGTGGGCACCTTCGCCGTGCAGATCGCCAAGGCGTTCGGCGCGCGGGTCACCGGCGTCTGCAGCACCCGGAACGTGGACCTGGTCCGATCGATCGGCGCGGACGAGGTCATCGACTACACCAGGGAGGATTTCCTGCGGAACGGACAGCGCTACGACCTCCTGCTGGACATCGCGGGGAGCCGTCCGGGATCGGCATGCCGGCGGGTGCTGACCCGCCGGGGGACCTACGTCGTCGTCGGCGGACCGGGCGGCCGATGGCTGCAACCGGTCGGTCACGTGTTCTCGGCGCTCGCGATGTCGCCGTTCGTGTCCCAGCGAACGGCCGTGGCGGACGTGGTCCGATGCACGGAGAACAGGCAGAACCTGGTGACGCTGACCGGACTCGTCGAAGACGCCAGGGTCACTCCGGTCATCGACCGCTGCTACCCGTTCGCGGAGATCCCGACCGCCGTCGGATACCTGGAGACGGGACGTGCTCGGGGGAAGGTCGTCATCGAGGTCTGAGCAGCCGGACCCGAGCCTCTGGCCCCCTCGTGAGGCGGAGGCATCCCCGGGCCGCACGCGGCGGCGCCGACGGCTCCGCCATGACCTGGCTCCGCCTTCCATCCGGCGCCGGGCGTCAGGTCATCACCGACTCGCCACCGGGATAGGTGAAGGACGAGCGGGGCGAGTAGAAGCCCCACACGATCTGCAGCGGATCGGCGGGGCGGAGGGCGTAGACGGAGTGGTCCGGCTCCAGGAACTCCAGCGACACGACCTCGAACGGGTCCACCGGTTCCGCCACGAAGGGGTAGATCCCGCTGAGCTTCTGCCCGCCGACCTCCGTGATGTAGCGCAGCTGGCCACGGTTGACCGCCGTACCGGTGTCACCGACCCGCGCGGTCGTGCGGATCACCGGCACACCGTCCGACTCGGTCGTCGCGACCAGCTCCCTGCCCCTGACCTCGATCGTGGTACGGCCCGCGGTGGCGGGCACCCCTCGGGCGGCCACGTACTCGCGCACCGCCGCGCTGGAGTTGAAGTAGTGCGTCCACCAGCGGCCGGGGGTCACGCCGTCAGGGGCGTAGGCGTGTTCCAGGTCCGCCCCGATGTAGGTGAGCGAATACGCGCCGAAGCCCGAGGTCTGCTCGGGCTGGTCGACGACGTACTGATTCATGAAGACCTGCCGGTTGGGCATGGGCTTCAGACCGCCGGGGACCAGGGCCGCGACGGCTCCGGGATCGGCCGGCACCCAGCCGAAGTAGATCATCCGGCTGTTGACGACGAGCTGGGGAGCCACGAGTTCGGGCACGACTTCTCCCTGGCTATCGGCGGTGTTATAGCCGGAACATACGTCACGTCCCCACGGAGAACAATGGTGGACATGCGGCACCCGCCGACTCCCGGGGACCGCGGGCCGCGGGGCGGCCGCACCGCCTGAACCGGGCCGCCCACCCGCCCGCGCCGACCGCCGCACTCACCCGCACGCTCAGCCGACCGCACGCACCCGCACGCCCCCGTACGCTCAGACAAGCGCACGCATGCACGCACCCGCCCGGCGGTCGGCAGCCGTCGGGAGCGCGCCGTCACGGGACCCTGCCCCTGGCGCGGAAGGCCGCGGTCTTGACCCGGTTCTGGCATGCGGTGCCGCAGAACCGGCGGGTGCCGTTGCGGGACACGTCCACATACACCCGGTCACAGTGCGGCGCCGTACACACTCCGAGACGGTCGTGGAACTCGCTCCCCAGCACGATCGCGAGCCCGGTGGCGCAGCTCGCCGCCCACTCGCCGGCCATGGTGCCGCCGGGGCCGTGGAAGTGCAGGTGCCACGGCTCCCCGTCGTGCCGTTCGAGCAGCGGCCGGGCGCGGGTCGCCTCAAGGAGGCCGTTGACCTGCAGGGCCGCCGCGTCGATGTCTCCCGTCGCGACGGCGTCGAAGACCACGCGCAGCTGCGTCGCGATCTCGACGAGCTCACCGGCCTCCTCATCAGTGACCTCGCGGTAACTCGGGTAGCCGGTCCGCAGGGCCTCGGTGGCGGCGGCGGCGAGATCGCGCGGCGGCGGGAAGGCGCGGCCCCGCCTCTCCCCGGGGGTCAGCTCGTTGACCAGACTCACCGCCATCCGGACGATCATATCAGCGTGACTGTTGAAATCCACTTGACCAGTTACATCCTCGTACTTTAGCTTGTGACTGCCATAAGCTTAAACGACAGTCACAAGGGGATGATTGTGCTCACCCACGATGCCGCACTCGACTGGATCGCACGCTGGGACCGCCAGCAGGAGGGCTACCTGCCCGACCGCGAGGAGCGCTTCACCGTGCTGATCGACGCTGTCGAAGCGACGGGCCGCCCCGATCCGCTGGTCATCGACCTCGGCTGCGGACCGGGCTCACTGTCCGCCCGCCTTCTGGAGCGGCTGCCCGGGGCGACGGTGATCTCGGTCGACGCGGACCCGCTGCTGCTCGGCCTCGGCCGGGCCGCCTACCCTCATCTGAGGTTCGTCTCCCTTGACCTGCGCACTCCCGGATGGACCGACTCCCTGGGCCTGGACAGGCCGGCCGATGTCGCGGTGAGCACCACCGCGTTGCACTGGATCTCCGGATCGGACCTCCCGAAGATGTACGCCGAGCTGGCCACCGTGTTGCGTCCGGGCGGGCTCCTGCTCAACGGCGACCACATGGAGACCGACGACACCGCCCCGGCCGTCGCCCGCCTCGAACGCGCCGTGCACGACCGGGCGACCGAGCGCGTGTTCGCCGGCCGACGCCCCGAGGAATGGCGCCAGTGGTGGGACGCGGTCGCCGCCGACCCCGCCTTCGCCGAGCTCAGCTCCGCACGCGCCACCGCGGGCGCCGACCACTCCGGCTCTGAGTCCCCCCTGCTCTCCACCCATGTCAGCGCCCTCCGCGATGCCGGCTTCACCGAGATCGGCTCCCTGTGGCAGCGCGGCAACAACCGGCTCCTCTGCGCCGTCCGCGGCTGATCCGGCCGCCCTCGGCTCCGCCACCGCGGGCCCGGGCCACCGCCGGCCCGGGCTCCGGAGGCGGCCGGGAGCGGCGGTCGGCATCGGGCGGAGGCCACGGCACGGGCGGTGGTTCAGCGGGGGCCGGGAGTCGCGGCAGGAGCGGCGGTTCAGCGGGGGCCGCGGATCGGTGCCACGGCGGGACCGGCCGGCTGGTGCTGGTGGCGGACCAGGTCGGCGTAGTGTCCGCCGTAGGCCGTCAGCTGGTGGTGGGTGCCGGCCTCGACCACCTGGCCGCGGTCGAGCACGACGATCAGGTCGGCGTCCTGGACGGTCGACAGCCGGTGGGCGATGATGATCTGCGTCTGCCCGAGCCTGAGCAGGTTCCGGCGGATGCGCTCTTCGGTGACCGCGTCCAGGCTGGCGGTCGACTCGTCCAGCAGCAGGATCCGGGGCCGCTGGGCGAGCGCGCGGGCCAGGGCGAGACGCTGGCGCTGGCCACCGGACAGGCGCCCGCCGCCCTCGCCGATGTCGGTGTCGTAACCCTGCGGGAGCCGCACGATCTCGTCGTGGATCTCGGCCACGCGGGCGGCGTACTCGACCGCGGGTCTGCTCAACCCGGAGAAGCCGGCGATGTTCGCCATGACGGTTCCGGCGAACAGGTGCGGCTGCTGGGTGACGACCCCCACCTGCCGGCGGAGCCACTGCGGGTCGAGTTCCTCCAGCGGTGTCCCGTCGAAGCAGACCTGCCCGGCGGTCGGCTCCACCAGACCGACCAGCACACGTCCGAGGGTGGTCTTGCCGGATCCGGAGGTGCCGACGATCGCGACCCTGGAGCCGGGCGGGATGCGCAGATGGATGTTCCGCAGCACCGGTGTGCGGGCGTCATAGCCGGCGCTGAGCCCGGTTACGGTGATCCCACCACGCAGCCGGCCGTCCAGCCGGACGCCGCCGGTGCGCTCCGGCGCGGTGCCCATCAGGTCGGCGATCCGCCCGAAGTGCGCGGCGGCGAGCTGGAGCTGGTACGCGATGCCGAGCAGCGACGTGAGCGGCGTGGTCGCCGAGGCGGCGAGGGACACCAGAGCGAGCTGGTCGCCCAATGTCGCACCGTCGCCGGTGGTGGCGAACACCGCGACGAGCAACCCCAGGTCGAGCGCCATCCCCAGAGCGTTGCTCGCCGTCTGCACCCCGGCCACGTGCCGGTTACGGGCCGCCCCGGTCTTCAGTTCCTCGTCGTGATGGGCACGCCAGCGGGCGACGGCGGCGGCTTCGCCACCGGAGGCCTTGATGGCCTCGATGCCGGCGAGGCTGTCGACCAGGGTGGACTGGGTGGTGGCATTGGTGTGCAGCGCGGCGAGGGCCAGGTGCATTCCGCGGCGGGCCGTGGCCAGCACCACGGCGCCTTGGGCGGCGGCCGTCGCGAGGGTCAACAGCGCCAGCCAGGGCGAGGCCACGGACAGCAGGGTCAGGTACGACACCGCGGTGAAGAGGTCGAAGAGGAAGGTCAGCGCCCGTTCGGTGAGCAGGTCGCGCAGCATCGCGACCCCGCTGAGCCTGCTCAGCAGGTCACCCTTGGAACGGCGTTGGAAGAAGCGGTACGGCAGGGCCAGCGTGTGGCCGACGAGCTTGCGCATCACCTCGGCCGCTACCGAGGTCTGCAGTCTGATCAGCGCCCAGGCACGGGCCCACGAGACCAGCGCGTGCACGACGATGACGCAGAGGGCGGCCGCCGCGAGCGTCGTCACGTCCATGGCCGCCGGCCGGTCCACCACGAGTTTGGTGAACAGCGGTACGGCCAGCCCGAGGAGTTGCGTGCCGAGCGAGGCCAGCAGCACGGCGGCGATCAGTCCCCGGTTGACCAGCGCGGGCGCGATCAGCGGGCGGAGCACCCGCCACGGCCGGGACCTGGTGATGGGGGTGAGCCCGGCGGGAGCGTCGGCGAGCAGCACCTTGTCGGAGTACCCGGTCCTGAACTGCCGCCTCGACAGTGACCGCCGTCCTCGCTCCGGGTCGAGGACGGTGATACCGCGGGGGGTGACCCGCTCGACCACGACGAAGTGGTTGTTCTCCCACAGGGCGATGAACGGCGTGGGAAGTCCGGCGATGGTGTCCATCGGGGCGCGGCAGGCACGCAGCCGCAGCCCGAAGCGGGCACCGGCCTGGATCATCTCGCGCATGCTCACGCCGTCGACGCCTTCGGCGAGATGCTCGCGTACCTCCGCGAGGGTGGTGCGGCGTCCCAGGCCGCTGAGCACCATGGCCAGGCAGGCGGCGCCGCACTCACTGCGGGTGAGTTGCATCCGCAGCGGCACTCGCCTTCTCACAGCCAGAACCACCTGATATCCGATGTGCGCCGCCGCTCGTCCAGCCACGCCTGGAACGCCGCGTCACGCGCCGCGTCGAGCACCTCCGCAGCCCCGGGATCCGGAGGGAGGACCTCGTACACGACCCCGGCCAGGTGGCCGCCCTTGTAGGGGACCGGCCCGATCGCCGTTCCCCCGGGTACGGTCCGGAGGGGCTCCGGCAGCCGGGAAGTGAGCATCGCGGCGGCTTGCAGGTGCGTCCCTCGTCCCCCGTCGCGCCGCACGGTCGGGGACCCGGCTCCGGGCGCGGACACCAGCGCCGTCGCGGCCCGGCTCACGAACTCCGTCACCGGGCCGTCGACGAGGGCGCGCAGTTCCTCCGGCCGCGGTCCGGTCACCCACGCGGCGCGCCGCAGGGTGAATTCCTCCGGGTGTTCGGCGAGATGGCGCCGGGCGGGCTCACCGGCGAAGCGCCCCCGGACCCGAGCGGTGCGTGCCTGTGTCTTGACGTGGTTCCAGAACGCCTCCTCGGACATGCCTGTTTCGGCGAGCCAGTCCAGCGTCTGCGCGCGGCTGCTGAGCCCGCGCCGCCGGCGGAACTCGTCGGCGGCCTGCTGCGTCTCGGCGACAGTCAGCGGCTCGGTGTCATCCTCCACTTCGCCGAGGAGGATGCAGCGGTCCACCAGCCGCTCATGCAGTTGCCGGTCGCGGGTGCCGAGGGCGCGGATGGCGGACAGCGCGGCCGGGACCGAAAGCCCGGTCCCGTCGACGCTGAGGACCTGCCCCGCGGCCCAGTGGGTGGAGTGGTCGACGAGCCAGGGAATGCCGTCGGCCGTCTCGGCGGACAGCGCGACAGAGCCGCCCTCGGGATGTTCGAGGAGCAGGTCGTAGCCGACCCGGGTCGTCCCCGGCGGCCCGTCGACCACGAGCTGGGCGCGCAGCCACGGCCGCTGGGCGCCCCAGCCCCGCACGCACCGGTGCGCGTCGTCGACCGTGTCCCGGCTGGTCGGCAACCCGCGCAGCAGCGTGACCGCGTCGGCGAGATCCGTCGCGAAGGCGGCGTGGGCGGGTGCCGCGCCGGCGGGTGCGGGGCCGGTCGGAGAGGGGAAGGCGCTCTGGTCAGTGGACATCGGCGAGATCCTTGGTATGGGGATGGGCGGCGGCCTCGGCCAGCCAGTCGGCGATCGCGTCGCTGATGGGCATGCCGGTCAGCATCTCGACGAAGGCCCACTGCCCGTTGACGTTGAGCTCCAGGAAGACGTACCGGCCGTCCGGGGTCACGATGAAGTCCAGGGCGCCGTAGGCCAGGCCGAGCCCCGCGACCAGGCGGACGCAGCGTTCGGCGATGTCCGGCGGCAGGTCGTAGGCGGAGTAGCCCACCTTGGGATCGTCGTAGTGCCGCCAGTCGACGGAGGTCAGCCGTGACGCCTGGGAGTCGATGCGGGCGGCGAACACCTGCTCGCCGACGACGGTCACCCGCAGCTCGTACGCCTTGGGCACATTGGGCTGAAGCATCGCGGGGGCGTACCGGAGCCGGTGCCGGCCGGACAGCCGCCGCCGGGGCACCACCGCCGTGTAGAGGTGACCGTACTCGCCGTCCAGCGTGAACGACCGGAAGCCGAGCGTCTTGGTGATGAGACGGCCACCGGCCCGGTTCCACGCCGGGACGAGCTCGTCCGGATCGTTCGTCACGACCGTGTCGACAACGGTGAACCCGAGTTCGGTGGCCCGGTACAGGTGCAGCAGCTTGTTGTCGATCGCCCGGGCGTGCTGCGGCAGCGCCGGCATCCACCTCGTCCCCACCATGAGGTCGTACGCACCGGTGAGCGCCACCTTCGCCACATGCTCGGCGAACTCTCGCTGCGACGGATCCCGCACGTCAGGAGAGGACAGCCGGTCGGGTCGGCGGTCCCAGACCGCGGTGATCCTCGACAGGTCGTGCGTCTCGCCCCGGTACGTCAGCGTCTGCCGCCACCGGCCGTCCAGATAGCCGATGGTGAGCGTGGAAGCCCTGGGATAGTCGGCCTCGTCCCACCACAGCAGCGGCACACCGCGCTCCTTCAGCTTCGGCAGCACGGTGTGCACCGAGTCGTCGCGGGAGCTGCTGATGATCAACAACACTGTCGGGGGCTCCTTGCCATCATGCGTCGGGGAGCCGGCGCCCGCGGACGCCGGCTCCCCTTGTGTTTCAGTCCGTGACCGGACTACCGGGCCAGGCCTCGGCCGCACCTGATCGGCCGGTCATCGCCTGCGCCGGACCGCGGTCATCGCGGCCGGGCATCGCACCGTCAGCGGTCGGCGGGGAGGGTGTCCGTGCTCTTCCCGTTGTTGTAGGAGGTGGACACGTAGCCCGTCCCCGGGTTCATGCCCGCCGAGATGCCGTCGTCCAGGACGACGTCGAGCCCCGCGACCGTGTCCAGGTCCGCGCCCGCGAGCTCGGAGACCCCGGCAGGAAGATCATCAATCCGCAGCATGCCACTCATGGCACACACCCCATCTGGTTGCACAGGACCGCGATCTACGGCCCTGTTCAGATGGTGGCCACCACGACTTGCTTTCTCTTGGATCTGGCTGACAAACCGCTGGGTCAGAGTGACGGATGTTCCTGATGAGGCGCACGCCTCGGCCTCCGCGGCACCGAGGCAGAGGTTTCAACACCATCGAACTACTTCTCGGTCACGGCCGGACCTGTCCGGCAGGCGCCCCACTCGGACGGGTCACCCAGCTTGACGCCGGTGACGCCGGTGCCGCAGCGGCCCAGCGTCGAACGGCTCTCGCCGTACGCGGTTCCAGTCCGTGAACGGCGACCACGGGCTAACGCGGCCCCGAGCGGAACTCCGTCCAGAGATCGACGGCTTCCTCCAGGTCGAGTGCCGCCACATCCTCGCGGGCCATGCCAGCTGTGTAGATCAACCGACTGGCGAGCCAGTCGGGAACCGGCTCCCGCGCGGGGACCTCGCCGGTGTGAATGTGATCGGTCAGAGCTCCGAGACGGTCGATGACCTCACCGAGACGGACAACCTCGGGACGCGAGCCGCCGGCCGCCCGGACCCGCGCCTTGGCCTCGGCATAGATCTCCGCGTCGGCCCTCTCCCCGACCGCCCAGACCTCACAGATCTCGACCACCTTGTCGTCGGTGATCCGGTAGACGACCCGCCAGGTGTTCCGGCCGACGACAAGCTTGCGGAATCCGGTCAGTTCCCCACCGAGCGGGTAACCGGCCTCGGCGTTCTCCAGCAGCAGAAGGATCTTTTTCAGGATCTTGGGTACGGCGTCCGGACCGATCCTGCGGAGATCGTCAATGGCCGGGTCGGTGAATACGACGTCGGGCACCGCTACTCGTCGTCATCGGGGAGCGCGGTCAGCGACTCACGGGTATGTCCGAAAGCGGAGAGGACGTCGTCGATCGACGTTCGCCGCCCGCTGTCGGTCGCCGCCCGCACGAGAACCAGCGCCAGGTCGCGCAGATCGGCCGCAGCCTCTTCCAGCTCGTTGAGACGCCGCATGCTCACGACCGCCGCGACAGGCTGGTGCCGACGGGTCACCACCAGATCCGCCCCCTGCTCCGCCTCGGCCACCAGGCGGGCCACCCCGCGCTGCGCGGCCTCGGTGACCGTGAGCGCGGTCGCGTCATGGAGAACAGCCATACAAAAACTATATAGACAACTATACAGAACAGCAATCACCGGACCGCGCCCGGACCGTCGCAGCGAGACGACCTGCGCCTGAGAGATCGGCGGAGCCCAGGCCGCAGTACTGGAACGGGGACCCAGGCGCGGATACCCCTCCGTTCCGTCGCCGGCCCATCCGGTCGAAAGACCGCAGACTCTGACCCAACGAGGGAACGGCCCCGGGAACCGGCTCGCGAGACCAAACGTCTGAGAGCACGTGAGACGTCAGGGGTATTTGGGGTCGCTCGTGGTCGTGCTCGCTGCCGGTGCGGTTGGCTGCACGGTCAACGTCCCGGAGCCGGTGACCCGACCGGCCGTTCTTCCCCGGGCGCCAACGCTACCGGCGGCTGAGAATGTCTGGCCCGAGGCGTTCTTTCCGGTGCCGCGTCGGTTCAGCGACGTCCG
This sequence comes from Streptosporangium brasiliense, assembly GCF_030811595.1. Taxonomy (NCBI): domain Bacteria; kingdom Bacillati; phylum Actinomycetota; class Actinomycetes; order Streptosporangiales; family Streptosporangiaceae; genus Streptosporangium; species Streptosporangium brasiliense. The sequence goes on from NZ_JAUSRB010000002.1 coordinate 1,089,664, forward strand.
TGACGTTCAGCCGCTGGCCATGCTCAGCAAGCATGAGGTGCTGCTGGCCGATCCCGACGAGCGGCGGCCGGTCCTGGTCCGCTACGACCGACGGACCGGCAAGCACAAGATCTTGGCCACCGTCCCCGAGGGCGCGCGCTATCACTGGATCCAGAACGTGACCGTGAGCGACTCGCACATCGTGTGGATCGCCGCAGTCCGCCGTCCGGACCGGACGACCGCCGGGCTGGAACTGTGGACGGTGCCGATCGCGGGAGGCCAGGTCCGGTCCGTGGCCCCGGTGTCGCCCAAACCGGTCGGGATCAGCACCCACAGCGGTCAGGAGTACCGGCTGGAGATCGTGGGCGATCAGATCGTCTGGTGGGACGACAACGGAGGTCCCGTCCATGGCGTCCCCCTCGCGGGCGGGACGCCGACCCTGCTGGGATCCGGCTACATCTCCACCTGGCCCTGGGTCCACGACGGGGAAGAGACCGTCACCAACCTCATCACCAAAGAGAAACGGACCGCAGAAGACGTCGACGGTATCGACCGGCGCTGTGGCCCCGAGTGGTGTGTCAGCGGCGCCGATATCGGCAACTACGAGCTGACACAGGTCATCGTGCAGCGCCGGGACGGCTCAGCGCGCAGGACCGTGCCCGGCCAGTTCCGCAGGGAGCCCCTTCTCCATGAGAGGTTCGGATTCTTCGACCCGCCGCAGGTGTCCGGTGGAGGGCTGATCGGTTTCGCGGGCCGGCATGTCGGATCGCTGGGAGACGCCAGCGTGATCTATGACCGCTGCACCGGAAAAACAGCAGTACTCCGGCCGAAGAGAGACGAGCCGGCCGAGCGTGGGCCGGAGTCCATCCGCGTCGGTGGTTCCACATCCGGCGGACCGCTGCTGTTCTGGAGGAATGACGCCCACAAGCAGTACATGGCCATGGATCTGGCCGCCATCTCCGGTCAAGGATGTTGATCTCAAATGGCGGCCGGCATCCCTGATCTCCTGACGGGTGCGGCGTAGCGCCCGAGCGTGGCCAGATCCTCACTGCCTCCGCAGGTCTACGCCTCACCGGAGGTCAAGCCCACCGGCCAGTCACCTCCGATGCCGCCGATCCCGCAGTAGCCGCTGGGCACCTGAACAAATATTGCTGGTGATAGCGTAACGGTTCGCTTCAGCCAGCAAATCATTCTCACTGTCACCCCAGCCTCGGCGGCCCGCTAACCGGCCCGGAGGGCCGCGACCGACTCGACCAGACCTGCTTTCTCCAAAGCGTCAAGCACATCCTCTACGGCCTCCGGCGGGTTGACCCGCGAGTCCGCAATCTGCTGAACACAGGCCCAGACCACTCGTCCATCGAGATCGATCTGGTCCAGTACGAAGTCATCGGGAGACTTGGCCTCAATCTCCCAGGGCGCCAAGTGTTCTGAAGGAAAGTCCCTGAGATTTGACGTGACGATGACCTGCGCTCCTACTTTGATCGCCGCAGCAAGCACATGCCGGTCATCCGGGTCAGGTAGCTTAAGTCCCTCGATAAGGGGTTCGTACCCCTCGACCAGGCAGTCTCGGACCGCAGAGTTCATGAGCAGGCGAAGCTTGCCCAGTTTCCCCTCCGGAATGTCTGGACGATCAGCGGCAAGGTTGCGCTGCATTTCGTCGAGGATCCTGCTGGTCCACTTGGCCTGAAGCCGTCCCGTCATGGCCAGGCGGATGAGCAGATCGCGAAGTGTGTTGCCATAGAGCACGTTCGCGTCGTAGACCACCACAAAGCTCATGCTCAGATGCCCAGCTCCTGGCCTAGCGCAGCAAGCTGATCGGCAGCCGTACGGCGCTTGGCATCATCGCGACGTTTGTACTCCTGAAGGTCCTCATATGTGACACGCCTGTGCTTGCCGACCAAGCGAAAGGGAATCCCTCCTTCCTCCAGAAGCTTGATCAGGTAGGGGCGCGAAACGTTCAGCATGTCCGCCGCCTGCTGGGTCGTCAGCTCGGCGTGAGAGGGAATGACCGTAACCCCTCGTCCTTCAGCCGCCTGGGCAAGGATGAAGGCCAACAGGCTCACAGCTTCCCGAGGCAAGATCAATGGGTCCTCAGCACCGTGTTCCCCGACAACACGGATGGCCGACTGCTCGTGAGACCGCATGAGGTAATCCTTGATGCGGCGTACAGCACGGCCAGCCATCTCAGCATCGATGCTTCCGGGCTGTACTCGCTTGGCCTGCACATCTGTCATCGCCATACCTCCTTCTCGCAGTATCCGCAACGAACGAAATAAACGCAAGCGATGAGGCTGTCATCTGGATTGCCGACTGATCCGCACCGCACCCGGATCCGGTGCCATGGTCACCGATGAGCGGTACCAGCATGGCCGCGCTGCTGCACGTCCCCACCGAGCTGTAGGCAGCGGCTGAGGTTCGGACAGCCGACACGGCGGACGGTCGCGGATCAAATGTGGCCGGACAGCAGTACGGCTCACGACCCGGAGTTGAGCGCGAGCCGTACGACGGAGTGCTGCGGAGTTACTTCTCGGTCGGAACCATGCCTGTCTGGCAGGCGCCCCACTGGGACGGGTCACCTGGCTTGACGTTGGTGCCGCCGATGCCGCAGTAGCCGCCGGAGTTCGGGAGGCGGCCGTGGCCTGGATGAGAGATCACCTGGTTGGCTCCCCGCCTCCAGGTTCAGCCGTCGGTGTCTTTCGGGTGGCGGGGTGAGGCATAGACGATCCAGACAGTGCGAGTGGCGTCATCAATGGCATAGCGGACACGTCCGCCACTGGTGACCTCGAACTCCCATTGCTCCAGGTCCTGGCCATTATGACGATGAGTCGCGAGGTCACCGCGTAAGCGATGTTGACGCTCACGATCCGCCCGTGAGCGTGGATCGGCGCGCAGTGCCTCGAAACATCGGCGTGTGTTGCCCAGGGCGTGACGGCACAACTCCTCCCATCCCTTGACCGCATCGCCGGTACCGAACCGGATATCCCATTCGTCATCCGGGGGCGGGACCGTGACCCGGTCACCGCGCTTCGGGCTCACGCTGAGACCTCTACCGACCCGAAGTCGCCACTTGTGGCCTTGCGAGCCTGGGCGTAGTCCGCGGGGTCGGCCTTGATCCGAGCGGTCGCCCGCCATCCTGCGATGACTTCCTGTGTGGTGACATCGACATCAAGTTCCGCGGCGTCGGAGAGCGCCTCCACCAGTTCGAGGGTGAAGGCACGCAGTTCGGCGGAGGTGAGGTGGCGAACCCAGGGGAAGACCTCAGGCATGGCGATGACCAGCGCGCGGGCGGTCGGATCATGCTTGATGAGGGCGAGGAACAGACGGGATGCCGTGGCCAGTGTCTGCCCTCGCTGATCCTCACGATCGGCGGCGGTCAGGTAGAAGTCCGGGGCATCGCGGTGGGTGACGCGTACTCGCCCCAGGCGCGCGGCGCGTTCGGCGACGGCGCGGGGGTTTCTCGACAGGTCCGAGAAGGTGACGGCGTCGGCGTTGCTGGTGCTCACCCTGCCATCGTAAGTCAGAACACGTTCTGAAGTTGGTGGACCAGGGAAGGCGCGTCACACGACCGCCCGTCAGTAAGCAGGCCAAATCGAGCGGCCAAATGACTCTCAGCGCAAAAAACGGCCATGAATCGCACAGAAGCCCTTGAAAGGTCGCCCTGAATCAGTTCCCAGCTCGATGAAGGAGCAATGGCGAAGCTACGCGGACGGACACGGCTCACGACCAGGAAGGCAGAGGCGAGCCCCACAAGCGGGTACGGGCTCACCCCGGGAGCCGGGCGCGAGCCGTATCGGTGAAGTCGGCGCTATTCCTCGGACGGGCCACCTACCTTGACGTTGATGCCACCGATCCCACAGTGTCCGTTAGGGCTCTCGACAGCGTAACGGTGGTTTTCGGGCGTATTGGATCTCAGCTCAAGCAGCGGGAGCCCGGGGCGTCAGACGGACCTCGACATCCGCGTCCAGGGCGCGCGCCAGGCGTTCCAGAACCGGCAATGTGGGGATGGTCCCGCCTGCCTCGAAGCGAGCCACCGCGGACTGGGTCATGCCGGCCTCCCGGGCCAGGTCACTCTGGCTCCATCCCCGCCCCTCGCGCACGAACCGTTCTGCCCAGCTCGTAGGCAATACGCGCAGCCTCATACGCCTCGGCTGCACCCGGCTCGGCCATCCGGCGATCCCTGAGCTCCCGCCAGCTTCTCTGTTCGCTCATACCGCCTCTTCTTCCTCGTCAACGGCGTGCGCCAACTCGATGCAGCGACGCATGGCCCGCCGAGCCCGATCGATCTCCCGATCGTCACGTACCCGCGTCTTGTGGAACACGGTCAGGAGCACGATCCGGCGACCGGGCGCGATCCATTACGTGATGCGCATCGCGAGCTCGTCGAGATGGAACCGGAGTTCGCGCAGCTTGCCGTCCAGCTGCTTGGTGTAGGGCTCCCCCAGCAGAGGCCCCTCTGCCGCAAGAAGATCGACATAAAAGGCCACCCTTGCGAACAGCGCCGAAGGCAGGTCTTCAAGCCACTTGCGAACTTCTGGTTCCAGCTCCACGGCACCCCAGCTCATAGTATCGATGCTATGAGCTGGGGTACTGCCACAGCTTACTTTCGCGCAAACACGTTGAGTAATGGGCGCGACCTCCGGCTCCCGCCACAGTGACGCAAGCCGTGCCGGAACAACCTTCAGAGGAGACGCGGCAGGACCCGAATAGGCGCTACTTCTCGGTCGGAACCATACCTGTCTGGCAGGCGTCCCATTGAGGACGGGTCACCTAGTGAGCTGGTTCGGAGTTTCGGCGTCACCACATGAGTCGCGTTTCGTCTCAAATGGGGGGCCGGAGCAGTAGAGCCCTCGCAGTGCGCTGTGCTGGAGAAATGGGAGACAACCGACTGAAGCCGCTGGTGCTGTCGGAGGCCGAGCGGCTGACATTGCAGGGGTGGGCCAGACGCCGTACGACTGCGCAAGGACTGGCTTCACGCGCCCGGATCGTGCTGGCCTGCGCCGAGGGCGGCAGCAACATGGCGGTGGCCGGAGGGCTGCGGATCCATCGCAAGACCGTGGCCCGCCGGCGAAGCCGGTTCCTGGCCGATCGCCTGGACGGCCTGAGCGATGAGCCTCGGCCCGGGGCACCACGGACCATCACCGACGCTCAGGTGGAAGAGGTGGTGGTCCGCCCCCTGGAAGCGGCACCCGAGGGGGCAACGCATTGGTCGAAGCGGGAACTGGCCAGACAGGTGGGGATCTCGCCCGCCGGCGTGCTGCGGATCTGGCGGGCCTTTGGCCTGCAACCCTGGCGGACCCAGGACTTCAAGATCTCCCCGGACCCGCTGCTGATCGACAAGATCCGCGACGTGGTCGGGCTGTATCTGGCCCCGCCGGCAGGCGCAGCGGTGTTCGCCGTGGACGAGAAACCCCAGATCCAAGCGGTGGAACGCAGCACGCCGGTGCTGCCGATGCTGCCGGGGACCCCTGAACGGCGCAGCTTCGACTACATCCGGCACGGCACCGTGGATCTGTTCGCGGCATTGAACACCGCGACCGGCAAGGTGATCGGCCGTCTGTCGGCCCGGCACCGGGCCATCGACTTCCGGAACTTCCTCGATGAGATCGACCGCCAGACCGAGCCCGGCCTGGCGGTACATGTGATCTGCGACAACCTTTCCACGCGCAAGGCTCCGGCGGTGCATCGCTGGCTCTTGGCGCACCCGCGCTTCGTGCTGCACTTCACTCCGACTTACGCGTCATGGATCAATCAGGTCGAGCGCTGGTTCGCCGAGCTGCAGCGGTGTTGTCTCGATCGTGGTGTGTTCTGCTCACTTGATGCGCTTACCGCCGCCCTCGAACGCTGGATCAAGGTCTGGAACGACAACGCCCGTCCCTTCCAGTGGACCAAGAGCGCAGATCAGATCGTCGACCGGATCTGCCGCTACTGCGGCAGGATCTCCAAACCAGCTCGCTAGCAGCACGCTCGCAGCAACGACTAGGGATCTGGCGCCCACCGCATGTACCTCTTGTCCATGTTGATCATCGGCCGGGATCAGACTAGTCACTACGTTCACGCGCCAGGAAGCGATAATTCCCCTCAGGCACATACCGGCGTGAACTGTGTGGGCGAGCGGGGATCGCCGAGCGCCCGCCGGGGCGAGCGCGAGATGCTTTCTTGTGCCGACAACCACGTCGGCACGGATCCTCAGCGACCGCCACTGGTTATCACAGTGGCCCCCTGAGCTTATGGCGCCCAAGCACTATCCGCACCGCCTTCGACTCTCGAAACCGAGGCAGTCAAGCGGTGCGGGGCGGAGCCCCCACCCGGGGGGCTCCGCCCCCCCGATCAGAGCGGCCCGAGCGAAGCGAGGCCCATGCCTTTCAGGACGTCAGCCCGACCGGGCAGGAGACGCCCGTCCCTACCAACGTGTATCTATGTGACCCATGCGACGAGCCGCGATCTACTGCCGGATCAGCCAGGACCGCGAGGGCGCAGGGTTGGGCATCGCCCGCCAGGAGGCCGACTGCCGAGCCCTGATCGAACGCAAAGGGTGGACTGTCGTGGACGTCTACCCCGACAACGACGTCAGCGCCTACTCGGGAGCACCGCGTCCCGCGTGGAAGCGGCTGCTGGCCGACATTGAAGACGGGACGGTCGATGCCATCGTCTGCTGGCACGTGGACCGGCTGACCCGCTCCCCTCGTGAGCTGGAAGACGTGATCGACCTGGCTGACCGGCGTGGCGTGGAGTTGGCCACCGTCACCGGGGAGATCGATCTCGCCACCCCGACCGGGCGTCTGATCGCCCGGATGCTCGGGGCCGCTGCTCGGCATGAGGCCGAGCACAAGGCCGAGCGGCAGAAGCGTCAGCGCCGTCAGAGCGCCGAGGCCGGGAAGGTCTCCGGCGGCGGGATGCGCCCGTACGGCTACGCCGAGGATCGCATCACGGTCATCGACGAGGAAGCCGAGGTTATCCGGGAGGCCGCTCGACGGCTGCTCGCCGGGGAGTCGCTGTCGAGCGTGTGCCGGGACTTCCGCACGCGTGAGATCACGACTCCGGCCGGGGGTCACTGGGTCCCGACGACGTTGCGCCGGCTGCTGGCATCGGCGCGGATCAGCGGGCGGCGCGAGCACACGCCCCGCAGCGCTGCTGAGACCACGCGCCCGCTGCTGGGTGAGATCGTGGCCGACGCCGTCTGGCCCGCCATCATCAGTGCCACCGACTCCGACCGGCTGCGCACCCTGCTGAGCGATCCGGCCCGTGCCTTCCGCGCCCAGGCCGCCACCGGCCGGAGCTATCTGCTGTCCGGGATCCTGCGGTGCGGCCGGTGTGGCTGGCGGATGAGCGGACGCCCGCGCTCCGGCGTGCCGCGCTACGTGTGCCCGAACGTGCCGGGCACTGCGGCCTGCAGTGGAGTGGCCACCAACGCCGCCCGCACTGATGAGCACGTACGGGACATGGTGCTGACCGCGCTGGACTCTGCCGAGTTGGCCAAGCGGGTACGGCACCAGGCCGGAGACGATGACGGCCTGGCCGAGGAGGTGCGGGCGGATGAGGAGCAGTTGGAGGAGCTGGCCCAGGCGTGGGCGGCGCGGGAGATCAGCCGTAAGGAGTGGATGGCCGCCCGCGCTCCGATCGACGCGCGGTTGGAGAGGTCCCGCGCCCAACTGGCCCGTATGTCGCGTACGTCGCCGCTGCTGGGCTTCATCGGCACGGCCGAGGAGATGCTGAGCCGCTGGGAGGCGATGAACGTCTCTCAGCAACGAGCGATCATCGCCTCAGCCGTTCGCACGGTCGCGGTCGGACCGGCCAACCCGCGCAAGCGCTGGGACCCCGACCGGTTCAGCTTCGACTGGATCGCCTAAGCAGCCGCTTCCGGCACGGCAGGCGGCTCAGGGAGATCGACGAGGCGGAAGACGGCGGCGACGCGTTCGATCACGGCCAGGTCCTCCACCACCGGCGGTAGTCCTTGTGCGGCGCGGGAGGCGGCGACCCGCGCCCTTATCTCGTCATTCATGACGGCCGCCGGATGGGACGACGACTCCACGACCGGAGATGCTCGTCAGCAGGCCACCGGGTGTCTCCGGTGGCTGCGGTCACGGCGGTCTCCCCTGCTCTCCCGAGGCGTCTGATCGCCTTTCGGGATGCCGCAAGTCCACCGCGAGCAGGGGAGTTTCGGTATCACGCTGATCTAGCCGGGCTCTTACACCCCCGTCTGGACGTGATCTACACGAGCGCTTACACACGCGTTGCCGGAGTCGGCCGACGACCGCCGACCCGTCCCGACGCCTATCCGGCCGCTTCGGCCGACCACGTCATGGCCGTTTGGACTGATCAGCGTGCCTGGCCGAGCAGGACCCGCAGCCACAGCCGCTCTCCATCGGCGGTCCGCAGCCACTCGCTCTCGTGCATGAGCACGGCATCGGAGCGATACGTGCGCCGGATGAACAGCAGCCCGCCCGCCTGGCAGAGTTCGTAGACGACCGTCCGGCACTCACAGGTGTGTTCGCGAATCCGCACGCGGTCGGCGCGCGGCGCGCAGTCACGCCACATGAGTCGTTCGTAGTCTGCTTGCGGGGCGGCGGGATGGACACCGTGATACGTCCCGATGCCAGGAGAACGGTTGGTCATGGTCTCACCGCCGGATGTCCTGCTCCTGGAGCACGCCGACGAGGCCACCGAGGTCATCGGCGCAGACCGTCTGCTGGATCCCGGCGCTGATCTCTGCCGCGCTGAGCGCGACTCCGCGTCTGGTGGCATAGAACGCGCCTGCGTCGCTGCGGAAGATCACCCAGCGGGGGAACGTCACACGGAGCGCATCGAGGTCGTATCCCGTCGTTGTCATGAGTCGAGCGTAGAGACGGTGGTTCATGGATGTCTATAGGCACTGTAGGGCCATCCGGAGACCGATGGTTGAGCAGAGGTTCCTACAGTGGTCTCATGATCGAATGGCGCGAGGATCAGCCCAGGTGGCAGCAGGTAGCGGAGGTCATCCGCGAGCGCATCGCCTCCGGCACCTACCGCCCCGGATCACGCGTCCCCAGCGAGAACGACCTGATGCAGGAGTTCGGCATCGCCCGCATGACCGCCCACAAGGTGATGAAGGCGCTCCGCGCCGAGGGCTCCATCTACACCGTCCGAGGACTCGGCAGCTTCGCCGGCCAACCCGACGGCGACCAGAGCACCGCCGAATAGCTCAGCACTCCCCGAGGACAACAGGTCATCACAGGCGAGGTACACGGCCCGAGGTGTCAAGCATCAACCGATACTCCGGCGTCAACCGCGACGCCGCATGAGGCCAGCTCAGCACAGCCGATGCCCTGCTGAATGAGAACTTTCTATACGTCTTTAAAGGCGATCCGCCTGCGGCGTCTCGCCGCGCGTTGGACGGTCGCTGGCCCGGCTGCGGCTCTTCGGCCGGTCCGGGCCAGCACCGCCTACGCGCTGAGCTGCCACAGCGAATGTCTACGACTATCAAAGCTCAGCACACGCAGGACCACGCGCAGCCCTTACCGGTCACAGCCGGTGATAGTCAGACCTTGCCTCCGGCGTGGATCTCGGACCCTGAGGTGATCACCTCGTGAATACTGCGCTTGCGAGCGGTTGAGATGGAAGGCTGACCATTGCGTCTGCCATCGACCCAGGCAGAGCCCAGCAGGTCAGCTCCTTCCTACCTAAACCCAGCTGTACAGGCGGAGACACCGCACGATCGAGAACTCCACCAGTGAACGGACACGCGAAGGCGGGCTTGACACTTCGCCTATAGCCCGCTGTCGCTACGCGGTGAGTCGATGCATACAAGGTGACTCTCGGAGCTGTGAACCCAAAATTGAGCTTTCGTCCGCTTCGTGTGCTCAGCGTGTTAGAGTTCGCCCATCCGGTCGCGAAGGCCCGGCGGCGCACGACACATGTGGTCCTGGCTCCCATGTATGTGTGCGAGGGTGTGGTGCACCTGCTTCGCAAACGCGAGAGACATAAAGCGGCAGCTAGCTTAGTCATCGGCCAGGCGATGCTTAGGCGGAGCTATGCCCGAATCTACTCGTAAATCCCTCGCGAGACGTCGCGCTCAGTTCACAGGTGAGTGCCTGGATGCCGCCCGTCAAGGAATTGGCCGCGGGAAAACGCTTGGCCTAGATGAGTGCACCCCAACACAACAGCAATTCAGGGCCCTTTTTGCGCTCGGATTTTTCAATACTTCGCGCACTGAAAGTACGGCCGCCAAATGGGGAATTCATTACCTCAGCGCGTACACCATCACCATATCTCCCCGATGGGATCGCTTCGTTCTGATTGCCGAAGCTCCAGATAATGTTACTAACTATGTGGCGCGATCACAGTCAAGCCTTTCCTGGTTCCCAGGAATACGACTAGAGGCCCGCTACGGGTATGGCAGCTTCGTGCTGAGACATTTACCAACGCAGACAAATCTAGTTATTACGGATAATAGGTCCGGCAAGACCCTGGGAAAAGAGGGGACGTGTACTCGTCGTTCCTGGATCGACCTTCCACTAGACGATAGAGACGAAGATCTCCTTGCTGGTATTCCCAGGTGGTCTCGGGATGCGCAAAAACTTCTAGCAGGACTCGCGGCTCGTATCTCGCTCCGAGATCCGGACGGAAAATGGGCTATCGGTCAGTGCTTCTGGGACCCCTTACAGCGTAGGAAATTTGATGATCGCCCTAGAGGCGACGATCGAAGGCTTGTTGGGGAGGGCGATTCCTGGACGCTTGAATGGGATGGGTACCCTTACCAAGACGACCTCTTTGCGGCGCTCACGCATCCGGAGTCAGGAATTTCCGGAGTTGGATTTGAGATCCACGAGAATGTGTGCAAAATTTTCCTTGGTAGTGCATCACTCACTATCAGGGGGCCAAGGCCGTGATTCCCGGACTCCCGATAGAGTGGCTGAATGCCATACCGAGCTGGGTAATTTCTGTCATAGCGATCGTTTTCGCCGTCGGCTGCATCCTAATCCGAATTATTAGAGCCTTAATTCCATCCAACTCAAAGGATCGCCTATACTGGTGGCGAGAGTTCTTTGCTCACCGTAGAGAAGTTGCGCGCATTGGGCGGAATGCGCGAAATTCGGTGAGAGGCAAGCAAAGAGGGTGAAGAGGGTAAGCTCACCCATGCAGCACCGGTCATTAAAATGCCGCGGCGTTTGGAACTGCCGCGCGGCTTCCGGTGCTCAGGCCTTAGCGGCCCTGCGCTCCGGGTCCGCTTGCCAACGAATGACGCGGCCGAGTGTCGATCTTGCTAACACGAGTGCTAACAACGGTCCTGGATGACCATGGACGGCCATGGAACCCTGCCCGGCGTCAAGTGTCCGTGAGCAGTGTAGGAAGCCTCAGGTGGACGCTCACGGACATCCTTGATCTGGCTACAGATCAGAAGTACTAGAAGCCGAGCTGCCAGCGGATGCTGAGGCGGGTCCGCTCATGGAAGGGGTCGTCAGGCCCCTTCTCCGGAGGCTTCGTGTTCTCCGGACGGATGTTCACGTGAGAGAGGTTCTCAACAGGTGTCTCGTCCATCAGACCGTTAGTCAGTTCCAACACAAGAGGGAACAGCCTCTCCAACAAAGTTCCCGGATCCACATGGGGGCGATCCGGAAGCGCGTGGCTCACGCCCCATAGCTTCTCACCACCCAAGGTCCTCATAGCGGCGCGGATCTCAGCCATCTCCGCTTTAGGCAGGCCCAGGAGGGTTTGGGGTGATTCAATTCCCTTGCGGAAGCTGAGCGCTTGCAGCGCGGAGCCATGTACAGAGTTGCGCAGGTGCTTGAGGATCGTCAGTACGTGCTGACCTGGACTGTCGTTGGTCACAAGGGCGGCCAGCTTGGGACATACTTTCTTGAGTTCCTTTTGCCAGCTCTTCTGATGCCATGCGGCGGTGTACAGCTTGTCCGGGTCCATGGCCAAGGCCGTGTGCGCCACTCGCGCAGCCGCGTCTAATGCCCCCATGAGCAGGAGGAGAACTGTGTCCAGGCTGGCCAGCGCCGCGTCTGCCGTATCGTTGTTCTGGGGTTGGTTGAGCGCCCTGTGGACATCGTCCCGTGTCTGGAGCGCACGTTCTATTCGCTGGAGAACGGAACCACCCAGGTAGGACAGTGCATCGTTGCCAGTGCCGACGGAATGCTGCACACAGGCGTAGAACCATCGCCATGCCGATGGCATCAGCTCGCGCGTGCCTACCCAGAAGAATAAACCTCGGTTCATCTGGCAGGTCCCTGTGCCGTCTGGAGACTTCCAATAGAGATGCTCATGCTGCGATCGCAGATAGAGCCCCACAAGCGCTAAGCACTCATCCACATCACAAATGGTGAGGCCCGAGTTCCTCGCCCATTTGCTTTCACGCACGTAGGAGCGGCGGGTGACGAAGATGTCCGCACCAATGACCTCGGCCACCCTCACAGCAAGTGCGTCGGCTTCTCGCTTCTCGGCCGCTTCCTCAAGGGAGAGCTGTCGGTAGGACTTCGCTCGCGTGTCTGAGCGGGCCACCTCGGCCGCGTTGCCTACGACGGCGCCGCGGTGGATCTGATGATCGTTCGCATAAGAGACGGGCCGAGCAAAGCCGTCCTCATCCCGCTTTCCCAGGACCGCCCAGTCTTTGACAGCAGTCCAAAGTTCCAAGCTCACGCGGGGCGCATCGGCGGGCGGCCCCTGGTCCGCATACCAGTAGCGGGCTATATAGGAATGTGTGAGGAGCCCTTTCAAGATCAAGGATTGATCCCACTCAGGAGGCTCGTCGAGGTCAAGGACGTCCGTATCCACGAGGACGGTCAGCTTCCGCAATGGTGGCCGCTCCTCGAACAGTGCCCCAGCAGCCGAATGGCGGTCCACGGGTTCAGGCCACTCCGGTCTGCGCCTCGAAGAGGAGCGCGGCATTTCCATCCTGGGGATCATCCTTATGACGGTAGCCAACTGTTTACATCTATATGGAGGCTTTGGCTGCGCTCACGTAGGCAATCGGGCCGCCAGACGTTGATGTGAGGCGCTTGCCGAGAAGGAGTTCAGCGATTCGCAGGTCGTCGGCTGTGCCGATATCGATCATGTTGGTGGCCGTGTCGAGGTCGCTGATGTAGCCGGCGAGTCTCGCGTCGAAACGATGACGGATCAGGCCATTGTCGGCCAGTTTGGTGTCCCAGCTGCTTAGCCCCGTTAATACGGCGACGACGAATCCGCCGAGTGTCACCGGGAGAATGCCAGCTTGGGCGATCTTTTCAGGTCTCCCTACCCACCATCCGCGCAGCGCCTCCAGCAGGTCTGCAGGTGTTAGATCGGTACGAAAGCCGATGAAGGGGCGATCTTCATCGGGGACATGCTTCGCCACGTCGACGCGCAACACCGCCATCGTGGCGTTACCCGTTGTCGTTGGCAGGAGATGGTGTAGCGCTACAGCGGAGCGGGCCCGGATTCGTTGCGCCATGTCCGCAGGGATGACCAGCTTGTCACCGTGTTGGCCGGCCGCAGGAAGCAGACCCGCGGCCGCAATCTTCTGTAGGGCGGTGGAGGAGAGGTTGAGGCGGACGGCGGCTTGCCGCAGGGTGATGAGAGTCACGGGCTCGTAAAGTCCTCTTTCGACTTGCTGCATTTGGACTTTCGAAGTCGAGCAGGTGGGCGTGCGCTTGTCCAGAAGGAGTCTGCAGGCTGGGGCAGCGAGCATTCCGCGCGACGAGAGGGTGCACTAAGGATTGCGTCCATAGAGGTGGTGTACAACGTCGATACAGCAACACCGCCTTACAGGATCGCTCTCCACCGATCCGCGACCACCATCTGGATAGGGCAAAATCCCGCTGACGAGGTGTCTGCCTTCCCCTCGCAATGAAGGGGTGCAGGAACGCTATCGGGCGGTGGTACCGCCCGGGTTGATAGATCAACAACTCGATCACACCCACCAGCCAGACAGCTCATACCGGAAGGTAAGTAAAGCCATACAGCGCGATCCAGAGGATTACTCCTCGGTGGGAACTAGGCTCGGCCGGCAAGCTGTCCACTCGGATGGGTCACTTAGCTTGACGCTGGTGCCGCCAACGCTGCAGTAACCCGCGAGGGGGCGGCAGCATGACGATAGGTTTCCTGTCGGCGTTGAGGCCTCAGCTCAAGCAGCGGGAGCCCGTGGCGTCAGGCGGACCTCGACATCCGCGTCCAGGGCACGCGCCAGACGCTCCAGAACCGGCAACGTGGGAATAGTCCCGCCCGCCTCGAACCGCGCCACCGCCGACTGTGTCATGCCTGCTGCACGAGCCAGGTCGTTCTGACTCCAGCCCCGCCCCTCACGCATCCCCCTGACCGTCTTACCCAGTTCATAGGCGAGACGTGTGGCCTCATAGGCCTCAGCCGCGCCCGGCTCGGCCATCCGACGATCTCTGAGCTCTCGCCAGCTCCCCTGCTCGCTCATGCTGTCTCTTCTTCCTCGTCGACGGTGTGCGCCAGTTCGACACAGCGACGCATGGCTCGCCGAGCCCGCTCAACCTCACGTTCATCACGCATCCGCGTCTTGTGAAACACGGTCAAGAGCACAATCCGGCGATGAGGTGCGATCCAGTAGGTGATGCGCATGGCGAACTCGTCAAGATGAAACCGGAGCTCACGTAGCTTGCCGTCAAGCTGCTTCGTGTAGGGCTCCCCTAGCAGAGGCCCTTCCGCCGCAAGCAGCTCAACATAGAAAGCCGCCCTCGCGAACGATGCCGCAGGTAGACCTTCAAGCCACTTCCGAACTTCCGGTTCCAGTCCTACGGTACCCCCAGCTCATAGCGTTGATGCTATGGGCCACACTTCCATCGCACTCTGCTTTCAACCGAACACAGTCGCCCACCGAAGGAGCATCCTCGGTGAGGACGACAGTGGAACCGGACGATCAACGAATACGGCTCGCGCCCAGGAATTGAGCGCGAGCCGTACAGCGGAGCGCTGTGAAGCTACTCCTCGGTCGGGACCAGACCTGTCTGGCAAGCACCCCATCCCGATGGGTCACCTAGCTTGACGTTGGTGCCGCCGATGCCGCAGTAGCCACCGGGGTTCTTGAAAAGGTATTGCTGGTGATATTCCTCGGCAAAGAAGTAGTCCCCGGCCGGGGCGATCTCGGTGGTGATCTGGCCGTAGCCGGACTCGGTGAGCACCTTCTGGTAGGCGTCACGCGAGGCCAGGGCGGACTTCTCCTGCTCGGGCGAGTGGAAGTAGACGGCCGAGCGATACTGGGTGCCGACGTCGTTGCCCTGGCGCATGCCCTGGGTGGGGTTGTGGGCCTCCCAGAAGACGCGCAGCAGCTCCTCGTAGGAGATCCGGGACGGGTCGAAGACCACGCGGACGACCTCCGTGTGGCCGGTCTGGCCGCTGCAGACCTCTTCGTAGGACGGGTTCCGGGTGTAGCCGCCCGCGTAGCCGACCGAGGTGGAGACCACGCCGGGAGTCTGCCAGAACTTGCGCTCGGCGCCCCAGAAACAGCCGAGGCCGAAGTCGGCGATCTCGCTCCCCTCTGGGTACGGCGGAGCCAGCGGGGCGTCGAGGACCGCGTGACGCGCAGGCACCGCCATGCGGACGTCCCGCCCCGGGAGCGCGTTCTCCGGGGACACCATGGAAGTCTTGTCCTTACCGAACAGCCAGCCCATTGCGAACCTCCTCCTGACACCTTTGACAGAGGCAACCATCCTGGGGTGTGCGGTGTTCCCGTAAGAGCAACTTAACAGTAACGCAAGAACCACTAATTTGTGTTAAATCGCGTAAGCAGTCAAAATGGGCTACATGCCTGAATCGCGCCAAGGAGTCCTGTACGGCATCGCCGCCTACACCATGTGGGGCCTGTTCCCGCTGTACTGGCCGCTCCTGAAACCCTCAGGCGCCCTGGAGATCCTGGCCCACCGCGTCGCCTGGTCCCTCGTCGCCGTCGTCGCCATCCTGGCGGTGCGGCGCCACTGGTCCTGGATCCGCGAGCTGCTGCGCACCCCCCGGAAGGTCGGCCTCCTCGCCCTGGCCGCGGCGATCGTCACGGTCAACTGGGGTGTCTACATCTACGCCGTCAACACCGGGCATGTGGTCGAGAGCGCGCTCGGCTACTTCATCAACCCTCTGGTCAGTGTGCTCTTCGGCGTCTTCCTCCTCAAGGAGCGCCTGCGGCCGTGGCAGTGGGGCGCGGTCGGGCTGGGCACCCTGGCCGTCGTCGTCCTCACCCTCGACTACGGCCGGCTGCCGTGGATCGCGCTGGTGCTGGCGTTCAGCTTCGGCACCTACGGGCTGGTCAAGAAGATCGCGCAGGTCGGCGCGGCGGAGAGCATGACCATCGAGACGCTGGTGCTGCTGGCACCCGCGCTCGGCTATGTGATCTACCTGCAGGGGCAGGGCACGGGCACCTTCGGGAGCCTGGGCCTCGGCCACACCCTCCTCCTGGCCGGCAGCGGTGTGATCACGGCCGTCCCGCTGCTCTGCTTCTCGGCGGCCGCAATCCGGGTGCCGCTCACCACCATCGGCCTGCTCCAGTACATCGCCCCGGTGCTGCAGTTCCTCGTCGGCGTGTTCGTCATCCACGAGGTCATGCCGCCCAGCCGCTGGATCGGGTTCGCCATCGTCTGGCTGGCGCTGTCGGTCTTCACCTGGGACAGCCTCCGCGCCGCCCACGCGGCCCGCCGTACGGCACTGGAGACCGTGACCGTGTAGGGGCCGGGAGGGGAACTCCGGATCCGCGTGCCACCGCGACGGGCGGCCCGCAGAAGCTCGGGCGGGCGGACGCCGGCGGGCGGTCAGGGCGGACCCACCCCGGCGGCCGGGAAGGCTCAGGCGGCGCGCAGCGCGGTCACCACGGCGGCGAGGTCCGGGTCGGCCCGCGCGGCCTCCTCCAGCGCCTCCCGCAGGGTCTCCTCGTAGGTGGCCGCCGCCTCGGCGTGTCGGGTGCGGCCGGCGTCGGTGAGCACGGTGTAGACCCCGCGCCTGTCGTTGGGGCACAGGTCCCGGTAGGTGAACTCGGCCTCGTGCAGGCGCGCCACGAGGCGGGTCACCGAACTCTGGTTGAGGCCGATCCTGTCGGCCAGCTCCTGCATGCGCAGCTCGTGGTCGGGGGCCGCGGCCAGATGGCCGAGCGCGCGGTATTCCGACAGGCCGATGCCGTGCCGGCGCTGGAGCACGGCGGCCAGCCGGTTCTCCACACGCACATGCAAGGCCAGGACGCGGTTCCACATCGAGGCGTCTCCGGACGGCGCCGGCGGCGCGGGGAACTGGACCCCGGAGGGGGCTGAAACGGTCACACACACCTCCTTTCACATCCGACCCTCCATGAGCCGGACTTGACACAATATACATGTGCATACATGCTTTGTCGTGTCGCCAAAAACATGCATATACATGCAAATATATCCTACGTGAGGAGTCCCGCCAATGGCCTGGATCTACCTGCTCATCGCCGCCGTCTTCGAGGTCGTCTTCGCCCTGGCCACCAACGCCACCGAGGGCTTCACCCAGCTGGGTCCCTCACTGCTCACGGTGGCCGCCGCCGGCGGCGGCATCTTCTTCCTGAGCCTGGCCCTGAAGACCCTGGACGTCGGCGTCGGCTACACCGTCTGGACCGGCATCGGCTCGGTCGGCACGGTCATCCTCGGCACCGTGATCTTCGGCGAGGAGCTCAACACGTGGAAGGTGCTGGCGTTCCTCCTGATCATCGGCGGCGTGCTGGGCCTCAAGCTCGCCGACCGCGTCTCCCAGCGCGGGGCCGAGCCCCAGCAGGCGGCCTCCGAGCACGTCGCCGCCTGACCCCGCACGATCTCCCCGGCTCCGCGCCGCACCCGCCGGCACGCCCCGTCCCGCACCGCGCCCGTTCCGCACACGACACCCGGCTCGACCCGTCCCGCGCCACGCCCGTCCCGCACACCACACCCGGCGCTACCCATCCCGCGCCCCACCCAAGGAGCACCACCATGGCCTGGATCTATCTCTCCGTCGCGATCGTCTTCGAGATCGGCTTCGCGCTCGGCACCAACGCCACCCAGGGCTTCACCCGGCTGTGGCCGTCCGTCTTCACCCTGCTCTCGGCCGCCGGCGGCGTCTTCACCCTCAGCCTGGCCCTGAAAACCCTGGACGTCGGCGTCGGCTACACCATCTGGACCGGCGTCGGCTCCATCGGCACGGTCGTGCTCGGGGCCCTCATCTACAAGGAGCGGATCACCCCGGCCAAGCTCGTCTCCTTCGCCTCGATCATCGGCGGCGTCGTCCTGCTCAAGATCGCCGCAGGGATCTGACGGCCGGGCGGGCCCCCGTCGGAGCCCGCGCGCGGTCAGCCGGAGCGCTCGACGACGTAGTCGCAGAGGGCGAGGTAGGCGGCGCGGGCGGGGATGTCCGGCAGGCCGTTCAGATCTTCGCGGGCCCGGTCGACCCAGGCGGCGAGCTCGGCACGGGCACGGGCCATGGCCGGGTTCGCGCGCAGCAGGCGGAGCGCCTCCTCGACGTCCTCCTCGGCCACCGGCCCGGCCAGCAGCTCGCGCAGGCGGGCGTCCTCGGGGGCGTCGGAGGACAATACGTACAGGACCGGCAGCGTCCGGATGCCCTCCCGGAGGTCGGTGCCGGGCGTCTTGCCGGACTCGACCGAGTCGGAGGCGACGTCGAGCAGGTCGTCGCCGAGCTGCCAGCCCACCCCGATGGCCTCGCAGGCCCGGGTCAGCCGGTCGACGATCTCGGGCGAGGCGCCGCTCAGCAGGGCGCCGAACCGGCCCGAGGTGGCGATCAGGGAGCCTGTCTTGTCGGCCAGGACGTCGATGTAATGGGCCACCGGGTCCTCACCGGGACGGGGACCGATGGTCTCACGGATCTGGCCGCGGACCAGGCGGGAGAACGTCTGGGCCTGGATGCGGATGACCTCGGCGCCGAGGTCGGCGAGGATGTCCGAGGCCTGGGCGAACAGGTAGTCGCCGGTCAGGATGGCCACGGTGTTGTCCCAGCGGGCGTTGGCCGAGGGAGAGCCCCGGCGCACCGGGGCCTCGTCCATGACGTCGTCGTGGTAGAGCGATCCCAGATGGGTCAGCTCGATGACCACGGCCCCGGGCACCACCTCGGGGGCCTCCGGCGAGCCGAACTGGGCGGCGAGCAGGACCAGCATGGCCCGGAACCGCTTGCCGCCTGCCTCGATGAGGTGCTTGGACGCCTCCGTGACGAAGGCGTCCTCGCTCTCGACCGAGGTCCGCAGCAGCTTCTCGACCTCGGCCAGCCCGCTAGCGAGGTCCTGCGCCAGCCGCTCGTCGATGAATGGCAGATCAACAACCGGTGGCGCAGCCATGAAGCCTTACTCCTCTAACGAATGAACAGTGCGGACGCAGCCTGGTCCGCCAGATCGAGCACCGGCTGCGGGAAGACCCCCAGCACTACCGTAGCCGCTGCCGCCAGAGCGACCACAGCCGAGGTGCCCACGGTGGGCGCGGCGATGGTCGGCCCGTCGGCGGCCGGCTCGCTGAAGAACATCAGCACGATCACGCGGACGTAGAAGAACGCGGCGATCGCCGAGCTCACCACACCCACGACGACCAGCGGCAGCGCGTTACCGGCGACCGCCGCCGCGAAGACGGCGTACTTGCCGAAGAACCCGCTGGTCAGCGGGATGCCCGCGAAGGCCAGCAGGAAGAACGCGAAGATGCCCGCCAGCACCGGGGACCGCTTGCCGAGACCGGCCCACCGGGACAGGTGCCCGGCCTCGCCGCCCGCGTCGCGGACCATGGTGACCACCGCGAAGGCGCCGACCGTGGTGAAGCCGTAGGCGGCCAGGTAGAACAGGATGGCCGACAGGGCCTGCGCGTTCTGCTCGAAGGTGCCGATCGCGATCACACCGGTGAGCAGGAAGCCCGCGTGCGCCACCGACGAGTAGGCCAGCATGCGCTTGATGTCGGTCTGGGTGATGGCCAGGATCGCACCGACGATCATGGTCAGGATCGCGACGCCCCACATGACCGGCTGCCAGTTCCACTCCAGGCCGCCCAGGGCGACCCAGAAGACCCGGAGCACGGCGCCGAAGGCCGCCACCAGCACGGTGGAGGCCATCAGGGCGGTGACCGCGGTGGGCGCGCCCTGGTAGACGTCGGGCTTCCACGCCTGGAACGGCGCGGCACCGATCTTGAACAGCAGGCCGACGCCGAGCATCGCGGTGCCGATGAGCAGCAGCGTGTCCTGGCCGGCGACCGTGCCGAGCGAGTCGGCGATGGCCTTCAGGTCGATCGAGCCGGCGTAGCCGTACACCAGGGCCATGCCGTACAGGAAGAAGGCCGAGGAGAACGCGCCGAGCAGGAAGTATTTGACCGAGGCCTCCTGCGAGAGCAGGCGGCGACGGCGGGCCAGGCCGCACAGCAGGTAGAGCGGCAGGGACATGACCTCAAGGGCCACGAACATCACCAGCAGGTCGTTGGACGCGGGGAACAGCAGCATGCCGCCGACCGCGAACAGCAGCAGCGGGTAGACCTCGGTCTGGGCGAACCCGCTGCGGACCGCCTCCTCCTCGTCGGGGCTGCCCGGTACGGCGGCCGCCTGCGCGACGAACTGCTCGTCGTCGTTGATCAGCAGCGCGCTGACGAAGGCCAGGATGAGGATGATGCCCCAGATGAACAGGGAGGGCCCGTCCACCGCGACCGCGCCCATGGCCGCGGCCTTGTCCGGCAGGCCGTTGGCGGCCGTCAGGATGGTCGTGACGAACGCGCCGAGCAGCGCCAGCAGCGTGAGCGGCACGTGGATCGACTTGCGCAGGTATCGGGGCGCGAACGCCTCGACCAGCACCCCGATGATCGCCGCGCCGAACACGATCAGCATCGGGGACAGCAGCGCGTATTCGATCGTCGGAGCTTGGATGGTGCCGTTCACTGCCCGGCCCCCTTCTTGTCAGCGACGGCTGGGGTGAACTGGTCCACATGGACGTTGGACAGCGTCTGGTCCACCGCGGGGTTGATCACGTCGAGGACCGGCTTGGGGAAGAAGCCAAGGGCGATGATCACCGCGATCAGCGGGGCCACCACCCACCTCTCCCGCGCGTTCAGGTCGGTGAAGCCCTTGACCGACTCGGCCGTGGGCCCGGTCATCGTGCGCTGGTACATCCACAGGATGTAGATGGCCGCCAGGACCACACCGCTCGTGGCGATGATCGCCGGGACCATGTAACGCTCGTAGGTGCCGAGCAGGACCATGAACTCGCTCACGAACGAGGACAGGCCCGGCAGGGAGAGGCCGGACAGGCCGGCGATCAGGAAGGTGCCGGCCAGCAGCGGGGCGACCTTCTGCACGCCGCCGTAGTCGGCGATCTGGCTGGACCCCCGGCGGTAGATCAGGAATCCGGCGATCAGGAAGAGCGCGCCGGTCGAGAAGCCGTGGTTGACCATGTAGAGGGTGGCGCCCGCGCCGCCGTTCGCGGTCATCGCGAAGACGCCCAGCGCGATGAAGCCGAAGTGCGAGATCGAGGTGTAGGCGATCAGGCGCTTCATGTCGGTCTGGCCGATCGCCACGATCGCGCCGTAGACGATGCCCACCACCGACAGCACGATCACCAGCGGCGTGAAGAACTTCGCCGCGTCCGGGAACAGCTCCAGGCAGAAGCGGAGCATGCCGTAGGTGCCGACCTTGTCCAGCACGCCGACCAGCAGCACCGCGGCGCCGGCCGGGGCCTGGGCGGCCGCGTCGGGCAGCCAGGTGTGGAACGGCCACAGCGGCGCCTTGACGGCGAAGGCGACGAAGAAGCCGAGGAACAGCCACTTCTGCGTGTTCGGGTCCTTGATGACCCCGACCAGCTCGGGGAACATGAACGTGCCCTTGGCGGCGATCACGTAGAGCGCGATCACCGCGACCAGCATGAGCAGCCCGCCGAACAGCGAGTAGAGCAGGAACTTCACGGCCGCGTAGGACCGCTGGGCGCCGCCGTACGACCCGATCATGAAATACATCGGGATCAGCATGGCTTCGAAGAAGACGTAGAAGAGGAAGATGTCGGTCGCCGCGAAGACGCCGATCATCATCGCTTCCAGCACCAGCAGCAGCGCGAAGTAGGTCTTCACCGACCGCTTGGGCGGTGCGGCGGCGCCGGTGCCGTCGGCGTCGTGCCAGGAGGCGAGGATCACGATCGGCACGAGCACCACCGACAGCGCGATCAGCACCAGGGCGATGCCGTCCACGCCGACGCCGTAGTGCACCCCGAAGCGGGGGATCCACTCGTAGACCTCGGCGAACTGGAAGCGCGTCTCCGAGGAGGGGTTGAACTGGGCCGCCACGACACCGGTCAGCGCCAGCACGACCAGCGAGACCGCGAGGGCCACCTGCTTGGCGAGCTTGTCGCTCTTGGTGAGGGAGACCCCGACCGCGCCCAGTACGGGCACGGCCATCAGGATCGAGAGCCAGGGCATCACATGTTCCCTACGTAGAGCAGCGCGCCAACGACCACGGCGGCACCGAAGAGAATGGACAACGCGTAGGACCGCACGTAGCCGGTCTGGATACGGCGCAGCCGGCCGGAGGTCCCGCCGATCGTCGCGGCCAGCCCATTGACCAGGCCGTCGATGCCGCGGTTGTCGACGAACACCGCGATCCGGGCCAGCCACTGGCCGGGGCGCATGAACAGCGTCTCGTTCAGGGCGTCGCCGTACAGGTCACGACGGGCGAAGGTGGTGAGGAAGGAGCCGCGCGGGGCGACCTGGGGCACCTCGGCCGCGCCGTAGCGGAACCAGGCGAAGGCGGCGCCGGCGGCCACCAGGGCCAGCGTGGCCAGCCCGGGGACGCTGAAGAAGTGGAACACCGGCAGCTCCTCGGGGCGGCCGACGGCCGGGGTGAGGAACTTCATGAACCGGTTGTCCAGGATCAGGAAGGCGCCCAGGAAGATCGAACCGATGGACAGGATGACCAGCGGCACGGTCATGACCGAGGGCGACTCGTGCGGGTGGGCGTCGTCGGCCCAGCGCTTCTTGCCGAAGAAGGTCATGAAGATCATCCGCGACATGTAGAAGCCGGTGATCCCGGCGCCCACGACCGCGAGCCAGCCGAGGATCTCGTTGTGCTCCATGGCCGTCTCGATGATGCCGTCCTTGGTGAAGTAACCGGACAGCAGCGGGAAGCCGATGATCGCCAGGTAGCCGACGATGAAGGTGATCGCGGTGACCTTCATCACCGAGAACAGCCCGCCGTAGCGGCGCATGTCGACCTCGTCGTTCATGGCGTGCATGACCGAGCCGGCGCCGAGGAACATGTTGGCCTTGAAGAAGCCGTGCGTGATCAGGTGCGCGATGGCGAAGGCGTAGCCCGCCGGGCCGAGGCCCGCGCCGAGCATCATGTAGCCGATCTGCGACATCGTCGAGCCCGCCAGGCCCTTCTTGATGTCGTCCTTGGCGCAACCGATGATCGCACCGGCGAGCAGCGTGGCCACGCCGACGATCGTCACGACGAGCTGCGCGGTCGGGGCGGCCTCGAAGAACGCGCCGGACCGGACGACCAGGTAGACGCCGGCGGTGACCATGGTCGCGGCGTGGATGAGGGCCGAGACCGGGGTCGGGCCCTCCATCGCGTCCAGCAGCCACGACTGCAGCGGGAGCTGGGCCGACTTGCCGCAGGCGCCCAGGAGCAGCAGCAGGCCGATGGCGGTCATGGTGCCGTCGGAGGCCTCGCCCGCGAGCGGGAAGACCTTGCCGAAGGTGACCGAGCCGAACGTCGTCCAGACCGTGAAGATGGCGATCAGCAGGCCGAAGTCACCGACACGGTTGACGATGAAGGCCTTCTTGGCGGCGGCCGCCGCCGTGGGCTTGAACTGCCAGAAGCCGATCAGCAGGTAGGAGGCGAGACCCACGCCCTCCCAGCCGACGAACAGGGCGACGTAGTTGTCGGCCAGCACCAGCAGGAGCATCGCCGCGACGAACAGGTTCAGGTAGGCGAAGAACCGGCGCCGGTCGGTGTCGTGCGACATGTAGCCGATCGAGTAGATGTGGATCAGCGAGCCCACACCGGTGATCAGCAGGGCGAAGCTGATCGACAGCGGGTCGATCAGCAGCCCCATGTCGGCGATGCCGGGGATGAACTGGTAGAGCTCGATCCCCCGGCGCCGCTCCGACTCGGGCAGGCCGAGCAGTTCGACGAAGGAGACGACGGCCACCACGAAGGCGGCCAGCGACATGGCGACACCGAGGAGGTGGCCCCAGCGGTCGGTACGGCGTCCGCCGAGCAGCAGGATCGCGGCCCCGAGCAGCGGCAGCGCGATCATCAGCCAGGAGACCCCGATCACTCCACCGGAGTGCGGGACGATCTCAACAGGAGATTGCACCGGCCACCTCTTAGTACTTCAGCAGGTTGGCGTCGTCCACCGACGCGGACCTGCGGGTTCGGAAGATCATCACGATGATGGCAAGGCCGATCACGACCTCGGCCGCGGCCACCACCATCACGAAGAACGCGATGAGCTGGCCGTCCAGGTTGCCGTGCTGCCTGGCGAAGGTGACGAAGGCGAGGTTGCAGGCGTTGAGCATGAGCTCCACGCACATGAACACCACGATCGCGTTACGCCGCGTCAGCACGCCGATGCCACCGATCGCGAACAGCAGCGCGGAGAGCACCAGGTAGTGAGTGGTCACTTGGCTTCCTCCTGATGGGCCGCGTCCTCCGCGACGACGTCTTCCTCAGCGGCGACGTCATTGTCGATGACCTGCTTGACGAGGGCCGCCTTCGCCGGGTCGGTCGGCCTGACGCCGTCCTCCTCGTGCCGGGCGAGCACCCGGTTGATCGACTTGGGCGACACCGAGCCGTCGGGCAGCAGGGCCGGCATGTCGATGGCGTTGTGCAGCGCGTAGGTGCCCGGGCCGGGCAGCGGCGACGGCTGCGGGCCGGTGAACCGGGCCCGGGACAGGTCGCGCTGGGTCGCCTTGGGCCGGACCCGCTCACGGTGGGCCAGGACCATCGCGCCGAGCGCGGCGGTGATCAGCAGCGCCGAGGTGACCTCGAAGGCGAAGACGTGCCTGGTGAAGATGAGCTGGGCCAGCGCCGGGACGTTGCCGCCCGCCTGCTGGGTGGCGCCGCCGACGCCCACCGCGGGGGCGAAGACCGTGTTGCCGACCCCCAGGGCGAGCAGGGCGGCGAAGCCCAGGCCCGCGACGGCCGCCCAGAAGCGCTGTCCCTTGATCGTCTCCACCAGCGAGTCGGCGGAGTCGACGCCGACGAGCATCAGCACGAACAGGAAGAGCATCATGACGGCGCCGGTGTAGACGATGATCTGCACCGCGGCGAGGAAGGGGGCGTCCTGGACGGCGTAGAGCACCGCCAGGGAGAGCATGACGACGCCCAGCATCAGAGCCGAGTAGACCGCCTTGCGGCTGAAGACAAGTCCGAGTGCGGCCGACACCGAGACGACGGCCAGCACCCAGAACGTGATGGTCTCACCCATTGTTACGTCCCAGCCGGTAGTAGTCCTCTTCGGTCTCACCCAGGCGCATGGGGTGAGGGGGGAGCTCCATGCCGGGACCGAGCGGCGCGAGGAGCATCTCCTTGGTGTAGATGAGGCTCTCGCGGCTGGAGTCGGCGAGCTCGTACTCGTTCGTCATGGTCAGCGCGCGGGTCGGGCAGGCCTCGATGCACAGGCCGCACAGGATGCACCGCAGATAGTTGATCTGGTAGGTGCGCCCGTAGCGCTCACCCGGCGAGAAACGCTCCTCGTCGGTGTTGTCCGCGCCCTCGACGAAGATCGCGTCGGCCGGGCAGGCCCAGGCGCAGAGCTCACAGCCGACGCACTTCTCCAGGCCGTCGGGCCAGCGGTTGAGCTGGTGCCGGCCGTGGAAGCGCGGAGCCGTGGGCCGCTTCTCCTCGGGGTAGTTGACCGTCTCGACCTTCTTGAACATGGTGTGGAAGGTCACGCCGAACCCCTTGATGGGGTTCAGCCAATCAGTTGCTCCCACTGGGAACCTCCTTGCGCTCCACCCCGTGGTAGTGCGGCAGGTCGAGCGGCGGCACAGGGAAACCACCCGCGGTCGGTTCGGCTTCGAGACGCTCGAACTCGGCCTGGACCTGAGCGGCCTTGTCCTCCTTGCGCTTCTGCAGCACGCTGTCGAAACGCCACCAGACGCCGATGCAGCCGATGAGCACGAGCGCGGCCAGGATCAGCACCAGCGACCGGTTGACGGTGTCCATCTGCAGGGCCCGGACGGTGGCGACCAGCAGGATCCAGCCGAGGTTGATCGGGATGAGGATCTTCCAGCCGAGGGCCATGAGCTGGTCGTAGCGGACTCGCGGCAGCGAGGCGCGGCACCAGATGAAGAAGGAGAAGACCAGCACCATCTTGAGGAAGAACCACAGCAGCGGCCACCAGCCGGTGTTCGCCCCGTCCCACATGGAGATCGGGAACGGAGCCCGCCAGCCGCCCATGAACAGGGTGATCGACACGGCCGAGACCACGAAGACGTTGACGTACTCGGCCAGCATGATGACCGCGAACTTCAGCGAGTTGGAGTATTCGGTCTGGAAGCCGCCGACCAGCTCGCCCTCACCCTCGGGCAGGTCGAAGGGGACCCGGTTGGTCTCGCCCAGCATCGTGACGATGTAGATCAGGAAGGACGGGATCAGCAGGATCATGTACCACGAGGGCATCGGGATGCTGAGGCCGCCGAGCGTGAACGTGCCGCCGGACGCCTGCGCGCTGACGATCTCCGAGGTGGAGAGCGTCCCGGCGAACAGGAACACGCCCACGAACGACAGGCCCATCGCGATCTCGTAGGAGACCACCTGGGCGCTGGCCCGCAGGCCGCCCAGGATGGTGTACGGCGAGCGCGACCCCCAGCCGGCGAGCACGACGCCGTACACGCCGATCGAGGCCATCGCCAGCACCAGCAGCACCGCGACCGGCAGGTCGGTGAGCTGCAGCGGCGTCTGGACGCCGAACATCGAGACCATCGGCCCCATGGGGATGACCGAGAAGGCCAGGAAGGCGGGGACCGCGAGGACGACCGGGGCGATGAAGTAGATCACCTTGTCCACGGTCCGCGGCATCAGGTCTTCCTTGAGACCCATCTTCAGGCCGTCCGCCACCGACTGGAGCAGGCCGAACTTGCCGGCCCGGTTGGGGCCGTACCGGTTCTGCATCCGGGAGATCAGCTTGCGCTCGAACCACACGCCGAAGAGCACGCCCAGCATCAGGACGGCGAAGATGACGACGGCCTTGATGATGCTGATCCAGATCGGGTCTTTACCGAAGTCGGCAAGGGTCGGATCGGCCGCCGCTAGAAGAGTCCGGGCATTCATTGGTCGCTCACCGCTCCTCGTCCGCGCCGGGGGCGGCCTGTCCGTCGCCGGCCGTCGGGCCGGAGGCGCGCTCCGCGGGCGCGGTGCTCATTGCGTCGGGGCCGTTCCCGTAGGCACTCCCGATCTTGACGATGTCACCGGCCGTGGCGCACAGGTCGCGGGTCACCGAGCGGCCGGCGGAGTTCGACGGCAGCCACACCACCCTGTCGGGCAGGTCGGCGATCCGCACCGGCAGGCTCAGCGAGCCCTGCCCGGTGGTGACGATGATCTTGTCGCCGTCGGCGACGCCGGACTCCGCGGCGGTGGCCGCCGACACCAGTGCCTCACCCGCGCGGGCGGTGCCCGCGAGGTACGGCTCGCCGTCCTGCAGGCGGCCGTCGTCGAGCAGCAGGTGCCAGGTGGCCAGGACCGCCTCGCCGGCCCGCGGGGCGGCGGTCGCCCGCGCGCCCACCTCCGGGGCGGCGGCCCGGGAGCCGCGCCACGCGCCGATGGAGCCGAGCTCGCGGCGGGCGGCGGCGGGGTCCGGGAGACCGAGGTGCACGTCCATGTGGTCGGCGATCGCGGAGACGGCCCGCAGGTCGCTCATGATCCCGGGGACCGGGAGCGCCTCCTCGAAGGTGCGGCCACGCCCCTCCCAGTTGACGAACGTGCCGGACTTCTCGCTCACCGTGGCGACCGGCAGCACCACGTCGGCGCGGTCGGTGACCGCGCTGGCGCGCTGCTCCAGGCTCACGATGAACGGCGTGTTCTCCAGGGCCGCCAGGGCGGCCTCGGGGTCGGCCAGGTCGTAGGGGTCGACACCGGCGACGACGAGGGCGTCGAGCTCCCCGTTCAGCGCCGCCGCCAGGATGGCGGAGGTGTCGCGGCCCGGGGTCTCGGGGAGGGAGGCGACGTTCCACGCCCTGGCCACTTCGGCGCGGGCGGTCTCGTCGTCGGCCGGGCGGCCGATGGGCAGCAGGTTCGGCAGCGCTCCGGCCTCGATCGCACCGCGCTCACCGGCGCGGCGCGGGACCCAGCCCAGGCGGGCGCCGGTGGACTCGGCCAGCCGTACCAGCGCCGACAGGGCGCCCGGCGTGGTGGCCAGGCGCTCACCGGCGAGGATGACCGCGCCCGGCTGCCTGACCGCCTCGGCGACCGGCGAGGTCCCGGAGATCAGGTCCTCGACGGCGGCGGCCTCGGCGCCGGGCAGCGCGCGGACCAGCGTGCCGCCCATCTTGGCCAGGCCCTCACCGGCGAACGGCGCGACCGAGAAGACCTTCAGGCCCTTCTTCCGCCACGCCTTGCGCAGGCGCAGGAAGACGATCGGCGACTCGTCCTCGGGCTCGAAGCCCACCAGGAGCACGGCCGGGGCCTTCTCCAGGTCGCGGTAGCGGATCTCGATGCCCTTGCCCGCGACGGCGTGCGCGAGGAACTGCGCCTCCTCCGCGGAGTGGGGCCGGGAGCGGAAGTCGACGTCGTTGCTGCCGAGCGCGATCCGGGCGAACTTGGCGTAGCCGTAGGCCTCCTCGACGGTGACGCGGCCGCCGACGAGCACGCCCGCGCTGCCGCGGGCCGCCGACAGGCCCCGGGCCGCGGCGGCGAGCGCCTCGGGCCAGGAGGCCGGAACCAGGCGGCCCTCCTCGTCACGGACGAGGGGGGTCTTCAGCCGGTCGGGCTGGGTCGCGTAGGTGAAGGCCCAGCGGCCCTTGTCGCAGTTCCACTCCTCGTTGACCTCCGGGTCGTCCCCGGCCAGCCGGCGGGTGACCTTGCCCCGGCGGTGGTCGGTCCGGAGCGAGCAGCCGCTGGCGCAGTGCTCGCACGCGCTGGGCGTGGAGACCAGGTCGAACGGGCGGGCCTGGAACCGGTAGGCGGCACCGGTCAGCGCGCCCACGGGGCAGATCTGGATGGTGTTGCCCGAGAAGTAGGACTCGAACGGCTCGCCGTCGGCGGCGCCGACCTGCTCCTTGGCCCCGCGCTCGAAGAAGTCGATGAGCGGGTCACCGGCGATCTCGTCGGAGAAGCGGATGCAGCGGGCGCACTGGACGCAGCGCTCACGGTCGAGCAGCACCTCGGTGGAGAGCGCGACCGGCTTGTCGAAGGTGCGCTTCTTCTCCTCGAAGCGGCTCTCGCCCTGGCCGTTGGACATGGCCTGGTTCTGCAGCGGGCACTCGCCGCCCTTGTCGCAGACCGGGCAGTCGAGCGGGTGGTTCAGGAGCAGCAGCTCCATGACGCCGCGCTGGGCCTTCTCCGCGACCGGGGAGGTGAGCTGGGTCTGGATGACCATGCCCGGGGCGACCTCGATGGCGCAGGAGGGCTGCGGCTTGGGGAAGCCGCGGCCGTTGCCCGCGTCCGGGATGTCCACCAGGCACTGGCGGCAGTTGGCCGCCGGCTCCAGGAGCGGGTGGTCGCAGAATCGGGGGATCTGGATGCCGAGCAGCTCCGCCGCCCGGATGATCATCGTGCCCTTGGGGACGCTCACCTGGAAACCGTCGATCGTGACGGTCACCAGGTCTACCGGCGCCTGGGCCGGGGTCGTCGCTTCGACGGTCATGGCGCCTCCTCCGTCGGCCCCATGACCGAAACGGTGCTGTGCTTGCTGGTTGCCGCGATCCGCCCGCTCACTTGACACCCCAGACCGTGGACGGAGCGTGATCGAACGGGCAGCCGCCGATCTCGAAGTGCTTGAGGTATTCGTCGCGGAAGTACTTCACCGACGAGTGGATGGGGCTGGTCGCACCGTCGCCCAGGGCGCAGAAGGAGCGGCCCAGGATGTTGTCGGCGATGTCGGTGATCGTGGTCAGGTCCTCTTCGGTGCCCTGACCCTTCTCCAGCCGCTTGAGCACCTGCTTGAGCCAGTAGGTGCCCTCCCGGCAGGGAGTGCACTTGCCGCAGGACTCGTGCGCGTAGAACTCGGTCCAGCGCAGCACGGCGCGGACCACGCAGGTGGTCTCGTCGAAGATCTGCAGGGCCCGGGTGCCGAGCATGGACCCCTTGGCGCCGACCGACTCGAAGTCGAGCGGGACGTCCAGGTGCTCGTCGGTGAAGATCGGGGTGCTCGACCCGCCGGGGGTCCAGAACTTGATCCGGTGCCCCTCGCGGATGCCGCCCGCCATGTCGAGCAGCTCGCGCAGCGTGATGCCGAGCGGGGCCTCGTACTGGCCGGGACGGGTGACGTGGCCGCTCAGCGAGAAGATTCCGAAGCCCTTGGACTTCTCGGTGCCCATCCCCGCGAACCATTCGGCCCCGTTGGAGATGATCGAGGGAACACTGGCCACCGACTCCACGTTGTTCACGACAGTAGGCGAGGCGTAGAGGCCCGCCACGGCCGGGAAGGGGGGCTTGAGCCGAGGTTGGCCGCGATAGCCCTCCAGCGAGTCGAGCAGCGCCGTCTCCTCGCCACAGATGTAGGCGCCGGCTCCGCTGTGGACCACGAGCTCCAGGTCGAAACCGGAGCCGAAGAGGTCCTTGCCGAGCAGGCCCTTGTCGTAGGCCTCGGCCACGGCCGCCTGCAGGCGGCGGATGACGTGCAGCACCTCGCCGCGCACGTAGATGAAGGCGTGGTTGGCGCGGATCGCGTAGGAGGTGATGATGACGCCCTCGACCAGCGAGTGCGGGTTGGCCATCATCAGCGGGATGTCCTTGCAGGTGCCCGGCTCGGACTCGTCGGCGTTGACCACCAGATAGTGCGGCTTGCCGTCGCCCTGGGGGATGAAGCCCCACTTCATGCCGGTGGGGAAGCCCGCACCGCCGCGGCCGCGCAGACCGGAGTCCTTGACGGCCTGGATGACGGCGTCGGGGTCCATGCTCAGCGCCTTCCTGGCCGCCGAGTAGTCGCCGTAGCCCTCCAGGGTGAAGGAGTTGGGCTGGTCCCAGTTCGCGGTGAGGACCGGGGTGAGAGTCGTCATGGTGCCTCGGGGGCCTTCCATCCGTTGGCCTTGGCGATCTTGAGTCCCTCAAGGGAGGGGCCGCTCGCCGAGGGGCCGTCGCCGGCCAGGCCGTCGGGCAGGCCCGACAGCACGCGCGAGGCCTCCTTGAAGGTGCACAGCTTCTTGGGGCCGCGGGTCGGCGAGACCTCCTTGCCGTCCTTCAGGTCGTCGACGAGCTGCTTGGCCGAGTCGGGGGTCTGGTTGTCGAAGAACTCCCAGTTGACCATCATCACCGGGGCGAAGTCGCAGGCGGCGTTGCACTCCAGCCGCTCCAGCGAGACCTTGCCGTCCGGGGTCGCCTCGTCGTGGCCGACGCCGACGTGCTCGGACAGCTCGTCCCAGATCTGGTCGCCGCCCATGACCGCGCACAGCGTGTTGATGCACACGCCGACGTGATAGTCGCCCATCGGCTTGCGCTTGTACATCGTGTAGAAGGTGGACACGCCCACGACCTCGGCCTTGCTCAGGCCGAGCATCTCCGCGCAGAACTCCTGACCGGCGTCGGAGACGTAGCCGTCCTCCGACTGCACCAGGTGCAGCAGGGGCAGCAGGGCCGACCTGGTCTTGGGGTAACGGCCGATGATCTCCTTGGCGTCCCGTTCCAGACGCTCGCGGACTTCCGGCGTATACGTCACCGGTCCACACCTCCCATGACGGGGTCGATCGAGGCCACTGCCGAGATGACGTCGGCGACCATGCCGCCCTCGCACGTGGCCGGCATGGCCTGCAGGTTCGTGAAGGACGGGTCGCGGAAGTGCACGCGGTAGGGCCGGGTGCCTCCGTCGCTGACCACGTGGGCGCCGAGCTCGCCGCGGGGCGACTCCACCGAGGCGTACGCCTGCCCCGCCGGGACCCGGAAGCCCTCGGTCACCAGCTTGAAGTGGTGGATCAGCGCCTCCATCGAGCCGCTCATGATGTGCGCGATGTGGTCGGGCGAGTTGCCGAGACCGTCGGGGCCGAGCGCGAGCTGCGCGGGCCAGCCGATCTTCTTGTCGTCGACCATCACGCGGCCGCCCTTGAGCGGGCCGGACAGCCGGTCCAGAGCCTGCTCGATGATCTTGAGCGACTCCTCCATCTCGGCCACCCGGACCAGGTAACGGCCGTAGACGTCGGCGGTCTTCTCGGTCGGGACGTCGAACTCGTAGGTCTCGTAGCCGCAGTAGGGCTGCGACTTGCGCAGGTCCCACGGCAGGCCCGCGGCCCGCAGCATCGGGCCGGTGACGCCCAGCGCCATGCAGCCGGTGAGGTCGAGGTAGGCGACGTCCTTGGTGCGGGCCAGGTAGACCGGGTTCGCGTCGAGCATCTTGCGCATGTCCTTGATGCGCCCCGGCATGACCTTCAGCAGCTCGCCGACCTTGTCCACGGCGCCGGCCGGGAGGTCGACGGAGACGCCGCCGGGCCGGACGTAGGCCATGTTCATCCGCAGGCCGGTGATGTATTCCATCACGTCGAGCACCATCTCGCGCTCGCGGGAGCCGAAGAGGAACGGCGTGGTCGCGCCCAGCTCCATGCCGAAGGTGCCGATGGCGACCATGTGCGAGGAGATGCGGGTGAGCTCCATCATCATCACGCGGATGGCCTGGGCCCGCTCGGGGATCCGGTCGGTGATGCCGAGCAGCTTCTCGACGCCCAGGCAGTAGGCGGTCTCGTTGAAGATCGGCGCGAGGTAGTCCATCCGGGTGACGAACGTGGTCCCCTGGGTCCACGTCCGGAACTCGATGTTCTTCTCGATGCCGGTGTGCAGGTAGCCGATGACCGTGCGGGCCTCGGTGACCGTCTCGCCGTCCAGGTTCAGGACCAGGCGGAGCACGCCGTGCGTGGACGGGTGCTGCGGGCCCATGTTGATGACGAGCTGCTCGTCCTGCTGGCCGGTGAGGGTCTCGACCAGCTCCGTCCAGTCGTTGCCGGAGACGGTGTAGACCTTGCCCTCGGTGGCCTCCTCGTAGGGGGCGCTCACTTGTAGGACCTCCTCTGGTCCGGCGCGGGAACCTGGGCGCCGCGGTATTCGACCGGGATGCCGCCCAGCGGGTAGTCCTTGCGCTGGGGATGACCGTCCCAGTCGTCGGGCATCATGATGCGGGTCAGCGCCGGGTGGCCGTCGAAGACGATCCCGAAGAAGTCCCAGGTCTCCCGCTCGTGCCAGTCGTGGGTCGGGTAGACCGAGACCGTGGAGGGGATGTGCGGGTCGGCGTCGGGGCAGGACACCTCGAGGCGCAGGCGGCGGTTGTGCGTGATCGAGCACAGGTGGATCACCGCGCGCAGCTCCTCCCCCTCCATGTGGGGGTAGTGCACGCCGGAGACGCCGAGCGAGAGCTCGAAGCGGAGGGCGGGGTCGTCGCGCAGGAGCCTGGCGACCTCCAGCAGGCGCTCGCGCTTGACGTGGAAGGTCAGCTCGTCGCGGTCGACGACCACGCGCTCGATCGCGTCGCCGAGGTCGCCGCCCAGCGCGCGCTCCAGCTCGTCGGCGACGGTGTCGAAGTAGCCGCCGTAGGGGCGGGGAGTGGACAGCTGGGGCTTGCGCCGTACGACCAGGCCGCCGTAGCCGGAGGTGTCACCGGAGCCCGAGGCGCCGAACATGCCCAGATGGGCGATCGGCTCCTCCGGGATCTCGGGGAGATTGTCCGTGCTCATCGGTCGCTCACCAACTCCTCATTCACCGCGCGCACCGCGCCGGGTCCGCTCCGGCTCATTTGGCGGTCCCCTGGTCGATCAGCGGCAGCGTCCGCAGCGCCTGCAGTTCGAGCTCGTCGATCTGCTTGGCGCGGTGCGCGCCGAACTTCATGTTCTGGATCTTGTCGTGCAGCTTCACGATCGCGTCGATGAGCATCTCGGGCCGCGGCGGGCAGCCGGGCAGGTAGATGTCGACGGGGACGACGTGGTCCACGCCCTGCACGATGGCGTAGTTGTTGAACATGCCGCCGCTGGAGGCGCACACGCCCATGGCGATGACCCACTTGGGCTCGGCCATCTGGTCGTAGATCTGGCGGAGCACCGGGGCCATCTTCTGCGACAGCCGGCCGGCCACGATCATCAGGTCGGCCTGCCGCGGAGACGCCGAAGCGCGCTCCATGCCGAAGCGCGCCAGGTCGTGCTTGGGACCGCCGGTGGACATCAGCTCGATGGCGCAGCAGGCGAGACCGAAGGTCGCCGGCCACACGGAGTTCTTGCGCGCCCAGCCGGCCACCTGCTCGACCGTGCTGAGCATGAACCCGCTCGGAAGTTTCTCTTCAAGACCCATATCTAGTCCCAGTCCAGACCCTTGCGGCGCCACACATACGCGTAGGCCACGAGCACGGTGACGATGAACAGCACCATCTCGACCAACCCGAACATCCCGAGCTGGTCGAACGCGACCGCCCACGGGTAGAGGAAGATGATCTCGATGTCGAACACGATGAAGAGCATCGCGGTGATCATGTACTTCAGCGGGAAGCGACCACCTCCGACCGGCTGGGGCGTCGGCTCGATGCCGCATTCGTAGGCGTCGAGTTTCGCGCGGTTCCAGCGCCTGGGACCGGTGAAGGGCGCGATCGTCACCGAGAAGACCGCGAATCCCGCCGCGAGAACGGCGAGCACCAGGATGGGTGCATACAGCTCCATCGCTACGCCTCCTCTCCCATCTCCACGCGCGCCGGCGCGCAGCTCATCACGTTGTTTTGTTTTGCAAGTTTATGCAGGGGGATCATCGCTCTGGTTCCACGTGGGGAGGCGGCTGGTGTGGTCATGCCGACGGCGCGGCCTTCGACAGAGCGTTGATGATGCGGTCTGACGCGTCGCCTCGCCGGTCGGTGAGATTAGCAAGGAGCTTGAGCGCGAACCGCATCAGGTGGGGGTGGGGCAGCGCGTGACGGGTGAAGAAGTCCATCACGCCGCGGCGCCCGATGAGCTCCACGAAGCCCCTGCCCAGGGTGAAGTAACCGCCGTAGGCGTCCTTCAACATCTGGGGATAGGCGCGCAGCACGCGCTCCCGCTGGGCGGGGGTCGTCCGGGCCAGCGCCTGGACGATGGTCTCGGCCGCGATCTGGCCGGTCTCCATCGCGTAGGCGATGCCCTCCCCGTTGAACGGGTTGATCATCCCGCCCGCGTCGCCGACCAGCACCAGGCCCCGCGTGTAGTGCGGCTGGCGGTTGAAGGCCATCGGCAGCGCCGCCCCCCTGATGGGGGTGGTCATGTTCTCCTCGGTGTAGCCCCACTCCGGAGGCATGTTCTTGACCCAGCGCCTGAGCAGGTCGCGGTAGTCCATGCCCTTGAAGGACTCGGAGGTGTTGAGCAGGCCGAGGCCCACGTTGGAGGTGCCGTCGCCGACGCCGAAGATCCAGCCGTAGCCGGGCAGCAGGGTGTCGCCGTCCCACAGCTCCAGCCAGGTCTCCAGGTAGTCGTCGTCGTGGCGCGGACTCTCGAAATAGGTCCGTACGGCGACGCCCATCGGGCGGTCCTCGCGCTTGTGCAGCCCCATCGCCAGGGAGATCCGGGTGGAGTTGCCGTCGGCGGCCACCACCAGGCGCGACCTGTAGGAGACCTCCTCGCCGTCCTTCTTGGCGACCACGCCCACGATGTGGCCGCTGCGGTCGTCGAGGATCGGGGCGGTGACGTTGACCCCCTGCAGCAGGCGGACGCCGCCGCGCACCGCGTTGGCGGCGAGGATCTCGTCGAAGTCCTGCCGGGTGCGGACCAGCCCGAAGTCGGGGTAGCTGGACAGCTCCGGCCAGTCGAGCTCGAAGCGCAGCCCGCCGCCGACCACGCGCAGGCCCTTGTTCCTGACCCAGCCGGGAGCGTCGATGTCGATCCCCATGGCGATGAGCTGCTTGACCGCTCGGGGCGTCAGCCCGTCGCCGCAGACCTTCTCGCGGGGGAATGTGGTCTTCTCGAGCAACAGGACGTCGAGTCCGGCCTGTGCGAGATGGAATGCGGTTGTCGAACCGGCGGGCCCGGCGCCGACGACGATTACGTCGGCGTCAGCCTCAGCGACATTCCGCTGTGTGGCGGCTGGCACGGTCACGGGACCTGTCCTGTCCTACAAGCTTTGACGGCCTCGGGGTGAGGGGCCTTTCGTTCCTTTGTGAAGGTCTTCACAAACTTGTCGGCCCGAAGTCTAACCCCTTTACGAGGCGGAGTGTCAGTCGGGTGCGGCTATCGCCGACGAATCTTCTAAGCGGGCTTATACGCACGATGAAGCGCCACGATGCCCATGGTGAGGTTACGCCAGGCGACCCGCTCCCAGCCCGCAGCCTGGATGATCTTCGCCAGTGCCGCCTGGTCCGGCCACTCCCTGATCGACTCCGCCAGATACTCGTATGAATCGTCGTTGGAGCCGACCAACTTGGCGGCCTGCGGCATCAGCTTCATGAGGTATTGGCAGTAGACGAGGTCGAAAGACTTGTTCGTCGGGTGGGAGAACTCAAGGATCACCAGCCGGGCCCCCGGCTTGGCCACCCGGAGCATCTCGCGCAGCGCCTGGCCGGTGTCGTGGACGTTGCGCAGCGCGGTCGAGATCGTCACCGCGTCGAAAGTGTCGTCGGCGAAGGGCAGCCGCAGCGCGTCACCGGCGACGAAGGTGACGCCGCGCACCCCGCCGCCGGAGAGGCCGGAGCCGCCCCGCCGCCGCACGCCGGTGCGCAGCATGCCGAGCGAGAAGTCCGAGGCGATCGCGCGGGCGCCCAGCGCGGTGAACGCGTCGGTGGAGGTGCCGGTGCCCGCGCCCAGGTCGAGGACGAGCTCGCCGGGGCCCGCGTCGACGGCCGCCGCGGCCGCCTTGCGCCACAGCCGCACCTGCCCGAGGGAGATCACGTCATTGACCAGGTCGTAGCGCCGGGCCGTGCGATCGAACATCGCGGCGACCTCATGCGGTTGTTTGTCCAGCGAAGCGCGCGTCATAGGGACAAGCCTAGGCCCGACCGGACAATCCACGGAAAGTAGCTACTCGATTACCGAGAGTCTGCTAGAAATTGCCGAATGTTTGCCAGAACCGCTTCCGTGCTGACCGCGGCCCTGATGCTGCTCCCCGCAGGGGTCGCCGCAGCCGGCACCACCAAGCACAGCAAGGTCGTCTCGGCCGATCCGGTGGACACCACCCCGCACGTGCTCGACGGCATCGTCAACGCCATCGCCCTGGTGGGGGGCACGGTCGTGGTCGGCGGCTGGTTCAGCCAGGTCCGCGACGCCGGTGACGCGACGGTCCTGGAACGCGACAACATCTTCGCCTACGACCTGGCCACCGGGCGGATCCTGCCCGATTTCGCGCCCTACCTCGACCGGCCGGTCAACGCCCTCGCCGCGGGCACCGGCGGCACCGTCTACGCCGGCGGCGAGTTCACGGTGACCGGCGAGGCGAGGACCCGGGGCCTGGCTCTCCTGCGGCTGTCCGACGGCTCGCCGGTGCCCGGCTTCGGCGCCCAGGTCTACGGGGGCACGGTCACCAGCCTGGCCCGGAGCGGCTCCCACCTCTACGTGGGGGGCGACTTCACCGGCGTGGGCCGCGTCTTCCGCACGGCCGTCGCCCGGCTGGAGGCCGCCACCGGCGCCGTGGACCCCGGCTTCGCCGTCCGGCCCGGCGCGCCCCTGGGCGGCCGGACCAGGGTGCAGGCGATGTCCCTCAGCCGGGACCGCCTGGCCGTCGACGGCAACTTCACCACCCTCGACGGGCTGTCACGGCCCCAGCTCGGCCTGATCGACGTCGGCGCGCTGCCCGCGAAGGTCGCCGACTGGCGGACCGACGCCTACGCCGCCAAGTGCCTGGAGGTCTTCCCCAGTTACGTGCGGGGCCTGGACTTCGCCCCCGACGGCAGCTACTTCGCGGTCGTCACGACCGGCGGCCCGGCCGGGCGGGGCAAGCCGTGCGACACCGCCGCGCGGTTCGAGACCTACGCGCGGGGCGAGGTGCGGCCGACCTGGGTCAACCACACCGGCGGCGACTCGCTCTACTCGGTGGCGGTCACCGGGGCGGCCGTCTACGTGGGCGGCCACCAGCGCTGGCTGGACAATCCGCTCGGCCGCGACTCGGCCGGCCCGGGGGCGGTGGAGCGGCCGGGCGTCGGGGCGATCCACCCGCGGACCGGCAAGGCCCTGGAGTGGAATCCGACAAGGGAGCGCGGAATCGGCGTCAAGGCATTCCTCGCCCACCGGGGTGGGCTACTCGTTGGTAGCGACACAACGCGGCTTGGTCGCGAGTACCATGCCCGAGTCGGCATGTTCCCGCTGCCGTGATCACTCCCGATTCTTGGCGATTCGCTCGCTCACCGCGTCGCGCTGCTTTGACAGCAGAACGTAACTGGCCACACCACTGACCAGGAATGCGGCGACCAGGAGGATCAATGGCTGGCGCAGGCCGAGGAGATAGAGCACACCGAGGGTCACGGCCAGCAGACCCAGCCGGGACGCGGTGTAAACGAAGACAGGATGCACAGCGTCGAGGTTACGTCACTCTGCCCGCATGAGCGCTGACATGAAGACGGCGCGGACACCCTTCGCACCGAGCACGAGCGCTGCTAGTGTGCCCATCAGATCAGTTTCGTAAAGAAACAACCACGAGAGTCCCAAAGAGGCTCTATCATATAACAATCGGGCAGTCAGTCGATAACAACCCGTGATCTTTGTTGAAAAGCACGGATAAATCAGGCTTCGCTCGGCACACTGGTTACCTGTCCGCCCGCTGGCAGGAAGCGGGATGCGAGGGGGAGAGATTGTGGAGAGTAGCAGCGAGCGTCTGCTGACGCCTGGAGAGGTTGCCGCCCTCTTCCGGGTCGACCCAAAGACGGTTACACGCTGGGCCGCGGCAGGCCGCATCAGCAGCATCCGTACCCCCGGAGGGCACCGGCGTTTCCGCGAGTCGGAAGTGCACGCCCTTCTGCGCGGAGAGGACGTACTGACGGCCGAACGGCCGGCAGGCGAGTCCCCGCGCGTCTGACGACTTATGACGTCACACCATCGGTGATCCTGCGCGCCTTACCCGGAAGCCGCAGGGTCACCGTGGAGTCGTAACCGTCCGGACCGTCACACCGTGCAGACCATCGCGCCGTACAGACCGTCACGTCCGGCGTCGCGGCCGGTGACCTCCCCCGTGACCGACCCGCAGCGCCCTCAGGCGCTAACTTTCCTGCTCGGCCTTGAAGGCCAGGAACTCCCGCTCCAGCTCGTCGTTCTCCTCAAGCCAGCGCAGCCGCCGCCGCGCCGACTCCTCCTCGGTGAGCGCCTCGGGCAGCCAGCGGTCGTAGTCCGGATCCCCCGGTGAGAGCTCCACGTACGCGTTGCCGATCAGACGCCCGTCATCGCTGGACAGGCTCTGCGGCACCCGCAGCGTGCCGTCAGCGAGCCGGATGACGTACATCCCAGATCACCTAGATTCCGTAACGCCGGTTGAAGAACAACATGACATTGAGCGCCATCCGCGTGTCCCCGCCGAGCATGTCCACCAGCGCGGGGCGCTGCCGGGAGGCGATGGCGGCGAAGGCGTCGGCGAAGAACTCCTTGCGCCCCAGGTCCCCCGGCTGCAGGTGGAAGCCGGAGGCCAGTGCCGGGACGCACTGGGCGTAGAGGGCGGCGAACTCCGGGGAGTCGGAGACCCACTCCCCGTGGGGCGCGTCCACGTCGTCCAGGGCGTGCCCGACCTCGTGCATCATCACGTCGGGGGTGGGCGAGGGGCGGTCGCCCACCACGATCTTGCGATCGCCGTACGCCCCCGCGCAGATGTCCCAGGTGGCCCGGCCCGAGGGCAGCGGCGCGCCCCGCAGGTAGCCCATGTCGTCCAGGTCGGGGACCCCGCCCTCGCCGACGTAGATGCCCGTGAGTCCGTCGGCCAGCTTGGCCTTCAGCCCGTCCGGCAGCCGGGCGAGGCTCTCCACCGCCCGCACGGTCTCCGGGGACGGCGGCCCCTGCCAGGAGTCCCACTGGCGGTGCAGGATGCGTTCGAGGCTGCCGCAGTGCCGCAGGCCGTCGCCCAGGTCGGGGACGTCCGGGGCGTTGGGCTGGGCCCTGGGGCGCTCGTCCTCCAGCTCGAAATCCCGCCAGGTGTATTGCGGGCGGTCCACCACCGGCGCCGTCACGGTGCCCACCCGGCGCTCGGGCCCCGGCGGGACCTCACGCGGCGTCTCCTTGAGAGCACCGTCGGTGCGCTGGGACGGGCCCCGCTGCCACCAGCGCCGTCGGTGACGCCCCTTGTCCGCCGAATTCGCCATCACGCCCCCAGGGGAAGTGGCATCGGCCCCCACCGTACGACGTGGACCCGTCGACAGTCACCCGGAACAGGTGCCTTGCCGCACCCCGGCTCCGGATGGCTTACAGTTCGGGCATGCCCCTGCTTGTCGGTCTGGCGCTGCTCGCCTTCTGGCTCTACTGCTTGTTCGACGCCATCACCACGCCGGACGAGGAGGCCAGAAACCTGCCCAAACTCCTGTGGGTGATCATCATCGCGCTGCTGCCGCCCGTGGGCGGCCTGTTCTGGTTGCTGCTCGGCCGTCCCCTCGGTCCCCACGCGCCCCGCACGCCCCTGCCCAAGGACAGGCCGGCCCCGCCCGCGGCCCCGAAGGGCCCCGACGACGACCCCGACTTCCTCAAGGACCTCGACCGGCGGCTGCGCGACGAGGAGTAGGCCGGACCCGCCGGGGCGGGGCGGCCGGCCCGTGGGAGAGGGATCGGCCGCCGGGTCACCCGGCCGCGGCGCGCGGCGCCGCGATCAGCCCGGGACCTCCGCGTAGGAGTGCAGGCCGCCGAGGAAGATGTTCACCCCGACCAGGTTGAACAGCAGGCAGGCGAAGGCGATGAGCTGCACGATCATGGCGGCCCTGCCCTTGAAGCCGGCGGTCGCCCGGGCGTGCAGGTAGGCGGCGTAGGCGATCCAGGTGATGAAGGCCCAGACCTCCTTGGGGTCCCAGCCCCAGTAGCGGCCCCAGGCCTTGTCGGCCCAGAGGGCGCCGGCGATGACGGCGAAGGTCCAGATCGGGAAGGCGATCACGATGGCCCGGTGCGCGACCCGGTCGAGGTCCGCCAGCGACGGCAGGCGGACCGCGGTGTCCTTCCTGACCAGATAGAGGATGCCGGAGACCCCGGCCATGATGAACAGCCCGCTGGCGATGATCGCCGCCGACACGTGGATCGCCACCCAGTAGGAGTTGAGCGCGGGCACCACCGGACCGGCCTGCACCTGCAGATACCGTACGGCGAAGCCCAGCCCGAGGGCGGCGGCGACCGTGACGAACGCGCCGAGGAAACGGACCCGGTAGCGGAGGTTCATGAGCAGGAACGCGCTCACCGCCGCGAAGCACATCGCGACCACGAACTCGTACATGTTGCCCCACGGCCACCGGTCCACGGCCAGGCCGCGGGTGAGGATGGAGCCGAGGTTCGTCGCCCAGCCGAGCCATGACAGCCCGACCGCGACCGGGCCGGCCCACACCGTCCAGGCGGCGGGCGCCTTCTCGGCGGGGCCCTGGTCCTCCTCGGCACCGGACGGGGCGGCGGCGGCCGTGCTTCCACCGACCGTGACGAGCGCGGGTTCGGCCTCCGCCCTGGCCCTGGCCTTGGCCTCGGCCCTGGGCCGGCCGAAGCCGAGGTCGAGGGCGTAACCGATCATTGCGAAGACGTAGAGCAGCACCGTCGCCAAGATGAGCTGATCGCTCAACAGGGCGAGGCCGGCGTCGACCTCAGCGGACATCCTTAACTCCTGGGTTCAGAACAGAGACGATCTCGGCGAACTCCTCGCTGAAATCGCTGCCTTCGGTGCGCGTGAGACCGCCCACCTCGATGTGTCCACGGTCATGGTCGCGGCCTCGCGCCGCCTGCCCCCCGGTCCTCTCCGGCCCGCCCGCCGCCTGTCCGGCCGGCGTGGGCGCGCCCTTCAACCGTACCCACACCCGGCGGCGGCGGACGGTCAGGGACAGCACCAGGCCGACGACGGCGAGGGCGGAGGCCACGAACGCGGGCATCCGGCCCGGGTCGTAGGCGATCTGGAGGGCGATCCACTCCTTGACGCCGGTGAACTCGATGGAGCCCATGCCGCCGGGCAGGTCGAGCTTCTTGCCCACGGCCAGCGGGTCGGCCTTCATGACCAGCGGCTTCATCTTCTTCAGGCTCGTCGGGTCGAGCTCGTAGACCGACTGCGGCCGGCCGTCCTTCATGCCCAGGTCGCCGGCGAACGCGCCGTAGACCTGGGCCGTGGGGTTGGCGGCCCCGGGGAAGACCGACACCCAGTCGCCGTTCATCGGCACGGTGGTCGGCCGGAAGGCCACCAGGAGACCGAGCTGTTCCGGCTGGGCGTCCGGCACCTTGATCACGCACTCGGAGGTGAAGTTGGCCGGCTGGGCGACCAGGCACGGGACCGGGCCGTCGAAGGCGACCTGCCCCTTGCCGTCAGTGATCTTGAAGGTGGGCGCGTAGCCGTGGTCGATCAGATAGGTCTGCGTGCCGTTGACCTCCAGCGGCTCGTTGACCTTCAGGACGTAGTCGCGCTCGGGCGCTCCGGGGGCGTCGGTGACCTTGAGCGCGGCCGCGAAGTCCAGGGGCTGCCCGCGCCGCTCGCCCGTGGCGATGTAGCTGGCCTGGAAGTCGTCGACGGTGAAGGAGAACGGCTCCAGCGACTCGGCGTTCACCTGCTGGCCGGGCATGTAGCGGTCGTAGGCCGCGACCGTGTTGGCGAACCCGTCCCCCTCCACGACCAGCACGTTGCCGCGGTAGCCGTACAGCGCGCCCACCCCCACGGCGACCAGCAGGCCGAGCAGCGCGACGTGGAAGAGGAGGTTGCCGGTCTCGCGCAGGTAGCCCTTCTCGGCCGAGACCCAGCCGGGGCCCGTGGTCACCCGGAACCGCCTGGCCCGCAGCCGCGCGGCCGCCTCCTCCACGATCAGGTCGCCGTCGAAGGAGGCGTACTGGGGCAGCCGGCCCAGGTTGCGCGGCGGCGTGGGCGGCTTCTTGCGCAGCTCACGCAGGTGGGCCGTGGTGCGCGGGAGCACGCAGCCGATCAGCGACAGGAACAGCAGCAGGTAGATCGCCGCGAACCACGGCGCCCTGAACACGTCGAACAGCCAGAACCGGTCCAGCCACTCGGCGAGCGTCGGGCTGTCGGTGAAGTATTGGGAGACCTTGGCGTCGGAGACGCCGCGCTGCGGCCAGATCGACCCGGGGATCGAGGCCAGGGCGAACAGGAACAGCAGGATCAGCGCGGTCTTCATCGAGGTGAGCGTGCGCCAGAACCAGCGCGCCCACCCCACGGGGCCGAGCCCCACCGGCCGTACGTCGGGTCTGTCCTCGGTCAGAGTCGTGTTCACGCTCGCACTCGCTCGGCTGCTCGTTGGCTCGGGACTGGTTGCGCTCGCCGCCCGCTGCGCCGCGGTCCGCTCGACTTCCTCCATCAGATCACCGGCTCGAATCCGCCGATCCACCCCTGCATCGTCACGATGAGCTGGCCCCAGAGCCCGGTGACGAGCAGCAGGCCGACCGCGACCAGCATGACCCCGCCCACCCGGGTGATCAGCTGCGAGTGGCGGCGGACCGCCTTGAAGGTGTGCAGGGCCTTGCGGTAGGCCAGCCCGGCCGCCAGGAACGGCAGGCCGAGACCGAGGGCGTAGGCGAAGGCCAGCAGCGCGCCGCGGCCGGCGCTGCCCTCGGTGAGGCCGAGGGTGAGCACGACCCCGAGGGTGGGCCCGATGCAGGGCGTCCAGCCGAGGCCGAACACCACGCCGAGCAGCGGCGCCCCGGCGAGGCCGGCGGCCGGGAGCCGGTGGATGCGGAAGTCGCGCTGCAGGCCCGGGACGACCCCCATGAAGGCCAGGCCCAGCACGACGGTGAGCGCGCCCAGCACCCGCGTGATGATGTCGGCGTTGCCGAGCAGCACCGCGCCGAGCCCGCCGAAGAGCGCCCCGCCCGCCACGAACACCACGGCGAAGCCGAGGATGAACAGCGCGATCCCCGCGACCATGCGTCCCCGCTTGGGGTCGGCGCTCATCCCGGTCACGTAGGACAGGTAGCCGGGCACCAGCGGCAGCACGC
This sequence comes from Streptosporangium brasiliense, assembly GCF_030811595.1. Taxonomy (NCBI): domain Bacteria; kingdom Bacillati; phylum Actinomycetota; class Actinomycetes; order Streptosporangiales; family Streptosporangiaceae; genus Streptosporangium; species Streptosporangium brasiliense. The sequence goes on from NZ_JAUSRB010000002.1 coordinate 1,133,709, forward strand.
AGGGCGACAGGAAGGAGACCAGGCCGGCCGCCACCGCGATCGGCAGCGCGAGGGCGAGCGATCCGCTCGCCACCGTGTTCACCAGATCAGCGCTCATCGGGGGTCCACCGCCGCTCCGCGGTCACTTCTCATCGCCGATCTTGGTGACGGCGCTGAGCAGGTCGTTGTATTTGACCGCGCCGAGCGCCCGGGCGGCGATCCGGCCCTGGCGGTCGATGATCAGCGTCGAGGGGATCGCCGCCGGGGGGACCGTGCCCTGGAAGGAGAGCGCGACCTTGCCGGGCTGGTCGAAGATGCTGGGGTAGCCGGACTGCTGGCTGCGCTCGAAGGCGAGCGCGTCGGCCTTGCGGTCCTTGAAGTCGATGCCGAGGAACTCCACGCCGGTGGCCTTGGTCTTGGCGGCGATGTCCTTGAGCACCGGGGCCTCGGCCCGGCAGGGCGCGCACCAGGAGGCCCAGAAATTCAGCACCACGACCTTGCCCTTGTGCGTGGCCAGGTTCACCGAGCCCCCGTCGAGGGTCTCCCCCTCGACGGCGGGGGCGGCCTTGCGGTCGGCGGCCTCGAACAGGGTGATCTTGCCGTCACCGGCCACGAAACGGGTGTCCCCGGTCTGCGGCTGCGTTCCCTGGTTACCGGCGCATCCGGCCACGGTCAGCAGCAGCACGGCAGCGGCGAAGGATTGTGCGCGCATCAGAGGAAGGGTCTCCCTGTACTACAACCGGTAGAGCAGTCACTCTACCGGCGAGGTCACGCGCCCGGCACAGTGGGGCGCTTGGCGAGCGCGCCCGCGGGTTCGCTGTAGCCGACGCTGATCAGCCGGTCTCCCTCGAAGGAGAAACTGGTGAGGCTGGCCAGGCCGCACTGCCGGCGGCGGGGGTCGTGCGGCAGCCGCCTGCGCTCGGCCGCGAGCCGGATCATCCAGATCGGGAGCTGGTGGCTGACCATGATCGCCTCGTGGCCGCGCGCCGCCTCGCGGGCGGTGTCGATCGCGCCCTTCATCCGCCGGACCACGTCGGTGTAGCGCTCCCCCCAGGAGGGGCGGAGCGGGTTCCACAGGTAGCGGTAGTGACGCGGGCTGCGGAAGACGCCGTCGCCGTTGCCGACCGAGATGCCCTCGAAGATGTTCTCGGCCTCGATGAGCCGGTCGTCGGTCGCGACCTCCAGCTGGAAGGCCGCGGCGAGCGGGGCCGCGGTCTCCTGCGCCCGCTCCAGCGGAGAGGAGAACAGGGCGACGACGTCGCGCCCGGCGACCGACTTGGCGACCGTCTCGGCCATCTGCCTGCCGGTCTCCGACAGGTGGTAGCCGGGCAGCCTGCCGTACAGGACGTTAGCGGGGTTGTGCACCTCACCGTGGCGCAGGAGGTGAACGACGGTGGTCTCAGCCATGGTGTCGCAAGCCTACCGACTGGTAGTGGTGGATAGCGCGTATGGAGGGGCGGTTCTGACCGTGCCATGAGGGGGCGGTTAGTGTCATAGACGATCGGATCCGGGGCCCGTGCTCGAAAGGACGCCTTTGAGCCTGTTCGCGCTGGTCCTCGTCCTGTCCTCGGCCGTGGCCCACGCGAGCTGGAACCTGCTGAGCAAGCAGGCGGCCGGGGCCGACTCGATCGTCTTCATCTGGCTGGTGGCCGCCGCCTCCACGGTGCTCTGGAGCCCGGTCGCGCTCGGCTATCTGGCCTTCACCGGCGACCGCCTCTCCTGGGCGGGCGCCGGGGTGATCGCCGTGAGCACCGCGCTGCACCTGGGCTACTTCCTGCTGCTCCAGCGCGGTTACCGCCACGGCGACCTGTCGGTGGTCTACCCGATCGCACGCGGCACCGGACCGCTGCTGGCCAGCCTCGTCGCCGTGCTGCTGCTGGGCGAGCAGCCGGGCCCGAGCGGAATCGCGGGGATCCTGCTGATCGGCGTGGGCGTCCTGCTGCTCGGCACGGTCCGCAGGCCCAGCCGCGAGGATCTGGCCGGGATCGGGTTCGGGCTGGTCACCGGGGTGTTCATCGCGGCCTACACCGTCTGGGACAAGCAGGTCGTCAGCGCCTTCGCGGTCGCGCCGATCCTGCTCAACTACGGCGGCGAGCTCGGCCGGGCCCTCGTCCTGGCCCCATCGGCGCTGGCCGCCCGCCGCCGGGGCCTGATCCCGCCGGTCTGGCGCGAGCACCGGACGCGCGTGCTGGGCGCGGCCGTGCTGGTGCCGCTCTCCTACCTGCTGGTGCTGGTCGCGTTCACGTTCTCACCGGTCAGCGTGGTCGCCCCGGTGCGGGAGATCGGGGTGCTCGTCGCGGTGGTGCTCGGTGGCAGGCTGCTGGCCGAGGGCGACCTGCCCCGCCGGCTGCTCGCCGCCGCCGTCATCGTCGGCGGCGTGGTGACGATCGCCCTCAGCCAGCGGTGACCGTCGCCCCCAACCGGTGGTGACATCGCCCTAGCCGGCGGTGACGGTCGCCCTCAGCCGGCGGCCCGCCCGTCGGCCGGCTCGACCGGCTGGTGAGGCAGGGAGGCGATCCTGAGCGCCTCGACCGCGGCCCGGATCGCCGGGCGCCGGGCCGCGTCGCTCCGCCAGAGCGTGTAGATCTTGCGGACCGGGCGCGGCAGGATCGGGACGACCCGCACCCCGGCGGGGACGGAGTCGCGGCCCAGCCGGGGGATGATGGCGCACCCCTGCTCGGCCGCGACCAGGGCGAGCTGGGTCGGATATTCGTCCGCCATGCAGGCGATGTCCGGCTCCAGGCCGGCCGAGCGCAGCGTGTGGACCAGCCAGTCGTGGCAGACCGTGCCGGGCGAGGAGCTGATCCACCGCTCCCCCGACAGCTCGGCCAGCTCGATCTCGGAGCGGCCGGCCAGCGGATGGGCCTCGGGCAACATCACGTCGGCGATGTCGTCGAAGAGCGTCGCGCGCGACAGTCCCTCGGGGACGGCCATCGGCCGGTTCGTCCAGTCCTGGACGACCGCGAGGTCGAGCTCGCCCCTGGCCACCTCGCGGATCTGCCGCTCGGGCTCCCGTTCGATGAGCTGGAGCCGGAGGTCGGGATGGCGCTCCCGCAGGTGGACCAGGGCCGCGGGCACCAGCCCCCGGGCCGCCGTGGGGAAGGCCCCGATGCTCAGCCGCCCCACGACCTCCCCGCGCAGCGCCTCGAAGTCGGCCTCGGCGGTCTCCACCAGCGCGAGGATGCGCTCGGCGTGGTCGGCCAGGAGCCCGGCCGCGTCGGTCAGCCGCACCCCGCGGCCATTGCGCTCCAGCAGCGTCGCGCCGGTCTCCCGCTCCAGTTTGGCGAGCTGCTGCGACACCGCGGACGGGGTCACCATGAGCGCGTCGGCCGCCGCCCCGACCGATCCGTAGACGGACACGGCGTGCAGGGCCTTGAGACGGTTGAGATCCAACATGTAAGCGATTCTAAACGACCGAGGTAAGAAAGTCTCGCTTGTGCTGAATTATCGTTATAAATAAGGATGAGTGGATGCGAACCAGGCATCTCTTCCTGGCCATCGGCCTCGCCGCCGTGTGGGGCTTCAACTTCGTGGTCATGGAGGCGGGGCTCCGGCACTTCCCACCGCTGCTGTACGTGGCGCTGCGCTTCACCCTGGCCGCCTTCCCCGCGCTGCTGTTCGTCGGCGGCCCGCGGGTGCCCTGGCGGTGGGTCCTCATCGCCGGGGCCACACTCGGCGTCACGCAGTACGGCCTGCTCCTGCTGGGCATGCGGGCGGGTATGCCCGCCGGCCTCACCTCGCTCGTCGTCCAGGTGCAGGCGGTCTTCACCGTGGTCCTCGCCGTGGCCCTGCTCAAGGAGCGGATCACCGCCCGCCGCGTCACCGGCATGTGCGTCGCGTTCGCGGGACTGGCCCTGATCGCCCTGGACCTGGGCGGTGGCGGCCCGGTCGGCGCGTTCGTCCTGGTCGTCGGCGCCGCGCTGGGCTGGGGCGCGGGCAACATCGCGGTCAGGAAGGCGTCCCCTCCGGACTCGCTCCGCTTCATGGTCTGGCTGAGCGCGGTGGCGGCCGTCCCCATGCTAGGGCTGTCCCTGCTGGTGGAGGGGGTCCCTCGGCTGGAGTTCTCGATGGAGGGCACCCTGTCGGTGCTCTACGTGGCGCTGATCTCCACCCTCGGCGGCTTCGGCGTCTGGGGCTACCTGCTCAGGCGCTACGACGCCTCCGTGGTCGCCCCCTACAGCCTGCTCGTCCCCGTCTTCGGCATGTCCTCGGCGTTCCTGGTCACCGGCGAGTCGATCTCCCCGGCGGAGCTCGCCGCCGCGGCCCTCATCATCCCCGGCGTCCTGTACGCCGGCAGCCGCCCGCGCGGCACGTCCCGCGCCGCCCCCTCCCACTCCGGAACGGCCGCGCGTCCCCACGATCACGGCGGGCCGCAGGCCCCGCCGGACCGCCCCAGGACGGACGCGGCGGCCCGCTGACCGCACGCGCCCCGGCCGGACACGCCCGTCCGGCATCGGGACCCGTACGGTCCCGGCCCGGACCGCGCCAGGGGCCGGCCCGAAGTGGTCACCTGCTTTCCCCGGAAAGTGGCCGTATGGCGGCAGGCCACCTGTCCCTAGGCTGTGGCGCCTGAACGCGTCACAGCCGGCCGGCAGGACGCTCCCGCCACGCCGGGGAGCGAGCCGGCCTCGCGGACCTCCGGGCCGCGCGATCCAGGGGGAGACCACATGATCGACGTCCGCAGGCTCCTGCCCTCCGACAGGGCCGTCTGGGAAGACCTGTTCCGCGCCTACATCGACTTCTACCAGCGGGCCGAGCCGGCGGAGATGTACGACCGGGCGTGGCGGGAGTTCCAGGCGGACACGCGCCTGCACGCCCTCGGGGCGACGCTGGACGGCGAGCTCGTCGGCATCACGCATTTCCTCGTCCACGCCAGCACCTCGGCCCCCGACACCGACGTCTGCTACCTGCAGGACCTGTTCACCGATCCGGCCGTGCGCGGCAGGGGTGTGGCCCGCGCGCTGATCGCGGCCGTGACCGACCGGGCCCGGATCCGCGGCTGCAGCCGCGTCTACTGGAACACCCACGAGTCGAACAGCACGGCACGGCGCCTGTACGACAAGGTCGCCGAGAACCGCGGCTTCATCAGATACCAGATCGAGCTGCCGCGCTGAGGCCCGCCCCGCCGGCCGCGGAGCGGGGGCGCTACCGGTCCGTCTCGGCGGCCACCCGGCCGGCCAGCCGTTCGTAGCGCTGCCTGGCGGCCTGGGAGGTGCCCAGGCCGAGGCCGAAGGCGATCTCCTGCCAGGTGAGGCCACGGCCCCGCGCCATCAGCAGGAGCCCGGCCTCCAGCTGGTCCATCTCCGCGCGCGCCAGCGGGATGAGGGTCAGGGCGGCGGTGATGTCGGCGCCGTCCACCTCCGGCTCGGTCTCCTCCCGCACCGCGCTGCCCCCCGCGAGGAAGGACACGAGCCTGATGGCCTCGTGCGGGCCGAGAACGTCGGGATGGACCTGCCGGGAACGCTGCGCCTCGGTGGCCGCGTGCCGCTCGGCGATGCGCATCAGCGAGGCGTACACCCGGTGCGCCCGCGCCTGAGCGGGGTCGGGCGGGGTGAAGGGGTCGGACGTCTGATCGGATTCGGCGTTCATACGCCCAGCATGATTGCCCAATATTATGTTGTCAACAATTTGAAGCAAACATAGTGTTCAAATGCAGATCGCGACTCGCCCCCTTGAGAAGAGGCACACCCCTGCCGTCGGCGGCGGAAGCAGGAGAGAATGAACTGAGGGCAACGGAGATGATCTGAATGAACACACCCGGTGACGGAGACGATGTTACGGTGACCGACGTGAGTAGCGCTCTTGACTACTGGCCGTCCCCACCCCCGTGGGGATGGACCGCCGACGACCTCGATCGCCTCCCGGCAGAGGGGCCGAACGGCGAGCCCGACTTCTTCAAGCACGTCGAACTGATCGATGGAGCTCTCGTCTTCATGTCCCCCCAGAAGCGCTTCCACCAGCGCATGATCCGCCGGCTCACCGAGGCGCTCGACATCCAGACGCCGGAGCGACTGTCAGCGGTTGATCAGATGGACGTCAAGCTCGGCCACCGGATGCGGCCCTGTCCTGACGTCGTCATCGTCGACACGGCGGCGGCCGACGACGACGACCGGACCTTCTACACCCCTGACGAGGTCCACCTCGTCATCGAGGTGGTCTCCCCCGAGTCCGAGGACCGGGACCGCAAGACCAAGCCGTTCCGCTACGCCGAGGCCGGGATCGCGCACTTCTGGCGGGTCGAGAACAACGACGGCAGCCCCGTCGTCTACGTCTACGAGCTCGACCCCGCCACCGGCGCCTACGGCCTGACCGGCATCCACCACGGACGGCTGACCGTCCCGGTCCCCTTCCCCCTCGACATCGACCTGGACAAGCTGCCCCGCTAGGAGGCCTGGGCGGCGGCCTTGGCGGCGAGCGGGAGTGCCTCGGCGATGCGGGACAGTGCCTCGTCGTCGTGGGCGGCCGACAGGAACCACGCCTCGTAGGCCGACGGGGGCAGGTAGACGCCCTGGTCGAGCATGGCGTGGAAGAACGCCCGGTAGGCGGCGGTGTTCTGCCTCTGGGCTCCGGCGAAGTCGGTGACCTGCTCGTCGGTGAAGAAGACGGAGAACAGGCTGCCGGCGCGCTGCAGGCGGTGCGGCACTCCGGCGGCGGCCAGGGCGTCGGCGGCGGCGCGGCCGATGACCAGGGCGGCGGCGTCGACCCGGTCGTAGACCTCGTCGTCGCAGGCGCGCAGGGTGGCCAGGCCCGCGGCGCAGGCCAGCGGGTTACCGGACAGGGTGCCGGCCTGGTAGACCGGGCCCTCGGGGGCGAGGTTGGCCATCACGTCGGCGCGTCCGCCGAACGCGGCGGCGGGCAGGCCGCCGCCCATGACCTTGCCGAAGGTCATCAGGTCGGCGTCCACCGGGTCCAGTCCGTACCATCCGGCCTCCGAGACCCGGAAACCGGTGAGCACCTCGTCGATGATCAGCAGGGCGCCGTGCGCGGTGCAGAGCTCGCGGAGCTTGGCGTTGAACCCGTCGAGCGGCGGGACGACGCCCATGTTGGCCGGGCACGCCTCGGTGATCACGCACGCGATCTCGGCGCCGAAGGTCTGGAACGCCTCCGTCACCGCCTCGATCGAGTTGTAGGGCAGCACCACGGTGTCGGCCGCCGAGGCGCCGGTCACGCCGGGGGTGTCGGGCAGGCCGAAGGTGACCAGGCCGGACCCGGCGGAGGCGAGCAGGGCGTCGACGTGGCCGTGGTAGCAGCCGGCGAACTTGACGACCTTGGACCGGCCGGTGAAGCCGCGGGCCAGCCGTACGGCGGACATGGTGGCCTCGGTGCCGGAGCTGACCAGGCGGACCTTCTCCACCGGCTCCACCCGGGCGACGATCTCCTCGGCCAGTTCGACCTCGCCGGGCGTCGCCGTGCCGAACGAGGTGCCCGCCGCGAGGGCCTCCTGCAGCGCCTCGACCACGGCCGGGTGGCGGTGCCCGAGGATCATCGGCCCCCAGGAGCAGACCAGGTCCACGTAACGGTTGCCGTCGACGTCGGTGATGTAGGGGCCCTGGCCGGAGGCCATGAAGCGGGGTGTGCCGCCGACGGCTCCGAAGGCGCGGACCGGGGAGTTGACACCTCCCGGAACGATCTCACGGGCGCGGGCGAACAGTTCCTCGGAGTTCTCAGTACGGCTCACGCCCTCCAGGGTAGCCACGGAAGAAGGAGATTCCGCCAAGGCCCCGCCCCGTCGACACGAGAGGATTCGCGGTCAAGATCCACCCTCCAGGCGGGGCCCGTACAAACAAACAGGGGCTTCACCTACCGCGATATCACCCTCATGACCGAACGACGACCCTTCGGCTCAGCGCGGCACTCTCCAACGCCGCTCCAGGAACAGAACCGTGAAGCCGAGCAAAAGGACGGATCCCGACACCACCCAGGAGTGGGGGACGTTCACCTCCAATTTGGGAATCGCCCATGGTGAGACCTCCCCATCGACAACGCCGAAGACATAGACCGGCACGGCTATGGCCAAGGGAAGCACCCAAGCGAGCCGTCTACCGAACCCCCATCCCGACAGACAAGCGATGCCGAGCCACCACAGCAAGTTCCGCAAGGCCGCAGGCACGGTTTCCGCTGTTCCAGTCAGCCACAGACCGGCAATCAACCCGATCGCGGAAATAACGGCCAGAGTTCCCAACTGCCCCACGTCGATACGGCGCACCTGACGAGCGGCCCCCGCCTCGAATCCGGCCATCGTGCTGTGCAAACTTACGACGACGACACAGGCGAAGGGAATAGGCATCAACACCGCGACTGGCACAGGCGTGAGGAGATGACCGAACGCCTGGGGGAAGGTCATGTCCAGCCGCCCCCAGAGTCCTGCTGCGACAGAGAGCGCAAGCAAGGCACCGAGCGCCGGCCGGAGCCTACGGGTCTCCACGAAGGACCGCAGGGCGCTGAAATCATCAGCCATCGCAGCCTGCCCACGTCCGCTTGACCTGGTTCTTGACCCATGCGAGCTGTTCAGCTCTGGGCTTGGCGAGAACAGTGTCCACTTCCCTGGCCACCTCAGGCGGGAGGATGAAGGAATCGTCATCGCTGACCCGGTTTGCCCCCTTCGCCACTGCGGCGTGCCAGACCCAGACTCTCCCCCCGATGTCATATCTCGCCGCCATCGCGGCGTCACTGGCGTCCGGACATTTCCCCGGGGGGAGGAAGCCCGAGAGGGCCATGCTGGCGCTGATCGCCTCCACCTCCGGCAACGCGGTGAAGTACGGGTATCCGCCACCATCCGGCTTCAGTCCGCCGTCGTAGTACGCCTTCGGAAGGGGGATGGCGTCTCCTGCGGCGTCCGAGATTCGCCGGGCAGCCTCCGAGGCGGCACCGAGGTAGGCATGGTTCTCCGGCCAGAGGCAGACAGTCGGCACCCCAGCCCCAGGTTTTGCGCACAACGGCTTCACCGGAGGGGTACGGGCGACCTGCAAAGGACCGGAAAGGACAACCCATCCCAATAACCCAACCACACTTGCCAGCAGCACCAAGGGCCGTGTCCGTGACGACTCCGTCCGAGACTTCATGGAAGGCGTCAACACCGCCAGAGCAACGATGCCGAGGGCGAAAAAACAGCGCGCCACAAGCACACCGGTGCTCAGCTCCAGGCGGGCCGGACCGGTGACCACCGAAAAGTCAAACGGAGCGTTCGTCGGGGTCAGGAACTGAATCACGAGCACGGTCACCGCCGTGAGGGGTGGGGTAATCCGTGACGGCCAGAGGCGCCCCGCCACATGACCGCTCGCCACGCATACGGTGAGCGTCGTGAACACCAGCAACAGATAAGAGGTCCAGAGAAACCCTGCTCCAGCTGGACCGGCTGCCACCACGGCTGCCACCACGGCGAAAACCGCGATACCCGACCAAGCGTAGATCAGGGTCGCTGACAGATGAGCACCTTCGACCTGCCAAGAGCGGCGGGCGACCACGGTCAACTGGTCTCGCATCGCCTGCCGCACATCGCGCTGCGCTGACCACGCGGCCATTCCGGCCAGGACAGCCGCGGCGAAATACGTCGCGGCGTTGGCCGCCATCACACTGGCCTCCGGCCAGACCAGGTACCACCCTTGGCCCCATACCGTCATCAACCCGCCCCCCAGGGCGAGGAGGAGAAGAAATGCCCATTTAGCTGATGAACGGCGCAACTCCACCCAGATCATCCAGCGCATGTGCCCTCCTCGGTCGCCAGGCGCCATATCGGAAGGCCGCAGTGCCCATTGACCGTGCCACTCACGTCGTCACCGCCGGCGCCCGAAGCGCAGTGGTGTAGCCGCGCTCCAACGGAGTGTCTCCTCGGCCATCCGGCGCCGCGCAGTCGGCGAGTTGCCGAGGCGTTCCGGAGAAGACCACGGTGCCATCGCGAACGACGTGCAGGGTGCTGCACGCCGCAGCCACGTCCTCCACCAGGTGGGTACTGAGAACGACCGCCGCCTCCGAAGAGATTTCACGGATAAGGTCGCGGAACTCCAGTCGCTGTTCGGGATCCAGCCCTACCGTTGGCTCATCCAGCAGAACGAGCTTCACGTCACCGACGATGGCCTGGGCGATGCCTACCCTGCGGAGCATGCCTCCGGAGAGTTCCTTCATCTTCCGGGATCGCATGTCCGCAAGGCCCACCTGATCAAGCGCTCGTAGCGCGGCCTTGCCTGCCGTACGATCCGGCACCATTCTCAACCAAGCGCAGTAGCGCACGAATTCGTACACCGAGAATCCCGGGTGGTAGCCGAAATCCTGTGGTAGATAGCCGATTGCCCGCCGCGCTTCCCGCACGTCCGCATCGCCACGCAACTCTCGGCCGAAGACCCGGATCGTTCCCTCGCCGGGGGGCGTCACTGTAGCCAGGGTGCGCAGCAAAGTTGTCTTTCCCGCACCGTTCGGCCCCAGGAGTCCCACCGCGCCTCGGGTGGCTTTCATGGAAAGACCTGAGATCACCCGACGGGAACCATATCCCTGCACCAGGCCCTCTACCTCGAATACGAACTCCACCGACAACCTCTCCGACTGCTTCACCTTGCGGAGAGCGGGCCCGCTCGATGGCGGGCCCGCCCTTTGACGATCAGCGCACCGACCTTCCGCCTCTATCAAATTCAGCGTCCATCACGACTCGGCGGCACTCGCGGTGACCAGAACATCCGCGAGGCCTTCAGCAGCCCGCTTCAGGCTTGCGTGCATATTACGGAGCATTCGGCAGAACAATGTGGCCGACAGTCGGCCAATCCATCTTGACCCAGAGACGGCAAGAATGTTGACGTGTGTCAAACATCACACTTCCCAGTGATGTGAGCTAAGTGCCTATCCAAAAGTTCTGCGCGTGACCGGGTGTGAGGCCGCTCCGTGGACCAGCCCTGGCTCCCGGCCGGTTACAAGCGGAACTTCTGGAATGCGGCTTAGCCGCAGAGGTCGGCGAGCCGATCGAGCTGGCATCTCCTCGATGGTCACCGACAGGACAGCTTCCGCCGGAGCCGGTGATCCGGTTGGCCGGTACGGGCAGGGTGGGCCGCGTCTCCCGCTGAAGGCTCCGGGGCGGCGATCGGAGGCCCCGTTCTCCTTCAGGCTCACGCGGGCGTGCCCGACCCCGGCGACTTCCCGGAATCCATCTCAGAACGGGACATCTGCCCCGGGACAGCGGGACATGGGGTGCGGGATCCTTCGGTCATGGCAGTGACGACACCCCCTGCCCGGCGCCCGGCCAACCGGCCGCCCGGCGTCCACGTGATACTCAACCGCGTCCTGGTCTACGGCGCGCTGGCGGCGGTCACCGGCGGGATCTACTCCGGGCTGACCTGGCTGGCCGGCACGCTGTCCGGCGGCCGGGACCCGGTGGCCGGGCTGGTCGCGGCGCTGGCCGCGGGCGCGGTCTTCCACCCGGCGCGGCTGCGCCTGCAGCGGGCGGTGGACCGGTTGTTCCGGGTCGAGCGCGACCCCTACCGGGTCGCCGACCGGCTGAGCCGCACCCTTCAGGAGACCGTCGACCCCGCCCAGGGACTGGCCACCGCCGCGGCACTGGTCCGCCGGGCGCTCCACGCCGACGGCGTCGCCGTCGAGGTCCACGGCGGACACGCCGCGACCGTCCACGACGGCGAGCTGGGCGAGCGGCCGGTCGAGACCCCGCTGGTCTGGCACGGGGAGCCGGTGGGGCGGCTGCTCAGCAGCGGTCCCGACACCGCGCCGGACCTGCTGGAGGTGCTGGCCCGGCACCTGGCCGAGCTGGCGCACGCCGTACGGCTCACCGCCGACCTGCGGCGCTCCAGGGAGCGCATCCTCACCACCCGGGAAGAGGAGCGGCGCAGGCTCCGCCGCGACCTGCACGACGGGCTGGGGCCGACACTGGCCAGCCTGGCGATGACCGTGGACGAGGCCAGGCTCCGGCTGGAGCGGGATCCCGAGGCCGTGGAGCGGCTGCTGATCCGGGTGCGCGACCAGCTCGGCGTCGCGATCATCGATGTCAGGGACCTGGTGTACGGCCTGCGCCCGCCCGCGCTGGACGACCTCGGGCTGACCGGCTCGCTGCGCTCGCTGGCCGACGCACCGGGGCCACGGGTGGACGTCGCGGTGACCGGCCCGCTGGGCGAGCTGCCCCCGGCGGTGGAGACGGCCGCCTACCGGATCGCCCAGGAGGCGCTCACCAACGTCCGCCGCCACGCCCAGGCCACCACCGCCCTGGTACGGGCCGAGCTGCTCCCGGCCGGGGCGGAGCACGCCGGGGGGGCCGAGGCCGGGGACGGGGCGGAGGACAAGGGGCCACGCCTGTCAAGGGAGCTGCGCCTGTCGGTCGCCGACGACGGCATCGGACTGCCCGGACGGATCCGCGGCGGCGTGGGCCTGGCGTCCATGCGCGAGCGGGCGGCGGAGGCGGGCGGATCGTGCACGGTCAGGCCACGTCCCGGCGGCGGCACAGAGGTCGTCGTCCGCCTCCCCCTCGGAACGGAGACGCCATGACCTCCCCCTCAGACGCGGACACGGCGGCCTCGCCCAGGGACACGGCGGTCTCCCCCGGAGGCGCGGGGATCGCGGGTGGGGGGCGGCGGACGGCGCTGGCCGTCCTCGTCTGGACCGGCGCGGTGCTGGCGCCGGTGGGCAACCTCCTGGCGGTCCGGATGGTGGAGCTGAGCGCCTCGACCTGGACCGACCGCTTCGTCACCATGGACCCGACCGTCATCCTCTTCCCCGCCGCCGGCGCGTTCCTCATCACGCGCCGGCCCCGGCTGCCCGTCCCGTGGATGCTGTGGGCCAGCGGGATCGTCGGCAGCCTCTACTACCTGGCCTACAGCGGCGCCCACTGGCGCTACCTCACCGACCCCGGGGGGATCACCCCCTACCTCATGTGGCTGGGCCTGTGGCTGTGGCTGTGGTACGTGCCGGTGTACATCTCGCTGCTGCCGCTGCTGTTCCCCGACGGCCGGCTGCCCTCCCGGCGCTGGCGGCCGGTCCTGTACGCCAACCTGGTCCTCATGGCCGGGCACTCCCTGTTCCTGGGACTGGCCCCGGATCCGGGGTTCGAGAGCCAGCTCCCGATCGCGAACCCGTTCGGCGTCGAGGCGCTGCGTGACATCTCGCCGGCCGTGGAGGCGTGGATCGGCGGCCCGATGATGGCGCTCACCGCGCTCGGCGTGCTGTCGCTGGCCTTCCGCTACCGGGCGGGCGACGCCGAGCTCCGGCGCCAGATCGGCTGGTACACCGGCGCGCTGGCGGTGGTCCTGGTCTCCTGGATCCTCCGGGTGGTGACCGGCTCCTGGCTGCTGGCCACCCTGGAGACCGTCTTCATCGCCGTGGTCCCCCTGTCGATCATCGCGGCGGTGCTGCGCTACCGCCTCTACGGCATCGACGTCGTGGCCAACCGGACGCTGGTCTACGGCTGCCTGGTCGCGATCACCGGAGGGGTCTACTTCGGGCTGATCTGGCTGGCCAACGCCCTGGCCAGCGGCCTGGGCCCGGTCGCGGGGGCGGTCGCGGCACTGGCCGTGGGCGGCATCTTCCACCCGGCGCGGCTGCGCCTGCAACGGGCGGTGGACCGGGTGTTCGCCGTCGAGCGCGACCCCTACCGGGTCGCCGACCTGCTGGGCCGTACCGGGCAGGGGGCGCGGGACCCGGCGGCGGCGCTCGGCGAGGCCGTGGCGGTGATCCGCGGGGCGCTGGGCGCGAGCGGGGTCCGCGTCGAGGTCCGCACCGGGCAGGGCGGGGCGGCGCGCGTGTTCACCGACGGGGAACTGCGGCCGCAGACCCAGGAGGTGCCGCTGCTCTGGCACGCCGAGCGGGTGGGGACCCTGCTGGTGGCGGGGGTCCGGCCGGGCCGCGAGCCGATGGCGGTGCTGGCCCGGCACCTGGCCGAACTGGCGCACGCCGTACGGCTCACCGCCGACCTGCACCGCTCCCGGGAGCGCATCCTCACCACCCGCGACGAGGAGCGCCGCAGGCTGGGCCGGGAGCTGCACGACGGACTCGGCCCGGCGCTGACCAGCGTCACGCTCACCATCGACGAGGCGCGCAGGCGGCTGGAGGCCGACCCGCGGGCCGTCGAGAAGCTGCTGGTCCGGGTCCGCGAGGAGATGACCGCGACGATCGCGTCGGTCCGCGAGTTGGTGTACGGCCTGCGCCCGCCCGCGCTGGACGACCTGGGCCTGGAGGGCGCGCTGCGGGCCTGCGCCGGGGAGGGCGCGGTGACGGTCGACGGCCCGCTGGACGACCTGCCCGCCGCCGTCGAGGTCGCCGCCTACCGCATCACCCAGGAGGCGCTCACCAACGCCCGCCGCCACGCCGGGCCGGCCACGATCCTCCTCCGGCTGCGCAGGCTCCCGGGCGAGCTGCGGGTGGAGGTGACCGACGACGGGATCGGCCTGCCCGAGAATCCGGCCGCGGGCGTCGGGCTGACCTCGATGCGCGAGCGGGCGGCCGAGGTGGGAGGCTGCTGTGTGATCGGCCGCAGGCCGGGCGGCGGCACGGAGGTGACCGCCAGACTGCCGACGGAGGGGGCCGGATGATCACCGTGCTGATCGTGGACGACCACCCGGTCTTCCGGCGGGGCCTGCGCGGTCTGCTTGCGGCCATGGACATCGAGGTCGTCGGGGAGGCCGGCGGCGGGCAGGAGGCGGTGGCGCTGGCCGCCGAGCTCCAGCCGGACGTGGTCGTGATGGACCTGCAGATGCCCGGTGGGAACGGCGTCGAGGCGACCCGGACGATCACCAGGACCAGCCCGCGGATCGGGGTGCTGGTGCTGACCATGTTCCGGGACGACGACTCGGTGTTCGCCGCCATGCGCGCCGGTGCGCGCGGCTACCTGCTGAAGGAGGCCGGCGCCGAGGAGATCGGCCGCGCCGTGCGCGCCGTCGCCGCGGGCGAGGCCATCTACGGCCCCGAGATCGCCCGCCGGGTCCTGGCCTACTTCACCGGCATGCCCGACCCGTCGCGCACCGCCTTCCCCGAGCTCACCGAGCGGGAGCGGGAGGTGCTCCAGTTGGTCGCCCAAGGCCGGGGGAACAGCGAGATCGCCGGGATCCTCTTCCTGTCCGGCAAGACCGTGCGCAACCACATCTCCAACATCTTCATGAAGCTGCAGGTGGCCGACCGCGCCCAGGCCATCGTCCGGGCCCGCGAGGCCGGCCTGGGCGGCTCCCCCCGGCCTGGCCCGTCAACGGGCGCGGGCGACGGGGCCCAGCAAGGCGGAACTCACTGAGGCGGGCTTCACCGGGGCAGGGCCGACCGGAGCGGGGCCGACCGGAGCGGGGCCGACCGGGGCGGGGCTCACTCGCAGACGTCGGCGAGCGTGTCGAGGACGCGGAGCGGGTCGGGCAGCGGACGGCCGTCCGGAGGGCGCAGCCATGACGTCGCCCTGCCGGCCGGCAGGGTCGAGGGCGGGGCGAGGACGTAGCTGTCGCGGCAGTGCCAGCGCAGGCCGGGCATCTCGTCGATGGTCGCCGGGCCGAAGTCGAGAGGGCAGGACCACCATTCGTCCTCGTCCTCGGCGATGTTGCGGGTGGCCACATAGAAAAGGACCCGGTCGCCGTTGGCGGCGACCGGGCCCGTTGCGGATCCGGCGGAGTCCATGCTCGCGAGGGCGGTGAGCCCGGCGGCGGCCGGTACGTCGAACACGTCGAAGACGCGGCCCGTGGGGAGGATCACATTCGCCTCCGGGTCGCGCTGCCACCAGTGGCTGAGCAGGGCCGGGTCGGCCGTGGCCTGCATCTGCCAGGCCCGCGAGAGCGGGTGCGCGCCCGGGTCGGGACAGCCGACGCGGTCACAGGAGCAGGCGCGGGGACCGCCCTGCAGCGGCCGCGCGCCGGGACAGCTCGCCCAGCCAAGGGCGGCGTACTCCAGCACGGAGCCGATCATCTGCTTCGGATGAGCACGTCGCCTGCCACGACGAGTCAGCGGTACCCCCACCATTGTGTCCTCCGTCGTCCGCCCGCCCGGATGCCCTCGGATGCGATGGCGTAGCCACGTTCTGGTCAGCAAGGGAAGTCAGACAGCCAGGGCTCACACCACCTGGGACACATCCGCACCGGTATCCGCACTCTAACGCACAGACCACCCGAGCAAGCGGCAAACCCCCAGTTCTCGCTATGTGCCGCTGGTCTCAGTGGAGCTTCTTGGCCACCTCGGTCGCCCAGTAGGTGAGGATCATGTCGGCGCCGGCCCGGCGGATCGCGATCAGTGACTCCATGATCACCCGGTCCCGGTCGATCCAGCCGTTCGCCGCCGCGGCCTCGACCATGGCGTACTCCCCGCTGACCTGGTAGGCGGCCACCGGCACGTCGACCGCGTCGCGCACCTGGCGCAGGATGTCGAGGTAGGCCAGCGCGGGCTTGACCATCACGCCGTCGGCGCCCTCGTCGAGGTCCAGCCGCACCTCGCGCAGCGCCTCGCCGACCGGCCCGGCCGCGTCCTGCTGGTAGGCGTTGCGGTCGCCGAACTGCGGCGCGCACTCGGCCGCCTCCCGGAACGGCCCGTAGAAGGCCGAGGCGTACTTCGCCGAGTAGGCGAGGATCGGGATCTGCTCGAAGCCGTCGCCGTCCAGCGCCGCGCGGATCGCGGCGACCTGGCCGTCCATCATCCCGCTGGGCGCGATGACCTGTGATCCGGCGCGGGCCTGGGAGACCGCGGCGGCGGCGTAGCGCTCCAGGGTGGCGTCGTTGTCGACCTCGCCGTCAGGCGTCAGGATGCCGCAGTGCCCGTGGTCGGTGAACTCGTCCAGGCAGGTGTCGGTCATCACGACCATCGCGTCGCCCACGTCGGCGACCAGGTCGGCGACGGCCTGCTGGACGATCCCGTCCGGGTCGTCGGCGGCCGACCCGCGGGCGTCCTTCACCGCGGGGACGCCGAACAGGATCAGCGCGCCGACCCCCGCCTCGGCCGCCTCGTGGGCGGCCTTGCGCAGTGAGTCACGGGTGTGCTGGAACACTCCGGGCATCGAGCCGATCGGGTTCGGCTCGTCGATGCCCTCCTTGACGAACATCGGCAGCACCAGCTCCGCCGGGTGCAGTCTGGTGCCGGCGACCATCCGGCGCATCGTCGCCGTACGGCGGAGCCTGCGCGGACGCGCTACGGGGAACTGGGCGGTCATGGTCTCTCCCTCTCCCCCGGCCATAGGGGATCAGGAACCGGGGGACCGTGTTCGGATGTGGCTCGCTGAGCTCACGGGAACCGTCACGGACGCCTCGTCCGGCGGGCGTCCGCGACGGTTCCAGATTACTTGGCGCGGCGCCGGGCTCCCCGCCGGGTCTGTGAGGGCCTGCGGGGGACGTCTCCGGCCGCGAGCGCGGCCTGCCGCTGCTTCGCACCATACTCGGCCAGCGCGGCCGCGAGGGCGGAAGCCGATGGCTTGTCGGCCATCACATCGACGCGGAGCCCGAACTCCTCGGCCGTCTTGGCGGTCTGCGGCCCGATCACCGCGATGACCGTGACGTTGTGCGGCTTGCCCGCGATGCCCACCAGGTTGCGCACGGTGCTCGACGAGGTGAACAGCACCGCGTCGAACCCGCCGCCCTTGATGGCCTCCCGGATCGGCGCCGGCGGCGGCGCCGCGCGGACGGTCCGGTAGGCGGTCACGTCGTCGCACTCCCAGCCGAGCTCGGTCAGCCCGGCGACCAGCGTCTCGGTCGCGATGTCGGCCCGGGGCAGCAGCACCCGGTTGATCGGGTCGAGCATCGAGTCGTAGGGCGGCCACTCGGCCAGCAGGCCCTCCGACGACTGCTCGCCCGAGGGCATCAGGTCCGGCTTGACGCCGAACTGCACCAGCGCGCGGGAGGTCGCCTCGCCCACGGCCGCGACCTTGAGCCCGGCGAACGCGCGGGCGTCCAGGCCGTACTCCTCGAACTTCTCGCGCACGGCCTTGACCGCGTTCGCGCTGGTGAAGGCCACCCATTCGTAGCGGCCGGTGACCAGGCCCTTGATCGCCCGGTCCATCTGCTGCGGGGTGCGCGGCGGCTCGACGGAGATCGTGGGGACCTCCTCCGGCACCGCGCCGTAGGAATGCAGCTGCTCGACCAGCGCGGCCGACTGCTCCTTGGTCCGGGGCACGAGCACCCGCCAGCCGAACAGCGGCTTGGTCTCGAACCACGACAGCCGGTCGCGCATGGCGACGGCCTCGCCGACCACGATCAGCGCGGGCTCGGTCATCCCGGCGTGCTTGAGGTCGGGCGCCATCCGGCCGAGCGTGGTCACCACGGTGTACTGCTCGGTGGTGGTGCCCGCGCTGCTGATCGCAACCGGCGTCGAGTCGGGACGGCCCGCGGCGATCAGCGCCTTGCCGATCGCGACCGCCGCCGAGACGCCGTTGTAGATCACCAGGGTGCCCGCACCCATGGCGTGGGCGGACCAGTCGTCGACCTGGGCCGCGTCCACGACCCGGAACTCCGGCACCGCCACCGCGGCGGGGATGCCCGCGTAGGTGAGCACCGCCGTCGCCGGGGGCACGCCCGGCACGATCTCGAAGTCCACCTCCGCCTTGGTGCAGGCCGCGACCTCCTCGGTGATCGAGGAGAAGAACATCGGATCGCCGGCGCAGAGCCGTACGACGCCGCGCCCGCCCTTGGCCTCCGCCACGGCCCTCAGCGAGACCGCGCCCTCCTCGGCCGCGTCGACGACTTCGACGTTCTCTCTGCAGTGGCGGAGCAACGCTCCGTACGCCTCCTGATCGAGCACGACGACATCGGCCTTCGACAGCAGGTCGGCGCCACGGAGCGTGAGCAGGCCCTCGTCACCGGGGCCCGCCCCCACGAAGGCGACGAACCCGGCCGGGCGCTCGAAGGTGGTACTTCCGGAGCTCAATGTGCTTGCTCCCCTATCAACGTGCCGGCCCCTTCAGCGATCATCTGGGCAGCGAGGTCGCGGCCCAGATCCAGCGGCGCCGAAAGGGTCCCGGCGGTGGACTTGCGCACCGCCTGCCTGCCGTCGACGGCGACGACAGCGGCGGTCAGAATCAGATTTTGCCCGTCATCGGCCGAATACGCACCCACGGGAGCGGCGCACCCCGCCTCCAGGGCGTTGAGCACCGCGCGTTCGGCGGTCACCGCGGCGCGGGTGCGGGCGTCGTCGAGCACGCTCAGGAACTCGACGAGGTCGGCCCGGTCGGCCCGGCACTCCACGGCCAGCGCGCCCTGGCCGGGGGCCGGGAGCATCTCCTCCACGTCGAAGACCTGGGAGATCTCGGCCTCGCGGCCCAGCCGTCCGAGCCCGGCGGCGGCCAGCACGACACCCTGCAGCTCACCGGAGGTGACCTTGCCGATCCGGGTGTCGGCGTTGCCGCGGATCGGGACGTAGTCGAGGTCGGGCCGGAGCAGCCTGAGCTGGGCGACCCGGCGCGGGGACCCCGTGCCGATCTTCGCGCCGGGCGGCAGGTCGGCCAGCTTGACCGCGGCGACCAGGGCGTCCCTGGGATCGTCGCGCGGCGGGATCGCCGCGATGACCACGCGCGGGTCCTGCGTGGTGGGGAGGTCCTTCAGCGAGTGGACCGCGAAGTCGATCTCGCCCTCGATCAGCTTGTCGCGCAGCGCGCTGACGAAGACACCCGTCCCGCCGAGCTGGGTGAGGTTGGCCTTGGTGACGTCGCCGAAGGTGGTGACGCCGACGAGCTCGACGGCCCGGCCGGTCAGCTCGGTGAGCCGGTCGGCGACCAGCCCCGACTGGGTCGTCGCCATGAGGCTGCGCCTGGTGCCCAGCCTGAGCGGCGAGGAGACGTCGCTCACCTGCCCACCCCCTTCTTGGTCGTCCTGGTTGTCTCGGTGTCCGCCCTCTCGATGCTTCTCACCGCGCGCGGGACCTTCGGGTCCAGGTCGAACAGCTCACGCAACGCCTCCGCATAATGATCGCCTGCCGGAGACTCCGCGAGCTGTTTGACACGCACGGTGGGCTCATGGAGCAGTTTGTCGACCACGCGCCGGATCGTCTGCGTGACCTCGTCGCGGACCCGCCCGTCGAGCTCCGGGAGCCGCGCGGTGAGCCGCCCGAGCTCCGCCTCGACCACGTCCGCGGCCTTGGTCCGCAGCGCGACCACGGTCGGGGTCACCCGCGCGGCGCGCTCGGCCGACAGGTATGCCTCCACCTCGGCGGCGACGATCCGGCGGACGGCGGTGACCGCCTCGGCGCGCCCGCCGTCGTCGGTGTCCGCGTCGGCCGCGCCGTCCTGCATCGACTCCAGGTCGACGAGGGTGACGCCGGGCAGCCGCCGTACGGCGGGGTCCACGTCGTGGGGCAGCGCGAGGTCCAGCAGGAACATCTCCCGGGCCGCCACCATGTCGGCGGTGATGACCACGTCGGTGGCGCCGGTGCACGAGATGACGAGGTCGGCCTCGGCCAGCTCGCGGGTCAGGTCGCCGAACTCGGCGGCCCGGCCGCCCACCGTCTGGGCCAGCCGTACGGCGCGCTCGTGGGTCCGGTTGACCACCACGATGTCGGTGACGCCGGCCCGCTGCAGGGTCGCGGCCGACAGGGCGCTCATCGAGCCGGCGCCGACCACCAGGGCGCGCCTGCCCTGGATCGGGCCGAGTGTGCGCTCGGCGAGGGTGAGCCCCACGCCCACGAGGGAGGCGCCCGCCCGGTCGATCCCGGTCTCGGTGTGGGAACGCTTGCCCACCCGCAGCGCCTGCTGGACCAGCTCGTTGAGCGTCGGGCCCAGCGTGCCCTGCTCCTGGGCGAGCTTGAGGGCCGTGCGGACCTGGCCGAGGATCTGCCCCTCGCCCAGGACCATCGAGTCGAGGCCCGACCCCATCGAGAACAGGTGCTCGACGGCCCGGTCCTCGTAGTGCACGTAGAGGTGGGCCGAGAGCTGCTCCATGGGCACGCCCGAGTGGACGGACAGCAGCTCGGAGATCGCGGTCACCGCGGCGTGGAAGCGGTCCACGGTGGCGTAGACCTCGACCCGGTTGCAGGTCGAGACGACCATGGCCTCGGCCACGCAGGCATCCCGCTGGACGGCGTGGAGCAGCTTGACCAGCGCGTCACCGGAGACGGAGACCCGCTCCAGCAGGGCCACCGGAGCGGTCCGGTGGCTGAGGCCGACGACGAGAACGCTCATCGGCCTTCCCCGCCTCTCCCCGGACGCGGACGTGCCCGGTCTCCCGCGTCGTTTCGAGAGACGCGGCGACCCTGGGCCCGCACCTCGTGCTCGCTCACAGGTCCACCGCCTCAGGCCACTCCTCGGCCATCGCAGGCCCCCCAGTCATCCGATCCGTTTTGCGCTGCTCGTGGAACGCAAGGATCTGCAATTCAATAGATAGGTCGACTTTACGGATATCGACGCCTTCTGGCACGGCAAGTACGACGGGGGCGAAGTTCAGGATGCTGGTGACCCCAGCGGCGATGACCCGGTCGGCCACCTGCTGGGCCGCCGCCGCCGGCGTCGCGAGCACCACGATCGACACTCCCCGCCGCTTTATCACGGCTTCCAGCTCGTCGATGTGCTCCACATTCAATCCGGCGATATGGTCGCCCACCACTTCGGGGTCGGCGTCGAGGAGAGCGGCGACCCGGAATCCACGCGAGACGAACCCGCCGTAGTTGGCAAGTGCACGACCGAGGTTACCCACTCCGACGATGGCAACGGCCCAGTCCTGGGTCAGACCCAGCTCGCGGGAGATCTGGTAGATGAGGTATTCGACGTCGTAGCCGACCCCGCGGGTGCCGTAGGAGCCCAGGTGGGACAGGTCCTTGCGGAGCTTGGCCGAGTTGACCCCGGCCGCCACGGCAAGATCCTCCGAGCTCACGGTCGCCAGACCCCGCTCGGCCATGCCGTTCAGCGCGCGCAGGTAGAGCGGCAGCCGGGCGACGGTCGCCTCGGGGATGCCACGTTCACGGGCTTGGGACAGACGGCGGATCACGTGCCGGAGCTCCAGGGGGACAGGCGGCCGGCGCGGCCCGGACGCGACGGATGACGAGGTGAGGCCACTGTCATTCAGGTTAGTCCCTTTGTGAACCGGTGCACAAAGTGGGGGCCGGCGGCGCCGCCGCGGCGCTGACGGTGCGTGTCCTCCCCGTCGCTCCTCCGACTACGGAGAGATCACTCTCCCGGTGCCAGCAGCGTAACCTGCCGCGCTCTCGATGGCTTTCTCCCTGATTGCGGAAGGGGAGATCGCCGGTACATGCCCGCGACTCGGCTACCGTGACGGGCATGGCACCGCAGGACCACCGCATCACGTTGCTCGGCAAGCCCGGCTGTCACCTGTGCGACGACGCTCGAACGGTGATCGAGCGGGTCGCCACGGAGCTGGGCGTCCCCTGGGAGGAGCGCGACATCACCGCCTCCGAGGAGGACCAGGCCCGATACTGGGAGATGATCCCGGTCACCCTCGTCGACGGCGTCCAGCACGACTTCTGGCGCGTCGACGAGAACCGCCTGCGCGCCGCGCTCAGAGCCTGAAGGCCGTCGGGAGCGGCATCACCTTCGCGGCGTTCACATTGAGCTCGATCACGTTGGTGGCCAGCACCATGTTCTGCCGCTCGCTGACGAAACGCTCCACGTGCGGCTGGCGCTGGTGGTCGGAGTAGGCGACCTCGTCGCGGTAGAGCTCGTAGATGATGCGCTGGAGCGGGGCCGACTTCACCGAGTGGCACACGTAGATGAGCGTGTCGGGCTCGGAGTGGCGGACGGCCTCAAGCGTCTCCTCGGCCAGCCGGTCGAACCGCTCCCCGCTGCCGTCGATCAGGGTGAACACGGTCAGCAGGCCGAAGATGCTGGGGGACGGGCGGGAGGAGCCGCCCGGCTGCTCGGCCGCGGCGCCCGGATAGCCGGGCCCGGCCGCCTGCGGGCCGCCGCGCCCCAGGTCGGGGCCCTGGCCGTAACCGGGGGCGCCGCCGAGGCCGCGGTCCGGGGCCTGGCCGTAACCGGCCGTGCCGTGTCCGGGGGCGCCGTGTCCGGGGGCGCCCTGACCGTATCCGGAGGATGTGCCGAACGCCTGGTCGGCGGGCATCGGCTGGAGGCTGCCGCCCGGCTGGGTGCCGTAGGCCGCGTCGGGTCTGGCGAACTCCCCGGTGCTGGGACCGGCGGCCCTGCCGGCTCCGCCCGGCCCGCCGGGGCCCGTGTGCCTGCCGTACTCGTTGGCCGGGATGTCGTACTCGCCGGTCGCCTGGCCGGCCGGCGCCATCCCGAACTGGCCGGTCACCGGGGGCGGCTGGGTGTATTCGCCGCCCCCGGGCCGGCCGGGGGACGGCATGCCGTACTCGCCGGCCATGAAGGTGCCGGTGGCGGGGCCGCCGAACGGATCGCCCTGGGCGGGAGGCTGCTGCATGCGTGCCGCGTAGTCGACCTCCTGCTCGCCCGCGCGGTATTCGGCCACCAGGTCGCCGAGGCCCGAGCGCCGGGACGGCTCCTCGGGCAGCGCCCGGCGGCGGCCGGCGACCTGCACGTCCCGGGGCGGATCGGTGGCCGCGCGGCGGCCGGCCGGCCGGCGCTCCTCCCAGCCGTCGTCCGGCTCGTCGTCCTCGTCGTCCTCGTCCTCGTAGGGCGCGAGCGGGCGGAGCACGACGTACCAGACCGCGGCGGCGGTGACGCACAGCAGGAGCGCGGTGAACATCCCCGGGACCGTGAAGCTCACGGCTCCGAGCAGGGCCAGGCCCGTCGGACCGAGTGCCAGAAGCGCGTGCATGTTGTCGGCGTCGTAGTCGTCGCCCCCGCGCCAGCGCAGGACCGCGAACGCGATGCCGGCCAGCAGGACGAGCGCGACGGCCAGGTGGACGGCCCCGAGCAGGTAGGTCGGCGGCAACCCCCAGTAGTTCCTGCCGGGCAGCGTCTTGGAGAACGCCGTGTCCAGCCGGAGCGGGTCGACCATCATGATCACCGCGGCGACGACGGTGAACGCGGTCCCCAGCAGCCAGGAGGCGAACCTGGCGCTGGACTTGCGCGCCAGGAGCTGGACCACTCCGACGGCCAGCCAGAGCGGGGCGAGCAGCGAGCCGGTCAGCTGGTAAATCCGGAATGTGGCCGACCCAAATCCCACTAAATGACCGGTACCGATCACTCCGAGTGACAGGCAGAGCGCCGCCGTCGTAATGCTCCAGGCGATCAGCCAGCCTTTGGGCTCCTCGCGGAGACGGCCGACGAGGGCGACTGTGGCAATGGCGGCGAGCAGCGCACCGGCAAAGGCGATGACAGCGACGAGGACTTCCATGGTGTCTCCAATGCTGCCGGACATTACCCCCTAACCGGTAGCCGAACTGGTAGTCGGCTCCTCGGTCCGGCCAGAAACTACCGGCCCCACACCGTATCGACCGATTACCCCTAGTCACGACGTTACGAAGTGGATTGTGGAATTTCCTGTTCATTTCTAGAGTGAGCGAGCACGCCGCACCCCCTCCCCCACAGGGATACCGGATGCCAGACACGTGGCCATTCGCCGGGCCTGTCCCCACCGCTTCCGGGGCGGCCCAGCCTGTCCGCAGAAATGAGCTCGCCGCCCGCGAGGACGCCTCGGAGGATCTCCGGAGGCTCGTTCTGCGTGCCAAAACGGGAGACACGGACGCGTTTGGCACGCTCTACGACCGCTATCTCGACCTCGTCTACCGCTACATCTACTTCCGGGTCGGATCCCACCCGCTGGCCGAGGACCTCACGAGCGAGACCTTCCTGCGCGCGCTCCGCCGGATCGCCGACTTCACCTGGCAGGGACGCGACTTCGGAGCCTGGCTCGTGACGATCGCCAGGAACCTGATCACCGACCACTTCAAATCCGGCAGGTACCGGCTTGAGGTCTCGACGGCCGAGGTGATCGACACCCCGCTCGACGGCCCGCACATCCCGGAGAACGCCGTCGTCACCGCAATGATCAGCGATCGGGTGCTCAGCGCCGTCCGCGATCTCGGCCCCGAGCAGCAGGAGTGCGTGGTCCTGCGCTTCCTGCACGGCATGTCGCTGGCGGAGACCGCGCTCATCATGGGCAAGAAGAGCGGGGCGATCAAGGCGCTGCAGTTCCGGGCGATCCGGGCGCTCGCCCGCGCACTCCCCTCGGACCTCAGCTGACCTTGGCCGCCATGCCGGATTCCGATGGCGACGTACCGCGTAACCTGGCGCGCCGAGCCCTCGTTAGGCAAGTGACAACGATGGATCGTGAGCTGGGGGCGGCAGGGAGCGTTCATGGGTAAGTGGCTGCCCGGGATCTCACGGAGATCGCAGGCGCGCATCCAGAACCGCGTGACGAGGCTCGGCTCCCGGATGGGAGGCGGTCCCCGTCCGGAGTTCCGCTCCGCGCTCCGCGACCGCCTCATGGACGCCTCCGGCCAGGACGGCCCGCCCGCCGAACGGCCCGCCCCGGCACGGCCGAGGCCGCGCCCGGGTCCGCTGGCCCGGTTCCTGAGCCTGGGCCTGGCGGCCACGATGGTCCTGGCGGGCCTGGCGACCTACCGGTCGATGCCGGGAGACACGCTCTACCCGCTCAAGCGCGCCGCCGAGAGCACGCTGTTCCACCTGAGCACCGACGACGCCGAACGGGCGGGCCGCTCCTTCGACTACGCCGAGACCCGCGCCCACGAGGTCGAGGAGCTCCTCGGCGCCACCCGGCGCCAGAGCGACCTCATCGAGGAGACCCTCCAGGCCATGGAGGACACCACCCGCTCCGCGGTCACCTCCCTGACCCGGGTGCGGCGCCGCGACGCGAAAAGCGACGCCAGGAGCACGGGCCGGCTCAAGCGCTTCGTCCAGAAGCAGCGCAACCAGATCGAGGGGATGCTCCCCAAGATGGACGTCGAGGAACGGCGCAGGGCCAACGGCTATCTCAACTACATCGAGGGCCTGGCCCCGCCCGGATGAAGACCTTCGCACATGCGAGACATCACCTTCCGCTAACGCGATGTACACCGATTTCACCCACCTGTGCCAGTTAAGCTGAGGTGCTATGAAGCGGCTG
Organism: Streptosporangium brasiliense; assembly: GCF_030811595.1. NCBI lineage: Bacteria > Bacillati > Actinomycetota > Actinomycetes > Streptosporangiales > Streptosporangiaceae > Streptosporangium > Streptosporangium brasiliense. The sequence continues at coordinate 1,159,550 of NZ_JAUSRB010000002.1, forward strand.
ATACGACGGCGGGGCGGACCGGAGATAGCCGGAGAGGTGGCGGCCGCGGCAGCGGTCGCGATGCCGATGGCCGATCCCGACCCGACCGCCGCCGCTTTCTTCGACGTCGACAACACCATGATGCGCGGGGCCTCCATCTACCACTTCGCGCGGGGCCTGGCCTCGCGGGGGCTGTTCACCACCAAGGACCTGGTCAAGTTCGCGCTCGGCCAGGCGGTGTTCCGGGTCCGCGGCGACGAGAACCCCGAGCACATCGCCCAGGCCAGGGAGACCGCGCTGGCGTTCGTGGCAGGCAGCAGGGTCGAAGACATCGTCCGCCTGGGCGAGGAGATCTTCGACGAGGCCATGGCCGACCGGATCTGGCCGGGCACCCGCGCCCTCGCGCAGAGCCACCTGGACGCCGGTCAGCGCGTCTGGCTGGTCACCGCGACCCCGGTGGAGCTCGCCCGCGTGATCGCCCAGCGCCTCGGCCTGACCGGCGCACTCGGCACCGTCTCCGAGACCGTCGACGGCGTCTACACCGGCCGCCTGGTCGGCGACCTGCTCCACGGCCCCGCCAAGGCCGAGGCGGTCCGGGCGCTGGCCCGCCGGGAGGGGCTCGACCTGTCGCGCTGCTCGGCCTACAGCGACTCGGCCAACGACCTGCCGCTGCTCTCCCTGGTCGGCAACGCCGTCGCGATCAACCCCGACGGCGAGCTGCGTGACCACGCCCGGGAGAACAAGTGGGACATCAAGGACTTTCGCACCGGGCGTAAGGCCACCATGGTCGCCCTGCCCATCGCCGCGGGCGCCGGAGCCGTCGCCGGTGGCGTGGCCGCCGCCGTCGCCCTGCGCCGCCTCTACCGCGCCAAGTGAGCCCGGCGGCCACCGCCCGGCACTCCAGGTGAACCCGGCGGCCACCGCCCGGCGGCTCCAGACGAGCCCGGTCACCACCACCCGAAACCCAAGTGCCCCCGGCCACCGCCGCCCGACGGCTCCAGACGAGCCCGGCGGCCACCGCCCGGGGACTCCAGGCGAGCCCGGCCACCACCGCCCCGCGGCCCTCCGGTTGACCGTCCAGCGTCCCGGGTGACCGCCCACGGCCCGGATGGCCGTCCAGCGTCCCGGGTGGGCACCCGGCACCACAGAACAGAGCGGCACCACAGAACGGATGAGCGCCGCCCCTACCGCTCCGGGCGGGCCCCCGTACGGCGGGCGGCCCGGTCGAACAGGTCCACCAGGGCCTGGTTGACGGCCTCCGGACGTTCGAGGCCGATCATGTGGCCGGCCCCGGGGAGCACGGCCAGCTCGGCGCCGGGGATCGCCTCGGCGATGCGGCGGCTGTGGGCGGGCGGGATGAGCCGGTCACGGCCGCCGACCATGACCAGCGTCTCCACCGAGCCGAGCGCGGCCAGCGCCGCGTATTTGTCGTGGACGAGGAAGTCGCGGAAGAAGCCGACCATCACCTCGGTGGGGGTGGCCGCGGCCATGTCGTTGACGAAGCGCACGTGCCCGCGTGGCGCCCGCGGACCGAAGGCGATGTAGCGGGTCACCGGCAGGTTGGTGCGTGACTTGAGGGCGGCGCTGCGGTCGATGAGCGTGGCGCGGGTCAGCATGCGCTCGAACACGACGGGTGTGACGCGCGGGACGAGCCGCCCGATCGGGCCGGGGAGCCCGAACGTGCTGCGGGCCAGCAGGCCGGAGGAGGTGCTCAGCAGCGCCACCCCGGCCACGCGCGCGGCGAGGACACCGGGATGGCGTCCGGCGAACGCCATGACCGTCATCCCGCCCATCGAGTGGCCGACGAGCACCACCGGCAGCCCTCCGGGCACGGCCTGCTCGACCACGGCGGCCAGGTCGTCGCCGAGCCGGTCGACCGTGCACGCGTCGAGCGCCCCGGCCGAGGAGTCCCCGTGCCCGCGCTGGTCGTAGAAGACCAGCGTGGCCCTGCCCGCCAGCGCCTCCCGTTGGAAGTGCCAGCAGTGCCGGTTCATCACCCAGCCGTGCGCGAAGACCACGGCGAACTCGGGCGACTCGGCCTCCTCGACGTCCACCGCGAGCCGTACCCCGTCGTCGGTGGTGACGGTGACCTGCCTGCCGCGGTGCCCGCCGAGGGCCGTCTTTGCGTGCGCCCTGCGCCGCCGCGCGGCGATCCCCAGCGCCGCTCCCACAGCGAGCCCGGTGACGACGGCCCTTCTCCCGGTACGGCGTGCGCCCATGACCACTCCCGCGCGTTCGGAGGCTCGATGTCGAGGACACCATAGCCACCCGGGGCGCCCACTGTTAGACGCGAGGGCTAATAAAAAACCGGCGTGACCGGTCAGCGCGGTGAGCGTGCGCGGCGGGCGGGGAACGGCGCCGGCGGCCAGAAGAGCCAGGGGCAGAACCGAGTCAGAGCCAGGGGAAGAAGGGCCGGGGTCAGAAGAAGGGCGGGGCCGGGGTCAGAAGAAGGGCGGGAAGGCGTGGCCGCGCTGGAGGCGGAGCTCGTTCAGCTGCTGCTGGATGACCTCGCGGACCTGGTCGGTGAGGTTGAAGACCAGCATGGGGTCGTCCGCCTCCGCGGGATCGAACTGGTCGGTGCGGATGGGCTCGCCGAAACCGATCAGCCACTTGGACGGCAGCGGCACCAGGCCGAGGGGCCCCAGCCAGGGGAACAGCGGGGTGACCGGCAGGTAGGGCAGGCCCAGGGCCCTGGCCAGGAAACGCAGGTCACCGATCTTGGGATAGATCTCCTCGGCGCCCACGATGGAGCAGGGGACGATCGGGACCCCGGCGCGGATGGCGGAGGCGACGAAGCCTCCGCGGCCGAAGCGCTGCAGCTTGTAACGCTCGGAGAACGGCTTGCCGACGCCCTTGAAGCCCTCGGGGAAGACGCCGACGAGCTCGCCCTTGCGCAGCAGGCGGTCGGCGTCGTCACGGCAGGCCAGGGTGTGGCCGGTCTTGCGGGACAGGTGGCCGAGCAGCGGGAGCTGGTAGACCAGGTCGGCGCCGAGGAGACGGACCGCGCGGCGCTCGGGATGGTCGTCGTGGAGCGCCACCTGGAGCATGAGCCCGTCCAGCGGGAGGGTGCCCGAGTGGTTGGCCACCACGAGGGCGCCGGAGTCGCCCGGCACGTTGTGCATGCCGACGGTCTCGACGCGGAACCAGTGGCGGTAGAGCGGGCGGATCAGCTCCAGCAGCACCTTGTCGGTGAGCTCGGGGTCGAAGCCGAACTCGTCGACCTCGTAGTCGCCCGTGACGCGGCGGCGCAGGAAGGCGAACAGCTCGGCGAGGCCGCGGTCGTCGCCGTCGTCCGGCGGCGGCTCCTCCGCGCCGGGCGGCGGGTCCCCCGCGCCGGACGACGGCCCGGGGCCGACGGGCGGCGGCACGTGCGTGGAGCGCCCCCGGGTGATGGGGATCACCTCGGCGTCATCTGTCTCAGCGGGTTCGCCTGCCATCCGAGTCACCCTGTCATCACCCGGGACAGCGCGTCCACCATGGCCGCGGGGAGCCCGCCGGCCAGATCCCGGGCGCGGACGAAGTCCTCGAAGGCGGCGGCGGTCGAGAACTTGGGCCTCCAGCCGAGGCGGGCGGCCAGCCGGGCGGTGTCGACCACGCGGCCGTGGCACATCAGGCGGAGCTGCTCGGGGGAGAAGTCGACCAGTCCCGCGCCGCGGGCGAGGTCGCCCAGGAGACGGAAGGCGGGAGAGGGCACGGGCAGCGCGAGCAGGCCCGCCCTGCGGGCGCACTGCGACAGCAGGAGCACGCCGTCCCCGGCCACGTTGAACGTGCCGGGGTGGTCCTCCATCGCCATCCGTCTGAGCACCTCGACCGCGTCGTCCTCGTGGACGAACTGCAGCCGGGGGTCGAAGCCGAACACGGTCGGCACCACGGACTGGGTGAAGTAACGGGTCAGCGGCGAATCGACGCCGGGCCCCATGAAGTTGGCGAACCTGAGCGTCGACACGGTCACGTCACGGCGCCGCCGGGCGAAGCCACGGACGTAGCCCTCGACCTCCGCGGCGTCCTTGGCGTATCCGTGAGCCGGCGGCTCCCCCGGCTCCGCGTCCTCGGTGAAGACCGCGGGATCGCGGGGGGACGAGCCGTAGACCGCCGTGGTGGAGCGGACGACGACACGGCGGACCGTCGCGGACCGCTGACAGGCACCGAGCAGTTGCATGGTGCCGATGACGTTGTGCTCCTTCATGAGCATCCGGCCGCCACTCCGGGGAGGGGCGCTCACCAGGCTCATGTGGACCACTGTGTCGATGTCGGCGGCCGCGATCACCTGGGCGATGTCGGGGCTGCGCAGATCGACGCGGACGAACTCCGTCCGGCCGAGAGGTACGCCGCCATCACGTGAGAGCGAGGGCGGCGGCACCGTGTCTACTCCGATGACCCGGTCGATGTCCGGGTCAGCCGCGAGAACGCTCGCCACTCGGGCGCCGATGTGGCGCGAGACCCCGGTGACAAGCACGGTGTGGGTCATCGGCGCCTCGCAGATCCGCGTTACTACTTCTTGTTACGCCGCTGAATACGGGTCTTCTTGAGAAGCTTGCGGTGCTTCTTCTTCGCCATGCGCTTACGGCGCTTCTTGATCACAGAGCCCACGGGACCCCCAGGTAGCTGGTAGCCGAGATTGTCAATCCGGTGCGCGAACAACACACCGGCTCAACAGACTACCGGCGATCCATGGTAGATCGCCCCTGGGGGGATCCCGGGTACTGGAACTCACGGCGTGGCGATCACGCCGCTACCTCACTGAAGCATGGGTCCTCCGCCGCCGGTCCGGCCGGTCCGGCCGGGAGACTCCGGCCCGCTGGTCGCCCGCCGTTCCGCGCTGGCCACGCGGCCGGCCGGCTCCTCACCGGTCACCCCGCCCGTCGCCCGGGGCCCGCCCGCTTCAACCCGCCTCGATGTAGGCATCCCTGAGATAGTCGTGCACCGCCTGCTCCGGCACTCGGAAGGATCGACCGACCCGGATGGCCGGCAGCTCGCCCGAATGCACGAGTCGGTACACAGTCATCTTGGACACCCTCATGACTGTGGCCACTTCGGCCACCGTCAGGAACTTCACCTCGCTGAGAGGTCTTTCGCCTGCACCCATCGGACGCCTCTTCCGCACGTGTTTCCGGGTTATCCCCACTGGTGCCATTGCTCACGCACGTGTACTGCCGTCAGCGTAAGTCGGGACTCCGGGTGCGCAAACCCCCTACTTTCTCAGTCTCCGCAGCCCCATGTCAGCGAAATGGAGAAACTCGCTGGCCAGCAGCCGGACCGTGCCCCTCGCCTCGATCTTGGAACGGACCAACTGTCTCTTATTAGAGTCGCCCACAATCATCAAAAAGTTGGCAAACGGTCGGCGAGCACCACGGAATGCAGGCGCGAAAAGCCCGTATAGGGATGGCCCATTTTGCGCAACCCCCGTCTCAGAGGGCTCGCACGACCCTCTCGACCAGATGGCGTGTCAGCGGATCGTAATATCTTGGTAGCACGTTGTCATCGAGCGGGACGGTCACGGCGATCTTGCCTTCCGCCTCCCCGACGAAGAGCGCGGGGTCGTTGCTGTCGGCGAAGCCGACGGTGAGGACGCCCGCCTCGCCGGCCGCGCCGGCCCAGCCGTGGTCGGCGATCACCAGATCGGGGCGGTCGGCGCCGAGCTCATCGAGCATGGCCCGCATCGGGGCCGCGTCGTGGGTGTGCACGAAGGCGCCCCGGTCGGCCAGCATGGCGACGTCGTCCATGTAGCGGATCTCACGCTTGCGGCCGAACCCGGCGCTCCAGTAGGACCAGCCCTCGGCCGGGCCCAGCAGGGTCGCGCCGTGCTCGCGCGCCAGCCTGGCCAGGGCCATGTGGATGGTGAGCAGGCCGGTGGGGTGGCCGGTGGCGAAGAGGATCCGGGGAGCGCCGGTCCGGAGCACGCCGGCGATCGTGTCGCCCATCGCCTCGACCGCGCCGATCGTGCGGTCCGGGTCGATGGTGTCCTGGCCCTCGTAGTGGTCCGGGTCGGCCACCACCCCGGCGGACTTGGCCATCAGCGCCAGCACGTCGCGGTAGGACCAGTGGCCCTCCGGCGTCAGCCCGAACATGTGGTGCGGGTCCCGGTTGGCCAGCGACCTGTAGTGATCGAGGTTGTTCTCCCGGCTCGTCGCCACGTCGCCGGCGATCCGGGTGCGGATCAGGTGCTCGCGGAGGTCGTCTCGTGTCAACGGCGACACCGTGCGTCGTGGTCCGGGCGCTGTCAAACTGTGACCTCCTCCGTCACTCGCTCCGCACTCCCCGTCCGGCCGGTGGGCGTGTCCGCCGGCGTCACGGGAGGGGATCCAGCCCGTGGAAGGGGAACACGGCCTTCCTGGTCGCCATGATGGCCCGGTCGATCGGGTCTGCTGGATCATAACCAGCGGAGAAATCACTAAATTCCGGATCTCTGCCATCGGTCAGCGACAGCGGCGGCGTCTGCCTGGTCCGCTCCCTGACCAGCCGCCGCCACGCCTGCGGGGTGGCGGTCGCCGGGGCGAGGGGGTGTCCGGAGACCTCGGCGATCAGATGGGTCCACGCCCGGGGCACCACCTGCACCAGCTCGTATCCCCCGCCGCCGGTCACGACCCACCGGCCGCCCGCCGTCTCGTGGGCCAGCGCGTGCAGCGCGGCGTAGGCGGTGCGCTGGCCGTCCAGGCTGAGCATCATGTGGGCCAGCGGGTCCAGCGCGTGGCTGTCGCAGCCGTGCTGGGTGACCAGGATCTCCGGGGCGAACTCCCGCAGCAGCGGCGGCACCACCGCGTGGAAGGCCCTCAGCCAGCCGCTGTCGCCGCAGCCGGCCGGCAGCGCCACGTTGACCGCGCTGCCCTCCGCCCCGGTCTCCTCGGGGAAGCCCGTGCCCGGGAAGAGGGTGCGGGGGCTCTCGTGCAGGCTGACGGTGAGGACCCTGGGGTCGTCGTGGAACAGCGCCTGGACGCCGTCCCCGTGATGGACGTCCACGTCCACGTAGGCGACCCTGGAGGCCCCCTGCGCCAGCAGCCAGCCGATCGCCACCGCGGGGTCGTTGTACACGCAGAACCCGCTCGCGGTGGCGGCCATGGCGTGGTGCAGCCCGCCCGCGATGTTCACCGCGTGCTCGGCCTCGCCCGTCCACACCGCGCGGGCCGCGGCCAGGCTCGCGCCGGTGATCAGCGCGGAGGCCTCGTGCACCCCGGTGAAGGCGGGGTTGTCCTCGCTGCCGAGCCCGTGGGCCATGTCGGGCCGCCCGGTCGCGGAGACCCGCTTGACGGCCTCGATGTAGTCACGCTTGTGGACCAGCGCCAGCTCGTCGTCGGTGGCGGGGGCACAGCCGGCCACCTCGACCGCGTCCAGCACGCCGAGCTCCCTGGCCAGTGCCATGGTCAGCTCGACCCGCACGGGCGCGAGCGGGTGGCCGGGGCCGAAGTCGTAGGAGGTGAGCGCGTCGTCCCAGACGACCCGAACGGACCGGCTCATGCGCCCTCCCTGTCTGATCGCGACGCTACGCGTCGCGGCGCGCTCGCTGGTCGATCTCCCACCCCGGCCGACGTTACCGCACCGATGAGCGGACGGGTTTACACGGCTGTCGCGGAGGAGAAGGCGGTTTTCATCTGAGCGAAATATCCAGTCTTATTCCGATTAATCACACGGCTTCACGGAGATCCGTCCCCTTCACGGAAGTACGACTCCGCGGAAGTACAGCTCCGCGGAAGTACGGCGTGCCGTACCTCCGGATGCCGGGCCGGTCAGGCCGGCACCACCCGGCGCAGGCCCCGGACCGCGGGCACCAGCAGCAGGGCGGCGCAGCCGGCGACCGCGACGGCCGCGGACACGATCAGCAGCTCCGGCGCCCCGACCACCCCCGCCACCGGCCCGGCGAGCACCTGGCCGATCGGGACGAAGAGGGTCGATCCGGCGACCTCGTAGGCAGTGACGCGGTTGAGCGCCTCCGGCGGCACCTGGGTCTGCACGCTCGTGGCCCACATGACCGACCAGAACGCCCAGCCCGCGCCGCCGATCACGTGCGCGGCCATCAGGACCGCCAGCGGCGCCCCGGCGGCGATGGACAGCGGCTCCAGCCCGAAGCCGAACAGGCCGACCGCCCCGGCCATCAGCGGCCGGACCGGGCGCATCCGCATCGCGATCAGGCCGCCGACGACGGTGCCCGCCCCGGAGGCGGACATGACCAGGCCGTAGGCGGCCTCGTCGAGCCGCCCGGTGATGAGCACCGAGCCCAGCGGGATCATCGGGCCGAACAGGGTGACGCCGAAGACCGCCCAGACCAGGATCACCGACCACATCCAGGTCCTGGAGCGGAACTCCCGCCAGCCGCCGCGCAGGTTGCGCCACATCGAGTCCTCGGCCGCGGGCGCCGCGACCGTCGGCAGGCGGAGCAGGAGCAGGCAGGTCGCACTGATCGCGAACCCGGCCGCGTCGATCGCGAAGACGGCCCCCACCCCGGAGAACCCGACGATGGCGCCCGCGACGCCCGGTCCGGCCAGCATCATGATCGACTCGGAGACGCGCAGGGTGGCGTTGGCCCGCTGCACGTCGGCGGCCACCCGCGGGACCGTGCTGGATACGCCGGGCTGGTACATCGCCGCGGCGACGCCGTTGACCGCGGAGACGGCCAGGATCTGCCAGAGCTGCGGCCGGTCGAAGATGAACAGCGCCGCGCCGGCCCCCTGGGTCATCACCCGGACGGTGTCGGCGCCGATCATCATGCGCCGCGGCGTGAACCGGTCGGCGAACACCCCGCCGAACAGGATGAGCACCGCGAAGGGCGCCATCCACGCGGCCAGCGCCAGCCCGACGCCGGTGGTGCCGTAGCCGAGCCCGCCCACGCCGACCGCCGTCGCGAACGGGATCATCGCGGCCCCGAGCATGGAGACGGACCGCGCGGTGAAGAACAGCGCGAAACTCCGTGACCAGACCGCAGGCCCCGCCTGTCCCCGCCGATCACCGGTCTGTACGGCCTGCGCCACGATCGCCTCATTCCCGCCGGAGTCCTGCGGGAATTATGCATTATTAAGGAAAGTTTCCTAAAAGACGGGTGATCAGCCCCCGGCGAGCTGGCGGCTGCGGTCCCTGGCGGCCTCGATGGCGGCCAGGAAGGCGGCGCGGACGCTGTGCCTCTCCAGCTCGGCGATGGCCGCGATGGTGGTGCCCCCCGGGGAGGTGACGGCCTCGCGCAGGATCACCGGGTGCTCCCCGGAGTCGCGGAGCATGATGGCCGCGCCGACGATCGACTGGGTGACCATGTCGAGGGCCGCGGTGCGGGGCATGCCGAGCAGGATGCCCGCGTCGACCATGGCCTCGACGAGATAGAAGAAGTAGGCCGGGCCGCTGCCGGACAGGGCGGTGGCGGCGTCCTGCTGCGTCTCGGGGATGCGCAGCACCTTGCCGACCGGCTTGAGCAGGTCCTCGGCCCGCCTGAGGTGCTCCTCCGAGGCGTGGGCGCCCGCCGAGATCACGCTCATCGCCTCGTCCACCAGGACCGGTGTGTTGGACATGACCCGGACCACCGGGATGTCGGCGCCGAGCCGCGACTCCACGAACGAGGTGGTGATGCCCGCAGCCGCCGAGATCACCAGCCGGTCGGCCGGGACGTGCGCCGCGATCTCGGCCAGCAGGGACCCCATGTCCTGCGGCTTGACCGCGAGGATGATCGTGTCGGCGCCCTTGGCGGCCTCGGCGTTGGAGACCACCTGCACGCCGTAGCGCTCCCTGAGGGCCGCGGCCCGCTCGGCACGCCGCGCGGTCGCCATCACGTCACCCGGCCTGAACCCGGCCCGGAGCAGCCCCGACAGCAGCGCCTCGCCCATCTTTCCGGTTCCCAGAATCGCGATCATGTCAGCGCACCTTGCCTGAGGAGAAGTGGTTGACCAGCCTATGGGATCCACCCACGCGGACCCCGGCAGCCGCCTATGGTGGCGATATACAATGCATTTAGTGGTAACCAACATTGGAGGGGTGGAGTGACCGTCACCCAGATCGACATAGACGACGAAGCTCTCGCCGAAGCCATGAGGATGCTGGGCACCTCGACGAAGAAGGACACCGTGAACGCGGCCCTGCGCGAATACGTCGCCCGGGTCAAGCGGATCGAAGCGCTGGAGAAGCTGGCGGCCCGTGCGGAACGGGGTGAGTTCGACGAGGCGATGAAGGCTCGGCAGGCGGCCAAGGTGGCGCGGCGGCAGTTCCTCTCTTGATCCGCTATCTCGCCGACACCTCGGCCATCTGGCACCTGCTGCGCACCCCCGAGACCCGAGACGCCTGGTCCGACCGGATCGCATCCGGGGTGCTGAGCATCTGCGAACCGACCAGGACGGAGTTCCTCTACTCGGCGACCGGTCCCGCACATCGCGACGATCTGGAGGCCGAGCTGGAGGCCCTGTGCAAGTCCGTCCCGGTCCCCAAGGCCGCATGGCGCTGGGTGGAGAACGCCCAGTACAAACTCACCCAGAAAGGGCAGCACCGTTCCGCCGGACCGATCGACCTGCTGCTGTGCGCGACGGCCGTGCACCACGGGTTGACCGTGCTGCACATCGACGACGACTTCGTCACCGTCTCGATGGTCATGACCGAGGTCCTGCAGCGCGACGTCCGGATGCACTGAACCGGGCCGGGGCCCGGTCCGTTGTAAGGGTATGCGTATGATCGCGACCTCTCTTCTGGCCGGAAGCCTGCTGCTGGCCGTGGGCTGCGGCGCCGAACACAACGCCGGCGCCGTCACCGGTGCCGCGACCACCGGCGCGGGCCCTTCCAGGCCGGTGGCCCACACGGTGGCCCCCCGGGTCGAGCCCTCCCAGGGCCCCCGGGCGACCAGGCCCCAGGGCCACACCGTCAACCCCCGCAAGGTGCGGTGGCTGACGGCGAAGCCGTCCAAGGACGGCCGGAGCCTGCGGATCACCTGGTGGTCCGGGGTGGAGCCGTGCACCGTGCTCGACCGTGTGAGCGTCAAGGAGACCTCCAAGCGGGTGACCGTCACCCTCTGGGAGGGCCCGAGCGCCAAGGCCCGGAACATGGCCTGCATCGCCATCGCCGTCCAGAAGGTGACGACCGTCAAGCTCAAGGCCCCCCTCGGCGATCGCAAGGTCGTCGACGGCGCCAAGCCCTGACCTGTGCCCGCCACGGCTCCCGCCGCGCGGCGGGAGCCGTGGCGGAGGGGTCAGCGGCAGGTGACGCCGGCCTTCAGCCGGCAGCCCGAGGGAAGCTTGGGCCGCTCATCGGTCCAACCCATCTTGTCGATGACCCTGTAGATCATCACGGTGCCCTTCGGGACCCCGCCTTCCGCGGCCGTCGTGACCATTCTCAGGGCCATGCCCTCACCGGTCCGAGGATCGAGGAGGATTTCCTGCTTGGTCGGCACCCCGCGGGTGCCCACTTGGGCACGGCTCGCGCCGAGGCCGACGGCGACGGCGGGGCGGCCCAGCGGATCGTTGTCCTCCCGTGCCGTCCTGGCCTCGGGCTCTTCCGCGTACAGGCGCAGCAACGCCGCCCGGAGTCCGGGAGGGGCCGGCATGACCGCCAGATCGAACATGGCCTGCTGGAGGAATGTCTCCCCGGGATGTGTGATGCCCTGCTTCTGCAAGTCCTTGCGGTAGCCCTCAAGGCGCTCCCGCAGCCGCGCCGGATCGGTCGGGAGGGCGTCCAGCTCGGCGACGGTGAGGCCGGCCATGCCGATGTCGGTGATCTTGTCCATGATCCGGTACTGACGTGGCGACGGCTTGTCGGTGAGGATGGGACAGCCGGGAGAAGAGTCCTCGCACGCGAACGGGTTCCAGCGCCTGGGCGAGCCCTGCTTCCGCCAGATCTTCTCGTCCCCCGGTGTGTCCGGCCCGGTGCCGGATGACTCCTTCGCCTCGACGTACAGGTCTCCCGGCTCCCGCGGGGTCCACTGGACCGTGTTCTTTCTGAACGCGATCCAGTAGCGCGCGGATTCCTTGCCGACCGGATAGCGGCTGACGTTGGTCGCCTGGAGACGCCAGTAGGCGCCGGTCCCGGACGGCAGCTTCTCCACCCTGTCGGCGAGTTCCAGGAGCAGTTGCCCACCGGTCTTCGGTGTCCCCAGCGCCGGGGGTGACGCCGGCGCCAGAAGGGTCGCGGCCAGCGCGACTGCGGTGATGACGGCGGTGGTGGCCATGGAGGCTCCAATGATCAGTGTCCAGGTGGGGTGACGGCGGCGCCGTACCTCATGAGTGGTCAGGCGGGCGCGGGCGCGGGCGACGGCCTCGGGTGTCGGCGGCGGCGCGTCCGGCAGGGCGGACGCCAGCAGGGTGATCTCATCCATCGGCGGCCTCCAGTGGGTTGACGTCGCCCAGTGCCCTGCGGAGCTGCTTGCGGGCGCGGTTCAGCCGGGACGCCACGGTCCCGTAGGGAATGTCCAGCGCGGCCGCCACCTCGGCGTGGGCGAGCCCGCCGAGCGCGACGAGCAGGACGACGTCGCGGTCGCGCTTGGCCAGGCCGGCCAGCGCCCCCGCGAGCCGGCCGGTCACCTGCCCGGCGACGACCCTGACGGCCACGGCGTTCTCGTGGCTGTCCACATGACCTGCCGCCTCGATACGGCTGAGCGCCTTCCAGCGGCGTACCTCGCTCCGCCGGTGTCTGGCCAGCAGGTTGGTGGCGATGCCGTACAGCCAGGGCCGGACGCCGCCCCGCTCGGCGTCGAAGCGGTCGCGGTCGCGGAAGGCCACGAGGAAGGTCTCGGCCGCGATGTCGTCGGCGGCGTCGGTGTCCAGGCGCCGGGCGACGTAGCGGTGGATCTCGGCGAAGTGGGCGTCGAAGACCCGGTCGAAGTCGTCGCGCGGCGACCACTCGCCGGCCCCGGCCCCGGGCCCGAGCCCGAGCCCGAGATCGGGGGAGCCGATCACGTCTCGGCCCCCGGACCGGGATCAGTGGGAGCGATCATGCGTGCTCCTTCGTTGGAGACAGGGAACGCCTCCTGTTTCCCGGAAGGCGGGAATGCTTTCACGCCCCACAGGGTTGAGCGACATAGACTCAAGTCGTTTGACAAACCTCGTGCGAGGTTCCACTATGAGTCTGACCGACTCAACTTTGACTACAAGGACGTACTCATGGCACGTGCGGTAGGTATCGACCTGGGGACGACCAACTCCGTCGTCTCGATCCTCGAGGGCGGTGAGCCCACCGTCATCGCCAACGCGCAGGGCTCGCGGACCACGCCGTCCGTGGTCGCCTTCGCCAAGAACGGCGAGGTCCTCGTCGGTGAGGTCGCCAAGCGGCAGGCCGTCACCAACGTGGACCGCACGATCCGCTCGGTCAAGCGCGAGATGGGCACCAACTGGTCCGTCGAGATCGACGGCAAGAAGTTCTCCCCGCAGCAGATCAGCGCCTTCGTCCTGCAGAAGCTCAAGCAGGACGCCGAGGCCTACCTGGGCGAGAAGATCACCGACGCGGTGATCACCGTCCCGGCCTACTTCAACGACGCCCAGCGCCAGGCGACGCAGGAAGCCGGCACCATCGCCGGCCTCAACGTCCTGCGCATCATCAACGAGCCCACCGCGGCGGCGCTCGCCTACGGCCTGGACAAGGAGAAGGACGAGACCATCCTCGTCTTCGACCTCGGCGGCGGCACCTTCGACGTGTCCCTGCTCGACGTCGGCCAGGAGGACGGCCACGGCTTCGTCGAGGTCAAGGCCACCAGCGGCGACAACCACCTCGGTGGTGACGACTGGGACCAGCGCGTCGTCGACGAGCTCGCGACCCGGTTCAAGAACGCCCACGGCGTGGACCTGACCAAGGACAAGATGGCCCTCCAGCGCCTGCGCGAGGCGGCGGAGAAGGCCAAGATCGAGCTCTCCAGCCAGTCGGAGACCTCCGTCAACCTCCCCTACATCACCGCCTCGGCCGAGGGCCCCCTCCACCTGGAGGAGAAGCTCACCCGCGCCGAGTTCCAGCGGATCACCGCCGACCTGCTCGAGCGGACCAAGGGCCCGTTCAACCAGGTCATCAAGGACGCCGGCATCAAGGTCTCCGACATCGCCCACGTGGTGCTCGTCGGCGGCTCGACCCGCATGCCCGCGGTCGCCGAGCTCGTCAAGGAGCTGACCGGCGGCAAGGAGCCCAACAAGGGCGTCAACCCGGACGAGGTCGTGGCCATCGGCGCCGCCCTCCAGGCCGGTGTGCTCAAGGGTGAGGTCAAGGACGTCCTGCTGCTCGACGTGACCCCGCTGTCGCTGGGCATCGAGACCAAGGGCGGCATCTTCACCAAGATCATTGAGCGCAACACCACGATCCCGACCAAGCGCTCGGAGGTCTTCACCACGGCCGAGGACAACCAGCCGTCGGTGCAGATCCAGGTCTACCAGGGCGAGCGCGAGATCGCCGCCTACAACAAGAAGCTGGCCACCTTCGAGCTGACCGGCATCGCCCCGGCGCCGCGCGGCATCCCGCAGATCGAGGTCACCTTCGACATCGACGCCAACGGCATCGTCAACGTCTCCGCCAAGGACCTCGGCACCGGCAAGGAGCAGACGATGACGATCACCGGCGGCTCCGCGCTGCCGAAGGACGACATCGAGCGCATGATGCGCGAGGCCGAGTCCTACGCCGAAGAGGACAAGAAGCGCCGCGAGGACGCCGAGACGCGCAACAACGCCGACTCGCTCGTCTACCAGACCGAGAAGTTCCTCGGCGAGAACGCCGAGAAGGTCCCGGACGACATCAAGACCGAGGTCAACGAGGCGCTCGCCGAGCTCAAGAAGACGCTTGAGGGCACCGACTCGGCCGAGATCCGCACCGCGGCCGAGAAGCTCGCCACCGTCAGCCAGAAGATGGGCTCGGCGATCTACGCCCAGTCCCAGGGCTCCGAGGCTCAGGCCGGCGCCGCCGGCGCCGACGACGCGGCCGGCCAGAAGGCCGACGAGGACGTGGTCGAGGCCGAGATCGTGGACGACGAGCCGAAGCGCGAAGACGGCAAGAAGTGACGGCGGGAGAGCCGAGGGGAGCGCGAGCGTGAACACGCGTGAGAACGGTTCCGCGGAGGAGCCGGTGATCCGCGACAACCGCAAGATCGACCCGGAGACGGGCGAGGTCCGCGAGGCGGTCAAGGAGCAGGCCGGACAGCCTGCTCCGGCCGCCGACCTCGCCTCGGTCGAGCTGGCCACCCAGCTCGCCGAGCGCACCGCGGACCTGCAGCGCCTCCAGGCGGAGTATTCCAACTACCGCAAGCGGGTCGAGCGGGACCGGAGCGCGGTCAAGGAGCAGGCGGTGGCCGGCGTGCTGGCCGAGCTGCTGCCGGTCCTCGACGACATCGGCCGGGCCCGTGACCACGGAGAGCTCACCGGCGGCTTCGCCAAGGTGAGCGAGTCGCTGGAGGCGGCCACCGGGAAGCTGGGACTGAGTGCCTTCGGCACCAAGGGCGAGCCTTTCGACCCGACGGTGCACGAGGCGCTCCTGCACAGCTACTCCCCCGACGTCACCGAGCCGACCTGCGTGGAGATCCTGCAGTCCGGTTACCGGATCGGCGAGCGTGTGCTCCGCCCGGCGCGGGTCGCGGTCGCCGAGCCCGAAGAGTCCACCTCGAACGACAACTGACACCCCCTCTTTGAGAAGGAACGGAAGATGAGCACCAAGGACTACCTGGAGAAGGACTACTACGCCGTCCTTGGTGTGCCCAAGACCGCCACCGCCGAAGAGATCAAGAAGGCATACCGGAAGCTGGCCAGGCAGTACCACCCGGATGCCAACCAGGGCAGCACGGAGACCGAGGCCAAGTTCAAGGAGGTCTCCGAGGCCTACGACATCCTGTCCGACACCAAGCGCCGCAAGGAGTACGACGAGGCGCGGACGCTGTTCGGATCGGGACTCGGCGGTTACGCGGGAGCCGGGGGGGCTTCCCGCGGGGGCGGGTTCCCCTTCGACCTGGGGGACCTGTTCGGCGGCACCAACCAGCAGCAGGGCGGCGCCGGGGAGCGCATCGGCGACATCTTCGGCGGCCTGTTCAACCGGGGCTCCGCCGGCCGCACCGGCGGGACGACCAGCACCAGGGCACGGCGCGGCCAGGACATCGAGTCGGAGGTCACGCTCTCGTTCGGCGAGGCCGTGGACGGCGCCACCGTCTCGCTCCGGCTCACCAGCTCCTCGGCGTGCACGGCGTGCAGCGGCACCGGCGCCAAGGCCGGGACCACCCCGCGGGTCTGCCCGACCTGCGAGGGCACCGGCGCGGCCAGCCGTAACCTGGGCAACTTCGCCTTCTCCGAGCCGTGCCGCGACTGCAAGGGCCGCGGCCTGCTGGTGGACGACCCGTGCCCGGTGTGCGAGGGGAGCGGGCGGGGCAGGAGCACCCGCACGATCCAGGCGCGCATCCCGGCCGGGGTCGGCGACGGCCAGCGCATCAAGCTCAAGGGCAAGGGCGCGCCCGGCGAGAACGGCGGGCCGGCCGGTGACCTGTACGTCCAGATCCACGTCAAGTCGCACCCGGTCTTCGGCCGGACCGGCGAGAACCTGACGATCACCGTTCCGGTCACCTTCACCGAGGCGGCGCTCGGCGCCGAGATCAAGGTGCCGATCCTCAAGGGAATGCCGGTCACCCTGCGCATCCCCGAGGGGACCCCGAACGGCCGCACCTTCCGGGTGCGGGGCAGGGGCGTGCCCCGCAAGGACGGCACCAAGGGCGACCTGCTCGCCACGGTCGAGGTCCTGGTGCCCCAGCAGCTCGAGGACAAGGCGCGCAACGCTCTGGAGGAGTTCCGCGACGCCACGGCGGGCGGTGACCCGCGGGCCGACCTCATCCAACAGGCCAGAAGCGAGTAGCCATGGAAGCCAACTACTTCGATCTGTCGGACGACACCCCCGTCTACGTGATCTCGGTGGCCGCGCAGCTGTCGGGTCTGCATCCGCAGACCCTCCGGCAGTACGACCGCCTCGGCCTGGTCAGTCCGGGCCGCACGTCAGGACGCGGGCGGCTCTACTCCACCCGTGACATCGTGATGCTCCGCGAGGTCCAGCGGCTCTCCCAGGAGGAGGGCATCAACCTCGCGGGCATCAAACGCATCCTGGCGCTGGAGACCGAGGCCCTGCGCCTGCGCGACGAGAACCACCGGCTGCGCGCGGAGATGACCATGATCCGCGCACTGATCCAGTACCAACTGCCACCCGCCTGAGTCACGGAGGCTCGGGGGGCGAGCCGCGACGCTCAGCGTCGCAACCGACACGCGAGGGCGCGTCGGTGACCTTCACCTGCGGAGCGCGGGGGCCAGGCGGACCCGCGACCGGTGAGGGCACCGGTCATCGGCGCCTCAGCCGCCGAACGGAGTGAGGGCAGACAACCATGGACTACAAGCTCACCCAGAAGAGCCAGGAGGCGGTCTCCTCCGCCATCAGGCGCGCCGCCGCCGAGGGCAACCCGGAGGTCGCCCCGGCTCACCTGTTCACCTCGCTGCTCGGCCAGACCGGCGGCACCGCCATACCCCTGCTGGAGGCCGTCGGCGCCGACTGGAAGCAGCTGCGCACCGAGGCCGAGCGGCAGCTCGCCACCCTGCCCAAGGCGCAGGGCGCCACGGTCAGCGCCCCGTCGAGCTCGCGGCAGCTGCTCACCGCGCTGAACACCGCCGCCCAGCGCGCCCGCCGGCTGGAGGACGAATACGTCTCCACCGAGCACCTGCTGGTCGGCCTCGCCACCGACGGCGGCCCGATCGCCGAGCTGCTCAAGTCCCGCGGCGCCACCCCCAACGCCCTGCTCGACGCCTTCGAGAAAGTGCGCGGGCACGCCCGGGTGACCAGCGAGACGCCCGAGGACACCTACCAGGCGCTGGAGAAATACGGCGTCGACCTGACCGAGCGGGCCAGGGCCGGCAAGCTGGACCCGGTGATCGGCCGTGACTCGGAGATCCGCAGGGTCATCCAGGTGCTCAGCCGGCGGACCAAGAACAACCCGGTGCTCATCGGGGAGCCCGGGGTCGGCAAGACCGCCGTGGTGGAGGGCCTGGCCCAGCGGATCGTCGCCGGCGATGTCCCCTCCAGCCTGCGCGACAAGCGCCTCGTCGCGCTGGACCTGGGCGCGATGGTCGCCGGGGCGAAATACCGCGGCGAGTTCGAAGAGCGCCTCAAGGCCGTGCTCAGCGAGATCAAGGAGAGCAACGGCCAGGTCGTCACCTTCATCGACGAGCTGCACACCATGGTCGGCGCGGGTGCCGCCGAGGGCGCGATGGACGCGGGCAACATGCTCAAGCCCATGCTTGCCCGGGGCGAGCTGCGGATGATCGGCGCGACGACGCTCGACGAATACCGCGAGCGCATCGAGAAGGACCCCGCGCTGGAGCGGCGCTTCCAGCAGGTCTACGTGGGCGAGCCCACGGTCGAGGACACCATCGCGATCCTGCGCGGCCTCAAGGGCCGCTACGAGGCGCACCACCAGGTCCAGATCGCCGACAGCGCGCTGGTGGCCGCCGCCGCCCTCTCCGACCGCTACATCACCTCCCGGTTCCTGCCGGACAAGGCGATCGACCTCATCGACGAGGCCGCCTCCCGGCTCCGCATGGAGATCGACTCCCGCCCGGTGGAGATCGACCAGCTCCAGCGGAACGTCGACCGGATGAAGATGGAGGAGCTCGCGCTCGCCAAGGAGACCGACGAGGGCAGCATCCAGCGGCTGGAGCGGCTCCGCAAGGAGCTCGCCGACCGGCAGGAGGAGCTCAACGCGCTGGTCGGGCGCTGGGAGCGGGAGAAGGCCGGGCTCAACCGGGTCGGCGACCTGAAGAAGAAGCTCGACGAGGTGCGCGGCGCCGCCGAACGGGCGCAGCGCGACGGCGACTTCGAGGCCGCCTCCCGGCTGATGTACGCCGAGGTGCCCAAGCTGGAGGCCGAGCTGGCCGAGGCCAGCGCGGCCGCCCAGCCGGAGGACCCGATGGTCAAGGAGGAGGTGGGCCCGGACGACATCGCCCAGGTCATCTCCTCCTGGACCGGCATCCCCTCGGGACGCCTGCTGGAGGGAGAGACCGCCAAGCTGCTCCGCATGGAGGAGGAGCTGGGCAGGCGCCTGATCGGCCAGAAGGAGGCCGTCCAGGCGGTCTCCGACGCCGTACGGCGGGCACGCGCGGGCATCTCCGACCCGGACCGGCCGACCGGCAGCTTCCTGTTCCTCGGCCCCACCGGCGTCGGCAAGACCGAGCTGGCCAAGTCGCTGGCCGACTTCCTGTTCGACGACGAGCGGGCGATGGTCCGCATCGACATGAGCGAATACGGCGAGAAGCACAGCGTGGCGCGCCTGGTCGGGGCCCCGCCCGGCTACATCGGCTACGAGGAGGGCGGCCAGCTCACCGAGGCCGTGCGGCGCAGGCCGTACACCGTGGTGCTGCTGGACGAGGTCGAGAAGGCCCACCCCGAGGTCTTCGACATCCTGCTCCAGGTGCTCGACGACGGGCGGCTCACCGACGGGCAGGGCCGGACCGTCGACTTCCGCAACGTCATCCTGATCCTCACCTCCAACATCGGCTCCCAATACCTCGTGGACCCGGCGCTGGAGAACGGTGCCAAGCGCGAGGCCGTGATGAACGCGGTCAGGAGTTCCTTCAAGCCGGAGTTCCTCAACCGGCTCGACGAGGTGATCCTGTTCGACGCGCTCGGCGTGGAGGAGCTGTCCAGGATCGTGGACCTGCAGGTGACGCACCTGGCCAGACGGCTGGCCGACCGGCGGCTCACGCTGACGGTGACCCCGGCCGCGCGCGACTGGCTGGCGCTGACGGGCTACGACCCGCTGTACGGCGCCCGGCCGCTGCGCCGCCTCGTCCAGTCGTCGATCGGCGACAAGCTGGCCAAGGAGGTGCTCTCCGGCGAGGTCCAGGACGGCGACGAGGTCCTGGTCGACCTCGACAAGGCGAACGACACCCTGGAGATCGGCCCGGTGAGGGCCTGACTGCACCGTCCGGGTAAGGGCTTGACCAGCATTGGGTTAAGCCCACCCCTCGGCAGACCCCCGATGTTACCTTCGGCAGTCGTCGGACTACCGAAAACAACAGGGGGACGTGAATGTCCAACACATCACGGCGCATCCGGGGGATCCTCGCGGTGGCGGCGCTCACGGCCGGGGTGAGCTGGTCGGGGGCCGCTCCCGCGTCGGCCGGCGACGTGTCCTGCCAGGGACGGGACATGGTGGAGCTGCTGGAGACACCGGGGTCGGTGGCGGCCGTCTGCGACGAGACCGGCGACGTCAGGGCGGCCACGGGCGTCGGCCGGATGACGGTCCCGGCCGACGGCGAGGTGCCGATGGCCATGGAGCGGCTCGCACGGCTCGCCGGGCTGCCCGGTCTCTCCCATGCCTCGGCGGTGACCAGCTTCGCCGACACGGCCGGCGTCGCGGCGGGCGCCGGCATGCCCGCGCTGCCCTCCGGGATGCCCGGCTTCGCGGGCCACGCCCCGGCCGGCACCCTGGCCGCCGCGCCGGACCTGCCCGGCCTGCCGGGCACCCCGGGCACCGACCTCGTCAGGTTCCCGGCCCCGGCGGTCCCCTCGGTCCCCGAGGTCCCGGGCCTGACGGACCCGTCCGGCGCGCTGTCCGGCACGACTGTGCCGCTGCCCGTGCCGCTGCAGCGCCCGGTCTCGGTGAAGGGCGTGGCGGAGGAGCTCCCCGCCGCCGTCGAGCCCGAGGTGAAGGTCCCGGACCTGCCGGAGACCGCCCCGGTCGAGGTCGCCCCGCCGAAGGTCACCGAGGAGACCGCTGAGCTCCCGGTCCTGGACCGGGTGCTCCCGGACCTCGGGCTCCGCTAGACACCGGCAGGACCACCCGAGCAGGAGCGCCCGAGCAGGGCCGCCCGAGCAGGGCCGCCCCAGCGAGTCGCCGCCCGTGGAGCCCGGTACGGCCCGTGCGGCGACGTCCCGGGGACCGGTGCCGCACGGGGTGCGGCACCGGTGGAACGGTCCGTCCCGGTGAGCCGGTGTGGCCCGCCGGGTCAGTGGGAGGCGTCGAGGAGGGCGTCGAGCTCGTCCTCAGGGAGGCCGAGATCCACCCGGATCCGGTAGCGGGTGCGGAGCAGCGCGGTGTGCTCCCCGCTGCCCCTCGCCGCCCCCTGGGCCCCCTCGGTGGCCCAGCGATGGGCCTCACGCAGGTCCCCGTAGGCGACCAGGGTCTCGGCGACCGTGAGCGCGGTGGCCGGGGTGACCCCGCCGTCGGCCCGGATCGCCTCGATCACCTCCCGCCCCTCGTCCGCCTGCTCAAGCTCGAAGAGGGTGTCGGCGATCTCGGCCCGGGGGTCGATGCTCACCTCGCCGCCGTCGTCCACCGCCCGCTGGAGGCAGTCGAGAGCGCGGGCGGGCTGTCCGGCCTGCCGCCACTCCTCTGCGGCGATCATCAGGATCTCCGCCCGCGAGATGTCGCCGGACACGTATGCCTCTACCAGCGCTTCCAGCCGCCGGGCGAGGTCTCCATGATCATCGGCCAGAAGTGCCCGCTCAAGCAACCGATCAAGTTGCTCATGTGTCACATGCGCCACATCGCGAGAGTACCGAGCGGCGCTCGACTACGTCCGCACAACGGCAGGTATTCCTTACGCAACCCCTCGTAAACGATTGACTACAGTACGCGTGTTACCGCAGGAAAACGGGCATATGGCAGGCGACTCCTGCCAGCGGGACGCTACTGTTCGAAGGAGCTGCGATGGGCATGTCCAAGCAGACCACCTTCACGCTGACGTTCTTGGTCGGTCTCTCCGTGCTCGTCCCGGGTTCGGCCGGATACCTCTCCGCCAGGATGGACGCCGTCCAGCGGACCTACCGCGATCTCGTGACCCTGGAGAGCCGGCTCCGCGAGGAGCGGCTTCTCGCACCGGTCCAGGACGTGCCCCAGATCCAGACGATCGCCGTGCCGGCGATGCCCTGTGAGGTCCTGCCGCCGTCCCATCCGAGGCGGCGGAAGGCGCCCATGCCCGCCGCGCTCATCCCCGTCCCGGTGGAGGCCCTGCCGGCCGAGCCGCCGCCTGCCGGGCCGACGTCCGCCGAGCCCCGGCCGACCGAGGGGCTGAGGTTCGAGCCTCTGCCGCCCGAGCCGAGACCGGCCGGCCCCGAGGCGGCCGAGCCCCGCGGGAGCGAGACCTGGGGCCGGCCCCCCTCCGCCGAGCAGCGGCGCGGGCGCGGCCAGCGGGAGCCCCAGGAGCAGTTGGTCATCTCCGAGCAGAGCATGTCCGAGGAGCGGAGCCCGCTCGAAGACCGGCGCGTGTCCGGCGAGGGAGCACCGCCACTGTCCGGCCCCTTCCGGCGGATCCCCACGGGGACCGGGCCCGATCAGGCCGAGCTGCCGGCGAACTGACGGTTGAGGTAGCCCCGGACCAGGCGCTTGGCCTCGGCCACGATCTCCGGGGCCCCGGCGGGGTCACGCCGGAAGGCCAGCTTGAGCACCGCGTCCCCGGCCTCGACCGCCACGAGGATGGCCAGGTCGAGCTCCTCGCTGTCGGCCAGGCCGTACTCCTTGAGGAGGAGCCCGCGCAGCCGGCCCGCGATCACCGTGTTGTTGTCGGAGACCCCGTCGAGCAGGTTGAGGTCGACCACGTCGCCGAAGTGCAGGGACCGGAAGCCCGGAACGGTCCTGTGCATCTCCACGTATTCGTCGATGATCGCGTCGACCGCGTCCCACCAGCCGGCGTAGTCCTCCCACAGGAAGCGCCTGCCGACGCGGGAGATGAAGCGTTCCACGTGCCGCCGGGTCACCGCCTGGGTGATGGCCCGTTTGTCGGGGAAGAACTGGTAGACCGAGCCGATCGCGACCCCGGCGCGCTCGGCGATGCGGGTGGTGGACAGCGCGTCGTAGCCGACCTCGTCCAGCAGGTCGGCACAGGCGTCGAGCATCCTCTCGACGCGCCGCGCGCTCCGCCGCTGGGTGGGCTGACGCCGTAGTGGGGCCTCGTCGGGCTCCTCCGCAGACAGGGGGGACACCCCACCATCTTGCCCGCCGGACCCCCTCCAGGTCAGTCTCTCTTCGGCAATCACGGGATTTCTCCCGGGCCGGAGAGCCTGGCCAGGCGGCGCAGGACGGCCGGGGAGATCCGCGAGAGCGCGTAGCCGATCTTCCCTTCGGCGTTCACGGCGACGACCGGCCGGTCGCGGTGGACCGCCCGCAGGATGTGCGCGGCCACCCGCTCCGGCCGGTATCCGCGCATGGCCAGCGCCCTCTCCGCCCTCGCGGCCGTGACCGCCCGGGCCTGCGGCGCTCGGCCGCCCACGTAGGTCGTGCTGCCGGCGATCGCGGTGGACACGAAGCCGGGGCAGATCGCGGTGACCCCGATCCCCTGGCCGGCCAGCTCCGCCCGGAGGCAGTCGCTGAGCATCTTCACCGCCGCCTTCGACGTCGAGTAGGCGGGCAGCGTCCTGCTGGGGGCGAAGGCGGCGAGCGAGGCGATGTTGACGATGTGGCCGCCCTCGCCGCGCTCGACCATCTGGGCGGCGAACAGCCGGCAGCCGTGGATGACGCCCCACAGGTTGACGTCGAGGGTCCGCCGCCAGTCCTCGAGCGAGTGGGCGAGGAACGGGCCGGCGACCGCGATCCCGGCGTTGTTGACCACGATGTCGGGCACTCCATGCTCGTCCCGGACGAGCCGGGCGAACCGCTCCATCTCCGCGGCGTCCGCGACGTCCACCCGGTAGGCGTGCGCCGTACGCCAGGTCCTGGAGATGTCGTCGGCGGTGCGCCGGGCGGCGGCGAGGTCGATGTCGGAGCAGATCACCTCCGCCCCGTGCGAGGCGAAGGCCCGCGCGGTGGCCCGCCCGATCCCGGCGCCCGCCCCGGTGACCACCACCAGCCGGTCCTCGAACGGCCCGGCGGCTCCCGCCGGCCCGTCGTCGTACGGCCCGGTGACCACCAGCCCGTCGTCGTACGGCGCGTGGTCGCCCACCGGCCCGTCGCCGTACGAGGTGTGGTCGCCCACCGGCCCGTCGCCGTACGGCGTGTGGTCCCCCACCCGGGCCCGGCGCAGTTCCCTGGACGGCGGCGCGCCCTCGACGTGCTCGGCGAACTCGGCGATCATCCTGGCGATCGTCTCGGGACGGCTGCGCTGCGCCCAGTGGCCCGCGGTGATCCGCCGGTGCCACATCCGCGGCGCCCACGGGCGCAGGGCGGCCAGGAGCGCGGGCGAGACGAAGGCGTCCCTGGTGGCCTCGATGAGCTGGATCGGCGTCTCGACGACCGGCTCGCTGCGGGGCGCGCGGCCGGCGGTGAACATGTTCGCCCGGTACAGGCCGAGGCCGTTCGCACCGTCCTTGCCGAGGGTGTCCGCCGGATGGCCGGGGCGCGGGGCGATCCCCTCGGAGACCCGCATGACCCGTGTCAGGACGCGCGGCAGCACGGTGCGCCAGGCCAGCTCGGGGGCCACCGGGGCCTGGAACGCCCCGATGTACCAGGACCTCAGCAGCTGCCCGGCGACGTCCCGGCGCCGGCCGTGCCGCATGAAGTGGGCGGCCTGCTCCAGGCCGGGCCCGCCGAAGGAGGTGAAGGAGGCGATCCTCTCCTTGATCCCCGGCCGGCCGATCAGGTCCCAGCCCTGGATGGAGCCCCAGTCGTGCCCCACAAGGTGCACGGCCGGCCTGTCCAGCGCGTCGAGGACGGCCGCCATGTCGGCGGCCAGGTGGTCGTAGGTGTAGTCCGCGCCGTCGCGCGGGGCACCGGAGCGCCCGGCGCCCCGGACGTCGTAGCGGGCCACGTGGAAGCGGTCCCGCAGCAGGGCGGCGACCTCGTCCCAGACCCGGTGCGTGTCGGGGTAGCCATGCACCAGCAGGACCGTGGGAGCGGCCGGGTCTCCCTCCTCGAACAGCGCCAGCCGCACGTCACCGGACTCGACCCACCGCATCACGGCCTCCTGTTGGACGGACTGTCCAAACAGTAACCGGCCAGGAGGGGATCTTCCTAGCCGGGCTTGGCGGCCAGGCCGGTGCAGCCGCGCAGCGCCTTCCAGCCGGCGACGGCCTGCTGCCGGCCCGCCCCGGTGAGCGGGACCGGCACCCCGCCCTGGATGGTGGCCGGGGTCCACTGGTCCTTGAGCACCTTGCGGCCGTTGATCGTCAGGGTGAGCACGCCGGTCCGGCCGGTCTCCGGGCCCCAGTTGTAGAAGACGAAGTTGCCCATGCCGTAGTTGACGTAGCTGTTCTTCAGGTAACCGCTGCCGAGCAGGATGTGCGCGTGGCCGCCCACGATGACGTCGGCCCCGGCCGCGACCAGCTTGGGGGCCAGGCTGCGCTGGGCCTCGTTCGGGCACTTCTGCAGCTCAGTGCCCCAGTGCAGGTGGACGATCACCGTGTCGGAGTTCTTGCGCGCCTTGCGGACCTCCTGGATCAGCCGCGCCTCGTTCTTGGCCGAGGCCAGGCCGCCCTTGTCGCCGGAGGCCGTCCATGCCTGGACGAACTCGGAGTCCAGCACCTGGGTCGCGCCGATGACGGCGACGCGGTTGCCGTTCACGGTCGTCCGCCACGGCCGGTATGCCTGGGCCTCGTCCGCGCCCACGCCCACGACGGGGAACTTCGCGCGCCTGATCGCCGCCAGCGAGTCGGACAGCCCGCTGTCCATGTAGTCCATGCCGTGGTTGTTGGCCATGGAGGCGACGTCGACGCCGGCGGCCTTCAGCGCGGTCAGCGCGGAGGCGGGGGCCCGGAAGGTGAACTGCTTGCCGGGGGCGCGGGTGCCACCCGTGGTGATCGCGGTCTCCAGGTTGACCATCGCGAGGTCGGAACGGCTGAGCACCTTGGCGATCGGGCCGAGCGCGGTCCGCGGGTTGGCCCGCAGCCGGGACAGCAGCACCCCCTCGAAGTGCACGTCGCCCCCGAAGGAGATGGTGTAGGGCTCGCGCTCGGGCGTGGGCGCGGCCTCACCCGAGGCGGTGGGCTTCTCCGCGACGTCCGGCTCCGGCGTCGGCGCGGCGGCGCCGACCGCCGTGCACGCCGCCAGGAGCAGGCAGGAGAGGGCGACAGCGGTGGCCACAGCGAGGCGGCGCGGAATATACGTGTCCATCGGTATCCGAGGATGCCATCTGATCGTCCCTAAGCGGCACAACCCGGCCGTTGGAGATCTGATTCTCCCAAACTTGGATGACTCATTTACTTGAATGATTCCGGTTTGCCCCATAATGTGGGGCCATGGGAGATGAGGACCGGCTCCGTGAGGCAGGCCTGCGGGTGACCGCGGCCCGCCTGGCGATCATGCAGACCGTGCGGGAGGGCGACCACCTGGATGTGGACGCCGTCCACCGTGGCGTGCGGGACCGGGTCGGCCATGTCTCCCTGCAGGCCGTCTACGACTCCCTGCACGCACTGCACCGCGGCGGCCTGCTCCGGCGGATCGAACCCGCCGGCAGTCCCGCCCGATACGAGACGCGGGTCGGTGACAACCATCACCACCTCGTCTGCCGGCAGTGCGGAAAGGTCACGGACGTCGACTGTGCCGTGGGACACGCTCCCTGCCTCGCCCCCGCGTCGGACGCCGGATACATGGTCGACGAGGCGGACGTCATCTACTGGGGCGTGTGTCCTGAATGCCGTTCCGAAGACGCTCGATGAAGAGAACCCCCGGAGGACCGCGTATGAGCACCAGGCCCATCACCACGACCGATGCGGGAATCCCCGCTCCGAGTGACGAGCACTCGCAGTCGGTCGGCCCGAACGGGCCCCTGCTTCTGCAGGACCACTACCTGATCCAGAAGATGGCGCACTTCAACCGGGAGCGCGTGCCCGAGCGGGTGGTCCACGCCAAGGGCGGCGGCGCGCACGGCATCCTTCAGATCACCGAGGACGTCAGCCAGTTCACCAAGGCCGGCCTGTTCCAGAAGGGCAAGGAGACCCCCCTCTTCCTGCGCTTCTCCTCGGTGGCCGGCGAGCTGGGCAGCCCCGACACCCAGCGTGACCCGCGCGGCTTCGCGATCAAGTTCTATACCGAAGAGGGCAACTACGACATCGTCGGCAACAACACGCCGATCTTCTTCATCCGCGACCCGCAGAAGTTCTCCGACTTCATCCACAGCCAGAAGCGCCGCGCCGACACCAACCTGCGCGACCACAACATGCAGTGGGACTTCTGGACGCTCTCCCCGGAGACCGCCCACCAGGTCACCTTCCTGATGACCGACCGCGGCACCCCGGCGTCCTGGCGTCACGTGCACGGCTTCGGCTCGCACACCTTCCTGTGGTACAACGCGGCCGGCGAGAAGTTCTGGATCAAGTACCACTTCAAGACCGACCAGGGCATCAAGAACTTCACCGACGCCGAGGCCGGCGCGGTCATCGCGCAGGACGCGGACTACCACATCCGTGACCTGCACACCGCGATCAAGAACGGCGACCACCCGTCCTGGACCGTGAACGTCCAGGTCATGCCGTTCGAGGACGCCGCCGACTACCGGTTCAACCCCTTCGACCTGACCAAGGTGTGGCCGCACTCCGACTACCCCGAGATCACGATCGGCAAGTTCGTCCTGAACCGGAACCCGGAGAACTACTTCGCCGAGGTGGAGCAGGCCAGCTTCGAGCCCGCCAACCTGGTGCCGGGCATCGGCCCGTCCCCGGACAAGATGCTCCAGGGCCGGCTGTTCTCCTACCCCGACGCCCACCGCTACCGCATCGGCGCCAACTACCTGCAACTGCCGATCAACCGGCCGCTGTCGCCCGTCCACAGCTACAACAAGG
The DNA here is from genome assembly GCF_030811595.1 of Streptosporangium brasiliense. NCBI lineage: Bacteria > Bacillati > Actinomycetota > Actinomycetes > Streptosporangiales > Streptosporangiaceae > Streptosporangium > Streptosporangium brasiliense. Next base: position 1,187,117 of record NZ_JAUSRB010000002.1, read on the forward strand.
ACGGCCAGATGGCCTTCGTCAACCCCGCCGACCCGGTCTACGCGCCGAACACGGTGGGCGGCCCCGCTGCCGACCCGGCGCTGTACGAGGGTGAGAACTACCAGGTGAGCGGCGAGATCATCCGCTCCGCCTACACCCTCCACCGCGAGGACGACGACTACGTCCAGCCCCGCGCCCTGTGGGAGAACGTCCTGTCCGAGACCGACCGCGCCCACCTGGTGAGCAACGTCGTCGGCCACGCCTCCGCCCCGGAGGTCACGGCCGAGATGAAGAAGCGCGTCGTGGAGTACTGGACCAACATCCACAAGGACCTGGGGCAGGGCGTCGCCCAGGGTCTGGGCATCAGCAGCTGACCCGTCCCCGCCCTCGCCGTACCGCCCGCGCCTCGCCGGGGTGCGGGCCGTACGGCCTCGGAGGACCCGCGCGCCCGCGCGGGTCCTCCCGCTTTCCCGGGCGTCCGCACGGAGACTCCCCGGGGCGTCCGCGCAGGAGACCTTCCCTGGCATCCGCGCCGAGACTCCCCCGAACGTCCGCGCCGAGACTCCCCCGGGCGTCCGCGCGGGACCGGTCTGCCCGATGATCCGCGCGGGACCGGTGCGGGGCTTCCCTCGCCCCCCACCGGAGGCCATCATGAGTTCATTCGTCGAACTCAGGAGTGCCGATGAGAACCGCGCACCGGACCTGTCCCCTCTGCGAGGCCGTCTGCGGCCTGCGGCTCACACTCGACGACACCGGGCACGTCACATCGGTCAAGGGCGACCCGGACGACCCGTTCTCCCAGGGGTTCATCTGTCCCAAGGGCGCGAGCCTGGGCCGCCTGGACGAGGATCCCGACCGGCTCCGCGTCCCGATGATCCGCACCGGCGACCAGTGGCACGAGGCCACCTGGGAGGAGGCCTTCCGCGCGGTCGACCGAGGTCTCCGGGGCGTCATCGACGCCCACGGCCGCCAGTCGCTGGCCGTCTACCTGGGCAACCCGAACGCCCACTCCATGGCCGGCGCCCTGTACGGCCCGCCGCTGATCCGCGCGCTCGGCACCCGCAACGTCTTCTCCGCCAGCACCGCCGACCAGATGCCCAAACACGTCGCCTGCGGCCTCATGCTCGGCGACCCGCTGGCCATCGCGGTGCCCGACCTGGACCGGACCGGCTACCTGCTGATGCTCGGCGCCAACCCGCTGGAGTCCAACGGCTCGCTCTGCACCGCCCCCGACTTCCCCGGCCGCCTCAAGGCGCTGCGCAGGCGCGGCGGCAAACTCGTGGTCGTCGACCCGCGCCGCACCAGGACCGCCGCCCTCGCCGACGAGCACCTGTTCGTCCGGCCCGGCACCGACGCCCACCTGCTGCTCGGCATCGTCCACACGCTCTTCGCCGAGGGCCTCACCGCGCCCGAGGTCGAGGTCGAGGGCCTGGAGGAGGTGCGGCGGCTGGCGGCGGAGTTCACCCCGGAGGCCATGGCCCAGGTGTGCGGGGTGCCCGCCGGGGAGATCGCGCGGCTGGCCCGCGAGCTGGCCGCGGCCCCCGCGGCCGCGGTCTACGCCCGCATCGGGACCTGCACCGCGGAGTTCGGCACCGTCGCGCAGTGGCTGGTCGACGTGGTCAACATCCTGACCGGCAACTTCGACCGGCCCGGCGGGGTGATGTTCGCCAGGACCGCCGTGGAGAACGGCCGCAGGCGCAGACCGTACACCACGGGACGCTGGCACAGCCGCGTCCGCGGGCTGCCGGAGGCGAACGGCGAGCTGCCGGTGGCCACCCTCGCCGACGAGATCGAGACCCCGGGTGAGGGGCAGGTCAGGGCACTGGTGACGGTGGCGGGCAACCCGGTGCTGTCGGCGCCGGGCGGCCCCCGGCTGGACCGGGCCTTCGGCGACCTGGAGTTCATGGTCTGCGTGGACCCCTACCTGAACGAGACGACCAGGCACGCGCACGTCATCCTGCCGCCGCCGCGCGTGCTGCAGACGCCGCACTACGACCTCTCGCTGCTGTTCGTCGCGGTGCGCAACTACGCCAGGTTCTCCCCGCCGGTCCTGCCGCTGGAGCCGGGGCGGCCGTCGGAGGCCGAGATCCTGGCGCGGCTGACGATGATCGCTTCGGGACAGGGGGCGGAGGCCGACCCGGCCGCGCTCGACGAGCTGATCCTCGACCAGCTGCTCCGCAAGGCCGCCGGGACGCCCGGCTCGCCGTTCGAGGGCTGCGAGGTGGCGGAGCTGCGCGCCACGCTGGAAGGGAGCACCGGGGCCGAGCGGCGGCTGGACGCCATGTTGAAGCTCGGCCCCTACGGCCTGTCGCTGGCCGAGCTGCTCGCCAACCCGCACGGCATCGACCTGGGCCCGCTCCGGCCCCGGCTGGCGGAGGTGCTGTGCACCGCCTCGGGCCGGGTGGAGCTGGCGCCCCCGCAGTTGGTGGCCGACCTCGCGCGGCTGCGCGGCCGGCCGGCCGCGCCGCCCACGGAGATGGTGCTGATCGGCCGCCGTCACCTGCGCTCCAACAACAGCTGGCTGCACAACGTGGGACCGCTGGTCGGCGGGAGCAACCGCTGCACCCTGCAGATCAACCCCGGCGACGTGACCCGGCTCGGGCTCGGCGAGCACGCGCTCGTGCGCTCGGCGGGCGGTCAGCTCGTCGTGCCGCTGGAACCCACCGACACGATCATGCCGGGGGTGGTGAGCCTGCCCCACGGCTGGGGGCACGCCGGGAGCGCGCAACTGGTCGCGGCCGAGCACGCGGGGGTCAACGCGAACACGCTGACGGACGGGTCTGTGATCGACGTCCCTTCGGGGAACGCCGTGTTCAACGGGGTGCCGGTCACGCTCAGTCCCGCGTGATCACATGATCGTTCGGTAAAGGGGGATCGGCGCGCATTAGGCTTGCGCGGGTGACCACCCCTCCAGAACAGGACCGCCTGCACGCTCAGCTCGCCTTCGCCATGGAGATCGACAAGCTCAGACGCATCGTCCGCCGCAACACCCTGATGGACGGGTCGCGGCGGGAGAACGACGCCGAGCATTCGTGGTACGTGGGGATGCTGGCGATGATCCTGGCCGAGCACGCCCCGCCGGACACTGACCTGGACAAGGTCGTCGCGATGCTGCTCGTCCACGACATCGTCGAGATCGACGCCGGAGACACCTTCATCTACGACGCCCACGCCGTCGAGGCCCAGCTCGGCATCGAGCGCAAGGCCGCCGACCGGATCTTCGGGCTGCTCCCCGAGGACCAGGCGGCGCGGCTGCGCGCGCTCTGGGACGAGTTCGAGGAGCGCAAGACCCCCGAGGCCAGGTTCGCCAAGGCCCTCGACAGGATCGCGCCGATCATGGCCAACCACCACAACGAGGGCGGCACCTGGTCGCTCTACAAGGTGACGGCCGAGCAGGTGCTGGAGAAGGTGAAGATCATCGAGGAGGGATCGGCGACGCTGGGGGCCTATGCCACCGAGATCATCGAGCTGTCCATCAGCCGGGGACATTTGGCGCGTGCATAACCTGGTTCCCGGGTAGGTCCCTATGGGTTGAGAAGGGGGCGATCGTGAAGGAAACCGTCAAAACGAAACGCCGCAGCTTCAGGCACCTGGTGCCCCCGGTCGACCTCGCCGGCCGTATCGAACGGTCGACCAGGATGGACCGGCCGATCCGGATAGCGGCCAAGGCCGTACGCCGGCGGATCGGCCCTGGACGGCTGCGCGACCTGCTGCACGGGGTCCCCACCGGCAAGCCCCTCCACCCGCCGCTCGTCACCTTCACCCTGGGCTGCTGGGCGGCGACCGCGGTGCTCGACCTGACCCACTCCGAGCCGCGCGCGGCGCGGACGGTGCTCGCCACCGGCCTCGCGACGGCCCTGCCCTCCGTCGCGGCCGGGATCACCGACTGGTCCGCCCTCCACCGGGAGCAGCAGCGGGTCGGATTCGTGCACGCGATCGCCAACCTGACCGCCTTCGGGCTCTACGCCGGCTCGCTGGCGCTGCGGCTGTCCGGGGACGAGCGGAAGGGCCGGATGCTGGCGTTCGCGGCGCTGGGCGCGGCCGGGCTGGGCGGCCAGCTCGGCGGTCACCTGGCCTACCGGCAGGCGGCCGGGGCCAACCACGCCGAGTCGGTCGCCCATCTGGTCCCGCTGGGCTGGCACGACCTGTGCGAGCTCAGGGACCTGCCGGACGGGCGTCCGGTGGCCAGACGGCTGGGCTACATCGACCTGTTCGTGCTGCGGGTCGGCGACGGGGTCACCGTGCTCGCCGACGGCTGCTCCCACCTGGCCGGGCCGCTGCACCAGGGGCGCCTGATCTCCGAAGAGGGCGCCGCCTGCGTGGTGTGCCCGTGGCACGGGAGCACCTTCCGGCTGTCGGACGGGACCGTCGCGCACGGCCCCGCCACAGCTCCGCAGCCGTCCTTCGAGACCCGGATCCGGCGCGACGGCGTGCTCCAGGTCCGCCCGGCCCTGACCTGAGGGGCGCTCCAGGTCCGCCCGGCCCTGACCTGAGGGGCGCTCCAGGTCCGCCCGGCCCTGACCTGAGGGGGTCCAGGGCCTGAGGGGTGCTCCAGGTCCGGGGCGGGGCCGCCCTGAGTGGCGCTCCGGGCCGGGGCGGCCGACGCCGGTCTCCGCCGGACGACATGGCCCGCCGGACGCCCCGCCCGGATGTCAGTCCGGCCTGCCGTCGGCCGGATGCTCGACCAGGGCGAGGATCCGGCTGGACATGAACCGGGCGGTGCGCACGGCCGTACCGCTACGGGTGACCTCGCTCACCTCGACCACGCCACCGCGACGGTTGGACACCTCGACCCGGCGGCCAGCCTTGGTGGCGACGACTTCGTAGGTACGCGAGCTGTCGCCCGCGTCGATGACGATCTCTACCTTGTCGCCTTTCATGTCCGCTTTATGCCCTAAAACAGATGAATTTAGCCGTACACCAGTTTGATTATCGCTACGATTCCCACGCAAACAATGAAACCCCGCAATACGGGCGCCGGCAGCTTCCGGCCGACCTTCGCGCCGAGGAAACCACCGACCGTGGCTCCCAGCGCGACCAACGCCACCGCACGCCAGTCCACCTCCGCCACCACGATGAACAGCACCGCCGCGGTGGCGTTGACCAGCAGCGACAGCACGTTCTTGGCGGCGTTCACCCGCTGCAGGTCGTCGTCGAGGAAGCTGCCGAGCAGTCCGATGAGCAGCACCCCCTGGGCCGCGCCGAAATAGCCGCCGTATATCCCGGCGGCGAACACCCCGAGCCACAGCCACGGCCCGCCGTGCGGATGAGGGTCCTCCCGCCGGGCGCTCAGCCACCCGTTGAGCCTGGGCTGGATCACCACCAGTACGCACGCCAGGCCGATCAGGACCGGCACCACCACGTCGAAGGTGTCGGCGGGGAGGAAGAGCAGCAGCACGCCGCCGATGAGAGAGCCCACGATCGAACCGGCGCCCAGCCGGACCAGCCGCTCGCGCTGCCCCTTCAGCTCGGCCCGGTAGCCGAGCGCGCCGGTCAGCGACCCGGGTACCAGCCCGATGTTGTTGGAGACGTTGGCCACGATCGGCGGCAGCCCCACGGCCACCATCGTCGGGAACGTGATCAGCGATCCCGAGCCGACGACGGCGTTGATGCCCCCGGCCCCGACCCCGGCCGCGAGAATCGCGACGGCCTCCCACGGCGTCATGACGCCCTCCTCACTCGTACGGCTCGCGCCCACGGACGGTGCACGGCACTCACCGGATGCTAGGAGGAGGACGGACCCTAATCGGCGTCGGGGGTGTCCTTCGCGTCGAAGAAGCCGAGGCTCTCGATCGCCCTGCCCAGCTCCGACGGCACGATCCACACCTTGTTGGCGCCGCCCCTGGCGATCTCCGGGAGCGTCCGCAGGTATTGGTAGGCCAGCAGCCGCCGGTCCGGCCGGCCCTCGTGGATCGCACGGAAGATCATGCCGATCGCGTCGGCCTCGCCCTTGGCCCGCATCGCCTCCGCCTCGGCGTCGGCCTGGGCCCTGAGCACCACGGCCTCCGCCTCGCCCCGCGCCTTCAGCACCTCGGCGTGCCGGTGCCCCTCGGCGGTGAGGATGGCCGCCTGCTTGTGCCCCTCGGCGGCGAGGACGGCGGCCCGCTTGTCGCGGTCGGCGCGCAACCGCCGCTCCATCGACTCCTGGACGGAGGCCGGCGGGTCGACCGTCTTGAGCTCGGCCCGGTTGACCTGGATCCCCCACTCCGCGGCGGCGCCGCCGAGCGCCCGGCGCAGCTCGGCGTTGATCTCCTCACGCGAGGTCAGCGCGCGCTCCAGCTCCACGGCGCCGACCACGCCGCGCAGCGTGGCCACGGCGAGCTGCTCGATCCCCGCCCGGAAGTCCGCGACCCCGTAGGTCGCGGCCCGGGGGTCGACGACCTGGAAGCAGACGACCGTGTCGGCGGAGACGACGAGGTTGTCGGAGGTGCTCACCGGCTGCGGCGGGAACGAGACGATCTGCTCGCGCAGGTCGACCGTCCGCCTGATCCGGTCGATGAAGGGGATCACCAGGCTCAGCCCGGGATCGAGCGTGCGGTGGTAGCGGCCGAGCCGCTCCACGATCGCCGCGCTGGCCTGGGGGACGACATGGACCGCCCGGAACAGGGAGAACCCCGCGGCGGCCACCACGACGAATGCGGCGACAAGCGTTTCCATCAGCCACCCCGGACGGTCGAGTCAACCAGGTCACCCGCTCCGAGATGCTATTTCGTTTTACCGTTGCCGGCTCTTGAACAGCCGATAAGGGTCTCAGAAATGATGCGCCCGGGCGTACCAGCGGCCGTCGGACCCGCGCTCCAGGTTGAGCGGGACGCCGAAGGTGCGCGACAGGTTCTCGGCGGTCATCACGTGGTCGATGGGGCCCTGGGCGATCACCGAGCCGTGCCGGAGCAGCAGCGCGTGGGTGAACCCGCTGGGCACCTCCTCCACGTGGTGGGTGACCAGCACCATCGTGGGCGCCTTCGGGTCGTGCGCGAACGTCGCCAGGCGGCGGACCAGATCCTCCCGGCCGCCCAGGTCCAGCCCGGCGGCGGGCTCGTCCAGCAGCAGCAGCTCGGGGTCCGGCATGAGCGCCCGGGCGATCTGCACCCGCTTGCGCTCGCCCTCCGACAGGGTGTTGAACCGGCGCCGGATCAGGTGGGCGCAGCCGAGCTGGTCGATCAGCTCGACGGCACGGGTGACGTCGTTGGAGTCGTACTCCTCCGTCCAGCGGCCGAGGATCGCGTAGGAGGCGGTGAGCACCAGGTCGATGACCTTCTCCTCCGGCGGCACCTTCTCGGCCAGCGCGGCGCTCGCGAGCCCGATGCGGGGTCGCAGGTCGAACACGTCACTCTGGCCGAGCCGCTCGCCCAGGATCTCCACGATGCCCTCGGTGGGGAACAGCATCGCCCCGACGACCTGCAGCAGCGTCGTCTTTCCCGCGCCGTTGGGGCCGATGACGACCCACCGCTCGTCCTCGTGAACGGTCCATTCGATGTCCCGCAGCAGGGCCGCCCCGTCCCTGCGGACGGTGACGTCCTGTAGCCGAAGCACCTGACCGCCCATCCCTACGCCTCCTCGTGAATCACTCGAACAAAACCTATTGCAGGACAAGCGCATATCGTGGATCGGTGCACCCTGATTCACCGATCTCGGCCACCTTGGTCTGCTGGGGCAACGCCTGGCTCACCGGGCAGGTCGGCCTCGACGAGGCCGCCGACCGCGTGGAGCGGCAGGCCGGCCCCCAACTCGTCGCCGGAGACGACGGCGACCTCCCCCTCCGCCGCTTCCTCGCCGACCTGCGCGTCGAGGGCATGAAATCCCTGCGCCTGGCGCTCCCCGTGGCGGGCGACCCGCTCGGACTCACCGGACCGCCCCCCTTCAACTCCGCGGCCATCGAGGCCGGACAGGCGGCGACAGCCGTGCTTGCCGGCAGGTGCCTCGGCCTGGTCCCCGTGCGGGACCGCCGCGGGTCATCGTACGCCGGGGTGCGCTGGAGCGTACTGGAGGCCAGCACTAACGCCCCCGACATCCCCTCCCTGGCCGAGGCCGAACACGCCCTGACCATGGCGATGCGCGCGGCCACCGACGCGCTGCTCGGCGTGGAGGGCCCGGCCCAGGGCCACCGGCGGGTCAGCACCGTCGACGACGGCCTGGCCCCCGGCTACCCGGCCCGCGCCCACCGGGTCGCCGCCCTCGCCGCCCGGCTCACCGCGGTGCTCCAGGTCGCCGACGACCGGGGGCTCACCTCCGGCCAGATCGTCACCCGGAGCGAGGCCCTGCGCGACCTCGACCGCGCCGTACGGCGGGCACGCGTGGCCGCCCACCACGCCATCACCGAACTCGTCTAGCTCCCGCTCCGGCGGCTCCCGGGCGGGCGGGATCAGGCCAGGCCGTGCCGTACCGCGTAGAGGGCGGCCTGGGTCCTGTCCTGCACGCCCAGCTTCATCAGCACGTTGGAGACGTGGGTCTTCACGGTCTTCTCCGCCACCGCCAGCTCCCGGGCGATCTCGCGGTTGGAGCGGCCCGAGGCGATCAGCGTGAGCACCTCGCGCTCCCGGTCGGTCAGCGGCGCCACGGGCCCGCCGGCCGCCGGCGCGGAGGCGGGGGCGGACAGCATCGCCTCGGCGGCCTCGGGGGCCAGCAGCACCTGGCCGCCGTGGACCGCGCGGATGGCCTGGACGAGCGCGACGGGGTCGACGTCCTTGTAGAGGAACCCGGACGCGCCGGCCCGCATCGCCGGGGCGACGTCCTCCCGGTCGCTGACCGAGGTCAGCACCAGCACGCGCGGCGAGAGCCCGCGCTCGCCCAGCCCGACCAGTGTGCCGAGGCCGTCGAGGACCGGCATCTTCAGGTCGAGCAGCAGCACGTCGGGGGCGAGGGAGGCGACCAGGGCGAGCGCCTCGGTGCCGTCGGCCGCCTCCCCGACCACCTCGAGGTCGTCCTGCAGGTCCAGGAAGGTGCGCAGGCCCTGCCGGACGACCGGGTGGTCGTCGGCGATCAGCACGCGGATCACACCGGCACCTCCATCCGCACCAGGGTCCCTCGACCGGACCCCGACGTCACACGCACGCTCCCGCCCAGGGCCTGCGCCCTGTCCTCCATCGACGCGATGCCCAGCCCCCGTCCGGCGGCGGCGGCCACGTCGAACCCCGCCCCGTCGTCCCGCACCTCCAGGACCACCCGGCCCGCCTCGCAGCCCAGCCGGACGTCCACGGCGCGCGCCGCCGCGTGCCGGGAGGCGTTGTGCAGCGCCTCCTGGGCCACCCGCAGCACCGCCACCTCGGTCGCCGGTTCGAGCGGGCACATCGCCATCTCCTCGAAGGTGAACGACGCCGGGTGCAGCCGGTCCAGCAGGCGCACGTGCTTGCCGAGCGTCTCGGCCAGGCCGTGGCGGTCGAGCTCGGCCGGCCGGAGCTCCACGATCACCGCGCGGAGCTCGGACAGCGCCTCCCCCGCCAGCCGTTCGACCCGCTCCAGCTCCCCCAGCGCCCGGTCGGGGTCGCGGGTCACCAGCGAGGCCGCCGCCTGGGCGGTGAGCCGGAGCGAGAACAGCTTCTGGGTCACCGCGTCGTGCAGCTCCCGGGCCATCCGGGTGCGCTCCTCCACCAGGGCCAGCTCCCGGCCCCGCTCGTAGAGGCGGGCGTTGGTGAGCGCGATCGCGGCGTGCGCGGCGAACATGGTGAGCAGCCGCTGGTCGGCCTCGGTGAAACCGCCCGGGGTCCGCTTGTTGGACAGGAAGACGATGCCGAGCACCTGGTCGCCGTCGCGGATCGGTACCCCGAGGAAGTCCTTGAGCACCGGATGGGCCCGCGGCCAGTATTCGAACCTGGCGTCCCTGCGGATGTCGGGCAGCCGGACCGGCGCGCCCTCCCGCAGCATCGCGCCGAGCATGCCGTGCTGGCGGGGCATCGGCCCGATCGCCTCCCACTCCTCGTCGGAGATGCCCTCGGCGACGAACTCGGCGAAGGCCCCCTCGTCGTCGGGCACGCCGAGGGCGGCATAGCGGGCGTCCAGCAGCTGCTGCGCCGAGCGTACGATGACCTGGAGCACCTCCCGGACCGACAGATGCCTGGTCACCGCGAGCACGGCGGAGCTCACCGCGTGCAGGACGGCCTCCTGGTCTTCGTTCACGGGAAAACTCTAGGCGCCGCGGTCCGCCGCGGCGTTACGCCATGGGTCTTAGGTCCATCAGCCCATGGGGGGCCGGTCCCGCGGCCGATGTGGGCGGGCGGTCCGCTCCCTACCGTCGAGGCCATGACGAAGACCGCACTCATCACCGGCGCCTCCCGCGGGCTCGGCCTGGCCCTGGCCCGTTCCCTGGCCTCCGACGGCTGGCGGCTCATCCTCACCGCGCGGGGCGCGGACGCGCTGAAGCCCGTCGCCGACGAACTCGGCGCCCTCGCCCTCGCCGGGGACGTCGCCGACCCGGCCCACCGGGACCGGCTGGCGCACGCCGTACAGGACCACGGCGGGCTGGACCTGCTGGTCAACAACGCCTCCGGGCTGGGCGCGGTCCCGCTGCCGCCCCTGGCCGGCTACCCGCTCGACGTGCTCGAAGACCTGTTCAGGGCCAACGTGCTGGCCCCGCTGGCGCTGGTCCAGGCGTCCCTGCCCTGGCTCAGGGAGCGGCGGGGCGCGATCGTCAACATCTCCTCCGACGCGGCGGTGGAGGCGTACGAGGGCTGGGGCGGGTACGGCGCGACCAAGGCCGCCCTGGAGCAGCTGTCCAAGGTGCTGGCCGTCGAGGAGCAGCGGGTCGCGGTCTGGTGGGTCGACCCGGGCGAGATGAACACGGCGATGCTCGCCGACGCGATCGGCGCCGGGGACGCGGCCGCGGCCCCGGCGCCGGAGACGGTCGTGCCCACCCTGCGGCGGCTGATCGAGGAGCGTCCGGCGAGCGGCCGGGTGAGCCACTCATGAGCGGGCGGCCCGGCGGTCACGGCCGGCGGCCGGCGGGACCGGCGGAGGAGGAGGCGTGAGCGCGCCCGCGGCCGACGCCATGGCCCCCGACTTCGTGCTCCCGCACGACCTGGAGGCGCACGAGCCGCCGGAGGCGCGGGGGCTGGCCCGCGACGGGGTGCGGCTCCTGGTCTCCGACGGCGCCACCGGCGAGATCGCCCACCACACCTTCACCGAGCTGCCCGGCCTGCTCAGCCCCGGCGACCTGCTGGTGGTCAACAACTCCGCGACACTCCCGGCCGCGGTCCGGCTCGACCGGCTGGCGGTGCACTTCTCCACCGAGCGCGAGGACGGGACCTGGCTGGTGGAGCTGCGCCGCCGGGTGGAGCGCAGGTCCGGGCCCGGCCGCGCGGGCGCGTCCGCCGGGCGGGACCCGCGCGGGCGGCGGGGGCCCGCCGGGGACGCGGCCACGGAGGCGGACGCGGCCGGCGAGCCCTACCAGGGAGGCGCGCCCGGAGAGTGGCTGCCGCTGCCCGGCGGGGCCACGCTGCGCCTGCTGGAGCGGGAGACCCCGCGCCTGTGGCGGGCCCGGCTGGACCGCGAGGTCCCCGCCTACCTGCGCCGCTACGGCGTGCCGATCCGCTACTCCTACGTGGAGCGGGACTGGCCCCTGGCCGACTACCAGACCGTGTTCGGGGTCCGGCCCGGCAGCGCGGAGATGCCCAGCGCCGGACGGCCGTTCACCGCGGAGCTGGTGACCGGACTGGTCTCGCGCGGGATCGGCGTCGCGCCGATCACCCTGCACACCGGGGTGGCCTCGCCGGAGAAGGACGAGCCGCCCTATCCGGAGTGGTTCGAGGTGCCCGGGCCGACCGCGCGGCAGGTCGAGCTCACCCGCCGGTCCGGAGGCCGGGTGATCGCGGTGGGCACGACCGTGGTGCGGGCCCTGGAGACGGCCGCGTCGGCCGGTGGGCCGCTGCGGGCCGCGCGGGGCTGGACCTCGCACCTGGTGACCCCCTCGTCGGGGGTGCGGGCGGTGAACGGCCTGATCACCGGCCTGCACGAGCCGCGCTCCAGCCACCTGCTGATGCTGTCGGCGATCGCCGGGGACGGGCTGCTCTCCCGGAGCTACCGGGAGGCTCTGCGGGAGGGTTATCTCTGGCACGAATTCGGCGATGTCCACCTGATCGTCCGATAGCCAGTCAGGCACAAGGGGTTTCCAAGTCGGACGTCCCATGCTGGACCCAGCAGACAACGGGGAACCCCTGATTCCGACTGGAGTAAGAAATGCGCCGGCACCTGACCGCCTCCGCCGTCATCGCCCTGGCGGGAGGCCTGCTCCTCGCCCCTGGCACCGCGAACGCCGCCCCGGCCGTCCCGGCCGCGCCGGCCGCGGCCCACGTGAACCCACCGCTCTCGCCGCTGAAGCTGACCGCCTTCTACCCGCGCCGGGCCTACGCGGGCGACACGATCACCTACACGCTCAAGACCAAGAACGTCGGCGAGTGGTCCACCGACATCGCCTACATCGGAGGCTACGTCCCCAAGCAGGCCCGCAAGGTCCAGATCACCGGCCCCTCCGGCTCCGTCTGCGACGTCGACAGGCGCGAGGTGGGCTGCCTGCTCGACACCCTGCGGCCGGGCCGGACCGCCACGGTCAAGGTCAAGGTCTGGCTCAGGAGCAGCGCGCGGGGTACCGCGTCGGCCGAGTTCGCCTCGGCGTCGATCGACGTCCCCGCGGGCGGGCTCGACACCCTGAACATCCACGGCATCGACGTCGGCAGCGACCTGAAGTACGTGCGGGTCAAGACCCGGATCATCCCCTAGTCAGCGTCCGGACGGCGGACGCGGACGGCCCGTGCGAGGCGGGCGGTCCGTGCGAGGCGGGCGGCCCGGCGCGGGACCCCGGCCGTTCTGTACAGCCGCCGCCGTCCGGTAGATGCCCCAATAAATCACTTTACATAGATAATTTTTACTTTATCTAATATGTGTGATAAAACGCTGCGGACTTTCACGGGGGCGACCGCAGCGCCCTCGCACCCCTCAACTGGGAGACGTTTAATGCGCCACCCGATCCACAAGATCGCCGCTCTGGCCCTGGCCATTCCGCTCGCGGGCACGACCCTGCTCGCCACGCCGGCCTCGGCCGCTCCCACCAAGGCCCCGGCCGCGGCCGTCCAGAAGGCCGACGACCCCTACTCCTCCTTCGACGTCAAGATCTCGGCGCCGAGCAAGGCCCGGGCCGGAGCGACGATCACCTACTCGATCAAGGCCACCAACACCGGCCCCTACGAGGCCACCTCCTACTACCTCGGTGGCGTGCTGCCCAAGGGGTCCAAGGTCGTCCGAGTCGGCGCGCCCAAGGGGACCGAGTGCGACTGGTACGAGGACGGCTTCTGGTGCTGGACCCCCTACGCCCTTGAGGTGGGCGAGTACGACAGCATCAAGATCATGGTGAAGCTCGGCAAGAAGTCCAAGGGCACCGCCGAGGCCGTCCTCGGCGTCGACACCTACGACGAGCCGACCGGCGCGGACAACCTGAGCCGTGACGAGTACGAGCGTATGGGCATCAAGAGCTGGTACTTCGTGAAGAAGGTCAAGACCAGGATCACGCGCTAGCCGCACGCCGTGAGGGCCCCCGTCCTGCCCCAGGACGGGGGCTCTCCGCTCTCCGGACCCCGCGCGGGCCGCGGGACGGCGGACGCGCGGGGCACGGACCGCAGGCGTGCGGACAACCTCATATCCGTCCGGGCCCGGCACCGGGCAGGATCTGCCTATGACCACTTCCGGATACCGCACGGTCCATGACTGAGCTCAGGGTCGTCCTGGCCGAGGACCACTACCTGGTGCGGGAGGGCACCCGCAGGCTCCTGGAGACATCCGGGGAGATCAAGGTGGTGGCGGCCGTGGGCACCGCCGACGAACTGCTCGACGCCGCCCGGCGGCTCCGGCCCGACGTGGTGGTCACCGACATCCGGATGCCCGGCTCGGCCGGGCTCGTGCGCGCGGGCATGGAGGGGATCGACGCCGCGCACCGGATCCGGGGCGCCTCGCGGGACATCGGGGTCGTGGTGCTCTCCCAGTTCTCCGACGCGATGTTCGCGCTGGACCTGTTCAGGGACGGCACCGAGGGCCGGGCGTACCTGCTCAAGGACCGGGTCGGGGACATCGACGAGCTGCTCGGCGCGATCCGGTCGGTGGCCGCGGGCGGGTCGGTGATCGACCCCAAGGTCGTGGAGGGCCTGCTGGCCAAGCGCGGGGTGCGGGACAACCCACCGCCCGCCGAGCTGACCCCCAGGGAGCTGGACGTGCTGCGGGAGATGGCGCACGGCCTGTCCAACGGCGGCATCGCCCGCGCCCTGCACCTGTCGGTCTCCGCGATCGAGAAGCACGTCAACTCGATCTTCCTGAAGCTCGCCCTGGAGAACAGCCCCGACACCCACCGGCGGGTGGCGGCCGTCATCGCCTACCTCGGACCGAGGTGACACGCCGGGCCGGATCGGCCCCGGCCCGGCCGGTCCGGACAGCGCCCCCGGAGGGCACGCGGGCCGGGCTCAGACCGCGACCGGGACACCCCGCACGGCCGGGCTCAGGCCGCGACCGGGACACCGTGCACGGCCGGGCTCAGGCCGCGACCGGGACACCGTGCACGGCCGGGGCGATCACCACGGAGGCGATCGAGGACTCCGCCGCCCAGGCCAGGGACCTGCGGTCGCGGGCCTGGACCGGGGGCAGCAGCGTCACCTCCACGGTCAGCCGCCGGAACGCCGCCACCCGCAGCATCGAGGCGGGCAGGGTGTCGTCGCCGACGTAGGCGGCCACGCCGGCCGGGAGCCCGTCCGGGCCCAGATACCTGATCGCCACCGGCCGCACCGGGGCCCCGGCGTCCAGCGCCGCCTGGAACACGGCCGGCCGGAAGGCGCCCATCTCCCGGCCGCACCAGGTGGTGCCCTCCGGGAAGGCGGTCACCGGGTGGCCCTCGCCGAGCGCCGCGGCCACCCGGCCGACCGCCTCCGGCAGCGCCGACAGCCGGTCCCTGTCGATGAACAGCGCACCCGCCCCCGCCGCCAGCAGGCCGATCAGCGGCCACCTCCGGACCTCGTGCTTGGCCAGCGGGCGCGAGGGCAGCACGGCGGACATGACGAGCGGATCCAGCCACGAGACGTGGTTGGCCACGATCAGCGGGGCCGCCTCGGAGACGGGGACCACGCGGAGCCCGGCGGCCGAACCCGCCAGGAAGGTGAAGCCCCGCCGCACCTCGATCCGGACCCCGAGGGCCCGCAGCACCAGCCGGGACCAGAGGCTCGCCAGCCGGACCCGCCCCGCCGTACCGGACCCGCGGGCGAGGAGCGCCGGCACCACCCCGGCGAGGACCGACAGCGCGACGGCCGCCAGCCGCAGGGCCCGGCGCGGCCGGGACACCCCCGCGGCCGGTGGCGTGAGGCAGGTGGCGGGCATGCACGGCGCCACCGGCAGCCACGGGTTCATGCGGGGGCTCCCAGGAAGTGCCGCAGGTAGCGAGGGTCCAGGTTGGCCATCGACAGCAGGACGAAGAAGTCGGCCGTGCCGAACTCGGGATCGTGGGCGGGCGGCCCGCAGACCCACGCGCCCAGCCGGATGTAGCTCCGCAGCAGGGCGGGCACCGCGACCCGCCCGGCGGCGCGGCCGCCGCGCCAGGGGCGGTGCGGAGTGACGCGATACTCCGGCGGGGCGAGCGGCAGCCGGTCCATGACCCCCGCGGCGTCGGCCACCGGCACCGAGCAGCACCCGGCCAGCCAGCCGTACCCTCCGGCGAGCATGTAGCGCGCGATGCCCGCCCACAGCAGCCCGACCACGGTGCCGCACCGGTGGTCGGCGTGCACGCAGGCCCGGCCCGCCTCGACCAGGTCCGCCCGGATCCCGGACAGCGCGCCGAGGTCGAACTCGGAGTCGGCGTAGAACCGGTCGGCCCGGCGGGGGGCGAGCAGCCGGTAGGTGCCGACGACCTCACCCGTGCCGCCGTGCCGTACCAGCAGGTGGTCGCAGTAGGCGTCGAGCGGATCGACGTCCAGGCCGGTGATGGGGGTGTCCAGCCGGGCGCCCATCTCCTCGGCGAAGACCCGGTGGCGCAGGCGCTGGGCCGCACGCATCTCGACAGCGGTGGTGGCCAGCCCGACCGTGTAGCGAGCGAGGCGTTGCTCTGCGGGGATGGTCGTCATGAGTTCATGAAGACAGTCGCAGGTGACGCGGGGCGGAAGGGGACCGCGAACTTCAGGCGTCCGGATGATGAACCGCATTCACGCTCGATTCCGGGGCCAAGTAGCTTAGATACCGATGAACCAGCGCACGCTTCTGATCACGTTGACCGGCCCCGACCGCCCCGGGGTCACCTCGCGGCTCTTCTCCGTCCTGGCCGGTTTCCCTGTCCTCGTCGCCGACGTCGAGCAGGTCGTCATCCGCGGCCGGCTCACCCTGGGTGTCCTCGTCGCCTACGCGGGCGACACCCCGACCGGCACGGGCAGCACCATAGGAGCCCTGTGGACCGCGGTCGAGCGGACCGCCGAGGACATGGGCCTGCACGTGGAGCTGTCCACCGGCTCCGACCCGCAGGAGAAGCGGCGCCGGGGGCGGCTGCACGTCACCGTGCTCGGCTCGCCCCTGCAGCCCGCCGCGATGGCCGGCATCTCGGGCCGGATCGCCGCGGCCGGCGCCAACATCGACCGGATCGAGCGGCTGTCCAACTACCCGGTGACCTGCATCGAGCTGGCCGTCTCCGGCGCCGACCCCGACGCGCTCCGGGCCGAGCTCGCCGCCGAGGCGCACGCGCAGCAGGTCGACGTGGCCGTGCAGCGGACCGGCCTGCACCGCAGGGCCAAGCGGCTGATCGTGATGGACGTGGACTCCACGCTCATCCAGGCCGAGGTGATCGAGCTGCTGGCCGAGCACGCGGGCTGCCTGGATGAGGTCGCCCGGGTCACCGAGGAGGCGATGCGCGGCGAGCTCGACTTCGCCGAGTCGCTGCGCCGCCGGGTCGCGCTGCTGGCGGGTCTCCCCGAGGAGATCTTCGAGAAGGTCCGCAAGGAGCTGGTGCTCACCCCCGGCGCCCGCACGCTGGTGCGGACGCTCAAGCGGCTGGACTACCGGTTCGCGATCGTCAGCGGCGGGTTCACCCAGCTCACCGACTCCCTCGTCCAGGATCTCGGCATCGACTACTCCGCGGCCAACACCCTGGAGGTCGTTGACGGCGTGCTCACCGGACGGGTCGTCGGCGAGATCGTCGACCGCCCCGGCAAGGCGCGGGCCCTGGAGCGCTTCGCCCGCGAGGCGGGCATCCCGATCAGCCAGACCGTGGCCATCGGCGACGGCGCCAACGACCTGGACATGATCGCGGCGGCCGGCCTGGGCATCGCGTTCAACGCCAAGCCGGTGGTCCGTCAGGCCGCCGACACCGCGGTCAACGTGCCCTACCTCGACTCGATCCTCTACCTGCTCGGCATCCCCCGCGCCGAGGTCGAGGCCGCCGACGCCGAAGACGGCGTCACCTTCGTGGAGCGGTGAGCGCCGCCAGCCGGAGAGCCTCGGCGCTGAGCCCCTTCAGCGTCGGCTGCGCCGCGGCGGCGTGCATGATCCCGCGGCGCACCCCGGTCATCTGATCGGCCGCGCCCCCGGCCACCTCGTCCAGCCGGCGCGCCGTCAGCACGTCGACGTGGGCGCCGAGCTCGTCCAGGACGCGGTCCAGATCGTCGGGCGGCGTCTCGGGGCGCTCCGTCCCGACCGCCTCGGCGACGTTCTCCAGCCGGTCGGCGACCATGTCGAGCACCGTCGCCGTCGGCCCGGACTCCTCGCTGGGCGGCGGCACGGCGAACAGCGCCAGCGCGTTGTCCCGCAGCCGCCGGGCGGCCGTCACCGCGTCCCTGAGCCGCCGCGGCGCGCTGCCCCCGGGCTCCTTGTCCAGCCGGTCCAGGGAGGCGGCGAACCGGTCGGCGGCGTCGGCTGCCGAGGAGACCCTGGCGCGGACCTCGTCGGGGTCCTGGTCGATCAGCGACCGCACCAGCGCCGCGTGCCGCCCGAGCATGTCCACCGCCCTGCCGGTCAGCTCCGCCCGCTGCCCCCGGGGCCACAGCAGCCGGGCGAAGGCCAGCGCCAGCATCCCGCCGGCTGCCGTCAGGACCACCCGGGCCGCCGCCGCGCCCCAGCCGAGCGGCAGGGAGAAGTCCGACAGCATCAGCGACAGCGGGGTGGCGAAGATCGTCCAGTAACCGTAGCTGGCCCCTCGCAGCGCGAACCCCAGCACCGCGCAGACCGCGATGAACAGCAGCAGGTAGAGGTGGCCGGGCGCGACCGCCAGCACCACCGCCGCGCCCGCCGAGCCCACCGCGGTGCCGGCCGTCCTCAGCACCACCCGCTCGACCGTGTCGAAGTACGCCGGGCGGAGGCTGACGATCACGGTCACCACGAACCACTTGGCGTAGTGCTCGTGGATCACCAGCATCAGCGCCATGGCCAGGGACACCGCCAGGCCCAGCCGCACCGGGTGGTACCCGGTGGAGAACACCGGCCTGCGCAACCGGCCGAACCTGGGCAGGCGCGGCCCGATCTCGACCCCCTCGGCCGCCTGCTGCGCCACCGACCGCACCGCCATCCCGATCCGGTCCAGGCACCGGCGGACCTGTCCGAGCAGCGCGGCCGCGGGCAGCGGCGCCTCGCCCGCGTGGGCGGAGCGGCGGACCTCCTCGACCCGCTCGGCGAAGTGCCCCATCGCCTCCAGCGCCTCGGGCACCGCGGCCGAACCGCCGAGCGACACCGCCTCCCGCAGCGCGCGGGCCAGCGGCCCGACCGCCTCCTCCAGCTCTCCGGCCCACTCGGTGCCCATGTCGGCCTGCGCGGCCGCCGCCCGCAGCACGCGCAGGGCGACGGTCTCGTGGAGGATGCGGGTCAGCGTGGCCAGCAGCCGCCGCAGGGCCCGGTCGTCCTCTTCCGAGACCCGGTAGAGGCAGAAGGCCCGGGCCGCGTCGTCCACCGCGGTCCCAGCACGGCGGCGCAGCACCTCCCAGCTCTCGTCGGACAGCGGGGCCCGCCCCCCGGCCTCCAGCAGGTCGGCGAGCGCCGCGCCGGCCTCCTCCAGGGCCGCGCGGAGCGGCTGGAGGCGGCGCACCGGCCAGAGCACCACCAGCAGCAGCGTCATCAGCAGGCCGCCGGCCGCCGCGAGTTCCATGCGGACCGGCACGCTCATGCCCGCCGGGGCGAAGTAGGCCAGGGCCACGGCGAGCATCGAGGAGACGCTGATCACCGGCCAGTAGCCGCCGGCCAGGGCGACCAGTCCCATCACGGCGACGGCCGGCCAGGGGTGGGGCTGCATCAGCGCGCCGAGGCCGGAGCCCAGGGTGACCATGAGCGTGGCGACGAGCAGCTTGCGGGCGCGCTCGCCGTACGGCAGGCCCGGGGCGTCCCCGAAGACGGTGAGATAGCCGCCCAGGGCCGCCGCCGCGCCCTGGGGGACACGGCCGAGCACGACGCCGAGCAGCAGCGGCAGGCAGATGCCCAGCGCGCACAGCAGGCTGTACCCCCAGGCGGGCCGGCCGGAGATCACGAAGTCGCCCCGCAGCGCCTCGGCGATCTTCCGCATGCCACCCCCCGAGGTCGTCAGGACGGGGGGATGTGACCTTCCTGCCCGCCCTCCGGGCACTTAGTGCTCCCGGTGACCGGTGACCTCCGGCCGTACGGTGACCGGAGTCTCCAGGGACGGGGCCTCCGGCCGTACGGTGACCGGAACCTCGGGGACCGGGGCCTCCGGGCGTACGGCCGCCGGGACTTCCGGCCGTACGGTGACCGGGGTCTCCGGGGATCAGGGCTTCCGGCCGTACGGTGACCGGGGCCTCCGGCCTTGCTGTGCTCAGTGGTCCTTGGGGCTCCAGCGGACGACACCGCGTCCCGCGTCGAGCTCGGCCCACTCGCCCTCGGCCTCGATGACGGCGAACGCGCCGGGCGGGAAACCGGGGTCGTCGTCCTCCGTGGCGCCGGGGCCGTCGTCCCCCGTGGTGAGGTCCAGGACCAGCTCGTGGACACCGGGGTTGTGCCCGACCAGGATCAGCGTGCGGACCTCGGGGTCGCTCCGCCGGATCAGGGACAGGAGCTCGTCGGAGTATGCCTGGTAGATGGCCGGTTCGAAGGTGATGTCGGCACCGGGCAGGGCCAGCCCGGCGGTCTGCCTGGTCCGCGTCGACGGCGAGCAGAGCACCAGGTCGGGCCGGAGGTCCATGCCGGTGAGCGCCTCACCTGCCCGGCGGGCGTCGCGCTGCCCGCGCTCGGTGAGGGGGCGGTCCCGGTCGGCGAGGCCGGGGATGTGGGCCGCCTTGGCGTGCCGCAGCACGACCAGCGTGCGGGTCGTCACCTCGCCGCCCACATGGCGATCCCCACGATCACCGCGAACACCGCGGCCATCGCCAGCAGGATCAGGATGAGTGACTTGCCTCCGGAGGGCTGCTGTTCCATACGCCCAAGTTTCCCACCGAGGGGCCCCGTACGCGCGGAAGGGGTGCGCGGCCCCGCGCACCCCTTCCGTCGGCCCTCGCTCAGCTGGAGATCGGCTCCCGCTCGCGCTTGACGTTGTTCTCCTCGGTCGGGGAGATGCTCGCCGACCGGCGCTTGGAGACGATCACCGCGGCGACGACGATGCCCGCCGCGACCACGGTGACGCCGATCCGCAGCGCCACGTTGTCGGCGTAGGCCACCACGGCCGGGGCGATCAGCAGCGCCACCAGGTTCATCACCTTGAGCAGCGGGTTGATCGCCGGGCCCGCGGTGTCCTTGAACGGGTCGCCGACGGTGTCACCGATGACGGTGGCCTCGTGGGCGGACGACCCCTTGCCTCCGTGGTGGCCGTCCTCGACCAGCTTCTTGGCGTTGTCCCAGGCGCCGCCTGAGTTGGCCAGGAACACCGCCATCAGCGTGCCGCAGGCGATGGCACCGGCGAGGAACGCGCCGAGCGGCGCGTAGCCGAGGGCGAAGCCGACGGCGATCGGGGTGAGCACGGCGAGCAGGCCGGGCGTGGCCAGCTCCCGCAGCGAGTCACGGGTGCAGATGTCGACGACCCTGCCGTAGTCGGGCAGCTCCGTGCCCTCCATGATCCCCGGCTTGGTGCGGAACTGCTCGCGCACCTCGAAGACCACCCGGCCGGCCGCCCGGCCGACCGCCATGATCGCCAGGCCGGAGAACATGAACACCACCGCGGCGCCGATGACCAGGCCGACCAGCACGTTCGGGGAGTCGACGCTCAGGCTGAACGTGCCGAAGGAGCCGAGCGCGTCCTTCACGCCCTGGGTCGCGCCGGCGAGCTGGGTCTCGATCGCCGTCCGGAAGGCGCCGAACAGCGCCGTCGCGGCGAGCACCGCCGTGGCGATCGCGATGCCCTTGGTGATGGCCTTGGTGGTGTTGCCCACGGCGTCGAGCGAGGTGAGGACCTGGGCGCCCTCGCCGTCGACGTCTCCGGACATCTCGGCGATGCCCTGCGCGTTGTCGGAGACCGGGCCGAAGGTGTCCATCGACACGATCACACCGACCGTGGTCAGCAGACCGGTGCCCGCCAGGGCCACGGCGAACAGGGCGATGGTGACGTTGCCGAAGCCGAGCAGGAACGCCCCGTAGACGGCGGCGCCGATGATCAGCGCCGAGTAGACCGCCGACTCCAGGCCGACGCTGATGCCGGACAGGATGACCGTGGCGGGGCCGGTGCGGGCGCTCTCGCCGATGTCCTTCACCGGACGGCGGTTGGTCTCGGTGAAGTAGCCGGTGAGGATCTGGATGGCGCTGGCCAGCACCAGGCCGATGAGCACCGCCCCGATGGCGATCAGGCGCGGGTCGGTGGTGACCGCGGCGATCTCCGGGCTCACCCCGGTCAGGCCGGCGAAGCTGCTGGGCAGGTAGAGGAAGGCCGCGACGCCGACGAGGATCGCCGAGATGACGGCCGAGATGAAGAAGCCGCGGTTGATCGCGGCCATGCCGGAGCGGTCGCCGCTGCGCGGGGCGGTGGTGAAGATCCCGATGATCGCGGTGATCACGCCGATCATCGGCACGATCAGCGGGAAGACCAGGCCCTCGGTGCCGAAGGCCACCTTGCCGAGGATCAGGCTGGCCACGAGCATGACCGCGTAGGACTCGAACAGGTCGGCGGCCATGCCCGCGCAGTCGCCGACGTTGTCGCCCACGTTGTCGGCGATGGTGGCGGCGTTGCGCGGGTCGTCCTCGGGGATGCCCTGCTCGACCTTGCCCACCAGGTCGGCGCCGACGTCGGCGGCCTTGGTGAAGATGCCGCCGCCGACCCGCATGAACATGGCGAGCAGTGCGGCGCCGAAGCCGAAGCCCTCCAGCACGGCCGGGGCGTCGCCGCCGTAGGCGATCACCACGATGGCGGCGCCGAGCAGGCCGAGGCCGACGGTGATCATGCCGGCCACGCCGCCGGTGCGGAAGGCGATCCGCATCGCGACCTTCTCGCCCGTCTCACGGGCGGCCGCGGCGACCCGGACGTTTCCGCGGACGGCCAGCCACATGCCGATGAAGCCGGTCAGCGCGGAGAAGAGCGCGCCGACGACGAAGAAAGCCGACCGGCCGATGGCCACGGCGGTCGATTCGGCGGGGAGCAGGTAGAGCAGGAAGGGGATCAGGATGACGAACACCGCGAGTGTCCGGAACTGCCGCGCCAGGTAGGCGGAGGCTCCTTGCTGTACGGCGCGCGCGATGTTCTGCATGCGCTCGGTGCCTTGGCCGGCGGCGAGCACCTCTCGCACGAGGACGCCGGCGACGGCGAGTGCGAGCAGGGCCACGACGGCCACCACTATCACGATGTTGAAATGAGAACCGCTCAGGGATACCGCTGGCTCTTCGGCAACGGCTAGATGGAGCACAGACATCCGACTCTCCTCGGCAAGACGGGAACACGTCCTGCCCGGAGTGCGCTGCGGTGAATGGTCGGCTGACGGAGCGGCGCACTCCGGGTGTTGGCAGTGCCGCTTCCGGTTGCGTCCGCAGACTTCCCACGGAATCGGACCCGTTCACGGGCCGCTCCGAAGGACAAACCTTGGCCGGTGCCGGGAGTCTACGCAGCTACGACGCGGATATGAAGCCTCTGCGCGCGGCTGTTTAACGGCGCGTTCAGCAATTGCCATCGACCGGCCTGCTTATAAGGTTCTTCTGAGTGGCACTACGGATCTCAAACCCGCATTTCCCTCTGGTTTTGGCCCACACATATCAAAATTATGTTTTGCCCGAAAGTGCGGGCCCACATACGGAAAGCCGGGCGCGCCCGATGGGCGCGCCCGGCTTTCGGGGCTCTCTGCCGTCAGACCGGAGACAGACCGTTGGTCGCCGCAGGCCAGCTCATGCGGATGCGCATGCCCTTCTGGCTGGGGTAGACCTGAACGTCGTCGGCCAGTCCCACGATGACCGCGATGCCGAAGCCGGTCATCATGGTGTCGGGAAGCTGCCCGAGCGGATCGTCGAACCGTAACAGCTCGCGCTCCTGCTCCAGCTCATCACTCGGGGCGGAGTCGGTGACAGTCACCTCGAAGCGCCCCAGATCATCACGTAGCTCGATGCGGATCGGCTCCCCCGGACAGTGGAGGCGATGCGCCTCGACGGCCCGGGAGCACGCTTCACCGACGGCGAGCCGTACCTCGTCCAGCAGCGACTCCGCCACGCCGGTGCGCCTGGCGATCGCCGTGGCGACCAGGCGTGCCGTGCGCACGTGCGCGGGGAGAGCGCTGAACGTCAGCTCGACGGTAGCCACGGCTACTTGTCTCGGCCGTGGGCTTCCTTGGCCTCCTCCACCGAGGCGTAGATCCCGAAGACCTTGGTCAGCCCGGTGATCCGGAAGATCTTCAGGATGCGCTCCTGGGTGCAGACCAGCTCCAGTGAGCCGTCGTGCGCCCGAACTCGCTTGAGCCCGCCGACCAGGACGCCAAGTCCCGTTGAGTCAAGGAAGTCGACCTTCTCCATGTTGACCAGGAGGTGGAAGTTCCCCTTGTTGACCAGGTCGATCAGGAGCTCACGCAATCTGGGCGCGGTGTAGACATCGATCTCACCCTCGACCTCAACGATGGTGAGACGGTCCTCGGAATGGTGGTCCAACTTCAGATCCACAGATCCTCCAGCGCCTTGCCTGCGAAAGTACCGATTCAGGCGTGACTCCTGGGACCGGGTGGCCCCCAGACGACAAGCCCCGACGCGCGGCATTCAACCATGCGTACGCTCAGTGTCTATACGAAATCACGATTCCCGGCGACTCTGCCCACAGATGCCAGACTGGAAACCAGTGACTCCGCCCTCATCCTCCTCGCTCCGAGCGGGCTCCGCGCTCACCCACCTGCTCGGCGTCCCCGCACGTCGTGAACGCGTGACCCACGTGGAGCATGTTCCAGCACGTCAAGCAGGTCAAGCCCACTGGCCGGAGTGGGTCCACGAGAGTCTGGTTACGCGCTGGGCGAACCACGGTATTTCTGGCCTGTGGCCGCATCAAGCCGAGGCCGCTGAACTGGCGCATCGTGGTCAAAACGTGATCATTGCCACAGGCACCGCCTCGGGCAAATCCCTCTCCTACCTGGTCCCGGCGCTCTCCGCGGTGCTCGACGGCGGCACGATCCTTTACCTCACGCCTACCAAGGCACTGGCCGCCGACCAGCTCCGCGCCCTGAACGAGCTCGACCTCCCCGAGCTCCGCGCCGCCACCTTCGACGGCGACACCTCCTTCGAGGAACGGGCCTGGGTCCGCAAGCACGCCAACTACCTCCTGACCAACCCGGACATGCTCCACCGCACCCTGCTGCCCCGCCACGCCAACTGGTCGGCCTTCTGGCGGCGGCTGCGGATGGTCGTGGTGGACGAATGCCACGGCTACCGGGGCGTGTTCGGCTCCCACGTGGCCCAGATCCTGCGCCGCCTGCGCCGGATCTGCACGCGGTACGGCTCCCGCCCCACCTTCGTGCTCTCCTCGGCCACGGCCAGCGAGCCCGGGACCTTCGCGATGCGCCTGACGGGCCTCCAGATGGCCGAGGTGACCACCGACGCCTCCCCCCGGGGCGCGACCACCTTCGCCCTGTGGGAGCCTCCCCTGACTGATCTACGCGGTGAGGGCGGCGCCCCCCTCCGCCGTCCCGCCACCGCCGAGAGCGCCGACCTCCTCGCGGACCTGGTGATCGCCGACATCCGCACCCTGGCCTTCGTCCGCTCCCGGCGCGCCGCCGAATCCGTGGCCCTCACCACCCGGGCGAAGCTCCAGGACCTCGTGGTCGACGTGGGGGCGCCGAAGGACCTGCCGGACAAGGTCGCCGCCTACCGGGCCGGATACCTGGCCGAGGACCGCCGGGGGCTGGAGAAGGCGTTCCGGTCGGGAGACCTGCTCGGGCTGGCGACCACCAACGCGCTGGAACTCGGCGTCGACGTGTCCGGGCTCGACGCCGTCCTCATCGCGGGCTGGCCGGGCACCCGGGCGTCGCTCTGGCAGCAGGCCGGACGGGCCGGGCGGGCCGGACAGGACGCCCTGGCGGTGCTGATCGCCAGGGACGACCCGCTGGACACCTACCTGGTCCACCACCCCGAGGCGCTGTTCGGCCGGCCCGTCGAGGCGATCGTGCTCGACCCCGACAACCCCTACGTGCTGGGGCCCCACCTGTGCGCCGCCGCCGCCGAGATCCCGCTCACCCGCGACGACCTGGAGACCTTCGGCCCGGCCACCAAGGAGGTGCTCGCCGGCCTGGTCACCGACGGCCTGCTCAGGGAGCGCGCCACGGGCTGGTTCTGGACCAGCCGCGAACGGGCCACCGACCTCGCCGACATCCGCGGCGCGGGCGGCGCGCCGGTCCAGGTCGTGGAGGCGTCCACCGGGCGGCTGCTCGGCACCGTGGACGAACCCTCGGCCCACACGACCGTGCACACCGGCGCCGTCTACGTCCACCAGGGAGAGACGTATCTGGTCGTCGAGCTCGACCTGGAGTCGGGGGTCGCCCTCGTCGAGGCCGGGGCCACCGACTACACGACCTTCGCCAGGGACGTCACCGAGATCTCGGTGCTGGAGTCGCTCCGCTCGCACCCGCTCGGCCCGGGAGAGCTCCACTTCGGCTCGGTGGAGGTGACCCGCCAGGTCGTGTCCTATCTCAAGCGCCGCGCGCAGAGCGGCGAGCTCCTCGGCGACGAGCCCCTCGACCTGCCCCCGCGCACGCTGCGCACCCGGGCGGTGTGGTGGACGCTGCCCACCTCCGCGGTCGTCCCCCTCGCCGAGGACGGCCTCGACCTGGGCGGGGCCGCGCACGCGGCCGAGCACGCCGCCATCGGCCTGCTCCCGCTCTTCGCCACCTGTGACCGCTGGGACATCGGCGGGGTCTCCACCGAGCTCCACCCTGACACCGGGCTGCTGACCGTCTTCGTCTACGACGGCCACGAAGGCGGCGCGGGCTTCGCCGAACGCGGCTACGCCCGCGCCCTCGACTGGCTCACGGCCACCCGGGAGGCCATCGCCTCCTGCGAGTGCGAACGCGGCTGTCCCTCCTGCATCCAGTCGCCCAAGTGCGGCAACGGCAACGAGCCCCTGGACAAGGCGGGAGCCCTCCGGCTCCTGGCCGTCCTGCTCTCCGCCGACCCACAGGAAACGTGATCGCGGGAGATCGCCGCCCCGTTCTCCGCCCCCCGAGAGGGTCCTCCGGGGAGTGTGGGGACACCCTGGGCCACCCTCCCCGGAGGGCCCTCCGAGGACTAGGGGACGCCGCAGGAGAGCGCCCCTGCCGCAAGGGGCCCTCCGGGAGTTGCGGGGACACGCTGTGAGGGCCACCGTCCCCGGAGGGCCCTCCGGGACGTACGGCGCCGCAGGTGAGACCGCCGTGAGGCGCGGGCCCGGCAGGAGGTCAGCCGCCACCGGGGACGCGGCGACCACCCGAGTAGGACGGACCGTCCTCGGCCTCCTCCTCGTCCTTGTCGGCGGCCCAGAAGTCGGTCGCCCCCGGCTGCGGGCGCTCCCAGAAACCGCTGTCCTCCATGGACCGGGGCGCGGGCGGGAGGTATCCGTCCCACCGGTCACCGATCCGGACCCCGACCGGGGTGACGGGACCCACCTCGGGGATCGGAGCCGCGACGGGTAGCGCCAGGCGAGCGGGTCCGGGCCGGGGTGCCGGAACGGGTCCGGAGACCGGATCCGGACCGGCGGAAGCCTGCTCGGACGGATCCTGGGCGGAAGCCGGGGAGTACCGGGCGGGAGGCTGCCCGGACGGAACCCGCTGAACAGGAGGCTGCTCGGGCGGAACCGGCCGGGCGGGAGCCTGCTCGGACGGAACCCGCTGGGCGGGGGCTGGAGAGTGCTGGGCGGGGGCCGGCCGTACCGGGGAGTGAGCCGGTCCCCACCGCGCCGAGGGAGGGCGCGCGGAGGACGGCGGCGCCGGGGCCGGCGGGGACTGCCCCGTCTTGACCACCGCGAGGATGACGGCGGGCCGCCGGGGGGCGATCGGGGCGGTGGGCCGCTGAGAAGCGGCTGTGGCAGTGGGCCGTTGAGGAGCGGCCGGGGCGGTGGTGAACCGGGGAGCGGCCGGGGCGGTGGCCGCGCCGGTGTCCCCGGCGGCCCCGGAAGCGGCCTCGGGCGTGCCGTCCCCACCGGGGTTGTTGATCATCGCCGCCGCTCCGGCCCCGCCCGTGCCGCCGTCGTCGGCGGCCAGCAGCCTGCGGCGGACCCAGGCACCACCGTGCGCGCCGAGCAGCAGCAGGATCAGTCCGCCGGCGATGAGGATGCCGTACCGGCTCATCCCGCCGTCCGGCGACTCCGACGACCGGGCCGCGGCCTTGGTGTCCGTGACCGGCGTGAGGTCCGTGCCGGTGGGCGCGGGGTCAGCGGCCGGCTCCGTCCCGGTCTCGGCCGTCGCCGTACCGGCGTCGCGCTTGTCGTCCCGCTTGTCGTCCCGTTCGGCGGACGGCCGCGCTGGGCTGCCGTCCTTGGCCGTGGCCGGACGCCTGGGGGCCTCCGTGGGCGCGACCGCCGTCCTCGGCGACCGGGTCGGGGCCGTCGTGGGCTTCTTGGCGGGGAGCCGCGGCAGGTCCTGGACACCGCTCTGCCGGGCGTCGTCCTTCTTCCGGCCGGTCTTCCCGCTCTGCCGGCCGTCGGCGCTCCCGCCGGTGTCCTGCCGAGCCGTACCGTCCCGGCTCCCGGCGCTCCTGTCGCCGCCGGCGTCCCGGCTCCCGGTGTCCTGGGTGGTCCGCGGCGCCCTGGGGGCGGGGACGGCCACCGAGGCGACGGCCGAGCCGCCCGAGGACAGGGTGCCGCCACCGCCGTCATCGCGCAGTGCCCGCACCGTGAACCCGATCCGCCGACCGGCCGCCTTCGCCGGGACGGACAGGGTCACCCGGCACGAGCCGCCGGAGCAGGCATTGGCCACCCGCACCGAGCCGACCTTGCCGGTCTGGCTGGTGTGAACCGTATAGCCCCGCAGGTCGGGCTCGGCCCCCTTGGCCCAGGTCACCACGGCCTCGTTGCCGTGCAGCCTGGCCTTCACCCCGCTCGGCGGCGCCGGGGGAGCGGCCTGGATCAGGGTTCTGCGGGTCTCGTGCCATCCGGCGCCGAGGAGCTTGCCCCGCTGCTCAAGTTTGATCTCGTAGCTGCCGTTGGGGCGGTCCCGGGGATTCCACGAGTAGGAGACCTTCCGGTCCCCCTTCGCCACCTGCCGGCCGTTGACCGAGAGGACGGCGTCGAACAGCAGATCGACCGTGCCGGAGAGCGTCACCGCGCCGTTGGAGGTGACCCGCGACGGGACGTGCAGCCGCGCTGTGGCCTGCGCCGGACCCGCGGCGGCGAGCACGGCGGACATGGACACCAGCGGTGCGATCGCCGCCACGGCGACCAGCCTGCGGACCGTCGTCACGGAGCCTCCCTTCGTCGAGAGCCGCGCGCCGCCCGGCCGCCCGGAGGAGCCGACGGTCGCGCGACGACCGGACGTGCCGGCCCTCCGGACCGGCTCGCACCGGCCCGGCTCCCCCGGACCCGCGATCGCGATCGGGGCGGACCACTCGACGGCGCCGCGCCCCGGCGACCCGCGATCCACCCTTCCCAGGTCTGAGGGCGGGACAACATGGACCGGGGGTAAGCGGAACCTTACGTGAGATTTCCGACTTTTGGACATGTCGTCTAAGAAGTCGTGATTCGATTGCGACCTTGCCCGCAGGGGTCCGACAAGATCATTCAATCCTCCCTTTTCCCCGGATTCTCACCTCCCCTCACCGGCGCTTTGACGGATGCCCCATGACGGTCCGGCCGCGCGGCCCGGCGGGCCGTTCCGATCGCACCGACACGCTCATCACGTGAATGGATCTCCCGGCGGATGCGGGGCCATATGCCGTCAACTCAGTCATATCTACGGGGCATATCCAATGGATCGACTGGATCGGCACACCGGCCTCCGCAAAAGCCGCCCGGAGATTTCCGCCGGAAAACTCGTACGGCATGCCGCCGTGGCGCGGCGGCGGGAGAACGTGATCGCTCCGCCCGGCCGCGGGCCTGACGGCCGGGTCACCGTTCGATCGCTACCACACCCACGTTTCATCGGCCGCCGAAATGTCCGGAACCTAACGTGTGCGGACGTCGGCCGCGGAGTCTCCGTCGCCTCGACCGCCCGGCGGCCCGACCACGACATCCACGCAGTGTTCCGAGCAGTGTTGCGAGAGGGAGCCCGACGATGAGCGATGAGTCCCCGATCACCGATGACCGCGATCCGGCACAGGTCGTGACCGCGATGGCCGAGCACGTCCTCCGCCTGGCGAGCACGTGGACCGCGTGGGACGGCCGTCCGGCGCATATCGACGGGCGGGTCTACACCCCGCACAAGGCGATCCGGCGGGTGGCCGATCACCTTCTCGATCACCTCGCCGAGATGGAGGCCCGGCTGGCCGGGCACGAGACCATCCCCGATCATTGGCACGCCTCGGCGACCACCACCCCGGCCGACCTCGCCCCCTTCACCGAGCAGGACCTGGACGAGGCCCGCAGCCGCATCACCCGGCTCGCCCAGATCTGGACGGACCGGCTGAACGCGCTCACGCCCGACCAGCTCGACCACTCCCCCGGCAAGGGTTGGACCTTCCGTCAGCTCGCCTTCCACCTGGCCGGATCGACCTACTACGCCGACGCCGTGGGGGAGCTTTCAGCGACGGCCGCTCACTGACCCGGGCCTCCGCCGGGGCGCCGCGGCCCCTGCGTCCGGTCGCCGCCCGGCGGTCAGGGACGGGGCTTGAGCTGCCGGAGGGTGTAGCCGCTGCCCGCCGAGTCCAGGGACTTGGTGGCCTGTTTGAAGAGGTATTCGGCCCGCTCGTAGGACAGGCGGCGGCGGCCCGTCTCCGGGCACAGGTCGGTGTCCGCCGGCATCCGGGCCGGTCCGGGCCGCCGATCGGCGAGGAACAGAGGGCCGCGGGTCCGGCCGGCCACCAGGTGAGGGAGGAGCCGGGCGGTCCCGGAACGCCAGCTCACCCAGGTGTCACCCGCGCGGGCCCGGCGGTCGTCCAGATCCAGGTCCTCGACGTTCAGGGACAGAACGGCCGTCACCCCGGCCGCCGACTCGTGCAGCAGCCGCCACAGGGTCCGTTCGCGCAGCCGAAGGTCGGTACGGTTCCAGAGCGCCTCCAGCTGTGCGGGGTCGATCGTCTCCGTCGGGGTACGGACCTCGGCACGCCGGTCGAGCGCCGCCGCGAGGTGGTCCAGGGACGCCCAGGCTCCGAACGACCGGACGGCCGACCGGTGCCGGTTCCAGGTGCTGGCCGCCGCCTCACCCCAGGCCGTCGCGAACACCCGCGCCACCTGGTCGGCGGTCAGGGCGGCCAGCGGCATCTGATCACCCAGGGTCAGGCGCAGGCGCCGCAGGGTCTGCCCGTACGAGCGGACCGTCCCGGCGTCCAGGTCGTCGCGTCCCAGGAAATCCTGAGCGGCCTGCGCGAGAGTGACACCCGACGTGCCGGAAACAGCGATCTCGTCCGCGCGACGGCGCAGAAAAGCGCGCTCAGCGACGTTCCTGGTGAGAGAGGCGGCCCGCTCGAACTCCAGGCGCGCTTCTCCGTACCGTCCCAGCCGGATCAGGAGATCGCCCCGGACGCCCGGGAGAAGGTGGTAATCCTGCAGCACGGGATCGGCGGTCAACGAGTCGACCAGGTCGAGCCCACGCTGCGGGCCGTACGCCATCCCGAGCGCCACAGCCCGGTTGAGCTGCACGATCGGTGTCGGCAGCACCCGGGCCAGCGCCTCGTACAGGGCCGCGATCTGCCTCCAGTCGGTGTCCTCGAAGGTCCGCGCCTGCGCGTGGCACACGGCGATCGCCGCCTGCAGCACATACGGGCCGGGCGTGCCGTCGATCTCCCGCGCCCGCAGCATCGCGGTGAAACCACGACGGATGAGCAGTTGGTCCCAGCGCCCCCGGTTCTGCTCGTGCAGTTGGACGGGCTCACCCGACGGCCCGGTCCGCGCGGCCGAGCGGGACGCCTGGATCTCCATCAGCGCGACCAGGCCGTGCACCTCGGCCTCGTGCGGTGCGAGTTCGGCCAGCAACCGGCCCAGCCGCAGCGCCTCAAGGCAGAGCCCCGGCCGCATCAGGTCGTCCCCGGAGGTCGCCGAATACCCCTCGTTGAAGATCAGATAAATGACCTCCAGCACCGACGACAGGCGCTCGGCCAGTTCCGAGCCGTCCGGCAGCTCGAACGGCACCTGCTCCTCGGCCAGCGCCCGCTTCGCCCCGGCGATGCGCTGGGCGATCCTCTGCTCGTTGACCAGGAACGCCCGCGCGATCTCCGCGGCCGTCAGACCACCGAGCAGCCGGAGCGTCAGCGCGACCCGCGCCTCGGTCGGAAGCATCGGGTGGCAGGAGATGAACATCAGCCGCAGGACGTCGTCCTGCTCGGGGTCCTGCTGCTGGTCCAGCTCGGAGTCCTGCTGGTCCAGCTCGTGGGCGAGCTGCTCGTGCTTGCGCTCCAGACGCCGGGACCGCCGTATTTGGTCGACGGCCCGGCGCTTGGCGATGGTCATCAGCCAGGCGCCGGGGTTGTCCGGGACGCCTGACTCCGGCCACTGTTCGAGCGCGGAGACGAGCGCGTCCTGGGCCAGCTCCTCGGCGAGACCGACATCGCGCACCAGCCGCGTGAGCCCAGCGATGATCTTGGCCGACTCCAGTTTCCAGACCGCGTCGACCGTGCGATGGACGTCCGTCACGAACACGATGACAGCACCGCCCTCATCCGCTCGCAAACCAGGGCGGCGCCATCAGCGCTTCAGGGGCCGAAGACCTGCTGGATCACGCTCTCGCCGTCACCTACGATCTTGCGGAAACGGCGGGTCAGCTCGATCGCCTCCTCCTTGGAGCGCACCTCGACCAGGGCGAAACCGGCCACGGCCTCCTTGGCCTCGGCGAACGGCCCGTCCATCACCGTGATCTCCTCACCGAAGGACGTCACCCGCACACCGCCCGGCTCCAGACCGCCGGTGGCCAGCAGGACACCCGCCGCGGTCAGCTCCTCGATGAACTTGCCCATCTCCATGTAGAGGTTCTCGTTGGGGGCGGCGTCAGTGGGCTTGGTCGTCATCAGGTAGCGCATGGGGGGTTCTCCTCAGTACTTCTCTTCCGTGGCTCTGCCTACACGTCGGACAAACCTATCTGACAGGGAATCGCGTCGTTCCCTGTCAGATCACGGGTGGCTGACCCCTATGGGCCTGGGAGAGGCACCCGCCCCAGGCAGGGCTCCCCTCCCAGGCAGGGCTCCCCTCCCAGGCAGGGCTCCGCTCCCAGGCAGGGCTCCGCTCCCGGGCAGGGCCTCCGCTCCAGGCCGGGAGGAGGCATCTGCCCTGGGCGGGCAGATCTTGGGGAGGGACAGACCTGGGGCAGGATCCGGATCAGCCGATGAAGCCGGCGATGTGGACGGGTCCGGCGCGCGCATTGGCCATGATCGTCAAGTCGCCCACCACAGGCAGCGAAAGCCGTACGGCCACCTGGACATCGGCGATGCCGTCACCTCCGATGGAGCACCGCATGATCTTCGCTCCGTTCTCTCCGGCCAGCGATGACGCCCGTGCACAGCCACGGTCCGGGGCGGCGAAGGCCAGACGGGCTGCAGCGAGCGCACTCAGATCGGCGGCGCTCTGCGCGCGGTGACGGGCCACCCTGGCCGCGCCGGCGAACATGACCGCCGCGGCCACCGCGAAGACCAGCGCCATGAGCCCGGCCACCCAGACCGTCGCCGCGCCCCGATCGCCCCCGCGCGTCTCCCGGAGCCATCGACACGCACCCCAAGGCCCACGACACACGCCCCGGAACTCGCAAGAGGCACCCCAGAGCCCTCGACACGCACCGCCCCGCGCCCCGACCTCATCCTCTGTCGCCGTCAGCCTCACCGCTCCGTCCACAGCGCTCCCGAACTCCCGGCGCGAGGCGCCCACTCCATCGCCGCCCCCACAGCGCCCTCACCGCCGAAGACCTGTCTCATCGCTCAGCTCCCGGCTCGGTGGCGGAGACCGCGGTCGCCCGGACGGTGACGGCCGGAAGTGAGGCACCCCAGCGGGGTCTGACGCTTGCCGAGACCTCCACCCGGGTCACCTCCGCGCTCCGGGTCACCATGACGTGCGCGCCTGCTGGGGCGGCTGCCAGAACGCCGCCCCGCACCCGTTCCAGCGATTCACCGCGCGAGGCGGCACGGGCTCCCATCCGGGCCGCGTCCACGCACTCCAGCTGCGCACCGACCGCCGCCACCCCCCACAATGCGGCGGCCAGCATCACCACGACGGCAGGCAGGACAACCGCGGTCTCCGCGGTCACCGATCCCTTCGATCCACCGGCATGGGCGATCGGCCCCACGGGGGTCACCCGGCCACGTTCAGCGCCCGGTTGATCAGCTCCGAGATCATCTGTTGGACCTCCGGACTCGACACCACCTTGAAAAGGAGGGCGGCGAAAGCGCAGGCGGCTATCGTGCCCACTGCGTATTCAGCGGTGGACATGCCTCGATCGCGGCCTGGGCCAGTGATCAATGGTGTCCAGCGGGCGCGCAGCCACCGCAGCCGATCACGTCGGACGCCGCCGACGGTCGATTGAGCCATCGTTTCCTCCCGGAAATCCAGCCAGGCCCAGCACCCGGCATCTGTCGCACCAGATTTCCTTATGGACAGGTGGCCCTGTGGACACGAACAGCGTTCTGTGGATTTACGCCATCGCCTGTGGACAACCACGGGCAGCGGTCGCCGGGAGATCCGGGCAACCGCCGTCACGCCGATTCCATGCGCTCCTTCAGCTCGGCGTTGAGCCGCAGAGCTTCCGTCAATTGATCTTCCAGAATGATGATGCGGCAGGCTGAGTCCAGACTGGTCCCCTGGTCGATCAGCTCGCGCGCCCGGGCGGCGAGACGGAGCTGGTGGCGGGAGTAGCGGCGATGGCCGCCACTCGACCGCTGCGGCTCGATCAGCTTCGCGGCGCCGAGGCTGCGCAGAAACGCGGGGGTGACGCCGAGCATCTCCGCGGCCCGGCCCATCGAGTACGCGGGATAGTCATCGTCGTCGAATTTGTCGGCCGGAGCCGAAGAGGCTGGAGCCATTGCACCTTCCGAGAGCGCGGACAAGGGCCCCGGTGCTACAGCACCGAGGCCCAGAGAGTTTCAACACCATCTACCGACCATTATGTCGGCTTTCGATTTCGCACAAACCTCCTCGTATGGGCAGTGCGCTGGATCGCATATGCGTAACCGGAGACCACCTTCCATCTCGTGGAGCTGCGACACCCGCGTGGCATTTCCGCGCCCACTGCGGGTGATCTTGATGGCGCTCGAATCTCTCCTTCCTCTTATCTGCACACTTGTCGTTCTTTCAGGGCGACCGACTGGCCGCCTGGCGACACTTCGCCCGCCGGAGCTCCTTCCCTGACACCCCGTCGAGCTTGAGCGCGCCCCCAGCCTTCGCGGCAGGCCACCCTGCCGCGTCAAGCTGATCTTCACTTGCGGTAAGCCATAGACTATCCGCTGAACCTGAGAATGTCTACATTGATCACAACAGATTTATATTGATCATCGACCCATATAATCTACGACACGAGGCGACGCCCCCTCCGGCGCAGCCCGGCGCCCCCGAGGCCGCCGGCGGATTGGATGCGTCCGGCGGCCATCACGCACACCGGAGGCACTGGAAGCAGCCTTCAACATCTGTCCACAGATCCCACTCCATCTGTGGATAACTATGGGACAACCGAGATAATCCTGTGGATAACTCAAGGAATCAGCACGCCACCGGCGAGTCCTGCCACGACGGGGATGATGCCGAGAACGACGAAGGCAGGCAGGAAACAGAGTCCCAGCGGGGCGACAGCCTGGACCCCGACCCGTCGGGCAGCCGCTGATGACACGGCACGGGCGGCATGGCGGGAGTCGTCGGACAGCCTGGTGAGGACATCGGCCACCGGGGCGCCGCTGAGGGCGGCCCGGCTCATCATGCGCGCCAGGGGAGCCAGCGGACGTTCGGCTGCGAGAGCCTGCCAGGCGTCCTCCGGGGTGGCCCCCAGCCTCAACTGCCCGCTCACCCAGGCCAGCCGGTCGCCGAGCGGTCCGCCGACCGCCTCGACGGTGACGTCGATGGCACCGGTGATCGGCTGTCCGGCGCGCAGGCAGGAGACCATGAGGTCAGCCGCCAGCGGCAGGTCTGCCGCCACCCGCTCCCGTTCCCGGCGGAGCCGGGGCGACTCCCGCCTCCGAACGGCGATCAACGCGACCGTGGAGCCCGCCACCCCCACGGCGGCTCCCGGCACTCCACCGACGACGAGAAACACCATCAGCCCGATGGCGGTGGAGAGTGCCATCTCTCCCCGGCTCGGCCGCCGCCTACCGGACGGACCACGGACCGCCCCCGTCTGAGGAGAGAACGAGGGCATCCCGGCCCCCGGCACGGCCCCGGCCAACCGAGCTGGAGAAGTCAGGCCCCGCCGGGCCCGGTGGAGCCGCTCGGCAGGATCATCGGGCGGGGTCCACAGCCACCCGGCGATCCCGGCAAGGACGACGGCAAGCAAAACGGTCAACTCTGGCTCCTCACGATCAGCCGACTACGGAACCGCTCAGACAGCACGCGGACGCCACTCGGGCGCCGCGTTCCGAACGCGGGTCAGACAGCACTCGGGCGCCACGTTCCGAGGCAGGGGGACGCCGGGAGATCGGGCGGTCCGGCTGTCCGGCGCGGCGTGGGCCGGTGAGAGCTCAAGCCTGCTGCGCATGGGCGACCAGACGGTGGGTCCACCACAGGCCACAGCCGTCGAGCGCGAGGCCGATCGCCAGGCAGCCCACACCCGCCGGGCTGCCGAACAGGAAGTGCAGCGGCCGCATGCCCAGACCCGCCGCCATCAACAGGCCGAGCACAGGGAGTCCGGCCAGCAGGCGGGCGGTGGCCCGGGGGCCCGCGAGTTGGGCGGCGACGTCCTGTCGATGGGCCTGTGCCTCACGGAGGGAGGTGGCCAGGCGGTCGACGAGGACGGACAGGCCCGCTCCGACGTTCACGCTCACCTTCCAGCAGGCGGCCAGCCCGCGGAATGCCTCGCCTCCTTGCTCCGGCGCCGCGGCCAGCAGCGCGGCGGCCACGTCGCCGCCGTCCCTCGCCGCAGCGATCAACGGCCGCAGCACCACCGGATCGGGAAACTCCGCGGCCGACACGGCACGGGCCAGCGCCTCGCCCGCCGTACGCCCGGCGGCCAACTCCGCCGCCAACCCTTGGCACAGCTCGATCGAGGCTGTCCGCCAGGCAGCCGTACGCCTGGAGGGCCGCGAGCGGCCGGTGAACAGTGCCGGCAGAGAACGTGATCCGCTCCGGGTCTGTTGCCGTATCCACCGCAGGCGGGCCGTTCCCGGGTCGGGCCCGGCCCACAACCACGCGGCCAGGGCGGCGAGGAGCACGGCCAGCGTCGTCATGGCAGTGCTCCCAGGACATCCGGGGTGAGACCGCCCCGCGCCAGTCCCGAAACGCCCGGAACGCCCGGAACAGGGTCGGCCGGCGACAGCCCCGGCACACCCGGAGCGGGACCACACGGCGACATCTCCAGGACATCCGGGATGAGACCGCCCGGCGACACCCCCAGGACATCAGGAGCAGGGTTGGTCGGCGACAGCCCGGGACCACCCGGAACAGAGCCGCCCGGTGACAGCTCCAGGACATCGGGGACCGGGGCGGGTGGCCGGGGGTGTGCTGCTGGGGGGACTTCCGGCTGTTTGCGGCGGCGGTCGGGCCGGGTGGGTCCGTATGGTCGGCGCGCAAGGCCGGGGAGCGTGGAGAGGATGGGGGCCCGGGCCATGAGGGCGGACAGACCCGGGCCGGTGGTCGCGCGGCCGTCCGGGGAGAAGGTGAGGGCCGGTTCGGCGTCGACCAGACCTGAGGGGCGACGGGTCATCATGCAGATCTCGGCCACCCGCCGGCGGCCGCCGGTGTGGTCGCGAGCGAGGTGGATGACGACGTCCAGGGCTGCGGCGATCTGGCTGTGAACCGCCTCGCGGCTGAGACCTGCGGCACATGCCAGGGCCTCCAGGCGGGGTGGCACATCGGTCGCGGTGTTGGCGTGGAGGGTGCCACAACCGCCTTCGTGGCCGGTGTTGAGAGCCGCGAGGAGATCGACGACCTCGGCGCCCCGGACCTCGCCGACGACGAGACGGTCCGGGCGCATGCGCAGCGCCTGACGGACGAGATCACGCAGGCAGACACCACCGGCCCCCTCAAGGTTGGCCGGGCGCGACTCCAGGCGCACGACATGAGGGTGGAGCGGTCTCAGCTCGGCCGAGTCTTCGACCAGCAGCAGCCGGTCACCGGGATCGGCCAGGGACAGCAGAGCCGACAGCAGGGTGGTCTTCCCCGTGCCCGTGCCACCGGTGACGAGGAAGGCCAGCCTCGACTCGATCACCGCGGTGAGGACGGGGACGGTGCCGGCCCTGATCGTGCCGGCCTCGACCAGATCGGGGAGGGTGAAGGTGCGGCGGGGCGGGAGCCGCAGGGACAGGCAGGTGCCTCCGGCCGCCACGGGTGGCAGGACGGCGTGGAGCCGGACGCCTCCGGCCAGCCGGGCGTCGACATAGGGGCACGCGTCGTCCAGACGCCTGCCCGCGGCGGAGGCGAGGCGCTGGGCGAGCCGCCGGACCGCGTCTTCGCCGGGGAAGACGACCGGGGTCCGGCGCAGCCCGTGACCGTCGTCGACCCACACCTCACGCGGACCGTTCACCAGCACATCGGTGACATCGGGCTCGGCCAGCAAGGGCTCCAGCGGACCGGCTCCGATCAGGTCGGCGCACAGGACACGTGCCACCGCCAGGATCTCCGCGTCGCCGAGCACCGCCCGCTCCGCCCGGAGGGCGACCGCGACGTGCGCGGCGCTGGGCTCGACCCCGGTCCGGGCCAGCCGTATCCGGACCGCCTCGACCAGCTCGGGTGAGACTTCCGTGGCGGTGCCGGGCCGCCTCATGTCTCCGCCACGAGCAGCGAGCGCAGGAACGAGACGCAGAACCGGCCGAGAAAGGTGCGGCGGCCGAGTGGGGGGACGTCGCCGCGGTTGAGGGCGGCGGCCAGGCGGGGCTGATCGGGGAGGCTGCCTGCGTACGGCATGCGGAGCGAGGTCGCCACCACCTCGTCGTCCAGGACGCCGCCGCGCACGACGGCCCGCACCTCTCCGGTGTGCTTGCGCAGGCCGGCGAGCACCTGGGCCGCCGCGAGCACCCCCCGGACGTCGGCGGTGACGACCAGCAAGGTGGTGGAGGCCCTGGTGAGTGCCTCCACAGCGGCCTGGTCGGGATGGCGGGGCAGGTCGACGACCACCAGGTCGAAGCCCCGCCGTCCCGCTTCGAGGACCGAACGCATCGCCTCGGCGGGGATGGGCTCGACCTCGCCGCGGTGGAAGGAGAGGAGGGTCAGCTCGGCGAAGGTGGGCAGAGCCGCCTGGAGCGCGGTGAAGCTGATCCTCCCCTCGCGGGCGACCAGGTCGGACCAGCGCGCCCCGTCGGCCTCCTCCTGTCCGAGAAGGAGATCCAGGCCGCCGCCGAGCGGGTCGGCGTCGACGAGAAGGGTGCGGAGATGCTGTCTGGAGGCGCTCAGCGCCAGCGAGGCGGCGAGGACGCTGGCCCCGGCTCCCCCACGGCCGGCGGCGACACACACCACCAGCCCCGCTCTGGCCGCCGGCTCCACGACATCGGCGAACTCCTCGACCAGCTGCCGCTCGGCCGAGGGCAGCTCCAGCACGGCCTGGGCGCCGACCGTGACGCACTTCCGCCAGGTGTCGGGATCCTCGGGAGTGCGGGTGACAAGGATGACCCGGTGCCTGGGCGGCGGTCCGGTGGCGGCCAGGGCGTCGGCCATGTCGCTGCCGACGACGACCAGCGGGGCGCGGTTCCAATGGGGCCGGGCGTGTGCGGGCGCATGCGCGACATCGAGCTCGGCTCCGGCCGCTGCGGCGACACGGAGCAGGTCGTCAAGCAGATCGTGGTCCTCGGTGATGACCAGAGGGCGGTCCAAGAGTGCCTCCCTGAAGTGCGGAGGACCCACTTTCCGGGAGAGCCTGCCACGGCGAGGCCGCCGAACGCCGCTCTGTGGACAGCCAGAAGGGGCTGACGTCGTCTGTGGACAGTTGTCTGCCGACAGGTGTCGTCCCCGCCGCACCGCGCGGAAAGTACACCCTTGTGAAGGGAGCCGGACGGCTCTGCGGGGGCGGGTGCGGGTGCGGTCCTGGACGATCAGGGGCGGCCGGACGTTCCGGGAAACGGCCGGACGTTCCGGGAAAAATGGCGACCCCCGCCGGGGGGGAGAGCGGGGGCCGCCAACCGGTCCGGCTCTGGGGGGGTAGAGCCGGTCCTGTTCGGAAGAAAGCTTCAGTCGTTCACCGGAGCATGGCAAGCGGATTGCATGGCCAACCCGTGCACAGTCACTCCGGTATGGGGAGATACCACCTCATGCTGCCCGATCAAGTTGAGTTTCGTCGAGGAGTAATCTCCAATTTCCGCCACCTTTTTTTCATGGGTAACAGTTGAGTTGCGACTCAGCCTTCAATGGGACACGCTCTACGTCGATCCGTTTTCGATCATCCAGGACCACAGGGGCTGTGGACCACATCTGTCCCGATTTGCACCCTCAAGAGCACGGCGCGGCATAGATGGCGATTCGTCCACGAATGTCCCCTGATCTGTAAAGGTCTTGGTTTCAGGGGTTCCCCTCAGCCAGGATCAGGCATAGAAAGGTTGCACGGACCAGTTGTCCGGGCACGGCCGCCGGGTACCCACGTGCCGCCGAGCCGCGGGAGGCACCGTCAGGACGGGCTTGTCCCGTCCCGAGGATTATCTGGTGCACGCTTGGTAACCCGGCTGGAAGTGCCGGCGACGGCGCCCCATACCAGGGGCGCCGTTTGCTGTGTGGGTCCACTGAGGTGCAGGCCCACTGAGATATGGGCCCACTGAGATGCAGGGTCGCTACGGCACGGGCCTGCTACGGCACGGGCCGCTGCGGCGCGGGCCCACTGAGGTGCCGGGCCGCTGCGGCGCGGGCCTGCTGAGATACAGGCCCGCTGAGACACGAGCCCGCTGAGACACGGGCGAAGATGTTCATGATCAGCCGCGAGCGATCGCCGTCGGCCGCAGGCGGTCGAGATCAGCCGCGCTGCATGGCCTCGCATATCGCCGTGGCCTCCCGGACACCGAGGGTGACCGCCGAGGCGCAGTGCCGCACCCACTCCGCGACCCCGTCGGGGGTCCCGCTCAGATAGGCCCGCAGGCTCTCGGCGTAGGCCGCCCCGAGTTCGAGATGGCCCAGCTCGACGGCCGCCAGTGACTTCGGGTCCAGGCCGAACTCCACGAGCGTCAGCCGTTCGGCCGCCCGGGCGACCACCCCGTCCGCCGACCCGAACGGGCGCAGCACCACCAGCTCGGCGTGCACGATGGCGGCCAGCACCAGCGCGGGCGCCTTGGAGGTCCTGGTGACCAGGTCGACCAGCCCGTCGACCCGGGCCACGGTCTCCTCCGGCCCCGGCGCGGCGCCCAGGCCGAGGGGGTCGGGCGTCTCGGCGGCGGTCCGGGGACGGCCGAGGTCTTCGGTGAGGCCGGCGGCCGCGAGGGTGTGCAGCCTGGCCAGCACCTGGCGGGGGGCCGTGCGCCAGGTCGGGCCGAGCCGCCCCAGCTCGGCCGAGACCCGCAGCGCCCCCTGGACGACGGGGTCCGTGACCTCCGGGATGGCCTCAAGCGGGACGTCCACACCGTCGAGGGCGGCGGACGCGCGGGCGCCGCGCAGCGCCGATCTGGCCGACACCTCCGGGCTCTTGCGCCGTAGCACGCGATGCCCGTAAAGCCGGTCCACGGCCTTGCGCGCGTCGGTGACCGCCTCCGGCACTCCGGGAAGTTCGGCGATGACAGCCAATGGGTCGCTCACGTTCCCCGACCCTACCGGCCAGTCAACAAGGCCCCGACCGCGCCACCGAAACCGGCGGCGGACCGTTCGGCGAACGCATACCGCCGTCCAGCGCACCGCCGTACTAAAGCGCACGGAATAACGCCTTCTACATTCCTATGGTGTCGAAAAGGCAACGTTTCTGCCCCGCGATTACCCGGCGTTAAGGCGTTTGTGAACCGCTATGACCCCTATCACCGATTGGTACAGACCTGTCTAGACCTCTTGTGGCAAGCCCCTCTGGCCTGGTGAAGTGGGACACGACCAGTCACCTAGCAGTACGTAAGGAGTGCGCAGTGGCCCCGGAGACACCTGGTTCCGAGTCGCGTGAGACCCAGGAGACCTTGTCGAACCTGCTGCACGAGACCCGGCGGTTCGCACCTCCTGCCGACCTGGCCGCGGCCGCGAACGTGACCCTCGACGCCTACGCCGAGGCGGAGCAGGACCGCCTGGCGTTCTGGGAGAAGCAGGCGGACCGGCTGAACTGGTCCAAGCGCTGGGACTCCCCCCTT
Organism: Streptosporangium brasiliense; assembly: GCF_030811595.1. Lineage (NCBI taxonomy): Bacteria > Bacillati > Actinomycetota > Actinomycetes > Streptosporangiales > Streptosporangiaceae > Streptosporangium > Streptosporangium brasiliense. The sequence continues at coordinate 1,228,886 of NZ_JAUSRB010000002.1, forward strand.
GAATGGAACGCGCCCTTCGCCAAGTGGTTCGTCGGCGGAGAGCTCAACATCGCCTACAACTGTGTCGACCGCCACGTCGAGGCCGGTCGCGGCGACAAGGTCGCCTACCACTGGGAGGGCGAGCCGGAAGGCGACAGCCGTACTCTCACCTACTCGGACCTGCAGCGCGAGGTCGCCAAGGCCGCCAACGCGCTGCAGGAGCTCGGCGTCGGCAAGGGTGACCGGGTCGCCGTCTACATGCCGATGATCCCCGAGCTGCCGATCACCATGCTCGCCTGCGCCCGCATCGGCGCGGTCCACTCGGTGGTGTTCGGCGGCTTCTCCTCCAGCGCGCTCAGCGGCCGGATCCAGGACGCCGACGCCAAGGTCGTGGTCACCGCCGACGGCGGCTACCGCCGGGGCGCGCCCAGCGCCCTCAAGCCGACCGTGGACGAGGCGGTCAAGGAGTGCCCGGGCATCGAGCACGTCCTGGTCGTGCGCAGGACCGGTCAGGAGGTGGCCTGGACCGAGAAGGACGTCTGGTGGCACGACCTCGTGGACCGGCAGTCCGACGCCCACCAGGCGCAGGCCCACGACTCCGAGGACCCGCTCTACATCCTCTACACCAGCGGTACGACCGGTAAGCCCAAGGGCATCCTGCACACCACCGGCGGCTACCTGACCCAGGTCGCCTACACCCACCACGCGGTGTTCGACCTCAAGCCGGAGACCGACGTCTACTGGTGCACCGCCGACATCGGCTGGGTGACCGGCCACTCCTACATCGTGTACGGCCCGCTGGCCAACGGCGCGACCAGCGTCATCTACGAGGGCACCCCGGACACCCCGCACCGCGGCCGGTTCTGGGAGATCGTGCAGAAGTACAAGGTCACGATCCTCTACACCGCCCCGACGGCGATCCGCACCTTCATGAAGTGGGGCGACGACATCCCCGCCAAGTACGACATGTCGTCCCTGCGCATCCTGGGCAGCGTCGGCGAGCCGATCAACCCCGAGGCCTACGTCTGGTACCGCGAGCACATCGGCGGCGAGCGCTGCCCGGTCGTGGACACCTGGTGGCAGACCGAGACCGGCGGCATCATGATCAGCCCGCTGCCCGGCGTCACCGCCGCCAAGCCCGGCGCGGCGATGCGCCCGCTGCCCGGCATCAGCGCCGACGTGGTCGACGACCAGGGCAACACCGTCGGCAACGGCGGCGGCGGCTTCCTGGTGCTCCGCGAGCCGTGGCCGGCCATGCTCCGCACGATCTGGGGTGACGACCAGCGCTACATCGACACCTACTGGTCCCGCTTCGAGGGCATGTACTTCGCCGGCGACGGCGCCAAGAAGGACGAGGACGGCGACCTGTGGCTGCTCGGCCGCGTCGACGACGTCATGCTCGTCTCCGGCCACAACATCTCCACCACCGAGGTGGAGTCGGCCCTGGTCTCCCACCCGAAGGTCGCCGAGGCGGCCGTGGTCGGCGCGACCGACCCGGTGACCGGCCAGGCCATCGTGTCGTTCGTGATCCTGCGCGGCAACGCCGAGGAGAGCGCCGACATCGCCACCGAGCTCCGCAACCACGTGGCCAAGACCCTGGGTCCGATCGCCAAGCCGCGCCAGATCCTGGTCGTCCCCGAGCTGCCGAAGACCCGCTCGGGCAAGATCATGCGGCGCCTCCTGCGCGACGTGGCCGAGAACCGCAGCATCGGCGACGTCACCACGCTGGCCGACAGCACGGTGATGAACCTCATCTCCGAGCAGCTCCCCAGCGCCAAGAACGACGACTGAGCGGCGGCGAGCGCCGTCCGGAAGGCGCGGTCCCCGATGCCGGGACCGCGCCTTTCCCGTGCGGACCGCCGCCGACCGTAGATCACGCCACCGCCACGGAGCACGGACCACCGAACACGCCGCCGCGGGCTACCGGGCACGCCACCGCCACGGACCATGGGTCACGGACCACGCAGGCGCGGCCACGGGCGCGGGCCGGTTGGGCCGTCCCCGCGGCCACCGTCGCCGCCGCCCGCTTCACCCGGCGCCCGAACGTCCTGGCCCTGCCGGCCGAGTAGCGGTCACCGCCGTGTACGGCCTGCCGCAGGCCGGACGGGTCCCCGGACTCCGGTCCCACCGACCGCCCCTTCCTCGTCCGGTGTCTCGTCGGGACGGCCCGGTGTCTCGTCGGGACCGGCGGCGTTCACACGGCCGTCGCCGGGGTAGCGCCGGGCCTGATGACAAACGTGCACAGCGGCCCAGGCGAGGGAAGCTCCCCCGCCGAGTCGGCCGACCACCGCGTCCACCCGTTCTCGGCGGACCGGACGGCGTCCGCGTCCGTGCCTGCGTCCATGTCCATGTCCGCGTCCATGCCCGCGTCCGTGTCCATGCCTGCGTCCGTGTCCATGTCCATGCCGACATCCGTTCCCGCAGGGGTCACGCTCGGCGCTGAGGCCGTCGGCGCGGTGGCCGCCCACCGGGTGGTGCCGGGGGTGACCGCCGGACCGGTCGTGGGTAAGTTCCTCCATGTCTTCGGCGGGGCGCGGCCGGCCGTACGGCCCGGCTTGGCCAGACTGTCGGAGGAACTGCACCGGCGGGGACACGGCCACCGTCTCGATAGCGGCCGCGATCGGGCTCACCGTGTGCCTGCTCATCGGCGACCGGGCCTACGGCGACGGCCCGGAACGGGTGGACACGGTGACCACCGGGGTGCTCCTGGCGAGCACCACGGCACCGGCCTCGCGGCGATCCTGCTCCGGGGGCGCGTGCACAACCACCTCAACGCGCAGGATGATGTCTGATACCGGCGCTTGATAGGAGATCGTTCATGACACTGAATCCACCCACGGAGCCGCAGGAGGAGTCACTGGGCGCGCTGGTCGCCGCGGCCAGCGACCAGATCTCCACCCTGGTGCGCGCCGAGATCGAGCTGGCGAAGAGCGAGCTGAGGTTCGACGCCAAACGGGCCGGCATGGCCGCGGGGCTCTTCGGCGCCGCCGCGTTCATGGCCCACCTGTGCCTGATCCTGGCCTCCTTCGCCATCGCCTACGCCATGGTCGAGCTGGGCGTGTGGACATGGCTGGCCTTCGCCATCGTCACCGTGTTCTACCTGCTCGTGGCCGGGCTGCTGGTCTTCCTCGGCGTCCGGCGGCTCAAGGGCCTGACCGGGATGAAGCGGACGCTGCGCTCGCTCAAGACCATCAAGAGCGGCGAGAGCGGGCTCGGCCCCGTCGCGCCGCCCGCTTCCCCCACCGCGGGCCAGGTCGGCACGCACCGCGAACCGGTGAGACCAGGCCAGTGAGCCGCCCCGACGAGTCCCTGGTCAGGTTGGAAGGCCCGTGGACCCACCGCTCCGTGCACGCCGGGGGCACCCGCTTCCACATCGTGGAGGCCGGCAAGGGCCCCCTGGTGCTGCTGCTGCACGGATTCCCGCAGTTCTGGTGGAGCTGGCGCAACCAGCTCGTCTCGCTGCCCGCGGCGGGCTACCGCGCCGTCGCCGTCGACCTGCGGGGCTACGGCGCCAGCGACAAACCACCGCGCGGCTACGACCTGCCCACCCTGGCCGGTGACGCGGCCGGGCTGGTCCGGGCGCTGGGCGAGAGCGGTGCCATCGTCGTCGGCCACGACTGGGGCGGGCTGCTGGCCTGGACGATGTCCGTGCTCGACCCCAAGGCGGTCCTCCGGCTCGTCCCCGTCTCGGCCCCGCATCCGCGCAGGCTCCGCTCGGCGCTGTTCGGCGACCCGTTCGGCCAGCTCAGGGCGGGCGCCTACGCGCTGGGGTTCCAGCTTCCGTTCCTGCCCGAGCGCCGCCTGACCGCCAACGAGGGCGCGATGGTGGGACGGCTGCTGGAGGAGTGGTCCGGGCCGGGCTGGCCGGAGAAGGAGGTGGCGAAGATCTATCGCGACGTCTTCCGCATCCCCACCGTCTCCCACTGCGCGGTGGAGTATCACCGCTGGTTCGCCCGCTCCCAGCTCCGCCCCGACGGGCTGCGCTACGCCAGGACCATGCGGAGCGCGATCGCCGCGCCCACTCTGCAACTGCACGGCGCGCTGGACCGGCACATCCTGCCCCGCACCGCCCAGGGCTCCAGCCGCTACGTGGCCGCCCCCTACCGGTGGCGGCTGATCGAGGGGGCGGGTCACTTCCCGCACGAGGAGCGGCCGGAGGAGTTCGACGCCGAGCTCATCGGCTGGCTGTCCGACCCTGAGCCCGACCGATGACCGTGAGACCGACACCCGGAGGGGAGGCTCCACGACCGATGAACGCGAGAGACCGTGATCCCGATGGCAGGCCCCCGACCGCGAGAGATCGGGATCCGGACGGCAGGCCCCGCAACCGGCGTCCCCGGGACGCCTTCGGCCGCCCGCTGCCCCGCGGGGCGGAGGGCGTGGAGCGCGTCCCGGACGACTACGCGCCCAGCGCCGACGAGGCCCTCGCCGAGGCGCGCCGGCTGCTCGGCGAGAACCGGCCGTTCCACGCCCATGAGGTTCTCGAAGGCCGCTGGAAGACCGCTCCGGAGCAGGAGCGGGAGCTCTGGCAGGGACTGGCGCAGATCTGCGTCGGCCTCACCCACCTCCAGCGGGGCAACCGGCGCGGGGCCACGGCGCTGTTCGCCCGGGGCGCCGACCGGATCAGCCGGTACGGCATGCCGTACGAGGAGATCGCCCTGACCGCCCGGAAGCTGGGCGGCGTGGACGGTCCGGACGCCGGGGCGGCCATCGCCGCGATCAGGGACCTGCTCTAGCGGGACCCGGCCCGCACGACCACGGACCCGCCCCAGCGGGACCCGGCCTAGTCGTTCTGGTCGCACTCCTGGGTGTCGACCCGGTTGAACAGCTTGGAGCCGTCTTCGGCGTCCGGCGACACCTCGGCCGCGGTCAGGACGTAACCGGTCTCCTGTTGGTCGAGCGCCGCCGCGAAGACGACGCCGTAGACGCGGCCGTCGGGGGTGAGCAACGGCCCGCCGGAGTTGCCCTGCCGGACCAGGCCGCGGATGGCGTAGACGTCGCGGACGACGGTCTTGCGCTCGTAGATGTCGCCGCCCTTGGCCTTCTGCTGGACCCGGATGCGGGCGGCGTTCATGGTGAAGCCGTGACCGTGCGGGAAGCCCGCGACGATGGCGTCGTCGCCCTTCTTGGCGGTGCCGTCGAAGCGCAGGATGGGCATGTTCAGGCCGGGGACGTGGAGGATCGCGATGTCCCTGTCGGGGTTGTAGAGCACCACCCTGGCCGGGTGGGTGTTGTTGAGGTAGTCGGTGACCTGGAGGTCCTGGTCGACCCCCGCGACCACGTGTGCGTTCGTCATGATCTTGTTCTGTGAGTAGACGAACCCGGTGCCCTCGATGTGCCGGCGGCAGCTCGACGCGACGCCCTGGACCTTGACGATGCCCCGGCGGGCCCGGGAGAGCTGCGCGCCCTTGGGCACGCTCTGGTCGGGCGGTTCGACCTCGACGAGCTGGCTGCCCCCTATGGCGTCGAACACCTTGGGGAAGCCGGAGGTGTCGATGAAGTCCTTGAACGGCTTCTGGAAGTCCTTGGCCGCCTTCGGCATCGCCTGGTCGACGGTGCTGATCAGCAGGGATTTGTTGACCTGCTCACTCAGCAGGGTGAACTGCGAGAAAGTGATCAGTGACCCGATCAGCCAGGCGATGATCAGCACCGAGAACGCGCTGGCGAAGGTGCCGCCGACCGCGTCGACCACCTTGGCGGGCTCCCAGGTGACGTGGCTGCGGACCACCGCGCCGATCGTCGAGGACGCGAACTGCCCGATCGTCGCGGTGAGGAAGACGATGACGATGGCCAGCAGCGCCCGCTCGGTCTCGCCGTCGATGATGGCGCCGGCGATCGGCGGGGCGATGAAGATGCCCAGCAGCCCGCCGCCGACGAATCCGACAAAGCTCAGGGCCCCGATGATGAACCCCTGGCGGTATCCCGACACCGCGAAGGCCACCATCAGGGCGATCAGGATGAGATCGAGGAGATCACCGCTCACCCCTTTACGGTATCCAGCCGCTGCCCCGCGCGTGCACCCCTTCTGGTAGGTCCCTGCGGTTATCGTGGTCATATGGCAACGATCGGGGGGTCGGCGGCCGTGGAGTCTCTCATCGAGACCGCGCTGCGGGACCAGGACCACGACGGCACGATCCGCTGGCACGCGATCACCATGCTGCACGCGCGGGGCGACCTGGAGACCTTCACCGCGGCCCGGCGGCTGTGCGCGGGCGACAGCGCCGCCGAGCGGATGCTCGGGGTCGACATCCTGGGCAGGCTCGGATTCGTCGACCGGAGCCTGCCGGTGCTGCGCTTCCTGGCCGCCAGCGAGGACGACCGCATGGTCCTCTACTCCGTGCTGATCGCCTTCGGCCACCTCAGGGACCGCCGCGCGCTGCCCTCGGTGATCGCCCTGGGCGAGCACGTCGACCCCAGGGTCCGGTACGGCGCGGCCTACGCCCTGCCCAACATCATGGGCAGTCCGCCCGACCCGATGGGCCTGGCGGCTCTGCAGCGGCTGGCCAAGGACCCCGACGACGACGTGGCCGACTGGGCCCGCCTCGGCCTGGCCCTGTCAACGGGAGGCGAGGTTGACGACGTCGGGGGGCAGATCCTCGATCCGTGACCGGTCCCAGGGGAGCGCGAAGCCCGAGTCGGCGAGCACCCCGTCGAGCACTCCCGCGGTGAAGCCCCAGACCAGCAGCCCCCGCACCCGGAACGCGGGGCTGGAGTAACCGCTCGGGGTGCGCAGGTTGAGCCGGTTGGCCGGGTCGACGAGCTCGGTGATCGGGACGCGCTCCACCGACTCCACCTCGTCGGGTGAGGCCGCGTGCACCACGCAGGGGGTGTGCCACCAGCCCAGCACCGGGGTGACCCGGTTCTCGCTGTGCGAGACGTACAGTTCGGGCATCGTGCCGACCACGTGGACGCCGGACGGGTCGAGGCCGGTCTCCTCCCGGGCCTCGCGCAGCGCGGCGGCGATCGGGCCGCCGTCCTCGGGATCCACACCGCCGCCCGGGAACGCGGGCTGCCCGGCGTGCCGCCGCCCGCGTGAGCTGCGCTGGATCAGCAGCACGTCGGGGCCGGACGGCCCCTCGCCGAACAGCATCAGCACGGCCGCCGGACGCCCGCCCGAGACCGGCGGGCGCAGCCGCCGGGGCACCGGTGCCCGCGCGACCCGTTCGGCCAGCGTCTCCAACCATCCGGGCACTTCCACGGGCACACCTCCGGTCTCTGCAACACGGCGACCCGTCCTGTGCTTCCCGGATCGCGGGAGCGGTCGCGGGAGCGGTTACGAGAAGGGGCCGGGGCGTACCAGTTTGGCGGCCTGGACGGGGTCGGTGGGGCCGATGCCGTACGAAGGGCAGAGCGCGGCGAGCGGGCAGACGCCGCAGGCGGGCCGGCGGGCATGGCAGATGCGGCGGCCGTGCCAGATCAGCCGGTGGGACATCATCGTCCAGTCCCGTTTCGGGATGAGCTCCGCGACGACCTGTTCGATCTTGACCGGGTCGGTCTCCGCGGTCCAGCCGAAGCGGTGGGTGAGCCGCTGGAAGTGCGTGTCGACGGTGATGCCGGGGACCCCGAAGGCGTTGCCGAGCACCACGTTGGCGGTCTTGCGGCCGACGCCGGGCAGCGTGACGAGGTCTTTGAGCCTGCCGGGGACCTCACCGCCGTGCCGGTCGCACAGGACCTGGGCCATGCCGATGATGCTGTTGGTCTTGGCCCGGTAGAAGCCCGTGGACCGGATGATGTCCTCCATCTCGGCCCGGTCGGCGCCCGCGTAGTCCTCCGCGGTCTGGTACTTCGCAAAAAGGATTGGGGTCACCATGTTGACCCTTTTGTCCGTACACTGCGCAGATAAGATCGTCGCGACCAGCAGCTCCAGGGGGTCGCGGAAGTCGAGTTCGCAGTGTGCGTCTGGGTAGGTTTCCACCAGAATGCGATCCATCCGCCGGGCGCGACGGACCAGGGCAAGCTGGGATTCACCAGCGCGGCTGACGTTGCGGGGCACCCGCACAGCCTACGCGCAAGGGCCCCTTGAGAGTCGCTCGGTGGGATAGGTCACAATGACTGCGTGAGCCGTGAAACAGGAGGCACTGTGAACACCGACGACGTGCTGGGCAAAGCCCCTCTGTTCTCGGCGCTCGACCGTGAGGGCGCCGCCGCGCTGCGCACGAGTGTCTCGGAGGTGGAGCTGTCCAAGGGCCAGACCCTGTTCAGCGAGAACGAGACCGGAGACCGCCTCTACGTGGTGCTCGAAGGCAAGATCAAGCTGTCCAGGACCGCGCCCGACGGCCGGGAGAACCTGCTCAGTGTGCTCGGCCCGGGCGAGATGTTCGGCGAGCTGTCGCTGTTCGACCCCCGCCCCCGTACGGCGTCGGCCACCGCGCTGACCGACGTCCGCCTGGCGGGGCTCGGCCACGACGACCTCCGCCCCTGGCTGACCGGCCGGCCCGAGGTGGCCCTGCACCTGCTGCGGGCCCTGGCCCAGCGGCTGCGCCGTACCAACGACGTGCTGGCCGACCTGGTCTTCACCGACGTCCCGGGCCGGGTCGCCAAGGCCCTGCTCGACCTGGCCGAGCGCTTCGGCCAGCGGATCGACGACGGCGTCCGGGTCCACCACGACCTCACCCAGGAGGAGCTGGCCCAGCTGGTCGGCGCCTCGCGTGAGACCGTGAACAAGGCCCTGGCCGACTTCGCCCAGCGCGGCTGGCTGCGCATCGAGGCCAAGGCCGTGGTCATCATGGACCTGGAGCGGCTGCACAACCGCTCGCGCTAGACCTGTCACCGGGGCTGCCCGGCGACGCCCCCGGCGGTCACGACAGCCGGCGGGCGGGCTCGTCCGTCCGGCCCCGTCCGGTCGTCGAGACAGCCGAGTCGGGCGCGCCCAGCCGTCGAGACAGCCGGGAGCGGCAGGCAGCCGTCGAGACAGCCGGGACTGGCGGGCTCAGCCGTCGAGATAGGCGAGCTGGGCGCGGACCGACATCTCCGCGGCGGGCCAGAGCGACCTGTCGACCTCCGCGTAGACGATCTCGACGATCTCCGCCGGTGTCTTCGCGCCCCGTTCCCGCGCGTCGCGGATCTGGTCCAGCCGCCGCCTCCGGTGGGCGATGTAGCCCTCCAGCGCGCCGGCCGGGTCGGGCAGCACCGGGCCGTGGCCGGGGAGCAGCGCCTGGGCCCCGACCTGCTCGACCCTGGCGCGCAGCCGGTCCAGGGACCGCAGATAGTCGGCGAGGTCGCCGTCCGGGGCGATGACGGTGGTGCCCCGGCCGAGCACGGTGTCGCCGGTCAGCATCGCCCGGTCCTCCGGCAGCCAGAAGCAGAGCGAGTCGAACGAGTGGCCGGGCGTGCCCACGACGTGGAGCTCCAGCCCGTCCACGGTGAGCACGTCGCCGTCGGCCAGGCCCTCCTCGCCGAGCCTGTGGCCGGGGTCCAGGGCCCTGACCGGCGCGCGGACCAGCTCGGCGAAGCCTCTCGCGCCGCCGCTGTGGTCGTCGTGCCCGTGGGTGAGCAGGATCGCCGTCACCCTGCGTCCGCGGAGATGGTCGGCGACCCGCCGCAGGTGCGGCCCGTCGTCCGGTCCCGGGTCGACGACCAGCACCTCCTCCCCGCGGCCGATCACCCACGTGTTGGTGCCGTCCAGGGTCATCGGGGACGGGTTCGGGGCGAGCAGGCTGAGCGCGTGGGCCGTGCCGGACCCGTCGGGCCCGTCGAGGGGGATCCGCAGTCCGCTCATGCGGGACCGAGTCCGTAGTCGTCGTCGAGCACGATGCGCATCTCCCCGTCCACCTCCGCGATCTCGGGCATGAGGGTGACGATCTCACGCTCGGCCCCGAGCACGTCGGCCACGGTCGGGTAGTCGCTCAGCTCGCCGAGCGTGCGGTAGGTCGGGGGCATCAGGAAGATCTGGCCGTTCTTGGCCTGGTCGACCGCGTCCGCGGGCCGTACCCAGACGACCTGGTCGGCCTCGCCGCCGACGTCACGGGTGCGCTGGCCGGGCGGGAGGGCGGCGACGAAGAACCGGGTGTCGAAGCGCCGGTGCTCGACCTCGGGCGTGATCCAGTGCGCCCAGGGACGGAGCAGGTCGGAGCGGAGGACCAGGCCGCGCCCGTCGAGGAAGTCGGCGAACGACAGGCTCCGGTCGATCAGGGCGAGCCGGTCGGTCTCCCAGTCGTCGCCGGTGGTGTCGGCCACGACGGACCGCGGGGACGGCCCGGCGAGCAGCACGCCCGACTCCTCGAACGTCTCCCGCACCGCGGCGCAGACCAGGCCGCGCGCGGTCTTCTCGTCCGCCCGGAAGACCGCTCCCCACTCCGCGGGCGAGGGGCCCGCCCAGGCGACCGCGTGGTCGGCGTCGCGGGGGTCCACCGAGCCCCCCGGGAAGACGTAGGCGCCCGCCGCGAAGGCCATGCTCGCCTTCCGCCTCAGCAGGTAGACCTCGACGCCCTCGCGGAGGATGACCACGGTGGCGGCATCCCGGGCCGGGGCGGGCTCCAGCCGCCCGGCCAGGATGTCGCGCGCACGCTCACCGAACTCACCTGGGAGCGGAATACCACCCATTCAGACCCTCCACCCGAACAACACTCGGTTTCAGGTCCATCATGTGGCACCGCTCCCGCTCCGGACAATCGCCGGCGGACCCCGGCGACCGCTCCGGCCGCCCGCGGACCCCGGCGGCCACCTTGACCGCCCGCGGACCCCGGCGGCCGTTCCAGCCGCCGGTGATCCCGGTGGCCGCCTCGGCCGCCGGCAGACCCCGGCGGTCGATTCTCGGCGATCGATCCCCGGCGGCCACCTGACCGCCGGCGGACCCCGGGGGCCGATCCCCGGCGGCCTTCTCGACCGTCAGCGGACCTCGACGATCATCTCGACCTCGACCGGCGCGTCCAGCGGGAGGACGGCCACGCCGACCGCGCTGCGGGCGTGCTTGCCCGCCTCTCCCATGACCTCGGTGAGCAGCTCGCTGGCACCGTTGATCACCTGAGGCTGGCCGCTGAAGGCGGGGTCGCTGGCCACGAAGCCGACGACCTTGACGATCCGGACGATGTTCGACAGCCCTCCGGCCACCGAGGCGGCCGCCGCGAGGGCGTTGAGCGCGCAGGTCCGGGCGAGCTCGCGGGCCTCTTCGGCACTCACCTCGGCACCGACCTTGCCGGTCGCCACGAGCTTGCCGTCCACCATCGGGAGCTGGCCCGAGGTGTATACATGGTCGCCCGAGCGGATCGCCGGGACGTAGGACGCCAGCGGCGCGACGACTTCGGGCAGCGTGAGGCCGAGCTCGGCCAGCTTCTCCTGCGGCGTCACGGCTTGGGCCGCTTCAGGTAGGCGACCAGCTGCTCGGGGTTCGGCCCGGGCACGACCTGGACGAGCTCCCAGCCGTCCTGGCCCCAGTTATCGAGAATCTGCTTGGTCGCGTGGACCAGCAGAGGCACCGTCGAGTATTCCCATTTCGTCATGTGGGACACATTAGCGAGGCGGCCCCGAAATCCGCCTCTGGCGCCGTTCTCCGAGTGGGCAGGATCACTGTCACAATCCGTACCTGGAGCCCCGCCAGTGGACAGCTCCGACGAATCGTCAAGTAGTCGTTGGGTAGCCTTCGAAACGTGAGAGCTCGCGACACCGATTGGGACGGCGTACGCCTCCATGTCGTCACCGGTAAGGGCGGCACCGGCAAGACCACGGTCGCCGCCGCCCTCGCCCTCGCCCTCGCCGCGGACGGCCGCAAGGTCCTGCTGGTGGAGGTCGAGGGGCGGCAGGGGATCGCGCAGGTATTCGACCTGCCGCCACTGCCGTACGAGGAGCGGAAGATCGCCGTCGCCCCCCGTGGGGGGGACGTCTACGCGCTGGCCATCGACCCCGAAGAGGCCATGCTCGACTACCTCGAGATGTTCTACGGCATGCGCCGGGCGGGCAAGGCCCTGACCAAGATGGGCGTCGTCGACTTCGCCACGACCATCGCCCCCGGCTTCCGCGACGTCCTGGTCACCGGCAAGACGAGCGAGGCCGTCCGCCGCAAGGACAAGGACGGCCGGCGGATCTACGACGCGGTGGTGCTCGACGCGCCGCCGACCGGCCGGATCACCCGCTTCCTCAACGTCACCAACGAGGTGGCCGGGCTGGCCAGGATGGGGCCGATCAAGAACCACGCCGATCTGGTGAACGGCGTCGTCGCCTCCCCCGAGACCGCGGTGCACTTCGTCACGCTCCTGGAGGAGATGCCGGTCCAGGAGACCCTGGACGGCCTCGCCGAGCTCCGCGCGGCCGGGCTCCCGCCCGGTGGGATCTTCACGAACATGATCAGGGAGTCCCTGCTGCCCAAGTCCGTCCTGGACGACGTCGGCAAGGGCCGCTTCGACCCGGCCGAGCTGGCGCTCGGCCTCAAGGCGTCCGGGCTGGCGGACGGCAGCTCCGACGCCGCCGTCGTGGCCGAGGCCCTCGCCGAGGAGATCGCCGAACACGCCCGCCGCACAGGACTGGAGCGGCGCGAGAGGCTGTCGCTGGCCAAGGCCGGCCGTCCCCGTTACGAGCTGCCGCTGCTGGCCGACGGGGTGGACCTGGCCGGGCTGTACGAGCTGGCCGAATCGATCCACACGCAGGGAGCAGCATGAGCGAGCGCAGCGAGCGGTCCGGCAGGCAGCGGGCCGTCCCCGTCCTCGACCTCGACGCCATCATCGACGACCCGGGCACCCGGATCGTCGTCTGCTGCGGCTCCGGCGGCGTCGGCAAGACCACCACCGCGGCCGCGCTGGGGCTGCGCGCGGCCGAGCGCGGCCGGTCGGCCGTGGTGCTCACCGTGGACCCCGCCCGGCGGCTGGCGCAGTCGATGGGCCTGACCGAGCTCGACAACACCCCCAAGCCCGTCGCGGGCGTGCGGGGCGAGGGCCGGCTGCACGCCATGATGCTCGACATGAAGCGGACCTTCGATGAGATCATCGAGGCCCACGCGGACCCCGAGCGGGCCCGTCAGATCCTGACGAACCCCTTCTACCAGTCCCTGTCGTCCAGCTTCTCCGGCACGCAGGAATACATGGCCATGGAGAAGCTCGGCCAGCTCCGCCGGTCGGGCGACTGGGATCTGATCATCGTGGACACCCCGCCCTCCCGCTCCGCGCTCGACTTCCTCGACGCGCCGGAACGCCTGGGCCGCTTCCTCGACGGCCGGCTGATCCGGCTGCTGATGGCCCCCGCCAAGGCGGGCGGCCGCAGCGCGTTCAAACTGCTCAACGCCGGGTTCGGCCTCGTCGCCGGAGCCATGACCAAGCTGCTGGGCGCGCAGGTGCTCAAGGACCTGCAGACGTTCGTCTCCGCGCTCGACGCCGTCTTCGGCGGGTTCAGGGTCCGCGCGGAGCAGACCTACAGGCTCCTGCAGGCCCCCGGGACCGCGTTCGTCGTCGTGGCCGCACCCGAGCGCGACGCGATGCGCGAGGCGTCGTACTTCGTGGAGCGGCTGGCCGAGGAGCGCATGCCCCTGGCCGGGCTCGTGGTCAACCGGGTGCACCGCGCGCCGGCGGCCGTGCTGTCGGCGGCGCGCAGCACCGCCGCCGCCGAGGACCTGGAGGCGCGGGGCGAGCACGAGCTGACCGCCGCCGTGCTCCGGCTGCACGCCGGCCGGATGCAGCTGGCCGCCCGCGAGCACCGCGAGCAGGAGCACTTCTTCTCCGCCCATCCCACGGTGCCCGTGGCCCAGGTCCCCGCCATGTCGGAGGACGTGCACGACCTGGAGGGGCTGCGCCGGGTCGGCGAGCTCCTGGCCGCCCAGCAGGACCTGGAGGGCGTCCAGCAGAGCGCCTGAGTCCGGCAGAGCGCCGAACGGCGTCCGTGCCGGGCAGCACGCCCGCAGGGCTCCGGAGCACCCGCTCCGGAGCCCTGTGGCGGAGCACGCCTCCGGCCGGAGCGGCCCCCGAGGCCCAGGGCACGTCCCGGGGACTCCGGGCATGAGGGTCTCAGGGACTCCGGACATGAGAAAGGTACGGCTGGCGCCGGGCGCCAGCCGTACGGGATCGGCGGGCTCAGCCGGCGATCAGCTCATTCGTCCGTTCGTACTCCTCCTTGGCGACCTCCAGGAGGTCCCGCCAGGAGTCGACGTCCGGCCGCCGGCGCAGCAGCGCCCGGCGTTCGCGCTCGGTCATCCCGCCCCACACCCCGAACTCGATGCGGTTGTCCAGCGCGTCGGCGAGGCACTCGGTCCGGACCGGGCATCCTCGGCAGATCAGCTTCGCTCGGTTCTGGGCAGCGCCCTGAACGAACAGCGCGTCAGGATCCGCACCCTTACAGGCAGCACGGGAGGTCCAATCCGTGATCCACATTCGACCCCACTCCCCTTAGGTGGTCAGTCGTGACTTGGGGCCGACGGGCGCGGTCGTCGAGCCTCCGTATTCAATTGCCGCAGAAGGAGAACGTACGCAACCAGACGTTCGGGCCGACAGACCCCGGCGGGACCAATTTCTCGCATGGTCATCAGCGGCCATGTGGCCGGGAATGACTAGTCACCTGACCCGGTACGTACTCGACGCGAGCTGAAATAGTGTTCCGTTACCGTTTGGGCCATCCGTCCGACGTACCCTTGGACTCGTGCAGGCTCAAGGCAAAGATCAGAAATCGGCGGTCGGCAACGTCGCGCGGCTGCTCGCCGCGGCTGTCGCCGCGGGCGTATTGGTCGCTGCCATCGCGCTTCCGGCGGTGGGTGGCGCGGGGTTGACCGTGAATTCCACCACGGAGGAGCTGCACCTGCTCCCCGAGGAGCTCAAGGAGCCCCCTCTCCCGGAGAAGACGACCCTGCTGGACGCGGACGGCAAGCAGTTCGCGCAGTTCTACTACGAGAACCGCGAGTCGGTGACGCTCGACCAGGTCGCCGACATCATGAAGACCGCGATCGTCTCGATCGAGGACTTCCGGTTCTACGAGCACGGCCCGATCGACATCGAGGGCACCTTCCGCGCGGCGGTGAAGAACGCCACGGGCAGCGGAGGCATCCAGGGCGGCTCCTCCATCACCCAGCAGTACGTCAAGCAGGTGCTGTTCAACAGCGCGGAGACCGAGGAGGAGAGAGAGGCCGCGATCGCGCCGACCTTCTCCCGCAAGCTGAACGAGCTGCGCTACGCGATGGCCATCGAGGAGAAATACACCAAGGCCGAGATCCTCGAGCGCTATCTCAACATCTCCTACTTCGGCGCGAGCGGCTACGGCATCCAGGCCGCGTCCAAGCGCTTCTTCGGCAAGCCGGCCGCCAAGCTGAACCTGTGGGAGGCGGCCACCCTCGCCGGGGCCGTGCAGGACCCGAACGGGACCGACCCCAACGGGGGCAAGGCCAAGCAGCGGCTGCTGCTGCAGCGGCGCAACATCGTCCTGGACCGGATGGCCGAGCTCGGCAAGATCACGCCACAGGAGGCCGCGGAGGCCAAGGCCAAGAAGCTCGGATACAAGGACATCTCCGCCCCCGGCGGCTGCGAGACGAGCCCGTACCCCTACTTCTGCGTCTACGTCCGCGAGGAGATCCGCAACAACCCCGAGTTCGGCAAGACCCCCGCGC
The DNA here is from genome assembly GCF_030811595.1 of Streptosporangium brasiliense. Lineage (NCBI taxonomy): Bacteria > Bacillati > Actinomycetota > Actinomycetes > Streptosporangiales > Streptosporangiaceae > Streptosporangium > Streptosporangium brasiliense. Next base: position 1,244,376 of record NZ_JAUSRB010000002.1, read on the forward strand.
AGCGCGAGAAGCGGCTCCAGCGCGGCGGCCTGACGATCAAGACGACGCTCGACCCGAAGACGCAGAAGGCCTCCGAGAAGGCCCTGCGCGAATACGTCAAGACCAGCGACAAGCCCGTCGCGGCGCAGGCGATGGTCGTCCCCGGCACCGGCGCCATCAAGGCGATGGCCACCAGCCGGAAGTTCGGCAGGGACAAGAAGAAGAACGAGACCAGCATCAACTTCGCCGCCGACGGCCTGCACGGCGGCGGCGCGGGCTTCCAGGCCGGCTCCACCTTCAAGCCCTTCACCCTGCTGACCGCGCTGGACAAGGGGATGAAGCTCAACGACGGCAACAGCACCGGGTCGGTCTACTACGCCCCTAGCTACGGCGCCTTCCGCGACTGCGAGGGCAACCGGGTCGGCGACCCCAAGCACGACGTCCACAACTCCAGCGAGGGCGGCGGCGGCTTCAAGACCCTGACGACCGGCACGCTCGGCTCGGTGAACACCTTCTTCCTGAAGCTGGAGGAGCAGGTCGGCCTCTGCGACGTGGTCAAGATGGCCAAGAAGCTGGGCATCAAGCGGGCCGACGGGGGCAAGCTCCGTGAGGTCCAGACGTTCACGCTCGGCGTCAACGAGATGGACCCGGTGACCGTGTCGGCCGCCTACGCGACGATCGCCGCCCGCGGCACCTACTGCAAGCCCATGGCCATCACCGAGATCCGCGACCGCGACGGCAAGATCACGCCGTACAAGCCGAAGTGCAGCCAGGTCCTGGACGAGGAGGTCGCCGACGCGGCCACCCACATCATGTCCGGGGTGTTCACCAAGGGCACGATGACCGAGGTCGGCGGGATCGGCCGGCCGGCGGCGGGCAAGACCGGCACCACCGACGGCTACACCGCCGCCTGGTTCGCCGGCTTCACCCCCGACCTCGCCTCCGCGGTCAGCCTCGGCGACCCGCGCGGCGCCTTCAAGCACGACCTGGTCGGCGTGACCATCGGCGGGCGCTACTACAGCTACGTGTACGGCGCCTCGATCTCCGGCCGGATCTGGAAGAGCTCCATGCTGGGCGCCCTGAAGGGCGTCGATCCGAGCTCCTTCACCCCGGTGAACACGGGTCGCTTCGGGGGCTGCTCCGGCGCCTGCGCGCCGCCGCCCGTCAGGAAGCCCGGCAACGTGGACGGCGACGGGCCGCCCCAGGACGACGGCAACATCATCATCGACGACGCCAACGGCGGCGTCCCGAACGACGGCGACCCCGGTGAGCTGACCGTCCCCATCATCCCGTAGAGCCGTCGGGGCCCCCGTGCGGACGCCGGAGCCCCCGTAGAGACGCCGGAGCCCTCCCTGAGACATCGGGGAGGGCTCTCGTCACATCAAGGGTCTACCGGTGTCATCCCGCCGCCAGGCGGGCCCACAGCGCCGCCCAGGGCGGGCCCGCGGCCCGGTTCAGGGCACCGGCCCGGCTCAGGCCGTCAGGCGGGCGGGCGGCCCGGCTCAGGCCGTCAGGCGGGCGCGCACGGCCTGCGCCACCCGGCCGCCCTCCGCCCGCCCGGCGACCTTGGGGTTGAGGACCTTCATGACCTGCCCCATCGCCTGAGGACCGGCGGCGCCGGTCTCGGCGACGGCCTCGTCCACGAGCTTGCCGAGCTCCTCGTCGGAGAGCTGGGCCGGGAGGTATTCCTCCAGCACGGCCTGCTCGTCCACCTCGGCCTGCGCCTGCTCCGTACGGCCGGCGCCGCTGAACGCCTCGGCCGCCTCCCGGCGCTTCTTGGCCTCCTTGGTCAGCACCTTGATGATCTCGTCGTCGGAGAGTTCGCGCGCCGTCTTACCGGCGACCTCCTCGACGTTCACGGCCGCCAGGGCCATGCGGATCGTCCGCGTGCGGATCTCGTCCCTGCTCTTCATCGAGGCCGTGAGGTCGGCCTTCAGCCTGTCCTTCAATGTGCTCATGTGCTCCATCTTGCCGTCTCACCAGCTCGCCACAGCCCAAGTCTCCTTCGGGGAGCTCGATGTCGGGCATGATGAAAGGGTGAGGAAAGCAGCCGCGGTGCCCCTGTCCCTGCTCGGTGTCGGCATGGCCGGCCTCGCCTACGCCTCGGTCGTCGAGCGCAACGCGTTCCGCCTGCGCCGCTTCGACGTGCCCGTGCTGGAGCCCGGCCAGCGTCCGGTGCGCATCCTGCAGCTGTCCGACCTGCACCTCACCCCGGGCCGGCGGATGCTCATCAACTGGGTCCGCTCACTGGGCGACCTCAAGCCCGACCTGGTGGTCAACACCGGCGACTCCATCGCCCACCCCGACGCGATCGGCCCGCTCCTGCACGCCCTCGAACCGCTGCTGTCGCGTCCGGGCCTGTTCGTCTACGGCTCCAACGACATGTACGCCCCGCGCCCCAAGAACCCCGCGCGCTACCTCTGGCGCACCTCCAAGGGCGACCACGCCCAGAAGATCCCCTCGCTCCCCTGGGAGGAGCTGGGCTCCGCCATGGCCGTCGAGGGCTGGCTGGACATGAACAACACCACCGCCCGCATCAAGGTCGGCGATCTCGACGTGGCCGTGGGCGGCATCCACGACTCCCACATCAACCTCGACCGCTACGACCTGATCGCCGGCCCCGCTCCCGCCGACGCCGACCTCCGCCTCGGCGTCATGCACTCCCCCGAGCCCCGGAACATGACCCGCTTCGCCTCCGACGGCTACCAGCTGCTGCTCGCCGGCCACACCCACGGCGGCCAGCTCTGCATCCCCTTCTACGGCGCCCTGGTCACCAACTGCGGCATCGACCGGGCCCGCGTCAAGGGTCTGAGCCGCCACGACTCCGCCTACCTCCACGTCTCCGCCGGGCTTGGCACCAGCCCCTACTCCCCGGTCCGTTTCGCCTGCTTCCCCGAGGCGAGCCTCCTGACGCTGGTGCCCCGCCGCCGAAGTGACGCAAGCACCCGCGAAGTCCGCTAGACTTTCCCAAGCACGAGCAAGACCGACGTGCACCGGGGTGTGGCGCAGCTTGGTAGCGCGCTTCGTTCGGGACGAAGAGGTCGCAGGTTCAAATCCTGTCACCCCGACGTAGCAGTACTTCCCGAGGTGAAGGGCCATCTCTGAGAGATCAGAGGTGGTCCTTTTCGCTTTCCGGCCGCCGGAGGGCGGTTCCGTCGGCGGACGGGCTTCCGCACCGCGCCCCTCCGCCCGGTCCGGCTCCGTCCAGTTCGGCCTGGAGCAGCCTGCGGATCATGCCGGTGAAGTCCACCGTGGGCCGCCAGCCGGTGACCGCGCGCAGGCGGCCGGCGTCACCGACCAGAGGCTTGCCGCCGCGGTGCGGCAGGGCGGGGTCCTGGCGGACGTAGCGCCGCCAGTCGAGCCCGGCGAGGCCGAAGGCGGTGGCGGCGAACTCCTCGACCGTGTGCGGTTCGCCGGTGGCCACGACGAAGTCGCCGGGGCCGTCCGCCTGGAGCACGGCGGCCATGGCGGCCACGTAGTCGGGGGCGTACCCCCAGTCGACGGTGGCGCTCAGCGAGCCGAGCGTGACCTCTTCCGCCCGCGCCGCGGCCCGTACGATCTTCCGCGAGACGAAGCCCGGCCGCCGCAGCGGCGACTCGTGGTTGTAGAGGATCCCCGCTGAGACGAAGACCCCCCGTTCCCGGTAGGCGCGGCAGTGCAGCAGCCCGGCCGCCTTGGTGATCCCGTAGAGCGAGGTCGGGCGGAGCGGGGTGGACTCGTCCTGCACGGCCGTCTCCGGCTCTCCGAAGACGTGGGAGGAGGCGGCGTAGAAGAGCCGCCCCGCCGGGGCGTGCGCCAGCAGCGCCTCGGCGAAGTACACCACCGGCAGGGTGTTGACCTCGTAGGAGGCGCGGGCGTCCGCGGGCCCGTCCTGCGCCGGGCCCTGCACGGCCGCCAGCAGGTAGACCTCGTCGGGCCGGACCGCCTCGACCAGCCGGAGCACCTCGTCCCGGCGGGTGACGTCGGCGACCTCGCCTCTGCCCACGGCCACGACGGCGTCGCCCCGCCGGGCGAGCAGCTCGCGCAGGAGCGTGCCGTCCTGGCCGTGGGCGCCGACCACGAGGCAGGTCGCCACGGTTCACACCACTTCCAGCTCGGGCAGCGGGAAGACGAGCTTCCCGCCCGACCGCAGGAAGTCGCGCTCCCTGGCGATCATCGGCTCCCGGTAGATCCACGGCAGGACCAGGAACTGGTCGGGACGGCGCGCCCGGGCCTCCTCCTCGGAGACGATCGGGATGCCGGTGCCGGGGGTGTAGCAGCCGAACTTGTCCTGGTTGACCTCGGCGATGCAGGGCAGGTCGGCCTCGCCGAGCCCGCAGTACTGCAGGATCACGTTGCCCTTGGTCGAGGCGCCGTAGCCGAGGGTGAGCAGGTCCTGCTTCCGTGACTCGTCGAGGAAGTCGAGCAGCCGGTCGCGGTGCTCCCTGGTCCGGCGGGCGAACGCCGCGTAGGGGAGGTCTTCCTCACCGGCGCGGATACGGGCCAGGGCCGGCCCGTCGGCCCCGCGGCCGGCCGTGTTCCTGGCCAGGACGACCGAGAGGCTGCCGCCGTAGACCGCGTTCAGCTCGGCGTGGACGACCATCAGGCCGGTGCGCTCGGCCATCCACTCGATCTGGCGGAGCGCGTAGTAGTCCAGGTGCTCGTGGCAGACCACGTCGTAGGCGGTGGAGTGGAGCATCGCGGGCAGGTAGCTCTGCTCGATCACCCAGATGCCGTCGTCGGTCAGGAGGTCGCGCACCTCCTCCATGAAATCCATCGGGCGCGGCAGGTCGTAGAACATCGCGATGGAGGTGACGACCTTGGCGCGGCGCCCGCCGAGCAGGTCGCGCGCGAAGAAGTCGGGGATCAGCTCGACGTGCGGCGGGTAGAACTCGGCGAAGGCCGCGGCCGCGGGATCCACCCCGACCAGGGTGGGGCCGTCGGCGGGATAGGCCGACAGCAGGGTGCCGTCGTTGCTGCCGATGTCCACGACCAGGTCGCCGGGGCCGAGATCGACCAGGTCCCTGATGGCGGCGACCTTGCCGCGCAGGTGGTCGGCCATGGAGCGGTTGAGGCTGGAGCGGTAGCCGTAGTGCTCGCCGTACATGAGCCCGAAGTCGGCGGTGTGGCGCAGCTGCACCAGGCCGCAGCCGCTCGGCGAGCAGACCACCAGCTCCAGCGGGACCTGCGGGACGGGCTCGTCGCGGGTCCGGGGGAAGACCCCGGTGAGCGCCTGCGGGCCGAGGTCGAGCACGGGCAGCAGCTCGGTGTTGTCGCAGATGCGGCAGCGGTCGATGACCGTCATGTGACCTGCGCCGGTCCGGTGACCGGTCGGCCGGCCCTTGATGCCGTCACTTTGTTCGGACGTTGTCATGCTTCTCCAGATCGTGTTCGACCATGAGCTGAGTGAGTTCGCTCGACCATGAGCCGAGTGAGTTCGGTGGAACGGGTCCGAGAGGCCGCCGGAGAGTCCGCCGGGCGCCTCATCCTCCGCCGGCTCCGCATCTCGCGCTGAGCCAGCCGACCACGTCCGCGGCGACCGGCCAGTCCGCCTCGGGTGTGGTGACCAGGGGGAACTGGTCGTCGATCCGGTCGCTGTCGAAGGTGGAGCGCGAGCCGACGGCGTCCCTGATCTCCCGCAGGGTGATCGTCGTCCTGGCGCCCACCTCCCACAGACCCTTGGCCTCCAGGTGAGTGGCCACCCACCGGCCGCACCACTCGACCGGGGCGAAGCTCTGGCGTGACTCGCCCGCCGTGTAGACCGGCCGGTTTCCGATCATGTCCATCAGGACGCCCTTGACGTAGGCCGTGCCGTACATGGGACCCAGGCGGACGACCAGGTTGCCCGCGCAGAGTTCCTCCGCCTCGGCCCGGTGCGCGCCGTAGGGGGTGTCCGGCTGGGTGCGCGCGGAGATGCTGCTGATCTGGACGAACCTGTCCCACTCCCACTCACGCAGGAATGCCCGGGTCTTGACCACCGTCTCGCGGTGGTCGTCGGCCGGGTTGTGCCGCGCCCAGTAGCGGCGTGACGGGCAGGCCGCGTTGATCAGCACGTCGAACGGGCCGCTGCGCCGTACTTCCTCGTAGTTCTCGCGGCTGACGGGGACGGCCACGGCCCCGAGCGCCTGGGTGATGGCCGCTCCGACGAAGCCCCGCGCGCCGGCCACCGCGACCCTCACACGCGCCTCAGGGTGTGCGGCAGGGGCTCGACCTGCACCAACGGGGGGTCGCACTCGTCCCAGGGCTTGGTGAGCATGGCGATGAACGTCAGCGACGAGACGGCGTGGACGGTGTGCATGACCCCGCTCGGCGTCCTGGTGCAGACCCCCCGCGAGACGTGGATGAACTCCTCGGGGCAGTCCGGGTCGTCGGCGTCGTCCTTGGTGACCAGCACGCCTTCGCCCTCGACGAAGAGCAGGTATTCGACGAAGTGCGGATGGTAGTGCAGGCCGCGCACCTTTCCCGGGTGCAGGTGCAGCATGTTGAATTCCAGGATGGGATCGGGTGGCACCCAGGTGAAAATTCCGCCGCGCCCGTCCCTGATCGTCTCCAGATTGCAGGACGGTTTGAGCACTTCGATTTTCATGCGGCCTCCACGCGTGAAAGACGTTGGGCTTCCCATAAGAAAAGCCGCGATCCGCCCCGGACGGCGTCCCCGCCGATTCTCCGGAAAGGTGCCGCGGACCGCGCGGTCGAAGGCCCCGGCCTCCGGTCCCGCCCGGGGTCCGGGAGTCGGGCCGGCGGGCTGCCACCGGCCGGCGACGACGGGCCGACGGTCAGCCGCCACGTCACGGATCCACCTCCCGTTCTATTGGGCGCAGGAGTTATCGAGGCTAACTCCCCCCGGGGGAATCGGATCTGAGGGAAATGCTAGTTCTTGGTCCGCGCGGGCCGCCGCGGGTTGGTTCCGGGATATAACGATCTCCAGGCGGCGGATTACTTGCCTATTCCATAAGGAGTGCGATGGGTGCCCAGGTACTCACAGATGAGCAGATCGAGAGCTTTGTCTCAGACGGCTTCATCCGGTTGGAGGGCGCGTTTCCCAAGGAACTCGCCGCCCAGGCTCGCGACATCCTCTGGAAGCAGCTCGGCATGGATCCGGACGATCCCACGACCTGGACCAGGGAGGTGGTCAGGCTGGGGGCCCAGAGCGACGAGCCGTTCGTGCGCAGCGCCAACACCCCCGCCCTGCACGCCGCCTACGACCAGTTGGTCGGGCCCGGACGGTGGAGGCCCATCGAGCAGGTCGGGACGTTCCCGGTCCGCTTCCCCGGCGTCCGGAGGCCGGAGGAGGCCGAGGACTACGGCTGGCACATCGACGCCAGCTTCCTGGCCGCCGAGGCGGAGGCGGCCGGCGGCCCGGACTGGGAGGGCGAGCAGGCGCTCGTCCCGCCCGACTACGACAAGATCTTCCGGTGCAACACGGTGTCGCGCGGGCGGTCGCTGCTGCTGCTGTTCCTGTACTCCGACACCGGGGACCGGGACGCCCCCACGCTCATCCGCGTCGGCTCCCACCTGGACGTGCCACCCCTGCTCGAGCCGTACGGCCCGGAGGGGACATACCTGAAGGCCGGCGACGTGGGCGCGGGCCGGCCGCTCGCCTCGGCCACGGGTGAGGCGGGCGATGTCTACCTGTGCCACCCGTTCCTGGTGCACACGCCCGTCTCCAACACCGGCACCCGGCCCCGGTTCATGGCGCAGCCGTCCCTGCAACCGGTCGGGGAGCTGGAGCTCACCCGGGCCGACGGGCGGTATTCGGCGGTCGAGCGCGCGATCCGCCTCGGCCTGGGCCGGGAGGACGGTCGCCAGCGCCATGGAGGAGCAAGCAGGGAGGACGGACGCTAGCGCCATGGAGGAGCAAGCAGGGAGGACGGACGCCAGCGCCATGGAGGAGCAGGTGGAGAAGAACCCGTGGCCGGACCTGCTGCGGCTCGTCTTCGGCGGCAGGGCCACCCAGGTGGTCGGGCTGGGCATCCGGCTGAAGCTGCCCGAGGCGATCGGTGACGGCGAGCGTTCCTCGACGGACCTCGCGGCCGGGTACGGCGTGCCGGAGCACACGATGCTGCGGCTGCTGCGCGGGCTGGCCGCGCTGGAGGTGCTCACGGAGACGGGCCCGGACCGCTTCGCGGTGGCCCCGGTGGGGGCGCTGCTCCGCGGTGACCGGCCGGGGTCGTTGTACGCGCTCGCCCGCATGCTCACCGACCCCGCGATGCTGACCGCCTGGCAGAACCTGGAGTTCAGCGTGCGCACCGGCCGCCCCGCGTTCGACGAGGCGTTCGGCACCGACTTCTTCGGCCATCTGAGCGGCGACCCCGAACTGTCGGAGCTGTACAACACCGCGATGAGCCAGGGGACGCGGGGCGTGGCCGAGGCCCTCGCCCGAAGCTACGACTTCGGCCGTTCCGGAACCGTCGTGGACGTCGGCGGCGGGGACGGAACGCTGATCGCCGCGGTCCTGCGCGAGCACCCCGGGCTGCGGGGAGTGATCTACGACAGCCCCACCGGCGCGTCCCGGGCGGAGGAGACCCTGCGCCGGGCCGGTGTCGCCGGACGCTGCCGGATCGAGGCCGGCGACTTCTTCGCCGGCGTCCCGGAGGGCGCCGATCTCTACCTGCTCAAGAGCGTCGTGCACGGCTGGGGCGACGACCGGGCGGCGACGATTCTCCAGCACTGTGCGCGGAGCGTCACCGAGCACGGGCGGATCCTGATGGTCGAGCACGTCCTCCCCGACACGGTGCCACCGGGCGCGGACCCTCTCCCCTACCTCAACGATCTCAACCTGCTCGTCAACGGCAGCGGCCTGGAGCGGACCCGGGGCGACTTCGAGCGGTTGTGCGGGAAGGCCGGCCTCACCCTGGGTGAGGTCGCGCCGCTGTCGCCGACCGACTTCTGCCGGATAGAGGCGCGACCCGGGATAACATGGGCGCTGAACGAGGAGGACGGGCAGGTTGGCGTACCGGTACGAGACGACGCGGGCTGACTACAGCGATCTCGCCAGCGGCGCCGTGCTCCACTCGGCCCCCGGTTTCCCCGCCTTCCCCGTGCGGCTCGTCTCCGAGATCTTCCAGCGGGCGCTCGCGCTACGGGGCGGCGACGAGCCCGCCGTGGTGTGGGATCCGTGCTGCGGGAGCGCATACCTGCTGACCGTCCTGGGGCTCCTGCACCGCCGCCGCATCGGGGCGCTGCTGGCCTCGGACGTCTCCACCGAGGCGTTGCGGATCGCGCGGGCCAACCTCGACCTGCTGACCGACACCGGGCTGCGGGCCCGGGCCGCCGAACTGAACGACCGGGCCGACCGTTTCGGCAAGCCCGGCTACGCCGAGGCCGCCGAGGCGGCCGGGCGGCTCGCCGGACGGCTCGCCGCCGACGGCGGGCCGGTGCCGTACGCCCTGCGGCAGGCCGACGTCTTCGACCGGGCCGGGCTGGCGGCGGCGATCGCCGGGCACCGGCCCGACGTGGTGATAACCGATCCGCCCTACAGCGAGCAGACCGTGTGGCAGGGGAGCCGCGCGGACGAGGGCCTGCCGGAGATGCTGTCGGCGCTGGCGGCGGTCCTCCCGCCGCGCGCGGTGGTCGCGGTGACCGTCCGGGGCCGCCGGGTGCCCGCCGGCGCGGGCATGCGCCCCCGTCAGACGTTGCGCGTCGGCACCCGGGCCGTGGCCCTGTTCACCGCCACCGACCTCGCCGGGGCCTGAGCCGCCCACCGGTCCACTAGTAAATTCACTATATTGCTTTCGCAATTAGTGATACCGGTAAGAATGTCGCGTATCGTGAGCGGCGGCAACGGGTGATGCGCCCATTTCTCTATGGTCTCATGGCTGGGAGATTATCCTGACTAGGCGAGCACTGATCACTGGGATTACCGGCCAGGATGGCACCTATCTCGCGGAACACCTTCTCGATGCCGGTTATGAAGTATTCGGAATGATACGCGGTCAGGCCCCGCCGGCCGTCCGCGGCGGGCGGCGGCCGAACCCGGAGGTCAGGCTCGTCAGCGGCGACCTGCTGGACCAGGCCAGCCTGGTCGCGGCGGTGGACCAGGTCCGGCCCGACGAGGTCTACAACCTGGGGGCCCTGTCCTACGTCCCCATCTCGTGGCGGCAGTCGGCCACTACCGCGGAGATCACCGGGATGGGCGTGCTGCGCATGCTGGAAGCCCTCAGAATCGTCGGCGGCATAACGGCGTCGCGGACCCCGGGCCCAGGGCAGCCGCGCTTTTATCAGGCGTCCTCCTCGGAGATGTTCGGGAAGATTAGGGAAACCCCGCAAAATGAGCTCACGCCGTTTCATCCGCGCAGCCCGTACGGCGTCGCGAAGGTGTTCGGCCATTACACGGTGCAGAACTACCGTGAGTCGTACGACATGTTCGCGGTCTCCGGCATTCTCTTCAACCACGAATCACCGGTGCGCGGTCCGGAGTTCGTGACCCGGAAGGTGTCGCTCGCCGCGGCCGCCATCAAGCTGGGCCTGCGGGACTCCCTCCGGCTGGGGAACCTGGAGGCCGAGCGCGACTGGGGGTTCGCCGGCGACTACGTGCGCGGCATGGTGCTGATGCTCGGCCAGGAGAAGCCGGAGGACTTCGTCCTGGGCACCGGCGTCACGCACAGCGTGCGCGAGCTGGTCTCGATGGCCTTCGCCCACGTCGGCCTCGACTGGCGCGAGCACGTGGTGGTGGACCCGGCCCTGTTGCGCCCCGCGGAGGTCGACCTGCTGTGCGCCGATCCGGCGAAGGCCAGGGAGCGGCTCGGCTGGAAACCCGTGGTCTCCTTCGAGGAGATGATCGCCCTGATGGTCGACAGCGATCTGCGGCTGCTGTCGGACTCGCGGCACGCCTCCGACGGTCACGTGACCGAGTTGGCCGCACTGTGGTGAGCCGCCGTACCGTACGGCTCCAGACACCTAAGGACACGCGATGACGTCGGCAGATCTGGACAGCCACCGTAATATCGACGCCCGGGCGGACGGAGTGGGCGAGGGATTCCTGTCCTGGTTCGCCGAGCGGGTCCGGATGTCCGGCTGTCAGGTGGATCTCACCCCGCTGAACGAGCTGCGCGGGTGGGCGTTCGACGAGGCCACGGGGAACCTGGCGCACGAGAGCGGCCGGTTCTTCGTCGTCGAGGGCCTGCACATCCGCACCACCTACGGCCCGGTCCGCGAGTGGAGCCAGCCCATCATCAACCAGCCGGAGATCGGCATCCTCGGCCTGCTGGTGAAGACGGTCGACGGCGTGCCCTACTGCCTCGTGCAGGCCAAGATGGAGCCCGGCAACCTCAACACCATGCAGCTCTCGCCGACCGTCCAGGCCACCCGGAGCAACTACACCCGCATCCACCGGGGCGGCGGCACCAAATACCTGGAATACTTCACCCGCCCGCAGGCCGGGCGGGTCCTGGTCGACGTCCTGCAGTCCGAGCAGGGCTCCTGGTTCCTGCGCAAGCGGAACCGGAACATGGTCGTCCAGGTCGACGACACCGTGCCCGCCGCCGACGGGCACTACTGGCTCTCCCTCCACGAGATCCGGCAGCTGCTGAGGGTCGACGGGCTGGTCAACATGGACACCAGGACCGTGCTGTCCTGCCTGCCCGACTCCTTCCTGGCCGGCCCCGGCGGCGCGCTCGCCGAGGAGGGGATGGCCGCGGCGATCGTCCGGTCCGTCAGCGGGGAGGGCCGGCCCCATCACAGCGCGGCGGCCGTGCTGAGCTGGTTCACCTCGGCCAAGTGCCGGCACGAGCTCGCGGTGCAGCGCGTGCCGCTGCGCGGGCTGCCCGGGTGGCGGCGCACGCCGGAGGAGATCACCCATGACGACGGACGCCACTTCAGCATCGTCGGGGTGACCGTGCGGACCAACCATCGCGAGGTGGCCGAGTGGAACCAGCCGCTGCTGTACCCCCAGGGGCGCGGGCTGGTCGCCTTCGTGGTGAAGAGCATCGGCGGCGTGGCCCACCTGCTGGTCCACGCGCGGTTCCAGGCGGGCCTGCTGGACATCATGGAGATGGGGCCCACGGTCCAGTGCAACCCGGAGAACTATCCGGGCGCCCGGCCGGAGTTCCTCGACTACGTGCTGCGGGCGCCGGCCGAGCGGATCGTCTACGACACGGTCCTCGCCGAGGAGGGTGGCAGGTTCTACCACTCGCAGAACCGCTATCTGCTGTTGGAGGCCGGTGAGGACTTCCCGCTGGAGGTGCCGGACGACTTCTGCTGGGTCACCGCCCACCAGCTCACCACCCTGCTGCGGCACGGCTACTACATCAATGTGGAAGCCCGCAGCCTGCTGGCCTGCCTGCACAGCCTGTGGTGACCAGCGTGTCGGAGAGAACCCCGGCCCCGCGCCCGGTCCGGCTCGGCCTGCTCGGCTGCGCCGACATCGCGCGGCGCCGTACCCTTCCGACGATCCTGCGCGAGTCCTCGGCCGAGCTGGTGGTCATCGCCGCCCGGGAGAGGGCGAAGGCCCGCATGTTCGCCGACGAGTTCGGCGGCGAAGCCGTCAAGGGCTACCAGGCTCTCCTGGACCGGCTGGACGTCGACGCCGTCTACATCCCGCTCCCGGCCGGGCTGCACCACAAGTGGATCGTCCGGGCGCTGTACGCCGGCAAGCACGTGCTCGTGGAGAAGCCGCTGACCACGCGGTACGCCGACACCGTGGAGGTCGTGGAGCTCGCCCGGTCGCGGGGCCTGACGCTGATGGAGAACCTCACCTTCCTACGGCACGGCCTGCATGCCGCCGTCCAGCGCCTGGTGGACGCCGGGGAGATCGGCGAGCTGCGCATGGTCGACGGCGCCTTCGGCTTCCCCCCGCTCGATCCCAGGGACATCCGCTACCGGCCGGACCTGGGGGGCGGCGCCCTGCTCGACGTCGGCGTGTACCCCCTGAGCGCGGCCCGGCTCTTCCTCGGCTCCGACCTGGAGGTGGTCGCCGCCACCCTGAAGGAGGACCCGGAACGCGGCGTCGACGTGGCGGGCAACGCGCTGCTGTGCACGCCGGACGGCCGGACGGCCCAGATCGCCTTCGGGTTCGAGCACTCCTACCGGTGCGAGTACACGCTGTGGGGGAGCCAGGGGCGGATCTTCGTCGACCGCGCCTACACTCCCCCGCCGACGTGGCGTCCGGTGATCCGGCTGGAGCGCCAGCACGAGAGGCGGGAGCTGATCCTGCCGCCCGAGGACCAGTTCGCCAACACGCTCCGCGCGTTCGTCCGAGCCGTGGGCGCTTCCGAGCGGCCTGAGCAGTCGGCCGACACGGCGGCGATCTGCGTCCAGGCGCGGCTGGTCGACCAGATCCGGGACCGGGCACGGCTCCTGCGGGACCACGAGCTGAGTAGGGGGCACAGGTGAGTGACGGTCGCGTCATCGTGCTGGGCGGCACGGGGTTCTTGGGCCGCCAGGTGTGCATGGATCTCGCCGCCTCGGGCGATGACGTGCTCGCCGTGGCCAGGACCGCGCCCCGCCCCGCCCCGGCCTACCGGTTCCGCTCCCTGGACGTCTCCCGGCTGCCGACCGGGGACCTGGTCTCGGTTCTGGCCGCCGAGCGCCCGGACGCCGTGGTCAACGCCACGGGCGGCAAGTGGGGGCTGTCCGACCGCGAGCTGGAGGCCAGCTGCGTGGTGCCGACCCGCCGCCTCCTGGCGGCGCTGGAGCGGCTCAGGTACCGGCCGCGTCTGGTGCACCTGGGTTCGGTGCTGGAGTACGGTCCGATCGCTCCCGGCGGCCGGACGTCCGCGGCGCAGCCGCTCCGCCCCACGACCACCTACGGCAAGACCAAGCTGGCCGCGACCCAGGCCGTCCTGACGGCGGCCGCGGCGGGGACCGTGGACGCCATCGTGCTGCGGATCGCGAACGTGGCCGGTCCCGGCACACCGGCGGTCAGCCTGCTCGGGCGGGTGGCCGGTCAGCTCGCCGAGGCCGCCGCCGGCGGAGAGCCCGCGAAGGTGGAGCTGACCTCCCTGCGCGCCCACCGCGACTATGTGGACGTCCGGGACGTGTCCGACGCCGTCCTCGCCGCGACGCGGGCCCCGGTCACGGGCGCGGCGATCGGCATCGGGCGGGGGGAGGCCGTCCCCGTGCGCTCGCTCGTCGAGCTGCTCATCGAGGTGAGCGGGGTCGCCGCCCACGTGGTGGAGCTGCCGACCCCGGCCGGGTCGCCGGATCTCGGCGACTGGACCAGGGTCGACCCGCGTCCGGCCCGGGAGCTGCTCGGCTGGAGCCCGCGGCGGACCCTGCGTGACTCGGTGCGCGGGCTGTGGGACGAGGTCAGGGCGCGGACGGGGGTGCCTGAGCGGAGCTCGGCCGTCCCCGGGCAGTAGCGCTCAGCCGCGGATCGCGATCTCGCGGGCGTGGCCGCCGGGAAAATCGAAAGTCGGCGATAATCCACGCCGTCGAATTCAAGCGGGCGGGAACTCCGCCGGGCAAAAGGCCCGGTTTCAAGGCGCCTCGGCGCCGGAACGGAATCCGTCACATCCATCGCCGACAGGCGGCCCGTATTTCGGTAACGAGCCGTACACCCGATCCGGTCCGGCCGGAATGAGACGGCGGCGATATTAGGGAAATCACGAATCAAACTTCGATAACTTTACGAAGAACTCAGATCGCCGACACAACTGGAGTCTTCGTGAACCAGCCTGTCATTCTGGGCCTGTCCTTCAGAGCCGACTCGTGAAGGCGCTTGTGCTGGCGGGCGGGGTCGGCTCGCGCTTACGGCCGATCACTCACACCTTGGCCAAGCAGCTCCTTCCGATCGCCAACAAGCCCGTGCTGTTCTACGTCCTGGAGTCGATCCGCGACGCCGGGATCCGCGAGGTGGGGATCGTCGTCGGCAACACCACCGCGCAGGAGATCGAGAAGGCGGTCGGGGACGGCTCGGACTTCGGGCTGGAGGTGACCTACCTGCTGCAGAACGAACCGCGCGGGCTGGCGCACGCCGTCCTCATCGCCTGCGACTACCTCGGCGACGACGACTTCGTGATGTACCTGGGCGACAACTTCGTCGTCGGTGGCATCAACGACCTCGTTGACCGCTTCCGCCGCGGACGTCCCGAGGCCCAGGTCATGCTCACCAAGGTGGCCGAACCCCACGCGTTCGGCGTCGCCGAGATGAACGAGGACGGCCGGGTCGTCGGCGTCGAGGAGAAGCCCCGGAACCCCAAGAGCGACCTCGTCCTGGTCGGCGTCTACGTTTTCAGCCCGGCCGTGCACAAGGCGATAGCGGAGATCAAGCCGTCCTGGCGGAACGAACTGGAGATCACCGACGCGATCCAGTGGCTGATCGACCAGGGGCACCGCGTCGAACCCACGGTGATCTCGGGCTACTGGCGGGACGCCGGGAGCCTCGGCGACATCCTTGAGCTGAACCGCTTCGTCCTGGAGGGCATCGAGTCCTCCGTGGTGGGCGAGGTGGACGCGGCCAGCGAGCTGATCGGTCACGTCGTGGTGGAGCCCGGCGCGGTCGTCTCCGGCTCCCGCATCGTCGGCCCGGTCGTCCTCGGCGCCGGATCGGTCGCCCGTAACTCCTACCTGGGGCCGTTCACCTCCATCGACCGCGACTGCACGGTGATCGACAGCGAGATCGAGTGCTCGATCGTGCTGCGCGGCGCCCGCATCGAGGGGGTCGGCCGCGTCGAGTACTCGCTGATCGGCCGCGAGACGCGGGTGACCGCCGCCGACATGCCCAGAGCCCACCGACTCGTCCTGGGCGACCACAGCGACGTGCAGGTCAGCGGCTGATGCCCCGCGTCCTCGTCACCGGCGGCGCCGGTTTCATCGGCTCGAACTACGTCCGCGAACTGCTCTCCGGCGCCTACCCGGCCTGGCGCGACGCCGAGGTCACCGTCCTGGACAAGCTGACCTACGCGGGCAACCCGGCCAACCTGGAAGCCGTCAAGGACCGGCTCACCTTCGTCCACGGCGACATCTGCGACGAGAACCTCCTCGCCGACCTCGTGCCCGGCCACGACGTGGTGCTCAACTTCGCCGCCGAGTCGCACGTCGACAGGTCCATCGTCAGCTCCGCCGAGTTCGTGCGCACCAACGTGCTGGGCGTCCAGGCCCTCATGCAGGCCTGCCTGGACGCGGGCGTCTCCCGCGTCGTCCAGGTCTCCACCGACGAGGTCTACGGCAGCATCGACACGGGCTCGTGGGACGAGGAGACGCCCCTGGCGCCCAACTCCCCGTACTCGGCGGCCAAGGCGGGCGGCGACCTGATCGCCCGCGCCTACGTCCGCACGCACGGGCTGCCGGTCAGCATCACCCGTTCCGGCAACAACTACGGCCCCTACCAGTATCCGGAGAAGGTCATCCCGCTGTTCGTCACCCACCTGATGGAAGGGCGGGACGTGCCGCTCTTCGGGGACGGCCGCAACGTGCGTGACTGGATCCACGTGGACGACCACTGCCGCGGGATCCAGGTCGTCGCCGAGCACGGGGAGGTCGGCGAGGTCTACCACATCGCGGGGACCGCCGAGCTGAGCAACCTGCAGCTCATCCAGCGCCTGCTCGACGCCTGCGGCGCCGGCTGGGACCGGGTCGAGCGGGTCCCCGACCGCAAGGGCCACGACCGCCGCTACTCGTTGTCGGACGCCAAGGTGCGGCGGCTGGGCTACGCGCCCCGCGTCGCGTTCGAGGACGGCCTGCTCCGGACGGCCCGCTGGTACGAGGCCAACCGCGACTGGTGGGAGCCGCTCAAGCGGCGGACCGGCGGAGCAGACGTCCATAGCCGCCTATAGCCTCAAGGAGCCCGAATGACTCATTGCCTGGTGACCGGCGGAGCCGGTTTCATCGGCTCCCATCTGGTGGAGCGCCTGCTCGGGGACGGGCACGCGGTCACCGTTCTCGACGATCTCAGCGGCGGCAGCAGGGGCCGCGTTCCCGCCGGCGCCGACCTGGTCGTCGGCTCGGTGACCGACGAGGCGCTCGTCGACTCCCTGTTCGCCGAGCGCCGCTTCGACCGGGTCTTCCATTTCGCCGCGTTCGCGGCCGAGGCGATCAGCCACTCGGTCAAGAAGCTCAACTACGGCACGAACGTGATGGGCAGCATCAACCTGATCAACGCGTCGCTGCAGACGGGGGTGTCGTTCTTCTGCTTCGCCTCGTCGGTGGCGGTGTACGGCCACGGCGAGACGCCCATGCGGGAGTCCTCGACCCCGGTCCCGGCCGACAGCTACGGGAACGCCAAACACGTGGTCGAGCGCGAGCTCGAAGTGACGATGCGGCTGCAGGGGCTGCCCTTCACCGCCTTCCGCATGCACAACGTGTACGGCGAATGGCAGAACATGCGCGACCCCTACCGCAACGCGGTGGCCATCTTCTTCAACCAGATCATGCGCGGCGAGCCGATCACGGTCTACGGGGACGGCGGCCAGGTGCGGGCGTTCACCTACGTCCAGGACGTCGTGAACGTGGTGAGCCGGGCCCCGGAGACCGAACGCGCCTGGGGCCGGGCCTTCAACGTGGGTTCGGCGAGCACCAACACGGTGCTGGAGCTGGCGCAGGCCGTACGCGCCGCGGCCGGGGTGTCCGAGCACCCCATCGCGCACCTGCCGGCCCGGGACGAGGTGAAGGTGGCCTACACGGCCACGGAAGAGGCCAGGTCGGTGTTCGGGGACTGGAGCGACACGCCGTTGTCCGAGGGCCTCGCGCGGACCGCGAAGTGGGCGGCCGAAGCCGGCCCGACGGAACTGAAATCGTCCTTCGACATTGAAATCGGCGGCCATCAGGTGCCGGAATGGGCGCGGTTCGTGGAGAAACGGCTGGGCTCGGCCGGGAGTTGACTGTGGTGAAAACACTAGTCCCCTTCCCCAAATGAATGGATAGGGTCAAGTTCCATGAACCGCGGAGTAATTGCGCGCCGGACGCGGGGACCGGAGCCCTGGATAAACGGCTCCGAATATGACGGATTTCGTCATGCCGACGGCTCCGCCCAGGATTATCCGCTGAATCGGGATCCGGCGGACCGGGCCCGTGCTCTCTCCGCGCCGTTCCCACACGCCAGGCGCATTCTCAGACCCGGGGCGCCGGAGGGCACGGACGCCCCGGCGTGCGACACCGTCACCGTCCGCCGAAGGGATTGACCAAACGATGAGCCCGGTGGTGCGAGACCATAGCCGGCAGGTCCTGCGGTTCCGCGAAGACGGCTTCGTCTGCGCCGGACCCGTGTTCGACGACGACGTGGTGCGGCGGCTCAGAGCGGGCGCGGAGAGGCTGATCTCCCGCTTCACGGAGCAGGGACACGTCTCCGACGACTACTGGAACTACGAGGTCGACGGGGAACCCCCGGTGCTGTACCGCATCCACAACCTTGAGAAGCAGGACTGGCCGGAGGCCGAGCTGCTGTTCCGGGCGGAGTTGAGCGACCTCGCCGCCGAGTTCATCGGTTCCCCCGCCGTCCCGACGGCTTTCGCGCTGGTGCTCAAGGAGCCGTACCGGGCGGCCGGGGTGCCCTGGCACCGGGACCGCGCCGACGTCGCGCCCCACACGGTGTGCAACCTGAGCGTCTGCCTGGACACGGCGGGCCCGGAGAACGGGTGCCTGGAGGGGGTCCCCGGTTCGCACCTGCTGCCGGACGACGCGGACGTCGTGTCGGTACGGGACGGCGGCCCCAGGACGCCGATCGCCGTGCAGGAGGGTGACGTCGTCGTGCACGACGTCCGACTCGTGCACGGGTCGGGACCGAACCCCACCGAGAAGTGGCGCAGAACGATCGTCATCGAGTTCGCGGACCCCGAGATGTCCCTCACGTCCTGACCGTCCGGCCATCGAACACCGCCAGAAGGGATCTCATGAGGGTTCTGTTCACCGTGTCCAACTGGGCCGGGCATTACATGTGCATGGTGCCCCTGGCGTGGGCGTTCCGCGCGGCCGGGCACGAGGTCCGGGTGGCGTGCCCACCGCAGCAGGTGCAGGGGGTCGCCTCGACGGGGCTGATGCCCGTGTCGGTGCTCGACGCACCCGACATGATGGAGAGCGCCCGGCTGGCCTTCTACGTCCAGGCGCTCTACACCCCGCAGCAGACTCCCGAGGTGCCGCTGCCGCTGCACCCGTTCACGGGGGAGGCGCTCGCCTCGCTCCGCGACTTCGACACGAGCCTGCTGGACGACTTCTGGAAGGACACGGTCACCTCGATCCAGCGCAGCTACGACGGCGCCGTGAACTTCGCCGCCGCCTGGCGCCCCGATCTGGTGGTGCACGACATCATGGCGGTGGAGGGCGCGCTGATCGGCGCGCTCCACGACGTGCCCAGCGTCTACTTCTCGCCGGGCTTCATCGGCACGATCGAGACCGAGCCGGGGCTCGACCTCGTGGCCAACGACCCCCTCTCGTGCTTCGAGAAGTACGGCGTGGACTGGACCCGCCACAAGATCAAATATGCGGTGGACCCCTCTCCGGACGTGGCCGTCCCCCCGATGGGCGACGCGCTGCGCATCCCCATCAGATACCAGCCCTACAACGGGGCGCAGGATCTGGACCCCTGGATGTTCGGTCCCGCGAAGGGGAAACGGATCTGCCTGGTCTGGGGCAACTCGGCGACGGGCGTCTTCGGCGAGCAGCTCCCCGCGCTGCACCACGCGATCGACTCCGCCGCCCAGCACGGCGCGGAGGTCGTGCTCACCGCGGCCCTGTCGGAGGTGGAGCGCCTCGGCCCGCTCCCGCCGAACGTGCGGGTGCTGCGCAACTGCCCGCTCGAACTGATCCTGCCGAGCTGTGACCTGCTCATCCACCACGGCAGTGCCAACTGCTACATGAACGGGCTCGTGATGGGCATCCCGCAGCTGTCCCTGGCCCTCAACTACGACGGGCGGATCTACGGCAGGCGGCTCGACCCGTTCGGGGCGACCAAGACGTTGCCCGGCCTGACGGCCACCCGGGAGGAGATCGACAAGGCCCTCGCCGCCGTGCTGTTCGATCAGCAGTACGGCCGGGAGGCCGCCGTCATGCGTGACTCCCTCGCCACGGCGCCGACCGCCACGCAGGTGGCCGACCTGCTCATCAGGCTCGCGGCGACGGGCGGACTGACCGGCGAGGACGTCGCCGAGCTTGCGGCCGCCCGATGACGGCCACGACCATGGAAGGCGCGCGGGTCGTCGTCACGGGCGGCGCCGGCTTCATCGGGTCCCACCTCTGCGAATCGCTGATCGCCCAGGGCTGCTCGGTGATCTGCGTGGACAACATGTCCACCGGCGATCCGGAGAACCTCGCGGAGGTCGAGCGCTCGCCGCGGTTCCGGCTGGTCCAGGCGGACGTCACCGAGCCGTTCACCGTCGACCAGCCGGTCGACCACGTCGTGCACCTCGCCTCGCCGGCCTCGCCGCTCGACTACCTCCGCATGCCGCTGGAGACGCTGCGCGTGGGTTCGGCGGGCACGGAGAACGCCCTGCGGGTGGCGGTGGCGCACCGGGCGCGTTTCGTGCTCGCCTCGACGTCGGAGGTCTACGGCGACCCCGCGCAGCACCCCCAACTGGAGTCGTACTGGGGCAACGTGAACCCGGTGGGCCCACGCGCCGTGTACGACGAGGCCAAACGCTACGCCGAGGCGCTGACGGCCGCCTACCGCCGCACGCTCGGCGCCGACACGGCCATCGCCCGGCTGTTCAACAGCTTCGGGCCGAGGATGCGCCGCAACGACGGCCGTATCGTGCCGACCTTCATCGACCAGGCCCTGACCGGCAGGCCGCTGACCATCAACGGCTCCGGCGAGCAGACCAGATCTCTGTGCTACGTGGACGACACGGTCAGGGGCCTGCTGGCCCTGATGTGCAGCTCGGTGCCCGGACCGGTCAACATCGGCGCCACCCAGGAGCTCTCCGTGCGCGAGATCGCCGAGCTGATCGCCCGGGAGGTCGGGGTCGAGCTCCGCACCGTGTCCCAGTGCCTGCCGGTCGACGAGCCGGGCCGGCGCTGCCCCGACATCGAGGCGGCCAGGACCCAGCTCGGCTGGAAACCGGAGATGCACGTCGCCGAAGGGCTGCGCCGGACCCTTGAATGGTGGTCGACAGCCTACGCCGGAGGGACACCCAGCCGGATGGACACCGCGAGTGAGGTCGTATGAGCAACGTGAAGCAGACGTCGAAGAAGCCCCCGCTGCAGAGCATGGGTGATCTCAACTGGGTGTGGGAGTGGAGCTCGCCGGAGGAGATGCAGATCCAGCTCGCCGGCACCCAGCCGAGGGACGAATACCTGCGGGACCGCGTCGACCGGGCGGACTGGGTGGCCGAGCGGTTGGGGCTGACCCCGGAGGAGGAGATCTTCGAGATCGGCAGCGGCGAGGGGATCATGGCGAAGGTGCTCGCCCCCCGGGTGCGCAGCGTGCTCTGCACCGACGTCAGCCAGTCGTTCCTCGCCAAGGCGCGCGTCACCTGCCGGGACCACGCCAACGTCTCCTACCACCACATCGAGAACGACTTCCTGGAGAAGCTGCCCACGGCCGGCTTCGACGCGGGGTTCTCGCTCAACGTCTTCATCCACTTCAACGTCTTCGAGATCTACCTCTATCTCCGCGAGATCAGGCGGATCCTGCGGCCCGGCGGCCGCTTCGGCTTCAACTTCGTGGACCTCGGCGAGGTGACGCGCGACTTCTTCCACCACTACGCGGAGCGCTACCGCGAGGCCAACCCGGTGGAGTTCAAGGGCTTCCTGACCTGGCACGGGGCCGACCTCATCGTCAAGATCGCCAAGGAGGCGGGGCTGACCCCCCTTCTCGACGAGTTCGTCGACGAGCAGGGTGTCGGCTTCCTGGTCCTGCGGCGCGACGAGGAGCCCGCCGCGTGAAGCACCGCTCTCTCGGCGCGGACGGTCCTCCGGTCTCCTCGATCTGCCTGGGCACCTGGGCGCTCAGCGGCCTGTGGGGCGGGCGGATCGAGCCCGGCGTGGAAGCCGTGCGCCGCGCCTTCGACCTGGGCGTGAACTTCTTCGACACCGCCCACGCGTACGGCGGCGGCGCCGCCGAGGCCGCGCTCGCCCGGGGGCTGGGCGACCTGCTGCGCGGCCGCCGCGCGGAGGTGGTGATCTCGACGAAGGGCGGCCTGGAGACCCGCGGGAACACCGTCGTCCGCAACAGCGACCCCGCCTTCCTGCGTGCCAACCTCACCGACAGCCTGCGCACCCTGGGGACCGACTACGTGGACGTGTTCTTCGTCCACTGGCCCGACCCGACCGTCCCGCTGGCGGAGACCGCAGGCGTGCTGACGGACTTCGTCAAGGAGGGCCTGGTACGGCACGCGGGGGTCTCCAACTTCTCGGTGGCGGAGATGACCGAGTTCGCCGCGGCCGCTCCCGCGGACGTCGCGCAGGTCCCCTTCAGCCTGCTCGCCCGTGGCGCCGAGCGGGACGTCCTGCCCCACTGCCGGGACGCGGGGGTGGGGATCATGGGCTGGTCGGCGCTCGCCCACGGCCTGCTGACCGGCGCGCTGCGGCCGGACCACTCCTTCGCCCACGACGACTGGCGCGCCTACTCCCCGATGTTCAAGGGGGAGCGGTTCGCCCGGCTGCTGAAGCTGGTGGACCTCCTGGCGGCCTTCGCCGCCGAACGCGGCTGCACCGTGGCCCAGCTCGCGCTGGCGTGGGTGCTCAGCCACCCCGCGGGGGTGGTGCCCGTCATCGGGGCCCAGTTCCCCGAGCACATCGAGGACAGCGTGAAGGCGGTGGAGGTCCGGCTCACCGAGGCGGACCTGGCGGAGCTCGACCGCCTGGTGGCGGGCGCACCGTCGGTGGGGCCGGAGGCCGGGCCGCCGAGCAGGACCGGGGACGGTGGCGGACATGCGGCCTGAGGCGGGACTCGCCGGGATGAACGACTGGTACGACGAGCTCACCGTGCAGATCATCGAACGGGTCTGCTCCCCGACCGCCAACACCGTCGACATCGGCGCCGGCGGCGGGGACATCCTCGCGCATCTCCTCCGTGCCGCGCCGCGGGGCCGGCACTTCGCCGTGGAGCCGCTCCCCGAGCTCGCCGACCGCCTCGACCGGGAGTTCCCCGGCGTCACCGTGGTGCGGGCCGCGGCCTCGGACCGGACGGGACGGGACGGCTTCGTGCACGTGCTCTCCAACCCCGGCTACAGCGGGCTGCGGCGCAGGCCCTACGACCGGGAGAACGAGACCCTGGAGGACATCGTCGTCGACACCGTGCGGCTGGACGAGGTCGTCCCCGCCGACGTGCGCGTCGACCTGATCAAGATCGACGTGGAGGGCGGGGAGGTGGTCGCCCTGCGTGGCGCCGCCGAGCTGCTGCGCCGCTGCCGCCCGGTCGTCGTCTTCGAGCACGGCGGCGACCGCACCATGCGGGAGTACGGCACGACCAGTGCCGACCTGTGGGCGCTGCTGGTCACGGAACTGGATTACGGACTGCACACCCTCCCCGGGTGGCTGGAGCGCTCGCCCGCCCTCGACGCCGGGGACTTCGCCGCCGCCCTGCGGGAGCAGTGGTATTTCGTCGCGGACCAGAGAGGCCAGGCATGGTGAACCCGAATACCGCGGCACGGCCGGAGGACACCGTCCTGCCCGAGTGCCACATCCGGGAGACAGGCGTGCTCCCCGAGCACCTGACCGCGTTCCGGCGGCAGGGGGTGCTGGCGCTGCGCGGCCTGCTCGACCCCGTCGAGTTGGAGGCCGTGCAGGAGGCCGCCGGGTCGCTGATCGACGACGCGTGGCGCACCCGGTCCATGACCGACACCATCTGGACCCAGGAGCCCGACCACCCCGACGCGGCCCCGGTCCGGATCGAGTACGTGGTCGACAAGTCCCCGGTGATCGCCCGGCTGGCGGGCCATCCGCTCCTGCTGCGCGTGATGGAGGCCCTGGTCGGGCCCAACCTCATCCCCACCTGGGACAGCATGGTGTTCAAGACCACGGCGGGCGCGCCCCGGCTGTCCTGGCACCGCGACGGCGAGATGTACGCCGACGCGGTGGGCGTCACCGGGGCGGGCCGGGTGATCGACGTCGGCGTCTACCTCGACCCGGCGCCGGAGGACAACTGCGTCTGGTGCATCCCGCAGTCCAACTACTGGGACGACGACCGGATCACCGCGACCGCCGAGCGGCTCAACGCCAGCGAATGGGACACCACGGGCGCGATCCCGGCGGTGATGCGGCCGGGTGACGTGCTCCTGCACAACATCCTGACCCTGCACGGCGCCCCGGCCGTGCAGGGCAAGCAGCGGCGGGTCGTCTACTTCGAGTATCGGCCGGCGGAGGTGGAGTGGCAGCTCGGCCCGCACGTCCCCGAATACGTCGGCCGCAAGCAGCAGGTGCTGCGCTCCTGCGTCGAGCAGCGCGCGGCGGCGCACGAGCACCGGGACGAGGAGCCCTTCGACTACTGCCCGGCCGAGCCGTTCCGGCACTGGGTGGGCCGCCCCGACCTCACCACGCTCCGCTTCCCCCACGAGGAGAACTGGCGTTGGTGAACCTACTGAACCGGGTGCCCGGCCTGTTCGGCGGCTCGCGGGCCGGCGCGGCGGAACGCTCCCTGGAGGAGGTCATGGCCGAGCGGTTCCGGGAGCGGGTCGACCCCCGGCCGGGCGACTGGGCCTACGCCCACCTGCTCGATCTGCGCCAGGCGCTCGCCGAGACGTTGCGCGACGCCTCCGGCCTCTGGCTCGACTACGGCGCGGGCACCGCCCCCTACCGGGATCTGTTCTCCGCGGCGGAGGTGCGGACGGCCGACTTCCCCGACGGGGAGGCGTACCGGGCCGACCACGCGCTCGACCCCGACGGCCGCTGCCCCGTCCCGGACGGGACGTTCGACGGCGTGCTGTCCACCCAGGTCCTGGAGCACGTCACCGATCCGGACCAGTACCTGCGCGAGGTGTTCCGGCTGCTGCGACCCGGCGGGCGGCTGGTGCTGTCGACCCACGGCGTGTGGGAGGAGCACGGCGGCCAGGACCTGTGGCGCTGGACCGCGGACGGCCTGGCCGTCCAGGCCGAGCGGGCGGGGTTCGCGGTCGACCGGACGACGAAGCTGACATGCGGCCCGCGCGGGCTGCTGCTCCTGCTCCGCCGGCACGGGCGCGAGCACGGCTGGCCCGGGGGCGGCGCCGTCGGGCTGGCGCTGGGCGCCCTGTGGTGGATCGACCGCCTCCGGCCGCGGGCGGTCGACGACTACCTCCAGAACGCCTTCGCCGGCCTCGGCCGCAGCGAGGGACCGGCCGAGCCGTTCTACCTGGACATCCTGCTCGTCGCCAGGAAGCCCCCGGCGCGGGCCGCGGAGCCGGGCGACAGTTGAGCTTCCCCCCGGCCGGCGGCGGGAGCCGTCGGCCGTCCCGTTGGAGTCGAATCCACCTGACCGGTTAGGGCACTGACATGACGAACGGCGAGGCAGCCGCGGGGAGCATGTGCGTGCTCCCCTGGATCCATCTGTGCGCGTCCATCGACGGCGTCTACGGCCGGTGCTGCGTGGACGACGCGATGTACCACAACGAGCTGTACGAGCAGCAGGACGAGCCGGAGTTCACGCTCAAGGAGGACGCGATCGGCTGCTCGCCCCGGTCCCGGTACGCGCGGGACAACCCGGACCGGGTCATGGGGGTGGAGGAGGCGTTCAACAGCCCCAACATGAAGCGGACCCGGCTGGCCATGCTCGCCGGGGAGCGGGTGGCCGCGTGCTCGTACTGCTACCACCGGGAGGACCGCGGCGCCCTGTCGTACCGGCAGGAGATCAACGAGCGCTTCCGGGACACGGTCGACTTCGACGCGCTGGCCGCCCGCACCGCGGCGGACGGCACGGTCGAGGACTTCCCGTTCTTCCTGGACATCCGGTTCGGCAACACCTGCAGCCTGCGCTGCGTGATGTGCACCTATCCGGTGAGCTCGGGATGGGGGGCCAAGAAGCGCCCGCCGTGGTCGTCGGCGGTGATCGACCCGTACCGCGACGACGAGGAGCTGTGGAAGACGCTGCGGGAGAACGCCCACCTGATCCGCCGCCTCTACTTCGCCGGCGGCGAGCCGTTCATGCAGCCGGGGCACTTCGCGCTGCTCGACCTGCTGGTCGAGACCGGGAACGCCGGCAACGTGGACATCGTCTACAACTCCAACCTCACGGTCCTGCCCGAGTCGGTCTTCCCGAAGTTCCGGCACTTCAAGAGCGTCGGGATCGGCGCGTCCTGCGACGGCGTCGGCGAGGTCTTCGAGAAGATCCGGACGGGCGCCGACTGGGAGACCTTCGTCGGGAACGTGCGCCGCGCCAAGACCGAGGTGAAGCTGTGGCTGCAGGTGGCGCCCCAGCGGGACAACGTGTGGGGGCTGCGGGACCTGCTGGCGTTCGCCCGGGACGAGGGTCTGGACATCGACCTGGCCAACGTCGTGCAGTGGCCCGCCGATTTCTCGGTGACCAACCTGCCGGAGGCGGAGAAGGCGGCCGCCACCGACGAGCTGACCTCCCTCGTCGAGTGGTGCGCCGGCCTCGGCTGGGACAAACCCGCCGAGGACCTGCGGGCGCTGCGGACGTTCATGAACGCCGCCGATCCCACCGTCCTGGCCCACGAGGGAACGGTGTGAGCACGGCGGTCCGGGACTCCGGCCGCGGCCGGTGAGCCGCTGAACGGGAGGGCCGTCCGGCCCTCCCGTTCCCGTTTCTCCGTGGCTCCCGTTTCTCCGGCTAGGAGGACGCCGCGGTCCCGGTCAGCAGCCCGACCAGGTGGTCGGCGATCGCGGTGACGGTGGGCCGCTGCCAGAACACGGTGGCGGGCAGGCTGTGCCCCAGGCGCTTCTCCAGCCGCCGCCGGATCACCACCGTCATGACGGAGTCGAGCCCCTGCTCGGCGAGCGGGCGCCGGAGATGCAGGTCCGCCACGGGCAGTCTCATCTCCTTGGCGATCTGGCCGCGGACCTCCTCCAGGACGCGCTCGCGCAGCAGTTCGGGCGGCAGGTCCGCGAACGACATGACCTCCTCCGCCGCTCCCGGCCCGTCGTCGGTGACGGCCGCCGGCGGCTGTTCGATCACGGGGTAGCGCAGGCCGGGAAGGCTCGCCAGCACCCGGCCCGCCTCGTCGGCGACCAGGGCGTCGACCGTGTCCGGCCGCTCGGGGTCGGGCACGACCTCGACGAGCACCGCCTCCGGCGGCAGGCCGGACACGGCCACCTCGTCGATGTGCACCACCATGCGCAGCAGCGGGATCCCGGGGAAGGCCGCCGGCGCTATGGACATGACCGCGTCCAGCACCGGCGCCCAGGTGGTCGTGTCCGCCGACCGCACGCGCGCCCGCAGGGCGCCGTTGCCCGACAGCAGCTCCTCGACGGTCCAGTCGAACCCGGTCGACGGCACGCCGACCTCGGCCAGCCGCCGGTGCACCAGGCCGGGGTCGGCCGGCTCCAGGCGGTACTCCCCCGGGTCCACCAGCGACCGCGTCCCGGCCGCGGCCGTCTCCGCGACCGTGGCGTCGGTGTGGACGAGCCAGTCGGGGTCCTCGCCGACGTCGTCGCCGACCGTCCGCGACGCGAGGCGTACGGCGGCGCCGTCGTGCACGACCTGGATCTCCCTGCGGCCGGCCGTCATCAGCGGGTGCCGCATCGCCACGTCGGTCAGCACCGGCGGCGTGCCGTCGCGCGAGGCCGCGTCGAGGAAGGTGGCCACGAGCACGGCGGCCGGGACGATCTCCACGCCGTTGAGCGCGTGGCTCCCCGGGTAGGGGCGGTTGGCGTCGTTGAGGACGGTCCGCCACACCCGCAGCGGGCTCCCGGCGATGCCGCTCCTGGCGCCCAGCAGGGTGGCGGACGCCACGTCGTGACCGCGTCCTCCGGCTCCGGCCCGCCGGGCGGGCCGGTGCCAGTGCTTGCGGTGCCGCCAGGGGTAGACCGGCAGCGTGGCCAGTCCCCCCTCCGGGTGCAGGGCCCGCCAGTCGACGCCGATCCCGTTGCAGTGCGCGCCGGCCAGGCCGGCGAGGAAGGCGCGGAGCTCCGGGGCGTTCCTGCGCAGCGTCGCGCCGACGAAGAAGTCCTCGGAGCCGATCTCGGCCAGCGTCTCGTGGATCGAGTGCGTCACCACCGGGTGCGGCGAGATCTCGACGAACGCGCGGTGGCCGTCGCCGGCCGCCGCGGTGACGGCGGCGGCCAGGCGCACCGGGTTGCGGAGGTTCGCCGCCCAGTAGGCGCCGTCGGCCGTCATCGCCGCGCGCGGGTCGTCCAGGGCGGTGGTGTAGATCGGGATGCGCGGGCTCCGCGGTGTGAGGCCGGCCGCGGCGGCCGCCAGGTCGGCGAGCAGCGGGTCCATGTGCGGGCTGTGGAAGGCCACGTCGGAGGCGACCCTGCGCACCCCGACGCCCTCGGCCGACCACCGCTCGATCAACGCCTCGATCGCGTCCTGGCCCCCGGAGACCACCGTCGAGACCGGTGAGGAGGCGATCGCGGCCACCAGGTCGTCGTGGTCGCCCAGCCGCGCGGCGGCCTCCGCGAACGGCAGGGTGACCATCGCCATCGCGCCCTTGCCCGAGGCCCGGCGCAGCAGCGACGAGCGGCGGCAGATCAGCCGGGCGCCCTCCTCCACCGTCAGGATCCCCGCGGTGACGGCCGCCGGGATCTCCCCCACCGAGTGTCCGATCACGGCGTCCGGGGACACCCCGCGGGAGCGCCAGAGCTCGGCGAGCCCGAGCTGCATCGCGAAGATCATGGCCTGGACCCGGTCGACCTCGTCGAAGTCCCCGTCGAGGATCGCCTGCCGGGGGGAGAAGCCGATCTCCTCCAGGAAGATCGGTTCCAGGGCGTCGATCACCCCGGCGAACGCCGGCTCGGAGGCCAGCAGTTCCCGTCCCATACCGGACCACTGTGAGCCGTGCCCGGAGAAGACCCAGACCAGCTTCGCGTCCTGCGTGACGGGCGACCCGGTGACGGCGCCGTCCGCCGGCTCGCCGGCGGCCAGCCCGCGGAGCGCCGCGACGAGCCCGTCGCGGTCGGCGGCCACGGCGACCGCCCGGTGGGTGAGATGCGACCGGCGCAGGGCCAGGGTGTGCCCGGCGGAGGCCAGGTCGCCGCCCCGCGCGACGTGGTCGGCCAGCGCCCCCGCCCGGTCCCGCAGCGCGCTCTCCGAACCGGCCGACAGCGGGAAGAGCGTCTCGGTCCGGAGCGGGCCCGCCGGGCGCGGCGCCTGCCGTACCGGGGCCTGTTCGAGCAGTACGTGGGAGACGGTCCCGCCGTAGCCGAAGCCGGACACCCCGGCGCGGCGCGGATGCGCCCGCTCGGGCCACGGCGTGTGCCCGGTCACCAGGCGCAGCCCCAGCCGGTCCCACTCGATGGCGGGATTGGCCTCGGTGACCAGCAGGTTGGACGGGATCTCCGCGTGGTCCAGTGCGAGGATCGCCTTGATGACCCCGGCGATGCCGGCGGCGCCCTCCAGGTGGCCGATGTTCGACTTCACCGAGCCGATCAGGCACGGCTCCTCGCGGTCCCGCCCGTACACGGCGCCGATCGCCGCCGCCTCCATCGGGTCGCCGAGCGGGGTCCCGGTGCCGTGCGCCTCGACGTAGCCGACCGTGCCCGGCTCGACCCCCGCCGAGCGCAGGGCCCCGGCCATGACGTGCTCCTGCGCCTGGCCGCACGGCGCCATGATCCCGTTGGTCCAGCCGTCCTGGTTGACCGCGCTGCCACGCACCACGGCCAGCACCCGGTCGCCGTCGCGCTCGGCGTCGGCCAGCAGCTTCAGCACCACGACCCCGCAGCCCTCGCCGCGGCCGTACCCGTCGGCTGTGGCGTCGAACGACTTGCTCCGGCCGTCGGGCGCCAGGGCGCCCGCGGCGCCCAGCGTGAGCGACTGCCCCGGCGAGACGAGCAGGTTCACCCCGCCGGCCAGCGCGAGCGTGCTCTCCCCCAGCCGCAGGCTCTGCGCGGCCAGGTGCAGGGCCACCAGCGACGCCGAGCAGGCGGTGTCCACGGTGAGGCTCGGTCCGCGCAGGTCGAGCGCGTGGGAGACGCGGTTGGAGACGGCGCAGGTCGCGGCGCCGATGCCGGTCCAGGCGTCGATGCTCGGCAGGTCCTCCAACTGGCGGCCGCCGTAGTCGTAGGTGCAGACGCCGGCGAAGACACCCGTGTCGGTCCCGGCCAGATCCTCGGGCGGGATGCCCGCGTGCTCCAGCGCCTGCCACGCCACCTCCAGCAGGATCCGCTGCTGCGGGTCCATCAGCTCGGCCTCGCGCGGGGAGATCCTGAAGAACTCCGCGTCGAAGCCGTCGATCTCGGTCAGGAAGTTCCCCGCCCGGATCACCCGCCGCAGGGCGGCCTCGAACTCGGGGCCCAGCTCGCGGTAGCCGTCCCAGCGCTCCGGCGGCACCTCGCCCGTGGTGTTGCCGCCGCGGGCCAGCAGCTCCCAGAACTCCTCGGGTGAGTTGACGTCTCCGGGAAGGCGGCAGCCGATTCCGATCACGGCGACCGGCTGGGGGGCCGCCGGGGGCGGCTGGAGTCCCTTGAGTTCCACGAGCATCCTCTGCTGTCGGATTTCTGAACGGATGAGGCCCTGGGGCGTCACTTCTCCCACGCCGGCGACTCCAGGACCTGGACGATCACGCAGGACACGACGAGGCCGGGCGCGGTGCCGAGCATCAACATGTGGTCGCCCGGTCCCAGCTCGCCCGTGCGGACCAGGTGCTCGAAGGACAGGATGTGGTCGCTCGCGCCGCAGTGCCCGATGGTCCGGCCGAACTCCCAGGTCGAGCGGGTCATCGGCAGGCCCCAGGCGGCCATGACGCGCTGCTCGACGACCTCCCTGGAGTAGTTCATGAAGGCGACCCGCGTGATGTCGCCGATCTCGATGCCCGACTCCTCCAGGGCTTGGTCGACCAGGGCAGTCGTGTGCTCGGGCATCGTGGCCATCGCCACCGACGCCGGGCTCCGGGTGGCGAACTGCTGCCCGATCCGGGCGCTGAAGTCGGTGGGGCGTCCCCGGGTGATGCTCGGCGGGAACAGCGGCTCGTCACCGCGGTGCAGCGCCTCCGCCTCCGGGATCGTCCTCGAACACACCGACCGGAGCCGCGCGAACCCGGGCCGCTTGGTCAGGACCAGCGCGCAGGCGGCGTCCCCGCCGATGAAGCCGGGCCCCATCCGCCAGCGGTCGATCAGCGGCGTGCCGTAGTTGTCGGCGGCGACGAGCAGCGCGCCGGTGCGCTCGGGTACGGCCAGCAGATGGCTCGCCGCCAGCTCCATCGCGCTGAACAGGCCGTTGCACCCCTGGCGGATCTCCAGCGCCAGCAGGTCGCCGCCCACCAGGTGCCGCTGCAGGTAGGAGTGCGGCGGCCAGCCGTCCGGGCCCTGGTGCCAGGTGCTGGCGTACAGCAGCAGATCGAAATCCAGGGGAGAACCGCCCCACCGCTTGACCGCCTGCTGCGCGGCGCGCAGCGCCATTTCCGGGGGCGGTATCTCACCCGCGACCGCCGCGCCGCCCAGCTCGTGCGACTTCACGTCCTCCGCGGGGTAGAGACCGCGCTCGACGGCCCATTCGACATTCACGGTCGGCGGGACGAAGGCTCCCAGGGCGCTGATGAACACATTCGGTGTACGCACGGATCAATCTTTCCAATCTCTATGCGGCCCCTTTCGGCGCGTGTTAACCCTATAATCTGAAATGAAAAACCGATTTAGGAATTCACCTAGGAATTCCTGTCCGCCAGATTTACGGACGTTTGTATGAGGCTTTCACGCGGCCCGCGGCGGTCGCGCGCGGGCCGCGGCGCCGCTGACATGCCGCAGGCCCGGGTCTTCGCGGTGAAGACCCGGGCCGGGGCGTGCGGCGGCGCCACGTCCCTGGGATCCGTCCAAGGATCAGGGAACGATCTCCATCTGGGCCATCATGCCCAGCGCCGAGTGCTCCAGATAATGGCAGTGATACATGTACCGCCCCGTATAAGGCGTCCGGAAGGTCATCTGGATGCGCACCGTCCCTCTCGGCGGGAGATACACGGTGTCCTTGAGCCCGGCGTCCTCGGGGAGCGGCGGGCCGCCGTCCCTGCTCAGCACCTGGAACTGCACCAGGTGCATGTGGAAGGGGTGGTCGAAGGGGATCGGTGTCACGTCCGCGTTGACGATCTCCCAGATCTCCGTGGCGCCCTGCTTGACCTGCAGGTCCACCCGGTCCGGGTCGAACGGCCTGCCGTTGACCAGGCCGACCGGCGGCCTGGCCGACATGTCGAAGCTCATCGACACCTGACGCTCGACCGTGGCGGCGCCGAGCGCGGGCAGCGGGACCAGCTCGGCGGGCACGCTGCTGCGATCCCGTCCGTGCGCGGCCGACACGTCGAAGCGCAGGATCGGGTTCTCCCCCTCGTACAGGTACAGCGGGCTGTCGTCCAGCCGCCCGGAGAAGTCCACCACGATCTCCACCCGCTCACCGGAGGAGATCACCAGCTCCTCCCGTGACACCGGCGCGGGGAGCAGCCCCCCGTCCGAGGCGATCTTCGTCATCGGCACGCCGCCCATGTTCAGCCGGAAGACGTGCTTGAGGGAGGCGTTGAGCAGCCGGAACCGGTATTTGCGCGCGGCGACCGGGAAGTACGGCTGCGCCTTGCCGTTGGCCAGGACGGTCGTCCGGTTGTCGGGGTGGCCGAAGACCAGGGCGCCCTTCTCGTCGAACTGGGCGTTGCGCAGCATGATGGGCACGTCGTACTTGCCGCTGGGCAGGTTGAGGCGTTTCTCCGCCTTGTCGTGGATCAGGTAGAAGCCGTGCAGGCCGCGGTAGACGTGGTCGGCCTCCAGGCCGTGCGTGTGGTCGTGGTACCACAACGTCGCGCCGCGCTGCGTGTTCGGGTAGTCGTACACCCGGGTCGCCCCGGGTGCGATGAGGTCCATGGGATGGCCGTCGTTGGCCGCCGACACGTGGCCGCCGTGCAGGTGCACGTTGGTCAGCTGGTCCAGCTCGTTGACGAAGGCGACCTTCACCGGGCGGCCCGCCCTGGCCCGGATGGTCGGGCCGACGAACTGCCCGCCGTAGGTGAGCGCGGGGGTGCGCAGGCCGGGGATGATGTCCACCTCCGCCGCCCGGATGGGCAACGTGTAGGTGTCCACGCCCCCCGTCGTCCGCGAGGGCCTGAGCACGGGCGGCACGGGCATCCGCTCGGTGAACGGGGTGAAGGTCACGTGCGTGGCGCCCACCGTGCCGGCGGAGGGCTGTGGCACGTGGCCGCCGTGGTGCCCCTGGTGCCCGATCCCGGACAGGGCCGTCGGGGTGTCCCCAAGGAAGCGCAGCACTGCGCCACCGCCCAACGCGGTGACGCCGAACGCGAGTAAGCGCCGTCGGTTCAGCATGTGAGTTCCTACCGGGGGTCGGGGCTTCAGCTCAGCGGCCGGGTCCGCCCGATGCCCAGCGTGGGGCTGGTCCTCAGGTACAGGCCGGTGGTGGAGTCGAACAGGTCGTGGGCGTCGAGCTTGCCGGGCGCCTCGCTGACGGGCGCGTTCAACGTGTTGGCCGAGGCCATGAGGCGGGCCTGCTCGGCGGCGAGGAACAGCTGCTGGACCGAGTTGTCCTGATCCGCGGTGGGCTGGGCGATGCCCTCGTGCCGGCCCTCCGCGGCGTCGTCCATGTCGGCGATCCCGGCGACGAGCTGGGCGAACGCCCTCGCCCCGTCGACCTTCTCGTACTCGGTGTCGGCCCTGTCGTGCACCAGCGCGTCGGCCAGCCCGAAGTAGGACTCCTTGCCCGCCTGCTGCTGGTAGACGCCCGCGACCAGGGTGAACAGGCGCTCGTAGGCGTTGCGGTAGAGGGACTCGTAGAAGGCGCGGGCCTCCTCCTCGCTGACGTCGCCGTTGAGCGTGCCCATGATGGACGCGGCGGCGAGCATGCCGCTGTAGAGCGCCAGGTGCACGCCGGTGGACAGCAGCGGGTCGAGGAAGCAGGCGCTGTCGCCCGCGGCGAAGTATCCGGGCCCGCAGAAGCTGTCGGCGACGTAGGAGAAGTCCTGCTCGACCCGGACGCCGGGCTGGTAGGTCCCGTTCTTGAGCAGGTCGCGCACCGAGGGCGACTCCTCGACCAGCGACGCGAGCATCGCTTCGAGGGACTCGTGCGCCTTGCGCCGCTCCAGGAACCGCGTCTGGTGGGTGACGAACCCGACGCTGTAGCGGTCGCCGCGCAGCGGGATCACCCAGTACCAGCCGTCAGGGGCCGAGATCACGTTGATGCCGCCGGCCGGGGAGCCGGGGAGCAGCGACCCGCCCTGCCAGTAGCCCCAGATGGCGACGTTCTTGAACGTCTCGGTCGGACGGCGGTTCTTGAAGTGCTGCGAGGGGATCAGCCCGGCGCGCCCCGACGCGTCGACCACGAAGTCGAACTCGGTGGTGCGCAGCTCGCCGGACTCGGGATCGGCCCACTCGGCCGCGACGGCGCGGTCGCCGTCGAACAGCACCCTCTTCACCGTGGCGCCCTGGACGATCTCGGCGCCCTGTTTCGCGGCGTTGTTCAGCAGGACGTGGTCGAATTCGTCGCGATCGACCTGCCAGGACCGCACACCGGGACCGAAGATCTTCGACCAGTCGATCGCCCAGTCCTCCTTGCCCCAGCGCAGCATCACGCCGTTCTTCTCGGTGTAGCCGCAGGCGTCGACCTCGTCCAGCGCACCCACGTAATCGACGATCGTCCGGCACGAGGAGGCGATGGACTCGCCGATGTGGTAGCGGGGGAACGTCTCCTTCTCCAGCAATCGCACCGACAGACCCGCTCTGGCGAGCAGGGCCGCGGCGGTCGATCCGGCCGGGCCTCCGCCGATGACCAAGACTGTGCTGGGCATTGAGCTCCGATCATAAAGTTCGCAACGGCCTGAATGGCGCGGGCTACGTGAATAGACGCCCACTCTACGTGTCGCCGAAAATTGGGATCAATAACCCGTGAAAGGTCTAGTAGAACCGCTAGTGCGGCGCCATCACCCTAGGTCGGACCGGCGACGATTGCTATCGTTGGCCCTCCATCCCGTAAGGAAAACCAATGGACGACGAGTATGGCCGGAGCCCGCTCTGGGAACGGTACGGCAGGACCAAAGTGACGAAGGAGGCCGTCGCCGACCTGGCCAACTTCAAGTCCAACGAGGTGAACTTCAAAATGGCCCTCTGGGATCCAGGGGTCAATGGCGTGAGGTATCTGAAGACCTTGGTCTTCAATCTGAGCGCCGGCCTGAGCGAGGCCAACCGGGCCAGGCTCCGCAGAATTCACAACCGTGAAGTGGGAAATCCCATCGCCGTCAGATACGACGGTGAAACGATCTGCATGGACTATTTACAGGCCGTGTTCGAGGTGGAGTTCCTGGCCGGCCACCTCGACCTGGACGGATCGGCGGTCCTGGAGATCGGCGCGGGGTACGGCCGGACCTGCCACGCGATCATGTCCAACCACGATCTCGCCTCCTACCACATAGTCGATCTGGAGAACTCGATCCAGCTCTGCCGGGCCTACCTGGGGACGGTGCTGGAGGAGGAGCGGTTCGCGAGGATCCACTTCCACTCCGTGGACGAGGCGGGCGGAGTCGACGCCCTGTTCCGGGACCTGAGTTTCGACCTGTGCATCAACATCGACTCGTTCGCCGAGATGAACGCGCGGACGGTACGCGCCTACCTCGACCGCATCGCGGTGACCTGCCGCCACCTCTACGTGAACAATCCGGTCGGGAAGTATCTGGACAAGAGCCTGGACGGCCACTCCCAGGGGGACGAAGTCGTCGCCCTGGCGCTGAGCACCGGGCCGCTGCGGGACGTCATCGACATCCACGACAACCGCGCGGTCGAGGCGCAGTCGCGCAAGTTCGTCACCGCCTACAGGCCGGGCGACGGCTGGCGGTGCGTCGCCGAGGGCCGGTCCGTTCCGTGGACCTACTACTGGCAGGCGCTCTACCGCAACGACAGAGGCGTCGGCGGATGGCCCGGCCGCTGATCACGGTGCTCGGCGCCTCGGGGTTCGTGGGCTCCGCCGTTCTGGCGGCGCTCGCCGAGCGCCCGGTCAGCGTGCGGGCCGTCTCTCGCAGGCCGGCCGCGGTGCCCGCCGCCGGTCCGGCCGAGTTCGAGGTGCGCACGGCCGACCTCACCGACGCCGAGAGCCTCGCGGAGGCGGTGGCCGGGTCCGACGCGGTGATCCATCTCGTGCTCGACGCCTCCGGCTGGCGCGGGGCCGACGACGACTCCGCGACCGCGCGGGTGAACGTGGACGTGATGCGCGACCTCGTCGGGTGCCTGCGGGCGGGCCGTGGGGGACGTCCCCCGGTGGTCGTGTCCGCCGGTTCGGTCTCCCAGGTGGGTCCGCCGCCCAGGTCACCGATCGACGGCACCGAGCCCGACCGTCCCCAGACCTCCTACGACCGCCAGAAGCAGTCGGCGGAGGGCCTGCTCAAACGCGCCTCGCACGCGGGGACCGTCCGCGGCGTCTCCCTGCGGTTGCCCACGGTGTTCGGCGACGGCCCCGACCGGGGCGTGCTGGCGACGATGGCACGCCGCGCACTGGCCGGTGAGGCGCTCACCATGTGGCATGACGGCACGGTCGAGAGAGAGCTGCTCTACGTCCACGACGTGGCCGACGCCTTCGTCGCGGCACTCGACCACGCGGACGCCCTGGCCGGCGGGCACTGGCTCCTCGGGCGCGGCCGGGGCGAACGGATCGGCGACGTCTTCCGGACCATCGCCGGCCTCGTGTCCGCGCATACGGAGCGCCCGCCGGTCCCGGTCGTCTCCGTCCCGCCGCCCGCGGACGCCCGGCGGACCGACTTCCACAGCGTGGTGGTCGACTCGTCGGCGTTCCGCGCGGTCACGGGGTGGCGGCCCCGGGTGCCGCTGCGCGAGGCCCTCACCCGCATGGTGCGCGCCCTGGCCGGAAGCCCGCCTCGATCTTGACGCACGTCCGGTAGTCCGGCAGCAGGCCGGCGGCCAGGGCCTGGTCGAGGCGGGGCGCCGTCCGGTCCCGGTCGGACAGGACGGGCTCGACGTCCTCGGGGATGGGCAGGTTCAGCGCGGGGTCGAACGGCGACAGCGCCAGCTCGTTCTCCGGCACGTACTCCTGGGACAGGGTGTAGGACATCATGCTGTCGTCCTCCAGCGCGACGAACAGGTGGCCGACGCCCACCGGGAGGTAGAGCGAGCGGCGGTCCCGGGAGTCGAGGACGACGGCGTCCCACCGCCCGAACGTGGGGGACCCGACCCGCACGTCGACGACCATGTCGAGCACCCTGCCCCGCGGGCAGTGGACGTGCTTGGCGGTGCCGGGTGGCGCCGCCGTGAAGTGCAGGCCCCGGACCACGCCCCGGCGGGAGACGCTGTAGCTGAGCTGCCGCGCCGGGAACAGCGGGTATCCGACCGTCTCGACGAACGCCGACTCCTCGTACGGTGACAGGAAGACCCCCCGGTGGTCCGGGAAGACGGTCGGGGTGAAGGCGAACGCGCCCTCGACCGCCAGCTCGCGTGCGTGCATGTCGGCTCAGCTCTCCACGTGAACCCTGGGAACGTAGAGGATCCACCGGCCACCGGCCCTGCGGAACTCCTGCTCCTTGGCCATGATCTCGTCCGCGTGGTTCCAGGCGAACAGCAGCGCGTAGTCGGCGGCGGAGGCGGAGAACGCCTCTGCCGGCCGGACCGGGATGTGCGCCCCGGGGGTCAGCCGGCCCTGCTTCGTCGGCGTCGTGTCGCAGACCCACGAAACCAGCTCGGGTCCGATGCCGCAGAAGTTGGTCACGGTCGCGCTCTTGGCGGTCGCGCCGTAGGCGACGACCCGCTTCCCCTCCGCCTTCAGCCGCCGGAGCAGGGCGAGCAGGTCGTCGCGGATGCCGTTGACGTCGGCCGCGAAACGGCCCAGCCGCTCCGGGCTCGCGACGCGGCGGTCCTCCTCCTCGGCGATCAGCCGGGCGACGCTTCCGGCGGGCCTGCGGGCCCCGGCCCGCGCGATCGTGTAGCGCACCTCGCCACCGTGCACCGGCAGCCGCTCCACGTCGACCAGCTCGAACCCGAAGCGCCCGGCCATCGCCTGCACCGAGCGCGCGGTGAAGAAGAAGAAGTGCTCGTCGTAGATCTGGTCGAACGACGTCTTCTCCAGGATGTCCCCCAGGTAGGGGTCCTCGAAGACGAAGACGCCGTCGGGGGCGAGCAGCGCGTCGACCCCCTGGAAGACAGACTTCAGGTAGGGGATGTGGCAGATCGTGTTGGCCGCGTAGATGACGTCGGCCGGGCCCTCGGCCGCACGGACCTCGACCGCGGTCGACTCCTCGAAGAAGTCGCCACGCACCCGCAGGCCGCCCGCCCTGGCCACGTCGGCCACCTTCCCGGACGGCTCGAACCCCAGGTGCCGGACGCCGGCCTCGTGGATGGTCCGCAGCAGCACCCCGTCGTTGGAGCCGATCTCGACCATGAAGGGATCGGGCCCGGTCAGCTCGGTCTCCAGAAAGCGGCGCGCGGTGTGCGCGAAGTGTTTCTGCATCACCGACGACCCGGACGAGTAATACGGGTAGTCCTCGTGGAACATCTTCTCCCGCGGGACCTCCTCCATCAGCTGGACCATCGTGCACGCCTCGCACACGCCGACCGAGAGATGGAAGAAGAACTCCCCGGCCAGGTCCGGCTCGCTGAGGAATCGGTCGGAGAGCGGCTGGCGGCCGAGGTCGAGGAACTCCACGACGGTGCCCTCGCACACCCGGCACGTGCCCGTGGGCCGTGTCCCTCCAGCAGCAGCAGACATCATGATCTCCTTAACCGTCAGAGTGTCGCCAGCACCTCGCGCAGCGCGCCGATCACCTTGTCCTGGAGGTCGATCGGCATCGAGGGGTACATGGGGAGAGAGAAGATTTCCTTCGCCAGCCGTTCGGTGACGGGCAGTGAGCCGTCCGCGTATCCGAGACGCGAGAAACCCGTCATGGTGTGAACCGGCCAGGGGTAGCTGATGTTCAGCAGAATATCGTGATTCTTGAGCTGTTCGATGATTCTGTCGCGCTGTGGATGGCGCACCACGTAGAGGTAATAGACGTGTTCGTTTCCGGCGGTCACCGGCGGCAGCACGAGACCGGTCGATCCGATGACGTCGCGCAATCCCTCGGCATAACGGGCGGCCACCGCGCGGCGGCCCGCGATGTAATCGTCGAGGCGCCGGAGTTTCCGCCGCAAAATCTCCGCCTGCACCTCGTCCAGACGGCAGTTGTGACCGGGCGTCTGGACGACGTAATAAACTCTGTCCATTCCGTAATAGCGCAGCTGCCGCAGGCTCCGCTCGACGGCCGGGTCGCCGGTCACGACCGCGCCGCCGTCCCCGTAGGCGCCCAGCACCTTGGTGGGGTAGAAGGAGAACATGGCGGCGGTGCCCATCGTGCCGGCGGTCCGGCCGTGGTGGCGGGCGCCGTGCGCCTGGGCGCAGTCCTCCAGGACGGACAGGCCGTGCTCGGCGGCCAGCCTTTCGAGCGGGGCCATCTCCACGCACTGGCCGTACAGGTGCACCGGGAGCAGCACCTTGGTCCGCGCGGTGATCGCGTCGGCCACCAGGCCGGAGTCCATCAGGTAGTCGTCCTCGCGCACGTCGACGAAGACCGGCGTGGCGCCCACGGCGTCGATCGCCAGGACCGTCGGGGCCGCCGTGTTGGAGACGGTGATCACCTCGTCGCCGGGGCCGACGCCCAGCGCCTGCAGGGCCAGCTTGATGGCGTTGGTGCCGTTGTCCACCCCCACGCAGTGGGGCATGCCGTGGTAGGCGGCGAATTCCTCCTCGAAGCGCCGGACGCTCTCGCCGAGCACGAGGTTTCCGGACTCGAAAACCGTCTCCACCGCGTCGAGGAGATCGGTCCGCTCCTTTTCGTATTCCGGCAGATAGTCCCACACTCGAATAGCCATGTTCGCCTCCCTACGACGGAGCCTGGGAGCGGAGGGCCCGGACGCTCATGTAGTCGTTGTCCTGGTCGAGGTCCAGGGCCTGACCGCTCAGGTAGTCGACGCCGTCGACGTAGCTGTACGGCTGCATGAACGAGCCCGCCCGCACGTCCCGGTAAAGGCGCGCCAACGGGTGGTCGCCCGAATAGGAAAGGCCGCCGACCATCGTGAGGCAGTCGTTGACGACCCGCATGGACAGCTCGTTGACCGTCATCTTGGCGTACTGGAACGGCGTCATCATGCGCCGCCCGCGCTCGTCGAGATCCCCGGTCAGGTCGTCGGAGAGGGCGTCGGCGTTGAGCAGCGCGGCGCCGGCCGCCGTCCGCAGGGCGTAGAGCCGGGCGTCCGTCTCGGCGATGAGGGTGCGCGCCGCGGCGGGGACGCCCGACGACCGGCGGGCGCAGATGCCGACCGCGATGTCCCGGGCCGCCTGGGCGGCGCCGGCGTAGATCCCCAGCATGGTGATCGAGCTGACCGTCTGCCCGGCCAGTACGGCGTCGCGGCGCGCGCCGACCTCGCCGCGGTCGAGGATGTCCGTCGCCGGGACGGGACACCTGTCGAAGACGATGTCGAGCGTGCCGGAGGCCCGCATCCCGAGGCCGTCCCAGTTGTCCAGCACCGTGAGCCCGGGGGTGTCGCGGTGCACGACGGGCACGGCCAGCGTCCCCGGCCCCTCCTCGGCCCGCTTCAGCGCGTGCACGAAGAAGTGCGTGGCGATCGGCGCCATGCTCACCAGGGTCTTGCGGCCCGACAGCAGCCAGCCGCCCGACCCGTCGGGGGTCAGCTCGGTGACCGCGCCCGGAGCGTCCTTCAGCCCGCCGCAGACGGCCGCCTCGCCCGTCGCCATCGACCGCAGCAACCGCTCGGCCAGTTCCCGGACGTGCGCGGGGCCGTGGCGCCATTCGTAGGTCAGCGTGAGCCCGCGGCTCAACTGCACGTGCAGCGCCAACGCCGTCGAGGCGTCGGCCTCGGCGAGCGCGACCAGCCCCACCGCCACGTCGTACATCTTGCCGACGCCGAGACCGCCCAGTTCCTTGGGCACGGTCGCGCCCATCAGACCGGTCTTGGCGAAACCCTCGAAGGTCTCGACGGGGAAGGTTCCGGCCCGGTCGTTGCCACCGGCCTCGTCCCGGATCCGCGAGTCGAAACCGGTCAGCAGGCCGACCATGGTCCGGCCCTCCGGCGTGATCGGTGCCCGTAAATCTACCGCCGCCCACGAATGCACGGTCTCAGTTGACATTGCGCGTTTCCGTTTCCGCAGTTCCGACCCGGCCCATGTCGAGCCGTCACGACGCCCTCGACACAGGGAACCACAAAATATATGAAAGATGGTTAGCGGGAAGGCTTCAAAGCGGGGATGATCAAGAAGTCTAGGCGAATCCCTCGATCTAATCGGGCTCCGGGATCTGCATTGTGTGGCCGCAGCTCGGTCGGATATATATTCAGCCGACCCTGACCGGAGGACTTGTGAAGATACTTTTTATCTCGGGGCCGACGAAGTCGAGCGTATTCGGTCTCGCGCCGCTCGCGATCGCGGCGCGAGGGAGTGGTCACCAGGTCGTCCTGGCCTCGACGCGGGAAGCCGTGTCCGCGGCCCTGGGCATCGGCGTGCCGGCGTTCTCCACGACCCCGTTGTCGCTGACGGAGCTGATGACGCTCGACCGCGCGGGAGAGCCGCTGCGGATCCCGCAGGACGAGGCGGAGCTGCCCGTCTTCGTCGGCCACATGTTCGGGCGGCTGGCCGCCGCCGGTCTCGACCCGCTGCGCGACCTGGTGACCGGCTGGCGGCCCGACCTCATCGTCGGCGGGCCGCACGCCTACGTCGCGCCCCTCCTGTCCGCCGAGTTCGGCCTGCCCTGCGTGCGGCACCTGCTGACCGGCAACGCGATCGACAGGGAGGGGACCCACCCGGGCGTCGAGGAGGAGCTCCGTCCCGAGCTGGACAGGTTGGGGCTCGACCACGTCCCCGGCTTCGACATGGCCGTCGACATCTTCCCGGAGAGCACCAGGCCCGACGGCGCCACGCCCGCGCAGCCCATGCGGTGGATACCGACGAACGAGCAGTGCCCGCTCCAACCGTGGATGTGCTCCCGGGGGGAACGCCGCCGGGTGCTCGTGACCGCGGGAAGCCTGGCGACGCCCACGCACAACTTCGGCTTCCTGCGTGGCCTGACCGACGCCCTCACGGAGCTGGACGTGGAGGTCGTCATCGCGGCGCCGGAGGAGGTGGGCGAGGAGCTGCGCGCCGAACGCGGCGTCGCCCACGCGGGCTGGGTCCCCATGGACGTGGTGCTGCCCACCTGCGATCTCATCGTCCATCACTCCGGCACGATGACCGCGCTGACGGCGCTGCACGCCGGCGTCCCGCAACTGATCATCCCGCAGGAGAGCAGGTTCACGGACTGGGCGCGGATGCTGTCCGCCCGGGGCGTCGCGATGACGCTGCCACCCGGGCAGGACACGCCCGACGCCGTCGCGGCGGCCGGCCGGGAGCTGCTGGGGAACCCCTCCTACACCGAGGGGGCGCGCGCGATCGCCCGAGAGATCGCCGAGATGCCCCTGCCCGCCGAGGTCCTCGGCGTTCTGGAAAAGCTCGTGACAGCCTAGGAGCGACATGCGCGTGCTCGTGACCGGCGGAGCCGGGTTCATCGGGTCCCACCTCACCGACGCCTTGCTCGAACGCGGCGACGCCGTCACCG
The DNA here is from genome assembly GCF_030811595.1 of Streptosporangium brasiliense. NCBI lineage: Bacteria > Bacillati > Actinomycetota > Actinomycetes > Streptosporangiales > Streptosporangiaceae > Streptosporangium > Streptosporangium brasiliense. The sequence goes on from NZ_JAUSRB010000002.1 coordinate 1,286,792, forward strand.
TCCTCGACGACCTGTCCACCGGCCTGGCCGGACGGCTGGACCCGGGGGTCGCCGTCCACCGGGAGTCGGTCACCGACGCCGTGGCGCTCACCCGGCTGGCCGAGCGGATCCGCCCGGAGGTGATCTGCCATCTCGCGGCCCGGATCGACGTCAGGGCCTCGGTCGCCGACCCCGCGGCCGACGCCGGGGTCAACGTGGTCGGCACCATCAACGTGCTGGAAGCGGCCCGCGCGGTCGACGCCCGGGTCGTCTTCGCCTCCACCGGCGGCGCCCTGTACGGGGCGGACGCCGAGATCCCCTCTCCGGAAGGGCTGACACCCGAGCCGGAGGCCCCCTACGGGACGGCCAAGTACTGCGCCGAGCAGTACATCGGCCTGTACAACCGGCTCTACGGCACCGGCCACACCGTGCTCCGGCTCGGCAACGTGTACGGCCCGCGCCAGGATCCGGCGGGGGAGGCCGGCGTCGTGGCGATCTTCTGCGGCCGGGTCCTGCTCGGGCGGCGGCCGACCGTGTTCGGCGACGGCGCCCAGACCCGCGACTACGTCTACGTCGGCGACATCGTCGAGGCGTTCCGCACCGCCGTCGACCACGGGCGGCCCGGGGTGTGGAACATCGGCACCGGCGTCCCGACCAGCGTCCTGGATCTCCTGGAGCTCATCGGGCGGACCGCCGGCCATGCCCCGGAACCGCTGTTCGCCCCCGCCCGCCCCGGCGAGCTGCAGCACTCCGCCCTGGACGTCACCCGCGCCACCGCCGAGCTGAAATGGTGCGCCCGCACCTCCCTCGCGGCCGGGATCGCCAAGACCTACAAGTGGGCCGAGGCCGGCGAACCGATTGACGCCAAGTGCTGATTCTCTGGTGTTTTTCTCAGTTTTTCCCGATCTTTCATCGCATATAGTTAAATGTCCATGATTCCCATCGGGAAAGGGAGTTCTTTGACGAGCACGCCAGAACGATCCCGACGCCTTTACCGAGAGATGCGCCTGATCCGGGAATTCGAAGAACGGTGCTTCGAAATGGCCCTTTCCGGAGAACTGGTGGGCGGAATTCATCCGTACATCGGCCAGGAGGCCGTCGCGGTGGGCGTGTGCTCCCAGTTGGACGTCCAGGACGTCATCACCAGCACGCACCGCGGGCACGGGCACGTGCTGGCCAAGGGGGCCGATCCGAAACGGATGCTGGCCGAGCTGTACGGCACCACCGAGGGTCTCAACCGGGGCCGCGGCGGCTCGATGCACGCCGCCGACGTCAGCCTCGGCATCTTCGGCGCGAACGGGATCGTGGGCGCGGGCGCGCCCATCGCGACCGGCGCGGCCTGGGCGGCCCGGCGGGCCGGCCGGGAGCAGGTGGCGGTGAGCTTCTTCGGGGACGGCGCGCTGAGCCAGGGGGTCGTCCTGGAGGCGTTCAACCTGGCGGCGCTCTGGTCGCTGCCCGTCGTGTTCGTCTGCGAGAACAACGGCTACGCGACCAGCCTGCCGGTCGGCAGGGGCCTGGCGGGCGATCCGGTACGGCGGGCGGCGGGCTTCGGCATGACGGCGTGGTCGGTCGACGGCATGGACGTCGAGACGGTGGCCGAGGCGGCCGCCGCGGCGGTCGACGGGTGCCGCCGCGGCGCGGGCCCCTACTTCCTGGAGTGCAAGACTTACCGGTTCCACGGTCACCACTCCTTCGAGCAGCAGGTGGGCATCGACTACCGGGAGGGCGACGAGGTCGCCCGCTGGCAGGACCGCGACCCGCTGACCCTGCAGCGCGACCGCCTCCCAGCGGACGTCGTGGCATCCGTGGACGCCGAGATCGCCGCCCTGGTCGAGGACGCCGTCGCGTTCGCCCGGTCGAGTCCGGCGCCGGACCCCGGGGACGCGCTGGAGTATCTCTACGCCGGCCCGATCGCCGCGCGGCCGGGGTCGGTGCTCTGATGGCGCCCCTGGCCTACATCACCGCGCTGCACCAGGCGCTGCGCGACGAGATGGCCCGCGACGAGCGGGTGTGCGTCCTCGGAGAGGACGTGCGGCTCGGCCTGACCGGCATCACGCAGGGGCTGGCCCAGGCGTACGGCCCGGAACGGGTGGTCGACATGCCGCTCTCCGAGCAGGGGTTCACCAGCCTCGCCACCGGAGCGGCGATGGCGGGCCAGCGGCCGGTCGTGGAGTTCCAGATCCCCTCGCTGCTCTATCTGGTGTTCGAGCAGATCGCCAACCAGGCGCACAAGTTCTCGCTGATGACCGGCGGCCAGGTGAGCGTCCCCGTCACCTACCTGGTGCCCGGCTCGGGTTCACGGTCCGGCATGGCCGGGCAGCACTCCGACCACCCCTACAGTCTCTTCGCGCACGTGGGGTCAAGACCGTGGTGCCGGCGACGCCGTCGGACGCCTACGGGCTGCTGGTGTCCGCGATGCGCGACCCCCGACCCGGTCGCCGTGTTCGCCCCCACGATGCTGATGGGGACGGCCGAGGAGGTCACCGGCGAACTCGGCCCGGTCCCCCTGGGCAGCGCGCGGGTCCACCGGGAGGGGACGGACGTCACCGTGGTCGCCGTCGGGCATCTGGTGCCGACCGCGCTGCAGGTCGCGGCCGAACTCGCGGGCGAGGTGTCGATCGAGGTCGTCGACCCCCGGACGGTCTACCCCGTCGACTGGGCGACGCTGGGCGAGTCCGTCGCCAAGACCGGGCGGCTGGTGGTGATGGACGACTCCAACCGGATGTGCGGCCTCGGCGGCGAGATCCTGGCCACGGCGGCCGAGGAGTACGCGCTGGTCGCTCCGCCGAAGCGGGTGTCGCGGCCGGACGGGGCCGTCATCCCCTACGCGCTCGCGCTGGACCACGCGCTGCTGCCCAGCGCAGCGCAGCTCACCGAGGCCGTCCGTGCCGTGCTGAAGTAAGAAGTAAGGAGACAGGCGATGGCATCCGTACGCCCGCCGCGCGTCGCGACGATCACGGTGGGGACGAACGAGATCAAATGGCTGGACCGCGGCCTGGGATCCCTGCTGGACAGCGACGTCACCGGCTTCGAGCTGGACGTGCACTACGTCGACAACGCCTCGTCGGACGGCAGCGTCGAGCACGTGGAGCACGAGTTCCCCGGGGTGAGGATCACCCGTAACTCCCGGAACCTGGGCTTCACCGGGGCCAACAACGTCGGCATCCGCGCGGCGCTGGCGGACGGCGCCGACTACGTGTTCCTGGTCAACCCCGACACCTGGACGCCGCCCGACCTGATCCGCGGCCTGGTCGAGTTCGCCGAGAAGTGGCCGCAGTACGGGATCATCGGGCCGTTGCAGTACCGCTACGACCCCGCCTCGACCGAGCTGCTGGAGTTCAACACCTGGACCCACACCGCCCTCTGGCTGGGCGAGCAGCACACCTTCGCGGGCGACATGCTCGATCACCCCTCGCACGCGGGCGGCCCGGAGGGGCGCGCGCCCAGGACGCTGGAGCACTCCTACGTCCAGGGGTCGGCGCTCTTCGTCAGGGCCGAGGTGCTGCGCGAGGTGGGCCTGCTCGACGAGGTCTTCCACACCTACTACGAGGAGGTGGACCTGTGCCGCCGCACCCGCTGGGCGGGCTGGCGGGTGGCCCTGCTCCTCGACCTCGGCATCCAGCACTACGGCGGGGGCGGCACCCCCGGCGGCAGCACCTACACCCGCGTGAACATGCGGCGTAACCGCTACTACTACCTGTTCACCGACGTGGACTGGGGCCCGTTCAAGACGGCCAGGCTCGCCGCCCGCTGGTTCGTCTCCGACCTCATGGGCAACGGCGTGGGCGGCCGGACCACGCCGGCCACGGGGACCAGGGAGACCGTGGAGGCAGTGGGGTGGCTCGCCCGCCGGGTGCCCGTCATCCTGGACCGCCGCGTGCGCCATCGCTCGTTGCGGGCCCGCGGCCGGCGGTCGCCGGCGGTGCGCGCGGAGCGGGAGAGGCCGGTGGACGGGTGAACCGGGCTCGGATCCTCATCTCCGGGAACTTCCACTGGCAGGCGGGATTCAGCCAGACCGTGGCCGCCTACGTGCGGGCGGCGGAGGAGGTGGGCTGCGAGATCCGCGTCAGCGCGCCGCTGTCGCGGATGGACGCCGAGGTGCCGCGGCACCTGCCGGTCGAGCAGGACGTCCGCTGGGGCACGCATCTGGTCCTCATGTTCGAGGCCAGGCAGTTCCTGACCGCGGACCAGATCGAGCTGGCCGGCTCGTTCCCCAGGGACCGCCGGCTGATCGTCGACTTCGACGGGCACTGGGGAGCCGGGGAGGACGCCGCCGGCGACAGCGCGTCGAACAAGTACTCCGTCGAGAGCTGGCGCCTGCTCTACTCCACGCTGAGCGATCTGGTCCTCCAGCCCAAGGTGTCCGGGCCGTTGCCCCCGGGAGCGGAGTTCTTCAAGTGCTTCGGGCTGCCCCGGGCCGTGTCGCACCCGCTGGAGCTCGGCCGCAAGCGTGACTACGACCTCCAGTACATCGGCAGCAACTGGTGTCGCTGGGAGCCGCTCGCCGAGGTCGTGGAGGCCGCGGCGCGGGCCCGGCCGCCGCTGCGCCGGCTACGGGTCTGCGGCCGCTGGTGGGAGGGCGAGACCTGCCCCGGGTTCGAGGACATCACCTCCGGCGAGCCGGGCTGGCTGCGCCGGCGAGGCGTCGAGGTCCACCCGCCGGTGCCCTTCGACCACGTCATCCAGGAGATGGGCCGGGCGTTGATCTCGCCGATCCTCGTCAGCCCGATGGTGACCAGGACGGGCCTGCTCACCGCCCGGCTGTTCGAGACGCTCGCCTCGGGCAGCCTGCCCGTGCTGCCGGCCGAGGCGGAGTTCATGGCCCCCGTCTACGGCGACGACGCCGCGCACCTGACGCTGGGCGCCGACCCCGCCGCCGTGCTCACCCGCCTGACCGCGGACTACGAACACCACGCGCGGATCGTGGGCGGCGTCCAGGACCGGCTGCGCGTCGAGTACGGCTACCGCCGCGTGCTCGAAGACCTGCTGAGCTTCTTCCGCTGAGGAGACCGCGATGGAACCGCTGACGATCGCGTTGGTCAACGTGCCGCTGCGGCTGCCCACCGACACGCGGAAGTGGATCACCGTCCCCCCGCAGGGATACGGCGGCATCCAGTGGGTGGTGGCGAACCTCATGAACGGCCTGCTGGAGCTCGGGCACGAGGTCTTCCTGCTCGGCGCCCCGGGGAGCCCGGTCACCCATCCGCGCCTCACGGTCGTGCCCGCCGGGGAGCCGGAGGACATCCGGGAGTGGTTGCGCACGGCGCGGGTGGACGTGGTGAACGACCACAGCTGCGGCGCGGTCGACCCCACCGAGTTCCGCCCGGGTGTGGCCCTGATCAGCTCGCACCACATGACCACGCGCCCGCGCAACACGGCTGGCTGCGTCTACAGCTCGAAGGCGCAGCGGGCACACTGCGGAGGCGGTCCGGACGCACCGGTGATACCGATCCCGGTGGATCCGGCCAACTACCGGACGGCCACGCGGAAGGAGGACTTCCTGCTGTTCATGGGCAGGATCTCGCCGCACAAGGGCGCGCTGGAGGCCGCCGCGTTCGCCCACGCCTGCGGGCGGACCCTCCTGATGGCCGGGCCCGCCTGGGAACCCGACTACCTCGACCGGATCAGACGCGACCACGGCGACGCCGTCGAGCTGGTCGGCGAGGTGGGCGGGCCGCGGCGCAACGAGCTGCTGGCGACGGCCGCGGCGGTGCTGGCGCTGTCGCAGCCGGCCACCGGCCCCTGGGGCGGCATCTGGTGCGAGCCCGGCGCCACGGTGGTCTCCGAGGCCGCCGCCAGCGGCACTCCCGTGGTGGGCACCCGGAACGGCTGCCTGGCCGAGATCGTGCCGCCGGTGGGCGGGCTGGTGCCGTACGGCTCCGCCTTCGACGGGCACGAGGCCCGCGGGGTCCTGGAACGGCTCCCCGCGCCCGGCGAGGTCCGGGAGGAGGCCATCCGGCTGTGGGGCCATGTGGAGATCGCCAGGCGCTACGAGGAGGTGTTCCGGGCCGCGCTGGCTGGCGCCTCGTGGGGCTGAGCCGCCGGCCGCCGGTTCAGCCGTCGACGAGCCACGGCCGGGGTTCGGGGTCCGCCACCTCGACGGCGGGCCCCATGAACACCAGCACGTAGGCGCGCCGCGGCTGGTCGGTCCGGTTCGGGCCCGCGTAGTGGGGGGTCCGGAAATCGTGCATCACCGCCCCGCCGGGAGCCAGCGGGCAGGGGACTCCGGCCGTCTCGTCCACCTCTTCCGTCATCAGCCCGCGGATGCGGTCGTCGTGGTCGATGTGGTGGTGCGGCAGGACGGGCCCCCGGTGCAGGCCGGGCGCGTAGTGCAGGCAGCCGCTGTCCACCGTGGCGTCGTCCAGCGTCGTCCAGATGCTGAGGCCGCGACGGGCCCAGCGCGGGTCCATGTACGCCTCGTCCTGGTGCCAGGGCGTCGGGGCGCCGTACCCCGGTGGTTTCAGAATCGCGTGCCCGTAGAATTCGAGTTCTTCCTCCGGAATCTCCAGAAACGCGGAGGCTATTGCGCGGCAGCGTGCGAAGTGCGCGCTCTCCGGTAACTCGGGGGCATACTTCTCGGGGTGGACGATCTGCGGGAGCCGCGGCGGTTCGGCGCCGTCCTTCCGCCCGGCGATGTCGTAGTAATCGGCGGTCCCGGTATTCCCGTGCCGGGCGAACAGTCGGTCGTAGACGCCGCGCAGCCAGGCGACCTCGTCGGCATCGGCGAGTCGCGGAAGAATGGTGAATCCGTCTCGCCGGAATTCCTCTCGGCGAAGGCCGTCGATCTCGCTTCTCAACTCCGTCACGCCCACTGCTCCCTCCCTGGAGAAAGGCTCTCCACGAGAGGATACGAGAGGATCGCGGGCCGATCGCGGCCCGGCGCCGGATAATAGGGAATCAACTAGTATTTACCCGCGAACTCCACGATTAGTGGCCATGGGGTCGATTACCCAATAATCGCCGTGCGAGACTCGTCGAGATGTCCCGGACGATACTGGAGTGAGTTGCCATGACCCGATACAGCGCCGCAGCGCTGGACGTCGGCGGAGTCATTTACTATGACGAGCCTTTCGAACTGGCCTGGCTTCAGGGCACCTTCGACCGGCTCCGCGCCGACGACCCGGCGATGACGCTCGGAGCCTTCATCGAGCACGCCGAACGGTTCTATCTGCGCTCCGACGACGGGACACTGCTCGATTCGGACGCGGCGGCGCAGAGCTGGGCGCAGGTCCGGAGCGCCTGGAGCGAGCTGGCCCAGGAGATCCCCGGCACGGTGGCGGCGGTGGCGGCGATGGCCCGGGAGATCCCCACGGTCATCGTGGCCAACCAGCCGCCCGAATGCGCCGACGTCCTGGCGGACTGGGGGGTGACCGAGGCGTGCGACGCCATGTTCCTCGACTCGCTGGTGGGGGTGTCCAAGCCTGATCCCGCCCTGCTCGGGCTGGCGCTGGAGCATCTCGGCACGGCCCCCGCCGACCTGCTGGTCGTGGGGAACCGGGTCGACCACGATGTGGTGCCCGCGCTCAGCCTGGGCTGCCCCGTGGCCTTCGTCCTCGCCGACACCGGCTACCGCTGCCCGCCCGGCGTGCATCCGGACCTCGTCAGGCACTACCGCGCGTTCCGCGCGGTCCGGACGGCGCCGCCGGCCGAGGGAGAGCAGGTCAGGACCATCGCGTCCCTGGCCGCGCTGAACGCCGGTCCCGGCGGGCACTGACGGTCCCGGCGGGGGTCGGCAGGAGAGTGCGGGTCGGGGAGCGCCCGGCGGGCTCCGGCAGGAGGATGCGGGTCGGGGAGCGCCCGGCGGCGGGGGCCGGGGCCACCGGCTCCGACTGCGGCCGGACGCGACCGGGAGGCCGTGATCAGGCCCACCGGCGGGGGCGGCCCTGCTGCTGCTGGGAGTACACCCGCGCGGGACGCCTGCGGAGCCGCAGCAGGAGCTCGTGGGCGATACCGGCGGCGGTGACCGCGCCGTAAAGGCAGGCCAGCGGCCAGACGAAGGGCGACTCCGGCGCGGTGCGGTGCCGGTCCCATTCCTTGCGGAACCCCGCGCGCACCTGGTTGCGGCCGGCCTCGGTCCGGCCCTGCCAGTACGCCCGCCGCAGGAGGTAGCTCAGCCGCAGGCGGTTCTGATCCACGTCGTGCACCACGGAGCAGTCCGGCAGCAGGCGTTCCCGCCCGCCGGCCTCCCTCATCAGGCTGATGAAGGTGGTGTCCTCCCCGGACTGGAGGTTGCCGCCGGTACGGCTCAGCGCCAGGTCGAAGCGGAGCCCGTGGGCGTGGGCGAAGGCGGTGTCGACGGCCATGCAGGCCCCCCAGATCTTGATCTCGCCCCTGTCGCGGTGCCAGCCGACGAGGTGGAACTGACCTGAGGTGAGGTACCAGGGCAGGGGCCAGGCCGGCCGCCGCAGCCGGACCCCGGCCATGTGCGCGCCGCCCCGCAGGGACTCGCGGATCGCGGTGACGGCCGCGGCGTCGAGCCGGACGTCGTCGTCGACGAACAGCACGTGGTGCCCCGGCCACCGGGCGAACACCCTGTTACGTGAGGCCGATATCCCGCCGGTGGCGCCGAGGATGTGCATGGTCCCGCCCGCGGCGCGCACTTCGTCGGCCACCTGCTCGGCCTCGGCGCTCATGGGCTTGTCGAGCAGCACGAAGTATTCGTCCCCGGACAACTGCGCGAGGTTATGGCGCAGGTTCTTGCGTACGTTCTCGACGCGGAAGGCGCATATCGCCACCACCATCGGATGGTCGGACGGATTGGACTTGCCCACAGTCGTGCTGTCTCCCATGGTCCCCTACCGGTAAGCGCTTCAGGCGACACGAAAAGGTGAGAACAGCCTAGCCATTTTTTTATGGGGAAATTTCTAGCTTTTCTTCCGATCGGTTTCTGGGCGGACTGTTAGCATGATCGTGCCTCAATGTTATTTGGGCTCCGAAGCCTCGTCCTATTTCGGCAAGGTGGATCAGGGTATGCACACACCAGCACGTCGGCTGTCGGCGACGGATCCGTCGCTGACCTATCGCGGCGCGGTCTCCCTCCAGGAAGTCGACGGCGGCATAGCGCCTTGGCGGATCCCCTTCGCGGACCGCGCGCTTTTCTTCCCGGAGGGCGGCATGGGCCGGGCCGCGATGCCCTCGGGCGTCCGGGTGACGTTCGTGACCGACGCCACGTGGGTGCGCTGCCGATATTCCGCCCGGCCGGCCCCCGAGATGGACGGGCCGCCCGTCGTCGGCCACGTGGACGTCGTGGTGGACGGCGATCTGGCGGCCGGCGTCCGGCTGGAGACCGGCGGGGCGGTCGGCGAGTTCCTGGTCGAGGGCCTGCCCGGCAGGGACAAAAAGGTGGAGCTCTGGCTGCCCTGCCTGAACCAGTTCGTCATGCACGGAGTGGAGGTGCCCACGGACGCCACGGTCCGGCGGGACGTCGAACCGGCTCCGAGGTGGGTGCATTACGGCTCCTCCGAATCCCAGGGACGGGGGGCGCTCTCGCCGAGCCGCACCTGGCTCGCCACGGTCGCGAGATCCCTCGGGCTGGATCTGACCTCGCTGGCCATCGGGGCGGGGTGCCACCTGCAGCCCCTCTACGGCTCGCTCATGCGAGACCTTCCGGCGGACCTGCTCACCTGCTGCGTGGGCATCAACATCTACGGCACCCGCAGCCTGAACGAGTTCACCTACCAGGCGAACCTGATCGGGTTGGTGCGGAGCGTGCGGGAGAAGCATCCCACGACCCCGTTCGTCGTCATGTCGCATCACCATTCGCCCTGGCATGATCCCCTGGAGACCCCCGGTGTCTTCTCTCTGAAGCAGGTCCGCGAGCACACCCGACTGGCGGTCGAGCGGCTACGCGAGCACGGCGACGAGAATCTGTTCTATCTGCATGGCCCGGATGTTTTCGGACCGGAATGGACGGCCCTGTATCTGGAGCCCCCGGGGATCGACCCGCTGCATTTCAACGCCAGGGGCCACGAGATCATGGCCGAGGCCTTCCAGCGCGGCCTGCTCGATCTCGTCCCCGGGTTGAGGCCGGTCCCGGCCCGGATCAGTTGACGTTTTCCTTCCGGACCTCCGGCGGCCAGGTGCCGGCGGCGAGGATTCCCATGGAATAGGCTTTGGCCACGAGAGCGGGGCGATTGGGAACTCTGAGGTTCTGCAACATCTTGCTGACGTGATACTCGACCCCCTGGCGGCTCAGATAGAGCTTGGCCGCGATATGTATGGTGCGCTCTCCGGCGGCGATGCTTTCAATGATCCGGACATCCAGTTCCGATAGCGAGAAGTTGGTATACATGCTTTTCCCCTGTTCAAGCATAAAACTCTCTCGGTCTGTCGTTAAGATTTGCTCCCGAATCGCTTCCGGGTAATCGCCCGAACCGCCTCCCGGTGATCGCTTTCACATACCTGCGGACAAATCGAGATGACTAATCATGGTCATGGCGGAGCGCAGCGCGAGATTTCGGCCTGACCGTGGACCGGACAAGTGGACTGGGCGGCGGGAGTCTAGGATCTGGCTTGCGCACACAGTTGACGGGGAGTGCCGATGACGTGGCGCTGCGCGACTCCGCCGCATCCTTGGAGCCGACCAGGGATTATTCCGACAATGTCCACAATCGGTTGTGCACCGATAAACAGAGAGCGTCGAGAAGGCGTAAGCAGCCCGACACGGCCTGCCCAATACACTATTGAAATCATCATGTCAAGCCTGGGCATGGCTATGTCAACTTCTCCTGTCAAATGCGATCCGTCCAGACCCCGAATGGTCCAGATCGACTAAAATAGTGCCATATTGACCGGTAAGAGTGCCATGTCGCCCGGCGAGATATTAACCTCCGAAGGACTCTTAGGGGATCTACTAGAGCGTCGGCCGCAGGCATTCACGTCCGGCGCATTCGGGGATAACGTGCTTGTCACGGCGATCGTTGCCGGACGTGACGGGGCCCGGACATCGCTGGTCAGACCGGTGTCGGGCGGCCTCCGGGCCTGGCCGGGAGGGGCGCCGCGGATCGCGGTCGGCACGCCGGCGTCGGGGCCCATCGGCACCGGGAGCGGATCCGGGGCGATCACCAAGATTGCGGAATAAGCCACCGGCGCGCGGCCGATCGCCGGACGCTCATCGTCAAATCATCAACTTGTCAACGCCCGCCGCCCGTGCGAGAGACAATCACCGCGATCTCGTGGATGAACCGGGCGGAATACGCCCGGCCTCCACTTCTACGCGATTTCCCGTCCGGATGGGCGACCGGTGCGTTCAGCGGTCCGCCGGAGCGCGGGCGGCGTGAAACTCACCGCCACCGGACCCCACGACGGTGATCCGGACGCCGCCACCGGACCCCACGACGGTGATCCGGACGCCGCCACCGGAGCCCACGACGGCGATCCGGACGCCGCCCGCGTCCGCGCCGCCGAGCACGTCCGCGGCTCCGCGGCCGTGCTCCTCCGGCTCCATGGTCAGGACCCGACCGCCGACCGCCTCCCGGCGGCGATCCGCTGCCGGGCCGCCTCGTAGAGGACCGCGGTCGCGGCGTTCGCCGCGTTCAGCGAGCTCGCGGCCCCGGTCATCGGGATGCTGACCATGTGGTCGCACAGCTCGCGCCACGCGCTGCTGAGCCCGGTGGTCTCGTTGCCGATCAGCAGCAGCGTCGGCTGGGTGAGGTCGAAGTCGAAGACGTCGCACTCACCGTGCTCGTCCGTGCCGACCAGCACTATCGGCCTTCCGTGCGCCCGCTGGGCGTCCACCCAGCCGGTCACCTCGCCCGGCGACGGCACCCGGACGGCGGGCAGCGCGAACAGCGAGCCGGTGCTCGCCCGGACCGACTTCGAGTCGTACACATCGGCGGCGTGGCCGGCCACGATCAGCCCGTGCGCGCCGAAGGCGTCCGCCGAGCGGATGATGCTCCCGATGTTCCCCGGGCTCGTCGGCCGGTCGAACAGGACGCCCAGGAAGTCGTCGTCGACCCTGATGCGGCCGAGGTCGTCGGCGGGCATCCCCACGACGGCGATGACCTCGGGCGGCGTCTCGTTCTTCTCACCCAGGTCCGCCAGCATGTCCGGAGCCATCGAGATCCGCTCGGTCCGCACCGTCCGCAGCAGCTCCTCCGCCCACTTCGACAGATTCCGCTTCCCGTCGTAGATGAGCGCGTGGATCGGCCAGCCGTACTCCACCGCGAGCGAGATCGGACGGACGCCCTGGACCAGGAACTCCCGAGCTCGGGTCCGCTTGTTGCGGTTGGTCAGCAGCGACTCCCACTGCTGGAAACGAGCGTTGCGTGAGTTGATCCGCTGGACCGCTGGCACCTGTCCTCCAAGGCGATATGACCACTTCGATGCGGCCCAAGCATCGTACGCTGGCCGACCCCGGGCGGCGGGTGGCTGCCCGGAGCCCGGCCGCCCCACGCGACCTGCGCGTATTCGGGGACCAGCCCACCGGGGCGGGCGCCGGATGACCTTGGTACCGCCCCGCAGGGGACCGAGAAGGGCCCGTGGCGGAGCGGCCGGAGGCTCAGCCGCAGGGGCTCATGATGACGGCGAAGCCCTTGAGCAGGCCGACCGTGCCGAGGAAGAGCGCAAGGGCCACCACGGCCAGGGTGACGCCCTTGCGCACCACGGGCTGGTAACGGGTGAGGCCGGTGGCGACCTCCCAGCCGGCTCCCAGGGCGACGAGCGCCGCGAGACCGCCCAGGCCGATCCCGGCGAGGTCGGTGTAGCTACAGGAGGTGACCTGCCCGTTGACCGTCAGGGTGTTGGACATGTCGACGCGCAGGACGACGGCGAGCACGCCGATGACGAGCGCGGCCCAGGACTTGGACGATGCCATGCGGAGATTCACGGCACGGAATCTATTCACGCCCGCTTGAGCGTGGCTTGCGGCTGGATGGAAGGGGCGTGACCGCGGACCGGACACCCTCCGGAGGACGGCGCGGCCGGCACCGCTCGCCGGGACGGCACTGCCCACGCACACCGGGACCGGCCACCGCCTCGGCCCGCCGCCGAACCACCGTCCGGAGGGATACGTGATGGAGGGCATGAGATACCGGGTTCTCGCCGTCCTGCTCCTGCTGACCGCCGCCGTCGTGGCCACTCCCGGTACGGCGTGCGCCTGCTCCTGCGCGCCGCTCGAACCGCGACGGCAGGTGGAGGAGTCGGCCGCCGTCTTCACCGGGACGGTGGTGGCCGCCCGCCGGCTCAAGGGCGCCCCCTCCGGTCCCACACCGCCGATCGTCTACACCTTCCGCGCGGACCAGGTCTACAAGGGACGGGCGGACGCCGAGTTCCAGGTGGTCACCAACGCCGACGAGGCCGCGTGCGGCTACCGGTTCACCACCGGATCCCGGTATCTGGTGTTCGCCTCCGCCGGGGAGTCCGGCCTGTTCGCGATCGACCCGGGTGTGCCCCTGCACACCTCGCTGTGCGCCGGGAACCGGATGGTCCGTCCGGGCGTGGCCCCCCTGCGGGCCGACGACGGCGCCCAGAGCGGGGCGCCGCTCACCGCCGGCCTCCTGACCGCTCTCGGTACGGCCACGCCGCCGGCGCCCCCGGCGCCCTCGGCCGCTCCCCCCGCGCCCAGTACGTCCGGCGACGGGCCGGGCCCGTCCTGGATCTATGGAGGCGTGGCCCTGGCGGCCCTCGGCCTCGCCGCGGCGGGGTGGCGGCTCCTCCGGCGAGGCAGGGCGGCGTAGGGGGCTTCCCCCAGCGAGGCAGGGCGGCGTAGGGGGCTCCCCTCCGGCGCCACCGGCGCCCTCACCCGCTCCTCACGCGGTGGGCCGCCGGGCCGCCTCCGCGTCCGGTGGTTCAGGCGTGGCCCTGCGCGAGGACGCCGGGCCGCCGGCCCCAGACGGCGATCGTGGCCATCCCCAGATCGCGGAAGTCCGGATCGCTCAGCCGGGCCCGGGTCTCGTCGATCATGGCGGCGGTGATCCCGTCGATGGCCTGCAGGGCCGGGGCGAGCTGGTCGATGGTCAGCTTCCAGAAGCGGCTCATCGGCCGGTCCCCACCGACGACCGAGTGAGCGACGTCCATCTCGACCCCCACCAGCCCCACCCGGCTCAGACGGTCGTGCAGGGCCCGGGGCCACCGGCAGTCGGTGCCGATGCGCTCGGCCAGGGCCGTGAAGACACCCATGCTCGTCTCGCGATAGGCCGTGTGCGGTGAGGATTCGATGGGGAACTCGGCCGGCTCCTCCAGCATCAGCCAGCCGCCGGGGGCCAGCCAGCTGACGACCCGGGCGAGGTCCAGTTCCCGGCTGCACAGATGGCAGAACAGGTAGCGGGCGTGGATGAAGTCGAAGACCCGGGAGGGAAGTCGTCACGCGTCAGGTCGTGCTGGAGCCATGACAGGTTGGCCCGCTCTCCGTACCGGTCCCCGACGAGCCCCAGATCGAGATCGGTGGCGACCACGGTGCCCCGGGGGCAGCGCTCGGCGAGCCGGCGGGCCACCGTACCGGTCCCCGCGCCCAGCTCCAGACAGCGCCAGTCGGACCGGAAGGGCAGGGATTCCAGCCGCCGGAACGACGCCGGATCCAGTTCCTGGGACAGCGCGTTCAGGCGCTCGTCCTCGGTCACGGTGGCGTGGTTGAAAACACCATCGCCATAACGCTCGACGAGTTGCTGCGTCATCGGTGCGACCTCCGGGTAGGAGATGCTGCTCCCTGAGGGGAATCGTTATGCCACGGACCGGATGGAGCAGAGGCGGTCCCGTCCACGGATTTGACGACATTCACGGGGCGGTGGGAGGCCACTGCCCCGCCCCACCGAGAATTACAGGGCCGCGGCAGGCCGTCTTCTTCGAAAAAGGGATCTCCGGCAATAGGGGTGAGGGCCCTGTCCCCGCCGCCATTGTCCGCACAATTCAGAAAAGGCGGAGGCAAAGACGGCGCAATGCGGAATAGGGGTGGCGGCCGCAATACGGAAGATGATCGGCGAGGATCGGGACACTCATGCTTGGGGACGAACCGTCTCCGGCAGACAGGACCGACGATGACCATTACCACTTCTCTGGCCGGCCTGAGCTGCCGATTCGAGAACGCGGACCCCGGGGCGAGTCCGGCCGGGTGCTGGGCGCGGTCGGATACTCGGATCGGGCCGGTGGTCCGGTCGTCCGGGACGGCCATCCGTCGCTGACGCTGTCGATGCGCGACGACGGGGGCCCGGCGTTCACGGAGGTGTGGCGGACCACCGCGGACGTGACGAGCGGGCGGCACAAGGGCCTGGCGTACGCGCACGACGGGGAGTATCTGTTTTGCTGCGGGCGGATCGAGGAGACCGCGGACTACGTCACCTCGACCGAGGCCGCCTACCTGGCGGCATTCGAGCTCATCGAGCTGCTCGGCTACCCGAACGTCGTCCGCGTGTGGAACATGGTCAACGAGATCAACGACGTGGACGACGGCGGCCACAACGTGTACACCCAGTTCTGCAGAGGCCGCGCGGCCGCGTTCGAGCAGCGGCAGATGTCGGAGCGGCTCATACCCGCCGCCACCTGCGTGGGGAGTCACGGCGGCGGTGTGGCGTTCTATTTCATCGCGTGCCGTTCGGCGCGGGTGACGAATATCGAGAATCCCCGGCAGACCCCCGCCTACCGCTATCCGCCGAGATACGGGATAAAGTCGCCCAGCTTCGCCCGGGCCACCTACCTGTCATCGGGGAGCCCCGTCCGGTCCGATTACCTGTTCGTCTCCGGGACCGCCAGCATACTTGGCTGCGAGACCGTCTATAAGGGTGACATCGAACGGCAGTGCGCCACGACGCTCGACAACATCTCGGTGCTCATCGGCCCGGGGAATCTCGCAAAGTATGGAATCGGCGCGGACCTGACGCTCCAGGACCTTGATTCCGTGAAAGTCTACGTGAAGCGCGACGCGGACATACCTCTCGTGCGGCGGATGTGTTCCGGCGCTTTCTCCGGGGACGCCGAAGTCGCCTATCTGAACGTGGACATATGCCGGGACGACCTCCTGGTGGAGATCGAGGGGATGGTCACGCCGGAGCGCCTGACGGCCTCCGGCGGAGCGTGAACCCACCGGACTCCGGGACCGGCCCCCGCGCGGCACGGGCGCGGGGAGGCGGGTCCGGCCGGCCGGTGAACCGCGGGCCGGCTCCGCCGGGATTCCGATGATCCGTCGGCAGAAAACCAGAAATCACAGCATCACGGGCAGTGGGCGCGGATTACCCTGAGATCAATGGGTCATGGGAATCACGCGAGCAGGTGCCAGTGGAATCCGTAGAGATCACTTACTGCAGTTTCTGCAACAAATCCCAGCACGAGGTAGTTAAGGTGATCGCGGGGCCCGAGGTATACATCTGCGATGAGTGCGTGGAGCTGTGCAACGAGATCCTCTCCGAGGAGAAGGCCGAAGACGACAAGAAATCCAAAAAGCGGAAATTCCATGACATAGCGCGCGCTGAGCCTCCCAGGCCGTCCTGGCTGTACGACCGGCTGTCCGATTACGTCATCGGCCAGGAGGAGGCCAAACGCGATGTCGCCGTGGCCGTCCACCGTCATTTCCTCCGCTCCCGGGTCCGCGGCGCCCACGGCTACGACAAGAACAACCTCCTCCTCATCGGCCCGACCGGTTCCGGCAAGACGCTCCTGGCCAAGGCGCTGGCCGCGGCTCTCGACCTCCCCCTCGCGATCGTCGACGCCACGACGTACACGGAGGCCGGCTATGTCGGCGAAGACGTCGAGGGCATGTTCAAGGACCTCCTCAAGGTGGCCGGCGGCAACCGGGAGGCCGCCGAGAGCGGCATCATCTACATCGACGAAATAGACAAGCTCGCCCGCAAGTCGGTCAACCCCAGCATCACGCGCGACGTCTCCGGGGAGGGCGTCCAGCAGGCGCTGCTCAACATATTGAGCGGGACGGACGTCACCTACGACCCGAAGAGCAACCGCAAGCACCCCTCCAGCGACCGCACGGCCGTCAACACCGAGGGGATCCTGTTCATCGGCGGCGGGTCGTTCGAAGGGCTCACCCGCATCGTGGCCGA
Organism: Streptosporangium brasiliense; assembly: GCF_030811595.1. Lineage (NCBI taxonomy): Bacteria > Bacillati > Actinomycetota > Actinomycetes > Streptosporangiales > Streptosporangiaceae > Streptosporangium > Streptosporangium brasiliense. The sequence goes on from NZ_JAUSRB010000002.1 coordinate 1,303,753, forward strand.
CCGCCTGGTGCGGACGCGGCTGAAGACACCGCAGCAGGTCGCGGCGGAGCCGGGGAGGATCCTGACCGAGGCCGGTCAGGAGGACCTGATCGCCTTCGGGCTCATGCCGGAGTTCGCCGCCCGGTTCACCACCATCAGCGCCTTCGAGCCGCTGAGCGCCGATCATCTCCGCTCCATCCTGCACTCGACGCCGCAGTCGCCGATCCGGCAGTACCAGGCGTTGCTGAGCGAGCACCGCTGCGATCTCACGGTCACCGACGGAGCGGTGGAGGAGCTCGTCCAGCGGGCGCTCAGGGAGCAGGCGGGGGCGCGCGGGCTGCACCGCGTCCTCGACCGGACCATGCGCGACGTGCTGTTCCTGCTCCCCGACAGGAAGGACATCCATTCCTGCCTCGTGGACGAAGACGTCGTCAGGGGAGCGCGCCCCGCGACTCTCCTGGACAAGAAGGGGCGGCCGGTGGCCGTGAAACGCGACCGCGTCTTCATCAGCTACAGCAGGAAGGACCGCGCGTGGCTGACGGAGCTGACGACCATGCTCGGCCCCCTGATCCGCAACAACGCGCTCAACGTCTGGTACGACCAGGAGATCAAGCCGAGCCGATTGTGGCGTGATGAGATCAACCAGGCACTGGCCTCCACCAGTGTCGCCGTCATGCTCGTCAGCCCGGAGTTCCTGAACTCCACGTTCATCACCGCCGAGGAGCTCCCCTACTTCCTCAAAGCGGCCAAGACGGAGAACGTCAAGATCCTCTGGGTCCTGGTGGAGAACTGCCTCTACGAGGAGACGCCCATCGCGGCCTACCAGGCCGCCCACGACATCCGCACCCCCCTCGCCGCCCTCCCCAGGGCCAGACGCCAGGAGGCGTGGCTGCGCATCTGCCAGCGGATCAAGCAGGCCGCCGAGTCGTAGTCACCCACGGGCCGTGGCCGGCCCGGAGCCCGTCCTGGCCCGCCTCCGGGCCGGTGGCCCGCCTGCCGCCGTCAGGCGGACGTCCCGGGGAAGGCGGACGCCTCGGGAAGCGAACGTCCTGGGGAAGGCGGACGCCTCGGGAAGGCGGAGTCATGCCCGCGGCGCGCCGGGCGGCACACCGCGGGCGGGTGGGGTCCTACCAGTTGGCGGGCAGCCCCGGGACGGTGGGGGGCAGGGCGTGGCCCGGCGGGTGGATGACGTAGACGACGCCGCCACTGCTGGAGCTGCGCAGCCAGATGTTCTCGAAGTCGGCCCGCGGGTAGATCCGGCGCACCGCGTCGTTGCTCGGCGAGGCGGGGTCGTTGGCGATGACGTCGCCGGTGGCGGTGAAGCCCACCACCACCATGATGTGGCCGTCGGTGCCGTATCCCGCGCCGGGCAGTTCGCCCTTCTTGAACGACTGGGAAGTGATCACCGGGATGCCGGCGGCGATCAGGCGCTCCAGCTCGGTCAGCGAACGCAGCCGGGTGATGAACCCCTCCATGCCGTAGCGGCCGGCGTAGGCGGTGTTGAACGGCCAGTTGCCGGCGCCCTGGTAGGCGTGGTCGTAGGTGTATCGGGCGGCGTAGTCCACCTCGGGGTTGGGGTCGGACGGGTCGACCCAGGAGGTGTCCTGCGCGCTGGGCCACCTGCCCCAGTAGCCGAGGACCATCGTGGTCGAGGTCGGGCTGCACCACGCCTGACCGCCGCCGTCCCACTCGGGGTAGTGGCCCTGGTGGATGCTCTGAGAGCGGCGGGGCACGTTCAGCTCGGTCCCCCACGCCCCGCCGCCGGGACTGACCGGCACTGTCTTGCGTTCGGGAACGGCCGAGGCCATCGCCCCCAGCGTCCGCACCTTCGGCGTCACGGCGGAGCCGGGCGTGCGGTGCAGCGTGACGCGCAGCTGGTAGGCGGTGACCGCCCTGCCCGCCGCCGCGACGAAGGTGTCGACGGACACGGTGCCGTCGGCGTCGGCCTGGCCCGGCACCGAGGTGCGCCGGATGTCGGCCTCGCCGTAGGCCCAGCGGCCCATGACGTACCACTTGGTCAGCCCGGCCGCGTGGCGGCCGCGCATCTCGACCTGCAGCCAGCTACCGGGCGGGGTGTCGGCGGTCCAGGAGGCGATCAGCTCCGTCGCGGCGAAGCCGACCTGCTGTTCCGGGCCGGTCCAGCGGGCGTACTCCCAGGTCCTGGTGCCGAGCGCGTCGGTGTAGGAGGTCGTCCCGGCCGGGGAGGCGAAGGACAGGCCGTCTCCGGCCGTCACGCCTTCGGCGGTGCCCGTGGTGAAGGCGGCCCGCTGGTAGACGACGTTCACCGGGCCGGGTGGAGGTTTCGCCTCGGCCGCGGCGGAGCTCGCGGCGGCGGCCGTGAAGGTCGTGGTCAGCAGGACGGCGGAGACGAACACGCTCAGCACGCGCATGGGCTCACCCTTGCCTGGGGGGCTCTCGACCTCCCAGACGGTAGAGCCCCGAGGGCATTTCCCGCATCGGGGAATTTACGTATCGCGACCGGACACCCCCGCGGCCGGACGGCACCGGAACCATACGCCGCCGCAGCCGGATATCTCCGTGACCGCCCGGCACCGCAGCCGGATACCTCCGCGACCGCCCGGGGCCCGCGTGGCCGTGCCACGGCACCACGACCGGATGCCTCCACAGCCGGAAAGCCTCCGAACTCGACGCCTCCGCGACCCGACGCCTCCGCGGTCGCCGGTGCCCGCGTGGCCGTGCCGTGGGATCGCCGGGCGACCGCGTGGATCTCGGAGGGCACGCCTCTACCATTGGGATCGTGATCACTGATCGACCGCCCGCGGACCGGGCACAGGCCGGGTGGCCCGGTGGCGGGTGATCGCCCGGCCCCGCCCACGGAGCGGCGTGCCCCGGTCTCACCCGCGGAGCGGCGTGCCCCGGTCCCGGGCACGGTGAACGGGTCCGGTCACGGCGGCGGCCGGGACGGCCGGTGAGGACGGCCGTGGGCCGGGAGCTGCCGCACGAGGAGGTCGGGCGTAGCTGGGCCGCCGCGCGCGGACCGGCTCAGGGGCTGCACGTGGACACCGCCGCGTGCGGGCGGACCAGCCGGGCCGTCCGCGACCGCGTCGCCGACCACCTCGCCCTTGAGGCCGGAGTGGGCGGATACGTCGCGGAGGCCGCGGTCACGGAGGAACTGCGCGGAGCACGTGACCTGCTGGGCGCCCTGCTGGGCTTCGACGGCGACGACCTGGCCTTCGTGGAGAGCGGGTCGGCCGCGCTCGCGCAGTTGCTGGCCTCGTGGCCCGTCGAGACCGGGGACCGCGTGTGGGTGCTGCCCAGCGAGTGGGGGCCGAACCTGGCGGCGTTCAGCGACCGCGGGCTGCGCGTGGAGTTCCTCGCCGCAGACGGCCAGGGGCGGCTGGATGTGGAGGCCCTCCGCCGACGGCTGGCCGCGGACCGGCCGGCGATGGTGCATCTCACCGCCGCGGCGGCGCACCGTGCGCTGGTCCAGCCGGTGGCGGAGGCCGTGGCGGTGTGCGAGCCGGCCGAGGTGCCCGTCGTGGTCGACACCGCTCAGGCGCTGGGCCAGATCGATCTGCCGGCGACCGGCTGCGCGGCGGTCTACGGCACGGGCCGGAAATATCTCTGCGGCCCGCGCGGTGTGGGCTATCTGGGAGTACGGGATCCATGGCAGGCACGCCTGGTCCCCAGAGCCCCCGCGCTCGCCGTCGGGACGTGGCCCGGCGAGCAGCGGCCGGTGCGCCGTCTGGAGAGCCGTGAGGCGTCCGTCGCCGGCCGTGCCGGGCTGGCCACCGCACTGCGCGAATATCACGGGCTGGGCCCCGCCCTGATCAGGGAGCGGCTGCACGCCGTCGGCTCCGCGCTCCGCTCGGCGCTCGCCGGTCTCCCCGGCTGGCGGCTGCGGGACCCGCTCGACGCGCCCGGCGCGATCGTGTCCCTGGAGCCGCAGGGGCGAGGCCACGACGTCGGACGGACCCGTGCCGGACTGCTCCACCACGGGGTGGTCAGCACCGTCGCCGGAACGGAGCGGGCGCCGCACGACATGACCCGTCCGGTGCTGCGCTTCAGCCCGCACGTGGACATCACCGCCGACGACATCCACCGTCTCGCCGCCCTTCTGGCCGGACTCGGCGCCTGACCCCGTCCCGCGCGGACCCGCCGGGGACCTTGAGTACGTTGCCGCCCACCGGGACTCCTGAGCACGCTGCCGCCCACCGGGACTCCTGAGCACGCTGCCGCCCACCGGGACTCCTGAGTACGCTGCCGCCCGCCAGGGGATCCTGAGCGCGCTGCCGCCCGCCTGGTCGCCGCGGCGCCGCGCCGCGACGAGGCGCGACGCCGCTGCCGCTCCGGCACCACTGCCTGTCCGGCACCCGTGATCCCCGGCACCGGCAGGACACATGCCTGCGTCCCGTGCCCGGCCTCCGGGGCGGACCGGAGGCCGGGCACGGGACGCGCCGCCTCTCCCTTCAGTCTCTCCTCTCAGGTCACTCGCCCTTCTCACCCTCTCCTTCCAGGCCTCTCAGTCTTTGAAGTACTCCACCAGCACGGGCGCGAGGGCCTTCATCGACACGTTGTGGTTCTGCTCCTCCAGCGGGCGGTGCCGCGCGGTGGGGACGGCCTCGGTGAGCTCCCGCGCCGCCTGTCGCCGCACCGCCGGGCTCCTCTCCCCGGCCATCACGAGCGTCGGCACCGTGATCAGGCCCAGCTGCCTGACCGGTAACGAGTAGTCCCCCATCACCGCGGCGTCGTAGGGCAGCGTGTTGGCCACCGCCTTGAGCCGTGACCACCGGGGCAGCAGCCGCATCGCCGCCACGAGCACCGAGGGGACGCCGACCACCTTCGTCATGAAGTAGGCGGCCGCCTCGCTCCGCCGCCCGGCCGCGACCAGCCGCGTCAGCCGCTCCTGGTGATCGGCCGGTGGCCGGCGGCCACTGCCACCGGCCACGAACGGTGGTTCGTACAGCGCCAGCTTGTTGATGGCCAGGCCGTGCGCCGCCGCCTTGAGGGCGAGGACTCCCCCGGAGGAGATGCCCCACACCGACGCCGACCCGCCCACCATGTTGATCATGGCGTCGAGATCTTCGATCTCCCGCTCCACCGCGTACGGCTCCCTGTCCCCGCTGTCGCCCCGGCCTCGGCGGTCGTAGTTGACGACGGTGAAGTGCCGCGACAGCAGCCCGGTCAGCTCCACCATCCCCGGCAGCGCCCGGTGGCTGAGCGCCCCGCCCACCAGGATGAGCGCCGGCCCCTGCCCCACCCGTTCGAAGGCGATGGCGGTGCCGTCACTCGAAAGGACTTTGCTCATGGCGGTGGCCGCGCCGTTGCCCGACGCCATCTCAGTCATGGGATCCCCTTCTGATCGTGTAAGCGGTTCTGGACGCGGGCGTACGTCCGCGTCCAGCGACCGGTCACGCGGGGTCCCGGCGGCTGGGCGTGGATCCACGCGCCGGCCGTCTCCCCGCCGCCCGGCTCGGTCGCCGGTCTCCCCGCCGGTGCGCCCAACGCCTTCAGTCCGCTCTCCGAATAGAACATTCCATCTCCATTCCCGCTGTCCGTAAATTCACCGGCAATTTAAATTCGACACGATTCTCGGGTCCGGCGGTCCGACCGCTTTCCTCCTCTCGTTCCCAGGTGGAGCCGCCGACGGAAATCCATGTGACCTTTTTCCCGAGGCCCTTCCTCCGTCCTTTCAGCTGTCCTCGTAAAGACAACTCTGCGCGTTCCGGGGTTCCGGAACCAGGGATTTCGGAGACAGCAAGTTGCCCGCGGTCGACCACTTCCTGCCAGCCGGACGCCAGAGTGGGCACGTCCGGCGTGCGGACGTGCCCACTCTTGGATCACAACAGGTCAGGGTCGGCGTGGCGTTTGCAGCAGGCCGAAGAGCGGGCAGGCGCCGCAGCAGGCCGGCCACTGGCCGGTGTCGAAGCTCGCGTGGTCCATCGACTCGGTCGGTCGATGTGGCGGCTTGCCGTAGCTATGGGTTTCGCAGGCTGGTCACCGATGACGTGAAGCGGCCGGGGTGACTCTGCTGGGCGCTCTACCAACCGCCGGAGTCGCCGCCGGAGTGGCTCCACAGGATGCCGGCGGCGTCTGCGGCGATGTGGGCTACGCCTCGCATCATCGGCGGGAGGCTGTCGTCGGCGGCCATCGGCGTCAACGTCTCGGCCAGGGCGCTGCCGAGGGTGAGCAGCGCTGCGGTGATGCGGTCGATGTCCTCGCCGCTGGCCAGGTTGAGCTCTGCCTCGCCTTGCTGCTGCAGCGTGGCGATGTCGGCCCGCAGGGCGGTATCTGCGGTGCAGCAGGTGCGGGCCGAGGACCCCGCTCAGCACGCGCACCGCCCGCTGGGAGTAGTCGGCGCAGACGACGTAGTTGTCACGGCGGGGGACGGCGTACTCATCCAGGAGCCGGCTTGTGGTCTCGGCGATCACGAACGCCCGGCACGCGTGGCCGAGCACGGCCGGGGCGGGCGGTGCCGGGTCGGTGCCGACGTACCGGGTGACGTCGTCAGCCTCCTGCAGAAGCCGGGCTGCCAGCCGCGCGCGTACGGGCTGCACGTCGCTCATCATGCCTCCTTGTCGGGGTGGCTGGTCGGGGCATGGTGTTCAGGTGGTGCGGCGTGCTCGGGGGTCGCGGGATGCGACGTGGCTGGCGACGGCATCGACGCTGGGCCGGGAGTAGCGCTCCAGGGAGCGGACCGAGGCGTGCCGCGAGCGGGCCAGCGGGGTCGGGGTGTTGGTGCCGTCTTCGGCCTCGTGGGTCAGCGCGGAGTGACGTAGCTGGTGCAGCGTCCAGCCGCCGCGCTGCTCGAGTTCGCCCGGGTCGGTGATGCCGGGGTGGGCCAGCGGCCGGGTGAGGGTCTCGAACAGTTCGGCGGCACGCCGGTAGGACAGGTGCGCTCGGCCGGTGACAGGACAGACGTCGAGGGTGGGGGTGTGAGCGGGTGCCCGCCGGTCGGTGAGGAAGACCGGGCCACGGGTACGGCCCTTGAGCAGCCGGGGCAGCAGCTGGGCGGTGCCGGACTGCCAGTGCACCCAGTCGGTGGCGCCGCCCTTGGAGACGATGCGAGCGCGCTTGTCGGCCAGCAGCAAGTCGTCGATGTCGACGCTGAGGATCTCCTCGGTGCGGGCGCACGTGTCATACAAGGCCCGCCACAGCGTCTTCTCACGCAGAGGTGCCTTCAGCTCGAACAGCGTGGCGATCCCGGCCGAACGCAGATACGCCTCGACCGCGTCGGCATAGGTGTCGGGCCGATCATGCCCGGAGGAGCGATGGACCGCTTCGGGCGCTCCCGGGCGAGGCCTGTACAACGCTCCTTATGATCCTTTAACATCTGGGACTCTAAAGTACTAGCAGGCTAGATAAATGGAGAAACTGGTGATCGAGTTCCATCTGGACGGCAGGTCGGGTGTTTCGCCGTACCTGCAGCTGGTTCAGCAAGTACGGCATGCGCTGCGGCTCGGCGTGCTTCGCGAGGGCGACCAGATGCCGACCGTCAAGGAGGTCGTGGCGCACTTGGCGATCAACGCCAACACCGTCCTGAAGGCCTACCGGGAACTCGAGCACGAGGGCCTGGTCGCCGCCCGGCCGGGGGTGGGGACGTTCGTGACGGCGACGCTCACCAACGCCTCGCTGGCCGCGCACGGCCCGCTGCGGCTGGAACTGCAGCGCTGGCTGGTCAAGGCCCGCCGGGCCGGCCTCGACGAGGAAAGCATCGAGGCCCTCTTCATGACCACCTTTCGGACCACCGCTCAGGAGGACATAGCGTGAACACTGCCCTACAGGCCCAGGGACTGGGCAGGAAATACGGCAAGCACTGGGCGCTGCGCGAGTGCACCATCGACATCCCGGCGGGCCACGTCGTGGGGTTAGTGGGTCCCAACGGAGCCGGCAAGACGACGCTGCTGAAGCTGGCCAGCGGCCAGTTGGAGCCGACGGTGGGCGGCATCACCGTGCTGGGCGGCCGTCCCGCCAGCGGCCCGGCGCAGTTGGCCAGGGTCGGGTTCGTCGCCCAGGACACCCCCGTCTACGCCGGGCTGAGCGTCGCCGATCACCTGCGGCTGGGAGCGCGGCTCAACCCCCGCTGGGACACCGCCATGGCGCGGGACCGGATCGCGCAACTCGGTCTCGATCCCGCCCAGCGGGCAGGCAAGCTGTCGGGCGGCCAGCGCGCCCAGCTCGCCCTTACCCTGGGCCTGGCCAAACGGCCCGAGCTGCTGATCCTGGACGAGCCGGTCGCCTCGCTCGACCCGCTGGCCCGCCGCGAGTTCCTGCAGGGGCTGATGGAGGCCACGGTCGAGCACGAGTTCAGCGTGGTGCTCTCCTCCCACCTGGTCTCCGACCTGGAACGGGTGTGCGACTTCCTGATCGTGCTCGTCGACTCCCGCGTCCAGGTGGCCGGGGAGGTCGACCAACTGCTGGCCACCCATCACCGGCTCACCGGCCCACGCCGCGACCCCGACCGGCTGCCCGCCGACCAGCACGTCGTCTCCGTGCGCCACACCGACCGGCAGAGCACGTACGTGATCCGCACCGACGCCCCGATCCACGATCCCGCCTGGACGGTCACCCAACTCAGTCTGGAAGACCTCGTCCTGGCCTACATGGACAAGCGCACCGTGGACCAGCGAGTCGCCCTGGAGGTGCAGCGATGATCTGGCTGACCTGGCGCCAGTTCCGCGGCTCGGCCGCGATGATGGCCGCCCTGCTCGTCATCCTCGCCACCGCCCTGGCCCTGACCGGCCCCGGCTTGGCCTCCGACTACTCCGCCGGGATCGCCGCCTGTACCCAGGACAACACCTGCGACCGCTTCTACGACCACTTCTTCGACCGGCACGAGACCTCGTTCATGGCCCTGACTCTCGTCGTGCTCCTCCTGCCCGCCCTCGCCGGGATCTTCTGGGGAGCACCGTTGATCACCCGCGAGCTGGAGGCGGGCACGCACCTGATGGTGTGGAACCAGAGCATCACCCGCGGCCGCTGGCTGGCGGTCAAGCTCGGGTTCATGGGCTTGACCACCGTGGCCGTCGCCGGCCTGTGTGGCCTCATGGTGACCTGGTGGTCCGACCCTCTGGACAAATCAGCCGCTGAGAAATTGGCCCTGATGGCTCCCCTGGTGTTCGGCGCGCGCGGCATCGCCCCGATGGGGTATGCGGCCTTCGCCTTCGTCCTGGGCGTGACCGTGGGCATGCTGGTGCGCCGCACACTGCCCGCCATGGCCCTCACTCTGGCCGTCTTCGCCGCGATCCAGCTCGCCATGCCGCTGCTGGTCCGGCCCCACCTGATGCCCCCGATCACCTCGACCTTCGAGCTCGGCAAGACGAACGTGGACGGCATCGGCATAAACCGGGACCGAGGCGGATATGTGGAGATTCGCCTGAAGTCGGCCGTTCCCGGTCATGCGGGCGCCTGGGTCCTGTCCGCCAACCTGGTCGACCCATCCGGGCGTGCGCTCGGCACCGATGGCGGCTTCGCCGCCGCCCAGGTCTCCACCACGTCGGGCCCCTGCGCACCGTCGGCGGGCGCCGGGGACGGCTGCATGGTCGAGATCAACCGGCTCGGCTATCGGCAGCAGGCGACCTACCAGCCCCTTGAGCGCTTCTGGCCCTTCCAATGGATCGAGACCGGGATCTACGCCCTGCTCACCCTCGGCCTGACGTGGTTCTGCTTCTGGTGGATCCGCAGGCGCCTGTCATGACCGTCATCAGGACCACGGCCGCCGCGCTCGCCCTCCTCCTGGCAGCGGCCTGCACGGCCCCGACACCGCCACGCGGCCAGGCGAGCACGGCAGCCAGTACAGTCTGCGCTCCGCCCCAGGGAACTCCCGGGCCGGAGACGGCCACCACGATCGACGTCATCGAGCAGGCCTACTTCTGCATCCTCGGCACCTACTACAGCGGCGCCACGCTGGACGCCCGCTCGCTGCTGAGCGCAGGATTCGTCGCCCTGACCCAAGAGCTCAACCGCAACGGCCGCGACGTACCCGAGGCCACCATGCCGGCGCTGACCGGTGACCGCAAGACCGACTGGGCCGCTTTCAAGACCGCCTACCGCAAGACCACCGATCAGGTCCCAGACCTGCGCGACAAGCTGGCCATCGTCACCCTCGAGGCCATCGTGGCCAGCCTCGGCGACAACCACGCCCGCTGGACGCACGACGTCAAGCGGCCGCCCGACTACTACGACGGCGACGGCTACGGCCTCGGTTTCCAGGCGAACGTCAACGGTCCCCAGGTGAACGGCAACCCCGGCGTCGCTCTACCCCCGCTGTTCGTCACCACCGTGCAGGGTGGCGCGGCGCAAGCGGCCGGGCTGCACCCGGGCGACGTCATCGAATCGATCAACGGATCGGCGCCCTTCATCGACGGGAAGGCCACTCCTGCGATCGCCGCCCTCTACCCGGGGTACCCGGAGGCGCGCCCGATCCGGTTACGGCTCCTGCGGCAGAGCACCGGCCGCCGCTGGAGCGTGACGCTCAAGCCCGGCCTCTACCAGCGGGATCTGGCCGCCCTGCAAGTGGTGACCTCGAAGCTGCTGAACGACGGCATCGCCTATGTACGGCTGCGCGGGTTCGCTCCCGACTCCGCGGACAGGGTTTTCAAGGCGATCTCCAGGCTGCGCGCCGGCCGGACCCTGTCCGGCGTCGTGCTGGACCTGCGCGGCAACGGCGGCGGCAGCCCCGTGGAGGCGACCCGGCTGGTAAGCGCGTTCGGCCACGGCAAGGTCACCGCCTACCAGTGCACCGTGGACGGCAAGTGCGAAACTTCGCGGACCGATGACACCGTCGAGCTGCTCAACCTGCCGCTGATGGTGCTCACCGACCGCAGCTGCGCCTCGGCGTGCGAGCACTTCAGCTCTGCGGTCAAAGACCTGCGCATCGGCCAGTTGGTCGGCACCAGGACCGCGGGGGTCATCTCCGGCCCGGCGCAGCCGTACCTGCTGAGCAACAACACCACGCTGATCTTCCCCGTCAGGCACCATCTGGGGCCCGACCGCGAGGTGATCGACCGGATCGGCGTGCCGCCCGACCACCACGTGCCCCTGACCCCGAAGGACGCGGCCGCAGGGCGCGACCCCGTCCTGGCCAAGGCCCTGACCTTGCTGAACAAGTGAATGGACCTCTCCATGAGACAGATCCTGGCAGTCGCCGCGGGACTGGTCGTCCTGGCCGCGTCCGCCTGCTCCGCGCCCGCGCCACCCCGGTCCGCTGCCAACCAGTCGGCCACGCCGACCGGCCCCGCCACCCTGCCCGCCCCCACCGGTGCCCATCCGGTCGGCACCACCGCCCTGTATCTGAAAGACGCCTCCCGCCCCGACCCCTGGAACCTCGACGTCGACGCCAGGGAGCTCAAGGTCACCCTGTGGTATCCGACCGAGCAGCGAGACGGACAGCGGGCGCCGTACATGACGCCGAAGGAATCGGAGCTCATCCTGAGGCGCTTGGGGATTGGGGGCGTGCCGAACGACACGCTCAGCAAGACGCGCACCAACGCCATCGAAGACGCCGAACCTGCGGGCCGGAACCTGCCGCTGGTGGTGATCTCCCCCGGCTTCACCAATCCGATGAGCACACTCACGTCCCTGGCCGAGGACCTGGCCAGCCGAGGGTACGTCGTGGCCGGGATCGACCACACCTACGAGAGCCACGCCACGACCTTCCCCGGCGGGCGGGTCGCCGAATGCCTCGCCTGCGACAGCGACACCGACCCGGGCTTCGGCACAGGGGTGGTCGCGGGACGGGCGGCCGACGTCTCCTTCGTGCTCGACCAGCTGCCATCGAAATGGGACGGTTCTGACCTGATCGACCGCTCCAAAATCGCGATGGCAGGCCAGTCGATCGGCGGGGCCAGCGCCATGGCGACCATGGTGAAGGACTCCCGCGTGCGCGCCGGCATCGACATGGACGGCACCACCTACGCCCGGATCCCCAAGAGCGGGTTCTCCCGGCCGTTCATGTTCCTGGGTTCGCCGCAGCACGTCCCCGGAGGCCGCGACACCTCCTGGGACCGCGACTGGAAGCTGCTGACCGGATGGAAACGCTGGCTCGTGCTGACGGGCGGCGAACACCAGTCCTTCACCGACCTCCCCCTGATGGCGGGCGCCCTCGGCATCAAGCCCGCCTACGGCGTTCTGCCCGCGGTGCGCGCCGCCGAGCTCACCCGCACCTACGTGGCGGCCTTCCTCGACCAGCACCTGAAGTCGCAACCCCAGCCTCTCCTGAACAAGTCGTCATCACGGTATCCCGAGGTCAAGTTCTGCCCCGCGACCTGTGGTCAATCCTGATGCCCGGCGCGCTCCCCGAAGCTATCGGGGAATGCTGATGGCAGCTCGCCAGGCGTTCAGAAGATGCGAGAAGAAGGCGACACCGCGCCGCCCGCCCTGACGGAACTCCTCGGGCAGGGATCTCTGAGGCCTCACCGACACAGACACCCCGGAGCGCCTCAACGCGACCACGGCCGAGCCGGCTTGTGTAACGAGGACCGCAGCCGGCCTCTGAACAGCCCTATCAGCCCTTTCCCGCGTACTTGGGGTGCCCCCTACCGCAGGAAGGCCGCGGCGACGCCGGCGTCGACGGGGATGTGCAGGCCCGTGGTGAGCGACAGCTCTCCGCCGGTGAGGGCGAAGACCGCGGCGGCGATGTGCTCGGGCAGCACCTCACGCTTGAGCAGGGTGCGCTGGGCGTAGAACTCGCCGAGCTTGTCCTCCTCCACCCCGTACACCGCCGCCCGGTTGGCACCCCAGCCGGAGGCGAAGATCCCGGACCCGCGGACCACGCCGTCGGGGTTGACGCCGTTGACCCGGATCCCGTACTGGCCCAGCTCGGCGGCGAGCAGGCGGACCTGGTGGGCCTGGTCGGCCTTGGCCGCGCCGTAGGCGACGTTGTCAGGCCCGGCGAAGATCGAGTTCTTGGAGGAGATGTAGACGACGTCCCCGCCCATCCGCTGGTCGATCATGACGCGGGCGGTCTCGCGGGAGACCAGGAACGAGCCGCGGGCCATCACGTCGTGCTGCAGGTCCCAGTCGGCGACGCTGGTCTCCAGCAGCGACCGGGACAGCGACAGCCCGGCGTTGTTGACGATCAGGTCGACGCCGCCGAAGGCCAGCACCGCCTGCCGTACGGCCGCGACGACCTGCTCCTCGTCGGTGACGTCCGCCTGTACGGCGGTCGCGACGTCCTCGGGCCGGTAGGCCCGGGCGCCGAGCTCGGCGGCGACCTTCTCGGCCGCGGCGAGGTCGCGGTCGGCGACGACCACGCAGGCGCCCTCGGCCGCGAGCCTGCGGGCGGTGGCGGCGCCGATGCCCGACCCGCCCCCGGTGACCAGCGCGACCCGGGTGGCCAGCGGCTTGGGCGCGGGCATCCGGCGGAGCTTGGCCTCCTCCAGCTCCCAGTATTCGATGCGGAACTTCTCCGACTCCTCGATCGGGGCGTAGCTGGACAGCGCCTCGGCGCCGCGCATCACGTTGATCGCGTTGACGTAGAACTCCCCCGCCACCCGGGCGGTCTGCTTGTCCTTGCCGAAGCTGAACATGCCGACGCCGGGGACCAGGACGATCGCCGGGTCGGCGCCGCGCATGGCGGGCGAGTCCGGGGTGGCGTGCCGGTCGTAGTAGGCCGCGTAATTCTCGCGGTAGGCGGCGTGCAGCTCGCCCAGCCGTACCGTGACCTCGGCCAGCGGCGCGTCGGCGGGCAGGTCGAGCACCAGCGGGGCGACCTTGGTCCGCAGGAAGTGGTCGGGGCAGGAGGTGCCGAGCGCGGCCAGCTCGGGGTGGCGCTCGCGCGACAGGAAGTCCAGGACCTCCTCGGTGGCGGTGTAGTGGCCGACCTGCCGGACGTCGGTGGAGGCCAGGCCGCGGATCACCGGGAACAGGGCGGCGGCCCGCTCGCGCCGGGCCTCCTCCGGCAGCGCGCCGTAGCCGGGTCTGACCGGTCCGAACGGCTCGGCCGCGCCGTGCTCGGCGATGTGGGCCTCGGCGGTCCGGATGATCCACAGCGAGTTGGCCTCGCACTCCTCGGAGGTGGCGCCCCAGGCGGTGATGCCGTGGCCGCCCAGGACGCAGCCGACCGCCTCCGGGTGGGCGTCCTTGATGGCGGCGATGTCCAGGCCGAGTTGGAAGCCGGGGCGGCGCCACGGCACCCAGACCACCCGGTCGCCGAAGATCCGCGCCGTCAGCTCCTCGCCGTCCGCGGCGGTGGCGATCGCGATGCCCGCGTCCGGGTGCAGGTGGTCCACGTGGGCGGCCTCGACCAGGCCGTGCATGGCGGTGTCGATCGACGGCGCGGCGCCCCCCTTGCCGAAGGCGCAGAAGTCGAACGCGGCGACCATCTCGTCCTCGCGCTCCACCCCCGGATACACCTGGGCCAGCGCCCGCAGCCGGTCCAGCCGCAGTACGGCCAGGCCCGCCTCGGTCAGCGTGCCGAGGTCGCCGCCCGACCCCTTGACCCACATCAGCTCCACCTCGGACCCGGTCACCGGGTCGACGGCCGCTCCCTTGGCCGAGGTGTTGCCGCCCGCGAAGTTCGTGTTGCGCGGATCCGCGCCGAGCGCGTGCGAGCGCCGCAGCAGCTTCTCAACCGGCGAAGTCATGGAACATCCCCCCACGGATAAACAGTGATCTCTCGATGTGCCGTCCCGCGCCCCGGCACGGGACGCGTCCGGCGGGACGGGTGCGGCGGTCAGGCGCCCCAGCCCGCCTGGGTGCCGCCGACACGCTCGGCGACGATCTTCTCGGAGTAGCCGGAGCGGGCGTAGGCGGCCATCGGGTCGGGGTCGAGGCCCATCTCCTGGCGCAGCTCGGCCAGCAGCGGCCGGACGTCGGTGCTGTAGGCGTCCATCAGCACGGCGTTGGCGCCCAGCACATCGCCCTCGGCCTGGGCCCTGGCCAGCGCGTCCCCGTCGACCCGCAGCGCCTTGGCCGTGGCCTCCTGGATGTTCATCACCGAGCGGATCTGGCCGGGGATCTTCGGCTCGATGTTGTGGCACTGGTCGAGCATGAACGCCACCCCCTGCTCCGGCCCGGCGTACCGGCCGGAGAGGGCGCCGCCGCGGATCACCTCGTACATGATCCGGAAGAGCTGGAACGGGTCGGCCGCCCCCACCATCAGGTCGTCGTCGGCGTAGAAGCGGGAGTTGAAGTCGAACCCGCCGAGCTTGCCCTCCCGGAGCAGGAACGCCACGATGAACTCGATGTTGGTGCCCGGCGCGTGGTGCCCGGTGTCCACCACCACCTGCGCCTTGTCGCCCAGCCGCAGGCAGTGCGCGTAGGCGGTGCCCCAGTCGGGCACGTCGGTCACGTAGAAGGCGGGCTCGAACAGCTTGTACTCCAGCAGGAAGCGCTGCCCCTCGCCCAGCCGGTCGTAGACGGCCGCCAGCGCCTCGGCCAGCCGGTCCTGCCGGTCGCGGATGTCGTCCTGGCCGGGGTAGTTGGTGCCGTCGGAGAACCACAGCTTCAGCGTGTCGGAGCCGGTGGCGTCCATGACGTCCACGCACGCCAGCAGGTGGTCCAGCGCCTTGCGCCGCACCGCCGGGTCGGGGTTGGTGACGCTGCCCAGCCGGTAGTCGTCGTCCTGGAAGACGTTGGAGTTGATCGCGCCGATCCGCACGCCCAGCTCGGTCGCGTGCCGGGCCAGGTCGGCGTAGTCGTCCACCCGGTCCCAGGGGATGTGCAGCGCCACCGTCGGCGCGACCCCGGTGAAGGCGTGCACCTGGGCCGCGTCGGCCAGCTTCTCGTAGGGGTCACGGGGCACGCCCCGCTGGGCGAACACCTTGAACCGGGTGCCGCTGTTGCCGTACGCCCAGGACGGGGTCTCGACGGCCTGCGCCCGCAGCGTGGCCCTGATGTCGCTCATGAACTCCGGTTCCCCTCTCCGGCTCTCTGGACTTAAAAACGTTTTAGAGGATCGGATGGGACGCTAAACCCGGCGATCCAGCCCTGTCAACGGGGGATGAGCAGCCAGTTCCCAATACGTTACGCCTCATGTCGGGTGGAGGGTGGCGCCCGGCCGGGCGGCATGTTTGGATAAGGTCTCCGCGAAATGAGTAACACGTTTTAACGACACCGGGACCGGGAGGGCAGTTGGGCACTGTCAGCATCAAGGACGTCGCCCAGCTCGCGCAGGTCTCCCCCGGCACGGCCTCGAACGTGCTCAACCGGACCGCCTCGGGCCGGCTGCCCACCTACAAGCTCGGGCAGATCGCCGCCGAGCTGCTGCTGGAGGAGTGCGGCGACCCCGCCGCACACGCCCACCGGCAGATCATGTTCCAGCCCGAACTGGTCGTCCGCGAGTCCACCGGCCGGGCCGGGCGGGGCGGCGACCACCCGACGAGCAGTGATGAGTGACGGATGAGCGTATATGCGGCAGTGGACCTGGGTGCCTCCAGCGGCCGGGTGATGACCGCGCGGATAGCCGACGGCCGGGTGCGTCTCACCGAGGTGCATCGCTTCGCCAACCGCCCGGTCCGGGTCGGCGGGACCCTGCACTGGGACATCCTCGCCCTGTACCGGGGAGTGCTCGACGGGCTGCGTGCGGCCGGTCCGGTCGACTCGGTCGGCATCGACTCCTGGGCGGTCGACTACGGCCTGCTCGACGGCGCCGGGCGGCTCATCGGCAACCCGGTGCACTACCGCGACGGGCGGACCGACGGGATCATGGAGCGGGTCGCCGCAGACATGGGGGCCGAGGCGCTCTACCAGGTCAGCGGCCTGCAGTTCCTGCCGTTCAACACGGTCTACCAACTGCTCGCCGAACCGGATCTCGGCCGGGCCGGGACACTGCTGATGATCCCCGACCTGCTGACCCACTGGCTGACCGGCTCCGTCGGCGCGGAGGCCACCAACGCCTCCACCACCGGGCTGTACGACGTGCGGACCGGCGGCTGGGCCCGCGGGCTGGCGGACCGGCTGGGGCTGCCGGCCGGGATCCTGCCGGAGCTGCGGCGGCCGGGGTCGGCCGCCGGGACGCTCCGCGCAGAGGTCGCCGCGGAGACCGGGCTGCCCGGCTCCACCCCGGTCACCGCGGTGGCCTCGCACGACACCGCCTCGGCGGTCGTGGCGGTGCCCGCCGTGACCGACCGGTTCGCCTACATCTCCTCCGGCACCTGGTCACTCGTCGGGCTCGAACTCCCCCGGCCCGTCCTGACCGAGGAGAGCCGCCTGGCCAACTTCACCAACGAGGGCGGCCTGGACGGCACCATCCGCTATTTGCGCAACGTGATGGGCCTGTGGATCCTGCAGGAGTGCGTGCGCGCCTGGGGCGACGCCGGCCTGCCCGAGCTGCTCGCGGCCGCCGCGCGGGCCCGGCCCTTCCAGGCGGTGATCGACCCCGACGACCCCGCCTTCCTGCCGCCCGGCGACATGCCCGCCAGGATCGCCGCGTTCTGCGAGCGCACCGGCCAGCGGCCCCCGGACGGCAGGGCCCAGACCGTGCGGTGCGTGCTGGAGAGCCTGGCCCTCGCCTACCGCCGGGCGGTCCGCGACGCCGTACGGCTCAGCGGCCAGGACGTGGAGGTCGTGCACGTGGTCGGCGGCGGCGCCCGCAACGCGCTGCTGTGCCAGATGACCGCCGACGCGACCGGCCTACCGGTGATCGCCGGCCCGGTGGAGGCCGCCGCCCTGGGCAACGCGCTGGTCCAGGCCCGCGCCCAGGGTGTGGTCTCCGACATCCGCGCCCTGGTGCGGCGGGGTGAGCAGCTCGTCACCTACCGCCCCGGGGCCGAGGAGGAGGCATGGGCCCGGGCCGCGGCCCGGCTGGCCGATCGCTGAGCGGCGGCCCCGACTCCCCGGAGCCCGGGGCGCGTCCCGGCGGACCGGGATCCCGCACTCCGGGCCGGCGCACCGGAAGCGGGCCCGCGGGCCGGTCAGTGGACCGCCTCGCTGACGGAGGGCTGGTCGAACTGGGTCCGGTAGAGCTCCTCGTAGCGGCCGCCGGCGGCGAGGAGGTCGAGGTGCGTGCCGCGCTCCACGATCCGGCCGTCCTCGATGACGAGGATGAGGTCCGCGGCCCGGACGGTGGAGAGCCGGTGCGCGATCACCACCGAGGTCCGCCCGGCCAGGGCCTCGCCCAGGGCCTCCTGCACCGCGGCCTCCGAGGTGGAGTCCAGGTGCGCGGTGGCCTCGTCGAGGATCACCACCCGCGGGCGGGCCAGCAGCAGCCGCGCGATCGTCAGCCGCTGGCGCTCACCGCCGGAGAGCCGGTAACCGCGCTCGCCGACGACGGTGTCCAGCCCGTCGGGCAGCGCCTCGATGAGCTCGGCGAGCCGGGCGCGGCGCAGCACCTCCCACAGCTCCTCCTCCGAGGCCCCCGGCCGGGCCAGGAGCAGGTTGGCGCGGATCGACTCGTGGAACAGGTGGCCGTCCTGCGTCACCATCCCGAGCGTCTGGCGGATCGACTCGGCGGACAGGTCGCGGACGTCCACGCCGGACAGGCGCACGGCGCCCTCGTCGGCGTCGTAGAGCCTCGGCACGAGCTGCGCGATCGTCGACTTCCCGGCGCCCGAGGAGCCGACCAACGCCACCATCTGCCCCGGCTCGGCCCGGAAGGACACCCCGTGCAGCACCTCGACACCGCCCCGCGTGTCGAGGGCCGCGACCTCCTCCAGTGACGCGAGCGACACCTTGTCCGCCGACGGGTAGGCGAACCGCACCCCGTCGAACTCCACCGACACCGGCCCCTCGGGCACCCGCCGGGCGTCCGGCCGCTCGGTGATCAGGGGCTTGAGGTCCAGCACCTCGAAGACCCTCTCGAAGCTCACCAGCGCGCTCATCACCTCGACCCGCGCGCTGGCCAGGGCGGTCAGCGGGGCGTAGAGGCGGGTCAGCAGCAGCGCCATCGCGACGACGGCGCCCGGCTCCAGCTGCCCCCGCAGCGCGTAGAACCCGCCGAGGCCGTAGACGACGGCGAGAGCCAGCGCCGAGACCAGCATCAGCGCGGTGACGAAGACCGACTGCACCATCGCCGTGCGCACCCCGATGTCACGCACCCGGCGGGCCCGCGTGACGAACTCGGCCGACTCGTCGGCGGGCCGGCCGAAGAGTTTCACGAGCGTCGCCCCGGGCGCGGAGAAGCGCTCCGTCATCTGCGTGCTCATCGCCGCGTTGTGGTCGGCCGACTCGCGTTCGAGCCGCGCCAGCCGGGTGCCCATCCGCCGCGCGGGCAGGACGAACACCGGCAGCATCAGCAGCGCGAGCAAGGTGATCTGCCAGGAGGTCCCGATCATCACGGCGAGGGTGAGGACCAGCGTCACGAGGTTGCCGACCACGCCGGAGAAGGTGTCGCTGAAGGCCCGCTGCGCGCCGATGACGTCGTTGTTCAGCCGGCTGACCAGCGCGCCGGTGCGGGTGCGGGTGAAGAAGGCGATCGGCATGCGCTGCACGTGGTCGAAGACCGCGGTGCGCAGGTCGAGGATCAGGCCCTCGCCGATGCTCGCCGACAGCCACCGCGTCATCAGCCCGAGCCCGGCCTCCGCCACCGCGATGACGGCGATGAGCACGGCGAGCACGACGACGGTCTCCAGCGCCAGGCCCTTGACGATCGCGTCGACGACCCGGCCCGCGAGCACGGGGGTCGCCACGGCCAGGGTCGCCGTCACGACGCTGAGCAGCAGGAACCAGGTGAGAAGCCTACGGTGTGGCCGCGCGAACCCGGCGATGCGCCGCAGCGCGGCCCTGGAGAACGGCCGCTTCTCGTCCTGCGCGTTCATCGCGTGGTAGAGCGACGTCCACGCGGTCACTTCCATGTCCATCGCATGTCTCCGGTGTCTGGGGGGTGGTCTCCGACTTTTTCATGGAGCACCGACAGAACCCGTGGGCCGGAGCCGTGGATGCGGCGGGTCCCTCCGGGGGTCGCGGTGATCGCGTCGGTCGCCGGGGTCACGCGTGGCTCCGCCGTGGCGGACCTCCCGCGGGGCCACGACGTCGCCGGCGTTCGCCGGTGGCGACACAAGAGGACACTAAAACCTCAACTTAACCTGAGGTCAACCGCCCCGACCTCGGACGGCTCAACCGCCCCGACCTCGGACGGCTCAGCCGCCCCGACCTCGGACCGGAGGACGTCCGCGCCCATCTCCCCCATGGGCAGCCGGAGGGCCTGCCTCCCTGGGGAGGCAGGCCCGTGGACCCCGGACGGCGTGTCGCGGCGGTGAAGGGGGTCAGGGGTCCCGGTCCCGGGGCGGCCGCGTTCTCCGTGGGAGCCGCACCCGCCCCGGTCCGCCGGTCAGGACGTCACAGCACACTGCCCCCTGTCCTGCTTGACGGGCCCCTCGGGGTTCGGCCGCACGTCGAAGTCGAAGATCTCCGTGGGCAGGTAGAGCGAGCAGCAGGCGTTGGGGATGTCGACGATGCCGCTGATCCGGCCCTCGATGGGCGCCGAGCCGAGGAGCAGATACGCCTGCTCGCCCGTGTAGCCCCACCTCTTGAGGTATTCGATGGCGTTGAGGCAGGCCCGGCGGTAGGCCACCGTCGCGTCGAGGTAGTAGTTCGTGTTGGTGTCGTGGTCGACCGAGATGCCGATGAACGACATGAACTCCGAGTAACGCGGCTCGACGTTGCCGGGCATGAAGATCGGGTTCGTGCTGACGCCGTACTTCTCCATGCCGCCCTTGATGAGATCCACGTGGAAGTCGATGAAGCCTCCCATCTCGATCGCCCCGCAGAAGGTGATCTCACCGTCGCCCTGGCTGAAGTGCAGGTCCCCGCCCGAGAGCTTGGCGTCCTTCACATGGACGGGGTAGAAGACGCGCGCCCCGCGCGTGAAGTTCTTGATGTCGTGGTTGCCGCCGTTCTCCCGGGCGGGAACGGTGCGGGCGCCCTCACGGGCGATCCGGTCGGCCACCTCGCCGGTCGCCGTCCCCGCGAGGGTGTTGTCGCGCAGCGGCGGCAGACCCAGGGCGGGGACCCGGTTGGGATCGGTGTCGATGAGGGCCTGCTCCCGCTGGTTCCAGCTCGCCAGCAGCTCCGCCGACGGCGCCGTGCCGAACAGTCCCGGGTGGGTTATGCCGGCGTACCGGACGCCGGGCAGGTGGCGGGATGTCGCGTATATCCCGTGGAAATCCCAGATCGCCTTGTAGGCGTCCGGGAAGTAGTCGGTCAGGAACCCGCCGCCGTTCACCTTGGCGAACACGCCGGTGTAGCCCCAGCCCTGCCCCGGCGCGTCGCCGACCTGCTGCGGCACCGGACCAAGATCGAGGATGTCGACCACCAGGAGGTCACCCGGCTCCGCCCCCTCGACCCCGATGGGCCCGCTCAGCATGTGCGCGACGGTGAGGTCGACGTCCCGCACGTCGTTGGCCGAGTCGTTGTTGTGCAGTTGCGCGTCGGTCCATTCCCGGCATTCGACCCGGAACTCGTCCCCGGGCTTCACCATGGCGACCACAGGTATGTCCGGGTGCCATCGGTTGTGACCCGGTACTTCCTGGTCACGCATCGACTTTGACTGGTCCACGCTGAACACGACTTTTGGCATGACGAGTCCTCCTCTTGAATTCGGTACGCGGTGATCCGGTAGCTGCCAGGTCACATCACCTCCTCACCGGTGCCGGCCCCCGCCGGACCACCGGGAACGGCTCGCGGGCGGGCTAGTGCGCCGGGATCGTCTCCCCTCCGGCGGGTCCGGCCCGGCTGGAGAGCGCGCCTCTCTTCCTCGTCAGCGGCCACAGCGCGCCGAACACCACCACGCCGAACACGACCAGGATGATCGCGAGGACGTTCTGGTCCCAGCGCTGCCAGTAGCGGGTGAGGATGAGGAACGACGGAATGGCCGCCGTGACCCATCCCTGGATCGCCGTCACCCAGCCCGTGTAGGTGGTGAGGTGATCGTGTTTCAGCCCCAGCAGCAGGAAGAAGAGCAGCCACAGGAACGACCAGTAGAGCCAGATGACGCCGAACGGCCTGTCGTTGAGGATCCGGAAGTTCGCGAACGAGTAGCCGAGCGCCATGATGGCCACGAACAGCGAGAAGTAGCCGATCCCGGTGGTGTCGAACCCGCCGAGCAGGCCGATCCCCACATAGAGATAGGTGAACCCGAACAGGAAGATCCCCGACGCGCCGAGAATCACGTCCGTGTCACCACGGGACATGATGATCAACACGGTGGGCGTGATCACCTGTAGCGCGCCGACGAAGAGGTTGAGGATGGCCGTCGCCCGCGGCTCGACCTTCCCCAGCAGCATCAGCCCGTTGATGAAGAGCACCGCGCCGACGTAGAGCAGTCCAACCGCTCCCAACCGTGACACCCCCTAGTGCCGGTGATGGGATATTCAGATGGGCGACGTGATCCACCTACGCCGTGCGGCGGCACGGCCGCGCCCAGGGCCGTGGCAGCCGTGGAGGCGGCTGGACGCCGGTCTTCGCCGGGTCAGGCGTCGCGGGGGGACGTAGGTGGACGTGTTGTGCCGTCCGCCGTCTACGGCCGCGGCAGGCGTGCCAGTGCCGGATGCGGCGGGCGTGGTGGGTGTTCGCGGGGGATGTTTGAGACGACCTCGGGGGCCTCCCGGCTCCGCTCGTCCAGGTCGAGCGCGGCCGACAGCGCCGGATGAACCCGGGACAGGCCCGGTGGGGAGAAGACGCGCCGGGCACCGCGTCCGCACGCGGAGCAGTCACGAGATGCCGGTGCGGTCCCTATCGGCAGCTGGACGTCGAACCGGCCGCACTCTCGGCAAAGGTATTCATAGGTCGCCATAGGCACCTCCACTCCGCCTGCCCGAGAACGACGCCTCTCACGCCCGGCCCTCCGGCTGACGGGACCACGGATCCGGAACGGATCGGGCCACAGTTCCGGACTACCCGAAATCCGACCGGCCTGTCAAGGTCCGGACGCCGCCGGCCGTCGCACCGCGCCGGGAGCGTGACGGGACGCAAATCCGCAGGCAAAGCAGGCTCTACGCGGCAGCTGTACGGCCCGGCTCAGCGCGATGCGCGGCGGTAGGCGCCCGCGGGGTCAAGGGAGGGCACCGGCTGGAGGGGGCCGGCCGTGGAGGCCGCCGCCCGGGTGCGTTCCGCCCAGCGTACGGCCGGCCCCATCGCGGAGCCGGCCAGCAGGAACAGGCCGCCCAGCAGGAACCAGCCCGGCGGGCCCCAGGTGACGATCAGGGCGGTGAGCAGCAGGGGGCCGAGCATCCGCGCGACCGCCGTGCCCGCGCCGAAGAATCCCTGGTACTGGCCCTGCCTGTCGGGCGGGGCCAGGTCGAAGCCGATCTCCCAGGAGCCGGCGGTGTGCATCATCTCGCCGAGCACCTGCAGGCAGGCGGCCACGAGCAGGGCGGCGCCGGCGGCCCACGCCGAGGGGCCGGCCGCCGACAGCGCGAACGCCGCGCACGAGGCGAGCATCACCAGGCCGGCGTGCCGTACCGACCGGGAGGCGGTGTCCAGGCCGCTCACCCGGCGGGCCACCCTCACCTGCAGGAGCACCACGCTCAGCGTGTTGAGCACCAGCAGCGCCGAGACCGTCCAGCTCGGCGCCTGGGTCCGCTGCACGATCCACAGGGGGATCACCAGGCTGAGGAGGGGCATGTACAGCAACATGATCATGTTGAGGAGTGCGATCAGCGCGTAGGGCCGGTCGCGGAGCACCGCCAGCGCCGGCTCCCCGGCGGGGGCGGGCGGCGAGGACGGCACGGCGGGCAGCCGGAGCAGCACCAGGGCGGAGACCAGGAAGCTCAGGGCGTCCATCGCGAAGACCGCCAGATACCCCTGCCGAGTGTCGAGGTGCAGGGCCACCCCGCCGAGCGCCGCGCCGACCGCCAGCCCGGCGTTCACCGTCGCCTGCAGGTGGGCTCGGACCCCGGTCCGCTCGGCCCGTTCCACCAGCCCGGCCAGCAGCGCCTGCCGGGCGGCCCCGAGGCCGCACTGGCAGCAGGTGTAGAGGCAGGCGGCCAGGACGAACAGGGGGAAGGACCGGACGAACAGCAACGAGCCGACCGCGGTGCCGGTCGCGACGGCCAGCAGCGCCGCCGTGCCCCGGGCCCCCCGCCGGTCGGCGAGGTGCCCGAGCGGGACCCCCGCCAGGAACCCCAGGGCCCAGCCGAGGGTCAGCCCGGAACCGACCTGGGTCGGGGTGAGCCCCACGATCCGGGTGAAATACAGCGCCGAGCACACGTAGTAGGCGCCGTCACCGAAGGCGTTGGCCAGCTGCGCCAGCGCGAGAACCCGGGGCGGCCCGGAGGGCGGGAGGATCCTGCTGGACACGATGGGCCTCCTTGGTCATCACCGCTGAGCCGGGTGATGCGGAGGCCGGTCGCCGCGTCCATCTCCTCGCCCGCCGTGCGCGCTGTGCGGTTCACACCATAAGGAGCGGGCCGGCCGGGCTCACAGGGCCAAATCCCGACGGATCGATTGGGCCGGTGGCCCCTCGCCCACGGCTACCGGGCCTGCTCCAGCAGCTTCTCGGTCCCGACGAGGCGCACGCAGATGGCCAGGCCGGTGATGGCCAGTTCCACCTCCTCCAGCTCCGGGTAGGTGGGCGCGATGCGGATGGTGCTGTCGCGGGGGTCGTCGCCGTAGGGGTGGGTGGCGCCCGCCGGGGTCAGGGCGATGCCTGCGCCGGCCGCCCGGCGCACCACCTCCCGCGCGCAGCCCTCCAGCACGTCGAGGCCGATGAAGTAGCCCCCCTCGGGGCTGGACCAGGACGCCAGGCCGGTGCCGCCCAGTTCCTTGGCGAGGATCAGGTCCACCGCGTCGAACTTCGGCCGGATCAGCTCGCGGTGGCGGCGCATGTGCTCCAGGACGCCCTCCTCGTCGCGGAGGAACTCCACGTGGCGGAGCTGGTTGAGCTTGTCGGGGCCGATGGTCCCCTTGGCCATGTGCCCGAGCAGCCAGGCCACGTTGGCCGGGGACGAGCCGAAGAAGGCGACGCCGCCGCCACTGAAGGTGATCTTCGAGGTGGAGCCGTAGACGAAGGCGCGGTCGGGGTTGCCGCTCTCGGCGCACAGCGCCAGCAGGTCGGCGATCTCCACCGGGGTGTCGGTGAGGTGGTGCACGGCGTAGGCGTTGTCCCAGAAGATCCGGAAGTCCGGTGCGGCGGTGGGCATGGCCGCCAGGCGCCGCACCGTCTCGTCGCTGTAGGAGACGCCGCTGGGGTTGCTGTATTTCGGCACGGCCCAGATCCCCTTGATCTGGGGGTCTTCGAGCACGAGCCGCTCGACGACGTCCATGTCGGGGCCTTCGGCGGTCATCGGCACGGGGATGAGCTCGATGCCGAAGCGCTCGCACAGGGCGAAGTGGCGGTCGTACCCGGGGACCGGGCACAGGAACGCGGTCCGCGGCGCGTCCACCCAGCGGCCCTCGCCACCCGGGACCCCGCTGAGCAGCGCGTGGACGATGGAGTCGTGCATCAGCGAGAGGCTGGAGTTGCCCGCCGCGATCAGCTGGCCGGCGGGCACCTGCAGCAGGCCGCTGAAGATCTCCCGGAGCTCGGGCAGGCCCTGCAGCCCCCCGTAGTTGCGGCAGTCGGTCCCGTCGGCGGCCGTGTGGCCGCCGGGCCGGGTGAGGAGGGCGGAGGCCAGGTCGAGCTGCCGCCCCGACGGCTTGCCCCGGGTGAGGTCGAGGGAGAGTCCTCGCTGGACGAGCGCTTCGTAGTCGCGCAGGGCGCGCTCACGCTGCGCGGTCAGCTCATCGAGGTTCAGGGCCGAAAAGCTCACGGGGATTCCTTCGCCTGCCGATCGCGGGTGGGCTTCGAAGGATAGAAGACCTGCGGGAGCGACCGGAAACCGGGCCGGACCGGGCTGTGCCATGCCATACCGCCGGCCCCCACGGCACCGGACCCTCCGCCGGCGGCGGCGGTCACCGTAGGATCCCGCTATGGCGGAGGTCATGGGACGAGACGGGACATGGACGTTCGACGGCGAGATCCTGCGGATCGTGCCCGGCCGTGACCGGGGCGTGAACAAGCTGCGGCAGTTCCTCGGCGAGGTGGCGGTCCCGCTGGCGGCGGTGGCCGGCATCGCCTACGAGCCCGGCAAGAAGGGCGGGCGGCTGCGGCTGCGGCTGCGGGAGGGCGCCGACCCGTTCACCCAGGCCGCGCGGGGGCGGATCTCCGACGCGGCCGACCCCTACCAGCTGGCCGTCGACGCCGACCGCACGGGCGTCGCCGGATACTTCGTCGACGAGGTGCGCAACGCCCTGGTGATCGATCAGGTGCCCGACGGGCCCAGCGACCGCTATCTGATGCCCGGTCCCGGGCTGCCGCTGACGGTGTCGGGGGGTGACGGCACCGCGACGTTCGACGGCGAGTCGATCCGCCTGGAGTGGAACTGGGCGGTCGAAGGGGTCAAGAAGTCGGCCGGTCCCCAGCGCCTTCCGCTGAAGGACCTGGACGGCGTGGACTGGATCCCGGCCGCCGGGCTGGAGAACGGGCACCTGCGCTTCAACCTTCGGGGCACGGCGCACAGGCTGGCCCCCAAGCACGACCCGCACTGCCTCGTGCTGTGGGGCATGGACAAGGAGACCCGGACGGCCGCACTGTTCGTCGCCGCCGTCCTCGCCCGGCTGCCCCATCCCTCGGCCCCTCCGGAGCCGCCGCCCGCTCTCGAAGCCCCGGCGCCGGCCGCCCCCGCCCCCGCCGGCGACGACCCGGACGCGCTCCTGCGCCGCCTGCGCGAGCTCGGCGACCTCCGCCGGGACGGCGTGCTCACCGAGGAGGAGTTCACCGTCGCCAAGCAGGCGCTGCTGGGCCGCTTCTGAGAGACGCCCGCGCGGGAGGCGGCCCGGCACAGGAGGCGGCCCCGGAGCCGGCCTAACGGCACTGGGCGAGCATGACGGCCTTGTCGGCCCGGGTGACCGGCAGGCCGTATTTCAGGGCGACCTGGGCGAAGCGCACGACGTAGGCGCAGCGGATCCGGCGCGCCGGCGGGAGCCACGAGGCCGGGCCCGAGCCGCCTTTGGCCTGGTTGGCGCCGCCGTACACGGGGATCAGGTTGAGCGGGTCGTTGGCGATCCGCATCCGCTTGGCCATCGGCCAGCGGGAGGCGCCCATCCGCCATTCGTAGAACAGCGGGATCACGTGGTCGACCTGGACCTGGTCCGCCCGCTCCTTGCGCCACCGGATCGTCCGGCCGGTGTAGGGGTCGCGCAGTCTCATCGCGACGACGACGCAGTCCGAGCCCCGGCGGTATCTCACGTCCTCGCCGTCCCGGGCGAGCAGGTCGTTGCGGGTGCCGCAGCCGTTGCGGGCGTACGGCACGCCTCTGGCCGTGTCCGCCCAGTTGTCGCCGAACCGGGCCCGCGTGTAGCCCGTCCTGGGCCCCATCCCCCTGGTCCGCAGCTTCTTGATGAGCCTGACCGCCATGCCCCTGTCACGCGCCGACCTGAGCGGGGCCAGGCCCGGCAGGGTGCCGTGCGGGTTGTCGAGCGGGGCGGCTCTCGCCCGGCTCTCCAAGGCGGCTCTCGCCTGACCGTCTCCCTGCGTCCCCAACGAGAACATCACCGCGGCGCCCAGAACGGCGGTGACCATCCCCCGCATGCCCACCCATGCCTCCATGAAGGATTACCGGTCGAAACATGACCGATGCCCGCAATGGGGTTGGTTGACACGGAACGTCAGGACGCATCTGCGTGGCGCCCGGGGAACCGGCCCTAGAGCCAGCCCTTCTTCTTGAAGATCAGATAGAGGATGGACGAGGCCACGAGGATGGCGGCGGTGGAGGTCCAGAAGCCGAGCGACTGGCCGAAGCCGGGATAGGGCACGTTCTGGCCGTAATATCCGGTGATCATCGTGGGCACCGCGATGATGGCCGCCCAGCTGGTGATCCGCTTCATGATGTCGTTGAGTTTGAAGCCCTGCTGGTTGATGTGGGCCTCCCGGATGTTGCCCACCAGCTCCCGCAGCGAGTCGGTCCACTCGCCCGCCCGCAGGGCGTGGTCGTAGACGTCCTGGTAGTAGGGGTCCAGCGCCGGGTCCAGCATGTCCACGCTCCTGCGGAGCAGGCTGCCGACGACCTCGCGCACCGGCACCGCCAGCCGCCGGAACCGCACCAGCTTCTTGCGCATCTCGAAGGTCTGGCGCTGGATGTGGACCCGGTCGCCGGCGTCCTCCTCGAAGAGGTCGTCCTCCAGCGCCTCGACCTGGTCGTCGAGCGCCTGCAGCACCTCGAAGTATCCGTCCACCACGTAGTCGAGCAGGCCGTGCAGCAGATACGGCACGCCGTACTTGGCCATCTCGGTGTTGGCGTCCCAGCGCCTGATCACCTCGTCGATGTCGAAGTGAGGGTTCTCCCTGACGGTGACCAGGGCGTGCTTGGTGACGAAGATCGATATCTCGATGAGTTCGAGACGTTTTTTCACCAGCTTGGCGCCGTAGACGGTCAGGAACAGGTGGCTGTCGTAGGTGTCCAGCTTGGGACGCTGCTGGCTGTGGAGGGCGTCCTCGACGGCCAGCCGGTGCAGGCCGAGCTCCTCGCTGATCTTGTCCAGGTCCGCCGACGAGGGCGAGCACAGGTCGAACCACACCACCGCGGAAGGGTCTGCGAGGTGATCGGACACCTCGTCAACGGAGAAGCCTTCGGCTTCCAGGACTCCATTGCGGTACAGACGGGTGCGGTCCATGCCCGTCAACACTAGACGAGTAAGTCCTGGACCGGGTCGGACGAGTAAGTCCTGGGCCGGGTCAGTGGTCGCCGAGCCGCGGCCGGGGTCAGCGGACCTTCCGGAAGAACGCCCGGATGTCGTCGATCAGCAGGTCGGGGGCCTCCATGGCGGCGAAGTGGCCGCCCCGGTCGAACTCCGACCAGTGGATCACATTGTGCTCGCGTTCGGCGACCCGGCGGATCCCGCCGTCGCCGGGGAAGACCGCGACCCCGTGCGGGACCTCCGAGCGCTCGACCGGCGTCCCCCACTGTGCCGAGCCCTCCTTGTAGAGCCGGGCGGAGGAGGCGGCGGTGCGGGTCAGCCAGTAGATCGTCACGTCGGTGAGCATCTGGTCCCGGTCGACCGCGTCCTCGGGCAGGTCGTGCGCGGGGTCGGTCCACTCCTTGAACTTCTCCACGATCCAGGCCAGCTGGGCGGCGGGAGAGTCGTGCAGGCCGAAGGCGACGGTCTGCGGCCGGGTGGCCTGGATGATCGCGTAGCCGGAGCGGTCGTCGTCGGCGTAGCTCCGCAGGCGGGCCTGCTCGGTCTCGGTGAGGCCCTCGGTCTCGGCCGGGTCGAAGGTCGGGAAGCCGAGCGCGCCGTTGACGTGCACGCCGACCACCCGGTCGGGGGCGAGGCGGCCGAGCTCGGGGGAGATGACCGAGCCGCTGTCACCGCCCTGGGCGCCGTAGCGCTCGTAGCCCAGGCGGCCCATCAGCTCGGCCCAGGCACGGGCGACCCGGCGCAGGTCCCAGCCGCTCTCGCGGGTGGGGCCGGAGAAGCCGAAGCCGGGGATGGACGGGGCGACGACGTGGAAGGCGTCGGCGGGGTCGCCGCCGTGGGCGCGGGGGTCGGTGAGCGGGCCGATGACCTTCATGAACTCGACGATCGAGCCGGGCCAGCCGTGGGTGAGGACCAGCGGCAGCGCGTCCGGTTCGGGGGAGCGCACGTGCAGGAAGTGGATGTTCTGGCCGTCGATGTCGGTGGTGAACTGCGGGTGGTCGTTGAGCGCCGCCTCGTGCTTCCGCCAGTCGTATCCGCTGCGCCAGTATTCGGCCAGTCGCCGCACGTAGGAGACCGGGATGCCGTAGGACCAGCCGACGCCGGGCAGCTCGTCGGGCCAGCGGGTGCGTGCCAGCCGGTCGTGCAGGTCGTCGAGCGCGGACTGCGGGATGTCGATACGGAACGGGGTGATCTCCGTGGTGAACGTCATGGAGAACACGCTAGGGACGGGTTAGGACAGGGCCGGTCCTAGGAGGAGGGCACTCTGGAGAACATGTTGGAGACATCGGCCCGGTTGCTCAGACTGCTCTCGCTCCTGCAGACCCACCGGGAGTGGTCGGGCGCGGAGCTGTCGGAGCGGCTCGGCGTGACCGCGCGGACCGTCCGCCGTGACGTCGGGCGGCTGCGCGAGCTCGGCTATCCCGTGCACGCCACCGCGGGCGCGCCCGGCTACCGGCTCGGCGCGGGCACGGACCTGCCGCCGCTGCTGTTGGACGACGACGAGGCGGTGGCGGTCGCGGTGGGGCTGCGGACGGCGGCCGGGGGCTCGGTGTCGGGGATCGAGGAGACCTCCGTGCGGGCGCTGGCCAAGCTGGAGCGGGTGCTGCCGTCCCGGCTCCGGCATCGCGTGCACGCGCTGCGGTCGATGACCGTGCCGATGGGACGGGCGGGTTCGGCGGTGGCCCCGGCGTCCCTGACCGCGATCGCCGCCGCCTGCCGCGACCACGAGACCCTGCGGTTCGACTACCGGACGCATGACGGCCAGGAGGGCGTCCGCGCCGCCGAGCCCTACCGGCTCGTCCATTCGGGGCGGCACTGGTATCTGCTGGGCTGGGACACCGACCGGGCCGGCTGGCGCACCTACCGGGTCGACCGCCTGAGCCTGCGGACGCCGAACGGACCGCGCTTCGTCCCCCGCGACCCGCCCGACTCCGACCTGGTGGCCTACATGTCCCGGTCGATCTCCATCGCGCCCTACCGGTACCGGGGCCGCTTCACGATGCACGCTCCGGCCGAGGTGGTCGCCGCGCACATGTCGGCCACGATGGGGACGGTCGAGCCGATCGACGAGCGGTCCTGCACGTTGTCCAGCGGCGCGAACGACCTCGACGAACTCGCCGTCTGGGTCGCGCTGATGGACATCGACTTCGAGGTGCACGAGCCGCCCGAGCTCGTCGACCGCATCCGCGCCCTCTCCGCCCGCCTCGCCACCGCCGCACCCGCCTGATCCGACCCCGCGCCGGCGCGCAGGGCGGTGAGTGGTCGACCCCACGCCGGCGGGGCCGGCTCGATCCCGGACCGCGCGGCGGCCGCGGCGTGTGCGGCGTCGCCGTCCGCGCCGCCCGGGGCGGGAGCGACATCCCGCGCCGGAGGGGACCGGCGGCCGGAAGGACCTCAGGCCGCCATCGGCGCCCCGAGGAGCCGGCGGATGTGCTGGACGGCGGTACGGCCGGCGCGGTTGGCCCCGATGGTGCTGGCGGAGGGGCCGTAGCCGACCAGGTGGACGCGGGGGTCGAGGACGGCCCGGGTGTCCTCGACCCGGATGCCGCCGCCCGGCTCGCGCAGGTGGAGCGGGGCCAGGTGGCCGACGACCGGCCGGAAGCCGGTGGCCCACAGGATCACCTCGGCCCTGACCAGCCGGCCGTGCCCGGCGGGCGCCGCGTCCCACCTCACCCCGTCGGGGACGATCCGGTCGAACATCGGCAGGCGGTCCAGCACCCCGGCCGCCCTGGCCGCCCTGACCTGAGGCGTCACCGGATAGCCGGTGGCCCCGACCACGCTGCCCGGCGGGAGCCCGGCGCGGACGCGGGCGTCGACTCGGGCGACGGCCGCCCGGCCGGCCTCCTCGTCGAACGGCCCCTCCCGGAAGACGGGAGGACGGCGGGTCACCCAGGTGGTCGTGGTGATCTCGGCGATCTCCATCAGGAGCTGGACGGCCGAGGCGCCCGCGCCGACCACCACCACGTGCCGGCCGGCGAACTTGTCCCGGGTGACGTAGTCGGCGGTGTGGAGCTGCCGCCCGAGGAACGTCTCCTGACCCGGGTAACGCGGCCAGAAGGGGCGCTCCCAGGTGCCGGTGGCGTTGATCAGTGCCCGGGGGGACCAGTCGCCGGCCGAGGTCTCCACCAGCAGCCGCCCGGCCGGCCCCTCCCGGACCGCCCGCACCGTCACCGGGCGGCGCACCGGCAGGCCGAAGGTCCGCTCGTAGGCGGCGAAATACTCGGACACGACCTCCGACGAGGGCCGGGTCATGTCGACGACGCCCATCGGCAGGCCGGGGAGATCGTGCACCCGGTGCGCCGCGCCGAGGGTCAGGGACGGCCAGCGGAACTGCCACGCGCCGCCGGGACGCGGGGAGCGGTCGAGGACCACGGAGTCGATCCCGGCCCTGCTCAGGAAGTAGGCGCTGGACAGCCCGGCCTGCCCGGCCCCGATGACCACAACGTCGATGTCCGTCACGTTCCCTGGCAACCGCCCGCGCCCGGCGAATAATCCTGCGCCCGCGGGGCAGCAGCACATATCACGACAGACGCAGCCCGAGATTCACAACAGACGCAGCCCGAGATGAGGTCACATGATAGTGCTGGGACTCCTCCTGATCGTACTCGCGGGCGCGGCTGTGGTCGCGGTCTCCTGGGATGAGGCCGCCACAGCCACAACCCCCGCATCGTTCACGGTCTTCGACCAGACGGTCCAGCTCTCCCAGCTGGAGTTCTTCTTCGCCGGCGCCGCCACCGGGGCGCTGTTCCTGCTCGGCCTGGCGATGATGTTCAGTGGGATGCGCCGCTCCGCCACCCACCGGCGCAGGATCCGCACCTCTCGGATGGAGGCGCGTGACCGCGTCGCCCGCCTGGAGGAGGAGAAGCGCGAGCTGGAGCGGAAGCTGGAGGAGACTCCGGCGACCGCCGCGGCCCCCGCGGTCGACCGCGACCGTGACGGCGTCGACGACCGGGCCCAGACGGCGGCGCGCCCGCCGGTCGACCGCGACCGTGACGGCGTCGACGACCGCGGCGAGACGACGGCGCCCCACCCGAGGATCGAGGTGCCCCGTCAGCACAGCACCGACCAGCTCGTCGCCGGCCGCCACGGCCGTCCGGGAGACGGCCGGTAGCCTCTCCCGCCCGCTTCTCCCCCCGACCTCCCGCCCGCTTCTCCCCCGACCCCTCCGCCGGTGCGGCTATGCATGCCGTACCGGCGGAGGTCTGTGTCCGCGGCCCCGGCGGCCACGCCCCGGGTGGCTGCGGACGGTCCACCGCCGGTCGCCCGTCCCGCGCCGCCGGTCCGTCCCGCCGACGACCGTCCGTCCCGCCACCGGTCTCCCGGCCCGTCCCCGCGGAGGTGAACGCTCACCGCCTGCCGAGCTCCTCGGGAGCGCTCGCCGCCTCCCCGGAGACGGCCGCCGCCGGCCGGGACTCCCGCGGCCCCTCCTCGGGCCGCTCAGGAGCGGGAGAGGGCCGAGGGGCTCTCCCGCGCTGCAGGAGCGTCATGAGGCCGCCGGCCACCAGCCCCCAGAACGCCGCGCCCACCCCCAGCAGGGTCAGCCCCGACGCGGTCACCACGAACGTGACCACCGCCGCCTCCCGGCTCTTCGGATCCGCCACCGCCGCGGTGACCGCCGAGGCGAGCGCGCCGATCAGGGCGAGGCCCGCGACCGCCTCGATGAGCACCGGCGGGGAGAGCAGGACGAGCGCGGTGGCCAGGCCGGATCCGACACCCAGGACGATCATCGAGGCCCCGGCGGTGACCGAGGCGATCCACCGGCGCCCCGGGTCGGGGTCGGCGTCCGGGCCGGCGGCCAGCGCCGCGGTGATGGCGGCCAGGTTCACCGCGTGCCCGCCCAGCGGCGCGCCCAGGGTGCTGGCCAGGCCGGTGGCGACGAGGATGCCGCGCAGCGGGGGGCGGTAGCCGTACCCGGCCAGGACCGCCATGCCCGGCACGTTCTGGGAGGCCATGGTGACCAGGAACAGCGGGAGCGCGATGCTGACCATGGCCGCGAGGCTCCAGGACGGGGCGGTCGGCTCGGCCACCGGGCGCAGGTCCACCGCCCCCATGCCGGGCCCGGTCAGCGCGATGGCCACGACGGCGGCCAGCAGCGCCCCCGGGATCGCCCACTTGCGGGCGAAACGGCTCAGCAACGCCCAGACGAGCACCACGGGACCGGCCATCCACGGCACCTCACCGAGGGCCCGGACCGGCGCGACGCACAGGTTGAGCAGGACCCCGGCGAGCATGGCGCCGGCGATCGGGGCGGGGATGGCCGCGATCCAGCGCCCCAGCGGGGGGAAGAGCCCCGCGACGGTGATGAGCAGGCCGGAGACCACGAACGCGCCGACCGCGGCGGGGAAGCCGCCCTCCACGGCGCCGGTCGCGACCAGCAGCGCCGCCCCCGGCGTGGACCAGGCGATGGTGATCGGCACCCGCTGCCGCAGCCCCAGCCAGATCGCCACCACGCCGTTGGCCAGGCAGAGCGCGAGCAGTCCGGAGGCCGCCTGCCGCTCGTCGGCGCCCACCGCGCGGAGACCGGCCAGCACCACGGCGAAGGAACTGGCGAAGCCGACCAGCGCGGTCACCACACCGGCCAGCATGGGTTGCAGCAGGCGATTCATCGTGTTCTCCTCAGCGTGTTCCGTATACGGAACGTACATCGTGCTGCACGATAGCCTCATGGAGTCCGGCGCACAAAATTCCCGTTCCGCCCAGGAGGCCAGAACACCGGGCGTAGGCCAGCGGATCCGCAGGTTGCGCGAGGAGCGCGGCATATCGCTCTCCGAGCTGGCCCGGCGCGCGGGCATCGGCAAGGCCACGCTCTCCGGCCTGGAGAACGGCACCCGCAATCCCACCCTGGACACGCTCTGGGCGGTCACCGCCCAGCTCGGCGTGCCGCTGGCGCTGGCCGTGGGGGAGAGCGGCCCCGTCCCTCACGGCACCGCCGTGGAGGGCGTGCTGCTCCAGGTCTTCGAGGACGAGTCCGTCACCTACGAGCTCTACCGGCTGACGATCCCGGCGGGGGCCACGCAGGTCTCCCCCGCCCACCACGAGGGCGTCACCGAGCACATCACGGTCTTCGCCGGAGTGCTGAGCGCCGGCCCGCAGGACGCCCCCCTCCAGGCCGGACCGGGCGAGCATCTCACCTGGCGCTCAGACGTCCCGCACATCTACTCGGCGGTCGGCGGCCAGGACGTCCACGCCAGCCTGCTCATGCGCTACCCCCGCCCCCGGTCACTGCGACAACCCCAATAAATTCTCAAAAATCCCTAAAAGTAATATTGGCCCCATGACACCACGGCCCACGGCAGTGCTGTTCTGGGCCACCGGTGTGCTGGCCTATGTCATCGCGGTCTTCCACCGCCAGTCCCTCGGCGTCTCCAGCATCGAGGCCGCCGCGCGGCTCGGTGTCGGCGCGGCCGGGCTGTCCACCCTCGCCATGCTGCAGCTGCTGGTCTACGCGGCCATGCAGGTGCCCGTCGGGGTCCTGGTCGACCGGCTCGGTTCCAAGCGCATGCTCGTCGCCGGAGCCGCCGTGATGACCTGCGGCGAGCTGGTCTTCGCGCTGTCGGAGGGGCTGCTCACCGGGATCGCCGGCCGGGCGCTGATCGGCTGCGGCGACGCCATGACGTTCATCAGCGTGATCCGGCTGGTCAACCTCCACTTCTCGGCCCGCCGCAACCCGTTGATGGTCCAGCTCACCGGACTGATCGGGCAGCTCGGCGCGATCGCCTCCGCGGTGCCGCTGATCCAGTCCCTGCACGCCTACGGCTGGACGGCCACCTTCCTGGGCGCCGCGGGCCTGGGCGTGCTGTCGGTGCTGCTGCTGCTCACGGTGCTGCGCGACTCCCGCCCGGAGCGGACGGGACAGCCCCCCAGCCTGAAGGCCGCCTGGGCCGAGCCCGGCACCCGCCTGGGCATGTGGACCCACGCGGCCACCCAGTGCTCGGCGGCCGCGTTCCTGCTGCTGTGGGGCTACCCGTTCCTGGTCCAGGGGCAGGGCCTCGCCCCCGCCACGGCCGGCGTGCTGCTGTCCACGCTGACCCTGTGCGGCATGGCGTGCGGACCGCTGCTCGGCTATCTCGCCGGGCGCTTCCCCTTCCACCGCTCCCGCATGGTGCTCATCGTGATCGGCACCACCGCCGCGGCGTGGACCGCCGTGCTGGCCTGGCCCGGCCGCGCGCCGCTCTGGCTGCTCGTCGTTCTCGTGGTGGTGCTCGCGGCCAACGGCCCGGGGTCGATGATCGGCTTCGACTACGCCAGGACCTTCAACCCGGCCGCCCGGATCGGCGCGGCCACCGGCATCGTGAACGGCGGCGGCTTCGTCGCGAGCATGGCGGTGATCGCCCTGGTCGGCGTCACCCTCGACCTGGTCGGGGAGACCGGCCTGGAGGCGTTCCGCTGGGCCTTCGCCGTGCAGTACCCGATCTGGGCGCTGGGCGCGGTCCAGGTCCTCCGCTACCGGGGCAAGGCCCGGCGCCTGCTGCTCTCGGCCCAGCCGAGCGCCCAGCCGAGCGCCTGACCGAGTGCCCAGCCGAGTACCGAGCCGAGCGCCTGACGAGCGACTGGCGAGCGCTTGTCGAGCACCTGGCGAGGGCCCGGACGGCGAGCGCCTGCCCGGCGGACCCGGACGGCGAGGGCTCACCGGCGGGAGCCGGGACACACACCTGGCGGGAGGCCACCGGTAGGAGCCGGGCTACGCCTGGCGACCCACCGGCGGGAGCCGGGCTACGCCTGGCGGGAGGCCACCTGAGGGAGCACGGTGAAGGGCTCGGCGAAGTGGGCGGTGGCGATCATCCCCCGCTCGGCCCTGACCCGCTCCAGCAGCTCCTTCCGCGTCGCGGCGGCGAGCACGGGATCGGCGTCGTAGAGGTAGGTCACCGCCGGGTCGGCCAGCTGCACCGGGTGCAGCACCACGTCGCCGGTCAGCACCAGCTCGCCCACCTGGACGACCTGGTGGCCCGGGGTGTGCCCCGGCGTGTGGAACACCCTGATGCCGGGCAGCACGTCCGCCTGGCCGTCCACCACCTGCACCCGCTCGCCCAGCGGCCGGACCACGTGGTCGAGGACCGCCTCGGCGGCCGCGTCGACCTCGGCCCGCTGGAAGACGTGCCGGGCGTTGGGGAAGACGGGCACCCCGCCGATCACGGCCCCGCTCGCGTGGTCGCTGTGCAGGTGCGTGATGACCACCGCGTCCACCTCCTCGGGGGCCACCCCCACCCGGGCGAGCTCGGCGCCGAGCGCTCCGGGGACCGGCGCCCAGCTCGCCGCCGGCGAGTCCTCCGGGCCGACCCCGGTGTCCACCAGCACGGTCCGGCCCACCGCGTCACGCAGCAGGTAGCAGTGGAAGTGCAGGATCCATTCGTCGGACTCCCCGTGACAGCCGCCGGGGAACATCTCCGGCAGCGGACGCCTGATCGAGTCCCCCATCGGTCCTACGGCGTCACACAGGGGGAACACTTCGACGCCCCCGACTGTTATGGACTGATGTGGCATCCGGTCTCCTGTTCGGCACGGATTGACGGTGCTACCGTAATGGTGGGCGTGACGCACTGCAGGCTGAGCCGCGTGCGATGATCCGCCCCTTTTACCCCATTTTTTACCGCATCTGCTCCGGCACGCGGTCCCCCCTGCGAGAGGTCGATCATGACTTTTCGCCTGTGAAAGGTCCCTTATGACCACCGAAACCACCACCCGAAAGCGTCCACGCCCTCCGCAGCCGCGTGAGAGCGACGCCTACACCGAGACCGTGGCCGGCCTGCTCGACGTCCGCGACAGAACCGGCTACCTCCGCACCCGCGGCTACCTCCCCGGCCCCGACGACGTGCGCGTGCCCCACGCCCAGATCAGGCAGTACGGCCTGCGCCCCGGCGACCACGTCGTCGCCACCGCCCGCACGCCGTACGAGAGACTGGTCGAGGTGGAGAGCGTCAACGGCTCCACCGACTGGCGGCGGCGGCCCGACTTCGCGGACATGACGCCCATCCACCCGCGCGAGCGGCTCCGCCTGGAGACCGAGTCGGTGACCACCAGGGTCGTCGACCTGTTCGCGCCGGTCGGCAAGGGCCAGCGCGGCCTGATCGTCGCCCCGCCGAAGGCGGGCAAGACCATGGTCCTGCGGGACCTGGCCGCCGCGATCACCCGCAACCATCCGGACTGCCACCTCATGGTCGTGCTCGTCGGCGAGCGCCCCGAGGAGGTCACCGAGATGCGCGAGTCCGTCCACGGTGAGGTGGCCGCCTCCACGTTCGACCGCCCCGACCGCGACCACACCGCCCTGGCCGAGCTCGCCGTCGAGCGCGCCAAGCGCCTCGCCGAGAGCGGCCGCGACGTCGTCGTCCTGCTGGACTCCCTGACCCGTCTCGGCCGCGCCTACAACAACCTCGCCCCCGGCGGCGGGCGCACCCTCGCCGGCGGCCTCGACGCCGCGGCCCTGCTCCCCCCGCGCCGCTTCTTCGGCGCCGCGCGCAACCTCCGCGACGGCGGCTCGCTGACGATCCTCGCCACCGCCCTGGTCGAGACCGGCTCCCGGATGGACGACAACCTCTTCGAGGAGTTCAAGGGCACCGGCAACATGGAGCTGCGCCTCAGCCGCGCCCTCGCCGAGAAGCGCCTCTACCCCGCCGTCGACCTCGACGCCTCCGGCACCCGGCGCGAGGAGATCCTCCTCGACCCGCGTGAGCACCAGCTCACCTGGCGGCTGCGCCGCACCCTGGGCGGCCTGGACCGGCAGCAGGCGTTGGAGCTCCTCACCGACCGGCTCCGCGAGACCCCCTCCAACGCCGCCTTCCTCCAGCAGGTCCAGCAGACCACCTGACCCCGGCGGGTCAGGCGGGTCCGGCCCGTTCCCCACGGGCGATCCGCGCGGCGGCCGGCCGGTCCGGCGACCACGATGCCTGGCGACCACAGTGCCTGGCGACCACGGTGCCTGATGACCACGGGCGCCGCGCGGGCACGTGACCGGCGACCGCGCTAGCGGGGCCAGTTGGCGACGACCTCCTCCCGGATGGCGTCGACGTGGCAGTAGGAG
This sequence comes from Streptosporangium brasiliense, assembly GCF_030811595.1. Lineage (NCBI taxonomy): Bacteria > Bacillati > Actinomycetota > Actinomycetes > Streptosporangiales > Streptosporangiaceae > Streptosporangium > Streptosporangium brasiliense. Next base: position 1,342,262 of record NZ_JAUSRB010000002.1, read on the forward strand.
ATCGCGCGCCTGCCGCGGTCCAGGACGCAGACCTTGACGTCCACCCGGGTGACCTCACCGTCCGAGGAGAGTCTGAAGGTGTCGCCGGCGCGGCAGGTCGAGCGCGGCTGCGCCCAGCCCGTGCCGCCGCCGACGTAGTGGAACCGGGCGCGGATGTAGGCGCAGTGATTGCGGTGGGGGTCACGGTCACGGAGCGTGCCGGACACGGTGAACGTCTCGGCGCTGAAGTCCGTGATCCACACGTCCGCGGCGGCGTGGCCGGAGTGCCCGGCGGCCGACCGCACCGGCCCCCAGTGGTGCTTCACGCCCGCGGCGGCGGCCGCGGCGGGGCTCGCAGCGGCGTCCGCGAGCGCCGCCGGGCCCGCGGCGCCGGCGTGCGCGGGCGCCGTCGCGAGCAGGGCCGCCGCGAGCACGGACGCCGGCAGCACGCCGGTGAAAGATCTCTTCCTCATACCTCCGAGTTATAGGGCCTGCGGCTTGTAGCGTCCTTGCATCCCACTGGCACCGGTGGAGCGCAGCGCGCCCCGGAGGCGGGATGATGAGGGGATGCTGGCCGACGTCGTCGAATACCTCGCCTGCCCGGTCTGCGGAGCCGGGTTCGACCTGGACGAGCGGGTTCTCCGCTGCTCCCAGGGTCACTCCTTCGACATCGCCCGGCAGGGATACGTCAGCCTGCTGACCGGTTCCCAGGCCCCCGGCACGGCCGACAGCGCGGCCATGGTGGCCGCCAGGGAGGCGTTCCTCGGGGCGGGGTATTTCGGTCCCCTTGCGGAGGCGGTCGCCGGAGCGTGCCGTACCGGCGCGGAGGTGGTCGCGGACGCGGGCGCGGGGACGGGCCACTACCTCGCCGGGGCCCTCGACCGGCTCCCGGGGGCCGTCGGGATCGCGCTGGACGTGTCCAAACACGCGATCAAGCGGGCCGCGCGGGCGCATCCCCGGCTGGGGGCGGTGGTGGCCGACGTGTGGCGGCCGCTGCCCGTCGGGGACGGCACGGTCGACGTGATCCTCAACGTGTTCGCCCCCCGCAACGGGGCGGAGTTCGCCCGGATGCTCAGGGCCGACGGCCGGTTGATCGTGGTCACGCCGACGTCGCGGCACCTCGAACCGCTGGTGGAGCGGCTGGGGCTGCTCTCGGTGGACGAGTCGAAGGAGCGGCGGGTGGCCGAGAGTCTGAGCGGCCGCTTCGTCGAGACCGGACGGAGCGTTCACGAGTTCGGGATGACGCTGGGGCGCGGGGCGGTCGAGGCCGTCGTGGGCATGGGGCCGAGCGCCTGGCACACCGATCCGGAAGTCATGCGGAGAAAAGTGGCGGACCTTCCCGAAGTAAGCGATGTGACTGCTTCTTTCCGCATGTCTATCTTTCAGCCCCGCCCCTGATCAAGCGATGCGCTTGACAGCCACCTTCGGGACGCATGTTACTGATGTGGTATTTAGCCCGAAATTCCCACACATTAACTAAGCAAATTGGGGGTGGAAGCGACATACTGGACGGCAATCCGGCGAGCCCGCGCCTGGACGCGTGAAGCGAACGTCTTGACGGAGGGAAGCGCCATATGAAGGCGGAGGAGCGCTGGCAGGCCAGGTTCCGGGCGCCGCGCGTGACGCTGCCCGTGTGGGCGCGTCAGGCTCCGGCCCGCGCCGTCTACCGCAGCAACGCCTCCGGCGCGTGGGAGATCTACGCCTGGGACCGGTCGACGGGGATCGTCCGCCAGGCCACCACCCGGCCCAAGGGCACCTCGCACGGCACGATCGACCCCACCGGCCGGTGGATCTGGTGGTTCTCCGACACCGACGGCGACGAGTGGGGCGGCTGGATGCGCCAGCCCTTCACCGGCGGCCCCGACGAGCCGATCGACCTCGACCCCGGCTACCCGTCGGGGATCGCGCTGGCGGCGACGGGCGAGGCCGCGGTCGGCGTCGCCAGGCCCGGCGAGGGCTTCAAGATCTATGTCGTACGGCCCGGCGGGTCCGTCCGGCTGATCTACGAGCATGCCGAGGCCGCCTCCGTGGCCGCCATCTCCCTGGACGGCTCGCTGATCGCGATCAGCCACAGTGAGCACGGCGACTCCCGGCACCCCGCGCTGCGCGTGCTCCGGCAGAACGGCGACGTCGTCGGCGACCTGCGCGACGGCCCCGGCAAGGGCGTCCTCGGCCTGCGTTTCGCGCCCGTCCCGGGCGACCGCCGGCTGCTGACCCTGCACGAGCGCAGGGGCCGCCGCGAACCGCTGGTCTGGGACCCGGAGAGCGACGAGCAGCGGGAGATCTGGCTGCGCGACCCCGGGGAGATCACCGCCGACTGGTACGACGACGGCCGCTCGCTGCTCGTCGTCCGGGCCAACCGCGGGCGCACCCATCTGCACCGCTACGACCTCGCCGGCGGCCGACTCTTCCCGATCGAGACCCAGCACGGCGTGATCGACGCCGCCGCGCCCCGCCCCGACGGCTCGGTGGAGTACTCCTGGTCCAGCGGCGCCCACCCGCCGGTGATCCGGTCGAGCAACGGCCACGTGGTGATGAACCACGGCGGCCCGACCTCGCCGCCGTCCGTCCCGGTCGAGGACGTGGACGTGGAGGGCCCCGGCGGGCGCATCCACGCCCTGGTGTCCCGGCCCGACCGCGGCTCGGGACCGTTCCCGACGATCTTCCTGCTGCACGGCGGGCCGACCTCGCAGGACGACGACTCCTTCGTCCCGCAGGTGGCCGCGTGGGTGGACCTGGGCTTCGCGGTCGTGCGGGTCAACTACCGGGGCTCCACCGGCTACGGCTCGGCCTGGCGGGACGCCCTGACCGGCGAGGTCGGCCACATCGAGCTGTCCGACGTGGCCGCCGTCCGGGACGTCATGGTCGAACGCGGCGTCGCCGACCCGGACCGGCTCGTGCTGTCGGGCGCCTCCTGGGGCGGCTATCTCACGCTGCTGGGCCTGGGCACCCAGCCCAAGGTGTGGGCGGCCGGCATCGCCGCCGTACCCATCGCCGACCATCTGGCCACCTACGAGGAGGAGACCGAGGCGCTGCGGGCCTACCACCGCGCGCTGCTCGGCGGCTCCCCGGCCGAGCAGCCCGAGCGCTACGCCAACTGCTCGCCGATCACCTACGTCGACCAGGTCGAGGCGCCGCTGCTGATCCTCGCCGGGGAGAACGACCCGCGCTGCCCGATCGGGCAGATCGAGACCTACGTGTCCCGGCTCGCCGCGCGCGGCCACGAGCACACGGTCTACCGCTACGACGCCGGCCACGGCTCGCTGGTCGTCTCCGAGCGGATCGCGCAGATGTCGGCCCAGCTCGAATTCGCCCGCAGGCACGTCAAGACGGAGATGTGACACGGCGGCGCCAGAGAGGCCGGCCGCTGTCGGGCGCGCAGGACCCTGATCGCCGTGTCGTCTATCGGGCGCGCAGGACCACGATCGCCATGTCGTCGGCGCTCGGCTCGGGGGCGAAGTCCTGGACGGCCCGGCGGATCCGCTCCGCGACCGCCCGCGCCGACAGGCCCACGCACTCGGCGAACAGCTTGGCCAGTCCGCCGTCGTCGTCGAGCAGCCGGCCGTCCTGGCGCCGCTCGGTCACCCCGTCGGTCACCGCGAGCAGGACGTCGCCGTGGTCGAGGTGGACGAGCTCGGCCTTGAAGGTCGCCTCGGGGAAGACCCCCAGCAGCGACTGGGAGGTCACCACCGTGTCCACGACGCCGGTGGGCCGCAGCCGCAGCGCCTCGGGATGGCCGGCGGAGACCAGCCACACGTCCAGCCCGGTGGGCACGGGCTTGATCTCCCCGTGCAGCAGGGTCAGGAAGCGGGCCCGCTCTCCCTCGTCCAGGATCGCCTGGTTGAGCCGGTCGAGGACGGCCGCCACGCCGTATCCCTCCCGGGCGAGCAGGCGCAGGGTGTGGCGGGCCAGGCCGGTGACCGCGGCGGCCTCGGGGCCGGTGCCGCAGACGTCGCCGACCGCGAACCGCCAGGAGCCGTCACCGGCCGCGAACAGGTCGTAGAAGTCACCGCCGACCTCGTTGGTCTCCCCCGCGGGCTCGTAGACCACGGCGGGGTCGAGCCCGGGGATCTCGCCCGGCTCGTTGGGGGGCAGCAGGCTGCGCTGCAGCGCCCGGTTGGCCGCCGCCTGGGTGGCGTAGAGCCGGGCGTTGTCCATGGCGAGGGCCGCGCGGCGGCCGATGTCCTCGGCGTACTGGAAGACGTCCTCGGCGAACCGGTCCGGCCGCCCCAGGCACATCGCCCCCAGCGACCGTCCCCGCGCCAGCAGCGGGATGACGAGCATCTGCGAGTCGCCGAGCTGCATGGAGCCGCCGGCCTGCGGGATCCGGGCCGTGGCGAGCTCCTCGCGCAGCCCGTCGATGCGCCGCTCGTCGGTGTGCCAGAGGTAGGCCGGGCGCTGCGGGCCGCTCCCGTCGCTCCAGGTGTAGACCGCGCACCAGGTGGCCAGCCGGGGCACGACGATCTGGGAGATGATCGCGGGCACCATGTCCGGGTCGAGGGTGCCGGCCAGCAGGTCGCTGGCGTCGGCGAGGAAGCCCATCCAGATCGGCCCCCGGGTCGGCTCCTCGATGGACCACTCCGCGGCCACCCGCTCGGCGGAGCCGGGCAGCCGCAGCCGCGCCCAGTCGGTGCGCAGCTCGCCGGAGAAGGTGACGCCCCACTCGTCGACCGGCGCGGCCGGACCGCTGGGGACTCCCTCGGGGACGCCCCGCTGCCGGACCTCGATCTGGACACCGTCTCCCAGATGGCTCCAGACGACCTCGAACGGCACCTCGGCCGTCTGCCCGACGAGCTCCCCCGCCAGCCGCTCCGCCACGTCGAGCACGGACGCGGCAGCCCAGGCGGTCATCACCTCTCTGGTGAAACGCCGGACTGCGGGGACGGCCGTGTCTCCTGGGGCGAATGTCGCGGCCAGGACGGCTCGGGGAGCGTTGGTCACTGTTCCGTGCCTACCACACTTCGCGCCCGCATGGGGTAATTCGAAGGCGGGACTGTGGGTTGCGCACCGTGACAGACTGGGATGACTCGCGGCTGCGCCCCCGGGAGTCAAGGAGGTCTTATGACCACGGCCAACACCGTGCCCGACGTCGAGGAGCGACGTTACAGCGAATCGGATCTCAAGCCGATTCTTCAGACACTCATCACCTGGCGCGACGGCGACTTCCGCCGCCGGGTGCCGCATGCTCCTCCCGGGATCCTGAGTGAGATCCGCCTGCTGCTCAACGAGGTCGCCGACCGCCGTGAGCACCTGGCCAACGAGCTGCACCGGGTCCGCCGCGAGGTGGTGAAGGAGGGCCGCTTCAGCGAACGCCTGACCGCGGGTCCGGGCGTGGGTTCCTGGGCGGAGAGCGTCGACTCGGTGAACTCGCTGATCGACGCCCTGGTCGGGCCGGTCAGCGGCGCGGCCGACGTGATCGACGCGGTCGCCAAGGGAGATCTGTCCCGGCGGATCGACCTCGACCGGAGAGCACGGGGCGAGGTGCGCCGCCTCGGCAAGGCGATCAACGGCATGGTCGACCAGCTCTCCCTGTTCACCTCCGAGGTGACGCGCGTGGCGCGCGAGGTGGGCACCGAGGGCCGGCTGGGCGGCCGGGCGAACGTGCGGGGCATGTCGGGCAGCTGGCGTGACCTCACCGAGGCCGTGAACACCATGTCCAGCCGCGTCTCCGCCCAGGTCCGCGACATCGCGCTGGTCACCACCGCGGTGGCCAGGGGAGACCTGAGCCGCAAGGTCACCGTCGACGCGGTCGGCGAGATGTTCGAGCTGAAGAACACCGTCAACACGATGGTCGACCAGCTCTCGGCGTTCGCCGAGGAGGTCACCCGGGTGGCGCGCGAGGTCGGCACCGAGGGCGAACTGGGCGGCCAGGCCCAGGTGCGCGGCGTCTCGGGCGTGTGGAAGGACCTCACCGACAACGTCAACGTCATGGCGAGCAACCTGACCACCCAGGTCCGGGCCATCGCGGCGGTCTCCACGGCGGTGGCGCAGGGCGACCTGTCCAAGAAGATCACCGCCGACGCCCAGGGTGAGATCCTCCAGCTCAAAGACACCCTCAACACCATGGTCGACCAGCTGTCGATGTTCGCCGACGAGGTCACCCGCGTCGCCCGCGAGGTCGGCACCGAAGGACAGCTCGGCGGCCAGGCCCGCGTCCGCGGCGTCTCGGGCGTGTGGAAGGACCTCACCGACAACGTCAACTCCATGGCCAACAACCTGACCTACCAGGTGCGCAACATCGCCGAGGTCACCACCGCCGTCGCCAACGGCGACCTGACCCGCAAGATCGACGTGGACGCCCAGGGCGAGATCCTCGCCCTCAAGACCACCATCAACACCATGGTCGACCAGCTCTCCTCCTTCGCCTCCGAGGTGAGCCGCGTCGCCCGCGAGGTCGGCTCCGAAGGACAGCTCGGCGGCCAGGCCCAGGTGCGCGGCGTCTCCGGCACCTGGAAGGACCTCACCGACAACGTCAACGTCATGGCCAACAACCTGACCACCCAGGTGCGCCAGATCGCGGCGGTCTCCACGGCGGTGGCCCAGGGCAACCTGTCCAAGAAGATCACCGCCGACGCCCAGGGTGAGATCCTCCAGCTCAAAGACACCCTCAACACCATGGTCGACCAGCTGTCGATGTTCGCCGACGAGGTCACCCGCGTCGCCCGCGAGGTCGGCACCGAAGGACAGCTCGGCGGCCAGGCCCGCGTCCGCGGCGTCTCGGGCGTGTGGAAGGACCTCACCGACAACGTCAACTCCATGGCCAACAACCTGACCTACCAGGTGCGCAACATCGCCGAGGTCACCACCGCCGTCGCCAACGGCAATCTCACGCGCAAGATCGACGTCAACGCCCAGGGCGAGATCCTCGCCCTCAAGACCACCATCAACACCATGGTCGACCAGCTCTCCTCCTTCGCCTCCGAGGTCACCCGGGTGGCCCGCGAGGTCGGCTCCGAGGGCAAGCTCGGCGGCCAGGCCCGCGTCGAGGGCGCCGAGGGCATCTGGAAGCGCCTCACCGAGAACGTGAACGAGCTGGCGGGCCGCCTGACCACCCAGGTCCGCGCGATCGCCGAGGTCACCACCGCGGTCGCGACCGGCGACCTGACCCGCTCGATCACCGTTGACGCCGGCGGCGAGATCGGCGAGCTGAAGGACAACATCAACACGATGGTGTCGGTGCTGCGCGACACCACCAAGGCCAACCAGGAACAGGACTGGCTGAAGTCCAACCTGGCGCGGATCTCCCGCCTCATGCAGGGCCACCGCGACCTGATGGAGGTCGCCAAGCTGATCATGAGTGAGCTGACCCCGTTGGTCTCCGCCCACTACGGCGCCTTCTACCTGGCCGAGCCCACCGGCGACCACGACCTCTACCTGATCGCCGGATACGGCGCGCGCCCCGGCTCGAAGATCCGGCAGCGCTTCTCGGTCGGCGAGGGGATCGTGGGACAGGCCGCGTTCGAGGGCAAGCGGATCATCCTGGAGAGCGTCCCGGCCCGATACCTCACCGTGGACACCGGCCTCAGCTCCTCCGCCCCGGCCCAGATCGTCGTGCTGCCGATCCTGTTCGAGACCCAGGTCCTGGGCGTCGTGGAGCTGGCCTCCTTCAGCCACTTCGGCGAGGTCCACCACGACTTCATGACCCAGCTCGTCGAGACCATCGGCGTCACGATGAACACGATCATCGCCAACTCCCGGACCGAGGACCTGCTGACCGAGTCGCAGCGCCTCACCACCGAGCTCCAGGAACGCTCCGACGAGCTCCAGCGCCAGCAGGAGGAGCTGCGCCGCTCCAACGCCGAGCTGGAGGACAAGGCCGCGCTGCTGGCCAAGCAGAACCGGGCCATCGAGATCCAGAACTTCCAGATCGAGCAGGCCCGCCGGACGCTGGAGGAGCGCGCCGAGCAGCTCGCGGTCTCCTCGCGCTACAAGTCCGAGTTCCTGGCCAACATGTCCCACGAGCTGCGCACCCCGCTCAACAGCCTGCTCGTGCTGGCCAAGCTGCTCACCGAGAACGCCGAGGGCAACCTCACCGTCCAGCAGGTGGAGTTCGCCCGGACCATCCACGGCGCCGGCTCCGCCCTGCTCCAGCTGATCAACGACATCCTCGATCTGTCCAAGGTCGAGGCCGGGCGGATGGACATCCACCCCCAGCAGATCTCCCTGCCCAAGCTCGTCGACTACTTCGAGGCCACCTTCGCGCCGCTGGCCCAGGACAAGGGGCTGTCGTTCGCGGTCGAGGTCGACCCGTCGATCCCGCAGGAGCTCCGCACCGACGAGCAGCGCCTGCAGCAGGTGCTGCGCAACCTGCTCTCCAACGCGATCAAGTTCACACCCAAGGGCGAGGTGCGGCTGCGCGTGATCCACGCCCAGCGTGCCGTGACCTTCGTGGACGACACCCTGCGCGGCGCCGACGGCATCCTGGCCTTCGAGGTGGTGGACACCGGCATCGGCATAGCCGCCGACAAGCTGGAGGTCATCTTCGAGGCGTTCCGCCAGGCCGACGGCACCACCAGCCGCAAGTACGGCGGGACCGGCCTGGGCCTGTCCATCTGCCGCGAGATCGCCCGCCTGCTCGGCGGCGAGATCCACGTGGTCAGCGAGGTGGGCCAGGGGAGCACCTTCACCCTCTACCTGCCGCCGTCCTACGGCGGACCGCTGTCCTCGCGCGACGGCGGAGCGGCCGCGCCCAACTCCCCGCCGCGCAGCCAGACGCTCATCGGGGTGCTGGAGGAGCCCGACGACCTGCCGGAGCTGGCGCTGCCGGAGGACATGCCGGTCCCGCACTTCCCGCAGGAGGAGGCCCAGGCGTGGAAGGGCGGTGACGACCCGCTCACCGGCGCCAAGATCCTGATCGTGGACGACGACATCCGCAACGTCTTCGCCCTGACCAGCGTCCTCGAACGGTACGGCTCCACGGTGGTCTACGCCGAGAACGGCCGCGAGGGCATCGAGCAGCTCGAACGCAACGAGGACGTCGCGCTGGTGCTGATGGACATCATGATGCCCGAGATGGACGGCTGGGCCACCACCTCCGCCATCCGCCGGATGCCGCAGTTCGCCGATCTGCCGATCATCGCGCTTACCGCTAAGGTCATGCAGGGCGACCGGGAGAAGAGCATCGCGTCGGGCGCCTCCGACTACGTGCCCAAGCCCGTGGACGTCGACCGCCTGCTCGAACGCCTGCGCGGCTGGCTCACCCGGGGCAAGCCGGCCGGTGACTCCGACGAAGGGGCGTGATCAATGCCTGAGCGAGCGAAAATCCTCCTGGTGGACGACCGGGAGGAGAACCTGATCGCGCTCGAGGCAATCCTCAGCTCCCTCGACCTGATACCCGTCCGGGCCAGGTCTGGCGAAGAGGCGCTCAAAGCCCTGCTCAACACCGAGTTCGCGCTGATCCTGCTGGATGTGCGCATGCCGGGGATGGACGGATTCGAGACCGCCTCCCACATCAAGCGCCGCGAGCGCACCCGCAACATCCCGATCATCTTCCTGACCGTGGTCGACAGCGCCCCCGACTACGCCTTCCGCAGCTACGCCGCCGGGGCCGTCGACTACCTCACCAAGCCGTTCGACCCCTGGGTGCTCCGGGCCAAGGTCGCGGTGTTCGTCGAGCTCTACAACATGAACCGCCGCCTGGCCGAGCAGGCCTCCATGCTCCGCGAGCGCCTGGCCGCCGAGCTGCCGCCGGGCGAGGCGTCCGACCAGGCGGCCGTGCTCCCCGAGCTGTCCAGGCGCCTCACCGCGGTCGAGGACGAGCTCGCCCGAGTCAGCGAGCTGGCCCGCAAGGCCAACGACCCGAGCCTCGCGGGGCCGCTGTCCGACCTGGCCCACCGCCTCAGCCACCTCAGGGCGGGCCTGGACGCCCTCACCTGAGCACGGCCGCGTCCGGACGGGCCCTCGCGTGGCACGCGCGCGGCCCTCGCCAGGCGTAGGCACGACGGCCCTCGCCAGGCGTAGACGCAGCGGGCCTCGCCAGGCGTAGGCGCGCGGCCCTCGCGAGGCCGTACGCGCCACTCGGCCTCCACCGGGCCGGCTGGGACCCGGCGCACGGGAGAGGGCGCATGCCGCGTCGGCGAGGCCGACGCGGGCCGGTCGCACCGGGACAGGGTCCGGCGGGGTGTCTCCGCGGAGAGGATTTTTGGTGAGCCGGCCCCAAAGGCACCTATCCGAAACTAGCTATAAAAGACGCCCAGAGCAGGCCGAAATCACTCCGCGAGCAGATGTCAAGATCAGAAACTGTCGAAGCGTGACCGCTGGTGTGGCGATCTTCACCATTATTCTCTGATCTTGGTCCGGCTTACGGTGCAGGCGCCAACGAGCGATGATCACCGACTCCGGCCGCACGGAGATGGCACACAACGCTCGATGACCAATCGGTATCGATCACACCGTACGGTTCGACAGAGGAGATCTCATGATCCGTTCCCTCGGCAAGCTGGGCGACCGGCTGCTCGACAGGCTGCTCCCCACGGCCTCCGCGGCCGCTGAGACGTGCTGGGACGAGACGAAGTGGGTCGGGTACACCGTACGCCGGACGTGCTGCATCGCCGCCGGTCGCACGGCCTGCACCCCCTGGCGCTGACCGAGACTCCGGCTGAGTGACCGTCATGCAGTACGTGGCGCTGGCCTGCCGATGCGCACTGGGCGTCGTCTTCCTGATGGCGGTGTTCGGCAAGGTGCGCGGCCGGGAGGCCTTCCTTGCCTTCCGTGCCTCCGTGCCGGACATGGTCCCGCTCGCCACCGGCAGGGCGACGCCGCTGAGCGTCGCGGTGATCCTCGCCGAGGCGTGCGTCGTCGTACTGCTGACGGTCCAGTGGACGGTGCCGGCCGGTTTCGTGCTGGCCGGCGCCGTACTGCTGGCGTTCTACGCGGGCATCGCGCGGGTCGTGCGCTCCGGTTCCCGGACCCCCTGCCGCTGCTTCGGCGCCACGGCGACCCCGCTGAGCGGCAGGCACCTGATCCGCAACGCGGGCCTGCTCGCCGTCACCGCGACGGGAGGCGTGGCCCACCTGCTCACCGCACCGGGTGACGCGCATCCCGCGGGCGTCGCCATCGCGATGGCCGGCGCCGGTGTGCTCGCCCTGACCGTCGTCTTCTTCGACGACCTGGCCGACCTGTTCGCCGGGCCACCGCCCACTCCCGGGCACCTGTGAGGGGATCTCGATGCCGTACCTCGTCGTCGCCGTCGTCTTCGTCGGGGCCCTGTGCGCCGTCAACCTCCTGTTGACCCTGGCCGTCATCCGCCGCCTCCGCGAGCATTCGGCCCAGCTCGCCAACGGCCGGTCGACGAGACCGCCGCTCGTGGCCTCCGGCACCGCGCTGCCCGAGTTCACCGCCTCCGCGTCTGACGGCACGACCGTGTCACAGGACTTCTTCACCGGGCCGACCCTGGTGGGGATGTTCTCCACCACCTGCGCCGCCTGCCACGAGCGGCTGCCCGAGTTCACCGCCTGGGCGGGACAGCTGGGGCCCGGACGCGCGCTGGCAGTGGTCACGGGCGACCCGGAGGACGCCGGCGTGTTCACCGCCGCGCTGGCCCCGGTGGCTCCCGTGGTCGTCGAACCACCGGACGGGCCACTGGCCCGGGCGTTCCAGGTGTCGTTCTTCCCGACCTTCTATCTCGTCGACGACCGCGCGGTGATCACCGCTGCGGCGGACGCCCCGGACCGGCTGCCACTGGCGGCGCGCACGTGAGGGAGCCCGGCGGGGAGGGCTCGGGGACCGGGTCCCTTCTCCACCGCGGGCGGGCGGCGGGCGAGCTGGCCTGGCAGGCCCAGCCTGCCGCCGTGGCCGGTTCACTGGTGGTGGTGCTGCTCATGGGGACGGCACCGGTGGCGACCGCCTGGCTCACCAAGCTGGTTCTCGACGGGCTGGCCGGTGACGGGGGCCGGAGTGTCCTGCTCCCCCTCGCGGCCGCCCTCGGGGTGGCGGGTCTGGCTCTGGTCGTCCTGCCACATGTTTCCGAGTACCTCACGGGGCAGCTGCACCGGGGGCTCCAACGACTGATCTACGACCGGCTGTTCCGGGCCGTCAACGCCGACCCCGGGCTCAGCCGCTTCGAGAACCCCTCCTTCCACGACGAGCTGCGGCTGGCCCACGAGGCCGGTCAGAACGCCCCGCAGCAGATCGTCGGCTCGTCCCTGGCGATCTGCCAGGGCCTCCTGACGCTGCTGGGGTTCATGGCCACGCTGACCGTGCTCAGCCCGGTCATGGTCGTCATCGTCATCGCCGCCGCGCTGCCGTCGGCCAGGGTGCAGCTCGCGCTGAGCCGCCGCAGGGCCCGCACGATGTGGGGCATCAGCTCCAACACGCGTCGCCAGATCTTCTTCAGCGCCCTCCTCACCAGCCCCGACGCCGCCAAGGAGGTGCGGCTGTTCGGGCTGGGTGACTTCCTGCGCACCCGGATGCTCACCGAACTCAAGACCGTCAACGAGGCCGAACGGGATCTGGACCGGCGGACGCTGCGCAGCCAGGGGCTGCTGTCCCTGCTGGGCGCCGCCGTCGCGGCCGGTGGCCTGTTCTGGGCCGTACTGGCCGCCACGGCGGGAGGTCTGAGCGTCGGGGACGTCTCGGTGTTCGTCGCCGCCGTCGCCGGGGTGCAGACGGCCCTGACCTCGATCGTCGGCCAGTGGGCGAGCGCGCACAACGCCCTGCTGATGTTCGGGCACTATCTCGGTGTCGTCCAGGCTGATCCCGGCCTCCCGGTACCCGCGGAGCCCACCGCGCTGCCCCCGCTGCGAGAGGGCATCGAGCTGCGCGACGTGTGGTTCCGCTATGACGACGAGCACCCCTGGGTGCTGCGGGGGGTTGACCTCTTCATCCCGCACGGCCAGGCCGTCGCCCTGGTCGGCCTGAACGGGGCGGGCAAGAGCACCCTGGTCAAGCTGTTGTGCCGGCTGTACGACCCGGTCCGCGGCTCCATCCACTGGGACGGCGTCGACCTGCGTGACATGCGCCCGGCCGACCTGCGCGAACGGATCGGCGTGGTGTTCCAGGACTACATGTCCTACGACCTCACCGCCGGCGAGAACATCATGCTGGGCGACCTGGCCGCGGGCGCCGATCCGGAGCTCGTCCGGACCGCCGCCCGGCGCGCCGGGATCCACGACACGCTCGCCGACCTGCCGAAGGGTTACGACACGCTGCTCAGCCGGATCTTCTTCGGTGACGACGAGGACCAGCAGGCCGGGGTGGTGCTGTCGGGCGGGCAGTGGCAGCGGCTGGCGCTGGCCCGCGCCCTGATGCGTCACCACCGGGATCTGCTCATCCTCGACGAGCCGAGCTCCGGCCTGGACGCGGAGGCCGAGCACGCCGTCCACCTGGGACTGCGCCGGCACCGGGCAGGCCGTACCAGCGTCCTGATCTCACACCGGCTCGGAGCCCTGCGGGAGGCGGACCTCATCGTCGTGCTGAGCGAGGGGAAGATCGCCGAACGCGGCTCCCACCGCGAGCTCGTGGCGCTGGGAGGTGAGTACGCGCGGCTGTTCGCCCTGCAGGCCAGCGGCTACGAGCCCACCTCCGCCGTCCCCGCGGAAGGCTCCATGGAAGATTCCGCGGAGGAGAGCATGAGCACGGCCGCGCCCGGCCCCCGTCCGGCCATGGGGTGACCCTCGCGAGTCCGCGCCCGGCTCCCGATCCTCCCGCAGCCCCGGTGTTCAAGGTGAGTCTTGTGGACCGCCCTCACCGGGGGCGCAGGCGGTCCTGTGAGCCGCCGGCCGCGCCCCACGACAGCAGGCACCGTGCCGTCGCGGGCAGTCAGAACAGGTTCTCACAGGACAGGTTCAGGAGTCAGATCCAGCCGCATGGCACCGGCCGGACGGAGATCACCCCTTGTTCCGCGGCGTGCAGGACGGGCACCGGGTCGAATCGCAGTCCGCGCAGGCCGGGACGGGGTCGACGCAGATCTTGACGGTGTCGGTGTCGTTGGCGGGGTCGAGGTCCTTCTGGTCGCCGCCGACGGTGGCGGTGTTGGTCTTGGTCCCGACCGAGACCGCCTTGGCGTGGATCGTCAACGTGACCGTGCCACCTTTGGCGAGCGCGCCCACCGTCCATGTCCCGGTCCCGGGGTCGTAGGCACCGGCCGAGGGCGTCGCCGAGACGAAGGCGAGGCCGGGCGGCAGCACGTCCTTGACCGTGACCCCGGTGGCGTCGTTGGGGCCCGCGTTGCGGACGGCGAGGCGGTAGGTGACGGTCTGGCCGACGGTGGCCCTGGTCAGGTCGGCGGACTTGACCAGACTCAGGTCGACGGCGGGGTTGACCTTGGTGAGGGTCTCACCGGAGGTCGAGGTCAGCGGCTCGGGAGTGGAGCCGAGCTGGTTCTCGTAGCCGACGGTGCCCTGGTTGGTGATCTGCTTGCCCGCGGCGGCCCGGTCGACCTTGACCTGGAACTCCACCGTGGTGCCGCCGGGCAGATCGGCGGTGTTGGGCAGCCGACCGGGTGCCGAGCCGGTCGCGCCGTCGCCCAGCGAGAAGGAGACCTTCCCCGCCACGGGGTCGAAATCACCCTGGTCGTCGCCCGGCTGGTCGGTCTTGGCCCCGGCGTCGGGGCCGTCCACGACGCGGAGCGAGCCGGGCACGTAGGAGGTCCCGGCCGGGACGGCGTCGGTGAGCCGCACCTTCTCCGCCGCCGCTCCGCCCTCGTTCCGGGCGGTCAGCCGGTAGGTGATCACATCTCCCACGTCGACGGGGCCGACGGGGATCGCGGCCTTGGTGACGACGACGCACGGCGCGGTGCCGAAGAAGACGTCGTCCAGGAAGTTGCCGATGCCCTGGTTCCCGCCGGCCGACGAGATGGAGCGGAAGGCGAACCTGGTGGTCGTCTGGCCGGCGGGCACCGTGTAGGTGCCGGCGTAGGCGCCCCAGCCCGTGGCGCCGTCGGACACCACCTTCTGCGGCGCCGGCGAGCCGGGCGCGCCGATGTCCAGGCTCATCGTGTCGACGCCCAGGCGGCCGCGGTGGGACAGCCGCCAGTACAGCTTCGCCCCTGGGGTGGTCGGGTGGTCCTGGTAAAGGGTCGAGACCTGGTTGGCGTTCAGCTCGGCGAACTGCCTGCCCTCGGCGGGCGCGGCGTTGGTCGGGTTGGGCGGGCCGGTCCAGAGCTCGATCTGGCGGTCGGTGGCGGTCGTCAGCCAGCCCGGCACGCCGTTCTGCGAGGCGTCGGGGAAGAAGCCGACCGCGCCGCCGGTGACGACGGGCCGCTCGAAGCCTCCGTTGACCAGCGCCACCCGCCCCGGGCAGGAGGCCGGATCAGGCGTGGCGCGCAGGGCCGCCTGGGCCGGATCGATCCGCGCGGCGTCGGCCTGGGGCACGCTGAGCAGAGTCAGGGGTGCGGTCAGCATCGCCAGTGCGGCGACCGGGTAACACATCCGTCGGATGTGCCTCATCATCGACTTCCTCTCGTCTGGCTACGGACTGTCTCCAGCCACCAGGCCGCGGGGAACGGCACCGGCGCTGGAGGGCAGATTCGCCTGACGGCAGAGGTGAGCGCGCGCGACACGTGCGGTGGTTCCGATCCGTGGCAAGACGTTGACCCGCCCAGACCCACCGGAGAGAAGATCTTCACCGAGCCGGGCCTGTGCGGCCTGCGCGGGCCGCGCAGGCCGGCCGGAACCCGCCCCGCTGCGGCGGCCGGCGGAAGCGGGCAGAGACAGCACGGCGACGGCTCGGGCCGGCAGAGCCCGGCGGCGGACGCGTTCCAGGGCCCCAGGCCGGCGGAGCCTAGCGGCGGGCGCGTTCCAGGGCGTCCCAGAAGCCCCGGCGGAGGGCGTGGCGGACCTCGTCGTGGAGGAGGAAGTCGATCGGCAGGGAGGAGCCCTGGAGGAGGCGGGCCTCCAGGTCAGAGGGCATGCGGGGCTTGCGGGCGAGCACGGCCTCCAGCCACAGGGCGGGGGCGTCCTTGGCGACGGACTCGCCGAAGTCGTGGCCCTCCTTGTGGGCGGCCTTCACGGCGTCGGACAGGGTGGTCGTGCTGCTGTTGGAGGCGTTCTGGACCGGCACGGGGGCCGCCTGGGGACCGGTGTAGGCGCCGAGCTGGCCGGGCTGGTAGCCGGGCATGCCGCCGGTGTTGCCCGTGCCGTACTGCTGGGCCTGCTGGGGGGTCGGCAGCGGGCCGGTCGGGCTGTTGGGGGCGGCCAGGGGCTGCGGCGCGGGGGCCTGCGGCGGCTGGGGGGCCGGGGCCGGCGGGGGCTCGTGGTTGTAGGCCGGGTAGGACGGCGGCGCGGGATGGGGGGCGGCGGGCGCGGGAGTGGCCCGGGGAGCCTGGACCAGCGGGGCCGGCGCGGTGGGCGGGGCGCCGTTGCCGAGGGCGACGGTGGCCTGGCCGTTGCCGGCCGGCTGGTGGCCGTTGCTCAGGGCGGGCGTCTCCGGGGAGCCGGTGGCCAGGCTGACGTAAGGCCGCAGGTGGCTGCTGCCGATCTCGATCAGGTCGTCGCACTCCTGGCGGAGCGAGCGGGAGACCGCCCAGCCGCCGTCGGCGGCGATGTGCACGACGGTGACGCGGATGCCGAGGTCCTGGGCGTCGCAGACGACCTGTGCCAGGTCCTCGTCGCCGCTGACCACCACCGCGTCGCAGACCGCGCTGTTGCGGGCCAGCGTCATCAGGTCGCGGTGGACCTGGGCGTCCACGCCCTCGCGGCGGCCGGGACGGATGCGTGACAGCCGGAGCTTGAGGCCGGGGAGGTCGGCCAGCGCGTCGTGCTCGGCGGTGCGGCGGCCCTCGACGCTCGCCTCGTACCAGTAACAGCGCAGCAGCGGCAGCCCGGTGCGCTCCTTGGACAGGTTGCCGAGCAGTTTGAGCAGACCCGGGTAGTCCCAGGAGACCGCCTCGCGATGGCGGGTCCCATGCACGGCCATCGCGCCGTCGGCCAGCAGGTAGCCTGCGTCCACGAACAGCGCGCAGCGATCCACGCGACACCGCCCTTCCTACGTGGCCCGCCCCTTCGGCTCAGACAAGCCTGAAAGACCTCTGAGAGACCAGCCAGACGGCCCTTCCTCAGGGTAATCAAGCAACTGATCGTCCGAGGGTGAATCCCGACGATTCGACCTGCGCCTGACCATACGCCGGAGTGTTCACGCAGACCGTACCAGTTCGTCCAGTTCTTGAGACCGCCCCCGTTGGCCGTACCTGTCCCCGGCCTTTATTGGCCCGTTCCACACTCCCCGCCGCTTCTCGCCGCACGGAAAAATCACCGGGACCCACCGTGGCCCGCCGGAACCTGCGGCGCTCCGGCCGGACCTCCCGGACCCCCGGACCTCACGGGCGGCCCCCGGGACCCTCACGAACGGACCTGGACCCGCACCACCGCCACGCCGAAGAACAGGACGTCACGGCCGGTGCTCACCTTGAGGACGGGGTTCGGGCCGAGGGGCGCCCGGAAGCCGTCGACGTCCGTGCCGAAGGTCAGGTCCGTGCCCTCGGCCCCCGTGGCGGACCCGTCGAAGGGGTTGTCCGCGTCCCGGTCACCGTCGTCCGGCCGGAGCGGGCGCCCGCCCAGCGTGACGCGTTCTCCCCTCAGGTCGGCGTCGCCCTCCCAGGTCACCAGGTCGACCCGGGCGGGCGAGGCCGTGGACGTCAGCCCGTCGAGGGGGATCCACGCGGGTCCGTGCTCCCGGTCCACCACGGTGGCGGCGTCGACGACGACGGCCTGGCTGTACGGCCGGCGGGAGTCGGCCGCGACGACCACCAGGCTCCATCCGGCGTGCCGGGAGACGCCGGGCGTGAGCGAGGCGTCGGCCGCCCAGTATGTCCCGCGGAGCCCGCCCATCAGCCGGGTCACGTCGGCGAACGCCTGGTATGCCGTCCCGGCGGGCAGCCGCCGCTCCGTCACCCGGTCGGCCCGCACCCGCGTATAGCCCCCGTCCCCTGGCGTCTTGAACTTGATCCGGCCGTCCGCGGGCGCGCTGGCCGACCAGTAGAGCCCGGCCCAGACCAGCCTGGCTCTCCTGGGCAGGGACAGCCGGGCCGCGCTCGAACTTCTCGTCGACCCGTCCCGGTCCTGGTCGAAGGGCCTCATCCTCCACAGGTCGTTGTCGCGACTGTGGCCCCGGCGGGACCGGGCGGCCCGGCACCGGCGGTCGGCGCGGGCGCAGTCCAGCAAGGTGTTGCCGATGGCGGAGGTGACCACCTGGCCGTCGGTGGCGAACCGGGCCGGAGCCCCGACGGCCCGCACCCCGGTCCGCGCCCTGGCCGTCACCCCGGCCCCCGGGGTGGAGACCCGGACCGAGGGCGCGGCCCCCTCGTCCGCCGCCGGCGAGACCACGACCCGGAGGAAGATCGCTGTGGTCCGGCCCGCCGCCAGCGGCCCCCGGGAGCACCGCGCGCCCGCCACGTCCGCGCGGCAGGCCCAGCCGTCGACCGTGCCGACCGGCTTGACGACGGAGACCGCCCGCCCCCGGCGCGCCGCCGCGGAGACCGTCACCCCGTACGGCAGGCCGACGTCGGCGACGAGTTCCCCGCTCTTCCCCGCACCGACGTTGCGCAGCCGTACCGCCACGATGCCCGTCTCGGAGCGGACCAGCGCGCCGAGCGCGTCGATCCTGGCGATCAGGCGCGGCGCGGGCACGAGGGCCGCTCCTCCGCCGGAGGGCGGCGCGGCGGGCCGGGGGCCGGCCCGCCCCCGCGACCGGTCTCCCTCCCCCGGCGAGGACGTCCTGCCCGGCGGGGACGGCGGTGGGGACGGCGGGTCCTGCGGCACGGGCGCCGGGGCGGCGATCGGCGGCGGATCCGGGACCGGGGCGGCCGGCGCGGCCTGCGGCCCCCGGGCCGAGACCAGTGCGAGGGCCGCCGCCAGGGTGACCGTTCCGGCCGCCGCGCCGGCCGCGACCGCCCGCCGCCGCGCCGTGGGCGCCGGCCGCCACCGGCCGGGCGGTCCGGACGTGCCGGCGGCGCCCACGCCGCCCAGAGCCGCGAGGTATCCGGCGAGCGCGGGGCCGGCGACGAGCGGGCCGACGGTGGCGCGCAGGCTCCGGTCGACGTCGGTGAGCTCCAGGAACGCCTCGTGGCACCCGGTGCAGTCGTCCATGTGCCCGTCCAGGGCCCGGCTCTCGCGCCTGGCCAGGGCGCCCCGCACGTAGGCGTCCATCCCGCCCAGCACGGGACGGCATCCCGGCCTCGGGACCCCGGCGAGACGGGCCCGCAGGTATGCCTGGCGCCACCCCGCCCTGGCCGTGCGGGCCAGGGCGGCCGCCCCACCGGCCGTCAGGCCCAGCAGGGGCGCCACCTCGGCGGCCGTGGCCCCCTCGACCCCCGTATGCCACAGGACGAGCTGCCAGCGCTCCGGCAGGGACCGGTAGGCCCTGACGGCCGGCGAGCGTGCCGGGCCGGTCGGCGCGGGGCCGGCGAAGGACGCGTCCGGCTCGGGCGCCCCCGTCCCTTCGGTGAACGCGTCCGGGTCGGGCGCCTCCATCTCCCCGGTGGCCGCCTGGCCGCCCTCCACCGGCGGCCTGTCATGGACCGTACGGCGGAGCGCGGTGAGCAGGTAGGGCCGGAACGCCTCCCGCGGGCCGCCGCCCCGCCTGAGGAGTCCGAGGATCCCGGCGAACGTCTCCACCACGGCCTCCTCCGCCTCGGCGGGACCGCCGACGAGCCGGAGGGCGAGGATCCGGGCCGCAGGCGCGTGCCGTCCGTGGAGCCGGCCGTAGGCCGCCGCGTCCCCATGCCGCGCCTCGGCCAGCAGTTCGGCATCACCTTGAGCCATATTTGCACTCATTGTTACCTCACGATTACTCGGAGTCGCCTGTCGGATGATTCCGCGCTTCACGGCATGACCAAACCGGGATCGCGCCGTTGCCTCCGGCGGACCGGGTCCGGGCGCGGCGATGGTGACCGCACCCGTGGGGGCACGATCCGGGCGCTGCCGGAACCGCCCTAACCTTGTTGCCATGAGCGATCGTGAGAACCTGCTGACCCAGATCAAGGACAAGGGCGTCGTGCACGGCAAGGTGGTGCTGTCCTCCGGCAAGGAGGCGGACTTCTACGTGGACCTGCGCCGGGTGACCCTCGACGGGCAGGCCGCACCCCTGGTGGGCCGGGTCATGCTGGATCTCACCGAGGACCTCGACTACGACGCGGTCGGCGGGCTCACCCTGGGCGCCGACCCGGTGGCGACCGCCATGCTGCACGCGGCGGCGGCGCGGGGCCGGACACTCGACGCGTTCGTGGTGCGCAAGGCGCAGAAGGCGCACGGGATGCAGCGCCGGATCGAGGGCCCGGACGTGGCGGGCCGGCGGGTGCTGGCGGTGGAGGACACCTCCACCACCGGTGGGTCCCCGCTGACCGCCGTGGAGGCGCTGCGCGAGGCCGGCGCCGAGGTCGTCGCCGTGGCCACGATCGTGGACCGGGGCGCGGCCTCCGCGATCGCCGAGGCCGGCCTGCCGTACCGGACCGCCTACAGCCTCCAGGACCTCGGCCTGGCCTGAGCGTCGGAGACCTGGGCGCCGGGACCTGAAAGCCGGAGGCCTGCGAGCCCGGGACCTGAAAGCCGGGGACCTGAGGGCCGGGGAGAGGTCAGTCGCGGGAGACGGTGAACTCCTGACGCTCCCCGGCCTTGCCCGGGGGGCGGACGGCGCCGTTCACCTCGACGCGGACGGAGGCGGAGTCGGTCAGCACCACGTCGACCTTGGCGTCGAAGGACTGGGCCTGCTCGTCGGCGGCCATCTCCCGGTCGATCAGCACGTCGCCCCCGGCGACCCTGAGGAAGACCTTGGGGCAGTGCTCCCGCAGGCACTGGACGCGGACCGTGGGGGTCTGCCCGGCGGTGGCGGAGGGCGGGGTGGAGGGCGAGGCCGCCGGAGTGGGCCGCGCGGCCGGTTCGGTGCCGGAGCCGAGCGTGCCGACCAGGGACAGGACGCCGACCACGATCAGGGCGACCAGCGCCAGCACCGCCAGGCCCATGAGGACGAGGCGGGCGATGCCCATCGGATCAGACCTGTGGCGTCCCACACAGTGGAGGGTAGCGGCTGAGGCGGAGGTCCCACGACCGACCTCCGCGGACCGTTATCGCTGACCGTCGCCCCTCGACGGGCCGGTCGGCGTGCTGCGGTGGTGCTTGCCCTGCGGCAGCGGGACGGCGGGGACGCCGCCGTCCTTGCGGTTCTTCATGAACTCCCTGACGATCGGGATGATCGAGAGCAGGATGATCACCAGAGCGCCCGGCAGGATGTATTTGTCGATGTCGGGCACCGCCGAGCCGACCAGGCGGCCGAAGACCAGCAGGCCGTCGGTCCAGATGATGCCGCCGACGCAGTTCCACAGGAAGAACCGCTTGCGGTCCATGCCGAGCATGCCCGCGACCGGGTTGAGGAACGTGCGGACGATCGGGATGAACCGGGCGAGGACCACGGCCTTGGACGGGCCGAACTTCTCGAAGTAGTGCTCGGCCTTGTCGACGTATTCCTGCTTGAAGAGCTTGGAGTCGGGCCGGTCGAACATCCTGCGGCCGTAGGTGGCGCCGAGGTGGTGGCCCAGCTGGGCTCCGGCGATGGCGCAGACCGGGGCCAGGACCAGCAGCAGCGGGAACGACAGCGGCTTGAGGCCCTCGATGGCCGCGGCCGCCTCGGGCGTGCTGAAGACACCCGCCGCGACGAGCAGGGAGTCGCCCGGCAGGAAGAAGCCGAGCAGTAGCCCGGTCTCGGCGAAGATGATGCCGAGGACGCCGATGGTGGCGAACGGGCCGAGCAGGCCGAGCCACCACTTGGGGTCGAGGATGTTGTGCAGGAGGTCCATCGGCGTGAAGCCTACCGGCGGAAAGGGCCCAGATCGAGATACGGCACAGGTAGAAGTGGTGACGGAGCTATCCGGCCGGGAAGGAACCCGGAATACTGGCCAACGGGCTATGTCTCCAAAGTCCCGCCAGCTGTTCACAGCCGTCTCGAGGGAGATGACACCGATGCCTATCGCAACCCCAGAGGTCTACGCAGAGATGCTCGACCGGGCCAAGGCGAACGAGTTCGCCTACCCGGCGATAAATGTGACCTCGTCCCAGACTCTCAACGCCGCTCTGAGAGGTTTCGCCGAGGCGGAGAGCGACGGCATCATCCAGGTGTCGACCGGCGGGGCCGAGTTCCTGTCCGGCACCACCGTCAAGGACATGGTGACCGGCGCGACGGCTCTGGCGGAGTACGCCCGCGTCGTCGCGGCGAAATATCCCGTGACGGTGGCGCTGCACACCGACCACTGCCCGAAGGACAAGCTGGACAGTTTCGTCCGCCCGCTGATCGACATCTCCCTGGAGCGGGTGGCGCGCGGCCAGGACCCGCTGTTCCAGTCGCACATGTGGGACGGCTCCGCCGTACCCCTGGAGGAGAACCTGGAGATCGCCAAGGAGCTCCTGGACAAGTGCGCCCGCGCCAGGATCATCATGGAGGCGGAGATCGGCGTCGTCGGCGGCGAGGAGGACGGCGTCGTCGGCGAGATGAACGAGAAGCTCTACACCACTTCCGAAGACGCCCTCGCGACCGCCGAGGCGCTGGGCCTCGGGGAGCGGGGCCGCTACCTGCTCGCCGCGACCTTCGGCAACGTGCACGGCGTCTACAAGCCGGGCCACGTCAAGCTCCGCCCGAGCGTGCTGAAGGACATCCAGGAGGCCGTCGGCGCCAAGCACGGCAAGGAGAAGCCCTTCGACCTGGTCTTCCACGGCGGCTCCGGCTCGCTGCTGGAGGAGATCCAGGAGGCCATCTCCTACGGCGTGGTCAAGATGAACATCGACACCGACACGCAGTACGCCTTCACCCGCCCGATCGCCGACCACATGTTCAAGAACTACGACGGCGTGCTCAAGGTGGACGGCGACGTCGGCAACAAGAAGGCCTACGACCCCCGCTCGTACGGCAAGGCCGCCGAGACCTCGATGGCGGCCCGCGTCGTCGAGGCGTGCCGGCACCTGAAGTCCGCCGGCACCAAGCTCTCCTAGGCACGGACGCCCTGGACGTGCTCACTTGAGCACAAACACCCCGGACCGCCGGGTCCCGACCGCCGGGTCCCGACCGCCGGGTCCCGGACGGCCGGCTCCGGCACGCGCGGCGCGTCCGGAGCGCTCACAACGTCCGGGCCGCGACGCTCGGAGCCCCGGCGGCGGGTCCGCCAGGGTGACACATCGGTCCCCGGAGCGCGTCTTCGGGGGCCGATCTTGGCCTGACACCGGTGTAACGGGTAGGACTGTCGTTATGGAATCGCACGAGAACCTCATCGCCGGCCCGCCACCCACCCGGCTGCCGGACCTGCCCGAGGCCCGAGAGGCGCTGCAATCCGGCGCCCAAGCATCAGATGTCGCCGCGCGTTTCCCCTCCTACCCGGCCGCGTGGGCCACGCTCGCGGACGAGTATTTCGCCGGCGGGCACGCCGTGACGTCCTACGCGTTCGCCCGCACCGGCTACCACCGCGGCCTCGACCAGCTGCGCCGGGCGGGCTGGAAGGGCCACGGCCCGATCCCCTGGGATCACGAGCCCAACCGCGGTTTCCTGCGCTGCCTGCACGCCCTGGCCCGCGCCGCCCAGGCCATCGGCGAGCGGGACGAGGCCGAACGCTGCCTCCAGTTCCTGAAGGACTCCAGCGCCGACGCGGCCGAGGAACTGCTCGGACGCTGAGCCCCGGATCTCCCGCCCGGGGGTGGGAGATCCCCCAAATGTGACACGGTCGGGTATTCTCTCCACGCAAGAGCCCCTGTCGCGATTGCGTCAGGGGTTTTCGTTTTTGTGGTAGGAGATTAGCGATGCCGGCTGTCGTTCTCGTGGGCGCCCAGTGGGGCGATGAGGGCAAGGGTAAGGCGACCGACCTGCTCGGCGACAAGGTCGACTACGTCGTCAGATACCAGGGCGGAAACAACGCGGGTCACACGGTCGTCATCGGCGACCAGAAGTACGCGCTGCACCTGCTGCCCACGGGAGTGCTCTCCCCGAACGTCATCCCGGTGATCGGCAACGGCGTCGTCATCGACCCGGGCGTGCTGCTGAGCGAGATCGACGGGCTCCAGGCCCGCGGGGTCTCCTCCGAGCGGCTGCTGATCTCGGCCAACGCGCACCTGATCATGCCCCACCACAAGGCCCTCGACAAGGTCACCGAGCGCTACCTCGGCAAGGCCAGGATCGGCACCACCGGCCGGGGCATCGGCCCCGCCTACGGCGACAAGATCTACCGGATGGGCGTGCGGGTCCAGGACCTGCTCGACCCGGGCATCCTGCAGAAGAAGATCGAGGTCGCCCTCGGCGAGAAGAACCAGATCCTCACCAAGATCTACAACCGCCGGGCGATCGACGCCGGCATGGTGCTGGAGGAATACCTCGGCTACGCCGAGCGCCTCAAGCCGCACATCGCCGACACCACGCTGATCCTGAACAAGGCCCTCGACGAGGACAAGGTCGTGCTGCTGGAGGGCGGCCAGGGCAACCTGCTCGACATCGACCACGGCACCTACCCGTTCGTCACCTCCTCCTCCCCGACCAGCGGCGGCGCCTGCTCCGGCTCCGGCATCCCGCCGACCCGGCTCACCCGGGTGATCGGCATCCTCAAGGCGTACACCACCCGTGTCGGCTCCGGCCCGTTCCCGACCGAGCTCGACGACGAGATGGGCGAGTGGCTGCGCACCACCGGCGGCGAGTACGGCGTGACCACCGGCCGCAACCGCCGCTGCGGCTGGTTCGACGCGGTGATCGCCCGCTACGCCAGCCGGATCAACGGCGTCACCGACTTCTTCCTCACCAAGCTCGACGTGCTGTCCGGTCTGGAGAGGATCCCGGTCTGCGTCGCCTACGAGGTCGACGGCGTCCGCTACGACGAGATCCCGATGACCCAGACCGACTTCCACCACGCCAAGCCGGTGTACGAGGAGTTCCCCGGCTGGCAGGAGGACATCACCGGCGCCAAGACCTTCGAGGACCTGCCCGCCAACGCGCAGTCCTACGTCAAGGCCCTGGAGGAGATGAGCGGCGCCCGGATCTCCGCCATCGGCGTCGGCCCCGGCCGCACCCAGACACTCCAGATCCACTCGATGATCTAGTCTGCTCCCGGTAAGGTTCGCGCCCGGCGGCCGCCGGGCGCGAGCCGTACCGAGAGATCGGCGCGCGGGGTCGGTAGGGTCCCTCTGTGCATGCCGAGATTCATGGTCACCGCGGAGCCCGCGGACTGCGCCCGGAGAACACGCTGCCCGGGTTCGCCTACGCCCTGGAGCTGGGCGTCGACGCGCTGGAGCTCGACGTCGCGCTGACGGCCGACCGCCGGCTGGTGCTCACCCACGACCTCACGGTGTCGGCGGTGACCAGCGCCGACACCCGGCCGGCCCGCCACGGCGATCCGCTCTTCCCCTACGTGGGCAGGCCGGTCGGCGAGCTCACGCTGGCCCAGCTGCGCACCCTCGACTGCGGCGTACGGCTGCCGCGCCACCCCGAAGACCGTTTCGTCGGCACCCAGGTGCCGGTGCCGGACACCCGGATGCCGACGCTCGGGGCCGTGCTGGGCCTGGTGGACGCCTACGGCGCCGACGGCGTCCGGATGCACGTGGAGCTGAAGTCCGATCCGACGAGGCCGGAGCTCAGCGCCGACCCCCAGGAGTTCACCGAGCTGGTGGTCGCCGAGCTCGACCGGCACCACCGGCTCGACGGGGCGGCGATCCTCAGCTTCGACTGGCGGATCCTCCGGGCCGCCCGCTCCCTGGCCCCGGCGACCCGGCGCTACGCCCTGATCGAGCGCGCCACCATGGACAGCGCCTGGCTCGACGGCCTGCGGCTTGAGGACTTCGACGGCGACATCCCGGCCGCCGCCGTGGCGGCCGGGGGCACCGCCCTGTCCCCCGACCACGTGCTGATGGAGGAGGAGCTCGCGCGCCGGGCCGAGAAGGCCGAGCTGCCCCTGGTCGTGTGGACCGTCAACGAGCCCGGCCGGGCCGCCGAGATGCTCGACCTCGGGGTGGCCGGGATCGTCACCGACTATCCGGACCGGATGCGCGCCCTGTGGGCCGAGCGGGGCATGCGCGTCCCTCCGCCCGCCACCCCGATGCGCCGGGCGAGCGCGTAGCGGCCCCGCCCGGGCCGTCGCCCCTGCGGCACCCGTCCGGCGGTCGCACGGCTCCGCCGGGGCGCGGGAGGGCATGGCCGGGCGGCCCGGCCCTCCCGCGCCCCGGCGGACGCGCCGTGGTCACATCCAGCCGTTGCGGCGGAAACCCCGGTAGAGCAGCGAGCAGGCGACCACCATCACACCGATCACGACCGGGTAGCCGAAGACGGAGTCGAGCTCGGGCATGTGCTCGAAGTTCATCCCGTAGATCCCGGCGATCATCGTGGGGACGGCCATTATCGCGACCCACGAGGAGATCTTCCGCATGTCCTCGTTGGCGAGGGCGTTGGAGCGGGCGAGCGCCGCCTGCAGGATGGAGTTGCACAGCTCGTTGGACGACTCGACCTGCTCGCAGACCCGGGCCAGGTGGTCGACGACGTCGCGGAAGTATTCGCGCATCTCCGAGGGGATCATCCGGCGCTGGGCCAGCGTCGACAGGGGCGACTGGAGCGGGGTGACGGACCGCTTCATCTCGATCATCTCGCGCTTGAGGTTGTAGATCCGGCCGATGTCACGGGCGCTGACGTCGGCGAAGACCATGGCCTCGACGTCTTCCAGCTCGGCCTGCATCAGGTCGGCCACGTTGAGGTATCGGTCCACGACGTGGTCGGCGATCGCGTGCAGCACGCCGGTCGGGCCGCGGTTGAGGAGCTTGGGCTTGTCCTCCAGGCGCTCGCGCACCTCCGACAGCGGGCAGTGCTTGCCGTGCCGTACGGTCACCACGAAGTCGGGCCCGACGAACACCATGATCTCGCCGGTGCCGATGATCTCGCTGGTGGCGGTCAACACGTCGTGGTCGAGGTAGGCGACGGTCTTGAGGACCACGAACAGCGAGTCGCCGTAGCGCTCGACCTTGGGGCGCTGATGAGCCTTGACGGCGTCCTCGACGGCGAGCGGGTGCAGGGCGAAGACCTCCGCCAGCCACTCGACCTCGGGGGCGTCGGGTTCATGCAGACCGACCCAGACGAAGGCGTTGCTCTTCTCGTCGGCCGCGTTGTGCGCGCGGACGAGCTCCAGGGCGTCGGGGATGCCCAGGGCGTCGATCTTCTTGCCGTCGACGTAGGCGGCGTATTCGACGAGTGAGTCGCTCGGCGGGACGCAGACGCCGTTCATCCGGTCACGGACCGGGACGGCGGGGGCGTGCGGGGCACGGACGGCCCGTGCGTGCTTGATGCGGGGAAAAAGGAGCGAGGAGCGCATGGCAAACCTTTCCCGCCCAACCCAGCACCGTTCACGCGCGACGCGATGTCACCTCAGTTCGAACGGGAATGCGCGTGGGAGCCGGTCGGGCACTGATCCGGAGTGGTCGAGAGTGCGCACACAGTGCGTGCGCGGGCACGTACTGCTGGGATCGCCAGAGGACATTCCCAACCACCTCCAATCAGTAAGAGACAGGCAAAGCCGCCCAAACTTAGCACAGATCTGGGCACGCCCCTTAAGCGTACTCCCGGCCGCAACAAGCGATCATCCATAACCTGACGAAATTCCCGCGTGATTTACGGTCGCATCCGCCGTCTTCGACGGCGGAGCCCGCGGACGCGGTGTTACGGGAACCGCGCCACGGTCCTACGCCACGACAGCGCGCCATGAGCGTGCGCCGTGAGCGTGCGCGCCGCCCCGCCGACGCGGCCCGTCGACACGGGACCCGTTGTCCACAGCCTGTGGATGGATGGCCGGCCGGGGGCCGATAGGCTCTCGCGAGTGCGCGTTCTTGTGATTGGATCCGGCGGGCGTGAGCATGCCCTGTGCCGGTCGCTGACGGCAGATCCCCAGGTCACCGAGGTTCACTGTGCTCCCGGCAACGCCGGCATCGCACAGGTCGCGACCCTTCATCCGGTGACCCCGACCGACCCCGCGGCGGTCACCCGGCTGGCCGGGGAGCTGGGGGCCGACCTGGTCGTGATCGGCCCTGAGGCACCGCTGGTCGCCGGCGTCGCCGACGCGGTCAGGCAGGCGGGCGTCCCGTGCTTCGGGCCCTCCAAGGAGGCCGCCCGGATCGAGGGCTCCAAGGCGTTCGCCAAGGACGTCATGGTCGCGGCGGGCGTGCCCACCGCGCGGTCCCGCACGTGCGTCACGCCCGAGGAGGCCGCCGCGGCCCTGGCCGAGTTCGGCGCCCCGTACGTGGTCAAGGACGACGGCCTCGCGGCCGGCAAGGGCGTGGTGGTCACCGACGACCTCGACGAGGCGCTCGGGCACGCCGCCTCGTGCGGGCGGGTCGTCATCGAGGAGTTCCTCGACGGCCCCGAGGTGTCGCTGTTCGCCCTCTGCGACGGGACCACGGCCGTGCCGCTCCAGCCCGCCCAGGACCACAAGCGCGCCTACGACGGGGACAAGGGCCCCAACACCGGCGGCATGGGCGCCTACACGCCGCTGCCGTGGGCCCCGGGCGACCTCACCGAGCGGGTGATGGCCGAGACCGTCCTGCCGACCGTCACCGAGCTGGCCAGGCGCGGCACGCCGTACACCGGGGTGCTCTTCGTGGGGCTGGCCCTCACGGCGGAGGGGCCGAAGGTGATCGAGTTCAACGCGCGGTTCGGCGACCCGGAGACCCAGGTCGTGCTGGACCGGTTGGAGACGCCGCTCGCGGGCCTGCTGCTGGCGTGCGCGGACGGGACGCTCGGCGGGTTCGGACCGCTGTCCTACCGCGACGGCGCCGCGGTGACCGTGGTGGTCGCGGCGGAGAACTACCCGGCCGACCCCGTCAAGGGCGACGTCATCGAGGGGCTGTCCGACACCGTCGAGAACGCCTACGTGCTGCACGCCGGCACCGCGTTCGAGGGCGACCGGATCGTCTCCAGCGGCGGGCGGGTGCTCAGCGTGGTCGGCACCGGCCCCGACGTGGCCGCGGCGCGCGCGGCGGCCTACGAGGCGGTCGGCCACATCCGGATGCGCGGCTCGCACCACCGCACGGACATCGCAGGACGTAGCGCTTGATCGGCATGTCGCGATAAGCCGGGGGCAGGCTCTGCCCCGTCCCCGGCCGCTCCGCCCCCACGGAGGAAAGATGTCGCTCGACCAGTCAGCGGTCCCCGAACGGATCGGCGACACCGGCGTGCTGCGCTGGCCGGGCACCTGGCGGGTCTACGTCGCCACCCGCAGCGAGGAGATCCGGGCCGACGCCGAGCGCGCCCTGACCATGCGCGAGGAGGCGGGCCAGCTCGTGTCCGTGGGCGAGGGCATCGGCACGCACCTGGCCCGCGCCGAGACCTACGCCCGCGGCAAGCACGGCCTGCGGCGCTGGCTGACCGGCCAGGCCATCGAGGGCGCCTGGTCCAACGTCAACAGCGCGACCGTGATGCTGTACGGCGTGCTGCCGACGGCGGAGCTGTGCGGCCGGGTGCCCGAGGTGGTGGCGATCGGCCGGGCCTACCTGCCCGGCGACGACCCCCGGCTGGTCCAGCTGCAGGCCAGGCTCGCCGCCGGGGATCTGGCGGAGGACGACAGGCCGCTGATGCAGTCGGTGCTGCGGGCCGCCTACACCGCGCAGGCGATGGAGACCGGCCGGGTCCGCAGCTTCCGCAACCTGCTGCTCGGCGGGGTGGTCATGCTGACCCTGATCGTGCTGGGCGTGGTGGCCATCGGCGCGATCTGGCCGGACGTCATCCCGATGTGCGGCAACCAGGCGGTGATCCAGGCCCAGGGGCTGATGCCCGCGCAGATCTGCCCGACCGGCGCCCTGCGGCCCAGCCACGGCGACGTCCCCCTCGTGGCCCTGATCGGCATGCTGGGCGCGGCGCTGGCCACGGCGGCCTCGCTCTCCACCCGCTCGGAGCTGTCCACGCGCTACTCGCTGGCGGTGGTCCAGAACCTGCTCAAGGCCCCCGCCGGGGTGGCCACCTCCGTGCTGGGCCTGCTGATCCTGAACTCCGGTTTCGTCCCCGGCTTCGCGGGCCTCGGCTCCCAGCCCGCCATCCTGGTCTGGGCCATGGCCTTCGGCTACGGCCAGCAGGTCGTCACCCGTTTCGTCGACCAGCGGGCCGACAACCTCCTGTCGGCCGCCTCGCCGCTCACCCCGGCCGGCAGGGGGACCCGCGCCGCGTGAGCGACCCGGTGTCCGCCG
Organism: Streptosporangium brasiliense; assembly: GCF_030811595.1. NCBI lineage: Bacteria > Bacillati > Actinomycetota > Actinomycetes > Streptosporangiales > Streptosporangiaceae > Streptosporangium > Streptosporangium brasiliense. The sequence continues at coordinate 1,372,345 of NZ_JAUSRB010000002.1, forward strand.
CGCGGGGAGCCGGTCCCGCCCGCGCGGCCGTCCGGCCGCGCGGGCGGGACTCGGGACTGCCGGACGGTCGCCCCCGCGGCCAGGCGGGGGCGCGGATGCGGGACCATTGCGGGGAGGCTCGCGAGCGACCGAATGATCGGCGGCACAGCGGGTAGTCGCCACCCGAAGTGGCCGGTTCAGGGGCATCCAGCGGCTACTGTTGGCCGATAACCCCCGGCTGCCGCCACTGGCCTCCGCATCAGCCGAATCCCCGCTTCCCCTTTCCCCAAGGAGCATGTCGCATGGTCCGTTACCGCGTGCGCGGTGGCACCCCACTGCGTGGAACCGCCTTCATCCAGGGTGCCAAGAACGCCGTACTGCCCATGATCGGCGCGGCGCTCCTGGCGGCCAAGGGCCGGACGGTGCTGCGCAACGTCCCGATCATCGAGGACGTGCGCCGGGCGGTCGAGCTGGCCGAGGCGATCGGCGCCAAGGTCGAGCTCCACGAGGCCGAGCGCACACTGGTGATCGACGCCTCCACGCTGAGCAGCCCGGTGCTGCCCGCCGAGATCGCCCGCCGCTTCCGCGGCTCGGTGCTGTTCGTCCCCGCCCTGCTGCACCGCCTCGGCGAGGCGATCATCGAGGGCGTGGGCGGCTGCAACCTGGGCAGCCGCAACCTCGACTTCCACTACCTGGGCTACAAGCGCCTGGGCGCGATCGTGGACGAGGGCGACTCCGTCATCCACGTCAAGACGGCCGGTTTCACCGGTGCCACGCTGTATCTGGACACCCCCTCGCACACCGGCACCGAGAACCTGATCATGGCGGCCGCCCTCGGGCGCGGCACCACCGTGATCGAGAACGCGGCGCTGGAGCCCGAGGTCCTCGACGTGATCGAGATGCTGACCCGGATGGGCGCGCGGATCAGCGGCGGCGGCACCGGGTTCATCACGGTGGAGGGCGTGGAGGAGCTCCAGGCCGTCGAGCACACCGTGATGCCCGACCGCCTCGACGCGGGCGTGTTCGCCATGGCCGCGGCCATCACCGGCGGCGAGGTCAACCTGGTCGGCGCCGACCTGGACCACCTCGGCGTGGTCCGCTACAAGCTGGAGCAGATGGGGGTGGAGTTCGCCGACCACGGCGCGGTGCTCCACGTGCGCCGGGACCGCCCGCTGCGCCCGATCAACGTGATCACCGACACCTATCCCGGCTTCGCCACCGACCTGCAGTCGCCGATCATGACGGTCGCCTGCCTCGCCGACGGCGCCAGCTACATCCACGAGCGCATCTTCGACGGCCGGTTCGCCCTGGCCACCGAGCTGAACAAGATGGGCGCCGACATCGAGGTCAAGGAGAACAGCGCCGTCGTCCGCGGCGCGACCCCGCTGACCGGGACCGAGGTGACCGCGCACGACCTGCGTTCCGGAATCGCCCTGGTTCTCGCCGGTCTCGCCGCCGAAGGGGAGACCCTGATCGAATCCGGTTATCTCATCGACCGCGGCCACTCATATCTGGCCGAGCGTATGCAGGCCCTGGGCGCAGATGTGAGGCGAGAGATTTCTTCCTCATAATCAGCGGGTTTCAGTCACTCAAAAACCGCTCTGACCTGTGTAAACAGTAACAGTTAGGGGTTTAGCCGGGGGGTTCGTCCCGGAATTGACGGCAAATCGGGCGTGACATTACGGCCCCCGCAAGCGATCGTTCCAAAAGAGAGCCGAAAACAAACGGACAGCAAGATGGGACGAACATTGGTCGAGCGGGCCGAAGAAACTCCACGAGTGTCACGCCCGGGTGCCATGACACCGGACCTCACTATCGGTGTGGTGGGCCCCCATGACCTCGTCGAGCGAGTGATGTTGATGGGACACGCGGCGGCGCCCCTGCCCTGCCGCCTGGTAGCCGCTGCCTACCGGGACGAGCAGGAAGCCGCCGACAAAGTCACCCGCCTGGGGGCAGGCGTGGACGCCTGCCTGTTCGCCAGCCCGGTCCCCTATGACCTGGCCAGGCGCTCGGGCGTGCTGACGATGCCGGCGACGTACGTGCAGCTCGGCGGTGCCGCGCTGATCGCGGCCCTGGCCAGGGCCGCGCTGGACGAACGGATCGACCCGCGCAGGGTCAGCGTCGACGTGCTGAGCCGGGCCGACGTCGAGGAGGCCTACACCGACTTGAGCCTGCCGGTCGGTGACGTGCACAGCCGCGACGAGCCGGGGGCGACCGGGACGATCGCCGCCTTCCACGAACGCCTGGCCCGGCAGGGCAGCACCAGCGGGGCGCTGACCTGCCTGCCCGCCGTCGCCGACCGCCTGCAGACGGCCGGGGTCCCGGTGGTCAGGATCCGGCCGACGTCCGCGGCGGTCCGTACGGCGCTGCACACGGCCGCCCTGCTCGGCGCCCACCACCGGCTGGAGGAGTCGCAGCTCACCGTCATCCTGGTGGAGGTGCCGACGCTCCGCGAGCCGGTCCGCCGGGCCGCGCCGCGCTACTGGCGCGACGAGCTCCGGCTGTCCCTGCACCGGCTGCTGGTGCAGGAGGCGAACCGGATCAACGCGTCGGTGACCTCGGTCGACGACCACAGCTACATGGTCACCGCGACCCGCGGCTCGGTGGCCACGGCCACCGAGGGGTTCCGGGTGCTGCCGTTCGCGGCACGGGTGCGGGACGAGCTCGGCCTGGCCGTGGAGGTGGGGGTCGGCATGGGCCGCACCGCCCATGACGCCGAGTCCCACGCGCGGGCGGCGCTGGCGCGCACGCAGGCGGGCAAGCAGGCCCAGGGCTTCGCGGTCGACCGCGAGGGCCGGGCGTTGGTCCCCGCGCCCCGGATGCCTCCGCAGGGCGGCGGGCCGCTGAAGCCGAAGGGCGTGGAGGTGCTGGCCCGGCTGGCGGCCAAGCTGGAGGGCGGGGACACGGTGGTGGACGCGGAGAGCGCGGGCAAGATGCTCGGCGTCACGCCGCGTACGGCACGGCGGCTGCTGCGCACGTTGGTCGACGAGGGACTCGCGTGGCCGCTTCCGCCGAACCGCACCCCGCAGCCGGGCCGCCCCCGCCAGCTCTACCGCCTGATCGTGGAGAAGCTCGGCAGCCGCTGACCCGCCCGGCCGTCCCGTGGTCCGGGGCCGCGCCCGCCCGTGCGGCGCGGCCCCTGACCACGTACGGCGTGGCCCCGGACCACGTCCGCGCGGTCCCGGGCCACATGCGGTGTAACCCCGGACCACCTGCGGCGCGGGTCCCGGACCACGTACGGCGCGGCCCCTGACCACGTCCGCGCGGGCCCGTCTCGACCTGTCTCAAGGGGTGAACCCCGCGAGCCGCGTTCCGGGCACGGGCGATATTGTCATGAGCTATGGGTCATGACACTGCTGACAGCCGCGGATCGCTCCTCATCTGGGGAGCGCTGGCGATCGTCTACGTGGTGTGGGGGTCCACCTACCTCGCGATCAAAATCGTCATCGAGACCATCCCGCCGCTGCTCAGCGGAGCCATGCGCTTCACCACGGCCGCGCTGGTCCTCGGCGCCGTGGTCTTCCTGCTCCGGGGGCGGCCGGCCTTCCGGATGACCTGGAAGGAGCTGGGCGGGGCGGCCCTGGTCGGGCTGCTGCTGCTGACCGCCGGCAACGGCATGGTCGCGGTGGCCGAGCAGCACATCTCCAGCGGGCTGGCGGCGCTGCTGGTGGCCTCGGTGCCGCTCTGGCTGGTGATCTTCAGGATCGTCGCCCGGGACCGGCCCGGACTGCTGACGCTGGCCGGGGTGCTCATCGGTTTCGGCGGGGTGGCGGTGCTGTCGCTGACCGGCGGGAGCAGCGCGTCGGACGGCATCGGGATCGCGGTCATCCTGCTGGCGTCGATGTCGTGGTCGGTGGGCTCGTTCCTGTCCGCCCGGATCCCGATGCCCGCCAACCCCTTCACCGCGAGCGCGGTCGAGATGGCCGCGGGCGGGGCCGGGCTGGTACTGACCAGCACGGTCATGGGCGAGCACCTCGACCTCGGCGCCGTCTCCGGGCGTTCCTGGGCCGGACTGGCCTACCTGGTCGTGATGGGCTCCCTGGTCGGCTTCACCGCCTACGTGTGGCTGCTGGGCAGCGCCCCGATCTCCCTGGTCTCCACCTACGCCTACGTCAACCCCGTGGTGGCGGTCGCCCTCGGCGCGCTCGTCCTGGGCGAGCCGGTCACGGGCTCGATGCTCGCCGCGGGCCTGGTGATCGTTCTCGGTGTGGCCCTGGTGGTCTCCACCGAGCGCCGCAAGAAGGCCCCTGTCGAGGAGAGGGAGCCGGCGACCGTGTGACGCGCGGGCCCGCCGGCCCCCACCTCGGGACGGGACCGCCGGGCGCGGAGGGCCACGTGAACGGTGGGAGGCCGCCGTGGGCGGCCCGAGACGGCTCTGACGGCCGCACCGGGGCGAGAGCGGGCTCGGGCCCCGGCGAGGGCGTCAGGGCCTCTCGGGTCGCGTCAGGGCCTCTCGAAGGCCCCGGCGACGGCCAGGAAGGTGTCGTTGGCCTCGGCGGAGCCGATGGAGACGCGGGCCCCCTCACCGGCGAAGGGACGCACGGCGACGCCCTCGGCCGCGCAGGCCTCGGCGAACTCCGTCGTGCGCTCGCCCAGCCGGAGCCAGACGAAGTTGGCCTCGGAGACCGGCACCGTCCAGCCCTGGGCGATCAGGGCCTCGCGGACCCGGGTGCGCTCCTTGACCACGGTGTCGACCCGCTCCAGCAGCTCGTCCTCGGCCGCCAGGGAGGCGACGGCGGCGGCCTGGGCCAGGTGGTTGACCGCGAAGGGCACGGTCGTCTTCCGCACGGCGGTCGCCACCGCCTCGCCGCCGATCAGGTAGCCGACCCGGAGCCCGGCCAGGCCGTACGCCTTGGAGAACGTCCGCAGCACGGCCACGTTCGGCCGGTCACGGTAGACGGTGAGACCGTCGGTGACGTCGGCGTCCCTGACGTACTCCCGGTAGGCCTCGTCGAGGACGACGAGCACGTTCTCCGGCACCCGGTCGAGGAACGCCTCCAGCTCGGCGGCGTGGACGACCGTGCCGGTGGGGTTGTTCGGGTTGCAGACGAAGATCATGCGCGTCTGCGGGGTGACCGCCTCGGCCATGGCCTCCAGGTGGTGCGTCTCCCCCAGGAGCGGGACCCGGACCGAGACCGTCCCCGCCAGGTCGGCCAGGAGCGGGTATGCCTCGAAGGACCGCCAGGCGTAGATCACCTCGGCGCCCGGCTCGTTCACGGTCTCGAAGAGCTGCTGGGCCACCGTCACCGAGCCCGCGCCCAGCGCGATGTGCTCGGGCGGCACGCCGTACCGCTCGGCGAGGGCGTGCGTCAGGCCGGTCGCCGCGGGATCGGGGTAGCGGTGGATCTCGGTCGCGGCCTTCGCGACGGCCTCGACCACGGAGGGCAGCGGCTCGTAGGGGGATTCGTTCGAGGACAGCTTGTAGGACCGACCGTCGGCTGACACCACGGCCTTGCCCGCCTTGTATGGGGGCATTGTGTCCAGGATCGCGCGGAAACGAGGCATGGCCTTACTTTATGAGGAGCGGGCGGATGGGGCATCATCCTGGAAGACTGGAGGTGAGAGGCGTGCCCGACCGGGAGGACGACATGAGCACCGCACCGCTGGCCGAGACCGAGCAGCCCGACACGGAGGCGACCGGGACGGAGCCGTCCGACGCGGAGGCGGCCGAGACGGAGCCGTCCGAGCGGGAGTCCGTCCCCGACTGGATCATCCCGTCATCGGATGGTTTCACCGCCGATGACCTCGACCGGCTGCGGGAGATTCCCCCGCACACCGAGCTGATCGATGGCACTCTCGTCTTCGTGAGCCCCCAGACCAACTTCCACATGTCGACGCTCTTCCTCCTGGAGAGTGCGCTGCGGCGGGCGGTCCCGCCGGACCTGCGGGTCAAGCGCGAGATGACCGTGACGCTCGGTGAGCGGCAACGGCCCGAGCCAGACGTCCTGGTGGTGCGTGCCGAGGCCGTCAAGGGCCCGAGGCAGACCACCTATCAACCGGCCGACGTCGTCCTGGCCGTCGAGGTGGTCTCCACCGAGTCCGAGATCCGCGACCGGGAGCGCAAGCCCGCGCTCTACGCGGCGGCGGGCATCCCCCACTTCTGGCGGATCGAGGAGAAGGACGGCCGCCCGACGGTCTACGTCTACGAGCTCGACCCGGCCACCAGGTCCTACGTCGCCACCGGCATCCACCACGACCGGCTGAAGCTCGGCGTCCCCTTCGACGTCGACCTCGACCTGACGGAGATCGACGAGCTCTGAGACCCCGCGCCTACTCCTTGAGCGAGCGGAGCATCGGGGGGTGGAGCAGGAGAGCCGGGCCCCGGCGGTAGAGCTTGGCGGGGCGGCCGCCGTCGCGGGTGGTGGTGCGGCCGGTGGGCACCAGAAAGCCCTCGGCCTTGGTGACCTTGCGGTGGAAGTTGCGCGGGTCCAGGGCGCGGCCCCAGACGATCTCGTAGACCCGGCGCAGGTCGGCGACGGTGAACTCCGGGGGGCAGAAGGCGGCGCCCAGCGGGGTGTATTCGAGCTTGCCCCGGGCGCGCTCGATCCCGTCGACCATGATGCGCCGGTGGTCGAAGGCCATCTCCTGGAGCGAGGAGACCGGCTGCCAGCTCATGTGCGCCTCGGTGGAGGCCGGCAGGTCGGGGGCGAGGCCGAGGTAGGCGACGCTCAGCACGCGCTGGCGCGGGTCGCGGTCGGGGTAGCCGTAGGTCTGGAGCTGCTCCAGGTGGACCGGGGCGCCGGGCAGGCCGGCCCGTTCGGCGAGGACCCTGGCCGCCGCCGCGGGCAGGTCCTCGTCGAGCTGGATGAAGCCGCCTGAGAGGGCCCAGCGTCCCTCATAGGGGGGTTTGTCCCGCCGCCAGACGAGCGCGCTCAGCGCCTGGCAGCGCACCGTGAGGACGACCAGATCCACGCTGACGGGAATGCGCGGAACCATGCCAGGCACGTTACACCGGTCAGGCGTTTATCAGGACGTGCAGCGGCGCGGCGGCGGCCCGTCCGTCGGGCGCGGCGACCTCGATCCGCACCCAGGCGCCGGGCGGGACCTGGGTCCAGTCGAACGGGACCCAGGCCGTCGTCATCCGGGCGGGCAGGTCGGGCGGCGGCTCCGTCAGGTCCACCCCGGCCACGTCGACGACCTTGGGGGCCTCCTGCCCGTCCCAGGTGATCGTCACCTTGGAGCCCATGGGCAGGTTGTAGCCCCGGATCTCCATGCCGTCCTGGATGTCGCGCTCCTTGCGGACGGCGTCCACCGGGATCGGCCGGTCGTGGTCGCGGGCGATGTCCTCGGCCAGGGACGGGGAGCCGCAGGTGAAGAAGTCGCTCCACATGTAGGAGACGACCTTGGAGACGTAGCGGCCGACCTGGGTCACGGCCGTGTCGAGCCGCTCCTTGTCGGTGCGCCCCCGGGTGCCCGCCCGGTCGGCGCAGAACTTCTCGTCGGACGGCTCGAACGCCTCCACGTTGGCCCAGAGCTGCACGTTGTAGCCCTGCTCCACCATCCGGGTCCGCGCCGCGGCCATCTCCCGGTAGTAGTCGCGGGTGGAGCCGTGGTAGGCGATGCCGTTGGTCGTCTCCCCCACGACCGTGCGGAGCCGCTCGTCCACCTGGTCGTCGCGCTGGTCCGGCCAGAACAGGCCGACCTTGCCGGTGCCCCGGCTGTCCTGCGGCGCGATGATGCCGACCCCGGTCCTGGCGAGGGCCTCGAAGCCGGCCGCCACCTGCTTGGGGCTGGCGCTGATCGGCAGCCGCTTGCGCGCGTCCATGTAGGGGCTGACCAGGATCGGCTTGCCCGGCATCTCCTGCTCGACGATCTCGTGCTGGGAGGCGTAGACCCGCAGGGTCGGGTGGTCGAGCTTGGCCACCTCGGGGTCGTCCGACCCCGTGTAGCGCATCTCCCGCATCTGGAGTTCGAAGGGCTGGTAGAAGCCGCCGAGCGAGACGCGGTCCTGGAAGCGGGCGCCGTAGTCCTGCAGGATGCGCCGGGTGAGCGTGATGAGGGTCTTCGTCCCCTGCTGGGCGGCCCGGGTCTTCTGCGCCGGGTCGCGCGGGGCCAGCGGCAGCGCGGGGAAGACCTTCACGCCGAACTGGTCGCCGAGGTCGAGCAGCTCGGTGAGGCTGTCCTTCTCCGCGGCGGCTATCAGGATCACGTGATAGCCGCGGCCCTTGTTCCTGACGTTGGCGCAGCTCGGGTCGTCGGTGCCGTCCTCGGTCGCGATGAGCCGGTAGAAGACGGTCTTGCCGACCTGGATCTTCCGCTCGAACTCGGGACAGCGGAACAGCCCCGGCCCGAACGCCTCGTCGGTCCGGTAGACGAACGTCCAGCTCACCCGGTTGCCCGGGTTGGCCGCCTTGAGATCCCGCTCCGCGGCCGCCACGCACGGCAGCCCGTCCTCCTCGCACGGCTCGTAGCGGGGGTCGACCTTGTCCTCTTCCTCGTCGTCCTCGCTCTTGTTCTCCAGGATCCGGCCGTCGTCGTCGAGGCGGCGGGCCTGCAGTCCCCAGCCGATCCGGATCACCGTGTCGCCGCCCACCTCGTGGATGGCGCCGAACTGCCGCCGCCAGGTGCAGTGGTCGGCGGTGGGGATGAGCCAGTAGCCGGTCACCGCGTAGGGCGAGGCCATCTCGGTGTCGAACGTTCCACACGGGTCGGTGAAGGCGCTGGCCTCGGGGGTCAGCGCCGCGGAGACGGTGGTGGAGGGCGAGGGGGCGGCCGAGGTCCTGTCGCCCGCCGGGACGTCCCCGTCCCTGGGCAGGACCAGCACGATCGCCGCCACCGCCGCGAGGATCGCCACGCCGAGAAGAGCGGTCAACCAGCGCACGTTCAGGACACTACCGTTCTTGTGATCAGGCGGACATAAGCAGCATCGCCAGACAAGAAATCAGCTTTTAACCCCTGCCCATGCCTCCAGCTGGGACACGAAACGGCGGGCCGAGTTGGGCCAGTGATGGTTCGCACGGGCCGCCGCATACCCTCGGGCGCCCTGAGCATGCCGCTCCCTGACGTCGTCCCGCAGGGTGAGCACGGCCTGGGCCACGGCCTTGGGGTCCTCCCAGGGCACGACCATGCCGCTGCTGTAGCGCTCGACCAGCTCCACCGCGCGCGGCGACGGGGTGGTGATCACCGGGATGCCGTGGGCCATGTACTCCACGATCTTCGTGGGCATGGAGTGGCGGTAGTTGGGCTCGTCGTGCAGCAGCGACAGCCCGGCCAGCGCCCCGTCGAGCCGCTTGAGCGCCTCGTCGTTCGGCATGAAGTCGCGCCACTCCAGCACGCCCTCGGCCACCGCCTCGTTCAGCATGGGACGCGACTGCGGGTCGGCGTAGCCGATCAGCTCGACCGCCACCCGGTAGGGCCGCAGCAGCCGGGCCGCCTCGATGGCGTCGCGCACCCCGCGCGCCTCCGACAGCCAGCCGAGGTAGACGACGCGGTCGTCTCCCGGCGGGGTCACGTCGTCGGGCACCCAGGTCTCGTTCGGGACGACCAGGTGGGCCCGGTGGAAGCGGCCGGCGTAGGCGGTCTCGGCGAGCAGCAGGTGCAGGCGACGCTCGGCCGTGCCTTCGAGCATGCGGGCCAGGAAGCGCACCGGCGGGCGCAGGAACGCGGGCAGCCAGGGCTTCAGCGACAGGGTCGCCGGAGTGTCCTCGTGCACGTCCCAGACCACCGGGGGCCGCTTGCGCACGCCTACGACCGCGAGCAGCAGCTCGGGGTCGTGGATCACCACCAGATCAACCTGGTCGCGCATGCGCTTGAACACCTTGCGGGCGGCGCGCACGGCCGAAAGCCGCTTGCGCTCAGCCGCCCGGGGGAGATCGACGCCGTTCACCCACGACCGGACCATTACGCCCCGTGCGGTGTACGGCGCGGCATACGTGACCTCATGACCGGCATCCACGAGCGCGCGGATCTGCCGGTGCAGGATCCGGGCGTCCTCGGGGTGATGCACCACCGTCATGACGAGCACGTGCACTGCGCGCAGCCCTCCGTCGCTAGAGCCGCTCGACGCGTTCACCCTCGGCGAGGACGCCTCGGGTGTCGAGCACGAGTCTGCCGTGGTCCTCGACGGTCGACAGGTCGAAGGCGGCGTGCTGCTGCATCAGCAGCGTCACGTCCGCTTCGGCGACCGCCCTGGAGAGGTCTTCCTCACGCGGCACCGGGTTACCGTCCACACGCCATTCCTTGACGTACGGATCGGCGAAGACCAGTTCGGCGCCGAGTTCGAGCAGCGCCCGCGCGACCGGCAGGGCCGGGGTCTCGCGCTCGTCGGCGATGTCGGGCTTGTAGGTGACGCCGAGCAACAGCACCTTGGAGCCGTTGACGGCCTTCTTGTGCCGGTTGAGCAGCCGCTGGACGCGGGCCACCACGTAGGACGGCATCCGCTCGTTGATCTCCTGGGCCAGCTCCACGAAGCGGAACGGGTAGCCCAGCTTGCGCACCGTGTAGGACAGGTAGGACGGGTCGACGGGGATGCAGTGCCCGCCGACGCCCGGTCCGGGCAGGAACTTCTGGAAGCCGAACGGCTTGGTGGCCGCCGCCTCGATGGACTCCCAGAGGTTGATGCCGAGTTCGTCACAGAAGATCGCCATCTCGTTGACGAGGGCGATGTTGACGTGGCGGTAGGTGTTCTCCAGGAGCTTGGCCATCTCGGCCTCGCGGGTGCCGCTGACCGGCACGACCTGCTCGACGAACTGGGAGTAGAAGCCGACCGCCCGGTCCCGGCAGGCGGCCGTGTAGCCGCCGACGACCTTGGGGGTGTTGCGCAGGCCGTACTTGGGGTTGCCCGGGTCGATGCGCTCGGGCGAGAAGGCGAGGTGGAAGTCGGTGCCCGCGACGAGGCCGGAGGCCTCCAGGATCGGGCGGGCGACCTCGTCGGTGGTGCCGGGCCAGGTCGTGGACTCCAGCACGACGAGCGTGCCCGAGGACAGGTTGCGGGCGACGGTCTGGGTGGCCCCCTCCACCGCCGACAGGTCAGGGCGGTGGTCCTCGTCCAGCGGGGTCGGCACGCAGATGACGATGGTGCGGCTGTCGGCCAGCACGGACTCGTCCAGCGTGGCGCTGAACCCCCCCGCCAGCATGTGTTCGAGGTCGGCGTCGGTCAGGTCGTCGATGTAGGAACGCCCCGCGTTGAGGGCCTCCACCTTGCGGGGGTCGACCTCGAAGCCGACGACCCGCAGGCCCGCGGCTGCGGCCTCCTTGGCCAGTGGCATGCCGACGTATCCCAGACCGATCACGGCCAGGTCATAGGCGCTCACGCGGCCTCCTTCCTCGGCCGCGCCCGCGAGGGCACCGCGCCCGCCGGCCGGCTGGCTGTGCTCACTCACAGGGTGACCCTGGAAAGCCGGAAACAACACTTCATGGTGGCAAAGGCTATCTCAACTCCGCGCAAGCCACGCCTAATGCGATTGAACGCATCACAAACGGCTGGGTTACCTGTCACCGGCACAGGACCATCAACCCGCAAGCGACCGGTAAATGTCACGGTAGGTCTCCGCGACACGGCTCCACGTGCGCTTCGCGGCCACCTCGGCCCGTCCGGCCTCGCCCATCGCGGCCCGGCGTGCCGGGTCGTCGCGGAGCCCGGCCAGGGCGTCGGCGAGCGCCTCCGGGTCCCCGGCGGGGACCAGGAGCCCGGCGCCGTCGGAGCCGACGAGCTCCGACAGGGCCGGCAGGTCGCTGAGCACGACCGGCTTGCCCAGAGCCATCGCCTCGACGGGCTTCAACGGCGTGACGAGCCGGCAGACCCGCAGGTCCTCCCGGGGGCAGACGAAGATGTCGATGGCCGACTGGGCCTGCAGCGCCTCGTCCGGACCGACCCGGCCGGGCAGGATCGCGAGGTCGCCCAGCCCCAGCTCCTCGACCTGCTCCAGCAGCTCCGGGCGCGCCGCGCCGTCCCCGACCAGCAGCAGCCTGATCGGGGCGCCCCGGTCGCGCAGGAGGGCGGCGGCGCTGATCATGGTCGCGAAGCCCTCGTAGGCCACGATGCTCGACACCGAGCCCATGACGATCTCGCCGGGCTCGATGCCGTAGGCGGAACGGAACGCGGCGCCGTCGTATTCGGCGGTCAGCAGCGAGTCGTCCACCGCGTTGGGCGCCAGGAAGATCCGCTCTCTGGGCACGCCCCGCTCGACGATCTCGGTGGCCATGGTCTCCGCGAGGGTGACCACGGCGTCGGCCGAGCGCATGATGAACGCCTCGCGGTCGCGCTGAAGCACGTGCCGCTGGCTGCCGACCCGCTTGGGGTCGCGGGAGGCCCAGGTCTCCTCCAGGAAGCCCCGGACCTCGTAGACCATCGGCGTGCCGGTCCGCTCCCGCACCGCCAGCGCCACCGAGCCGTTGCGGTGGTCGGTCGCGGCGTGCAGCACCTGCGGCCGGAGCGTCCTGACCAGCTCGGTCACCTCGCCGGCGCCCCGGATCATGCGGCCGTGGCTCTCGAACGGCACCTCGCCGCTCGGCAGCAGCCGGTGGTAGGGGGTCCCGTCGATCTCCTCGTACGGCGTGACGTCGACGTGGCCCTGCATCATCGGCCAGCCCCAGCTGGTCACGACGTGCGGGTCCAGCCCGGCCGCCCGCTGCGCGGTGACGATCCGGTGCGTGCGCACGGTGTATCCGGCCTGCGTGTACGGCAGGGCGTTGGTGACGCAGTGCAGCACCCGGCCCTCGATCCGCTCACCCACGATCACCTTGGACTTGGGCGGGATCGGGTTGGGCTGGATGGCCGCCAGCTCGCCGGCGTAGTAGGTGGCCCGGCGCTTGATGAAGGGGTATTTGACGTACGGCTGGAGCACCGCGACGGCCTCGGTCATCCGGCCGGCGTCGAAGTGCTCCTTGGCTCCGTTCCACGGGCCCTTGAGCACGCGCATGCCGAGTCTGCGGACCACGAACCTGGCCTGGCGCGCGGCGGGCCAGGCGAACCGTCCCACGACGGGGCGGAGCCTCGGCGGGAGGGTCTCCGCGGCCGCCTGCGCCACACGCACGGGGTCGGACTTGACCTTGGTCACCACGACTCGGGAGACGATCACAGGGTGCTGGACGAACCCCCTGATGAGCCCCCGCAGACCGGCACGTGCCGACTTCGCGGAGATCTTGGAGGAGTCTGGCCTGCTGGCATCGGATACCACGCCGTGACCGTACCATAGGCAACGTTTGCCACACTCCCGCATGAAAGGCGAGGTCAATGAGGGACAACGCCCCACTGGGGACGACCCCGGACCCCGACAATCCCCTCGTCCTGCACGTGCTCGGCGCGCGGCCCAACTTTGTGAAGGCCGCTCCGGTGGTGCGCGGTCTCGACGCCCTGGGGGTGAGGCAGGGCATCGTCCACACCGGTCAGCACTATGACGCGCTGATGTCGGACGTGTTCTTCGCCGACCTCGGGCTGCCGGAGCCGATCGCCAATCTGGGCGTCGGGTCCGGCTCGCACGCGCGCCAGACGGCGGCCCTGCTGACCGGCCTGGAGGACGTCGTCCTGGCGCACCGGCCCGCGCTGGTCGTCGTCTACGGCGACGTCAACTCGACGCTGGCCGCGATCCTCGTCTGCGCCAAGCTCCACGTCCCGACCGCGCACGTCGAGGCGGGCCTGCGCTCCTTCGACCGGGAGATGCCCGAGGAGGTCAACCGGGTCGTCACCGACGCCCTGTCCGACATCCTGTTCGCCACCTCGCCGGACGCGCTCTCGCACCTGGCCAACGAGGGCGTGGACCCGGCGCGCGTCCACCTCGTCGGCAACCCGATGATCGACAGCCTGTTCTCGGCGCTGGACCGCCTCGACCCGGCCCCGGTCCGCTCCCGCCTCGGGCTCCCGGAGCGGTACGGCGTGGCCACCCTGCACCGCCCCGGCAACGTGGACGACCCCGCCTCCGCCAAGGAGCTGGTCGACGCCGTGCTGGCGGTGAGCGAGCGCCTGCCCATCGCGGTGCCGCTGCACCCGCGCGGCCGGGCCCGCCTGGCCGAGGCCGGGCTGGTGAACGGCGACAACCTCCTCATCGTCGACCCGCTGGGCTACGTGGACTTCCTGTCCCTGGTGCGGGGCGCGGCGCTGGTCGTCACCGACTCCGGCGGCGTGCAGGAGGAGACGACCATGCTCGGCGTCCCCTGCCTGACCGTCCGGCCCAACACCGAGCGGCCGATCACCGTCACCCACGGCACCAACCGCCTGGTCACCCCGGCGCTGCTGCCCGCCGCCGCCGACCGGGCCCTGGCCGACGGCGCGGCGACGCCCTCGGGCGAGCTGCCCCCGCTCTGGGACGGCAAGGCCGGCCCCCGGATCGCCCGCGTGATCGAGGCCTGGCTCAAGGGCGGCAACCTCTCTCCGGCGGCACAGGCCGTACCGCCCAAATCCCTGTAAAACGAATATTTCGTCGCGGCCGAAGCCGTACGCTGGCACGACCCCGGATAAAGGCGATCCCCATGAGTTCCCCCATGAGTGAGCAGACCCCCGAAGAGCCGAAGTACCAGCGTCTCGGACCGATCAACTGGCTGCCCGAGGAGCGCAAGGTCGTCGAGCGCTTCGAGGAGCGCGTCCGGGACCTGGAGCGGCGGCTGGCCATCGCCGAGGCCCGCGCGGACTACGCGCAGTGGAAGCTGGAGTCCACCAAGGTCCAGCGGCCCTACCGGGTGGCCGAGGCCATCACGGGGGCCAAGGGGTCGGGGGTCGTGCGGCTGCCGGGCAAGCTCCGCATGGCGCTGCGGCCCCGCAAGGGGCCCGAGGCGCCCCGGCCGGTGGCCGAGGTGATCGAGGAGCTCGACCGCCAGGGGCCCGTCGTGGACGTGCCGAAGGTGAAGTGGCCGGCCGGACCGGTCAACCGGCCGGACATGAAGGTCGCGGTCATCCTGGACGACTTCTCCCGGATGGCGTTCAAATACGAGTGGGACCAGATCGAGTTCGGGCTCCGCGACTGGCCGGAGATCTTCGCCGAGCGCCGTCCCGAGCTGCTGTTCGTGGAGTCGGCCTGGCACGGCAACCAGGGCCGCTGGCGCTACCAGATGACCGGCTCCAACGCCCCCAAGCCGGAGCTGCGCGCCCTGATCGACTGGTGCCGCGAAGAGGGGATCCCCACGGTCTTCTGGAACAAGGAGGACCCGCCCAACTTCGACTTCTTCATCGACACGGCCAAGCTGTTCGACTACGTCTTCACCTGCGACGGCGACATGGTGCCCCGCTACCGGGAGGTGCTGGGGCACGACCGGGTCGACGTCCTGCAGTTCGCCGCCCAGCCCCGGGTGCACAACCCGATCCAGGAGCGGCGTGGCCGGCTGCACGACGTGGTCTTCGCGGGCATGTACTTCCGCGACAAGCACCCCGAGCGCCGCGAGCAGATGGAGACCGTCCTCGCCCCGATCCGCGAGCTGGGCCTGCACATCTTCGCCCGCAACGGCACGGTCGACGAGAAGTACGCCTGGCCCGCCGAATACGTCCCGCACATCGTGGGCGAGCTCCCCTACGACCAGATGCTGGCCGCGTACAAGATGTACAAGGTCTTCCTGAACGTGAACTCGGTGCTCGACTCACCGACCATGTGCGCCCGCCGGGTCTTCGAGCTGTCGGCCTGCTCCACCTCGATCGTCTCCGGCTGGTCACGGGCCATCCAGGAGACCTTCGGCTCGCTGATCCCGATCGCCCGCGACGAGCTGGAGTCCTACAACCAGGTCCTGCACCTGATCAACAGCCCCGAGCTCCGCGCCCGCCAGGGCCACCTGGCCATGCGTGAGGTCTTCGACAAGCACCTGTTCACCCACCGCGTCGACCAGATCCTCTCCTTCCTCGGCAGGCCCGTCGAGCAGCGGTCGAGGTCCGTCTCGGTGGTGCTGCCCACCAACCGCGCCGCCCAGATCGAGCACGCCATCTCCTCGGTGGCCAAGCAGATCCACCGGCCGCTCCAGCTCGTGATGGTCCTGCACGGCCTGGACATCGACCCGGTCGTGGTCGCCGACAAGGCCCGCATGGCCGGGATCTCCGACGTCGTGGTGCTGCCCGCCGACCCGTCGCTGTCGCTGGGCGCCTGCATGAACCTGGGCATCGCCGCGGCCGAGGGCGAGCTGATCGCCAAGATGGACGACGACAACCTCTACGGCGAGCACTACCTGTCCGACCTGGTCCGCGCCTTCGACTACTCCGACGCCGAACTCGTCGGCAAGGGCGCCCACTACGCCTACTTCGAGGGCAGCAACACCACGATGCTCCGCCTGCCCGGCCTGGAGCACCGCTACAGCTGGCTGGTCCAGGGCGGCACCTTCCTCGGCAAGGCCGACATGTTCCGCCACTACGGCTTCGCCGACATCACCCGTGGTGAGGACACCCACCTGGTCCGGAGACTGAAGGAGGACCGCGTCAAGATCTACTCCGCCGACCGGTTCAACTTCGTCTACTGGCGCAGCGGCGACGCCGGGATGCACACCTGGCAGGCCGACGACATCAAGCTCACCCGCAACGCCCAGTTCTCCTTCGTCGGCCACCCCGACGCCCACGTGATGATCTGAGCCGCCCGGCGCGCGGCGAGGCCGGACGAGCCGCCCCACCGGGCGGCGGCCACCTGCTTGACCACGCCGCCGCCCGCAGCCACCGCGTTGCGGATGGTCTCGTCCACCGCCTCCCTGGAGTCCGGGTTCAGGTGGAGCGAGACGCCGCGGAAGCCGGATCCCTCCGCGAGGGCACCGGCGTCCCGCGTCGACGCCGGACCCACTCCTCCTCCTTGGCGGCTACTCCGCGTAGGGCTGATCCGTTCCCCGGGCGCTGTAGCCGAGGCTCCAGATGTAGCCGTCCGGGTCGGCGAAGGTGCCGCCGTACCCGCCCCATGGCAGAGCGCCGGCGGGCTTGAGGATCGTGGCGCCGGCCTTCTCGGCCTCCGCGATGATCTCGTCGACCCGCGCCTCGCTGCGGACGACGTAGGTGAGGACCAGTCCGCTGAAGCCGTTGCCCTCCGGGGCCGTGCCCACCTGGTCGGCCAGGCCTTCACGGCCGTAGAAGCCGACGGGCGAGGCTCCGTCCGACTCGAAGAACACCGAGATGCCGTAGTCGTTCTTGATCTTCCAGCCGAGACCGTCCGTGTAGAACTGCTTGGCCCGCTCCATGTCCCGGACGCCGAGCAGGATCGAGCTCACGTGCGCTTTCATGGTGTGTCTCCTTCTGTTCGAGGTGTACGCGCTGCCTGAACCCTGTTCGAGGTGTACGCGCTGCCTGAACCGGCAGGCCGAACATCCCGGGCCGGGCCCGGATGTCACATCGGCGTGGGTTCGCCGGTCAATCGGTATGACAGGCCGCGACGGAGGAATGTGACAGATGGTTGAGCACGACTGGCTGAGCGAGCGGTTCGCCGAGCACCAGGGCCGCTTGCACGCGGTGGCCTACCGGATGCTCGGCTCACCTGGCGAGGCCGAGGACGCGGTGCAGGAGGCGTGGCTGCGGGTCAGCCGCGCCGACACCGGCCAGGTGGAGAATTTGGCTGGGTGGCTGACCACGGTCGTTGCCCGGGTCTGCCTGAACATGCTCGAGGCGCGTCGGGCCCGGCGTGAGGAGCCGGCCGGGGCGCTGCCGCCCGAGCCGGCCGCGCCGCACCCGGGCATCCGCCCAGTCGGCCAGGCCGGCCCCGAGGACGAGGCGCTGCTGGCCGATTCGGTCGGTGTCGCGCTGCTGGTGGTGCTGGACACGCTGACTCCCGCCGAACGGCTCGCGTTCGTCCTGCACGACGTTTTCGCCGTGTCGTTCGGCGAGATCGGCGCCATCATGGACCGCTCCCCGGTGGCGGCCCGGCAACTCGCCAGCCGGGCCCGGCGCCGGGTGCAAGGCGCGGCGGACGCGTCCGACGCCGCGCGATCGGCGAAGCGGGAAATCGTCGCCGCCTTCCTTGCCGCCTCCCGGAGCGGGGACTTCGCCGCCCTGCTCGAACTGCTCGACCCGGACGCCGTGGCCGTCGAGGTCCGCGGCGCCCACGCGGTGGCGGCTTTCTTCGCCGGCCGGGCTCAGGCCGCCCGGCTCGCTCTGGTCGACGGCGTTCCAGCGGCCGTCTGGTCGCACCGCGGCCGGCCGAAGGCCGTCTTCACGTTCACCGTCAGCGGCGGGAAGATCGCCCATATCGCCATCGACACCGACCCGGACCGGCTCCGCGACCTCGACATCGTCTTTCTCAGCGCCGACGACAAGGAACGGCGATGAGCCGTACCCCCCGACCGGTCCGCAGCGTGACCGGCATGAATCTCAAGCTGTCGTCCTGCACTCTCGCCGTCCACGACGTTGACGAGGCGCTCGGCTTCTACCGTGACGTGCTCGGCTTCGAGGTACGCGACGACGTCGAGACCGAGGGGACGCGGTGGGTGCGCGTCGGCCCGCCGTCGCAGCCGGACGTGCAGATCCGCCTCGGATCACCCGGCGCGGACCCGGGTGCCTCGCCGGCCGACCGTCAGGCGATCGAGGACCTGATGGCCAAGGGCCTGCTGGGCCGCCTTGTCTTCGTGACCGACAACTGCGACGCCACCTTCGAGCACATCGAGGCCGCGGGCGCTGAAGTGATGCAAGAACCGATCAACCAGCTCGACGGCGTCCGCGACTGCGCCTTCCTTGATCCCTCCGGCAATATGCTGCGATTCACCCAGCCGTGGCAGGTGGTCCTGGCACTCGCATCGCAGCGGGCACACGCCGCGACGGCCCCCCAGGCACCCTGAACGCGGCCACGGAAAGGGCGGTCCTCACCGAGGAGCACGCCGACCTGCGCACGCAGCTCGGCCTGCCGCCCGCCTGACGCACCTGTCCGGAAGGTGACCGCCGCCGGCGGCGGCCCATCGGCCGGGAACTGTTCATTTAGCCCATACCGGGGCATGTCACGAAATAAGCACCTTGGCCTGCCCAACGCTGCCCGGTCGACGTCGCCCGGCCCATCCCCGGTAGGGTCGGTCGGCTGCCCCATCCGCACACGTGCGGGAGGCCGTTCGCCACGGCCGCCACGCTGAAGAGGTGCACCATACTGGGTCGGCGGAACCGGCGGCCCGGGTCCGCCGCGAGGATGGGACACGCAGCAGGGACGGAACGTGTGGTCAGCGTGAGTCCCGTACACGTCCGTCCCGGAACGAGGAGCCCGACCATGAGCCTGAACACGACCGACGACACGAGCAGCTTCGCCGACCTGGCACTGCGGCCCGAGCTGCTGCGCGCGCTGTCCGGTCTCGGCTACGAGGAGCCCACACCGATCCAGCGCGAGGCGATCCCCCCGCTGCTCGAAGGGCACGACCTCCTCGGGCAGGCCGCGACGGGGACGGGGAAGACGGCCGCGTTCGCGCTGCCGGTCCTGCAGCGGATGGCCCGGGACGGGGAGGGCCCCGAGCCGATCGCGCTGGTGCTCGTGCCCACGCGCGAGCTGGCCGTCCAGGTCTCCGAGGCGTTCCACCACTACGGCCGCGAGCTGGGCGCGCGCATCCTGCCGATCTACGGCGGGCAGCCGATCGGCCGGCAGCTGCGGGCGCTCCAGCAGGGCGTCGACGTCGTGGTCGCGACGCCCGGCCGCGCGCTGGACCACATCGGCCGCGGCACGCTCCGCCTGGACGACCTGGAGATGGTCGTCCTGGACGAGGCGGACGAGATGCTCGACATGGGATTCGCCGAGGACATCGAGGCGATCCTGCAGCAGACCCCCGAAGACCGCCAGACGGTGCTCTTCTCGGCGACGATGCCGCCGCGCATCAACGGGATCGCCCGCCGCCACCTGAACGACCCGGTCCGGATCGAGATCGGACGCGAGACGACGGCCCCGGGCGAGGCCCCGCTCGTGCGGCAGACCGCCTACATGGTCCCGCGGGCGCACAAGCCCGCGGCGCTCGGGCGCGTGCTGGACGTGGAGGCGCCCACTGCCGCGATCGTCTTCTGCCGCACGCGTGACGAGGTCGACCAGCTCACCGAGACCCTGAACGGGCGGGGCTACCGCGCCGAGGCGCTGCACGGCGGGATGGGCCAGGAGCAGCGCGACCGCGTGATGGGACGGCTGCGGAGCGGCACGGCGGACCTGCTCGTCGCGACCGACGTGGCCGCGCGCGGGCTCGACATCGAGCAGCTCACCCACGTGGTCAACTACGACGTCCCCTCCGCGCCGGAGTCCTACGTGCACCGGGTCGGCCGGGTCGGCCGGGCCGGCCGCGAGGGCGTGGCCATCACCCTGGCCGAGCCGCGCGAGCACCGGATGCTCAAGACCATCGAGCGGGTGACCAAGCGCCGGATCCCGATCGAGAAGGTGCCGACGATCGCCGACATGCGCGCCCGGCGGCTGGAGCTGACCCGCGCCGCGCTGCACGAAAGCCTCCTGGAGGACGACCTGGAGCGCTTCCGCGTCGTGGTCGAGACGCTCGCCGACGAGTTCGACATCGTGGAGGTGGCGCTCGCCGCGGTGAAGCTGGCCCACGAGGCCGGCGGGGGCGCCGACGACGACGAGGAGATCCCGGACGTCACACTCAGGACCGAGCGGGACGGCCGTGGCCGCCGTGAGCCCGCCGGACGCCAGGAACGGCGCGGCCCGGCGCCGACGGGCCGGATGACCCGCCTGTTCGTCGGCGCCGGGCGCAACTCCGGGATCCGGCCGCAGGACCTGGTCGGCGCGATAGCCGGCGAGTCGCGCCTGAGCGGGCGCGAGATCGGGGCGATCGAGATCGCCGACCGCTTCTCCCTCGTGGAGGTCCCGGAGTCCGCGGCCGACGAGGTGATCGCGGTCCTGCGGGGAAGCACCATCAAGGGGAAGAAGGCGACGGTCCGCCGGGAGCGCTACGGCACGCGGTAGGCCGCGGACGGCCCCCCGCGCGCCCGCGCGGGACCCTCCCTCAAGAGACAGCCCCGGCGGGCGGTCGCCTGCCTCAGGGGGCCGGGTCGACGGCCTTGCCGTTGGTCTCGGGGCCGGTGCCGTTGGCGGCGGTGCCGTTGGGGGTGGCGCCGTTCAGGAGGGAGCGGGCCAGGCCGAGGCCGGTGCCGCCGAGGGTGAGGGCCTTGGCGAGCATCTCCTCGATGCCCTGGGCACCGTTCAGGACGACCATGTGGTCGACGTTGCCGAAGGCCTTCGCCCCGGATTCGACGATCTTCGGCCAGTTCTCGGCGAGCTGCTGGGCGATGACCGCCTCCTGGTTCTCCGCCAGGGCCTGCGCGCGGGCCCGGATCGCCTCGGCCTCCGCCAGGCCCTTCGCCCTGGCGGCCTCGGCCTCGGCCAGGCCCTGGGCCTGCGCGGCCTCGGCGGCGGCCAGGCCGCGGGCCTTGGCCGCCTCCGCGTCGCCGAGACCGGTGGCCTTGGTGGCCTCCGCCGCCGCCAGACCGCGCAGCCGTACCGACTCCGCCTCGGCCGCGGCGGCCTGCTTGACCTGGGACGCCTGGGCGGTGGCACGGAGCTCGGTCTCGCGGGCCTCGGCCTCGGCCTGGGCGATGCGGGCGTCGCGCTCGGCCTGCGAGAGCGTGACGGTCTCGTACGCCCTGGCGTCGGCGGGCTTGCGGACCTGGGCCTGGAGCCGCTGCTCGGCCAGCGCGGCCTCCAGCTCGGCGGCGCGGGTCTCCTGGACCACGACCTCCTGGCGGGCCGAGGCCTCCGACAGCGGGCCGGCCTGGCGGGACCTGGCCTGCGCCTCGTCGATCTCGGCCTGGTAGGCGGCCTGCTTGATCTGGGAGTCGCGCCAGGCCGAGGCCTTGTTGGCGGCGGCGATCTGCTCGGCCTCGGTGGCCTCCTGGTCGCGCTGCGCCTCGGCGATGCGGGCGGAGGCGGCGATCCTGGCGGCGTGCGGCTTGCCGAGGTTGGTGATGTAGCCGGTCTCGTCGTCGATCTCCTGGATCTGCAGGGAGTCGACGATCAGACCCAGCTTGATCATCTCGTCGGCGGCCGAGGCGCGGGTCTCGCCGGTCAGCCGTTCGCGGTTGAGGATGAGGTCCTCGACGGTCAGGTTGCCGATGATCGAGCGCAGGTGGCCGGTGAACAGCTCGTGGATGGCGCCGTTCATGGAGTCCTGCTGGTCGAGGAAGCGGCGGGCGGCGTTGGCGATGGAGTGCAGGTCGTCGCCGACCTTGTAGATCACCACGCCCTTCACGACCACCGGGATGCCCTGCTGGGTGACGCAGGAGACCTGGAGGTTGGCGGCGCGGCTGTCCAGGCGCAGGCGGCGCGCGGTCTGGAAGCCGGGGAGCACGGAGGTGCCCTTACCAGTGACGATCTTGAATCCGAGGCTGTCGGTCAGCTCGGTCTTGCCCCGGGCGCCGAGACCGGAGATGATCAGCGCCTCGTTGGGTTCGGCCACCCGCCAGACGGCCTTGAACAGCATGATGATGACGAGAAGGGCGACAAGGACGGCGCCCCCGATGACGAGATACTCCGTAGGCATCACAGTCTCCGCGGTGGAGGGAGAGGGAGGAAGGAGAAGAAGGAGGGAGTCAGACGAGCGCGCGGGCGACGTAGACCGTACGCGGCGGGAAGTAGTCGACCACGATGACGATCGAGCCCGTGGGGATCTCCTCGTCGGGGACCGTGGCGTGCGCGTAGAACGCCTCGACACCCCCTCGGACCGCCACCATCACCTCCCCGACCAGGCCGGGACCGATCTTGCCGGTGACCCTGCCCTGCTTACCGACCACGCGAGGCTCCTCGTCCCGTCATTAACCGAAATCCCGAATGCGGACGCTACTCCGATATGCCCTGATTCACCACCCGCCCTCCGGGCGAGATAGGCGTTGTCGGACTATCGGCGCAAATCACTGCGCTTCATCTCTGCCCCGACAACGAGCGCAATCGTCAATGCGTTCCTGAACCGGCCGGCGATCCGGCCGGCCGGGCGCCCCGCCCCGCCGGCCGGGGTCACCGCGCCCCATCGAAGGGTCCGGCGCGCCCGGCCGGTCGATCCTGCACGCCCCGCACATCCATCCGGAAAGCGGCATTACCGCACATATCACTGAAACGATTCCGGGCATCGCCCGTTTCCGCTTACCACCCGGTGCCTTTCCCCGGTGACATCGGGCGTCCAATCGGCGAATATCATTAATGGCGTTCCGGCCGGGCGGGCAAAAACTTGCCGGAAACGGCGTGTGGCGGCTGGGGGATTTCCCCCTGATCGTGATGATCGCCCCATGACCGATCCCCAGGAGATCACTCCGATCAAGGCCCGCGAGCTGGGCATGGACCGGCCCATCTCCCGCCGCGACTTCTTCGACGGGGTGGCCGTGACCGCGGGGGTCGCGGCGCTGGGCGCGCTGGCCGGGTGCGCCGGCGCGGGGCGGCCCGGCGCCATCGGCACGGGGCGGCCGGAGGCTCCGCCCGAGATCGTCTACCCGCCGGACCTCACGGGGCTGCAGGGCAACACCCCCCAGGCGCTGAGCGTGCCGCACGCCCTGCGCGACGGCCGCTTCTGGGACTACGCGGGCGCGCCCGAACCCACCGGCGAGCACTACGACCTGGTCGTGGTCGGCGCGGGGATCAGCGGCGTCAGCGCGGCCCACCGGTGGCTGGAGCACGCCCCGGACGCGCGGATCCTGATCCTGGACAACCACGACGAGCTCGGCGGCCACGCCCGCCGCAACGAGTTCCACCCGCAGGACCGCGGGGGACCGCTGATCGGGTACGGCGGATCGCAGTCGATCGAAGCCCCGTCCGCGTGGACCCCCGAGGGCAAGGACCTGCTCGACAAGATCGGGGTGAAGGTCCGCAGGTTCGAGAAGTACTTCGACCAGAAGCTCTACACCGACCTCAAGATGTACGACAGCGTCTTCTGCGACCGGGAGACCTTCACGAGGGAGAAGCTGGTCGTCTTCACCCCCGGCAAGAAGGCCCCGGAGTGGATCGCCGAGCTGCCGGTCGCCGAGCAGGCCAGGAAAGACCTGATCATGCTCTACGGGCACCCGCCGGACTGGTTCCCCGGCCTGTCCGACCGCCAGAAGAAGCGGCGCCTGGCCGGGCTCACCTACGCGGAGTTCCTCAGGGACGTCTGCAAGGTCCACCCGGACGTGCTGCGGTACGTCCGGACCATGCCGAACGACGAGTGGGGCTACGGCTCCGACACCTTCGGCGCGATCGACGCCTGGGGCAGCGCCGGCGCCCACGGCTATCCCGGGTTCCGGGGGCTGGGACTCGACAGGTCCGAGCCGTCGGAGTACAACTCGCCGAGTGTGATCAAGCAGTGGAAGGCCGACGACCCGTACATCTACCACTTCCCGGAGGGCAACCAGGCGCTCGTCCGGATGATGGTCGGCCGGATGGTCCCGGGCTTCGCCACGGCCACCGAGATGGCGGACATCAGCACCGCGACGTTCGACTACGACCGGCTGGACCTGCCGCGCAACCAGGTCCGCGTCCGCCTGTCGTGCCCGGTGGTCTCGGCCGCCAACGACGGCGACCCCGCCACGGCCGCCACCGCCACGGTCGGCTACTTCGACGGGGACCGGGTCAGGACCGTCCGGGCGGCCGGCGTGATCATGGCCTGCTGGAACATGGTGATCCCCTACCTGGTCGGCGAGCTGCCGGACGAGCAGAAGGACGCGCTGCGCAAGGCGGTCAAGGTGCCGATGCTGTATTCGACGGTCCAGCTCCGCAACTGGGAGTCCTGGAAGAGGCTGGGCGTCCACCACACCCGCTTCACCGGCGCCTATTGGTGCGTGGCCGAGCTCGACTACCCGGTGAGCATCGGGGACTACCGGCGCCCGGACACCCCGGACCAGCCGATCAACGTGCACATGATCTCCACCCCGGCCGTGCCGGGCATGTCACCGGCCGACGGCTCGATCGCCGGGCGCCACAATCTGATCAAGACGCCCTACGACTACCTGGAGTACAGCATCCGCGACCAGCTCACCCGGCTGCTCGGCCCGGGCGGTTTCGACCCGGCCCGCGACATCCAGGCGATCACGGTCAACCGGTGGGGCCACGGCTACGCGCCCGAGTACGCCACCCCGTGGAACCTCGACTTCTACCCGCGGGGCCCGTTCCCCGCGACGCTGGCCCGCCGGCGGGCCGGCCGGATCGCGATCGCCAACTCCGACTCGGTGCCGGCCGCCTACGCCGACGCGGCGATCACCGCCGCCTACCGCGCGGTCAGGGAGCTCCAGACGTGAGCGGGCCGGGTGAGAGTCCGGCTCAGCCGGCTGGGTCCCAGCTCGGCCGGATGAGAGTCCGGTCCGGCCGGCTGGGTCCCAGCTCGGCCGGATGAGAGTCCGGTCCGGCCGGCTGGGTCCCGGCTCGGCCGGCTGGGGTCCCGGTTCAGGCGGGCCTCCGCAGCCGGGTGAAGGCCCAGCTCGTCCCGGGCTCGACCGCCCAGCGGGTCATCCGCCGCACCGGCCCGGTGCACAGCAGCGCGGCGAGCCCGACCCCGCAGGCCGCGACGGCCGCCGCGCCCGGCAGGGTCGCGGCCCAGTCCCCGTAGAACCGCTCAGCGACCTTCACCACCAGGCCGTGGAGCAGGTAGGCGTACATGGTCGCCATGCCCAGCCCCGAGTACCAGGTGCGCCGGGACGGCGTGACCGCCAGGAACGCGGCGACCAGCAGCGCCCCCGAGGCGAGCAGGGCCAGCCGGACCAGGCTGCCGGTGAGGTCGTCCACCCCGATCGCGTCGTTGGCGTGCCGCCAGCGGATCCACTCGGTCTTGACCCGGGCGTGCACGACCAGCGCCACGACCGCCCCGGCGGCCAGCGTGACCGCCCCCGCGATCCGGACCCGTCGTTGTCCGAGCCACTCGAAGTGCTCCGGCCGGAGCATGAGCCCGAGCACGTAGAACGGCAGCAGCCCGAGCGTGCGGTTCATCGACAGCTCGTCGGGCAGCCTGCTCGTCCCCGACAGCAGTGACAGCGCGACGGCGACCGCCAGCGGCCATCTGAGCTGCTGCCAGACCGGGGTGGACAGCCGCCACAGGAACAGCGACATCAGGAACCAGGTCAGGTAGTACGGGTCGAGCAGGCTGATGTCCAGCTTGCCGTACAGGACGAGGCGGGGCAGCGCGTAGACCAGCTCGAAGATCACGTACGGCACCGCGAGCGCGCTGATCAGCCTGCGCGCCTTCCCCGACGAGAAGGTGAAGTTCCGCGACAGGTAGCCGCTGAGCACGATGAACAGCGGCATGTGGAACAGGTAGACGTAGAAGTACGCCGCGTGCACGGCGGGCACCTCTCGCAGGTCCTCGACCAGGTGCCCGGAGACCACCAGGGTGATGGCCAGGAACTTGGCGTTGTCGAAGAACGGGTCGCGGCCGGCCGGGAGGCGCGCGGACACCCGCAGCGGGGTCGTGACACTCACAGGCCCGGGACCCTAACCGGGCCCGCCCAACGCCCGGCGAACCGCCGGTGGCCGCCCGGGGAACTTCCCCGCGCCCACCGGGCGGCCCCGCCGTACCCACGCCGTCCCCGCGCCCACCGGGCGGCCCGCGCCGCCCACGCCGTACCCGCGGCGCCGACGTCTACCGCCCACGCCGTACCCGCGGCGCCGGCGTCTCCCGGCCGCGCCCCGGCGGGCCGCCGGGCGGCCCGGCTACGCCCCGGCGCGCAGGGTGACGGCGGCGGAGCTGGCGTCCCAGAGGGCCTGGGCCAGGGCGGGGTCGGTCATCCCCCGGGGGACGGCCGCGGGGGCGCTCCTGGCGAAGTAGCGGCCCGGGTGGGCGGCACCGTCCGGGTGGGTGGCGAGGTGGACCATGGTGCTCGCGCCCTGCTCGGTGGTCTGGCCCATGCCGGGGATGTTCTTCACCATCCACATCATGAACGTCTTCGCGGCGAACTCCGTCTTGATCACCCCCGGATGGAAGCAGGTGGCGCTCACTCCCGTCCCGGACAGCCGCCGGGCCAGCTCCACCGTGAACAGCGCGTTGGCCTGCTTGGAGTCGCCGTACTGCAGCCAGCCGCTCCACCGCCGCCGGTCGCGGTTCAGGTCGGCCGGATCGAGGCGCCCGGTCTTGCCGGCCCGGGACGAGGTGGTGATCACCCGGCCGGTCACCCGCTCCAGCAGCAGATTCGTCAGCAGGAAGGGCGCGAGATGGTTCACCTGGATCATCGTCTCGTGACCGTCGCGGGTGAGCGTGCGCGCGGTGGTCATGACGCCCGCGTTGTTGATCAGGACGTCGATCCGGTCGTAGCGGGCCAGCAGCTCCGCGCCGAGCCGGCGCACGTCGTCGAGCGAGGTGTAGTCGCAGGTGAAGGTGGCCGGGGCGGTCCCCGAGACCGCCCTCACCCGCTCGGCCACCCGAGCCGTCTTGGCGGGGTCGCGGCCGACCAGGACGACCTGCTGCCCGCGCCCGGCGAGCTCCACCGCGGCGGCCTCGCCGATTCCGGCACTAGCCCCGGTAATCACACTAATCATCAGATCCTCCACTGCGGAAAAACCTTATCGGTGCTAGTCTCCTGTGCGATCTTCCGGAGGCGAATTAATCCCAAAGCGGCACGGGCCTCCACACACTCAGAGGTTGGGACGAGTGGGCATGGGCTCTGGAAACCGGTCGATTCGGTTCAAGATCTTTTTGCTGCTGCTCTTACCCCTGCTGTCGCTGAGCGCGCTGTGGGGCTTCGTCCTCAACCTGACCGTCGGCGACGGGGCCGCCCTGCTCCGGGCCAACAGCGTTTACCAGACCATCGGCGTCTCCTCCACCGAGCTGGGACTCCAGCTCCAGGCCGAGCGTGCGCAGTCCTCGGTGGCGATCACCTCCCGGATCCTCACCAGCGAGATCGGCGAGCAGCGCGGCCGCACCGACCGATCGGTCGAGAAGTTCCGCGAGGCCGCCCTCTCCGACTCCCACGGTCCGGAGCTGCGCTCCGCGCTGGACACCCTGATCCGCCAGCTCGACCGGCTCCCGGCCATCCGCGCCGGCATCGACAGCGGCCGTGACATCCGGCTGGAGGTGCTGACGAACTACAACCGGATCCTCGACTCGGTCTTCCTGCTCTACGACCAGCTCGCCGCGGTCCCCGACCTGTCGATCTTCCAGCAGGCCGCGGCCATGCAGTCGATGGGCAACGCCCGCGAGATGATCGCCAGGGAGAACGCGCTGATCAGCGGGGCCCTGATCGACTACCGGATGACCCCGGGGGAGCGCACCGCCTTCGGCGAGTACGCCGCCACCCGGCGCTTCCTGCACGCGCGCGGACTGTCCGCCCTGGACTCCGAGCTGGGCGACCCCTACCGGGCCACCTTCGACTCCACGGCCTTCGAGAAGTTCGTCGCGCTGGAGCGGGCCGTCGCGGGGACTCCGGACGAGCGGCTGCCGCCCGAGGCCCGCAACTGGAAGACGACCACGAACGGGGTCGCGACCTGGCTCGACCAGCTCAACCTCGCCTCCTCCAAGATGCTGGCCGACCGGGCCCAGTCGGTGGCCACCGGCATCATGGTCCGGATCGGGATCGCCGGCGGGATCGGCCTGATCGCGGTGATCGCCTCGATCATCATCTCGGTCCGCTTCGGCCGCCGCCTGGCCGCCGAGCTGGCCGGGCTCCGCTCGACGGCGCTGGACCTGGCCGACGTACGGCTCCCGCGCGTCGTGGAGCGGCTGCGGCGCGGCGAGGAGGTGGACGTGCAGGCCGAGGCTCCGCCGATCGCCGCGGACGGCTCGATCGAGATCCGCGACGTGGCCCACGCGTTCGACTCGGTGCAGCACACCGCCGTCGAGGCCGCCGTCGGCCAGGCCAACCTGCGCCGCGGCGTCAGCCAGGTCTTCGTGAACCTGGCCCGGCGCAAGCAGGGCCTGCTCCACCGCCAGCTCACCCTGCTCGACAGCATGCAGCGCCGGGCGACCGACCCCGACAGCCTTGAGGACCTGTTCCGGCTGGACCACCTGACCACCCGCATGCGGCGGCACGCGGAGAGCCTGATCATCCTGTCCGGCGCCGCGCCCGGCCGGGCCTGGCGCAGGCCGGTGGCCGTGGTCGACATCGTCAGGGCCGCGATCGCCGAGGTCGAGGACTACAAGCGGGTCAGCGTGCCGCCGATGCCCGACGCCTCGCTCGACGGGGCCGCGGTCGCCGACATCACCCACCTGATAGCCGAGCTGATCGAGAACGCGACGATCTACTCGCCGCCGCAGACCACGGTGACCGTCCGCGGTGACGTGGTGGCCAACGGGTTCGCCGTCGAGGTGGAGGACCGGGGCCTGGGCCTGAGCGCCATGGAGTACGCGGCGATCAACGAACGGCTGGCCAGCCCGCCGGAGTTCGACCTGGCCGACAGCGACCGGCTCGGCCTGTTCGTGGTGGGCCAGCTCGCCGCCCGGCACGGCATCCAGGTCCTCCTGCGCGGCTCGGCGTTCGGCGGCACCACGGCCATCGTGCTCATCCCGCGCGCGGTGCTCGCCGAGACCCCCTCGCCGCTCACCCTGACCGCCGAGCGGCTCACCGAGCGGCCGGCGGACCTCCCCCAGCCCGCGCAGCCCGCCGCGCTCCCTCCGGCCCGCTCCGATTCGGGACTGCCCCGCCGGACGAGGACGGTCCCCTCCGGCGCGAGGCCCCCCGTGCCTCCGCTCGCCGCCCCGACCCTCGCCGTGGTGACCGACCTGCCGGAACTCGGAGCCGACCGCGAGGCGTCCGGCGGGCCCGCCCGCGGCGGGACCGGCGAGCCCGCCCGTGAGACCACCGGGCCGGGGACCCTGCCCCGCCGGGTACGGCAGGCGAACCTGGCACCACAGCTCCGTCAGGAGGCTCAGGCGCCTGTCGAGCCTGAGCGGGCGGCAGAGCCCCCTGAGGATCCGGAGCAGTCGGAGCGCTCACCGGACGAGGTCCGGGCGCTGTTCTCCGCCTTCCAGGCGGGTGCGCGGCGCGGGCGCGAGGAAGAACACGGAAATGACTTCGCACACCAGACGACAGGCGACAAGGGGGACTGATGACCGGAAAAGTGACTAACACCGGCGAGCTGAACTGGCTCCTCGACGACCTGACCACCAGGGTGGGCGCGGTACGCCAGGCGGTGATCCTGTCCACCGACGGACTCGCCGTCGGTTTCTCCAAGGGTCTCAGCCGGGAGGACGCCGAACACCTGTCGGCGGTCGCGGCCGGGTTCCAGAGCCTGGCGCGCGGAGCCGGACGCCACTTCGGCGGCGGCGAGGTGCGCCAGACCATCGTGGAGATGGAATCGGCGTTCCTGTTCGTCACGGCCGCCGGGCAGGGGACCTGCCTGGCCGTGCTGAGCAGCTCCGACGCCGACGTCGGCCACATCGCCTACGAGATGGCCATGCTGGTCAAGCGGGTCGGCCAGCACATCTCCACCCTTCCGCGCCAAGGCCTCTCGTGAGGGAGGCGGGCGCACACGGAGTACACGCGCCGTCCGTTCCCCCGGCCGAAGGCGCGGGGACCGGATGACACAGTGGATGGACGAGGAGGCCGGACCGGTCGTCCGGCCCTACGCGCTCATCGGAGGCCGTACCCGCTCCTCCGGTGACGAGCTGGACCTGATCGCGATGGTCACCGCGACCGGCGCGGTCGCGTCCGGCGGGTTCGTGCCAGGGCCGGAACAGGAACGCATCCTCTCCCTGGTCGTCACCGCGACGTCGGTGGCCGACGTCGCCTCGGAGCTCGACCTGCCGCTCGGCGTGGTCCGCGTCCTCCTCGGCGATCTACAGGATCACCAGCTCATCTCGATCGGGCGCGCTTCGGCGAGCGAGCGCATTCTCAAGGAAGTGATCAATGGACTTCGGGCCCTCTGACGAACCCGTCGCGCTCAAGATTCTCATCGCGGGTGGCTTCGGGGTGGGCAAGACCACGCTCGTCGGCGCGATCAGCGAGATCCGTCCGCTCCGCACCGAGGAGGTGCTCTCCGACCGCGGCATCGGCATCGACGACGTCGAGGGCGTGGAGGGCAAGACGACCACCACTGTCGCGATGGACTTCGGCCGCATCACGATCCGGGAGGGCCTGGTCGTGTACCTGTTCGGCACCCCCGGGCAGGAGCGGTTCTGGTTCATGTGGGACGAGCTGTCCTACGGCGCGCTGGGCGCGGTCGTGCTGGCCGACACCCGGCGGCTGACCGACTGCTTCCCCTCGATCGACTACTTCGAGCAGCGCGGGACGCCGTTCATCGTGGCGGTCAACTGCTTCGACGGCGCGGACCGCTACGAGGCCGAGGATGTGCGGGTCGCCCTCGACCTGGATCCGGACGTGCCGGTGCTGCTGTGCGACGTGCGGCGCCGCGCGTCGGCCAAGACCGTGCTGGTGACGCTCGTGGAGCACTCCCTCAAGGTGCTCACGGCCAGCCAGCGCTGACCCGGCCCGGCAGCCCGCGGCCCAGGCCGCGGACCACCGGCCCGTCACCGCCTTCCCAGCGGTCTCCGGGGGTCACAGCGCCCGGAGGCCGCTGATCACTTCCCGCAGGAGGCTCTCGGCGGGCGCCGTGGCCGCCGGCAGCGGCGACCGCACCAGGATCAGCCCCTGGTCCAGCAGGTCCCCCAGCAGCACCCTGATCACCCCGATCGGCAGCCCGACGTCCGAGGCGACCTCCACGATCGGCCGGGTCCGCCGCATCAGGCCGAGCAGCCGCCGGTGCTCCGAGCCCAGGTGCGAACTGGCGGAGACCGCCGACCCGGTCGCCACCACCATCGACAACAGATCGAACGCGGTGGAGGAGGACCTGGTCCGCCCCCCGGTCAGCGCGTAGGGGCGGACGACCGGTCCCGCCTCCTCGTCGACCCATTCGATGTCGTCGCTCATTGGCCGGCCACCCGCGGGCCGGTGGCCAGATGCTGGCCGACACGGGTGACCAGCCGGGCCATCTCGTAGGCGATCAGTCCCACGTCGGCGGCCCCGGTGGTCATGACCGACAGGCAGCTTCCCTGGCCCGCGGAGGTGACGAAGAGGAACGCGGAGTCCATCTCCACCATCGTCTGGCGTACGGCCCCGCCCCCGAACTGCAGGCTGGTCCCCTTCGCCAGGCTCTGGAAACCGGAGGCCACCGCTGACAGATGGTCGGCGTCCTCCTTGCTCAGCCCCCGGGACGAGGCCATCATCAGCCCGTCGTTGGACAGGATCAACGCGTGCGATACATCCGCCACGCTCGTGACGAAGTCATCCAGCAGCCAATAAAGCTCACCCGGCACGTGGTAAAACCCCTTCCCCTCTGATGTCACGCTCGTTCTGGGCCCTGGTCGGCCGTGCGGCCCGTGATGGCGGCCGCGCTCCCGATCCCGGACCCGCTCACCGCTCCATACCGCTGTCGTCGTCGTTCTCGCTGTCCGCCCGCCCGCGCCGCCACCCCGCCTGGAGCGAGCTCAGCAGGGCCCGCGCCTCCTCCGGCGACCGCTCCTCGACCTGGGCCACCGGGGCGGGCTCCTGCCGGAGCTTCGGTGAGACGTTCGCCTGGCGCACCCGGCGGGGCAGCCCTCCGTTGCCACGCCGGACCGGCGCCTTCCACAGGTCGGCCGGGACCGGGACCACGGGCTTGGCGGGCTCCGCCGGCTCCGCGGGCCCGGCGATCTCCCGCAGCACCGGCTCCGGCGACTCGGCCGGCTCCGGGTCGCCCAGCAGGGACTCCGGCAGCAGGATGACCACCCCGGTCCCGCCGTACGGCGAGGCCCGCAGCGTCACGCCGACCCCGTAGCGCGCGGCCAGCAGGCCGACCACCGCGAAACCCAGACGGTCGGTCTCGGCGGGGTCGAGCTCCGGCGGGCTGGCCAGGCGCTCGTTGATCGCGGCCCGCTTGTCCGCGGTCAGGCCCAGCCCCCTGTCCTCGATCTCGATCGTGAAGCCCCGGCCCACCAGCTCGCCCCGGACCGACACCTCGCCGCCGGGCGGGGAGAAGACCGTGGCGTTCTCGATGATCTCGGCGAACAGGTGCATCATGTCCGCCACCGCGCTGCCGACCAGCGTGGTGCCGGACATCGGGTAGATCCGCACCCGGGCGTAGTCCTCCACCTGGGCGGTGGCGCCGCGCAGCACGTCCTCCATCAGGACCGACGAGCGCCACTTGCGGCCCACGGCCCCGCCGGAGAGGATCACCAGGCCCTCGGCGTGGCGGCGCATGCGGGTGGTGAGGTGGTCGAGCCGGAACAGGTTCTCCAGCGCCTCGGGCTCCTCCGCCTGCTTCTGCATCCCGTCGAGCAGCTTGAGCTGGCGCTGCAGGAGGGACTGGCTGCGCCGGGCGAGGTTGCGGAAGGACTGGGCGACGCCGTCGCGCAGCCGGGCCTGCTCCACGGCGGAGTCGACGGCGCGGTGCTGGACGCTGTCGAAGGCGGCGGCGACATCGTGGATCTCGGAGGTGCTGCCCGGCGGCTTCAGCGAGGGCGCCTCGGCCTCCACGTCCACCGCCTCGCCCCGGCGCAGCTTCTCCATGACCCGCGGCAGCCGTATCTCCGCGAGATCCGTCGCGGCCCGCCGCAGACCGGCGAGCTCCCGGGTGAGCCCGCTGCCCACCCGGTAGGAGACCAGCAGCGACGCGACGACCGCGACGAGGCCGAGCACCCCGGCGATCCCGGCCCTGGCGAAGGTCTCGACGGCCGACGGCATCGCCCGTTCGGACAGGACGGTGGCGGTCGTCGTCACAGACCGCTGGTAGCCGGCCTCCAGTTCGTCGCTGGCGGCCCGCCACTCGGTGGGCGACACCGCGGCCCCGGCCAGCAGCCGCTCCTCCAGGTCGGCGAATCTGGCGTACAGCCGCGAGACGGTCAGCTCGGCGAAGGGCTGGCGCAGTCCCGGCTCCAGCTCGGGCAGCCCCTGCTCCATGAGGAAGACCCGCTTGGTCGACAGCTGCGTGAACAGGCGCAGCTCACCGGGGGTCAACGCGCGGCCGAGCGCCAGCGCCCCGGCCGCCAGCGCCCGCTGGCGGCTGAGGAAGTCCTTGGAGTAGATGATCAGGGCCAGGCCCCGCGACTGCCGGTAGAGCGGCAGGTCGTTGTTGAGGCTCATGGTGGTGAAGAGCCGGTGCAGGGCGTCGGGTACCAGGGCGAAGTCCTTGGAGAGCGCGATCGGCCCGATCCTGCCGCTGTCGACCTTGGCCCGGACCGTGTCGAGCGCGTTCACGCGGCTCATCAGCTCGTCGAAGCGGGCCCTGATCTCCTCGGTCATGGCCGACTGCGCCGAGTCGGCGACCGTCGCCTCGCGGAAGCGCTCGCGGGCCTGGTCGGTCACGGTGCGCTGGCCGGCGAGGGTGGCGCGGTCGGCGGCCGAGCGGCCGGCCAGGTATTCGGCCGACAGCAGGTGCTCGCGCTGGAGTGCGCTGGTCAGGTCGTCACCGGGACTGCCGAAGGAGTCGTACAGCGTGGTGACGGTGAGCAGGCTCATCGATTCGCCGACCGTGACGGTCGCCGCGAAGCCCCACAGTGCGACCAGAGAGGTCAGCGGGATGGCCACCAATACCGAGATCTTGAACCGGATGGACCTGCTCGATGCCATGTCACCTCTACGGTTCGGTCTCGGAGCGCCGGGGCGGGAGACCTCCGGACGATCTCTTAGATCGCCGACGAGGATAGCACTGACTGGTAGCAGTATTCGTATCCTATTTGTGACCTGTCATGAACAGTCATGAGAACTGACAAGTCAGCCGAGAGCCGTGCGTGAGGCGTGGGCCGCGCGCGGGGCCTCCGGAGCGCGGGCGCCGCTCCGCCTCCAGGTGAGCCGCGCCAGCTGTACGGCCAGCACGCCGGCCAGCGCGACCTCGGTGCCCAGCAGCACCCGTTCGACGAGGCCGATCAGCACCCGGTCGCCGGGGAGCGCCACGTAGGTGATCGCCAGCAGTCCGAAGCCGCCGGCCAGCGCCAGCCACTCCACCGGCCTGGACACCGCCCGCCACCGCTCGTCCTCCCTGAACCGCGCCACCATCAGCGCGCCGGCCACGGGCATGGCGACGAACGCGGCGATCGACACGTAGCGGTGCACCTGCGCGGTCAGGTCCAGCGCCGGCCCCGGGGCGGTGGTCGGCACGATCGCGATCACCACCAATGCGGCGCTCCACACCAGCATCAGCCGCTCCGCCACCGCGCCGACCGGTGCCCTGGCCGCCCGCAACCCCGCGACCAGCGCGAAGGAGGCGATCCCCAGGGCCGCCATGGCGAACTCGGTCGCTCCCCCACGGTCCAGGGTGGCGTACTCGCTGATCGTCAGATTGAGCGGGTCCAGATACGGATCCGGATCGATCTGACCGATGATCGTGGCCCCCGTGGCCATCACGATCCCGGCGCAGGCGATCAGCGGGTAGAGCCTCTTCAACGCGAGCATGCGCCAAGACTGTCCCGCGGAGCCCCTTCCACACATCCGGCGACGCCCCTGATCCGACCCTGACCCACCCCTGAGAAGGCGGCGGCCCCCTGAGAAGGCGCGGCGGCGGTGAGCGGGGCGGGCGGCGCCCGCCCCGGACGCCGGCGCGGCGGGCCGTCAGCGCCCGGCGCGGACCTCGGCGTAGCGGGCCCGCACCGCGGGCGTGGCGTCGGCCTCGTGACGCTCGGCCCCGCCCACCTGCCAGGCCGGGGGTTCGTCACCGCCGCCGAGCAGCCAGGCCGCCTGCCTGGCCGCCCCGTCCGCGACGTACTCCCCCGGCTCGGGGACGATCACGGGCCGTCCGAAGACCGCCGGGGCGATCCGCCGTACGGCCTCCGACCTGGCGCCGCCCCCGATGAGCAGCACCCGGGCCGGGTCCAGCCCCAGGGCGTCGAAGGCGTCGGCCAGGTGGCAGAGCAGACCCTCCACCGCAGCCCTGGCCAGGTGCGCGGGGGTCGAGGTGCCCAGGGTCAGGCCGTGCAGCGACCCGGTGGCCTCGGGGAGGTTCGGGGTCCGCTCGCCCTCCAGGTACGGCACGCAGACCAGGCCGTCCGCCCCGGCGGGGGCCTCCAGGGCGAGCTGCCCGAGCCGGTCGAGGCCGACCCCGAGCATCCGGGCGGCGGCGTCGAGCACCCGGGCCGCGTTGAGCGTGCACACCAGCGGCAGGAACCGCCCGGTGGCGTCGGCGAACCCGGCGACGGCGCCCCCGGGGTCGGCGCTCGGGCTCCCGGCGACCGCGAACGCCGTCCCGGAGGTCCCGATCGACACGACCACGTCCCCCGGCGCGGCCCCGACCCCGAGGGCCGCGGCCATGTTGTCGCCGGTCCCGGGGGCCAGCCGGACCGGTCCCCGGGCGCCGCCGGGGGCGCGCAGCTCGCCCGCCGGGTCACGGGGCCCCAGCACGCGCGGCAGCTCGGGGACGGCGCCGAAGGCGGCCCGGAGGAGGTCGGTCCGGTAGGAGCCGGTCGCGGGCGACCAGTATCCGGTCCCGGAGGCGTCGCCCCGGTCGGTGACGAACTCCCCGCCCAGCCGCCACGTGAGCCAGTCGTGCGGCAGGCACACGCTCGCCGTGCGGCGGGCGCTGGCGGGCTCGTGCTCGGCCAGCCAGCGGAGCTTGGTCACGGTGAACGACGCGACCGGCACGCTGCCGACCGCCTCGGCCCACCTCAGCGGCCCGCCCAGCTCCTCCACCAGGTCCCGGGCGGCCCCGGCGGAGCGGGTGTCGTTCCACAGCAGCGCGTCGCGCACGACGGCGCCGGACTCGTCCAGGCAGACCATGCCGTGCTGCTGGGCGCCGACGCTCATGGCCGCGACGCCGTCCAGCCCGCCCGCCCGCGCGATCGCCTCCCGCAGCGCCGTCCACCAGGCCTCCGGGTCGACCTCGGTCCCGCCCGGATGATCGGCGCGCCCCTGCCGGACCAGGGCACCCGTCTCGGCGTCCCTGATCACCACCTTGCAGCTCTGGGTCGATGAGTCGACCCCGGCCACGAGGGTCATCCGCGGACCCCGAGGAGGTGCTCCAGGGCGAGCTGGTTCAGGCGGGAGAAGTGGAAGCCGCGCGCGGCGGCCCGGTCGAGGTCGAAGTCGTCGCGCTGCAGATCCTCCAGCGTCTCGCCGGGGGCCAGGGTGGGCTCGGACAGCTCGGCGACCCGGCTGGCGGCGAGCGCCTCGGCGACCTCGGGGTCGGCGCGGAAGGCCCTCGCCTTCTCCTTCAGGATCAGGTAGGTGCGCATGTTCGCCGCGGCCGAGACCCAGACGTCCTCGGCGTCCTCGGTCCGCAGCGGCTTGTAGTCGAAGTGCCGCGGGCCGTCGTAGCCGCCGTTCTCCAGCAGGTCCACCAGGAAGAAGGAGTTCTTCACGTCGCCGTGGCCGAAGACCAGGTCCTGGTCGAACCGGGGGCCGTGCTGGCCGTTGAGGTCGATGTGGAAGAGCTTGCCGTGCCAGAGCGCCTGCGCGACGCCGTGCGCGAAGTTGAGCCCGGCCATCTCCTCGTGGCCGACCTCGGGGTTGAGGCCGACCCGCTCGGAGTGCTCCAGCTCGTTGATGAACGCCAGCGCGTGGCCGACGG
Organism: Streptosporangium brasiliense; assembly: GCF_030811595.1. NCBI lineage: Bacteria > Bacillati > Actinomycetota > Actinomycetes > Streptosporangiales > Streptosporangiaceae > Streptosporangium > Streptosporangium brasiliense. Next base: position 1,409,520 of record NZ_JAUSRB010000002.1, read on the forward strand.
TCGGCAGCAGGATGTCGCCGCGCGGCTCGTTCGGCTTGGGCTCGATGGCGAACCTGATGTCGTAGCCCTTGTCGATCACATAGGAGGTCAGCAGGTCCATGCTCTCCTTGTAACGGCTGAGCGCGGCCCTGATGTCCTTGGCGGCCCCGGACTCGGCGCCCTCGCGGCCGCCCCAGCAGACGTAGGTGGTCGCGCCGAGCTCGGCGGCCAGGTCGACGTTGCGCATCACCTTCCGCAGGGCGTAGCGCCGCACGTCGCGGTCGTTGCTGGTGAAGCCGCCGTCCTTGAAGACCGGGTGGGTGAACAGGTTCGTGGTGGCCATCGGGACCTTCAGACCGGTCTCCGCCAGCGCCTTCCTGAAACGCTCGACGGCCTTGTCCCGGTCCGGCTCGACGGCCAGCAGGTCGTCGTCGTGGAAGGTGACACCGTACGCACCGAGCTCGGCGAGGCGGTGGACGCTCTCGACCGGGTCGAGCGGGGCCCGGCTCGCGTCCCCGAACTGGTCGCGGGCCTGCCAGCCGACGGTCCACAGCCCGAAGGTGAAGCGGTCCTCGGGCTTGGGCGTGTAGTCGCTCATGTGCGGTCCTCCGATTTAATCCACTTAATGGACTTAATATGGGGCGGGGAGATGGGATCGTCAAGGGGTGGGTGTTCCATGACGCAGGCCGTACGCCATGACTCCATGCGCGCCCGCAACCTCGGCGTGGTCCTGGCCGAGGTCCGCAGGAGCGGGCCGATCACCCGTGCGGCCCTGGCCGAGATCACCGGGCTGACCAAGACCACGGTGTCCAAGATGGTCGGCGACCTGCTCGACGCGGGCATGGTCACCGAGTCGGGCGCGCTGCGGGACGGCGAGCGCGGCCGGCCGGGCACGGCGGTCAGCCTCAGCGGGCACCGGGTCGGGGCCCTCGGCCTGGAGATCAACGTCGACTACCTGTCCGCGTGCGTCGTGGACCTCACTCTCGCGGTACGGCTGCGCCGTGCACAGGCTGTGGACAACCAGGCCGGCTCGCCTGTGGAAACCATGTCTCACCTGCAAGAACTTGCCCACATGATTGTGGATGAAGCCCGTGCGGAAGGCCTCGTCATCGCCGGATCCGCCCTCGCCGTCCCCGGCCCGGTGGACGGCGGGCTGCTCCACACCGCCCCCAACCTCGGCTGGCACGACGTCCGCGTGGGCGACCTGCTGGACTTCCCGGTAGCCGTGGAGAACGAGGCCAACCTCGCCGCGCTGGGCGAGCTCTGGTTCGGCTCGGGCCCCGGCGACTTCCTCCACGTGTCCGGGGAGATCGGTATCGGCGCCGGCCTGGTGGTCGGGGGCGCCCTGTTCCGCGGCGCCCGCGGCCTCGCGGGGGAGCTGGGCCATGTGATCGTCTCCCCCGACGGCCCCGCCTGCCGCTGCGGCGGCCGGGGCTGCCTGGAGCAGTACGCCGGGCAGGAGGCCCTCCTGCGGGCGGCCGGCCTGCGCGGGGTGCCCGAGCTCGTGGCGGCCCTCCAGGCGGGCGAGAGCGGCGCGCTGCGCGCCTGCGAGCGCGCCGGGCAGGCGCTCGGCGTGGCCCTCACCTCCGCCGTCCACCTGATGGACCCCGGGACGGTCGTGCTGGGCGGCGTCTTCGCCCCGCTGTTCCGGTGGATCCACGGCCCGGCCCACGACACGATGACCGCCCGGCTGGCCGGGATGCGCCACGCCGTGCCCGAGCTCACGGTCTCCCGGCTCGGCGGCGACGCCGCGTCCCTCGGCGCCGCCGGGCAGGTCATCCACCGGATCGTCGCCGACCCCGGGGCCCACCTGGCCGCCGCCCGGACGGCCCCCGGCCCGCACTGACCCTCCGGGCGCCGCGCAGGGCCCGCGGAGCCCCGTGGGGGGCCGCGGCCTCTCCGGACCGGCGGCCGTCGGCCCCGGGGACCTCGCGGGCCCCCGGGACCGGCGGCTACAGCCCGGACGGGTCCCGGCCCACGCTGATCTCCTCGGCGATCCGCCGGAGCCCGTGGTCGTCCAGGCCCGGCACGCCGACCAGCCGGCGACGGAGCACGTCGAACACCTGGGACACCTCCACTCCGGCGTAACCCACCGCGACCTCGTGGACGGTCCGGAAAAGCGCGCGCTCCGCGTCGCGATCGGCGTACGTCCGGATCAGAGAAGCCTCCGCCATGTGCGCATCCCCCTGTCGAGTCGAATGGTCGGGAGCAACCGTACGACGGAAGAGCCTCGGTCGGCGCAAGGCCCGCTCAGGGAGTCTCCTTCCGCAGCACCGCCGTGCAGATCTCGGCGAGCCGGCGGACCTGCTCGGGGTCGAGCAGGTCGAAGAAGCTCCGCCGTACCGCCTCGACGTGACCGGGCGCGGCCGCGGCGAGCACCTCGAACCCCTCGTCGGTGAGCACCGCCCAGCTCACGCGCCGGTCGGCGGCGCACGGCTCGCGCCGCACCCAGCCGCGCTCCTCCAGCCGGGCCACCGCGTGGGACAGCCGGCTCTGCGAGGCGTTGACCTCCGCCGCGAGCTCGCTCATCCGCAGCATGCGCTCCGGCGCCTCCGACAGTTTCACCAGCACCGCGTAGTAGGCGTGCGGCATGCCGGAGTCTCTCTGCAGCTGCCGGTCCAGCTCCTCCTGGACGAGCTGCGAGGCTCCCAGGAACGCGCGCCAGGCGCGCTGCTCGTCATCGTCCAGCCATCGCGTCACGGTCCCACTTTACTTGAACTCTCAAGAATATGGGGGTAGCGTACTTGAGAGTTCAAGTTTCATGGGAGGAACCATGCCGGTCCAGCGGCTCAACCACGCGGTCCTGTTCGTGCGCGACGTCGAGCGCAGCGTGGCCTTCTACGCGGAGGCCCTCGGCTTCAGGGTGGTCATGAACATGCCGGGCGCCGCGTTCCTGCAGGCCTCCGGCTCCAGCAACGACCACGACCTCGGCCTGTTCGAGATCGGCGCCCAGGCGGGCCCCTCCGGCGCCGGGCGCTCCACCGTCGGCCTCTACCACCTGGCCTGGGAGGTCGACACCCTGGAGGAGCTGGAGCGGATCGCGCTCAAGCTCGGCGAGCTGAACGCGCTGGTCGGCGCCTCGGACCACTCCACCACCAAGGCCCTGTACGCCAAGGACCCCGACGGCCTGGAGTTCGAGGTGTCCTGGCTGGTCCCGGCCGACCTGCTCACCGAGGAGGTGCTCCAGGGGCGCAGCGGCATCAAGCCGCTCGACCTCGCCAGGGAGAAGGAGCGCTACGGCGCGCGGACCCGGGGCGGCCTCGGGGTCTCGATCCCCGCTTGACCGCGGCGGCCCCGGCGCCGCGGCCGCCGCGCGGCGGTGTCGGTCCCGAGGCCACCGCCCGGCGGTGACATCCCACCGCCGCCGCGCGCACCCCGCGACCTCCGGCCGCCCCGCGGGTCACCCGCGGAGCAGCCCGAGAACCGATCTCTCCATGGCCGAGACGAAGGCGGTGCGCGCCGTCGCGTCGAGGGCGTCCAGCGACAGGTAGGGGTTCAGGTCCTCCAGCTCGACCAGGAGCAGCTCCCCCTCGCGCGTGCGGCAGGCGTCCACCCGCTGGATGCCGTGGTCGAGGCCGTTCCAGTCGACGAAGCGCTGGGCGAAGACCAGATCCGTCGCGTCCGGCCGGTACGGCTCCAGCTCCCAGCGCCGATCCGGCCGGGGGGCGTACAGGGCGTACTGGAAGGCGCGGTCGACGAAGTAGAACGACACCTCGTGGACGAAGTCGATCCGCGGCTGGACGAGCACGTCGCCGAAGGCGATCCGGTCCAGCTCCTCCGGCCCCACGAACCTGAGCCCGATGGAGTCGGCGCCGAGCATGGGCTTGACCGCGTATTCCGCCGTCCCGGGCAGGCGGCCGAGGTCGTCAGGACGGTCGACGGTGGGGATGACCGGGTATCCGTCGCGGCTGAGATCCACCAGATACCGCTTGCCGACCATGTCGGCCTTGCCCGTCAGCGGGTTGTACACCCGGACGCCGCTCTCCAGGGCGCGGGCCCGGAAGCGGTCGTACTCGGCCTGATAGTGGATCACCGGCCCGGTGTTGCGGACCACGGTCACGTCGAAGTCGTCCATCAGCGCGACCGCGTCCAGCGGATGGCAGAGGACGACCGTGAACCCCTGCCTGAGCTGGGAGGAGACGAAGATGTCCTCGTCGCAGTACCGCCGGCCCCGCGCCTCGTACGACAGGTCCGTCAGATAAAGGATCGTTGGCTTGGCGGACACAAGAGGGCTCCTCATCACCGAATGCGAGGTATGACCCTATAACCACCGAACTTGGCGCCCTCCTCCCGGCCGTGGCCCCAGCCGCCGTCCGGCAGCTCGATTGTCCGCATGTCCTTCAGCGGATGCCCGGGCCGCGTCTGCGCGCGAGACGTACCGGCCGCCCGGCACGTTCTGCCCCACCGCCGTCCGGTAGGCGCCGGCCTCCGGCTACCCCCGGGCGGCCCGCACGGTGTGGCTCAGCAGGAGGGCCGTGGTCACCGGGCCCACCCCGCCGGGCACCGGGGTCAGCGCGCCGGCCCGCTCCGCCGCGGCCGGGTCGACGTCGCCGACGAGACCGCCGTCCGGCGTGGGGTTCGTGCCCACGTCCACCACCACGGCCCCCGGCTTGACGTGCTCGGAGGTGATGAGCCCCGCCCGGCCGACGGCCGCGACCAGGATGTCGCCCGTGGCGGCCACGGCGGCCAGGTCGGCGGTGCGCGAGTGGCAGACCGTCACGGTGGCGTCGCGGTCCAGCAGCAGGTGCGCCGCGGGCTTGCCGACGACCGTGGAACGGCCGACCACGACCGCGTGGCGGCCGGCGATCTCCACCCCGTGGTGCTCCAGGATCCGTACCACCGCCTCGGCGGTGGCCGGCGCGAAGGCGGGCAGCCCGGCGGCCAGGCGGCCGAGCGAGAGCGGGTTGGCCCCGTCGACGTCCTTGCCGGGGGCGATGGAGGAGGCGAGGTCCTCAAGCTTCGCGCCCCCGGGGAGGGGGGTCTGCAGGATGATCCCGCTCACCCGGCCGTCGGCGCTCAGCGACTCCAGGCGCTCCCGGACCGCCGCCACCGGCGCCTCCGGCCCCAGGTCCACGACCTCGCACGCGATGCCCGCCTTGCCCGCCGCGTTCACGATGGAGCGCACGTACCAGGCGCTGGACTCGTCCGCGGTGGCCGTGACCACGGCGAGTCTCGGGGGGCGGCCGGCCGCGGCGAGCTCGGCGGCCTGCCCGGCGGCGTCCGCCCGGATGGCGGCGGCCAGCTCTTTCCCGGACAGGGGTCGTGCGCTCATCTGGGTGAGTCCTTCCAGTGTGGGGGTCCCGGGCTCCGGCCGTGCGGAGGTGGTCACCCGCTGATCTCCTCGCGCACGGCGGCGGTGACTCTCTCGGCCCTGGCCGCGATCTCGTCCACCCCAGCCGCCTGGGCGGCCAGGCCGGCGCGGACCTCCTCGTCCTTGATGCCGGCGAGGTTGATCTCGATGTTGACCCGGGCGGTGGTGGCCGCGGCCCGCGCGGCCTCCGCGGCGGCGGCGACATCGGTGATGACGTTGCGGTTGCCGATGGGCAGCAGCTCCTCGGCGAGTTCGACCAGCCGGCGCGCCGCGGCGACGGTCCCGGCCGGAGGTACGGCCGCGGCGGCCAGCGCCCCGGCGATCGCCGCCGAACGGGCGGCCTTCTCCTCGTCGGTGGCCTTGGGCAGCCGGTAGGAGTCGGTCACGGCGGTGAACGCCGCCGCGTCGTCCTCGGCGAGCTGGAGGGCGTGGTCACGGAGGGCGTCCGCCTCGGCGAGGATCCGGTTGATCACCTGCCCGTGCTCGGCGTGCTTCGGGCCGTCGCTGTAGCGGGCCACCATGCCCAGCAGCGCGGCGGCCTGGGCACCGTGCAGGGCGGCCGACGCTCCCCCGCCCGGCGCGGGCACCCGGTCGGCCAACCGGTCCAGGAAGTCACCGATCGTCTGGTCGCGCATCCGCGCCTCCCCGAGTCGCTCAGGAGGTCGAGGCGGACCGCGACCACCCGTTGATCACGTAGTGGACTGCCACGTTACCGGGCCCGCGCCCGGCCCTTTCCCCGGGACACCGCCACGCCCGCGAGGCAGAGCAGACCGCCGGCGAGGGTCAGCCAGGCGGGCACCTCGTCGAGGATGAGCCAGGCCATCAGGACCACCAGCGCCGGGACGACATAGGTGGTGGCGCCCATCTTCCCGGCGGTGGTGCGGGCGAGCGCGTAGGCCCAGGTGGTGAACGCCAGAGCCGTCGGGAAGATCCCGAGATACACGACGTTCAGCGTCGCGGGCAGCGGGGCGGCGGCGACCTGCGACACCAACTGGCCCGCGAACGGCAGGCAGGCCGCCGTGCCGACGAAGCAGCCGAAGGTGGTGACCTGCAGCGCCGAGGCGTGCTTCAGCGCTGGCTTCTGGCAGACCACGCCACCGGCGTACGTCACGGCCGCGAGCAGGCAGAGCAGGACGCCGACGATCGACGCGCGACCACCGTCGGACATCGAGATCCCCACCACGACGGCGCCGGCGAACGACACCGCCATCCCCGCCAGCAGCCGGGGCGGGAACCCCTCCTTGAGCAGCCATCCGCCGAGGAGCGCGATCAGGACCGGGCCGACGTTGACGACCATCGCCGCGGTCCCCGCGTCCACCTCCTGCTCGCCCCAGTTCAGGGCGACCATGTAGAGGCCGAACCACAGGATCCCCGAGCCCACGATGCCGGGCCACGCGGCGCGCGGCGGCAGCCCCTCGCGCCGCGCCAGCCAGATCACGCCCAGCACCACCGAGCCCGCCAGCAGCCGGCCCAGGGCCAGGGCGCCGGGGGCGAAGTGCTCCGCGGCGCTGCGGATGGCGACGAATGCCGAGGCCCACAGCAGCACGGTGACGCCCACCGCGGCGAGCGCCCGACGGTCGACGCGGGGTTCCGCGGTAATTGTTTGCTCCATAAGTGAAGATTATGGACAGGACATTTCGCCCCGTACCGAACTTTTCACCGCCGGTCCGGGCCCCACCCTCCGGAGCCCCGGGGCCCGGCCCCACCTTCCGGAACCGCGGGGCCCGGTCCCGCCCTCCGGCGTGAAGCCTCTGGATCCCTGCCGGCCGTTCCGGTGAATGCCGCGGGCCAGGCGGGGTAGCGCCGACTCCGAGCGAGAACGCACACCCCTCGGAGGCGCCGGCGGACGGATCCCCGGCCGGGACAGGGCGCGCCCGGCACCCGACGGAGCCCGGTCCGGGCCCTGCCGCCGGCGGCTCCGGCCGCTACAAGCGCGGCCGCCGCCCCGACGCGGGCGGTACGGCCGCTGGACCTGGAGATGGTGCACCATGTCACATAACGACACCCGGCACACGGCAACCGCCCCCGCCCGGGGGCCGGAGGGCGAGCGGGCGCCCGAGAGCCCGGCCGAGCTGCCCAAGAGGTCGTGGTGGGACGTGCTCAAACGCACCGTCAAGGAGTTCCAGGAGGACAACCTCACCGACTGGGCCGCCGCGCTCACCTACTACGCGGTGCTGTCGATCTTCCCCGCGCTGCTGGCGGTGATATCCGTCCTCGGCCTGTTCGGCCAGTCGGCCACCCGGTCGCTCACCGACAACCTGGGGGCCCTGGCCCCCGGCCCCGCCCGGCAGACCATCGACACCGTGCTCCAGGCCCTGCAGAGCAGCCAGCGCGCCGCGGGGATCGCCGCGATCATGGGTATCGCCATCGCGCTCTGGTCCGCGTCGGGTTACGTGGGAGCCTTCATGCGGGCCGCCAACGTCATGTACGAGATGCCCGAGGGCCGGCCCATCTGGAAGACCCTGCCGCTGCGCCTGGGCATCACCACGGTCCTGGTGATCCTGATGGCGGTCGGCGCGGTCTCCGTCGTGTTCACCGGAGAGCTCGCCGCGCAGGCCGGGAAGGTCCTCGGGATCGGCGAGACCGCGCTGACGATCTGGGGGATCGCCAAGTGGCCGATCCTGGTGGTCATCGTGGCGCTGGTCCTGGCCCTGCTGTACTGGGCCGCGCCCAACGTCGAGCATCCGGGGTTCCGCTGGATCACTCCCGGCAGCATGATCGCCGTCGTGGTGTGGATCGCCGCGTCCGCCGCGTTCGGGTTCTACGTGGCCAACTTCGGCTCCTACAGCAAGACCTACGCCGCGCTGGCCGGGGTCGTCGTCTTCCTGATCTGGCTGTGGATCTCCAACATCGCCGTGCTGCTCGGGGTGGAGTTCGACGCCGAACTCGCCCGGGAACGCGCCATCGAGGCGGGTCGGCCGGCCGACGAGGAGCCCTACGCCGAGCCCCGCGACACCCGCAAGTTCGACGAGGAGGACACCGAGCACGTGAAGGGCGGGGAGTAAGGGAGTGATGAACCTTCCGCAGCCCGCCTGTGACGTGACGCCCGGTTCACACCACAGGCGCCCCCCTTTCCGGGAAATCACCGGGAAAGACCGGAGCGTCGGGGAGATCCGCCCCCGGATGGCTGGTCCACTGACGGGGAGGCCAGGCGTACGAGCGAGTGCCGGAGCGACGGAAGCGCCGTGCACAGGTCGTCGGCACCGCGGAGGAAGGACTGACATGGCCGAGGACAGGCGGGACATCGCCACGGATTTCCACCATGCGATCAACATGACGGCCGGAGAGCTGGAGCGCTGGCTGGAGACCCAGGAGTCCAAGGGGAGCGGGGACAAGACCGGTGGCGGCGAGTCGACAGGCCACGAGTCGGGCCGCCGCATCCTGGAGATCCTCCGCAAGCGCGAGGACGACCTCTCCGACGACGACTACACCCACATGCGGCAGGTGACCGGCTACGTCCGCCGGCACCTCGCGCAGCGCCCCTCCGGCGACGTCGAGGACACCCGGTGGAGACGCTCCCTGATGAACTGGGGACACGACCCGCTCAAGTAGGCGCCCGCCCGGCTCCGGCCGGCGCCTCAGGACCGCACCGGGCTCACACCCCCCGGCCGGAGGCGGCCACGTGGCCGGCGAGCGCGCCGGCGAGACCGCCCGCGGCGCGGCGGCCCGCCGAGGACGCCGTGACGGGTGCCGGTGGACCCGCCGAGGACGCCGCGGCGGGTGCCGGCGGGCGCTCCGGGACGCGCCCCGCCGGACGGCCTCGCAGGTGGTCGGCGGTGACCTGCCGGAAGGCCGCCAGGCGGGCGGTCTCGTTGTCGTGGTGCCAGATGAGGGAGAGGACGGAGTCGGGCAGCCCCTCGACGGGGACGAAGACGATGTCGGGGCGGTGATGGTAGTCCTCGGTCAGCGCGCAGAACAGCATCCCGCCGCGGTTGGCCGCGATCATCGACAGCGCCTCCTGCATCGTGGAGGCCGCCGGCCCGTCCGGCACCGGCCGGCCCGCCGGCGTGACGGACGGGGACAGCAGCTCCCGCCAGTATCGGGGCGCGGGACCGGCGATCCGGATGACCGGGCAGCCGGCGAGCTCCTCGGCGGCTACCGAGGCACGGCGCGCGAACGGGTGCCGGGTGGAGACCGCGAGCGTCTGCGGCTCGCTGTTGACCCGCGGGCCGAGGACCAACCCCGGCTCCTCCACCGGCCCGCAGACGAACGCCGCGTCGACCTCGCCGCGCCGCAACGGGCCGAAGGGGTCGGATATCGGCATCTCGACGGTGACGACCTCGCTGTCGGGGTGCCTCTCCTGGAAGATCCCGACGATCTCCATGACCTCCTGATCGGAGGTCCCGAGGAACCCGACCCGCAGGACGCCGGCGACGCCGCGGGCCGCGGACCGGACCCGTTCGACGGCGTGCCGGAGGGAGGCGTAGGCGGGGCGCAGCTCCTCGGCGAAGCGCTCACCGAGCGGGGTGAGCCGGACCCGCCGGCTGGTGCGCTCGAACATCCGGGCCCCGACCCGCTCCTCCAACGAGCGCACCAGCTGGCTGACGCGGCTCTGGGAGACGTACAGCCGCTCGGCGGCCCGGCCGAAATGCAGTTCCTCACTCAGCACGAGGAAGCACTCCAGCTCCCGGATCTCCACTCCGCCCACGGCCACCTCCACGCGCCTGCCGCTCCGCCCATCCATTAGCCCACCTCATCCAAGGATGAGACCTTCGGCGTTGTTCCGCCGGGGGCGCGGCTGAAGGCTGTCAGACATGTCAACCAGCGCTTCCCCCGCCGGGGACCGGCCGTCGCGGGCGTACTGGCCCGCGGTCGTCGCGGTGTCCCTGGGCACCTTCTCCGTGGTGACCACCGAGATGTCACCCGTCGGCCTGCTGACGTCCGTCGGATCCGATCTGAAGATCTCCGCCGGTGTGGCGGGGCTGGCGGTGACGCTGCCGGGCATCGTCGCCGCGCTCGCCGCCCCGGTCCTCACCGTGGCCGCGGGCCGGGCCGACCGGCGGTTGGTGCTGTGCGCGCTGATGGCCCTGCTGACCGTGGCCAACCTGCTGTCCGCCCTGGCCCCGGGCGCGCCGACACTGATCGCCTCCCGGGCCCTGGTGGGCCTGGGCATCGGTGGGTTCTGGTCGATCGCCGCGGGCCTGGCCGTACGGCTGGTGCCGGAGCGGTCCACCGGCGCCGCGACATCAATGATCTTCGGAGGCGTCTCGATCGCCTCCGTTCTCGGGGTCCCGGCCGGGACGCTCGTCGGCGAGCTGGCCGGCTGGCGGGCCGCGTTCGCCGCGCTGGCGTTCCTGTGCGCGGCGGTCACGGCCGCGCTGGCCCTGCTGCTGCCGCCGCTGACCGCGACGCGGGCGATCCGGTTCGGGCAGGTCCCCCGCCTGCTCCGGGACAGGGGGGTGCGCACCGGTCTGACCGTCACGCTTCTCCTGGTCACCGGCCACTTCGCGGCCTTCACCTACCTCGGCCCGGTCGTCGGGCAGGTGTCCGGCGCCGGCGCCGGCCTGCTCAGCGCGCTCCTGCTGGTGTACGGCGTGGCGGGGGTCGCGGGGAACTTCGCGGCGGGTCCGGCGGCGGCCCGGAACGTGCGCGGCACCGTCCTGCTCATCGCCGGGACGCTCGCCGCGGTGGTGCTGCTGCTGCCCGGCCCCGGCGCCGTGCGGGCCGGGATGATCGTCCTGCTCGCCGTCTGGGGGCTCGCCTACGGCGGCGTCTCGGTCAGCCTCCAGACCTGGATGCTGCGCGCGGTACCCCAGGCCCCGGAGGCGGGGGCGGCGCTGTTCGTCTCCTCGTTCAACGCGGCCATCTCGCTGGGCGCCCTGCTCGGCGGGGTGACGGTGGACTCCCTGGGCGCCTCCGGCGTCACCTGGGCCGGCGGGACGCTCGCGGCCCTCGCCGCGGCGGCGGTCTGGCTCTCCGGCCGCGATCGCGGCGGAGACGCCTTTCCCGGCCCTTCGCCCCGGACGCTGTCGGGGCCTGACGGAAAGCCGCCGGCGATTGATTCCCGGCGATGAGAGTCTCTCCCGGCGTGGGGCCGCCTTCACAGCCACCCGGCTGTCAGGAGGAACCATGCGATCGTCCCGGCTCCGGTGCCTGGCCCTGATCGTCATCGGGATGTCCCTGTTCACCACCGCGTTGACCGGCGCCGCGGACGCCGAGACGTCCCCCGGGCCCGCGAGCGGCGGCCCGGGGCGTCAGAGCCTGCCGAACCAGTCGCGTACGGCCCGCGGCCCACCCGTTCCGAGGGCCACCATCAGCGCGCAGCGCGCCTTCGACGGCGCGAGGTCACGGGCTCCGATCGCGCCCACCTTGGCGGCGAGCCCCACGCCGAGGGGCAGGTCGTCGAGCGGGACCCCACGGGTGCGGCAGCGGGAGGCGACGACCACCGGGATGCCCCACTCCGTCAGCTCGCTGATCGTCGCGAAGAGGCCGACCGGCACGTTGGACATGCCGGTGCCCTCCAGCACCACCCCCCGGGCACCGGCGTCCACGACCGCGGTGAGCAGCACGGAGTCCATCCCGGGATAGGTCTTGATCAGGGCGACGTCCGCCTCCGGCTCCCCCGCCACCAGCGGAGGCCGGGGCGGCGGCGCGGCCAGCATCTCGACCCGCCCGCCGGCCACACGGCCCAGCGCGGGGAAGGGCGCCGAGGAGAAGGCCGCCACGCTCGTGGCGTCGGTCATGCTCGCCCAGCGGGCGGCGTGCAGCTCGTCGTTGAGGCACACGACGGCCCCGGCGCCGCGCAGCGCGCCGTCAGCGGCGGCCGCGACGGCGGAGGCCAGGTTGCGCGGGCCGTCGGCGGACAGCTCGTCCAGGGGGCGCACGGCGCCGGTCAGCACGATCGCGCCGCGCTCGGCCGCCCGGCCCGCGAGCAGGTCGGCGAGGAAGGCGCTCTCCTCCAGGGTGTCGGTGCCGTGAGTGATCACGACCCCGTCGAATCCCTGTTCGAGGATCGCCGAACGGGCCCGGCGGGCCAGCCCGAACATGGTCGAGGGCGACATGTCCCAGCTCGGCTCCGCCATCACGTCCTCCACCACCACCTCCGCCGCGAGCTCGGCCGGAGGGATCGCCGCCAGGAGCTGGGCGCCGGACGCGACACCCGCGGGACGGCTGGAGTAGGCGATGGTGTCACCGGTCGCCAGCAGCAGCACACGCTTCACCACATGATCCCTTCGACGGCCGCGACGGGGCCGGTCCCGGGCGTCCCGCGCCCCGGCGGAGCGGCCGCCCCGGACCGGCTATCCCTATTTATAACCCACACATACCCCCAGTAGGGTTATTTGTAGGGAATCGCATGCGTCCGCAGGACTCCGGGCCGCCCGCAGGCCGGGCGATCAGGTGGGGAACAGGCACGGCCGGTCAGGCACGGCCGGTGAGCGGGAACGTCGCGACCACGTTCCGGCTCCGGCCGCGCGCGCCGCCGGGCGTCACGGGACCAGGACGATCTTTCCGGTGGTACGGCGGGCCGAGAGCAGTTCGTGCGCCTTGGCGACCTCGGCCAGCGGCAGCACCTGGTCCACGTGCACTCTGAGCCGCCCGGACTCCACCAGGGCGGCGAGGCGGGTCAGATCGGCCGCCGAGGGACGCACGTTCACCACGGTGAGCCGTACCCCCCGCTCGGCCGCGCGCTCCGGGGTGATGCCGAGGTTGCCGCCGAGCGCGCCGACGAGCAGGCCGCCGGGCTTCAGGGCGGCGGCGGAGCGCTCCCCGTACTCGCCGCCCACCAGGTCGAACACCACGTCCACGGGCTCGGTCGCCGTGGCGAAGTCCTCGGTGGCGTAGTCGATGAGCGTGTCCGCGCCGAGGCCGCGGAGGAAGGCGTGCTTGGCGGCCCGGGCGGTGCCGACGACGTGCGCCCCATGCGCCTTGGCGATCTGGACGGCCAGGTGGCCGACCCCGCCGGCGGCTGCGTGGACGAGCACCCGCCGTCCCTCGCCGACGCGCGCGATGCCGACCAGCGCCTGCCAGGCGGTCAGCCCGGCCAGCGGCAGCCCGCCCGCCTCCTGCGCGGTCAGCCCGGCGGGCCTGTGGATGATCTCGTTGGGCGAGGCCAGGACGTAGTCGGCATAGGCGTTGCCCGCACCCGGGAAGGCGAGCAGACCCAGCACCTCGTCGCCGGGGGCGAACGCGGACACGCCGGGCCCGGTGGCCTCGATCACCCCCGCGACGTCCCAGCCGAGGCTGAACGGCGGCGTGCCGAGCAGCGGGTAGACACCGGACCGGACAGCCCCGTCGACCGGGTTGACCCCGGCGGCCTCGACCTTGATCAGGACCTGCCCGTGGTCCGGCACGGGCCGGTCGACCTCGGCGAGCTGGAGAACGGAGGGACCGCCGAAGGCGGACTGGGTGACGGCACGCATTTCGATCTCCTTGGTAGGGGAACCCTGTCGAGATCAATCGTGGTGGACAGCGGTATAACTAGGAAAGAAGGCACCTTTGCGATATATAGGTACCTTATGGATACCATGTCCCACCTGCGGGAGTTCGGCGCCGTCGACGCCTACCTGAAGGAATGCGCCTCACGGACCGTCCTGGCGGCCATCGCCAACAAGTGGACCTGCCTGCTGGTGGACGCCCTGCAGGACGGCCCGGTCCGGTTCGGCGAGCTGCGCCGCCGTCTCGACGGGATCACCCAGAAGAGCCTCACCCAGACACTGCGGACCATGGAGCGTGACGGGGTGGTGGTCCGCACCGTCTATCCGACGATCCCGCCCCGGGTGGAGTATTCGCTCAGCGAGCTGGGCCAGAGCGTGGTCGCGCTGATGGCGGGGATCAGGCGCTGGTCGGAGGACCACGTGCCCGAGATCATGGCCGCCCGCGACCGCTACGACCTCCGCGCGGCCGAGGACCCCCGGCCCGTCCCGGTGGACTGACACCGGCCACCGGCGACGCCTGATCCAGGGTGCCGCCGTCCGGTCGCGCCGGGGGCGCTGACATGCTGGCCCCGTGACCGAGAGACTCCCCACCACCGGCGGCGCGGACCTCACGGGACAGGTCGCGCTGGTCACCGGCGGCTCCGCCGGGCTCGGCCAGGCCATCGCGCTGGCGCTCGCCCAGGCCGGCTGCACCGTCGTGGTCTCCAGCCGTCGGCAGGACGCCTGCCTGCGGGCCGCCGCGCAGATCACCGCCGCCACCGGCCGACACGCCTCGGGCATCGCCTGCGACGTCGGCGACGAGGACTCCGTGCGCGGAGTCGTCGACGACGTCGTCGCCCGGCACGGCCGCCTGGACATCCTGGTGACCAGCGCCGGCGTCCAGGCCCGGGGCGAGCTGGCCGACCTCGACGCCGCCACTCTGCGACACTGCCTCGAGGTCAACGTCGTCGGCACCTTCCTGGCCTGCCAGGCGGCGGTGCCGGTGATGCGCGCCGCCGGATACGGCCGCATCGTCACCCTCGCCAGCGCCCTCGGCGTGGTGGGCGCCGCGGGCCGCGCCGGATACGCCGCCAGCAAGGGCGCGGTGATCCAGCTCACCCGGAGCCTGGCGGTCGAGCTCGCCGGCACCGGCATCTGCGTCAACGCCCTGGCCCCCGGGCCGTTCCGCACGCCGCTCAACGAAGGCGTCGACGACGACCCGCACGTGCGCGAGTTCCTCGACCACCAGGTGCCCGCCCGCCGCTGGGCCGACCCCACCGAGCTCACCGCCGCCGCGCTCCTGCTGGCCGGCCCCGGCGCCTCCTACATCACCGGCGCCGTCCTGCCCGTCGACGGCGGCTGGACCGCGCACTGACGCCTCCCCTCGGACGTCCCCGGTGGCGGCCGCGGACGGGTTCCGTCACGGCCGACGGCCGGAGTTCCGTTACACATGACAGCGGCACGAGTTACGTTACGTCTCGCGGACGCGGCCCGGGATCCGTTACGGCCTCCCCTCGGTTACGGGCGCGGCCCCGGATCCGTTACGGTCACTGCGACTGTGTGATGCCGCGCGGCCGTACGGCCCCGCCCGACCCTGCCCGATGTGCCAGAGGATACGCCAGTCCGGTGGGGCGCCGGCCGGTAACGGCCGTCCGTCCGGAGCGGTGCCGGGGGGCCGGCGGGCCGCCCGCCGGCCGCCGGCGCGGCCGCCCCGGTATCCGCGCGATGACTCGGTAACTCCGAAGTGCCGTCTTCCGTCCCCCTTCCCCGGTGCCGCATGATGCGAATACTTACAAGAGGGAACTGACCGGCTCCGAGGAAACCGAACGCGGCCGGCCCGGCCCCTCCTCCCCCGCATCCCGAGGAGTGATCCCGTGTCCACACCGCAGTCCCCACCACTCGGCACCGGCACCGGCCGCATGAACGGACGCGCCTGGGGCGTGCTGTTCGTGCTGTGCGGCGCCATCTTCCTGGAGGGGATCGACGTGGCGATGCTGAACGTGGCCCTGCCGTCGATCCGGTCCGACCTGGGCATGTCCACCGGCTCGGTGAGCTGGGTGATGAGCGCCTACGTGCTCGGCTACGGCGGTTTCATGCTGCTGGGCGGGCGGACCGCGGACCTGCTGGGCCGGCGGCGGATGTTCCTGTTCTGGCTCGTGGTCTTCCTGGCCTTCTCCGGCTTGGGCGGGATCGCGACCGAGGGGTGGATCCTGATCGTCGCCCGGTTCGTGACGGGCGCGGCCGCCGCGTTCATGGCGCCCGCGGGCCTGGCCATCATCACGACGAGCTTCGCCGAGGGCCGTCAGCGTGACAAGGCCCTGCTGGTCTACGCGGGGACGGCGGCGGCCGGCTTCTCCCTCGGGCTCGTCGTCGGAGGTCTGCTGACCGCGGTCAACTGGCGGTGGGTGTTCTTCGCCCCGGTCGTCCTGGCGTCCCTGATCCTCCTGGCCGCCGTCCTCCTCATCCCGCGTGAGGAGCGTCCGGAGCGTTCTCCCCACGGTTTCGACCTGGCCGGCGCGGCCAGCGTGACGGGAGCGATGCTCCTGCTCGTCTTCACGGTGGTCAGAGGAGCCCGGCGCCGGATGGGGCTGGACGGCCGGCGCGTTCGCCGGCGGTCTGGCGCTGCTGGCCGCCTTCGTGATGATCGAGCGGCGGTCGGCCTCGCCGCTGGTCCGCCTGGGCATCCTGCGCTCGGGCCCGCTGGTCCGCGCCAACCTCGGCGCGCTGCTGTTCGCCGGGTCGTTCTTCGGCTTCCAGTTCGTCGCCGTCTTCTACCTGCAGGAGCTGCGCGGCTGGTCGACGCTGGAGACGAGTCTCGCCCTCCTGGCCGTCGGCGTCGACGCCGTGCTCGCGCCGACCGTCACGCCGCGACTGGTGAACCGTTTCGGCAACGTCCGGGTGATCTTCGGCGGCCTGGTCCTCGCCGCCGTGGCCTACGCGCTGTTCCTGCCGATCGGCCTCGACTGGACCTACGCGGCCATGTTCCCCACCATGATCATCCTTGGCCTCGCCTTCGCCCTGACCTACGGGCCGCTCACCATCGCCGCCACGGACGGCATCGCGGAGGAGGAGCAGGGGCTCGCCGGCGGCCTGCTGTACACCTCCTTCCAGTTCGGCTCGGCGCTCGGCCTGTCGGCGGTGACCGCCGTCAGCGCCGCCGTCGCCGGGACCGGCGGCTCGCCCCAGGCCGGGCTCGACGGCTTCCGCGCGGCCCTGCTCGTGCCGCTCGTCGGGGTCCTCCTCGCCGCGGCCGTCACCGCGGCCGGTCTCCGCAGGCGCACCGCGACGGCCGCCGAGCCCTCCCGCGAGACCCTTGAGGCGGCCGGGACATCCCGGTAGACCGGGGCGGGCGGCGCCCCGGGGCCGCCGGGGTAGGTTCGCTCACGTGTCGTGGTGGAATGTCGTCTGGGGCGTCGCGGCCGGCCTGGCCGCCGTCTGGCTGGCCCTGGCCGCCGCCCTGGTGATCATGCGGCCCCGGGGGGCGCTGCTGACCGAGGCCCTCCGGCTCCTGCCCGACCTCCTGCGTCTCCTGCGGCGCCTGGCCGCCGACCGGACCCTCCCCCGTGGCATCCGCGTACTGCTCGGCCTGCTGCTCGTCTACCTGGCCCTGCCGATCGACCTGATCCCCGACTTCGTCCCGGTGCTGGGCTACGCCGACGACGCCATCATCGTCACCGCCGTCCTGCGGAGCGTGGTCCGCAGGGCGGGGCTGGAGGCGGTGGAGCGCCACTGGCCGGGGACCGCCGACGGCTTCGCCGTACTGTGCCGTCTCACGGGCCTGCGCCCGCCGCCGTCCTGAACCTCCTCACCCCGGACCTCTCTACCTCGGACCTCTCTGCCTCGGACCTCTCTACCTCGGACCTCTCTACCTCGGGTCCGGCGGGCCCGGACCGCGTAACGAACGGGACGGTCATGGGACTGTGCAGGGAGAAGACTGCGGACATCCGGCGGTCAGGCCGGGGAGGAGAAGGTGTCGTCCCAGCTCAGGGCGGGAATCTTCTATCTCCGGGACTGGCCGCGCTCCGGAGCGCTTCAACGGAGAGGACGCACCACGACGTCATGAATGTCCCAGCTGCCCGACCAGGAGGAGACAATCGTGGAGCCCTTCACGGGCGGTAGGCTCCCCCCGGACGATGTCGTCGTCGCGGCGCTGCGCGCCGGGGACGAGACGATGTTCGCGGCGCTGCTGGACACCTGGTCGCGGGGGATGCTGTGGCTGGCCCGCTCGCACGTGTCCACCAACGACTCCGCCGAGGAGATCGTGCAGGACACCTGGCTGGCGGTGATCAGGGGGATCGAGGGCTTCGAAGGCCGCTCGTCCGTCAAGACGTGGGTCTACCGGATCCTGGTCAACACGGCCAAGAAGCGGGGCGTGCGCGAGAACCGCACGGTCCCCTGGAGCAGCGTCTTCGAGCAGGAGCGGCCGACTGTCGACCGCTCGCGTTTCCAGGGCGTGGACGACCCCTTCCCCGGACACTGGAAGGAACTGCCCACCGCCTGGCCGACCCCTGAGGGCGAGGTGCTCGCCTCGGAGGTGCGCGGCCGGATCGCGGCGGCCCTGGCCGAGCTTCCCCCCAGGCAGCGGGCGGTCATCACACTCCGAGACGTCGAGGGGTGCACATCGGAGGAGGTCTGCGAGATCCTGGAGATCTCCGCGGCCAACCAGCGTGTCCTGCTGCACCGCGCCCGCGCTGCGGTGCGCGGGCGGCTGGAGGAGTATTTCGAGACGGCGAGGCGGTCGGCGTAGTGGAATCGGTTCAGCATCGAGACGGTAAGGCGGTCAGCGTCGTGAAGCGGTTCAGCTGCGACGAGGTGGTGGAACTCGTGACCGTCTACCTGGAGGGTGAGCTCGACGCGCCCAGGGGAGGCCGGTTCGAGGAACATCTCGGCGGCTGTGAGGGCTGCGAGCGCTACCTCGGCCAGTTCCGCGCCACCATCGGCGCCCTCGGCGAGCTGCCGCCCACGGCCCTGCCCGGCGAAGCGCGCGAGCGGCTGCTGGCCGCCTTCCGCGACCGGGGACGGCCCTGACGCCGGCTACCGCCCGCCTCCCACGGCCCGGGACGGCCCTGGCCCCGGGCCGGAGAAGGCCACGCGCAGCCTCCTGAGCACCCCGCCCGTGACGCCGTCGCCCCGGAGGCAGCCGAGGGCCTCGACCATCGCCCGGATCTGCTCCAGATGGACCGAGCAGCCGGCGCACCCGGCCAGATGGGCCTCCATGCGCCGCCGCCGCCCGGCGGGGAGCGCCCCGTCGAGGTAGTCGGTGACGAGCCCGACGGCCTCACGGCAGCCGACCGGGCGCCGGGACCGGGATCCGGCTCGCATCATTCTCACCTGTGCCCCATGTGACCGTAGTGCCGCTCGCGGTCGATCCGTTACACCCCGGCCCGCTGTAACGCTTGCGCGCCTCGCGGGTCTATAGACCCGTACACATCGGGCAAAGGGGGCACGATGATCGATCTGGCCGCCGAGGGCGCGCTGGTCCGGGGCGCTTCGGATGTGGCGGACTTCGCGCGAGGCTGCTTCCGCGGCTCCACCGGGGACCAGGTGGGGATCGAGCTGGAATTCCTGGTCTTCGACCGGGCCGCCCCCGCCCGCCAGGTCCCGCTGGCCAGGATCGCCGACGCGCTGCCCCCGCTGCCCGGCGGGAGCCGGGTGACCTTCGAACCGGGCGGCCAGCTCGAACTCTCCGGCCCGGCGGGTCCGCTGCCGGAGGCGATCGCCCGCCTCGCCGCCGACGTGAACGCCGCGCGCGCGGCCCTGCGGGAGGCGGGCCTGGCGCTGGCCGGGGTGGGTCTCGACCCGGTACGGCCAGCCCGACGGCAGCTACGGCTGCCCCGCTACGAGGCGATGGCCGAGTTCCTCGGCACGCCGTACGGGTCCCTGATGATGTGCTCGACGGCGTCGATCCAGGTCAACCTGGACCTGGGCGGCAGGCCCGCGGTCCGGTGGGAGCGCACGCACCTGCTGGGGCCCGTCCTGACGGCGGCCTTCGCCAACTCACCACTCAGCGGGGGCCGGCCGTGCGGGTGGATGTCGGGACGCCAGGCGGTGTGGGAGAACCTGGACCGGACCCGGACGGCCCCCGTCCCCGCGACCGGCGACCCGGCCTCGGCCTGGGCGGAATACCTGCTCGACGCCCGGCTCATGCTCGTACGCGAGGACGGTGAGCGGTGCCGCACGGTCCGCGACGGCTCGACCTTCCGCGACTGGCTGTCGGCCCCCACCCGCCCGCCGACCCTGGCGGACCTGGCCTACCACGCCACGACGATCTTCCCTCCGGTGCGGCCGCGCGGCTGGCTGGAGATCCGCTACCTCGACGCCCAGGACCCGGCGAGCTGGCCGGTGTGCGTGGCGGTGACCCACGCCCTCGTGATGGACGACCGCGCGGCCGACACGGCGCTGGCCGCCGCCGAGCCGTACGCGGGGATGTGGCCGTGGGCGGCGCGCCTCGGCCTGGCGGAGCCACGGCTGAGGAGCGCCGCCGAGACCTGTTTCGAGGCCGCCCTCGCGGCGCTGCCCCGCCTGGGCGCGGCCCCGGACCTGGTCCGCGAGGTGGCCGCGTTCGCCGACCGCCACGTGACGACCGGCCGCCCGCCGGCCGCGGACCTGCTGGATCTGGTGAAAGGGCCGGCGCGGAGCCTGTCGGCCTGGCTGACCGAGGAAGGACAGGCATGAACGACTTCAAGGAACGCATCGCCGCCGAGCTGGTCGCGGTGCGTAACCGGTCGCTGGCCTATACCGACACCGAGGACGACCTGCTGGTCAGACAGCACTCTCCGTTGATGTCGCCGCTGGTGTGGGATCTGGCGCACGTGGGCAACTACGAGGAGCTGTGGGTGCTGCGGGAGGCCGGCGGGATCACCCCGCTCCGCCCCGAGATCGACGACCTGTACGACGCGTTCAAGCACCCGCGCAAGGACCGCCCGAGCCTGCCCATCCTGGGGCCGGGCGAGGCGCGCCACTACATCGAGGGCGTGCGCGGCCGGGTGCTGGACGTCCTCGACGCGATCGACCTGGAGGGCCCCGACCCCCTGCACCGGGACGCCTTCGTCTTCGGCCTGGTGATCCAGCACGAGCACCAGCACGACGAGACCATGCTCGCCACCCTGCAACTGTCGGAGGAGCCGGGCCTGGTCCGCGACGGCGGCCTGCCGTCCGGCGGGCCCGCGGGCGCCGAGGAGGTGCTCGTCCCCGCCGGTCCCTTCCTGATGGGCACCGACACCCAGCCCTGGGCCTACGACAACGAACGCCCCGCCCACCGGGTCGACCTGGCCGCCTACTGGATCGACAGGCTCCCCGTCGGCAACCGCGCCTACACCGCCTTCATCGAGGACGGCGGCTACGACGACCCCCGCTGGTGGACGCCGGAGGGCTGGGGCTGGCGCCGGCAGACCCGCGCCCACGCCCCGCTGTTCTGGACCAGGGACGGGGGCATCTGGTGGCGCACCCGTTTCGGCCGGCCCGAGCCCGTGCCCATGGACGAGCCCGTCCAGCACGTCTGCTGGTACGAGGCCGACGCCTACGCCCGCTGGGCCGGCAAGCGGCTGCCCACCGAGGCCGAGTGGGAGAAGGCCTGCGGCTGGGATCCCGCGGCGGAGCGGTCGCGGACCTACCCGTGGGGTGACGACGCCCCCGGACCCGGCCGGGCCAACCTCGGGCACCGGGCGGCGCGGCCCGCGCCGCTGGGCGCCTTCCCCGCCGGGGCGAGCGCCTACGGCGCCGAGCAGATGGTCGGCGACGTGTGGGAGTGGACCGCCTCCCGGTTCCTGCCCTACCCCGGCTTCCGCAGCTTCCCCTACCGCGAGTACAGCGAGGTCTTCTTCGGCAAGGACTACCGGGTGCTGCGCGGCGGATCCTGGGCGGCCGACCCGGCCGCGGTCCGCACGACGTTCCGGAACTGGGACCATCCGATCCGCAGGCAGATCTTCTCCGGTTTCCGCTGCGCCCGGTCGGCCTCCCCGGAGCAGGCGTAGATGTGCCGCCACGCCGCCTGGCTGGGCGCTCCCCGGACCCTCGCCTCGCTGATCCACGGACCCGAGCACGGCCTGCTCCGGCAGTCCTACGCCCCGCGCCTGCAGCGCCACGGCACGGTCAACGCCGACGGTTTCGGCATGGGCTGGTACGACGCCGCCCGCCCGGAGCCGGTCCGCTACCGCCGCTCCGTCCCCATCTGGACGGACGCCAACCTGCCCGCCCTCGCCCAGATCGGCCGCTCGGGCTGCCTGCTGGCCGCCATCCGGTCGGCGACCGTCGGCATGCCGATCGAGGAGAGCGCGACCGCGCCCTTCGCCGACGGGCCGTGGCTGCTCAGCCACAACGGCAGGGTCGCGCGGGAGGTGGTCCGCGGGCTCGCCCGCGACGCGGAGAGCGCCTGCGACTCCGCGTGGCTCGCCGCCGCGGTCTTCACCCGGCGACGCGCCGGGCTGCCGCTCGGCGACGCGCTGGCGGAGGTCGTCACCCGGGCCGGGGCGGAGGACCCCGGCGCCCGCCTGAACCTGCTCGCCTGCGACGGCGCGTCGATCGCCGCGACCGTCTGGGGCGACACCCTCCACCTCCACCTCGACGACGGCGTGCTCGTGGCGAGCGAGCCGCTGGACGACCGGTCCGGCTGGCAGGCCGTACCGGACCGGAAACTGGTCCTCGCCTCTCCCGACGGCGTGTGCATCCAGCCACTGTGAGCGGACGGAGCGAGATCACCGCGAGACATGGCATCTCGGTCACGGGCCGGCGGGCCGCCGGGCGAGGAGGGACGTGACCGGGCGGATCGAGATCACCGGTAACCACAGCACCCCGGTCACGGGCCGACCGGCCGCCAGGCGAGGACGCCCCTGACCCATCGACCCAGGAGGCCCCGTGTCCGTCAGCCAGTCATCCATGAATCTGGTCAACCATCTCGGTGACGACTACCTGCGTCAGGCACTCGAACACGACGTCCGCACCGGACTGTCGTCGACGCCCAAATGGCTGCCGCCCAAGTGGTTCTACGACGCGGCCGGCAGCGATCTGTTCTCCCAGATCACCCGGCTGCCGGAGTATTACCCCACCCGCCGCGAGCTGGCCATCCTGCGCCGGCAGTCCGTCGACATCGCCGCGCGCAGCGGCGCGGACACCCTGGTCGAGCTCGGCTCGGGGACCAGCGAGAAGACCGTCCTGCTGCTCGACGCCCTGTCGGCGGCGGGGACGCTGCGCACCTACACGCCGGTGGACGTCGACGCGGTCACCCTCGGCGACGCCGCGCGGCGCCTCACCACCCGCTACCCCGGCCTGGCCGTACGGGCCGTCTGCGCCGACTTCGAGCACCATCTGGCGCTGCTGCCGCGCGAGGGGCGGCGGATGGTGGCCTTCCTCGGCGGCACCATCGGCAACCTCGATCCGGCGGCACGCGAGGTGTTCCTCAAGGAGCTGCGCACCACCCTCCGGCCCGGCGACACTTTCCTGCTCGGAGCCGACCTGGTCAAGGACACCGGGCGGCTGGTCGCCGCCTACGACGACGCGGCCGGGGTGACCGCCGCCTTCAACCGCAACGTCCTGCGCGTGGTCAACCGGGAGCTGGACGCCGACTTCGAACCGGACGCGTTCGAGCACGTCGCGCTCTATGACATGCAGCACGACTGGATCGAGATGCGGCTGCGGGCGGGCCGGGCCATGCGGGTGCGGGTCGGCGACCTCGGCCTGACCGTCTCCTTCACGGCCGGGGAGGAGATGCGCACCGAGATCAGCGCCAAGTTCCGCCCCGAGGGACTGCGGGCGGAGCTCGCCGCGGCCGGGTTCGCGGTGAGCCGCCACTACACCGATCCGACCGGTGACTTCAGCCTCGTCCTGGCCCGCGTGTGACCACCGGGAGCCGGCGGCCGGCCACTGGCCGCCGGCTGACGGCGGCCGGGGACCGGCGGCGGCCGGTCTGGGGTCCACGGCCGCCGGCGGGCAGCGGGCGGCGGGTGGCAGGCGGCGGGCGGCAGGCGGGCGGCGGGCGGAGGTTCCGTGAGAGGTGTCATGCTCCCGTGCCCGCCGGGCCGCTGACATCGCCGGTACGGGGGATATCCGTTCCCCCTCACCGGTGAGACCGAGGATCGCTCCCACCGGCGATCACTTTCCGGCGGCGGAAAACCAGGATTGCCTTATCCGCCAACCGCCTGGAGCCCTGACATGAACCCCCGCTTCGCATTCATCGCCACCCCCCTGCTCGTCCTCGCCTACGGGATCATCCGGATCCTCGACGGGCTCGACGGCAGCAGGGGCCCCGGCCTCGCCTGGACCACCGGCCACCTCGCCTTCCTCGCCGCCCTGGCCCTGTTCGTCCCCGTCTTCTGGGAGATGCGCCGGATGGCGGGCCGCGGTGTCGTGGCCACGGTGAGCGCCGGGCTCGGGACCGTCGGCATCCTGGCCGCCGCCACACAGTTCGTCATCGACATCGTGGTCGGGTTCCTCTCCGCCGACCACGCGGCGATGGGCGTCCTGTTCGACCGGGTCCAGGCCGTCCCCGGCGTCTCCATCGCGATCTACGACGGCGGCCCCTACCTCTTCTACCTCGGTCAGCTCGCCCTCGTCGTCCAGCTCGCCGTCATCGGCCGCGTCAAGGTCTGGACGCCGCTGCTGGTCCTGATCGACCTCGTCCTCCCGATCGTCGACCGCGACCTCATCCCGGTGGGCGCGATCTTCCTGCTCGTCTCCTTCGTCCCCCTCGCCCGCGAGCTGGCCCCCGCCGCCAGGCCCGCCGCCCACTCCGCCCGGCGCGCCACCACCCACGCGTGAGCAGCCCGGAACGGGCCGACCGGCAGGCCGCGTCCCGGCCGCCGGTCGGCCGCGCGTGGTCGTGGTCCGGGCGGTGGTCCCGGCTACGGCCCCGGCCGTGGTCCCCCCGCCGTACCGGCGCGCCGGGGGAGGAAGCAGGATTGGACACCGTGCCCGATCTGCCGTTCATCGCCCTGTTACGCCGCCGGATACGGACCCTTCCTCCCCAGTGGGTGGACGTGGCGCTCACCGCCCTGGTGATGGTGGTGCAGCTGTGGCCGTTCGTGGGCCGCGACAACCCCCACGACGTCCCCTGGCACTGGTGGGGATACGTGGTCGTGGTCGTGGCCGTGACGCCGCTGGCCTGGCGGCGCCGGATGCCGGTGCCCGTGCTGATCTTCACCCTCCTGGCGACCTCCCTGTACGACCTCGCCGAGAACCTGCCGTCACAGCCGATCTGGTACGGCGGGCTGGTCGCGATGTACACCGTCGCCATGCGGTCCTCCCGCTGGGCCCGCCTGTCCATGATCGTCCTGGCGACCTGCGGCGGGATGCTGCTGGTCGGCTCGTCCGACACCGCGCTGCGCGGCATCGTGCTGTTCGTCGCCGCGTACGCGATCGGCAGGGCCGCCGCCGTCTCCCGCGCCTACGCGGCGGCCCTGGAGGAGCGGGCCGCCCGCCTGGAGCACGAGCGCCAGGTCGAGGCGGAGCGGGCCGCCGAACGGGAACGGGCCAGGATCGCGCACGACATGCACGACATCCTGGCCCACGCGGTGAGCCTCATGGTGGTCCAGGCCGAGGCGGGGCCCGTGGTGGTCAGGAGCGATCCGGCCAGGGCCGAGGCGGCCTTCGACGCGATCGCCGCCGCCGGGCGCGACGCGATGCTCCAGCTCCGGCGGATGCTGGGCGTGCTCAAGGAGGGAGAGGGGCCCCGCGCGCCGCAGCCCACCATCGGTGACCTGCCCACGCTGGCGGGCCAGGTCACGGGCACCGGGCTCGACGTGGCCTACAGCACCTCGGGCGAGCCCCGGCCGCTCCCTCCCGACGTCGAGGTCGCCGCCTACCGGATCACCCAGGAAGCGCTCACCAACATCGTCAAACACGCCGGCGCCTCCCGCGCCGACATCCGGCTCCGCTGGGACGACGACGCTCTGACGATCGACGTCACCGACGACGGCCCCGGCTCGGGCCGTTCCCTCCCCTCGGGCGGCAACGGCCTGATCGGCATCCAGGAGCGCGCCACCGCCTGTGGCGGCACCGCGACCGCGGGCCGCCGCGCCGACGGACCGGGCTTCCAGGTGTCGGTACGGCTGCCGCTGCCCGCCACGGCCGCCTGACCGCCTCCGGCACGGGCCACCCGGGTCCGGACCGGCTCAGCCTCCGGCGCGGGCCGTCCGGATCAGCTCAGCTCGCGGGCACGGGCACGTTGGCGGTGCGCCTTCTGGCGGCATGCCGTACCGCAGAACCGGGCGGGCCGGCCCGTGCGGGCGGAGTGGATGGGAGCGCCGCACGTCTCGCACCGCCCCCCGCTCGCCCTGGCCCGGCTCCCGTCGCGGACCGCGGCCGCCGTCTGGGTTCCGTCGCGGACCGCGGCCGCCGTCCGGGTTCCGTCGCGGACCGCGGCCGCCGTCCGGGTTCCGTCGCGTCCGCCGGCCCGGGTTACGTTACGGTCGGCCGCCGGTCTCCTGGGTTCCGTCACGGCCGGCGTGACGTCGGCACGGGCGTCGTAGTCGGCGCGGGCGGAGGCGATCTCGCTCTGGTGCTTCTCCGTCCACATGACGAGCGACTGGATGGTGTCGTGCAGGGTCACGCCCAGCGGCGTGAGCTCGTAGTCCACCCGGGGAGGCACGACGGGATGGACGGTGCGGCGCACCAGGCCATCGCGTTCGAGCTGGCGCAGGGTCACGGTGAGCATGCGCTGGCTGATGCCGTCGATCTTACGGCTCAGCTCGGTGAAGCGCAGGACGCGCCGGTCCAGCAGGGCGATCACCAGCAGCGACCATTTGTCCGCCACCCGGTCGAGGATCTGGCGGACCTCGCAGTCCTCCCTGGTGTCCCACTGGCGGGCGTCGTAGTCGTCCTCGACGGCGGAGCAGTGCGCCGGCGACTTCGGAGTGCTTTCTTCCATCGCCGTCCATGGTGTCGCATGGCGCCTTCACTTACAAGAAGGAACCGAGGAACCGACCCGGCTCCGGCCGCCGTGCTCGGCCCGTTCCCCACCGGAGGGGATCAGCCGGCGGCGTGGATGACATGATCGTCCTGTGACGTTGCTTCTGTCCCGGTCCGATCTGGAACGCCTGCTGGATGTGGAGGACTGCCTCAGCGCCCTGGAGCAGGGGTTCGTCGCCGGGGCCCCGGCCGTCGGGCCTCAGCGGATCCGCACAGACCTCCCCGGGCCGGGCACGGCCACCGCCCTCATCCCGGGACTGGTCGAGGGCATCCCCGCGTACACGGTCAAGGTCAACGCCAAGTTCCCGGACGCGCGGCCCGCACTGCGCGGTGTCGTCTGCCTGCACGATCTCGGGAGCGGCAAGCTGCTGGCACTGATGGACTCGGCGACGGTGACGGCGTGGCGGACGGGTCTCGCGGCGGCGCTCGGCACGCACGCGCTCGCCCGCCCCGATGCCGCCACCGTCGCGGTCGTCGGCGCCGGCGCCCAGGCCGACCTCGTCGTCCGGGGCCTGGCGGCGCTGCGGCCGCTCGACCGCCTGGTGGTCGCCGATCTCGACGCCCGGCGGGCCGCCGACTTCGCCGGGCGCCATGCCGCCGCCTTCCGGAGCGCGGGCTGCGAGGTCGTCCCCGACGCGGCCACGGCGGCGGGGAGCGCGGAGATCTCCGTGCTCGCCACCTGGTCACGTGAGCCCCTCCTCGGGGCCTCGGACGTGGGGCCGGGCACCCATGTCACCTCCCTGGGCGCCGACGAACCCGGCAAGTCCGAGCTCGCCGCGTCCCTGCTACGGGCCGGCCGCGTCATCGTCGACGACGTGTCCCTGGCGGTCGCGATGGGCGCGCTGGGCAACGCGGGGCTCACCGCGGCCGACGCGGCGGGCACGCTGGCGCAGGTGCTGCGGGGTGAGGTGCCCGGCCGTCGCGGCGGCGACGAGGTCACCGTCTACGCGCCGGTCGGGCTGCCCTGGCAGGATCTGGCGCTCGCCTGGGTCGCCTACCGCCGCGCCCTGGACGGCGGCGCGGGCCTGGCGTTCGACTTTCTCGGCTGACCTCCCGCCCGGCCTGCCCGCACCGCCCGTACGGCGGGCCCGCGCCGGTGCGAGCCGCGCGGATCGAGCACACGTGAAGATGCCAGGGCCATACCCCGCCGACGTACGCTGCTGCGCATGGCACAGGCCGACAGCGCGATCGTCATCGGCGCCAGCATCGGCGGACTGCTGGTCGCCCGCGCACTCAGCGAAACGTACGCCAAGGTCACCGTCGTGGACCGCGACCTGCTGCCCGAGGACCCGGTCGGGCGGCGTGGCGTCCCGCAGGACCGGCAGTTGCACGTCCTGCTGGCGCGGGGCAGGGAGCTGTTCGAAGGGCTCTTCCCCGGCCTGTCGGACGAGCTGGCCTCGCTGGGGGCGCCGCTGATCGACCTCCAGCACCAGGTCCACTGGTACAACGACGGATACCGGATGCGCCGGGCGCCCTCCCCACTGATGGCCTTCGGTGTCAGCAGGCCGCTCCTGGAGCACGTGGTGCGGGCCCGCGTCGCGGCGCTGCCCGGGGTGAGCGTCCTTCCCGCGTGCGAGGTGCTGGGAGTCACCGCGACCCCCGACTCCCGGCGGGTCACCGGCGTGCGGGTGCTGCCGCGCACCAGCGGCGCGGTGGAGTCGGCCATCGGCGCCGACCTGGTCGTCGACGCGGGCGGCCGGGCCTCCCGCACCCCGGTCTGGCTGGAACGGCTGGGCTACGAGCGCGCCCCCGAGGAGCACGTGCGCGTCGGCGTCACCTACGTGACCCGCAGCTACCGGCGGGAGCCGCACCATCTCGACGGACTGCTGGGGGCGCTCACCAACGCCGTCCCCGGGCTGCCGCGCGCGGGGATCGTGGCCGCCCAGGAGGACGGCCGGATCAGCGTCGCCCTGTCCGGCATGCTGGGCGAGGAGCCGCCCACCGGCGACGAGGACATGGCGGAGTACGCCGGCACGCTCGCCGCACCGCAGATCGCCGAGATCCTCCGGTCGGCGGTGCCGCTGGACGCGCCGGTGAAGATGCGCTTCCCCGCGAGCCTGCGGCGGCGCTACGAGCGGCTGCGGCGCTTCCCCGAGGGCTATCTCGTGGTGGCCGACGCCCTGTGCAGCTTCAACCCCATCTACGGGCAGGGCATGACGGTCGCGGCGCTGGAGGCGCTGCTGCTGCGCCGCCTGATCGCGCAGGGGACCGACGGGCTGGCGCGGCGGTTCTTCCGCGGCGCGGCCAAGCTGATCGACACCCCCTGGTCGATCTCGGTGGGGACCGACCTGCGCTTCCCGGAGGTGGAGGGACGGCGGACGGTGGCCGTCCGCCTCACCAACGCCTACGTCAACCGGCTGCACGCCGCGGCGACCACCGACCCCGTGCTCGGCGCCGCCTTCCTCCGCGTCCTCAACCTGATCGACCCGCCCGCCAGGCTCCTGTCCCCCGCCATCGTGCTCCGTGTCCTGCGCGGATCGCTGGGCCGTCCGGCGCCGGCCAGGGCGGACGCGACGCCGGTGGCCGACGTCCGGGCCTGACCCCGGTCTCCGGATCTCACATCGCCACAATTCCTGAGAAGTCGTGACATATCCCCCAGGGAGGTCCGTGGCAGGGCGGGGGGCGGCTCGGCCGGACCCTGTCCGGTGGAACCGCCGTCCGGGGAAGCCGCCGCGGCCGGTCAGACCACCTCGAAGTCGGCCATCATCGCCATGTCCTCGTGTTCGAGGTTGTGGCAGTGCAGCATGTAGCGCCCCCGGTATCCCTCGAAGCGGACCAGGACGTCGACGACCTCGTAGGGCCGGACGTCGACGGTGTCCTTCCAGCCCGCGTCCGTCGGGGCGGGCGGCCTGCCGCCGCGTGACAGCACCTGGAAACGGGCCAGGT
The DNA here is from genome assembly GCF_030811595.1 of Streptosporangium brasiliense. NCBI lineage: Bacteria > Bacillati > Actinomycetota > Actinomycetes > Streptosporangiales > Streptosporangiaceae > Streptosporangium > Streptosporangium brasiliense. The sequence continues at coordinate 1,438,950 of NZ_JAUSRB010000002.1, forward strand.
GCACGTGTACGGGGTGGTGGAAATCGCTGGTGAACCGCCAGACCTCGGTGGTGTTCAGCCGTGGCCTGGCCAGCGGGCTGCCCGGCCGGAACGGCCGCCCGTTGATCGTCCAGGCCGCTCCGCCGCCCTGTCCGGTCCTGCGGAAGTCGAAGGTCCGCGTGGCCACGGCTCCGGACCGGTCAGGGGGCTCGATCCGGGACAGCCGCCTGGGGACCGTGCTGTCGTCCTTCGCCTTCCGGGCGACGCGGAAGCGCATCACGTTCCGCGTCTGCCCGGTGCCCAGCGTGTTGACCAGCGTCACCTCGGCGCCGACGGGGTGGCCGGAGAAGTCCACGACCACGTCGAACCGTTCCGCCGGGGCGATAGTGATCGCGTCATGGGTCACCGGGGCGGCCAGCAGCCCAAGGTCGCTGCCGACCTGGACGAACCTGCCGCCGGGCGTCAGTTCGAGGCGGTAGCGGCGGGCGTTGGAGGCGTTGAGCAGCCGCAGCCGGTAGCGGGCGGCGTCCACCTCCAGAACCGGCCAGGGGGCGCCGTTGACCAGGATCACGTCGCCCTCCACGCCTTCCATGAAGTCGTCCTCCACCCCCGCCTTGACCAGCAGGCTCGGGTCCACCTCCGGATAGCGGAACGCGCCGTCCTCCTCGAAGGACCGGTCACAGATCATCAGCGGCAGGTCCCGCGCGCCCTTCGGCAGCGGCAGCGCGTCGTCCTCGTCGTCGCGGACCAGCAGGAAGCCGGCCAGGCCCCGCCAGACCTGCGGAGCGGTGAAGTCCATCCGGTGGTCGTGGTACCAGAGCGTGGCCGCCCGCTGGTCCAGCGGGTAGAGGTAGTCCCTGGCCCCGGAGTGGAAGGTCCACAGCGACGGGTCGTGAGCGGCGTGCGCGCCGGGCGGCGGCCGGAACCCCCTGCCCTCGGCCACCACCAGGTCGGTGGGGTAGCCGTCGGAGCCGGGCGGGGTGACCCCGCCGTGCAGATGCGTGGAGGTGGGCACGGGCAGCTCGTTGCGGACCCGGATGACGGTGGGTTCGGCGCGGCGCAGGTCGAAGGTGGGACCGGGGAAGGTGCCGTCGTAGCCCCAGACCTCCGTCGTCGTGCCCGGGATGATCTCCACCCGGGCCGCCCGCTGGACCACCTCGTAGTGGCCCGGCCGTACGGGAACGGCGGTCCTGGGGACCGGGAGCGGCACGGTGAACGGCGTGGGCGGCGCCAGCGCGCTGGTCAGCGTCTGGCCGGCGGTCTCGGCGGTCGACGTCCCGCAGCCGGCGACGGCGAGCCCGGTGCCGCCGAGCAGGCCGAGGAAGCCCCGTCGGGAGATCACGCCGCCCCCCGCCAGGTCCAGGCGGTCATCACCGCGGATGCGCCGAAGACGGCCATGCCGAGCGGGAAGTGCGCGGCGATGACACGCTCCTGTCCCAGCATGATCTGCAGCGTCTCGGCGGCCACGAGCGCCGCGCTCGCCCCGGCCGGCCACAGCGGGCCCCTTCCCGGCCGCCACAGCAGGATCGCGGACACGAGCTGCAGGTAGAGCATGGCGTGGGTGAACCCGCCGTTGCCGCGGTGCCAGGTGAGCATGTCCACGTCGCCGGTGACGAACAGTCCGGCCAGGGCCGCCTGTCCGAGCACGCCGAGAAGGTGCAGGGTGGCGCCGGCGCGTAACGACCAGACGGTCCAGCCGGGGGCGCGGGTGCGACGGGCGGTGGATGAGACGCTCATGAACGCCATGCTGGCGTGCCCTGTCCGGGAGATCGTCCCCCGTGGGCGGTGCTCCGCCGTACGTCCCGGGATGTACGGCGCGCCAGCGGGGGACGATTGTACGACCACGGATGTACGCACGACCTCATCCGCCCGCCCGTCGGCCCCGCCGGTCCGGTGTCCTACCGTTTCGGGGATGAAGAGCCGGAAGTTCGACGCGCTGATCACAGTGGCCGTGCTGACGTTGGGCGTCGCGGGCACCTACGGCAGGCTGTCCTCCTCGGGCATGCCCGAGCGCCCCCTGGACGCGCTCGGCCTGTCGTTGCTCGTGCTGCCGGCGCTCTCCCTCGCCTTCCGGCGTACCGCGCCGGTGTGGACCGGGGTGGTCGCGGTGGGGTGCGGCATCGCCTACTACGGCATGCGATATCCGGGGATCTTCGCCGCCGCGCCCGCCCTGATCGCGATCTACACGGCGGCGACCCTTGGGCGGCGGCGCCTGGCGGTCGTGCTCGCCGCGGCGCTGGCCGTGGGTGTCGGCGTCCTCGTCGCGCTGGCCGACACCGACCCGGAGCCCGGCGGCCTCAGCCTGCTCAGCGGCTGGCTGGTGGCGGTGGTGGTGGTCGGCGAGATGGTCCGCAACCGCCGCGCCTACCTGCACGAGGTGGAGCAGCGGGCGGTCGAGGCCGAGCGCACCCGGGACGAGGCGGCGCTGCGCCGGGCGGGCGAGGAGCGGCTGTGGATCGCCCAGGAACTGCATGACACGCTCACCCACGCCATCTCGGTCATCAACATCCAGGCCGCGGCGGCGACGCATCTGCTGGACCGCAGGCCGGAGCAGGCACGTGAGGCACTGGCCGCGATCAGGGATTCCGGCCACGAGGCCATGCGGGAGCTCCGCGCCACACTGGGCGTGCTCCGGCAGGTGGACGCCGAGGACCCCGGGACGGGGCTGGCCCGACTGCCCCGGCTGGTGGCCAGGGCGGAGGCGGTGGGCCTGCCGGTGAAGGTCACCGTGGTGGGCGAGGCCGGCATGCTCGCACCGGACGTCGATCGGGCGGCCTACCGCATCGCGCAGGAGGCGTTCACCAACGTGCTGCGCCACGCCGGCCCCGCGTCGATCACGTTGACGACCGAGTACCGTCCTGGAACGATCGTGCTCCGGGTGGCGGACGACGGGCGGTCGGACGCGACGGCCGCGGGGCAGGGGATGGGGATCATCGGCATGCGGGAGCGCGCGCTGGCCGTGGGCGGGTCCTTGACGGCGGGACCGCGCCCGGAGGGCGGGTTCGAGGTCCGGGCCGAGCTGCCGCTGGTGAGCTCATGATCCGAGTGCTGCTGGCCGACGACCAGCCGTTGATCCGCGCGGGCTTCCGGGCCCTGCTCGACTACGAGGACGACATCGAGGTGATCGGCGAGGCCGGGAACGGCGGCGAGGCCGTCGAGCTCTGCCGGGCGCTGCGGCCGGACGTGGCGCTGCTGGACGTCAGGATGCCCCTGCTCGACGGGATCCAGGCCACCCGGATGATCGGCTCGGACCCCGAGCTGAACGCGGTGCGCGTGGTGATCCTGACCAACTACGCCCTTGACGAATACGTCTTCGCCGCGCTCCGGGCCGGGGCCGGCGGCTTCCTGGTCAAGGACATCGAGCCTGTCGAACTGCTGCAGGCGGTGCGCGTGGCGGCCCGCGGCGACGCGCTGCTGTCGCCCTCGGTCACCCGGCGGCTGATCGAGGAATACGTCTCCGCCCCGCCCAGGCCGGTGGCCGGCCCCGGCCTGGAACGGCTGACCGGGCGGGAGCGCGAGGTGCTGGCCCTGGTGGCGGCCGGCATGTCCAACGAGGAGATCGCCGGGCAGCTGGTCATCAGCCACGCCACCGCCAAGACCCACGTCAGCCGTACGATGACCAAGCTCGGCGCCCGCGACCGGGCCCAGCTCGTCGTCTTCGCCTACGAGTCGGGGCTGGTCACTCCGGGAGGCCGCTGAGCCCAGTCGCCCGGATCCCGCCGGAGCGGTCCCGCGTCCCCCGCGAGGCCGGGCCGTCGGGAAGGGCAATGTGGCCCGCGCCGCCAGGGCGGGGAAGACACCCCGCGGTTAAACTCGCGGAAACTCACGGAAAACCCGCGGAGGACGGCGACGTCTCCCGACGAACGGTCTCCGTCACCGCCGGGATTCCGACTCCGTCCCGCTGGCCGGCGGCCGCCTTGCCGGTGCGCGCTGACCGTCCGGGGGAGCCGTGCACAGAATACTCACCCCTTCACAGTGCGACATGAGCGATTACGTGGAGGCGTGCGGCGCTTTTGCCGCGGAAGGCGCGCGGCGTTTCCTCGTCGTAGGTGACAGGGCGCCGGCCGACGCGCTGCGGACCGCGCTCCGTTCCGGGCACCCGCCCGGCCGTGTCGTGGTCCACCACGCCGCTCCGGGCGCCGGGTCCGGCCCGGCCGCCGACGTGGTGGTCGGGCTGGCGGGCTGCGACCGCGGGCGCCTGCAGCGGGCGGTCGGGCGGAATCCACGGGCGCACGTCCTGCACGCCGCCCGGCGTGAGCCCTTCCTCGGCGTGGTCGCCCTGCACAAGAGCGGGACGAACCTGGTCGCCGAACTCGTGCGCGCCATGGGCTACGACGTCTCAGGAGAGGGCACGGGGCCCGCGCCCTACGAGGACGGGCTCTGGGAGAAGCACGAGGAGGACCATCTCGCGACCCTGGGGCCGGGCTCGGCGTATGTCGTCCATTCTCTCCCCATGCCCGCGGTGGGCGGCCCTGCGCAATATCCGCGCCCCCTCTTCTACGCGTGGTGCGAGAGAGAGTTCCCCGTCGTGTTCCACTATCGGGACCCGCGGGCCGTCGTGCTCTCCCTGATCCGATATCTCCTGAGGCAGGGGGCCGGGAAGAGTTTCACCCGCCTGCCGTTCCACATGATGAACGCCAGGATGTTCGAGCGTCTCCCCACGCCCGAGCGGCGGCTGTCGCACGCGATCCGGAACCTGGGCCCCTATCTGGAGTGGTCGTTCACCGACAACGCGTGGCTGCTCGACCACCCCGACGTCTTCACCACCTCCTACGAAGAGCTCGTGGGCGGCAGGGGCGGCGGTGACGACGGTCTCCGCGAGAACGCCGTCGCCCGGCTGATGGTCCTTCTCGGGGTCTGCGGCGATCCGTCCGCGATAGGGGAGCGGGCCTACAACCCGTCGGCGAGGACGTTCGTCCTGGGCCAGGCCCACCGGTGGAGGGACGAGTTCCCGGAGGAGCTCCTCGGCGAGTTCCAGGAGAGATACTCCACCATTCTCGACCGGTACGGATACGCGGGCCGGTGAGCGGAGGCGAGGGAGGGACCGACCGTGGAGCTCGGATCGAAGGCGGAGACGCTCGAATGTCTGGCCTCGGCGCTGCGGACGGCCCGGGTGCTGCCGCAGGTCCGCTTCACCGTGGCCGAATGGGAGAGGTCCCCCCATAGCGTGCTCGACCGTATCTTCGAGACCCCCTGGTCGGCCGCTCCCGTGATCGTCCGGAGCAGTTCGCTCGCGGAGGACCGCGAGGACGTCTCCCACGCCGGCGAGTTCCTGTCCGAGCTGGACGTCCTCGGCAGGAGCGCCGTACGCCGGTCGATCACGCGGGTGGCCTGCTCCTACGGCGGCGGCAGCCCGGACGACCAGATCTTCGTCCAGCCCATGCTGCGGGATGTGGCGCTCAGCGGTGTGGCCTTCACCGCCGACCCCACCACGGGCAGCCCGTATTTCGTGATCAACTACGACGACGCCTCGGGGACCACCGACTCGATCACGGCGGGGCGCTCCTGCGAGCCGAAGATCTACCTCCGGCACCGGGAGGCGCCCTCGGCCGCCCCCGTGCCGGAGCTCGCGGGGCTGTTCGAGGCGCTGGGTGAGCTGGAGGGCGTCCTCGGCCCCGACGTCCCGCTGGACGTCGAATTCGCGGTGGACACCGGGGGGCAGGTGTTCGTCCTTCAGGTGCGCAGGCTGGTCTGCGATGTCCTGCCCCCGCCCCGGCGGGCCCGGCTGGCCCGGGAGATCACCGAGGTCGAGTCGGCGATCCGTCGGCTGAGCGGGCCGCACCCCTACCTGTACGGTGACCGCACCCTGCTGGGCGTGATGCCGGACTGGAACCCGGCGGAGGTCGTCGGCGTACGGCCCCGCCCGCTGGCGCTGTCGCTGTACCGGCGGCTGCTGACCGACTCGGTCTGGAGCGCCAGCCGGGACGGCTACGGATACCGCGATCTGTCTGGGTTCCCGCTCCTGATCAGCCTGGCCGGCCAGCCCTACGTCGACGTGCGGGTGAGCCTCAACTCCTTCCTGCCCAAGGATGTCGAGGGGGAGCTGGCCGAGCGCCTGGTCAACCACTACCTGCGGCGGCTTGAGACCGAACCCGAGAACCACGACAAGATCGAGTTCGAGATCCTGCTGAGCTGCTACTCGCTGGACCTGCCGGACAGGCTCATGCGGCTGCGGGAGGAAGGGTTCAGCGCGCAGGAGTGCGGACGGCTCCTGTCCAGCCTGAGGACGTTGACCAACCGCGCCATCGGACCGGACGGCCCCTGGGCCAGGGACCTCGCGCGCCTGTCCGAGCTGGGCCGGCGCTTCCACACCGTGACCGGCTCCGGACTCTCCGACATCGGCAAGATGCACTGGCTCATGGAGGACTGCAGGCGCTACGGGACGCTCCCGTTCGCCGGGTTGGCGAGGGTGGGATTCATCGCCGTGGAGCTGATGAGGTCACTGCGGACGCTCGACCCGCCGCTGCTCGACGACGCGGAGTTCGAGGCGTTCATGCGGGGGGCGGCCAGCGTGACCTCGGAGCTGAACGCCGATCTCGCGACACTCGACCGGCGGGACTTCCTGCTGCGCCACGGGCATCTCCGCCCCGGGACCTACGACATCCTCTCCCCCCGTTACGACGAGGCGCCGGACCACTATTTCGACTGGGACGCCGAGTGGGGCCGGCCCCACCGCCCTCCCCCGGACCCGGTGCTCTCCGGTGCCCGGGCCGACCGCCTCGACCTGCTCCTGCGGCAGCACGGGATCCGCCTGGGAGCCTACGAGCTGCTGGATTTCGTGCGCGCCGCCATCGACGGCCGCGAGAGGGCGAAATACCTGTTCACCCGGAACCTGAGCGAGATGCTCCGCATCCTCGGCGGCTTCGCCCGGAAGTACGGATACACGCTGGAGGACTGCTCCTACGTCGACGCGGCCGTGATCGGTGATCTCTACGCGTCGAGCGGGGACCCCGGCCGTGTCATCGAGAGCGCCGTCGCGCGTGGGCGCGGATCATACGAGTCGACGCGCGCGATGACACTGCCCTCCCTGATCAGACGCCCCTGCGACGTGTGGGCCTTCGGCCGGGAGCGGGCCGAACCGAATTTCGTGACGCAGAAGAGGGCCTCGGGCCGGGTGGTCACACCGGATGACGATCCGCGGGACTTCAGGGGCGGAATATTGCTGATCACCGCGGCCGACCCCGGCTACGACTACATCTTCTCCCACGGGATCCAGGCTTTCGTCACGATGTACGGAGGGGCGAACTCCCACATGGCCATCCGCGCGGGGGAGCTGGGCGTGCCCGCGGTGATCGGCGCGGGAGAGGTGCTTTTCCGGAAATGGTCGCGCGCGACCGGACTGGAGATCGACTGCGCCGCCCGGCAGGTGCGGTGCACGGGGCTGCGGAACAGGTCAGGGCTCTGAGGCCGGCCGCGGACCGGCTCCGGGAGCGCCATGCTCGCAGGCATCGGGAATCGAGGGGATCGCCGTGGCCCACGCCGTCACCATCGCCACCCTGGGACATCTGCCGTCCCGGGACAACCGGCTCGGTCTCCGGTCGCGCGACCAGGAGGTCCTCCCGGAGGCGCTGCGCCGCTTCAGGGACGGGCTCGGCCCGGCGCTGCAGATCCTCAGATCCCTGGCTCCCGTATACCGCGCGGTCTACTGCCCCACCACGCTCAGGCACCTGACCAGCGCCAGAGTGGTCTCCGACCTCTTCGGGATCCCCGCCCCGGTCCCGGACGCCCGGATCAACAACGTCGACTACGGGATCCACAAGGGCAGGCCCCTGGAGGAGACGCCACGCAGGTCCGCCGCCGTCGACGGCCCCTACGAGGGCGGCACGTCCTGGACGCACGTGGCGGGACAGTGGCGTTCCTTCTTCGAGGACCGGCTCAGGAGGCACGACGGGCAGGCCGTGCTCCTGGCCGGCCAGTCGGGGGCATGCCCGGTGATGATGGCCCACATCTGTGACGACGTGCCGCTGGCCGCCGCCCTGAGCGACCCCCGGCTCGACATCCCGCTCCTCGACGCCCGCGGTCCGGCGCCCTCCGTCTCGGTGTGGACCTACCGGTGGCGCTGATTCCCCGCCGCCGGGGGGTCGATCAGCGGCGGACCCGCTGCTTCAGGGGCGGACCCGCTGGTAGGGGAGGTCCCCCGCGTACCGCCGCCACTCCTCGGCGCTGATGGGACGGCCCGCCGCCGCGCCTTCTCCCGCCGGACGGCACCGGGGGGACACAGCTGAGCAATCTCGGAGAAAAAGGCTCTGTCCACGGACGGATTGATCGTTCATCGTAGGAGTCGGTCGGCGACGGCGGGCACCGCGTGGGTGCCGTGAGCGTGCGGAGGCAGGCGTGGAGGACTCAGGCATGGCGGACTACGGCGTGACCGGAGCGCGGGTGGACCTGGAGACCACCGTCGACATGCCGCCCGAGCGGCTGTGGGAGCTCATCACGGCCGTGCACCGCATCGGCGAGTGGAGCCCGGAGTGCGAGGAGGGCTCCTGGCTCGGCGACGACGCCCCGGAGCCGCGGGAGGGGGTGCGCTTCCAGGGCCGCAACCGCCGGGAGGGGAGGGTCTGGACGGTGACCGGCGTGGTCACCGAGGTGGAGCGCCCGCGCACGTTCGCGTGGGTGATGCTCGACCGCGACGGCGACCCGGAGCGCCCGTCGTCGAGGTGGCGCTACGAGCTGGAGCCGGGCGACTCCCCGGACCGGACCCTGGTCCGTCACAGCTTCGTCCACGGCCCCGGGCAGAGCGGCCTGCGCGAGATGATCCAGAGCAACCCCGAGATCGCCGAGCTCATTCTCGACGTGCGCCTGGGCGAGCTGCGCAAGCACATGACCGAGACCCTCGGCGCGATGACGCGCCAGTGATCACGGCGCCGGCCTGACCGGTGCGGACGCGGACGGCCGCCGGCCGGGTCGGCGGCGCCCGTCGCCGGCCCGGCCTCCGCCGCCGGCGCGGTGCCCGGGCGGGCGCCGCGCCCTGGTCCCGCCCGGCCCGCCGACGTCAGGCGCCGCCGACGAGCTCGCGGAAGTCGATGATGTACGGCGGCGGCAGCGGGTCGTCCTCGGTGCCCGGCGCCGGGCTCCGCTCCAGCAGCCGGGTGCCGACCACGCGCCCGGCGAACACCGCGTGCAGCCTGACCCTGCTGCCCGACCGGTTACGGAACCCGTGGGGCACGCCCGGGGGCACCAGGATCACCGCCCCGGGCCCCACCGGCACCCATTCACCGTCGTAGAACGCCTCCGCCTCGCCCTCGTCGATGATGAGAACCTCCTCGTTGGTGTGCACATGCACCGGGATGATCTCCTCCGCCGCGAGATGCTCGAAGTTCAGCACCAGGTCCTTGACGTATCTGCCGTCGGCGCGGACCGGGTCGAGCACCAGGGAGTGGCGGGAGCCCGGCTTGTGGTTGTGTGGATCCTCGGGGAACGGGACGTAGTCGAGACGATCGATGACGGTCATGCGTAGAGCATGGCCTCTGACGCTCCGCGCAGGTAGAAGGCACTTTTCCGGAACCGCGTGACCGCGGGGTAACCACCGCCGTGACCGGTGGCGGCGTCGAGGGCCCGCTGCGGCTGCCGGGCCGCGGTCGCATGGGAAAAGGCATCCGCCCCTTTGATCCGCTTCCCATGAGGTGATCCGCCTCCCATGAGGTTCGCAGGAGGCGATCGAGAGCGGCGAGCTCCGACCCGTCGCCGGCGACGGTACGGCGGGACCGTGCGGCCGCCCGGCGCCATCCGGTCGAGGCCCCCGGCACCATCCGGTCAGGGCCGCCCGACGCCATCCGGTCGGGATCATTCGGCACCATCCGGTCGAGGCCCCCGGCACCATCCGGTCGGGACCACCCGGCTCCGCGGACGGCCCCGACCGGCGGGCCTACGTCGTGGCGAGCGCCTCGGTGGGGGCGAGGCGGGAGGCGCGGATCGCCGGGTAGAGGCCGGCCAGGGTGCCGATGGCCAGGGTGGCGGCGAGGCCGCCGAGCACCGCCCAGGGCGGGACGACCGTCGGCCAGCCCCGGTAGACGGCGTAGCCGGAGGTGACCACGGTGCCCAGCAGCGCGCCGCCGGCCCCGCCGAGAGCGGACAGCAGAAGGGACTCGGCGAGGAACTGGGTGCGGATCTGGCCCCGGGTCGCGCCCAGCGAGCGGCGCAGGCCGATCTCCGCCCGCCGTTCCAGCACCGAGATGACCATGGTGTTGGCCACCCCGACGCCACCGACGAGCAGGGCCACCGCGCCCAGGCCGAGCAGCAGCCCGGTGAACGCCTCGTCGGTGGCCTGCTTGGCGGCGAGCGCGTCCGAGGGACGGGAGACCTGGACCTCGTTGGGCGCCTCCGGGTTGGCGGTGGCGCCGAGCACCGAGCGGACCGACTCCACCTGGGATTCCTCGGAACGGGTGTAGACGGTGGTCGGATGCCCGTCGAAGCCGAGTACGGACTCGGCCGCCGGCCAGCCCACCAGCGCCGCGGTGTCCAGCTCGGGGGCGAGCTGGGCCGGGGCGAGGACGCCGACCACGGTGAACCACTCTCCGCCGATCAGCACCTGCGTGCCGGGCCTGGCCTGGCCGATCCCGAGCCGTTCGGCGGCGGTCGCGCCGAGCACCGTCGCCGGGTAGGCGGCCGTGGCGGCGTTGAGCCAAGTGCCGCTCCTGACCTGCGCGCCGACGGCGGCGCTCAGATCGATGCGGGTGGCGTAGACCGCGATCCCCTTGGTCTCCGCCGTGGGGACCCTGTCCGTGCGATAGACCTTCGCGTCGTCGACGCGGCCGATGGCCGAGACCGACTCCACCGGCCCGATCCGGCCCACCATCGCCTCGGCCTCGACGGGCAGCTGGGCCTGCTCGCCGGACATGGTCGTACCGGGCGTGACGGTGAGCAGGTTGGTGCCGAGCGACGCGAGGGCGCGGTCGAGGTCGGCACGGGAGGAGGCGGAGATGCCGACGACGGCGACCATCGCGGCGATGCCGATGGCGATGCCCAGTGCGGAGAGGAAGGCCCGCATCGGGCGGGTGCGCAGGCCCACCGCGCCGACCTTGACCACGTCGCGCGGCCGCATCCGGGCCGGCTGCAGCACGTCGGCGGCCATCAGCCCACCCCTGACGCGGCGGTGTCGCGCCGCACGGAGTCGGCCACCACCCGGCCGTCGCGCATCCGCACCTGGCGGGGCAGGGACGCGGCGATCTCCCGGTCGTGCGTGATGATCACGACGGTGGTGCCTGCGGCGTGCAGCTCCCGCAGGAGCCGCATCACCCCGGCCCCGGAGGCGGAGTCGAGAGCGCCGGTCGGCTCGTCGGCGAGCAGCAGCGGAGGGTCGCCGGCCACGGCCCGCGCGACGGCGACGCGCTGGCGTTCGCCGCCGGACAGCTCGTGCGGCTCGTGGTCCATGCGGTGACCGAGGCCGACCCGCTCCAGCGCCGCCGCGGCGCGACGGCGCCGCTCACCGGCCCGCAGCCCGGAGTACAGGAGCCCGTCGGCCACGTTGTCCAGCGCCGCGGTGCCCGCGGCCAGGTGGAACTGCTGGAAGACGAAGCCGATGTGACCGGCCCGCAGCGCGGACAGCTTGGCGTCGGAGAGCCGGCCCACGTCGTGTCCGCCGATGCGCACGGTGCCCGAGGTGGGCCGGTCGAGGGTGCCGAGCACGTTCAGCATGGTCGACTTGCCGGAGCCGGACGGCCCCACGATGGCGACCAGCTCGCCGCCGCCGATGTGCAGCGAGACACCGGCGAGCGCGGTGACACCGCCGGGATAGACCTTCGTCACGTCCGTCAGGGAGATCATTTCGGCATCCCCACAGCCGTGCCCTCGGTGATCCCGTCCCCGGATATCTCCACCCGGCCACCGCTGAAGAGGCCGGTCCGGACGGGGACGTACGTCGACGTGGAGCCCTTGACGACCTCCACCCCGAAGCCGCCCTCCTGCAGCGCCAGCAGCGCGGCGACCGGGACGGTGAGCACGTTCTTCCGCGTGCCGGCGGTGAAGGAGACGTCCACCGAGGCCAGCGCGTAGGCGCCGACGGCCTTCCGGGCGTTCCGGCCCGTGAGCCCGACGACCACCTCGACCTTGGTCTGCGCGTCTCCGCCCTGGCCGTCACCCGGCTCGATCACCGTGGTGACCTCGTCGACGCGGCCCCTGACCGTCGTGTCGTCGGGGAGCGTGACGGTGACCTTGGCCCCCTTCTTGGCCAGCCGCTGGTCGGCGGTGTCGAGCTCCACGGTGACGGCCCTGGTGGTGCCGGTGTAGGCCAGCACCTTGCCACCGGGGGCCGTCAGGTCGCCTTCCCCGGTCTGGAGGCTCTCCACGCGGACGGCGTGGGGAGCGAAGACCACCCGCCCGAGCTCGACGGTGCCCGTCTCCTCCAGCCCCCGGTCCTCCTGCCACCGCATGACCGCCTCCGCCGTGGCGTAGGTGTACTCCTCGTCCACCGTGAACCCGCGGTAGCCGAGCGCCTTCAGGTTCCTCTCCAGCTGTTCGACGTCCGGCCCCTCGACGCCCTGCGACAGCGCGCGGTAGGCGGGCAGCGCGCCGTACATCAGCGTCACCGGCCTGTCGTCCACCTCGTACAGCGCCCTGCCGCGGGTGATCCGGTCCCCGGTGTCGGGCAGGCGGGTGAGCGTGCCCGACAGCCGGCTGGTCGCGGTGGTGGCCGGGCCGTAGCCGAGCTCCCCGTCGGCGCTCTGGGTGTCGACGAGCGTCTGCCGGGTCACCCCGGCGGTCTTCGGCGGCAGCCCGCTCTCCACCGTGCCGCCCGCCGGGCTGCCACCGCCGAGGCCCAGCGTGGCCGTGACCGCCGCGCCCGCCGCGGCCGCCGCGACGGCCGCGACGGCGATCCGCCTGCCGCGGCGCCCGCGCCGGCGCGGGCGCGCCTCCCCCGCGACCGCCCGGCCCGGCCGGTCCTCCGGGTTCTCCACGGCGGCTTCACCCGTCACTGGTCCGCTCCGCCGCCCGGACCGCCCGGACCGCCCGGACCGCCGCTGAAGATGCTCTCGCACTGCTTCTGGGCCTGGGGGAAGTCCGGGTCCTCACCGATCTCTCTGTCGATCCTGATCCCGCGCTGGCCCGCCGGCGGGTCGGCGAACTTCTCCACGCCGTTCTCGCGCATGCACGCGGCGAACTTGCGGCCTCTCTCCTCCATCTCGGGGTCGGCCTGCGCGGAGCCGTCCGCCTGCGGGTTGTACTGCCGGCAGGCCTCCATGGCCTTGTCCATGGTCGCCTTGTCGACGTCCTTGCCCACCTTGAGCATGATGCCCTTGCCCGGCACCGGGTCCTCCATGTCGATGCCGTTCTCACGCATGCACTGCGCGAACTTCACCCCCATCTCGTCCCGGTCCAGGTCCGTGGCGGCGGCGGCGCCGCTGTCGCCTTTCTTCGCACCGCCGGCCGAGGCCACCTTGCCGCCGCCGTCGTCGGCCGAGCCGCATCCGGTCAGGGGCAGGGTCAGCGCCAGCAGCAGTGCCGCCAGCGTGTCGCGGGTCCGTGGTCGCATCGCGTCGTCTCCTCCGTCCGTGGCCGGACCGCTTCCGGCCCGACGGGAGGTGATACAACGCGACACCGTGTTTCCCCGGCGTTTCCGCCCTCACCGGAAATGATCACTAACGGCGAGGAAACACCCCGATCGGCGACCATTGCCCGGGGACCACCCCGCGCCGATCCGCGGGGCGGCCCCGCCCATGGAGCCATGAAGAGGGGGACGGCAGATGCGGGTGCTGGTGGTGGAGGACGAGCCGCTGCTCGCCGGGGCGATCGCGGAGTGGCTGCGGGAGGAGGTCCACGCGGTCGACGTGGCGTACGACGGCGCGGCGGCGCTGGAGCGGGCGGGCGTCAACGACTACGACGTGGTCGTCCTCGACCGGGACCTGCCCGCCGTACACGGCGACGAGGTCTGCCGCGAGCTGGTCGAGGCCGGGTCGGCGGCGCGGGTGCTGATGCTCACCGCCGCCGCCGAGGTCACCGACCGCGTGAGCGGCCTGTCGCTCGGCGCCGACGACTATCTCACCAAGCCCTTCGCCTTCCCCGAGCTGGCCGCCCGCGTCCAGGCGCTGGGGCGGCGCTCGCGCCCGGCCGCGCCGCCGGTGCTGCGCCGCGCGGGCATCACCCTGGACCCGGCACGCCGCGAGGTGTTCCGCGACGGCCGCTACGTGCCGCTGTCGAAGAAGGAGTTCGCCGTCCTCGCCGAGCTGCTGCGCGCCGACGGGGCCGTGGTCCCCACCGAGCGCCTACTGGAGAAGGCGTGGGACGAGCACGCCGACCCGTTCACCGGAGCCGTCCGGCTCGCCGTCCTCAAGCTGCGCCGCAAGCTCGGCGCCCCGCCGGTCGTCGAGACCGTCACGGGAGTGGGATACCGGATCCCGTGAACGTGCCGAGGCTGTTGCCGCACCGCATCACCCTGCGGGCCCGGCTGACCCTGCTCTACGGCGGCCTGTTCATCGTCGCCGGGCTGGTGCTGCTCGGCACCACGTACGCGCTGTTCAACCAGCAGCTCACCCGCTCGGGGCTGAAGCTCATCACCCGTGAGGCGCCTGTCGGCATCTCCCTTCCGGCCGGCACGCCGCCGAGGGACCAGACGTACGCCCTCGGTGACGACGGCAACATGCTCACCGGGGCCGACGCCGAGAGCTGGATGAGGAAGCAGCAGGACACCCTGCACGAGGCCGCGACCACCTCGCTGCTCACCCTGGGCGGGATCGTCTTCGTCATCGTCGGCGGCGCCGCGACCGGCTTCGGCTGGCTGGTCGCCGGCCGGGTGCTGGCCCCGCTGCACCGGGTCACCGACACCGCCCGGCGGATCGCCGCGGCCCCGGCGGCCGGCCGGGGACTGCACGAGCGCATCGCGCTGCGCGGCCCGGACGACGAGGTCAAGGATCTCGCCGACACCTTCGACATCATGGTCGAGCGGCTCGACGGGTCCTTCGACGGGCAGCGCCGCTTCGTCGCCAACGCCTCCCACGAGCTGCGCACCCCGCTGACCGTGGGCCGTGCGCTGGTCGAGCTGGCCATGCACCGCCGGTCGGCCTCCGAGGACGTCAAACAGCTGGGCGAGAGCCTGCTGGAGATCAACTCCCGGCACGAGCGGCTGATCGCCGGGCTGCTGCTGCTGGCCGGGTCGGAGAACGAGATCACCGAGCGGCTCCCGGTCGACCTGGCCGACGTGGTCGGTCATGTGGTCGCGCAGACCGCCCCGGAGGCGGAGCGGGCCGGGGTCACCGTGCACGAGCGGGCGGGCGAGGCGCTCACCTCCGGTGACGCGCTCCTGCTGGAGAGGCTGGTGCACAACCTGGTGGAGAACGGCGTCCGGCACAACACCGGCGGCGGCTGGGTGCGCGTCGCCAGCCGTACCCGGGACGACGGCCGGGCCGAGGTGGAGGTGGGCAACACCGGGCCGGTGGTGCCGCCGTACGAGATCCCGGCGCTCTTCGAGCCGTTCCGCCGGCTGGGGGCCGACCGCCTGGTCACCGCCAAGGGCGCCGGACTCGGCCTGTCCATCGCACGCTCCGTCGCCCAGGCCCACGGCGGCGAGGTCACCGCCCGCCCGCGCGACGGCGGTGGCCTGACGGTGACCGTCACCCTGCCCGCCTGCCCCGACGAGGCCCCGGCGGGGTGGGCGTGAGACGGCCAGGTGGTCGCCCTCACCCGGAGGTCCCGTCCGGCGCGGACTCCCGCACGGCGGACCCCGGCGCGGACTCCCGCACGGGAGACCTGGCCAGCCGCCTGCCGAGGCGCTGGGCGGGGGCCTCGATCAGGCGGTGGGTCAGGTAGCCGAGCGGCACCAGGATGAGGAAGTACAGCGGAAGGCCGGGACTCACCCGCAGCAGGAGCGGGTGCAGCAGGTAGAGGGAGAAGCTGATCACCCCGAGGTGGGCGAGCCCGCGCGGGAACGACCTGTGCCGCAGCGCGAACGCCGCCGCGAAGAAACCGGCGGCCAACAGGATCGCCGGCGCCCAGCCGGGGTCGTCCTTGGCGAAGACCCCGCAGGCCAGGACCGTCAGCACGGCGGCGACGGCGGTGCGCCACCGGACCGTCCCCTGCTCGGCGCGGTACACGGCCGTGCCGGCGAACATCGTGGCCAGGATGATCAGCCCCTGCCACGCCCCGATCCGGCTGCCCAGGATCACCAGCGCCAGGCCGAGGAGGCCGCCCGCCACCGCGGCGGCCGCGCGCACCCCGCCACGCGCCCACGCCGACACGGCGATGACCACGACGACCGCGACACCGAGGAGCGCGGCGGCCAGGTCGGCGCGGCCGCCGATCACCGGGCCCGGCGCCAGGAGGCCGAGGAGCACGGCCAGCAGCGCCAGGACGACCGCGGTCGTGGCCGACCGGTGCGCCTGCCGTACGGTGAACAGCCCGGCCGCCAGCAGGTAGAACGCCATCTCGTAGGAGAGCGTCCACATCACGTTGATGACGGCGGGCACGCCGAGCAGCTCCTGCAGCATCGTCACGTTCCCGAGCACGGCCAGGGGCAGGGGACGCAGGCCCAGACCGGGATGGAGGGCGAACACGCCGACGTACGCGAGCAGGAGCGCCAGGCCGAGCGCGGCCAGCAGCAGGGGGAGGAGGCGGAAGGCCCGGCCGATCCAGAAGGCCCGCAGGTCACCGCGCCGCTCCAGGGAGGCGGGGATGATATAGCCGCTGACCAGGAAGAACACGAAGACGCCCCAGGTGCCGACGTCGATCCTGCGGTCCACCTCGGCCCAGATGCCGGGGATGAAGGTCCAGGCGGAATGGTGCAGCGCGACGGCCAGCGCGGCGGGTCCGCGCAGGGCGTCCAGCCAGGCCAGCCGGGAGGGAGTCGGGGCCATTCGCCCGACTTTAGGGGATGTGCACCGGTCCCCGGACCTCACCTCGCCTGCGACACCGCCGTCGCCGTCGGCCGCATGGAGCGCGGCCGGCGACCGCGCCGCCGTCGAGAGTCCTCAGCGGGTCTTAGGCCAGATAGCGGCCGTACCAGTCGAGGACACGCCGGTAGGCCTGGGCGGCGGCCGCGGCGTTGTACCGCTGGCCGGTGTCGTTGAAGAAGGCGTGGTCGACGCCGGGGAAGGTGACGATCTCATACTTCAGACCCGCCTTTCTCAGCCCGGCCTCCGCTCTGGCGCGGGTGGCGTTGACACGGTCGTCCTGTCCGGCGTAGATCCCGAGGACGGCGGCCCTGGCACCGGTGAAGTCGGCGTTCTCCGGGAGCGGGCCGTAGAACGGAACGGCCGCCGCCAGGCGCGGCTCGTCCGAGGAGAGCAGCAGCCAGACCATGCCTCCGCCGAAGCAGAAGCCGACGGCGCCGAGCTTCCTGCCGGGGGCGCGCCGCTCCAGCTCGTCCAGGGCGGCCTTCATGTCCGCGGCGAAACGGTCCTCCGGGACGCGGCCCAGGGCCGCGATGGCCTGCGCCGGGTCACCGAAGGACGCGGTCCCGCCCTCCCGGGAGAGCAGGTCGGGGGCGAGCGAGGAGTAACCACTGGCCGCCAGGCGCCCGGCCACCGATCTGATGTGGTCGTTGAGCCCGCGGTTCTCGTGGATGACCAGCACCGCGCCCCGTGGGTCCGCAGCCGCCGCCCAGGCGCCCTGGAGAGTGACCCCCGCCTCGGGCCCCGGAAAGGTGATCGCCTCGGTGGCCGGCGGGGAGGGACCGGCGGGAGAGGCGGGGGCTGATGACGTGGCGACGGCGGTCGCGGCGCTCTCCCGGCCGGCTCCGCAGGCCGCGAGCAGGGCGCTGGCCGCGGGCAGCGCCAGCCCCAGAAGGGTCAGGCGGCGCAGCGCCTCGCGACGCGGGATGAGTCCGTCGGCGTGGTCGACCGCGACCTCTTCCGCGAGATATCGGTGGAAGGGTGTCATCACTCCACGGTAGGAAGCGGCGATGAAAGGCAGGGCAAACCCGAGTGCCGTCCGTGCTTCCGAGACCCGCCGGCGGCCGGGGCCGCCTGCCGCCCGGAACGGTGTCAGCGCACGTCAGCCCCGGCTTCAGCGCGGCGAGGAATGACCTGGCACGCGCCGGACGGGGTCCGAAGGACCACCCACCGTCTCACGCGCCGGGCGGTGGGGCGACCGAGGAGCGCACGACGAGGCGTGAGCGGAGCGTGTGCATCTCGCGGCGGGGCTCGGCCCCCTCGAAGGTGTCGAGGAGCACCTCCGCCGCCTTCGCGCCGAGCTGGTGCACGGGTTGTTCGATCATCGTCAGGGGCGGCTCCATGACCGCCGCCCACGAGCTGTCGTCGAAACCGATCAGCGCGATGTCGCGCGGGCAGGAGAGCCCCGCCGCCCGCAGGGCGCGCAGGGCTCCCGTCACCGCGTCGGTCTCGGTGCAGAACACCGCGGTCATCCGGTCGGGGAGGGCGAGCATGCGGGCGACCTCCTGGGTCGCCCGCTCCTCGGTCTTGCGTCCGACCATCACCAGCTCGGGATCGAAGGGGATGCGCGCGTCGTCGAGCGCGTCGAGATATCCGCGCAGCCGCTCTCCGTCGGTCCACAGGTTGCGGGACGCCTCCGTCAGCAGTCCGCGCCGGGTCGCGGGCGCCTCCGCCGCGGGCGGCCCCCACACGAACCCGACGCGGCGGTGCCCGGCCGCGATGAGCATCTCGACCGCTTCCCGCGCCGCGTCGCGGTTGTCGATGACGACCGCGTCGAGATCGAGCGACGCGATCGCGCGGTCGACGAGCACGACGGGGATGCCCCGGTCCATCGCCGCCCTGATGTGCGCGACCTCGCCGCGGTCGACCGCGGCCGAGGCGATGATGACACCGTCGACGCGCTTGTCGATGAGCACGTTCGTCGCCGCGACCTCCTCGTCGAGATCCTCGTACGTGCTCAGCACGATCGTGTCGAAGCCCCGGGCACGGGAGGTGTCGGAGATGCCGCGCACCACGCCGGCGAAGAAGGGGTTGCCGATGTCGGCGACGATCACCCCCAGGGTGTGGCTCACCCCCGTCGACATGCTGCGGGCCAGCGCGTTCGTGCGGTAGCCGAGCTTCGCGGCCGCCGCGAGCACCCGCTCCCGCAGCTCCGGACTGACGTACCCATACCCGCCGAGCGTGCGGGCCGCGGTCGCGCGGCCGACACCGGCCTCGGCGGCCACCTCGGAGATCGTCGGCCGCCCCGCCGCCTGGCCCCGGTCAGCTGGCATGGATCGCGTCCCTCATTTCTCGCGTTCGGAGGCTCGCCACATGCTAGCCACGGCAGGCCGCCCGGCGGGTCGGCCGTGGCCGAACGCGCCCTCGACGAAGCACTGCCCGTAGGCCGCCTCCGCGCCCTCGTGCAGAGCACGCTCGATCATGTGATGCCCCGGCGGGCTGTCGGCGGACCAGCCGTCGCGCAGCAGCGAGACCACGAACCCGGTGAGGAAGGCGTCACCGCAGCCCATCGTGTCGATGATCTCCTGTGGGTCCTCCACCCGGCGCGCCGGGGTCGTGACGGTGACGCGGCCGTCGTGGGCGATCGCTCCGTCCACGCCACGGGTGGCGAGCGCGAGCCGCGCGCCCCGCCGTACGGCCTCCGCCAGGAGCGCGCGCGTGGCGGTCGCGTCGAGGTGGGAGCAGGACAGCAGCACCAGGTCGGCGTGCGGGCAGACGCGGTCGAGGTAGGAGGGGGTGCGGAACTCCTCCTCGCTGGAGAGGTCGAAGCTCACCAGCGTGTCGAGCGCGGCGAGCTTCGGCAGTTCGCCCTCGCTGCCGGAGTACACGCTCGAATGCACCAGATCGAAGGACGACACGTACCCGAGCAGCCCGACGTCGAGCACGAGCGGCTCCCGCACCGTGACCCCGCCGCCGTTCCAGCCGAGGAAGACGCGGTCGCCGTCGTCGACGCGCAGAGTGGAGACGCCGCTCTCCCCGGCCCGCACGGCGCAGCGGTCGACGGCGACCCCCTGGGCGGCGATCGACTCCCTCAGGAAGCGGCCGAGGTCGTCGTCGCCGAAGACCCCCAGGTAGCCGGCTCCGAGACCGAGGCGGCGGGCGTAGACGGCGACGTTCACGCTGTTGCCGCCCGGGTAGTCGACGCCGCGGTCGACGAACCGGTCGACGATGTTGTCGCCGAAGCCGAGGACTCTCATAGATTTCTCCTGTGCGCGGGCCCGTGGTTTCTCCTGGGCGCGGGGCGCCACGGAGCGGGGCCGGGGAGGGCGCGCGGGCGCCGGGCGTGGCACACCGGCGTACGCGGACGGTCGATCTGTGGCATGCGTGACGGCACCGCCGTACGCGGACGGTCGATCTGTGGCATGCGTGACGGCACCGCCGTACGCGGGCGGCCGGTTGCGGCACGTGCGAGGGGTGGCCGCCGGAGGCCGCACGTGGGGCGCCCCCGCCCGGGCGACCGTCCGGGCGGGGGCCGGGACTCAGTAGTCCATGACGCGGTAGTAGCGGCGCAGGTCGAGCGAGTGGTCGCGCACCCTCTCAAGGTGCTTGCTGACGCGGCCCATCACGGTGTCGAGCACGAGCGGCGCGAGGAGGCCACGGAACTCCGGGCTGATCCCCTTGAGCGGGTAGTCGCGCGTGTCGAAGACGGTGACGTCCTTCGAGACGCGCCTGGCGAAGGCCTCGGCGCGGTCGGTGAGGGGGCGCGTCTCGTCCTCACCCTGGAAGACGATCACGCTCGTGTCCTCTTCGAGCAGTTCGAGGGAGCCGTGGAAGAACTCGGCGCTGTGCACCCTGGTGGTGCGCAGCCACTGCATCTCCTCAAGGATGCACATGGAGTACAGGTAGGTGAACCCCCACAGGTTCCCGCCGCCGATGAGGAAGTGGTAGTCGGTGTCCTTGTGGGCCTCGGCGAAGGCGGCCGCCACGGGCTCGGCCTGCTCGGCCACCTCGACGAGGATCCGCGGGAGGTCGGCGGCCTCGTCGGCGAATTTCTCGTAGCCGTCGAACTCGCCCCTCCGCCAGAGCAGCCGGCCCATGAAGAGCAGTAGCTGCGGGTCGAAGGGCCAGGTCTTCGGCTCCGTGATGAGCGCGGCGTCGACGTTCTGGGCGATGGGCGAGTCGGGGTAGCCGGTGAAGCCGATCGTGTAGGCGCCCTTGGACCTGCAGTAGTCGATGGCGCGGATGCTGTCGTCGGTGGTGCCCGAGACCGAGGTGAAGACCGCCACCGAGCGTCCGCCGAGGGCCGCGTCGCCCGAGACGAGCAGCTCCGCCGCGATCGCGGCGCGCACGTCGAGGGTGGAGCCGCGCCGGGCGAGGTGCTCGTACGGCCACATCTGGGCGTAGGTGCCGCCGGCACCGATGAGGAAGAGGTTGTCGAACCCCTCGTCCACGAGCCGATCGACGAGCTCCTCGATCTGGGGGCGCAATGCCACCGCGCTCGCCATCTGCGAGAGGAATTCCGGCTCGTTGAATCCGAGCATCTTCGCGTCCTTTCGGGAATGCTTGCGGCCGGCGCCGCCCTGCGGCCTGATACCGGTATCACGCGGGGATCACGCTGGCACAGAGAGCGTGATCCCGTCAACACCGCAGCCGACAACGGCCGGTCAACACGCTCTGACTTGGTTCTATGTAACAGGACGGCGTCATGTCCGGGCACGGAAAATAAGATCTTGATTTCAGGTCTGGTACCGGTATCAGTTCATCTGTACAGTCAGCCGACACCAAGCGGTTCGTGTCGGAGACACCCCCACGGCGGATCTGAGGTGCCACAGCACCGGCGGTCCCCTCTCCCCCGAGAGAAAGGAAGCCCATGCGCCCTCGCGCACTGACGACGTTCGCGGCACTCGCCGGGGCCCCCGTGCTCGCCCTCGCCGGCTGTTCCGGCGGGACGGCGACCGCCCCCGCGGCCGACGTCACCGCCGGAGTGGAGTTCTCCGGAACTCTGAGCATCCTCACCAAGTTCGCCGGCGACCCCCTCAGCCCCTACTTCGAAGGTCTGGCCGCCGACTACGAGCGGATGCACCCGGGGGTGAAGGTCGAGCTCATCCAGGAGACCGACCAGAGCATCAAGGACAAGACCAAGACCCTGACCGCCTCGGACGCCCTCCCCGACATCTACTTCACCTGGACCGGCAACTGGGCGGAGAACTTCGTACGCGGTGGCCGCGCGGCCGACCTCACCAAGGTGATCGGCCCCGACACCCCGTGGGGGAAGACCTTCAGCAAGGCGTCGCTGTCCGCCTTCGCCTACGACGGCAAGTACTACGGGATCCCCCTCTACAACAACGGCAAGTTCATGGGCTACAACAAGGCCGCGTTCGCCAAGGCCGGGGTCAAGGCGCCCACCACCTTCGAGGAGCTCATCGGCAGCTGCACCGCGCTGCGCAAGGCGGGGTACGAGCCCGTCGCCTTCGGCAACAAGGACGGCTGGCCCGCCCTGCACTACCTGCAGCAGCTGTCGGCCTACAACGTGCCGGGCGCCACCCTCCAGGCCGACTTCCACCCCGCGACGGCCAAGCTCGACCATCCCGGCTACCTCACCGCGCTCAAGCAGTTCAAGACCCTCGTCGACGAGTGCACCGACACCGGCAGCGGCACCAACGGCGTGCTCTACACCTCGGCGCAGGAGGCGTTCGCCAGCGGCAAGGCGGCGATGTACTACCAGGAGGTCCTCGAATTCGACAACGCGACCGCCGGCCGGGGACTCACCGCCGAGAACTTCGGCATCTTCCCGCTGCCGGTCCCCGCGGCCGCCGGCGGCGACCCCAAGGTGATCGAGGGGGCGCCCGAGGGATACCTCGTCAACGCCAGGTCGCCACGCGCGGCGCTCGCCGTCGACTTCATGAAGTTCGCCACGGGCCTGGAGAACGCCAAGAAGCTCTCCGCGCCGCCGTACGGCCAGCCCAGCACGGTCATCGGCGCCGTCACGCCCGAGACGTCGAGCAAGGCCGTGTTCGAGGGCATCGAGGCGGTCAACCGCGCGCCGCAGCTGGCCAGCTGGCTCGACATGGTGACGGTGCCCGAGGTCGCCGACGCCTGGCTGGCCGGTGGGGAGGCCCTCATCAGCGGTGGCATGACCCCCGAGAAGGTGCTCGAAAGCGTGCGCCGGGCCTCGGCATCGGCCAAGTAGCCCGCGCGGCCGAAGGAGAGCATGCCGGTGCGCACCATCTTTCACAGGGCACTCGGGCTCGCGTGGGTGATCCCCGCACTCGCGCTGGTCGGGGTGTTCGTCTACCTGCCGCTCGTGCAGAACTTCGGGTTCAGCACGCTCAAGTGGGACATCTACAGCGGGAGCCAGGAATACATCGGGCTTGAGAACTACCGCAAGCTCCTCGACGACCCGGTCTTCTGGTCGTCGTTCGGCAACAACCTGCTGTACGCGGTGGTCTCGATCGTGTTCCAGGTGTTCGGCGCGCTCCTGCTCGCCGCGCTCATCGAGAGCATCCGCAGCGAGCGGTGGCGGCGCGGTCTCCGGGCGGTCTACTTCATCCCTTCGGCGATCTCGCTGACCGTCGCGGGCCTGCTCTTCTACTTCATCTACGAGCCCAACCTGGGCCTGCTCAACCACGCGCTCGAAGCGGTGGGGCTCGGGCAGTTCGGCCAGTCATGGCTGGGCCAGGAGAGCACCGCGATGTTCGCGATCATCGCGATGAGCCAGTGGCAGGGCTTCGGCTACTCCACCCTGCTGTTCGCCGTCGCGATCCAGCGCATCCCCTCGGAGATCTACGGCGCGGCGGCCATCGACGGCACCGGACCGGTCCGCCGCTTCGTCCATGTGACCCTCCCCCTGGTGCGCGAGATGACCGGCCTCATGACGATGGTCACCATCTCGGGCGCGTTCCAGGTGTTCAACGAGGTCATGGTGATGACCAGCGGCGGGCCCGACAACTCGACCCAGGTGCTGGGGACCTGGCTGTACCGCAGCGGTTTCGTACGCAACAACTTCGGCTACGCCGCCGCGATCGCGACAGTGCTCTTCGTGATCACGCTCGGCGTCGCCATGGCGCAGCTGTGGGTCACCCGCAGGAGAAGGGTGGAATGGTGAGTCGCCTGGGCTTTCTCGGCGTGATCGCGCGCCTGTTCATGTGGGCCTTCCTCCTCGGCCTCGCGGTGGTCGTGCTCTACCCGCTGCTGTGGATGGCGCTCAACGGGTTCAAGACCAACGCCGAGCTCTTCGGCAACCCCTTCGCCCTCCCCGTCGACTGGAGTTTCGACAACTACCGCAAGGCGTGGAACCGCGGGGTGAGCGACTATCTCACCACCAGCGTGCTCGTCACCGTGACGTCGACGGTCGCCACCGTGTTCGTCAGCGCCTGGGCCGCCTACGGCCTCACCCGCGTGAACATCCCGCTCAACAAGGTGATCACCGCGGTGATCCTCGGCGGGCTCATGCTCGCCCCCACCGTGGCGCTCGTGCCCCTGGTGAAGATGTTCCAGGCGATGGGCCTGTACAACAGCTTCTGGGCGCTGCTCATCCTGTACACGGCCTTCCGCGTCCCCTTCACCACCTTCCTCATCCGCGCCTACATGCTCGATCTCCCCCGCGAGGTCGACGAGGCCGCCGATGTGGACGGCGCCGGCCGCTGGACGGCGTTCTGGCGGATCATCCTCCCCATGTGCAAGCCGATCATCACCTCGACGGTCCTGCTGCACATCCTCTTCGCCTGGAACGAATACCTCTTCGCGATGGTCTTCACCAGCGGCAGCGGCGTGCAGACCCTCCCGGTGGGCCTGACGAGCCTGATGAGCAAGCACGGCACCGAGTTCCCCGTCGTCTTCGCCGGCATGGTGATCGCGGCCGTCCCGGTGGTGGCGCTGTTCTTCTTCGGCCAGCGCTACATCGTCAAGGGCCTGGCCGACGGGATCGGGAAGTGACGGCGGCGCGGCGCGTACGGCGGGCAGCCCGATGACCCGCTCCACCGGCGGCCGGCCCGCGGGACGCCCGGCATAGCGCGGCGGGAGGCCGCCGTACGGCGGTCGCCCTCCGGGGCGCGCCGGCCGCCTCCCCCGCCGCACGGCCCACCTGGCGTGGACCACCTCGGAGACCGAGGTGGTCCACGCCGTTTCCATGACCGGGCGCCGCCCTGACAGGGCGGCGCCCTCTGCGGGTTGGCCCCCGAGTAGGAGCGGTACGGCGAACTGGGCTTACTGTCACATTTGTTGACAGTGCTCCATGATGGAGGCCGACGCACCGCCGAACCCGACGATGTCGGGAGGGGGACAACCGATGTTGGAGGCCCATCGATGGCGGGACAGGTGTTGACCGCACGATGATCTCGTCAAGAGGACGAGGGTCTCTCAGGTGCTGCGGGCGGTGCCCGGTTATGGCCCGGCCAGGGTCGCCGCAGTGATGGCGACGTGCGGGGTCGGGGTGAAGCGACGTGCCGGTGACCTGGGGGAAGCGCAGCGCGAGCGGCTGCTCGCCGCGCTCGCGCACTGGTGAAGAACGTGTCCCTCGGGGAATGGCGCTGGCCTGCTGGGGTGAATCGCTCTAGGCCGAAGCTGAGAGCCGATCGGCGGTCCGACGAGCCTTCGCCACCGCTTTTGATCTTGACCTGGGAATGGATCGTTTATGAGAACGGCCTCGGGGAACATCGGTACAGCGGTTGGCGCTTAGCTTCGCTTTTAACCCGGTGATGAGTGTCAGGCCGCCTGGTTGGTCATTTTGATGGCCGGATGGCGGGGAGCAGGGCCACGGGGAGTGTCACGTGGGCGGCCCGGGGAGTGCCCGCAGGGTTGTGGCGCGCTGGCGGGAGTGCCAACCTCCGCGTGAACGGAGCGAAATGCGCGCCGTACCCGCCCGGGGGTCAATCGGCGGGCGGGCAGGGGTTTCTCCCAGGGCAGGTGTAGGTCGGTGACAAGGGTGCGGGCCAGGCGCAGCTGGGTGTAGGCGGCGATGACGAGCCAGGTCCACCGGTCGGCTTGTTCGGGGGTGCGGGGCCGGGGCAGGGTCCAGTTCAGGGTCTGCTTGCAAAAGCGGAAGGTGTGCTCGATGTCGAACCTTCGCACGTAGGAGCGCCACAGCAACTCCAGGTCCAGGAGGCGATACCCAGTGGGGCCGTGCCACCACAGCCACAGGGTTGCGGGTTTACGGGTGCGGCCGGGCAGCGCGGTCACGGTGAGCCGGACTACGGTGCCGACCACGATCGGGCGCGGACCGCGACTACCGTGCCCGTCATGCTGCTGGGTCTTGGCGTGCAGGCCGCTCCAGGCGCACACGGTGACGGTGCCGTATTGCGGGTCTGCTGTCGACAGGGTGGCGCTCGGGGCGGGCCAGGTGTTCTCATCGGCGCAGACGAATTTGGCGCCGTGCCGACGTGGCCGGCCGCGGGCGTCTGGTTCGGCGGGCGGCGGGTCGGCGTAAAGGCAGCGATCGGAGCGGATTCGCACCAGCAACTGTGCCGGTGCGCCCTGCAGGGCAAGGGCCAGCCGCACCGCGTCGTAGCCGCCGTCGAAGACGAACAGCGGCAGATGGCCATCGGCGTCGGGCAGGCGCGGCAGGAAGCCGAGGATCTGGGTGGCCGCGGCGTCGTTGATGTTGGTGCCGGGCGGCAGGCGCGTCACATCCAGCGGGGCGGTCCAGGAGTTGGTTGTCAACTCCAGGCCGGCCAGCCAGGAGAACGCCCACCCGGCGATGATCGGTTTACCGGCCGAGTGCCGGGTGGGGTGGTAGTAGAACCCGCGGCCGGGTGAGCATTCGGCATCGTTGCGCGCCCAGCAGCTGACATCAACGGCGAACACCGCAGGTTGCCGGCGCAGTTGGCGGGCGAGCAGATCCCGCAGCGCGCCGGTGTTGATGCCTCCCTTGGCGAGCGCGGCATACACGCTGCCGTGCCCGCGCCGGTGCAGGGGATCCAGCGACAGGTGCGGCAGCGAGGTTATCGGTCCGGCGGCCAGGACGGCGTCGGTGAGTTCGAACAGCGCATCTCGGCGCCGGGTGAAACAGCTCATCAACTGCTGCCGGAATGCCGCTAAATCGGCGGGCCGGGGGCGGGCCAGGTCTGGCGGGAGGACACTGGAAACGACGGCCACCACACACCTCCGGGCACTTGGTCGTACTCGGAGCATCGCGCGGTGGCCGTCCTACGTCGAGAACCATCCGTCACCGGGTTAAAAGCGAAGCTTAGAGCGCCTAACAGAATGAGCTCTGCTGTGTTTTGATCTCTCGCTGTAGCGACGGCGAGAGGGGTGGCGGGTGACGCGGCTAAAGCCGTGGGAGGTCAGCGACGAGTTGTGGGCGGTCATCGAGCCATTGCTGCCCAAATACAAGCGGCGAGCCCGCTGGCCAGGGCGAAAGCGCCTGGATGACCGCCTTGCCCTACAGGGCGTCTTGTTCGTGCTGCACACCGGCATCGCCTGGGAGCATCTACCGCAGGAACTCGGGTACGGCTCGGGCATGACGTGCTGGCGGCGGCTGAACAAGTGGCACAAGATCGGCGTCTGGCAGCGCCTGCACGAGGTGCTCCTGGCCAGACTACGAGCGGCCGATGCCCTCGACCTCTCCCGGGCCGCGGTGGACTCCTCCCACATCAGGGCCCTAAAAGGGGGGCGCAGACCGGGCCGTCCCCGGTCGATCGAGGACGGGCCGGCAGCAAACACCACCTGATCACCGACGCCACCGGCATCCCGCTCGCCGTGATCCTCACCGGCGGCAACCGCAACGACGTCACCCAGTTGGTGCCGCTGCTGGAGGCGATCCCACCGTTGCGCGGCAAGCGCGGACGGCCCCGACGGCGACCTGAGGTCGTCCTGGCCGATCGCGGCTACGACCACGACAAGTACCGCCGGCAGGTTCGCGCCCTGGGCGTTCGCCCGCTCATCGCACGACGCGGCACCGAACACGGCTCCGGCCTGGGCAAACACCGCTGGGTCGTCGAACAAACCTTCGCCTTGCTCCATCACTCCCGCCGACTGCGCATCCGCTGGGAAGTTCGTGACGACATCCACGAAGCCTTCCTCAGCCTTGGCTGCGCCCTGATCTGCTGGCGCCGTCTCAGCTCATTGTGTTAGCAGTTCTAAGCCCTCGTCCTCCCTGGCCGGTGGCCGGCGGGCCGGCGGACCGACACCTTGACGAGGCCGTACGTGTTCATGGAGCCGACGGTCCGTGACGCGTATCGGAGGAACCGGTCAGGGGTGGGTGCGGGGCCGCCGCAGCACTGTGGCCACCAGGAGTGCGCCCGCCGCTGCCAGTGCCGCGCAGACGACGGCCGCGATACGGGTCTCGTGTGCGAAGGCGGCGAAGGCGCTGTCGCGCATGGCCGCCGCGATCGAGAGCGGGAGATCCGCAGCGAGGTCGACGGCTCCGCCCAGGGTGGCAGCTGCCGCCTCCAGTTGTTGCGGGTCGAGTGAGCCGGGGGCCGTCGCCGTGATGTCGGCCCGGTAGAGGGCGGCGCCGATGCTGCCGAGGATCGCGATGCCGAGGGCCCCGCCGAACTCGGCGGAGGTTTCGGCCATCGCCGAGGCGGCTCCGGCCCGTTCGGGCGGAGCGGCGGAGACGATCACCTCGGTGACGACGGCGGAGACGGCGGCGATGCCGATCGAGACGATCCCCATGCCTATGACGATGTGCAGGGAGCCGCTATGTGCGCCGGTGAAGGCGAGCTGGATGAACCCGGCGACGGCGATGGTCAGTCCGGCGGTGATCACCCGGTCTTTTCCGAGGCGTGGAGCGGCCATGGTGGCAAGTGCGATGCCGACCGGCATGACGAGGAAGGTGGGCAGTGTCCACAGGGCTGCCGTGAACGGCTCCATGCCGAGGACCAGTTGCAGGAACTGCCAGCTGAACAGGGAGAAGCCGACCATGCCGAAGGTGGCGAGTGCGTCGATGCCGAGAGCCACGCTGAAGCGGCGCTCGCGGAAGAGCCCCAGGTCGAGCATCGGGTGGGGACTCCGGCGCTGGTGGCGCAGGAAGACGTAACCGAAGGCGAGCCCGGCGGCCAGGGACAGCAGTGCCGGAGCGCCGAAGCCGTGTTCCGCACCCGACTTGATGCCGTAGATCACGCCCAGGACCGCAAGGAGGGAGAGGATGGCGCCGGCGAGGTCGAAGCGGCCGGGAGCGGGGACGCGGAACTCGGGCAGCAGAAGCGGGCCGAGGGCGAGCAGCAGTGCCATCACGGGGATGTTCACCAGGAATACCGAGCCCCACCAGAAGTGCTCCAGGAGAAGGCCGCCGATGATCGGGCCGAGTACCGCGCCGCCGGCGAAGCCGGCCGTCCACACGCCGACGGCGGTGGTGCGCTGCTTCTCATCGTTGAACATGGCGCGGATCAGGGAGAGGGTGGACGGGGCCAGCGTGGCACCCGCGACGCCGAGCAGCATCCGGGCGACGATGAGCGTCTGCGGGGTGGTGGAGAACGCGGCGAGGGCGGAGGCGAGACCGAATGCCACTGCTCCGCCGAGCAGGACGCGGCGGCGGCCGAAGCGGTCACCGAGGGTGCCCATGGTGATCAGCAGGCCGGCCAGCATGAAGCCGTAGCCGTCCATGATCCAGAGCAGTTCGGAGCTGCTCGGCCGGAGGTCGGCGGTCAGGGTCGGAAGCGTGGTGAACATGATGGACATGTCCATCGACACCAGTACGCAGGGCAGGACGAGGACGGCCAGGCCCGCCCACTGTCTGCGTCCGGCGCGTTCGGTCACGCGGTCCTTCACTGTTCCGTTCATCGGTTCTGCCTCGTTCTCTCTGCTCATGAATCTGTGCGTCGGCCGGGGATTCCACCGCATGCGAAGGGCTCATTCCGAAACCGACGCGTACAGCATACGCACGAGTGCAGGAAATCAAAAAAGGCTTTAAAACCCCGAGATGGTCGCCATGACTTCCGTTGCGTTAGAATTTCGTCACGGTCCGGCGGTGTGACGAAAAGGGAGGTCGGAATGGTGGTGGAGGGAGGCAGCGGTACGGCGGGCGATGCGCGATGCGCGTACTGCGGCACGCCGTTCGAACACGCGGAGCGGGGACGCCCGCGCCAGTACTGCTCGCGCGCCTGCCAGGCACGCGCGTACCGGGCCCGCCGCGCGGGGCACGACGAACTGGACGGGCGCTCCGGCCTTCCGGGGCCGGACGCCGGCCCGCCCTCTCACACCGAGTCCCCCCTCTCCGTGGACCGGATCGTGAGCGCCGGGATCGGGATCGTGGACGTCGAGGGGCTGGACGCGCTGTCGATGCGCCGGGTCGCAGAGGCTCTGGGGGCAGCGACCATGTCCCTCTACCGGCACGTCCCGTCCAAGGACGAACTGCTCGCACTCATGGTGGAGGCCGCACAGAACGAGGTGCCTCCGCCGCAGACCCCGGCGGACGGCTGGCGGGAAGGGCTGAGGCGGGCGGCCCGGCGCGACTGGGAGCTCTACCTCCGCCACCCCTGGATCCTGCCGCAGGTCATGATCTCCACCCGTGGGCGGCTCGGTCGGGGAGTGGCCGCCGACAGCGAGAGCGCGCTCGCCTCCTTCGACGGACTCGGCCTGGAACCGGCGGAAGCTTTCCGCCACATGTTCACCTTCGCCTCCTACGTACAGGGTGTGGCACTCACTCTGGTCGCGGGTAAAGCCTCCACCGGGCCCGCCACATCCCTTGGCCCTCCGGACGACTTCTCCGACTTCCCCCGCCTCGCCCGGGCCATGGCCGCAGGTACCCAGCCCTGGGATCTGGAGGCCCAGTTCACCGCGGGCCTGGAAACCGTCCTGGACGGCATTGCCGCCGCCCTGGCGCGCAGAGGCGGGCACGGCGATTCCTGACCGGCTTCTGCCGTGACGCCGAGCAGGCCGGCGCCGGTCACCGGCTCAGCGTTAACCGCCGTACTGGTGTTCCACATGGCCAGAGTTACGAGAACCGCGTCACGCTCTTCCCGGCACTACAGCCGGACCATGATCGATCTCAGCGCCAACGGCTGTACCGGTGTTCCCCAAAGCCGGAGAACGCCGACAGCAGTCGTCGTCGCCCGCCGTTGCCGGAGGAGTGGCTAGGCGCCGTGCCCTGGGCGATGCTCTCCGGTGCCTCGGCGGGAGCTCGGTGCACGGCAGGGGCGTGACGGTCGGGGCGGCGTTGTTCCGCTGTTGGCTGGCCGTTCTTGCGGCTGCGCCGTGTTCTGGCTCCGGCCCCGGATCTTGCGCGATCTTCACGACGTCGAGCCCGGCGGCACGGGCCTGCGTGGACATCCGCGCCTGGATGGACCAGTGGAACGAGGCCCCCAAGCCGTTCGCGTGGACCAAGAAAGCCGAGGAGATCCTCGGATCCCTCGCTCAATATCGCCGACGAATTTCGGGTGGATGACACTATCCCCAGCTCAGGGCGGTATCCGACGGTAATCCCGCCAGTGCGGGACCCCGGAGGACCTCGCGGGCGCCGCCGTCTTCCTGGCCTCAGCGGAGTCGGTCTGGGTGACGGGCGGTGACCTGGTCGTGGACGGTGGCGACGCGGTGGTGTGAAAGCATCCGCACCGGCAGGCCGCGCTATCCGGTGGGCGGGTTCCCGGTTACCTGGCGGGCGGTGACCAGGCCCGATTCGTAGGCCGCGATGACCGCCTGGGCGCGGTCGCGCACGGAGAGCTTGTCGAAGATGCTGGTGATGTAGTTCTTGACGGTAGAGAGGCTGAGGCCAAGGGCGCGGGAGATCTCGGTGTTGTCGAGGCCCGTGGCCATCAGCCGCCATACCTCGACCTCGCGGGGTGTGAGTTCGTCCAGGCCCGTGGGTGTCGGCCGGGTGCCGTGAGGCGCCCGTACGTAGGTGGAGATCAGCCGGGTGAGCAGGCGTGGCGCGACGGCGGCGTCGCCGGCGTGGACGGTGCGGATCGCCGCGCTCAGGTCCTCAGGTGAGCTGTCCTTGGGCAGAAACCCGTAGGCTCCGGCGCGCAGGGCGCCCACGAGATACTCGTCCATGTCGAAGGTGCTGAGGGCCAGGACCCGGCTGCCGGGCACGGTGGAGGCGAGTTCCCTGGTCGCGCCGACTCCGTCGAGGACGGGCATCCTGATGTCCATCACCACGACGTCGGGGCGTAGTTGGCGGGCAAGGGTGACGGCCTGCGCGCCGTTCTCGGCCTCTCCCACGACCTCGAAGGACGGGTCGGGGGAAAGGATCAGCGACAGGCCGCGCCGTACCAGCAACTGATCGTCCACGATCAGCACCCTGATCGGCGGCGCGGTCATCGGTGCGCCCCTTCGTGCTGGACGGCCTCGTCCGTGGTCAGCGGCAGGTCGGCCACCACGGCGAACCCCCCGTCGGCCTGCGGGCCCGCGGTGAGGGTGCCGCCGTGCAGGACGACGCGTTCGCGCATGCCGATCAGGCCGTATCCGCCGGCGCGCGCCCCCTCCTGTGGCGGGCCGTCCCCGCCGTCGTCACGTACTTCGACGATGACTCGATCCTGACGGTAGATCAGCTCCACGGACGCGCGGGCGGCCCCCGCGTGCTTGCGGGTGTTGGTGAGGGCCTCCTGAGCGATCCTGAACACCGTGAGGCCGACGGTCGGCGGCAACGGGCGCCGCTGCCCGTGGACACTGAACTCGGTCGGCACTCCGGCGAAGCGGGATTCGGCCACCAGGCGGTCGAGGTCGTCGATACCAGGCTGGGGCTGGGACGGCGCGACCTCGGGTTCGTCGCCGTCCCGCAGTACGTCCAGGAGCTGGCGCATCTCGCGCAACGCGAGCCGCCCGGAGGACTCCAGGGTGACCAGGGCTTCCTTGACCACCTCCGGTTCTGCGAGGTTGGCCCGCGCTCCGCCGGCCATCAGCTGCATGGTGGTGATGTGGTGGGCCACGATGTCGTGCAACTCCCGTGCGATGCGGCGGCGTTCGTCGGCCACCGCACGGTCGGCGAGGAGCCTGCGGTTGGCGTCCACCTCCCGCTGCCAGCGGTTCATCACCATGGCGGCGCCGACGACGATCAGGATGGTGAGCGGCGGGGTGATCGCGTCCTGCCAGGGCGGAATGCGGCCGTTGCTCTGGCTCAGCAGCGTCACCGCTACCGTGACGACGGCCGCGAGCGCCGTCACGCGGCCGGGGCAGGCCCTGGCCGCCGAGTACAGGGCGACCACCAGCACGGCGCCGAAGTGCCGGGGCAGCGGCACGGTCAGGGTGGCCGTCGCGTCGAGTGCCAGGACGGC
The DNA here is from genome assembly GCF_030811595.1 of Streptosporangium brasiliense. Classification (NCBI taxonomy): domain Bacteria; kingdom Bacillati; phylum Actinomycetota; class Actinomycetes; order Streptosporangiales; family Streptosporangiaceae; genus Streptosporangium; species Streptosporangium brasiliense. The sequence continues at coordinate 1,471,834 of NZ_JAUSRB010000002.1, forward strand.
GGCGAGCGCCGCCACCGGGTGGCGGCGCCGGGCCAGCAGCGGCAGTGCTGTCAGCGCGACGAAGAGGAACCCGGTCACGCTCACGGTGTGCAGGCCGTCGGAGGCGTTGAAGAACACGTAGCTGAGCAGGTTCATCACGCAGGCGCCGCCGGTCACGAGGGCGTCGTTACGGCTCCACGGCAGCTCCCGGGCATCGCCGGACCCGACGTATCGGCTCCTGGACATGTCTGACTTCCCCCTGTATCAGGCCTCTTGGCCCCCGAAACAGGGTTGCACAGCAGTCGCGATGCTCTCACCGCGCGGACCTGGACTAGGACCAGGGTCCTGGTCGCGGCCTTGGGGAAGGCCTCAGGGCCCCGGTCAGGATCATCCGCTGCCAGGAGGTTTGCCGCTCTTCTGACTGATGGTCTGGATACCGGCCGGGAACCCCCGGCACCAGGTACATCTGCCAGGAGGCAAAAATGAGTGTTGGCCAGCGTCGATTCCATGCGGTCGTGGCGACAGCGGCCGTGGCCGTGTCGGCCGGTGTGCTGGCGGTGAGCCCGGCGCACGCGTCTTCCCCCGGTTACGACCGGGCGGCCCTGCAAGCGGACCTGGACGCGATCCGCGACGCCGGCACGCTGGGCGTGCAGGCTCGGGTGCGTTCGCCCCGCGCCGATCTGGCCGCATCCAGTGGTACGGCGGTGCTGGGCCGCCAGGTGCCGGTCCCGAGCGGCGGGCATTTCCGGATGGGCAGCAACACCAAGACCTTTGTCGCCGCCGTGATCCTGCAGCTCGAGGCGGAAGGGCGGCTCTCCGTCAACGACAGCGTCGAGCGGTGGCTTCCCGGGCTGGTGCGCGGCAACGGCAACGACGGACGCGCGATCACCGTCAAGCACCTGCTCCAGCACACCAGCGGCCTGCACGACTCCGTGGGCGACATCGAGAAGAAGATGCACACGGAGCGGGGTTACCGCACCTACCGGTTCCTGCGCATGAGCCCGCGGCGGCTGGTGGCGCTCAGCATCGGCCATCGACCGCTGTTCGCCCCCGGCTCCCGCTGGAGCTATTCCAACATCAACTACACCTTGGCCGGAATGATCATCGAGAAGGCCGCCAGGAACTCCTGGCGCGAGGAGGTGACGCGCCGGATCATCAAGCCGCTGAAGCTGCGGAACACGACCCTGCCCGGCGACTCCCCGCTCCTGCCCAAGCCGCACGTGCAGTCCTACACCGAGGACGCCGAAACCGCGCGCCCGTTCCGCTCCACCTTGCTCAGCCTCGGCTGGGCCGGCGCGGCGGGCGAGGCCGTCACCACCACGGAAGATCTGGTCAGGTTCTGGCGTGCACTGCTGGGCGAGCAGGTGCTGTCGCAGCAACAACTGAAGAAGATGATGACCACGGTCCCTGTCGGCGTGCCCGGCAGGGAGTTCGGGCTGGGTATGGCCAAGCAGCGACTGAGCTGCGGGGTCACGGCCTGGTCGCACCCCGGCGGCACCCCCGGGTTCATCACCGACAACGCCGTCACCCAGGACGGCCGTACCAGCGTGATCGTCTCCCGGAGCACCTACCCCGGCACGCGAGAGCAGGGCCAGGCCACGGCCCGCCTGATCGACAACGCACTCTGCGCCGCTTCCGTCCGCCGGAGCACGTCGTGATCCGCGCCTTGACCGGATACTCCACCAGACACCCATGGAAGGTCATCGCCCTCTGGGCGGTGCTGGGCGTCGCGTTGAGCGCCCTGATCCCGACCCTGTTCGACCGGGTCACCCAGAACCAGACCGGGGACTTCCTGCCCCGTAGCTACGACTCGGCCGCCGCCCTGAACATCGCCGAGGAGCGGTTCGGGGTGAATCCCGACGCGACCACGGTGACGGTGCTGGTCGCCCGCTCCGACGGCAAGGCCCTCAGCGCCGCTGACCAGGAGCGGATCGAGGCCGAGGCGGCGAAGCTGGCCAAGCGCCGGGTGATCATGCCGAGGGAGGACGACGGTCCGCAGCAGTACCTGCTCCCCGACCGCTCCCAGACCCCCACGATCGCCCCGGCGATGACGGCACCCGACCGGAGTTTCGAGCTGCTCTCCGTCGAGCTGATCGGCAATCGTGCGGATAGGGGCGTCCAGGGCGTCTACCGGACCTTCAGGGACGCCGCCCGGACGCAGTTCTCAGAGGCGGGGATGCGTACCGGTTTCACCGGGCCTCTCGCCGACGCCGTCGACACCGTCGATTCCCGCAAGATCGCCACGACGGTCGGGGGCGGGCTCATCATGGGGCTCATCATCCTGCTCAACGTGCTGGTGTTTCGCAGCGTGCTGGCGGCCCTGCTGCCGTTGCTCGCGGTCGCCCTGATCGGCTTCGTGGCCGCGGGTGCCGTCGCGGGCGCCGCGATGATCACCGGGCTCAAGCTCGACGCGAGCACCCCCGGACTGATCAACGTGGTCTTGTTCGGCATTGGCATCGACTACCTGTTGTTCCTGCTGTTCCGCTTCCGCGAGGCACTGCGGGCCAGGCCCGAGCAGTCAGCCCGCGAGGTGGCCGGGCAGGTCTCCGGCCGGGTGGGCACCGCGATCACCTCGGCGGCGCTGACCATCGTGGCCGCCTTCGCCACGCTGGGACTGGCGACCTTCGGGCAGTTTCGCTCGATGGGCCCCGCGATCGCCGTCGCGATCCTGGTGATGCTGCTCGGCAGCCTCACCCTGCTGCCGGCGCTGCTCGCGGCCACCGGCCGCAAGATGTTCTGGCCCTCCAGCACGGCCTTGCACCGCGAGACGCGCGAGGGCCGTGCCGCCCGCTTGGGTGAGCTGGTCACGCGACGCCCGCTGATGATGCTGACCGCCTCTGTCGCCCTGCTCGCCGCACTGGCCGCCGGGCTGATCGGCATCCGCATGGACTACGGCCAGGGCAGCCCCGGCACCCAGACCCCCGCCGCAGCCACCGCGGCCGAGATCTCCCGTACGCTGCCGGCCGGCGTGTCGGACCCGACGAGCGTCTTTGTTACCGCCAAGGACGACGGCGCCCTCACCGCAGACCGGCTGGACGGTCTATCGCGAGCGCTCACCCAGGTTAAGGGTGTGGGCCAGGTCGCGCGGACCGTCCTGAACAAGGACCACCGCGCCGCCAGGATCGACCTCTATCCGACCGCGGACCCGCAGAGCCAGCAGGCCCGCGACCTGGCCTCCGGACCGATCAGGGCCGCGGTCGCCCAGCACACGCCCGCCGGGACGACGGCACACGTGGGCGGGACCCCGGCGATCATCGCCGACATCTCGACGGCTGTCGAGCACGACCTCACGATCGTGTTCCCGGTCGCGGCCGCGCTGATCGCGCTGATTCTCCTGCTGCTCCTGCGCAGCCTGCTCGCGCCGGTGATCCTGATGCTCTCCGTCGGGCTCGGCTTCGCCGCCACCCTCGGCGCCGCCACCCTGTTGTTCCAGCACATACTCGGCAAGCCGGGCGTCAGCTTCACCCTCCCGCTCGTGTTGTTCCTGTTCGTCGTCGCCCTGGGCACCGACTACAACATCCTGATCACCGACCGGATCCGGGAGGAGATGCGGCGACCAGGTCCGGCCCGCGCCGCCGTGGCCCGTGCCGTACGGCACACGACACCGGCCATCACGACGGCCGGCGTGGTGCTAGCCGCTTCCTTCGCCAGCCTCGCCACATCCTCGGGCAACGAACAGATCGCCTTCGCGATGACGCTGGGCATCATGGTTTCCGCGCTTGTGGTGTCGCTGGTGCTGGTCCCCGCACTCACCGCACTGCTCGGTCGGGCCGTCTGGTGGCCGGTCCGCCCTCGACCTACCACGAACCCGCAGGACCGTGCGCCCGAACCCGCCCCGGCACCCGACCGGGCCCCAGCCTCTTGGGGCTCGCCATAGCCGCCGCCCCTGACGGCATGGAAGGGGTACGGCCGGAGTACGCCAGAAACACACCGCTTGGTGCAGGTATCTCGCCTGGTGTCAGCAGCCGTGTCGTCGTGCTCGGAGGTGATGCGGGCAGAGGTCTCCCGCCGAGACTGTTCCGACCCGAGAGAAAGCGCTTACGGTACAAACGGTTCCGGTGCAGGTTCACCCCCGATTACCGCTGACCGGGGGTGCGCAGCGGCCGGAAGTTGCCCTCGCGCACAGCCTCGGGCAGGGAGAAGTTGTAGTGGCCCAGGAAGTTGAGCCACTCGAAGCCGACACGATCAGAACCGTCCTCAACCTCGCCGGGCACCTCGCGCGGACGCACGACGTCGAGATCGTGAGCGTGGTCAGGGAGCGCGAGCGGCCCTTCTTCCCCGTGCCCGCCGGCGTCCGCGTCCGCTACCTCGACGAGCGGCTGCATCGGCGCAGGGGCCTGCTGTCACGCCTGCCCAGCGTGCTGGTGCCCAAGGACGAGGCCGCCTACCACCGGTTCACCCTCCGGACCGGCCTCGAACTTCTCCGCTACATCCGCTCCCGCCGCCGGGGCGTCCTCATCGGCACCCGGCCGGGCCTGAATCTGATCGTCGCCCGCGCCGCCCCGCCCGAGGTCATCACGGTCGCCCAGGAGCACGCGAACCTCTCGGGCCACCGGCCGGCGGTCCGCAGGCAGATCCTCCGCCGGTACGGCAGGCTCGACGCCCTCGTCACACTCACCCGGACCGACCTCCTCGCCTACCAGCGCGCCTACCGGCGGGCGGGCAAGAGCGCCCCGCGGACCCTGACCCGGATCCCGAACGCCGTCACCCGGCTGGAGGGCGGCGTCTCCCCCCTCACCGCCAGGACCGCGGTCACCGTGGGCCGCCTCACCCACGTCAAGGGCCACGACCTGCTGATCCGTGCCTGGGCCCAGGTCCACGCCAGGCATCCGGACTGGACCCTGTGCGTCTTCGGCGGCGGCCCGCGCCGGGAGAAGCTCCAGGCGTCGATCGACAGCCACGGGCTGACCGGGCACGTGCTCCTCGGAGGCTCCGTCAAGGACGTCGGCGCGGAGCTCGGCGCCGCCTCGATGTTCGTGCTCAGCTCCCGCCGCGAGGGCATGCCGATGGTCATCCTGGAGGCGATGAGCAAGGGACTGCCGGTGGTCAGCTACGACTGCCCCACCGGACCTGCCGAGCTGATCACCCACGGCTCCGACGGGCTGCTGGTCAGGCCGGGGAAGATCCAGGCGCTGGCCGACGCGATCTGCGCGCTCATCGAGGACGAGGAGCTGCGCCGCGAGATCGGAGCCCGCGCCCTGGAGACCGCGGCCGGCTACCGGCTCGCCACCATCGGGGCCAGGTGGGAGGCGCTCCTGTCCGACCTGGTGGACCGCCACCCCCACCACCGGCGCGAGAGGTGAACACCGCCGGCTCCACCTCCGCCGGAGGCACCTGTCCGGCCCGGACCGGCCGGAGCACCTGTCCGGCCCGGACCGGCCGGCTGAGTCCGCGGGAGCCGCCCCGGCCGAAATCACGGTGCGCTCTCATCTCCGCTGGGGTAGCGTCGGCGTTCATGACTCCTCCTCGTAATCGTCCTCCTTTCGAGGCGGACGAGCGGACCCAGCTCGTCGGCTGGCTCGACATGCAGCGCGCGATAATTCACTGGAAATGCGAAGGCCTGTCCGACGCGGACGCGCATCGATCCGTCCTTCCCGCCTCTCCCCTCATGACGATGGCGGGTGTCGTCTCCCATATGCGCTGGGTGGAGAACACCTGGTTCGAGGTCATGCTGCTGGGCCGGCCGGCCAGGGGACCGCAGTTCGACGACGGGCCCGAGGATGCCGACATGATGGTCGAAGGCATCCCGCTCGCGCAGCTCCTCGAGGAGTACGACAGGCAGTGCGCGGTGTCGAACGAGATCATCGCGGCCCATTCGCTGGATGACGTGGGCAAGCACCCGGACTTCCGGGTGGCCGGCGCGTCCCTGCGCTGGATCCTGCTCCACATGATCGAGGAGACCGCCCGGCACGCCGGCCACGTGGACGTCATCCGGGAGCTCCTCGACGGCGGGAAGGGCTACTACTAGCGTCACGTTCCGTGTGGTGGAAGGACCGCGAACGACCCTCCGCAGGTATGCCGATCTCCCCGTGAGGAGACGGATCACCCGGGCTTTCCGGACGTACGATCCGGGCATGACCCGCCGGAGCGCCACAGCATGGTGCGCAGGACTCGGAGCGGCCGCACTGGCTCTGACGGGATGCGCCGCCGACGACGAGATCTTCGTCTCCAACTTCAGCGACTCGCACGGCAGAGCCTGCACGTTCGTCTACACCGCCCGGGAGGGCGAGAGCTGGAACAGCAGCAGGGACGTGGATGTCAGCCAGCTCGACTGCGAGTATCCCCCCGTGGGCCGCACCCCGGGACCGCCCGTGACGACGCATCTGGAGACCGGCCCCACGGAGTGACCGATGAGGTGGCACTCCGCGGGCGGGCCGTCCCCCCGGCCCTGATCCGGACCCGGCGCGGCGGCGTCGCCGCCTGACTCTCGGCAAGCCATCCGACTTGCTGAGAGTCATTTTGCCGTCAGCAGGAACGCCCGGTGCGAGCATCGCCGAAGAAGTCAGAAGCGATCATGACAACTGGGGGAAAAATGCTCCGAAAACTGATCCCTGTCCTGGCTGTGGTCATCGCGGCCGGATCACCGGCCGCGACGACCACAGCGTGGGCGGACGGGTCGTCGGCCACCGCGGCGGTACGGACGGTCGCCGCCGCCGCGCCGGCCGTGCAGGCGGCCGGTTCGTGCAGTCCCGGATCTCCGTGCGCGGCGGTCAACTGCGGTCCGGGCCGCGTCTGCGTGCCCTCGCCCAAGCAGTGCTTCACCACGCCCTGCCCGCAGTACGACTGCGTGCCCGCGTCGTCGGTGCCCGGCCAGGGCCACTGGCCTCCCTACCCGGGCCAGTGGCGGCCACCCTACCCGGGCTGGCATCCGCCCTACCCGGGCTGGCGGCCCCCCTATCCGGGCTGGCGGCCCCCTTACCCGGGCGGCTACCCCGGCCAGTGGCGGCCCCCCTACCACCCGGGAGGTTACCCGGGGCAGTGGCGGCCCCCCTACCCGGTGCAGCAGCCTTACCCGGTGCAGCAGCCCTATCCGGTGCAGCAGCAGCCGCCCTACCCGCACCACTGGCAGTCGACGGACCGCTCAGGGAGCACTCCCGCTAGCGGCGCCTAGCCCCTGACGGTGGCGGGCGCTGCGCCGGGTGGGACCGAGCAGGCCGGAGGCCGCGCCGCGGACACCGGGGAAGCCCAGGCCGTCGTGATGACGACCTGGGCTTGCGCCCTGTGCGGTCGAGAAGATCCTGCACACGCCCGGCGCGCGTCCGGAGGAGGCAGGCGCCGGGATCAGTCCGCGACGAGGCGCGCCCGGCGCCCTTCGTACTCGCGCTGCCGCCGGACGGCATAGGCGCCCGGTGTGCAGCCCGTGGCTCCGTGCTCGGGATGCAGCAGGTAGGCGACGGCCGAGGTCTCGAAGATGCCGATCGCCAGCCCGTCGGAGTCCAGCACGTCGGTCGTCCACCGGCAGGTGCCGGGGTCGGCGACGAGCGTGTGCGGGTTGCCCCCGGCCGCGCCGCGGAGCAGTTCGACCCCCTCGGGAGGCACGTCCGTCCAGCCGGCGGCACGCCAGGGCCGGTCGGCGTCGCACCAGGGCCGCACGGACGGTGCGACGACGGGGAGCGGGATGACGATGAGGTCGCCCTGGGCCTGGAGCCCGTCGACGACGGGGATGCTCACCGACTGCTCAAGGTGGTCGAGCACGGCGAGTCCGGTCTGCCGGGAGAGCGAAGCGAGAGTCACAGTCATGGAGGTCACCTCAGGTTCGGCGGACGAGAAGGGAGTACTGCTCGGCGGACAGCCCGTAGGTCCAGCCGGCGGCGGCGATCGGATCGTCGAGGGAGCCCGGCACGGTCAGCCCGTACCGGCGGCGGTGTCCGTCGCGTTCGACGGACCCGTTGACCGCGAGGAGCACCCTGGTCTCCTTCCGCATGTCGTAGAGCCGCAGTTCCGAGCCGGGGTTGCCGGGGTCAGGCGCGGAGGCGACCAGCCGCAGCCCGGCCCGGTCGATGTAGGACGCCCAGCCGATGTGCTCGATCGCGCACCGCCTGACCTCGACGTTGGCCTCCCGCGCGATCCGCGGGACGCTCGGATCCGTGATCACCCAGGAGGGCACCTGCGTCCCGTGCCAGGCGTACACCTCCCACCCGTCCGCGTAACGTGCCGCGGGGCCGTCCGCGCGGTGCAGCCGCACTTCGCCGTCATCGCCCCACACCTCCGTGTGCATGGCGACGGGCCGCTCGGAGACGACGCACACGCCTTCGCGGGGCCACCACCAGCCGCATGACCGGGCCACCGCCGCCCACAGGTCGAACTGCCGGGTCTGCTCGGGGGTGAAGACCACGCCGGCCGCCCGGCGGAGGGCGTCGTAGTGGGCGACCCAGGAGACGCACCGCACGTCGTGCCAGCCGCTCCCCGGATGGGGCTGCGAGCCGTGCGCCGCCTGGAGCGGCATGCGGAGCGATCTGGTGGACTGCGAGAGCGAGCCGCGGACCTCCCGGCGGATCAGCTGGTCCATCGGCTGATGAACCCATCTGACCTGGGCGTCGAGTCCGCGGCACAGCTCTCTCATCACAGCGGCGAGCCGCGGTGGCAGTGGCCATTCGGACATGCGCTCGACGGCCTCCGAAGGCCGTAGGCGCACGCCGGGGGGGACGGTGGCCAGGGCCGCGGCCGGCGAGGAGACCCAGTGGAAACGTGGCGGAGGGAGCCCGATCAGGCGGTAGAGCCCGGAGATGGCGGCCTCTGCGGCCGGACGGTCGGCGGGCAGCGTCGACGACGCCCAGCCCAGCCATTCTTCGCGGATTTCGGCAGCTTCCCGCTGCACGAGAACGCTCACCGGATGAAGGTGGCGCTGTCCTTTCCTACGATCATGTCCGGAATAGTGACAGATCGACGCGACGGATGTCCACCATGTGCCCTGGCTATCCTCGAAAGTGATGCTGATCGCGGCATGGGAGGTGAAAGTGTGACGGAACGCAAACCACCCGGAGTCAGCTTCGAGACGTGGATCGACCGGCAGATCCGTGAGGCCACCGAGCGCGGGGAGTTCGACGACCTGCCGGGCGCGGGCAGACCCCTCCCCGGCGAGGGCAGGCCGTACGACGAGATGTGGTGGATCAGGCAGAAGATGCAGGCGGAGAACCTGTCGTTCCCGCTGCCGGGGACGCTCGCGCTGCGCAAGGAGGCCGAGGAGTCCCGGGCGGTGGCGGTGGGCGCGCGGACGGAGGCCGAGGCCCGCAGGATCATCGGCGCCATCAACGACAAGATCCGTGAGAGCTACGGGAAGCCCCTGTCCGGCCCGCCGCTCCTCCAACCGCTCATCGACGTGGAGGAGGTCGTCGGCGACTGGCGGGCCCGCCATCCCGCCGAGGAGAAGCCCGCCGCCGCCGGGCCGCCGCCCCGCGAGAAGCGCTCGTTCTTCCAGCGGCTCAGACGCGGCTGACCCCCTCCAGCGGCTCGGACACGGCTGAACCGTCACGGGAGAACCCGGGGTTCCCCCGTGGCGCCGCCCGGCCCGGGAATCTTGATCGCGGGTCTTCTCCCAGCGTCTGGGGGGTGAGAGGCTGGGGTTGTATAGGGCGGACCAGACGCGTCCGCGGTGCGGTCCGGGGCCGTGTCCCGGTCCACCGCGGCGTGCGGAGCCGGGAGCTCCCGGCTGTCTGCGACGCCCGGCCGTCTGCAGGGGAGCGGACGATGGTTGGCACGAAGATCCGTTTCACAGGTGCGAAGGCCCCGTGCGGGAGGACCGTGGACGGCGAGCACTACCTGGACGACGACGGACAGGGCCTGGTCATCAGGGACGAATACTTTTCCTGCGGCTGCCGCCGGATCCGTCATGAATATCACGACGGCAGCATCCAGGTGACGGCCGTCCGGCACGACGGGAAGGTGGTCCGGGAGGAGTTCGGAGCCGACCATGGGACCTGAGGGCGTGGACCCGCGGCCGGCGCACGGAGCCGGGGACGGCGTCGCCCGTGAGTTGGCCGCGCGGCATGACGCTCCCGCATGACGTCCTGATCGTGGGCGGCGGTGGCGCCGGGGTGCGCGCCGCGATCGCCGTCGCGGAGCGCGATCCACGGCTGAGCGTGGCGATCGTCTCCAAGGTGTATCCGATGCGCAGCCACACGGTCTCGGCCGAGGGTGGGGCCGCGGGGGTCGTCCGGTCCGATGACAGCTTCGACGAGCACGCCTACGACACCGTCTCCGGCGGGGACTGGCTGTGCGCCCAGGACGCCGTCGAGGTCTTCGTCAAGGAGGCCCCCGAGGAGCTGCTCCGGCTGGAGCACTGGGGCTGCCCGTGGAGCCGCGAGCCCGACGGGCGCGTGGCCGTGCGGCCGTTCGGCGGGATGAAGAAGATGCGCACGTGGTTCGCCGCCGACAAGACGGGCTTCCACCTGCTCCACACGCTGTTCCAGACCTCCCTCCGATACGGACGCATCATCCGCTACGACGAGTGGTACGTGACGAAGCTGCTGGTCGACGACGGCCGGGTGGCCGGCGTCGTCGCCATCGAGCTGATGTCGGGCCGGATCGAGGCCATCACCGCCAGGGCGGTCGTCCTGTGCACCGGCGGGTGCGGCCAGGTCTACCCGTTCACCACCAACGCCGCCATCAAGACCGGCGACGGCATGGGCCTGGCCTACCGGGCGGGGGCTCCGCTCAAGGACATGGAGTTCGTCCAGTACCACCCGACCGGCCTGCCGTTCACCGGCATCCTCATCACCGAGGCGGCCCGGGCCGAGGGCGGCTGGCTGGTCAACAAGGACGGCTACCGCTACCTGCAGGACTACGACCTCGGCACGCCCTCGCCCGGGCCCGTGCTGCGCAGCATGGAGCTGGGGCCACGTGACCGCCTGTCGCAGGCGTTCGTCAAGGAGGTCGACAAGGGCCGGACCGTCGACACCCCGTACGGGCCCATCGTGCACCTGGACCTGCGCCACCTCGGGAAGGCGGTCATCGACGCCAGGCTCCCCTTCGTGCGCGAGCTCTGCCGGAGCTACGAGAACATCGACCCGGTCCGCGAGCTGATCCCGGTGCGGCCGGTCGTGCACTACATGATGGGCGGGATCCACACCGACATCCACGGCGCCACCCCCCTGGAGGGGCTGTTCGCCGCCGGCGAGGCCGCCTGCGTCAGCATCAACGGCGCGAACCGCCTGGGTTCCAACTCGCTGCCCGAGCTGCTCGTGTTCGGCGCCCGCGCCGGGCGGGCCGCCGCCTCGTTCGCCTCAGGCGCGCAAGACGCCCGCACCGCCGTACGGCCGGCCGTACGGGCGCAGGTGGAGGACGAGCGGCGGCGGCTGGAACACGGGCTGCTCAACCGCGACGACGGGAAGGAACCGATCTCCGCCATCCGCGAGGAGATGCGGGCGACCATGGAGGAGAGCACGGGGATCTACCGTTCGGGCGGCTCGCTGGCCAGGGCCGCCGACCGGCTGAGCGTCCTGCAGGACCGCTTCCGCTCCGCCCGCCTCGAGGACCGCAGCCGGACCTTCAACACCGAGCTGGTCGCCGCCCTCGAACTGTCGTTCATGCTGGACGTGGCCGAGAGCATCGTCCACTGCGCGCTGCGGCGTGAGGAGTCGCGTGGAGCGCACCAGCGCGTCGACTTCCCGGCCCGCGACGACCACAGGTTCCTCGCCAACACGCTGATCTACCGCGACGCCGACGGGACACGGCGGGTGGAGTATCTACCGGTGACGATCACCCGGTGGCCCCCGGGGGAGCGGGTGTACGGGAGGTGACGCTCATGGCGGATCACATCACCCTGCGGGTGACCCGCTACCGGCCGGAGAGCGACACCGAGCCGGTGGCTCAGGAGTACGAGATACCGCTGCGCAAGGAGTGGTCGGTCCTCGACGGCCTGAACCACATCAAGGACCACCTGGACGGCACGCTCTCCTACCGCTGGTCCTGCCGGATGGGCGTCTGCGGGAGCTGCGGCATGACCGTCAACAGCGAGCCGAAGCTGACCTGCGCCACCTTCCTGGAGGACTACGCGCCGGGCCCGGTACGCGTCGAGCCGCTGTCCAACTTCCCCGTCGTGCGCGATCTCGTTGTGGACATCGGCGACTTCATGCGCAAGCTGCCGCAGGTCAGACCGTGGCTCATCCGCTCGGAGCAGGAACCGCCGGCCGAGGGAGAGTATCCCCAGCTACCGGCGGAGCGCGCGGAGTACGAGCAGTTCAGCATGTGCATCAACTGCATGCTCTGTTACGCCGCCTGCCCCGTCTACGGGCTCGACCAGGAGTTCCTCGGCCCGGCGGCCATCGCCCTCGCCCAGCGCTACAACCTCGACTCGCGTGACCAAGGCGCCTCGGAACGGATGGACGTCCTGTCGGCGGCCGAAGGCATCTGGGCCTGCACTTTCGTGGGCGAGTGCAGCGCGGTCTGCCCGAAGGACGTCGATCCGGCGGGGGCCATCCAGCGCTACAAGTTCACGGCGGCCATGGAGTCGCTCAGGTCCTTCCTCTTACCACGGGGGGCGTGATGAGCGAGAAGGTCCACTACACGCGGTTCCACCCCCGGTGGTACCGGCCCCGCGTGCCGGTCTTCTGGTGGCTGCGACGCCGCTCGTATCTGCTGTTCGTGCTCCGCGAGCTGAGCAGCGTCTGGGTGGCGTGGTCGGTGGTGTTCCTGTTGCTGCTGGTGAACGCGGTCGCCCAGGGGCCGGAGCGCTACGGGCGGTTCCTGGCCTGGAGCGCCGCACCGGGGATGGTCCTGCTGAACGTGGTCGCGCTGTGCTTCGTCCTGCTCCACGCCGTCACCTGGCTGTTCACGCTCTCGCCGCACGCGATGGCCGTACGGCTGCGCGGCAGGCGCCTGCCGCCGGCCGTGATCGGCGTGGGCAACCTCGTGGCGTGGATGCTCGCGTCGGCGCTCGTGGCTCTCCTGGTCCTGGGGTGAACGATGGCCAGGCGTCCGGTGGAGCCGTTCCTGTGGCTGCTGTTCAGCGCCGGCGGCGTGCTGTCGGCGCTGCTGATCCCGGCCCTGCTGTTCCTCTTCGGCGTCGCGTTCCCGCTGGGCTGGATGTCGCCGCCCGATCACGGACGGCTGACCGCCGTGCTGGGCCATCCGGTCACGCGGGTCGTTCTTCTCGGTCTCTGCGTGCTCGCGCTCTTCCACTGGGCCCACCGCTTCCGCTACGCCCTCCATCACGGGCTGCAGCTCAGGCACCTCGAAAGGGCGATCAGCCTGGCCTGCTACGGCGGAGCGCTGGCCGGGTCGGCGGTGGCCGGCTATCTCCTGCTGTCCGCCTGGTGAGAGCTGCACGGCAGGTCCGCCTGCTGAGAGCTGCACGGCCTGTCCACCTGGTGAGAGCTGCGCGGCGGACGCCTACGACGGCCCGCGGGCCCGTCCAGCCGGGGTCATCCGGGTCACATGTTTGAATCTTTCTGACAGTTCTCCGGTCCACGTCCATAGGATTTCCACCTGCCGTTCAGATCGACACGGAGACGCACGTGGTGGACCACGTCGCCGAGGCGGGGATTTTCGATGTCCGGTGAAATTGACACGGTCGACGGCGGGATCCAGCCGCTCCTTCCGCACGATCCGCAGCAGATCGGCCCCTACCGGCTGGCGGGCCGGCTGGGAGTCGGCGGGATGGGGATCGTCTACGCGGGCACCGACAAGAGCAACCATCGAGTCGCGGTAAAAACAGTTCATCCCGAACTCGCCCACGATCCAGAATTCATCGTGCGATTCGCCCGGGAAGTAAAGCTGCTTTCGCGGATACAGGGCCGGGGCACCGTGAAAATCCTCGGCGCGGACACCGATGACGCCCGGCCCTGGCTCGCGACCGAGTATGTTCCCGGTCCGACGCTGGAACAGCGGATCAGTGCCGGAGGGCCGCTGTCCGGAGGCGGACTGATCGGTCTCGCGGCGGGACTCGCCGAAGGCATTCACGCCATGCACCGCGCCGGAGTGGTCCATCGAGACCTGAAGCCCGGCAACATCATCCTGTCTCCGCTGGGGCCACGGATAGTGGACCTGGGCATAGCCCGCGCCGTGGACGGCACCAAATTGACGCGCAGCGGGGTGCTGATCGGTTCCCCGATGTGGATGAGCCCCGAGCAGTATGGGGGAGGCGAGGCGGGACCGGCCACCGATGTTTATGCCTGGGGGCTGATAGTGATATACGCCTCTTCGGGAGAGCTCCCTTTCGGGAATGCGCGTCCCGAGCTCCTGGCCCACCGCATACTAAACAATCGAGTAAATACGGAATCGGTTCCACGGAGCCTGGCGGGCCTGGTGGGGCGCGCGGTCTCCAAGAACCCGGAAGAGCGCCCGCCGGTGGACCAGATCATCGGATCGGTGCTACGCGGTACCACCGACGGGGAATCGGCAGGATCGCCTTCGGAGGCCGATGCCGTCTCATCGATAACCTCGTTCATCGATGGCACCTGGCGGATGCCGGTCGGAGAAGATCCGGCGTGGAAGCGACACGATGAATCACTGGCCAGAACCCGCCGGAAACGCATATCGGCCATCGCTGCTTTCGGCGTGGCGACGCTGGGGGCGGCGGCCGCACTGTGGTTGAACTATTTCCAGTCCACCTCCTCGCCTGCGCAGGGGCTGCCGGACGGATCATCAACGATGAAGCAGGCCGTGCCTTCGGTGAGCGACCGTCCGGAGTCTCCGCCGCAGACCTCTCCAACCCCTGCTCCAAAACCGACCCCGACCCCGACCCCGGAGCCGGAGCCGGCGGCCCTCAAAGGTAAGCTCATCACGCTGAAAAGCGGACTCCGTTTCACACTTCCCGCCGGATGGCAGGTCTCATATGACGAGTCCGACAGTTCGGGCAGCACCTGCGTACAGCCGAAATCGCTGGGCAATGCGACCTGCATGGAGTCCGGGATAGCCATCATCCAGGGCCTGGGGGAAGACGCCCAGAACTTTGGAAGCACCTGGGCGCTTTACGGGGACATGGGGCAGCTGGAGGCATGCTTCACATCGACCCAGGGGGGAGAGGACGATGTCACAACCAGGACGGTCAGCACCGCTACCCGGAGTTTCGGAAACAAGACCGCCCTGTATCGCGAATTCAGCGTCCGTTGCCCGACCGGCTACACATTCAGTCCCCGCGTCTGGTGGCTCCCCCGGACGAGCGTCGCCCTGACGACGACGGCGATTCCTCGCAGTCACAACTCGACGGTCGATCAGATCTCTCGATCTTTCGATTTCCGCCACTACCGAGCACCTGGATAACCTTCCGCCCAGGTCCGCTCGGCGGCAGGATCCAGCCGGTGTCGCCGGACGGCGCTGCTGTACGGCACTCCCCTTGCGAGCCGCGGCGCGGCCTCTCGATCAGCGCTCGCCGTTCGGCGCTGTTCGGCGCCGTTCGGGACCGTGCGACACTGTTCGAACCCCTTATACATGCACGCCGTAATCCCCTTAAATGGGAGACGCGGCGGAAAGTTCTCAGGGGTGAAAAAAGCTCACCGCCCGGACGCCGGCACGTCCGCTTCCGACGCCGTCCCGGCCTGCGTCAAGGCCTGCCCGCCCCGGCCCGCGGAACCATCTGCATCCGCCGACCGCCGGCTCATTTAAACGGAAGGCCCAAAAGTTGACGCTGGATTCCAGTCGATCAGACGTTGAGATTCGATACTCTCGCGATCGTCGGACCAACCGCTCCTTGAGAGCTCTTCATATGTCACTTGAGCAGCTCAGCTGCTCCGTAGGATTCGACATGATCACGGTGTCGGACATCACGAAACTAGCCGATGTCCACCGCTCCACCTTCTACCGGCACTATCGCGACAAGTTCCATATGATCGAGACTCTTCATGCGGACGGCACCCGAAAGGGCCTGAGTTCGCTTCTCGTGGCCACAGGCCATCCGGTCGCCCCCTACCGGTACGTAGCGGCCCTCGTCGAGATACTGGAGCACTTCGCCGCGTACAAGCGTCTTTATCATGCGCTCCTGGTGCACAGGAGAAGCACCTGGTTCGAACAGTGGCTCCATGCACGCTGGACCGAATCGATCCACCAGCTGTACAACGGCCCGTCCCCGTCGGCCCCGCCCGGGACCAGCGGCGCCCTCGTCGAGCTCAGGACCCGGATCACCGTTGAGACCTCCCTGGCCACACTGAAGTGGTGGGTTCAGGGTGACTGCTCGCTGACCGCCGAGCAGCTGGCGTGCTGGTACGCGAGACACATGCTGAACGGGTTCGCCCGGACCACCATGTCCTGCCCGTCCGGCGCCCACTAGCGTCACGCCGGATCCTCGATCGCGGCCGGTCCGCCGGCGGGACGGGCTGGTCACGGCCGGCGGACCGGAGACGGCCCCGGAGCTGGTCACGGCCGGCGGGCCGGAGACGGCCCCGGAACCCCTAGAACTCGGGGTGGGGGCTCCCGTCATCGGTCGATCCTCCGGCCACGGCGGGGATGACCATCAGAACGTCGTCCTCCCCCACCTCGGTCGCCAGGCCACTGATCGACCTGATGTCCTCATCATTGAGGTAGATGTTCACGAACCTCCTGACCCCGGCCGAGTCCACGATCCGCTCGTAGAGCTGAGGGTAGGTCGCCCCGACTTCCGAGAGGACCTCCTCCAGCGTGCCCGGGGAAACCTGAATCTCTTTCGCATCAGCCGCCACCGGCCGCAGGGCGGTGGCGAGGACCACGCGTGCCATGTGCTGTCCTCCTCTGTCAGACGCCCATGGACGCCGAGTCGTTCGGTCTCCCGATGAAGCTGCGGACGAGCTCGACCGCTTGAGCGGGTTCGTCCGCGTACCAGTGGATCGTCGTGATCGGGTGCTCGGCCCTCCGCAGCTTCACACTGTGCGTCTCGCTGAGTTCGACGATCACGTTCGTGGAGCTGGAGACCTCCATCACCAGGTTGTCCCCGACCACCTCTGCCGACCTGCGCATCCCTCTGCTCTTCTTCTCGATCCGCGCGGATTTGATGAGGGAGGTCGGTATGGAGATGTCGTAGAACGAAGCGAAGCGCAGCCGGAGCCTCCGCGGGCTGACGCAGTGGGGGTAGACGTAGAGCGTCGCCACGAAGCCGGCCAGCCAGAGCACCCCGAGGACGCCCAGGACCAACATGACCGTCCGGGCCGTGGGCCAGGGCAGCGCGGCGTGGACGACCACCAGCAGCACACCGTCGGCGATGAGGACCAGCCACATGGTCAGCCGGACATCCTTGCCGTAGGCGATGGCGGCCTCGTCCGCGCTGGCGTCCTTCTTACGGCGGACTGCCAGGAAAAGCGCACGCCACAGGAGCAGGTCCTGCTTGAAGACGGCGGCGGCCGGCGCGGGGAGGACCGCGTCCAGGGCGGTTCCGGCCGCGCTGACCTCGTCGTCACCGTCCGCGCGTGCGTCACGGTAGGTGGCCCATGCCGCTCTCGCCTGCACGAGCACGAGCACGAAGAGCAGCAGCTCGATGACCAGCACGATCTGAACGCCGGTGCCGAGATCGATGACGCCGGTCGCCAGAAGCGCCAGTTCGAGCACGATGACGGCCGGGATCAGCCATCTCCCCACTGAAGCGATCCTTCTGGCGAAGGGCTTACCCCCGGGGCTCAAGGGCCCGCTCCTTCCATTTTTTCTCGAACACGATCCAGGCCTCCCGGATCAGGCGGTTCTCAAAATAGGAGTACGGCAACCACCCGTAACCCTGCGCGGCCCACCTGGATCCCCAGCTGTTGCGCACCAGAAACGCGCCGGCCGCCTGCCCTTCACCGCATGTCCGATCATCGTCGTATCCGGCGATGATCACCACATGCCGTCCGAATGTCGCCGCACCGACCGGCGGGAGGGAGAGGACATGACTCCGGAACGAGGACAGCTGAACGGGGTGGAGCGGTATGTCGACGGCCACCGGAATTCCATTGAGAATGTGCTGCCGTAGTGCACGGAGGCGGGCTGCGATGTTACCTTCCCCGCGCATTATACGGCCGTAGATTATCCCTTTGCGGTCCGCCGCCCGAGCGAAACAGAAAGGCGGCGGATCTCTGTTCTCCCGGCCTGCCGTAAACGGCCAGTCCTCCTCTCCGACCATCCCGTAGGTGTCCCAGGCCTCGAAGCTCCGGAACAGGTTTGATCCGGCCCTGTCCCTTTCCCCGGCTATCAGGCGGGAGGTGCGGTAGTTGAAGAGAACGGAGGCGGCGAAATCATCTTCCCCACCCCGGCGCGCGTAGTAGCCGGCGATGCCGGCGACGACGGCGGCCGTACACAGCGGAATGTTTCCCTGGTCCACCACCGGGGGGAACCAGGGGGTGAGATCCCAGGAGGCCGGCGCTCCGAGTTCATCGACGGGCTCGGCCGCCCAGGGTGTCCGGGGGTGGATCACGGCGTGTCACACCGCCTGTCCCGCGGCGGCGCCGGCCGTGCGACCGGCGCGCATGACGTTCATCAACCGCTCGTGCCGGATTTTCGTCGCCCGGGAGAACGCCCTGAGCGCCGCCGGATCGAACTCCTCGCCGAGCCGGGGTTCGAGGTCGTAGTGGCCGGAGCCGTCGGTGCCCCGCACCAGGAGGGCACTGTCCGGACCGGCCAGCGGCCGCACCCCGGGCTGGATGAAATCGATGGCGAAACACACGCGGTCCGCCAGGCTCACGCTGGGGCCGGAGCTGTGAATCGTCGTGGGGAAATGCAGCGAGCACTGCCCCGCGGCCAGCGTGACGTCGACGGCGGTCTCGTCGTCCACGTCGAACTCGACCTCCTCCCCGCGCAGGAGGGCTGAGACACCGGACCCCCGGTAACGGTGCGGCATGATGCCGCCGTGGTGCGTTCCCGGGGCATAGCGCATCGTGCCGTTGTCCCGATCGGTGTCGGTCAGCGCTATCCACATGCGCACGGTCCTGCCGTGGAAATCTTCCCACCCGAAGTACGGAGCGTCCTGGTGCCAGGCGAGTTCCCCGGGGCTCCCCGCCTTCCTGAAGAACAGATTCGTCGCCCAGACGAGCAGGTCGGGTCCCAGCACGTTCTCCGCGACGGTCAGAACGCGGCTGTCGTGCACCAGGCGATCAGCCCAGCCGGCGACCAGATGGCTTTTCGGGTATGTCCAGTGATGGCCGAGGACCCCGCCGACCCTGGTGGCGATCTCCTCGTACCGGCGCACGTCCCTGAGGACTTCCGCGGCCTCCTCCCGGCTGAGGAGCTCCACGGGGAAGCAGAACCCTTCCCCGTGGAGCCGCGAGAGCTCCTCACGATGCAGACCTGTCATGCCGCGGGCCCCTCCCCCGGGGTCACCGGCCCGGCCGAGGCCAGGCAGGCCACGACCCTGGACATCAGCTCGGTCGCGTCATCACGTTTGGTGTCGGGCGCGGAGGCGGCGAAGAACTCCTCGACGCGACGGCGTTCCGCCTCGGCGACCTCCCCGGTGAGCAGCCGGAGCACTCGGGCGACCGTCCGCTCGGGGAAGTAGAGCCGCTTGGCCGTCCGCAGGAAGGATTCTCCCGTGCACTCTTCGAACGCCCCGGCGGACAGCCCCGCGGCGACGGCGAACCTCATGTTGACCAGAGGCTCGGAGATCGGCTGGAAGTCCTCGTCCGAATAGACCATGGCCACCTCGTCATCGGCGTCGATGCGCCCCGACAGGTATTCATCGAAGATCTTTCCGACGCCCTCCATGCCGTACGGTGCGCACTCCACGGCCCGGAGCGCGCCCATGCTCGACGAACCGAACACCTTGATCCCCAGATCGATGGCTTTCAGCACCTCCTTCGGAGAGATCGACAGGCTCTGCATGAAGCGGCCGTCGATGATGCCGATCACGGTGGGGGGTCTGTCGCGGGCGATGAGTGCGTTGATGTCACCTCGCTGAATCGGCGGCAGGACTTCGATGTCCGGCCGGCGCGGTACCGACTCCCGGTCGAGGCTGGGGCCGGCGAACACCACGGCTGTCACAGGATCGCTCCTCACATCAGGCTGGAATCTCGGACTCACGTTTTCTCGCCGTCAGGTCTGTCAGCGCCCGCGTCCACGCCTGCGCGCCCCGGGGCCCGAGCTTGCTGTAGTCGACTCCCCACGACTCAAGGTGCGGCACCACCACGCGGACCACGTTCACCGGAATGCCCGGCGGTGAGAGGTCCACCGCCACCGCGCGCTGGATCCCGCGGGAACGGAGCCGGTCCAGCATGAACCGGATGTCCGCGACGATGTCGTCGCTCTGCCGGGAGGAGACCTCGGACATCCGGGTCAGCTTGCCGACCGGCCGCCAGGCCCAGCCTCCCTTGTCAAGGGTTGAGGATCTCCGCACGTGGTACTGGTTCTTCGGGACGTCCTCGCCGGGGAGGCTGATGTCCTCCCGCATGGCCTGGATGTCCACGGCCCTTCCCTGCGCGCACTCCGAGATGGCTCTCAGCAGCGCGACCTCCGCGTCGGGGTGCGTCCCGAACCCACCGTGCCCCTTCGAAACGGTCGGTCCAAGGTCTTCGGCGGTCGCCGCCATGAAACTGGGGACGCCGAGGTCGGTGGTGATGTTGATCACCCGCATTTCGATGCCGGCCGTACGGACCTGCTGGACGAGGGCCTGCGCGCGCTGCGGCAGGCTCTCCAGATCGATGTGGGGATGCAGTTCCTTGAGCCGCTCGGAGAGCGCCACCGGCTGGCGTTCGACGTGCAGGCCCTTCTCCAGCACCTGGGACAGCTGGCTGCTCAGCAGCTCGGCGATGGTGATCGAATCCCGTTCGATCACTTCGCAGAGCGCGTGGCAGATGGCCTCCTCCAGGCTGTTGCCCGACGCCAGACCGTTGGTGGTGGAGATTTCGTAGGTGGGCGGCTCATGCATCTTGATGTTGTAGACCGCGCAGTCCTGCGCCACGAGGATCGGTTCCTCGTTGAGGAGGTCGAAGCCCTCCACCCAGGAGATGGGCGCGTCGTCCCGGTAATGGCGGGAGAGCTCCAGGTTGTAGTCCCGCGGGTTGAGCACCGTCCGCCCCTGGGACAGGAGCTCCTCGTAGGAGGCGATGGCCGCGGGACGGACCGGCAGCCAGCCGGAGAACCGCTCGATGCCCTCCATGACCGCTGACGTCATGGCGTCGATCGGCCGGGCGCCCTTCCCGTTGTACACCGAGATCACGTCATGCGAGCGCGGGGAGATGGCGTTGTAGACCGGTATCCCTATGCGGTCCAGCCACGTGATGTCCGCCACTCGCGTGATGCCGGCCCGCCGAAGGTGCGGCCGTACGCGCTCCCACGTGACTTCCGAACTCACTTCACGGTGAGCGCCTGTCCCGTTGATCTTCGGAACGTGCTGCCGAAGGTGCATGGTTCCTCCTCTGAGTCGTCCTACGTGCCGACGAGGCCGGATGACGTCCACCCCGCCGGCGCGTTCAGGTAGGGGTGACGGATGTCGAGGCCCTCCTCGCGGTATCTGCTCCTGATCGCCAGAAACCGTTCGCGTGGCGAGTCGGCCCCTGCTTCGTGAGCACGCACGAGGCCTTCGGCCACGAGCTGGCACCGGTGCAGGCCGAAGCTCGTACGCTGCCCCTTGATCTCGGGTTCCTGCGCGAAGGAGAGACCCGGCGCCAACCTGAGCGCGAAGCAGGGATGGTCGTCCCTGAACCGGTCCGCCTGACCGCGGTGGATCGCCTCCAGCACCGCGCGGTGCCGTTCCCACGCCCCGGCGCTCATGTAGATCACAAAGGCGTCCCGGCGCTTGAACGCCTCCGGATGGTTGACGACTTTGAGCTGGAAGGGGACCTTCAACGCGTTCAGTGCCCGAGTGGTGGAGCGGACCAGCCCAGGCGCCGCGTCGGCGCCGGCCAGCGTGAGATAGAGGCGGACGAGCCCACCGTCCCCCCCGTCCAGCACGCCATGATCACCGAAGATCGTGTACCAGCCCAGCAGGAGGTAGGGCCGGTCGGGTGGCAGGCGTAGTGCCACCGCCCTCCCCTTGACCAGCGGCCCGTCGGCGGACAGCTCCTCCTCCGAGGCCCGCAGGGTCAGGCCGTCCTTGGTGACGAGGTAGTCGTCATCCCGTTTCCCCTGGATGATCCAGCCGTGCCTCAGCTGTCCCCGCCCCACGCCGGCCGCCTGGATGCGGTTGACCAGGTCGAAGTCCTCGTGCCCTTGCAGGGACGCCGCGCGGCGGCCGCCACGGAGGAAGAGCTCCGCGGCGAAGTAGTCTCCGGCGTAGTAAGTGAGGTAGAGCACGCGGTGCAGATACGCCAGGACTGGACGCTCCGGATCGACGTCCAGGTCCCTCGGCGGCTCCAGGGTGCCGAGCTCCGGGTGGCGGAAAGTGGCGGAGTCCAGGATCTCGATCTCTTCCGCGATCCGCCAGAAGATTCTTTCGTAGCTGTTCAACCGGCCCGCCCCTCTCTCCGGTGCCCGCCCAGGAGGAGCGTGGACACGATGTCGGGACGCTGAACGAAGCGCTTGCCGAAATGCAGGCAGAGGTGACCGATCCTGCCCAGTGCCCCGATCTGCTGAAGCCGGACGGTGGAATGGACGAGAAGCGCTATACCGGCGTACTGCACCAACCGCCTCGTATCCTCTTCGGAGACGGGTCTGGCCTCCGAATAAGCGTTCATGAAATTGTGCGCATTGGCCTGTAGCTGCGACATCCAGTCGGTGGCCCCGACGGCGGACCGCACCCGCCGCATCTCGCCGAGGAACAGCTGGCCGACCAGGAAACCGACGTCGTACATCGGGTCGCCGAACCCCGCCAGCTCCCAGTCGATGAGCCTGACCGGCAAGGCGCCGGCCGGCGGTGCCACCGGGAAGAGGACGTTGTCTCCTCCCAGGTCGAAGTGGATCAGGCTGTCCGGGGCCCACCGCTCATGGAGCTCCCGGAACCTCGGTTCCAGCTCCTGCATGGACCGCAGGTAGTCGTCGAAGTCCAGACCGCAGCCGTTGGCGTATTCCCTCGTGCTCACCAGCGTGTCCCGCGGCACCGGGGGCCCCAACATCCGGTCGGGGTGCCTGTCCCTGATCCCCTCCACCGGGACACCGTGCAGCGCCGCGAGGATCCGGGCCAGTGCCCGCAGGTGGGGCTCCGGGACCAGCCTTTCGTTCTTGAGCAGGTCGTGCAGGCTGAGACACGGAGGGATCGCGTCGACGACGACCACGCGTGTCTCCGGGTCCACCGCCAGGATGCGCGGTATGGCCGCTCTGATCTCGGGAGGGAGCGCTACTCCGTCGAGCAGCCCGAGCATGGCGATCTCATAGTTGTTCTCGACATCGATGTCTTCATCCGGCCACTTGAGGAGAACGAAGGAGCCGTCCACCAGCCGCACCAGGACCACGCGTCGCCGGGAGACGCACCGCGTCACGGAGATCACCTCGTGAACGCGGTGTCCCACGGCGCGGAGGATCCGGCCGACCGACTCGCTGGAGACCAGCTCCTCGTCCTCCGCACGCGGGGAGGGGCGCGCGCCCGGACGCGGGATCAGGAATCCCAGCGTCCGGGCACGCAGTAGATCTTCTGGCGAATGTCTCATCGCGCGTTCAACCGTCGCACTCGACTCAGCAGTGCGTCGCGGGTGTGACGAGGACACCGGTGAAGGTGCCTTGGATGCTCTCGTCGGGAGAGACCCCGACCTTCTCCTCGAGGAACTGCTGCAGCTCCTCGGCGCTGATCCCGGCGAGCTCGGAGAAGGAGACGTCGATCGATCCCAGGTCGACGTCCTGGAAGTCGTCCTCCTTGACCCGGTCCATGAGCTCCGCGATGAGAGCGTCGTCGACTGGCGCTTCTTGCATTGCTTTCCTCCTCTTTCGGTGTACGGACTCGGAGCCAGGTTAATTAGCCATGAAAGAGCCCACAACAGGCATTAAGCCGGGCCAGTCGCATATGCAACACTTTTCGGAACATGTCGCTTGATCACGTCGTCGCAGTCCATTTAGCCTGGCGCCATGTCGAAGGCGGAAAGAGCGAGGCGCAGTGCCGTCAGAAGTTGACCGGGATCCGGATATCTCATCGAAATCCCCGGTCGAAACCCTGATGGATACGGCCGACAGAAGCGTGGTGCGATCGATGCGCGGCCCTTTCGTGAACAGGATCTGCATACGGACGGCGCACGGATATCGATGGATCGAGCACTTGCAGCGACCCGGCGGGATATATCTGGACAACGCCCGTCTCGCCGATGTCTTCCGCGTCATGCCGGAAGCCGGCGCGGTCGCCGTTCCTGTCCGCGTTCGGAATCACGTCCTGGCGGCCTGGAACCCCGTGCCCACCCCCGCGCTGCTGTGCGACCGGGTCTTCGACGCGGCGTCCGTCGGGGACGACGGCTGGTGGCACGGCGTCCTCGGCGGCCTGGCCCGTTTCCTGGGCGCTCTGCACCGGCTCCCGGTGGACGACCTC
The DNA here is from genome assembly GCF_030811595.1 of Streptosporangium brasiliense. Classification (NCBI taxonomy): domain Bacteria; kingdom Bacillati; phylum Actinomycetota; class Actinomycetes; order Streptosporangiales; family Streptosporangiaceae; genus Streptosporangium; species Streptosporangium brasiliense. The sequence continues at coordinate 1,496,063 of NZ_JAUSRB010000002.1, forward strand.
GTGGACGTCCTTCCGGACCGGAGCTCCGGGAGCGCCTGGCTCGCCTCGGACGACGGAGCCGCGGCCGGCATACGGCGTGCCAGAGACCTGCTGCCGTCGCACCTGGCGCCCTCGATGGCGGAGCAGGCGCGGTGGCCCGGGACACCGCCCCGGAACATCGCCCTCGTCCACGGCAGGTTCTCGACGGGAGTATGCGCCCCGACCTCACCGGTGGCGATCCTCGGATGGCGCGAGGCGGGCATCGGCGATCCACTGGGCGACGTCGCGTATCTCATGGGAGAGGTCCTTGAGGCGGCCGCCCTGACGGGAGTCGCGCCCCGGGCGCTCCGTCTCCGCATCGAGACGTTCCTCACCCGGTACGAGACCTCGTTGGGCCGCCCGCTGAACACCGCCGAGGGTGACTGGCTGGGCGTGCTCACGGCCCGGAGGGTGATCGATCACTACGCGCAGGCGACATGGGCCCTCGGGCCGGACGACACCTTGCGTGAGGTGCTGCCGGAGGTGGAAAGACAATGGCTGGTCCTCAGCGAGGTGACGGGCTCATGACATCTCCCGCGGAGCCGGAACGGTTGAGGCTGCTGCTCGGCGTCTGTGGATCGGTTTCGTCCTTGACCGTCCCGCACCTTCTTCCCTGGCTCGGTCTGAAACTGGGCGTGACCGACGTCCGCGTGGTGCTGACCACGATGGCTCGGCGGTTCGTCACCGAGGAGTCGCTGAGAGCGGTCGCGGCGTGCGAGACGTTCTCCGGCTGGGACGACCTGCCTCCCGGCCGGGATTCGCACGTGACGATGGCCAACTGGGCGGAGGTCATCGCCGTCCTCCCCGCCACCGCGAACTTCCTCGGGAAGGTGGCCAACGGCATCGCCGACGACCTGCTCACCTCGATCCTCCTGGCGGCCTCCTGCCCGGTCATCCTCGTCCCGGCCACGAGCAGGGCCATGTGGGAGAAGCCCGCTGTCAGAAGGAACGTCGCACGACTGCGCGACGACGGCTACCAGGTCGTGGAACCCGGCAACGGCGTCGCCTTCGCGACCGGTGAGGCGGAGCCCGGGTCCCTCGGGGACTTCCGGCGCCCGCTGGTCACGGCGGTCGCGCAGGCGCTGGCCAATCGCGACAGAACATCATCCGAACAAGGAGCCGAGTCATGTTGAAGGCCGACACCTCACTGCGGCGTGTCCCCGAACTCTTCATGGAGTTGGAGAGCGCCAATCTGGTCCGGATCCATCACGATCGACGCGTGTGGGAATTCGGTCAGCACACGCTCGCGTTGCTCGACGCTTTCTACACCCCCACCTCCATCGCCGAATGCCTGCAACGCCTCGGACCACGGCTCAAGGGCCGGCGTGCGATGGAGGAGGCACTGACGACACTGAGCATGCTGGTGAGCGCGGGCATCCTCACCGAGGAACCGCCGACGGGCTTCACCGATCTGATGTTCCCGACCGGGGGGTACGGGCTGGCCCACTTGAACATCCGCATCCTGGAAGACCCGATCAGGAAGGCCACCTTCATCCGGGCGATCAACGAGGTGGTGACCCCTGACGATGTCGTGCTCGACCTCGGCACCGGCTCGGGGATCCTGGCCGTCGCCGCCGCCAAGGCCGGCGCCAGGCACGTCTACGCCGTGGAACCGGCGAGAAGCGGTGACCTCGCCGCGGAGGTGGCCAAGGCCAACGGGGTGGCGGACCGCATCAGCTTCGTCAAGGGCTGGTCCAGCACGACCGAGCTGCCCGAGCTCGCCACCGTCCTGACAACCGACATCGTCGGCAACGACGCTCTGGACATGGTCATCTGGGAGTCGGTGCAGGACGCCCGGAAGAGACTGCTCACCCCGGATGCCCGGCTCATCCCCTCGTCGTTCGAGACCTACCTCTACCTCGTGGACATGCCCGAGAGCGCCGTGGGTCAGCAGCGCATCCTCCCCCAGCAGATCAAGCGGTGGCAGAGCCGCTACGGCATCGACTTCTCCCCCATGCTGGACGCCGACCGGGGGCGAGTGGCGGGGTTCTACGAGAGGCCGGAGACCGTCCAGCGGTGGCGGCGGATGTCGACCGCGCAGCCGCTGAGCAGGATCGACCTCCGGCAGGACGCCCGGGTGTTCGAAGGCGAGGTCACCCTCGCCGCCTCCCGGCACGGGACCGTGTCAGGAGCCGTGCTCTATTTCGAGGCGCGGATGTCTCCCGGCGTGTCGATGTCGACCGCTCCCTGGGACGGGGACGAGCTGAGCCACTGGTTCACCGCCTGCTGGGCCCTGGACTCCGAGATCGAGGTCGTCCCGGGCGACGAGGTCCGTCTCCGTTACCGCTACGAGGGCGATGGGCGCGCGAGCCTGGCGCCGGCCGGCGACTGACTCGACCGTTGACCGCGACAGGAGGATTCATGAGCCGCTCCGCCGCCGGTCCACCCGGCGGAACGCGCCTCCGGCGCGGGCCGCCATATAGTCGGGTCACCGGGAGCAGCGCCGATCGAGCGTGATGGGGCCGTATGGGGATCGAGGGGTCGTTCTGGCGCGCTGTCGCGGTCTACCGCGTCGCCTCCCTGGGCTACGCCGCACTGTTGCTGGCGGGCGCCGGCGGCTACCAGCGCCCCGTCGCGGGCTGGCTCGTCCTCGGCGTGATGACGGCCTGGACCGTGGCCACCACCGTCGCCTACTCGACCGCGAGGAGCCGCCGGCTGCTGGTGATGGACGTTCTCGTCACCCTCGGCTGCCTGCTGGCTTCGCCGTACGTCCAGGGGCCTGACGCCGGACCGGCAGGTGTCATGCCGGTCACGGCGACCTGGATCGGAGGGCCTGTCCTCGCCTGGGCCGTGTACGGCGGGCGGCGGGCGGGCGCGGTCGCGGCGGTCGTGCTGTCGCTCGGTGACCTGTGGCTGCGCGGTCTGCGCGGATTCGATCACCCCGTGCCCGTCCCCGCCACCGGAACCGTGCTGATGATCCTCGCCGGAACCGTCGTCGGCCACGTGGCCCGGCTCACCGAACAGGCGGAAGAACGGCTGCAACGGGCCGTCGAGATAGAGGCGGCCGGCCGGGAACGCGAGCGGCTCGCTCGCGGCATCCATGACTCCGTTCTTCAGGTGCTGGCGCTGGTGCAGCGCCGCGGGCTGGAGATCGGCGGGGAGGCCGCCGAACTGGGACGGCTCGCCGGAGAGCAGGAGGCGGCGGTGCGCGAGCTGATCCGCGGCGGGCCGGCCGTGGCGGAGCAGGACGGCTCGGGCCTCGTCGACGTGGGGGCCCATTTACGCCGGTACACCACGGCGACGGTCACCGTGTCGACGCCCGCGACCCCTCTGCCGCTCCCCGCCGGTCAGGCTCGCGAGGTCGTCGCGGCCGTGGGCGCGGCGCTCGACAACGTCCGCCGGCACTGCGGCGAGGACACGAGGGCCTGGGTCTTCGCCGAGGACGACGGCGTCTCGATGACCATCACGGTGCGCGACGAGGGCCCCGGCATCCCCGCGGGGCGCCTCTCCGAGGCGGAGGCGGAGGGCAGGCTCGGCATCGCGCAGTCCATCCGGGGCCGGATCGCCGGCCTCGGCGGTACCGTCGGTCTCACCTCCGTGCCCGGCCAGGGGACCGAGGTCGAGCTGGTCATCCCCGTCCTCGCACGGCCTCCCGCCGGCGGGCGGCCCCGCACGCCTTAGGCGGGGACACGGACCGGTTTACAGTTGCGGCATGACCAGCGCGCTGCGGGTGATGGTGGTGGACGACCACCCGATGTGGCGGGACGCGGTCGCCCGCGACCTGGAGAACGCCATGTACGAGGTGGTGGCGGCCCTGGGCGAGGGCCGCCAGGCGCTCCGCGTCGCCGCCACCATACGCCCCGATGTGGTCATCCTCGACCTGCGGCTTCCCGATCTGCCCGGTGTGGAGGTGGCCAGAGGGCTGGCCGCGTCCGACCACCCGCCCCGCGTACTGGTGCTGTCGGCGAGCGGCGAGCACGAGGACGTCCTTGAGGCGGTCAAGGCCGGGGCCTCCGGCTACCTGGTCAAGTCGACCGGCCGGGAGGAGTTCCTCGACGCCGTCCGGCGCACCGCCGAAGGGGAACCGGTCTTCACCCCCGGCCTGGCCGGGCTGGTGCTCGGCGAGTATCGCCGCCTCGCCACGCAGCGCCCCTCCGACGACGGGCCACGCCTCACCGACCGGGAGACCGAGGTGCTGCGCCTGGTCGCCAAGGGCCTCTCCTACAGGCAGATCGCCGAACGGCTGGTGCTCAGCCACCGGACCGTGCAGAACCACGTGCAGAACACCTTGAACAAGCTCCAGCTCCACAACCGGGTCGAGCTCGTCCGTTACGCGATCGAGCGGGGACTCGACGAGGAGTAGGGCGGCCGGAGGGACGGCTCAGAGATTGTCGACCTTGTAGGGGTCGTGCTCGGCGAGCAGTTTGTCGAGGCGCGCCTGGTCGACGCGGCTTGACACGCTGACGAGTTCCTGCCGGTCGCGCACGCACTTGGCCAGGCTGAAGGCCGACGTCACCGTGTACAGCACGGCGACCGCGAGGAACGCGCGGATCCAGGGGTCGATCGGCAGGAAGACGATGCCGACCGCCACGCTGCCGATCGCCATGCCGAAGGAGATGACGCACTGCGCGAAGTAGGCGGCGGTCATGACAGGCTGGAGTGGTTTGTCCATGCCATCAAGGGTCTGGCACCGGTCAGCCGGACGCCTGCTGATCTTTAATGCGTGAAGTTACGGCGGCTTGAGAAGCAGGCCGGTCCCGGCCAGGCAGCCGTCGATCAGATACGGCCGATACTGGATCTTCTTCAGGCCTCGCTTGATCACGCGCGTTAGGTGGTCCAGGCCCGTGGCGGCGAGGTTGGCCAGCCCGTCACGGTTCAGCAGCGACCACAGGCCCTCCACCGGATTGAGATCGGGAGCATAGGCCGGCAACCGGACAACCCGTAGCCAGTCGGCGTTGTCGGCGATGAATTGCCGCATCTGCGGGCAGGTGTGCCGGTTGAGGTTGTCCCAGATGAGCACGATCGGCGCGCCGAGCTGCAGATGCGCCATGGTGATCAGGTCCCGGTAGTCGCGCCAGGTGAAGCTCGCTGCCTCGTTCTTGCGCCGCCGGTAAACGTGCACCCGGTAGATCAGCCGGGAGCGCCGGCCGGGCCGATAGCAGGCCAGTGCCGCGACGGAGACCCTGCCCGTGCGGTGGCCCGGTACCCGCACCACCGGGGTGGCGCCGCGCACCGCCCAGGTGCGGGCGATCGGCGGCCTCAAAGTGCGCCCGCACTCGTCTTCGAAGCAGACCCACGCGCCCAGGTCCGCCGCGGTCTTTCCACGGCCGGCCACACCTGCTCCTTCCATACCTCGATCGCCTTCTCGTCGCGTTCGCGGGCCCGGCGCGCGGGCACCTGGCACGACCAGCCATGGCGGGTCAGCAGTTTCCACACCCCGGGCAGGGAGTACGACACGTGGAACATCCGGCCGATCACCCGCCGGACCCGGGTCAGCGTCCAGTACTGGTCGTTCCAGCCGTGCGCGGCCGGGCCTCGCAGCAGCGCGGCCTCCAGCCGGGCGAACTGCGCCTCGCTCAGCCGCGGCAGGGACGCCGGTCCCCTGGAGGTCAGGGCCGCGCCGCCGCCGTGCGCCCAGGCGCGGCGCCATCGGTTGGCCGACATCCGGCTGACGCGCAGTTCCTTGGCTATCTGCAGGTCGGTGTATCCGCGGGCGAACAGTTCGGCCGCGCACAGCCGTACCTGTTCGCGCTTGGCTCGTTGTGCGGCGGTCAGCCCGCCGCCTTGCGCGTACCGCATGACCTGGACATACCGCCAGAAACCGGCAGTGTCACATGATCGCTTAACACCACGAATTAAAGATCAGTGAGTACGCGTACCTACTCCGCCTGAGTAAACGGACCGGAGTGAGCCCTCGTCGGCGTCCGACGGCAAGCGGACCCGGACCACAGGGCCGCCGGCAGAGCACGGCCGGCACGGCAAACCATGATCAGGACGGCAGCGGGCCGCCCTGCCCGCCTCGCCCCGGAGAGGCGGGCAAGGCGGCCTGAGGCGTCAGGCCGGCGGGGCCTCCGAACCGCGCCGGCGGGCGGGCAGCTCGGGCTCGTCGTCGGTCCAGCCGGCCCTCTTGATCGCCGTGTAGGAACGGGCCTCCCCGCCCTTGTCCTTGATGGTCGACACGGACGCAAGCGGCTGCCCGGTGACCGTGTCCATGATGAGCCGGTACTCCCCGGTGGAGTGCCGGAGGCTGACCGCCTGACCGGTGCGGCCGAGCGGGTCGGTGACCTCGCCGTCCGCGGTCACACCGGGCAGCGAGGCGAGCATGCGGTACGCCGCCGCCCGCACCTCGGGCGGGACCGGGAGGTCCATGATGACGCGCACGCCGGTCTCGTAGAGCTCGGCGTCCATGTCCACGTCGGCGGCCTCCGCGCCGTACCGCTTGGTGATGACCGGCTTCAGGTAGTCACGCAGGCCGTCCGGGGTCGTCGGCAGCTTGCTGAGCGTGGCCCGGGACATGGGCTTGCCGAGCAGCGCGACCGACAGCTTGCCGGTGCCGTCCCGGGTGGCCACGGGCTCGCCCGGCCCGCTCCGCAGCGTCACGCTCCCGGCCTTGTCAGGCTTGCCGCCCGGACCGGGGTAGACCCAGCTCGTGGGGGAGCCGGCCGCGCGCCACACCTCCTCGTCCCGCGGCGTCGCCGGCCTGGTCCCCAGGTCCTGGCGGATGAACCAGATGGGCTTGCCGGGCACCGGCGAGACCCACATCTCGGTCGAGGAGGTCAGTTCAAGGGTGTATCGGCCGCCGGGTTCGACTCTCTGGTTTCCGGAGACAGCACCGCGGACCCAGTTCGCCCCCTCCGCGGGCGTCCGCGCGGCCGAGGTCGCGGCCGCCAGGAGCACCTGCTGGGCGGTCAGCGCCCTGACGGGCCGGTCGGAGGCCACCACGGTGGCGGGCCCCGTCCCCGGCCCCCCCGCCAAGGTCCCCGACGTGATCAGCAGGGTCACGGCCGCCGCGGCGCCGAGCAGGCCCACGCCGAGGGCGGTCCGCCGCGCGGTCCGCGTCGCCGCACGTCTGTCCTTGCGCACGGGGCCGGGGGGCGTCTCGTCGGTCATCTGAACGCTCCTCAAAGGGGTCTGCCGGGAAGTATCGGAGAAGGCGGCGGCGAGCCGATCCCGGCCGGCCGCGGCCGCTTCCGGGGAGATGGGCGGTTCCGAGAGCAGCTCCCGGATCGCGGTCAGGTCATCCATCTGCTCCTCCGAACATGGGGTTGACGCCGCCGAGCGCGGCGCGCAGCTTCTTGCGGGCCCGGTTGAGCCGGGAGCCGACGGTTCCCGCCGGTATGTCGAGGGCCTGGGCGATCTCCTCGTAGCTGAGCTCCGCCAGCGCGACGAGCAGCAACACGTCACGGTCGGCGTCCGGGATCGTGGCCAGGGCCGAGGCGAGCCTTCCCTGCACGCCCGCGGCCGTCAGCCGGCGGGCCACCAGGTCCTCGTGCCCAGCGTCGGCCACGCCCTCCACCGGTGCCCGCTGCAGAGCCTGCAGCCGCCGGAACTCGCTCCTGCGGCGCCCCGCGACGGTGTTGACGGCGATGCCGTACAGCCAGCCCCGGACGACCCCGCGGCGCGCGTCGAAGCCGGCCCGCCCGTGGAAGGCCGCGAGGAAGATCTCCGCGGTCAGGTCGTCGGCGATCTGCGTGCCCAGCCGTCCGGCGACGTAGCGGTGGATCTCCGAGACGTAGCGGTTGTAGAGCACCGCGAACCGTTCGGGGAAGCGGAGGGACTCCTCGATCAGGTCCGCGTCCCCGGCTCCGCGCGGGAGATCGCTCACATCCTGCAACGCGCTCATGTGATCTCTTCCACCCCTCCCCGCGGGAACGCTCCGCGCGGCCGTACGGTGGTCATGGTCGCTTCTCGGTAGGTCACACCCCTACTTGGCGGATCCACGGATCCTTCTTCACGCCCGCCTTCACGCCCGCCTTCACGGCCGCCGGCGGCGCACTCGCGGCGGTGCGGATCTCGAAGGCCCGCGCCGGCGTGAAGTGGCCAGACCGGTCAGGAATCGAGAAGCGCCGGTCACGGAGCCGCGCATAGCCTGCTTGCCATGGAAATCACCATTCACACGAGCTTCCTCCCGCACGACGACCCGGACGCCTCCCTGGCCTTCTACCGCGACGTCCTCGGCTTCGAGGTCCGCAACGACGTCGGGCAGGGCAAGATGCGCTGGATCACGGTCGGCCCCGCCGGGCAGCCCGACACCTCCATCCTCCTGGCGCCGCCGGCCGTCGACCCCGGTATCACCGACGACGAGCGCCGCACCATCGCCGAGATGATGGCCAAGGGCACCTACGGCTGGATCCTGCTGGCCACCCGCGACCTCGACGGCACTTTCGAGAAGGTGCAGGCCGGCGACACCGAGGTCGTCCAGGAGCCGACCGAGCAGCCGTACGGCGTCCGCGACTGCGCCTTCCGCGACCCCGCGGGCAACCTGGTCCGCATCCAGCAGCTCCGCTGAGCCGTCCGGTCATCGATCCGGCCATGGCGGCCGGATCCGCGACCACCCGCCAGGAATACGGCGGCCGGCGCTTCCAGGCCGCTGTCCTCGATCACTCCTCCGGCGGCCGCACCGTCGCAGAAGCGCCTCGCCGCCTGACCCGGCATGCGACCCGGGTGCTCGCGGACATCGACGAAAGGAGTTCTCATATGTGTCACCCCTCGTGGGGGCGCGCACTCACCGCGGCGCAGCGCCTGAACGACCTGGCGCGGCTGCGCCGTGTCCGCGACCGGATCGACCGGGAGTACGCGCAGCCGCTGGACGTCGAGGCGCTCGCCCGCGGCGCGCACATGTCGGCCGGGCACCTCAGCCGCGAGTTCCGGCGTGCCTACGGCGAGTCGCCGTACGCCTATCTGATGACGCGGCGTGTCGAGCGCGCGATGGCGCTGCTGCGCCGTGGCGACCTGAGCGTCACCGAGGTCTGCTTCGCGGTCGGCTGCTCGTCGCTGGGCACCTTCAGCACCCGCTTCACCGAGCTGGTCGGCATGTCGCCCAGCGCCTACCGGCGCCAGGCGGCGCGCGCGACGGCGGGGCTGCCGTCGTGCGTGGCCAAGCAGGTGACCCGACCGGTCAGGAATCGAGAAGCGCCGGTCGCCGAGCCACAAACAGCGTGACGACCATGACATCCATCGAATCCGTCACCCTCGACGTGGCCGCGAGCAGGAAGTTCTACGTCGACCGCGGCCTTGCCGTGGCGAAGAGCTTCAGCCGCATGTACGTCGAGTTCGCCGCCGGGCCGGGTCCGGTCAAGCCGGCGCTCCACAGGCGCCGCGCCCTGGCCAAGGACGCCGGCGTCTCCCCCGACGGCACCGGATCGCACCGGCTCATGATCTGTGGCGGTGCCGGGCGCCGAGCGGGCGCGCCCGCCGCGGCCGACCACCGCCGTCGCCCGGACTGAGTACACCACCGCCGTCGTCCGGACCGGGTGCACCGCGCGCCTCGCCGGCCATGGGGGTGGGGTACTGTCGCCGCCGAGCGGATACGTACATACGCGTGCTCCGTGGTCCCCAGGGCCCACGAGAGAGCGGTGCACGCGAAGCCAAGGGCGCTGGAGGCCGTGGCGTCCGCCAAGCCCGCGGCCCCGGCGAACCGACCGATGACCGACGGAGCCCGTCCCCGGAGGAAGGGCTCTCCACGAAGTGACTGGAGGAAGCATGACGGGCGCGCCGCCGCGTGGGCTTGAGGAGAGGCTGCGGGACACTCGCGCGAGGCTGGAGAGCAGCGTCGATCTCTGGATCGCGACGTCGGGCTCCCCGGCCGGTGTCCACCTCATCCCGCTCTCGTACCTCTGGGACGGGACCGCGTTCCTCATCTCGACACCGCGCGCCTCGATCACCGGCCGCAACCTCCTGGCGGACGGCCGGGTGCGACTCAGCCTCGGGCCGACCCGCGACGTCGTCGTCGTCGACGGCACCGCCGAGCCGGTGGACATCGCCGCCCTCGCCCCCGAGACGGGCGACGCGTTCGCGGCCAGGACCGGTTTCGACCCGCGCGGGCTCGACGAGCCCTACCAGTACTTCCTGATCCGGCCACGGCGCATCCAGGCCTGGCGTGAGGAGAACGAGCTGCGGGGACGCGACCTCATGCGCGACGGCCGCTGGCTCGGCTGACCGCCGCCCGGGAACACACCCGCCCCACCCGGCGGCCGGCCGCCGGTCGGGTCCGTATCACAGGGCCGCCAGGCCCACGGACCGGAAGCCACGCGGAGGGTCCTTCCTCCGGGAGGACCTGTGACCCGGAGCCGCCTTGAGGGGTCGGCCCCCAGCCCCCTCCGCCACGAGTCAGGACACGACCGCCCGGGGCCGTCCACGGCTGTCTTCCGGGCCTGGCGAGGCGGGCTCCACGGGGTGTCTCGGTCCGTGGCCGTCCGGGACCGTCCAGAACTGTCGCCGGCGCCCACGCCGACGAGATCACCCAATCGGATGCTCATGTCGACGGCCTCGGCCGGTCCCGTCCATCACCGCCTTCAACCCGGGCAGCCCGGCCGCGATCTGGCTAGGCCGTCCGAGCTGTCACAGTACGCCAGCCGAAGGTGGCGGTGCCGGTCAGGAGCACCACCCCGGACAGCACACCGCTGACAAGCGGCACCCAGGCGACAGCGGTCGTCGACGCCAGAACGAGGCCGGCGGCGCCGAGCAGGGTGAGGACCACACCGGGTACGGCGATGCTCCAGTCCTTCCAGACAGGCGCCAACGCGACGAAGTGCACACCGACCACGAACGCCACCCAGGCCACGTTGGTCTGCTCAGGACGTTCCCAGGCGGTGAGCACCCGCACTCCGCCGAACAGCAGGATCACCTCGGCGGCGACGATGATCAGATAGCCGCGGCCGAACATGTTCCGTCGCGGGCCCGCGGTGGGCTGTTCCTTCCGGTCCTTCCGGGCCGTGGCGAACCACATGGCGACAACGCTCGCGGCCCCCAAAAAGGCGGCCACCCGCAGAAAATTCACGGCCACGGCGTTCAGCGGGCTCTGCGCGTTGACGACGATGAAGACCGCGCCGAAGATCGCGCCAACCAGTAGTCCAGTCATTCGTTGCATGACGTCATTGAAATCCGTAACGGATTCCGGCTGCATTGGGGCTGGGACGAGGACCGGGTATGCCTGGCACTACCGTGCCGCACCGCGCAGATAGGCGAGCACCGCCAGCACCCGCCGGTTGTCGTCCTGGGTCGCGGGTAGCTCAAGCTTGACGAACACGCTGGCCACGTGCTTACCGACGGCCGCCTCCGTGATCGACAGCGCGCGGGCGATGGCGCTGTTGGAGCGCCCTTCGGCGATCAGGGCGAGCACCTCGCGCTCGCGTGGGGTCAGCCGGTGCGTCGGCTCGGTGACCTCCCTGGCCCTGGCCCAGGTCTGCTCGAACAGGTCGATGAGGATGGTGATCAGACTCTGCTGCCTGATCATCAAGGCGCCCGGCGAGTAGGCGACGGGGGTGATCCGGATGAACGCCACCGCGCGGTCGAAGACGAGCAGCTGCTGGATCGGCTCGTCGATGACCCGGTGCAGGTTACCGGCGGCATGCAGCTCCCCGATCCGGGCCGCCTTGCGAGGGTCGTCCAACACACTCGCGTGGACGATCGTGCGCATCGCCATGCCGTGCTGCAGGGCGTCGAGCACGCTGCGCCTGCTCTTCTGCTCCTGGCGGCCCTGCTCCGGCGAGCCCACCGGGTGCATGGCGCGCAGCTCCCTCGCCGAGCGGGTGGCCTGCGCGATCTGCTGCCGGACGAGCTCACTGTCCTCCAGCCGCTCGACGTCGACGGGGATGCCGCGCAGCTCACCGACCACCTCTTCCAGCCGATGGGCAAGTTGAGCCAACGACACGCTCTCGTCCACACGTCTCCTTCGCCGACCGCGTCACCCCTCACAGCCGACGCGGGTACCACTCGCAGATTCTGACCGGTGCGATCCGCACAGTGCCAGCGGATGACGCCCGTATCCTTCACGAGCCGCTCGCCGGCCGCCCGGCAGATGCTCCCCGAGGCGGCGGATCGGCTGGATGCGGTGGGGCCGGCGGTCGGCGGTCGGCGGTCGGTGGACGGCGGACGGTGGACGGCCGCCCCGGCGGGTCAGCCCTTGACGCAGACGAGCTGCCGGAGGTGGGCGACCACCTCGACGAGGTCGGTCTGCGCCGCCATGACCGACCGGATGTCCTTGTAGGCGCCGGGGATCTCGTCGATCACCCCGGTGTCCTTGCGGCACTCGACGCCGTCGGTCTGCGCCTTGAGGTCCGCCAGCGTGAAGGTCTTCTTCGCCTTGGTCCGGCTCATCCTGCGGCCCGCGCCGTGCGAGGCCGAGTTGAACGCGGCGGCGTTCCCCAGGCCCTTCACGATGTAGGTGCCGGTCGCCATCGAGCCGGGGATGATGCCGAACTCGCCGGATCCCGCGCGGATCGCGCCCTTGCGGGTGACGAGCACGTCCACGCCGTCGTAACGCTCCTCCGCGACGTAGTTGTGGTGGCAGGAGATCGGCTCGTCGAAGGCGATGCCCTGGAGATGGCGCCGCAGCACGTCGCAGACCAGGCCCATCATGACCGCCCGGTTGCGCCGCGCGTAGTCCTGCGCCCAGAACAGGTCGCGCCGGTAGGCGTCCATCTCCGGCGTCTTGCCGAGGAAGACCGCCAGGTCCCGGTCGACCAGTCCCTGGTTGTGCGAGAGCCCGCGCGCGATCCCGATGTGGTGCTCGGCCAGTTCCTTGCCGATGTTGCGCGACCCGGAGTGCAGCACGACCCACACGTTCTGCTCGTCGTCGGCGCAGATCTCCAGGAAGTGGTTGCCGCCGCCCAGGGTGCCCATCTGCACCTCGGCCCGCTCACGCCGCGCGTGCACGGCCGGCGCCAGCTCGTCGAAGCCCTTCCAGAACTTCTCCCAGCCCGTGATCTTGAAATCGTGGATCTCGGACGGGTCCACGGCCCGCTTGTGGTGGCCGAACCCGACCGGGACCGCCTGCTCCAGCTTCGAGCGCAGGTAGGCGAGATCGTCCGGGAGCTGCGAGCTCTTGTAGGACGTCTTGATCGCGGTCATCCCGCAGCCGATGTCCACCCCGACCGCCGCCGGGGAGACGGCGTCCTTCATCGCGATGACCGAGCCCACCGTCGCGCCCTTGCCGTGGTGCACGTCCGGCATGACGGCGACACCGTGCACCCACGGCAGGTCCGCCACGTTACGCAGTTGCTGCATCGCCTGCGGCTCGACCGTCTCCGGGTCCGTCCACATCCTGAGCGGGTGGCGGGTGCCGGCCACCTCGTTGTACGTCATTGTTATGTCGCCTCCTTCCGGCTACATCCCGAACGCGATCAATGACGCCAGACACCGGCCGTCCCGGGCAACTCATTTAAGCCATCACAGCTCATTTGAAGTCACAGCTCATTTAAGCCATCACAGCGCTCAGCTGAAGTCACCACAGCGGACCCGCCCCCCGTCCGGTACGGTCACCCGGACGTCGTCCACGTCCATGCCGCGTTTGGCGGCGGTGGCGGCGGCGATCGTGCAGACGAGCTGCCCGGTCGCCGTCCGCGACAGGCGGGAGACCGGCGGCAGCCATCGGCCGCCCACCAGCATCGGCGCGCCCTTTTCCATCGTGAACCCGTCCTCGCTCGCCCGGACGGCCAGGTTCCTGGGCAGGCGGGTGTCCAGAGCGCGCTCGCTCTCCTTCGAGGTGGGCCCACCGGTCAGCAGCTCGACGGCTTCGGCGGCCTCCAGCGGGCCCTCGGGGCGGCCGACGGAGACGAGGCGGTCCTGCTGCACGAAGTACAGGCGGGTGCCCTGGACGAAGCCGCGGGCCGCCTCTCCGGCGCCGATCACGGGGGTGGGGCCGACTCCGCAGGCCGTACAGGCTGTCAGGAGCAGGACGAGGAGCCAGGTTCTCACGGACGCTCCCTCGGCAGGGCGTCTCACGGGCGTTCCCTCGGCAGGGCGAGGGTGAAGACGGCTCCGGGACCGGCGGCGACGGTGAGGTCACCGCCGTGCAGCAGGGCGTTCTCGCGGGCGATGGCCAGGCCCAGACCGCTGCCTTCGGAGCGGGCGCGGGCGGCGTCGGCCTTGTAGAAGCGCTCGAAGACGTGCGGGAGGACGTCGGCGGGCAGACCCGGCCCGTGGTCGGCGATCTCGACGACGACGGCCTGGCCTCCGGCGCGCACCCGGACCGTGACGGGCGGCGCGCCGTGCCGCAGCGCGTTGCCGACGAGGTTGGCGACGATGACGTCCAGGCGGCGTGGGTCGAGCGCGACACGGATGTCCGGCGGCAGGTCGGCGGTGACACGGTCGCTCCAGCCGCGCGAGCGCAGGCAGGCGGCGACGGCGGCGCCGACGTCCACCTCGTTGAGGTTGAGCACGGCGGCTCCGGCGTCGAAGCGGGAGATCTCCATCAGATCGTCGACGAGCTTGGTGAGCCGGGCGACCTCGGCGGTGACCAGCCGGGCGGCGGTCCCGGCATCGGCGTCCAGCCGGTCGGCACCGGCTTCGAGGACGTCGGTGACGGCGGTGGCGGCGGCCAGCGGGGTGCGCAGTTCGTGGGAGACGTCGGCGACGAACCGCCGCGACCTGGCCTCCATCTCGCGCAGTTCGTCGACCGAGCGTTCCAGCGCGGCGGCGGTCTCGTTGAACCGTCCCGCCAGCCGTGCCAGCTCGTCGCCGCCGCGCACGGGCAGGCGGGTCTCCAGCCGCCCTTCGCCCAGCCGCCGGGCCGCGCGGTCCAGATCGGCGACCGGGCGCAGCACGCCGCGCGCGGCCAGCAGCCCGGCCAGCACCGCCAGCAGCACGACCGGCAGGGCCGCCGCCTGCGCGGCGCGCAGCACGGCCGCCTCGTCGTCGGCGGCCTGCGCGAGCGACTCGACGAGATAGACGGTGATCCCCGACGGCGCGCCGCCCGCGAGGAGCATGACCCTGCTGCCGCCCACGAGGTACGGCACGCCGTCGCGGGTCACCCGCTGCCAGGCCAGCTCCGGCCGCCGCAGGACGGTCCGGCGCAGTTCGGCGGTGATACGGGCGTCGCTGGGGACGGCGCCGTCCCTGACCACGTACACCTCGCGGTCGCCCACCTCGAGGTCCTCGGCGAGCCGGGCGAGCTCGTCGTCGGCGGCGGGCAGCGCGACGTCGCGCGACAGCAGCAGCACCCGGTTCTTGAAGTCCTTCAGCGACCGGTCCTGCACCCCGGCCAGCAGGTTGGTCCGTGCCTTGTAGTAGGTCAGCCCGGCGGCCCCCACCGCGCTCAGCCCACCCACCAGCACGAACGTGATCACCAGCCGGGCCCGCAACCCCCGCAGCCAGGTCATACCGGCCCGAAGCGGTAGCCGAACCCGCGCACGGTCTGCACGTATCTCGGCTCGGCCGGCACGTCCTCGATCTTGGCGCGCAGTCGCTGCACGCACGCGTCCACCAGCCGCGAGTCGCCCAGGTAGTCGTGCTCCCACACCGACTCCAGCAACTGCTGCCTGTTGAAGACCTGTCCCGGCGCGGCCGACAGATACAGCAGCAGCCGCAGCTCCATCGGCGGCAGCGCGACCTGCCGCCCGCCCCTGCTCACGGTCAGGGAGGCGCGGTCCACGCACAGCGCGCCATAGGTCTCCACGGGCGAGGGCACGCTGTCGGTACGGCGCAGCACCGCCCTGATCCGGGCCTCCAGCACCTGCGGGCGCACCGGCTTGACCACGTAGTCGTCCGCGCCGGCCTCCAGCCCGCCGACCACGTCGAAGTCGTCGCCCCGCGCGCTCAGCATCACGATGGAGGTAGCGGTGGTCGCGCGGATGCGGCGGCAGACCTCGAACCCGTCGATGCCGGGCAGCATGAGGTCGAGCACCACCACGTCGGCGGCGAAGCGCGCCAGCCGCTCCAGCCCTTCCTCCCCGGATGCCGCCGATTCGACCTCGTGGGCCCTGCCCTTGAGGGCGAGCGTCAGAGCGTCCCTGACGTTCGGGTCGTCCTCGATCAGCAACACGCGAGCCATGCGTTCCAGTATCTGCCGCCCTGACATGCGGTTTGCCCGGACTCGAAAGCTATTACACGTTCATGACATGGCGCGGACAGGCCGCTCACAGGGGCGGGCCAGGGTGTTGGACAGTCAGTCCCGACCTGTTGGAGGAGACCGTGTTGATCACCAAGCGGCGTCTCGCCGTCCTGGCCGCCCTTCCCACCCTGGCGCTGAGCGCGGCGTGCGGAGCCCAGAGCTTCGCCAGCGCGTCGAGCCCTTCCGCCTCGGCCAAGCCCAGTTGGCATGAGACGGCGGTGAAGTTCGCCCAATGCATGCGGCAGAACGGGATCGACATCCCGGACCCGGTCAAGGGACAGGACCTCGACACCAGTGCCGTCACCAAGGTCACCCAGGCCAGGCTCGACGCCGCCATGAAGGCGTGCAAGGAGTGGGACTCGGTGATCCTCGGCAGCTCCGAACCGTCCTCGCCCGAGGACGAGGCCAAGTTCGCCGCGTGGGCCGAGTGCCTGCGCGCGGGCGGTGTCTGGCAGCCCAACGGCAAGGAGGAGAAGCCGGCCGGATTCAAGCAGGTCAAGCCTGGCTCGGCTGCCGAGAAGCGGGTCTTCGAGGGGTGCGCCTCCCTGGAGCCGCCCGCGCCGTACGAGGAGAACTAGCCACCGGCGCTCCCGCCAGGCCATGCCCTTCCCTCCGCGGGGACAAGGGGAGGGTTGGCGGGACACGGGCCGGTCCCAGCTCCTCGCATCAGGAGCCGGGACCGGCCGAGGTGACCGGCAGCCCGACGGGACGGTGCGTCAGACCGAGGTGACCGGAAGCGCGACGGGACCGTGGGTCAGGCCGAGGTGACCGGAAGCGCGACGGGACGGTGCGTCAGACCGTCGCTCCACTCGACCTCCTCTGCCGGAACGGCCAGCCGCAGCCCCGGCCGTTTGACCGCCAGCGCCCGGACGGCTTCGGTGAGCTCCACCCTGGCCAGCGCGGCGGCCAGGCAGCGGTGCGGGCCGTACCCGAAGGCCAGGTGCGGCTGCGCCGGCTGCGCGCCGAAGCGGTGGATGTCGAAGCGCTCCGGCTCGGGGAAGGCGCTGGGGTCGTGGTTGGCGGCGTTGAGGTTGGGCATCACGACCGTCCCGGCTTTCAGGGTGCCGCCCGACAGCTCAACGTCCTTGGTCATCCGGCGCATGAACGCACTGGCCGGCGGCCCGTCGTAGCGCAGGATCTCCTCGGCCGCGGCGGGCGCCAGATCCGGCTGAGCGACCAGCTCGTCCCACTGCCCGCGATGGAGCATGAGGCGGAAGGCGCCCCTGGACACCATCGAGGTGGTCGTCTCGTGCCCCGCGGTGATCAGCGAGAACACGGTGTTGACCAGTTCGCCCTCGCTCAGCCGGTCCTCGTCGTCGCGGGCCTGCACGAGCAGGTCGATGAGGTCGTCGCCGGGTTCCGCGCGATGACGGGCCACCAGGTCGCGGGCGTAGGCCATGAATTCGGTGTAGCCCTGGTAGCGGACCTGCTCGGTCGCGGTGGAGGTGGTGAGGAACATGTCCGTCCAGGCCACGAACTGACCGTAGTCGTCGTACGGCACGCCGAGCAGCCGGCAGATGACCTGGCCCGGCAGCCGCACCGCGAACGCGTCCACCAGGTCGAACTCCTCCCCCAGCCCGTCGAGCAGCTCACCGGCGATCGCCGCGATCCACGGCCGCCACGGCTCGGTCTGGCGGGGCGTGAAGGCCCCGTGCATGATCCGCCGGTAGCGGGTGTGCTCCGGCGGATCCTGATTGATCAGCGCGTCCGGGTCGTCGTCGATGCCCATGCCGCTCACCAGCCGTGGCAGGCCCGGCAGACGCAGGTTGCGGCTGGAGGCCGCCGAACCCAGCAGGGTCCGCACGTCCTCGTACCTGACGGCCACCGGCACCAGGTCCCCGCTCGGCATCGCGGCCGGGTCCAGCGGCCCCTCCTGGCGGCGGCGGGCGAACTCCGGCGGCGGCGTGCCCAGCGGTCCGGGGACGATGTCGGGCCAGGTCTTCTTCGGGTCGAGTTCGGCGGTCATCGCACCCCTTCCGTTCCTGGCACCGCGCAGGTTCCGTTCCTGGCACCGCGCAGGCGCACTTCCTGTCCGGGTGCCACGCAGGCGGCCCAAGCGGAACGTACGCAGGAGACTGCCCACGGTCAACAGCTTGTTCCGGACACCTTCGTGCCCCGGAAATGGCCCTGGACCCAGCCCCGGCACCACGCCTCCCCCGTTCACGGGTCACCCAGTCGCCGTGCCCCACGCTGTCGCGGTGATCCCGGCAGGACATGCTGTCGCGGTGATCCCGGAACGGGTGGTCCACTACGGAAGTACGGACCACGTGCGGCACTATGACGCGCTGCGCCGCGAGCCCTGCACCGTGAGCTCTGTGCCACGATCGGCATGCTCGGGCCGTGGGCGGGAAGGACCGGGACGGCTGAAGTGTCGTACCCGCTGCCTACGATGCCGTGGTGATCGACTTCGACGGACTGCGCGCCGACCGCTCCTGGCAGCTCACCTGGTCCGGCGGCCGGCTCGACGAGGCCGTGTTCCGGCTGACGCCGGACACGGCCTCCGGCCGCCGCGCGCTGGCGGAGCGGCTCGGCGCGGATGCGACCGACCCGGAGCAGTGGGAGGCCGCGCTGATCGAGGCGCTGCTCACCGACCCGGCCGCGGCCGACCTGCGCCGGCTGGAGCTGCACCTCACCGACTTCCACCACTCCGCGCACCGTGCCGCGCGGGCACTCGCCACGCAGCGGCGCGAGCGGCTGACCAGCCTGTACTTCGGCCACGACTTCACATATCTGTACGAGCACAGCACCACCTCGACCGGCGGCACGATCGACCCCCTGAGCCGACTGCACGAAGGCTTCACGGACGACATTCGCACCGGCCTGTGGGATGCGCTGCCGGCGCTCCGGGAGCTGACCGCCGAGGGCGGACTGCTGTTCGATGAGATCGACGGCGACGCGCTGACCTCGCTGACCGAGCTGCGGCTGCGCGGCGCGGTGCTCGCCGACGGCGCGGTCTTCCCGCGCAAGGCGCCCAGCGTCGTCACCCTGGCCCTGGAGATCCGCTCGGACGTCTTCGGTACCGAGTGCCCGGTCGAGCAGCTCGACGAGCTCGACCCGGCCGGCTACCCCGCCCTGCGACACCTCGACCTGAGCCGCGCGGAGTTCGACGTCGGCGACTTCGGCACCCTCGAAGCGCTCGCCAGGTCCCCGATCCTGCCCCAGCTGGAGAGCCTGAAGATCAAGAGCCTGCAGATCCAGGAACACGAGACGGACGGCGACCCTTTGGAAGCGCTGGCCGGGCTGGTCCCCGCTCTCGCCCACCTGGTCCTCTCCGTGGCCGGCGAGATCGACGTCGAGGGCGCAGCCCGCGTCCTGGCTTTATGAACGTGCCAGTAAGGCTTGGCCGGGTGGGGACGGACCGGGCGTGTCCGGGTAGCGCGCAACGGCAGACAGGGCAGGACCCACCCCAGCAAGCCAGCGGTATCTGACGCTTTGAGGAGCCGTTCCAGGGTGCAGAAGGCGTGCGCGACCGATCGCAGGCCGCACGGAAGACAAGGGCCGGAGACTCCCCGGTGCGAACAGGTTTCCCCTGGCGGGGGTCTACTTGAGGAGCTTGGCAGGGGTCTACTTGAGGAGCTTGGCAGGGGTCTACTTGAGGAGCTGCCTGGCCATGACGAGGCGCTGGATCTGGTCGGTGCCCTCGTAGATCCGGATGATCTCCGGCCCCGGATCCGACCACCTGCGGAAACTACTCGATCACGCCACTGGGCAGGGATCATGCCTGAGACCCGCAGCGCGGCCGGCGACCGCCCGACGCGCGCCGAGACGCCGCAGGCGGATCGCCTCTTTAAGGCGTAGAGAGAGCTCTCATCCGGTAGAGGCGGCGCCCTCGTCCTGGCTGCGACACGCTTGACCCACCGGTCCTGGTGTAATGACCACAGATGTTGAGTACGCCAAGGACACGAGCCCGATGTGGTTGAAATCAGGGAGGACCTGCGGGTTCGGTGGGGATTGCTGGACAAGCTCAGTGCGCACACCATGGCAGGACTGTGTGGGTTGACTCCTTGACCAGGCGACCATCATGATCACTTCGTGGTCGGCACACCTAGCGCCGAGAACGGCATCATCGACGCCGAAAACCCTTTAATGCGCGCAACGATAACCGCATCCGGCGTTCTAGCTGCGTGCGCGGCCATAGCAGCTGTTGTCGACGCGAGGTTCCTGCTGATCTCCTGGGGTTACCTCGACCAGATCACGTACTTCAGCGCCCTCATCCTGATCACTCCTGCGCTCCTGCGTGTCCTCCACCCCCAGGCACGATGGCAGCGATGTGTTCTCGCGTCAGGAGCGCTCTGGCCGCTGGCGAGCCTCGTCTGCCTGCAGCTCTATGGCTCATATGTCTACATGGACTCCTGGTCGCCGATAAAGATGGTCTCCAGCAGCATGGGCGTCTGGTTCGTCGTCATCGGCTGCATGACCTGGCGTCATTCCAAGATTGCCGCGCTCGCCATCCTGATGACCGGCTCCAGGTCCCTGCTGAGCATCCTTCTCTACACGCGCACCCTATGGGGTGACGCCGACCGATCGGATGCTCTCCTCTCAGTTCTCGCCGGACTCAACGAGGTCAGCCGGCTTACGTTCGTCTTCTGGGCCGCCTGGATCGCCTATCGCCTGCTGATCCACGCCAGACGCGATCCGCCGACCCGGGCCAGGGCCGCTTCTGCTCGATCATGAGGCACGGCCGACCTTGCGTTGCTCCGATTTGTGTAGACGTTGATCCAGTAGCGGAGACCTTCCCGGGTCGCGGAGTGGTCCTTCAGACAGTACGAGTGGCCATGCGTGGATGATCGCTCAACCAGCCCGTCCTCGGCCGGCGATCACCCTACGCGTCGATGCCCAGTGCAGGCTCAGGGACTTTACGTTGAGGTGTGCACATACGGACTGACCGCTCGATATCACCTCGTCTCCATGCCTTCCTTCACGAAAACGCACACTGGCATGAACCGACGCCCGCGGACTGGATCGAACGGACTGCCCGCACCGTTGATCATGCCGGGATCGAGGCCGAGGCTCCCGCTGAAGCCGTTGAGGCGATGATCGCCTTCGAGCAGCGATACGGCGGACTGCGGTGCCCGGCTTTGGGACCCAACGGAATGGACTACGGGCTGGATGGCGATACGAGGGTCCACTCGACGGCCCAGGGATGGGCGTTTTACGGGATCGTGGACGGCGACTGGACGGATAGCGTGAAGGTCCTGCTGGACGGCCGCGCCGGGATGGCCCTCGCCGGCAAGCCGCTCAGGGTCCTCCATCGGAGTGTCGACCAGCGACTTGAGGCACACGCGTTGCTCCTGGCCGTACGCCACTGGCCACATCTGACGCTGGAACTGGCCATCCCGCAGGGAACGATCCCGCCCCTGGTAGGCACGGACCTACCACCACGGATCGATGAGTCCTCAGGGCCGGCGGACCTGTGGTGGTTCGACGGAGCGTCCGCCGTGCACCTTTGCCTCAACAACTGGTGGACAAGGAATCATGACATCTGGGTGGCCCGTTGCTTCAGCCAAGACGCCGCGACCCTGAACCGGATCAAGGAATCGTTGCTCGACGAGGTGACCGAACTCCTGCAGCCGGGGGAGGTTTGGTGCTCACTGTGCGGACGGCACATCACCTCGGGCAGGCCGTGTCCCTGAGCACCGTAGTCTTCGGGCGTTGAATGCTGATCGATTCCCGAACATTCGCCCTGCCGCAGGCGAAGCCACCGGATCCGCGGCCCTGTTGGCAAGGATGTCGGCAAAGGCCCCACCGGTGTCCGATGAGGGCCCCTGAGCTGGAGCCGCCTTGGGGAATCGAACCCCAGCCCCCTTCATTACGAGTCAACGGCAGGGGCCAGGTCGGGAGGCTCACATCCTGGTCAGAGGGTTGATGCGGTTCGATGGGATGTGATCGCGTAAGACGGTGTTGCTGTACGGCGCTGCTGTACAGCACTCCCCCGCAAGCCGCAGCGCGGCCTCTCGGGCAGCGCTCGCCGTACAAGATCGTCGAGCAGCGATCCCGAACAGGCCAGTGTCGGGCTTAGTGGTGTTTCGAAGCCGGGATCCGTGTTGCGTAATTTACTGATGCCGATATGCAACGAGTCTGGAAGTATCACGTCCGCCTTTGCGGCGGACTTCGCCGTTGGCCCCGGGAAGTGCCAGTGGGGGCGATACCTTGCGTCAACCCACGCGACACGACATGAAGGAGCGCTCATCGTGACCCCCGAGACGGACCCGGTGACTGACCTCAGCGGGTGGGATGCCGCGCTGGCCAGTGCCTTCGAGATACTGCTCGGTGGAAAGCCGACCGTCGACCCCGCCGCCAGATACGGGGTGTATTACGCCTCGGACCCCCTCGACGAGTTCCTGTTCCCGAATCCCTGGGCCACCTCTGACGCGCTGTCAGGTCGGGAGCCGAGGCACCTTCCGGATTCGGACGGTGAATATCCCTTCTCCCCTTGGACATGGCAGTTCAACCTGAGCGAGTCGCTGTTCCGCTTCGACGCCGAACTCCTGGCAGGAACGGGGCCGTGGGGCGACGGCGGGCACAAAGGCCCCCGGCCGTTCGACGACACCTTCGTCGCCGACCTGCGGACCGTCTCCTCGGTCGATGAAGCCGGTGGAGTGCTGGTGCACGGCGCGGAGTTGGGGCCGCTCCTGGGCCTCCATGGCGTCGACCTGACCAAGGAGAAATCCAAGAAACTGAACGGCTGGCTGACCGTGCTGCTGCGCGTCGCCACCGATGGCACTCTCACCGATGCGATGCGGGCCGCCACGTTCACCGAGCGTGGCCCCGAACACCTGGTGTCGATTCACGACATGGATGACGCCTGCTCCGCCGGCGAGCCCTGGGAAGAAAGGCTGAGCGCGGTCACGCATCCCGCGCTCCGCGACCATCTCCGCATGCTCTGCCTCACCGAGGACGACGCGCGCAGCGAGGGCGGCTTCTACTGCGGCACCGCCTACTGGCCGTGGACCGATGTCCTGGAAGCGGTCGGCTGCTCTCTTGTCGCAGGCTGGGGGTTCGGCGAGTCCCAGGCCGGTACCGCCGTCGTGCGATTGCCAGACAAACCAGGAGCGCGCTGAACACGCCGCTTCATATCTCTCATTGAGAACACCTCAGTAGGGAATCAGCGTCTCCTTCAGGCCGATTTCCTTGGCCGGCTGGGGTGGCGCCTTCGCGGGCCAGGCGTCTGGTCATGAGGGTGATGGCGGCCCAGGTGATAAGGGTCTCGGAGTGCTGGACGAGCCGTTCACAGTCCCGGGCGTGGCGGCGTGCATGCATCATCCGCGCAAGGCTGCGTTCGACGACCCAGCGGCGGGGCAGGACGACGGAGCCGGAGGCGTCCGTGGGACGGCTGACCGGCTTGATCGTCAGATTGAGGCTGGAGCCGACATCCAACCAGTCCTGCCCCGGCGGGCGGGACTCCTGGCCCACGGACCAGGTCCGTCCGGCTGGTTGCCTTCGAGGATCTCGCCGTCCAACAGGTAGAAGGCTTCACGCGCCCCGTCCACCACGCTTGCAAGAAGCTCTGCCATGGAAACCCGCCCTCTGCGATCAGGAAGCGCGTCACCTCGGACAGGAGTCCGTCCCTTTCTGGCCACCCAACCAGACAGACATGACAGTTCCGTGATCAGCGACCTGCGGTGGACTCGACGCTATGGCCATGGCGGCTGACGCCGTTGCTGTATTTCGCTGCTGTACGGCATGCAAAAGGCCCTCCCGGATCATCCGGGAGGGCCTCTGAGCTGGAGCCGCCTTGGGGAATCGAACCCCAGACCCCTTCATTACGAGTGAAGTGCTCTGGCCGACTGAGCTAAGGCGGCGTGCCGCGTGTTTCACGTGGCCTACGGCAGTCTACAGGCTTTCGTGGGCTTCCCGCGCCTCCCGGATCAACCGATCTTGGGACAGTAGGTTCCGTCCTTGGGGACGGCCAGGTTGATCAGGTAGTCGTCGACGAGCCGGTCCACGCAGGACGAGCCGGTCAGGTAGGCGGTGTGGCCGTCGCCGTCGAAGCCGACCAGCACGCCTGAGGAGAGCTGGTCGGCCAGCGCCTCCGACCAGGCGTACGGCGTGGCCGGGTCGCGTTCGGTGCCGACGACCATGATGGGGGCGGCGCCGGGCGCGTCGACCTTCCCGCGGGACTCTCCCCCGACCGGCCAGTAGGCGCAGGGCAACGACGACCACATGACGGACGGGCCGAACAGCGGCGCGTCGCCGGCGGCGTCGCGTGCCGCCGCGGCGAAGGCGGAGGAGTCACGGGGGAAGCGGCCGTCGACGCAGTTGACGGCCATGTTCGCCTCGGTCTGGTTGGAGTACGTGCCGCCCTCGCGACGGTCGATCAACAGGTCGGCCATGCGCAGGAGCGTGGTCCCGTCACCCTCCAGCGCCTCGTTGAGCGCCCGGCGGAGGGCCGGCCATGACTGCCGGTCGTAGAGCGGGGTGATCAGGCCGAGGGTGGTCCAGGCCTCGCCGATCTGACGGCCGTCGCCGTTCTGGTTGGCCAGGGTCTCCTGGTCCACCTTGCGGAGCAGGCCGGCGATCTCCTCGCGGGCCGACTTCACCGGGCCGTCGAACGGGCAGTCCCCGGCGGTGAAGCAGTTTTCGAGGAACGCGTCGAGGGCGACCTCGAACCCGTGCGCCTGGGTGGCGTTCAGCTCCAGCGGGGAGAGCGAGGGGTCCACGGCGCCGTCCAGGACGAGGGCGCGGACCCGGCCGGGGAAGAGGTCGGCGTAGACCGCGCCGAGCTGCGTGCCGTACGACTTGCCGAGGTAGGTGAGGCCCTCGTCTCCGAGGGCCGCGCGCAGCAGGTCCATGTCCCGGGCCGCGTCGGCCGTGCCGACGTGCGGCAGGAGCTTGCCCGAGCGGGCCTGGCACCCGGCGGCGAACCGCCGCGAGCCCTCCTCCAGCGCGGTGACCTCGGCCGGAGAGTCGGGCGAGGTGTCGAGCGCGAGATAGGCGTCCAGGTCGCTCGACGACAGGCAGCGGACCGGCGAGGAGCCGCCGACCCCGCGCGGGTCGAACCCCACCACGTCGAACCGGGCCCGTACGGCCTCGCTCAGCACCGATCGCGCGCTGCGCGCGTATTCGACCCCGGAGCCGCCGGGTCCGCCCGGGTTGACGAGGATCGAGCCGATCCGGTCACCTGAGGCGGGGAGCCGGATCACGCTGATCTTGATCCGCTCACCGCCGGGGCTGTCGTGATCGAGGGGCACGCTCAGCTCCGCGCACTCGAATCCGTCGCCGCAGCCCGCCCAGTCGAGGGCGGACTCCGGCCGGTCGGCGCCGGTGCAGGCTGTCGCGGAGAGCACTACCGCCGTGAGGGCGGCGACCATGCGGCGGAATCTCACGCTGTGCCTTTCGGAGGGGACGGCGACAGGTCGCATTCCGGAGAAATACTACGTGCACACCCCCGGTGGCCTGCCCCTCGACGGAGTCGCCACCGCACCGGGCAGGGCCCGCGCGACGGTCGCGCCCGAGGTTCTCGCCGCAGCCGCCTGGAGCGCTCCCCCACGGCCTGGTCACGCTCACCCGCGAGGGCGGAGGTCTCCAGAGGGTCGCCA
This sequence comes from Streptosporangium brasiliense, assembly GCF_030811595.1. Classification (NCBI taxonomy): domain Bacteria; kingdom Bacillati; phylum Actinomycetota; class Actinomycetes; order Streptosporangiales; family Streptosporangiaceae; genus Streptosporangium; species Streptosporangium brasiliense. The sequence continues at coordinate 1,521,611 of NZ_JAUSRB010000002.1, forward strand.
GGAAGCTCCAAAGGGTCACCAGGAAGCTCTAGAGGGTCACCAGGAAGTCGGTCAGGATGGCGGTGAACTCCTCCGGGCGCTCCAGCGGCGGCAGGTGGCCGGTCTGCGGGAGGTCGACCCGGCGGACCTTCCTGATCTCCCGGGCCAGTAGGTCGGACACCTCCAGGATCTCCGGCACGTCGGCCAGCCCTGTGACCACCAGGGTCGGCGCCTCGACTTCGGCGAGCCGTTCCTTCGCCGGCGGCCGCAGGCCGCGCACGCTGCCGTGCGGCCCGGTCCAGGACCGCTCGTTCAGCAGGCGGTCCATCTTCAGTGCCAGCTCCCAGACCTGGGGCTCAAGGTCGTCGCGGGTACGGCCCGGCCCGGCCACCAGGAACTCCGTCTCCGCCGCGGAGTAGGCCTCCAGCTCCGCCACGTCGATGGTCTCCACCTCGCCCGCGCGGTAGCTCCGGAGCCGGTCGATCCCGATCACGTCGTGCACCCGCTCCCGGTAGCGCGCGAGCATCGACGGCGGCCACTCGTGCCCGGACAGGCCGGGGGCGACCAGGACCAGCGCGGTGATCCGTTCCGGGGCGGTGAGCACGGCGTCAAGCGCGGTCCTGCCGCCGTCGGAGCTGCCCACCAGCGTGGCCCGGTCCACTCCGGAGGCGTCCAGCAGCGCCAGCAGGTCCTCGTGGTAGGCGAACTCGCCGGTCGCGTCACCGGACTCGCCGTATCCGCGCCAGTCGTAGCGGATCACCCGGTAGTGCTCGGACAGCGCCCGGAACTGGTGATCCCACATCCGCCGGTCCGCGCAGCCGGCGTGCACCAGCACGACCGCCGGCCCGCTGCCGGCCTCGTCGTAGCCGAACTCCGTGCCGCCGATCCGGATCACCGCCATGCCCGCGCCCCCATTACCTGCATCACCCGTTCCCGTGCCCCGGCACCTGATCTCTCGTTCCCGCACCTCGGTCTACCGCACGGGCACTTCACGATCAATCTCTCGGGTCGCCGGGGCCGCCCCTGGCCTCCGGTGCCGCCTCGCCGTACATCGCGTCGTGCTGCTTACGCGGGGAGCAGACCGAGGCGGAGGGGCAGGCGCAGCGCCGTCCGCCCTCCTCCAGCCGGACCGTCACCGAGTCGGAGGGGACGTTGCGTCCCACCACGGTCCCCGGCCCCTCGGGGGTGTCCACCTTCAGCCCGAGGCGGGGCATCCTGGCGTTGGCCTCGACGTAGAGCGGATGCTCGTATTTGAGGCAGCACATCAGCCGCCCGCACGCCCCCGCGATACGCAGCGGGTTGACCGGCAGGTCCTGGTCCTTGGCCATGCGTACGGAGACCGGCTCGAAGTCCTTGAGGAAGGTCGCGCAGCACAGGTCACGGCCGCAGGGGCCGATGCCGCCCTGGAGGCGGGCCTCGTCACGGGGGCCGATCTGGCGCAGCTCCACCCGGGCGCGGAGGTTGCGGGCCAGATCACGTACCAAGGCGCGGAAGTCGACGCGGTGAGGGGCCGAGAAGTAGACGGTGTAGACGTTGTCGGAGTCGAGGTAGTCGACGCCGACGACCTTCATGGGCAGCGTGTGCCGCTTGATCAGGCGCTTGGAGACGCTCCGGGCCTCCGCCCGCCGCCGCCTGTTGCCCTCGTCGCGCGCCAGGTGCTCCTCATCCGCGATGCCCGCGCACACCGGCAGGCCGCCGACCTCCTCGCTGGTCCACTGCGGCGCCCACACGCACTCGGCCACCTCCGGCCCGGTATCGGTGGGCACGAGCACCTTGTCGCCGACCTTGGGACTGTGCTCGCCTGGATCGAGATAGTAAAGACGGCCGTAACGGGTGAAGCTCACGGCCATGATCATGCTCATGTGGCTCCAAAGCTGCTGGGGGTACGGCTAAGCGCCCACCCCGCCACCCTACGCGCCGAGTCCGTCCCCGTGGGCTCCGGCAGCGGGACCTGTCGGGGGGTGCGCCGTACCCTCACCGCCCCGGCAGGAGCCGGCCACCTCTCCTGCCATGCACGGTCGTCTCTCCCGCCCGTGCACGATGATGGTGCCCGTGCACGATGGCCTCTCCTGCCCGCGCGCTGCCATCTCCCCCTGTCCATGAAGTCCGCGAAATCGGTGAAGTCGGTGAAGCGGTCACCTCCCCTTGTCCGTGAAGGAGCACCTCTCCTCGTCGTCCGCTCCCAGGAGGATGCGCCTGGCGAGCGACACCAGGGAGGCCTTTCTGAGCAGGCAGGCGCTGTCGACGACGACGGACACGCCGGGGAGCCCGCTCGCGGCCCGCGCCACGGCCCTGGAACCCGCCTCCGGCCTGATCCGGGCGCGGAACGACTCCGGCATGTCCGCGGGGACTATCGCCGCGAGCATCTGCGGATCGTCCTCGTACTGGCGCCGGAACTTCTCCCAGGCCCGCTGCCGGTCCTCGAACAGGACGCTCTCCACCTCGGGCCGGCCCTCCAGCGTCCGCCGGAGATCCTCGCGCTCCGTCTCGGTGATCCCCCTGCCCGCGCAGTTCGGGAGGGGGTCGCCGTCCTTGCAGAGGAAGACCGAGACCTCGGGCGCTCCGGACGGCTCGACGGCGCTCATCGCCATGGCGGCGATCTCACCGTCCGGGGCCGGGGAGGGGGCGCTGAGCCGTACGGCTCCGAAGGCGATCACGGCGACGGCCAGGGCGGCGGCTGCGGTCCGGAACGGGGCCCGGGACCGACGGCGGGCCGGGGCGGTCAGCGGGCGGACGTCGACGGCGGTCGCGGCGGCGGCGGACAGGGCCTCGCGCAGGCGGTTCTCGGTGACGGTCATGATTGGTCCCCCAGCACTCGGGCGAGGGCGGCCAGCCCGCGCGCGATCGTCGACCGGGCCGTACCGGCACCGATCCCCATGGTCTCGGCGATCTCCAGATCGGACAGGTCGAAGTAGTAGCGCAGCGTCAGCGCCTCCCGCTGCCGTCTGGGCAGCCCACGCAGCGCCACCAGCACCTCGCAGCGCTCCTCGCCGAGCAGCGCCGCGTGCTCGGCCGACCAGACGGGCGGCTCGTACGGCACGGCCCGCCGGAAGGCCACCGCCCGGCGGCGCAGCACCGAACGGGCGCCGTTGAGCACCGCCGAGCGGATGTAGGTCAGCGCGCGCCCGGGATCGCGCAGGCGGCGCCGTCCCGCGTGGGTACGGGCGAACGCCTCCTGCACCACGTCTTCGGCCGTGGCCTGGTCGCCCACCATGAGGAGCGCCAGCCGTACCAGCCCGAGATGGTGCTCGGCGAACAGCGTCGCGATGTCGACGCGGTCGCCGGCCAGAGGCTCTCTGTGGGAGAGCAGTTCGGCTTTCACATCACAGAGACGCCGGACGGAGCCGTCTGCTGCTCCGCCCGGCCCACCGATTCCGCGCGGCCCGCAGGGGCCGCTCAGCGGACGAGTTCGGTGAAGGATCTCTCCCAGCGTTCCGCGATCATGGAGATGTCGTAGCCCTTGGCCGTCTCCAGGGCATTGCGGGCCATCCGGTGCCGGCCCTCCTCGTCTTCGATCATCTTGAGCAGCCCTCCGGCCAGGGCGTCCACGTCGTCGGGCGGGACCAGCAGCCCGTCGTGGCCCGAGGTGATGATCTCCCGGGGCCCCCGGGGGCAGTCGAAGCTGACCACCGGCACCCCGCACGCGAACGCCTCGATGATGGTCATGCCGAAGCCCTCGAACCGGGAGCTGACCGCGTGGATCGAGGCTTTGGCCAGCTCGCCCTCGATGTCTCCGGTGGGGCCCATGAACGTGACGTTGTTGTGCAGGCGCAGCTTGACGGCCAGCCTGACCAGCTTGTCGCTGATCCGGCCCTCGCCGTAGATCCGCAGCTTCCAGTCCGGGCGTTCCCGGACCACCTGGGCGAACGCCCTCAGCAGCCGGTCGTACCCCTTGACCGGCACCAGCCGCCCGGCGGCCAGCACGATCCGGTTGTCCTGCCTGGACCGGGGGCGCGGCCCTCCGGCCAGCCCGTTGCCGATGGTGTAGACCCGGGTCCGAGCCCGGTCGAGCATGGTCCGGTAGTCGTGCTCGTCGGCCTCGGTGAGGGTGACGACCGCGTCGAGTTTCGGATACCACTGCCGGATCTCCTCGAAGATGCCGGGCTGGTGGGCCGCGAAGTGCAGGTGCTCCTGGGCGATCGTGACGGTCCGCCGCCGGGCGAACCTGGCGGCCATGATGTTCAGCCCGGCCCGGGTGGTGATCAGCACGTCGGTGCGGAGCCGCCGCAGTTCGCGCCTGAGCACGTCGTCGCTCCACGCGCTGAAGGAGGCGTAGGCGCGCTCCTCGGGGTGGATGAGCTCGCTCGGCTGCTCGCTCAGCCGCTCCGCCCGCTTGGTGTACGGCCAGCGGACCCTGGCCCCCTCCCGCAGGTCCACCAGCGAGCGCAGCCGGACCCTGGACCCCAGCGGCAGGAAGGGCAGGTCGGTGTGCTGGAAGACGCTGATCACCTCGACGTCGTGCCGCTCCGACAGCTCGGTGGCCAGGTCGAAGGTGGCCCGGATCGTGCCCCCCATGCCGTAGGCGTTGAGGATCAGGAAGGAGATCTTCACGAGGTCTCCTCCTCGACCGTGAGCGCGACGGCGAGGCTGTCGGTGTCGGTGTAGTAGGGCCGCGCCCTGATCTGTCCCACGCGCTGGGCGGGGAAGCGCACCTTGGCCTTCTTGTCGGTGACGTCGTCGAGGCGGGCCGCCAGCGGCAGCCGTACTCCGGCGACCTCGGCATGCAGGTCCCAGAAGACCCGCCGCCGCGTCTGCGTCTCGGCCATCGGCGCGACCTGGAGGACCCCCTCGAAGCGCCGTCCCCGGAAGAGCGCCGGTCCGCCCACCGGCTCCGGCCCCTTCCTGGCCACGGCCAGGAGCCTGGCCGATCCCTCGATCGGCTCGCCGTAGGCGATCGTGCCCTCGACCTCGATCACACCGTCGTCGGAGACCACGGTGGCCACCTCGACGTACGGTTCGACCATGCGCACGGTGAGGGCGAGGGTGCCGATGGATGTTCTGAATGCCCGGATCTCCCGGTCGCGGGGCGTCTCGGCGTAGGCGAGCAGCCCGTCCAGCGAGAATCCCGGATCATCGGTGGCGAGGGGTCCGCCCTGGTGTGACGCCATCCAGATGCCCGGCCGCAGCCCGGCGAGATCGGTCCCCTCGCGCTCCTCCCCTGTCTCCACGTGCCGTAGGACGGTCTCTCCGTCCACCGGCTCCGGCCACTCGATCCGCAGCACGTCGTCGTTGCCCACTCGACTGGTGACAGCCCGCCTGCCCCCCGGCGACATCACCTCTAGACGTGCTTCGATACTCCTCAAAAGTCCCCCGGTCTTCCTGCTCATCCCCGTAGAGCAGGACACTGTCCAATAGATTCGTAACGAATGTATGGAAATTCGCTGGGAATTCTAACGATCCACACTCATCCTTTGAGTGGCATTAGCTGTGATTGGTTCCCTTCGAGATGAAAAAGGGGGATGAGGGCCGTGGGGTCATGACGGCCCCCATCTCCTCACCAGCCGATTCTCAGATTTCCCGCGTCACCGAGCTCCGCAGCGCCGGGGAGCGCCCGATAATGGCCCGAGCTGATCACCCCGAGCTCCGGCCCCCGCTGGACGACGAGGTGCTCGCCCGAGGCGTCCCCGTCGACGAGCCGCAGATCACCCCGGTCGTCCTGGTAGATCACGTCCGTCTGACGGCCGTCCCCGGCGTCGAACAGCGCGATCGCGGCCGACCCCGCCCCGCCCGTGGACTGATCGGTGTTCTCCTGGACGGTCCGGGTCAGCGCGGCGACGAACGACCGGCCGTCCGCGCTGATCCGCACCCCGTGCAGGCCGGTGGGCGTGCCGGGAGCCGCCTTGAACTCGACCCTCCGCGCGCTGTCCAGATCCTCCCCGGCCGCCTCGGTGTCGAGCACCCACACCTCGAACGGTTCGGCTCCGGGCGGCACCGGCCCGGACGTGGCGGAGGGGAGCTCCTCGGGCATCGTGGGGACCGGCACCGGCAGGGCCGTCACGGTCTCCGAGGGCCACGGCTCGGCGAGCTCCGACGGATCTGGCCTGACGGTCTCCGAGGGCCACGGCTTGGCGGGCTCCGTGGGAGCCGCGGAGGCGACGGCCCCCTTCTTACCCGGGGGGAGGGCTTCCGGCGTGACCGTCACGGTCACCGTGGGCACCGGGCCCGCCGGCTGGTCGGGGGGCGCGGTCATCGGCGCGGTGGGCGTCTGTGACGGCTTCCTCTCGGGCTGCGCATCGGGCTGCGCGGCCCCCGGCCCCGTGGGTATCCGCGAGGGGGTCACATACACCGGCTCCGTCCCCGTCGCCGTGGGGACCGGCCCCGTGGGGGAGGCCACCGGATCGGGGGCCCGCGTGGCCGTGACCGTGACGCTCCCATCCGGGTCGGACCAGGCGGGACCGCGCTGGAAGGCGACCGTCCGGCCGTCCGCGGTGATCGACACGCTCGTGACGTCGCTGTTGTGGCGCGAGACGAACGTCCGGCTCTTGCCGGTGGTCAGGTCGGTCACCCCGAGCTGCCCGGTGACGGAGGCCGGGGCCTCGCACGTCTGCAGGCCGTAGGCCAGCTTGACGCCGTCCGCGCTGACCGCGAGCGAGGTGGGCGTCATGCCGTCCGGCACGGCGATCGGCAGCGTGTCGGCCCGCAGGACCTCGCCCTCCCGGCCGAGCGTCACCCGCATGAACAGCGCCTCGCAGGCGCCCAACTTGACCGTGGCGTAGAACGCGCCCCGCGCGGAGTCCACCAGCGAGAAACGCCTGTCCGGGTCCCTCCCCGGGAGGCTCCCCACCGTCCGGCCGGTGTCCGCCCGGTAGAAGGTGATCCCGTCACCGCCGGTCACCGCGTAATACTCCGGAGCCGCTCCCGCGGCCGTCGACCCGGCGACGTCCTCGCCCGGTCCCCCCTTGACGGCCACGACCCCTCCGGCGATCACCCCGGTCACCGCCGCCGCGGCCACCAGCGGCACCAGCCACGGTCTTCTCCTACGGCTACGGCGTGCCTCCGGCCGGAAGGCGGGGACGTCGCGGACGGTCTCCCCGACGGCCCCGGCCGCGTCCCGCAGCCGGTTGACGATCTCGTTCACTGGTTCTCCCCCAGCAGACGGCCGAGCGCGTCCAGCGCCCGGTGGGTGGTGGACTTGACGGTGCCGCGGCTGACCCCCATCGCCTGGGCGGTCTCCTCCTCCGACAGTTCGGCGTAGAAACGCAGCAGCAGCACCTCACGGCGGCGCCTCGGCAGCCGCTGAAGGGCCTCCATGACGGCCCGGCGCTCGGCCCCGAGCATCACCTCGGACTCGGCCGACCAGACGGGCGGCGCGTAGGTCCCGGCGAACCATGAGGGCAGCCGCCTGCGCCGCAGCACGCTGCGCGCGTTGTTCAGCACGGAACTGCGCAGGTAGACGAGTGCCCGGTCCGGGTCCCTCAGCCGGTCGAACCGGCGGTGGAGGCCGAGGAACGCCTCCTGCACCACGTCCTCGGCGGACTCACGGTCCCCGATCATGACCAGGGCCAGCCGGGTCAGCCCGAGCGCGTGCTCGGCATAGAGCCCGCTGATCGTCTCAGCGGGCTCCGGTCTCCCTAGGTCCAAGGTTTCGGCCTGCATGACCAGGAGACGCCAGAACCGCCTCCAGGTTGCTCGGAGACACCGACCAGATCATCAGCCAGATCACCGACCGGGTCACCGGCCGGATCAGAGCCGGGGCCGGTGCAGCGAGATGGTCATCGCCTCGACGGCCATCTGCGGGTTGACGTTGGCCGCCAGCCGCTCGCGGCAGTTCATGATCGCGTCGATCCTGCGCAGGGTGTCTTCCGGGGTGGAGGCGCGGGCCAGACCCTCCAGGTCGGCCCGGCGGTCCTCGGTGGCCAGCTCCACGTGCGCGCCGAACTGCACCGCCAGCACGTCGCGGTAGAACGCCACCAGGTCGAGCAGCGCCGCGTCGATGACGTCGCGCTTGGTCCGGGTGGCCCGGGACTTCTGCCGGTCCTCCAGCTCCTTGAGCGCTCCGGCCCCACCCCTGATCAGGCCCCTGTTGAGCCCCTTGCCCGAGGATCCCTCACCGTAGATCTTGCGCAGCTCGGTGATCTCGGACTCGTTCAGCACCGAGGTGACGGCCGCGGCCTCGTCCTCGGCGGTCTTCACCAGCCGCTCGGCGGCCGCCACGCACTCTCCCACCCCGGTGAGCGAGCCGGGGATGGACAGCACCGCCTCGCGGCGCTTGCGCGTCTCCTCGTCCAGGGCCAGCCTGCGGGCCCGCTCGATGTGCCCCTGGGCGGCCCTGGCGGCGAACTCCGCCATCACCGGGGGCACGTTCTCCCGGGTGGCCAGCACGTGGGCGACCGCGGCGGCGGGCGGGGTGACGAGCGTGACGAGCCGGCAGCGGGACCTGATGGTGATCATCATGTCGTCCGGGGAGGGCGCGCAGAGCAGCCAGACCGTCTTCGGCGGCGGCTCCTCGATCGCCTTGAGCAGCGCGTTGGAGGCGCCCTCGGTGGCACGGTCGGCGTCTTCGAACAGCACGACGCGCCAGCGGCCCAGGGTGGGCGCCCCGGCCGCGCGGAGAATGAGCTGGCGGGTGTCCTTGATGCCGTAGGAGAGCCCCTGCGGCCGGACGATCTCCAGGTCCGGGTGGGAGCCGACCGCCACCTGATGGCACATGTCGCAGTGGCCGCACCCCTGGTCGGGGCAGAACAGCGCGGCGGCGAACGCCCGCGCGGCCTCCTCCCGGCCGGACCCGGGCGGTCCGGTGAACAGCCACGAATGGGTCATCCCGGTGCCCGGGCCGCCGGCCAGGAGCTCGGCCCCGGCCGCCGCCGCCCGGCGGAGCGTCACGGCCGCCCGCTCCTGACCCACAAGGTCATCGAAGACTCCCACGCCCTCAACCTACCGCCGGTGTCAGTCGCGGATGACGGGGATGGTGCCGGTGGCGTCCTCCGACTCCTGCGGCACCGGGTCGGGCAGCACCTCGCGGACCCGGTCGTGGATGAGCAGGGAGATCTGCTCCTGGGTGAGGGTCCCGTCGACGACCAGGTAGCGCTCCGGGTCGGCGGCGGCCAGCGAGCGGAACTCGCGGCGGACCCGCTCGTGGAACTCCAGCGGCTCGGACTCGATCCGGTCGGCGGCCCCGCCCAGCCGGGTCAGGCCGACCGACGGCGGAGTGTCGATGAGCACGGTCAGGTCGGGGACGAGCCCCCCGGTGGCCCAGTTGTTGATCCTCGCCACGTCGCCCGGCTCCAGGGCCCGGCCGGCGCCCTGGTAGGCCAGCGAGGAGTCCACGTAACGGTCGGAGATCACCATCGAACCCCGGTAGAGCGCCGGCCGGATGACCTTCTCCACGTGCTCGGCCCGGTCGGCCGCGTACAGCAGCGCCTCCGAGCGCGCCGACAGCCCCTGGTGCACGGCGTCCAGCAGGATCGCGCGCAGCCTCATGCCCACCTTGGTCGAGCCCGGCTCCCGGGTCTGCACGACGTCGAAACCCTGGTCCCGGAGCCAGATCGCCAGCAGCCTCGACTGCGTGGTCTTGCCCGACCCCTCGCCGCCCTCGAACGCGATGAACATCCCGCGCGGCTGCTCGGCCTCCTCGGGCGTGAACCGCTCGCCGCGCACCGCCGCGACCAGGTCGGAGACGAGCGACACGCCCTTGCGGTCGTCCATGTGCCGCAGCGCGAGGAACCCGACGGCCACCGCGAGCAGCGCGCCGATCAGCAGCACCAGGTTGGACCCGTCGAACTGGTAGAACGTCTCCCGGCCGATGACGATGTCGTGCCTGCCGAACAGACCCGCCAGCGTCGGGGCGACCGCGACCACCAGCAGCAGGGTGACCCGGGCGAGCGACTGCAGGAAGGAGAACGTACGGCCGCGCAGGCTGTCTTCCACCTCCAGCCCGATCATGGTGTAGCCGATGATCCAGGCGGTCCCGGCGCACGCCCCCAGCATCACGGTGAGCAGGACGACGATCACCAGGTTGTGGATGAGCGCGATCGCGGCGAGGACCACTCCGGCCACGATGATCGACAGTCCGAACAGCCGCCGCCGGGACAGCTCGCGCAGCAGCCTGGGACCGAAGAACATGCCGGAGGCCATGCCGACGAAGACCGCGCCGAACACCACGCCGTAGGCCGCGTCGCCGCCCTGCAGCGCCACCACGTAGATCTTGGCGACGCCGACCACCGCGCCGCCCGCGGCGAACGCGCCGAGCATGCCGATGACCAGACCCCGGATCGGCCGGTTCCCGCCCACGAAGCGCCAGCCGTCGATGATCTGCCGGAGCACCGACGGCGTGGAGATCGCGGTGGTCCCCCCGCCGGCCTTCGGGATGTCCTTGAGCATGAAGATGATGAGGGCCGACACCAGATACGCGAAGGCGTTGATGAACAGCGCCAGATAGGTGTCACGGTCGGCGAAGTACGGGACGAACCTGCCCAGGGCGTCGTCGGCGACCGACAGCACGGCGAACAGGAGCGCGGCCACCGGGGCGGTGCCGTAGGTGACCAGCAGGTTGAGCTGGTTGGCCTCCTCCAGCCGCTCCTTGGGCACCAGGTTGGGCACCGTGGCGTCCTTGGCCGGGACCCAAAAGAGGTTGACGCACTCGACCAGGAATGTGGCGATGATCACCCACTGGTAGTTGCCGATCAGCGGGATCGACAGGACCAGCGCGAAGCGGAGCAGGTCGGAGAAGAACATCGTCAGCCGGCGGTCGAACCGGTCGGCGAACGCGCCCGCGAGCGGGCCCAGCAGGATCGCCGGGAGCATCTTCGCGACGAAGACGCCACCGATCGCCAGGCTCTGGGCCTGGTAACCGGCCCCGCTGGTGAGGTTTCCGGCGAGGGCGGTCAACGCGATGATGTTCAGCCAGTCTCCGAGGCTGCACACCGACATGGCCGTCCACAGCTTGCGGAACGGGGCGTTGGCCAGCACGTGGGGGGACTTGCGGCGCGCGGTGTTCCGGCCAGGGGTGGTCATGATGTCAGCGTATCCAGGTGCTCGCTGGGCTGGGGAAAACATGAGCCAGGTGGATATGCCCGGCTGCTCGTCGCATGAGGGTAATACGTACGGACTGTCCCCCGCAGGCGGCCTCCGTGAAAAGAACCCCCGGCGCCGGAGTCTCCTAGCCCTGGAGCTCCAGAAGGGTGATCTCGGGCGGGGCTCCGACCCGGACGGGCGGCCCCCAGAAGCCCGCGCCCCGGGTGACGTAGACCTGGGTGCCGTCCACCTCGCCGAGGCCGGAGACGACCGGCTGCTGCAACGGGACGATCAGGTTGAAGGGGACCATCTGGCCGCCGTGGGTGTGGCCGGACAGCTGGAGGTCGACACCGTACTCGGCGGCCTGGACGGCCTGGACCGGCTGGTGGGCGAGGAGGACCGTGGACCGGGAGCGGTCCCGGCCGCCGAGCGCCCGCTCGAAGTCGGGACCGTCGCCCGAGGCCGTGCCGTTGATGTCCTTGACCCCGGCGAGGTCGAGCACGGCTCCCCGGTGGGCGATCTCGACGCGCTCGTTGCCGAGCGGGCGGACACCGAGGCCGCGGAGCTCCTCGATCCACTCCTGCGGGCCGTTGGCGGCGTAGTACTCGTGGTTGCCGGTGACGAAGTATGCGCCGTAGCGGGATTCGAGACTCTTCAACGGCCTGGCCAGCGGTCCCAGCTCGGCGACCGTGCCGTCGACCAGGTCGCCGACGATGGCGACCACGTCGGCCTCCAGCGAGTTGATCATGCGGACGATGCGCTGGGTGTGCCCGACGCCGGTGAGCGGGCCCAGGTGGATGTCGCTGACCACCGCGAACCTCAGGCCGCTGAGACGCGGATCCAGCCTGGGCAGGGCGACCTTGACCGACTCGATCACCGGGTCGCCGAGGGCGGTCCTGATCCCGGACCCGACCGTGGCCAGGGCCCCCACCCCGGCGACGGCGGCGGCCGTACGGGTGATGAAGAGCCTGCGGCCGATCGCCTCCTCCGGCCCGCCTCCCGCCGGGGCCGCGGCACCGCTCTCCGAGCCTTCCCCCGGACCGGCCGACGGCCGCGCCGGCCCGGAGCCCGGCACGCTCGCGGCGGACTCCGACACCGGGGCGGTCAACGCGGGCTCGGGGCGCCGGGCCACGCGGTCCTGGCCGTCGGCCGGGCGCGGGGCGAGGCGGGCCCCGGCGCGGCGGCGGTCGGAACGGCGCAGGGCGAGCAGGGCCAGCGCGCGGGGGATCTCCAGGAGGACCAGGAACACCGACAGATAGAACATGATCGCGATCCAGAAGAAGCCCGGCCAGGCCAGGAAGTGCCCCCACTGGCTCCGCGAGCCGACGAGCGTCACCGGGACGAGCACGGCGAGACCGGCCAGGACCCAGGTCAGCACCCGGCGGGTCCGGCCCGCGACCGTGGTGGCACGGACCAGGCGGCGCCAGAGGTAGTAGTGGATCAGCGCCACCACTCCCACGACCAGCGACACGAACCCCACGATCGTCACCGTCCATCTCTCCCGCGCCGAGCCCGCCCGCCGTACCCGGCGCGTTCCGAAGAACGCCCGGGGCGGCGGATCCGTTCCCTTTTCAGGACAGCGCCTCAGGTTCAGGACAGCGCCTCAGATTCAGGGCGGCGCTTCAGGGCGGCGCTCGGGGCGGCGCCTCAGGGACAGCGCTTCAGGACAACGCTCGGGGCAGCGCCTCAGGGCGTGACCTCAGGGCGGCGCGGACGGCACCCGCCTCCCTGAGGTCACGCCAGGCGGGTGCGCCCTGTCAGGCCCAACCAGGCCCGGCCAGGCCCGACCAGGGCCCGACACGGCCAGGGGCGGCCAGAGCCCGACAGGGCCGCCCGGCCCCGCCGAGCCCTGTGTCAGGCCTTGGCCTTCGCCTTGGCGCGGGTCGGCCGCTTGGGCGCCGGACCGCGGGCGCGGCGGTCGGCGAGGAGCTCGGCGGCCCGCTCGGTGGTGATCTGCTCGACCTCGTCGCCCTTGCGCAGGGAGGCGTTGGTCTCGCCGTCGGTCACGTAAGGGCCGAAACGGCCCTCCTTCACCACGATCGGCTTCTTGGAGACGGGGTCCTCACCGAGCTCGCGCAGCGGCGGCGCCGCGGCGGCGCGCCTGCCCCGGGCCTTGGGCTGGGCGAACAGCGCCGCGGCCTGCTCCAGCGTGACCGTGAACATCTCCTCCTCGGAGGCCAGCGAGCGCGAGTCGGTGCCCTTCTTCACGTAGGGACCGAACCTGCCGTTCTGCGCCGTGACCTCCTGGCCGTCGATCTCCCCGAGCTTCCTGGGCAGCGAGAGCAGCTTCAGCGCGTCGTCGAGGGTGATCGTGTCGAGGGACATCGACTTCAGCAGCGACCCCGTGCGCGGCTTGGGGGCGTCTGCCTTCTTCACCTTCTTCTTGCCCTCGGCCGGCGGCGGCTCCTCGGGGAGGATCTCGGTCACGTAGGGGCCGTAGCGGCCGTCCTTGGCCACGATCACGTTGCCGGTCACCGGGTCCTTGCCCAGCTCCCGGTCGCCCGTCGGGCGGGAGAACAGCTCCTCGGCCCGCTCGGCGGTGAGCTCGTCGGGCGCCAGGTCCTCGGGCACGTTCACCCGGGCGCCCTCACGGTCCAGGTAGGGGCCGTAACGGCCCACCCGGATCATGATGTCGGTGCCCCGGATCGGGAAGGAGCTGATCTCCTTGGCGTCGATCTCGCCGAGATCGGTCACCAGCTCCTTCAGGCCCTCGTCGCCCTCCTCGCCGAAGTAGAAGCGGCGCAGCTCGGGCACCCGCTCCGCCCGGTCGTTGGCGATGTCGTCGAGGACCTTCTCCATGTCGGCCGTGAAGTCGTAGTCGACAAGGTGGCCGAAGTGCTGCTCCAGCAGGTTGACCACCGCGAACGCCAGGAAGGACGGCACCAGCGCGGTGCCCTTCTTGAAGACGTAACCGCGGTCCAGGATCGTTCCGATGATCGACGCGTAGGTCGAGGGACGGCCGATCTCCCGGTCCTCCAGCTCCTTGATGAGCGAGGCCTCGGTGTAGCGCGCGGGCGGCTTGGTGGCGTGCGCCAGCACGTTGAGCTCGGCCGCGGTGAGGCGGTCGCCCTCGTCCAGGTTGGGCAGGCGCTTCTCGGAGTCGTCGCGGTCGGTCGACGGGTCGTCCGCGCCCTCGACGTAGGCCTTGAGGAAGCCGTGGAAGGTGATGGTCCGGCCGGTGGCGCCGAACTCGACCCGCTCGCCGGAGCTGGAGGTGCCGCCCACCTTGACGCTGACCGACTCGCCGACCGCGTCCTTCATCTGGGAGGCGACGGTCCGCTGCCAGATCAGCTCGTACAGCCGGAACATGTCGCCGCTCAGCCCGGTCTCGCCCGGCGTGCGGAACTCCTCGCCCGAAGGACGGATCGCCTCGTGCGCCTCCTGGGCGTTCTTCACCTTGCTGGCGTAGACACGCGGCTTGTCGGGCACGTACGCCGAGCCGTACAGCTTGATGGCCTGGCTGCGCGCGGCGGCGATGGCGGTCTCCGACAGCGTGATGCTGTCGGTACGCATGTAGGTGATGAAGCCGTTCTCGTACAGGCGCTGGGCGATCTGCATGGTCGACTTCGCCGAGAAGCCCAGCTTCCGGCTGGCCTCCTGCTGCAGCGTGGTCGTCCGGAACGGCGCGTACGGCTTGCGGGTGTACGGCTTGCGCTCGACCGAGTTGACCTTGTAGGCCGTATCGGTCAGCCGCCCGGCCAGGGCCCGTGCCGCCTGCTCGTCCAGGTGGACCACGTCGGCGCTCTTGAGCGTGCCGTTGCTCGCGAAGTCACGCCCCTGGGCGACGCGCTTGCCGTCCACACCGGTCAGCGTGGCGGTGAACTCGCGCGGGGACTCCGGGCGGCCGGTGTCGAACAGCGCCTGCAGGTCCCAGTAACTCGCGCTGGTGAACGCCAGGCGCTCACGCTCGCGCTCCACGACCAGCCGGGTCGCCACGGACTGCACGCGGCCGGCCGACAGGCGGGGCTTGACCTTCTTCCACAGGACCGGGCTGACCTCGTAGCCGTAGAGGCGGTCGAGGATGCGCCGGGTCTCCTGGGCGTCGACCAGCCGCAGGTTCAGGGCACGCGGGTTGGCCACCGCGTCCTGGATCGCCCGCGGGGTGATCTCGTGGAACACCATGCGGTGCACCGGCACCTTGGGGTTGAGCACCTCGCGCAGATGCCAGGCGATCGCCTCGCCCTCCCGGTCCTCGTCAGTGGCCAGGTAGAGCTCGTCGGCGTCCTTAAGCAGCTGCTTGAGCTTGTTCACCTGCGCCTTCTTGTCGTGGTTGACGACATAGAGTGGCTCGAACTCGTGGTCCACGTTGACGCCCAGGCGGGCCCACGACTCACCCTTGTACTTCTCGGGGATGTCGTCGGCCTTCTCGGGGAGGTCGCGAATATGCCCGATGCTGGACTCCACGACGTAGCCGCGGCCGAGGTACCCAGCGATGGTCTTCGCCTTGGAAGGCGACTCGACGATCACCAGGCGGGTTCCGCCGGCGTTGCCGTTCTTGGCTGGCACGCTGCTTCCTACCTCGCTGTTCGCATTGGTTCCCCGTTTTCTTCCCCTCGGGTTACCCGGTCTGGATCGGGCACACTCCCAAGGAAAGCCGCAAGGACGCACAATAAAGCCCTATGAGTGCCGACGTCCCCCAGCCCACCCTCGGAGACTAATCGCTGTGCTCGACTACTCCTACTTGGTTCTCCATCTTCCGCGTGGCACCTCCAGAGACGCCGCCCGGCAGATTCTCACCGAACATGCAGAATACGGCGACTGGGAACTCGACCGCCTGAGACTGTATCCCGACGGCCGCCGGGACGTCCGACTGCGTCGCAAGATCATACGTGTGACCAGGACGATGTGACTCTGCGCACGCCCCGGTCACCCCGGTGAGGGCCGCCGGCCCCGGACATGGCTTTGCCCGTCCCGGGCCGCGCCCCCGGAACGGGCAAAGCTTCTCTGCCTCGCCGTACAAGGGAAGAGGGCGGTCCGGAACCGCCACTCTCCCTCGCTACCGGTGAAGCGTCTGTGCGCCTCCCTCGGGGGATCCGAGGGGACATAGCTGGAGAGTTACTACTGTCTTACTTCCGGCCGAAACGGATGCGGCGGGCGGTCGCGAAAAGCGCGGCGGACGCGGCGGCCATGGCACCGAGCAGCAGGACGGCCAGCGAGCCGGAGTTCATTCCGGTCACCCCCGCGGGCTGAGCGGCGCTCATCAGACCGAGGTCGCCCACGGGGAGCGCTCCGCCGATCGGGGTGGAGGAGACCAGGTCGGTCGCGGGGGCCAGCGGCGAACCGGCCTTCTGCCGCACGTCCTGGGCGGCCATCGGGGTGCCGGGAACGGCCGGCAGCTCCGGCAGGCCGGCCATGTCCCGCACCTCGCCGACGAGGGGCGGCTGCGGCAGCCCGGCGCCGTGCGCACGCCGTCCCGGCTTGCCCGCGCCCTGGGCGCCGCCGAGACCCGGGACGGCCTTGCCCGCACTCTGGGCGCCGCTGAGAGCCGGGATGACGGGGAGGGCGGGCACGAGGCCGCCGTCGGCGCGGCCGCCGACCCGCTGGGCCCAGTGGCCGTAGCCGTGATGCCCGCCGTGGTGCCCGCCGCCCGGCCCGCCGACGTGGGAGCCTCCCAGGCAGCCCGCCGCGGCGTCACCCAGCACGGCGACGGCGTTGCCGCAGATGTTGATCGGCGCCGTGATCGGCGCCACCACCTGGTTACCGGCGAGCACACCGTTCGCACCCGAGGTGCGGTTGCCCCCAGCCCCGAGACCACCACCCTTCGACGAGACCGAGGCACCGCCCCTGCAACCGGCCTCGGCCTTGCCCAGCACGGCGACGGCGTTGCCGCAGATGTTGATCGGCGCCGTGATCGGCGCCACCACCTGGTTACCGGCGAGCACACCGTTCGCACCCGAGGTGCGGTTGCCCCCAGCCCCGAGACCACCACCCTTCGACGAGACCGAGGCGCCACCCTTGCAGCCGGCGAAGGCCTTGCCCAGCACGGCGACGGCGTTGCCGCAGATGTTGATCGGCGCCGTGATCGGCGCCACCACCTGGTTGCCCGCGAGCACACCGTTCCGGCCCGAGGTGCGGTTGCCCCCCGCGCCACCCCCGGCGTTCCCGGCGTTCCCGGCGGAGATGCCGCCCTTGCAGCCCGCCTCGGCGTTGCCGACCGCGTTGCCGCAGACGTTGACCGGGGCGGTGATCGGAGCGATCACCTGGTTGCCGCTGCCGGCGGCGAAGCGGCCGTCGGTGTCGTTGCCGCCCGCCGCGGGATGCCAGCCCGGGCGCGGGCCGTGCCCACCCGGATAGCCGGGCTTGCCGGGCCGGCCCGGACGGCCTGGCCCGCCGGTCACCTCGGCGCCGCCCCTGCAGCCGGAGAACGCATCGCCGACGACCGCGACCGAGTTGCCGCAGATGTTGACGGGGGCGGTGATCGGGGCGACGACCTGGTTGCCGCCGAGCACGGAGGACCTGCCGGAGGTGGTGTTGCCCCCGGACCCGCCCCGGCCGCCGCCCCGGACGGACGCGCCGCCCCTGCAGCCCGCGACGGCGTCACCGAAGATCGCGATCGAGTTGCCGCAGGCGTTGATCGGCGCGGTGATCGGGGCGACGACCTGGTTGCCGCCCAGGACGCTGTGGTCGCCGTCGGTCCGGTTGCCCCCGGACCCGCCCCGGCCGCCGCCCCGGACGGACGCGCCGCCCTTGCAGCCCGCCTCGGAACCGCCGAACAGCGACAGCGCGTTGCCGCAGGCGTTGACGGGGGCGGTGATCGGGGCGTTGACCTGGTTGCCGCCCAGGACGCTGCCCCTGCCCGAGGTCTCGCCGGGGATGCCGCCGCCGCCGTTGTTCTCGACGGAGGCGCCGCCCTGGGAGGCCGCCGTCGAGGTGCCGGCGACGGCCGCGGCGTTGCCGCTGATGTCGATCGGCAGGGAGATCGGGGCGTTGACCTGGTTGCCGCCGCCGATCGAGTTGTCGCCGGAGGTGTCCGCGAAAGCCGTACCGCTGCCGAGGGTCATGACGCCCAGCGCGAGCAGTGCCGCGGGGGTCGTGCCCTTAACCCACGTACGCATGATTGATGCTCCTTGCGGTTCTTGGGGGGATACCTGACATCTCGTGACCGGCGTGCGGAGCCATGCGAGGTCCTGACGGGAGCCCGCACAGCGGGAGCCCCGGGGCCGTCACGAGGGATGGGAAATCACTGACCGTCATGGAGCGGAGCGGCTCCCCTGGAGACGGGGGCTGAGGCACGCTCCGCGACCGGCAGGCTCGACTGGAGAGGCGGCCGATCTACGGGACGGAGTCAGTCAGGAGAGAAGGAAGGGTCGTCCGCCGCTGTGCGGACCACCGGGGGGAGCACACACGCCAGTGGGGCGCGCTGAGCCGTCAACCGCGGGTCGTAGACGAACCGCGAGAGGTCCCCCACGCCCGGCCCCGAGAAGCCGGATCCACCGTTGGTCTGGGGCACGAATCCATCGGCGCCAGAGCTGTGGTCAACGGTGGTGGGTGCCGGGGACGCCGGCTTCGACTGGCTGGTGAGCCCGTCTATGCCTCGCCCGGCCATGGCCTCGGCGTTTCCTGACGCCGACAGCCCGCCGCTCTCCGTGGGGAAGACATCGGCCTGGAGGGCCGATCCGGAAGCGGCCGAGTCGGGGGCGCCGGAGCGCGCCACTCCCGTCGCCGCGGTGGTGTCCGCGGCCGCCGGAGCGGCGCCGAGGAGCCCGAAGACGACCGCGAGCAGCCATCCGGCGGCCAGCAGGGCGCCGACCGCGGAGACTCGCATGACGATCTGCCGGCTGCCGGCCGCGAACCGCGCCATCCGGTCAGCCCGGGTGAAGATCGCTTCGTCAGCGGAAACGGCCACGGGCGCGCGCCGAGCAGCGGGCGAGGACGCCCTCCACTGCTCCTGCGGCATGCGTGCCACGTGACCTCCCCAAAGCTCCTGGGTGGACCCGCTTCACGCGCGGCCCAACCCCTCGACGGAGAGTTACGTTAGCACTACGGGTAGTCAGTGCAATGGTTTTCCGCGGAACGTCTCAACAACCGTCCAGGAAGCGGTCAAGCACCCGCACCCCGAACCGGAGCGAATCCACCGGTACCCGCTCGTCCACCCCATGGAACATCCCGGAGAAGTCCAAGTCCGCCGGGAGCTTCAGCGGCGCGAACCCGAAGCCGCGCATGCCCAGTCGGCTGAACGCCTTCAGGTCCGTACCGCCCGACAGGGTGTACGGCACGGCGAGCGCGCCCGGGTCCTCGGCGAGCAGCGCGTCGGTCATCGCCCGCACCAGCGGCCCCTCGAAGCCGGTCTCCAGGGCGATGTCGTGGTAGACGAACTCCCTGGTCACGTTGGGGCCGAGCAGTTCGTCGAGCGTCTGGAAGAACTCCTCCTCGTATCCGGGCAGGAAGCGGCCGTCCACGTGCGCGGTCGCGGTCTGCGGGATGACGTTGGCCTTGTAACCGCCCTGCAGCATGGTGGGGTTGGCGGTGTTGCGCAGCGTGGCGCCGATCATCCGGGCCAGCGGGCCCAGCTTGGCCACGGTCGCCTCTGCGTCGTCCAGGTCGAGCTCCAGCTCCAGCGCCCTGGAGGTCTCGGTGAGGAAGGTCCGGACCGTCTGCGTCAGCCGTACGGGCCACTCGTAGCGCCCGATGCGGCCGACCGCCTCGGCCAGCTCCGTGACGGCGTTCTCGCCGTTGAGCATGGAGCCGTGCCCGGCCCGGCCGCTGGCGGTCAACCGCATCCAGGCGATGCCCTTCTCGGCCGCCTCGATGAGGTAGAGCCTTCGGGCCTCGTCGAGGGAGACGCTGAACCCGCCGACCTCGCCGATCGCCTCGGTGCACCCCTCGAACAGGTCCTTGTGCTCGCCGGCCAGCCACTGCGCGCCGTACGTGCCGCCGGCCTCCTCGTCGGCGGTGAACGCCAGCACCACGTCCCGCGGCGGCCGGCGCCCCTCGCTGAGCCGCTGCCGGACGACCGCGAGGATCATCGCGTCCATGTTCTTCATGTCGACCGCGCCGCGCCCCCAGACGCAGCCGTCGGCGATCTCCCCGCCGAGCGGGTGGTGGGTCCAGTCGCCGGCGTCGAAGGGGACCACGTCGAGATGACCGTGGAGCAGCAGCGCGTCGCGGGATGGGTCCTCCCCCTCGATGCGGGCGATCACGTTCGCCCTGCGGCTGTCGGACTCCAGGATCCGCGGCTCCAGCCCGACCTCCGCCAGCTTCCCGGCCACGTATTCGGCGGCCTCCCGCTCACCGGGGCCGGCGTTGTCGCCCGCGTTGGTCGAGTCGATCCGGATCAGGTCACGGCACAGCTCCGCGACCTCGTCCTCACCATTGAGCGCGGTCATGTCGACTCCTTCGTCTCCGTACGGCTTGCGCCTCCCATCCTGCCGCCGCCACCGCTCCACGGGCATCCCTCCCGACCCCGGTCCCATACCGATATGACGCAAGCTCAAGAGTTTGCTAACCTGATTCCGCCGACGCGGGATGACGGTCCCGCGTGCAGGCACCAAGTCCGGGTGGCGGAATAGGCAGACGCGCTAGCTTGAGGTGCTAGTGCCCTTTGCGGGGCATGGGGGTTCAAGTCCCCCCTCGGACACGCACTGATCCCCATGGGGTCCTGAGGGTCCTGGTCACTTAACGAAGTGACCAGGACTTTTCTCTTTCCAGGGTGATAGACCAGCCACAGGCCCAGACCTGCGTAGATCTTCGCCTTCCGCTACGCGGCTCACTCCCGCGGGCGTGAGAAAGACGACGAACTCGCGGGCCTTGACCTCGCGAACGGCGGCTCATGGCCGGCCGGGGGACCGGTCATCGGGGCCATCCTCGCGCGGGGATGGCCCCTCTTCCTCATAGTCGCGGTGAACGAGCTGCGCGTCAGCCCCGCGCACGCGGGGATGGTCTACGGAAACGGGCGGAACACGTCACTCGATGTCCAGCCAGGGGTCCGTCTGGGAGCCCAGGAGATGGGCGAAGGGTTGTGGTCCCCCCTCGGACACCATGAAGGCCCTGAGAATGTGCAGGTCACAGGCTCGGGGCATCTTTATTTCTGCCTCCGGAACGAGGCGTGATACTCCGCTGATACTTATGGGGTCGAGCACGGGATCACGCACTCGCGACCAGGACCGCGAACCAGTCGGCGGCCTCTCGCTGATTGCCGGGTATGACATGAGCGTAGACCCGGAGGGTGATGGCGGGGTCGGCGTGACCGAGGCGCTCGGCGACCATCTTCAGTGGCTTGCCACCCGCGATGAGGATCGTGGCGTGGGTGTGGCGGAGGTCGTGCACACGGATGCGCGGCAGGGCCTCCCGTCCGACCTTCTCGAACGCCCTCTCGCAACGCCCAAGCTGGCCTTGGAAGCCGCGCGAGAACCGCTCGGGGTGCCGGTGGTTGCCCTCCTGATCGCCGAAGACGAGCGCGTCGTCCCGGGCGAGCTGTAGCGCCATCCCGCCCCGCTCGCGCTTGTACGCCTTGAGTAACGCCACCGTGGCGGCGTCGAGATCGACCACACGGGGCTTGGCGGGCTTGGTGTCGCCCTCCCTTACAGCGTGCCCTACATGGTGGGTGAGTCGTTGAACTCACCATGGACGGCGGGCAATGGGACTGGATCGTCCCGGCGGGGTTGTGGGAGATCGCGCGGCCGTTGCTGCCGGCGCCTCGGGTGCGCCCGCAGGGCGGTGGGATCGTCGGTGTCGCTGATGAGGCGGTGTTCGCCGCGATCGTCTACGTGCTGGTCAGCGGATGCTCCTGGCGGGCGCTGCCGCCGTGTTTCGGAGCCTCGAAGTCCACTGTGCATCGCCGGTTTTTGATCTGGTCGTGTGCCGGGGTGTGGGAGCGGTTGCACCAGGCCGTCCTGGACCAGTTGGCCGGCGATGGCCTGCTGGATGTGTCGCACGTGGTGCTCGACTCGGCGCATGTGCGCGCCAAAAAAAGGGGGCGAACACACAGGTCCTTCGCCCGTGGACCGGGGTAAGCCCGGTTCCAAGCTGCACGTCCTGTCGGACGCGGCCGGACTGCCTCTGTTCGGCTACCGGCGCCTGTCACCCCGTTACGAGCGTTACCCCTACGCCTACTTGGCCTTTCTCACCCTCGCTGCAGCCATGACCTGCCATAAGCGACATCTCAAACTCACCATGTAGGACACGATCTTAACGGCCGAGTCCCTGGCCAGCTTGAACACGCGCATCGCTTCGACGTGCCCATCGCCGGACTTGGGCACCGCGGTGGCCGGCTCGGACAACACTGCTCTGGCTGCGGCCTCGGCGTCGACCGCATCGGTCCTGCCCCGCCGACGGCGGGCCGCCTTGTCCGGCTGGTTCACCTCTACCACCTGGATGCCCGCCTGACGCAGGTGCCGGGTCAGCGCGGCCCCGTAGGAACCGGTGCACTCCACACCAGCGCGGACCACCATCCCGAACCCTCGCGCCCACCCCAGCAGCGACCGATAGCCGGCAGCCATGGCGTGGCCAGGTTGGGCGGGGTGGGGCATGTTGGTCATAGGTCGTCGGGCTCCTGATCGTTCCGGGGCTGATGGCCAGCACCGGGCCGGTGAGGGCGGTCAGGACTGTGACGGTGCCTTCTAGGCCAAGGCCCCTATCGGGACACACTCCACCGGACCGGCGCATGCAGCACCGCCCCGATCAGGCCGACAGATCTACGGCAGGACACGGGGCCAGTTGTCGCACAGGTCAGGCCTGATCCGAGGCGGTACGACCTTGATTCTCACAGTTGTCGCAGATCAGATGCACCTGGAGACCGGCGGGAACCTCGCGATCAAGCTTGGCCAGGAACTTCTTGAACTCAATCGTGCGGTGCCGTCGGTGCAGCGGACCGATCACCTTGCCGGTGGCGGCGTCCAGGGCGGCGAACAGCGTGGTGGTGCCCGAGCGCACGTAGTCGTGACTGCGGCGCTCGGGCACCCCGGGCATCATCGGCAGCGCTGGCTGAGACCGGTTCAGGGCCTGGATCTGTGACTTCTCATCCACACACAAACCCAGCGCCCGCTCCGGCGGATCCAGATACAGGCCGGCCACGTCATGGACCTTGTCGACGAACAACGGGTCGGTCGACAGCTTGAAGGATTCAGCCCGGTGCGACTGCAGCCCGAAGGCCCGCCAGATCCGCGAGATGGTCGACTGCGACAGGCCCGTCTTGGCGGCCATGGCCCGGGTCGACCAGTGCGTAGCGTTCTTCGGCCTGGTCTCCAGCGTGGCCCGCACGACCACGGCGACCTGCTCGTCGGCGACCGTGCGCGCCCGTCCCGGCCAGGGCGCATCGCCGAGCCCGTCCAGCCGGTCGCGTACGAACCGAGCCCGCCACTTGCACACCGTCTCGGTGGTGACACCTATCTGCCGAGCCACCGCGCTGGCCGCGCGGGGCAGCCCGTGGTCATCCGTTTCCGCACACGCCAGCACGATCCGTGACCGCAAGGCGAGTGCCTGCGGCGTCGAGGAGGCCCTCTGCCACTGCCGTAGCGTCTGCCGCTCATAATCCGTCAACATCAGCGCAGCCAGCCTTGGCCCAGGACGCCCCATGACCTGACTAACAACGGATCAATGACTCAGGACACTAGGTTTGACCTGAAGTTGATTCGAGATTTTACGGTCGCCCCATGAGCAGGATTCTGGTGATCGGTGCGACCGGAAATGTGGGCAGGCATGTCGTCTCCTCGCCGGCCGAAGCAGGGCTTGAGGTGCGCGGGCCGGTGAGCGTGGGCCCGCAGGTGGCCTCGGGGTCGGTGCCGGTCGCGCCTGCGGGCCCGCGGGTGGTGCGGGGCGAACGTGTCAGGCGGCCGGGCGGCTGCAGGTGACGTCCTTGCCGGGCAGGACACCGTCGACCAGGTAGCGGGTCACCTTGGTGTCGACGCAGGTGTTCCCATCCACGATGTAGGCGCCGTGGCGGTAGGCGCCGTTCAGTGTGATCATGCGGGAGCCGGTCAGCGCCCGGTGCATGGCCTGCTGACCCGGGTAGGGCGTCGCGGGGTCGCCGGCCGCGCCGACGATCAACGCCGGTACGGAGTTGCCGATCCTGGTGGGCGCTTCAAGCGGCTTGACCGGCCAGAACGCGCACGGGGTGATGTTGCGGGAGAGCGGTCCGAACAGTGGTTCGGCGGTGCGGTGCCGCTGGATGTCGCGGTAGTAGGTCGCCGGGTCGCGGGGGGCGGCCCGGTCACCGCACAGGATCGCCGTGCCGGCCCGGTCTGAGGCCTCTCCGGCACCGGTGAACAGGCCGTCGAGGAGTTCCTTCAGCGAGGCGGGCGGCGTTTCGCCGGCACGGCCCAGCGCCCGCGCCTCCTCGGCAAGGGTGGCATAGGACTGCGGGTGGTCGCTGTAGAGGCGTACGAACAGCCAGTACGGCACGACCTGGGCATCGACGTGGTATCCGCCGATCTTCACGGGATGCCGGTTGATCTTCTCTACGGTCGCCAGGACCGCGTCACGTGTGCCGCCCAGCCCGTACTCCTTGTCATGTGATGCGGCCCAGGACGCCCAGCGCCGTAGCGCGGCGTCGATCGCGGGGGCGGCACGCGAGAACATGCGCGGACCGTACACCTGCGGGTCGACGGCGCTGTCGAGCACGACCCGGTCGGCCCGCGAGCCGAACATCTGCAGGTAGGTCGCGCCCAGGTAGGTGCCGTAGGAGTAGCCGAGGTAGGACAGCTTCTGCTCGCCGAGCGCGGCCCGGATCACGTCCATGTCGCGTGCGGTGTTCCTGGTCGTGGCGTACGGCAGGGCCTGGAGATTGCCCTTGGCGCAGCCCGCCGCCAGTTCTCTGGCGAGGCGCACGCCCTTGTCGAAGGTACGCCGGTCGGGTCCCGCCGAGCGGAGGAAGGTGTCGGTCTGCCACCGGCAGTTGATCGGTGTGCTGCGGCCGACGAATCGGGGGTCCATGCCCACCAGGTCGTAACGGGCCGCGACCTCGGGAATTTCCTTGCCCAGGAGCGTCATCGAGAGGCCGCTGCCTCCCGGTCCGCCGGGGTTGAGCAGCAGGACGCCGCGGCGCCGCGAGGCATCGGTGGCCTTGATCCGGGAGAGCGCGATGGAGAGGGTCCGCCCCTGCGGCCTGCGGTAGTCCATCGGGACCAGGAGGGTGGCGCATTGAGCACCGGCGGCGTCCAGCTGCTCGCCCATCTGATCGCCGGGGCCGGTCGCGCAGGCGCGCCAGGTGATCGTCTGATGGTGGAAGCGGTCCAGTGGTGTGGCCGCCTGCGCCGGTCCGGCGGCGCCCAATCCGATTCCGGCCGTGAGCGCTACCGCGGCGGCCGTTCCACGCTTGATGAGGAGCATGCGTCATTCCTTGGTGAAGAGGTTGTTTCCAGCGGATCCGGCGCGCGTCGGCTTCCGACGCTCCGGCAGTGATGTGTCCGGATTCAGGGGTGTCCCCCTGTTGATCATTGGTCACCGGCTGTGTCCAACGCTAGGGGCGTGAGCAGCCCCTGGGCATCGTGCGGAAAGCCGATCCGGGCCTTGCCACCGGCACACCAACCGCCCGCTTTCCTGCGACCGCTGCCCTAACGGCGACTCCTCCCAAAGGAGGACAAAGCGGGTCATGCTGGCGGCTACCTTCGTCTCATGAACGTGGTGCGACGATGGGGCCGCTGGTGGCGCGGTTTGCCGGTGATGGTCGCCGACAGCGTGCTGGCCGGTGTGTTGACCGCGCTGGCGGTGACGCAGGCCGCCTTGTCCGCCCATAACCCGGTCGTGCTGGCGTACCTGCTGGCGGTGCTCACCAGCGCGCCGCTGGTGCTGCGCAGGCGCCACCCCATCTCCGCCCTTGCGGTGATCACGGCGGGCCTGATCGGCTGCGGCCTGGCCGGCTACCCCAACGGATTCCAGGCCCCGCCGGTGCTGGTCAGCCTCTACACCGTCGCGGCCTACCGCCGGGAGGGCTACCGCGACGGCGTCCTGGCCCTGGTGTTGATGGCGAGCTTCCTCGTTCCCGACCTCATCAGGTCCGGGCTGACCTTCGCGATCGTCAAAAGCCTGGTCGAGAACGCGCTTCAGCTCGGCGCGGCCTGGGCCATCGGGGAAGGGGTGCGCAGCCGCCGCCTGCGCCACCAGGACCTGATCGAGCACGCCCGCCACCTGGAGATCGAACGCGAGGAGAAAGCCCTGCGAGCGGTCGCCGAAGAACGCGTGCGCATCGCCAGGGAACTGCACGACGTGGTCGCCCATCACCTGTCGGTCGTCTCGATCCAGTCCGGTGCCGGCGGCCGCCTGATCGACACCGAGCCCGACACCGCACGCGAAGCATTCACCGCGATCGCCGCCACCACCCGCGAGGCGCTGGCCGAACTCCGGAACATGCTGTCGGTCCTGCGCCTCACGTCCGACACCGGCGAGGACTCCTACGCCCCGCAGCCGGGGCTGGTCCAGCTGGACACGCTGCTGGAACGCTCCCGCCTGTCGGGCCTGTCGATCCGGCGGGAAACCTCCGGTCAGGTACGCCCGCTGCCCCCCGGCGTGGACCGGTGCCTGTACCGCATCACTCAGGAATCACTGACCAACGTGCTCAAACACGCCCCACACGCCGACGTGACCCTTACCCTGACCTACCACCCCACCGCGGTCACGCTGCAGGTCGGCAACGACGGCCCGGCCACCACCGGACACAGCGCCGACGGGCACGGGCTGATCGGCATGCGCGAACGAGCCACCCTCTACGGCGGCACCCTCACCGCCGGCCCACGCGAGGACGGCGGCTTCACCGTGACCGCACACCTGCCCGCCTCCCCACTCGCCGAGCCCGTCCTCGCCACGGCCCACCCGCGGCAGAGCGCACCGCGACCGGGGGCGCCCCGATGACCGGCCCCGGCACCGATCGCGGGACCGTCCGCGTCCTGGTCGTCGACGACCAGGCCCTGGTCCGCGCGGGCCTGGTCGCCCTCCTCCGCACCGATGCCGGTCTCGCGGTCGTCGGCGAGGCCGCCGACGGCCACGAAGCCATCGCCCAGGCCGAGGCGACCGCCCCGGATGTCATCTTGATGGACATCCGCATGCCCAACCTGGACGGCGTCGCCGCCACCCGCCACATCCTCGCCCACGCCGCCGGCCCGGCCCCGAAGATCCTCATCCTGACCACCTTCGACCTGGACGAACACGTCTTCGCCGCCCTGCGCGCCGGCGCCTCGGGATTCCTGCTCAAGGACACCCCCGCCGACCAGATGCTGGCCGCGATCGCCACGGTCGCCCGCGGCGAGGTGCTGCTGGCGCCCAGCGTCACCCGACGCCTGGTCCACCACTTCGTCACCGCGCCCGAACCCAACCGGCGCCGGCCCGAAGAGCTCGCCCAGCTCACCAGCCAGGAAACCGCCGTGCTCCACCTGGTCGGCCAGGGCCTGGCCAACCAGCAGATCGCCACCCGCCTGAACATCGCCCAGGCCACCGTCAAATCCCATCTGGGCCGCCTCATGACCAAGCTCAAGCTGTCCAGCCGCGCACAGGCCGTGGTCATCGCATACGAGACCGGCCTGATCATCCCTGGAACCGGAGACCGTACCTGATGCTCGACGGGCCGGGCGGGAGAGTCTAGGCCGTGCCCGGGGCAAATTGAGGGAGGACGGATGTCACCTTCCAGGTCCGTCTCGGCCGTTGCCGCCTGCCTTGCCATGGCGGGCGCCTCAACGGTCGCGGTCAGCAACTTCCTCCTTGGCTTCTCGGTGTCGGTCTTCCTCGGCAAGCCCGGCGGCGGCTTCGAGCCCGCGGTCCGCTACCGCACCGGCGGTCAGGCCGACTACGTCGGCATCGAGGACTTCAACGAGGACCACCACATCGACCTGGTCACCTCGGACCAGGAACCCACGATGTCCGTCCTCATCATCGCCTTGCCGTCCTCGCCTTGTCGCGGGTTGCAGGTGCCTCAACCTGCTCCAGGAGGCGCCCGCGTCTGATCCCCCGCGTGATACTTCGGCCGATACCGCCGCCCGTGTTCCCGAATGTCTCCGCATGTCCCCACGAAGATCAGGAAAAGGCGATCGGGCAGCTCAAGACGGGTGCGGATGCCCGCACATGTACCCCAATGCCCCCATGATCCCGGGAGCTCAAGTCCCCCCTCGGACACAAACCTTTGGCCTATGAGGTCCTGGTCACCACCACTGGTGACCAGGACTTTTCGGTTTCTCGGGTGATAGACGAGCCACAAACCCAGATCTGCGTAGATCTTCGCCTTCCGCTACGCGGCTCACCCCCACGGGCGTGAGAAGGACGACGAACTCGCGGGCCTTGATCTCGTGAACAGCGGCTCACGGCCGGCCGGGGACCGGTCATCGAGACCATCCCCGGATGGAGGGTCAACGATCCGCTCATACGTCCACCCCTCGGCGCGTAGGGACCATCCCCGCAGGCGCGGGGCCGAGGTGACGCCGATCGGCTCGGTGTAGCAAGTCCGGGGATCATCCCCGCCGGTGCGGGGCCGACGAAGCCGTTCAGGTCGAGCAAGTAGGCGACGCCGGACCATCCCCGCGCGGGGATGGTCCCACCATGAACTCGTCCCCGCCTAGACGGGCGAGGTCGGCCCCGTGTCCACGGGGATGGTCTATGAAATGGGTGGAACACGTCAGTCAACGTCCAGCCAGGGGTTTGTCTGGGAGCCCAGGAGATGGGCGAAGGGTTGTGGTCGCCCCTTAGAGCTGAGGAACGCACCCACGCATATCCTCGACGCCTGCAGAGGAACTTTGAACCATCCCGAGATTGATGCACACCTCCTGCTTGAAACTTCTTGGAAAGGTTGTGTCTCATGCCGAGCATGTACAACCCGGGACCCGGGCCAAGGCGGTTCGTTTGGTGCTCGACCACCGCGGCGGCTATCCGACCGATGGCGCCATTCATCGCTCGGTCACAGGCTCGCTATACACGTTGGTGAGCTTCGGCGAGACGCTGTCGCTGTCCGGGCTGCGGCTCTAGATCGGCTCTGTCGGGGACGCGTTCGATAGCGTCCTGACCGAGACCACGATCGGGCTGTACAGGAACGAGTGCATCCGCGCCGACGCGGCCCGCTCCGCAGCCCTCGGCGACGTCCAACTGATCACTGCCGATTACGTCAGCTGGTAAAACCAGCAGCGCCTCATGCACCGCCTCGGCCGAGTCCCACCGCCGAAGCCGAGGCTCGCTATTATGCCGAGCATGTGACCGACCAACCGGCCGACTCACAGAACCCCGAGGGTACATAACCCAGGACACTTCAGGTTGTTCATGGGCTCATAAGCCGATATCGGTTTCAAAATAATCGATCTTGTACGGGCGCTAGCGGCCGCGGCACCGCAACCCGGATCAAGGTCTTTTCAGATAGTTGACCTTGGATAGGATCGCGCTCGATGCTCCCATCCTTGAGGAGCTGGCGCACCACTGCAGTGGCATGCGGAGGCCGGTAGACGGTTTCTAAAAGCGTGTATTCCCTCAGATTGGCCAGTGTGTGGTCTCTGGAACTGAGTTCGGCAAGCAGAGCCCGCCGCAGTGGAGCAAGACTCGCATGTTCTCCGAACTCGAAGGCGAGCTGATCAGGATCTCGGGGGTCACGGTAGCTGACTCCCCGAACCGGATCGACCTGCCACATGGCCTCCTTCATCTTCTCCAGTCCTTTGAGGCTGCTCGTCCCGAAGACCAGGTGAAGGTCATGCCCTTGCTCATCAAGCATTTCGAACGAGATTACGAATTTGAAGCCTGCAGCCTTCAGGGAACGCCGGTACTCGCTCACCAGGAAAGCCTTCTTAGCATGTGATGGCTGCTGGTGAACTTCACGCCACGACTGACCTCCGAAGGCAAGATCACCGCTCTCTTGGTGAAGACTGACCTTGCCGAACTGTATGAGGAAACGAGTGCCGAATGTGAGTAGAACCTCACTGGAAGGAACCGCAGCGATCCGACGAGCCACATCCAGGGGGATGTCGGGACCACCGAAGCTGTCAAGAAATGCAAAGATCGGCCCTTGAGTAACGTTCAGCCTGGTCATCGCTGGGAACAGTACGCTCTCGTAGCCGGCGTTGTGGTACTCGATATGCATGCCGCCAGGCTGGCCTCCGCGTCTGGAGAGCGTTTGGGCCATCTCCAAGCACAGGCGCTCCATCCTGTCCCGCCGCTCCTCGATCAAAATGAGGTTGACACGACGCCCTGGGGTGAAGAACCGACGTTGTCGGAGGAATGCTTCGGTAGCCACTACAGGAGAGCCTGGCTCTCCCTTCTCGTAGATGCCGGGACCAGCGAACGCCTCAACGTAGGTTATGGGAGACTTCCGGGCCTGCGCGAGGATCGGAAACCAAGCGTCAAGGTAGTGGCGAAGGATTTGGTGCTTGGCAACGGTGTGAGGATCACAGATCCATAGCGTCTTGTCTGGCACATTATTGTCGTACCTCTGAAGACGCAGGACGTCTATCCCTTGTTATCTTGCCGCAGCAACAACTGTCGCAGGAATCTCATCCCACGTGCGCTCGTCCAGAGCCCTCCCTCCCGACTTCGGTGTACGTCCACCCCACTGCTTGAAGAAGAAGGGCACACCTGCCTGCTGGCACGTATCCCGAACTTCACGCACCCAGGACGGGTTGAGAAGGCGATGGTTTGGGCCGCTTTCACCGCCAACAATCACCCAGTCGATTCCCACTAGATCCAGGCCAGGTAACGGGCCCAGCAGCGGCTCGCAGGACAAGAAGCGTAGAGCTGCTGGTATGCGGCGTAGATCGTCGATCCGGTGCATGGTGTCGATGTTCTCGACTGAGGTTCCCATCCAGACGTTGGCGGGCCAGTCGATCTTGTCGGCGAGCAGCAGAGCACGATGGGCCCGTTTGGTCAGCAGCTGGTATGTGTGCTGCGGAGTGCCGGCCATCACCTCGAAGACCTGCCGGACGAAGTCCATAGGGACTCGGGCGTGGAACAGGTCACTCATGGAGTTGACGAAGATGAGACGAGGCTGTTTCCAGCGACGGGGTACCTCTAAAGCATCGGGGTGAAGGGTGATTCCAAAGCCAGGACCCGAGGTGCGAGGGTCACCGTCGTTCTGGTACTTCTGAGCCCCCATCGCCTTGAGCCGGCGAGCGAGAGTGAGCGCATAGCAGTTATCACAGCCTGTTGAAATCTGGTCACAACCGGTCGTAGGGTTCCAAGTTGCCTCAGTCCACTCGATAGGACTTCTGTCAGACACTGCAGACCCCCCTTCCTTCAGCACGATCAGTTCTACGCTGCATCCGAGGTGAAATCAGAGCTATACCGAAGATCTCCAGAAAAGGTGAAGCTATCGTCACAGTCCGATCGCTTCTGACCTGTTATCTCGCCATGCCTACCTGCAACAAGGTGCAAGTGATCTAGAACTTGGTGTTCCGCGCCTGGTCTAGTCATTCGACGTCCAGCCAGGGGTCCGTCTGGGAGCCCAGGAGATGGGCGAAGGGCTGTGGTCCCCCCCGGACACAAACCCTCGGCCTATGAAGTCCTGGTCACCACCAGTGGTGACCAGGACTTTTCGGTTTCTCGGGTGATAGACGAGCCGCAAACCCAGATCTGCGTAGATCTTCCCCTTCCGCAGTGGATCCGCCTGGGCGAGAATTCGGACCGCGTCACCGAATTCCTGCATGACGGACGCCAGCTGATCCCGGTCGAGCTCACGCTCACGGACCGGCGGCATCCGGCGGAGCCTGCTCTCGGCCTCCGTCCGCCGGACCTGCTCCTCCGGGATCCACCCGGCGACCACCGCGAAGCGGGCGGATGTTCTCCAGGCGGGCGGCGGCCGGGGTCTCGGGGTCGAGGACAGCGACGCCCTGCCATACGGTCTCGCCGAGATGGGCGGTGGCACAGGCGCCGGCGATCACCGCCTGGCACCAGAGTCCGTCGACGACGTAGCGCTCGCGGCGGCGTTCGTCGCGTTCGCGGCGGATGAGGCCCTGGCTCTCCAGGAACGTGACCGCTTTGGAGATGGACGCCGGGCTGACCTGGAGGCGCTGGACGAGTCCGGGCACGGTGAGGCTGCCGGTGTCGGTGGGGTAGGGGCAGGCCAGCGCCCGGGACGTCATCTTGGGCAGGCCCGAAGCCATGAAGACGGTGGCGAACACCGCCTCGTACTCACGCACCGCCTCGGCGTCGCGTCCGTGCGCCTGCCTGTCGGCATCGCGTTCGCCTCCGCATTCCTCGGGTTCCTCCGCGATAGCGTTCACTCTCAATTCAGCGCAACGAGCAAAGGGGTTAGTGTTGCGTTATGTTCATAGTCATCGCAACGATTCTGTGGCTTCTACCTGCATTGATGCTGATTATCTGCAACGTTGCCGTTGCGGGATAAGTGAAGGCAACGTAGCGTTTCCGACATCAGAAACAACGAGCGCACGGAGCCCACCATGCAGAAGTTCGACACCCCCACCCCGATCTCCGCCATCCTGGACATCCCCGCCGGACACATCCGCCTCATCGCCGCCGACCGCACCGACACCACCGTCGAGATCCTCCCCGCCGACCCCACCAAGCCCCGCGACGTGAAGGCCGCCGAGCAGACCACCACCGAATACCGCGACGGCACCCTGCGGATCAAGACCACCGCCACCAACCAGCTCCTCGGCCCCTCCGGATCCCTCGAGGTGACGATCCAACTGCCCGCCGACTCCCACCTCCAGACCAAGGCCGCCAGCGCCGACCTCCGCGCCGTCGGACGCCTCGGCGACGTCACCGTCGAGACCGCCCACGGCCCGATCAAGCTCGACGAGACCACCGCCGCCCACCTCACCACCCTCGCCGGCGACATCACCGTCGGCCGCCTCACCGGCCCCGCCGACATCACCACCGCCAAGGGCGACATCCGCATCACCCAGGCCGTCCGCGGCACCCTCACCCTGCGCACCGAAGCCGGCAACATCTCGATCGACACCGCCCCCGGCGTCTCCGCCACCCTCGACGCCGGCACCTCCTACGGCCGCATCCACAACGCCCTCAACAACACCGAAGGCACCGCCGCCCAGCTCACCATCCACGCGACCACCGCCTACGGCGACATCACCGCCCGCAGCCTCTGATCCACAACCTCTGACCACAGCCTCCGAGGAGCACCAGCATGAGGAATCTGGCCATCGCGGCGAACGGGCTGCGCAAGTCCTACGGCGACAAGGTCGTGCTCGACGGCGTCGACCTGACCGTCCCCGAGGGACGATCTTCTCCCTGCTCGGCCCGAACGGCGCGGGCAAGCCCGATGCAGGATTGTGACACTTCTTAATGAAGTCTCCACAGGTCAAGGGCCTTAGGTCTTGCCACGCGATCACCCGCACACTTACCCCGTCTGCTATTGCTCCGCTCTCCGGGAGCGGGCCGGTTGTGGCGGCGTTGCCTGACCGTGCACCATACGCGAACGCCCCACATCCCCCCGCCCCCATAGCTGCCGACACCGGGACTGCGACCGGGTTCCGTCAAGTTCGGCTTCGTGTGTACCTTGCCCGGTGACCTTCCGGTCAAGCTGGTTGCCCTACCGGTACAGCCGTGCTTGACGGGTTCCGGGAGCCCCGGACAATTGGGCGGCGGGGGCACCTACCCGCACGCGCCACGCGAATCGGCACGCCGAGCGGGCCGTGTAGCCCGAGCAGACGTAGCCGTTAGCGCTGAGCACCTTTAGGCCAGATGACATGAACCTTTAGCCCTCGCTCTCTGGCTTCACCTACGACATCTGCCGTTCCGCCGTATCCCCTGGCAGGCTTGCCGTCCCAGACGGCGAGTAGTTCGTCAGCGTGATCAAGCATGAAACGGCTGGCCACCATGTGTGACTCAGATGTGGATTCGATGAAATCCATCGCGTGAACCTGCTCGGCTCTGACGAGTAACGCGTCGTACTCCTGATGCGCCTCGGCGGGTAATCCTTCTCGGTACCGCCTGGCGGGGGTTACGACCTCCAGCACTCCGCCTAGGTCAATGACGGCTCGGGCGAAAATCTGATCCGCTCCGTCCGCGAGACATGACAGACCCGTGAGCGTAGGGGCATGCTCGGCAAGCCGTGAGCGAATAGCATCGTCGATCAGGGTAGCGGTCGCGGCGGAAAGGCCCCGGTGTCCGGAGACGGCGATACGGATCATGGCCTTCTTTCTAAAGGAGAGTCGCGCGAAGACGTTCGTCGAACGCGCGGGCGCTGCTTGTCATTGGACCGCCATAGGTTCGGCGGAACCGTCTAGCACGTTGGATGATCCGCTCTGAGCCGTAGGTGATCCCTACCGTCAGGGCGTTTGACACCAGGTGAAAAGCCTCGTCATAGTCCCCGGACATGGCCTTGGCAGTGGCGATCTCAGTCATGAGCACTCCACGTTGCTTGATGGCTGGTTGGACCGATGACAACGACTCAGCGAACGCGGCCACGGCTTCGTCTGCGCGGCCGAGTCGCACCATAACCAGTGCGCGATAGCCCGCGAGCTTCGCATCATCGAACGGGAAGACCCAAGGCCATGGTGGTGCTGCTGCTCGTTCGCTAGCAATTACTGCGGATTCAGCCTCTCGTAATGCGGCTACAGCGGCGGGGGCGTCATAGGCGGTCGCGTGGCCGAGTGCCTCAATGCTGCACAGCCATGCTCGTGCGGTTGCCGGTGGCTGTTCACCTAGTTCCCTCCGCGCTTGGGCGAGTAGGTCTAGCGCCAACATGGGATCATCGGCGTCGATCTCGAAGGCGGCCAGACTGCCGATCATGTAAGCCGCCAACAGGGAGTGTTCGGCCTGACGGGCGCTGTCGATCGCCAAACGGTAGTAGGTGCGCGAGGTGCCGATGTCGTGCATGTCGGCATGAAGCCATGCGGCGAAGCCAGCGGCTTCGCTCATCACTGCACGGATGTCATTGGCGAAGTCGGACTGGGTAGCGCGTCCGAGGACACGGTTCGCCAGATTCACATGGGCTACGGCTCCTCGGGCTAGCTCATTAGCGGGCGTCGTTGCCTCTAGGCGTCGTTGAGCGCCGGTGATGTTGGTCAAAGTAGGTGCGGTGGTTTCGTCTACCTCCGCACGCTTAGGCAGGGGTAGGGCTGCGAGAGCCGTGAAAGCTACCGCCTTACCGAATTCTCTGCGTTTCGTTGGATCGTCATCCCCTCGGGCACCGAATCGGAGCAAATGAAGCGGAAGTCCGATTCGGACTGATATTTCCCGGACCTGGTCCACCGTGAGCGGCTGACGATTCCGCAGCACTTTAGAAACCCAGCTCTGGGAGTAGCCGACCGCCTCGGCTAGTTGGCCCTGCGTCCATCCGTTGGCCCGCTGTACCTCAGCGAGGACGGCGGGGATGTCGCACTCCGCGAGAGCGGCTGCTACGGCGGGCGTGGACCAGAACTGAAGCGAGGGACGGCCTTGGTCCTGTCTCATAACGTTAGGTTAGGCGCGGAAGTGCTACCGCACGGATATTCGTGAGAAGAATAATCCCAGTGCTGCCAGTGCTACGGCATTAACTAGGGCCAATGCCCGCAGCGATGATCGCCCCATGAGTGCTTCTCCGCTCTGTACAGCAGGGGCTACGGCTTGCGCTCAAGAGTCGCGACGCTCCTGTCTGCACTAGAGGCATGGCGTAGCTCTCGCTCGCATCCAAGCTCATATAAGAGCGGACCCGCCTCAGTGATTGCGCACTGGACGGGTCCTTGACCGCACACTGGAGGTGCGACCCATGGACAACTCTAGAGCTGTCCCGCTTGCAGAAGGAACTTATCCACAGCAGCAATACCTTCACCTGGTGCGGCTGGCGTGGGATCTGCGCTGGCTGGGCGTCGGGGTGCGGGTAGAACTCGCGCCGTCCCAAGAGCCGTGCCTAGTGGTGTCGCGCGCGGCGGGACCGGTGCGGGTGCTCGCCCTGCTCCGTGGCGGCAGGTGGGTCTACTCGTGGGGGCGGGGCCGCAATCAGTGGATTGCCGCCCTCAGTGAGGACGCGGCGCCGACCATTCGCAAGGTAGCTGCAGAGTGACCAGGGAAAGCGTCTACGCGGCGTTCGAGGCGATGGTCAAGCGCTGGGCTGGCCTGCGGGTTCTGGGTCAGCGGAGTTTCTACGGAGTTCCGCAGTCGGCCGGGCGGGCGCGCAAGTGGGTGGTGGGCGTACTGAGTGCTCACGCCTCAACGGAGGTCTTAGAGACGGTGGAGCTGCTAGTGAGTGAGGTCGTCACCAACGCGATCCTCCACAGTGACGCGGGTCCCGATGAAGTGATCACAGTCCGTGTGGGACTGCGCGACGATCTGCTCCTCATCGAAGTGATCGATGGAGGGTCGGTGTTCAACGTTCCTGCGATGCGGCCAGCCGATGACGGCCTCAGCGGACGGGGTCTGACCTGGGTGAACTCCCTGTCTAGCGGATGGGGCACCGACTACGACCCGGATATTGGCCGGGCGGTCTGGTTCCATCTCGCCGCTGGCTAATCCCATAGAGCTGGTGCGGCGGCGCGGCTTCCCCAATTGCCGCCGCCGCACCTGGCCAGGAGTCATCCGGGGGCTCCTGGCCCTATTCCTACCCCGTCGAAGGCCGCCGGTCGGCGGGACTAACAACCGCAACAAGTGAACAACCTGGAGGGCGACATGACCACCATGCACAAGCTCATCGTGAGTCCGTTCCTCGGCGAGTACGTGGTGCTCCGGCCCGGAAGTCCTGGAGGTTTGAAGATCTCCGAGGGTAAGTATCGGGAGCTCGCGGAAGCCGCGTCGTCGCCTTCGTGGTTCACCGATGCCGTCTCCGCGTCCTGGGGGTACGACCTCTCCGGGAGTTCGTTCGCCGAAACGGTGCTTATCAGGCCGGAGTCTCCTTACGGGTATGTCCGGGCGACGTACGAACTCAACCTGGGCTGCAACTACGAGTGCGAGCACTGCTACCTCGGGCTGAAGAAGTTCGAGGGACTGTCCTGGCCCGAGCGGGAAAAGTTGCTCTACATCCTGCGTGACGCCGGGGTGTTATGGCTCCAGCTCACCGGTGGCGAACCGATGATCGACAAACTCTTCCCCGAGGTGTACGGCCTGGCCTACGAACTCGGCATGATGCTGACCATCCTGTCCAACGGCTCCCGCCTGGCTAACCCGAAGATCCTGGAACTGCTGACCACCCATCGGCCGCACGACATCACCCTCAGCATGTACGGCGCGACTGAGGCGAGTTACGACGGGCTGACCCGTCGCCGGGGTGCCTACCGGCTGTTCACCAAGGGTCTAGCGGCGGCGCGTGAGGCCGGTCTGCCTCTGAAGCTCAGTCTGATCGTGACCAACACGAACAAGGACGAGCTAGAACAGATGCAGGCGATGGCTGACGCGTGGGGGATTCCGCACGACGCCTTCGTGAACATGTCTCCGACGATCTACGGCGGTCCGGAGACCCTGCCAACGCAGTCGATGGAGCATCTGCGCAAGCGCAAGCCGTTCACCGGCTGCCATGCGGGCCACACCTTCTTCCATGTCGACCCGCACGGCATGGCCAGCATTTGCAAGATCGGCCGTGATCCGCAGATCCCGCTCATGGACGAGGGCGTCGAAGGGCTGACCCGGCTGGGCGCTATCGCGGACTCCCTGCTGCTGCGGCAGGGCGGGTGTACCGGCTGCACCCTGAGCGGTTCGTGTGGGACCTGCATGCCGCTCGTCACCCTCTACCGCAAGGCGAAATCGCCTCTGCGGAACTACTGCCAGCACCAAGAAAGAGAGGAGGTGAAAGCCTGATGACCGCTGTTTCCGTCGAAATCGGGGCAAGACCCGTCGACAAACCAGAGATCGAGTTCATCGCGGACCTGGACATGCTTGTTGACTCCAACAAGTGTTCCTGCTCTGCCGGTGACGACGCTCCGTACTAGAAGGTGCTGAGGTGAGGGCCGCCCTACGATGGCGTGGGGCGGCCCTTCGGCGTGAGGAGTGGAGAGTTATGGCGGTTGCGCGCATCCACTGGGACGATCTCCCGAACGAGACCAGGGCTGCCGTCGAGAAGCACACAGGCTCGGTGTGGTCGTCGCAAACGGTGTCGGAAGGGCTCAATTCTGCGGTCGCGGCGCTGCTGGACACCGTCTCGGGCAAGGTGTTCATCAAAGGGCTGCACCGAGACTATCCCCGTCGATGGACCCAAGACATGGAAGCAATGATCAACCCGCACGTCCACGGTCTAGCGCCTCGCCTGCTGTGGCGGGTCGAAGGCGAGTGGGATGTTCTCGGATTCGAGGCCGTCGACGGCCACCACGCCGACTTCGGGCCCGGATCATCGGATCTTCCCCTGCTTGTCGGCACCATGATGGCGCTCGGGAAACTCTCCTGTCCCAATCTGCCGATGAAGGTCGCTGAGCATCGCTGGCGGACGTATGTGGCTGCTCCGGAGGAGTTGAAATGGTTGAGGGGTGATCGGCTTCTGCACACCGACTACAACCCGGTCAATGTCCTGATAGCCGATGGCAGAGCCCTGCTCATTGACTGGGCATGGCCTACCCGAGGGGCCGGTTGGATCGATCCGGCGTGTCTCATCCTGCGCCTGATGGCCGGGGGCCATACCGCAGAGGAAGCGGAAAGAGTTGTCGCGCAGACGCCTGCCTGGTCGAGTGCTCCCGAGGAAGGCATAGAGGTCTTCGCGCGGGCGAACGTGAGGCTATGGGATGAGATCGCGGGCAACGATTCGGCTCCCTGGATTAAGCGGATGACACGTGTAGCGCATGAATGGCTGGAGTATTGGGCCTCAACGGACAGGCTTGGTTGAAAGGAACGTGGGCACGGAGGCTCGCGCGGGGTAGGACAACTCTGCTCTACGGGGAGACGGGAGCACCGAGCGGTGTGGCCGGCGGAATGACCGCAGGTCACCCGTAGGGCGACCGCGAGGGAGTTCGGCCGGCGACACTGCGGCGGAAAGTTGATCATGGCCGGTCCCGCGGCCTGGGGTTAAAAGATCTTGGTTGGGTGCTGTGGCCGGGAGAACGGCACGGCGCCCCCTGAATCTGAGCGCCAATCTTTCGGCAACTTGAGCCCTGTCATCGCATGATGGCGGGGCTCTTGTCGCGTCTGATTCGGGTGGCCTTGGCGGCGGCGCGTACTTCGGTCGGCGGGTGCGGTTGGCTGCGGCGGGCGGGGTGGTGCGGCGGGCGGCGGGGTCTGCCCGTTCCGCCGGGCGGGCGCGGGCCGGGACCGGCCCCCAGGCCGCATGCCCGGTCCCGATGTCCGCGCGGCGTGGGCGGGCACGCCGCGCCGTGCGGCGGCGCGGAGCGCTGCCGCCTTGATATCTATAAGAACAATTCGGCAATGTGTTGCGGTGGTGTTATGCCCTGTATCGCTTGACGCTGTGACTTCGGCTGATGCTTTACACCCCATTGGCTGCCCTGGTTTCCACAAGGTGAGCCGTGATCTTCATGCATGAGTGAGGTGGTAGACCCTTGCGTGAGTCAGACTGGCCGATGTGGAGCAGACAGTGATTACCGACGACGGGTGTCGGCTGTGGGCAGTTCGTGTCGGCCAGGGCGATCCAGTCGTGTTCTGCCACGGTGGTCCGGGACTGTGGGAGACCTTGGGCGAGGTGGCCCAAATGCTCTCATCAGTGGCCACCGTGTATCGGTGGGATCAGCGGGGATGCGGCCGGTCTGAGCGTCTCGGCCCCTACTCGATGGCGCGGTCAGTGGCGGATCTGGATGCTGTTCGCCGCCACTTCGGGCTGCTGCGAATGACCGTGCTAGGCCATTCGTGGGGAGCGCAGCTCGCGTTGCAGTACGCGTTGGCCTACCCGGAGCGAATCACCAGACTGATCTACGTGTCCGGGACCGGAATTGATCCGGAGTCGACGTGGCACTCCGCCTATGAGAGGAACCTGCGGACTCGTCTGGGTGAGGGCCTGGAGCGTTGGCAGGAGCTGAAGCGGCGGGAGAGGACTCCTAGGGAGGATCGCGAGTTCGCGGTGTTGCAGTGGTCGGTGGACTTCGTCGATCGCACCCTGGCGCTGAGTCACGCGGAGCAGATGGCCACGCCATGGCTAGGGGTGAACTTCGAGTGCAACCGTGTGCTCAACGCCGAAACTAAGCGGTCCCTGGAAGGGAACACACTGACGTCAGTCTGCCGCACGCTTGATGTGCCCACCCTCATCGTGGACGGCAGCGAGGACATCCGGCCCCGCTGGGCCGTCGACTCGCTGCAAGACGCGCTTCCGCAGGTATCGAGGGTGACTCTTCAAGGCGCTGGACATCTGCCATGGACGGAAGATCCTCATGGTTTCCGGTCGGCGGTTGCTGGCTTTCTGACAACGGATGTATAGCCGCACGATGGGTGACGTCGACACGGGGCAAGTCTCGCTGTTGGTCACCGCATCTATAGCTGACCTTGTGAAGCTGGGGCCTGGCCTATCTGTCCAGCAAGACAGGACAGGTGCGGTGGTGTTATGTAGGCCGGTCGCCCGATAATGTGACGCAGATCACAAACAGCCGTATTGGTAACGGAGTGGCCTGCGGGTCGGGAGACCTCTGGGCGGACAGTGTGCGCCTAGGTGCACGTCAGGGGCGGAATGCTCCCATTGGGGCGCGAGGTCACGGCGCAACCGACCTTGACAGCAGCGATTTAGGACAGTCGTATATCACAGTAAATGCATTTGTGTGGCGATTCCGTGCGGAACTTAATACGTCATTGATTCGTTTAGCAGGTACCATAGTCACTCCACCGAAACGGGAGGCGTTGCAATTGGCTTTACAGGGTCCGATCCCTGTATCCCATCACCTAGTGTTCCCTCACGGCTGTTATGTCGTGGGTGAAGTTAGCCCGGTGCTCGACTTTGAGGCGAGTACCCCGGAAAGGCCGGTGCCCGCTCGCGATAAGGCGACGGGTGAGCTGATGTGGTCGGTTCCGGTGATGGATGCCGACCCCACGGTCAAGGCGGCTGCCAAGTCGGTCGCGGTGAAGATCATCTCCCCTGTTGAGCCGGTGATTCCTCCGGTTCCTCCCGCGCTGGCAGTGGTGGGGGTGTCGTTCGTCCCGGTGGAGTTCGACGGCCTGATGGTCGTCCCCTGGGTCAACGGCAGTAACCGGCTGGCGTATTCGTTCAAGGCGCGTGGGCTGCGTGGGGTGGCCCTGCCTGACGGCGCGGCGGGTAAGGGCAGCGCTCGGGACGCTGACGGCGCGAAGCGCGGTAACCCGATAACGCAGTAGCCGGTTAGGCGCGGGCCGCTGGATCAGCAATTCCGGTGGCCTGCGCTAATCGCGCCATTTCTCAAATTACGGCTGCTAGGCGAGGGCAGCCGAATTCACGAATTCTTTCGGGGTCATCAGAGAGGGTGGCTTAGTTCGTGCTGCGCAAAATGCCGGGGGCAGAGGTTCAGGGGGTCGTCTCCACGACTCCGGACACGTCGGTGGTGTTCTCGCCGATGGTCGTCAAGACTCCCGCGATCGTCGTCATCGTGGTCTGGCTGTGGCGGCTGGTCGCGGGCCTGGTCAAGGCGGTGTGGCGGCATCCGGTCGCCTGCGTGCTGACCGGGGGGACAACGACGCTGGTCTCCCTTCTGGGCTGGCAGACGGCGGTGATCGTCTGGGGAGCGGGAGTGAGCGTGGTCTCCTCCTGGGCGGGGCTGTGGCCTGCGGCGGGGATGCGCTGGGTGGTGTGGCCTGCGCTGAGCTGGTGGCGCTGGGTGTGGGTCTACCGGCGTAAGTGGCGCTCGGTGGTGGCGGTGGCCGGGCTGGGCCGGGTGGTGCGGGGGCGCGGATATGCCCCTGATCTGGTGCGGGTGGTGTCCGATCGGTGGGTCGACCGGGTCACGGTCAAGATGCTGGACGGCCAGAGCGATGAGGAGTACGCCGACGCGTCCGGGAATCTCGCACATGGGTTCGGCGCGGCGGGCTGCCGGATCTCCTCGCCGAAACCGGGCTGGGTGGTGCTGACCTTTCCTCGGCGGGATGCCTTGGCGAAGGTGGTGGCCGCGCGACCGTACCCGGATGCTCCGGTGGTCACCACGGTGGATGTGGGGATGGGTGAGAACGGCAGGCCGTACCGATTGCAGGTGCACGGCACGCATGTGCTGATCGCCGGGGCGACCGGTTCGGGGAAGGGCTCGTGGTTGTGGTCGGTGGTGCGGGGGCTGCTGCCCGCGCGGCAAGTGGGCCTGGTGCGGCTGTGGGCGCTGGATCCCAAGCGGATGGAACTGTCCTTCGGTCGGCCACTGTTCGATCGGTACGCGGCGACCCCGGAGGACTGCGCGGAGATGCTGGAAGGCGCGGTGAAGGTCATGCAGGAACGGGCGGACCGGTATGCGGGGGTGCGGCGCTCGCACGTGCCGACCGAGCGTGATCCGTTCATCCTCGTCATCGTCGATGAGGTCGCGTTCCTGACGGCCTATCAGCAGGACAAGGCGCTGCGGGCGCGGATCATGGCGGCGCTGGCGACGCTGACCACGCAGGGCCGGGCGGTCGGGGTCGGTGTCATGGCGGCGTTGCAGGACCCGCGTAAAGACGTGCTGAGCATCCGCAACCTGTTCCCCGATCGGGTCGCGCTGCGGCTGGATGAGCCGGAACAGGTGGACATGGTCCTCGGCGACGGGGCGCGGGATCGGGGCGCGCTGGCCGATCACATCGCCCGTGACCCTGCCGACCCCAGCGTCGGCGCGGGCGTGAGTTACGTGCGGCTGGAGAACGCCCCTGATCCGATCCGGGTCCGGGCGGCCTACGTCTCCGATGACGACATCCGCCACATGGTCCTTCAGTACTCGACCGTTAGTGAGGCTGTGTGACTGTCTCCATCGTTCTGTACGGGCTGAACTGCTCGCTGTGCGGAGAACCCGATCAGCTCTGGCAAGACCTGGTCCGGGGTCTCATCGAGTGCCGGGCTTGCGGGGCGCGGGCCTTCGCCGCTGACGGGGACATCGATCACGAGGAGTTCGACGGCGCGGAGGTGGCGGCCGAAGCGCTGGCCGTATGGGGCTTCGACGGCACGGAGTTCGACGGGGCGGGGCTCGACTTCGACGGCGGGGAGTCCGAGGTCGGGGGTTTGCTTGACCGCTGAGGTTGAGCGGGGGCCGCGTGTCCTGCGGGATGCGCGGCTCCTGGCCCGTGAGGTGGCCGAGCAGGTAGCGATCGACAACGGGGTGTGTATCCGGCCGGTGCCCTATAAGCGGCTGGACTCGCTCACCGGTCTTACCGAGGTGGTGAACGTCGCGTGCGGGGCGACGCTAGAGAGCAAGTGTCCGCCGTGTGCCAAGCGTAATCGTCAGGTTCGGCGGGCGCAGTGCCGGGAGGGCTGGCATCTGGAGGCCGAACCCGTCGCGGCGGCGGTGGAGGCGAGCGAGGATCAGCGGTGGCTGATCGAGTTCCGGGCGAACCTGCAAGGTCAGCGGGATGAGGCCGAACACGCGGGCGCTGATGCGGCTGTGGCTGACCTGGACGCGGCGATCGACGCCGTTGACGCCGAGATCAACGCGGCCGGGATGTCGGGCAACGTGCTGGGGCGCACGGCCGGGCAGCGGTCCCGCTCGACGCGGCGGCGGCAGGATGCGCCGGACCTGCCTCGGCGGGTCATGCGAGACACAACGCTGGGGCGGACGTTCACCGGATCGGACGGCAAGACCTACCGGCCGTCGATGTTCGTCACGCTCACGCTGCCCTCCTACGGGCGGGTACGTGGTGGTGTGCCGGTCGATCCGAGCACGTATGACTATCGGCGAGCGGCGCGGGATGCGCTGCACTTCTCCAAGCTCGTGGACCGCTTCGTGCAGAACTTGCGCCGGGTCGCCGGGTATGACGTGCAGTACTTCGCCTCCGTGGAGCCTCAGAAGCGGCTAGCTCCTCATCTGCACATGGCGATTCGGGGGACGTTGCCGCGTGCGGAGATGCGGCAGATCGTGGCGGCGACGTATCACCAGGTGTGGTGGCCTGCGGCGGATGAGGTGGTCTTTGACGGCGAGCATCGGCCGGTGTGGTCGGCGGGCGGGTACGTCGACCCGGTCTCGGGTGAGGTGTTGCCGACGTGGGATGAGGCGCTGGATCGGCTGGACGCTGATGAGGACGCCGAACCTCTGCATGTGGTGCGCTTCGGTGCTCAGTTCGATGTGCAAGGGGTGCTGGCAGGCAGCAAAGACGCTGATCAGTGCATCCGCTACCTGAGTAAGTACCTGACCAAGAGCCTGGGCGACCCGATCGGGGACGGTGGCGATGGTGCGGCGCGGCGGGCGCATGCGGCGCGGCTGGTGGAGGCGCTGCGCTTTGAGCCGTGCTCGCCGGGGTGTGCGAACTGGTTGCGGTATGGGGTGCAGCCGAAGAACGCCAGAGCGGGGTTGATGCCGGGGCGGTGCCGGAGCAAGGCGCACAAGCCGGAGCACCTGGGTTATGCGGGGCGGCGGGTGCTGGTCTCGCGTAAATGGTCGGGCCGGACCATGGGCGAGCACAAGCGGGACCGGCGCTCGTGGGTGCTGGCGGCGCTGGGGCTGGATGAGGCGTCGGCCGACCCGCATCGGTATGTGTGGCAGCGCGCGGCGACGGGTGATCCGGATGTGGGCTCTGCTGCGCTGCGGCTGCTGCGGGAGGTGGCGGCCCGTCAGCGCTGGCGGGCGGAGCTGGAGCGGCTGAGAGCGCGGGCCGATGCGGCCGATATGGCGGGCCTGAGCGGTTCGGCAGTGGCCGGATGACAGATCACACGGGATGGATCAGGGAGGTATCGGGATGAGTGGTCACCTGGTGGCGGTGGCGGGAATCGTGGCGTGCTTCGCGGTCATGGATCTGTTCCACAGGGCGATCAAACGAGACGAAAGGTGGACGTCGAAGGAAGCGCGGCAGGCCAAAGCGGCGGGCAAGGCGCTGAAGGCGCAGCAGGCACGGGAGGCGTGGCGCTCACGCGGGACGGGGACCTCTGGTCCCTTCGGATAGTCGGCGCTGCGGGAAACGCGGTGACAAAGAGCAGAAATCCCCTGTTTCACGGGGGAAAGTGAGTCCACCAGCGCAGACGGCCGGCGTCAATGCGAAGCACCCGAAGGGCCTCGAAGAGGTTGAGGCCGGCGGTCTGCGCGGCAGGTCAACAGTCTGGAGGGTTCATGGGTTTTGTTCGGGTCGTGGTGCCGTCGGAGCTGTGGATGATGCTGCTGGGGGCGGTTTTGGCGCTGCTGCTGGTGGGCTGGCTGATCCGGTTGGATCTGGCACGGCGGGCGCTGAGACGCAAAGCGGCTGGGGTCTTACCGGAGGGCGGGGCGGATCACGAGGCGC
The DNA here is from genome assembly GCF_030811595.1 of Streptosporangium brasiliense. Classification (NCBI taxonomy): domain Bacteria; kingdom Bacillati; phylum Actinomycetota; class Actinomycetes; order Streptosporangiales; family Streptosporangiaceae; genus Streptosporangium; species Streptosporangium brasiliense. Next base: position 1,566,587 of record NZ_JAUSRB010000002.1, read on the forward strand.
GCGAGAACGGTGCGCCGTGGCCGGTGCATGCCTATCAGGTCAGCACGGTCGATGCGGGCGGGCGGGAAAGTGAAGTGCAGGAATGGGCGCTGCCCTGGCCACAGGTGCGCGGGTGGGCGGAGGAGATCTCCAAGCGACCGGACATCCGGGAGGCATGGGTGACCTATGACGACCCAGCAGCTCGGATGACCACGGCGTGGACCTGGGCCGGTGGCAGGCAGACGGGCAAGACGGCGTTGCCGTGGAACTGGAAAGGCAAGCTGCGGACGCGTAGGTAGCAACACGACTGGCGGAGGTGTCATGAACACGGTAGGGATCTTGGCGGGGGCCTTTGTCCTGCTGGCGGTTGGCCTGTTCATTCTCGTCGTGCGGGCGCAGAGAGGGGCCGCCAGTGACGAGATGGCCTACAGCGGCGCTTACCTGGGGCATCGGCCCATGGGGATGATCTCGCCTGAGGCATCGGTGATCTATGCGGTCGGTACCACCATGGTGGACGGCACCGAGGGTATCGGCGGGGTACTCAATTCCACGTGGGAGCAGACCTCGGACTGGGCGGTGGTGCAGTCGCAGCTTCCCGGGGTGGCTGAGGCGTGGGTGAGCCGGGCCGATCACGATGGGCGGATCGTGCGGACCTGGATCTGGGCCGATGGTGTGCATCTGCGCAGAACAAGTAGCGCGGTGGGTGAGCTGCGCCCGATGGATCAGCCCTCGGCGGAGGAGTAGCGCGCCGGGAGGACGTGCGGAGCACCTTCGAAGGTTCGGGCGGGTGGGCGGGATGCGGAGAGAGGGAGGGGCAGAAAGCGGCGACGACAGAGCGTGGGCAGAGGGAACGGAAAGTACAGGGGGACGGATCGCGGCACGGGGCGGGGGAAGTGTCGGATCTGCTGCGGGGTGAGGGTCGCAGGGAAAAGGGCAGCGCCGAAGGCTCCGACTCTGCTTGTGAGGGTGAAGGGGCACCGTTAGCGCCGACTCCAGCCACGACGGACCTTCGGGCGGGTGGGCGGGCCGAAGACGAGGCGGGGCAGGGGTCACCCCCTGTTGGTGATCTTGGTTCGGGGGGCGGGAGCAACGCGGACAGACCGGGACGCCGTTCCCCGCGCGCCCGTAGGGCTCCACGAGGAATGAGCCACGATGATCTACGCGCGTATGCGCGGGCGCTGATCGCGGACTGGCCCGCGCTGACGCAGGAACAGCGGGATCATCTGGCCCTGGTGCTGCGTAGCGGTCGTTAGAGTGAGCCTCGGTGCGCCCCTGCCGTCTAGGACTCGGCGGGGGCACACCGGTGTGTGCGGGCCTACCGGGGGCTACTCGGCTTGACTGGGTCGATCCGTACGCGGTCGGTGATGGGCACGCGCCTGCCTCGCCCGATCGGCTGCAACGTCACAGCCATGATCGACTTGATGACCTCGCGCCGTTGGGTGTGCCCCAACGACTTCCAAACCTTCAGGGCTTCCTCCTCCGACTCCACCCCGGCGAAGGGAGCCAGCGGATCGGTTGCACTCTGGGTGGCCTCGGCGAACCGGCGTTCTAGCTCCTCAATCCTGGCCTGTAGTTTCTTCGCCCGGCGAAGGTATTCCGGGCGTTCCACGATCCCTAGGTCACGATCTTCCCCAAGCTGGGCCTTACGTTCGCGGATCACCGCCAGTTCCGCCCGGATCTTGCCCACGTCGGTGGTGCCCTGAGACGGCTTGATCAGGTCGGCCGCGTCCCGTGCGAGGATGACCACCGCGAGCGCTTCCACGAAGTCGTCAAGATCGGCTTTCGGTGCGGTCGCGTGCGGACCGGGAGCGCGATTAGAGCCCCCCTGACAGGCGTACACCGGCCGGTCTTTCTTCCCGCTCGATCCCGAGACGCGGACCACTGCGCCACACGGGCAGGCCGCGATGCCGGACAACAGGTGATGGGGCGCAACGCCGGGATTCGTCCGCCGGTGCGGGTCGGTCAGCTTGCCCGTGATCACCCAATGCTCCTCCGGGGTCACGATCGCCTCCCACGGCGCGACGCCGATCACGTCTTCCGGCGTGTAGGTCTTGCGGCCCTCGCCCGGCTTGTAGACCATGAGCGCGGCGTTGCGGGGGCGCAACAGCACATCGCGGACGGTCGGCGCGATCCATGGCCCCCCGTCGGCCGCCATGATCCCTTCAGCGCGAAGATCACCCGCGATCCCCGCCAGGGTCGGACCCTTCGGCGTGCCGAACGCCGGGAGCAGAACCACATCCGCCATGCGCCGGATAACGGCTATCTCGGCGGGGATCGGGGTCTCGCCGTCCGCTTCGAACCCGTACGGCCGTCGCCCGCCGCCGAACCGTCCCTCTTCGGCCTGACGTTGACGAGCCCGGCTCACGCGCCGCGCGGTGTCCTTGCTCGACTTGTTGGCCACCGCGCACATGATCCGCGCCATCGTGATCCCGGCGTCGCTGGTGAGCTGGCATGACCCCGTCAGGCTCTCGCACGTGACGGCGAACTTTGAAGCTTCCACAAGGTCAATCAGGTCTTCGAGATCGCGCGGCTGACGGGCAAGCCGGTCAAGATCGAGCACCACTAGGACGTCAACCTGACGGGTCGCCAGAAGATCAAGCCCTCGGCGGAACTCCGGCCGTACGGTCCGTAGCTCGCTCTGGCCGTTCGGAAGCTTAATCTTCCGGCGCTTGAACGCGCTGGTGTCGTTCTCGACCAACACGTGATCTTCGCTGAGTGACCAGCCTCGGCGAGCGACGAACGCGCGCATGTCCTTGACCTGGTCGTCCACACCGGCCGTCTCCCCGTCGTCCGCGTCGCTGATCCTGGCGAGGATGGCCGCTCGCTTGCTCATGTCCGCTCTCCCGTCGTGTTGACTGCTTGGTTCCATTTTACGTGGAAGAAGCGTCATAATTCAGGGTTGGGCAAGACCACCACCGTCCAGATCCTCTCCACCCTGATCCCCGCCGACGGCGGCGCCGTCCAGGTCGCCGGCCATGACCTGGCCCGCAGGCCGGACGACGTGCGCGGCGCGATCGGCGTCACCGGCCAGTACTCGGCCGTCGACAAGCTGCTCACCGGCGAGGAGAACCTGCTCCTCATGGCCGACCTCAAGCACCTGTCCCGCAGGGACGGCAAGCGCAGGGCCACCGAACTGCTCGCCCGCTTCGACCTGGTCGACGCGGCGCGTAAACCAGCCGCGACGCCTACGTCAACTACGTCGTCCCCGGCATCCTGCTCATGGCGGCGGCCACCGCCGCGACCGGGACCGCCGTCATGGTCGCCACCGACATGACCGAAGGCATCATCGCCCGTTTCCGCACCATGCGGATCTCCCGCGCCTCGGTCCTCACCGGCCACGTCGTCGGCAGCGTCATCCAGCAACTGCTCGGCATGGCCGTCCTCATCGGCATCGCCCTCGCGGTCGGCTTCAGCCCGGACGCCACCGCCGCCGAGTGGCTGGCCGCCACCGGCCTGCTCACCCTGTTCGCCGTGGCCGTCACCTGGCTCGCGGTCGCCCTCGGCCTGAAGTCCCCGACCCCGAGGCCGCCGGCAACGCCCCGATGCCCCTGATCCTGCTGCCCTTCCTCGGCAGCGGCTCCGTCCCCACCGACTCCATACCCACCGCCCTGCACTGGTTCGCCGAATACCAGCCCTTCACCCCGATCATGGAAACCGTCCACGGCCTCCTCCTCGGCACCCCGATCGGCAACAGCGCCGCCATCGCCGCCGTGTCCTACCTCTGGCCTCTGGGCCAAGAACACCTTCAACCAGGCCAGACCATGAAACCGGCCGAACAGGGCCGTCGGACCAGTGGGTCTGACGGCCCTGAGCCTTTTCCCGGCCGGGGATCGCGGGAGACTTCCTTCCGCCCGGCGACGGCCAGGCACCGGGGCGCGCGGCGATGCGTCGCCCTTGAGACCGCCGTCGTTGCTTGAGGACCCGACCGAGCGGTTGGCCTGACCGGCTCTGACAGGCGCTGAGAGCGTGTGTCAGCCCGTGATGCGCGTGGTGTCAGCGGTCACCGGCATCGTCTTGCCCATCGGGAGGGACGGACCGCCCGAGGCCACCTGACAAGGAGAACCCCGCCATGATCGCGTTCGCCGCGGCGCTGCAACTGCTCATCGCGCTGGCCTTCCTGAGCATCCCGCTGGTGCGTCACCGCTACGGGGGCGACGCGAAGGCGAACTGAGCGGGGGTGGAGGCTGATGGGTGCAGGTCGCCCTGCTCGGTCCGGTCAGAGCCTTCTCCGATGAGGCAGCGCCGATCGGCATCGGCGGTGTCCGGTTGTGAATGTCGCAGGCCAGGCTCGCCCTTGAGGCGGGCCGTACGGTCTCCGGCGGCCTGCTCATCGACCGGCGATCCGGGCCGGACGGCTGCGGGCCCGCAGGCGGCTGCCGTCGGGGGCGTCCCCGCCGGCGGGGAATGCCTGGTATGGGTGGAACCATGGTCTTCTTGAGGCGGACGGTCCGAGTCGCCGTACTTACCCTTCTGGTCACCCCGATCATCGCCGTCACCACTGCCTCGCAGGCGGCGGCCGACGCGCGCAAGCGGCCACAGGCCGATGCCGGGGCGCCGGCCCGCCGCATGCTGGCCCAGCTGAAAGTCGCCGGTCCATTGTCGATCCGTGGTTACAGCCACCGGCGGTTCCAGCCCCGATGGGCGCACCACAGGGGCAGGTGCGACGCACGAGAGGTGGTCCTGGCCCGCGACGGGCGACGGGTGCGCAGGAACGCGGCCTGCCACCCGGTCAAGGGGGTCTGGTACAGCCCATACGACGGCAAGTGGTTGAAAAGCGAGAAGCAGGTCGACGTCGACCACGTCGTGCCGCTGGCGTACGCCTGGCGCTCCGGCGCCAGCAGATGGAGCCAGGCGCGGCGGCGCGCCTTCGCCAACGACCTCACCCGCCCCGAGCTGGTAGTGGTCAGCCACTCCGTCAACATCGCCAAGGGTGCCCAGGGGCCGCAGAGCTGGCGGCCGCCACGCCGCAGCTACTGGTGCCGCTATGCGACCTCATGGATCACCGTGAAGCATCACTACCGGCTCTTCGTGACCCGGGAGGAGAAGGTGGCCCTGCTCAACATGCTCCGCACCTGCCGAAGGTAGTGATTCCGCGTCGGCGGTGATGAGGACCGCGGACGGCGAGGTCCGGGTCAACCGGCCGCGGTTCCTCCGGGCACCGCCCGTGGCGGCGTTGGACGCCCCTCCTTCCGGAGTTCCTGCCGCCGGAGCGCGCCTGAGGCCAGGAGGTACTGGGCGGCGATGTAGGTGGTCATCACCAGCGGACCGTGCAGCGGGAGGTCGATCCCGGCCAGCCCCAGCGCGATCAGCCCGTCCGAGAGCAGGAACAGCGCGCCGCCGGCTCCGGTCCGCCGGCCGTGCCAGGCGGAGGTGACGGCGGTCGCGGTGAGGATCAGGGAGTAGACGCCCACGGGGATCCGCAGGTCGCCCAGGCGCGGCCAGAGGGCGGCGACGAGGACCAGCCAGAGCACGCCGTACCCGATGAGGACCGCCCACCGCCGCCCGCCGCCTCCCCCTCCCCGCAGGAAGCGGCCGCCTCCCCGCAGGAAGAACGTCACGTAGCACACATGCGCGACGGCGAAACAGACCATGCCCGCGACGAAGAGCCCGTCGATCTCGAGCGCGACGTCTCCCGCGGCGGAGGCGAGCAGACCCGCCGCGACCAGCCGTGGGCCGCTCCGGCTCAGCAGCCAGGCCGCCAGCAGCGGCATCAGCAGCGCCTTGCTCACCCACTCGACCGTGGTCAGGCCCGTGACCAGGGACAGCAGGTGGAGCGCCGAACAGGCCCAGAAAGCGGTCAGCAGATTACGGGACACGGGCGGATCCCTCGGCCGTGGGCGCGAGGCCCGACAGGACGTCGAACGCGGGTCCGCCGATTCCCATGCCCGCACTTGCCGCGGCGCCCTTGGCGGAGCGGCCGGGTCCGCCGCCGTCCGGATGCGAGCGGCAGGAAGGGATCTCCGGCACTGTGTGCGGGATGAATCCGGGTGCGGCCCGCAGAACGACATCCGGGATATTGGGCATGGCGGGATACTAGCGAGTAACTTACCGATCCGGTAAGAGCCGCCCAGCCTCCCTTCCGGTCCGGTAAGAGCCGCCCAGCCTCCCTTCCTGGGCCGCCGTCGACCTCGGGGCGGCGGAGTGATCGGCGCCACCGACCAGCCGGGGCCGGCCTCGCCGAAGTCCGGCGACGCCGGCATGACCCCGGCGACTCCCCGATCCCGCTCCGGCGACTCCTGATCCCGCTCTGGTGACTTCCTGATCCTCGCTTGCGCTGTCCGGCCCACAGAGTAGATAGTTCTCGTACCGATAGCGAAACTATCCACTATCTATTTAGGGGAACAGGGATGCTTGCAGCGTTGGGACGGCTGGCGGGACGGCGCCGCTGGTGGGTCGTCACCGCCGCGGTGCTGTTGGCACTGCTGGGCGGCGTCTGGGGGACGGGGACCTTCGGCGCGCTGACCGGCGGGGCCGGGTTCGACGACCCGGGCAGTGAGTCGGTCCGCGCCGACGAGCTGCTGGCGGGCCCCCTGGGCCGGTGGTCCGCCGATCTCGTCGTGCTCTACGACAGCGAGAACGCCACCGTCGACGACCCCGAGTTCGCCGGCCCCGTCCGCAGGGCCCTGGACGGTGTGCCACGCGAGGGCATCGCGCGCCTGGAGTCGTACTGGCCGGCGAAGACCGGGCAGTACGTCTCCCACGACCGCCACGCCACCTACGTCACCGTTCAGTTCGCCGAGGACGGCGACCGGGAGCAGGTCGCCGAGCTGGCCAGGATCAAGGCGCGGTTCCAGGTGCCCGCCGCGTCCGGGATCACCGTCAGGTTCGGCGGCACCGTGGCCATGACCGAGCAGGTCAACGCGCGGACCGGGGGCGATATCGCGCGGGCCGAGATCCTCTCCGTGCCGGTCCTCCTGGTGCTGCTGCTGGTCGTCTTCCGCAGCGCCGTGGCGGCCGCCCTGCCGCTCGCGGTGGGCACGACGGTGGCGCTCGGCTCGCTGGCCGTCCTGCGGGTCCTGACCGCGTTCACCGAACTGTCCAGCTCCGTGATCAACGTGATCACCATTCTCGGGCTGGGGATGGCCATCGACTACGCGCTGTTCATGGTCGGCCGGTTCCGGGAGGAGCTGGCCGCGGGGGCCGGCGTGGACGAGGCCGTGGAGCGCACCACCGCGACCGCCGGGCGGACGGTGGCCTTCTCCGGCCTGGCCGTGGCGATCTCCTTCGCCGGTCTGGCCCTGTTCCCCTCGCGTTTCCTCAGCTCCATGGGGTTCGCGGCGGTCTCGGTGGTGGTCTTCGCGGTGATCGGCTCCCTGACGCTGCTGCCCGCCCTGCTGCGGTTCGCCGGGCACCGCATCGACGCCTGGCGCGTCCCGCTGCCACGCCCCAGGGCCCGGGCCGCGGTCTCCGGGCGCGGGCGCTGGTACCGCATGGCACGCACCGTGATGCGCCGCCCCGTGCCGGCCACCGCCGTGCTCGTACTCGTACTGGTGGGGCTGGGGGCACCGGCGCTCGGGGCGAACTGGGCGCGTCCGGCCGACTGGGTGCTGCCCGCGGACGCCGACGCGCGCGCCGTCACCGCGCAGCTCCGGCAGCGCTTCGACCGCGATCCGGCCAAGGTGGTCACCGCCGTGGTGACGATGCGTGAGGCCGCCGACGGGCAGGACTCCCGTCAGCGGCTGGACGCCTACGCCCGGCGGCTCGACGCGGTGGACGGCGTCGAGGGCGCGGCCGTGACCGGGACCCATGGATCGCTGGCCCGCCTCACCCTCTCCTACGCCGTGGACCCGATGTCCCCCCAGGCCCGTGACATGGTCGCCCGGCTCCGGGCACAGGACCCGCCCGCGGACGCCGAGGTGCTGTTCACCGGCATGCCCGTCTCCCGGGTGGACATCGTGGACATGATCGGTGCGCGGGCGCCGTGGATGGCCCTGTTCGTCAGCCTGGTCTCGGCCGCCGTGCTGTTCCTGGCGTTCCGTTCGGCGGCACTGCCCCTGGTCACCGTGTTCATGAGCGGGCTGTCCCTGCTGGCCGCCTTCGGCGTGGTCACGCTGATCTTCCAGGACGGCGTCGGGGCGGCGCTGCTGGGGTTCGAGCCGATCGGCGCGATCGACGCGAACTTCCCCGTGCTGATCGTGGCCATCGCCTTCGGGCTGGCCATGGACTACCAGGTGTTCATGCTCTCCCGCGTGCGCGAACACTACGAGGCCACCGGCGACCCCGTGGAGGCGGTGGCGGTGGGCGCGCAGCGGACCGCCTCCGTGATCACCAGTGCCGGCCTGCTGCTGGCCGTGGTGGTCGGTGGGTTCGCCGCTTCGTCGATCATCTTCATGAAGATGATCGGTGTCGGGCTGGTCCTGGCCGTCGCGATCGACGTCTTCCTCGTCCGGGCGCTGTTGCTGCCCGCCGTCCTGGGGCTGCTCGGCCACCGGGCATGGTGGCCCAGGTCTCCCGCGGCCGGTGCGGGCGGGATCGGCGCGGCAGCCCGGACCGGGGCCCGGCTGCCCGCCCGACCAGGCCAGGGTCACGCAGCGCGGAGGTGAGCGGCGTGATCGCGGGCGAACTCGGCGAAGGCGCGGGCCTCGCGGCCGACCACGTCGGGGAAGTCCGTGGTGGTGAAGTCGCCCCAGCCGCCCGCGTAGGCCCTGCCGTACTCGACGCTGACCGCGGCGATCCACTCGGGCACACCGAATCCGATCATGGACTCGTAGACCTGCTCGTCCGGAAGGGGCTGGTAGGTGATGGGGGCGCCGAGCACCGGTCCCAGGGTGGCGGCGGCCTCGTGCAGGGAGATCGCGGCCGGGCCGGTGAGGGTGTAGGTCTTGCCCGCGTGGGCCCGGGGGGCGGTCAGGACACGCGCCCCGAAGTCGGCGATGTCGCGGACGTCGATCAGGCCCAGACGCCCCTCGCCGAGCCCGCCGTACAGGACGTCGCCGTTCACCGAACCGAGCAGGTTCTGCATGAAGAAGTGCGGCTTGATGATCGTCCAGTCGATGCCGGAGGCCCGCAGCTCGTCGTCGGACAGGGCGTGCAGGCGGCCGTTGCGGGTGGGGGCGTCGTGGGCGGCGCCGACGGCCGACAGGCGCACGATGTGCCTGACCCCGGCCTGGCGGGCGGCCCAGACGGCGTTCATACTGGCGTGCGGCGCCTGGGGGCCCATCGCGGTGAGCAGCCACAGGGTGTCGACGCCGGAGAACGCCTCGGTCAGCGTGTCGGGCCGGTCCAGGTCGCCGACCGCCACCTCGACGCCGGGCAGCGCCGGAGCCTTGACCGGGTCACGGACCAGGGCGCGTAGCTTGACGTCGGGGACGGCGCTCAGGGACCGGAGCAGGGCTCCGGAGACGTTGCCGTTGGCGCCGGTGATCAGGATGGTCATGGCAGTGGTCCCTTTCATGGTGTTCCGCGGTCGGGTGGCAGCCCGGCCGGTGGTGTTCCGCAGTACGGCCCGGTCCGTGGTGTTCCGCGGTCCGGTGGCAGCCCGGACGGTGACCGAGCCGCAGTGGGCGGCGGCGCCGCTCCCGGCGGTCAGCCGCCTTCCTCGGCCGGTCAGGCGCCTTCCTCGGCACCTTCCTCGGCACCTTCCTCGGAGCTGACCAGTGCGTCGATCGCGGCGAAGAAGGCCGCGATCCCCGGCAGGTTGGCCCCCTTGGCGCGTGAGGCCGCGAAGTCCTCCGACGAGCGCCAGTCGACGATGTCCAGCCACTCGTCCCCGGCCAGGCGGATCAGCCGGGCGCCGAGGAACCCCGCGCGGTCGGCGCGGAAGTCCGCCAGCATGGCGGGCCGCGCTTCCAGCAGTGCTCCGGCACGGTCCGGCGCCACCCGGAAACGAGTGATCTCCACGGTTGCCGTCATCGCTCTCTCCTGTCTCGGTGGTACGGCTCGACCATATAGTAAAAATTAGTGACCATCAAGATTGGTGACTAAATTAGAGTGAGGGGGTGGAGATGACGCGGAGCGCGCGCAAGCAGGCGGAGCCCGACCTAGGCATCCTGGCCGGCCAGGTCCTGTTCGCCATGCAGAAGGAGCTGTTCGAGACTCTCGCCGAGCAGGGACACCCCCGGCTGCGGCCGCGGCACGGTGCCGTGCTGGCCTATCTCGACGCGGAGGGCAGCCGCGCGACGGAGCTGTCCCGGCTGTCCGGCCAGCACAAGCAGGTGATCGGCACCCTCGTCGACGAGCTGGTCGAGCTGGGCTACGTGCGCCGTGAGCCCGACCCGGAAGACCGCCGGGCCAAGCTGGTGGTCCCCACCGCGCTCGGGCTGGACGAGATGACCCGTTCGGACGCCATCATGGCGGCCATCGAGCGGCGCCACGCGGCGGCCGTCGGCGAGCAGGTCTACGCCGACTTCAAAAACATTCTTCAGGAGGTCGCCCGGCTCCAGATCGGCTGGCGCGCGACCGGCGCCGACGCGGCCGACCGCTGAAAGGTCAGCGCGGCACCGCCCCGGCCGTCCCGCCCGATCGCCCGGATTGCGGGATTGTCGGTGGCGGCTGGGATAGTCAGAGGGTGGTTCACACTTCCTCCCTCCTTCCCTGTCACGTCCGGCACCTGCCCGGCGGCGTGGTTGAGCTGATGCCGATCGTCATGCCCATGAACCTTGATCCCGCCCAGCGGCGGGCCCTCGCGGCCGAGCTCCTGCGCGGGCTCGACGGCGAGGACTACGCGCCCCACGCGCGCCGCGGCCTGGAGCTGTGCAACGCCTGAGTGGCCCGTGGCCAGACCGGCCGTCAAGGCGACCCGCGCGGGTCGGCCAGGGCGCACCCGGGCGACCACCGCGGCCCGTGGGCGCCGGCGGCCGGAGCGGAGGGGCCGGGGCCCCACCGGCTCACTGCCGCGCGCCGACGGCCTCCGCCGGGTGCTCCCGCAGCAGGAGCCGGGCCGGGAGCACGGTCGCCACCAGGGCGAGGACCGCCGCGGCGGCGACCACCGCGACATAGCCGAGCGGGTCGACGTACGGCACGGCCGAGCCGGTCATGCCCAGACTGAACGCCGCCAACGTGACCAGCGCGATCCCCGTACCGAGGACCACCGCGACCACGACCGCCACGAGCGTCTCCAGCCGGAGCATCCGCAGCACCTGCCGCCGTGTGGTGCCGACCAGGCGGAGCAGCGCCAGCTCGCGAGACCTGTCCGAGGTCGACATGGCCAGCGTGTTGACCACGGCGATCGCGGTGAAGGCGACGATCAGGCCCATCGCCACGTAGTTGACCCCGGCGTTGGACGCCACCGCCTCGACCGCCTGGGCCCGGTCGAGCACGACGGCCCCGGGGGCCGCCCCGGCGATCGCGGCGCGGGACACGGAGGGCGCCGAGACGAGCAGGGTCCCGAGCGGGTCGTCCACGTGCTGGGCCACCAGCGCGTGGGAGAGGGTGAGCTCGCCGAAGCCCAGGCCGCGGGCGTAGATCGCGACGACCCCGAGCGTGACCGGGGTGCCGTCGCCCAGCGTGAGGCTCACCCGGCCGCCGACGGCGACGCCGAGCCGCCCGGCCGCGTTCTCACTGACCGCGATGTCTCCCTGGCCGAGACGGTCGAGCGAGCCCGACACCACGTCCAGGTCGACCGTCCGGTCCAGGCCGTCGGCGGTCACCGCCTGCGCGCCGTACTTGTCGAGACCGACCCGCACCGAGGTGTGCAGCACCTCGGTGACCGCCTCGACGCCGGGCATCTCCCGCAGCGCCTGCGCGACGACGCCCGGGACCCGCGGGCCGAGGACGTAGTCGGCGCGGCTGCCCGCGCCGGCCTGCTCCTGCGCGGCGTGCCCCATCGTGGTCTGGACGGACAGGATCGTGCAGGTCATCGCGGTCATCAGGCCGAGCGACGTGACGACGGACGCCAGCCGCGCGGAGCCGGCGCGCAGGTTGGCCGCGGCCAGGTGACCGCCGGCCCCGGCCGCCCGCAGCAGCGGCCCGAGCACGGCCGTCGCCGCCCGCGCGACGACCGGGCCGAGCAGCGCCACGGCGGCCGTCCACACCAGCGCGGTGAGCATGGTGACCGGGCTGGAGGCCGCCTCGGTCGACAGCGCCGACAGCAGGAGGGTCAGCGCGACGCCGCCGCCGGTGAGGAGCAGACCGGCGACCGTCCGGGCCCGGGGCAGCCGCGCCGCCGGCAGGGCCGCCTCGCCGAGCGCCTCCACGGGCCGGATCCTGATGACCCGCCGGGCGGACAGGAGCGCCGCGACCCACGCGGCCAGCACGGTGGCCGCCAGCGCGACGATCACCGGGAACGGGCTGACCACCAGCCGCAGGTGCTCGGGCATCGCGCCCAGCGCCACGAACCTGGAGCGCAGCCAGAAGCCCAGCCCGACACCCGCGCCGGAACCGATGAGCCCGGCGACGCCGGCGACCAGCAGGGCCTCGCCGCCGAGCAGCCTGCGCACCTGTCCGGGGGTGGCCGCGACGGCGCGCAGCAGGGCGATCTCGCGTCGGCGCTGCTGGATGGACAGGGAGAACGTGCCGGTCACGACGAGGACCGCGACGAGCAGCGACGTGCCGCCCAGCGCGCCGCCCAGGCTGACCAGCGTCGCCCGTGCCTTCTCGGCGTCGAGGAACTCGACCGTGCCTCGGCCGTCCCCGGTGTGGGCGAGCGCCTTGACGTCCTTCAGCGCGGCGGACACGTCCACCTGCGGGAAGACGCCGATGGCGCTGACCTGCCCCGGCCGGCCAGCCAGCCGGCGGGCCTCGGCGGGGGCGAAGAAGAGCGTGGCCTGGCCGGGCAGGGCCTGCGCGGTGACGCCCGTCACCCGGTAGCTCCGCGCTCCCTCCCCGGTCACCACGTCCAGCCGGGCGCCCACGGCCAGGCCAGAACGGGCGTCCACGACCACCTCGTCACCGGCCCGCGGCCCGCGGCCCGAACGCAGCGTGAACGGGGTGAGAGCAGCCGACTCCCAGCCGTGGCCCTGCGCCCGGCCCGCCCCGGTGTAGACGGGGAAGATCACTTCGGTGACCACCCGCTCGACCCCGGGGACCCGGCGCAGCCGCTCGGCCAGCGAGGCGGGGATCCACGCCCGTTCGGCCAGCGGCTTGGCCTTGGTCTTCGACTTCCCCTCGGATCCGCCGACCGTCCGGCGGACGGACTGGTCACCGGCCACGATCACCGGGGCACCCGCGTAGCGCTCGGGCGCGACGGCGCCGCGCAATCCGGTCTCCAGCAACATCCCGCAGGCGCAGACCAGCGCGGCGGCGCAGAGCAGGGCCACGAAGGCGCCCGCGAACCCGGCCTTGCGGTGCCGGAGTGTCCGCAACGCGAACCCGATCATCACTTCCACGCCCCCAGCCTCGTCATCCGCTCGGCGACCTTCTCGGAGGTCGGCGCGGCCATGGCGTCCACGATCCGGCCGTCGGCCAGGAACAGGACGGTGTCGGCGTACGACGCCGCCACCGGGTCGTGCGTCACCATGACCACCGTCTGGCCCATCCCGTCGACGACCTCGCGCAGCAGCGTCAGCACGTCGCGGGCGGTCATCGTGTCGAGCGCGCCCGTCGGCTCGTCGCCGAACACCACCTCGGGCCTGGTGACCAGCGCCCGCGCGATCGCCACCCGCTGCTGCTGGCCGCCGGAGAGCTGGGCCGGCAGGTGGCCGGTCCGGCCCTCCAGGCCGACCCGCCGCACGACCTCGGCCAGCCACGCGCTGTCCACGCGGACGCCGGCCAGCCGCAGGGGGAGCGTGACGTTGTCGAGCACGGTGAGCGACGAGACCAGGTTGAACGCCTGGAACACGAACCCGACCCGCTGCCTGCGCAGCACCGTCAGCGCCGTCTCGTCCATCCCGGCCAGTTCGGTGCCGCCCAGCCGTACCGAGCCGGAGGAGGGCACGTCCAGCCCGGCCGCGCAGTGCAGGAACGTGCTCTTGCCCGATCCGGAGGGGCCCATCACCGCGGTGAAGCTCCCCCGGGTGAAGGCCGCCGACACCTCGCGCAGGGCGGCCACGGCCCCCTGGCCTTTCCCGTACACCTTGCTCACCGCGTCCAAGCGCACCGCATCCGTCATGGCTCCAACCCTGCCGACCTGCTGCGACGCGGGCCAGAGACGCGATCACGCGTGCATCATGACGTCATCATGATCCGGACACTGATAGACATATGCCTGTGATTCGCGTGCTTCTGGCAGAGGACCAGCACGTCATCAGGGGAGCCCTGGTCGCGCTGCTCGGCCTCGAACCGGACCTTGAGGTCGTCGCCGCGGTCGAGTCCGGCGACGCCGTCGTCCCCTCGGCCCTGATCCACCGTCCGGACGTCGCGGTGCTCGACATCGACATGCCCGGCACCCTGGACGGCCTGGCCGCCGCGGCCGTGCTCCGCGCCGAGCTGCCCGGCTGCCGGGTGCTCATGTTGACCGGGTACGGCAAGCCCGGGCACCTGCGCAGGGCACTCGGCGCGCAGGTGGACGGGTTCCTGCTGAAGACCGCGCCGCCCGAGGAGCTGGTCTCCGGGATCCGCAAGGTGGCGGGCGGGGAGCGGGTGCTCGATCCCTCGCTCGCGGTCACCGCGTGGGATCTGGCCGACAACCCGCTCACCCCCCGCGAGGCCGACGTGCTCCGGCTGGCGGCCGAGGGGGCGGAGGCCACCGAGATCGCCGGGCGGCTCTATCTGAGCGCGGGGACGGTGCGCAACTACCTCACCACGATCGTCACCAAGCTCAACGCCCGCAACCGTACCGACGCCGTCCGCATCGCCTCCGAGGCCGGCTGGATCTGACCGGCTCCGGAGGCCGGCCGGTCCGGCCGGGGAGAGGCGCTCCGGCGGGCCCGTGGGGCGCCCAGGCGTCCAGCTCGAACCAGCCGTCGTCCGCTCCGGCCGTGAGCGTCCCGTCCAGGGCCGCCAGGCGGGTCGTCAGGTTGCCGATCCCCGACGACCCCCTCCTGCCGGTGGAAGGGGGCGCCCCGTCGTTCCGGACGCGGAGCCGTACCCCGCCGCCCCCCGGCTCCGTCGAGATCGCGCAGGAGCCGGCGGCGCTGTGCCGCAGCACGTTGGTCACCGCCTCCCGGAGCACCGCGCTCAGCACGGTCTCGACCTCGGCGGGGAGCGCGCCGTGCGCCAGGTCGACCGCTGTCTCGATGCCCGCGGCGGCCAGCACCGACCGCGCCGACTCCGCCTCCACGGCCAGGGACATGCCGTGCGCGTCGCCGGAGACGGCCCGCACGTCCGCCTCGGCCCGCCCGGTCATGGTCAGTACGTCCTCCAGTTCGGCGCGGGCCGGTCCGGGTCCCAGGCGGCGGGCGAGCTCGCACTTGAGCAGGATCGCGGCCAGGCTGTGCCCGAGCAGGTCGTGGAGGTCACGGGCGGCGCGCAGGCGTTCCTCGACGACCGCCGAGCGGGCGAGCTCCTCCCGGGCGGCCTGGAGCTCCTTCACGAGCTGGGCCAGGCGCTGCAGGCTGTAGACGACCAGGCCGGTCACCAGCGTGCTCACGACGTAGTTGACCGTCAGCGGGAGCGGCAGGCCGAGCAGTACGGCCATCACCCCGACACTCGCCGTCACGCAGGCGACCAGCGGCACGGCCACCGCCCAGGGGAGGGCGAGCAGGAGCGGCCCGGCGAGGAAGCCCGCCACGCCCAGCCACGCGCGCCCGAACACGGCGACCGGCAGGTAGGTGAGCAGCGCCATCAGGACGAGCGCCACCGTGTGCCGCCCGTTGACCGAGCGGAGCTGCATGACGACGATCACGGCGAGGCAGGCGGCGGCGGGCAGGGCCAGGTCCGCGGGGACGGCCAGCAGCGCCTTGATCGAGAAACCCACCAGCACGGCGCCCAGCAGGGCGACGGAGAGCCCGTAGGCGCTCCGGTCCTCGGCCGCCGCCACGGGCCTGCGGACGTCGGGGAGCATGACGTCGACGACCAGCCGGCCCTCGGGAGTGAGCCCGGTGGACAGGGTGCCGCCCGCGGCGGCGACCTGGGCGGGCAGGTCGCCCAGATTCTCGTCCTCGGCGGTGGGCGCGTCGTCGCTGACGACGCGGAGCCCCGCCCTCCCCTCCTCGGCGACCGTCTCGATCAGGCACGTCCTGGCCGTGCCCCGCCGCACGATCTCGGTCACGGCCTCCCGCAGCACGGTGGCCAGCAGCGCGCCCGCGGGCCCCAGCGGCTCCGCGTGACCGATGCGCACCTCCACCGGAACCCCCGCGGCGGCCAGCATCGCGCGGGCGGTGGCCACCTCGGGCGCCAGCGACATGGCCCGGTAGCCGGCCGCGGCGTTCCTGGCGTCGGCCAGGCAGGCGCGGGCGGTGCCGACGACCTCGCCGAGCACCTCCGCCACGCGGTCCGGCTCCTCAAGGGCCAGCCGGACACCCCTGGTGATCTCGGCGAGCCCCCTGCCGAGACCGTCGCTGAGCCCGGCGGCGATCCGCAGCCGCTCCTGCGCGACCGCGGCCATCGCCAGGGCGAGCCGGGCGGCGTGCACCTCGTCGACCCGCTCGGTGAGCCTGGTGAGGCCGTAGACGACCAGACTGATCAGCACCATGCTGATCGCGGAGTCCGCGGGCCCGATCAGGGCGGCGCTGAGCACGACGGGCAGGACGAGCGGCCACCACGGCGTCAGCAGCAGCGATCCGCCCAGGAAGCCGAGGATCCCGACGGACGTGCCGGAGCCGAGCGTCGCGGCGTAGACGGCCGCGGCCTGTACGGCGAGCAGCCACCATCCCCTGAACCTCCGCAGGGAGGGGAACACGTAGCAGAGCTGGAGCCCGAAGACCACGATCGCGAGCGGCGAGCCGGCGAAGACGTAGACGGCCGCGAACCCCGCCAGCACCACGGTGACGATCCCCCGTGCCAGACCAGTCATCCGGCTCCCCCAAGTGCGCAGACCAGGGCAGAAGCCTAGTGCTCGGCACGATGGTGACGGACAGCCGGTCAAGCGGCCAGAACGGCCGGGGCGGTCAGAACGACCGGAGCAGCCGGAGCGGTCAGGACGACTGGAGCGGTCAGGACGGGAGGGGGCAGCCAGGACGGCCAGAGCGGTCAGGACGGGAGGGGACAGCCAGGGCGGGAGGGGGCGCGACCCGCGGCCGACCGGCCGGACGGACGTGGACGGCCGCGGGTCCGGGGCTCACCCGCCGCGGGTCCGGGGCTCACCCGGTGAGGCGGGCCAGGAGCGCCCGGCTCTCCTCCTCCAGATGCGTGAGACCGAGGTCGCGGTGCGTCTCAAGTGCGGCACGGGCGTGGTCACGGGCCGCCGCCGTACGGCCCAGCCGCCCGGCCAGCTCGGCGAGGACCAGGTGGGTGGAGCCCCAGCCCGCACTGCCCATCCCGGCGACGATCAGCTGGTCCGCGTACGGCAGGAGCCTGTCGTAGCACTCCCCGGGATCGGGGACCCCCAGCCCGGCGGCGACCAGCCCCCAGACGGGGATGAGGAAGTCGGCGATCCAGTCCTCCCCGACCTCGGTGCCCCAGCGCCCGACGAGCTCACGGGCCAGATCGGGCCGGCCCGCCTCAAGGGCGGCCAGGACCGCGACCGGCCGGAGCGGGACCAGCTGCGGATCCTCGGCCGCGGCGACCAGCTCGTCGACGACCTCGGCGGCCCGGCCCTGCCCCCGCCTGCACGTGTAGGTCGTCACCAGCAGGCGGAAGCGCTCACCCCAGCGGCTGGAGCCGAACCGCATCGCGCCGAACCTGCCCAGCAGCGACTCCGCCTCCTCCCACCGCCCGTCGAGGGTACGGCGGGCGGTCTCGGCGATGCGCACCATCCCCTCGAGCTCCGGGCGGGGCGCCTGGCCCAGCAGCCGCCGGCAGCGGGCCAGGTCACGGTCCCATCCGGCCAGGTCCCCCATGCGCAGCAGGCACGCCATCCGGGAGATCCTGGCCACCAGCTCGGCCGCCCGCGGCAGGCCCGGCAGGGCGAGCATCTCCTCGGCCGCCCGCAGCCGCTCCGGAGTGCTGCCGGGGACCCAGACCGCGGTCATGTAGTTGTTGAGGGTGCGGGCGAGCAGCGCGGTGTCCCCCACCCGGCGGGCGATCTCCACCGCCTCGGCCGCGTGCCGTTCCCCCTCGGCGCGGCGCGGCCCGTAGTACAGCTCCAGGGCGAGCGTGCCCAGCAGCGCCGCCCGGTCGCGCTCGGTCAGCGGCCCGGCCAGCAGGTCCTCGATCACCTCGACCATCCGCCCGTCCACCTCGCCGTAGGAACGCCAGTGCCACATGGCCGGCCCGCCGAGCACGGTGATCGCGGAGACCAGCGCGGCCCGGTCCCCCGCCCGCAGGGCCAGCTCGACCGCCTCCTCCAGGTCGCGGTGGGCCGCCTCGGCCTGGCCCACGGTACGGCGGGCCTCTCCCAGCCCGGCCAGCAGCGTGGACCTGGCCACGCCGTCACCCGGCGGCAGCGCCGCCAGCGCGAGCTCCCAGAACTCCACGGCCTCGGTGTAGGCGAGCTGCGCCGTCGCGTGCCGGGCCGCCCGGGAGGCGTGCTCCACCGCCTTGGCCGCGCCGCCCACCTTCGCGGCCAGGGCGAAGTGGTGGGCCAGCGTGGCCGACTCGGCCTCGGGCAGCAGGGGCTCCAGCGCCCGGCCCGCCCTGAGGTGCAGCCGGGCCCGCTCCAGGCGGCTCAGCCCGGCATACAGCGCGTCGCGCACCAGCGCGTGGGAGAAGCGGTAGTCGAAGCCGCCGGGCGTCTCGGCCAGCAGGCCGGTCGCCACCGCCGGTTCCAGCAGCGACATCACCGGCTCGGCGGGGAGGCCGGTGATGGCGCCGAGCAGGTCGACGTCCACCTCGCGGCCGGTCACCGCGGCGGCGCGCAGCAGCTCGCGCGTCTCCTCCGGGAGCCGGGCGACACGGCGTTCGATGACGTCGCGCGCCCCCGGGGGGACGGCGTCCAGCAGGCCCTGCTCGCTCTCCCGCAGGCGCAGCAGCTCGCCGAGGTAGAAGGGGTTCCCGCCGGTCCGCTCCAGCAGCAGGGCGACCAGCTCCGGCGCCCCGTCGATCCGCCGCGAGCGCAGGTAGGACGAGACGCCGGCGGCGTCGAACGGGTCCAGCGCCACCCGCTCGGTCGCCTGCTCCCTGGACAGCGCGGCGAGGGTGTCGCGCAGCTGCCCGGGGTGCTCGCCGGGCTCGGGGCGGAGCGTGGCCACCACCAGCACCGGGTGGCCGGCCAGCTCGCCGGCGACGAAGCTCAGCAGTCCGAGCGAGGAGGCGTCGGCCCAGTGCAGATCCTCCAGGAGCACCAGCAGCGGCCCGCCGGTCGAGGTCAGCGCGGACACGACCCGCCCGTACAGCTCGAACAGCGCCGCGTCGGGGTCCTGGCCGCGCGGCGTCTCACCCGTGAGCAGGCCCGCGTCGGCCCCGAGCTCGCGCAGCACCTGGGTCCAGGGCCAGAAGGCGGGGGCCGTGCCGTCGACGGAGCGGCCCCAGGCCGTTCCGAAACCGCGCGCGGCCGCCTGGTCGGCCGCGGCCTGGGCGAGCCGGGTCTTACCGATCCCCGCCTCCCCGGTGATCAGCACGGTGCCGCCGTGGCCGCGCCGTACCTCCGCCAGCCGCTCCTCCAGCCGCAGGAGCTGCTCCTGCCGTGCCACCAGCCCCTCCCGCGCCCGCGCCGCGACCGGCCCCTCCCCGGCCGCCGCCCCGGCGGGCCAGGGCGCGACGGCCGCGACCGGCGGGGCGGGGGCGGCGGACGTGCCGGAGCCGTCGGGGGCGACGGACGTGCCGAGGACGGCGGGGACGGCGGGCGTGCCGAGGACGGCGGGCACGACGGGCCGCGCCTCAAGCCCGCTCGCCTGCTCGAACACCGCCTGTTCCAGCCGCCGCAACTCGGGGCCCGGCTCGATGCCGAGGTCGCCGGCGAGCCTGGCGCGGACCCTGCGGAGCGCGGCCAGCGCGTCGGCCTGCCGGCCCGCCCGGTACAGCGCCAGCACCAGCAGCCCCCACAGCCGCTCCCGGTAGGGGTACGTCTCCACCAGCGCCTCCAGGTCCGGCACGCACGTGCCGCTCTCGCCCAGCGCCAGCCTGGCCTCGAACCTGTCCTCGACGGCGGTGTCACGCAGCTCGCCCAGCCGCGCCACGACCGGCTGGGCGAACTCCTGGTCGGCGAACTCCCCCAGCGGGTCCCCCCGCCACAGACCCAGCGCCCGCTCCAGCACCCGGAGCGCCTCGGCGTGCGCGCCCCGCGCCAGCGCCCTGCGGCCCTCGTCGGCCCAGGCGGTGAAGCGGGTCAGGTCGACCTGGCCGGGAGCGACGGCCAGCAGGTAGCCGGGTTCGCGGGTGAGCAGGATCCGGGGCGGCGTGCGGGGCGGCCGGTCCGGCTCCAGCACCTTGCGCAGGTGCGCGATGTAGGCCTGGAGCGTCCTGGTCGCGCCCGCGGGCGGCTCACCGGTCCACAGCTCGTCGATCAGCCGGTCGAGTGAGACCACCCGGCCGGGCTCCAGAGCCAGCATCGCCACCAGCGCGCGCTGCTTGCGGGTGCCCAGGTCGAGCGGCCGGCCCGAGCCGTCGGCCACCTCAAGCGGACCGAACAGCCGGAAGGTCATATCGGTCGGCATACATCCTCTTTCATCGTCTTACATCGGTACCTCAACTGGACCCCAGCTCGATCCCATACCGGCCGGCCCAAACTAGGGCCAACGGAAGGAGAGATCATGACGATTGGGAACGAGCTGAGGAACGCGGTCCGGGGCCGGGTCCTGGTGGCGGGCGACGAGGGGTTCGAGCAGGCCGGGCGGCCGTGGAACCTGGCGGTGGAGCAGCCGGTCCGGGCCGTGGTGGAGGCCGAGGACGCCGATGACGTGGCCGCGGTGGTCGGCTACGCCCGGCTGGCGGGGCTGGCGGTGGCGGCCCAGCCCAGCGGGCACGGCGCCAGTGGTTCGGCCGACGGGGTGATCCTGCTGCGCACCGGGCGGCTCGGTGACCTGGAGGTGCGGCCGGCGGAGCGGGTGGCCCGGGTGGGCGCGGGGGTGCAATGGGGGCAGGTGCTGGCCGCGGCGGGCCCGCACGGCCTGACCGGGCTGGCGGGCAGCTCGCCGGTGGTCAGCGTGACCGGCTACACCCTGGGTGGCGGGCTGAGCTGGTTCGGCCGCCGTCACGGGTTCGCCGCCGACAGTGTGCGGGCCTTCGAGGTGGTGGACGCCGAGGGGCGCCGGGCGCGGGTGAGCGCCGGGTCCGATCCGGAGCTGTTCTGGGCGCTGCGTGGCGGTGGTGGGGACTTCGCGTTGGTGACGGCGGTGGAGTTCGAGCTGTATCCGGCGCCGCGGTTGTACGGCGGGCGGGTCATGTGGCCGGCCGAGCGGGCGGCGGAGGTGCTGGAGGCCTTCCGGGAGATCACCGCGGACGCGCCCGAGGAGCTCAGCGTCTGGTTCGATCTGTTGAGTTTCCCGCCGCTGCCCTTCCTGCCTGATCTGCTGCGGGGGAAGGCGCTGGTGGCGGTGGACGCGACCTTTTTGGGGGAGGGCGGGGAGGGGCAGGACCTGCTGCGCCGCCTGGACAAGATCGGCGGGGCCGTCATGGACAGCCGGGGCGTCCTGCCGGTGGCCGAGCTGGGCGGCATCTGCGCCGAGCCGACCGACCCCGGGGCGGGCCTGTCGCGCGGGGAGCTGCTGACCGGTCTCGACGACGCGGCGGCCCAGGTGCTGCTGTCGCGGCCCATCGACCCGCTGCTCAGCGTGCAGATCCGGCACCTGGGCGGCGCGCTGGCCCGCCCGGCGGAGGGCGGCGGCGCCTGCGGGCACCTGACCGAGCCGTACTCGCTCTACATGTTCGGCATCCCCTCGACGCCCGAGGCCGCGGCGGCCGTCGGGGAACGCCAGAGCGAGATCGCGGCCGCGCTCGTGCCGCACACCAGCGGGCGCAAGCCGTACACCTATCTCGCCCCGGGCGAGCGGGCCGCGGCGGCCTTCACCGGCGACACCATCACCCGGCTCCGCGACCTCAAGCGCGCCCGCGACCCCCACGGCGTCTTCCGCAGCAACTACCCGGTCCTCGACCAGCGGCCGGAGCGGCCGCACGGCGGCACGCGGTGACGGTGTGGCCCGGCACACACAGTTAACTGCCAGGAAAGCTGAGTAACCTCCCTCGGCATGAACTGGCGGCGCACGGTCGACAACGTCCTGGTCAGGTTCACCGGACTCCAGGTCAGCCGGGCCGGCGGAGCGGGCCCCGCGCCCGCCGCGACACCCGCCGCCGCGGCCGTCACCCCCATGTGGGAGCGGCTGTTCGCGGAACTCCTGCGGGGCGGCGCGGCCGGGAAAACCCGAAGTTAACAGTTCTGACCATTCTGACCGCGTTCTGACCAAACTGACCGCAGCACGGATTGCGGGGGAGCGCGCGGGTGGGGTTCACTTCTTGAGAGTGCTCTGAATGGGCCGGCGGGAAATCAATATGGCCGGCGACCGGATCGGCACCGTAGCCGAACAGGTTTTCCCGGTGAGAGCGGCCCCCGTTCTCCCCTCATTCACGTGCCCGATGAAAAACCGTCCGTTCAAATGATGTCCGGTGCCGCCCATCAGCCGTCATACGCATCAAGGGAGCCCGCTGGAATGCCGCTCGCCCTGCTCGCGCTCACATTGAGTTCTTTCGGGATCGGGACCACGGAATTCGTGGTCATGGGGCTGCTGCCCAACGTCGCCGGCGACCTTTCGGTCAGCATCACGACAGCCGGTTTCCTCATATCCGGATACGCGCTGGGCGTCGTCGTGGGCGGGCCGCTGCTGGTCGCGGCCGGCATCCGGATGCCCCGCAAGAACATGCTCCTCATCCTCATGGTGATTTTCATCTGCGGCAATCTGCTGTCGGCCCTGGCGCCCGGCTACGCGCTGCTGATGCTGGGCCGGATCACGACCGCGATCTGCCACGGCGCCTTCCTGGGAGTCGCCTCCGTCGTGGCCGCCGACCTGGTCGAGGAGAGCAGGAAAGCCCGCGCGATCGCGATGGTCTTCACCGGTGGCGCCGCCGCCAACGTCGTCGGGGCGCCGCTGGGCACCTGGGTCGGGCAGAACTTCGGCTGGCGTGTCACCTTCTGGATGCTCGTCGGCATCGGGCTGGTCGGCCTCGCCGGCATCGCCCGGCTGATCCCCGCGCAGCGGTCGCAGGCCGATGCCCGGCTGGGCCGGGAGCTGGCGGTCCTGCGCCGGCCGCAGGTGGGGCTGGCGCTGGCCATGACCGCGCTGAGCCTCGGCGCGCTGTTCGCCTCCTTCAGCTACGTCGCGCCGATGCTGACCGAGGTGACGGGGTACTCGGAGGAGGCGCTCACCCCCCTGCTCGCCCTCTTCGGCGTCGGCCTGGTCGTGGGCAACACGCTCGGCGGCCGGTACGCCGACCGCGCGCTGCTGCCCACCCTCGGGGCCGCGCTCGCCGCGCTCACGGCCGTGCTGGCCGTGTTCGCCTTCACCGCCCGCTCCCCGGTGCCGGCGGCGATCACCTTCGCGCTGCTCGGCGTCGCCGGGTTCGCCACCGTCCCGGGGCTGATGACCCGGGTGATCAGCAAGGCCGAGGGGGCGCCGACCCTCGCGGCGGTCGTCACGGTCTCGGCCTCCAACGTCGGCATCGCGCTGGGCGCCTACCTCGGGGGCCTGAGCATCGACGCCGGATACGGCTACACCTCGCCCAACTGGATCGGCGCGATCATGGCGGCCGCCGCGCTCGCGCTGACCATCGCCTCCGGCGCGCTGGAGACGCGCGGCGGACCCACACGCGGGATCAACACCCCCGTCCCCTCTCGCGGACATCGGTCCTGACGGTCAGGACTGTTCCGACGCTTGTCCAGTCACATGCGTTCGCCAGCCACAGCGAGCCCGGCTCCGAAGACGTCCGCCCGACCGCCCCGGTGGCGGGACACCATCACGGTGAGGGCGGAGGACAATCAGCGAAGGATGCGCATGCCCACAAAAGTCCCCACCCGGCCCCACGTATTCGAAACATTTGCGAAAAAGCTCCAGGAGCTCAAGAGCAAGGGCCTTTACCGGCACTATTTCTCCACCGCGCACATGGCCGCCAGCCCGGGGCAGACCCTGCGTATGGGCCATGAGGTCCAGGTGTGGTGCAGCAATGACTATCTCGGCCTGAGCCAGCACCCGGATCTCATCAAGGCACAGATCGACTCGACCGCGCTGCACGGCACCAGCATGGGCGGTTCGCGCAACATCGGCGGGACGAGCGTCACTCATGTCGAGCTGGAATCAGAGCTGGCCGGCTGGCACGGGAAGGAGCGCGCGCTCATATTCTCCAGCGGCTACGTGGCGAACTTCGAGACGCTCAGCGTGCTGCTGTCGGCGGTCCCGGACATGGTGGTCATCTCGGATGAGAACAATCACCGCTCCCTCATCGAGGGGATCCGCCGGGCGAAATGCGAAAAGCGGATATTTCAGCATAATGATCTGGTCGAGCTTGAGCGCTGCCTGGCCGAGTACGACAGGTCGCGGCCCAAGATGATCGTCTTCGAGTCGGTGTACTCGATGGACGCCGACGCGTCCCCGATCAGCGCCATATGCGACCTGGCCGAGCAGTACGACGCCCTGACCTACCTCGACGAGACGCACGCCATCGGGGTCAAGGGCCCGACCGGCGCGGGGATCTGCGAGGAGATCGGAGAGACGCGGCCGACCTTCGTCCAGGGCGTCTTCGGCAAGGCCATCGGGACGGTCGGCGGATACGTCGCGGGCCCCGACACGGCCCTGGACTACGTGCGCTCCTACGCCCCCGGCTTCATCTTCACCACCTCCCTTCCGCAGGCCTGCATGGACGCCACGATGAAGGGCCTGGACCTCGTCCGGCGCGGCGACGACCTGCGCCGGGCGCTGACCGACAACTCACTGCGCATGAAAGCCGCCCTGCGGTCGGCCGGCATCCCCTTCATCGACGGGGAGCACCACATCATCCCGGTGATGGTGCCCGGCAGCGACCGCGTCCGCAAGGTGGCCGACCTCCTCCTGGAGGACCACCTCATCTACGTCCAGCCGATCAACTTCCCGTCCGTCCCGCTCGGGACGGAGCGGCTGCGCGTCACCGTCGCCCCGTACCGGACGGCCGAACAGATCGAACACTTCGCGTACGCCCTGGAAGACAGCCTCACCCGCGTGTGAACCAAGGAGACGGCAATGGACAGGATCGACCTGACCCCCTTCATCGGCGCGGAACTGACCGGCGTCACCTACGAGGACCTGCAGCGGGACGACGTCTTCGACGAACTGGTCACCGCTCTCCACCAGCGCGAACTCGTGATCATCCGGGGGATCGAGGTGACGCCCCGGCAGCAGGTGGACCTCGCGGTCCGCATCGGCAGGCCCATCCCCTTCGTGCTGGAGCAGTACCGCTACCCGGAGCTGCCGGAGATCATGATCTCCTCCAACGAGGTGCGGGACAACAAGTCCATCGGCGTGGCCCGGGTCGGCAACTTCTGGCACCAGGACTCGTCCTTCGTCGCCAAGCCCGCCGAATACACCATGCTGCACGGCGTGAACGTCCCGCAGACCAGCGGCCACACCCTGTTCGCCAGCGCCGTCGACGTCTACGACCGGCTGCCCGACGACTGGAAGAAGAAGATCGACGACCGCAAGGCGTGGCACACCGTGGCCAAGCGCCTGCGCATCCGCAGCGAGCACGTGGGACTGTCGACGGCCGAGTACAGGGCCTGGATCGAGGAGAAGCACCCGAAGGTCGAGCACCCGCTGGTGCGGCAGGACCCCTTCACCAAGCAGACGTATCTATACGGCGCCCCGGAGTACATGGACTCGGTGCAGGGCTTCGACGCCAACGAGAACGAGGCGTTCTTCACCCTGCTCGACAGCCTCATCCAGGACCCGGACCACGTCTACACCCACCGCTGGACCCCTGACGACCTCGTGGTGTGGAAGACCTCCACGACCCTGCACGCGGCGACCGACGTCGAACCCGGGGTGGCCCGGACCGTGCACCGGGTCAGCATCGAAGCCGAGCAGCCGTGGGCGGAATAGCCGACCTGGAGGTCGCCTTCCCCACCTCGCGCGTCAGCGTGCGGCACATGTCCGCCATGTCGGGGGTCCCGGTCCCCGAGATCCTGGAGATCACCCATTCCAGGAGCTTCCCGGTCCTCGGCCCGGACGAGCGGTCGTGGGAGCTGGCGCTCGAAGCGGCCAGAGCCGTCCTGAAGCGCACGCAGGTGGAGCCCGGCGCCATCCGGCAGGTGATATTCGCCGGCTCCGGCGAGTGGGACGTCCCGTTCTGGTCGCCGGCGGCCAGGGTGGCCCTCGGACTCGGCATCGAGCGCGCCCACTGCTTCGAGATCGGCAACTTCTGCAACGCCGGGATGACGGCGGTCCGGACCGGGCTGGACGGGATCGCGGCGGGCCGCGCCGAGTACGTGCTGGTGCTCGTCGGCGACCGGCTGGGCACGATGGTCGACTACCGCGATCCCGGTTCCAAGGCGCTGTTCAACCTGGGCGACGCCGCCGCGGCGATGCTCCTGGCGCGTGAGGACTACGCCTTCGAGGTGCTGCACTCGGCCATGCGGACCGATCCGAGCTGGTCGGACTACTACACCGGCGAGCACCGGCCGGACCGGGTCGTGATCCGCCGCAACGGGCACCGCGGCGGGCTCGCGGCGGCCTACGTGGAGAACTTCACCGCGCTCGTCGGCGAGACGCTGGGCGCGCTCGGCGCACGGGCGTCGGATGTGTCCCACTTCCTGATCAACCAGGGGGACAGGTCCATGCACGAGCGGCTCCTGCGGGAGACCGGCATCCCGGCGGACCGCAGCGTCTTCAACTACGACCGGCTGGGCCACATGGGCGGCGCGGACACCATGATCGCCCTCCGCGGGCTGCTGGACGGCGGCGGCCTCCGGCACGGCGACCTGATCCTGCTCGCCACCAGCGCCATGGGCTTCAGCTGGGGCGTCATGGCCCTGCGGTACCGGCCGGACGGCCAGGTGTGATCTCCGCGGGGACGGCGGCCGCCCGCCGTGAGCGGCGGGCGGTCCCGTCCCCCACGACAGGGAAGGGCTGGACATGAGACACGATCCCTATGGCACGGGTGTCCTGAGCAAGGACATCCCCACCGAACTGCGGCGGCTCCAACTGCTGGAGAACGCCCTGGACCCGCTGAGCATCGCGGCCGTCGAGAAGCTCCCCCTGGGCTCCGCCCCGAGGATCCTGGACATGGCCTCGGGAGCCGGCTCCATGTCCTACTGGCTGGCGGACCGCTACCCGGGAGGGAGCGTGGTGTCGGCGGACATCGACCCGCGCTACCTCGACGCGGAGCGCGCGCCGAACCTGACGGTGCGCACCTTCGACATACGTGAGGAGGATTTCCCCGAGGGCTCCTTCGACCTCATCCACGCCCGGTCCGTGCTCAAGCACCTGCCCGAGCGCGAGGACGTGCTGGCCCGCCTCGTCGACTGGCTGGCGCCGGGCGGATGGCTGGCGGTCGTGGACGGCTACTGGTTCCCCTCCGACGACACGGCCCATCCGGAGTGGGGCGGGGTCCTGCGGGCGATCGTCGAGCAGATGAACTCGCAGGGTGGCGACATGCGCTGGACCCGGCGGCTGCCCGGGCTCGTCGCCCGGCTGGGACTGACCGAGGTCGACGTACGGCTGACGCCCTCGCTCGCGGGCTGGGAGGGCTGGGGCGAGCAGTTCCACCGGTGGATCCGCCCGACGATCCGGCAGACGGGGCCGACCCTGGTGGAGAAGGGCTACGTCACCGCGGAGGAGGTCGAGCGCTTCCTCGCCTCCGAGGACGGCCCGCACATGGCCGAGTGGTTCGGCGTGGTGGCGTCGGTCGTGGGCCGTCGGCCGTGACGGTCCCGCGGGAGGCGGTCCCGCGGGAGGTGGTCCCGCGGGAGGCGGTCCGGCGGCTGGGTTATGAGGATTTCGCCGACTGCCTCCGGCTGGCCCAGGATCGTGGCTGGCCCGCCGAGTACCGTGCGTGGGACCTGCTGTTCGCGCTCGGTGAGGTGTACGGGATCGACGACCCCGCCGGAGGGCTGGCCGCGACGGTGGCGCTGGCCCGGTACGGCGGCACGCTCACCACGGTCGGTGGGCTGCTGGTCGCCCGCCGGCACGGCCGCCGCGGCCTCGGCCGCGGGCTGATGAGATACGCGACGGAGCGCGCCGAGGCCGCGAGCATCTGGCTGACCGCGACCGAGTACGGGCGGCGGATGTACGCGGACCTCGGTTTCCGGGTGACCGGCACGTGCACCAGGTATGCCGGCCGCCTGCGCTCCGGCGGCCGGCCGGGGGGACCGTCCCGCGAGGCGGACCCGTCCGACCTCCCCGCGGTGGTCGCCCTGGACACCGAGGTCTTCGGCGCCGGCCGTACCGAGCTGTTCACCCGCCTGTTCTCCGCCGCCGAGCAGATCCGCCTGGTCGAGGGGCCGGCGGGCGTCCGCGGGTTCGCGGGCCTCTGGCGCGGGGTCGACGGCCCCGTCGTCGGGCCGCTGGTCGCCGAGGACTCCGGCACCGCGGCGGCGCTGCTGTCCGGCCTGGCCCCGGCCGTCGACGGCCCGGTACGGATCGACCTCGACGGCCACCGGCCGGAGCTGCGCGCCTGGCTGGAGGAGCACGGCCTCCGGGAAACGGGCGGCACGGCGGTCATGGTCCACGGCGACGACCTCCCCGGCGACCGCACCCGGCTGTTCACGCCGGTCACGGGGGCGATCGGCTGACCAGGGGCCCCGGGAGACGTCCCGGGGCCCGTGCCGGTCCGGCGCCGGCTATGCCGTACCGGCGGACGCCGGCGCGCCCGTGCGGGGAGCCGCCGGCCGGCCGTACCGGCGGGTGTCGGCGCGCCGGCCGGTGGGCGTCGGCCCGCCGTACCGGTGGGCGTCAGCGTGCCGGGCCGGTGCGGGACAGGAACCTCTCCGTCCGCTCCGCGAGGTCACGGACGCGCGCGTCCGCGTCCGGATACCGCCTGAGCTCGCCGAGCGCCTCCCGCAGCGCGATCTGGATCATGTTGATGGTCTTCTCGGGCCGCAGGTCGAAGACGGGCCCGACCGCCCCGGCCGCCTCGTCGACCTCCCCGTACCGCAGGTGGGCGCGGAGGGCGTCGATGCGGGTGAGAGCCTCTACCCCGTAGAAGCGCCGGCCCGGCGCGAGCGCCTCGAAGTGGTCGAAGAACCCTCGGAACTCCCGCAGCGCCCGGTCCGGCTGGTCCAGCGCGAGGTAGGTGGCGCCGACGAGATAGGACTGCCGGTCCCTCTGCAGGACGAAGACGCCGCCGTCCCGTGCCGGGGCGTCGCGCGGGCCGTCCAGCCAGCCGGCCACGGCCTGCTGCGCGTCCTTCTCCAACCCGATGGCGGCCCACGACCGGGCCCGCAGGAGCGTGAGGAAGGCGTCGAGGCCGTCGTCCGCCCGGTAGGTCAGCGCCTCGCCGGTGCGCTGGGCCGCCTCCATGAAGTCGCCCATCCAGAACGCCTGCCTGGCCTGGGCGAGACGGACCCAGCGCCGCGCCTCATGGTGGTCGGCCAGCTCCGCCAGCTCCCAGGCGGCCGAGGCGTGGTTCTGGGCGGCCCGCGGGTCTCCGAGGTCGTCGGCCATCCACGCCAGCAGCGCGCAGCACTTCGCCCCGAGCGAGAGCAGCTTCCTCTTCTGTGACGGCCGCTGGGGCCCTGCCAGCGACGTGGCTATGCGGTCGCGCAGGAGCACTGCCCGGTGGATGAGGGAGCCGGGCGGCACGTGGAAGTAGGAGACGGAGATCGCGACGAGCTCGCTGTTCACCCGTTCCAGGGCGGCCTCGTCCATGTTGGTCACCGACACGCGTCTGGCCAGCCTGATCGAGTCGCAGGAGTCCCGGATCAGCGGCGTGAGGTCGGAACGGCCGGCGGAGGGATCCGGGGCGGCTCCGGCAGGGGCGATCATCCGGGAACCGATGTTCGGCATGGACCGGTCAGGCCAGATCATGCTGACGTCGATCGGCTCACCGAGGCGCTCGGACAGGACCTTGGCCACCGCGTGCGGTATGTCGCGCCGCGGGTAGGCCCCTCTGAGCCAGTGGTAGGGCGCCTTCGGGCTGATGCCCTCACTGCCGCGGATGTGGTTGATCTCTCGCGCGAGCTGCTCGGGCGACCAGCCGAGCCTGTCGAGGAAACCTTGGAGCTGCGTGGTAGCGCACACGGAAGCCGCCTCCTTCTGCGCTGCTGCCGGCTTTACCCACTGCTGTCACATCGGAGCCTAATCCACGTCCACCATATCGGACACAACCTACCGGTTTAGTATAGATTACGCGATCCCCGCACGTACAGCGGCGCCCCCTCACCACCATCCATCCCCACAGGTGGCCTAAATTTGTGGAATGAAGCATTCCGTTCTGATAGACTGAGGTCAGCAAGAACGCCTCGAAGGGAACATTCCATGAGCACCGAGATCCGCCCCTTCCGCATCGAGATCTCCCAGGCCGACCTCGACGATCTGCGTAAGCGCCTCGGCCGCACCCGCTGGAGCGGCGAGATCCCCGGCACCGGCTGGAGCCGGGGCGTGCCGGTGGACTACCTGAAGGGGCTGGCCGACTACTGGGCCGACGGCTACGACTGGCGCGGGGCCGAGGCCCGGCTGAACGAGTTCCCGCAGTTCACCACCGAGGTCGACGGGCAGAACATCCACTTCGCGCACGTGCGCTCGGCCAACGCCGACGCCACGCCGCTGCTGCTCATGCACGACTGGCCCGGTTCGTTCACGCAGTTCACCGAGGTGATCGAGCCGCTGTCGCGGGACTTCCACGTGATCGTCACCTCGACGCCCGGGGTCGGTTTCTCCGGCCCGCTCAGCGGCCCCGGCTGGAACACCGGGAAGATCGCGAGCGCGTTCGTCGAGCTGATGGCCCGCCTCGGCTACGAGCGCTACGGCGTCCAGGGCGGCGGCGGGGGCGCCTGGATCGCGATCGAGATGGGCCGCCAGGCCCCCGACCGCGTCATCGGCGTCCACGTCAACGGCCTGGTCACCTTCCCCTCCGAGGACCCGGCCGACTTCGCCGGCCTGACCGGAGGCGAGCAGGAGCGCCTGGCCCGGCTGCAGAACTTCCGGGACGACATGATGGGCTTCAACGTCATCCAGTCCACCCGCCCGCAGACCCTCGCCTACGGCCTGCACGACTCGCCGGTCGGGCAGCTCGCCTGGATCACCGAGAAGTTCAAGGAATGGACCGACCCGGCCGCCGAGCTGCCCGAGGACGCCGTGGGCCGCGACCACCTGCTGACCAACGTCAGCGTCTACTGGTTCACCGGCACCGCGGGCTCCTCGGCCAACCTCTACTACGAGATGGCCCACGACCCGGGAGCGTGGGCTCCCAAGGAGCGCGGCACCGTCCCCACCGGGGTGGCCGTCGCCCTCGGCACCGACGTCGCCATCCGCCGCTTCGCCGAGCGCGACAGCAATGTCGTCCACTGGACCGAGTTCGAGCGCGGCGGCAACTTCCTCTCGCTGGAGCAGCCTGAGCTGCTGGTCGGCGACGTCCGCGAGTTCTTCGGCAAGCTCGGCTGACCTCCGGATCCGGTCGCAACCGATCTGTTACGTGTCAGCCGCCTCTCCCAGGGCACTCGTCTGTCACCCGACCTACAGGGAGCGTGAACATGACGGTTACCGGCATCATCACCGCCATAGTCATCGGAGCCATCATCGGGGCCCTGGGCCGTCTGGTGGTCCCGGGCAAGCAGAACATCCCGATCTGGCTGACCATCGTGATCGGAATCGTCGCCGCCCTCATCGGCACCGCCCTCGCGGGGGCGCTGGGAGTGGCCTCGACCGGCGGCATCGACTGGATCGAGCTGCTCCTGCAGATCGGCCTGGCGGCGGTCGGCGTGATCCTGGCCGTGAGCATGTACGGCAGGCGCCGCGTCCACTAGAAAGTCCGCCTCGACAGGGGCGACCGCGGGACGGTGACACCGACCGGCGGGCATCCGGCGGCCCCGGTCCAGGAGCGACCCGCTCCCGGACCGGGGCCGCCGCCTGTCCGCTTGCCCCCGCGTCGAGGAGAGGGGTTAACTGGATGAGGCGCCGCATGACCTCGTGGTGAGAGGTCGTCGTGGTGAGAGGTCGTCGTGGTGAGAGGTCGTCGTGTGCGCCGGCAGGTGGTCGCGCCGCGGGGGCCTCGCGGTGGCCCGCTCCCCACACCGGCGCGGGCGCAGGGCCCTGCGGTCCCGGATCCAGCGGCACCGGCCGCCGCCGTCGGCCGGCCCCGCCTGACAGCCGCCCCGCGGCCGAGGCAGGACGACATGGACTACCAGGAGTTCGTCACGATCGTCGGGCAGGTCGCCGACATCTCGGACGAGGAGGCGGAGAGCGTCACCCGTCTGACCCTCCGCACGCTCGCCCGGCGCGTCACCCCCGGGGAGGCCGAGCGGCTCGGCCGGCGCCTTCCGGAACCGCTGCGCCCGTCCGTCGAACCCACCGGTCCGCCCGAACGGTTCCACGTCGACGAGTTCGTCCGGCGCATCGCGGAGCACACCGGGCTCGACGCCGAGGCGGTCGCGGAGCAGGCGCGCGGCGTGCTGGCCGCGCTGTGGCGGGCGGTGGGTCCCGACGGGTTCGAGGACCTCCGCGCCGAGCTGCCCCCGGACTTCTACCCGCTCATGGACACCGCGGTGGCCGCGGCGCCCCCGCCGGCCGAGGACGAGCCGCCGTTCACGGGCCGCCTGTCCGGCGAGGAGCTCCTCGACCGCGTCGCGGAAGGCGCCCCGACCGACCGCGCCCGCGCTCGCCGCGCCACCGAGGCGGTGCTGGAGATGCTGGGCCTGCGGCTGCCGGCGGGCCAGGCCGACGGCCTGACGCCGCTCCTGCCCCCGCCGCTCCGCCCCGCCCTGCGGCGGGGCCGGGCCAGGGGGCGCGGCGGCACCGTGCCGCTGTCGCCCGACGTCTTCCTGCACGACGTCGCCATGCGCGCCGGGGCCGACCGGGCGGAGGCCGCCAGAGACGTGCGGGCCGTGTTCGCGGCGCTGCGCGAGACCATCGGCGACAGGGAGTACCACGACACGGTCGCCCAGCTCCCCGGCGAATACCGGCCGCTGATGAGGCAGGGGTAACAGGCGGGGCCCGTCCGCCCGGCGGACGGGCCCCGCCGTACGGACGCGCGGGACGGGCGCGACCGGTGCGGACCGCCTGCGGGCACGCGGGACGGGCACGCGGGACGGGCACGGCCGGTGCGGACCGCCTGCGGGCACGCTCCTGCTTCCGGTGGATCCGTGCCGTCACCGGTGGACCGTCAGCGTCCGGTCAGCGGTCCGTCAACGCCGGGGCCGACGCTCCTCACATGGCTTCTCCCTCACCCCGCAAATGGGGCACGCTGGCGATCGCCTGCCTCGCCGTGTCGCTGCTCGCCGTCGACCTCACGGTGCTGCACCAGGCCGCGCCCAAGCTGGTCGAGGCGATGCGCCCCTCGGCCCCCCAGTTCCTGTGGATCGTCGACGTGTACGGCTTCGCGCTGGCCGGGCTCCTGGTCACCATGGGCAACCTCGGCGACCGGATCGGCCGCAAGCGGCTCCTGCTCGTCGGTATGACGGCCTTCGGGACCGCCTCGGCCCTGACCGCCTACGCGCCGACGCCGGAGTCGCTCATCGCGGCCCGGGCGCTGCTCGGCGCCGCGGGCGCCACCATCATGCCGTCCACCCTGTCGATGATCAGGAACGTCTTCACCGACCCGAGGGAGCGGACCACCGCGATCGGCATCTGGAGCAGCGTCTCCGCGCTGGGCTTCGCCCTCGGTCCCATGGTCGGCGGAGCGCTCCTCAACTCCTTCTGGTGGGGCTCCGTCTTCCTCGTCAACGTGCCGGTCGCCGCGCTGATCGTCATCGTCGGCTCCGTCGTGCTGCCCGAGTCG
Organism: Streptosporangium brasiliense; assembly: GCF_030811595.1. Classification (NCBI taxonomy): domain Bacteria; kingdom Bacillati; phylum Actinomycetota; class Actinomycetes; order Streptosporangiales; family Streptosporangiaceae; genus Streptosporangium; species Streptosporangium brasiliense. The sequence continues at coordinate 1,600,247 of NZ_JAUSRB010000002.1, forward strand.
CGCGACCCCGGGCCGGGCCGGATCGACCTGGTGAGCGTGCCGCTGTCGGCCGCCGGCGTCGTCGGTGTCGTCTACGCGCTCAAGACCGCCGTCCACGACGGCCTCGCCGAGCCCGGCGTCTGGGTGGCCGCCGCGGTCGGCATCGTCTCGCTCGTCCTGTTCACCCGGCGGCAGACCCGGCTGGCGGAGCCCCTCATCGACGTCCGGCTCTTCCGGCACCGCGCCTTCTCGGCGGCTGTCGGGGCCAACGTCGTCTGCATCTTCTCGATGCTCGCCGCGTCACTCGCCTTCGCCCAGTATTTCCAGCTCGTCCTGGGCTGGTCGCCTCTCATGTCGGGGCTGGCGGGCCTGCCCGGCGGCCTGGGCGCGGCGGTGGGCGGGGCGCTGGCGGGCCCGCTGGTCACCGTCCTGGGCCGGGCGCGGGTCGTCTCCCTCGGGCTCGCCCTCACCGCCGCCGGATTCTTCCTGTACGGCCGGCTCGACGTGGACACGGTCTACGCGTACATGGTGACCGCGATGATCGTCGCCTCGGTGGGCACCGGATTCACCTTCGCCGTCACCAACGACACCATCCTCGCCTCGGTCCCCAAGGAGCGGGCGGGCGCGGCGTCCGCGATCGCGGAGACCGGTCAGGAGATGGGCGGCGCGCTGGGCATCGCCGTACTCGGGAGTGTGCTGACCGGCGCCTACCGCGCCGACCTGAGGCTCCCGGTCGAGGTGCCCGCGGAGGCGGCGGCCCAGATCAGGGAGTCGCTCGGCGGGGCGTTGGAGGTCGCCGCCGCCCTGCCCGCGCGGCTGGCGGAGACGGTCGCCGAGGCCGCCAGGCAGACCTTCGTCGACAGCATGCAGACGACCGTGACGACCGGCGCGGTGCTGCTCGCGCTCCTCGCGGCGGCCACGCTGCCCGCCCTGCGCGGCGTCCCCAAGGTGATCTCCGAGCCGGCCCCCGCCGACGGGGACAGGACTCAGGACGGGCCCGCCGCGCTCCGCTAGCCGCTCCCGGCGGGCGTGGGCCGGCGCGAGTGAACACGGACGCGAGCGGGTACAGGTGAGCGCGGACGGGTGTGGCGGGCGGCCGGTGGAGCGGACGGAGAGGTCATCCGAAATCGAGTTCGATCGCCGTTCCGGACCGGAAAGACGGTGACCTGATTCCTCGATCCGGTGGCCCGGCCGGACGGGCCGAATACGTGAAGGCCATTCATATCGGATCCCGGCAAGCGCCCGCGGCAATCCGTTCCGCGAAAACGAAGCCGCCTCCGCGGATCCTCCTCTTGACACCCCGCCGGGGAACCGGAAACTCAACATAGGGCGAACATCAAGCCCACCCCAGGGAAATAACAGATCAACGGGAAAGCCGGAGTGTCAGCTGAGCGCAGAGGGTGCAGGTAAATCTCTAGAGAAGTGCCGATATGACCTGTTGGCACGAGATCGGCAGGTCAGCATGGCACCTATTTCGGACATGCCCTATTATGGCTTATGTGTTATTTATAAACCAATAGCCATAAGTGCCAATTACTCAACCCCTTTACCTTCCCAATAGATCACGGTCAGTCTAATATTTGGACCTATGTCATGGCGCGCATCAGATTTCCCAGATAGGCAGCCTGGGCCCTCTGGCCGCGGTGACGCTTCCGCCCAGCACGAATCGGACCACTCGTCCGACTGGCATCCCGAGCGACTCGCCGCATTCGATTGGCGGAAGGTCATTCTGTCCGGGGCGATTTTATCGATCTTCGCCGGGGCGGGGGTCTGGCTCACCACGAGAGACACCTCCGGGCCGCAGGCCCTGGTCGCCAACCCGACCCCCCGGCCCTCCGTGACGGGCTGGGAGGCGGCGGTCCCTCCGCCCTCGACACCGGCCCCCTCCACACCGGCCCCGAGCGGGAAGGGCACGCCGTCCCCCTCCGCCTCCGACAGCGGGCGCACACCGGCGCCCTCCGCACCGGCCCCCGGCGGGAAGAGCACAGCGGCCCCCTCCGCCCCGGACGGCGGGCGCACACCGGCGCCCTCCGCACCGGCTCCCGACGCCGAGGGCACCGCCGCGCCGTCCCCCAGGCCCAAGGCCGCCGGCACCGAACAGGCACGGATCAGGGCCAGGGTCACCGTCCCGCCATCCATCACCCCGGTGCCCCTGCCCCCTCCGCCCGTCGGCTCCCCGTCCGCCGCCCCTCCGGCCAGAGCCCGCTCGTCCCAGCTCTCCACCAAGGAGGTCTACCGCATCCACGGCCGCTACCAGCGGGGGCTGTCAGCGGCCCAGGCCACCCTGGACCAGGCCGCGATGGGCAAGCTGGAGCACGGGCTCGCGCTGGAGATGACGCGGGCGAGCTTCAAGACCGCCCGGCTGGAGGGCGAGTCGGTGGCGTCGGGGATCTGGCCCAATCCGCAGGTGTGGATCCCCCGCCATGTCGAGGGCACCCCCGACTGGTTCGTGGCGGTCTCCTACGAGCCGGGGGTCGCCCGGATCACCGACGTGATGAGCTCCACCCCCGCCGGATGGCGGCTGGTGGCGTCGGCGGCGGACACGCGGGCCACCCCCGCCCGGTTCCCCAAGATCGCGACTGACGCCGACGGCTACGCCACGAGCCTGCCCGAGAACACCTCCGAACTGCTCGCGACCCCGCGTGAGGTCGCGAGCGCCCACCTGGCGAGCCTGGCGGGCGCCGAGCTGGACCCGACCTTCGCCGACGGGCCGTGGACGAGCGAGACCGTGGAGTTCTGGCAGCAGGAACGCGCCCAGTTGGAGGAGGCAGGCTGGTCCCTCAGGCTGTCATACCAGCTCGAAGGCCCGGTGCGCTCGTTGAGGACCAGCGACGGGGGCGCCCTGATCTGGTACGCGGCCCGCTCCGTCGACGCGCGCAAGGCTGAGCGCGTGGGAGCGAAGGTCACCCTGAAGGGGTCGGCCGCCGTCCGCACCGGGAACCGGTCCTTCACCCGCTCGGTGAGCGCGACCTACGGACGCATGTACGTAGCCCATGTCCCTCCCGCCGGTTCCATCGAGCCCGTCCGCGTGCTGGGCGAGTGGAGCGACGTCCTGGAGAGCCACGGCGACTGACACCCCCCTGGAAGAAGAGGAACATCCATGATGACACCCTCACGTAAGGCATCACGCGCGACGGTGATCACTGCAAGTATTGCGATCGGCGTGTTCGGGGCCGGTGCCGGGCTGGGAACCGTCATCGCCGCCCGTTCGCATCCCGCCGAGGAGAGGGTGATGCGCCTGGCGGCCGGCACCTACCACCTCGACGACGGCGAGCAGGCGTGGAAGTCCCGTGGCTCGGCCGACGGGGACCCGACTCTCCCGCTCTCCGGCGCCGACGAGGGCAGCACCATCACCGGCGACGGTCCCAAGGAGTCTCCCCGGGTCTGCCTGACCACCACCACCGACGGGCACGCGGTCGGAGGCGGCGGGGGAGGCTGCGTCTCGCTCGCCGTCCTGGCGAGTGCCGCCTCCGCCCTGCAGCGGCCCGGAAACCCCAAGAGCACGGCGTCGTCGCCGCCCAAGCGGGAGTCCTCGGCCCCGGAGCCCCGCCGCTCGACGGCGGCGCAGCCCGCTCCGGAGCCCCGCCGCTCGACGGCGCCGCTGCAGCCCGCCCCGGAGACCCGCCGCTCGACGGCGGCGCAGCCGCCACCGGCGAAGTCGGGCCGCTCCACGCCTCCCCCCGCGCCGGCGCCGACGAAGAAGATCGCCGGTGACATCTCGGAGAGCGGCAGCCGGATCGAGCAGGCCGAGAAGAAGACCGAGAAGAAGGTCGACGTCGAGCGGGAGAAGGAGCAGCCGACCCCCAAGCCCGCCCAGCCCTCGGACACCGGCACGCCGGCCCAGCCCACGGACGTCGCCAAGCCCACGGTCCCCGCCGAGACACCGAAACCTCCGGCGGACTCGGCGACGCCCACCCCGTCGGCGAGCGCCGGTGAGCAGGCCACGCCCACGGCGACCCCCGGCCCCTCGGACACCCGCCCTCCGGGGACTCCCACCCCCGCGCCGTCCCAGGACACGCAGCTCCCCCAGCCCGACCAGCGCACGGCCCAGAACCCGTCCCAGGCTCCCGACGGAAGCGTGCTGCAGCCCGCCACGCCGCTTCCGAACGGTGAGGTCTCCGGAGACGGCGACTCCCTGCCGATCTTCCGGGACCCGGAGCTGCTCCGGCGGGCCCAGGAGGCCCTGGGGCTGGACAAGAACATGCGCTACACGGACGAGAACGGCGTGTGGGACCTCAACATCGCCCCGCCGGGCACCCCTCCGTGCCGGGACTACTCGGCCGCCGAGCTTCAGCGGCTGGGCGCGTCCCAGGACGGCGGCCCGGCCATCCCCCGCGACTCCTGCCAGTGGCCCGCCTTCATCCGCTGGCTCTACGCGGAGCCGGCACCCGGTGAGGTCAGCAACTGGACCAAGTTCACCGGTCTACCCGAGCGGAACCTTGAGCTCGTGGTGACCGACCCCTCCACCGCCCCGCCCGCCCGGCCCGACAACGGCCAGGTCCAGCCGGACAACGACCAGGTCCAGCCCGACACCCGCCAGGTCCAGCCGGACAACGGTCAGGTCCAGCCGGACCAGCCGGACCAGGCCGTCCTGCCCGACACCCAACGGGTCCAGCCCGACACCCGCCAGGTCCAGCCCGACAACGGCCCCGGCCAGATCCAGCCGGACCCGGCCGTCCAGTCCGATACCAGTCAGGTCCACCCGGACCCGTTCGGATACACCGGCCCATGAGCACTCGCCCCCGAGCTGGGCGCGCCGTGCTCGGTCCCGGCCAGGGGGCGACCTGGGTGGGTGAGCACGGCGCGCACCTGATGGACTACGCCGCCTACCATCTCGCCCCCGACCGGGCGCTGGCGGCGGTCACCTCCGCGCTGGCCGCCTGCCAGGCCCAGCCGGCGCCCCGGGACATCACCGCCCGGGGGTGGTTGCTCGCCGTGCTCCGGCGTGACTGCCGCGCCGCGCCCGGCTACCGGGAGCAGTACGTCCCGGAAGCCGGGCCGGGCATGCCGGACGCCCGGCTGATCGAGCGCGTCTGGACGATCGTCGACCCGCTGGGCACCGAGACGCTCAGGTTGATGTACCGCCACGAGCTGGCCCCCCTCGACCTGTCCCACATGCTGGCGATGCCCGTGGAGGAGGTCGGCAGGCTGGCGACACGCACCCAGGACCTGATCGAGACCCTCGTGAGCGGCCTGGACGCCATCCAACACGGCCGCGGCACCTGCCCGGAGCTCCCCCCGCTGATCGAGGCCCTGTTCCCCGGCGGGCTCGGTGAGCCCGCCGACCCCGACGGGTTCGACGGGCCTGACGGGTTCGACGAGTCCGACGGGTCCGACGGGCGGCGGACGCTCTCTACCGCCGAGTTCGAAGAGGCCCGTACGGACCTGCTGTCCCACATGATCAAGTGCTCCGCGTGCACGCGGCCGATCAACATCCGCTACACGGTCCCGCAGATGATCTCCCACCCGCGGATCCCGCCCCTCACCGCCGAGGTGCGGCGGCGGCTCCTCGACTCCCTCCCGCCCCCCACGCAACCGCCCGAACCGAAGAGCGCTCCCACGCCCGCCGAGGCGGCGGACCCCGGAGCGCGCACGCCGCCGCAGGAGGAGACCCGGCCCGGCCGGGCCGTACGGCCGGGCCGTACGGCCAGACCGGACCGCTCCACCCTCCCGTACCTCCCCGTCCGCCCGGACCGTTCCACACCCCGCCGTCCTGCCAGTCCCCCCCGGCCCGACCGCCCTGACCGCGCGGACCGCCCCGACCGTCCAGACCGCACGGATCGCACGGATCGCCCAGAACGCGCGGACCATCCGGACCGTTCAGACCGCACGGACCGGGGGGACCGCACGGACCGGATGGACCGGGCGGACCGCACGGACCCGGGGGACCGGGCGGATCGCATGAACCGCACGGATCGCACGGCCCCGGCGGACCGCACGGACCCGGGGGACCGCGCGGGCCGCGCGAGCCGGGTGGACCGGGTGGAGCGCGCGGACCGTTCGGACCGCTCCACGCTTCCGTACCTTCCCGTGCTGCCGGAGCGTCCCACCTTTCCGTCCCTGCCGACGCTGCCGGCAGGGACGGCCCGGCCGCGCTCCGCTCTGTCCCCGCCCCCGGCCCCGTCCTCACAGGACACCCCCCTGTACGACGCGCTGCTCTCGCAGACGCGGGTGCGCGAGAACGACATGACCGCCACCAACCCCGCCATCCCCGCCATCACCGGCCAGCCGTCCGCCGGCAGGTCCGGCGACAGGCGGGCGCCGGCGGTCCGGGCCTACGCCAGAGCGACCGGCGAGCCCGAGGGGGTGCGCTTCGGCCCCGGCGTCCGGTTCGTGGAGGCGCTCGCATGGGCGGGGGAACGGGTCCGGAGCACCACCATCAAGATCGTCATCATCGTGGTCGCCGGGGCCGCGGGCACCCTGACGGGCATGAACCTCCTCGGGCCCGCCATCGGGACCGAGCGGCCCGCCGGTTCCCTGCAGTCCTCCGCCGTCCAGGACACCACGGCCGGCACCGCCCCCGCCCCCCGGAGCGGGCTCGCCGCACGGCTGCGGATCCCCCCTGTGGTGACCCTGGACGAGTTCGGCCAGGGCAGCCTGGTCCTCACCATCTCCGGGGCCGCCCTCGACTGGCGGATAACGGCGCCCGGGCTGGCCGTGAGCCCGTCCAACGGCACCCTGGAGCAGGGACGGACCAGTGTGATCACGCTGCGCGCCCATCGGATCCGCCAATGGTGCGGCGTCCCCTCCTCCGTCACCGCCCCCCTGACCGTCCACGGACCCGACGACTCGATCACCACGACGGTGCGCTGGCTCACCTGCTGACAGCCCCGTCCCCCCTGCTCTGCGAAAGTTCTCTGAAAGGACCTTGGCCATGACGGAGACGTCCCCCCGGATCCAGAGCTCGCCGTCCGCTCCGGCGGAGCAGTTCCAGGAGACGGTCCCCCTCACCGCCGAACACCTGCTCATCAACCGGCGCCCCGAGCCCACCGGCGGGTGGCGGCGGCTCATCTGGCAGCTCTCCGGCGGGAAGATCATCCCGGCGGAGTCGGCCACGGAGGTGGAGCGCCGCACGCTGATAGCCCAGGCCCAGACCCCCGTGGCGAGCGGGCACCACCGGATCGCGGTCATGAGCCTCAAGGGCGGGGTCGGCAAGACCACGACGACCGCCGCCCTGGGCAACACCCTGGCCTCCCTGCGGGGAGACCGGGTCATCGCGATCGACGCCAACCCCGACCGGGGGACCCTCGGGATCAAGGTCAAGTCCGAGACGGCGGCGACCATCCGCACGCTGCTCGCCGAAGCCCCCCACATCGTCCGCTACGCCGACGCGCGCGCCTTCACCTCCCAGTCGACCGCCCGGCTGGAGGTTCTCGCCTCCGACACCGATCCCGCCGTGAGCGAGGCGTTCAACGCCGAGGACTACCGCACGGTCGCCGGGCTCATCGAGCGCTACTACTCGATCTGCATCACCGACTGCGGGACCGGGCTGCTCCACGGGGCCATGGGGGCGACGCTGGAGCTGGCCGACCAGATCGTGCTGGTCAGCCTGGTCGCGGTGGACGGGGCGAGCTCGGCCGCCGCGACGCTGGACTGGCTCACCGCTCACGGGTACGCGGACCTGGTCAAGAACGCCATCGTCGTGCTGAACGCCGTGGAGCCCAAGTCCGACGTGGACGTGGAGCTGCTGGAACGTCATTTCGGCTCCCGCTGCCGCACCGTCATCCGCGTCCCCTACGACCCGCACCTCAAGGAGGGCGCCGAGGTCGACCTGGCCCGCCTCCGGCCCACCACCCGGGGTGCCTACCTGCGCCTGGCCGCCGCCGCCGGCCAGGCGTTCGGCCAGCGTCCCGATCGGGGCAAGTAGTGAGGCCAGCCGCCGAGGACCCCGTGCTCGACTGGGATCTGGGCCCCCCGCCCCACAACTCCCGGCGGATGATCGTCGTGGTCGTCTCCATCGTGGGGGCGATCCTGCTGATGATCGGCGCGTGGCACTTCCTGCGGCCCGAGCCCGTCACCTCGACGGCCCGGACCGCGGACCCGGCCGCCGCCGGCACCGTCGCGCTCGCCCCGCCCTCCGGCTACGAGGGCGACGCCGGCTATCCCGTCGGGTTCCCCCACACCGAGCTGGGGGCGGTCTCGGCGGCGGCCGCCACACTGGAGGCGGCGTGGACACTGGACATCGAGCAGGCCGAGCAGGCGGCGGTCCTGTACGCCCCGCCGGAGCAGCAGGAGGCGGCCCGGGCCGGCGCGCGGGCCGCCGTCGCCGGATGGCGCGAGACCCTCGGCCTCCCCAAGGCCGGCAAGCTCCCCGACGGGGCCGCCATGCGGACGAGGACGATCGGGGTCCAGTGGCGGGCCCGTGCCAAGGACCAGATCCAGGTGTCCGTCCTGGTCCAGGTGACCGCGACCAAGGGCGCCCAGGACACCGACCCGACCTACTCCAGCCCGTACGCCATGAGTCTGCTCATGGCGTGGCATCCCGGCATGCGGGGCCGGGGCGACTGGGTCAACATCCCCGATCCCGTCTCCGCCGCGGTGCCCGAGGTCGCCCTGCCCGGCACCCCCGAGTTCACCGCCGCGGGCTGGAAACCCATCTCCGGCCCCGAGCCCACCTCATAGACCGAGGAGGCACCCATGCCCCCACGTAACTCGTCTCGGCGCGTCACCTTGGTCTCCGGCCTCCTCCTGGCAGGGGTGTCCGCGACGGCCGGCGCGGTCGTCGCCCAGCCGTGGTCCGCCATGGCGGACCACGGCCGGTCCGCCGCCGCGCCCCCGACGACGGCGCCGGTGGTCGACCCTCCCGTCGCCGGGCAGCCCCCGCAGCCGGAGCCGGAGCCGCCGTCCGCGGAGGCGGAGAGCCCGTCCGAGATCGAACCCTCCGGTCCCGAGGGAGGGACGCCGGACGGTGCGGAGAGCCCTCCATCGGAGGACGCCGGAGGCCCCGCCCCGGACGGCGGTGAGGGCGGGGAGGCTCCCACACCGGACAGCGGCGGGGAGGATCCCGCGCCGCACGCCTCCAGCAGGCCACCGGAGCGCGAGGCCGCACGCTCCTCGGAGCCACCGGCACACAGGCGTCCCCGGAGCGGGGACAGGAGCGCCCCGGCGCGTCCGAAGGGCACCGACCCGGAGATGTATCTGGCGAAACTCCCCGAAGCCGGCACGTCATCGGCCCCGGCCAAGAACGGCGCGCCGGAGCCGGCCCCGGACGGGAGCGACAGGCCCGGCGGCGGGTCCTCCGCCGAGCCCGCCCCCACGCCGGCCCCGGCCACCACGGCCGAGCCCGGCGGCACACCCGGACCGGGCGCCACCGCCGGACCCACCTCCGCGCATACGGCCGGGCCGGGCCGGACCGGCGAACCGGACCCGCCGGACAGGCCCGCCAAGCCCGCGCCGGAGCCGGCCGCCAGCGCGAGACCCACGACCTCCCGGCCGGCCACCGCACGCCCCACCTCCAGTCCGGCCCCGCCGAAGGAGCAGGAGAAGGGGGAGAGGAAGGGGCAGGAGAAGGAGAAGGCCAGGTCCACGCCGAGCCCGACGACCGGCGCCACGGCCACCTCGGCGCCCCGCGCCACCTCGACGGCTCAGCAGACCGCCGCTCCGGAGCCGGCCCCGCCGGCGCGGACGGCCGAGCCGGCGTCCAACCCGACGACCTCCCTCGTCCCGGACGCCCCCGCCGAGGAGGCGACCGGGGGACCCGGGGACCGCCGGCCTCTCGTGGCGCCGACCTCGCCCCTGCCGCTCCAGGCCGTCCTCCCGCTGCCGCCGCTGGCGCGCACCTCCGCCACGGACTTCTGCCGCCCCCAGGACGCCTCGTGCTGGAGCCTCGCGCCCTGGCGCGGCCGCACCTGGGAACTGCCCGGTAACCCGCTGACCGCCAGGCGGCAGGCGGCGCCCCTGTGGGCCTTCGCGCCGCCGCCCTTCCCCCTCGCCTCCGTGCCAGGCGTCTCCGCCCTGTGGGCCCCGGCCCCCGTCAGGGCCGGCTGCTGGAGTTTCAGCCCCTCGGCGCTCTGCGCGAGATCCTGGGAGCAGCAGTCATGATCACTCGATCGCACGTGCGGCTGGCCGTGTTCAGCATGGTGGCCATGCTGACGGTGAGCGCCCTCGGCTCCGCCCAGGGCGAGGTGGTCTCCGGCACGGCCGAGGCGGCTCCGTGCGCTCCCTCGACCGGCCCCACCGACTCCACCGAATCCACCGAATCCACCGGTTTCACCGACTCGACCGACTCGGTCGATCCCACCGGCTCGGCCGGCGATTCCAGCGCCGCCGCGATCCATGGCTGAGGGGCGCCGGCCTGGTGCGCGGAGTTCGACGACTACCTCGATCCGGCCGAATGGGTGATCTACGACTCGCCCGGACACGACAACAAGGGCCGCCGCTCTCCCGACCAGCTCTTCATCGGGAACGGATCGCTCTACCTGTACGGCCGCGCCGACGGCACCACGGCCGGACTGGGCCGCCGGCACAGCGCGGCGTACGGACGCTGGGAGACCCGCGTCCGGATGTACGAGGGGGCGGACTCCTACCACCCCATCGCCCTGCTGTGGCCGGACGGCGGCGGCGGAGGCGTGCACAGCGCCACGGGCGAGGAGATCGACTTCCTGGGGGTGATGGACCGTCCCGGCAGGTGGCGGGCGAACTTCTTCCTGCAGACCCCCCAGGGCGAGGAGCAGTCCTACTCCGAGGTGGACATGACCGACTGGCACACCTACGCGGTGGAGAACAGTCCCAGCGGGGTCGTCGGCTATCTCGACGGGCGGGAGTGGTTCCGCTCGTCCATGTCCACCCGCAGCCCGATGTCGGTCTGCCTGCAGCTGGACTGGTTCCCCGGTCACGGCAGCCCGGGGGAGGCGTGGATGGAGGTCGACTGGCTCCGCTTCCACCCGCTGGAGTCCGGCGGCACGGGATGATGAGGCCCGCGGGAAGAGCACGGGATGAGGCCCGTGGGAAGGGCACGGGACCGGGTCCCGCGCCCTCCGGGGGCTCCTAGGCGCTCAGCAGCCCGGCGTAGACGCCGCGCAGCCGCAGCAGCTCCTCGTGGGTGCCCACCTCCTCGATCCCGCCGTCGCGCATGACCACGATGCGGTCGGCGCCGCGGATGGTCGACAGCCGGTGGGCGACGACGAAGACCGTGCGCCCGGCGACCAGGCGGGCCAGCGCCTCCTGGATGAGCGCCTCCGGCCGGTTGTCCAGGGCGGAGGTCGCCTCGTCCAGGATCAGTACGCGCGGGTCGCGGATCAGGGCGCGGGCGACGGCCAGGCGCTGCTTCTGCCCGCCGGACAGGCGGGCGCCCCGCTCTCCCACCACCGTGTCGAGCCCGTCGGGCAGCCGGTCGATGAACTCCAGCGCGTTGGCGTCCCGGAGCGCCTGCCGTACCCGGTCCTCGGAGACGTCGGCCATGCCGTAGGTGACGTTCTCCCTGATGCTGCCCTCGAACAGGATGGACTCCTGCGGCACGACCGACAGGAACCTGCGGTAGGTGCGCAGGTCCAGCGTCTCCATGTCACGGCCGTCGAGCAGGATCCGGCCGGAGGTGGGCCGCAGACCCCCGATGGGGCGGTGGCCGACCACGATGTCGACGACGTTGGCGGTGACGAGCGGCAGCAGCCAGGTGGGGCTGTGCTTGACCAGGAAGGCGAAGACCCCGACGAGAAGCTTGAGGCTGTCTTCCTTGAAGAGGTAGGCGAGTGTGCGGATGGGATGCTCGCCCCGGTAACGGGGATCGAGAGCGCCGACCGCAGATCCCCCAAGTCACGATAAATACCTGGTCAATCCTCCTCTCCTGATGTTTCGTGCGTGTGACGTCCGCTCGTAGGGCGCTCAGCGGATGTACGGCCGGGCCGCCCGGCCCTCCCGCAGGGTGGTCGCCCACCAGGTGAGCTGGTCGAGCATGACCTTGACCGCACCCTCGGCGCCCTCCAGCTCTGCCTGCCGCCCCGCCGCGTCGGACCGGCCGTGCGCCAGTTGGAGGCTGACGGTGTCGCGCAGGGAGACCACGTGCAGCTCGGCGAAGACCAGGCGGAGCTGCTCCACCGCGTGCAGCCCCCCGGAGCGCCCGCCGTACGAGACGTAGCCGACCGGCTTGGCCGCCCACTCGTGGCGGACCGAGTCGATGACCAGCTTCAGCGCGGCGGGGTAGCCGTGGTTGTACTCCGGGGTGATCACGACGAAGCCGTCGGCGGCGCCGATCCTGGCGGCGAGCTCACGGGTCTCGCTCCCGGTGCCGCCGGAGGCCCCGGCACCGTCGGGACGACCCTCACCGCCGGGACGCCCTTCACCTCCGGAGCCCGCACCGTCGGGACGGCCCGCACCGCCGGAACCCTCGGCGCCGCCGGAGCTCATGGGCCGGAGCGGGGGGAGCGGGGTGCGGCCCAGGTCGATCACGTCCACGTTCAGGTCGGCCCGCCGCCCGATCCGCTCCAGGAACCACCGCCCCACCGTCGTCCCGAGACCGCCCTCCCGGGTGCTTGCGATGATGACTGCGATGTCCGGCACGGCGGCCTCCTCCTACAGGTCGATCGGGTCGATGCCCTGAGGGACCACCGTGCAACCTCCAGTGCGGTTGAGGTCAAGCGGGACCGGTGGGCAGGCGCATCTCCAGGAGCTGGCCGGGCCACTCGTTCACCTTGAACGGCTCGGTCCTGGTGAAGCCCTGGCTCTCGTAGTACTTCACCAACCGGCCGTCGTCACCGGCGTAGCAGTCGACCCTGAGCAGCGGCACCCCCAGCTCCACCGCCTCGGCGCGGGCCCGCTCCAGCAGGGCGGAGCCGACGCCGCGGCCGTGGAAGCGCTGGTCGATGACCAGCCCCTGGACGTACAGCTCCGGCTCCGAGGCCGGGGTGACGTAGTCCATCGCGGGACCCAGGACCACGCATCCGGCGGGCTCGCCGTCGATCTCGGCGATGCGCATCCCGCCGGAGGACGCCCAGGAGGTGACCCGCTCGACGCGGGCCGTGCTGGCGGAGAACGGCTCACTGCCCCACTGGCCGGTACGGCCCTGCGCGGTCAGCCACGCCACCGCACTGTCGAACATCCCGAGAACCGCCGGAACGTCGTCAAGATTCCCATCGCGGATAATCATCGGCGGATCGTAACAGGCGTCGCAGGACGGACCGTGGCTCGGCCGTCCCGGGGCGGGACCGCCACCGGGCCGTCCGGCCCGGGAGGTCCGGCTCGGAGGGGCCTGTCGCGGGTTCTTATCCGCCCTTTATGGGTGATTAGTACACTCGGCGACGGCCGGAATCCGGCCCATCGGCCACGGGTGCCCACCCAGGCCCATCCCCTCAGGAGTCACGTGAGCAGCGGGTTGACCGACGCGCCCCCAAGGCCCGCGGAGCAGCGGCCGCCCCGGCGGCGCCGCAGGTGGCTGTGGTGGCTGGTGGCCGCCGTCACCGTCGTCGTGGTCGCGGTGGCGGCGACGGTCGGCGGTGTCTACGTCAAGCTGGCCGGGAACGTCAAGCACACCGACGTCCAGGCGGACGACCTGGGGAAGCGGCCGGTCAAGGTCGCCACCAAGGCACTGAACGTCCTGGTGGTCGGCTCGGACCAGCGCGGCGGCAAGAACGCCAAATACGGCAGGTTCCCCGGCGAGCGGACCGACACCATCATGCTGGCGCACATCTCGCCGAAGCGGGACAACGCGATGGTCGTCAGCTTCCCCCGGGATTCGATGGTCCAGCTCCCCGAGTGCCGGGCCAGGCAGGGACTCCCCGGCCAGCGGGCGCACCTGGGCATGATCAACGAGTCGTTCAACTCCGGCGGGATCGCCTGCACCTGGAAGACCGTCGAGTCGCTCACCGGCATCCACATCGACCACTTCGTGAAAGTCGACTTCACCGGGTTCAAGGGCATGGTCGACGCGGTCGGCGGCGTCGAGGTGTGCGTGCCCGAGCCGATCCACGACAAGAAGGCCCTGCTCACGCTGGCCGCCGGCCGACAGACCCTCAAGGGCGAGCAGGCCCTGGGCTACGTCCGGGCCCGCTACAGCCTGGGCGACGGCTCCGACATCGGGCGCATCCAGCGGCAGCAGATGTTCATCGCTTCCATGGTCAAGAAGGTCATGAGCGGTGAGACGCTCACCAACCCGACGAAGCTCTTCGGCTTCCTCGACGCGGCCACCAGGTCGGTCACCACCGACCCCGGCCTCACCCCCCTGGTCATGAAGGACCTGGCGACCAGCGCCCAGGGCCTGGCCGCCGGGCAGATCCACTTCATCACCACCCCCTGGCGATACTCGGTCACCTATCCCGGCCGGGTGGAATGGGTCGAGCCGCAGAGCAGGAAGCTGTTCCAGATCGTCGCCCGGGACAGGACGGTCGCCGGTTCGGGGGTCAAGGGCGGCCAGTCCAAGGTGGCCCGGTCGAAGATCCAGGTCGAGGTGCGCAACGGGACCGGCCGCTCCCACCTGGCCACCCAGGTGGCCGCCGTCCTGGAGGAGCGGGGCTACCACATCGCCAAGATCGGGGATGCGCCGCGCAAGCCGTACCCGAAGACCACGATCGCCTACTCCCCGAACGGCGCGCCGGGGGCGCCGACCCTCACCCGCGACCTGCTCGCCTCCACCGCCAGGCCCGTCCCCGGGGCCGTCACGGCACGGCTCGTCCTGACCATCGGCGACGACTGGAAGGGCCTCAGGCCCCTCCGCCAGGACGACACCGACAGCCTCAAGGGCTTCGACGCCACCCACGACTCCTGCGCGAGCGCCTGATCGTCCCTTTTGAGTAGGGTCGGGGCATGTTGTACGGGAGGGCCGCCGAGCAGGCCGCCATCGACCGGCTGCTGGCGGACTCCCGGGCGGGCCGGAGCGGCGCCCTGCTCGTCCGGGGCGAGCCGGGCATCGGCAAGACCGCCCTGCTGGACTACGCGGCCACCGCCGCCGGGGACCTGCGGGTGATCCGCGGCACCGGGGTGGAGTCGGAGGCCGAGCTGCCGTTCGCCGGACTGCACCTGCTGCTGCGGCCGGTGTCCGACCGGATCGGGACACTGCCCGAGCAGCAGGAGCGGGCGCTGCGGGCCGCCTTCGGGCTGGCCGCCGTGGAGGCCGGGGACCGGCTGCTGGTCGGTCTGGGCGTGCTGTCCCTGCTGTCGGAGCTGGCCGAGGACGGCCCGCTGCTGGTGATGGTGGACGACGCGCAGTGGCTCGACCGGGCCTCGACCGAGGCGCTGCTGTTCGCCGCGCGGCGGCTCGACGCCGAGGGGGTCGCGCTGATCCTCGCCGCGCGGGAGCCCTTCACCGCGCCGGGGCTGGCGGAACTGCCGCTGAAGGGGCTCGACGCCCCGTCCGCCGCGGCCCTGCTGGGCGCCGGAGTCGATCCGGTCGTGCGCTACCGCGTGCTGGCCGAGGCGCGGGGCAACCCGCTCGCGCTGATCGAGCTGCCCGCCGCCGCGCCCACCGACGGTACGGCGCTGCCGCTCACCAGCCGGGTCCAGGACGCCTTCCTCAGCCAGGTCAAGCGGCTGCCCGAGGCGACGCAGGGCCTGCTCGCGGTGGCCGCAGCCGAGGACACCGGCGACCTGAACGTCGTGCTGCGGGCGGCGGCGGTGTTCGGGGACTTCCTTGAGGACCTCCACCCGGCCGAGAGCGCGGACCTGGTCAGGGTCAGCGAGGGGACCATGACCTTCCGGCACCCCCTGGTCCGGGCCGCCGTCTACCAGGGGATCCCGCCCAGCCTGCGCCTGGCCGTCCACAAGGCGCTGGCCGCCTCGCTGGACGGCCCCGACGACGCCGACCGGCGCGCCTGGCACCTGGCCATGGCGGCGACCGGCCCGGACGAGGACGTGGCCGCCGAACTGGAGCGGACCGCCGCGCGCGCGAGCGGCCGCAACGGCCACGCCGCCGCGGCCACCGCCTACGAGCGGGCGGCCCGGCTCAGCGCGCAGCCCGGGACCCGGGCCCGGCGGCTGACGCTGGCCGCGGAGACGGCGGCCTGGGCCGGCGAGCTGGACCGGGCCGGGGCACTGGCCGAGCGGGGTGCCCAGCAGCTCGCCGCGCTGGCCGGGCAGGACACCGAGGCGGCCGAGGGAGCGGCGCTCCAGGCACGGCTCACCCATGTCCGGGCGACCGCCGACTTCCTGCGCGGGTCGCTGCACACCGCGCACGAGGCGCTGCTCGACGGGGCCGCGACGGCGGACGGCCCCCGGGCCGCGCGGATGCTCACGCAGGCGCTGCACACCGCCTGGTACATCGGCGCGCCCGAGCTCGACCGCACCAGGGCCAGGCTCGACGCCCTGGAGCTGCCCGCCGGCGACCCGCTCGCGCCGGTCGTCGGCTTCCTCATCGCCGTCCTGTCCCGGCCGGACGCCCCGCCGTCGCTGACCGAGACGGTCGCCGCGTCCCGGCAGGCGGGCCTGGACGGCCCGCGCGACCTCGTCCAGGCCTGCGGGTTCGGGCTGGCGTCCGGCCAGGACGGGGAGGTCCGCGAGACCGCCGCGGCGCTGGTCGCCGAGGCCCGGACCCGGGGCGACATCGGGGTGCTGCCGACGCTGCTGTTCTTCCTCGCCGAGACCGAGCTCTTCCACGGCCGGCACCGTGACGCGCTGACCGTCGCCACCGAGAGCCTCCGCATCGCGCGCGACACCGGACAGCGGCAGTGGGTCAGCCAGATGAACAGCTTCCTGGCCTATCTCGCCGCGGTCGAAGGTGACGACGGGCGCTGCCGGGCCCTGGCGGACGCGGCCCTCGAGGACGGCACGGCGGGCAGCCGTTGGGTGGCCTGGGCACTGGGCATGCTCGACCTCGGTCACGGCCGGGTGGAGGCCGCGCTCTCCCGCCTCGAACCCATGGCGGGCGGGCACCACGTGTCCGAGACACGGTGCGTGCCCGATCTGGTGGAGGCGGCCGTACGGCTCGGCGCCCCGGAGCGCGCGGCCGGGGCCTTCGCCCGCTATCGGGAGTGGGGCCACCACACGCGGCAGCCGTGGGCCGAGGCCCTGGTGCTGCGCTGCCGTGCCCTGCTCGAAGACTCGGAGGAGCATTTCACCGCGGCGTTGAAGCTCGACGGGCGGCCCTTCGAGCGGGCCAGGACCGAGCTGCTCTACGGCGAGTGGCTCCGTCGTGCCCGGCGCAAGGCCGACGCCCGCGCCCATCTGCGCGCCGCCCTGGAGACCTTCGAGCGCCTGGAGGCCACCCCGTGGGCCGGCCGGGCGCGTGCGGAGCTGGGCGCCACCGGTTCGGCCGCGCCCGCCGCGCCCGCGCCCGGACCGCTGGCCCGGCTCACCCCGCAGGAGCTGCAGATCGTACGGCTGGCGGCGCAGGGCCTGTCCAACCGGGATATCGCGGCCCAGCTCTTCCTCAGCCCGCGGACGGTGGGATACCACCTCTACAAGGCCTATCCCAAGCTCGGCGTCGCCTCCCGGGGCGAGCTCGGCTCCCTTACTCTTTCCGATTAATTGGACATAACATAATAGAAAGCCTTTACTTTCCAATGAATACCTTTCACCTATAAATATGTGAAAGGATTTTTCAGGGGGAAATGTGGCTATACCGCCGTGCCTGCGTTCGATCCAGAGCCGGATGACGATCACCGTGCTGCTGATATCCGCGCTGGTTCTGGGGGTCGGAGCGCTCGCGACGTCGCTGGGTGTGCGCGCCAGGGTGCTGGAGGAGACCGTCGACACCGCCACCGTGGCGGCCCGGCAGACCTACGAGGCCGTCGGCAAGGGGCCGCCGGTCAGCACATTACCGATAAACCAGGTCGGATATCTCCAGGTCGTCTCCCACGACGGCCGGGTCCTGGCCGCCAGCCCGGCGATGAAGGGACAGCCCCCGATCAGCCACCTGTGGCCCACCGGCGGTGACACCCGGGTGGTCGACACGACCTGCGCGACGGTGCCCGGAGAGGGCCGGACCTGCTTCGTCACCGCAGGCCTCCAGCACAGAGCGTCCTCCTACGGCGACGTCATGGTCTACGCGGCGGAGCCCGAGCCGCCGATACTCGCCGGCCCCATCCTGGAGATCGCGCTGGCCGCCTTCTCCCTGGCGATGCTCGCGCTGCTCGGCTGGGGCACCTGGCGGCTGGTCGGCCGGACCCTGGAGCCGGTGAGGCGGATGCGCACCGAGATGGCCGAGATAACCGGGGCCTCCGATCTCAGCCGCCGGATGACTGTGCCGGACAAGGCGGACGAGCTGACGGAACTCACCCAGACCGTCAACGCGACCCTCAACCAGCTCGAACGGTCCCTGGAGAACCAGCGCCGCTTCGCCTCCGACGCCTCCCACGAACTGCGCACCCCGCTGACCGGGCTGCGCGCCAAGCTCGAACTGGCACTGGCCGATCCCGAGGCCGAGGACCCCAGCGAGACGATGCGCTCGGCGCTGGCCGACGCGGAGCGGCTCCAGGCCATCGTGAACGACCTGCTCATGCTCGCCCGCCTCGACGCGGGCGTGCAGGACTCGCTCGAACAGATCGACCTCGCCCAGCTCGTCACCACCGAGGTGGAGCGGCGGCCGCCCCGGCACGAGGTGCTCATGCGCCTCAAGCCCGACGTGGTGGTCCAGGGCAGCAGGCTCCAGCTCTCCCGGCTGCTGACCAACCTGCTGGCCAACGCCGACCGGCACGCGGCGGGCGAGGTCGAGGTCTACGTCGGCAGCGAAGGAGGGGAGGCCGTGCTGGAGGTCGCCGACGACGGCCTCGGCATCCCGACGGACCAGCGCGAACGGGTCTTCCAGAGGTTCACCCGCCTGGACTCCGCACGCGGCCGCGACGCCGGAGGGACGGGCCTGGGCCTGCCCATCGCCAGGGACATCGCCTCCGCGCACCGCGGCAAGCTGTACGCCGCCGACAGCACCAACGGCCGCGGCGCCCGGCTGGTCCTCCGGCTGCCGCTGTCCACCAACCTCCCCATCTAGGGTCTACGGCGTCTCACCCCGGGGCCCATGACATCTCGCCCCGGGGTCTTGGCGTCTCACACCAGGTCCTTGGCATCTCGCGCTGGAGCTTGGCATCTCGCCCGGGGCCTACGGTGTCTCACGCCGGACGTGGACCGGGTCCCCCACGGCTACCAGGTGGAAGATCCGCTCGGCGATGTGCGGCGGGATACGCACACACCCGGAGGCGAGAGGCGGCGCCGGGGCGGCCGGAGGAGCCGAGGGCACCGAGGCGGCCTGTGAGGCCGGGGAGTCCTGGTAGAGCGGATGGAGCGGGTGGTCCGGCCGGAGCGGCCGGTCCGGCCGGTCCTGTCGGGCGGCCTGGAGCGGGTGGACGGCCCCGGCCGGGAACGCCGGCCGGGCAGGGGTGACCGGGAACGCCGGCCGTACCGGACCGGTGGCGCCGGCCGGGACCTCCGACTTGATCGAAAGCACCGGACGTGCCGGATGGCGCCCCTCCGCCGGACGCACCGCATGGTCCTGGCGCACCCCACCGTCCGGACGCCCCGCATGACCCGGACGGGCCGAGTGGCGCCCCTTCACCGGACGCGGCGCATGGTCCTGGCGCACCGCACGGTCCGGACGGGCCGGATGGCGCCCCTCCACCGGACGCACCGCATGGTCCGCACGGGCCGCACCGTCCGGACGTCCCGCACGGTCCGAACGCACCGCATGGTCCTGGCGCACCGCACGGTCCGGACGGGCCGGATGGCGCCCCTCCACCGGACGCACCGCGTGGTCCGGACGCACCGCGTGGTCCGGACGGGCCGCGTGGGTCGAGCGTGCCGGCCCCCCGGCCGGCCGGTCCCTGGGGCCCGCTCCGGCGCCGTGGCCGGCCGCGTCCGTGAAACCGCTGGCGACGCCGCCCGTGACGGCGCTCATGAAGTCGCCGGCGGGTCCCCTCTCGAAGGAGAGCGTCTCGTACGTCGTCACCAGCGGATCCGCGCTCCGGTACCGCTCACGTTCGACGATGTGGAAGTCCCCCGCCGGGGTGGGCGTGCTGGAGCTGTTGCCGTACTGGCAGAAGTACGTGCCGCTGCCCGTCGAGACGTGGGAGGTGATCATCGGGTGGTCATGGCGGTAGACGGTGAGGAGCTGGCGGCGCAGGTCGATCTCGACCCGCCGGGGCTGTCCCGTGGGGACGAGCGGCACCGGCCGGTGCGGGTGGGCCAGCGCCTGCCAGGTCTCCGGTCCGACCTCGTCCTTGGCCTTCAGCCCCTGCGACTTCTGGAACGCCCAGACCGCGACCTGGGTCTCCGCGCCGTAGTAGCCGTCCCGCAGGCCCGGGAAGAACTTCAGCTCCTGCAGCCGTCGTTGCAGCCGCTCCACGGCCTTGGTGTAGTCGCCGGGGTGCAGGGTCCGGTCCTTGGCCGACACCGGGGCCGGGAGCCCTATCACCCCCACAGCCACGATCACCGCTCCCGCCAGATATTTGATCACATGGCGATGAATACCCCGGCTCTACAGGAAAGCCTTGGCGGATATCGCAAAGAATCAATCCCGACATTCCCCCTGGCGGATCTGGCCTGAATACATCACATGAAAGAATCGAGCCATGCAGAGGGTCGTCGTGTTCGCTCTTGACGGTGTCATCCCCTTCGAGCTGGGCATCCCGGCTCGGATCTTCGGCGTGGCCAAGGGTCCGGACGGGGAGCCGCTCTACGAGGTGATCACCTGCACCGTCGACGGCGGCCCGGTCCGCACCGACTCCGACTTCTCGATCTCGGTGGGGCACGGAGCCGAGGCGCTGGCCACCGCGGACACCGTGGTGATCCCGGCCACCCACGCGCTCGGCCCGATAGCCGGCGAGGGACGGCTCCCCGAGCCGCTGGCCGAGGCGCTCGGCCGCATCCGGCCGGGTGCGCGCCTGGTCTCGATCTGCACCGCCGCCTACGTCCTCGCGGCGGCCGGGCTGCTCGACGGCCGCCGGGCGACCACCCACTGGAGCAGCGCCGAGCATTTCCAGAAGCTGTTCCCCCAGGTCGACGTCGACCCCAACGTGCTGTTCGTGGACGACGGGGACGTGCTGACCTCGGCCGGCGTGGCCGCGGGGGTCGATCTCTGCCTGCACATCGTCCGCCGTGACCACGGCAGCGAGGTGGCCAACCGGGTGGCCCGCCGATGCGTCGTCCCGCCGTGGCGCGACGGCGGCCAGGCCCAGTTCATCGAGCGTCCGATGCCCGGGCAGTCCACGGCCACCACCGCCGCGACCAGGACCTGGGCGCTGGAGCGCCTGCACCTGCCGCTCCCCCTCGCCGAGCTGGCCGCCCACGCCCGGATGAGCCGGCGCACCTTCACCCGGCGTTTCCGCGACGAGATGGGGATCAGCCCGGGCCAGTGGCTCGTCGTACAGCGGCTGGAGCTGGCCCGCCGCCTGCTGGAGACCAGTGACCTACCGGTGGACGGCGTCGCCGAGCGGGCCGGCTTCGGCACGGCCACCTCCCTCCGGCAGCATCTGCAGGCGGCCGTCGGCGTCTCGCCGATGGCCTACCGTCGCACGTTCCGGCCGGTCGAGCCCGGCCTGGAGATGGCCGAGGTCTGAACCGCGCCCGGCCGCCGGACGGGTAAGGCCCGCCGACCGTGACCGGGCGGGCGTGGCCCGGCGAGTACGGCCGGGCGGGCGTGACCAGGGCGGGCGTGGTCGGGCGGGTCAGCCGTGGCGGAGGTGCTCGCGGCTGAGGTCGAGGAGCATCCGCACGTGGACGTCGGCGAGACGGTAGTAGATCATCCGTCCGGCCCGGCGGCTGGCCACGATGCCCGCGGTCCGCAGCAGCCTGAGCGCGTGCGACACGGCGGTGTCGCTGACCTCGACCGTCTCGGTGAGGTCGCAGACGCACAGCTCACCGGCTTCGAGCAGGGCGTACAGCAGCTGGGCCCGGGTCGGGTCGCCCAGCAGCCGGAACAGCTCGGCGAGCTGGGTCGCCTCCTCGGGGGTGACGAGCCGGTCGCGGGTGGCCGCCACTCTGTCCTCATCCGGTTCCATGGTGGTGCATGCGTCCAGACCGGTGAGGACATCCATGGGACAAACTCCTGAACAGGTGCTCAAATGATAATGACTATCGTATCAAGCTATCTGTCCTGCGGGCGTACCAGATAAACCGCGCCACCGCACCGCTGAACCGCTGAACCGCGCCAGCCCGCCCCGCCCCGGGACCCCCGGGTCACGGAGGCCCCTCTCAGGCCGGCGCGGAGCCCCTCAGGCCGGTGCGGAGCCCCCCCTCAGGCCGGCGCGGCGCTCAGCGGCTCGGCGATGTCCTCCAGGCTCTTGCGTTCGGCCTTGACCCCGAGGAACACCTCCACCAGCCCGGCCACGATCATGAGGGCCGCGCCGATGCAGAAGGCCAGCGCGGTGTCGCCCGGCCGGCCGCTCTCGACCAGGTTGGCGAAGACGAGCGGGCCGGCGACGCCGCCGACGAAGGTGCCGATCGCGTAGAAGAACGCGATGGCCATGGCCCGGGTCTCCATCGGGAAGATCTCGCTGACCGTCAGGTAGGCCGCGCTCGCCCCGGCCGAGGCGAAGAAGAGCACGACGCACCAGCAGGCGGTCAGCGTGACCGCGGTCAGCGCGCCCTGGGCGAACAGCCAGGCCGTGCCGAGCAGCAGCACCCCGGATCCGATGTAGGTACCGGAGATCATGGGGACCCGGCCGAGGGTGTCGAACAGCGGCCCGAGCAGCAGCGGTCCGAGGAAGTTGCCCACGGCGATGACGGCGAAGAAGTAGCCCGTGCTGGTGTCGATCTTGAAGAAGGTCGACAGGATCTGGGCGTACCCGAAGGTGATGGCGTTGTACAGGAACGCCTGCCCGACGAAGAGCGAGAAGCCGAGGATCGTGCGCTTGGGGTAGCGGGCGACCATGGTGTGCGCGATCCGGCCGAAGCCGATCGACCTGCGCTGGTGGATGGTCATGGCCCGCGAGGGCTCCTCCAGCCGGACGTCCTTGTCCCGCTGGATCTGCTCCTCGATGCCGTCGACCAGCTCCTCGGCCTCCCGGTCCCGGCCGTGGATGAACAGCCAGCGCGGGCTCTCGGGCACGTGCCGCCGGACGATGAGGATGCCCAGGCCGAGGACCACGCCCAGGCCGAACGCGATGCGCCAGCCCACGTTCACCGCGAAGTTGTCCAGCAGCGGGACGGTCAGCAGCGCGCCGCCGGCGGCGCCGAGCCAGTAGCTGCCGTTGATGATGATGTCGATCCGGCCGCGATGGCGGCTGGGGATCAGCTCGTCGATGGCGGAGTTGATCGCGGCGTACTCCCCGCCGATGCCGAACCCGGTCAGGAACCGGAACAGGAAGAACCACCACGCGGAGAACGACAGCGCGGTCGCCGCGGTGGCGATCAGATAGACGATCATCGTGATGATGAACAGCTTCTTGCGGCCGAACCTGTCGGTGAGCCAGCCGAAGAACAACGCCCCGAGACACGCCCCGGCCACGTAGAGGGCCGCCGCCGTACCGGCCACCTGGGTCTGGGTGATCTCCAGGCCGCTGCCGTCCTTGGCCAGCTGGGCCGAGAGGTTCCCGATGATCGTCACTTCGAGACCGTCGAGGATCCACACGGTCCCGAGCCCGATGATGATCATCCAGTGCCACCGTGACCATGGCAGCCGGTCCAACCGCGCGGGGACCTTCGTGGTCACCGTCCCCGTCCGAACGTCGCTCATGGCGCCACCGGCTACCCAGCGGCGATCACCCCATGCCAGGGCCCTCCGTCTCCGCAGGTCAGCCCGGACCGGCGCACCGCCCGGCCGCGCACACCGCCAACCCGCGACCGCGCCCCGACCCCGCCGTCGACCCATGACCGCGCCCCGACCCGCCGCCGGCCCGGGACCACGCCCCGCCCCGCCGTCAGCCCGCGACCGCGCTCCCGCCGGGCCTCGCGGGCCGGGCGGGCAGGAGTCCGGCCCGGCGCCACAGGAGCCTGCCGGGCCCTTTGATCATCCCGAGGCCGCCGAGTTCGGCCACCACCTTGCCCGCCGCCCACGCGAGGGTCCGCCGGTAGTGCGGGTTGCGGGCGGCGACCCTGCGGGCCCGCCGCGGGTCGAGCCCGACGGCGGCGTAGGCGCCGGGGTGGACCAGGCGGGTCGTCGCGAGGTAGACGGCGCCGCCGAGGACCAGCCGGTGGTAGGCGCGGGCGAGCGGCCCGGCGGCCGTCCACTGGCGGGCGAGCTCCTGCTTGGCGTAGCGGATGTGCCGGGCCTCCTCCACCACGTGGATCCGGGAGACCTGACGGACCAGCGGCTGCAGCGACTCGTCGGCCATGGCCTCGCGCTGCAGGGCGTCGAGGATCTCCTCCACGAACAGGGTCCCGGCCAGCCCGGAGATCTGCCGCAGCACCAGCACCACCGACCGGCCCAGCAGGCGGGCGACGCGGTCGGGGCCGTAGGCCGGGCAGCCGAACTTGTCGATCATCCGGGCGAACATCACGGAATGGCGGGTCTCGTCGCCGATCTCGGTGAGGGCGTACTGGACGTGTTTGGTCGTGGGGTCCTGGTCGTAGATGTGCCGCACGAGCACGCGGATGAGCAGGCACTCGAACCAGATGCCGACGCTCGCGACGCTGGCCGTCTCGTGTCTGGTCAGTTCGGTCCGCCGCTCCTCGTCGAGTTCCTCCCACAGCGCCGTGCCGTACAGGGAGGCGCGGTGGGGCGGGGCGAAGGGGCGCCCCTCGGCGAGCGGGGCCTCCCAGTCGATCTCGGTCAGCGGGTCGTGGGAGTGCTTGGCCGAGGTGCGCAGCAGCCGCTCGGCGGTCTGCTCGCGGTCCGGGGGCGCGATCGTCACGGGGAGTCTCCCAACCGGCGATTTACGTTTTCTCATGAAACGTAAATCTCGGGTGGCGGCCGGTCAACACCTTCCGTTTACATTTCACAATCATCCGTAAAGGTGTGTCCGATCTCACAGACCCGCCCCGGGTACGATCGCCACAACCCCGTGACCGCGACAGGAGCAGCACCCGATGAGTGAAGAGGACATCCGGGGGCGGATCCTCGACGCGGCCGAGGAGTGCTTCCTGGAGATCGGGCTGAGCGCCCGGATCCACCGGCTCATCGCCGAGCGGGCCGCGGTCTCGCGGCCCACGGTCTACAAGCACGTGGGGGACCAGCAGGCCATCCTGGACGCGCTCCTGCACCGGGAGGTCGGCCGCTTCCTCGACATCGCGCGGCCGCTGCTCGAACGGCCCGGCCCGATCAGGGAGCAGCTCGCCGAGATAGTGGCCTTCAGCGTCACCTACGCCCGGCGCCACGCCCTGCTGCGCAAGATGCTCCTGGAACAGCCGGAGGTGGTGCTCCCCCGGTTCACGGTCAACGCCGGCCCGCTGCTGCGCCTGGCCGTCGACGCGGTGGCGCCCCCGCTCGGCCGGGCCTTCGCCCGCGCGGGGGCCGCCGACGTGCGGATCGACACGGTGATCGAATGGGGGGTGCGGCTCATCCTCTCCCTCATCACCACCCCCAGCCTGACGGCCGACCTCGACGACCCCGCCGAGCTGCGCGGCTACATCGACGCCCTGATGCGCATCGGCCTCATCCCGCCGTCATGACCAGGACAATTGTCATTCTTTTCGATACATTGCGCGGACATAAGGAGATTTGACGTTTCATAGGGGGAGCGATGAGAGCCCGGATCACGGGCGTCGCGACGTATCTGCCGGAACAGACGCTGACCAGCGCGGAGGTGGAGCAGCGGATCGAGGGATACGTGCCCTACCGAGGCGTCGTCGAGCGGCTGACGGGAATCCGATCACGGCACGTCGCCCGCGACGACCAGCAGGCGTCCGACCTGGCGGCGGAGGCCGCCCGCAAGCTCGATCACGCCGACGCCGATCTACTGATCTTCGCATCAGCCTCGCAGGACATGGTCGAGCCCGCGACCGCGCACATCACGGCGGCCAAGCTCGGCCTGTCCTGCCCGGTGTTCGACGTCAAGAACGCCTGCAACAGCATGCTCAACGGGATCCAGGTGGCCGAGGCGCTGATCCTGTCCGGCGCGCACCGCAAGGTGCTGGTCTGCTCGGGCGAGGTCCCCTCACGGGCGATCCGGTGGCGGGTCAGGGACCGGGCGCAGTTCGTGGACTCCTTCGCCGGATACACGCTGTCCGACACCGGCGCCGCGGTGCTGGTCACCTCGGATTTGGAACGTGGCATTTTCTACCGCGACTTCTCGGCCGACTCCACGGCGTGGGCGATCGGCACCCTGCCGGGGGGCGGATCGGCGCATCCGCGCGACCCCGAATACTCCTACTTCCGGGGTGACGGGCGGCGGCTGAAGGAGGCGTTCGAGCTGACCGGCCCGGACATCTTCCACAACGCGCTCAAGCGCACCGGCCTGAGCTGGGACGACTTCGCCGTCGTGGCGGTGCACCAGGTGGCGCTGCCCTACCTGCGCTTCCTCGCGCGGGTGCTGGACATCCCCGAGGAGAAGCTCGTGATCAGCCTGCCCGAGCACGGCAACTGCGCCTCGACCACGCTGCCGCTCCAGCTCGCGCTGGGCGGGTGGGAGCCGGGTGACCGGGTCGCGCTGCTCGGCCTGGGCGGCGGGATCAGCACGGGCGTGATGCTGGCGGAGATGTGATGGACCTCTGGGTGATCGTTCCGGCCTACAACGAGGCCGCCGGCATCGAGGCGACGCTCCGGGCGCTGGCCGGGCAGGACGACCGTGACTTCACGCTGGTCGTGGTGGACAACGCGAGCACCGACGACACCGTCGAGATCGTCCGGCGGCACGGCGTCAAGGTGATCACCGAGACCCGCAAGGGCACCGGCGCCGCCTCCGACACCGGGATGCGCCACGCCATCACGCACGGCGCGACCCATCTGGCCAGGACCGACGCCGACTGCCTGCCCCGCCCCGACTGGGTGCGCAACATCCGGCGGGCGTTCGGCGACGGGCTGGAGATGGTCGGCGGCCGGCTCGTGCCCCGGACCGACGAGTTCCCGCTGAAGTTCTGGGAGCGGCGGTTCATCCCGTTCGTGGTGGACGTGGCCGCGACGTTCGGCCGCTTCCGGCCGGGCAACCGCTCGCCGGAGTATCTCGGGCCGTACGTGATGATGCCCGGCGCGACCCTGGCCATCACCGCCGCGCTCTACGAGCGGGCGGGCGGCTTCCCGAGGACCGCGATCGAGGAGGTCCACGAGGACCGCGCCCTGGTCAACCGGGTCCGCAAGCTCACCACCGCCTACGGCTCACGCCGCGACGTGGTGGTCTTCGGCTCGGTCCGGCGGCTGCGGGCCTACGGCCTGGCGGGCACCCTGGCCTGGTACGCCGACCACCGCTACCGTCCAGAAGTGATCGATATCCGGTGAACCACGAGGCCCGCCTCTACCTGGCCGCGCACCCCTTCGTCTATCCGCTCATGCGGCTGCTGGCCCGTCTGGGGCCGGTGGTCCGCGTCCCCGGACTGGGGGTCGTGGTCAACGACGCCGCCACCGCGCGCGCCGTGCTGACCGACGAGCGCTTCCGCAAGGACGGCCCCGGATCGCCCGGCGACCTGTGGACGCCGGTGCTCGGCCCCTCGGTGCTGCTCAACATGGAGGGCCCCGGTCACCTGGCGCTGCGCCGCAAGCTGATGCCGCTGTTCACCTCCGCCTACGTCTCGGCGCTGGTCGCCGACGTGCTGCGGGAGCCGTTGGAGGCCCTCTCCGCGCGGCTGGGGCGCGGGGAGACGGTCGACCTGGTCGACGCCATGCGGGTGATGGCCGGGGCGGTGATCTGCCGGGTGATCGGACTGGGCGACGTCTCCGAGGCCCGCGCCCGCGAGCTGTTCGCCGACGGGGAGCGGGTCGTCTCGATGGTCTCGCTGAGGTCCCGGCGGCTGCGGGAGCGGCAGGTGGCGGTCGCCAAGCGGGTGCTGGACGGGATCGGGGACATCGCGCAGGCCGCCTACGAGGCCGGGGACGACTCCACCGTCATGGGCCGGATGCGCGCGCAGGGACTGTCCGCCGCCGAGGCCAGGGGCGCGGCCGGCGCGTTCTTCCTGACCGGCACCGAGACCGTCGCCACCTTCGTGCCCCGGCTGATCGCCCTCCTGCACGACCACCGGACGCGGGTGGACGACCTCGACCAGGTGATCGAGGAGGCCATGCGGATCACCACCCCGACGCCGGTGATGCTGCGCTCGGTGGGCGCGGCCGCGCGGATCGGCCGGGTGGCGGTACGGCCCGGCGACCGGGTGCTGATCGTGACCCACAACTGCGCCCGGGCGTACGGCCCGTTCGACCCCTCCCGAGGGCACCCGCCCGAGCTGCGCAGGCTCTGGTTCGGCGCGGGCCCGCACTTCTGCATCGGCTACCCCCTGGCCCTGGCCGAGATCCGGGCGGTGGCGTCGGTGCTGCTCTCCCACCGCGTGCGCGTCGTACGGCGGCGCGCCGCGAGGAGGGTCCTCATCCCCACCTACGAACACCTGTGGATCGCCGCGACATGAACGACGACATCATCACCGGGATCATGGCCACCGCCGGCCGGGAGCCCGGACGGACCGCCATCATCGACGGCCGCGGCCGCGAGATCGCCTACGGCGAGCTGGCCCGCCGGGTGGACGCCGTCCGCGGCGCCATGACCGGGCTGCGGCCCGGGGACGGCGTGCTGTTCGCGGTGCGGCCGGGAGTGGACGCGGTCGCGCTCGCGCTGGGGGCGGTGGCGGCGGGCGGGACGCTCGTGCTCGCCGACCCCGGGCTGGCCCCCGAGGTGCTCGCCGCCCGCATGGCCGCCACCCGGCCCAGGTGGGTGGTCGCCGAGTCCCTGCTCTACACCCTGAGCGGCCCGCTCAAGGGCCTGGCCCGCCGCCGCGGCCTGCTGCTGCCCAGCCTCCGCGACCCCCTTCCGGGACACCCCGTCCGCCACCTCCACACGGGCCCCTGGCTGCCCGGGGTCCCCCGCGGAGCCCTGCGCCTGTCCCGGATCCTCCGGACGCCGGGCGCCGACGCCCCGGACGCCGCCGCCCCCACCGCGGACCAGCCGGCGGCGGTGATCTTCACGTCGGGGACCACCGCGCGGCCCCGGGGTGTGGTGCACACGCGGGGGTCCCTGGCCGCGGGGCTGACGCTCTTCCGGAGCGCGTTCCCGCTGGGCCCCGGCGACGTCGTGCACACCGACCAGCTCATGCTGGGGCTGCCGGCGCTCCTGGCCGGGGCCACCTGGTCGCTGCCCGGGGGCGGGGACCTCGCCGGGGAACTGGCCGCCCGGGGGGCCACCCACGCCTTCGCCGTCCCGGTGCACCTGGACAGGCTGCTCCGCCGGGCGCCCGAACTGCCCGCGACCCTGCGCTACCTGCTGCTCGGCGCGGCCCCCGCGCCCCCGGCCGTGCTCCGCCGGGCGATCGAGTCCGGGCCGGAGGTGCTGTCGGTCTACGCGATGACCGAGGCGCTGCCGATCGCGATCGCCTCGGCACGGGAGAAGCTGGCCCAGTCCGAGGGCGACCTGCTCGGGGCGCCCCTGCCGGGGGTCGGCGTCCGGATCGCGGACGACGGCGAGCTGTTCGTCTCCGGGCCGCACCTCGCCCGGCGCTATCTCGGCGAGGACCCGCTGGAGGAGATCGCCACCGGGGACCTGGTCCGTGTCGAGGACGGCCGGCTCGTCCTGCTCGGCCGGAAGAAGGACATGATCCTCCGCGACGGGGTGAACATCTACCCCGGCCTCTACGAGCCGGCCGTGGCCGCGCTGCCCGGAGTGGCCGAGGCCGCGATCGTCGGGCTCGCCGACCCCGAGACCGGGGACGAGGAGGTCGTGCTGGCCGTCATCCCCGCCGACGGCTACGACGGGAGCCGGCTGAGGAAGGCCCTCCCGGCGATCATGGACGCCGCGGCCCTCCCCGACCGCGTCGAACCCCTCGACGCCTTCCCCCGCTCCGGCCGTGCCGACAAGCTCGACCGCGCCGCCCTCCGCGACCTGGTCACCCGCCGTGGCTGAGCGGGGGACCGGGGGCCTGCCCGGGACAGGGGGCGCGACGTGCTGAGGGTCGGGGTGACGGGGGCGTCGGGATTCGTCGGCGGGGCGGTCTGCCGCGCGGCCGTGGCCGAGGGGTGGGAGGTCTCCGCCTTCGGCAGGCGGCCGTCGGTGGCACCCGGGCATGTGGGCGGCGCGCCGTACACGTCCTGGGATCTCCTGGGCGGCCGGCCGGAGCTGCCGGAGGTGGACGCGGTGGTCCACTGCGCCGGGAGCGTCACCGACTGGGGGCCGCCGGAGGAGATCTGGGCGGCCAACGTGGACGGGACCCGCAACGCGGCCGCGGCCTTCCCGGGGGCCAGGTTCGTGCACGTGAGCACGGCCAGCGTCTACGACCCGTTCCGGCCGACCGTCATGGCCACCGAGGACCTGGCCCCGGTCAGCCGGTACGTCAACGCCTACGGCGCCGCCAAGGCCGCCGCGGAGCGGGTCCTGGGGGAGGCGGTCGTCCTGCGGCCGCACGCCGTCTACGGGCCGGGCGACACGACCCTGCTCCCCCGGGTCCTGGGGGCGGTCCGGGGGAACAGGCTCCTGGCGGTGGGCGACGGGCGCCAGCTGGTCAGCCTGACCTCGGTGGACAACCTGGTCCGGGCCTGCCTGCTGGCCGCCGCCGGCCCCGTCGGCAACGGCGTCTTCAACGTGACCGACGCCCGGCCGGTCGTCCTCGACGACGCCCTGCGCGCGATCCTCGGCGAACGCGGCATCGACGCCGAGCCGTACTATCTGCCCCTCAAGCTGGTCGGCCCCCTCGCCGCCGCCGCCGAGACCGCCTTCCGTCTGCTCGGCCGCCCGCGTCCGCCCCGGCTGACCCGCTACGCCGCGGGTCACCTGGCGGTGGAACGGACCCTCGACATCACCGCCGCCCGTGACCGGCTGGGCTTTCAGCCCGCGGCGACGTCGTTCGCGGGCGCCGCCGGCTGGTGACGGCGGCCGGCCCGCCGCGCCCGGTGGGCCAGGAAGAAGGCCGTCCCGGCCAGGGCCAGGCCGACAGCGAAGATCACGCGCAGGCCGGCCCTCAGGGATCCGGTCAGCGTGTCGAAGACGGTGGTGGCGGCGGCGTCCGACATCGCGCTGCTCAGGTATTCGGGCAGGTAGACGTCGCGGATCACGGCCAGACCGGCGGCCAGCACGAGCATGCTCGCAGCCAGGCCGAGACCGGCCCCCAGCAGCGCCCTCATCCGGTCGCCCGCCAGCGCCACACCCGCCACGAGGAAGGCCAGGGACAGGACCGGCAGCACCCATTTCAACCTGAGCGACCAGGTGTAGAGGGCCCGCACCCTGACCAGGTCGGCGGAGGAGGACAGTTCGATCACCGGGCGCAGGGCGGGGAGGGGGGCGCCCAGCTCCTGCCTCATCAGGTCGTCCACCGGGGCCCTGACCCGGTCGTACACCGGGGTGAGGTCGATGCTGACGGTGCCGTCCTCCGGCGCCCCCTGGCCGCCGTCGCCCGACAGGACCGCGACGAGCTGCCGGTGCGCCACCCTGTTGGCGTCCTCCCAGAGGGAAGGGAAGCCCTCACCGGCGACGACCCCCTCCACCAGCGTGCGGACGAGGTCCTCGGCGGGCGAGGGCGTCCGTTTCCGGAGCGGTCCGGTGATCGCGACCGTGACGTGTTCGACGACCTCTTCCCGGATGTCCGGGTCGGTGGCCAGCGGGGCCATGGTCCCGACGTAGCGATCGGTGTCGGCGATGTCGCCCGCCACCCAGAACCCGGTGAGAGCGAGCGGCGCGGTGACGCAGCCGAGCACGATCAAGATCGCACTGATTACCGCTCGCACAGGATCCCCCTCCCCGGCCTTACCTGGGAATCCCCATCCCCACCTGCAAAAACCCGGCAGGTGTCCTTTTTGACCGCAATTTGGAGATCAGTGATCGCCCGAAACGTCAGGCTCCACTCACCGAAGCTTGACCTGGACTTCTCCGCGCGTCGCGCAGCAACATAGCCCATTCATCCGACAACCGTTACTAACCTGTGACACGTGGATCCCACGGACAGGAGATGTTAGAAAGATGGCAGGTAAACGGGGTGGTCAGAGCATCAGAACGGGCCTGGCGCTGACGCTGGGCTCAGCCGCTCTGTGGGGTCTGGCCCACCTGTGGGTGGGCCGGCGCGTGACGGGCGCCCTCCTGATGGGGATCTATCTGACCCTCGTCACCGCCATCGTGGTCACCCTGCTGAGGGTCAGGACGGAGCTGCTCTCCCTGGCCGTGCAGCCGGCCTGGCTGTGGAGCTTCGCGCTGGGCGCCCTGCTGCTGGCCGCCGCCACCGTGGCCGTGGTCGTCCGCTCCTACCAACTGGTCCGCCCGGAGTCGCTGACCCGCCCCGCCCGCTACCTCTCGGCCCTCGCGGTCGGCCTGCTGTGCGTCGCGGTGGTCACCCCGATGGTCTACGCCGCCCGCCTGGCCTTCGTCTCCCAGCACGTGGTCACCTCGGTGTTCGCCGCCACCACCGCCCCGATCCCGGTGGACCCCTGGAAGGGCCGCGAGCGGGTCAACATCCTGCTGATCGGCGCCGACGCGGCGCCCAAGAGGCCCGGCGTGCGCACCGACAGCATGACCGTCGCCAGCATCGACACCCGGACCGGCGACACCGTGCTGTTCGGCCTGCCGAGGAACCTGGAGCACGTCCCGATGCCGGCCGGACCGCCCCGCGAGCAGTTCCCCTACGGCTTCGGGGGCGAGCCCCCCTACAGCCCGGGCCTGCTCAACGAGGTCTTCCAGTACGCCGAGGACTACCCCAGCATGGTCCCGGGCGTCCCCAAGGGCCAGCGCGGCCCGACCCTGCTCAAGAGGACGCTCAGCGACATCACCGGGCTCGACATCACCCACTACGCGATGGTCGACATGAGCGGCTTCGCCGCGATCATCGACGCGATGGGCGGGGTGAAGCTCACCGTCAAGGAGCCCATCGTGTACGGCAGGGAGAACGAGGGCCTGATCCAGGCGGGCACCCGGAAGCTGTCGGGCGAGGAGGCGCTCTGGTTCGGCCGGGCCCGCACCTACAGCGACGACTACGTCCGGATGGGCAGGCAGAAGTGCCTGATGAACGCCGTCGCCAAACAGGCCGACCCGGTGACGGTGCTGCGGAGCTTCGAGAAGCTGGCCGACGCCACGGTGCACGCCGTCTCCACCGACATCCCGCAGGGGCTGCTGCCGAACCTGATCGACCTGTCCGACAAGGTGAAGGACTCCAGGATCAAGAGTTTCCAGTTCGTCCCCCCGCTGATCAACACCGCTGACCCCGACTACCGTTTGATCAAGCACAAGGTCAGCTCGATCCTGGCGAAGTCGGCAGCCGACGCCGCCAAGCCGTCCAAGGCCGGCTCCGCCAAGATTCCCCGCAAGGACGACGTGCACGGCGCCATCACCCTCGACTTCGCCTGCGACTGACGCGCGGCCCGGCCTCTACGCGCCTGTGCCGGACCGGTCCGGCACAGGCGCCCCCGTCTCTCCTCCGCGGCCGCGACCCGGCCCGGGAGTGACCGAGACGGCACGGAAGAACACAGAGCGGTAACGATGAACCGTTCTCCATGATTCCTACTTGACTGGTAGGCAGTGCGGGTTCTTATATACGCATAACCGACTTATTAAGTAGGAATTAGGGAGTAGTCATGAACGCTCGCAGGGTCCGCGGGGTGGTGGCCGCACTGGCCGCACTGGCGCTCACGACCTTGGCGACCGCCTGCGGGGGCTCGGAGACGACGGGGACGGCGGCCTCCGCCGGCGGCGGGGACAAGCTCGCGGAGGTCCGGCTCGGATACTTCCCCAACATCACCCACTCCACGGCGCTGGTCGGCATCGAGAAGGGCCTGTTCGCCAAGCACCTCGGCGCCACCAAGCTCAAGACCAGCACCTTCAACGCCGGCCCGGCCGCGATCGAGGCGGTCTTCTCGGGCGCGGTCGACGCCACCTACATCGGCCCCAACCCGGCCATCAACGCCTGGGCCAAGTCCAAGGGCAAGGCGATCAAGATCGTCGCGGGCTCGGCCTCCGGCGGCGTCTACCTGGTCGTCAAGCCCGAGATCAACGGGGTCGAGGACCTCAGGGGCAAGAAGATCGCCACACCGCAGCTCGGCAACACCCAGGACGTTGCCCTGCGCTACTGGCTGCAGGAGAAGGGCCTGAAGACCGACACCAAGGGCGGCGGCGACGTCAACATCGTCCCGCAGGAGAACTCGCAGACCCTGCAGACCTTCGCCACCGGCGACATCGACGGCGCCTGGGTGCCCGAGCCGTTCGCCAGCCGCCTGGTCCTGGAGAGCAAGGGCAAGATCCTCGTCGACGAGCGCGACCTCTGGCCGGACAAGCAGTTCGTCATCACCCACCTGATCGTCCGCCAGGAGTTCGCCGCCCAGCACCCCGAGACGGTCAAGCAGCTCCTCGAAGGGCACGTCGAGTCCAACGCCGCGATCAACGCCGACCCGGCCGACGCCGCCAAGACCGTCAACAGCGCGCTGGAGAAGCTGAGCGGCAAGCCGCTCAAGCAGGAGGTCCTCGACAGCGTCTTCAAGAACATCACCTTCACCAACGACCCGATCGCCTCCTCGCTGATCGGCAGCGCGGACCACGCGATCAAGATCGGGCTGCTGCAGCCGGTCGACCTGAACGGCATCTACGACCTCAACCCCCTCAACGAGATCCTCAAGGCCAAGGGCGAGACCGCGGTCGTCGACAAGTAAACGCCCGATCGGTCCCCCAGGTCCCCCAGGAGGAGGGCACATGACAGCTCCGCTCAGGGAGCGGACGGAAGGCCGGACCGCGGGCTCGCCGCCCGCGGTCCGGCTGGACGGCGTCTCCAAGATCTACGGCCAGGGCAAGAACGGTCTCCTGGCCCTCGACAACGTCTCGCTCTCCGTCGAGCCGGGCGAGTTCGTCTGCCTGCTCGGCGCCTCCGGCTGCGGCAAGAGCACGCTGCTCTCCCTGGTCGCCGGGCTCGACAACCCCACGGCGGGCCGGATCGGCACCGAGGGCCGCAAGATCGCCATGATGTTCCAGGAACCCGCCCTGTTCCCCTGGCTCACCGTCTCGGCCAACGTCGAGATGGCGCTGCGGGTCCAGGGCGTGGCCAAGCGCGACCGTCAGGCCAGGGCGGGGGAGTTCCTGGAGATCGTCCATCTGGGCGGCTTCGGCGCCAAGCGCCCGCACGAGCTGTCGGGCGGCATGCGCCAGCGGGTGTCCCTGGCCCGCGCGCTCGCCCAGGACGCGGACGTGCTGCTGATGGACGAGCCGTTCGGCGCCCTGGACGCGATGACCCGCGACCTGCTCCACGACGAGCTGGAGCGGATCTGGCGCGAGCGCGGTCTCAGCGTGCTGTTCGTCACCCACAACGTCCGCGAGGCCGTACGGCTCGGCGACCGGGTGGTCCTGCTCAGCAGCCGCCCCGGCCGGGTCGTCGAGGACTTCGCGGTCACCCTCGACCGGCCCCGCCGCACCGACTCGGCGGAGGTGGCCGAGATCGCCGGAGCCATAACCGGCCGCCTGCGCGAGGAGGTGATGCGCCATGGCCGTTGACCAGGTGACCCCCGACACCCATGCCCGGCAGCTCGCCGGACTCGACGCCCTGGAGCTGGGCGGCGGCACGCGCAGCAGGCTCGCCCCCCGGATCTGGGGCCGCGTCTGGCCGATGGCACTGGCGGCCGGCATGGTGCTGGCGATCTGGCAGGGCGTGGTGTGGGCCGGCTTCTGGCCGGACTACGTCTTCGCCGGGCCGACCGACGTGGTCCCGGTCCTCGCCGACCGCCTGACCAGCGGCGAATACTGGGAGGCCATCGGCGTGACGATGCGCCGCGCGGTGTCCGGCTTCGCCGTGTCGGTGCTGGCCGGGCTGGTCATCGGAGCGCTGGTGTCCCGGGTCCGGGTGCTCAGGGCCGCCTTCGGCTCGCTGATCACCGGTCTGCAGACCATGCCGTCGATCGCCTGGTTCCCGCTGGCCATCCTGCTGTTCGGGCTGACCGAGAGCGCGATCACCTTCGTGGTCATCCTCGGCGCCGTGCCGTCCATCGCCAACGGCCTGATCGGCGGGGTGGACTACACGCCGCCGATCCTGCTGCGCGCCGGCCACGTGCTCGGCTTCCGCCGCCTCCAGCTCTACCGCCACGTGATCCTGCCGGCGTCGCTGCCGTCGTTCCTCGCCGGGCTCAAGCAGGGCTGGGCCTTCGCCTGGCGCTCGCTGATGGCCGGCGAGCTGGTGGTCATCATCGCCCACCAGTCCTCGCTGGGCGAGCGGCTCTACTACGACCGCGAGCTCGCCGACTCGGCCGGCCTGCTCGCCACCATGATCATTATTCTGGTCATCGGCATCGGGGTGGACCTGCTGTTCGAGACAGCCGACAACTCCCTGCGCCGCCGCTGGGGCCTCCAGCAGGTGCGCAACTGACGCCATGCGGATCTCCGCCAGAACCCAGTACGCGCTGCGGGCCGCCACCGAACTGGCCGCCGCGCCGCCCGGCCCCGTGCCCGCCGAGAAGATCGCGGTGGCGCAGAACATCCCCCGGAGGTTCCTGGACAACATCCTGCTGCAACTGCGGCGGGCCGGGCTCATCCACAGCCAGCGCGGCCCCGACGGGGGCTACTGGCTGGCCCGGCCGGCCGAGGAGATCACTCTGGCCGATGTGGTCATGGTGGTCGAGGGCAACCCCGAGCACTCCCAGCACGGCGGCTACCCGGGGGTCGCCGGGCCCCTGGCCGACGTGTGGAGCCTGCTGCGCGAGCACGAGGAGACGCTGCTCACCGAGATCACCCTCGCCCACATCGCCAAGGACGCGCTCCCCGACGCCCGCCCCGGCCACGCCCAGTACGACCAGGCGGTGAAGGGGCCGCGGGACCCGCGCCGGTCAGTGGAAGACCTTCAGGCCGACGATCCCGGCCACCACCAGCAGCAGGCAGGCGATCCGGGCCGCTGACGACGGCTCGTCGAGCCAGACCATGCCGACGAGCGCCGTGCCGACCGCGCCGATCCCGACCCACACCGCGTAGGCGGTGCCGACCGGGATGAACTTCAACGCGTAGCCGAGCCCGGCCATGCTCAGGACCAGCGTCACCACGAAGATCACGGTGGGCAGCGGCCTGGAGAACCCGTCGGATCTCTCCAGGGCGACCGCCCAGGCCGTCTCCATCGCTCCGGACACCACCAGAATCAACCACGCCACCGGCCGCCTCCCGATCCCTTTCCTCGCCGTACCCGTCACGCGCGCTCACCGACCGTGGCATGATAACCACGGTCAGAGGTTGCAATGATTTTCATAATCAGATTGGATCGTCGTCGTGAGGGTGGCATTCGTCGGTAAGGGCGGCAGCGGCAAGACGACCGTGTCGGCGCTGTTCGCGAGATACACCGCCCGCCGGGGCCGGCCGGTCGTCGCGATCGACGCCGACATCAACCAGCACCTGGGCATGGCCCTGGGTGTGGCGGAGGGTGCGCTGCCCCGGCCGATGGGCGCGCACCTGAGCGAGATCAAGGAGTTCCTGCGCGGGGTCAACCCGCGCATCTCCTCGGCCGCGACGATGGTCAAGACCACCCCGCCCGGCCGCGGCTCGCGGCTGCTGCGCCTGGAGGAGCCCGACGACCCGATCCACGCCGCCTTCACCGCCGCCACCCCGGACGGAGCGCGGCTGATGGTCACCGGCCCGTTCGACGACGACGACCTCGGGGTGGCCTGCTACCACTCCAAGGTCGGCGCGGTGGAGCTGTATCTCAACCACCTCGTCGACGGGGCGGGCGAATACGTGGTGGTCGACATGACCGCCGGGGCCGACTCCTTCGCCTCGGGGCTGTTCACCCGTTTCGACATGACGTTCCTGGTGGCCGAGCCGACCCGGCAGGGCGTGGGGGTCTACCGGCAATACCGCGACTACGCGGCCGGCTACGGCGTGCCGGTGGCGGTGGTGGGCAACAAGGTGCACGGGCCGGAGGACGTCGAGTTCCTGCGCGAGCACGTCGGCGAGGACCTGCTGGTGTGCCTGGAGCACTCGGCGGCGGTCCGGGCGATGGAGCAGGGGCGCCGTTTCACCCTGGAGGACCTGGAGCCGGCCAACACCGAGGCCCTGGGCAGGCTCCTGAAGCACCTGGACGCCCAGGAGAAGGACTGGCCCCGGTTCGGCCGCCAGGCCGTGGAGTTCCATCTCAGGAACGCCGCGGCCTGGGCGGACAGGGCCACCGGGGAAGACCTCGCCGCCCAGATCGACCCCGACTTCGTCTTCGGGCCCACGCGAGTGTCGCTCCTGCGCTAGATGGAGCGCTCAGCGGGCCCGACCTAGTGTCTGAACGATCCCCTTCTGAGAGGAGAACGCAGCATGTCGCTGACCGTTTCGAACGATCTTCTCGATCAGGCGAAAGCCGGCGACGTGGACGACGAGGCATTCGTCGCCTGCGTCCGCGACTCCCTGCCCTACGCCTGGTCGGTGATCAGCGAGCTGGTCGAGCAGCGTTACCGCAGCGGCGCCGAGTTCACCGACAACACCGTCCCGCCGCCGGACGAGAGCGCCCGCGGCCAGCTCCTGCGCTGCCTCGCCAGCGACTCCATGCGCGGCGCCCTGGAGCGGCACTTCGGGGTCCGGCTGGCCTTCCAGAACTGCCACCGGGTCGCGGTCTTCCACCCGTCGGCCACCGAGGCCCACGCGGAGTTCGTCACCGCCAGGTCCCAGATCCTCAACCAGATGCCCGAACTGGTCGACTGCTAGGGGCGCCGTCCACGGACCCGGGGCAGCACCTCCGCCCCGAGCCGCCTGATGTTGCCGAGGGTGCGGGCCTGCTCGCCCGCGCCCTCGACCATGAGGATCAGGTGCCGCAGCCCGGTGGCCTCCACGGTCCGGGTGATCCTCTCCACGCAGCGGCCGGGCGAGCCGACGGGGTGCGTGTCGCACAGGAAGTCCACATACCGGCCGATGTCGCGCCGGGGCCGCGGCCGGCCGTCCACCGGCACGTATCCCGCCAGCCCCGGCTCCAGCCACCGCGGCATGGCCTCCTTCAGTTCCCTGACGGCCTGCGCCGTCGAGTCGCCCACGTGCCCCACGACCGCCGCCACGTGTCCGGGCGTGGGCGGCCCCGCCGGCCCGCCCAGCCCCCCGCCGGCGCCAGGTCCCCGCCCGCCGGGCCCCCGGACCGCCTCCCCGTCGGCCCCTCCGGCGCCAGGTCCCCGTCCGCCTGGCTCCCCGCCCTCCCGGCCGCCCGGCGCCCGCCGTACGGCCGCCTCCCGGTAGTCGCGGAGCATGGCGGCCTTCTCCTCGTCCCCGATGTGCATGCCCAGCAGCATCGGAAGCCCTCGATCGGCGGCGAGCGCCACGGTCTCCGGCGAGGTGCAGGCGACGACCGGCCGGAGCCGGACCGCGGGCACCATGGGCACCTCCCTGAACCGGAAGAACTCCCCGTCCGCCGAGACCGTCTCCCGGCCCAGGGCCCTGCACAGCAGGTCGAGCGACTCGGCGAAGCCGCGCTCGAACCGCGCCAGCCCCGTCCCGAACACCTCCAGGTCCACCCACGGCCCGCCCCTCCCGACACCGAGCGTGAACCGCCCCCCGGAGACCTGGTCGAGGACCGCCGCCTGCTCCGCGAGGTCGACCGGGTGCCGGGTCGACAGCACGCTCACCGCCGTCCCGACCCGGATCCGCGAGGTACGGCCCAGCGCCACCCCGGCCAGCGTCACCGCCGACGGGCACACGCCGTACGGCATGAAGTGGTGCTCGGCGATCCACGCGTCGTCGAACCCCGCCTCCTCGGCGGCGACGACCGCCTCCACCGTCTCCCGCAACACCGCCCCCGGCTCCCGCCCCGGGAACCCGGCCGCAATCAGAAAGACACCGATACGCATGGTGAGTACTTTGAAACGGCGCGCGTGGACAGGGAAGGCCGGATCGCCGTTCCGGCCGGACCCCGCGGAGATCCAGGACCCCGGACAGGCGACAACGTCGCCTTCGCGAAGATAGACGGTGAGATCGTCGTCATTCCGAGAAAGAACGTCACACCACCGAGTTCGGACCAGGACGCATGGCACGATGGAGAGGGAGGCGGAGATGAACTTTGACGCGGTGAAAGCACGGCTTACCGAGCTGTGCCAGCAGTTCGGCATCAGCGAGCTGTCCGTCTTCGGATCCGCCGCGCGAGGAGAGGAGCGGCCGGACAGCGACCTCGACCTCCTGTACGTCCACGCCGAGGGCGCCCCGCTCGGCCTCCTTGAGATCATGACGCTTCAGGAGGAGCTAGAGGCTCTCTTCGACCGCCCTGTCGACCTGGTGGCCAAGCGCTACCTCAATGAGACGATCAAGGATCAGATCCTGCATGACGCCCGAGTCCTCTACGCGGCGTGACGAGCTCTACCTCGCCGACATCGTCAAGTCTGCGCGATCCATCGCGACCTTTCTCAAGGGCGTAGAGGAAGATCAGTGGCTCCATGACGAGCAGCTGCAGTCAGCCGTGCAGTGGAAGATCATGAACATCGGCGAAGCCGCGAACGGCATAAGCGAAGCCACCAGAGCCAGGCGTCCCGAGGTCGCCTGGCGATCCATCCGGGGCCTCCGGAACATCCTCGCCCATGCCTACTTCTCGATAGACCTCAGCGCGGTCTGGAAAACGTCCAAAGTCGATGTCCCCATCCTGGAAAGGCATGCGCTGGACCTTCTCTGGCTGATCAACCCCGACTCCGCGAAACAGCTTGAACCACCCGGTGGCTCGGCCGGCGGGCGGCTTTCCTAGCCGAACAGCCCTAGCTGGCCCTCTCCGGCCAGGGGGTTGCGGTGTCTCTTGAGGTGGCGCCAGCGGGGCAGGTCGTCCAGGTAGGACCAGGACAGCCGGTGGTGCTCGGTCGGGCCGAGCTCGGCCAGGGCCTTCTGGTGAACCGGGGAGGGGTAGCCCGCGTTGTCGGCGAAGCCGTAGTCCGCCAGTCCGAGTGAGGCCATGTAGGCGTCGCGGCGGACCTTGGCGATCACCGAGGCGGCGGCCACGGAGACGCAGGACAGATCACCTTTGATCTCGCACCGGACCGGCCACGGCGCGCCCAGGTAGTCGTGCTTGCCGTCGAGGATGACCGCGTCGGGCCTGACCGGCAGCTCCGCCAGCGCCCGTCTGGCCGCCCGGCGCAGGGCCTCGGTCATGCCGAGCTCGTCGATCTCCTCGTGCGACGCCTCGCCGTACCCGATCCCGGCCGCCCAGCCGGTGATCTCGGCCACCATGGACGCACGGCGGGCGGGGCTGAGCATCTTGGAGTCGGTCAGGCCCGCGGGCGGCTCCGACAGGTCCGTGACGACCGCGCAGACCGCCACCGGCCCGGCCCAGGCCCCTCGCCCGACCTCGTCGACCCCGGCCACTGTCTTCGTCCCGCCGGCCGACAGCAGTCGCTCAAGCGCGTAGGAGGGAGGCACGCCCCCGACGTTACCGGGCGGCGAGCTCCACCGCCTCCAGGTCGGCGGCCAGCAGGCGGGCGGCGACGTGGACGGCGCGCAGGGTGACGGAGACGGCGGGGCGGTGGACGCCGGAGGCACGGGCGACGGCGTGGACGTCGCGGCCGACCGGGGCGCCGGGAAACTCGCGGACGACGATGCCGCGGACCCCGGAGGCCAGGGCCAGGGCGGGGACGGCCGCGATGCCGATGCCCTTGGCGACCAGGCCGAGGATGGTGCCCAGGCCCTCGAACTCCCACGGCACCGGCTGGGCGCCGCCGAAGTCGGCCAGCAGGCGGTCGACGGCCAGGCGGGAGGGCTCGCCGTCCGGGGTGGCCATCCACGGCTCGTCACGGAGCTCCCGCAGGTCCACGGGCTCGTCCAGCGAGGCGAGGCGGTGCTTGCGCGGCACCACGAGCACCAGCGGATCGTGCAGCAGCGGGAAGACCCGCAGCGTGTCGGACTCGCGCACCCGGCCGTACCAGTCGTCCACCAGGGCGATGTCCACCTCGCCCGACTGGACCTCGCGCATCCCCCGCCCGGAGCGTCCCTGACCCATCCGCAGGGTCAGCGCGGTGTGCCGGCGCAGCGTCCGGGCCAGGGCGGGCGCGAAGGCCACCGCGGCGGTGGGGAAGGCGGTGACGGTGACCCGGCCGGAAGGGGTCGCCGCCTGGGCGGACAGGTCGGACTCGGCGGTCTCGACCATGGACAGGATCCGTTCGGCGTGCTCGACCAGGCGGCGCCCGGCGTCGGTCAGCTCCGCGCTGCGCGCGGTCCGGTCGAGGAGCACGGCCCCGGCCTCCCGTTCCAGGGCCGCCAGCTGCTGGGAGACCGCCGACGGGCTGTAGCCGAGGGAGGCGGCGGTGGCCGCGATGCTTCCCCGGCGGGCGAACTCGCAGATCACCGCCAGACGGCGCAGATCGAGCATCAGACTTCCTTATGCCTACCCACAGTAACCAAAGCTTGTGCTGATGCCTACAGCCCACCACGCTTGGGAACGTTCCGCAATGAGCGAGAGGACTCCCCATGAACGTGACGCTCTCCGCCACGTTGGCGGCCAACGAGGACATCGAACGAAGACGGCGCGCCGGTGAGCGCGTGCTGCACCTGGCCTTCGGAGAGGCCGGTCTGCCCGTTCATCCGGCGCTGCGCGAGCGGCTGATCGCCGCCTCCGAGCACAACGGATACGGGCCGGTGGCCGGGGCGGCCGCGCTGCGCGAGTCGGCGGCCGGATACTGGCACCGGCGGGGCCTGCCCACCGATCCGGAGCTGGTGGTCTGCGGCCCCGGGAGCAAGTCCCTGCTGTACGGCCTGCTGCTGGCGATCGGCGGCGACATCGTGCTGCCGATGCCGAGCTGGGTCAGCTACGCCGCCCAGGCGGACCTGGTCGGGGCACGTCCCCTGCTCGTACCGGCGCCCCCCGGCGAGGGAGGGGTGCCGGACCCCGAGCGGGTCGCCTCCGCGGTCCTGCACGCGCGATCCCAGGGGCGCGAGGTGCGCTCGCTGCTGGTCACGCTGCCCGACAACCCCACCGGCACGCTGGCCGCCGCGCACACGATCAGGCGGATCGCCGAGGTCGCCCGCGACCTCGATCTCATGATCATCTCTGATGAGATCTACCGCGATCTCGTCCACGACCCCGCCGCGCGCTTCCTCAGCCCGGCCGACCTGGCCCCCGAACGCACCGTGATCACCAGCGGGCTCAGCAAGAGCCTCGCCCTCGGCGGCTGGCGGATCGGCGTCGCCCGGCTCCCGTCCGTGGCGCTGCGCGACCGGCTGCTCGCCGTGGCCAGCGAGATCTGGTCCAGCCCCGCGGCCCCCGTCCAGCAGGCGGCGGCCTACGCCTACACCGAGC
Source organism: Streptosporangium brasiliense (assembly GCF_030811595.1). Taxonomy (NCBI): domain Bacteria; kingdom Bacillati; phylum Actinomycetota; class Actinomycetes; order Streptosporangiales; family Streptosporangiaceae; genus Streptosporangium; species Streptosporangium brasiliense. Next base: position 1,643,249 of record NZ_JAUSRB010000002.1, read on the forward strand.
CCGCCGAGCTCGTCGAGCGGATCGACGACAGCCGCAGGCTGCACGGCACGGTGGCGCGGGCGGTGCATGAGAGGTTCGTCCGGGCAGGTGTGCGGGTGGACGCGCCGCAGGGCGGCTTCTACCTCTACCCCGACTTCACCGGGCTGGCCTACGCGACCTCCGCCGAGCTGACCGCGGACCTGCTCGACAGCCACGGCGTCGGAGTGCTCCCCGGACACGCCTTCGGCGACGATCCCAGGGCCCTGCGGGTGCGGGTGGCGACCAGCCTCCTGTACGGCGAGACGACCGAGCGGCGACTGGCCGCGCTGGGCTCCGCCGACCCCCTCGGACTGCCCTGGATCTCGGCCTCGCTGGACCACCTGAGCGAGGCTCTGACCGGCCTCAACACGGCGCGACGGGTCCCCAGCAGGCTCGTGCGCACAGCCCTGGTCCCGACCCCGGCGGCGGGGTGATCACCGACAGCCGCACTTGGGGGAAAATTTACTCGGGTGGCACCGGCGCCTGAGACCACATCCGCGCGGCTGACCTGCGCTTTTGCGCTTCACGCGCCAGGGAGACAGGCATTTTCCTGGATGCTCACCAAGATGTCCCGTGTCATTTGGCACCGGGCATCGCGAAGAGCCCTCATCATGTGCTCATGCCCGCTTTTGTCACCCTGTCCGGGCGCTCCGTGCGCCTGGAACCGCTCAGCCTCGCGGCCGTCGACGACCTCGTCGCCGCGGCGAGTGAAGACCGTTCTACTTACGCCTTCACTCGCGTCCCCCATGGCCGGGGCGAGATGGTCTCCTACGTGGAGGCCACTCTGGCTGAGCAGGCGGAGGGCCGCACGATGCCCTTCGCCATCCGGTGGCTGCACACCGACCGCGTCGTCGGTGCCACCCGTCTCATGAACCTGGAGTACTGGCAGGGCCCCATGCCCTGGCCGCCGGGTGCACATGGTGCGGTGGGCGAGGTCCCGTCCGTGGCGGACATCGGTTACACCTGGCTGGCCGCTTCGGCCCAGGGCACGGGTGTCAACCGGGAGAGCAAATACCTGATGCTCTCACTCGCCTTCGAGACCTGGCAGGTCCACCGCATCACGCTCAAGGCTGACGTACGGAACGTACGCTCCCGGGCCGCCATCGAGGCCCTCGGCGCACACCTCGACGGTGTGCGACGGGCTGAGACCCGAGGCGCCGACGACACGGTCCGAGATACCGCCTACTACTCGATCCTGAGCTCCGAGTGGCCGCTCGTCCGAGAACGGCTCCACGCGCGGCTCGGTCTGGTCGAGGCCGCGTAGAGGCGTCCCCGAAACTTCGATGACTTCATGGAACAGAAAGGCCCGCCCGGGACTCCGGGCGGGCCTGATGTTCCTCCGGCGGCCGGTCCGGCCGGCCTCCGGCCTCACTCGTCGTCGTCGCCGTCGACCTCGTAGATGTAGTCCCACCTGCCGCACAGCTTCTTCTTGGCCTGGTTGTTGTCCCAGTAGCAGACCCGGACCTGGACGTTGTCGACGTCGCCCTTCCAGAAGTGGAAGTTCTGGTAGCCGCTGGAGCCGCACTTCTTGCTCCAGTAGTAGGACTCGTCGCCGTCCTCGTTCTCGAACTTGACCTGGGCGTAGCCGCACAGCCAGCTCGGCGAGTACTTGTCGTAGAGCTTGCCCTGGACGTGGACCCTGTCGAAGCCGTCGGTCCACACGCGCCCCTTGGCCTTGGCGCGGGAGTCGTCGTAGTACTTGGAGTAGTCGTAGCCCCAGTAGTCGTCGTAGTCACTGGTGGCGGTCGTGCTCGCGGTGAGCGTGGCGGCCGAGGCGGAGGTGGCCAGGGCCGGGACGCCGGCCGCGATGACGGCGGTGGCGGCGGCCAGGCCCATGAGGGTGCGGGTGGTGCGGCGCATCATGGTTCTCCCTGAGGGTGGGGCGGCTCCCTTTTCCTGGTGGAGGAGCCATGGCTCATTGATAAGGCGCACCGCCTGCACCGCACTTACAGTGCCTTTATCAACGCCTGATCGGCGCCTGCAAACTACTGACATGTCGGGCATGGCAGCCCCCGTATGGCGCCATGCCCGACAGCCCTCAGCATCACGTTGACGGCTCAACGCCCGATTGACGGCTAATCAACGCTTCGGTTAACGAGCGAGCGGCCATCTATGGAGTAAGCAACCAAGGATCTATCATTTGGCCATAAAACTTTCCATTGATGCGGAGATCAGAGAAATGGCCGTTCAGGACAGCGGAGACGGACTGCGCTTCGCCGTACTCGGCCCTGTCCAGGCGTGGCGTGGCGGCATCGAGCTCGATCTGGGCACTCCTTTGCAACGTTCCATCCTGGCGATGCTGCTGCTGCGCGAGAACCGGGCGGTCACGCCGGGCGAGGTGATCGACGCGGTCTGGGGGGAGGACGCCCCGCCACGCGCCCTCGGGGCGCTGCGCACCTACGTCTCCCGGCTGCGGGCCGTGCTGGAGCCCGGCAGGTCCCCCCGCACCCGCCCCGAGCTGCTCACCTCGGTCGGCCGGGGCTACGCGCTGCGCCTGAACGGCGGTGTCCTCGACCTGAGCCTCTTCGACCAGGGCGTCCAGGAGGCCGAGACCGCCCGCCGCGCCGGCGACCTCGCCGGGGCCGCCGAGAGCCTGCGCGCGAGCCTCGCGCTGTGCACCGGCGAGCCACTGGCCGGGGCCGTCGGCCCCTACGCCGAGCACCAGCGCGACCGGCTCGTCGAGCGCCGGATGAGCGTGCTGGAGACCCTGATGGACCTGGACCTGGAGCTGGGCCGGCACGCCGACGTCGTCTCCGAGCTGATCGCACTGACCGCCGACCACCCGCTCCGCGAGCGGCTGCGGGCCCAGCTCATGCTGGCCTACTACCGGTGCGGGCGGCAGGCCGAGGCGCTGGCGGCCTTCGCCGACACCCGCGCCGCGCTGATCGAGGAGCTCGGCATCGAGCCGGGCCCCGACCTGAGCGCCCTGCACCAACGGATCCTCACCGGAGACCCGGGCCTCACCCCCGCCCCGGTCTCCGCCCCCGCTCCCGCCTCCGTCTCCGGCGCCGACCCGGTACGGCCCACGCCCGCCGACGCCGCCGGGCCCGTCCGGGAGGCGGAGGCCGCCGAGCCCGTGATCCCCGAGCTGCCACGCCCGGCGCAGCTCCCCGCGGCGGTGAACGATTTCACCGGCCGCCGCCAGATCGTCGCCCGGCTGTGCACCCTGCTGTCCACCCAGGGCGGGGCCGACGGGGTGCCGGTGGCCGCCATCTCCGGGATCGGAGGGGTCGGCAAGACGACGCTCGCGGTGCACGTCGCCCACACCCTGCACGACCTGTTCCCCGACGGCCAGCTCTACGCCGACCTGCGCGGATACGGTGAGGATCCGGCCGCCCCCGAGTCCGTGCTGGCGGCCTTCCTCCGCGGGCTCGGCCTGCCCGCCGACGTCATCCCGGACGGCCTGGCCGAGCGGTCGGCGCTGTTCCGCTCGATCCTGGCCGAGCGGCGGATGCTGGTGCTGCTCGACAACGCCAGGGACGCCGCCCAGGTCAGCCACCTGCTGCCCGGCTCGACCGGTTGCGCGGCGATCGTGACCAGCCGTCACAAGCTCGCCGACCTGGCCTCGGCCCGGCTGGTCGACCTGGACGTCATGGAGCCGGACGAGGCGCTGGGCCTGTTCGGCACGGTCGCCGGCGCCGAGCGGGTGGCCGCCGAGCGCGCCGCCGCCATGGACGCCGTCGCCGCCTGCGGCTTCCTGCCGCTCGCGGTGCGGATCGTGGCGGCGCGCCTGGCCGCCCGCGCCTCCTGGACGGTCGCCTCGCTGGTGTCCCGGCTGGCCGACGAGCGCCGCCGCCTGGACGAGATGCGCGTGGGCAACCTGGCGGTGGAGGCGACCTTCGCCCTCGGTTACGGCCAGCTCGGCCCGGCGCAGGCCCGGGCGTTCCGGCTGCTCTCCCTGCCCGGCGGCCCGGACATCTCGATCGGGGCCGCCGCCGCGCTGCTCGCGCTGAGCCCGATGGACACCGAGGACATCCTGGAGTCCCTGGTGGACGCCAGCCTGCTGGAGGCCCCCGCCCCCGGCCGCTACCGCTTCCACGACCTGCTCAAGCTCTTCGCCCGCCGCACCGCGGAGCGCGCCGAGGGGGAGACCGGACCGCCGGCCGGGGCGGCGGGCGCCGCCGCCGACGGGGAGGGCGCGCCCGCGCTGCGCCGGCTGCTCGACTTCTACCTGGCCTCCGCGCGGTCGGCGCACCGGCTCGCCTACGAAGGCAGCACGGTCGCCGACCAGCTCGCGGTGGCCGGGCCGGGCCACGCGTTCGGCTCGGCCGACGAGGCCGTGGCCTGGCTGTCGGTCGAGGCGGAGTCACTGTTCGCGTCGATCGCCCAGGCGAGCGGCGCCCGGGCGGCCGAGGCCCTGCTGCCCGGCGCCGACCTGCTGCTGGCCATGGAGCCGCTGCTGGAGTCGGGCAGCCACGCCCGGGAGTTCGAGCAGCGGACCAGGGAGATGCTGGCCGTCGCCCAGCGGCTCGGCGCCACCTCCAGCGAGCTGCGCTGCCACTACGTGCTGGGCCGGGTGCTGTTCGGCGCCAACCGGCTGGCCGAGGCCGACAGCGAGTTCCGGGCGTCGCTGGACCTGGCCGCCGGGGGCGACCGGATCGTCACCGGCGAGGCGATGAACGCGCTGGCCGTCGTGGCCGGCCGCCGGCGCCGCCACGTGGAGGCGCTGGCCTGGTTCGACTCGGCGCGCGAGGTGTTCAGGGAGGTCGGCGCGCGGGGCGGTGAGGCCCTGGCGCTCAGCTACTCCGCCCGCGACCACCTGTTCCTGGGCCAGCAGGAAGAGGCGACCGCCGCCGCCGAGCAGGGGCTGGCCGTCTTCATCGAGATGGGCTCCAGCGCGGGCACCGCCCGGGCCCGCTACCACCTGGGGATGGTCCTGTCGCGGGTCGGGCGGCTCAACGAGGCGGTCCACCATCATGCCGAGTGCCTGGCTTTCTTCCGGGCCAGCAAGCAGCGGGTGTGGGAGCAGCGGGTCTGCTCGCGGCTGGCCGAGACGTTCATCACCGCCGGCCGGTTCTCCGATGCCACCCGCCACGCGGAGCAGGCCCTGACGGTCAGCCGCGAGATCGGCCACCCGTACGGCGAGGCGCTGTCGCTGTGGGTGCTAGGCAGGGCGCTCGCGGGGCTCGGCAGCACCGCCCGCAGCCGCGACTGTCTCCAGCGCGCCCATGACATCTTCGTCAGGCTCGGCGCGCCCGAGGCCGCGGACCTGCGTGCCCTGCTCGATCGCGACCACGTCGGCAACTGACCCGAGTCCGTCGTACAGGTCGTCGTCTAAACGCGTCATCCAGAAGTGGTTGATCACCGGGGTCCCTGTCGGTCTGAGCCTGGAGTCGGATGGATGTGGGTGCCCGGCCAGCCGTCAGGCCATCGGGTGACGCGTAGGGGGCCCGGTCATCCGGTGCGTCACCCGGTGGCCGGCCGCCTCACTTCGACGACCGGCCGGACTCGAACACGGTCCCTTTCCCCCCGGGATCCGTGCCCACAGCCAGAGCATGTCCCCCGGCGCTCAACATTCGATCAAAAAGCGATCGGCAGGGATATCCACAGCCTGTGGACGATCACCCTGTGGATATGTGGAAAAACCCTTCGGCGATCAGTGGGCGGAGCGCTCCGGGGGCCTTGGACCGCAGCTCATCGGGGTCCTCCCCGGTGAGCTCCGCGATCGCGGCGAGCAGCGGGTCCAGTGGATAATCACCGTCGCAGACCCCGGCGAGAGCCGCTTCCACGGTCCCCACCTGTGCACTGCGGCGCAGCCCGCCGGTCTGCCTGAGCGTGATCCTCGCCGGGTCCTCCGCGCCGGGCGGGCCGATCCGTTCCTCCAGCACGCCGTCGGCCAGCGCCAGCCGGGCGCCCAGCAGCTCCTCGTCGGACAGCCGGTGCGCCGCGGCGATCGAGCCCAGCACCCCGTCGACGTAGCCGCCGACCGGCAGCTCCACCCGCTGGCCGAACTCCTCGACCCGCACGACCGGGTCGAGGCTGCCGGAGTCGTGCACGGTGATCCAGCCGAAGCCGATCCCGGTGACGCCGAGGGACTCGAACCAGCCGAGCCAGCCGTCGTAGAGCTCGCGGTAGCGGGGGGTGCCCTGCTCGGCGGCGTCCCGCAGCCACAGCTCCACGTATTCGGCCGGGTCCTGCACGTCCCGCTGCACCACCCAGCCGTCGCAGCCGGTCCCGGTCAGCCAGCCGCCCACCCGGTCCCGCCAGTCTTCGCCGCCGACGTGCAGCCAGTTGGCCAGCAGCTGGCAGGTGCCGCCGGGCGCGAGGAAGCGGGGGGCCAGCCGTACGAGGTCGCGGCAGAAGCCGTCGGCCGCGGAGCCGGACTCCCGGTAGGTGAACCGGCCGGCGGGGGAGATCACGAACGGCGGGTTGGAGACGATCAGGTCGAAGCGGTCGCCCTCGACGGGATCGAACAGGGAGCCGCGCCGGGCCTCCACCCCCTCGACCCCGGACAGCGCCCAGCTCAGCCGGGCCATCTCCAGGGCGCGGGGATTGACGTCGGTGGCCACGATCTCCTCGGCCCGGCCGGCCAGGTGCAGCACCTGCACCCCGCACCCGGTGCCGAGGTCGAGGGCGCGCCCCACCGGGCGGCGGGAGACCAGCTGGGCCAGGTTCGCCGAGGCCCCGCCCGCGCCGACGACGTGCTCCTCGCGCAGGGCGGGGTCGCCGGGCCTGACCTTGCGGTCGGAGACGACGTAGCCGCCCGTCTCCCAGGGCTGCAGGTGGACCGTGGAGGTGATCCGGCCCGCCTCCGCCCTCACCAGGCCGGCGGCGGCCAGGTCGGCCACCGGGAGGGCGGCGGGCGCGTCCACCGGCACGCCGAGCCACCACAGCCGGATCAGCGTGCCGAGGAGGTCTCTGTCGCGGGTGGCGCGCAGGGCGGGCACCGTCTCCTCGCGGGAGAGCGCGGTGGCGGCGACCTCGCCGAGCCGCTCGCGGACGCCGTCGATGGTGTAGCCGGCGTCGAGCAGTAGCTCCCTGAGCCGGACAGGCAGATCGTTCACCGGGCCATCCTCGCATCAGCGGCCTCATCACCCCCTCGATGCACAGAGTGATCAGACTGTTACAGATTGCGTAAGCATTCTGCAAGCCGACCTCAAGCACGGAGGGGTAATTCTGTAGAGCCGCCTCATCCGCTCAAAGGATCCGTGATGTTGATCCCATGCTTCGCCTGTGAGTCCCGTTTCCGCCCTGATGAGTATTTCCGCGCCTGCCACGACTACAACCGGGGGATGGACCTGGTCGCCTGGACCTGTCCCCGCTGCGGCAACCGGGACGAGCTGCGGGTCCTGCCCGGGGAGCTGGGCTTCGGCTATCCCCGGCGCGGCAGGTTCGACGTCTGCGACCGGGTGCGCGTGCCCGGCCTGCGCCGCCGCCGCCAGGACCTGCGGCTGGACATCTCGCTGGACGAGGAGGTCTGGCGGGTCCCCACCCGGCTGCGCCGGCTGGCGGGAGCGCGCTGAGGCCGTGCCTGCCGGCGGGAGCGCGCCGAGGCCCCCCGGGGACGGAGCCCGCGCGGGTCCGGGGTCAGGCGGGCTGCTGGCGCAGGCTCTGCCAGGCCGCCTCGCACAGGCCCGCTATCTCCTCCTGGGTGGGCTGGTGGGCGCCGGCGAACCACAGGCGGCACATCTCGGTGGCGGGGCCGAGCCAGAGCACGTAGCACATGGTCGGGTGGACCGGCTGGAGCAGGCCGTCCTTCATGTGGGGGCGCCACCAGTCGGAGACCTGCTTGAAGAACGCACGGCGCGAATCCGACACCTCGGTGCCGCCCGGCTCGTCGCGCTTGGGCGGCCGTTCGCTGATCAGCAGGTGCGCCCGCTCGCGGTTCTCGCCGCACCAGGCCATGTGCAGTGCGACGATGGCCTCGATGCCCTCCTTGGCGCCCTCGTGCCGCTGCAGCTCGGCGAGGAAGACCTCCTGATACATCCGGAGGGTGTCGGCGTAGAGCACGCCGTAGACGTGTTCCTTGCTCGCGAAGTGGTGGTAAAAACTACCGACGCTGACGCCGCTCTCCTCGCGGAGGCTGGCCAGTGTGGTGGCCGAGACGCCGTCCTGGCTGAATCGGCGCAGGGCACCCTCGATGATCCGGGTGCGGCCGTCGCGTCCGCTCTTGGCACTCTTCACAAGGTCAATGGTGCGGCAACAGAACCTTGTTCCGCAAATATCGCGGGGACGCCTCAGATCGAGTCGAGCATATCGCCTCGGCTGCGACGGCCCGCCCCAGACCTGGGAGACCGCCCCGGACGGGTCACAGGTCCACCGCCGCCGTCACCTGGACGGCCCCGCCGGAGGCCCGCATGGTCGCCTCCGGCCACGCTCTGCGGACCATCGACAGCACCTTGCGGTTGTCGCCGAGCACGTCCATCCCGAGCGTCCGGGCCCCGCCGACGGAGGCCCGGCGGAGCAGCCGCCGGGTGAGCCGGGAGCCGACCCCGCGCCCCTGCCACTCGTCGGCCACCACCAGGGCGATCTCGATGTCGGTCGCATCCCCCTTGAAGCTCATCGCGTGGCCGACGACGCTCTCCCCGCGTACGGCGAGCAGCGCGTCCCGTCGCTCGTCCACCGCGAGCAGCGCCCTGACCAGGCTCGCGCTCGGCCGGGTGATCCGGGTGAAGAATCGCTGCGTCTGCGTCCGCGGCGACAGTCCCGCGAGGAAGCGACGGATCCGCTCCTCGTCGTCCGCCCGGGCCGGCCGGATCTCGACGCCGTCGCCGGGTACGGCCGGCGACGGGCCGTGGTGCGCCCACGCGAGCTGAGTTCGCATCATGGACTTAGAGTCGCCCCGCCAGGCTGAGTATGTCAACTAGACTTAGATGGCGTTGGAGGTGACGCCATGGCGACTTACGATGCGGACATGAGTGAGGCGGCCTCCGGTGACATGCCCCTGCGGGTGAACAACTGCTCCATCGAGCGCGCCTTGGCCATCGTCGGCGAGAAGTGGTCGTTCCTCGTGCTCAGGGAGGCGTTCAGGGGGGTCCGCCGCTTCGCCGACATGCAGGCCGCCACCGGGGCGCCCAGACAGGTGCTCAGCGCCCGGCTGACCCGGCTGGTGGATGAGGGGCTGCTGCGCAAGGTCCCCTACCGCGAGCCCGGCCAGCGCCGCCGGGACGAATACCGGCTGACCCAGATGGGGCTCGACCTCTACCCGACCATGGTCGCGCTGATGCGGTGGGGTGACCGCTATCTCGCCGACCGGGAGGGGCCGGCGGTGCTGCTGACCCACCGCGGCTGCGGGGCCCCGCTCGAACAGCACTTCCGCTGCGCCGACGGCCACGAGGTCGCCGGCCCCCGGGAGGTCACCCCGCACCCAGGGCCGGGTCTGCGCCCGCCCGCCGTAGCGCGCGCAGGCAGCGCCGGAGGCTGAGCACCGAGATCAGCGCCGCGCCGCCGAGCAGCACCGCGACCGCCGTGGTCCGCACGAGCAGGTAGGTCTCCAGGGGCTGGCTGAGCAGCAGCCACAGGCTCAGCCCCGCATTGAGGAGTTGCGCGCCGCCCCACAGCACCGACTGCCCCACGAAGAAGCGGCGCATCCGCGGATGCTCCAGCAGGTGCTCGGGGAACGGGACCAGGTCGGTCGCCACCCGCTGGACCAGCGGCCGCCGCAGCCGCGCGGTGAGCAGGAAGCCCATGCTCGCGCAGAAGACACCGAGACAGGACGGCAGGAAGAACAGCGCGGGGTTCTCGGCCACCCAGGCCAGCACCATCCGGACCGTGATCGTCCCGGCGGCCAGGATCACCGTGCCGGGCACCGGCCCGCGCCTGGCCAGCCGCCAGGCGATCCCGCCGTAGACCCAGGCCACCGCCACGGCCAGCGCGCCGTACGGGCCGAAGAACACCAGCCCGACGTAGAAGACGGCGACCGGGAGGATCATCCCCTCCAGCACCCGGGGTGCGGCGTGCCGCAGCAGCGCCCCGAGCCGGGGCAGCGCGACCGGGACCACGGGGGGCGACAGGAGCAGAGTCATCAGGCGCGGGCTCCGGAGATCATGGAACGTTCCGGGGATGGATCCACCCGACCGTACGGGATGTCCGGAGCGTCCGGAAGACTTCCCGCGACTCCGACGATCGGGCGTTCCGGGCACCCTACTACGGCGGAAGACGTGGTCGAGGGAGAGAGCGGTGCCCCCGGTGCCTACTCTTGGGAGCGTGTACCGGTTCCTTCTGACTCCTCGATGGCTCGCCCTTCACGTGGTGGTCCTGCTGGTCATCCCCGCTTTCGTGTTCCTGGGGCAATGGCAGTTCGGGCGTTACGAGGAGCGGTCCACCACCAGTCACGAGGTCACCGCCAACCTGGCGGCCGCGCCCGTGCCCGTGGACAGGCTGACCACGCCCGGCGGCACGGTGCGCGTCCAGGACAAATACCACCCTGTGACGGCGACGGGGACGTTCGACGCGGCCCACCAGCTCCTGGTCCGCCGCCGCGTCCAGGACAGCGTGGTCGGCTTCTACGTGCTCACCCCGCTGGACATCGGCAACGGCCGGGGCGTGCTGGTCAACCGGGGCTGGGTCAAGGCGGGCGCCACGGCCGACGCCCTCCCCGAGGTGCCCGCGCCGAGCACGGGTGAGGTGACTGTCACCGGCCGGATACGGCCCACCGAGACCGAGGAGTCCTCGGGCATCCAGGACCGGGCGGGCCTCCCGCCGGGCCAGGTCCTGCTGATCAACACCGAGGCGATCGGGCGGGGCCTGCCGTACAAGCTCCTGGGCGGATACGTGGAGCTGACCGAGCAGTCGCCCAAGGCAGCGGCGGCGCCGGCCCCGGTGCCCGAGCCGGACGTCGGCGCGGGCGGCGGGCTCAACCTGGCCTACGGCGTGCAGTGGTGGCTGTTCATCGGGATCGCGGTCGGCGGCTGGGCGCTGCTGATCCGCCGGGAGGCCGCCGACCTCAGGGCCGAGGAGGCCAAGAAGGCGGCCCACCCCGTCGACGCCTGATGTCCCCGCCACCCGGCGCTGGATAGGTTGGAGCCCGTGATCCGGCATATCGAGTTCGCGCGGCTGCACAATTTCCGGGACGTGGGCGGATACTCCACCGAAGACGGGCTGGAGGTGCGCTGGCAGCGGCTCTACCGGTCCGACTCGCTGCACTGGCTCGCCGACGACGACCTCGGCCGCTTCGAGGCGCTCGGCGTCCGGACGGTGATCGACCTGCGCCATCCCGAGGAGGTCGAGCGCCGGGGCCGGGCGCCCCACGGCCCGCTCTACCACAACTTCTCGGTGGAGCACCGGCGCTGGAACGTCGAGCGTGACTACCTGCCCGACGCCGGGATCGCCCGGTTCTTCGCCGACCGCTACCACGAGGTGGCCCACGACGGGAAGGTCGAGATCAGGAGCGCCCTGGAGATGATCGCCGAGGCGGGCAACGCCCCGGTGGTGGTCCACTGCGCGGCGGGCAAGGACCGCACCGGGGTGCTCACGGCACTGGTGCTGCGGCTGCTGTCGGTGCCGGAGGAGGACGTGATCGCCGACTACGCGCTGACCGGGCTGGCCACGCCCCGGCTGATCGCGTACTGGCAGCGGGAGAATCCGGGCGAGCCGGTGCCGTGGCCGGGTTTCGGCCAGGCGCCCGCCGAGGCGATGCGGCTGTTCCTGACCGAACTCGGCCCGGTCCGCGACTACTGCGCGCGGATCCTGAAAATCGACGAAAAGGTCATAACTTCCCTTCGACAACATCTTCTGAAAAATCCCGATATTCGGACGATCTCTGGGTAGGGGCACCGATCAGGGCCCGCCAAGAGCAGCACCCTCAGGGCGGGTCCGCCCCCGGGGCCGCCGCCTTTCCCCCTGTGGCGGCCCCGGGACCGGTGGGGAGGCATTACAGATACCAAGCGGAGACCTCGCAGCTTGATGAGTGTTATGCCAGCGACGTACGGTTTACCGCGTGACTACGCCGCTGCTCCCCGACCCCGAGCCCAGGCGGCGGGATTATGTGATCGTTTCAGCCGATGATCATTTGATCGAGCCGCCCGACATGTTCGAAGGCCGGCTCCCCGAGAAATACGCCGACCTCGCCCCCAAGGTGGTCGAGACCGAGTCGGGTCACCAGGTCTGGCGCTACGGCGGGGCCACCTACCCGTGCGCCGGGCTCGACGTGGGCGCCGGCCTGCCGCGCGAGCAGTGGACGCTCGACCCGGTGCGGTTCGAGCACATGCGGCCGGGCTGCCACGACATCGAGGCCCGCATCGAGGACATGGACCGGGCCGGCGTCTGGGCGGCACTGTGCTTCCCCGGCATGCTGGCCGGGCAGTCCGGGATGGTCTTCGCCAAGACCCGCGACCAGGAGCTGGGGCTGTCGGTCCTGCGGGCGTGGAACGACTGGCACGTCGACGTCTGGGCGGGCACCTACCCGGAGCGGATCATCGCCCTGCAGCTCCCCTGGCTGACCGACCCGGAGATCGCCGCCAAGGAGATCCGGGAGAACGCGACCCGCGGTTTCAAGGCCGTGCTCTTCCCCGAGTTCCCCACGCGCCTGCGCCTGCCGTCCATCCACAGCGACCACTGGGACCCGTTCTTCCAGGCGTGCGAGGAGACGGGGACCGTCGTCTGCCTGCACGCAGGCGCGGGCTCCTGGGCCCCGGTGCCGTCCCCGGACACCCCGATCGAGGCGATCACCACCCTGATGCCGGCCAGCGCCATGTTCGCCTGCGCCGACTGGCTCTGGTCGGGCGTGCCGCTGCGCTTCCCCGCGCTGCGGATCCTGATCGTGGAGGGCGGCGTGGGCTGGCTGCCGATGCTGGCCGAGCGGGCCGACTACGCCCTGGACCACCCGGTCGCGGGCGAGGCGGCCTGGGAGGGCGGCCTGAAGCCCAGCGAGGTCCTGCGCCGCAACTTCTTCTTCGGCACGCTCAACGACCACGCCCTGTCAGGGGTGCGCCTGGCGGTGGGCCTGGAGCACGTCCTGCTGGAGAGCGGCTACCCGCACTCCGACTCCACCTGGCCCGACACGCAGAAGGCCGTCGCGACGAACCTGGGCAGCCTGCCGCCCGCCGACATCGCCAGGGTGGCCTACGGCAACGCCGCCCGCCTGTTCGGCCACCCGCTGCCCTCCCGCGCCTGGCTCAGGATGGAAAAGCTCTGACCTGCCTGCGCTCCCAGTCGACGTAGCGGCCGCTCTCGCCGAGCAGCGAGCCCATCAGCCAGAGGAAGACGCCGAAGTCGTCGGCCACCCCGATGAGCACCAGGAAGTCCGGGACGACGTCGACCGGCGAGAGGATGTAGAGCACGCCCAGGCCCATCATGGCCAGCTTGCTCTTGCCCATGCCGGGATACCGCCCGCGCATCACCGCGCCGATCATCTTCGGGATGGCCCGCAGACGGGCGCCGAGGCCGGGCGAGCCCGGCTCCGTCACGCTCTTGTACGTCCGCCAGGCCTGTGCCGCACGCGCCGCCTTCGCCATGGGGGAACCTCCTCGGAGCACGTTCGTCTGGCGGCTTACTACCCCGCCGTTTCACGATATAACGCGTCACCTCCGCGCCGGGTTCCCGCGGCCAGCCGGGCCATCCCGCGCCGGGTTCCCGCCGCCCGATGGGTCATCCCGTGGCGGGTTCCTGCGGCCGCCGGGCCGTCCCGCGCCGGGAGCCGGCTCCTGTACGGCCCGCCGGGTCATCCCGCGGCGGGAGCCAGCTCCCGTACGGCCTGCGCGATCGGGACCTCGCCACCGGGGATGGGGGCGAGCACCGGGGTGTCCAGCCCGCTGTCCACGTACTCCCGGATCCTGGCCCGGCACGTCGCCGCGTCGCCGTGCACGACGAGCGCGTCCACGACCTCGTCCGGGATGGCCTTGAGGGCCGCCTGGCGGTCGCCCGCGGCCCAGGCCTCATGCATCGGCCGCAGCACCTCACCGCGCCCCAGCCACTCGTGGAAGGCGGCGTAGACCGGGACGGTCAGATAGGCGGCGAGCATCCGCCGGCCGAGCTCCCGCACCCGCTCCGCGTCCTCGCTGACGCACACGAACAGCCGGGCGATCAGCTCGGTCTCCGGGGTGAGCTCGGCCCTGACCTTCCGCACGTCCTGCGGCGAGAGCCAGTTGGTGATCGCGCCGTCGGCCTCGGCGGCGGCCAGGCGGAGCATCCGGGGCCGCAGCGCGGCGAGCACGATCTTCGGCGGGACCTCGGGGGCGCGCTCCAGCCTGAAGCCCTTCACCTCGAACGTCTCGTACTTCTCGGTGACCTTCTCCCCCGCGAGGGCCCTCCTCAGGAAGCGCAGGGTGTCTCTGGTCCTGGCGAACGGCCTGACGAACTCACCGGCGTTCCACCGCTCGACGATGGCCGGGGAGGAGGCCCCGACGCCCAGGACGAACCGTCCGGGGGCGAGGTCGGCGAGCGTGGCGGCCGACATGGCCAGCAGGCCGGGCCCCCGGGTGGAGACCGGGACGATCGCGCTGCCGAGCCGCAGGCCGGGGGCCCATTCGGCGGCCAGTGCCAGCGGCACGAAGCCGTCGACGCCGTTGACCTCTGCCGACCAGACGTCGGTGTAGCCGAGCCCGGGCAGTTCGGCGACCAGTTCCCTGGATCCGGCCAGCGTGCGGTCGTAGAAGGGAACCGTCATCCCCCAGCGTGCGCCTGTAGCCATCTGCCGCCTCCGTGTCCGTGGTCGCTGTCCAGAACGACATTCTGATGTAGCTTGCCGCACCCGATCGGGGGGCCGTCAATGGATTGACCATACCAACCGGACGGTATGTTCCTTGGAACGATCTTTACCGCCTGCTCACTTACCCCTTCATCACCGTGCGTTAGGTGTTAGAACGTTCGGGTGACGATGAACAGGCGCGTGAGACAACGACGGCGACTACTCGGCGCGGCGGTCCTGGCGGCCTGTATCGCCGCGCCCGTACCGGCGGGATCGGCCGGCGCCGCGGCCTCCGCCGACGGCCGGACGGCCCCTCCCGGCCACTGCCGCAGATCCGAGCACGGCGGGCCGCCGCCCGGGACCGCCGCCCCGACCCCGACGCCCTCCGTGCCGGCGCCCGGCGCGGCCCCGAGAGCGGTCCTCAGGGCGCTCGCGGAGGCGGCGGGGCTCCGACACCCGGGGCACCCGGCCGAGCCTCCACCGCCCTTCCCGGAGGAGCCCGGACACCCCGCCGACGATCACCCGGAGCCGGAGTATCCCGAGCCTGAACATCCCGGCCCCGGATATCCCGATCCCGAATATCCCGGGCCGGGATATCCCACGCCCGAGCCTCCGTATCCGACGGCTCCCCCGCCTCCCACGCCGACGGTCCCGCGGCCGCCGACGCCCCGGCCGCCCACGCCCCGGCCCGTCGAGCCGCCCGCGCCGCCGAGGCCCCAGCCCAGCCGGGCCGTCGCCCCGCCGTCGGCCACTCCCACCCCGACCCCGACCCCCACGCCCCGGCCGCTCCCCTCCGCCCGCCCCCTGGAGCGACGGGCGGCGCCGGCCCGCTTCACCGACCGGCGCCGGGGCACCGACCGCAGGCTGGTCATCCTGGTGGTCTTCACCGGCGTGATCTCGGTCACCGCGGTCGCCGCGCTGAACGGCAGGGCCCGCCGGTAGCGGAGAAGACGCGGGAGCCCGCCGGCGGAGATCCGCCGGCGGGCCCCGGACGCCGCGCCGGGCCGCTATTCGGCGGCGTATCTCACCGGGAACCGCTCGTCGATCTGGTCGTACTGCTTCTGCGCCGCCTTGAAGGCGTCCGGCCCGACGGCGCCCAGCCCCGCGAACGGGTGGCTGATCAGCATGATGAAGCCGATCCCGATGACGACCACGCCCACCCTGACGGCGTCGCCGATGATCGACGGGAGTGTGGGCCTGGCCCCGAGCGTCCAGGGCAGCGCGATCACCAGCAGCCCGGAGATGATCATTGAGATCACGAAGATGCTCTCCAGGCCCGTGCCGGCGTCGGCCGTGCGGAGGGCGCGCGCGTGGGCGGCCTCGGACAGATGGCTGAGCGCGTCCTGCTGCAGGCCCTTGCTCTCCTCGCCGGCGGGCCGCAGCCGGATCGTCGCGGCCCGCATGTCCTCCAGCATCAGCGTGGGGATCGGGGACATCTGCCCCTTGGTCATCAGCGGCCAGTCGAGGTCGACGCTCCTGGCGGAGTAGTCGCGGATCTGCGCCCGGATCGGCGCCGCCTCCGGGATCGGCGCCACCGACCAGTACATCTCGGTGAGGACCTCCGCCTCGGCCTGGACGTCGGCCTGCGAGGTCGACAGGGCGTCCCGGCAGAGCACCGCGGCGTAGGCCAGCACCAGCAGGTAGACGGCGAGGGCGAGGTTGGCGGAGAAGTCCACCGACGCGGAGCCGCCGCCCTCCTCCGCCCTGCCCCGCCGCCTGAGCACGAGAAGCGCGATCATCGTGATCGCGACGGCCGCCACGACCAGCATGGTTACCCAGCCCATGAGACTCCCTCGAACTCGTCACCGAAGTAACTACCGAGGGTAATGTGTTCGTTACTGGAATTCTCGTGGTTCGCGCCGGACGTCACTCACGGAGTTCGTGGACCCCCGCGATGAAGTCCCGGGCGACCCCCCGCAGGCCCGGCAGATGGGAGAGCCCGACCAGCCGGTCCACCAGCGGCACGCTGAGCTCGATGAACCGGTAGGTCCGCCGGCACCCCTCCGAGGTGTCGTGCACCCAGAACAGCACGACCCCCATCGACATCAGCCAGAGCAGCTCCGGCAGCTCCGCCCTGAGCTCGGCGTCCATCCGGTCGGCCGCCCCCTCCACCACCCTGCGGTAGATCGCGATCGCGGCGTCCCGGGCGGGCGACGACTCGGCGCTGAACGGGCTGAGGGGGTTGCTCGGCTCCGCCGCGTGCTTGAAGAACTTCACCGCGAACTCGTGATAGGGCTCCGAGACGCGCACCCACTCCCGCAGCACCCCGCCCAGGCGCGGGGCGAAGGAGCGCTCGGTGGCCAGCAGCTCCTCGCAGGCGGCCTCGTGCTCGGCCTGCGCCCGGTCGTAGTACGCCTGGACCAGGGCTTCCTTGGAGGCGAAGTAGTAGTAGGCGTTCCCCACCGAGACGCCGGCCTCGGCGGCGATGGCCCGCATCGTGGTGGCCTCGTATCCGCGCTCGCGGAACAGCCGTAAAGCGGTCTCCACGATGACTTCGCGAGTCTTGTCTGATCCCCTGCTTCTCTGAGTCGGCTCGGCCACGTTCGTCACTGTACGACCCATGGCGCCGTGAGGTCATCGCGGATCACGATGATCGCCATCGCAGGGCAAAATCCACCCCCCCAGAGGGGTCATACCGGTTCCAATGTGGGATTGATCCTTTCGGTGGGAGGGCTCCCGTCACAAGGGATAAATGTATGGGGACACGTCCCTGTAAACAGCGGCGTGCGCGGCTCACGGCCGGGGCACTGCTGGCACTGCAGATATCACTCATCGCGCTGGCCTCGCACGGCACCGCCGCGGCCGACAGCCCGCGCCCGTCCATCGCCGTGACGGCCGCGGGGGCGCCCGCCGCCGTCCGGCCCGCCCGGCTCCGGGCCACGGCAGTCGGGGCCTACGACGCCGGCGTCCTGGCCGCCGCCCGGCGCTACGCCCGGAGCCTGTACCGGCAGGCGAGCGCGGTCAGTACGGCCGGGCGGCCGGGCGGGGAGTCCGGGCGGCCGGGCGGGAAGTCCGCCCCGGGCCAGCCGGTACGGCTCGGCCACGCGCAGGCCACACAGTTGCTGCGCAACGCCGGCCTGCGCTGGATGTCGTCCGGGGGGTGCAGCAACCGCAGGGTGGGGACCTGCACCTCACTTGAGGCGGTGCGGGCCGCCACCGTGGAGAACGTGATCGCGCTGAAGCGCCGCAGCGGCTGCCCCGTCGTCGTCACCGGTGGCACCGAGGTCGGCCACGCCCCCGGCCGCTACAGCCACCACCGGGGCTACAAGCTGGACATCGAGCTCAACCCCTGCATCAACGGCTACATCACCCGCGAGCACGTCCTCGACGGCGTCCGCGGCGACGGGGCCGCCCTCTACCGGGACGAGGGGACCGTCTACGCCCGCGAGTCCGACCACTGGGACATTCTCTTCCTCTGACCCCCGTGGTCTCTTCCTCCGGCGCCCGTGGTGTCCGGTGACGCCCGTGGTGCCCGGCCCCGCCGTACGGCTGAACTCATGGCGCCCGGCGCCGACGTACGGCTGAGCCCGCGCCGCCCGGCGCCGCCGTACGGCCGGAAGGCGTCTTCCGGCCGTACGGCGGGCGGGACCACGCGGGCCCGGGAACCACGGCGGACCCGCGCCCATGGCGGGTCCGTGACCTACGCGAACTCGGCCGCGACCAGCTCGGCGATCTCCGCCGCGTTCAGCGCCGCACCCTTGCGGAGGTTGTCTCCGCAGACGAACAGGTCCAGGGTGTTGGGGAAGTCGAGCGCCTGGCGGACACGGCCCACGTAGGTGGGGTCGGTGCCGACGACGTCGGCCGGGGTCGGGAAGACGCCGTTGGCCGGGTCGTCCATGACGACCACGGTCGGGGCGGCCTCCAGGATCCGGTGCGCGTCGGCGACGGTGATCTCACGCTCGAAGGTCGCGTGCACGGCCAGCGAGTGGGTGGTGATCACCGGTACGCGGACGCAGGTCGCCGAGACCTTCAGGTCGTCGATCCCGAGGATCTTCCGGGACTCGTTGCGGAGCTTGATCTCCTCGGAGGCCCAGCCGCCGTCCTTGAGCGACCCCGCCCACGGCACGACGTTGAAGGCCACCGGCGCCGGGAACGGCGACTCGCCCTCGCCCAGCTTGTTCTGCAGGGCCTTGCGCACGTCACCGGCGCTCTGCCCGACCGTCCGGTCACCCGCGAGGGCCTCGACCTCGTCGTAGAGGCGGGCCGAGCCGGCCACACCGGCGCCGGAGACCGCCTGGTAGGAGGCGACCACCAGCTCGCGCAGGTTGTACTGCTCGTGGAGCGCGCCCATCGCGGCCATCATCGACAGCGTGGTGCAGTTGGGGGTGGAGATGATGCCCAGCGGCCGGTTGCGCGCGGCCTCGGGGTTGACCTCCGGCACGACCAGCGGGACCTCGGGGTTCATCCGGAAGGTGCCCGACTTGTCGATGGCGATCGCGCCGCGCTCGGCGGCGACCGGCACCCAGACCGCGGAGACCTCGTCCGGCACGTCGAAGATCGCGATGTCGACGCCGTCGAAGACCTCGGGAGTCAGCTCCTGGACGACCAGGTCCTCCCCGCGGACCTGCAGGACCTTGCCCGCCGACCGGGCGGACGCGACGAGCTTGATCTCGCCGTAGATGTCGTCCCGGCTGGTGATGATGTCGCGCATGACGGTGCCGACGGCACCGGTCGCACCGATCAGAGCAAGAGTGGGCTTGCGGCTCATCGCCCGGTACCTCCGTAGATCACAGCTTCAACCTGGTCGGCGTCGAGATTGAACGCGTGGTGCGCGGCGGTGACCGCCGCGTCCACCTCGTCCTGCCCGACGATCACCGAGATGCGGATCTCCGAAGTGGAGATCATCTCGATGTTCACGCCCGCGTCGGCGATGGCGGCGAAGAACGTCGCCGTGACGCCGGGGTGCGAGCGCATGCCCGCACCGATCAGCGAGACCTTTCCGATCTGGTCGTCGAAGAGCAGCGACTCGAAGCCGATGCGCTCCTGGATCTTCTTCAGTGCGGTGAGTGCCGTGGAGCCGTCGCTCGTGGGCAGCGTGAAGGAGATGTCCGTCCGACCGGTCGTCGCCGCCGACACGTTCTGCACGATCATGTCGATGTTGATTTCGGCGTCGGCCAGCGTTTTGAAGATCGTGGCAGCCTCGCCAACCTTGTCGGGGACCCCGACAACGGTGATCTTGGCCTCGCTCCGGTCGTGCGCGACGCCGGAGATGATGGGCTGCTCCATCTCTGTTCCTTCACTGTCGGGGTCGGAGACGACCCACGTGCCTTCCTTGGTGCTGAACGAACTTCTGACGTGGATCGGCAGGTGGAAGCGGCGAGCGTACTCGACGCAGCGCAGATGCAGGATCTTCGCGCCGCAGGCCGCCATCTCCATCATCTCCTCGTAGGAGATCTTGGGGATCTTACGGGCCGCCGGGACGATGCGCGGATCCGCGGTGAAGACGCCGTCCACATCGGTGTAGATCTCACACACGTCCGCGTTCAGGGCCGCGGCGAGCGCGACCGCGGTCGTGTCGGAGCCTCCCCGGCCGAGCGTGGTGATGTCCTTGGTGTCCTGGGAGACGCCCTGGAAGCCGGCCACGATCGCGACCTGGCCGCCGTCGAGGGCCTCGCGGATCCGGCCGGGCGTGACGTCGATGATGCGCGCGCGGCCGTGGGAGGAGTCGGTGATCACGCCGGCCTGGGAGCCGGTGAACGAGCGCGCCTCCTGCCCCAGGTTGGCGATCGCCATCGCCAGCAGCGCCATGGAGATGCGCTCACCGGAGGTGAGCAGCATGTCGAGCTCACGGCCCGGCGGCAGCGGCGAGACCTGCTGGGCGAGGTCCAGCAACTCATCGGTGGTGTCGCCCATCGCCGAAACGATCACCACGACGTCGTTGCCGGCTTTTTTCGTCGCGACGATCCGCTGGGCGACCCGCTTGATGCAGGACGCGTCGGCGACGGACGAACCACCGTACTTTTGAACAACGAGCGCCACGAGATGTCTCCGAAGCAATCTAGGGCTGTGGAGCTCACAGTCTACTGTCGCTCTGGTAGATCACCCCTGGTCTGGCCCACTATGTGGACAATCACACCATTGTGTATGTGGACAATCACACCATCGTGCGCTCTTCCGCGACGTCAAGACGGGTATGCGCGACGAGCGCCTGGAGAGCCCGCATCGCCGCCCCGGCGTGGTTGCCCCAGGTGTTGAAGTAGGAGTATTGCCACCACCACAGCGCCTCCAGCGGGCGGCCCGCCCGGTAGTGCCGGAGACCGTGGATGAGATCGGCCGCCACCGCGGTCAGGTCGTCCGACAGGCGGTAGGGCGTGACCGAGGTGTCCTTGTAGGGGTCGAAGACCTCGGCGTAGTCGTCCACCGGGCCCAGCCGCTCGGCGAGAGCCGTGCGGACGGCGTCGACGTCCGGGTCCTCGCTCAGGTGCGGCTCCCAGTTGCCGGACAGGATCACGTCCTGGCTGGCACCGAGCTGCGCGCCCGCCGAACTGACCTGGGCCACCTCCACCAGCAGCAGCGGCAGGATGGCGTCTCCGCCCTCGCCGCCGGCCAGCCGGGTCAGGCCGTCGATGTAGTTCTCCGTGTGCTCGGCGATCCGTTCGGCCAGAGCACTCCATGCGTCAGACATCCAGCAACCTCCTTCCTTCGAACGCGCGGCCCAGAGTGACCTCGTCGGCGTATTCGAGGTCACCGCCTACCGGCAGGCCGCTGGCCAGTCGTGTGACTTTCAGACCCATCGGCTTCACCAGACGGGCGAGATACGTCGCCGTCGCCTCCCCCTCCAGGTTGGGGTCGGTGGCGAGGATCAGCTCGGTCACCCGGCCGTCGGCCAGGCGCGTCATCAGCTCGCGGATCCGCAGGTCGTCGGGGCCCACCCCGTCGATCGGGCTGATCGCCCCGCCGAGCACGTGGTAGCGGCCCCGGAACTCGCGGGTCTTCTCGATGGCCACCACGTCCTTGGACTCCTCCACGACGCAGATCACGTGGGGATCGCGCCGGGCGTCACGGCAGATCCGGCACTCCTCCTCGGCCGCGACGTTCCCGCAGACCCGGCAGAAGCGGACCTTCTCCTTGACCTCCAGCAGCGCGTGGGCGAGCCGCTTCACATCGGCCGGCTCGGCGGCCAGCAGGTGGAACGCGATCCGCTGCGCGCTCTTGGGACCGACGCCGGGCAGCATCCCCAGCTCGTCGATCAGGTTCTGGACGACCCCTTCGTACATGGCTCAGAATCCGGGCAGCTGGCCGAGCCCGCTCCCGCCGCCCAGCCCCTGTGCGAGCGGGCCGAGTTTCTCCTGCTGGAGGTCGGCGGCGGCGCGCACCGCGTCGCGGATCGCGGCGATGACCAGGTCGGCGATGGTGTCGGCCGTCTCCTGGGGGTCACCGGGATCGACGGCCTCCGGACTGATCTTCAGCTCCAGCAGCTCGCCGCCACCGTTGACCGTGGCCACGACAAGTCCGCCGCCCGCCGAGCCCTCGACCTCCGCGTCGTTGAGCTCCTGCTGGGCGCTGACAAGCTGCTGCTGCATGAGCTGTGCCTGCTCCAGCAGCTGCTGCAGGTTGACATCCCCTGGGTTCACCGTCGTGTGCTCCTCGTCCGTGACATCAGTCGTCACGAGCCTACGGGGTTCCGGCCAGGTCTTGTACTGGCCCCAGCACGTGTTCCCCAGGGAGGGGTGCTAAACCCCCGGTCGGGTCCCGGCCCCCCTCCAGACGCCCGGGACCCGACGCACACGCACCGAAGCGGCCGCACCCGACGGCGTGTGCCCAGAAACCTAGCCAGGCCCAGGTTGCACACAGGTTGCGTCCGTCCGGTCACGCTTCGCGCATCCTTTTGCCCGAACGGGTTGCGGGCAGGGGGTCTCACCACCGATGCTTCGGCCATCGGCTTGATTGCAGGGGGGAGCAGATGCCCGACGGCCACCCCGGAGCCGTCCCGGTCCCCGATCTGGACGCCTACTCGGTACGGCTGCGCCGCCTGCACGAGGCCGGGCCGGGCGGCGAGCGGCCGGGCGGCGGAGCGCCGCGGAGCCTGATCTCCGCGTCGTGGCGGCGGTCCATGGACGCCGGCATCGACCCCGAGACCCCGTCGGCCCCGCCCGCCTTCGGCAGGCAGGACATCCGCGAGGTCAGGGCGGCCCACCCCATGAGCGCGCTGCTGCCGCTGGTCACCGGGACGCTCCTGGAGACCGCCGAGGCGAGCGCGCACATCCTGATCGTCGCCGACGCCGACGGGCGGGTGCTCTGGCGCGACGGCGACCGCCGGGTGATGCACCGGGCCGACGAGGTGGGCCTGGCCGACGGCTTCCACTGGGGCGAGCGCGCGATCGGGACCAACGGCATGGGCACCGCGCTCGCGGCCCGGCGGCCGGTCCACGTCTTCTCCGCCGAGCACCTGGTCAGGGCGCTCCACGTCTGGTCCTGCTCCGCCGCCCCGGTCATCGACCCCGACAGCGGCGACGTGCTGGGCTGCATCGACATCAGCGGGACCACGCGCGCCCTGCACCCGGCGACCGTCACGCTCGTCGAGACCACCGCGCGCCTGGCCGAGAGCCACCTCGCGCTACGCATGCACGAGCGCGACGGCCGCTTCCGCGCCCGCCACGAGGGGCGCCTGCGGGCGCTGCGCGGCGAGCCGGGCGCACTGGTCACCGCGACCGGACGCGTCGTCGCCGGCGACCGGGCCCTGCGCTGGGGCGAGCGCGTCCGCCTGCCGGAGTCGGGCGACCGGGTGATCCTGCCCGACGGCCGGACGGCCTTCCTCGACCCGCTCGACGGGGGCTTCCTGCTCCGCCTCGGCGACCCGGCGCGCGTCCCCGTGCTCACCCTGTCCTTTCTCGGCACCGAGCACCCCTCGGCCCACCTCGACGGGGTCCGCGTCCCGCTGTCCCCGCGCCATGCCGAGATCCTCACGGTGCTCGCCCTCAACCCGCACGGCATGACGGCCGGCCGGCTCTCCTTCCACCTGTACGGCGACCAGGGCAACCCGGTGACCGTCCGCGCCGAGATCCACCGCCTCCGCGCCCAGCTCGGCCCCGCCATCTCCGCCAAGCCGTACCGCCTGGCCTGCGCGGTCGAGGCCGACTTCCTCAGGCTCAAGGATCTGCTCGCCGCCGAGGACGCCGCCCCGATCGCCCGCGCCTACGGCGGCCCGCTGCTGCCGCGCTCCGAGGCCCCCGCCATCCGCCGCGAGCGCGAGGAGCTGGAGGGCCAGGTCCGCGCCCGCCTGCTGCTGCGGGGCGCCCCCGACGACCTGTGGGCCTACGCGGAGACCGAATACGCCAGAAACGACATCCAGGTCCTGGAGCGGCTCATCGCCGCGCTCCCGCCCGACGACCACCGCACCGTGGCCGCACGGATCCGCCTGGCCGGCCTCGACCTGCCCTGACCCCGCCGGCCCCGGACCCCATGGACGGCCGCGGGCGCGCCGTCAGCCCCGGAGCGCCGCGGCGACGGACCGGGACGCGGGTCTCGTCCGCCCGGCGGCGCGGCTCCGCGCCCTCACCGCCGGAGCGGCGCGCGCCGGCCGGTGGACGCCTGACCGCCGTCAGGTGTGGTCGATCTCGCCGATGATCTGGCCGCCGAGCTCGCGCTGGATGAGCGCCATGCCGGTGAGCTCGTCGACGTCGGCGTCCGCGTCGTTCAGCGGGTCGACCTCGTCGGTCTCGACGGCGGGCTTGCGGCCCGGCACCGCGTCCGGCCAGGCCGGCTTGCCACCGCCGGAGGCCCTGGGGCCCGACTGGGCGGCGGCCCTGGCCGCCGAGCGCGCGGCGGCCAGGCCGGGACTCGGGCTGGGAGGCGAACCGGGGTCGTCCGGGAGCGGCGCGTCCGGCCAGGACTCGTCGGTGGCGGGCGGGGCCTGCCGGGCCGGGGCCTCCTGGACGGCCGGAGCCGCCGGGACCTGCCGGACCCCCGGGGCCTGCTGGGCCGCCGGGGCGGGGTCCGGCCTGGGAGCGGGCTCCTGGCGCGCCGGGGACGGGCTCGGAGGCGGCCCGGCCGGGGGACGGGCGCCGCCGGACGGGCCGGGCCCGCCGCCGGACACGACGGCCTCGACCTTCCAGGTGCCGCCCAGCACGTCCTGCAGCGCCGCCGCGACCACCGCGTCCTTGCCGCCTCCGGTGAAGTTGCGCATCGCGCCGACCTGGGTGAAGCCGAGCGTGACGACCTTGCCCTCGACCCCGACGACCTGGGCGTTGGTGTTCACGTTCGCCCAGACGACGATGCTGCGCTGCTTGAGCACCCCGAGCACCTGCGGCCATGCCTGCTGTACGGCCCCGCCCCCGGCGTCGGAGACCGGTGCGGCCGCCGGAGCGCCGGATCCCTGCTGGGACTGGGGCTGTGACGGGGATGGGGAGTGGGGTTGGGGCTCGGGTGCCGGGGCGCCGGGCCGGACCGGCTCCGGCCAGTCGTCGCCCGCCTGGGCGCGGGGCTGCTGGGCGGGCGCGGCGGGGGCCGCGACGGCGACGGGCGGGACGGGCGGCGGGACCTGGGGCGCCGGCGCCGCATGGACCACCGGGGCGGAGGACGCCACGGCGGGGGCCGCGTAAGCCGCGGGGAGAACCGCGGGGGCCGCCGCGACGCCGCCCTTCTCCAGCCGCTCCAGCCTGGCCAGCAGGGCGCCCTCCCCCTGCGCCGCCCCGGGCAGCAGCGTCCGGGCGCACATCAGCTCAAGCAGCAGCCGGGGCGAGGCCGCGCCGCGCATCTCGGTCAGGCCCGCGTTGAAGATCTCCGCGGCGCGGGTCAGCTCGGCCGGCCCCATGGAGGCCGCCTGCGCCTGGAGCCGCTCCAGCTCGTCGGCGGGCCGGTCGAGCAGCCCGCTGGTGGCCGCCTCCGGCACGTTGGCCAGGATCACCAGGTCGCGGAAGCGCTCCAGCAGGTCCATGGCGAAGCGGCGGGGGTCGTGCCCACCCTCGATCACCCGGTTGACGGTCTGGAACACCCGCGCGCCGTCACGGGAGGCGAAGGCGGCGACCACGTCGTCGAGCAGGTCGCCGTCGGTGTAACCCAGCAGGGAGACCGCGCGCGCGTAGGTGATGCCGGCCTCGTCCGACCCGGCGAACAGCTGGTCGAGGATCGACAGCGAGTCACGCGCCGAGCCGGCGCCCGCCCGGACCACCAGCGGCAGCGCGGCGGGCTCGAAGGGGACCTTCTCGGAGGTGAGGATCTCCTCCATGAGCGCGCGCAGCGCCGTGGGCGGGATCAGCCGGAACGGGTAGTGGTGGGTCCGGGACTTGATCGTCCCGATGACCTTCTCGGGCTCGGTGGTCGCGAAGACGAACTTCAGGTGCGGCGGGGGCTCCTCGACGAGCTTGAGCAGCGCGTTGAAACCCTCGCGGGTCACCATGTGCGCCTCGTCGATGATGTAGATCTTGAAACGCGCCGACACGGGTGCGAAGAAGGCCCGCTCACGCAGGTCGCGGGCATCGTCCACACCGCCGTGCGAGGCGGCATCGATCTCGATGACGTCGAGGTGGCCGGGGCCGGTGGGGGCCAGCGCCACGCAGGACTCGCACTCCCCGCAGGGATCGGGGGTCGGGCCCTTCTCGCAGTTGAGCGAGCGGGCCAGGATCCGGGCGCTGGAGGTCTTGCCACAGCCCCGGGGGCCGCTGAACAGGTAGGCGTGGTTGATCCGGCCGCTCCGCAGCGCCTGCCGCAGCGGCTCGGTGACGTGCTCCTGTCCCTTGACCTCCGCGAAGGTCCCGGGCCGGTACTTGCGGTAGAGCGCAAGACTCATGCGACGCTCCCACCTGCGAGGGGCCTGAAACGAAGAGACCCCTCGCACACCCGCCAGAGCCTGCTTATCCTTGCTGCCTTCCGGCCCTGGGGAGGTTCACAGGATGACGCCGCGCGAGGGGTCCTGGGACAGTCTAGCCTCTGCGCGGAGTGCTCGGGGTATCGAATGCGCAGCGCCCGGACCCCTGAGATATGTGGTCTACGCACTCCTGAAAGTTCGGTAAGCTTCTCCACGGAGGATTCGCCTAGTTGGCCTAGGGCGCACGCTTGGAAAGCGTGTTGGGGGCAACCCCTCAGGAGTTCGAATCTCCTATCCTCCGCCACGGCTCACCAGCCAAGACACAGAAGCCCGCTCCATCCCGGAGCGGGCTTTCGTGCGTCAAGGTCTCAGTTTGGGTCTCAGTCGGCCTTTCCGAAGGGCTTTTCGCTCCCGTCCGCAGCCTCTTCGGCGGCCTGCCAGAGCAGTCCACCAACCTGCTCCGCCACGGCCTGCCGGATGGTGTCGGTGACGTGCTGGTAGCGCCTGGCCATGTCGGCGCTCGCCCATCCCATGATGGACATGACGGTCGGCATCGGCACGCCCAGAATCAGGAGAACCGTCGCGGCGGTGTGCCGGGCGTCGTGCAGCCGGGCGTCCCGGAGCCCGGCGGCCTTGAGCAAGTCTTTCCACTGGTGGTAGTCGGTGTTCGGGTTGAGCGCGCGGCCGGTCGGGGTGGCGAACACCCATCCCTCGTCATGCCAGAGCTGCCGAGCGTCCACGCGGTCCCTGTCCTGCTCCTCTCGGTGCTGGCGAAGCAGCGTGACGAGTTGGCCAGGAAGCCCGATCGCGCGCCGGCCCGCCCGCGACTTGGTATCGGCCGTGTCCGGGTTGGTCTGCTTCCGCTCCGGGCAGTAGCCCGCCTTCTTCCCGCAGGTCTCCCCGCACCCATGGGCGTACTTCGGGCGCTGGCGGCCCCTCCGTACGCGGAGGGTGCCCCGGTCGAGGTCCACATCTGCCCACTTCATGCCAAGAGCCTCGCCTTGTCGCAGACCGAGGGAGAGCGCGATGGCCCACCGTGCGCTGTTGCGCGGTAGCGCGTCGGCGGCCTTGAGTAGCCGTCGAATCTCGGTGATCTCGTACGGCTCTACCTCCTCCTCACTGAGCGTCGGAGCCTTGGCGAGGGTCGCAGGATTCCGGAGGAGGTATCCGCGCCGTACGGCCACGTTGAGCGCCGTCCTGGCCGTCCTGTGGACGTGGTGGGCGGTGCCCGCGGACTTGCCCGCCCGCTGCATCTTGGCGTAGAGCTTTTCGAGGTGCTCGGGGCTCAGCTTGTCGAGCCGGTGAGCTCCGACACCGGGGATCAGGTGGGTGTAGACGTCCACCCGGTAACCCGAGTGCGATGTCTCGCGAATGGCTGGCGGAACGGCGATGGTCTCAATCCAGTGCGTGAGCCACTTCTCGACGGTCCACCGGCCAGCCTTGCGAACGGCTCCGCTGTCCCGCTCTCGCTCCAGCTCGCGAACCGCTCTGATGACCTCGGATTCGTTCTTGCGCTTCACATGCCGACGGTCCGGGGTGCCATCGTCCTTGACGCCCATGGTCACTCGCCCATGCCACTTGCCGTCCTTGCCCAGGTAGATCGATGAGGCACCATTCGGCTTACGTCCCATTCAGTCCTCCCTCAGGCCGCGGTCTTCTGTCGCTGACCACCGTTGGCCAGCAGATTGGTCACGTACTCGTGCAGGCACTCGATCGGCACGCGGCGGAGTCGGCCGATGAAGACGGACTCCACGGCGCCGGTCGTCACGAGGCGCCACATCTGGGTCCGGCCGATCCTGAGCTGCCGGGCGGCCTCTTCCACCGTGAGCAACAGGGGCATGTCCGCCGGGTCCACGACGGTGGTCAGGTCGAGCCGGACACTGTCCGGCGCTGCGATGGTCATGACGGGGTGTTCTCCTCATCGAGCGCAGTGTTTTTGACTGTTCTGCGGGTGCGGGCGAACAAGTTCAGGAGGGGTATCCGTCCCAACCGTCCCAACCTCATTTGTGCTGGTCAGGCTGGGACGGGTTGTTTGGCTGGGACGGTTAACCCGTCCCACGGATTCGAGCCGTCCCGCTCTGACCTGCGATGACGAGGTTGGGACGGTTGGGACGGCTACCCCCCTCGAACAGCGGGATCTCGCTGTCCTCCGGGGTCTCCGGGACGGCCGGCAGGGGGCAGTAGCGCGCCCAGGAGTCGAGGAAGTCGGCGCGCTGGTAACCCTTGGCCTGGGTGCCGTCCAGGAAGCGGATGTTGGCCGAACGGATGTCGTACTCGTGCAGGATCACCCCGAGCTTCCTCGCGGTCAGGCCGGTCGGTCCGTAGTCGGCCCAGGGCGCCTCAGGGTCTGCCTTGAGCCGCTCCAGCAGGACTGCAGTCGGCAGCGCGGGATCGGTGCCGAACACGGTGCGGCAGTCGGCCAGCAGCCGGACCCGGATCGAGGTCTCGCTGTTGTCGTCGGCCTCGGCGGTCAGCGTGAGCACGGCGGCGCGGGCGCGCTCCGGCCAGTGCCCGCCGGCGTGGTCGGCGACGGCGACCAGGGGTTCCCAGGTGTCGGCGGCGCGGTCTTCCACCGGCATCGCCGGTTCGGCCTGTTCCAGGGTGGCCAGGTCGGCGCGCAGCCATGCGGCGAACTGCTCAGCCAGTTGGCGCAGCGCGGGCCGGTCGCGGCGGTGCCGGTAGGGGGCGACAGTTTCGCCGGGGCCACGCCGGCGCATCCGCACCACCACCGCCCGGTCCTCGATGGTGTCTGGCATCGCGCCGATACCGGCGAGCGCGGCCATGGCGAACGTCGGGATGGATTCCACCCGGTTCAGTGCGGCGTCGTAGCGCTTGGCGGGCCGGTTGCGCTGGTGGCCGGCGTTCAGCAGGCCGCGTAGGTCCTCGTTGCCATCGGCTTTCGGGCCGAAGATGGTGTCCGCCTCATCGACCAACATCGTGGGCGGGTCCTCGCTGATGGACCGGTAAACGGCCGGGGTGCTGGCGTTGACGGTGATGAACGGCTCATGGCACGTGGCCTCGACCACATCCAGCAGGCGGGACTTGCCGCAGCGCTTTTCTGGGCCGCGGATCACCAGGCGGGGTGCGTGCGCCCATGCGGGTTGGGCGTGAGTGGCGGCGATCCACAACGTGACCGCGTGCGCGGCTTCCGGGGTCGGCAGGATGACGTAGCGGGTCAGCGCGTCCAGCAGGGCGTCCAGCAGTTGCGCGCCCTGGGTGCTGTTGTCGGTGCGGGGCTGGGTCATGCGATTGGCTCCTGGACGGGTGAGTGGGCTGGTCATGCGCTCCGCCGACGCGGGATCGCTGTGGCGTTGGCTGCGGCGAGTCGGCGGCCTTGGCGGTCGCCGGGGCGGGGTCTGCCGAAGTCCTCGCGGCGGCCGTCCCATCGGCGGACTTCGAGTTCGGCGTGAGTTGGGGTCCGCGACAGGTTGCGGATCTGAGCGGCAAGAGCGGCCCAGCGGTCGGCCATCTCCTGGTGAGCGTGGCCGTAGCCGATCTCCCAGCCGGAGCGGTGACCATCGCGGTAGCCCTGCTCGTATGCCTGACGCTCGCGGCGGTGCTGGCCGTCTAGATCAGCCACGAGTGCGGCGGCCAGGGCATAGGGCACAGGTGTCGAAACCGTGGTCGGGCGAGTCATGACGGGAGTCCTCCGAGTGGTGTGCTGATGGCGTGGTGGCGCTTTCCGGGCAGCAGGGTGTGACCCTGTGACCCCCGGGCGGAGGGAGGGGGTCAAGGGCTGTTTTCGGGCTTGGGGAGGGGGCAGTGGGTGTGACCCGCACGGGGGTCACACCCGACTGTTTGTGCCGGTCAGGTGGTGCACAGGGGGGTCACGGGCGGGGTGTGCGGGTCACAGGGCGCTGTGACCCGGTGTGACCCTCGCCTGTGACCCGGGGGTGTGACCCCCGGCGATGACGCGGAAGTCCTCCAGGGCGTAGCCGCGGGCGCGGGTGCCGCTGCGTTTGAACGGCTGTTCCAGCGGGGCGATGCCGTAGGGGCGTAGCGCGTCGGCCAGTTCGGTCTGGGACAGGCCGAGTGCGTCGGCCAGCTCGGCCGAGTGCAGCCGTTCGGCGTCGGCGGCGGCGAACGCGGCCAGCGCGCGAGCCATGATCGGCGGGACGGGGCGGGTCTGCGGAGCGGGGTTGACGGGGTGGATCTGCTCGGCGCGCAGGATCGGCCGGCGCGGTTCAGGCCATGCGGCGGCCGACGTGGGTGCCGGGGCGGCCGGGCGGTGCCGGGCGAGGTCGAACGGGTCGGCCCAGGCTTCGGCGCCGCCTCCGCCGGGTAGCACGGTCAGATGCCGCGCCGGCGCCACCGGGGCGGCGGGGATGGCCCGCTCGTAGCCCTCGGCGTCGTCGGTGTCGTGGTCGGTGAACGCCGCGTGCATGCGCTCGTAGCGGTCGGCATAAGCGCGTCCGGCGAACCGTTGGGCGCGCTCGTCCAGCTCGGGCCGTACAGCGGCGATCTGCACGGCGGCGGAGATGACGGTAGAGGGCAGCATGTACTGGCCCTTGAACGGGCGCGGCGTGGCCTGGCCGATCTGGACGAACCCGCAGCCCGGTCCGGGCAGGTCGGCGACGTTGACCGCCCGGTTGTGCTCATACATCAGGCCCAGCTCGGACTGGTCTTGCACGTACATGGCGATCCGCACGTGCGACATCTTTTTGATCATCGGAGGCAGCACGTCGGAGGTCGAGCGCAGCGAGGAAGCGACAATCCGCACCGCCGAGTCGCGGCCGATGCGCTGGATCTCCTCCAAGGCCTCGCGCAGCTCGCGCACCGACCGGTCGCCGGGGGAGACGGCCTCGGCGCCCTCGTCGAGGAAGATGACGATCTCGGGCAGGTCGGGGGAGACCGGCATGAGGGTGGTGTCGGCGGCGATTTTGAGTTTCCGGGCGGAGGTCTTGCGGTCCTTGGCGATGCGCAGCGCGGCCAGGGCCATGTCGAGCGCTTCGGCGGGGGTGGAGGCGGCCCAGTCAACCGCCGGCCGGTCGGTACGCCCGTCCAGCCAGGGTGCCAGCCACATCTGCGACAGGCTTCCGCCGTTGAGGTCGATGTGCCACACCAGCGCGTCCCGGCAGCGGGCCACTCCGGAGGTCAGCACGTTGAGCAGGATCGTCTTGCCCGATCCGGTCTGGCCGATGACCAGGGCGGAGGCTTGGCGCATCGGGACCTGCACGACGTCGCCGTTGCGGTATTCGCCGATCTCGACCGGGTCGGTGATGCTCGCGCTGGTCGTCAGCGGCGGGAACGGGACCTCCTCTTCCAGGCGGTTGACGGTGGACACGCGCAGCACGACGGCGGCGCGGTGCATGCCGGGGCCGACCTCCACTCCGCAGCCCTCGGGAAGCCGGGCGTCGGTGGCCAGCGCGTCGGCGGCGCCGGAGATCTGCGCCAGGGTGGAGCCTGCTCCGGGCAGGTCGAGGTGGACGTCGTAGCCGGTCCGGGTGGCCCACATGGTCACGTCGGTGACGGTGACCCGCAGGCGGCAGACCCGCTGGATGCGGGCTTCCCATTCGGCGCCGATGCGGCTGGTGTGGCGCAGTACCAGAGCGGTACCGGGCCGCCGGGGTGCGCGGGGGGTGTGGCGGCCCAGCGGGGCCAGCAGACCGGCGGTCAGGGCGCCGATGCCCAGGGCGGCGAAGGTGTTGAGGTTCCATGGGGTGGTGGCCAGGGTGTAGGTCCACCAGGCGCCGGCGCCCAGCCAGCAGCCCAGCCGATACAGCAGCGAAGCGGGGCCGTGATCGTGGTGGGCACTGACCACGACCGTGCCCAGCGCGCCGGCGGCGGTGGCGGCGCCGCCCCAGATCGGGTTCAGGCCGGTCAGGTCGCCGATGCTCGCCAGCGCGGCCAGAGCGAGCGCGCCTTGGGCGGTCGCGCTGACCGTGCCGCGCGGGGTCAGGGACCAGTCGGGGCGCGGGGTGGGGGTCGTGGTGGTGCCCACCTTCGTGTCTCCTTCCGTGTCAGGTCGCGTCGGTCAGGGGCGGGTCAGACGTTCCACAGCGGTTCGTTGGTGCGCGGTGCCTCCTCGCGCTTGAGGTCGTCGGCGTGCGCCCGGCGAAACAGCGGCCCGATCTCCTCGGCCAGGCCCACCAGCTCGGCCTGAGCCTGATACAGGCGATGGATCGCCTCGACCACGGCGGGGTCGATGGGGTATTCGGCCTGAAGGCGGGTGGTGTAGGTGCGGATCGCCAGCGCCACGTAGGCGGGTACCTCGGTGAGCTGGTCCAGCTCCCGGGAGACCACCCACATGTCGGCGGGCGCGTGGCTGGCGGCGGCGGCGTTCATCTCGGCGGCCGTGGCGGCCAGCGGGAAGGTGGTCATGGCGCGGGTCCTCCTGTAGGTGCTGGTTGGTGCGGTGTAGGGGTGACGGCGCCGATCCGAGCCGGTCGCCGTGGTCTTGGCCTGGCCGGCCGACTCGTCCCAGTCGTCAGGCGGGTCGTTCGGCGCGCAGTAGAAGCGGATCTTGAAGCCGCACGGGCAGGTGACCCAGATCTCCTGCTCCTCGCTGGGGATGGTTGCCGTGTGCTTGGTTCCGCAGCGCGGGCACTCGGCGCCCACAGTGAGGGCCGGGTCGCCGTCACCCGAGACCTCCGCAGTCGTCTCGGGTGCGTCGCCGGGGTTGTTCTCGGTCATGGTTTCGGACGTGGCTTTGCGGGTCTCGCGGTGGCGCCACCAGCCGGTCAGCCAGGCCACCAGCGCCACCAGCCCGGCGGTCATCTCCGCATCCCACCGGCGTGCGCCGGACCGGGCGGTGAGCGCGGCGCGGCGCGCGGCGCCGAATCCGCGGGCGGTACGGGCGGCGGCCCACGCGGCGCTCGCTCTCTGGCCGGTGCGCCGGTCGGCCCACGCCCCAGCACGGCCAGCGTGCCGCCGGGCGGTGCGGCCCGCTTGGCGCATGCCGCGTCCGGTGGCGGCCATCGCCCGGCGGGTGCCTCGGCCGGTGGCTGAAAAGGCGCGGCTTGCCCGGTGCCCGGTCGCTCGGTCGGCCCACGCTCCGGCGCGCCGGGCATCGCGTCCGGTCGCCCGTACGGCGCCGCCGACCTGGCGGGCGCCTCGGCGGGTCGCCCGTATGGCGCCACCGGCCGCGCGCCGGATGCCATGCTTGCTGTAGCCCGCCCGGTCCCGGCGGCTCCGGCGCCTGGCAGACGGCGAACCCGCCTTACCGGTCTCGGCGCCCGTACGGCCGGTGCGCTTTGTCGTACGGGCCGCACCTCCGTACGGCGTGCCGGACGCTCCGCCGTACGGGGCGCGTCCCTGACCGGTCCGCGCCCGGTCCGTACCGTGGGCGGCTGAGGCCACCGGAGCCGACCGTGCGCCGGAACGGCCCCGGCGGCCCAGCAGCCCGCCCGTACGGCCGGCGCTGCCGGACGACGCACTTCCCGTACCGCCCGTACGGCCAGCACCGCGCCGCCTCTGCTCGGACGATCTACTCGCCCCCGGTGGGCGGGCCGTACGGTCCCGGCGCCGGCGCCGGAGGTAGGCCAGTGCTCCACCCCCGGCGGCGGCGCTTCCGGCGGCCAGGCCCCACGGCCCGGCGAGCTGGTACAGCCCCGTCAGCACAGCGGTGGCGGCCGACAGTCCCCCGGCGGCCAGTTGCCCGGCGGGCACTCCCCGCTTGGACTGGTCGCCCTCGCCCTGCGCGGACTGTTCGGCGCTGTGCTGCGCAGGGTCGCCAGGCGTCTCGGTGGCGGATGCGACCGGCTGAACGGCCTGCTCATCGAGGGTGGGTGCGGCGGGCGCCTCGGGTTCGACGGCGTGTTCGGCGGTCATCGATGCTCACCTCCGGCGGCGGACTCGCCGTGCGACAGGACGGCGAGCGGGCGGGCCTCCGGCTCTGTGAGATCGGCCGGGGCGGTGCCGGTGGCGACCAGCGCCAGCGCCTCGGCCGTGATCGGCGACGGGGTGTCGCTGGCGGCGAACTCGCGGGCCTCACGTACGGCCTTCTCACACCACGAGCGGCGATAGCCCGACCGCTCCTCCAGTACGGGATAGTCCGGCTCCCACGTACGGCCTTCGACCTCGGCCTGCCAGATCTCGGCGATCAGTCCGGCGATGAACGCTCCACGGTCCATCCGCCCGTACGGGGTCGCGGGCTGCTTGGCCGTACGGTCGGCCCGTACGGACGCCAGCTCCACCACCTCCGTACGGGGCGACTCCGTAGGGGCGGAGGCGATCGCCCGGGGCGCGTCCGAAGCGACGGCGAGCGCGGGTGCCGAGACAGCGGGCGACACCTCCTCGGTACGGGGCAGCGGTTCGGTCCGTACGGGCTGCGACTCCTGCTCCGTAGCGGCGGGCGCCGGTACGGTGTCGCCGGAGCGCAGCGCGACCAGATGCGACAGCAGCCCGATCGTGATCGGCGGGACGACGGACACCGCGACCACCAGCACCCAGGCCGGCAGGTGCAGCGCGCCGGCCTCGATGGCGTGGTAGACGACGTTGCCGACCACGCTCATCACGATCGCCGCTGTCGCGTTGCCGGCGGCGTGCTTGCGCACTCGGGCCGATCGGGTGGACTTCGACAGCCAGATGCGGGTGGAGGTGATGCCGTAGGCGTCCACCATCACCGGCAGCAGCAGAGCGAGTTGATCGCCCCAGGCGGCGAGTTTGGCCAGACCGGCCAGCGCGCTGGCGCTGGAGACCAGCGCGGCCAGCGCCACCACGGCGATCCCAAGATCGGCTACCCAGTCGCGGCGGCCGACCGTACGTGGTGTGATGGTCATGCGGCCACCCCCGCCGTCTCGGCGCAGTCCAGGCAGGTGCCCAGGTGGCGCGGCAGCACATATCCGGCGTCGCGCCCGCAGTCGGGGCAGGTACGGCGGGCGGCATTGGCCTTCGCCAGCGCCTCCAACTGCCGGGGCGTCGCGGTGCGCTTGGGCAGCGCGAACCGGCGGTCATACAGGTAGGCCGCGCGGACCCCGGGGGCGCCGTGCCGGCGCGAGGTCCACAGGATCTGCGCCTGGACACCTTGCCCGCCGGGCCGCAGCCCTTCGGCGGTGAGCTGGCGCAGCGTGAGCAGGTGCGTCGGCGCCATCCGCCATGGGTAGGTGGGGATGCTGTGACGCTCCCCGGCAGGGTCCCAGAAGCGGGCACGGATGCGGCTCATCACGCGCCCACCCCCGTGCCGTCCGAGCAGCCCAGCCCGCACGCCGTGCAGGTGAAACCGGGCGCGACGGTGGGGGTGGGGGTGCGCTGCCACAGCAGTGCCCAGCGCAGACGGCGGGCCGGGCGGCCGGTGGCCAGGGTGCGGCGCCGGGCGCGCGCACTGGGGTGACCGTCGAAGAGCCAGCCGATCAGCCGGTAGCCGGGGGGTTCGTCGGCCAGGTCGGCCAGCGCCGCGGCGACCAGGCGCCGGCCGGGCAACCCGGCAGCGTCCAGCAGTCGCACCGCATGGGTGTCGGCGTCGTATTCCTGTAGCCGCTCCCGGCGGGCACTGGCCAAAGCCGCGGTCAGCACGACGCAGACCAGAACGGCCAAGATCAGCAGGGGCAAGCGCATGACCAAGCCGCTCAGCAGCGCGGCCTTGGCCAGCCACACCGGGCTGTGCCAGAACGGTCGGGTATCGCCGTGGTCGAGGGCGTGGTGGGCGATCTCGTGGGCCAGCACGCCATACAGCGGCAGCGAGTTCGAATCGGCCAGCAGGTCGGCGCCCAGGTCAACGTGCGGGGCGCGGTCGCATCGGCTCCCGAAAGCTTCGGCGTTGCCGCCCAGGTCGGGGGTGACGCGGATCAGCAGGCCGGGCAACTGCGCGCAGTGGCGCAACGCGCACACCAGCTCGGCCAGGCCAGGCAGGTCGGTGGGCTCGCTGTAGGAGACGGTGGGGATGTGAGTAGGGGCGATGGTCATGGGGGTCACCTCCTCGGCTCAGAGGCCGGACTGGGAACGGATGAGGATGCGGCAGGTGCCGCACCGGGCGACGGAGCGGGCGCCGTGGGAGCGGCAGATCTCCACCTGCGCGCGGGCCGTACGGCAGCGCGGGCACCAGGTGGCGCCGTGGTGCTCGGTCGCGCAGTCAAGGCACTGAAAGCGGCCCATGTCAGGCCACCTCGGCGCGCTGCTCGGCCAGCCCGACCGTGGCCAGCAGGTCGGCCAGCTCGTTGACCTCGGCAGCGGTCAGACCCGCCCACACCCCGTCGTCGGGGCGCAGACGCACCGCGCGGTTCAGGCACAGCGCCCGGACCGGGCACTCGGCGCAGACCTCGCGGGCCACCTGCTCGCGGGCGGCCCGCTCGTCGGCCGGCTCGCCGGTGAAGGCGTCCGGGCCGGTGTGCAGCTCGGGGTCAGCTCCACACAGCGCGTCCTCGGCCAACTGCTGCGACATGCCGTCGGTGATGGCGTCGAAGAGGATCAGGGCGGGGTGAGCGGCGGGGAACGGGATGGCGAGAGTACTCATCGGTGCCCCCCGCACTGACCGGTGCCGTCGCAGACACCGCAGATCTGAGTGGAGGTCATCCATCCACCACCGCCGCAGCAGTGGCAGGGGCAGGGGTCCCGGTGCATGTTGGCCGGGGCTGTGAGGTGGGACATGCTGGTAGCGCCTCTCTTGAGGTGCCGGGATGCGGATCTGGTTTGGCGACTGGCCGCATCCCGGCTTTTCAATTGGCTGTTCGACTCGATCTGACGAGGCAGGTATGCTGCCGAATTGAAACGTCAAACGTTTGTCGATAGCTCTGATGATGAACCCGTCGGACCCTGCTGTCAATAAACATCAAACGTTTGATGTTTAACCCGAGAGAACGACTCGGACAAAGAGGGAGAAATGGGCTACCCGAGCAAGTTGGGCTTCCGTCAGATCGCTGCCCAGATGCGGGAAGAGATCGTGAGCGGCGTCTACCCGCCTGCCACGGTCTTCCCGGCTGAGCCGGTACTCGCCGAGCGGTACGGCGCGTCACGGAGCTTGGTCAACAGGGCAATGCAGGTACTCGCAGCAGAGGGCATGATCCGCCCTCGTCAAGGGAGGGGAACCATGGTCACCTACATTCCGCCGATGCTGCACTCACCGGCGCGCTACTCACGCGAGGTCCGCGAAAGCGGACAGGCCCGCGGCGCGTTCGACGCGGAGGTACGCGCGGCAGGACTCGAACCGCAGCACGAGATCACGACCGAGCGGGCCATCCCACCGGACGAGGTCGCCGATGTCCTCGGGCTGACGCGGGGCGAAGAGAACGCCCTCGTTCGCCGGAGGCGCCTGCTCGCCTCGGGTATCCCTGTGCGCTTGAACGCCTCCTGGTTCCCGCTGTCCATCGCTGAGGGAACCGTCCTGGAAGAGGCAGGACCAGTCATCCACGGTGGCGTCAAGTCGGCGCTGGCCGAACTGGGCTACCCGCAGACCGAGGCGACCGAGCGCGTCATCGTCCGGCCTCCCACGGAGGTGGAAGCCGACGCCCTGGAGATCAGCCCGGAGCGGACCGTTTTCGAGATCATCCATGTCGGCAGGACCGAAGGCGGGCAGGCTGTGGAGGTGACCATCACGGTCACACCTGCTCACTACCTGGTGATCGAAAACACCTTTCCGCTTGCCTGATACGGCCTGAACACGACCCGATCGGAGACGATGCGATGACAGCCACACTGCCAGTGCGCGCCCGGGCCTTGGAACTGGCCGACGCCGGCGAACTGCCCGCGTACGTGTACGACCTTGCCGACCTGGACGCCCACATGGCCACCGTACGGGCCGCCCTCGGCGACACCGAGATCTACTACGCGGTCAAGGCCAATCCCGATCCGAAGCTGTTGCAGGTGATCGCGCCATACGTCGATGGCTTCGAGGTGGCATCCGGGGGAGAGCTTGCCCACGTGCGCGAGTTCTTCCCCGAAACACCGATCGCGCTGGGCGGCCCCGGCAAGACCGACGCCGAACTCTTCGCCGACGTCCACCGGCTGCACATCGAGAGTCCCAGCGAGATCCGGCGCCTGTTCGCGGCGGGCCGCTCCGCCGACGTGCTGCTCAGGGTCAACCTCGACATCCCGATCAGCGGCGCGTCCTTGGCCATGGGCGGCGGGGCGACCCCCTTCGGCATGGACCCGGCAGGCATTGCCGAGTGCCTCGACCTGCTCGCCGGCCAGGATGCGGTACGACTGCGCGGTATCCATGCACACCTGGCCAGCGGCTTGGACGCGCCCCAGATGCTGGAGTTGGTCAACGCGATCCTCGACTACGCGCGCGGCCTGGGCGTCACCGAGATCAACCTTGGCGGCGGCATGGCCGTCGACTACACCGACCCTGGCGCCCGGTTCGACTGGAAGACCTACGGCGAGGGCCTGGCCGCGCTACGGCGCCCTGGCGAGGTTCTGCGGATCGAGCCGGGCCGGTCCCTGTCGGTGTACTGCGGGCGGTACGTCACCCGGGTCATCGACGTCAAGCGCGTCCACGGCGAACTGTTCGCGGTGGTCGCGGGCGGCACCCACCACATCCGCACCCCTGCGACCAAGGGACACAGTCAGCCCATGGTCATCGAGGAGTCAGGCGAGCCGACCACGATCGTCGGCCAGCTCTGCACGCCGAAGGACACCATGGCGAAGCACGTCCCGGTGAGCCTGAAGCCGGGCGACATGGTCGAGTTCCTCATGGCCGGCGCCTACGCCTGGAACATCTCCCACCATGACTTCCTCATGCACCCGAAGCCGACCTTCCACTATCTCGGCTGAGCCCCGCCTCACTTGCCACGAGAGCCCCGGAAACCCTTCCCCGGGGCTCTCGGTCTTTGGGAACTTTGAGTCCGTCCGATCACTCAGGCTGAGAAGTGTGAAGGGCTCCCGAACGTCAATCGCGGGAGCCCTTAGATCACTTCACCAGTTGAAGCGCAGGCGGGCGGGGCGGTGTCGTATGCCCCCCGCCTCGCACCGCAGCGACAGGAGTTGGTACCAGACCGAACACGTGCTGGTTGATCTCCTCAGGACTGAGATGCAGGGCACGGGCCATATGGGCGACGGTGACTCCCTCAGCGCGAAGCGCGCCAAAGACCTTAGCCAGCAATTGCGAGGATTCCCGGTCGATACCGTCGGGCTCCTGGCGCCGGTAGCCCATTCGGGACAGGTTCGTCGCCAAGGTGCGGTATCCCCACTCGGTCACCAGGTCGAGTTCATGCAACCGGTAAGTCAGTGCCATCGCCGAGACTTTCCAGGTCTTCTTCGCAGCCAGGACCCGATCCACGGTCGCATTGTTGAGCCGCTTGGCGCGTACTGCAGTAGGCGGCATCAAGAAGGCTGAGGCGAAGCGCTGGGCCTGCTGTTCAGCCAGTTTGCCGTGTGGGACCTCATGTTCAGGGTGCAACACCAGGTGGCCGAGTTCATGTGCGGCGTCAAAGCGGCCGCGCTCGCCCGACTTGCGAGTGTTGATGATCACATATGGTGTGCCCTTCCAGTAGAAGGAGAATGCATCGACCTCCAAGCATTCCTCGGCCAGGGAGAACACTCTCGTCCCGTGCGCCTCCAGCAGGTGCACCAGGTTGGGAATCGGTGCCACGCCCAACTGCCACAGGTTGCGCACCTGCTCGGCCGCCAACTCCGGATCCCTGCCGGTCAGGGTGGGGATGTCGGGCTCGGGCAGGCGGAACCGCTCCTCCACCCACTCATTGATCATGATGGCGATGCGGGCGGCCGCCAGCGCCATGTCCCGCTGGCCGGCGGTGAGCTTGCTCGGCGCGCGGAAGCTCACCGCCTCCAACGGGATCTCCTCGATGTCCTCCGCGGTCAAGAACATCGCTGGCACTTGCAAGGCGTGCGCCAGCGTCTCCAATATCTTGTCGGTCATATGCTCCCGGCTGTCGCTGCGGACGTTCTCATACCCCGATAGGGTGCGCGTGCTAATGCCGCTGAGCTGCTCCAACCGGACCAGGGTCATACCCCGGCGCTTACGTGCTAGTTTCAACCGCGATGGGCTGAACTGGTGCTTATTGTTCATAATGCCGTTTTCTACCCTGTTGGGCGTCAGCGGCGCTCAACAGCAACGTCGACGCCCTGCTCGCCTTCCCTGGGCTCTTCGCTGCCAACGGACACGCTCTCGATGACGTAGGGCGGGATCAGGATTCTTTCGCGCCAGTAGTCGACGTAGCCCTGCTCAGTGATGGATCCCGGCAGGGACAGCTCAACGAAGACGGCGCGCTCGGTCACGTAGTACAGCAGAACCCAGGTGGCGCGTGGTTGCTCGGCTGCTATGTCGTGCAGCACGGGCCCGACCTCGGCGTCGACAAACAGAGGCAGTTGGACCTGCCCGTTGTCCTGGACGACTTTTTGATACGTCGCGCCCTTGGCGTATTTGGTGGTCGGTGGGGCGCCCGTTTTCGACCCAGTCTGCGCGTCGCCGGTCGTCGCCACGATCGCGAAGGCTCCCGTGGGGTGGATCGTGAGCGGCAGGTTTCGGGGGTTCTCGGCGCGCCACTCGTGCTTCGACTTGCTGATGCGCAGGTGCTCGTTGATCCGTCCCCATCGCGCCATGCCGGCCATCGCCACCGGAGCGTCCTCCGACCATGTGCGCGACTCCCCCACGCCGGCGTTCAACGCCGCGTGGATCTCCTCCACCTTGAGTCCTAGCTGGGCGAGCCGATCCACGGCCCCCTTCTCGGTATGGACAGCCCGTTCCACAGGCGCCTCCTTAGTCGATTGCAGGAAATCCTCCCTCAAGTGAGGGGGAAAAACAAGAAGATCGCAAGAAGAGTCCCAGGTGAAGAACCAATGGGGTTAGATCACCTTCACCAGATCGATCGAGTACTGCCGCCGGGGACCTGAACGGCACCATCTGACTGACCTTCGGCGGGGCCCACCAAGAACGACCAACCTCACGAACCGTGGCTCTGAGAGAGCGACAGAGCGCCATTGAGACAGAGCGCCACAAGAGACGGGAGAGCACCGCTGATCTCCCTAGAATCGCCCTCAGCGCTTCGGCCAAGGGCTCAGTTTGGGTCTCAGTTCATGTCCATCCGGGGCCGTTCATCAGGGTCCCGTCCGCCCCCTCCACGCCTGGTCGAGACTGCTCTGATCAGAGCTGAACAGAGTTCCACAGTCTTGGAAAGCGTGTTGGGGGCAACCCCTCAGGAGTTCGAATCTCCTATCCTCCGCCATCACACGGAAGCCCGCTCCAGCATGGAGCGGGCTTCTTTGCGTCCGGACCCCGGTCCGGGTCTCAGCCGGGGCCGTCCCCGCCCGGTCAGTCGGCGGGGAGCTTCCCGAGCGTCACGGTCGTGGTGGCGGGGGAGCCGTCGGGCCGCCGGAGCTTCACCTTGGCCCGGTGGCCGGGCTTACGGGCGGCGAGCACCTTGGCCAGGGCCTGCGCGGTCAGGGTCGGGGTGCCGTCGACCGAGACGATCACGCTCCCGGGCTTGATGGCCGCCTGCGGCGCGCCGGTGCCCTCGGCCGCCCGCAGGACGCCGACGCCTGCCGGCCGGCCCCGGCGGCTGACCACGGTCTGCACCGCGACGCCAAGAGTGGCCCGTTCGGTGTCGGTGACCTTGCCGTTCTTGATGAGCTGGCTGACGACACGGGTGGCGGTGTTGGACGGGATCGCGAAGCCGATGCCCGGAACCGTGGCGCCCGTCTCGGTGTTGACGACGTTGGCGATCAGGATGCCGACGACCTCCCCCGCGAGGTCGATCAGGGCGCCGCCGCTGTTGCCCTCCTGGATCGGGGCGGAGGTCTGGATGAGGCCGCCGATCGTGGATCCGGCAGCGGCGCCGGGCTCGGCCGGGAAGGAGACACTGCGGTCCAGCCCGGAGACGATGCCGTCGGTCACGCTGCCCGACAGGCCCAGCGGGTTGCCCATGGCCAGCACGAACTCGCCGATGGACAGCTCGCTGGAGTCGCCGAAGTCGGTGGGGACGAGACCGGCCGGATCGACCACCTTGAGCACGGCCAGGTCGCTGGCCTCGTCGGAGCCCACCAACCTGGCGGTCCGAGGAGTGCCGCCCGTGGCCAGTGTGATCTCGAAATTCTTGGCACCCCTCACCACATGGTCATTTGTCACGATATGACCAGATTTGTCATAGACGATGCCCGAACCCTCGGCGACCGCCAACGGACCGACCTCCGAGGAGATCTGCACGATGGACGGCAACACCCTGGCGATGCTCTGGCTGTAGGAGGCCTCCAGCGCCGTTGGAGTCCTCGCCGCCGGGACGGCGACGGTGCCGGCCCTCTTGCCCGACGGTCGCGGGTCGGTGCCAGGGCCGCCGCCGGCGAACACCACCGACGCGGCGAGTAGCGTGATGATTACAGTCCGCGCTTCCCTCATAACGAAGCATTTGCCCATTTAGCAGGGGAAAGACGTAAATGGAGATACATGTTTCGCACAGAGTGGTGCGACCAATCCGGCCGGCGGGGGCGCGGGGAGCCGTCCGCGGCCGGCGCCCGGAGCGCCGGCCGCGGACGGCCCCGGTGACGACGGGGCGGAGCCGGCCGGGCGGCGGCCGCCGGGCGGCGTAGACAGGACCGTGCGAGGGAATGTCTGACAGAGCCAACGGCAGGGACGCGCCCGGCCGCGGAGCGGGCGCGACAGCGCAGGTCGCCCGCCCCGCCACCGGCCCGGCGGGCCACGGCGTCGCGGCGTCCCCGCGGAGGCACCCCAGCCCCCCGGCATGCCCGGCCCCTCCGGGGGCAGTCGGAGGGTCCCAAGCGGATCGAAGGGACGTCGGCGATGGATTTCAAGGACGATGCCCAGCTGGACAGCTCACAGGTCGAGAGCGGCGGCCGGGGAAGGATCCCCGGAGGCGGCCTCGCGGTCGGCGGCGGTGCGGCCGGGATCCTCGCGCTCATCGTGGCGCTGATATTCGGGATCAATCCCGGCGACATCACCGGCGGCGACCCCGCGCCGGTGGGCCCCAGCTCCGACCTGAGCGCCCAGTGCAAGTCGGGGCAGGACGCCGACCAGAACGAGGAGTGCCGGGTGGTCGGCGTGGTCAACAGCATCCAGGACTACTGGCCCAAGGTCGTGCAGGACTACCGGCCCGCCAAGACCGTCCTGTTCTCCGGCCAGGTCAACACCGCCTGCGGCGCGGCCGACTCCTCGGTCGGCCCGTTCTACTGCCCGGCCGACCAGAAGGTCTACCTTGATCTGTCCTTCTTCGAGCAGCTTGAGAGCAGGTTCGGCGCCAAGGGCGGGCCGTTCGCCCAGGCCTACGTGATCGGGCACGAGTACGGTCACCACGTGCAGAACCTGCTCGGCACCAACGCCAGGGCCCAGGGCGACCGACAGGGGCCGGAGAGCGGCTCGGTCCGGCTGGAACTGCAGGCCGACTGCTACTCCGGAGCCTGGGCCAAGAACGCCTACGAGACCGGCCTGTTCGAGAAGCCCTTCACCCAGACCGACATCGAGGAGGCGCTCAGCGCGGCCGCGGCGGTGGGCGACGACAGCATCCAGGAGCGCACCCAGGGCCGGATCGACCCCGAGGGCTTCACCCACGGAACGTCGGCGCAGCGTGTCAAGTGGTTCACCACCGGTTACGAGAGCGGCGACCCCACCAGGTGCGACACCTTCGCCGGCGACATCTGACAGAGGCCGCTGAGCTGCGATAAGAGCAACTGGGCAGGCAAACGGTCCGAATCTCTCCTAAACTACATAGTGTGATCTTCAAGTTGATCGGTGACGGACGGCCCTACCCCGAGCACGGCCTCTCGCATCGCGAGTGGGCGCAGATACCGCCGCGACAGGTCCGGCTCGACACGCTGATCACCACCAAAGCGGTGCTCGACCTGCACTCCCTGCTCGCCAAGGACTCCACGTTCTACGGTGATCTGTTCCCGCACGTGGTGCAGTGGCGCGGCGACCTCTACCTGGAGGACGGCCTGCACCGCGCGCTGCGCTCGGCGCTGCACCAGCGCTCGGTCCTGCACGCCCGCGTCCTGGAGATCCCCGCGGACAACTGAGAACGCCGAAAGGGCTCCCGGCATCCCGGGAGCCCTTTTCCGTCCGGCGGTGGAGGGGATTCGGCCCGGGACCCCGTGACCGAATCATGAAAGACCTTCCTCGGGCGCCCCGGGCCTCGTTAGCTTTACCGGGTGCTGAGCACCTACCAAGAGATCCGTGACCGGATCTACGAGCTCGCCCGCCGGCACGGGCTGCGGGTCGACTGGGTCGAGACCACCAGGTCGGTGCGGCTGCTCCATCTGCTCGACACCGACCAGATCGTCATAGCACGCGCCACCGTCCCCGTCCGAGGTGTCACACTCGAAGCACTGGCCCAT
The DNA here is from genome assembly GCF_030811595.1 of Streptosporangium brasiliense. Classification (NCBI taxonomy): domain Bacteria; kingdom Bacillati; phylum Actinomycetota; class Actinomycetes; order Streptosporangiales; family Streptosporangiaceae; genus Streptosporangium; species Streptosporangium brasiliense. The sequence goes on from NZ_JAUSRB010000002.1 coordinate 1,687,750, forward strand.
CTGGCCACAGACCTGGAGCGCGTTTTCGGAAGGGACTGGATGGAATGACCGCCCACCACCTGACCTTCAAGGTCACTCGCAGCAGAGCGCTCGACACCGGGGGCGACGTGTGGGTGGCCCTCGCCGTCGGCGCCCCGGGCAGCGTTTCCGGCGAGAGCCTGGCCGAGCTGGTCGAAGAGGTGGAGGCGGTCAAGCATTTCTGCCTCGGTCTCCCCGAGGAGACCCCCGTCTCCGTCGAATACGTCTACGAGCTGCCCGGCCTGCCCCAGGAGGTGCTCACCTCCTACCGGCGCGAGCGTGCGCAGCTCGACGAGAGCGCCCGCGCCCTCGCCGTACGGCTGCGCGAGGCGGGCCTGTCGGAGCGGGACAGCGCGACGCTGCTGGACATGCCGGCGTCGGGGACGGACCTGCTGCGGAGCCCCGCCTGACAGGCCGGGAGCGGGGGAGCCGACACGGAGAAGGCCCCTGACCCGTTCGACCGGGTCAGGGGCCTTTCTCGGTGGCGGTGGTGGTGGGATTTGAACCCACGGATGAGTTGCCCCATCACACGCTTTCGAGGCGTGCGCCCTCGGCCACTAGGCGACACCACCGCCGAGCAGCTTACCGGATAACCACTATTGCTCGCGCATCCGGCGGACGGCGAAGAACTCGGTGAGAACGCCGGCGCACTCGTCGGCCAGCACGCCCATGACGACCTCGGGCCGGTGGTTGAGACGGCGGTCCCGTATCACGTCCCAGAGCGAGCCGGCGGCCCCGCCCTTGGCGTCCGCGGCACCGTACACGACGCGGTCGATCCTGGCCAGCACCGCGGCCCCCGCGCACATCGTGCAGGGCTCCAACGTGACCACCAGCGTGCAGCCGGTCAGCCGCCACTCCCCGCGGGCCCGCGCGGCCTCCCGCAGGGCGAGGACCTCGGCGTGCGCGGTGGGATCGCGCAGGGACACCCGGTCGTTGCCGGCCTGCGCCAGCACCGCCCCGTCGGGGCCGAGGACGACCGCTCCGACCGGCACCTCGCCACGGGCGCCGGCGGCCGCGGCCTGCGCCAGGGCGAGCCGCATCTGCGGGACGTAGTCGGTCACCGCAGCCGATCGAGCTCCTCGGCGAAGGCGAGCCGCTCGGCGATCACCGAGAGCGTGTCCGCGGGGAGCACGCCCTCCTCCATGCTGAGCTCGATGAGCTCCTCGGGGCTCACGCCGAGGTCGCTCAGCAGCTCGAAGTCCCCTGCGGGCCGTACGCCCAGATCGGGGGTGTCCTTGTCCGGCGCGACCCCGGCCAGCTCGCTGAAGAGCTCTCCGAGCTCGTCGGAGATCCCGGCCTGGGCGTCCGAGAGGAACGTGCGGGGCTCCTGGTCGCCCTGGTAGCGGACGATCGCGAACCACTCGTCCTCCACCTCCACGCAGAGCAGGGCCAGCTCGTCGCCGGTGAGCCCGAGGTGCTCCTGGACGGCGTCGCCCAGGTCGTCGGCTATCTCGGCGGCGCTGAGGTCGACCTCCGCGCCGTTCCATCCGTCCGCGGTGCGGACGAAGGCTGCCGAGAACACGCTGTTGCCGGATGGTCTGGAGGCCATGGCCGATCTCCCGAGGTCAGCCGAACACCGAGTCGATGGCGCGTTCGAACGGCTCGGAGAACCCCAGCCGCGCGGCGATGCTGGACAGCACGTCCTCGGGGAGCAGGTCGATGTCTCCGGACAGGATGCCGAGCTCCATCTCGTCGAGGCCCAGGTCGGCGAAGATCGACAGGTCCCCTGCGGGGAGCGCCGTCTCCTCGTCCTGGAGGATCGCCTCGAGCTCGTCCTCGTCGGGGACCGGCACGTCGAGGTATTCCAGCGCCTGCTGCGCGAGCGGGAAGTCCCAGGACGCGGCGATGTCGGAGAGGAAGACCTCCACCCGCTCACCGAACACCCGTAACGCCACGAAGAACTCATCCCCAACGGCGACCAGGCCAATCGTCCCGTTCATGCTCGGCTGCTGGCGCAGGGCGTGAATCAGGCCGTCGAGATCCGAGACGAGCGCCACCGGGAGCATCTCCGCTTCCCAGGTCTCGTCCTCGCGATAGACCACGATGGCAAAGTCCAGCGAGTCTTCGTCTGCCATGGTCATCCCCACCGATGCGTTCACTACGGATGTCAATGCTTTCAGAACCAGCCCATCACCGTACGCCTCTCCGACCAAATTGTGATCAAATCCGCGTGAGCGGGCGATGTCACGTACGTGTGGTCTGTTATCTCCTGAGCTGCCATCCGAGATACCGTTGGCGCCCATGGAGACCCTGGTCGTAGACCACCCGCTGGTGGCCCACAAGCTGACGGTGCTGCGGGACGTGAACACGGATTCGCCCACTTTCCGGCGTCTGGCCGACGAGTTGGTGACGCTGCTCGCCTACGAGGCGACCCGTCAGGTCCGCACCACCGAGGTGACGGTGGCGACCCCCGTCGCCGCCGCCAAGGGCGTACGGCTGGCCCAGCCGTACCCGCTGGTGGTCCCCATCCTCCGCGCCGGCCTGGGCATGCTGGACGGCATGACCCGGCTGCTGCCCACGGCCGAGGTCGGCTTCCTCGGGATGATCCGCAACGAGTCCACGCTGAAGGCGGAGACCTACGCCACCCGCCTGCCCGACGACCTGTCCGGCCGGCAGGTCTACGTGGTCGACCCGATGCTGGCCACCGGCGGGACCCTGGCCGCGGCGATCGAGTTCCTCTTCGAGCGCGGCGCCGACGACGTGACCGCGCTGTGCCTGCTGGCCGCCCCCGAGGGCATCGCCCACATGGACGAGGTCTTCGCCGGCACCGACAGGCCGATCCGCCTGGTGACCGCGGCTCTGGACGAGCGGCTGAACGAGCACGGCTACATCGTTCCGGGTCTCGGTGACGCCGGCGACCGTCTTTACGGGGTCGTCTAAGTAATCTTCCTTCCCAAGGGAGAGTCGTTCCGCCACTTCTCTGTTACACAGTGTGCTTATGTGGGTACCGGTAGTGACGAAGACATCTCTTCTGTGTCCCCGGTCTACCGGGCCGTGGGCGCACACCAGGGAGAACCATGAGCGAGCGAGTCATCCCGGACGCGGAACCGGATCCCTACGAGGACGTCAGCGCCGCGCTGCGGGATGAGTTTTCCGAAGTGCACCCGGCGACCACCGTGATCCGCTGCATCGCGGCGGCGCACTACGGCGCGCTGGAGGTCACCGGCCACGCCCATCCCGGGCTGGTCGAGCGGATCGCCCGCAAACACCTGGAGGTCCTCGCGCTGGTCGCGAGTGAGCGCGGGTGACGCAGAACACATCAGCCGGAGCAGGGCTTTCGGGACGGGCCGAGACCGTAATGGCTGATGCGCTTTACCTCGCCTATGGCGTGGGTAATGTATACGGCGGGTGCAGTGGGCAGTGGTAGTAGGAGGCCGCAGTGCAGGTCAAGAAAGTTCTCACGTATGGCGGTGCCGCCTTCGTGGCGTTTTTCCTGTTCACCCGACCAGGTGACGCGGCGAACGCGGTGAGGGGTGCCATGGACACGGTATACACGGCGGCCAATTCCCTGGCCCAGTTCGTTTCCCATCTGTCATGAGGTTAGTGACCCACGGGGACTCCGCTCCCTCGTCGGTCAACCGCTACCTACTCCCCCACGAACACCAGGTCATCATGGTGCGGCGTCACCCGGCCGTACTGCTCCGTCCGGTCGCCGAGGTCTTCGGCGGCCTGATCCTCGCCGGACTGCTCAGCAAGTGGTTCGGCGACCAAGGCGGTGGCGGCGCGCTCGTCATCGTCTGGTGGGCATGGCTCCTGTTACTGATCCGCTTCGTGTGGAAGGTGGCGGAGTGGTCGGTCGACTACTTCGTGGTCACCTCCAAGCGCATGCTTCTCACCACGGGCCTGATCACGCGCAAGGTCGCGATGATGCCGCTCGGCAAGGTGACGGACATGAGCTTCCAGCGCTCGTTGCTCGGCCGGATGCTGGGCTACGGCGAGTTCGTCCTGGAATCGGCCGGTCAAGATCAGGCTTTGTCGACGGTCACCTATATCCCGTATCCGGAGACCCTCTACCTGGAGGTCTGCCAGATGCTGTTCCCCGGAGGCAACGACTCGGATGATTAGTCCCCCCATGTCCTTTATGGCATGGGGCTCCACAAGAGTCCACCTGAGGATTCTTCACGTGGGGTTACCCGATTCGACTGCTTCATGCAATCATGGCGGGAACATTGACCATCCCCCGCCCTGAGAGATCAGATGCCGAGTCAGGGAACCATCGGTGACCGCGTCCGCGGACTGCGGCTGAGTAGGCGCATGTCCCAGGCCCAGCTAGCCGGGCCTGACCTCTCCGACAGTTACGTCTCCCTCATCGAGTCGGGCAAGCGCACGCCGACTCCGGTGGTCGCGCGCCTTCTCGCCGAACGGCTGGGGTGCACCACCGAGTTCCTGCTGCACGGGATCGAGCCGCGTCAGCGCATCGACACCGAGCTGGGGCTGCGCCACGCCGAGCTGGAGCTGCAGCACGGCGACCCGTCCGCCGCCGCCGAGCGGTTCGGCGAGATCGTCAAGGTCGTCGGCGAGGAGAACGCCATGCTGGCCGCGCACGCGCGGCTCGGCCGGGCCCGCGCCCTGGAGGCCCAGGGCCGGATCGGCCCGGCGGTGGAGGCGTTCGAGCGGCTCCGCCGCGAGGCGGCCGCCCACCCCGAACGGCTGGCCGACCTGCCCCTGACCGTGGCGCTGAGCCGCTGCTACCAGCGTGCCGGCGACACCCTGCGCGCCCATGACCTGGCGGCCCAGGCCCTCACCCAGGTGAACCGGCTGGCCCTGACGCAGGGCGAGATCGCCGTCGATCTGGCCGCCTCCCTGATGGAGACCGAGGCCAGCCGCGGGCCGGACTCTCCCGGCCTGTCCTACGTCCGGCACATCCTGTCGGTCAACGGCGTGTCGGCCGTGGTCAACCGCGTCGCCGAGATCCACTCCCTCTGGCAGGCGAGCATCGCCGCCGCCGAGGGCGAGGACTCGGCGCTGGCCGTCCGCCTGGCCGACGACGCGATCGCCACCGGCCGTCCGGCCCGGATGGCCTTCCGGCTGGCCCGCATCGCGATGGACTGGTCGCGCTTCACCGCCTCCGCCGGCGAGGAGCGGCTCGACGAGGCCCACGAGCTCGCGACCGCCGCGAGCGGGGTCTTCGGCGCGTTCTCCGACCGGGCGCACGACCACGCCAAGAGCCTGGTGGTGCTCGCCTACGTCCAGCTCCGCAGCGGCAACGTGGAGGGTGCGGCCGACCTGGCCGGGTCCGTCCTCGACACGCCGGGCGGGCAGAGCGGCGTCACGGCGGCCACCGCCCATCTGGTCCTGGCCCAGGTCGCGCTCACCCGCGGCGAGGGCGACGTCACGGCCATCCTGAACAGCGCCTGCGGGCTGCTCGACGGCCTGCGCTCCGGGACCGCCGGTCCCGACCGGGAGGTCGCGCGGGTCTGGCGCGAGCTCGGCGACCTCTACAGCCGGGTCGGTGCCGGCGAGGAGCAGGCGAGCGCATACCGTAGGGCGCTCGAAGCGGCCGGAGTCCGGAGTGCGATGGTTGGTGTGACGGTCGATTCGGCGCTGGTTCGGTAAAGCCACTCACCCGCTGGGGCTCCGGATTTGTTTTTCCGCCTCCGGAATTATTATGGTCGACCAGTCATTGACTCATAGGATGATTGGTTTCCCCGGAGGAGGCGGACTGTGAGTCTGCGTACGGCGCAGCGTGCGTCTCTCGTCGACCAGGTGATCGATCAGCTCAAGGAGCAGATCACTTCGAACTCCTGGCAGATGCACGCGAAGATTCCCACCGAGACCGTGCTCGCCGAACAGCTCGGGGTCGGTCGCAACACCGTGCGCGAGGCGGTGCGGGCGCTCACCCATGCCGGGCTGCTGGAGTGCCGCCAGGGCGATGGCACCTACGTCCGCGCCACCAGCGAGCTGTCAGGGGCCATGCTGCGGCGGCTGCGCACCGCCGAGCAGCTGGAGATCCTGGAAGTACGGCGCGCGCTGGAGGTCGAGGCCGCCCGGCTGGCCGCGACGAGGCGCAGCGACGCCGACATCGTCCGCATCGAGGCCGCCCTGGCCGAACGGGAGCGCGCCTGGGAGCTCGGCGAGCCCAACGCGTTCGTCGAGGCCGACCTCGCCTTCCACATCGCCGTCGTCCAGGCCACCCACAACCTGGTCCTGATCGACCTCTACGAGGACTTCTCGGCCGCCCTGCGGGCGAGCATCACCGCCGCGGGCACCTCGCTCAACAGCACCTACATCCCGCACGAGGCCATCGCCCGCGCCATCGCGGCCGGTGACGCGGCCGCCGCCGAGCGCGCCGGCCACGCGTGCATGGAGCACATCCTGATCGCCCTGACCGAGGCTCAGGAGCTCTCCTCCTGACTTCTCCCACCTCCTCACCACCCCTCCCGCCCCGACGTTGAAAGGGCCCCACCCCCGGCGGGGGTGGGGCCCTTTCACGTCGTCTGAGATCGTCGCGCCGGACTGGAGCGGGAGCCCGGCGGGAAGCCGGTCAGGCGCCGCCCTGAGGCCCTTCAGGCGCCACCTGAGGTTCTCAGGAGGGGGGAGGGAGGGCGGCGCCGGGTGAAGGCCGTCAGGGCAGGCGCAGGGACATCACGAGATAGCGGAAGGCGGGGTCGGCGTCGCCGGGGACCTCGGTGATGAGAGCCGGCCGGCTCGGGGACTGCAGGTTGAGCCGGACATATTCGGTCTCGACCCCGGCCAGGCCGTCCAGCAGGAACTGGGACTGGAAGGCGATCTGGATGCCCTCACCGGACAGCTCGGCGTCCAGGACCTCGGCGCCGCGGCCGATGTCGCCCCCGCCCGCCTGGATGAGCACCTGACCTTGACCGAACGACAGCCGGATCGCGGTGTTGCGCTCGGCGACCAGCGCGACGCGCTTGATCGCGCTGATGAACGGGGCCACCCGGACGTCGGCCCGGATCGGCCAGTCGTCGGTCAGCCGCGCGCGGTAGTCGATGAACTGCTCGTCGAGCAGGCGGACCGTGGTGCTCCGGCCGACGCTCTCGAACCCCGCGACCCCGTCGCCCAGCGCCATCGACACCTCGCCGCCGCGCAGTGACTTGGCCACCTCGACCAGCACCCGGGCGGGCACCATGGCCGCGGCCGTGCCGCCGGGCCGCTCGGGACGCCAGCCGAACTCCCTGGCCGCGATCCGGTAGCGGTCGGTGGCGGCCATGGCCACGGTCTCGCCGGAGATGTCGACCCGGATGCCCGTCAGCATGGGGAGCGTCTCGTCGCGGCTGGCCGCGGGGGCCACCTGGCCGACCGCGCTGGCGAAGACCCCGCCGCCGACCGCACCGATCTTCGGCGGCATGGCCGGCAGGGTCGGGAAGTCTTCCACCGGCATGGTGAGCAGGCCGAACTCGGCGCTGCCGCAGGTCAGCACCGCCTCGGAACCGCTGATGGCGATCTCCACCGGCTCGGCGGGCAGGCTCCGGGTGATCTCCGCAAGGATCCGGCCGGGGATCAGCACCCGGCCCGGCTCCGCCACGTCGGCCTCGATCGAGGCCCGGGCGGAGACGTCGTAGTCGAAGGCCGACAGCACGAGGTCGTCGTCGGCCTCCAGCAGCAGCCCGGAGAGCACGGGGAGGGCCGGACGGTTCGGCAGCGCCCGGGCGACCCAGGCCACCGCGTCGGCCAGGACATCACGGTCAACCTGGATCTTCACCTGATCATCCCTCCGTCCTGAACGGCACCGCCATCCGCGGTGGCCGTACGTCAACAGCACCGTAGCCGGTGGGACCGACAAGAACCTCCCAGCCACCGCATATCTCCTCCATGCGGACGGGAGCGGCCGGCCGTACAACAGGGGAGGGGCTCGGACCGCCCGGCAGGCACGGGCCGAGGCGCCGACCAATATGGTCGTACATGCGAGGCTCCCCGGCACGGGTCGGGCTTCGAGGAGAAGCTCCGGGAAGCTCCGGAATCCTCCGGAAGGCTCCGTAGAAGGGGAAGGCTGGCTGATGAGCATCCGTGTGGTGGTGGCCGACGACCAGGAGCTGGTCAGGGGCGGGTTCTCCATGATCCTGGATGCCCAGCCGGACATCGCCGTCGTGGCCGAGGCGGGCGACGGGGCCGAGGCGGTCGCCGCGGTCCGCGAGCACCGGCCCGACCTGCTGCTGCTCGACATCAGGATGCCCAGGATGGACGGCATCGCGGCCGCCCGGGTGGTCTGCGAGGAGACCTCCACCAAGGTGCTCATGCTGACCACGTTCGACCAGGACGACTACGTCTACGACGCGCTGCACGCCGGGGCCAGCGGGTTCCTGCTGAAGGACGTGCGCCGCGACGACCTGGTCCACGCGGTCCGGGTGGTGGCCGCCGGCGAGTCGCTGCTCGCGCCGTCGGTGACCCGGCGGCTGATCGACGACATGGTCCGCAAGCAGGTCAGGCCCTCGGCCCCGGTGGCCGGGCTCGACGCGCTGACCGCCAGGGAACGCGAGACCCTCGGGCTCCTCGGCCGCGGCCTGTCCAACGCCGAGATCGCGGCCACGATGGTGGTCAGCGAGCACACGGTCAAGACCCACGTGAGCAACGTGCTGACCAAGCTCGGACTGCGCGACCGGGTGCAGGCGGTCATCACGGCCTACGAGACCGGGCTGATCGGGCGCGGCTGACGCCCTCCCGCGCGGGCACGGCGGGGCCTCTCCCGCGTCTCCGCCAGGAGCGCACCGTGCCGCCCTCCCGCGCGGGCACGGCGAGGCCCCCATGACGGCCGAGATCGGCCGGGCGCCGGACCGCCCTCCGCGGGCACGGCGGGGCCGTCCGCCGCGCCCGGCCCGTCAGAACCCGTCCAGCCACTCCGCGACGACCGCCACGAACAGCTCCGGGTTCTCGAACGGCAGGGCGTGGCCGCCCTCGACCTCGCGGTAGCCGGCGCCGTAGACGCGGTCGGCCAGCTCCCGCTGGTGGCGCGGGGGCACGATCAGGTCGTGGGCGCCGGCGAGGAACATGGCCGGGGCCTTGATCCGCTGGAGCATCGGGGAGATGTCCACCCTGGCGTCCAGCTCGATCTGCCGCAGGATCCGCCCGTCGAGCAGGGCGGTGAACCCGGCCGCGGCGTCCTCGAAGTCACCGGTCCCGCGGGCCGCGAGCGTGGCCGGGCTCATCGCGGTGAGCTGGAGCAGCCGGGCGAGCAGTTCCTTGTCGGCGCGGAGCAGCCGGGCCCAGTAGTCGAACTGGAAGATCTCCCGGGGGCCGCTGGTGACCCATCCCGCGTGGGCGAACAGCGACAGCACCTCATCGGTACGGCGGGCGGCCACGGCGGTGGCGACGACCGCGCCGAGGGAGTGGCCGACGATGTGGTACTCCGCCAGCCCGGCGTCCGCCGCGGCCGCGGCCACCTGGTCGGCGAGCCCCTCCACGGTCAGCGGCTCCCCCCTGTCGGCGGTCTCTCCGGCGCCGGGCAGGTTGACCGCCACCACGGTGAAGCGGTGCCCGACGGCCTCGACGAGCGGCGCCCAGTTGCTGTCGGCGTCGGCGCCGGTGCCGTGGACGAGCACCAGGCCGGGGCCCGAACCGCTGACGCGGTAGTCGACGGATGTGGTGCCCACGGTCACGAGAGGCATGGGGTCTCCTTGGGGTGAGGCGGTTGGCCGGGGGATGGACGGGGCCGGCGGTTCGAACGGGTCCGGTGGCTCAGGGACGGGCGCGGCGGTTCAGGGAGAGGAAGACGGCCGCGGAGACGGCGGTGAAGACGGCGATCGCGAGGAGGGTCAGGCGCAGGGAGTCGGTGTAGACGTCGGCGGCGTGCGGCGGGATCCCGGCCAGGTCTCCGGCGACCACGCGGTTGGCGAGGTCGCGGTCGCCGTCCAGACCTGACCGGGTCAGGCTGACCAGCACGGCCCCGGTGACGCTGACCGCCACCGCCTCACCGGCCAGACGCATGGTGTTGAACACCCCGGAGGCCATCCCGGCCCGCTCGGGCGGCGCGGCGCTGACCGCCGCGTTGTCGATCAGGCCGAATGCCAGTCCGACGCCCAGGCCGAGGACGGTCAGCGGTCCGGCGACCTGGGTCCAGCCCCCGGTGGGGGTCAGCGTCACCAGCCACAGGTCTCCCACGGCGATCAGGGCCAGGGCGGCGGTCAGCAGCGCGCGCAGCGAGAATCTCCGGAGGAGGGCTCCGGCCACCGGCGGCACCAGCAGCACCGGCAGGCCCAGCGGGACCATGCTGAGCCCGGCGTCGAGCGGACCCGCTCCGCCGACCGAGCGGAAGTAGAGCGGCAGGTAGGTGCCGGGGGCGACGAACCCGAAGCCCATCGCGAACACCATCCAGATGACCGCGAGGAAGCGGCGGTCGCGCAGCAGGCCCAGGTCGAGCATCGGGCGGACGCTGCGCGTCTCGATCCCGACGAAGGCCAGCAGCAGCCCGGCCGCCCCGGCGAACATCGCCAGGACGCCCCCGTGCGCCCAGCCGAGCTGCGGCCCCTCGACGGTGGCGAGGGTGAACAGGGCGAGCGCGCCGGTGAAGGTCAGTGCCCCGGCCCGGTCGAAGCGCGTGGCGCCGGGGTCGCGGGACTCCCTCATGTGCGGCACGCCGAGGGCGACCGCGGCCACCGCGACCACGACGTTGGACAGGAACACCGCCCGCCAGCCGCCCAGCGCGAGCAGCCCTCCGCCGATGACGGGCCCGAGCGCGATGCCCGCGCCGAAGGCCGTGCCGAGGACGCCGAACGCCCGGGCCCGGGCCCCGCCCTCGAAGGCGCCGGCCAGGACCGCGCTGCCCGCGGTCAGCACGCCGGTCGCCGCGGCGCCCTGCACGGCCCTGGCCAGGTCCATCACCAGGATCGTCGGCGCGAGGGCGCAGACCAGCGAGGCGAGCGCGAACAGCAGCGTGCCGAGCGCGAAGACCCGCCTGCGGCCGAACCGGTCGGCCAGTGCCCCGGCGGGAAGCATGCACGCGGCGAACGCGACGTTGTATCCGTGCAGGACCCACTGCTGGCCGACCAGCCCGGCCCCCAGCTCCCGCCCGAGGGCGGACAGGGCGAGGGCCGGAGCCATCACGGAGATCGGCAGCATCGTGCCCGCCACGGCCACGGTGGCCAGGGTGATCCCCGGCCGGTGCCCGGCCTGTCGGGTAAGCGCCACGGCTATCGCCTCTCAGAGTTCAGCCTTTAAGACGAGAGCTGACGATAGACAGAACTCTGATAACTAGTCAAACCCTGTCGTTGGGTAGGATTCTGTGCATGGGAATGCCTCCGGACGAGCGGTTGGGAAGCCACGTCAAGCGGGTGGAGCAGGAGTTGATGGCGCTCAAGCACATGGTGCTCAAGCCGTCCGGCCTGACCGTGCCGCAGTACCAGGCGCTCTACTTCCTGGGGGAGAGCCCCGGCATGTCGGCCGCCGCGCTGGCCCGCGCGTGCCTGGTCACCCCGCAGACGATGGCCACGACCCTGGGCAACCTGGAGAACAAGGGGCTCGTCGAGCGGACCGCGCACCCATGGCACCGCAACGTGCTGGAGACCCGCCTGACCGAGAAGGGAAGGGCCGCCCTGGAGGAGGCCGACGCGTCCGCGTCGGCTGTCGAGCGCCTGCTCTCCGAGACGTTCACCGCCGGGGAGCGCGAGCAGCTGATCGCACTGCTCGGCCGCTTCTCCGACAGCCTGCACGCCCAGGCGCGCGAGATCCCCGGCGGCTGCAAGGTCATGACCCCGTTCGGGCGCGACTAGGGCGGTGACCGGGGCCGTCCACCGGGCCGCCCGGCGGCCGGGGCCCGGGGCGGAGCGGCTACGGCTGGGAGCGGGCGGCGTTGAGGTAGGTCAGGACGGCCAGCACCCGGCGGTTGTCGTCGTCGGACGGGGCGAGGCCGAGCTTGCCGAAGATGCTGGCCGTGTGCTTGCCGACCGCGCTCTCGCTGAGGAACAGGCGCTGGGAGATGGCGGCGTTGGAACGGCCCTCGGCCATCAGCTCCAGCACCTCGCGCTCGCGCGGGGTCAGCGCGCCGAGCGGCCCGTGCCGGGCGGTGCTGACCAGAAGCTTGGCGATCACCTCGGGGTCCATCGCGGTGCCCCCGGCGGCGACGCGGCGGACCGCGTCGACGAACTGCTCGGCGTTGAACACCCGGTCCTTCAGGAGGTAGCCGACCGCCCCGGAGCCGTCGGCCAGCAGCTCGCGGGCGTAGAGCTGCTCGACGTGCTGGGAGAGCACCAGCACCGGCAGGCCGGGGACGGCCCGGCGAGCGGCAAGCGCGGCCTGGAGTCCCTCGTCGGTGAAGGTGGGCGGCAGCCGTACGTCGACCACGGCGACGTCGGGCCGCTCGCCGGTCAGCGCACTCAGCAGCTCGGGCCCGGACTCTACCGCCGCGACGACCTCGAAACCATGAGCCTGGAGCAGGTGGACCAGGCCGTCTCTGAGCAGGTAGAGGTCCTCGGCGATGACGACTCGGGGGCTCACTTGCCCAACCATAGACGGGCCGTCATCACCTCTGCCATCCACTGCCTGCGCGAGTGCGCGATGGGGATCGCCAGAGCCATGCCGTACAGGGCCAGGCCCAGCAGGATGTTGAGGACGATGGCCGGCCACTGCCACGGCCCGGGCAGGTAGAGGGCGTAGAACCAGCTGAACTTCTCCTCGCCGGCGAGCTTGACGATCATCGCGACCAGGCCCTGCGGGAACAGGGGGAGCCAGCCCAGCCCCCAGCCGAGCGCGACGAGGACGGCCTTGCGCCGGGGCAGCGAGGGCTTGTCCGGCGGGGCGTCCCAGCCGGACGCGTTCGGCAGGTCGAGGGTGGCCGTGGTCGGGCCGCCGGCCGGGCTGCTGAGCGCGAGCACCCCGTCGAAGGCCGCCAGCCGCCGCTCGATGCCCCGCAGGCCGCTGCCCCGGGAGGGGTCGGCGCCGCCCGAGCCGTCGTCGGTGACGGTGACGCGCAGCGCCCTGCCCCGGTCGCTGATGTCGATCCACACGCGGTCCGCGCCTCCGTGCCGGGCCGCGTTGGTGAGCAGTTCGCTGATCGAGAAGTAGGCCGCCGACTCGACGGGCGACTCGGGCCGGGACTTCATCGCGACGGTGACCGTGACCTGCAGCGGGCTGTCCAGCGCCAGGGCGCGTACGGCGTCGCCGAGGCCGCGCTCGGCCAGGACCGGCGGGTGGATGCCACGGACCAGGTCGCGCAGCTCGGTGAGCGCCACGGACGAGGCATCGCGCACCTTGGCCAGCAGCGCCTTGGCCGCGACCGGGTCCTTGTCCACCAGCTCCTCGACCGCGCCGAGCGTCATGCCCATGGCGACGAGCCTGGCCTGGGCCCCGTCGTGCAGGTCGCGCTCGATCCGCCGCAGCTCGGCCGCCTGGGAGTCGGCCGCCTCCAGCCTGACCTGGTCGAGCCGCTGGACCCGGCCCGCCAGCATGGACTTGGCGGTGGGCGACAGCAGCAGCCGGGTCCACCACGTGTAGCAGCGCAGCAGCCAGGGCGTCGCGGCCACCCCGGCCACGGCGACGGCCACTCCCAGGGGGGCGGCCGCCGGGGTCCAGTACCACGGCATGGCCAGGCCGTACCCGACCGCGGCCAGGGGCAGCAGCAGGACCCCGCCGGCGAGCGGGTTCAGCGACAGCCAGAGCCCGTCCCGCCAGGTGGCCGGGTCGGTGAACATCCACTTCCAGCGGTTGTTCCACTCGGGCCAGCGCGGCGTCTTGTAGAGCTGGCGCTCATAGCGGTACCAGCCGTCGGGCTGGCGCCGGGGCGGGGGCGGGGGCGGGAGGTAGGACGGCGCTATCTCGGCGCCCAGCCATCGGCCGGCCAGTCTCCTGGCGAGCATCGTGCGGCGCCTGATCAGCCTGACCACGGGAGTGAAGACGAAGATCAGCCCCAGCGCGGTCAGGGCGGCGGTGAGCAGGGCCAGCCCGAACAGGACGACGTCCATCAGGGCCAACGCCCCGAGAGCCAGAGCCCGGCCGATCGTCACCACGTGTCGCCTCATGCCCGAAAGTCTCGACCATCGGGCCGGTCGTGCCCAGTGGCGCTGGACGCCGTCCGGGGGTGGAGCTGGCTACACCCCCGCCGGGTGCCCAGACGGATTCTGTACGGCTCGCGGAGTTCCTAGCGTCGTCGGCATGAAGGTCATCGAGGTGAGCAACCTCCGTAAGCGATACCGCGACCAGCTCGCGGTGGACGACGTGTCGTTCACTGTCGAGGAGGGCGAGATCTTCGGCGTTCTCGGCCCCAACGGCGCCGGCAAGACGACGACCGTCGAGTGCGTCGCCGGCCTGCGCACCCCCGACTCCGGGACCGTGCGGGTGCTCGGCGGCCTGGACGGCGCGGAGCTCAAGGAGCGGCTCGGCGTCCAGCTGCAGAGCTCCGCGCTGCCCGCGAAGATCAAGGTCTGGGAGGCGCTCGACCTCTACGCCTCCTTCTACCGGGCGCCGGCCGACTGGGGCGCGCTGCTGGAGCGGGTCGGGCTCGGCGACAAGCGGGACACCTTCTACGGCAAGCTCTCCGGCGGCCAGCAGCAGCGGCTGTCCATCGCGCTCGCGCTGGTCGGTGCCCCTCGGGTGGCGATCCTGGACGAGCTGACCACGGGTCTCGACCCGCAGGCCCGCCGCGACACCTGGGAGCTCATCGAGCAGGTCCGCGCCGACGGGGTGACGATCGTGCTGGTCACCCACTTCATGGAGGAGGCCGAGCGGCTCTGCGACCGGCTGGCGGTGATCGACGCCGGCCGGGTGGTCGCCGTCGACAGCCCCTCCGGCCTGGTCTCCCGGGCCGCTGCCCACCAGCGCCTCAGGTTCCGGCCCATCGGGGCCTTCGACGGCGCGGTGCTCGACGCCCTGCCCGAGGTGACCGAGGTGAGCCGCGAGGGCGGCCGGATCGAGGTCACCGGCACCGGCGACCTGCTCGTCGCGGTCACCACCGCCCTGGCCTCGGCCGGCGTCGTCCCCGCCGACCTGCGGGTCGAGCAGGCCACCCTCGACGACGCCTTCCTCGCCCTCACCGGAAAGAAGATCTCCGAATGAACAAGATGATCCTGACCGAGGCGAAGCTCTTCCTGCGGGAGCCGGGCGGCCCGGTCATGGCGGTCCTGCTCCCGCTGGCGCTCCTGCTGGGGCTGGGCAGCATCCCCGGCTTCCAGGAGGCGAGCCCGGAGCTGGGCGGGCAGCGGGTGATCGACACCCAGCTCCCCGGCATGATGGTGATCCTGTCCGTGGTGACGATGGCGCTGACCGCGCTGCCCAGCGTCCTGGTGACCTACCGGGACAACGGCGTGCTGCGCCGGATGTCGACCACCCCGGTCAGCCCGGTCCGGCTGCTGGTCGCCCAGGTGGTGAACAACCTGGTGGTGGCGGCCGTCGCGACCGGCCTGATGATCGTCCTGGGCAACCTGGTCCTCGGCGTGGCCGCGCCCAGGAGCCCCCTGGCGTTCGCGGGCGTGTTCCTGCTCGGCACCGCCTCGATGTTCGGGCTCGGCCTGCTGATCGCCGCCATGGCGCCCAACGCCAAGACCGCCCCCGGCATCGGCTCGCTGCTGATGTTCCCCCTGCTGTTCGTGGCAGGCATGTGGGTCCCCCGGGAGCTCCTGCCGGACCTGGTGCGGCGGATCGGCGACTTCCTGCCGATGGCGCCGTTCGCCCAGGCGCTGCGCGACACGTGGGCGGGCCACGCGCCCCAGCCGCTGCACCTGGTGGTGATGGCGGCGACCGTGCTCGTCACCGGCGTGCTGGCCGCACGGCTGTTCCGGTGGGAGTAGTCCCCCGGCCCGGGGCGCCCGGCGCCGAGGTGGGCGACGCACACCTTACTTGACCGATCGTTCCATTTTGGTCTACGGTCCCCCCATGGCGAGAACGAAGGAGTTCGATCCGGACACCGCCCTCCAGGCGGCGCTGGAGCTGTTCTGGGAGCGCGGCTACGAGGCGACCTCGATGGCCGACCTGGTGGGGCACCTGGGGATCGGCCGGGCGAGCCTGTACGCCACCTTCGGCGGCAAGCACGATCTCTACCTGAAGGCCCTGCGACGTTACCTGGAGACCAGGGAACCCTCGCCGGTGGAGATGCTGTCGCAGCCGGGGGCCGCACTGCCGGCCGTACGCCGCCTGGTGGAGTTCTACGCCGAAGACTCCATCCGTGACCAGCGACGGCGCGGCTGCATGATCGCGAACGCGGCCGGGGAGCTGCTCCCCGGCGACGACGCGGTCGCCAGGTTCGTCGACGCCAACTGGACCGCGCTGGAGACCGCGCTGGCCTCGGCGCTCATCCGGGCGCAGGCGCAGGGGGAGCTGGCCGCCGACCGCGACCCGCGGGCGCTGGCCCGGTTCCTGCTGGTCTTCCTGCAGGGGCTACGGCTGACGGCCAAGGGGATGCCGGACCCCGCACGCCTGCGTGACGCCGCCGCCCAGGCGCTCAGGGTTCTGGACTGATCGATCAATTATTTTTTTGGAGCAGTCATGAAATTTCAGGACAAGGTGGTTCTGGTGACCGGGGGCGGGGCGGGCATCGGCCGGGCCGTCGCACGGGGATTCGCCCGCGAGGGCGCCCAGGTCGTGGTCGCCGCCCGGGGGCACGAGGCGCTCGGCCAGACCGTGAAGCTGATCGAGGCCGAGGACGGCCGGGCCGCCGCCCTGACCGTGGACGTCTCCGACTCCGCCTCGGTCGCCGGGCTGGTGGAGCAGATCGTGGAGCGGTACGGCAGGCTGGACATCGCGATCAACAACGCCGGGGTGCTCGCCACGGGCGAGGTGGCCGACCAGGCCTGGGAGGACTTCGCCCGGGTGGTCGACATCAACCTGACCGGGACCTTCCTGTCGATGAAGCATGAGATCCCGGCGATGCTGGCCGGCGGCGGCGGGGTCATCGTCAACTTCAGCTCACAGATGGGGGCGCACAAGCGCATCCCCGGGTTCGGCGCCTACGCCGCCTCCAAGGCGGGGGTGACGGCACTGACGCGCACCGCGGCGCTGGAATACATCGGCCGGGGCATCCGGATCAACACTGTCAGCCCCGGCCCGCACGACACCGCGATGTCCATGCGCCCGGGCGAGACGGAGGCCGACCGGGCGGCCCGCGTGAAGCAGCAGCTCCCGATCGGCCGGGTCGGCTCCCTCGACGAGATCACCGGCACCGTCCTCTGGCTCGCCTCCGAGGACGCGGGCTTCGTCGTCGGGAGCGACATCGTGGTCGACGGCGGCTCCACGGCCTGACCGGCACGCCTACCGCGGCCCCACCGCGGCCCTGCCCGGTCCGCGGGCCGTGACCGGTGACCGGGCGACGCCGCCCCGGCGGCACATCGTGACCGGGGCCGGAGTGTGCGGCCGGGCCGGCCATGGCGGTGGCGGCCCCGCCCGGCCGGGTGGCCTACGAGGGCCGGGGGGCGCCGTTCACGGTGAGCAGGATGGTGTAGACCGAGGACGTGGCCGTGATGAACAGTTGGTTGCGCTTCAGGCCGCCGAAGCAGAGGTTGGACACCGCCTCGGGAATGTGGATCTTGCCGATCAGCGTGCCGTCGGGGTCGAAGCAGTGCACGCCGTCCCCGGCCGCGGCCCAGATCCGCCCGGCGGTGTCCACGCGGATGCCGTCGAAGACGCCCACGGCGCACTTGGCCAGCACCTCGCCGCCCGAGAGCGTGCCGTCCCCGTTCACACCGAACGAGCGGATGTGGTTGACCCTGGTGTCGACGACGTAGAGCGTGGACTCGTCGGTGGAGAAGGCCAGGCCGTTGGGGCGGACGAAGTCGCCGGCCACCATCCGGACCTCCCCGGTGGCCGGGTCCACGCGGTAGACGTGGCAGGCTCCGATCTCGCTCTCCGCGCGGTGGCCCTCGTAGTCGGTGTCGATGCCGTAGGACGGATCGGTGAACCAGATCGTTCCGTCCGACTTCACCACCACGTCGTTGGGGCTGTTGAGGCGCCTGCCCTCCCAACGCTCGGCGATCACCGTGATGGAGCCGTCGTGCTCGGTCCTGGTGACCCGGCGGTTGCCCTGCTCGCAGGAGACCAGCCGGCCCTCGCGGTCGACGGTGTGGCCGTTGGTGTAGCCGGCGGGCTGCCGGAACGGGCCGACCGCGCCGGTCATCTCGTCCCAGCGGAGCATCCGGTCGTTGGGGATGTCGCTCCAGAGCAGGTAACGGCCCGCCGGGAAGTAGACCGGGCCTTCGGCCCACCGGCAGCCCGTGTGGAGCCGCTCGATGCGGTCGTCGCCACGGCATGCCTTGAACCGGTCGTCCAGCGTCTCGAAGCGCGCCTCGATCGTCTCCATCGTCCCCGTCCTTAGGATTTCGTTCTGTGCATACTTAAGAACACAGGATGGCATTCGGTCAATACCTTTCACTACCGACTTACGTTCGGTAGTACGATGCTCACCGTGGACAACATCGACCGTGAACTCCTCGCCCTGCTCCAGGCCGACGCCACCCAGTCGTACGCCGCGCTCGGCGAGGCCGTGGGCCTGTCCAGCGGGGCCACCCACGAGCGTGTGCGCAAGCTCCGCCTGCGTGGTGTGATCAGGCGGACCTCGGTGGACGTCGACCCGGCGGCGGTCGGCAAGGGCGTGGCGGCCTTCGTGATGATCGACGCCAACGCGTGGATGGGCGGCGAGGAGACCGCCGCCGCGCTCGCCGCGCTGCCCTGGATCGAGGAGGCCCACATCGTCGCCGGGGCCGCCTCCCTGCTGGTCAAGGTGCGCACCTCCAGCCCCGAGGACCTGCAGGCCGTGCTCAGGCGCCTGCACGACGTCCCCGGTGTCACGAGCACCCAGACCGTGGTCGTGCTGGAGACGTTCTTCGAACGCCCCCTCGATCCCCGGGGTGACAGCCCGCGCGGCCAGGAGCGGCCCTCCTAGATCCCACCGCGGCCCCGCCCGGTCAGGCCGTGCTCCCGGCGTCCGGCGGGCGCCGGGTGCGGAGTGCGGGGTCCGATCCGTCGCCGATCCGCCCGATCGGCCGCGGCCCCGCGCGGCCCCGCGCGGTCAGGCGCGGGTGTCGTAGGCCTCGCGGGCGCTGTGGACCTGCTCGATGTGGCTCTCGGCCCACGCCTTGATGGCCCGCATGAGCGGCTGAAGGTCACGGCCGAGCTCGGTGAGGGCGTAGTCGACGCGGACCGGCACCGAGGGGGTGACCGTGCGGGAGACCAGGCCGTCGCGCTCCATGCCGCGCAGGGTCTGGGTGAGCATCTTCTGGCTGACGCCCGCGATGATCCGGCCCAGGTCGCTGTAGCGCAGCGGACCGTCCGACAGCGCGTTCAGGACCAGGCTGACCCACTTGTCGCTGATGGTGTCGAGCAGCTCCCTGGCCGGGCAGGCCGCCAGGTAGGCGTCGTAGGCGGCCCGCGCGCCCTCTCGCCGCTGCGCGGCCGTCTGGGTGGCCATGGCGCTCCTTCCGGTGCGGTACGTACCTTCACGTGCGTACTTCCCGATGGAGAGTAACACTCCATAGGTTCGTCTCAGTCAGCCGATCGGCGAGGGAGAAAGCGATGGAGGCGAGGATGCGCGCGGTTGTGGTCCGTACGTTCGGCGGGTCCGGGACCCTGGAGGTCGAGGAGGTGCCGGTCCCCCGTCCCGGCACCGGTCAGGTGCGGATACGGGTGGAGGCGGCGGGCGTCAACCCGGTCGACGTGGCGGTCCGGACCGGGGCGCTCGTCGAGGGCGGGCTGGCCGAGCGGCGCGAGGTCCACGGGCTCGGCTGGGACGTGGCCGGGGTGGTCGAGGAGACCGGCGCCGGGGTCACCGGGTTCGCGGTGGGCGACCGGGTGATCGGCCTGGCCGACCGGCTCGACCTCCCCCTGGGCGCCTACGCCGAGCAGATCGTGCTGGACGCCGGCGCGGTGGCCCCCGCCCCCGTCCGCGCGACCCCGGCCCAGGCGGCCACGCTCCCGCTCAACGGCCTCACCGCCGACCAGGCCCTGGACCTCGCCGGCCTGGCCGCGGGCCAGACCCTGCTGGTGACCGGGGCGGCCGGCGGGGTCGGCGGCTACGCCGTCGAGCTGGCGGTGGCGCGCGGGCTGCGGGTGGTCGCCGTGGCGGGGGCCGGGGACGAGGATCTCGTCCGGGGCTTCGGCGCCGAGTTCTTCGTGCCCCGCGACGCCGAGCTGGGCTCCGCCGTACGGGAGCTGGTGCCGGGCGGGACGGACGGCGCGATCGACGCCGCCTCGGTCGGCACGGCCGCGCTCACCGCGGTGCGCGGCGGCGGCTGCTACGTGGCCGTGCTCGGCGGCGCGCCCGTCGCGCTGCGCGGCACCCGGGTGGCCAACGTCTGGATCCGCGCCGACGGGGCCCGGCTGGCCGAGCTCGCCAGGCTCGCCGACGACGGCCGGCTGACCCTCAGGGTGGCCGGCACCTTCCCACTCGACCAGGCCGCGGCCGCCCACGACCGCCTCGCCGCGGGCGGCCTCCGCGGCCGCCTGGTCCTGCTCCCCTGACGTCCCTCCCACCGGTACGGCCGGCAGTGCGCGGGCCGTACCGCGAGCGCCGGGACGGAGCGGCGTGTGGCACCGTTGGGGCATGCTGACACTGGCGCACATAAGCGACATCCACATCGGCGGCTCCCCGGACAGCGTCGAGCGGACCCGGGCCGTCATGCGGCACCTGGAGGGCCTCCCCGGGCCGCTGGACGCCGTCATCGTGAGCGGGGACATCGCCGACCACGGCGCGGTCGAGGAGTATGAGATCGCGCGCGAGCTGCTCGCCTCGCGCTACCCGACGGTGGTGTGCCCGGGCAACCACGACGCCCGCGCGGCCTTCCGCAAGGTCCTGCTCAGCAAGGACGGCGACGGCGACGGCCCGGTCAACCAGGTCCTGCGGCTCGACGGCCTGACCGTGGCCCTGTGCGACTCCAGCATCCCCGGACGGCCGGAGGGCTTCCTGGAGGACGAGACGATCGCCTGGCTGGAGACCGTCCTCGCCGAGTCGCCCGCGACCCCGGTCATCGTGGGGATGCACCACCCGGCGGTGGCGCTGGGCATCCCCTACGTCGACGGCATCGGACTGCGCGCCCCGGAGCGGCTGGAGCAGGTCCTGCGGCGGCATCCCCAGGTGGTGGCCGTGATCGCCGGTCACGCCCACACGGCGGCGAGCACGACCTTCGCCGGGCTGCCGCTGATCGTCGCCCCCGGAGTCATCTCCACCGCGCTGCTCCCCCAGGAGACCACCGCGCCGGTCCCCGTCGACTACGGCCTGCCGCCCCAGTTCGCCGTCCATCTCTTCGAGGGCGGCCGCCTCACCACCCACGTGCGCCCGGTCGTCTGAACCCGTACGGCACAGGCGCCCTCCCACCGGGTGGGAGGGCGCCCGACCCGCCGCGCGGGCCGACGCCGCGGGACCCTCCGGCGCCCGCTCCGCCGCCACGCCTCCCGGCGGGAACGGGGTGCCCGCCGAGGGCGGCCCCGCGGACCTTCAGGCCACGGCCTCGTCATGGGCCTTCAGGCCGCGGTGCTCCTGCGGGCTGACGCCGAACACGCGCTTGAAGGCGGCGCTGAGCGCGAAGGAACTGCCGTAGCCGACCTGCCGGGCCACCGCGCCGATGGTCACGTCGCTCTCGCGCAGCAGGTCGGCGGCCATGGCCAGCCGCCAGCCGGTGAGGAAGGCCATGGGCGGCTCGCCGACCAGGTCGGTGAAGCGGCGCGCCAGCGAGGCGCGCGAGACGCCGGTCCCGGCGGCCAGCGCGGCCACGGTCCAGGGATGGGCCGGATTGTTGTGGAGCATCCGCAGGGCCCGTCCCACCACGGGGTCGCTGTGGGCCCGGTACCAGGCCGGGGCCTCCGCCTCCGGGCGGGCGAACCAGGCCCGCAGGACGGCGATGAGCAGCAGGTCGAGCAGCCGGTCGAGAACGGCCCCCTGGCCCGGGTCGTCCTTGACGATCTCGTCGCCGAGCAGCGGGATGAGCGGGCAGTCCCAGGCGTCGTCGGGCAGGACCAGCAGGGCGGGCAGCGCCGCGAGCAGCCGCCGGCTGACCTCCCCGTGCATCTGGTAGGTGCCGGTGAGCATCATCGTCGAGCCGTCCGGGCTGTTGCCCCAGGTCCGCACGCCCAGGTCCATCGCCTGCTCCAGGGGCTCGCCCCGCAGGGTCGTGCAGTGCTGCCCGGGATGGATCACCACCTGGGGCGGGGTCGCCGGGTCGTCGGCGACCGTGTAGGGATCCGGGCCGCGCATGATCGCGACATCCCCGGGGCCCAGCCGCACGGGCTCGCCGCTGTCGGGGACCACCCACGCCCGGCCCCGCATCATGGCCACCAGGGTGAGCGGCGCCCGGTCCTGGATCCGCATGGACCAGGGCGGGGACAGGATCGACCGCAGCAGGAACGCGCCCCGGGCTCTCGGCCCGTCCAGAAGACCCGCGAGTACATCCATGCGCCTGATTTTAGACGCACAAACATGGAGTTGCGTCTCTCAACCATGTTCCGTCCAACCCTTCAGGCGCTTCACTAATGGCATGACGGAAAACACGCGACAGGCAACGACACTGGTCCTCGGCGGCACGGGCAAGACCGGACGCCGGGTGGTGGACCGGCTCACCGCCCGCGACCTGCCGGTCCGGGTCGGCTCCCGCTCCGGCAGGCCCCCCTTCGACTGGGACGACCAGGCCACCTGGGCGCCCGCGCTGCGGGACGTGGAGTCGGTGTACGTGACGTACTACCCGGACCTGGCCTTCCCCGGCGCCGCCGCCGCGATCGGCTCGTTCGCCGGGCTGGCGGCCGACAGCGGCGTCCGGCGGCTCGTCCTGCTGTCCGGCCGGGGCGAGGAGGAGGCCCAGGTCTGCGAGCGGGCGATGCAGGAGGCCGGCACCGAGTGGACGATCCTGCGGGCGAGCTGGTTCTGCCAGAACTTCAGCGAGCACTACCTGCTGGAGCCGGTGCTCAGCGGCGTGGTCGCGCTGCCGGCTGGGGACATGGCGGAGCCGTTCGTCGACGCCGACGACATCGCGGACGTCGCGGTCGCGGCGCTGACGCAGGACGGGCACGCGGGCCAGATCTACGAGCTGACCGGCCCCCGGCTGCTCACCTTCACCGACGCCGCCCAGGAGATCGCGGAAGCCGCCGGCCGGGAGGTACGGTACTTGCCGGTCTCCCCGGAGCAGTACGTGGCCGCGCTCGTGGAGTACGGCATGCCGGCCGGGGAGGCGACGCTGCTGACCGGGCTGTTCACCAAGGTCCTGGACGGCCGCAACGCCCATCTGAGCGACGGCGTCCGGCGCGCCCTGGGCCGGGAGCCCCGGGATTTCGCCGACTACGCGCGAGACGCCGCGGCCACCGGCGTCTGGAACGGCTGAGGGCCGGGACCATGGGTGCGGAGCCGGGCCCGGCGGGAGCGGGCCCGGGCTCCACGCCAGAAATTTGATCTTCATTGACGGAGGATGGGATGTTCGAGTTGTTGAGAACCGCCACACTGGCCGCGTCCACACTGACCATGGGGCTCACCGCCGGCCTGTTCTACTCGTTCGCCTGCGCGGTCATGCTCGGCCTGAACCGCACGGACGACCGGAGCTTCATCAGCGCGATGCAGTGGATCAACGTGAAGATCCTCAACGGCTGGTTCGCCCTCGCGTTCGCCGGCGCGCTGATCCTGACCATCGCGGCGGGGGCGTTGCACCTCAGCGGGGGCGGCCGGCCCGTGCTCCCCTGGATCGTGGCCGGCCTCGTGCTGTACGGGGTGGTGCTCGTCGTCACCTTCGCCGTCAACGTACCGCTCAACGACCAGCTCGCCGCGGCCGGCGACCCCGCCGCGATCGCCGACCCCGCGGCGGTCCGCCAGGCGTTCGAGGCCAAGTGGGTCCGCTGGAACACCGTCCGCGCGGTGGCGTCCACGGCCGCCTTCGGCTGTCTCGTCTGGGCCCTGATCGTGCACGGGGGCACCGCCTGACCCGGCCGGGCCGGGGCGCCCCGGGCACCCCGGCGCGCCGCCCACGTCGAGGACCGGACCCGCCGGAACACCCGGGGTCCGGTCCTCCGGCGGTCCGGGTGTGTCGCTAGTGGGGGGCCATGTCGACGAAACGGCTGTAGTGGCCCTGGAAGGCCACGGTGACCGTGGCGGTGGGGCCGTTACGGTGCTTGGCCACGATCAGGTCCGCCTCGCCCGCCCGGGGCGATTCGCGCTCGTAGGCGTCTTCCCGGTGGAGAAGGATGACCATGTCCGCGTCCTGCTCGATGCTGCCCGACTCGCGGAGGTCGCTGACCATGGGGCGCTTGTCGGTCCGCTGCTCGGGGCCACGGTTGAGCTGGGAGATGGCGATGACCGGGACCTCCAGCTCCTTGGCGAGGAGCTTGATGGCCCGGGAGATCTCCGAGACCTCGTTCTGGCGGCTCTCGGTCTTCTTCGGCGAGGACATCAGCTGCAGGTAGTCGATGATGACGAAGCGCAGCTCGTTGCGCTGCTTGAGACGGCGGCACTTGGCCCGGATCTCCATCATCGACATGTTGGGCGAGTCGTCGATGAACAGCGGCGCCTCGGCCACCTCACCCATCCGCCGGGCCAGCTTGGCCCAGTCGTCGTCGGTCATCGTGCCCGAGCGCATGTTGTGCAGCGCCACCCGTGCCTCGGCGGACAACAGGCGCATCGTGATCTCGTTGCGCGACATCTCCAGCGAGAACACGACGGTGGTCATACCGTGCTTGATAGCTGCAGAACGGGCGAAATCCAGTCCCAGGGTCGACTTGCCGATGGCCGGGCGCGCGGCCACGACGATCATCTGGCCGGGGTGGAGGCCGTTGGTGAGGGCGTCGAGATCCTGGAAGCCGGTGGGGACGCCGACCATCTGACCGCCCCGGCCGCCGATCGCCTCCAGTTCGTCGAGGGCGCCGGGCATGATGTCGGCCAGCGGGACGTAGTCCTCGGAGGTGCGGCGCTCGGTGACCTTGTAGATCTCGGCCTGGGCGCGGTCGACGAGGTCGTCGACCTCCTCGTCCTGCCCGCCGTACCCGTAGGAGACGATGCGGGTGCCGGCCTCGATCAGCCTCCGCAGGATGGCCTGCTCGCGGACGATCCGCGCGTAGTAGCCGGCGTTGGCCGCGGTGGGGACGACGGCGGTCAGCGTGTGGAGGTAGGCGCCGCCGCCGACCCGGGCGACCTCGCCGCGCTTCTGCAGCTCGTCGAAGATGGTGACGGCGTCGGCGGGGTCACCGCGGCCGTAGAGGTCGGTGATGATGTCGTAGATGATCTGGTGGGCCGGGCGGTAGAAGTCGTCGGACCGCAGGATCTCGACCACGTCGGCGATGGCGTCTTTGGAAAGCAGCATGCCGCCGAGCACGGACTGCTCGGCCTCGATGTTGTTCGGCGGGGTGCGCTCGAATCCCGGCTCGAAGACCGGTGGCTCCGCGATGCTCACCGCACACCCCCTCTTTCGAACACAGTTACGCCATCCCCAATTTTTAGCCGACCAGTCTGACAGTCTCGCCGCTCCTCGGACCAAGTGGCAACGCAACCTGTCGACAGGGGTGTGGATAAGGTGTGCACTTCTTCCCCAGAGATGTGGGCACCCTGGGGACAGTTCTGTGGATAACTCTTTTCCACAGCGCCGGAAGGCCTTCTGTACTGGGGAAACGTCATCCACTGCCTGTGGAGGAAAGAAAGTTGGGGCGACACGCCGAGACTCTCCTCACACGGTACGGACTGTCCCGCTGATCCTTTTGGGGGCGCCCCTGTGAGTAAGAGGCACAATGGATCCGTGCCTCTTACCCCCAGAGCCGGCCGCGACCACGACAGGCAGATCCTCCGGCTGGCCGTACCGGCCTTCGGAGCGCTGGTCGCCGAGCCGCTGTTCCTGCTGACCGACACCGTCGTCGTCGGCCGCCTGCCCGCTCCCGCGCTCGGCGCGCTGGGGGTGGCGAGCACCGTGCTGAGCGTCCTGGTGGGACTGTGCGTGTTCCTGGCCTACGGCACGACGGCGGCGGTGGCCCGGCAGATCGGCGCGGGCAACCACCGGCAGGCGATGCGGCAGGGGGTGGACGGCCTCTGGCTGGCGGCCGGGGTCGGGCTGGCGATCATCGTGGTGGTGTGGCCGCTCGCGCCCTGGCTGGTCCAGCTGATCGGCGCCGAGGGCGAGCTGGCCCGGCAGGCGGTGACCTATCTGAGGATCAGCCTGCTGGGCGTCCCGGCCATGCTGCTCGTACTGGCCGGGACCGGCGTGCTGCGCGGTTTGCAGGACACCGCCACCCCGCTGCTGGTGTCCGTCGGCTCCTTCACGCTCAACGCGGTGCTCAACATCGTGTTCGTCCTGGGCCTGGGCTGGGGCGTCGCGGGCTCGGCCTGGGGCACGGTGCTGGCCCAGTCGCTCGGCGCCGCGGTCTATCTCGCCCTGGTGTTCGGGCGGCACAAGGCGCCGCTCCGGCCCGATCTGGCGGGCATCAGGGCGGCGGGCTCGGCCGGGGTCGCCCTGGTCGTCCGTACGGCGTGCATGCAGATGGTGCTGACCGTCTCGGCGGCCGTGGCCACCCGCATGGGCGAGACCCAGATCGAGGCCCACACGGTCGCCTTCAGGATCTGGACCCTGCTGGCCTTCGCCCTGGACGCCATCGCCATCGCCGGGCAGGCCATCACCGGCCGCACCCTGGGCGCCGGCGACGTGGCCGGGACCCGGGCGGCGACCCGGAGGATGGTCATGTGGGGGATCGGCTCAGGCGTGGTGCTCGGGCTCGCCCTGGTCGTGGCCAGGCCGTTCGTCCCCGCCCTGTTCGGCGCCGACCCGGCGGTGGCCGGGGAGCTGCTCGGCCTGCTCTGGGTGGCGGCGGCCCTGCAGCCGGCCGCCGGGGTGGTGTTCGTCCTGGACGGGGTGCTGATCGGCGCCGGTGACCAGCGCTATCTCGCCTGGGCGAGCCTGTGGACGACGCTCGCCTACCTGCCCGCCGCGCTGCTGGTGGTCACCGTCGGCGGCGGCCTGATCGCGCTGTGGCTGGCGCTGGGGGTGTGGATGACGGCCCGGCTGGTCACTCTGGGATTGCGCGCCTACGGCAGAGCGTGGCTGGTGATCGGTGCGTGATCTGGCGGTGTCCACCACGTGACCGGCTACCCCTTGTACGAGGCATTCCCCTGCGGCACTGTGAACACGTCCGACAAAAGGGTCTTCACCCCCCCATGATTGGGTCGCGTCGTGCCCGAAGGTGCAGCTTCATCGATCGTGCGTCGCCTACCGCCGAGCGAGGCCACGGACCGGTGGACAGGTGCGCGCCACGGTCTGCCCAAAGCCTACGGCCGTGCGGACCTCATCGTACTGGGTGTCGGCGTCATGATCGGCGCGGGCATCTTCAGCGTCGCCGGCCGCCAGGCGGCCACCATGGCGGGCCCCGGAGTGATCCTCTCCTTCATGATCGCCGGAATCACCAGTCTGCTCGTGGCCTTCTGCTTCGCGGAGCTGGCGTCGGCCATGCCGACCTCCGGCAGCGCCTACACCTTCACCTACGTCATCTTCGGCGAGGTGTGGGCCTGGATCGTCGGCTGGGCGCTGGTGATGGAGCTGCTGCTGGCCACCGCGGTGGTGGCCCGGGCCTGGTCCCTCTACGCCGCCCAGATGCTCGCCGACCTCGGCGTGCGCCTGCCCGGCCCGCTGACCAAGATCACCGGCCAGGCCGAGGGCTTCGACCTGTTCGCACTGTTCATCCTGGTGGCGCTGACGGCCGTGGTGGCGCTGGGCGCCCGGGTCGGCCTGCGCACCCTGTGGATCATCGTGGTCGCCAAGCTGCTGGCCGTCGGCGCGGTCATCGTGGTCGGCGCCAAGCACTTCGACCAGCACAACCTCTCGACCATCCCGGTCCCGGCGGCCCCCGTCGAGACGGCCGCCGACACCCTGCACTCGCCGCTGCTGGGCATCCTCTTCGGCCAGACGAGCGCGTTCGGCTGGTTCGGCATCTTCGCCGCCTCGGCGGTCATCGCCTTCGCCTACATCGGGTTCGACATCGTGGCCACCGCGGCCGAGGAGGCCGAGGACGCCCCCCGGTCGATCCCGAGGGGCATCATCCGCAGCCTGGTGATCACCACGGTGATCTACATCGCGGTCGCGGTGGTGATGGTCGGCATGACCTCCTACGACAAGATCAGCCCGAAGGCCCCGCTCGCCAACGCCTTCCGCCAGGCGGGCGAGGGCTTCATGGTGCACATCATCAACATCGGTGCGGTCCTCGGCCTCACCACGGTCGTCCTGGTGCTGATCGTCGGCCTGACCCGCGTGATGTTCTCCATGGCCCGCGACGGGCTTATCCCCCGCCCGCTGGCCAGGATCAACCGGAGCTACCACAGCCCGACCAGGGTCACCCTGCTCATCGGCGGTCTGGCGATCCTGCTGGCCGAGCTCGTGCCGGTGCTGACACTCGAACCACTGGTCGTGATCGGCACCCTGTTCGTGTTCATCGCCGTGTCCGCCGGAGTGATCAGGATGCGGCGGACGATGCCCGACCTGCCGCGCGGCTTCCGCGTCCCGCTCTCCCCCGGCGTGCCGATCGCCTCGATCGCCGCCTGCCTGTGGCTGCTGGTGAACCTGCAGGTCATCACCTGGCTGTACTTCGCCGCCTGGATGGCCTTCGGCGTGCTGGTCTACCTGGTGTACGGCAGGCGCAACAGCGTGCTCGCCGGTGTACGGCCCCCGGCGGACCCGCTCGGCCCCGAGATCCGCGGCCGGCACCGCCGCTGAGCCCCGCCGCCGAACCCCGCGGCCGAGCCTCCGGCCGGGCGCGCCGCCGAGGTCCGCCGTGGGGAAGCCCTACATCCGCCGGGCGTCGAGCACGCTCTGCAGGAACTCCCGGGTCCGGGGCTGCCGGGGCTCGGTGAAGATCTGCTCGGGGGTGCCGCGCTCCAGGAGCACGCCGCCGTCCAGGAAGCAGACGGTGTCGGCGATCTCCCGGCAGAAGCCCATCTCGTGAGTGGTCAGGATCATGGTCATCCCGCCCTCCTTGAGCTCCCGGATGATCTCCAGCACCTCCTTGACCAGCGCCGGGTCCAGCGCCGAGGTGACCTCGTCCAGCAGCATCAGGCGGGGCCGGGTGGCCAGGGCCCGGATGATGGCGGCGCGCTGCTGCTGGCCGCCGGAGAGCCGGTCGGGGTAGGCGCCCGCCTTGTCCGCCAGGCCGAACCGGGCCAGCAGCTCACGCGCCTGCTCCTCGGCCTGCTCCCGGCCGACCCCGTGCACCTTGCGCGGGGCCAGCGTGATGTTGTCCAGCACCGTCATGTGCGGGAAGAGGTTGAACGCCTGGAACACGATGCCCATGCGCCTGCGCACGTCGTCGGCGTCGGCCCGGACGTCGGTGATCTCGTCGCCGTCCAGGTGGATCGTGCCGTCGTCGACGGTCTCCAGCAGGTTCACGCAGCGCAGCAGCGTGGACTTCCCCGAGCCGGAGGCGCCGATGAGGCAGACCACCTCGTGCGCCTCGACCGACAGGTCGATCCCGCGCAGCACGCTGTGGCCGTGGTAGTTCTTCCAGACGCCCTCGATGGTCAGCAGGCTCATGGGTTCTCCTCACCCGGCGGGCCGCCGGGCCGTGGGTCGGGACTGCCGGGCCCGCCGGGCCGCCCGCCGCGCGCGTTCACTGGCCCCGCCGCCGCTGCGACCGGGCCGCCAGATAGTCGGTGAAGCGGGCCATGGGGATGGTGAGCAGGATGAACAGCAGCGCCGCGACCAGGTAGGGCGTGTAGTTGAAGGTGCTGGCGGCGTGGATCTGCGCCTGGCGCAGGGCCTCCAGCGGGCCGATGGTGGCCACCAGCGCGGTGTCCTTCTGCAGCGAGACGAAGTCGTTGAGCAGCGGCGGCACGACCCGGCGCGCGGCCTGCGGCACCACCACGTAACGCATGGTCTTGCCGTGGTTGAGGCCGAGGGACCGGGCGGCCGCCCACTGGCTCGGGTGCACCGAGTCGATGCCCGCCCGGAACACCTCGGCCACGTACGCCCCGTAGGACAGCGTGAGCGCGATGACGCCCAGCGTCGCCAGATCCGTCGGCACGCCCTGCAGGCCGAGCGCGGGCAGGCCGAAGCCGACGAGGTAGATGACCAGGATCGTGGGCACACCGCGGAAGATGTCGGTGTAGGCCACCGCGAGCGCGCGCAGCGGGAAGAACACCGGCGCCGTGAGGTTGCGGGCCAGCGCGACCAGCAGGCCCAGGATCAGGATCAGCGGCTCGGCGATAAGGAAGATCTTGACGTTGAGCAGGAACCCGCTCAGCACGTCCGGCAGCGCCTTGGCGAACTGCTCGGGGTCGAAGAACGTCTCCTGGACCCGGGGCCAGCCAGGCGAGTTGGTGAACCCCCAGACGAGCAGGACGATCAGCAGGATGGTCGAGGCGGTCGCGATCGAGCTCGACCGGATGGACCTGTTCCTGCGGAGCCGCTCCCGCTCCACCTGCCGCCCGCTCTTCACCCAGCCGGCCCGGGTCACCGTCACGGGATCACCGTTCTCCTCGGTGGGAGCCGTCACGCGATCACCGCTCTCCGGCGGGGGCGGCGCCCCGGACGGGCAGACCGCCCAGGGCACGCAGGCCGTCCCAGCCGCGCAGGCCGTCCCAGCCGCGCAGGCCGTCGCGGACGGGCAGACCGCCCAGGACGCGCAGGCCGTCACGGACAGGCAGGCCGTCGCGGACGGGCAGACCCCCCAGGGCACGCAGGCCGTCGCGGCCGCGCAGACCGTCCCGGGCCGGCGGGGCGACCGGCGCCGGCCTCAGACCGGCACCGGGGATGCTCGTCCGGCTCACTTCAGCTCCGGGGCGCCCGCGGCCGAGCCGAGCCACTCGGTCTCGATCTTGGCCAGCTCGCCGGAGGAGGTCAGCTTGTCGATCGCCTCGTTCACGCAGCCCACCAGCGGGCTCCCCTTCTCGAAGACCGCGCCGAAGACCTCGGGCGTGCCGGAGGTGGCGCCGAACTGGCCGACGATCTTGGAGTTCTCGACCTGGGCGGCGGTCACGTAGAAGGCCGTGGGCAGGTCTACCACCACCGCGTCGACCTGCTTGTTCTTCAGCGCGTTCACCGCGTCGATCTGCTCGTTGTAGACGTTCGGCTCGGCCGCCGGCTTGATGACGTCCTTGACCGCCTGCAGGGAGGTGGTGCCGACCTGCACGCCGATCTTGGCGTCCTTGAGGGCGGCCAGGTCCGTCGCGGAGGCCACCTTGGAGCCGTCCAGCGCGACCACGGCCTGCTTGACCGTGTAGTAGCCCTTGCTGAAGTCGACGACCTTGGCCCGGTCAGGGGTCACCGAGACCTGGTTGAGGTCGAAGTCGAACTGCTTGGCGCCGGGGGCGAAGGCGGAGTCGAACTTCACCGTGGCCCAGGTCACCTCGCCGGTGTCGAAGCCGAGCTGCTTGGCGACGGCGTGGGCCACCGCGCTCTCGAAGCCCTTGCCGTTGGCCGGGTCGTCGTCCTTGAACCAGGGCTCGTAGGCGGGCTTGTCGGTGCCGATGGTCAGCTTGCCCGGGGTCTTCAGCGTGAGTTGGTCCTTGGCGCAGGTGGCCGGGGCGGACGGACTCGCCTTGGCCGTCGTTTCCGAAGCCGGCGCACATGCCACGGCGGCCACCGCGAGGGCGCCGAGCGCAAGCAGCATCGAAGGACGAACCATGACAAACCTCCAAAATCAAGCAACGACTCACGAATTCTACGGACGCATGGTGACCCCGAGTGACGCAGTCTCGCTATCCGGATGCCCGTCATCTCTCCATACGGAGACCCTCCCATACGGAAAGGGCCCCTACCTGCACGGAAAGGGCCCTCCCCGCGAGCGGGAAGGGCCCTCCTCACGCATGGCCGGTCAGGCCGCGACGACCTCGATGTCGAGGGACGCGGAGACCTCCGGGTGCAGCTTGACGCTGACCCGGTGGGAGCCGAGGCTCTTGATCGCGGGAGCGATCTCGATACGGCGGCGGTCAAGCAGCGGGCCGCCGGCGGCCTTGACCGCCTCGGCGACGTCGCCCGTGGTGATGGAGCCGAAGAGCCGGCCGGACTCGCCGGCCTTCGTCTTCAGGACCACCTTCAGGGCCTTGAGCTGGCCGGCGACCTCCTGGGCGGTGCCCAGGTCGCGGATCTCGCGGGCGTCGCGGGCCTTCTTGATCGAGGCGATCTGCTTCTCGCCGCCGCGCGTCCACAGGATCGCGAAGCCGCGGGGGAGCAGGTAGTTACGGCCGTAGCCGCTCTTGACCTCGACGATGTCGCCGGGGGCGCCGAGGCCGGAGACCTCACTGGTGAGAATGAGCTTCATCTGTCCGGACCTCCTTAGCGCGCGGTGCTCATGTACGGCAGGAGCGCCATCTCACGAGCGTTCTTGATAGCGGTCGCCACGTCACGCTGGTGCTGGGTGCAGTTGCCCGTCACCCGGCGGGCACGGATCTTGCCGCGGTCGGAGATGAACTTCCGGAGCAGCGCCGTGTCCTTGTAGTCGACGTAGGAGATCTTGTCATGGCAGAACAGGCAAACCTTCTTCTTAGGCTTGCGCAGTGCCGGCTTGGCCATCGTGGTGCTCCTTTCAGAGCCCCGCCGTGCGGCGGGAATGGTCGCTGCGGATATGGACTGGGTTTCAGGATGCGGTCTCCGGCCGTCCGGACAGGACGGCCGCCCGACCTGGAGGGCTCGGCTTAGAAGGGCGGTTCGTCGCTGAAGTCGCCGCCGCCGAAGTTGCCGCCGCCCTGCTGCTGGCCGCCGCCGAAGCCGCCGCCGCCGCCACCGCCGCCGTAGTTGTTACCACCGCCGCCGTAGCCGCCCCCCTGGGGGGCGGCGGGCGCCGCGGAGGCCCACGGGTCGTTGGCGGGACCGCCGCCGAAGCCGCCGCCACCGCCACCGCCCTGACGGGCGGTCTTGTTGACCTTGGCGGTCGCGTTACGCAGGGAGGGGCCGACCTCGTCGACCTCGACCTCGTAGACCGTGCGCTTCTCGCCTTCCTTGGTCTCGTAAGACCGCTGGCGCAGCCGTCCCTGAACGATGACCCGCATGCCGCGCTGGAGGCTCTCGGCGACGTTCTCCGCCGCCTGCCGCCACACGTTGCAGGTCAGGAACAGGCCTTCGCCGTCCTTCCACTCGTTGGTCGTCTTGTCGAGGAACCGGGGAGTGGATGCGATGCGGAACCGGGCCACAGCCTGCCCCGTCGGGGTGAACCGCAGCTCCGGGTCGTCGACGAGATTGCCGACGATGGTGATCGTGGTGTCGCCTGCTGCCATGGCTAGCGCTGCCCTTCCTGCGGCCTTAGCTGGTTATCGGCTCAGAGTACGGCTGCCGCCCGACAAAATGCCGGGGATTAGTGCACGTCCGGACGCAGGACCTTGGTGCGCAGGATGCCCTCGTTGAGGTTCATCTGCCGGTCGAGCTCCTTGACCGTGGCGGGCTCAGCGGTCAGGTCGATGACGGCGTAGATGCCCTCGGGCTTCTTCGCGATGTCGTAGGACAGCCGCCGACGGCCCCACACGTCGACCTTCTCCACGGTGCCGCCGTCATTGCGGACGACCGTGAGGAACTGGTCGAGGGAAGGGGCCACCGTACGCTCATCGAGCGAAGGGTCGAGAATGACCATCATCTCGTAACGACGCATGCTGGCTTCCAACCTCCTCTGGACTCTTGCGGTCACGACACCGTGCCGTGACAGGAGGACGCTGACGTCTTCACCCCGGACGCCCATTTCGGCGGCCGTGGTGGAGGGCGGGCGATGACACGCCCCATGCAACGTAGCCGTGCCAGCCTACCAGTCTGTCAAGGGTTGGACGGCCGCCGCGCCGGGCACCTCCCTACCATGGGGAGAGGGGGTGGTGAGCCATGCCTCACGTGTTCCGTTCCACCGGGGGCCGACCGTCCCGGTTCAGACTGAACAGCGACGGGCGACGGCACCCCGTCGAGAACGTCCTGAGCGTCGTGACGCTCGCCTGCGGGCTGATCGCCTTCCTGAGCGCCTTCGTCCCCAGCGCCCACGCGGTCGGGGCGTGGCTGGGGACGGTGGGGTTCTTCGGAGGTCTCTACTCGCAGTACGTCTCGGCCACGACGGCCGAGCGTGCACTGAACATCGTCGGCATCGTGGCCTCGTTCGTGGGCGTGGCCCTCGGCATCTACCACGGTGGTTTCTACCCGTAGGGTCCCCGCCCGCCCGGCGGCCACGCCCGTCCGGCCCGTACGGCTAGCCGCCCAGCCGCAGGTCGACGCCGAGCAGGACGAGGAACCAGAGGAAGACCGCCAGCAACGCCTCGGCGACGTCCTTCAGGAGCTTGGGGGTGATGTAGTCGTAGACCCAGGCCACGTAGAGGCCGACCAGGATGTAGATCAGGCCGATCAGGCTGATCCCTCTTCGGTAGTAAGCCACTTCGACTCCTTGCGTTCGGCCCGCGCGAGGGGGGGAGCGGGCATCGGGGCGCGCCGTGCGACTTCCCGTGAACAGCCCCTCGAAACGGGTTACGCTCGAACACATGCCGCGTATCGGAGCCCATGTCGACCAGGACGACCCACTCGCCCACGCCAGGGCACGCGACGCCGAGGTCGTGCAGTTCTTCCTCGGTGATCCACAGAGCTGGAAGGGCCCGGTCGTCGGCGACAAGGCCCGGGAGATCAAGGATTCCGACGTGGACGTCTACGTCCACGCCCCCTACGTAATCAACGTGGCGACCCTCAACAACCGGATCCGCATCCCCAGCCGCAAGCTGCTGAGCGCCCACCTCGCCGCGGCGGCCGAGGTCGGCGCCAAGGGCCTGATCGTCCACGGCGGCCACGTCAACGCCGGCGACGACCCGCAGAAGGGCTTCGACAACTGGCGCAAGGTCTTCGAGCGCCTGGCGGAGCACGAGGTCCCGGTGCTCATCGAGAACACGGCGGGCGGCGACAACGCGATGGCCCGCAGACTGGAGCGGATCGCCCGGCTGTGGGAGGCCCTCGACGGCTTCGACGTGGGCTTCTGCCTGGACACCTGCCACGCCCACGCGGGCGGCGAGGACCTGACCGACGTGGTCGAGCGGATCATGGCGATCACCGGCCGGATCGACCTGATCCACTGCAACGACTCGCGCGACGCCGCGGGCTCCGGCGCCGACCGGCACGCCAACCTCGGCGCGGGTCAGATCGACACCGAGGCCATCCTCGCGGTGTGCCGGAGCGCGGGCGCGCCGATCGTGGTGGAGACGCCGGCCGCCGGCCAGGCCGAGGACATCGCCCTCCTCAGGAAGCGCATTTGATCCACAGCCTGTGGATAACTTTTCTGGATTACTCCGCGCCAAGGGTGGGTAAGGAGAGTTATCCCACCCAGGCGCCGTCCATGAAAGTCAGCGTGTTGAGCACCATCAGCGGGCCGACCACCAGCGCGTAGCCGAGGATCACCCACCGTCTCCAGCGCGCGCCCGGAGTGCCGGCCCGCGCGATGAGCAGGAAGAGCGGCCACCACAGCAGCGCCGAGCGCGGGATCGACAGGTAGTAGGCGGAGCAGACCAGGGCGCCGACCTGGAGCCCCACATAGATGAACTCGCTCCACCGCCGCAGGTAGAGCAGGACCAGCACGAGCCCGACCCCGACGACCGCCCCGGCTATCTCCAGCCGGAACGCCCAGGCGAACCGCCCCTCTCCCATGGCCGAGTTCCACGTCGTGATCAGCGACTCCCACGGCCACACCATGTGCCGCCCCCACCCGGCCTCCTGGGCGTGCTTCCACGCCATCCAGTCACCGCTGCGGCTGTAGTGGTAGGCGGAGTAGAGCGCCAGCGGCACGAACGGCAGCACCAGCAGCCACGCCTGCCGTACGGCCTGCCGCCTGGTGAAGAACTCCACGATCAGCGCGAGGGCCAGGAACAGTCCGGTGATCCGCATGCAGGAGGCGCCCGCCGCGAGGCCGGCGGCCAGCGGCCAGCGGCCCTGACGCGCCGCCAGCCAGGCCGGGATCGCGAAGGCCAGGAACAGGGCCTCGCTGTAGCCGGTGAACAGGAACACCGACATCGGCCAGAGCAGCAGCGCCAGCACCGCGCGCCATCCGGCGCCCGGCGGCCCCTCGAACTCGGCGAGCCTGGCCAGCGCCACCGTCGCGACGGCGCCGGCCACGAAGGAGATCAGCAGCCCGGCGAGCGTCCAGTCGCCCACGACCGCGTGCACCGCGCGGAGCGTCAACGGCATCCCCGGGAAGAACGCGGGCAGCCCCTTGTCCGGTTCGGCGGCGGGGTCGCCGCCGTAGCCGTGCTCGGCGATGGTGATGAGGAGCGCGGTGTCCCAGTGCTTCCAGCGGTCCAGGAACGGCGCAACGGCTTCTCCCCCCGACATCGCCCCGGCCCCCACGACGGCGAGGACGACGATTCCCAGCCGGGAGCTCAGCCAGAGCATGAGTGCCTCCGTCGCGGTGTCGCGCGGAGACTCGCGGGGGGTGATCATATGCTGGAATTGTGGTGGATCAGGATGCTCTACGGCCAGCCGGAAATGTCATGAAATTGACCACCACTGGCCAGTCGACGCGGGACAGCGGCCACCGGGAGCCGCGGGACAGCGGCCCGCCGGGGACCGGGAGAGACTACGAGAGCGCGATCCTGAACCGGTCGGGGGCCCCGTCGAAGACGCCACCGGCCTGGTCGTCGGTCCCGTCCTGCCGGATCACGTCCTTGTCCGGCCGCAGGACGTCCCGCACGACGAGACCCATCATGATCAGGATGGTGATCGCCCGGCCCCACACCGCGGTGAAGTAGGTGTCGCCGGAGATGCCCAGCGCCTCGTTGCCCGGCTGGATGCCGACCAGATAGAGCCAGATCGCGAAGAAGTACCAGCACTCGGCGACCTGCCAGAGCGCGATCGCCTTCCAGTTGGGCCGGGCCAGCACCGCGAACGGGACCAGCCAGAGCACGTACTGGGGCGACCACACCTTGTTGGTCAGCATGAACGCGGCCAGGGTGAGGAAGCACAGCTGCATCAGCCGGGGACGGGTCTTGGCCGTCACCGTGAGCACCGCGATCGCCAGGCAGAACGCCGCCAGCGACAGGACACCCAGCGTGTCGAGCCGCTCGGCGTCGCCGAGGATCGGCCACTGCTTCTGGTTGAAGAAATACCAGATCGAGCCCCAGTCGGCCGGGCGCTCCTGGCTGAAGACGTAGAACCGCTTCCAACCGTCGAAGGCCGTCAACATGATCGGCACGTTGACGAGGAGCCAGATCCCGGCCGCGCCGCCGACCGTCTTGAGGAACGGCATCCATTTACCGGTCCGCAGCGTCAGCAGGAACAGCGGGCCGAGGAACATCAGCGGGTAGAACTTGGTGGCGATCGCCAGACCGAGCAGGACGCCGGCCAGCCACTGCCGCTGCTTCGCCCAGGCGAGCAGCGCGCCCAGCGCCAGGGCGTTGGCGGCCAGGTCCCAGTTGATGTAGGCGGTCAGGATCAGCGCGGGGGCCAGGGCGTACCAGAGCGCGTCCCAGCGCCGGGCCGGCCCGGCCAGCGCGGCCATCAGCAGCACGCCGACGACCAGGCAGAGCGCCATGAGGATCACGGTCAGGTCGTAGAACGCCGTCCCGGGGTCGCTCATGGGCGTGACGATCCGGCGGAAGAACTCCATGATCCCGCCGATGCCGACGGGATACTCCACCGGATGACCGAAGTAGGGGACCTTGCCCTCGTTCAGCTTCTCGTTCCACCACAGCGGGTAGATGTCGGTGTAGCAGAAGTTCGTGAACTGCAGGGTCCCGTGGTTCCAGGCCCCGCCGAAGCGGCAGGGCCACTTCCACAGGTAGGCGAGCACCGCCCCCAGCCCCGCGAACAGGGCCAGGGGCACGTAGGGGACCGCCCGCGCGCCGAGGCCGGACACCGTGCTCCGCGCCGACTGGAGGCTGTCCATCAGGGACGCTGCCCGGACGACCGGTGCCGGGGGTCCGGCGCGACCGCCGGGGGAGCGCCGCCGCCGCTGCCGATGTCGCCGCCGTCACCGATGTCGCCGCCGTCACCGTCGGGGAGACCGGTGCCGTCGCCGGAGTCGCAGGTGATGTCCCCGGGCAGGCAGCCCTGGTCGTCGGGCGTGGTCGGCTGGCCATCCTCGTCGGGGAAGCCGGTGCCGTCGCCGGAGTCGCAGGTGATGTCCCCGGGCAGGCAGCCCTGGTCGTCGGGCTCCGGCGTCGGGGTCGGCGTCGGGACGGGCTTGGGCGCGAGGTTCTTGTCCGCGCCGACGTTGGCGCGCGGCGGGAACTGGAGGACCTCCTTGCCCTTCATGGCCTCCGCCATGAAGGCGTGCCACACCCGGGTGGGGTAGGTGGCGCCCTGGATGTCGGCGCCCAGCGAGATCTCGCCGTTGGTCTTCTTGTCCTGCCGGTACATGCCGACGGCGGTGGACAGCTGCGGGGTGAACCCGACGAACCAGGCTTCCTTGTTCTCGTCGTTGGTGCCGGTCTTGCCCGCCACCGGCCGGTCGGGCAGGGCCGCGGCCCTGCCGGTGCCGCGCGGGTCCTTGACCACCTGCTGCAGCGCGACGATGGCGTCGGCCGCGCTGTCGGGGCTGATGACCTGGGTCGGCTGGACGCTCTCCTTGATCACCTTCGTCTTGTCGCGGTCGGTGACCTCGATCACGACGTGGTTCTCGTAGTGCTTGCCCTCGTTGGCGAAGATCGAGTAGCCGCCGGCCTGCTGGACCGGGGTGACCGGGCCCGACCCGATGGTGAGCGCGAAGGCGTGCCTGGCCTGGGTCTCCTTGAGCTTCTGCTCACTGAGGCCCGCGCCGGCCGCGATCTGGATGACCTTGTCCAGGCCGACCTCCATGCCCATCTGCACGAACGCCGTGTTGATGGACTCGGCGGTGGCCCTGATGGTGTTGACCGAGCCGCCGGGGACGTCGTGGGAGTTCTTGATGTCCTTGGTGCCCGGCGCCTTGATCGGCCCCTTGCCCGACAGGTAGCTGTTGAGGCTGTTGCCCTCCTCCAGCCAGGCGGCCAGGACGTAGGGCTTGAACGCCGACGCCGCCTGCTTCTCGGACATGAACGCGTCGTTCCACTCACGCTTGGTGAAGCTGGGGCCCCCGTAGAAGGCGACGACCCTCCCGTTGCGGGGGTCGACGGCCGCGAGCCCGGTGTGGATCTCGGAGGAGAGACCGGAGGTGTTCTCCTCGACGGCCTTCTTGGCCGCGAGCATCAGCTTCTTGTCGAACGTCGAGTAGATCTTGTAACCGCGCTGCTCGACGTCCTCCTGGCTGATGCCCCGCTTCTCGAGCTCCCGGAGGATCTCGGTGATCATGTAGCCCTTGATGCCCTGGTAGTAGTCCTTGGTCCGCAGGGCGATCCGCTTGGGGGCCGTGGGGAACTTGGCGGGCAGCGGGCCGTACTTGCCGGGGTCGAGCTGGGCCATGCCCTTGATCACGTAGTCGTAGCGCTCCTGGGTGGGGGCCAGGTTCTTGGCCTTCTCGGCCTGGTCGAAGGCGTCGGGGTTCTGGATGCGGCCGGCGAGGTAGGCGCCCATCTGCGGGGTCAGCTCGCCGACGTTCTTGTTGAAGAACGCCTGCGCGGCGGCCTGGATGCCGTAGGCGCCGCGGCCGAAGTAGATGGTGTTGAGATACTGCGCGAGGATCGTGTCCTTGGACAGTTCCTTGTCCAGCTTGACCGCGACGAAGATCTCCTTGATCTTCCGCTGGATCGACCGTTCCTGGCTGAGGCCGCCGTAGTAGTTACGGGCCATCTGCTGGGTGATGGTCGAGGCGCCCTGGACCTGCTCGCCGCTCACGGTGCTCAGCAGCGATCTGGCCATGCCCTTGAAGTCGATGCCGTTGTCCTCGCGGAAGCTGCGGTTCTCCGCGGCGATCACCGCGTCCTGGACGTGCCGCGGGATCTTGTCGATCGTCACGATCGTCCGTTTGACGCCGAGGCGGGCGAGCACGCTCTTGTCGCTGTAGTAGATGACGCTGCCCTGGTCGTCGACGCTGTCCTGGGTCACCTTGGGGACGGGCGTGTTGGCGTAGGCGACCGCGATCATGCCGAAGACGCCCGCGGCGAGGACGGTGAAGCTGGCCACCACGATCTTCCAGTTGGGCAGGAAGCGCTTCCAGCCCTGGCGCCCCGGCCTGTCGTGCCCGTCATCGTCGCCGGGGCCGTCTCCGTCGCCGGGACCGCGTCCGGCGGGACCCCCCGGCCCGCCGGAGCCCGCGCGCCCCTGCGGGCCCGCCGCGCCGCGCGTGCCGCGCCCCCGCCTGCCGCGCCCGCCGGTGTCACCGGGGCCGGAGCCCGCCGACCGCTCGCTTCTGGCCTGGGCGGCGAGCATGGCCTGGGTGTCCTCGAAGGCGGCCTCGGGGCGACGGCCCCCGCCCGGGTCGGTGTCGCGCCGGCGCGGCCCGGCGCCCTGCGGGTCGTACCCGGCGCCCTGCGGCATCCGGCCGGTCTCCCGGGGGTCGTACCCGGCGCCCTGCGGTGCCCGCCCGAAGTCCCGAGGGTCGGGTCCCATGCCCTGCGCCCGCCCTTGCACCTGCGTCTGCGCCTGGGACTGGTTCCAGCTCATGTCACCGGTTTGGGACGGCTGGGGCGGGGGAACTGCACGGGGAGCGGCACCTGGGTTCGAGCGACGGCGCCGCCCCTGGCGAGCCGACGCGTCCGGGCGCTGCTGGCGTCCGTCCGGCTCCGGGTCATGGCTGTTGCTGTGACTCACGCGTCCTCGTTCGGGTCATCGGGGTCTACGACGGCGTGCTGGCGGGTGAGATTACCTCCAGATCACGGAGGATCTCACCACCTTGGCTTAGTGGTAGCCGACTCCTGCGGGTGGATCTCCATTCCCGGGGACGGACGAGACCTGCGGGTGGTTCCGAGAACAACCTTGGCAGACCTCTCCCACGTGAGCGTGGGATTCCCCGTATTGGAAGGCGGTCCCGGCCATGCGGGGGCCATCGCCCGCCACCATTCGCCATGACCACATAGGCGTCACACTACGGCTTTTTACTGTTTGCTCCCAACCTCTTGGGAAAGTCGTTAATTGCAGAGATATGTTGGTTCGACGTATCCTCAAGATGTATCGGCTCGATACATCGGCGCGAGAGGTGGTGGTTTCCAGTGGCCGGTGGACGCGGTGGCGTGCTGGAGCTCGCCGTGCTCGGGTCGCTGCACGAGACCCCATTACACGGCTATGAGCTGCGCAAACGGCTCAACGCTCTGCTCGGCATGTTCCGGGCGTTCTCCTACGGTTCGCTCTACCCTTGCCTCCGGCAGCTGCTGACCGACGGGCTCATCGTGGAGGACAGCGCGTCCGACACGGCCTCTGCCCCTACGGAGAGCCCCATAACGCTCACCGGGCGTCGGTCGAAGATCGTCTACAAGCTGACCGCGGAGGGCAAGGAACGGCTCCAGGAGCTCCTCACCCAGGCAGGCCCGTCCGCCTGGGAGGACGAGAGCTTCGGGGTCCATTTCGCCTTCTTCAGGCACACCGAGGCCGAGGTCCGCCTGCGCATCCTGGAAGGACGCCGCAGCCGGCTGGAGGAGCGGCTGGACGGCGTGCGCACGGCTCTCGCCCGCACGAGGGAGCGGCTCGACAGCTACACCCTTGAGCTGCAGCGTCACGGCCTGGAGTCGGTCGAACGCGAAGTGCGCTGGTTGAATGAGCTGATCGCCACCGAGCGACGCGGCTCCTCGGCCGACGAAGAGCGGCAGTCCGCACAAGGACAGTCCACACAAGAAGGAACGCTCCGGGCGCCCGCGCCCGGAGCGGATGACTCGGGGCGGCGTGCCGCCCCGGAAGACAACTGACCACTCAGAACAAGGGGAGCGAGTGCCATGGGTTCGGTGCGCGTAGCCATTGTCGGTGTAGGCAACTGTGCCACGTCGCTCGTGCAGGGCGTGCACTACTACAGGGACGCCGACCCCGGCGCCCGGGTGCCGGGCCTGATGCACGTCAAGTTCGGCGACTACCACGTCGGCGACGTCGAGTTCGTCGCGGCTTTCGACGTCGACGCCAAGAAGGTCGGGCGTGACCTGTCCGAGGCGATCGTGGCCTCGGAGAACAACACCATCAAGATCTGCGACGTGCCGCCCCTGGGCGTCACCGTGCAGCGCGGCCACACCTTCGACGGTCTCGGCGAGTTCTACCGCGACATGATCGAGGAGTCCGACGAGATCCCGGTCGACGTCGTGCAGGTCCTCAAGGACAGCAAGGTCGACGTCCTGGTCTCCTATCTGCCCGTCGGGTCGGAGGAGGCGGACCGCTTCTACGCCCAGTGCGCCCTCGACGCCAAGGTCGCCTTCGTCAACGCGCTGCCGGTGTTCATCGCCTCCGACCCGGTGTGGGCCCAGAAGTTCACCGACGCCGGTGTCCCGATCGTCGGCGACGACATCAAGTCCCAGGTCGGCGCCACCATCACGCACCGCGTGATGGCCAAGCTGTTCGAGGACCGCGGGGTCGAGCTGCTCCGCACCTACCAGCTCAACTTCGGCGGGAACATGGACTTCATGAACATGCTGGAGCGCAAGCGCCTGCAGTCCAAGAAGATCTCCAAGACCCAGTCCGTCACCTCCCAGATCCCGCACGAGATGGGCAAGGCCGACGTGCACATCGGCCCGTCGGACCACGTGCCGTGGCTCGACGACCGCAAGTGGGCCTACGTCCGCCTGGAGGGCAGGTCCTTCGGCGACACCCCGCTGAACCTGGAGTACAAGCTGGAGGTCTGGGACTCCCCCAACTCCGCCGGCATCATCATCGACGCGGTCCGCGCCGCGAAGATCGCCCTGGACCGGGGCATCGCCGGGCCGATCCTGTCGGCCTCCTCCTACTTCATGAAGTCCCCGCCGGAGCAGTATTCCGACGACGAGGCCCGCGAATACGTGGAGAAGTTCATCCGCGGCGAGGTCGAGCGCTGAGCGCCCGGCAGTGAACAGGCCCCCGCCCGTCCGGGCGGGGGCCTGTCCGCGTCTTTCGGCCGGGCCGGCGGCCGGATCTGTCGGCCGGGCCGGCGACGGT
Organism: Streptosporangium brasiliense; assembly: GCF_030811595.1. NCBI lineage: Bacteria > Bacillati > Actinomycetota > Actinomycetes > Streptosporangiales > Streptosporangiaceae > Streptosporangium > Streptosporangium brasiliense. The sequence continues at coordinate 1,730,466 of NZ_JAUSRB010000002.1, forward strand.
GGTCAGCGGGCGGTGGTCAGCGGGCGGCGGCGGGCAGCCCGGCCGGGTCGGCGACCGGCCAGGCGAGGGGGTCGGCGCCGAGTTCGGCCAGATGGGGGAGCTGTTCGAGGCACCACGGGGAGACGGCCAGCCGGTGGCCGAGCACCCCGTCGACGAACTCCTTCCACGGCATCCAGCGCACGTCGTCGACCTCGTCGGGGTTGGGCACCGCGTCGGACCCGACGACCACCCGGTAGACCGGGCAGAGCTCGTGCTCGACGATCCCGCTGTCCATGACCGCCCGGTAGGAGAAGCGCGGCAGCAGCAGGTCGACCCGGCCGGCCCGCAGCCCCAGCTCGTGGGCGAGCCGGCGGGTCACCGCCTCCGGCATCGGCTCGCCGGGCAGGGGGTGGCCGCAGCAGCTGTTGGTCCACACCCCGGGCCAGGTGATCTTGTGCGACGCCCTGCGGGTGAGCAGCACCCGCCCCTGCCCGTCGAACACGTAGCTGGAGAAGGCGAGGTGGAGAGGGGTGTCGGGACCGTGCACCACGGCCTTGGGGGCCGTGCCGATCGCGTTGCCCTCGGGGTCGACGAGCACGACGTGTTCATGAGGCGTCACCCGATCGAGGGTACGTGACCATGCCGCTCTGTCATGTCCGATCAGCTTTAGATCACGAAAGGTGAGGAAATGTCCGTTCACGCATATCAGGGAAGTTCCTGATGTCTCCGCGGGGGCGGTCGAGCGTAGGCTGAGCGCGTGTCATTCGTATCCGATCTACGCGTGGTCCTGGAAGGTCGGGACTTCCGGCGGCTGTTCGGCACCCGCCTGGTCTCACAGTTCTCCGACGGGATCTTCCAGTTCGGCGTAACCGGATTCGCCTTCTTCAGCCCGGAGAAGAGCACCAGCGCCGTCGCGATCGCCGCCGGGCTGGCCGTGCTGTTCCTGCCCTACTCGATCCTGGGGCCCTTCGTCGGCGTGTTCATCGACCGCTGGTCCCGGCGGCAGATCCTGGTGATCGCACCGATGGTCCGCGGGGCGCTGCTGCTGGTGGCCGCGGCCCTCGTCGCCGCCGGCGCCCCCGACGGGCTCTTCTACACCGCCGCGCTCGCCGTCCTCGGGGTCAACCGCTTCTTCCTCGCCGCGCTGGGGGCCTCGCTCCCGCACGTCGTCCTGGCCGACCGGCTGATGGTGGCCAACGCGGTCACCCCCACCTCCGGCACCGTGCTGACCTTCGTCGGCGTGGGCGCGGGCTACCTGCTGCGGAAGGTCTTCGGGGCCGACCACCAGGGCACCGCGGTGCTGCTGATCGTCTCCGGCCTCGTCTTCGGGTTCAGCGCGCTCATCTCCAGGACCATGGACAGGCGGCTGCTCGGCCCGGCCTACGACCCCGACCGGCCGCAGGCCCGCGAGGCCGTGCGCCACGTGCTGACCGGCATGGCCGACGGCGTGCGGCACATCGTCCACCACCGGGCCGCCGCGGCCGCGATGGGGGCGATGGCCACCCACCGGTTCATGTACGGCATGTGCACGGCGATGCTGGTGATGCTGTCGCGCTACTACTTCGCCGACAGCGCCGAGGACGCACTGAACGCCGCCTCCCTCGTGGTCGCCACCTCCGGGGTCGGCTACGCCCTGGCCATCCTGGTCACGCCGTGGGCCACCGAGCGCTTCGGCATCGAGCGGTGGGTGCCGGCCATGCTCGCCACCGCCGGGGTGCTGACGTTCGCCCTCTGCTTCTCCTTCCAGCAGTGGGGCTTCGCGGTCGGCGGCTTCGTGCTCGGCGTCGCCGGGCAGAGCATCAAGATCTGCGCGGACACGAGCGTCCAGCGTGACGTCGAGGACGCCTATCTCGGCCGGGCCTTCTCGATCTACGACATGCTCTTCAACGGCACCTACGTGCTGGCCGCGGCGCTGGCCGCGACACTGCTGCCGGCCGACGGCCGGTCGATGCTGGTGCTGGGGCTCATCACCGCCGGATACGTGGGCGGCGCGGCGCTCTACCGGGTGGTCACCCCGGGCCGAGCGCCCGAGCCGCTGCCGTCATCGCCGTCGTGATCCTCTCCAGGTCGTCGCCGATCGAGTAGGGCGGCATCGTGTAGATCAGCCGGCCGAACGGGCGGAGCCAGACCCCGTGCCGCATGACGACGTCCTGGACCGCCGCGACGTCGACGGGCTCGTGGGTCTCGACGACCCCGATCGCGCCCAGCACCCGCACGTCCTTGACCCCGGGCGCCCGCGCGGCCTCCGCCAGGCCCTCGGCCAGGCCGGTCTCGATCCGCTTGACCTCCTCGCGCCACGGACGCTCCGCCAGGAGCTCCAGGGAGGCGCCGGCGACGGCGGTGGCCAGCGGGTTGCCCATGAAGGTCGGCCCGTGCATCAGCACCCCGATGCCCGCCGCCACCCGCTCGGTGCACAGCGTCGCGGCCAGCGACAGGTAGCCGCCGGTCAGCGCCTTGCCCAGGCACATGATGTCGGGCCGCACGCCGGCGTGGTCGCACCCGAACAGCTCACCGGTCCGGCCGAACCCGGTGGCGATCTCGTCGGCGATCAGCAGGACGCCGTGCTCGTCGGCCAGTTCGCGGAGCCGGCGCAGGTAGGCCGGGTGGTAGAAGTGCATGCCGCCCGCCCCCTGGACGACCGGCTCCACGATGATCGCCGCCAGCTCGTGGGCGTGCCGGGCGACCAGCTCCGCCAGCCGGACCGCGTAGCCCTCGTCGAACTCCGCCGGCGGCCGTTCGGCGAACACGTGCCGGGGCAGCGCGCCGGAGAACAGGTGGTGCATGCCGTTGACCGGGTCGCAGACGGCCATCGCCCCGAAGGTGTCGCCGTGGTATCCGCCCCTGACCGTGAGCAGGCGGCTCCTGCCGGTGAACTGGAAGGCCATCTTGATCGCGACCTCGACGGCCACCGAGCCGGAGTCGGCGATGAACACCTTCGGCAGCCCGGTCATGGTGGCCAGCGTGTGGGCCAGCCGTACGGCGGGCCCGTGGGTGAGCCCGCCGAACATGACGTGCGCCATGTCCTCGACCTGGTCCTTCAGCGCCTGGTTGAGCCGGGGGTGGTTGTAGCCGTGGATCGCCGCCCACCACGACGACATCCCGTCGACCAGCTCCCGGCCGTCGGCGAGCGTCAGCCGTACCCCCTCGGCCCGGGAGACCACGTGGACCGGCCCCCGCGGCGGCACGGCCGCGTAGGGGTGCCAGACGTGCTCACGGTCCAGGCCCGCGAGACCGTCGGGGCTCACGGCGCCGTCCGGGCCCGCGAGGCCGTCCGGGCCCACCGCGCCGTCGTGGCCCGCGCCCCTACTCAGGGAGCAGCCCGTTCTCGTGAGCCCACCCGCGCAGTGCGTCGGCGGCGGCCTCCTTGCCGATGACGCCCTTGTCCAGGCGCATGTCCAGGAGGAACTTGTAGGCGCGGCCGACGACCGGGCCCGGGGCGACACCCAGGAGCGCCTGGATCTCGTTGCCGTCGAGCTCGGGGCGGATCTTCCCCAGCTCCTCCTCGTCGGCCAGCCGGGCGATGCGCTCCTCGAGCTGGTCGTAGGTCCGGGACAGGACCTGGGCCTTGCGCCTGTTGCGCGTGGTGCAGTCGGCGCGGGTCAGCTTGTGCAGGCGTTCGAGCAGGTGCCCGCCGTCGCGGACGTAGCGGCGCACCGCCGAGTCGGTCCACTCCCCGGTGCCGTAGCCGTGGAAGCGCAGGTGGAGCTCCACCAGGCGGGAGACGTCGGCCACCACGTCCTTGGGGAACTTCAGCTCCGACATGCGCTTCTTGGCCAGCTGCGCGCCCACCACCTCGTGGTGGTGGAAGGAGACCCGCCCGCCGGGCTCGTGGCGGCGGGTCTTGGGCTTGCCCACGTCATGCAGGAGCGCCGCCCAGCGCAGGATGCGGTCGGGGCCGCTCTCCTCCAGGTCGATCGCCTGCTCCAGCACGATCAGCGTGTGCTCGTAGACGTCCTTGTGCCGGTGGTGCTCGTCGATCTCCAGACGGAGCTTGGGCAGCTCGGGCAGGACGTGGGAGGCGAGCCCGGAGTCGACGAGGATCTTGAGCCCCTCGCGGGGGTGCTCGCCGCAGATCAGCTTGTTCAGCTCGTCGCGGATCCGCTCGGCCGAGACGATCTCGATCCGCTCGGCCATCGCGGTCATCGCGGCGAACGCCCCGGGGTCCACGGCGAAGCCGAGCTGGCTGGCGAACCTGGCGGCGCGGAGCATCCGCAGCGGGTCGTCGTCGAAGGACCGCTCGGGAGGGCCGGGCGTGCGCAGCACCCTGGCGTGCAGGTCGTCGAGGCCGCCGTGCGGGTCCACGAACTCGCGGGACGGCAGGCGCAGCGCCATCGCGTTGACCGCGAAGTCACGCCGGGCGAGGTCGCCCTCCAGCGTGTCGCCGTAGGCCACCTCGGGCTTGCGCGAGGCGGGGCCGTAGGACTCGCTGCGGTAGGTGGTGATCTCCAGCAGCCAGTTGCCCTTGCGCACGCCGACCGTGCCGAAGTCGATGCCGATCGTCCAGATGGAGTCGGCCCAGTCCCGGATGAGCTCCAGGACCGCCTCAGGGCGCGCGTCCGTGGTCAGGTCGAGATCGTTGCCGATCCTGCCGAGGAAGACGTCGCGGACGGAGCCGCCCACGAGGGCGATCTGGTACCCCCGGGCGGCGAACAGTTCGCCGAGCTCATCGGCCACAGGAGCGATCTTTCGGAACAGCTCGCTCATGCCGTGTCGCTGGCTCTCAGACAGATTTGAAAGGGACAAGCCGGGTAGGTCCTTCGGTTACGGAACATGTTCCCCTCTGGGGATACACCTGAAGCGATCACCAGGTTACGGTCAGTCAGGAGACCGTCGGGGGCCGTGCGTCGAGGCAAGGAGCACATACATGAAGGACGCCCTCGCGATCCACCGCTGGCTCCTCGCACACCAGGTCCACCATGAGATCGTACGCCTTCCGCGCGCGATGACATGCGTCGACGAGCTGCCGGAGCTGCTGTCCGCGAGCCCGGCGACCTGCGTGGAGGTCACAGTCTTCGAGGTCACGACCCGGATCGGCCGCGAGTCCGTCGCGGTCGTCAGCACTGTCGGATCCCCCCTCCCGCTCGGCGTGATCGGCGGCACCCTGGGCGCCCGCCGGGTCCGGCCCGCCTCGGCCTTCACCGTGAACTCCGTCACCGACTACGCCGCCGGGCTGATCTGCCCGCTGCTGCTGCCCGACGGGCTGACCGTGCTGGTCGACGAGCGGCTCACCGGGACCGCGCAGATCGTTCACACTCCCACCGGGGAGCGTCACACGGCGCTGCGGATACGCGCCGACCACCTGCTCACACTTGTCTCAGGGAAGCCCATTGACCTAGTCCATTCCCGGTCACGGAGAGAGCAGACGACCTTTCCCCTCGCTGGATAGGCCATAGCATTACGGGCGTGCGCCGTACTCGACCCATGGCCGGCATGTGATCAACAAGGCCGCGCTGCTCGCCGTGCTCACCACCACGCTGCTCTCCACAGCGGCCGTGGTGTTTCCTGCTACGGCGAACGCCCAGACGACCACGGTGAGCCGCCAGAGCCCACAGCTCGTGGTGGAGGCGATCAGCCCCGACGTGCCCCGTGAGCCGACGTCCGAGATCAAGATCTCCGGCTCCTTCACCAACCCCGGCACCGAGGCCCTCACCAACCTCCGGATCCGGATGCGCTACTCGTCCCAGCCGTTCGCCCAGCGCGCCGACATGGCGTCCTACCTGAGCGGCCAGGCGTTCCAGCCCGTCACCTGGACCCAGTCCAGCGTCCCGCAGGTCGCGCCCTCGGCCAAGGTGCCGTGGGAGTTCCCCACCACGGCGCAGCAGCTGGGCCTGTCCCGGTTCGGCGTCTACCCGGTCATGGTCGAGGTGCTCGACCCGCTCGGCCAGCAGCTCGCCGTCCAGCGCACCTTCGTCACCTACCTGCCCAAGGGCACCAAGGTGCCCCGCACCAGGCTCGCCATGGTCCTGCCGATCATCGACCAGCCCCGCCGGGCCGACGACCGCATCTTCGTCAACGACGGCCTGTCGGCGTCCATGGCCGAGGGCAAGCGCCTGGGCAACCTGCTGAAGATCGCCCAGGACACGGCCTCGGCCAAGGGGCTCACCTGGGTGGTCGACCCCGCCCTGCTCGACGACGCGCGGGCGCTGAGCAAGGCGCACACGGTCCGGACCGAGGAGGCGGGCGAGAGCCACCCGGCGGACGCCACGGCCGCCAAGTGGCTCGGTGAGCTCCGCACGGCCCTCGCCGAGCCTCCGGTCGTGGCCACCCCCTACGCCGACCCCGACGTGGCCGCGCTGGCCCACAACGGCGTCGACGACATCACCTCGACCGGGATCAAGGCGGCCGGGACCGTCGCCAAGGAGATCCTCGGCCGCGACGTCCGCACCGACGTCAACTGGCCGGCGAACGGGCTGCTCGACTACGACGGGCTGGACCTGCTGGCCACCGGCGGCGTCCGCACCGTGCTGCTGAACGCGCCGAACCTGCCGCCGGCGATCCCGTCCGCCACCACCCCGGACGCCTCCGCGACCGTGGAGAGCGTGAGCGGCCCGGTCACCGCGCTGGTCGCCGACACGGCGCTGAGCGAGGTCATCGGCGCCGACACCTCCGTCCCCGGCGCGGCCCTGCTGAACCGCCAGCGGTTCATCGCGGAGACCGCGATGATCGGCTCCGAGCCCGTCACCACCTCCAGGACCGTGATCGGCGCCCCGCCCCGGCGCTGGAACCCGGACCCGGCCTATGTGACCGACCTGACCAAGACGGCCGCCACCCTGCCGTGGCTCGCCCCGGCCACGCTCGACGCGATCAAGAAGGGCAAGGGCGTCCCCACGGCCCGGACCGACCTGACCTACACCGACCAGGACCGGCGCAAGGAGCTCGGCAGGCCGTACGTGTCGAGTGTCAGGCGGGTGGCCGCCCGCGCCGACCTGACGTCCACGGTGACCACCGGGCAGGACGCCAACGTCTTCGACCTCGCGCTGCTCCGGCTCACCTCCTCCGCCTGGCGGGACAGGGCTGAGACCGCCACGCCGTACGTCAAGCAGGTCGGGACCGCCGTCGACGAGCGGATCGGGAAGATCTCCATCACCGGCACCGAGCAGACCCAGGTCCGCACGCTGGCCGGCAAGAACGGAGAGGTGCCGATCACCGTCCACAACGGGCTGGGCCCGGACGTCGACGGCAACGAGGTCGAGGTCAAGCTGGAGGTGACCTCCGACCAGCCCAACCTGCTGAAGATCGAGCCCTACGAGGCCCAGGACGACCCGATCGTGATCCGGGGCGGCCAGAACCGGACCATCCGCGTCCCGATGACCGCGACCACGACGACCGGCGGGCAGACCACCGTGACGGTCCAGCTCACCACGGAGGACGGCCGCAAATACGGCAGACCCGTCGAGCTGACCGTGCGGACCACCGGCTACACCGGGATCGCCCTGGTGATCGTCGGAGCGGCGCTCCTGGTGATGCTGGCAGCGGTGATCATGCGCGTCCTGCGCCGGCGGGGGACCCGCCGCGCCGCGGCGGCCTCCGTGCCGCCCCGGCGGGCGAGCGCACCGGCCGGCACCGAGTCCTGAGCACCAGCGGTTTAGCGGAGGAGAGCGGATGAGCAGGGTTCTGCGTGCGAGCGCGATCATGGCGGCGGGGACGATGGTCTCCCGCGTCACGGGTTTCGTCCGTACGGCGTTGCTCGCCGCGGCGATCAGCACCGCCTACGTGGGCGACGCCTACAACGTCGCCTACGCGATCCCGTTCATCCTGTTCGATTTCCTCATCGGCGGGATCCTGAGCAGCGTCGTCGTCCCGATGATCGTCAAACGGCAGAAGAACGACCCCGACGGCGGCCGGGCCTACGAGCAGCGGCTGATGACGCTGGGGACCGTGGTGCTGACCCTGGTCGCGGTGCTGGCCGTGCTGCTCGCCCGCCCGCTGATCGGCCTCTACACCGAGGGCTGGAACGCCCGGAAGATCGAGGTCGCGGTCACGCTGGCCCAGTACATCCTGCCGCAGATCGCCTTCTTCGGCATCGGGGCCATCGCCGGGGCGATCCTCAACACCCGCGACCGGTTCGGCGCCCCCATGTGGGCGCCGGTGCTGAACAACGTGGTGATGATCGGCGTCCTGGTGGTCTACTACCTGCTGCTCGGCGACGCGGGCGCCGACATCGACAAGGTCACCGGCGCCGACCTGGCGCTGCTCGGCCTGGGCACCACCGCCGGGATCGTGGCCCAGTGCCTGGTGCTGGTCGTCTCGCTGCACCGGGCGGGCTTCCGGTTCCGGCCCAGGTTCGACCTGCGCGACGCCGGGCTCGGCGAGATGGGCCGGACCGCGGTCTGGACCTTCGCCTACGTCGGCGTCAGCCAGATCGCCTTCCTCGTCACCACCAGGCTCTCCTCCGGCGCGGGTGAGGCGGCGCCCGGAGCGGGCAACTCCGCCTACGCCTCCGCCTTCCAGCTCTTCCAGCTCCCCTACGGGATCATCGCGGTCTCGGTGATCACCGCGATGCTGCCCCGGATGAGCCGGGCGGTGCACGACGGGCAGCTGGAGTCGGTCCGGGAGGAGTTCGCCTCCGGCGTGCGGCTGGTGTCGGCGCTGCTCGTCCCCGCCGGGCTGATGCTGATGGTGCTGGGGCCCGCGGTGACCGTGCTGATCTTCTCGTGGGGCACCATGACCATCGACTCGGCGGTCTACATCGGCAACGTGCTGCAGGTCTTCGGCCTGGCGCTGGTCCCGTTCTCGATCTTCCAGCTCCTGCTGCGCGTCTTCTACGCCTTCGGCGACACGCGCACGCCGGTCTTCATCGGCGCGGGCAACACCGTGGTGAGCATCGCGCTCAGCCTGCTCGCCTACTCCCTCCTCCCGGCGGAGTACGTGGTGATGGGCCTGGCCGCCGCGTTCGCGATCACCTACGTGGTGGGCACCGCGATCGCCTGGACCCTCGCCGCCCGCCGGGTGCGGGGCCTTCAGGGGCGCGCCGTGGCCGCCGGGCTGTCGCGGATGTACGTCGCCGCGCTCCCGGCCGCGCTGGTCGCCCTCGGCGTGCTCTGGCTCACGCAGGAGCTGACCGACCTGACCCCGCTCAGCGCGGCCATCATGCTGGCCGCGGGCGGCGGTCTCGGTATGGTTCTCTACCTGGTCATCGCACACCGGATGCGTATCCCGGAAGTGAGTTCGATCGTTGGAATGGTTGCGGGCAGGGTAGGCCGGTAACCCAAAGGGTTGTCCCAAGCGTCTGACAACCAGATCACGGGCGGAACCGGCGCGGGACTACCATGGTGCGACGCGTGTGACGACATGCGGCTAATGGAAGCAGGAGGGCGTGGGCGGATCCACCCGGCATCACGTGATGTGTCCTGATGTGTCAACCCGGCATGGCGCTGTCGTGTTCTCAGTTACGGAGCGCTCATGAGTTCCCCCGCCGTCGAGCCCGGCACGAAGCTGGCAGAGCGTTTCCGCCTCGAGGACCGCGTCCACGAGTCCGGCGGGGCCACCCTGTGGAAGGCCATCGACGAGGTGCTCGCCCGGCCCGTCGCCGTGCACACGTTCGACCCCGGCTTCCCCCGCCTCAACGAGGTCGTCACGGCCGCCCGCGCCGCCAGCCGGCTGACCGACCCCAGGCTGACCCAGGTCTTCGACGCCACCGAGGACAACGGCCACTCCTACGTCGTCAGCGAATGGGTGAGCGGGGAGACCCTCACCGACATGATCACCGCTGGACCGCTGGAGCCGGAGCGGGCCGCCGCGCTGGTGGCCGAGGCCGCCGAGGCGCTGGCCCACGCGCACGAGGCCGACCTGGCCCACCTGTGCCTGACCCCCGAGCACCTGGTGTGGACGGCCGGCAGCACGGTCAAGCTGCTGGGGGTGGGTGTCGACGCCGTCCTGGCCGACGTGACGAGCGACGACCCGGCCAGGACCGACGCCGAGGGGCTCGGCCGCCTGCTGTACGCCGGGCTGACCGGCCACTGGCCGGGCGAGGAGCAGGAGAGCGGGCTGCCCGCCGCCCCCATGGACGACGGTCACTTCTGCACGCCGCGCCAGGTCACCGCGGGCGTCCCCGGCTACCTCGACACCATCACCTGCCGGGCGATCCTGCCCGAGAGCAGGCGCGGCATCGAGCCGCTGACGACGCCGGAGGCGATCGCCGAGGTCCTCGCCTCGGTGCCCCGGCCCACCCCGATGCCCATGCCGATGCCCGCGGCGGTGGCGCCGTCCCCCTCCCCGATGACGGCCTCGCGCTCGGAGGGCGTCGAGACCCCGTCACCCCCGCGCCCCAGCCCGCCCACCCCCCTGCCGCAGCACCACTACCAGCAGCCGCGGCCGGCGGGCGGCGGCGGAATGGTCAACAAGGTCGTCATGACCATGGTCGTGCTGCTGGTGATGGTGGCCGTCGGCCTGGGCGCCTGGACGCTCGGCCGCAGCATCGGCAACGCCGGCACCCCGGTCGCGGAGGGGACCGCCACGCCCACGCCGACCGCGAAGGCCGCCACCCGCGAGGTGAGGCCCGCCGCCGCCACCGGCTTCGACCCGCTGGGCACCGACGGCGCCGAGCGGCCGGAGCTCGCCCTCTACGCGGTGGACGGCAAGCCCTCCACCGACTGGCACTCCGAGTCCTACAACTCCGAGGACTTCGGCCGGTTGAAGGACGGCGTCGGACTGATGCTCACCCTGGACCAGAGCATGCCGGTGAAGCAGGTGTCGGTCGACTTCGGCAGCGGTTCCGGCGGCGCCGTGGAGATCAGGGTCGGCGACTCCCAGAACCTGAAGGACATGACCGTGCTCGGCAAGTCCACCGACGCCTCGGGCAAGAAGACCTTCAGCTCCGACTCTCCGAAGAAGGGCCGCCACGTCCTGGTCTGGTTCACCAAGATGCCGACCTACCAGGGCAAGTACCGCGGCACCGTGCATGAGGTCAAGGTTCTCGCCACGAAGTGACGCCAGCGCGATTTGATCGGTTTTACCCGTCTTGTTGACGATCATGGGAGATTTCGTGGCACCATCTATCACGTAGTGGTGTTCTCCCCGGACCGGCAGCAGGACTCTCCTTGTGAATTCCCCACCCGAGACCCCGCCAGCGGCGGAACAGCAGATGGCGCGGGCCGCAGTGTCCGACGCCGAGCTGCTGACCCGGCACATCGCCGGGGATCCGCACGCTTTCAGTGAAATAGTCAAGCGTCATCGCGACCGCATGTGGGCGGTCGCCCTGCGTACGCTGGGCGACCCTGACGAGGCGGCCGACGCCGTACAGGACGCCTTCGTCTCGGCCTATCGCAAGGCCGACAGCTTCCGCGGCGAGGCCGCCGTCACCACGTGGCTGCACCGCATCGTGGTCAACGCCTGCCTCGACCGCATGCGCAGGAAATCCGTACGCCCGGTCGCCGACGACGAGCTCGTCGAGGCCGCCGAGCGCGACACCCCGGTGCTCGACCAGACGGCCGAGCGCGAGGTCTCCATGGAGGTCTCGGCCGCGCTCAAGCTCCTGCCCGCCGACCAGCGGGCCGCGCTGGTGCTCGTGGACATGATGGGCTACTCCGTCGAGGACGCCGCCCAGGTCCTGGAGGTGCCGAGCGGCACGGTGAAGAGCAGATGCGCCCGCGGACGCGCGAAACTCGCCCCAATTCTTGCCCACCTACGGAACCGATCCGACCTGAATCGCGTCTCATCCGCGAAGGGAGCAGAACTTCGTGACGGGTGATACGCACTACGACCTGGAGATCTTGGCCGAACTGGCCGAAGGTCTCCTCGACGCCGCCACGGCCCTGCAGGTACGCGAGCATCTCGCGGTCTGCGATCCCTGTGGCGAGAGCCTTGCCGACCTGGCAGCGGTCCGCGAGGTGCTGTCGGCGACGCCTACCCCGGCGATGCCGATGGGAGTCGCGCTCAGGATCGACCGCGCGCTGGCCGCAGAGGCCGAAAGCTTCCGTGGAGGTGGAGTGGGCCTGGTGGAAGCACCGGCCTGGGACGACATAATGCGCGACGCGCCGTGGGAGAGTGCCCCTCTCCCCGAGCCTGAACCGGAGCCGGTGACACGGCTCGGGGTCGTCGGCGACGACGGCACCATCACTCCGGCCAGGCAGCGCAGGGCCACACGCCGGCGCCGGTGGGCGATGCCCGTCGCGGCGGCGGGAGTGCTGGCGGCGGTGGTCGGCGGGACCGTGGTGACGAGCGGTGTTCTCTCCGCCCCGGGCGCGGACCGCGGCAGCCCGACCGCCCAGCCTCTGGCCGCCTCCGGTCAGGGCTACCAGGTGACCGACAGCAACTGGAACTACACCGACCGGGAGCTGAGAGGCTCGCTGCTCGACTACATCGGTCCGGCGCAGATCGTCGACGCCAAGGACATGAGCGCCGGCGCCAAGCTCCAGCAGTGCGTCCAGCAGGTCACCGGCAAGGTCGGGAAGTCTCCGTTCGCCGTGGACCAGGGCCTCTACAACGGTCAGGAGGCCAACATCATGGTCTTCTGGCAGAACAAGGCCAAGAACTCGGTCAGCGTCCACGTCGTGGGTCTGCAGTGTGAGGACCTGCGCAAGCCGGCCCTCGCAAGCTGGAACTAACCTCCGGTAACACCCCATCCAAGGAGAAGCCCGGTATGGATCCGTCCATGCCGGGCCTTCTCGTCTCACCCGGGAATCACCGACGCCTAGGATCTGTTGACGCCACTGGCAATGACAAAGGGAGAGGCGCAGCAGTGATGGACGTCCGGAATGTGATCATCATTGGATCGGGTCCCGCCGGCTACACGGCGGCCGTCTACTCCGCGCGTGCGGACCTCAAGCCCCTGATCTTCGAGGGATCGGTCACTGCCGGCGGCGCGCTGATGAACACCACCGAGGTGGAGAACTTCCCCGGGTTCCCCGACGGCATCATGGGCCCCGACCTCATGGACAGCATGCGCAAGCAGGCCGAGCGGTTCGGCGCCGAGCTGGTCGCCGACGACGTCGTCGAGGTCGACCTGACCGTCACTCCCAAGGTCGTCAAGACCGCCACCGACACCTACCACGCCAAGGCCGTCATCCTGGCCATGGGCTCCGGCTACCGCGAGCTGGGCGTGCCCAACGAGAAGCGGCTGTCCGGCCACGGCGTCTCCTGGTGTGCCACCTGTGACGGCTTCTTCTTCCGCGGCCAGGACATCGTGGTCGTCGGCGGCGGCGACACCGCCATGGAGGAGGCCATCTTCCTCACCCGGTTCGCCGGCTCGGTGACCGTCGTGCACCGCCGCGACGAGCTGCGCGCCAGCAAGATCATGCAGGACCGCGCGTTCGCGAACGAGAAGATCCGCTTCGTCTGGGACAGCGAGGTCGTCGACGTCCTGGGCGAGAACAAGGTCAGCGGGGTGCGCCTGCGCAACCTCAAGACCGGCGAGGAGAGCGAGCTCGCGGCCACCGGCCTGTTCATCGCGATCGGTCACGACCCCCGCACCGAGCTCGTCAAGGGCCAGGTGGAGCTCGACGACGAGGGCTACATCAAGGTCGACTCCCCCTCCACGCGCACCAACCTGGACGGTGTCTTCGCCGCCGGCGACGTCGTCGACCACACCTACCGCCAGGCCATCACCGCCGCCGGCACCGGCACCGCCGCGTCGCTGGACGCCGAGCGCTGGCTGAGCGACCACGACGACAACTGAGACCGACCGCAACCTCGGATAGGGAGAGCAGCAACCTTGGGTGCCATCAAGAACGTGACCGACGCCAGCTTCGACGCCGACGTCCTCAAGAGCGACAAGCCCGTCATCGTTGACTTCTGGGCCGAGTGGTGCGGCCCGTGCCGCCAGGTCGCGCCGATCCTGGAGGAGATCGCCAACGAGCAGGCCGAGAAGCTGACCATCGTCAAGCTGAACGTCGACGAGAATCCGTCAACTGCCGGCAATTACGGCGTACTCCAGATTCCGACCCTGAACGTCTATAAGAACGGAGAGGTCGTGAAGCAGATCATCGGTGCGAAGCCGAAGGCCATGCTGCTCCGCGAGCTCGAGGGCATCATCTAGGCCCCCTGCGGCTGGTCGCACCCCACAGCGCACGCCGTACCACCCGCTTCCGAGCGGCACACCCACCCAGCGAAAGCCCCCTCGCCCGACGGCAGGGGGCTTCCGCGCGTCCGTGGCGGGTCCGGCGGCGCGCGCCCCGGTACGGCGGAGCGGCCCCGCGAGGGGTGTGCGGCTTGCGCCGGCCGAGGGATGTACGGCTTGCGCCGGCCGAAGGGTGTGCGGCTTGCGCCGGCCGAGGCATGTACGGCTTGCGCCGGCCGAGGCATGTACGGCTTGCGCCGGCCGAGGCATGTACGGCTTGCGCCGGCCGAGGCATGTACGGCTTGCGCCGGCCGACTGAGGGCCGGCGCGAGTGGCAGGCGTGCCGTAGCGCCTCACAGGGCGGCCGTGACGCCCTCTCCGGGCGGGGGCGCGGCCCGGGGGCGGGGCCGGGGGGGAGAGACCGTCAGACGGGCCGTAGCGCCCTCTCCGGGCTCATGGAGCCCAGCAGCCTCTCCAGCGCCACCTCGACATCCTCGCGCCACGACACGGCGGTCTTGAGCTCAAGGCGGAGCCGGGGAAAGCGCAGATGCGGCCGGACCGTCTTGAACCCCACCGAGAGCAGGTAGTCGGCGGGCATCAGGCAGGCCCCCGGCTGCTCCCACTTCAGGTCGCCGAACGCCTCGATCGCCCGGACCCCGCGCCGGGTCAGGTCCTTGGCCACACCCTGGACCAGCATCCGGCCCAGACCGCCGCCGGAGAACTCCGGGACGATGTGCGCCGTCATCAGCAGCACGGCGTCGGCACTGACCGGCGAGGTCGGGAAGGCCACCGAGCGCGGCACGTAGTGCGGCGGCGCGTAGAGCACGAACCCGGCCGCCACCCCGTCCACATAGACGATCTTGCCGCAGCTCCCCCACTCCAGCAGCGTGGAGGAGATCCAGGCCTCTTTCTCCAGCCCCGGATCGCCCACCTCGACCGCCCGGTTCCCGTTGACGGGGTCGAGCTCCCAGAAGACGCACCGGCGGCACCGGCGCGGCAGGTCATCGAGATTGTCGAGTGTGACGTTTGCCAGCCGACGCGACACCTGTTGGCCCCAATCCTGGCGAGACGAGCGCAAGCCATGGCGAAAACCGCGCGAAAACGACGTCTTCAGCTGGCATCGTAGCTCAGGGAGGGCCTCTGTTTCAGGGTCTCCCGTCCCCCCACGCAGACGACAACCGCCACTGACGTACCCTGGTTTCTCTAGCATGAGCACCATGTGCTCCACATGACCTAGGAGGTGGACCGTGCCCCAAGACTCAGATCACGGTCAGACCATCGCGGCCCAGGGGTCGCGGATCGATGCCTACGTCGATCGGTACGCCGCACGAGCTGCCGGGATGGTCGCCTCCGAGGTTCGAGCTCTTTTCGCCGTCGCGTCGAGGCCCGAGGTGGTCTCGCTGGCCGGCGGCATGCCGTACGTCACCGCGCTCCCCCTCGACACCGTGGGAGAGCTCGTCGCCGACCTGGTGGCCCGCCGCGGCCCGGTCGCGCTTCAGTACGGCTCCGGGCAGGGAGACCCACATCTGCGTGAGCAGATCTGCGACGTCATGCGCATGGAAGGGATCGAGGCCAACTCCGACGACGTCGTCGTGACGGTCGGTTCGCAGCAGGCCCTCGATCTGATCACCCGGATCTTCATCGACCCCGGCGACGTCGTGCTCGCCGAGGGTCCCTCCTACGTCGGCGCCCTGGGCACCTTCTCCGCCTACCAGGCCAAGGTCGTCCACATCGCCATGGACGCCGAGGGGATCATCCCCGAGTCGCTCGCCCAGACGATCTACGCCCTGAAGACCGCGGGCAGCCCGATCAAGTTCCTCTACACGATCCCCACCTTCCAGAACCCGGCGGGGGTGACGCTCAACACCGCGCGCAGGCAGCAGGTGCTCGACATCTGCCAGCGGGCAGGCGTGCTGATCGTCGAGGACAACCCGTACGGCATGCTCGGGTTCGACGGCGAGCCCATGCGGGCGCTGCGTGCCGACAACGCCGACGGCGTCGTCTATCTCGGCTCGTTCTCCAAGACCCTGGCCCCCGGTTTCCGGGTCGGCTGGGCACTCGCCCCGCACGCCATCCGCGACAAGCTGGTGCTGGCGATGGAGTCCGCGGTCCTGTCCCACTCCTCCTTCACCCAGCTCGCCGTCGGCCAATACCTCGCCACCCAGCCGTGGCGTGAGCAGATCAAGTCCTTCCAGGTCCTCTACCGCGAGCGCCGGGACGCCATGATCAGCTCGCTTGAGGCCCTGATGCCCGCCGACGTCACCTGGACCCGCCCCAGCGGTGGTTTCTTCGTCTGGGCCACCCTCCCGGAGGGGCTCGACTCCAAGGCGCTGCTGCCCCGCGCGGTCTCCGAACGGGTGGCCTTCGTCCCGGGCACCGGCTTCTACGCCGACGGCGGCGGCGCCCGCCACATGCGGCTGTCCTACTGCTACCCGGAGCCCGACCGCATCCGCGAAGGCGTCCGCCGCCTGGCCGGAGTGATCGAGCAGGAGCTGCGGCTGCGCGACACGTTCGGCACCGGCTCCTCGCCCGACCACATCGGCGTGGACACCCCGGGGCCGGATCTCGCCTGATCCCACCCGGACACACCCCCGGGGCCAGTCCTCGCCCGACCACATCAGCGCGGACCCCCCGGGGCTCTGGTCCCTCGTCCGGCCAGATCGGCGCGGACCCCCCGGGGCTCTGGTCCCCAGCCCGCCCACATCAGCGCGGATCATCCTCAGGACCAGTCCTCGCCCGATTCCGCGCGAGCGCCCGGGGCCCGGATCCTCACCCGGCACCTTCCTCGGCGGGCGCCCGCTATGACAGGCGGCCGCCGACATGGGCTCCCTCGGGTGCGCGCCGGGGCGGCGAGTTGCCGTACGGTGATTTCCGGCGCCGTTGTGCGGCGATCACCCTGATCGTGGTGAGCGTCTCCCTTGGTCCGGCGCAGGCTGCGTAGAGAGGTATTTCGGGTGAGTGATCTGGGCTATGTGCTCGTCCTGGCAGGCGGACTGTCCTACGAGCGGGAGGTGTCCCTCCGCTCGGGCCGCCGGGTGAGCGAGGTGCTGCGCAACGCGGGGATCGTCGTGGAGACCCGTGACACCGACGCCTCGCTGGTGCCGTCCATCCTCGCCGATCCGCCGGACGCGGTCTTCGTCACCCTCCACGGTGGGGCGGGCGAGGACGGCGCCATCCGCTCGGTCCTCGAACTCCTCTCCGTCCCCTACGTCGGCGCCGGCCCCGACGCCTGCCGCGTGGCCTTCGACAAACCCACCGCCAAGACGGTCGTCCGCTCCGTCGGTCTGCGCACTCCCGACTCGGTGACGCTCCCCAAGGAGACCTTCCACGACCTCGGCGCCTCCACCGTGCTGACCCGCATCGTGGAACGCCTCGGGCTCCCCCTGTTCGTCAAGCCCTCCCGAGGCGGCTCCGCGCTCGGCGCGTCGACCGTCCGCACCGCCGAAGACCTCCCGGCCGCCATGGTCGGCTGCTTCGCCTACGGTGACACCGCATTGATCGAGCGCTGCGTCGAAGGCGTCGAGGTGGGCGTGGCGGTGGTCGACCTCGGCGAGGGCCCGGTGGCCCTGCCCCCCGTGGAGATCGTTCCCGACAAGGGCGTGTACGACTACGCGGCCCGTTACACCGCCGGCCACACCGAGTTCTTCGCCCCTGCCCGCCTGTCGCCCGAAGCCTTGGCCGCCTGCGCCGAGATGGCGGTGACCGCGCACACCGCCCTCGGTCTCCGTGACATCTCCCGCACCGACCTCATCGTCGACAGGGACGGCCTGCCGCATTTCCTGGAGGTCAACGTCGCCCCCGGCATGACCGAGACCTCCCTGCTCCCCATGGCCGTCGAAGCCGCCGGCGACGACCTCGGCACTGTCTGCCGGGTGCTGCTGGAGCGCGCCGCCGCCCGTGGCGCCGCCTGACCCCGCCGCCCCGCATCCTGACCGCCCGGCGTCCTGGACCGGCCGCCCGGCACCCCTGGATGGAATCACTCCGTCCCAGAACGGTGCCGGGCGTCCCTGTCTCACAGCCCAGGAGTCCCTACCCCAGATCTCACACCCGGGTGCCCCGGTCCCGGCCGGGACGGCCGCCAGGAGCGCCCGCTCCTGTCTCCGGACAGCCCTGCTCTCCGGATCCGGACAGCCCCGCACTGGACAAGCCCCGCACCGGACAGATCCTGTCGCCGGAAAGCTCCTGACGCCGCCTCGGTCGCTCCGCCCGCCATGCCGGGCCGCTCTCTGCCTTGGGCAGGACCGTCCGCTCCAGATGATCCTCATGCCGTTCTCCCGATCCGGGGTGGCCACTGCGACCCCCACGGGTGCCGTGCCTCTCCACCGCCTCCGGATGATCTGATCGGCGGAGCACTCCGGACCCGCTGATCGGTGGAGGAGGGAACGGCATCCGTGGGGGCGCAGGGATACAACGGCCGCGGGGGTGCGGCGGCGCTCAGAGGTACGGCGGCGCACAGAGATACAACGGCCGCGGGGGTACGGCGGCGCTCAGAGGTACGGCAGCACGCGGGGGTACAGCAGCGCGCAGGGATGCAACGGTCGCGGGGGCACGGCGGCGTACCGGCGGGTCACGGGAGCCGCTCGCCTAGGCTGGCCCTGTGCTGACTCCCACCCCCTTCCCCAAGAGTTTCGCCAGCGACAACCACGCGGGCGTGCACCCCGCGGTTCTCTCCGCCGTCGTCGACGCGAACACCGGAGATGCCCCCGCCTATGGCGGAGACAGCTGGACCCGGGCCATGGAGGACGTCTTCCGTGCCGAGTTCGGCGCCGGGGCGACCGTCTACCCCATGTTCAACGGCACCGGCGCCAACGTCGTGGGGCTGGGTCTCACCCTGCGCTCCTACGACGCCGTGCTCTGCCCCGCCACGGCCCACATCAACACCAGCGAGTGCGGTGCCGCCGAACGCCTGCTCGGCGCCAAGCTGGTCCCCCTCCCCACGGAGAACGGCAAGATAACGGTTGACGGCATCCGTGGCGAGCTCTCCGCACTGGGTAACGTGCAACGCTCCCAGCCCCGCGTCATCTCCATCTCCCAGGCGACCGAGTGCGGCACCTGCTACACCGCTGACGAGATCGCCGAGCTCGCGGAGTTCGCCCACGCGCGTGGCCTCTTCCTTCATGTGGACGGCGCTCGCCTGGCGAACGCGGCGGCCTGGCTCGACTGCTCGATGCGCGCGCTGACCACGGACGCGGGGGTGGACCTGTTCAGCTTCGGCGGCACCAAGAACGGCGCCATGGGCGCGGAGGCGCTCGTCATCCTCAATCCCGAGCTGGACGCTCCGGCACTGTTCCTGCGCAAGCAGGGCATGCAGCTCGCCTCCAAGATGCGCTATGTCTCAGCCCAGCTGACCGCGCTCCTCACCGGTGGTCTCTGGCGCGAGAACGCGACCCACGCCAACGCGATGGCCCACCGCCTCTCCGACGGCGTCGCCGGTCTTCCCGGCGTCTCGCTCCGCTACCCCGTCCAGTCCAATTCCGTCTTCCCGGTCCTCCCGGAGAAGGCGATCGCCGAGCTCCAGCAGCGCTATCTCTTCCATGTCTGGGACGCCGACGAGAACGTGGTGCGGTGGGTGACATCCTTCGACACCACGGCCGAGCATGTCGACACCTTCGTCTCCGACATCCGTCTCGCCGTCCACGGAGCGAGCAGCGGCGCGTGATCACCGCCTCAAGGAGCGACTGTTTCACGTGAAACGGAGGCATCGCCTCTCGGGGCGGAGTTTCACGTGAAACAGAAGCACGGTCCCCTGGGGCAGGGTTTCACGTGAAACAGAGAGCGCCGTTCGCTGGTCTTCTGTTTCACGTGAAACAGAAGATCTTCGCCAGAGGGGCGGGTTTCCGGGAGCCATGTCCTCCACGCCGCCGTTTCACGTGAAACAGCGGCCCCGCACGGACCGGCCACGGTGGACGATCGACCGGAGACCGCAGCGCTCAGGGATGCCGCTTCAGTCGATGCCGGCGCGCACTTTCCGGATGCCACCGTTGAGAACGACGCCACCGTTGAGGACAGGGCACTGGTACGCGGAGGGTCACCGTACTCGGAGTGGGTAGGCGGCAGGGCGAGATGCCCTTGGGAGCCACCGGCTCGCTGAGTGTTCCGGAATCAGGTCGGAGGCGCCGACCGGTTCAGCGGCGCGGCCGACGATCATCGAGAGGTCTTCCCCGGCATGGACAAGCCTTGTCGGTGCCGTGTGGCAGTGTTCCGGTCATGCTGATCGTGATGAGCGGCCTGCCCGGCGTCGGCAAGAGTTCCATCGCTCAAGAGCTGGGCCGTCTGCTTCCAGCACCGGTGCTGTCGGTTGACCCGGTGGAGGCGGCGATGTGGAGAGCGGGGGTGGGGCGCGGCCAGCCGACCGGGCTGGCGGCCTACGTCGTGGTGGAGGCGCTCGCCTCCGACGTTCTCGCACTCGGGCAGACAGTCATCGTCGACGCGGTGAACGATGCCGAGGA
Organism: Streptosporangium brasiliense; assembly: GCF_030811595.1. Classification (NCBI taxonomy): domain Bacteria; kingdom Bacillati; phylum Actinomycetota; class Actinomycetes; order Streptosporangiales; family Streptosporangiaceae; genus Streptosporangium; species Streptosporangium brasiliense. The sequence goes on from NZ_JAUSRB010000002.1 coordinate 1,750,890, forward strand.
GGCGCGGGAGCAGTGGCGCGCCCTGGCCCGCCGGCGGGGTGTGGCGCTGCGCTACATCGAAGTGGTCTGTCCCGACCGCGCCTTGCATCGGCGACGGCTTGAGGCCCGTCAGCGCGATATCGACGGGTTCGCCGAGCCGACCTGGGCATCGGTGGATGCGCGACGCGCGAACTTCGACGCCTGGCGCGAGGAGCGCCTGATACTCGACTCCACCGCTCCGCTGGCCGACAACGCGCGGGTCGCCATGGCCCACCTCGGCGATGCTCGCTGAGGTCCCCTGTCGAGCGCTTCGGAACGATGTCCGCAGCCGGCGGAGGCCGGCGCCGCGCGCGGCGTCTCAGCTGATCCACGGAACGGGACCCGGCGGCATCCCTGGCCCCTTCCAGGCACCTACGCCCCGGGGACGGCTCTCCCTCCGCCTGCCGTACCGGCGCCGTATCCCCCTTGGACAAGAAGAGAGCGGACAGAAGAGGGCGGGCTCCCTGTTTCACGTGAAACAGGGAGCCCGCCCTCGAAACCTCGTCCGTGGAGGGGAGGGTCACTCCTCGGCTGTCTGCATGGAGCCCGGGGCCATGGTCCCGATGATGCGCTCCAGATCGTCGATGGTCGCGAACTCCACCACGATCCGGCCCTTGCGGCGGCCGAAGTCCACCTTCACCCGCGTCTCGAAACGGTCGGAGAGACGGTCGGCCAGGTGCCGGAGCGCGGGCTCCTCGGCCGGCTTCGCCCTCGAGGTCTTCTGCGCAGGCGCCGGGGCCGCCTTGGCATCCCCCACCGCCACGATCTCCTCGACGGCGCGGACCGACAGCAGCTCGGCCACGATCCGGTCGGCGAGCCGCTCCTGCGCCGCGGGGTCGTCCAGGGTCAGCAGAGCGCGGCCGTGCCCGGCGGTGATCGTGCCGGCCGACAGACGGAGCTGGACCCGGGGAGGAAGGTTGAGCAGCCGGAGCGTGTTCGTCACGTGGGAGCGGGAACGGCCGATGCGGGCGGCGAGCTGCTCGTGGGTCGCGTCGAAGTCGTCGATCAGCTGCCGGTAGGCCGCCGCCTCCTCCAGGGGGTTGAGCTGCTCGCGCTGGAGGTTCTCGATGAGCGCGTCCAGGAGGAGCTTGTCCTCCTGGGTGCTCCGCACGATCGCCGGGATCTCCTTGAGCCCGGCGAGCTTGGAGGCGCGCCAGCGGCGCTCCCCCATGATGAGCTCGTAGCGCTCTCCGTCCACCGAGCGCACCACGACGGGCTGGAGCAGGCCCACCTCGCGGATCGAGGTGGCCAGGTCCTCCAGCGCCTGATCGTCGAAGATCTCCCGGGGCTGACGGGGGTTCGGCTCGATGTCCTCGATCGGGATCTCAAGGAAGTAGGCCCCCGCGACCGGCCTGAGGTCCGGGGCCGGCTGCCGCTGCGCGACCGGCTCCGGCGCGACCATCGTCGCGGTCGCCGACGGCGCCACGGTCTGCGCCGGGGGTGGGCCCGTCGGAATGAGGGCCGCCAACCCCTTACCGCCCATCCCTCTTCTCGGCTGCTTACTCACTGCCCCTCCCACGGCTCAAGGTCTGCGCCCTCGGCGTTCCCACGACGACGACAGCCGTAAGTCTGTCAACGTTCACACGGCCGCGCCACGATGTGCCATCTCGCGGGCGGCGTCCATGTAGGCCATCGCACCGCTGGAGCCCGGGTCGTAGGTCATGACTGACTGGCCGTAGCTCGGGGCCTCGGAGACCCGGACGCTCCGGGGGATCAGTGTGTTCAGCACGGTGTCACCGAAGTGGGAGCGGACCTCCTCGGCGACCTGGGAGGCGAGCCGGGTCCGCCCGTCGTACATCGTCAGCAGGATGGTGGACAGATCAAGCGCGGGGTTCAGATGGGCGCGGACGAGGTCCACGTTCCGGAGCAGCTGGCCGAGACCTTCCAGCGCGTAGTACTCGCACTGGATGGGGACCAGCAGCTCGTTGGCGGCCATCAACGCGTTGACGGTCAGCAGGCCGAGCGACGGCGGGCAGTCGATGAAGACGTAGTCGAGCTCGATCTCTTTGTACGCGGCCAGCGCGCGCTGGAGGCGGGCCTCCCGGGCCACCATGGAGACCAGCTCGATCTCGGCGCCGGCCAGGTCGATCGTGGCGGGGGCGCAGTAGAGCCCGGGCATCTCCGGGACCTCCTTGACGACCTCCGCCAGGGACATGTCCTCCACCAGGACCTTGTACATGTCGGGCACGTCGCCACGGTGCTCGATGGACAGCGCCGTGGAGGCGTTGCCCTGCGGGTCGAGGTCGACCACGAGCACCCGCTGCCCGTGCATGGACAGCGCCGCCGCCAGGTTCACCGAGGTCGTGGTCTTGCCCACCCCGCCCTTCTGGTTGGCGACGGTGAAGATGCGTGTCTTGGGAGGGCGGGGCCAGCCTTCCCCCCGGGTCCCCATGGAACCTCCAGGAGCCGCCGTGGTCGTCTGGGCCGATGTTTCACGTGAAACCACTGAGCTGAGTGCCTCTCGTACCAGCGGCGAGTCGCCGGGATTAAGGGGGGTCTGGGTCACGGTCGTCGTCCTTTCAACCGAGCTGGCTACGGGGGCGGGAGCCGGTGCGGGCCATCCCAGGCCAGAGGAGCGTCGATGGGGCGGGGTGACAGGATTCTCCGGCCAGCCGAGACCGCCCGCCGCGCTGACGATCGCATTCACACGGTCACTCACTGGCCTCGTACTCGCTTTACTCGGTCTGTCTACTGGCGTCGTGCCCGCTTCGATCGCGATTCACGATCCTTCCGGCGAGAGGCCTGCCGCGCTCCTTCGGGGGTCCGACCGGCGACCACTCGGATGAGAGTTGCAGGCGGCTCGACCTTACCGTGCCCGACCGATACAAGCTCGGCGGTCTGCACCCCACTGGACCGCAATTGCCCCTCGGCGTCCGCCAGCTCCTCCGCTGCCCGCTCTCCCTTCATCGCGAGAAGCTCGCCCCCTTCGCGCAACAGCGGCAGCGACCACTTCAGCAGCCGGTCGAGCGGCGCCACGGCGCGCGCGCAGGCCACGTCGAACTCGCGTTTCCCCACGAACTCCTCAGCCCGGCCGCGCAGCACCTCGACGTTGTCGAGCTTCAGCGCCTCCACGCACTCCTCCAGGAACACCGTCCGGCGCAGGAGCGGCTCCAGGAGCGTGACCTTGATGTCCGGCCGTACGATCGCCAGGACCAGGCCGGGCAGACCGGCGCCCGAGCCGATGTCGACCAGCCGCACGTCGGCGGGGACGGCCTCGGCGACCACCGCGCAGTTGAGCAGGTGGCGGTCCCAGATGCGGGGCACCTCGCGGGGCCCGAGCAGCCCGCGCACCACCCCGGGCCCGGCCAGCAACGCCGCGAACGCCTCCGCTCTGGACCAGGCGTCGCCGGTGAACACCTCGCGCGCGACCTCGGGCGGCTCGGGGATCTGCTCGTTCACTCGACGCTCACTCTTCCTCGGGACTGTCTGGGTCAGGATTTTCTAAGGCTAACGGCCCGTCCCGTACGGGCGCACAAGGGCGGGCCGCGAAAAAGGCCGCCGTCCCCGGGAACCGGGGACGGCGGCCAGTGTCTGTGCCTGTCTGCGTTATGCGGGCAGGACCACCACGAAACGCCGGGGCTCCTCGCCCTCGGACTCGCTCCGCAGCCCCGCCGCCGCGACCGCGTCGTGCACGATCTTGCGCTCGAACGGGGTCATCGGCTGCAGCGCCTTCGGCTCGCCGTTGCGCTTGACGTCCGCGGCGACTTTGCTGCCGAGCTCGCGCAGCTCCGTCCGGCGGCGGTCGCGGTAGCCGCCGATGTCGAGCATGAGCCGCGAGCGCTCTCCGGTCTGGCGGTGGACGGCGAGCCGGGTCAGCTCCTGGATCGCCTCCAGCACCTCGCCGTTGGGGCCCACGAGGTCGCCGCCCTTGATGTCCACGACCGACACCACGGCGCGATCGCCCTCGACGTCCATGTCGATGTCACCGTCGATGTCGGCGATGTCGAGCAGACCCTCGACGTAGTCCGCCGCGATCTCGCCTTCCTGCTCCAGCGCAGCGAGATCCGGAGCCGCCTTCACGGTCTCCTTTTCGGCCTCGGCCTCGGTCACGTCCGGCCACTCCTTCGTGCTGTCAGGTTGTCGTCAGGACTTCTTGCTACCGGTCCGCTTGCTGCGCGGCTGGCGGGTCGGCTGCTGGCGGGTCGGCTTGGGCTCCGGCGGCGCGGGCGGCGCCTCGGGCTCGGGAGCGGCCTTCTTGACCTTGCTCAGCAGGCTCGGCTTGGGCTCGGGGGTCACCATGTTGCCCTTGGCGTCGACCACCGGGGAGGGGTTGCGGCTGTAGAACCAGTGCTGCTGCCCGAGGGTCCAGAGGTTGGTGGTGACCCAGTAGAGGATCAGACCGAGGGGGAAGTTCAGCGAGAAGATCGCGAACAGCGGCGAGATGTACATCAGGATCTTCTGCTGCTGCGCCATCGGGTTGTCCGGCATCTGCGCCATCGAGCGGCCCACGCTCTGCCGGACGGTGAGGAACGTGGTCAGCGAGCTGATCGCCACGAAGATCGCGAGAACGACCTTGGTGGCGATCGGGTCGGCACCCAGCTTGATGATGTCGGCCGAGTCGGTCCAGAACGTCGCCGGCAGGGGCGCGCCGAAGATGTGCGCCGCGCGGGCGCTGTCGACGAGATGCTGCGTCATGCCGAACTTGAGCTGGCCGTGGGCCATCGCGTTCAGCACGGTGAACATCGAGATGAAGATCGGGAACTGGGCCACGATCGGCAGACAGCCACCCAGCGGGTTGGCCCCCTGCCCCTGGTACAGCGCCATGACCTCCTGGTTCATGCGCTGCTTGTCGTTCTTGTAACGCTTGCGGATCTCCTGGACCTTCGGTGCCAGTTCCTGCATCTTCTTCGACGAGCGCATCTGCTTGAGGAAGAGGGGGAAGATCAGCAGCCGCATCAGCACGGTCAGGGTGATGATGGTCAGCGCCCAGGTCAGCCCGCTGTCAGGGGCGAGGAAGCTGCTATAACCCTGGTGAATCCAGGTGATGACTTGGGCGACGGCTGTGTATAGCCAATTCAGCCAGGACAGCTCCACCGAGCTAGCTCCCTTGCGTTTCGTCGGACCGGACCGGGCGTGGGGGCACCGGGTCAAAACCTCCGGGATGGAATGGGTGGCAACGCCCGATTCTGCGGATCGTCAACCATGTGCCGCGCAACGCACCGTGGACGGCCATCGCCTCAAGGCCGTAAGCGCTGCACGAAGGGTGGAAGCGGCAACGGGGACCCAGCAGAGGGCTCACGAATGTCCGGTAGAACCGGATAGGAGCCATCAGGATCCTGGCTGCCGGAGAAACTCCGGCGATCTGCTGCGCCGTCATCATCGCCCATCCATGTGAGCCTTGGAAGGCTCTCGCCGCCTGAGTAAACGATCCAGCGCGACGTCGAGTTCGGCGGCAAGGCGCTCGCTCCGCGCGGACGCGGCCGATGGATTGGCGCGTACAACCAGCAGGCTACCTCTCGGGAGACGGTGAAGACGGTCCCGGACGAGGTGTCTCAGCTGACGTTTGACTCTGTTGCGGACGACCGCGCCTCCCACGGCGCGGCTCACCACGAATCCCACCAGGGGTGGCTCGTCGCCGTCCGCGCGCACGCTCAAGTGCGCGACCAGGGCGGGACGGCCTGCACGGCTTCCCTTTCTGACCGCGTTTGCGAACTCATCGCCCCGGCGCATGCGGGACCCGGACGGCAACACGCGAGAACCTTGGTGACCCTGGGCAGGTACGGCTATCGCCCGCCGACATCACGGCCGGCGGGCGACGGGACGCTGCTGCCTTGGCCCGGCGGACCGGGCACAACGGATGCGTCAGGCGGAGAGCTCGGCGCGGCCCTTGCGACGGCGGGCGGCCAGGATGGCGCGGCCGGCGCGGGTGCGCATCCGCAGCCGGAAGCCGTGGGTCTTCGCGCGACGACGGTTGTTCGGCTGGAAAGTACGCTTGCTCACGAGTGGGCTCCAGGCTTCAAAACGCGTCCCCAGCACATGGGGACGCTCGGCAGTGGCTGGCTTACGGTAAGCGGGGCATGCGAAATAGCCGTCGCGTGGTAAGCCGACCGTCGTACGTTACGGGGAACGCGTGTCCCAGGTCAAACCGGAAAGCACGTGGAGCTAGGTTATCCACGGATCCACAGCCCCTTTATCCACCGACACCCCGCCGTCCACAGGATGTGCACTCAGCCCCCCTCGTGGTGCCACTAGGCTGTGGACAACGTCTTGAACACGGCTGTGGACAGGGCTACTGTCGGCCCTCCCAGACCCACTCTCCGCTGCCGGAATGCGTCAGGCGGCAAGTGGGGGGCTGTGCACACCGTGTGGATTCGCTGTGGATTACAGACAGCGACCCCGCCGGGCCACGGGCAGGCCGACATGTGGACAACGGGGGAATCCGATGCGCCCGGCGGTTCATCGGTGTGGATAAACAGATCGCGGTGAGCTCAGCGGGGGCCGCGTCGGAGGAGGTGAGCCGGGCAGTGGATGGAATGGACCTCGGCGCGGTGTGGGCACGGGCTCTGGAGAACTCCCTCAACGAGAGCGTCCCGTCCCAGCAGCGTGTCTGGCTCAGCATGACCCGGCCCTTCGGCCTCATGAACGACACCGTGGTGCTCGCCGCCCCCACCGATTTCGCCAGAGATGTCCTGGAGAACAAGCTCCGTCCCCTGATCAGCCACGCGCTCTCCCAGGAGTTCGGCCGCCCGATGCGGGTGGCGGTCATGGTCGACCCCAGCGCCACGGGCTCCGACTCCGGCGTCGCCTCCCGCCCGGAGTCCTATCCACAGGCGCCGCCGCAGAGTTATCCACAGGGCGGTGGACAGCAGCAGGGTTATGCACAGCCGGTGAACGCCCAGCACCACGGCGGATCCGGGCCCCAGCACCCCTACCCGGCCGCCGGGCCCGCCGCACCGCCGTCCACCGAATATCCACAGCACCAACCACAGGCCCAGCCGTTCTCCTACTCCTACCAGCACATGGAGGAGCCGGCTCAGCCGTACCTCCCGGCGGAGCCCTCCCCGGCCCCGCCGCCGGCCGAGCAGGGCGGCGGATACGGCCGCGGCGGATACACCCCGCAGCCCCCTCCCGCCTCGCGCCCTGAGCCCGACACCTTCGAGCGTCCCGCGCAGCCGGCGGCCGGCCCGGTGCCCAACAGATGGGACGGCCGCGGCGGCCGCACCCAGGGCGAACCCGCCCGGCTGAACCCGAAATACACCTTCGAGACCTTCGTCATCGGCTCCAGCAACCGCTTCGCCCACGCGGCCGCGGTCGCGGTGGCCGAGGCGCCGGCCAAGGCGTACAACCCGCTGTTCATCTACGGTGACTCGGGCCTGGGGAAGACCCACCTGCTGCACGCGATCGGCCACTACGCGCAGAGCCTCTACGACGGCGCGCGGGTGAGATACGTCAGCTCTGAGGAGTTCACCAACGACTTCATCAACTCCATCCGCGACCACAAGGCCGACGGCTTCCGCAGCCGCTACCGGGCCGTGGACATCCTGCTCGTTGACGACATCCAGTTCCTGGAGGGCAAGGAGCAGACCCAGGAGGAGTTCTTCCACACCTTCAACACCCTGCACAACGCCAACAAGCAGATCGTCATCTCCAGCGACCGGGCGCCCAAGCAGCTCGTCACCCTGGAAGACCGGCTCCGCAACCGGTTCGAGTGGGGCCTGATCACCGACGTCCAGCCGCCGGAGCTGGAGACCCGCATCGCGATCCTGCGCAAGAAGGCGATCCAGGAGGGCCTGGCCGCCCCGCCCGAGGTGCTGGAATACATCGCCAGCCGCATCTCCACCAACATCCGCGAGCTGGAGGGGGCCCTGATCAGGGTCACCGCGTTCGCCAGCCTCAACCGGCAGTCGGTGGACCTGCAGCTCACCGAGGTCGTGCTCAAGGACCTGATCACCGAGGACGCCGGCTCCGAGATAACGGTCGCCACGATCATGGCCTCCACCGCCGCCTACTTCGGCCTGTCGATCGACGACCTGTGCGGCGGGTCGCGCTCACGCGTCCTGGTCACCGCCCGGCAGATCGCCATGTATCTGTGCCGGGAGCTCACCGACATGTCGCTGCCGAAGATCGGTCAGCAGTTCGGCGGACGCGACCACACCACGGTCATGCACGCCGACCGGAAGATCCGCTCGCTCATGGCGGAGCGTCGGTCCATCTACAACCAGGTCAACGAACTCACCACGCGGATCAAGCAGCAGTCGCGCAATGGATGAGATTCGCCCTGGCGTGATGCACAGGCTGTGGAAAACCTTGTGGATCAGTGGTACGGGGCCGGCCGGCGGGTTCGATCGGCGCCGCCGACCATGATCAACGCCGGATCGGGGGGTTCCGGGTGCCCACACGGCCTGGGGACAACTCTGGGGAGAACCTGGGGACAACTCGTGGACAACTTGGGGAGAACCTGGGGACGCCCTGTGAAGAGAGTTTTCCCCAGGGACAAAACGCCTTCCTACCCCGTGGAGAACCTGGGGAAACCTCGTGGATAACCGGTGGACGACGGCACCAAGATCTGGGGATGGCCTGTGTGTACAGCTCGGTTCTCCCCAGCCCCGCGAGTTCTCCACACCCGTCACCCACACCCCCAGTGGATGAAAAAACTATAGTTGACCTGCGGAAACAGCGATCTTCCACAGTTTCCACAGCCCCTAATGCGATGACCCCTTGTATCTCTAACTAGAAACTCAAGACCCATAGAGGGGTTCCGGGGAGCGCATGTGCGGGACAGTGAACACTCGAACCCAAGGCATCGAGCGAAGAGCGCTCGACACACAGGAGGCAGATCCACGTGATGTTCCGGATCGAGCGAGACGTACTCGCTGAGGCGGTCGCATGGACGGCACGCAGTCTTCCGGCGCGTCCCTCCGTGCCGGTGCTGGCCGGCATGCGCCTGGAAGTCACGGAGACGGGGCAGCTCAAGCTCTCCGGCTTCGACTACGAGGTCTCCGCCGAGGTGACCCTCGAACCGCAGAGCGGCGAGGCGGGCGTGGTGCTCGTCTCGGGCAAGCTCCTCGCCGAGATCACCCGCGCGCTGCCCGCACAGCCTGTGGACTTCGTCGTGGAGGGCGCCAAGGCTGTCGTCACCTGTGGCAGCGCCCGGTTCACACTTCTCACCATGCCTGTGGAGGACTACCCCTCCCTGCCGACGATGCCCCCGGCCGCCGGGCGGGTGGGCAGCGACGTGTTCGCCTCGGCGGTCGGCCAGGTCGCGGTGGCGGCGGGCAAGGACGACACCCTGCCGATGCTGACCGGCGTGCGCATGGAGATCGAGGGCGACACCGTCACCCTCGCCGCCACCGACCGCTACCGCCTCGCCGTGCGGGAGCTGAAGTGGCAGCCGGGCCAGCCCGACTTCTCGGCGATCGCCATGATCCCGGGCAAGACCCTCGCCGACGCCGCCAAGGCCCTGGGGAGCACCGGCGCCGAGGTCGAGATCGCGATGAGCTCCGTCGGCGGCACCGGCGAAGGCATGATCGGCTTCTCCAGCGCCGGCCGCCGCACCACCACCCGGCTGCTCGACCCGGAGTTCCCCAAATACCGCTCGCTGCTGCCGACCGAGTTCTCCGCGCGGGCGGACCTGTCCACGAGCGCGTTCGTCGAGGCCGTCAAGCGCGTGGCCCTGGTCGCCGAGCGCAACACCCCGGTCCGGCTGGCCTTCCGCGGCGACGAGGTCGTCCTGGAGGCGGGCAGCGGCGACGAGGCCCAGGCCGTCGAGGTGCTCCCGGTGGACTTCGAGGGCGACGACATCAACATCGCCTTCAACCACCAGTTCCTGCTGGAGGGCCTGGGCGCGATCGACTCCGACGTCGCCCGCCTGCAGATGACGACCTCCACCAAGCCCGCCATCCTCACCGGCGGCAAGCCTGTGGACGACGGGGGCGTCCCCGACTACCGCTACCTGATCATGCCCATCCGCCTGTCCAGCTGAATACTTGTCCCGGAGCGTCCCCGGGATCCGTCCGCGGGCGCGGAGCGGATCGGGGAGGCGTGAATGGGCCTAGCCATGATCAAGGCGTGTCTCAACGGCAACAGGGAGCCGGGGGCGCACCCGGCCCTCCCCCTGACGCCCCTGGAGCTCGCTGAGGCGGCCCGTGAGGCCCGTGAGGCGGGTGCGGCGGCCGTGCACATGCATCCGCGTGACGAGGCGGGCAGCGAGACGCTCAGCGCCGTCCACATCGGTGCGGCCGTCCGCGCGGTGCGGCGGGCGTGCCCCGGGCTCCCCGTCGGGGTGAGCACAGGGCTGTGGATGACCGGCGGGGACGCGGGGGCGCGGCGCGAGGCCGTACGGGGCTGGGCCGCGCTGCCCGTGGAGGACCGGCCGGACTTCGCGTCGGTGAACCTCTCCGAACCCGGCTTCTCCGACCTGTGGCATGATCTTCGGCGGCTCGGCGTGGGCGTCGAGGCAGGGGTCTGGTCCATCGGCGACGCCGAAGCGCTCGCCGAGACCGGGCTGGAGTGCGTACGGGTGCTCGTCGAGATCATCGGAGGCTCCGCGGACACCGCCGTGTCGCGTGCGCACGCCGTGCTCGGCCGTCTCGACGAGCTCGCCGTCCCCGGCCCGCGGCTGCTCCACGGGGAGGGAGAACCTGCCTGGATACTTGTCGATGAAGCGGGGCAATTAGGTCTGGCCACGCGCATCGGTCTCGAGGACGTTCTCCACAGCCCTGTGGGCGGTCCCGTTGATGGAAACGCCGATCTGGTACGGCTTGCGCTGGCACGCCGGGTGTAGGTGGATGATGGAACCCTGAAGGGGGTGCTCGTATGCAGATCGGCATGGTCGGGCTGGGCAAGATGGGCGGCAACATGGCCGAGCGGCTGCGCCGCGGCGGTCACGACGTCGTCGGATACGACCGCGATCCCGCGGTCAGTGACGTCTCCAGCCTGAAGGACCTGGTGGACCGCCTCCAGGCGCCGCGCACGGTGTGGGTCATGGTGCCCGCCGGGGCGCCGACGCAGGCGACGGTCGAGGAACTCGGCGACCTGCTGTCGTCCGGCGACATCGTCATCGACGGTGGCAACTCGCACTATCTGGACGACCAGAAGCACGCCGCCGAGCTGGGCGCCAAGGGGATCGGCTTCATCGACTGCGGGGTCAGCGGCGGGATCTGGGGCCTGGAGAACGGCTACGCGCTGATGGTCGGCGGCTCCAAGGAGGGCGTCGAGCGGCTGATGCCGATCTTCGACACGCTCAAGCCCGAAGAGGGCGGCTTCGTCCACGCCGGTGAGGTCGGCGCCGGCCACTTCGCGAAGATGGTCCACAACGGCATCGAGTACGGCATGATGCAGGCCTTCGCCGAGGGCTGGGAGCTGCTGGAGGCCTCCGACGTCGTGACCGACGTCCCCGGTGCCTTCAAGAGCTGGCGCAACGGCACGGTCATCCGCTCGTGGCTGCTCGACCTGCTGGTCCGCGCGCTCGACGAGGACCCGGCCCTGGCCGAGCTGAAGGGCTACGCGCAGGACTCCGGCGAGGGCCGGTGGACCGTGCAGGCCGCCGTGGACCACGCGGTGCCGCTGCCGGTCATCACCGCTGCGCTCTACGCCCGCTTCGCCTCCCGGCAGGACGACTCGCCGGCCATGAAGGTCGTCGCGGCCCTGCGCAACCAGTTCGGCGGGCACGCCGTCACCTCCAAGGAGGGCGAGACCGCCAAGGGCGCCGACGCCCCGGGCGCCGACGTCGTCCCTCCGGTGGAGGCCGAGAAGTAGACCGGGTCTCCGACGGAGGCCGGAAGATCGACCGGCCCCGTACGACCCGCGCCCGAGCCCTCCCACGGGCTCGGGCCCGCAACCCCGCCGACGGGCGGGCCGCGCCGGCCCGTACGGCGCCGGTCGTGGAGACCCGCGTCCCCGCACCGGACGCGGGCCGTACGGACCGGTGGACGACCGGCCTGCCGGCGACGGACCGATGGGCGGCGGGCTTGTCAGCGCCCGTCCTCCCGCGGGCGTGCGGGCCGCGCCGGCCCGTGGACGCGGGCCGTACGGACCAGGCGAGGCCCCGGCGGGGGGCGTGTCCGACTAATCTTCCTGGGGTGCATGTCGCCAACCTCTCCCTGACCGACTTCCGGTCCTACGACACCGTCGACCTCGGCCTGGAGCCGGGGGTCACGGCCTTCGTGGGTCCCAACGGGCAGGGCAAGACCAACCTGGTCGAGGCGCTGGGATACGTGGCGACGCAGTCGAGCCACCGGGTCGCCAGCGACGGGCCGCTGGTGCGGCAGGGGGCGGCGCGGGCGATCATCCGGTCCGTGATCGTCCGGGAGGACCGGCGGGCGCTGGTCGAGCTGGAGATCAACCCGGGCCGGGCCAACCGGGCCAGGCTGAACCGCTCGCCGGTCTCGCGCCCGCGCGACGTCGTCGGGCTGCTGCGCACGGTCCTGTTCGCCCCCGAGGACCTGGCCATGGTCAAGGGAGACCCCTCCGAGCGGCGCCGCTACCTCGACGACCTGCTGGTGGCCAGGGCGCCCCGGTTCGCGGGGGTCCGCGCAGACTACGACCGGGTGCTCAAGCAGCGCGGCGCCCTGCTGCGTACGGCGGCGCAGGCCCGGCGGGGCGGCCGGAGCGGGCGGCGGGCCGAGCACGACGCGGCGTTCGCCGCGGCCGGCGCCGGAGACCCCCTGAGCACCCTGGAGGTCTGGGACGCCCATCTGGCCAGGCACGGCGCGGAGCTGCTCGCGGCCCGGCTGGAGCTGGTCGAGGCGCTGCGGCCGCTGGTCTCGGCCTCCTACGCGGCCCTCGCGCCCGGCTCGGCCCCCGCCTGCCTGGAATATCGCGGCACGCTCCCCACCGAGGCCGGGGCCGACCGCGCGACCCTGGAGGAGCGGCTCAGGGCCGGCCTGCTGGAGGTCCGCGACTCCGAGATCGAACGCGGCGTCACCCTCGTCGGCCCGCACCGCGACGACCTGTTCCTCGGCCTGGGGGAGCTGCCCGCGCGCGGTTACGCCAGCCACGGCGAGTCGTGGTCGTTCGCGCTGGCACTCCGGCTGGCCGCCTACGACCTGCTCAGGGCCGACGGCGGTGATCCGGTGCTGATCCTCGACGACGTCTTCGCCGAGCTGGACAACCAGCGCCGCCGCCGGCTGGCCGAGATCGTCGCCCCGGCCGAGCAGGTGCTGATCACCGCCGCGGTCGCCGACGACGTGCCCGCGGAGCTGGTCGGGGCCCGATACGCCGTCACCGAGGGGAGCGTGCAGCGTGTCCGATGACAGGTCCCCGGAGCACGGCCCGGCACCGTCCGGGGAGCCCCGGAGCGCGGCCGGAGAGATCAGGAGCGCATCTGGGGAGAGGGAGAGCAGGAGCGCGGCCGCGGGGAGCTCGCCGGAGCCCGGCGCGACACCGTCCGGGGAGCCCCGGGCCGTGCCCGGAGCGGACGGCCGGGCCGTCCCCGGGCCGGAGACGCCGGAGGCGGGGTCGGCCAGGAGCGCGGCGGCCAAGGGCGCGGCGCTGGCCCGCGAGAAGCTGGCCCAGGCCAAGGCGGACGCGGCCAGGAGGGGGCAGCTCCCCCGCCGGGAGCCCCGGCGCAGGGCGGCCGGCCCGCGCCGGGATTTCGGCGATCCCCAGCTTTTCGGCCGGGCCATCGCCGATCTGCTGGCCGACCGCGGCTGGGAACAGCCCGTCGCCGTGGGCGGGGTGTTCGGCCGCTGGCACGAGATCGTCGGCTCCGATCTGGCCGCGCACACCCGGCCGGAGACCTTCGCCGACGGCGAGGTCGTGGTGGTCGCCGACTCCACCGCCTGGGCGACCCAGGTGCGGCTGCTGGCAAGAACCCTGGTCAGACGCCTGAACGAGGAGCTCGGCGACGGAACGGTGCAGCGGGTGAAGGTGCGCGGCCCGCAGAACGGGCCGCGTCCCAGCGGTGGTCTGCGGGTCACCGGCAGCCGCGGCCCGGGTGACACCTACGGGTGATCGACTTCCCGGAAAACGGATCAGCGGCCTCTCTGGCGCGATGACCCCCCTCCGTGTAGGGGGATGCTTGAGTGGATGGTCGACGCGCGACAGAGCGTTCTGGAGCCCGTCAATGCCACATCACGCGCGCCGAGCCGCTAGAATGAAACCGAATTCCGGACACGTCCGTTTGCGTGTCACCCCCGGCACGTAAGCCGACTCCCCTGGGTGAGCGCATCGGGGCATTCACGACGGTGACGGGCACGGCGGGGCTGAGATTCGTTTCTCCCGCTGCATGTCCGCGGCAGGAGGATTCCGCACTTGTCCTACGACGCTAGCTCAATCACCGTTCTCGAAGGACTCGAGGCGGTCCGTAAGCGCCCGGGTATGTACATCGGCTCGACCGGAGAACGCGGTCTCCACCACCTCGTCTACGAGGTCGTGGACAACTCCGTCGACGAGGCCCTGGCCGGGCACGCCGACCGGATCGAGATCACCCTGCTCCCCGACAACGGCGTGCGGGTCGTGGACAACGGCCGTGGCATCCCCGTCGGCATGCACCCCGTCGAGAAGCGCCCCGCGGTCGAGGTCGTCCTGACCGTGCTGCACGCGGGAGGCAAGTTCGACGGCAAGTCCTACGCGGTCTCCGGCGGTCTGCACGGCGTCGGCGTCTCCGTGGTGAACGCGCTGTCCACCAGGCTGGAGGTGGAGATCCGCACCGACGGTCACTACTGGCGGCAGTCCTACGCGGACTCCCGGCCGACGGCGCCCCTGGAGAAGGGCGAGCCGACCGGCGAGACCGGCACCTCGATCACGTTCTGGGCCGACGAGACCATCTTCGAGACCACGACGTGGAGCTTCGAGACGCTCTCGCGCCGCTTCCAGGAGATGGCCTTCCTCAACAAGGGCCTGACGATCTCCATCCGGGACGAGCGGCCCGACCACATCGACGGTGAGCCCGTCGAGGTGGTCTACCACTACGAGGGCGGCCTGTCCGACTTCGTCAAGCACCTCAACTCCAAGAAGGAAGCCGCGCACCTCTCGGTGATCGACTTCGAGGAGAACGGCGAGGGGATCTCGGTCGAGATCGCCATGCAGTGGAACAACTCCTACAGCGAGTCGGTCTACACCTTCGCCAACACGATCAACACGGCCGAGGGCGGCACCCACGAGGAGGGGTTCCGGGCGGCGCTGACGTCGATCGTCAACCGCTACGCCCGCGAGCAGAAGTTCCTCAAGGAGGGCAAGGACGACAATCTCTCCGGCGAGGACATCCGTGAGGGCCTCACCGCGATCATCTCGGTGAAGCTGGCCGACCCCCAGTTCGAGGGCCAGACCAAGACCAAGCTGGGCAACACCGAGGCCAAGTCGTTCGTCCAGAAGGCCTGCAACGACCACCTGCGCGACTGGTTCGAGCGCAACCCGGGCGAGGCCAAGGACGTCATCAACAAGTCCCTGCAGGCCGCGCGCGCCCGCATCGCGGCCCGCCAGGCCCGCGACCTGACCCGGCGCAAGTCGCTGCTGGAGTCGGGTTCCGGTCTGCCCGGCAAGCTGGCCGACTGCCAGTGGAGCGATCCGGAGAAGTGCGAGCTGTTCATCGTCGAGGGTGACTCGGCGGGCGGCTCCGCCAAGGGCGGCCGCGACTCCAAGTTCCAGGCGATCCTGCCCATCCGCGGCAAGATCCTGAACGTGGAGAAGGCACGCATCGACAAGGTGCTGAAGAACGCCGAGGTCCAGGCGCTGATCACCGCCATGGGCACCGGCGTCCACGACGAGTTCGACATCGCCAAGCTCCGCTACCACAAGCTCATCCTGATGGCCGACGCCGACGTCGACGGCCAGCACATCAACACGCTGCTGCTGACGCTGCTGTTCCGCTTCATGCGGCCCCTGATCGAGGCCGGGCACGTCTACCTCTCCCAGCCGCCGCTCTACAAGATCAAGTGGGACCGCCGGGGCGAGGACGCCTCCTACGCCTACTCCGACCCGGAGCGCGACGCGATCATCGCGGACGGCATGGCCCGGGGCAAGCGCGACCCGCGCCTGCACGACGGCATCCAGCGGTTCAAGGGTCTGGGCGAGATGAACGCCTCCCAGCTCTGGGAGACCACGATGAACCCGGAGACCCGCGTCCTGCGCCAGGTCACCCTCGACGACGCCGCGCAGGCCGACGAACTGTTCAGCGTTCTCATGGGTGAGGACGTCGAGGCCCGCCGCTCCTTCATCATCAGAAACGCGCGAGACGTCCGTTTCCTCGATGTGTAGCGGTAGCCGTACAGCCTCTCCTCCGACTCTGAAAGGGATCCACCACCCGTGACGGATGTGAACACTCCGCCCGCAGAGCGCATCGAGCCGGTCGACATCCAGTCGGAGATGCAGCGCAGCTACATGGACTACGCGATGTCCGTCATCGTGGCCCGTGCGCTGCCCGACGTCCGCGACGGACTCAAGCCGGTCCACCGCCGCGTGCTCTACGCCATGTACGACGGCGGCTACCGCCCCGACCGCGGCTACTTCAAGTGCTCCCGCGTCGTCGGTGACGTCATGGGCTCCTACCACCCGCACGGCGACTCCTCGATCTACGGCACCGTCGTACGGCTGGCACAGCCCTGGGCGCTGCGCTACACCCTGGTCGACGGACAGGGCAACTTCGGGTCGCCGGGCAACGACATGCCGGCCGCCATGCGATACACCGAGTGCAAGCTCGCGCCGATCGCCATGGAGATGATCCGTGACATCGACAAGGACACCGTCGACTTCCAGCCCAACTACGACGGGCGTTCCCAGGAGCCGCTGGTCCTGCCGTCGCGGTTCCCGAACCTGCTGGTCAACGGCTCGGCGGGCATCGCGGTCGGCATGGCCACCAACATCCCGCCGCACAACCTGCGCGAGGTGTCCGAAGGCATCAAGTGGGCCCTGCAGAACCCCGAGGCCGGTGACGAGGAGCTGCTTGAGGCGCTGATCGCCCGGGTCAAGGGCCCCGACTTCCCGACCGGCGCGCTGATCGTCGGCCGCCGCGGCATCGACGACGCCTACCGGACCGGCCGCGGCTCGATCACGATGCGGGCGATCGTGGAGGTCGAGGAGGACGCCAAGGGGCGTCAGTGCCTGGTCGTCACCGAGCTGCCCTACCAGGTCAACCCCGACAACCTCGCACTGTCGATCGCCGAGTCGGTGAAGGAGGGCCGGATCACCGGCATCGCCGACGTCCGCGACGAGAGCTCCTCCCGGGTCGGCCAGCGTCTGGTGATCGTGCTCAAGCGCGACGCGGTCGCCAAGGTCGTGCTGAACAACCTCTACAAGCACACCCAGCTCCAGACCACCTTCGGCGCCAACATGCTGGCGCTGGTCGACGGCGTGCCCCGGACCCTGCGGCTGGACCAGTTCGTCCGCCACTACGTGGCCCACCAGATCGAGGTCGTGGTCCGCCGGACGCGCTACCTGCTGCGCAAGGCCGAGGAGCGGGCCCACATCCTGCGCGCGCTGCTCAAGGCGCTCGAGCGGATGGACGAGGTCATCGCCCTCATCCGCCGCTCGCCGTCGGCGTCGGCCGCGCAGGGCGGCCTCATGGCGCTGCTGGAGATCGACGAGATCCAGGCGCAGGCCATCCTCGACATGCAGCTGCGCAAGCTGGCCGCCCTGGAGCGGCAGCAGATCACCGATGAGTACGACGCGCTGATGGCGCACATCATCGACTACCAGGAGATCCTCGCCTCGCCCGAGCGGCAGCGGGGCATCGTCTTCGACGAGCTCTCGGAGATCGCCTCGAAGTACGGCGACGAGCGCAAGACGGAGATCATCGCCTACGAGGGCGACATGTCGATCGAAGACCTCCTCGCCGAGGAGGACATGGTCGTCACGATCACCCGCGGCGGCTACGCCAAGCGCACCAACACCGACCTCTACCGGGCGCAGAAGCGCGGCGGCAAGGGTGTGCGCGGCGCGCAGCTCCGGCAGGACGACATCGTCGACCACTTCTTCGTCACGACGACCCACCACTGGCTGCTGTTCTTCACCAACAAGGGCAGGGTCTACCGGGTCAAGGCCTACGAGCTGCCCGACTCCGGCCGCGACGCCCGCGGCCAGCACCTGGCGAACCTGCTGGCCATGCAGCCCGACGAGGTCGTCATGGAGGTGCTGGACCTGCGCGACTACGAGGTCGCCCCCTACCTCGTGCTCGCCACCCGCAGCGGTCTGGTGAAGAAGACGCGTCTGTCCGAATACGACTCGCCGCGTTCGGGTGGCCTGATCGCCATCAACCTGCGAGAAGATGACGAAGTGATCGCTGCCCGGTTGGTGTCCGAGGAGGACGACCTCCTCCTGGTCTCCCGCGGCGCCCAGTCCATCCGCTTCACGGCCTCCGACGAGGCCCTGCGCCCGATGGGCCGGGCGACCAGCGGTGTGATCGGCATGCGTTTCCTCGACGGGGACGAGCTGCTGGCGATGAACCGCATCGCCGACGGCGACGATGTGTTGATCGCGACCGAGGGCGGGTATGCCAAGCGCACCCCGGCCGATCAGTACCCTGTCCAGGGACGGGGAGGCAAGGGCGTCCTGACTGCGAAGATCGTCAGTGCTCGTGGCAAGCTGGTTGGTGCTGCCATGGTCAGTCCGGAGGACGAGGTTTTCGCGATCACGTCCGCCGGCGGGGTTATCCGGACCAGCGCAGGGGAGATCAAGCAGTCCGGTCGCCAGACCATGGGGGTACGTCTGATGAATCTCGCAGAGGGGGACAGCGTCGTGGCTCTCGCCCGTAATGCCGAGGCGTTGGAGACCGAGCAAAACGAGGCGTTGGAGACCGAGCAAAACGGGGAAGGGGAGTAACCTGTGTGCGCTCAGGCCAGACCAGGTCCACGTCCGGCCTCCTCATCGACACGCGACCAGGTGACGGAGAAGATGGATAAGACCACCGAAGCGGACGCCGCCAATGTGGTCGAGTCACCGGCTGACGGTGGTAAGCCCACGCCGGAGACCGATAATTCGGTAACCGACGACCTCAAGGGCAGGCAGAACGTGACGGCGATCGAGGACGGCAAACCCGGCGACTCCACCGTGCGCATCCGCCCGCGGGCAGAGAACGACAGCTCCTCCTGGGCTCCAGGCGGCCTGTCGTCCCCCGCGCCGGAGACACGGGACAAGAAGGCGGCCGACACCCCTCCGCGGGCGCCGCGCAAGGCCCACCTGGTGCTGCGCCGCATCGAGCCGTGGTCGGCCATGAAGTTCAGCTTCGTGGTCTCCCTGGTCTGCTTCGTGGTGCTGTTCGTCGCGGTCGCGGTGCTCTACATGGTGCTGTCCGGCCTGGGAGTGTTCGACAACATCATCCAGACGGTGAACCAGCTCACGACGGCCGACGGCAAGTCCACCAGCGGCGTGGACGTCGCCTCCTGGTTCGAGCCGGTCCGTATCCTCGGCTACACCGCCCTGATCGGCGCGGTGAACGTGGTGCTGATCACGGCCCTGTCCACCCTCGGTTCGGTCATCTACAACATCGCCTCCGACCTGGTCGGCGGCGTGGAAGTCACCTTCAGCGAGGCCGAGTAACCACCTGTCGCCATGCCCCGGCCCACCGGCCGGGGACATGGCGCGAGTGGGTGCCCGGACAGGGTAAGCTTTTCCCTGTTCGAACGGGACGGATTCGCCTCCAGCAGGCGGATGCGATACCGTTCTCTCTCGTAACGAGGGGCTATAGCTCAGACGGTTAGAGCGCTTCCCTGATAAGGAAGAGGTCCCAGGTTCAAGTCCTGGTAGCCCCACCCAGCTCAGAGGCCATTTCCCAGCAAGGGAAGTGGCCTTTTTGATCTTCCGAGTGACTAACTGAGTGACTAAGGTCGTATCTCGTCCGAAGGTCACGAGCTACAGCCGGAACACTGAGCCTCCCCGTCCCGAGGTCCGCCCGGAGGGTGAGCGGTTGCGGGGTCCCGGGGGATATGGGCGATGAAGCACCGCGCACTGTTGTGTTGGATGGGTGCCGTCCTTCTGTCCACCCTTCCTAACTGGGTTTCGTTGCCAGTGGATACAGAGATCTACATCTGCGCCTATTTGGACACCGAAGGTGGATACACGGGTCGTGATGTGCTCGGCCTGGGCTTCGGCGCGATGGCCACTCTCCTTCCCCTTACCTTGATGGCGCTGGCCGTGGCCGCACGGCGATCACTGCCCCAAAGGCACCGGCTCCTCGCCTGGATAGGAGCGGGTGGAGCGCTCGCGACAGCCGCTTACTACGCGCTGTCGACCATTGCGTTCTTCGCCCCTTATTGCCCCGAGGGCTCGCAGGGACCTGGGTTCGTGCTCCCGCTCTACGGTGCTGTTGCTGCGCTCGTCCTGATCGCCGGCGCGACCCGGGCCGGGGACAAGCCCAACGCGGACGCCGAGACGCGGCCATGAACAGTGCTTAAGCCTGACGATCTGGACATGCTTGCCTGCTCGGTGCGGGAAGGAAGACGGGAAGGCTCCAGCCCTGGTGGAAGGTGGCGTTGAGCGCGTCAGTGGCCTGGCCGTCGTGTTCTCCGGAGGTGGTCCGGCCGGAGCTCATAGGCCTCACTCTCAGGGTGGAATTCCGGTGGACGCGGAAAGTAAGAGGTGCCATCAGGGTGGAACTCGTGTTTGGCGAGCATCGTGCGTCTCATCGAGCCCTTGGATGGCAGGACGATCAGGTAGACAAACAGCGCTCCCACCATGTGCGCGTACGACGGAGGCGACTGGGTGATCACCAGGAGTATCGGGAGGTCGAGGAGGAGGGCAAGGGCGAGCCGTCGCTCAAGGAAGAACCGGCCTTGGATATCGTCCCTGGCCCACCAGCGATACTTCCAGGGCAATCGGACCGGTGTCAGCCGGTAGAGCAACCAGTGCCACAACGGCGGGTGTTCGCGCAGGCGCAGCATGAGCCCGCCACGGATTACGTCCAGGCACTCGCGCAAGGTCGGGCTACTCTGATCTGGTCCGGCCAGGTCCATCAGAGTGCCCATGAGTTCCGCGCCGCGGAACTCCCGGAAGCGGGGCGGGTAGGCCAGACGTATCAGCAACCGGCAGCGGCGCTCGTAGTCGGCGGTGGCATCGGGGGTCATCACATTCCCATTCCGGGCTGGAGGCTCAAGCGGTGCTGAGCGGTGGCGGCCAGACGCGCCAGGCGGACAGTCTCATCGGCCAGCACCTGACGTCCATGGCCGGTGAGGTCGTAGTAGCGGCGGTGCCGGCCGGAGACGACCTCCTCCTTGACCACGATCACCAGTCCGTCGCCCGCCAGCCGGTCCAGAGCGCCGTAGAGGGTGCCGGCACCGAGTCGTACGCGATCTTCGGAGAGCTCCCGCACTGTTTTGATCACTCCGTATCCATGGAGCGGGCTTTGGGAGAGGGCCAGCAATATCAGGTAGCTCTGCTCGCGTAGCGCCATGTCTGATATATATCGCTTCCCGTACTATTAATTCAAGATCGACTGTACGTGTCGCGAGCCTGCTCACCGAGCGCAGGTCTCCTCAGGCCGCTGTCCTGGGGTTCGAGACACGGTCCAGCACGCCGTCATTGACGGCGACCCGACAGCCCCAGAGCTCGCCGAGCACGGCCCAGCCGTCGAGCTGCACGGCACCGACGTAGCCGGGGCCGTCACGCCCGAACTCATCACTTCCTCGTCCACGAGCTCATCGAGCTCATCGAGCTCATCGAAGGTCATCTCTTCGAAGGTGTTCTCGTCCACGCCGGGGCGGATGAGCGCCTCGCGAGGCGAGAGGCCCCTGACGGAGGAGCAATCAGGTGAGCGCCTTCCGGATCAGTGCCGCGTCTTGGTCGAGGAGCTCACGCGAGCGCTCCTTCCAGTCAGCGGTGACCACAACGCCGTCCCCCGGGTAACGGGGCACCACGTGCAGGTGGAGATGGGAGACCTCCTGTCCGGCGGCTTCCCCGTCGGCCAATGACAGCCACACTCCGTCACAGCGGAGCCCCGACGCCCGCAACGCGACCGACACACGCTGTGCCGTCCGCCAGATCGCCGCACCGACCGCGTCATCGGCGTCCGCCGGCCCGGCCATGTGCGTGCGTGGGATCACCAGTACATGACCGACCGTGGCTGGGGCGCGGTCCAGGATGGCCACCACGCTGTCATCGGCGTAGACGACGCTGGCCTCGGCTCGCCCCGCGATGATCTCGCAGAAGATGCAGATGCTCATACGGATCATGGTCTCGGCCGCGCCAGGTCTCCCGCACCCGGATTTCTCATGACCGCCTGCCTGGAACGACGTGTCCGCCGGCCAGGTTTTCCCGGGCCGCTCACGGACGTGCGCGGGTCGCGCCCGGCCGGTGAGCCGCGATCACCTGATCGGCCGTGGCCGTCGCGTGCTGATGTACGCGGTGGCGGGTAGTCCGCACGTACACGCGGGGGATCGACGCCGGTTCCCGGCCGGTGGCTCAGCTTTCCCGGACCGCCGCCTCCGCCGGGGCGGGGAGCGTTCCGAGGTCGTGGGAGTAGAGCCAGCCGGTGGCCTTCTCGTGGAAGTGCCGGAAGAAGATCGGCATGATCAGGTCGTTGAGACGGCGGCCGATCGGTCCGGCGGTCTTGGCGTCCCGGTTGTCGCCGGCGGCCTTGACCATCCTGGCGACGCGCGCGCGCCGCCTCCGGGCGTACGTCTCCAGTCCGGCCGGGATCGTCGTGGTGCCGGCAAGCGCCTGCGCGAGCACCAGCGCGTCCTCGATCGACATGGACGCGCCCTGCCCGGCGCCGACCGGGTGCCCGGCGTCGCCCACGAGCACGACGCGGTCGTTGTGCCACACCGGAACCTCGGCGAGCGTGTGCATGAGCGTCGGCCGGTGGATGGCCGTCGTCGCTCTGAGGATGGCCTGCGGTAGCTCCTCGGAGCGGTAGAGCCCGCTCAGCCGCTCCAGCCGTTCCGCGTCCCCGGTCCCGGCCGGCGCCGGCTGCTCGGGCGCGGCGACCTGCGCTGACCACCACAGGGAGCCGTCGGGGGTGGGTATATAGATGAAAGCGCCGTTTCGGGCGAAGACCATGTTGAACGTGCCCCGCTCGACCTCGATGCCCTCGGCGACGCCCGAGATGCTGTAAAGCCCCGCGTAGGTCGGCGTCGGGGCGGACGGGGCGAGGATTCCGCGGGTCGTGGACCAGATGCCGTCGGCGCCGACCAGCAGGTCGGCCACCGCGACGCGCCCGCTTGCGAACTCGGCCCGTACACCGTCAGGGGCGGTGACCGCGTCGGTCAGCCGCTCGCCGGTGACGATCCGGGCGCCCGACCGCAGGGCCGCCGCGCGGAGCGCCGCCACGAGGTCTCCGCGCATCAGCGTCACGCTGTTCAGCGCGTCGCCGGTGAGCCGGCCCCGGGGCACATCGCCCAGCAGCTTCCCGGAGCCGGCCCACATGCGCTGCCGTGGGACCTCGAAGCCGGCCCGCTGGACCTCTTCCAGGCAGGCGAGCCCGTCGAGCGCGCGCAGTCCGTTGGTGGCCAGGCTCAGGAAGGAGCCGACCCGCCCGGCGGGGTCCTCGTACGCCTCGTACACCGTGACCTCGGCGCCGATCCGCCGCAGTGCGATCGCGCTCGCGGCCCCCGCGACTCCCGCGCCGACGACAATCACCTTCATGCATGCTCCCTGAATCCAGTTTCACTGAATGTGTATTCGGCGAACGCAGGTTCAGTATCATGTGGCCGTCGATGGACGTCAAGGGGAGTTCCAGTGGGAGTTCGGAAGGCGCGGGCGGCCGAGACCGAGGCGGCGCTCAAGGAGGCGGCCCGGCGGTTGTTCGTGGAGGACGGCTATCTCAACACCAAGATCACGGACATCACCCGTGCGGCGGGACGGGCCACCGGGTCGTTCTACGACCACTTCGCGAGCAAGGAAGAACTGCTCAAGAGCCTGCTGGCCGACCTCGAAGCGGACTCGGACGCCGAGATCGAGCCGCATCCGCGCGACCACGACCTCACCGATCGAGCCCAGCTCCGCTGGCACGTCGCGATCATCTGGAAGCTGTTCCGCGAGCATCTGCCGGTCGTGGTGGCGATGTACCAGTCATCCGCCGCCGAGAAGCCGGGATCCGGCCACGCCTGGCAGAACCTCACGGCCGAGACCGAGACCCTCCGGGAGCATCTGGAGTTCCTGCGGGAGAAAGGGCATGCGCTGCCGGGCGATCCCACGCTGGTGGCGGCCGCGATGGGCGCGATGCTGTCGATGCTCGGCTACGCCGTGCTCACCGCGGGAGAGCACGCCCCGGCCTTCACCGACGACCAGATCATCGACACGCTCACCGAACTCCTCCTCAACGGCCTGACCGGCTGATCAGGGGGCGTGAGGGGCGGCCCGTTCCCATCCCAGGTGGTCCGTTCCCGTGTGGTCCGTTCCCGTGTGGTCCGTTCCCGTGTGGTCCGTTCCCATGGGTTCCGTCGGCCCCATGGGGCCCGTCGGCGCTACGGGACGGGCTCCGCGTCGCGGCGATTGGCGTAGACGCTGGTCAGCGTGACGGTGACCAGGACCGCGATGATGACCCCGAGCGAGAGCAGGATCGGGATCTCCGGAACCCACGGCCACAGGCCGTGTGCCCAGTGCAGGACCAGCTTGATCCCGATGAAGGCCAGGATGATGCCGAGCCCGTGGTTGAGGTGCCGCAGCTTCGCCAGGACGCCCAAGAGCACGAAGTAGAGCGCCCGCAGGCCCAGCAGGGCGAAGGCGTTGGTGGCGAAGACGATGAAGGGGTCCTCGGTCACGCCGTACACCGCCGGTACCGAGTCGACGGCGAAGACGATGTCGGTGGCGAAGACGGCCACGATGGCCAGCGCCAGCGGGGTGAGGGCACGGCGGCCGCCCTCGCGGACCACCAGGCGGGAGCCGCGGTAGTCGTCGGTGACCGGCATGAAGCGCCGCAACAGCCGGACCGTGCGCATGGAGGAGATGTCGACCGCCTGCTCCTCGCCGCGCAGTGCGTCTTTGAGGATCTTCCCGGCGGTGACGATCAGTACCCCGCCGAACAGCAGGAACGCCCACGTGCCGCTCTGCAGGACGGCCGCCCCGAGCGCGATGAAGATCGCGCGCAGGACCAGTGCCCCGATGATGCCGTACAGCAGGACCCGCTGGGCCAGCGCGGCCGGGACCGCGAAGGCCGACAGCAACAGCATGAACACGAACAGGTTGTCCACCGACAGCGATTTCTCCACCACGTAGCCGGTGAAGAACTCCACCGCCTGGGTGGATCCGAACGCCGTCCAGACATAGACGCCGAAGAGCACGGGCAGCGTGAGGTAGAAGACCGACCAGGCCACCGCCTCGCGCATCCGCACCTCGTGCGGGCGCCGGGTCAGCAGGAAGTCCAGGGCCAGCAGTACTACCAGGGCGGCGACCGTGATCGTCCACAGTTTCAGTGAACCGATCGTTTCGATATCAGCCGTCGGCAGACCTGCCTCGATGAACATGGAACCTCCTCGAACGTGCTTGGCCGTTCGAGGTCTCCTTCACCCATACCGCATGGGCGGCCGTCCGGGGACGCTTGAGCGTCCGTACTGACCGGATCGACGCTTGGGAAGTACTCCCCTCGCCATCCCAGGGTAGGTCAAACCAGGGTGTATCGTCTCCCCCCTCCGGCCGGCAGTCGGCATTTGACCAGGATCCGACCTGCGCCGATAGTGGAATCAACGCGGAGGGGAGTACCCGCCGCCCGACATCCCGACCGTCATCACGGCCCCTGGGCACAGGCGGGCCCGGCGGGGTGGCCCCTCGTCAGACGTGGGGTGTGGGGAGACCTTCGTCCTCGTAGCCACCTGTGCGTGGCAAGGCCGAGGGAGGGCTCCATGTCGGTCACGCTGCTTCTCGAAACGCTGCTGGGCGTCCTGCTGACGGTCTCCGCGGCCGTCACCGTCGCCGTCCTGTGGCCGGGGCCGCCACGGCGCCGGCCACCGGTCCCCGTTCAGCAGCCTCCTCCGTGCCGCCCTTTGATGACCGCCGCAGGGCGCCGGGGCACCGCTCAGCGCGGACGCCGCCACCGGGGCTGAGGGCGCTCGCACCGCCCGGTCCACCGCACGGCCGGACGCTCCGGCACGGCCGGACGCTCCCGCACAGCCGGACGCTTCGGCATGGTCGGACGCTCCCGCACAGCCGGACGCTTCGGCACGGTTGGACGCTCCGGCACGGCCGGGCATGTCTCACCCCGTCGCGCCGCGGACGGCGGTCGCCCCCCAGATCGTGGCCAGCGCGGCGTAGGCACTCAGCAGCGCGACGGTTACCCCCGTCCCGGCGGTGGCCGGCGACGCCGCCAGGACCAGCGACGTGACGATGGCGAGGGCCAGCAGGGCCGCCCAGCCGTACAGCACGGACCGTCCGCGCCGGGAGCCGGTGTGCGCCGCCTCCTGGACGGGGGTGACCAGCGCCATCACCGCGGCGCCGGCCGTGCCCACCGCCTCCAGCCCGGAGGCCACGCCTGACGCCAGCAGCAGCGCGCCCGCCACCGGCAGTACGCAGCAGAGCACCGCCACGCGCGCCTGCGCGCCCTCCAGCAGCAGCCGGGTGGTCCGGCCGCGGTGCAGGCGCAGCGTCGCCCATGACTCGGCGACCCACGCCGCCCAGTGCAGCACCGCGATGAGGACGAACACCGCGATGAGCGGTGGCGCCATGGGCAGCAGCAGTGCCATGCGCCGGCCGCCGCGGAACCTGCCGCGCAGGCGGGTCAGCACGCGGTAGAGGGGGTTGCGGCGTTTGAGCGCCAGGACGAGCAGGTCCCTGGCGTGGTCGAAGGAGGGATCGAGCCGCAGCACTTCGCGGAAGGCCTCCGCCGCCCGCCTGGGGTCGCCGAAGGCCAGCTCCGCACGGCCGTACACCAGGTGCGCGGTGGCGCTCTCCGGATTCAGGCGTACGGCCAGCGCCGCGGCCGGCCTGGCCTCCGCCGCGTCGCCGAGCATGACCAGGGCCACTGCCAGCAGGCTCACCAGGTCGGAGTCCTGCGGATCGATGCGCAGCCCCTGGCGCGCCGCCTGCGCGGCCTCGGCCCACTGGTCGCTCTGCACGCGCACCCGGGCCAGCAGTTCCCAGGTGTTGGCGTGCTCGGGGGCCAGCGCCAGCGAGGCCTCGACGGCCGGCAGCGCCCGGTCGGGCCGGTGGGCGCGGTAGTACACCTGCCCGGCCGTGTAGTGCGTGAACCAGAAGTCCGGCGCCAGCCGTACCGCCTCGTCGGCCTCGGCGGCGGCCTCGGCCACCTCGCCCTGCTCGATCAGGGCGACGGCGAGCAGGGCGTGTGCGGTGGGGTGCTGCGGGTCGTGGGTGATCGCGCCGCGCAGCTCCCGTGCCGCCTCCACCGGGCGGCGCAGGTCGAGCAGGCTGCGCGCGCGTTCGAGCGTGGCCTGGACTGTCACCACTTGCGCTTGATCCACGGCATCAGCTCGTCCCAGGCGCCGGACTCGTTGGCGTGCAGCACGTAGTTGCGGGCGGTGGCCAGCCACTCGCGTACCGCGGTGGGCTTGACTTGCTGAGCCACCGCCAGCAGGTCGGGCGTCGACAGCGGGATCGGGCGGCCGGCGCTGATCGACTGCTGGAGCTTGGCCTCCACCGCGCGGTCGACCAGGCCCTTCAGGTCGGCGCCGGTGAAGTGGTCGGTGATCTTCGCCACCACGTCGTAGTCCATCTCGGCCAGCGGCTTGTCGCGGCACAGGATGCGCAGGATGGCGGCACGCGCGGCCGCGTCCGGCGGCGGCACGAACACGAGCTGGTCGAAGCGGCCGGGCCGGCGGAAGGCCACGTCGACGTACCAGGGCGCGTTCGTGGCCGCCAGCACCAGCACCCCCTCGTTGGCGCTGTCGTCCACGCCGTCGAGCTCGGCCAGGAACTGGTTGACCAGTTGCCGGCTGTGCGCCTGGCGCATGTCGGAGCGGCGGGCGGCCAGCGCGTCGACCTCGTCGAAGAACAACACGCACGGCCGGTTGCGGCGGGCCATCTCGAACACCGCGCGCAGGTTGCGCTCGCTGGAGCCGATGTACATGTCCAGGACGTCGGCCAGCCCGACGTTGACGAACGCCGCGCCGAGCTCACCGGCCGCCGCTCTGGCCAGGTGGGTCTTGCCCGCGCCCGGCGGGCCGTAGAGCAGCACCCCGCCGCCGGCCCGCTTGCCGAACGCGGCGAACAGCTCCGGCTGCTGGACGGGGAGCAGGAGCTTGATCCGCAGCGCCTCCTTGACCGCCTCCATGCCCGCCACGTCGGCGAAGGTGAAGCGGGAGCGCTCGACCTCCGCGCTGGTCTCCGGAGGGAGGTTCGGCGGGGCCACCACGGGCTGCGGCGGCGGTGCCGCCAGCCGGGCGGCCAGGTCGGGGTCGGCGGCGGAGGGGTCGCGGGAGACCGCCTCGTGGTAGCGGTAGGCGGCGCCGGCCATGTCGCCCTCCCCCAGCAGCGCCCTGGCCGCGATCACGCCCATGCGCGGCGGGTAACCGGGCGTCGCCAGGTGTGACTCCAGGACCGACAGCGCGCTGCCGTACGAGCTCTGGCGGGTGAACGCCTCCGCCAGCCCGGCCGTGATGTCCGGATCCCGGGGTGCCAGCATGAGCGCGGCGCGATACTCCGCCTCCGCCTCGCCGAGGTAGCCCTTGGTGAGGAGCTGGTCGGCCAGATGCCGTCGCAGGGGAAGGTTGTCCGGAGAAAAGCGCGCCGCCTCGCGGAGCGCCTGCAGGCCGGCATCGTCGAGCACGGAGCTACATCCCTTCTGTCCGACTTCAGGGCGTCAAACTACCAGCCGCGGATGCCGGACCTTGATCCTCCACATGCCCCGGGCAACGGCCCGGAGGGTGGTCAAGTGATCTCCCGCACCAGGGCGATGCGGCTGCCCGGACTGCCGCTCGCCCTCTCCGGCGCGGCCGTGCCCGCACCGGTCGGCGTGCGGTGAACGCCGGCAGGCGGCTGGATCAGAGATCTTCCGGGACGTCGGTCATCTGGTTGAGCAGTGGTACGAGCTGCTCCTCCTCGTAGTCCAGATGGGCCTCCACCGCCTGGGTGAGCTGGTCGAGCTCGGCCTCGATCATGGCCGGGTCGCCGGTGTCCACCAGGGCGCGGATCCTGGCCAGCATCCGTCCCACGGTCTGGTGCTCCTCGCGCAGCCGTGCCAGGGCGTCGGCCAGCTCGGGGTGCGTGCCGCCCAGGTGGGGGAAGAGCACGTCGTCCTCCCCGGTGTGGTGCGCGTGCAGGGCCTCACAGAATGTCAGGCAGTGCTCCCGCAGGGTCGGCCCCGGGCCGGGAGCCGACCTGGACGTACGGCGCAGCTCCGCGAGGTCGCGGCGGAAGCCGTCGTGCAGCTTCACCAGTTCGTCGCCCCACGCGATGAGCCGTCCGCCGTCTCCCCGGACCGCGCCGTCCTCCCGGACCGCGTCGTCCTCCCGGACCGCGTCGTGCTCCCGGTTCATGCCGTCTCCCCGGTTCATGCCGTCTCCTTCGTCAGGGCGATGTCCGGGACTCGGGCCAGAGCGCCGTGTACGTAGCTGGAAGCCGCCGAGATCGTGGCGGCGATCGCCGAGGCGCCGAAGCTCCACCCCGCCCCGGCGCTGGAGATCACGGCTGCGGTCACCACCCCCGCCAGGCTGCTGCCGAAGACTCTGACCAGCGCGTTCACGCCGCCGGCCGCCGCCGTCCTGGCGGGTTCGACGTGCTCGACGGCCATCGTGCCGAGTGCGGCGTACCCGAGTCCGATGCCTACCCCCAGTACGGCCGCGGCGCCGTACAGGTCGGACGGGGTGCCGTGCGAGACGCTCAGCCAGAGCGAGGCGGCGGCCACCAGCAGAGACCCGCTGCCGACCAGCGACGACGTCGTGAACCGGCGCATCAGCCGGCCGGCCAGCAGTGAGATCACCAGCATCAGCGCGGCCGTCGGCAGCAGGTACAGGCCCACCTGGAGTACCGAGGCGCCCAGCGATCCCTGTGCGACGGACGACAGCGTGGTGATCGCGGCGAACAGCGCGAACCCGAGCAGCAGCGACGCCACCGTCGCGCCGACCGTCCCCCGGTGCAGGAGCATCGGGATCTCGATCAGCGGAGTGGCGGTACGGCGGGCCGACAGCACCCAGATGACGGCCACCACGGCGGCCGCCGCCAGCAGCCCGAGGGTGCTCGGCGAGGTCCAGCCCCAGGCCGTGCCCTTGTTGACGGCGAGCAGCAGGCAGACCAGCCAGGTGGCCACGAGCGCCGCGCCCGCCAGGTCGGGACGGCCGCCGGGCGCGGCGTGGGCGGGCTCGCGGACGAGGACGGCGACCAGTGCGAAGCTCGCCGCGCCGAGCCCGGCCAGGATCCAGAACAGCGCCTGGTAGCCGCCTCCGACCAGCCCGGCGAGGATCATGCCGCCGCCGCTGCCGACCCCCATCATGGCGCTCAGCACGCCGATGGCCGTGGGGAGCCGGTCGCGGGGTACGGCCTGCCTGGCGATGCCCATGGCCAGCGGCAGCAGGGGAGCGGCCATGCCCTGCAGCACCCGGCCCGCGATGATCAGGGGAAGCGTGGTGGCGACGGCGCTGAGCAGCGCTCCGGCCACCAGCAGGCCGAGCGCGGCGAGTGCGACGGGACGTCTGCCGTACAGGTCGCCCAGGCGCGACAGCAGCGGGATGGCGACGGCGCCCGACAGCAGTGCGGCGGTGAGGGTCCAGGAGACAAGGGGCAGCGGCGCGTGGAGCTGCCGTTGCAGCACCGGCAGCATCGGCACGACCGCCGTCATCTGGAGGGTGCCGACGGCCACGGCGAAGGCGAGCACGCCGACGGCCGTCCACGGGGACTTTTTATACATGTATAGAAAGTAGCATGGCAGGATGCCGGCGCGTACGGGACGACCTCCCAAGATCTCCAGAGCGGACATCGTGTCCGCGGCCCACCGCATCATCGACGCGGAGGGCACGCAGGGCCTGACCATGCGCCGGCTGGCCCGCGAGGTGGGCGCCACGCCGATGGCCCTGTACCACCACGTGCATGACAAGGACGAACTGCTCCATCTGCTCCTAGACGAGTACGCCGCCGGCCTGCCCAGGCCCGAACTGCCCGATGACTCCCCCGCCGAGCGCGTCGTGGCCGCCGCCACGGCCATGCACGGCGCGCTCGTCGGCTGCCCGTGGATCGTCGAGGTGCTGAGAGCCGACGACCTGATGTCCGTCCGTGCGCTGTGGTACCCGGAAACGATCATCGATGCGGCCGTGCACGCCGGACTGTCCCCGGAGGCGGCCGTGGACGCCTACCGGATCATCTGGCACTACACGGCGGGCGAGATCACAGCGCGGGCGGCCGCGGCGCGCAGGCGCGAGGAGGACAGGCCGACCTACCGCAGCCAGGTGTTCGCCACCCTCGACCCCGCGGAGCTCCCGCGCCTGGCGGCGCTGGGCGAGCGCTGGGAGGAGCTGACCGCCCGCGACACCTATGACAAGGGCGTGCGCGCGATCGTGGACGGCCTGCTGCGCCCCCACGCCGCGCCCACGGTGAGTGAAGGCGCCTGAGCGCAGGCTCGCGGGGCCGTCAGGTCCGTGGATGACGCGGAGGTGCGGAGCGGCCTGCCGCCGGTGGGCGGATGGGCTTGAGTCTCCGGCGGACGGGCTTGAGTCCCCAGTAAGGAGATGGGCTTGAGTCTCCAGTAAGGGGAGACGCGAGGGTGGAGGAATGGACGGCGACACGCTCTACTCGATCGGTGACCTGGCCCGGCGGACCGGGCTGACGGTCAAGGCCATCCGGTTCTACTCCGACCGGGGGATCGTGCCGCCGGCCGACCGTAGCCCGGCCGGCTACCGCCGCTACGGCATCGACGCCGTCGCACGCCTGGACCTCGTGCGGACGCTGCGCGAACTGGGCCTGGACCTCCCCACGATCCGGAAGGTCGTGGACCGGGAGGTCTCGCTCCCCGAGGTCGCCGCGGCGCACGCCGGAGCACTGGCGGTGCAGATCCGGACGCTGCGTCTGCGGCGCGCGGTGCTGACGGTGGTGGCCAGGCGTGGATCCACCCCTGAGGAGATTGATCTCATGCACAAGCTGGCCAAGCTCTCCGAGGACGAGCGCCGACGTCTGATCGGCGACTTCCTCGACACCGCCTTCGGCGGCCTGGACGCCGCCCCCGAGTTCACGGGGGCCAGGCGCTCGATGACCCCCGAACTGCCCGACGACCCCGAGGCCGGTCAGGTCGAGGCGTGGGTGGAACTGGCCGAACTGTCCCAGGACCCGGATTTCCGCGCCGGGATGCGCCGCATGGTGGAGCACCATGCGGCCGAGCGCGCCCAGGGCGACGCCACGGTCCTGCGCCGCGACTCCGTCGCGATGGTCCGTGACCAGGTCGGCCCGGCCCTGGCGGCCGGCATCGACCCGGCCTCGCCGCAGGCCGATCCGGTGGTCGCGGCGGTCACGGCTCAATACGCGCACGTCTTCGGCCGCCCCGACGACGCCGACCTCCGGCGCCGGCTGTTGACCCGGCTGGAGAGCGTGAACGACCCTCGCCGGGAGCTGTACCTCCGGCTGCTCGCGGTGGTCAACGGCTGGCCCGCCCCGGAGAGCCTGGCGCCGGCGCTCGACTGGTTCATCCAGGCCCTGCGTGCCCGGATACCGGGGTAGCGGGCCGGTCGCGACCCGGCGCCGCCGTACCGGCCGGCGTCATGAGGGAAACCCGCTAATCAGATGAGGGTCTGAACGATACGCGGTGGTAGGCGGACAGGGCGAGCGCGCCGAGGACGCAGGCGGCGGCCACGACGCCCATCACCGCGGCGTAGCCGACGATCTGCGCCATCACCGCGGCGGTCAGCGGGGCGACGGCTTTGGCCACGGTGACGGGCAGGGCCAGCGCACCGCTGACGCTCGCGTAGGCGGCGGTGCCGTACCGGTCGGCCAGCAGCGCGGGACGGGCGATGGTCGCCACGCCGAACCCGAGACCGAACAGGACCACCGCGGTGACCGCCCCGGGGACGCTGCGCCCGACCAGCGGCAGGAGCGCCGCGGCCGCGCCCTGCAGGACGAAGATCGCCGCGGTGACCAGCGAGACCGGCCAGCGGCTCTGCAGGCCGGTGCTGACCAGGCGCCCGGTGACCGACAGCACCCCCAGCAGGCCGGCCACGCTCGCGGCGAAGACCGGCGGGTGACCGAGAACGGTCAGATAGGTCACCAGCAGCACCCCCAGCACGGCGACGGCTCCGGTGTGCGCGAGGAAGGCCGCGACCAGCAGCCAGAACGGCCGCTCGCCCAGGGCGCTCCGGACGGCCGCCTCCCGACGGACGGCCGCCTCCCGACGGACGGCCGCCTCCCGACGGACGGCCGCCTCCCGACGGACGGCCGCGGGTTCCGTCCCGGCGCCCGCGGGTTCCGCCTCGGTGGCGGTACGGCTGCGCGGCACCAAGGCGTGCAGCGGCACCGCGAGCAGCGCGTAGCCGAGGGCGAGGACCACCAGGGCGGTGCGCCAGCCGTACCGCTGGACCAGCAGGCCGGTGAGCGGCAGGAAGATCGTGGAGGCGAAACCCGCGACGATGGTCAGCACCAGCAGCGCGTTCGAGCGCCGCCTGGCGTCGGAGCAGGCCACGATCACCGCGAAGGCCGCCTCGTACAGCACCGCCGCGGAGGCGATCCCGATGACAGTGAAGATCAGATAGAGCTGGAGGAGGGTGGTCACCTGCGACCAGCCCAGCACCGCCAGCGCGCCGAGCGCCGATCCGGCCGTCATGAGGCCGCGGCCGCCGTGGCCGTCCAGCCACCGGCCGACCAGCGGGGCGGCCAGGCCCGAGACCAGCACCGCCGTGGTGAGCGCCCCGGCGACGGAGGCGGTCCCGGCGCCCAGGTCGCGGCCCATCGGGGTGATGAAGACCGAGAAGGCGTAGTAGAGCACGCCGTAGCCGGCGGTCTGGGTCACCGCCAGCGCGGCGACGACGCGCCACCCGCGCCCGGGACGCGCTCGGCCGCCGTCCCCCGTCGCGGGGACGGCGGCCCCGGAGGGGGCGCTCATCCCAGGTCACCACGGCAGGCGACCGGCTCGCGGCGGTCCTCCTGCGATCCGTGGCGGCAGCCGGGGCGCGGCGGCTCCTTCTGGGCCGTGGTGGGACATCCCTCCGCCATGGGAGCTTCCTTCCGGTCGGTACGGCCCAGCCGCAGCAGCCGCCCCGTTGTCGACGGTCGCCGGCGGCGACGTGGCGGGCAGCCCGCCGCTGACGCCGGTGGCCGGTCCGATCCGCTGCTCCTGTGCCTCGGTCAGGGTGGAGGAACATACCCGGTCCCGGGCGGATCGAGCCGGCCCACGGGCGGCGGTGTCAGGGGCTGCGGGGCATGGACGTCGCCCTGCGCCGTCCGCGGCGGCTCTCGCCGAGCATCGCGAAGGTCTCGCCCACCCCGGGGACCGCGTCCGGGTAGGCCCCCCGCCGCCCGCGCGGCACCGGGTCACCCCTTGTCGAGGGCCAGGTTGAGCTGGAGCACGTTGACCGCCGGCTCGCCCATGAAGCCGAGCGCCCGGCCGGTGGTGTGCTCCTTGACGAGCCGCCTCACCCGCTCCACGGCGATCCCGCGCTCCCTGGCCACCCGAGGGGCCTGCAGCTCGGCGTAGGCGACCGAGATGTGCGGGTCGAGGCCGGAGCCGCCGGCGGTGACCGCGTCGGCGGGCACCACCGCCCTGGCGTCGCCGCGGACGGGGACGGTACGGCCGGCCGCGTAGTCCTCTCCGGGCCTGCCGCACTCGACGCCGACGCCCTGGTAGCGGGCGACGAAGGGCCGGGCGGGGCAGGCCTGGTTGACGCTAACCGCCCGGGTGGCCGCGCCGACCGCCTGCGGGACGGTGGCCGCGCCCTGCAGCTCGAAGACGTTGGTGAGCGTGACGCTGACGACGGCGATCGTGGCCATCACGGCGAGGATCGCGTAGCCCTGGCGGACCTGGCCGACCATCCTGCCGAAGGTGCGGGTCAGGCTGAACGGGATGACGAGGATCAGGAAGATCTCGAACCAGTTGGTCCACGCCGTGGCGTTCTCGAACGGGTGGGCCGAGTTGGTGTTGTAGAAGCCGCCGCCGTTGGTGCCCAGCTCCTTGATGACCTCCTGCGAGGCGACCGGCCCGCCGGTGATCGACTGCGTGCCGCCGGTCAGTGTGGTCACCTCGTGCGGGCCCGCGAAGTTCTGCACCAGACCGCCGGCCACCAGCACCAGCGCGCCGACGAAGGCGATCGGCAGCAGGATCCGGAGCGAGCCGCGCACCAGGTCCACCC
This sequence comes from Streptosporangium brasiliense, assembly GCF_030811595.1. Lineage (NCBI taxonomy): Bacteria > Bacillati > Actinomycetota > Actinomycetes > Streptosporangiales > Streptosporangiaceae > Streptosporangium > Streptosporangium brasiliense. The sequence continues at coordinate 1,785,920 of NZ_JAUSRB010000002.1, forward strand.
AGAAGTTGCCGATGGTGTCGGAGCCCCTGCGGGCGAACCCGCGCACCAGCGCGATCGCCACGGCCATGCCGACCGCCGCGGACACGAAGTTCTGTACGGCCAGCGCCGCCATCTGGGTCAGGTGGCCCATGGTGCTCTCGCCGGAATAGGCCTGCCAGTTGGTGTTGGTGACGAAGCTGATCGCGGTGTTCCACGCGATGTGGTCGGGGACCGGTCCGAAACCGAGGCTCAGGAAGAGCCTGTCCTGCAGGCGCTGCATCCCGTACACCGCCAGGACCGAGATGACCGAGAAGGCCAGCAGGCTGCGCGCGTAGGCGCCCCACCGCTGCTCGGCGTCGGCCCGGACGCGGAGCAGGCGGTAGACGGAGCGCTCCACCACGGTGTGCCTGGTGCTCGTGTAAGTCCGGTGCATGTAGTCGCCGAAGGGCCTGTGCACCAGGGCCAGCGCGGCGATCAAAGAGACGATGAAGAAGGCCCCGGCCGCGGCCGTGCTCATCTAGAAACGCTCCGGGAAGAGCAGGGCCGCGACCATGAAGATCACCAGGCCGACGGCCACTGCGAGACCGGTGGCGTTGATCGCGCTCACAGGCGCTCCACCGCCTTCACGACAAGCCCGAAGATCACGATCGTCAGGGCGACGAAGATGACGTCAGCCATCCCCACTCCTCAAGTCCGGACGTTGCTTCACGGCCAAGTGGCCACATAGAGAGCAAACCGGGCTATTTGTGGGACTTTGCCGTTCTTGGCGGCTTTCATACGCCGTGCGGTTGAGTTTTGACGCGATCCCTACGGCATGCCCTCGGGCGGGATCCATCCGGTGACCGCGGGCGGGTCTCCTGGCCGGGGTTGACTTGAAGTCCAGTTCAAGTTTCAGGATGGGGGGCGACCAAGGAGGAGACCATGATTCTGGTTATCGGAGCGACCGGTAACGTCGGCCGCAACATCGTGTCCCAGCTGCTGGAGTCCGGCGCCGCGGTGCGCGCGCTGGTCCGCGACCCCGGTGCCGCCCGGCTGCCGGAGGGCGTCGAGGCGGTGCGCGGCGACCTGACCCGGCCGGCGACGGTGGAGGCGGCCCTGGACGGGGTCGAGTCGGTGTTCCTGCTCTGGCCCGGGTTCGCGGCCGAGCAGGCCGCGCCGGTCGTGGAGCTGATCGCCAAGTACGCGCGCCGCGTCGTCTACCTGTCGGCGATGAACCCGGAGGGCACCTTCCACGGGGGGCTGGAGGCGCTGATCAGGGAGTCCGGGCTGGAATGGACGTTCCTGCGGCCCGGCGGGTTCGCCGTCAACACGCTGATGTGGGCAGAGCAGATCCGCGAGGGCGTCGTGCGCTGGCCGTACGCGCGGGCCGGGCGGTCGCTCATCCACGAGCGGGACATCGCCGCGGTCGCCGCGGTCGTGCTGACCGGCGACGGGCACGCCGGGAAGATCTACGACCTCACCGGGCCGTCGGTGGTGACCCAGGCCGAGCAGGTCCGCATCATCGGAGAGGCGGTCGGCCGCCCGGCACGCTACGAGGAGCTGCCCAGGGAGGTCGCGCGCGAGCAACTGCTCGCCGCCTGGGGCGAGGCCACCTTCGTCGACGGCGCGCTCGACCACTGGGCGCGGATCGTGGCCGAGCCGGAGCCGGTCACCCACACGGTCGAGGAACTGACCGGCGTCTCCGCCCGCACCTTCCACCAGTGGGCGGCCGACCACGCCGCCGACTTCCGCTGAGCACCCTTCCATTCCGTACGGCGGGCCACTCTGTACGGCGGGTGCCCCTGTCGGGGGCGTGCCGCCGAGGACAGGCGTCCCGGACTCGTACGGCGGGCCGTTCCGAGTCTTTACGGCGGGCCGCTCCGCGCGACGGGTGCCCCTGTCGGGGGCGTGCCACTGAGGACAGGCGTCCCGGACTCGTACGGCGGGGCACCTCGGGGGCCGGATGGCACGGACGCGGGGCCGGTCTCCGGCCCGTCGGCCTGGTCCGGCCGCCGGTCAGCTGGTGAACTGGTGGCGAGGGGGGAGGACGCCATGCCGGAGACCCAGGTCAACCACCCGATCTTCGCCCGGTGCTACGCCCGCGTCAGCCCGGTGGTGGAGCGCCACGGCCTGGCCGCCCGCCGGCAGACGTTGCTGGCCGGGCTGTCGGGCCAGGTGATCGAGGTGGGCGCCGGGAACGGGCTGACCTTCGCCCACTACCCGCCCACCGTCGCCCGGGTGCTCGCGGTGGAGCCCGAACCGCGGCTGCGCCGGCTCGCGCGGGCGGCCGCCCGCGCGGCCCCGGTCCCGGTCGAGGTGGTCGGCGGCCTCGCCGACCGCCTTCCAGGCGGAGACCGGACCTTCGACGCCGCGGTGGTGTCGATGGTGCTCTGCTCGGTGCCGGATCCCGACTCGGCGTTGCGGGAGATCCGCCGGGTGCTCAAGCCCGGCGGCCAACTGCGCTTCCTGGAGCACGTCCGGGCCGACTCGGCCGGCCTGGTCCGGGTGCAGCGGCTGCTGGACGCCACCGTGTGGCCGCGCCTTGCCGGCGGCTGTCACACCGGCCGTGACAGTGCCGCGGCGATCGAGCGCGCCGGGTTCGTCATGGAGCGGCTGGAGCGCTTCCTGCTCCCCGAGGTCCGCACCCCGGTCTCCTTCTTCATCGTCGGTGTGGCGTCACGCCCGCCGGCCGCCGGCGCTCGGTAGGCCGTGCGCGGCGGCCCGGGGGACGTCAGCGGTGGTAGGCGTGGACCACCGCGTGTCCCTTGCCCCTGCCGATGATCCACTTGTTGATCGGGGTGGTGACGAGGAAGGCCACCAGCAGGGAGAACGCGAGAGCGCCCCAGAACAGGACCGAGGTGAGGCCGGCGTCCATGGCGCCGGGCACCACCATCGTCACTCCGTTGTCGACGATCTCCATTGAGACACCTTGCCGGCCGACTGGTGCCGCCGAGGGGGCACCGGGGCCCGAGCGCGCGTGCACCCGGGCCCCGGCCTGGCGTAATGCCCTGTCAGAGCCTGTCGAGGATTTTCTGCAGCTGCCCGATCTCGGCCTCCTGCGCGGTCACGATCTCCCCGGCGAGCGCCTTGGCCTCGGGGGCGGCCCCCTGGGCCTGCTCGGTCCGGGCCATCTCGACCGCCCCCTTGTGGTGGGCGATCATCAGTTCGGCGAACATCCGGTCGAACTCCGCCCCCTTCGCCTTCTGGAGCTTGGCCATGTCCTCCGCGGTCATCATGCCGGGCATGTCGTGCCCGCCGTGGCCGCCCTCCGGGGTGGCGGGCTTACCCCAGGCCGACAGCCAGCCGGTCATGGTGGCGATCTCCGGGTCCTGGGCGGCCTTGATCTCCGCGGCGAGTGTCTTGACCTCGGGATCGGTGGCCCGCTTCTCGGCGAGCTCGGCCATCTCCACCGCCTGCTCGTGATGCGGGATCATCATCTGCGCGAAGGTGACGTCGGCCTCGTTGAAGGAGGTCGACGGACGCGGGCTCGCGGTGGCGGCGGCCGGAGCGCCGCTGGGCGCGCCGGTGCCCGCCGCCGTGGACGAGGTTCCCCCGCCGCAGGCGGTCAGCAGCACGAGCAGGCCGGTTCCGGCGGCGGCGAGCGCGAGCCTGCGGCCGGCGGGTCGGTCGGCGGGTCGGTCGGTGAACGTCATGTGCTTGTCTCTTCCGGTTCGGTGTTATCTGCCTGGCGACCGTTGGCGGGCGGGTCTCGGGGACTGTCCGCCGAAGCGATCGGCCTATATGCGCAGGACCGAGAGACGTGCCAGGCGCAGTGCCGTCCTGTCGGGCGGCGGCCTCGCGACAGGCGACGACGACGGGCGCGCGGTGGCCGCGGCCTGCGAGGCCCGCCGTCGCACCCGCGCCGCGCCGAGGGACACGGCGACGAGCGCGGTCAGTACGGCCAGGCAGACCGAGGACGGGTCGGGCCCGGGAAGATCGTCGCCCGTGCCGGACATCCGTCGCCCGCCCGCCGCCTCCGTCGCGGGCGAGGACATGAGAGCGGACTCGGCCTCTGACACCGATGGGGGCGAGGGGACCGGCGCGAGATCCCGCCGATGCATGACCTCGCCGTGTCCAGCCGTGACCGACGGGCCGCCGTGCTCCAGATGACCGAGGGTGTGCATCCCGGCGACACCCAGGACGAGCGCGAGGAGCAGCAGCCGGCGAGACCGCCACGACGGGCGCCTCCTGGCCGAGCCGTCCATCCTCGCCTCCGTGCACGCGGGGTCAGGCCGCTGTGACACGGCAACCTACGATCTACAATAGTAGAGTATCGGAGGAGGTCACCCCGGTGCGGACGGCATGACCAAGGGCGGTTTGGAGCCACCGCCGTCGTAGTTGGCGCACTCCGGGCACGGCGGATATGAGACCCGTAGTGGGCATGCGGGCCGCCGGGTGCGGGCGACGGGCCGTGGAGCACGGGCGGGACAATGGCACGGTGAAAGTAGTGGTCCTCGCCGACACCCACGCGCCGCGGCGCTGGAAGTCCTGCCCACCAAGAGTGGCCGAGCACCTCCGCGGCGCTGACCTGATCCTGCACGCCGGTGACGTCTGCACCGCCGATGTGCTCGACGAGCTCGCCGCCTACGCGCCGGTCCACGTCGTCAAGGGCAACAATGACGGACCCGACATAGCGGCTCCCGAGACGCTCGAACTCGATCTCGGCGGGCTGCGGGTGGCGATGATCCACGACAGCGGCGCGGCACGGGGACGGCTCGCCCGGATGCGCCGCCGGTTCCCCTCGGCCGACCTGGTGGTCTTCGGCCACTCCCACATCCCGCTGGACGAGAGCGACGCCGGACTGCGCATCTTCAACCCCGGGTCGCCGACCGACCGGCGCCGCCAGCCCCACGGCACCCTGGGGCTGCTCCGCGTCGAGGACGGTGTCCTCGCCGAGGCCGTGATCACCCCGGTCACCTGACCGGCCGGTCCTGTGCCCCTCCCGGCTACGTGTCTGTGGCGAGCAGCTCCTTGAGGGCGTCGTCGATGAACTCGGTGTCCACCGGATTGAGGCCACCCCCGGCGAAGTGCCCCCACGCGCCGGGGATGACGCGCAGCTCCGCGTCGGGCAGGTGGGCCACCTCCCACTCGCTGTCCTCGGGCGGGAAGTAGAGGTCCTGCTCGGCGGGCATGACGATCGCCGGCGCGCGGATCGCGGCGAGCGCCTCCGCCGCGTCGCCGAACCCCGGAGTCTTGCCCACGTCGGCGTTCTGCCAGGTCCACAACATGGCGAGCAGGTTGTTGGCGTCACGTTTGACGAACAGGCCCTCCCAGAAGCCGACGAGGAAGTCTTCGAGGGAGCCGTAGCCGAGCGGCTCGCGTTCGTAGATCCTCTCCCGGTAGAACTGCTGGCAGAAACCCCAGCCCGCGTAGACACGGGCCATCGCCCGCAGCCCGATGCCCGGCTGCCCGGAGTACCAGCCGCCGTCCCAGGCCGCGTCGGCGGTGAGAGCCGCCTTGACGCCCTCAAGGAAGACGATGTTGTGAAGGCTGGTCTTCGCCGCACCGCAGAAGGGCAGGATCCGCCGGACCATGTCCGGATGGCTGACCGCCCACTGGTAGGTCTGCCCGGCTCCCATGGACCAGCCCGTGACGAGCTCCAGACGCTCGATGCCGAACCGCTCGGTGACCAGACGGTGCTGGGCCTGGACGTTGTCGTACATCGTCACGTGCGGGAACCGCGCCCGGTCGTGCGGCGGCGGGGCGGTGCTCGGGGACGACGACAGTCCGTTGCCGAACATGTTCGGGACGATGATGAAGTATTTCGCCGGATCGAGCGCCATGCCCTCACCGATCAGCCACTCGTTGTCGTAGTGCTGGCCCGAATACCACGTCGGGTAGACGATCGCGTTGTCCTTGCCGGCGGCGAGCTCGCCGTAGGTCTTGTACGCCAGCGTGGCGCCGGGGAGCGTGGCGCCGCCCTGCAGCCGGACGTCACCCAGGTCGAAGACGTCGTAGTCCATGGGGGCCTCCTTGCCGATCACCGGTCTCGATCGCCGGACCCTCCGCGCGCCGTGTCCACATTTTATTCTCGACACGATCCGAAAGGCAGCGCGTCCCGTCCTGTTTTCGCAGGTAGATATGGCTGTATGACGGTCAGTGCCGGGCCTTTCCGCGTTCCCGGCAGACCTTTCACACTTCCGATGGAGGAGCGGGAGTTTCCCCGGACCCGGCCCGGCCCGGCCCGGATCCGCGCACGGCTCCGCCGACCGTCTCCAGCGGGTGAGGGACGCGTATCCGAATATCCGAGCGACATCGCGGCCGGGAGACGACAGGATGGAATTCCTTTGCGTTTTCCCATGAAGGAGCCGGCCGGGTGCACAGCTACCGTCACGATCTCGAGATGCTCCGGGATCGGCGCTTCGCCCTGCTGCTCACCGCCCGGACCATCTCGGTGCTGGGCAGCTCGTTCGCACCCGTGGCCCTCGCCTTCGGCGTCCTCGCGCTGCCGGGGGCGACGGCGACGACGCTGTCGGTGGTCCTCGCCGCCGAGTCGCTGCCGATGGTGGCGTTCATGCTCGTGGGCGGTGTGATCGCCGACCGGCTGCCCCGGCACCGGGTGATGATGGCCGGTGAGGCGCTCAACGCGGCGGCGTTCTCCTGCCTGGCCGTGATGCTGCTCACTGGGTGGACCCCGCTGCCCGCCCTGGTGACGGCGGCGGCGGTCAGCGGCGTTGCGATCGCGATCCTCTTCCCCGCGCTGACCGGCATCATCCCCGACGTCGTCCCCGCCGACCGGCTGCAGACCGCCAACGCCCTGATGGGGCTGGGCGCCAACGTCTCGCGTGTCGCCGGGCTCGTCCTGAGCGGGGCCACGGTGGTCCTGCTCGGCGGCGGCTGGGCCCTGGTCGTCAGCGGCGCCATGTTCGCCGTGGCGGCCGTGCTCGTCGCGGCGCTGCGCCTCACCCCCGCGGAGCGTTCCGCGGCCGAGCGGCACTCGGTCCTGGCCGACCTGCGCGGCGGCTGGCGCGAGTTCATCTCCCGGCAGTGGCTGTGGGTGGTGGTCGCGCAGTTCTCGGTGCTGGTGATGGCCGTGCAGGCCGCGCACGGGGTGCTCGGCCCGCTGGTGGCCAAGGAGCACCTGGGCGGGGCGGCGGCCTGGTCGGCGGTCCTGGCCGGCGAGGCGGTCGGCATGATCGGCGGTGTCTTCCTCGCGCTCCGGCTGCGGCCCCGCCGTCCCATCCTGGTCGGCACCTGCATGACCGTGCCCACGGCGCTGCCCTACCTGCTGCTCGGCCTGGACGCCCCGCTGTGGACGATCGTCATCGGAGCGGTCGTGATGGGCGTCTGCTTCGACCTGTTCGGCGTGCTGTGGAACACCACGATGCAGCGGGAGATCCCGCCCGAGTCCCTGTCCCGGGTCAGCTCCTACGACGCTCTCGGGTCCCTGATGTTCGGCCCGATCGGCCTGCTGGTGGCCGGGCCGCTGGCGATCCTGATCGGCCCGGAGCCGGCGCTGCTGGGATGCGCCGCGGTCGTCGTCCTGGCCTCCCTCGCCGCGCTGCTCTCGCCGGGGGTGCGGAACCTGCGGGCCCCGGAGCCCGCCGAGGAGCCCGACGTCCTGGCGCACTGACGCCGCGGCGGGGCGTGGGCGCGGGCGCGTGGCGGCCACGCCGGCCGCGGCGCCGATGGCCGCGGCCGCCGGACCGGCCGGATGCCGTCAGTAGGCCAGGACGCGCTCGCTGAAACGCTTGACCACGAACGGTGACTTGAACTTCGGGAAGGCCACCGACTTCACGTCGCCGTCCGAGGTGTAGCGCTCGTCGCTGTTGGCCTTCAGCCAGTCGAGCCAGGCGGTGGAGCAGAACTTCGCGCAGTCGCCGGTCTTGTCCATCGAGCGGATGCGCGGGATGCCGAGCGGGTCGAAATTCTTGCTGAAGGGCGACATCGCGGGCGTGTACCCGGCGAGGAACACCCCGCCGTAGTCATAGGAGACGCCGTCCGTGGCGCCCTTGAGGCCCCACTGCTTGTGGTCCGGCTGGTTGCCGTACGGCAGTGCCAGCGTGACCGGGTTGGTGCTGATCAGCTTGGTGATGAGCTGGTGGCCTGCGGCGACCTCGGCGTTCACCTGCTTCTCCGGCTTGCCGCGGAGGCTCTTGTGGTCGCGGGTGTGGTTGCCGATGTCGTACCCCTTGTCGTGGAGCCACATCAGCATCTGGGCCTGCTCCTCGGGCGTCGCCTTGCCGAACATGTCACGCGTCACGTAGAACGTGGCCACCGGGCGGAACCCGGGGTGGCGCTGAGCGACCTCCTGGAGGATGGCGACGGCGGTCAGCGGCTTGGGGGCGCCCACCCCATCCAGGTCGAACTGCGACGGGGAGGAGTCGTCGAAGGTGAGGACGACCGGATGCCGGCCCGCGGGGATGTCGATGCGGCCGGTGACGTACTCGGCCGCGGTGATCGGGACGTAGCCCTCCTGGGCCAGCCGCTCCAGCTCCGCGCGGAACTGAGCGGGAGTGCGGTCGTCCTGGGTCGTCGGCTTGTCCACCACCCGGTGGTACATGAGCACGGGGATCTGTCCCAGCTCGTTGGCGCGGACCTTCGCGGCGGCCGCCAGCCGGGTCTTGCGGAGGTTGGCCTGTCCGGCCGCCGCCGCGGACGCCTTGGCGGCTGCGGCCACTCCCGCGTCCTTCTTCTCCTGCGCTTCCTCACCCTGCCACGGCATGCACCCGACGAGTACGGCGCCCGCCGCCACGGCCGCCGCGCCGACTCTGCTCACCCTAAGAAGGCCCATCGAATCCCCCCAGCGCACAGACGATAAGCACCTCATCCCCCGCTGACCTGCGGGTTGATCTCCGGCTCAGGCAAAGCTTCGTACCCGGCGGCGCGGGTCGCACGGGCTCGCCGCCGGCCCGGGGCCGGGGCACCGGCCCGCTGCGCCGCCGGACCGTGGCCCGGCGGGCGGAGTTGGCCTACAGTCGGAATCATGAGTGAGCAGGGGTTCCCGCCCGCTGCCCGCGCGCGGGCGGCCGCGGGTGCGCTCTTCTTCGACGGAGCCGGCCGCGTCATGATCGTCCAGCCGTCGTACAAGCCGGAACGGGACATCCCCGGCGGGTGTGTGGAGCCGGGAGAGACACCCTACGAGGCCTGTGTCCGCGAAGTCGGCGAGGAGCTGGGCATCCACCCGCCGATCGGCCGCCTGCTCGTGGCGGACTGGGCGCCTCACCCGGGCATGGGCGACATCGTCCTGTTCGTCTTCGACGGCGGCGTGCTGGGCGCGGAGGCGCTCACGCGGATCACTTTCGCCGACAAGGAGCTGACGGGCTTCGGCTACCACCCCGTGGAGGAGCTGGACGGTCTGCTGCCCGAGCGCCTGGCCCGGCGGGTCAAGGCGGCGATCGCCGCCCGTGACCTCGGTGAGTCGGTGTATTTGGAGCACGGCAGGGCCGTCCCCGGCTGAGCGGGCGGCCCCGGACGCCCGACGGTCGCCCGGGGCCGCGGTCTCAGCCCTGGAGGGCGGAGCGGCGCAGGCGGCTCATCCCGGGGACGGGGAGCATGCCGAAGCGCTCGTAGTAGGGCTGGAGCGGCGCCTCGCAGAGGAGGTCTATGGAGTAGAGGTGCTCGGTGTCGGCGAGGATCCGCCGCATCAGCTCGCTCCCGATCCCCTGCCCCTGGTATTCGGGGAGGACTTCGAGCCAGGGGACGTACGCGGTCAGGACGCCGTCGCTGATCATGTTCACGGAACCGATGACGCGCTCGGTCTCCTCGTCGATCGCGACGAACGCGCGGTAACTCCCCCGCAGGACCGCCAGATGCTGCTCCGGCGAAGCTGCGACCGGCCAGCCCACGAAGAAGCCCGTGAGCCGGTCGGCCCCGATCGTGTCGACGGCGTCGGTATAACGGATCATGAAGGTGCTCCTGATATGTGCCGTGCGGATGGCGGCCCCCGGCCGGTCCGCGGACGCCAACTGCGGCAGGACGCGGTGTGACCGGGGGGACCGTTACCGGTGTGGGGGTGTGACCGGGGGGACCGTTACCGGTGTGGGGGTGTGACCGGGGGGACCGTTACCGGTATGGAGGGTTGACCGGGCGGGCCGCTACGGGTGCGGGGGTTGACCGGGCGGGCCGTTACCGGTGCCCGGGGATGTGGACGCGGTCACCGGGCGGGGCTGGGGTGCAGGAACATCCGCAGGCGGACGCGTGACTCCCCTTCGGCCTGCTGGATGGCGAACTCGTCGCACAGCTCGTTCATCAGCCACAGGCCGAAGCCCCGCACGGTGCCCGTGGGGCGCTCCGGGGGGATGTCCCGGGGGGCCAGGGTGCCCGCGGGGTCGACGACCTCGACGGTGATGCAGGTGTCGTTGTGCCAGATGCTCAGCGTGCCCTTGCCGCCGCCGTGCTCCAGGACGTTGATGACGGCCTCGTTGACGGCGAGAAGCAGGTCGTCCAGACGCTCGCCGCGCATACCGGCCTGGGCCGCGTGGTGAAGGAGACGCTGACGCAGAGCGGTGAGATCGTCGTCGATCGGCCAGTGCTGGCCGTGGTCGCCGGTCACGACACCCCCTTGACGTCGCCTTGTCTGGCAGTCACCGGGAGGTGAGCCGACCCGCTCCAGACCCAGGGCGTTGCTGACGAGTTACATGATGCTAAACACCTGCCCGGTCATTGCCAACTTACGACCATACGGGCAGAAGGGCTGTCCGCCCAGAGCCGCCGGCCACGGGTGCGGGTGTCGGCGGCCGGTCCGCGAGCCGGGGGACGGCGCGCGGCGGTGTGGACGGGCCGCCCGGGTGGGGGCGCTACCGGGTGGGGCGGTTACTGGGTGGGGGCGCTACCGGGCGGAGCGCTACGACGACTGCCGTGACCGCAGGGCCTCGACGGCGTCGCCGACGGTCGGCTGGATGTCGAAGGCGTGGGTGAGCCCGGTCAGATGGAAGAGCCGCTCCAGGCGGGGGTGCAGCTGCGCCAGGGTGATGCTGGCCCCACGGCCGTGGACGAGCTTCCGGATGGCCAGGAATATCTGGATCCCGGTGGAGTCGCAGAAGGCCAGACCGCTCAGATCGATGACGAGATCGCACGACTGCGTGCCGAGCAACTCCTGGAGATCGTGCTGGAGCCGCTCGGCGTTGGTGTAGTCGAGCTCACCGGTCAGTGCCAGCAGGGACACATGTTCCAGCTCCACGGTGCCGTCGGATACGGCGGTGACATGGACGGCAGTGCTCACAGGGAAACCTCTGCAGACGGTGGAGGGGCGAAAGGGGCCGACGCGGCGGTGCCATCGGAAAGACCTGGACCGGGCCCGGTGAGCGCCTGTCCGATCACGGCCGCCCCGGTGCGGGGCGCCAGACCCGCCCCGCCGGCGGAAGACTTCACCGAGCCGCGGCGCCGTACGGCCACCGGGCGCGGCGCATGCCGTACGGCCACCGGGCGCGGTGACCGTGGAGCCGGAGTGACCCACCGAACGCCGAGGTTGTTCACCCGCAATCTCAAGCCTTCCGCGAGGGCGCCGGCCACCTCGCGAAAGGCCGGTGGATCGGCGCAGCCGTAATCGTCATCGTTCCTCAGTTTACTTATCCTTCAAAATCCCGTCGGATCCCCTTTAGGGAGAGTGTCCGCCGCCGTCCTGCCTGGTGGGGCGCGCTCCGGCCGCGCCGGTGGACTGTCCGCACCCGGCCCGCCGGGACTATTGACCGGCCCGCCGACGCATGTCATGAATTTCCGGGGAATGAATGCCGCGGAAAACCGGCTGATCGGTGCGCCGCCGTCCGGCGGCCAGACGGAGGAGGCTCCATGCAGGTCGAAGTCAAGCTCTCGCCCGGCGGCGATCTCTTCGAGGCGGAGATGGAGGGCAAGCACGCGGGCCAGCTGGAGTTCACCCGGCACGAGGGGCTCATCATCTACACCCACACGGAGGTCGAGCCGGAGTTCGAGGGCAACGGGGTGGGCGGCGCGCTCGTCCGCACGGCGCTGGACGCGGCCCGGGCCGAAGGTGTGAAGGTCGTGCCGCGCTGTCCGTTCGTGAAGACCTGGATCGAGCGTCACCCCGACTACGCCGACCTCGTCAAGGGCAGCTGATCGGTCACGCGTCTCCCCTGGTCCCCTTAGCCCCCTGGTCCCCTTGGCCCCCGGGCCGCCGGGCCGCCGGGCCGGAGCCTCGGACGGGGGCGGCGCGTGACGCACCGGTCCGGCCCGGCGGTCGTGGTGGCAGGATGCGGATCATGCTGCATCACATCGAACTCTGGGTGCCGGACCTCGGCCGGGCCGTGAGGTCATGGGGATGGCTGCTCGGGGAGCTGGGATACCAGCCCTTCCAGGAATGGGGCGCCGGCCGGAGCTGGAAGCTGGACGGCGTATATGTCGTCGTCGAACAGTCCCCCGCGTCGACCGCCCCCTCCCATGATCGATGCCGACCGGGTCTGAATCATTTGGCCTTCGGCGTAATCGGATCCGAGAGAGTAGATGCGCTGGTCGCGGCGGCACCCGGGCATGGATGGACGCTGATGTTCACCGATCGGCATCCCCATGCGGGCGGAACCGACCATTACGCGGGTTATCTTGAGAACGAGGACGGCTTCGAGGTCGAACTCGTCGCGATCGGCGATCATTCGAGCGCGGATCGTACAGCATGATGATAAAGATCACCCGGTTGGCGCAGATTTGCCACGTCGGCTTGTCGGCGCACACCGGATCATGGCCCGATCCCTTGCTAGGCTGCAGGGAACCGTTGGAACCGGGCGTTGTCTCACCCCGGCAGGTGAGACCGTCAAGAAGTGGGGTCACACCGTGAAGAAGCTGATCGTTCTGGCGCTCGTCGCCCTGGGGGGACTGCTGGTCTGGCGCAAGGTGCAGGCTGACCGCGCCGAGCTGGACCTGTGGACCGAGGCCACCGGCAGCGAGAACTGAACAACGCTGCTACCGATTTAGGTGCTTTCATGGTCCTTGCCCAAGATGGGGAAGTAACTCCCATCAGGCTCGCCTGCCTGGATCTGGCGGGCACCACGATCGGTGATACCGCCATGGTCGAACGGGCGTTCGCCGAGGCGATCGCCACGCAGGGCATCGTGCCCGGGACCGGTGCGTACGCACGTGCCATGGTGCATGTGCACCGGTCTCGGGGCTGCCCGACGATCGAGGTCTTCCGGGGCATCTTCCCCGACAACGAGGCCCAGGCCCAGGCGGCCAACCTGACCTTCGAGCGCTCCTACGAGGGCGCCATCGGGCGCGCGGGCCTGGCCCCCCTGCCCGGCACCGTCGAGGCGCTGGAGAAGCTCCGCGCCGCCGGTGTCAAGGTCTGCCTCATCACCGGTTTCAGCCGGGGCATTCTCAGCCGCGTGCTGAGCACCCTGAGCTGGTCGGACAAGATCGACCTCGCGCTCTGCCCGGAAGACGCCGGGCGCGGCCGCCCCATGCCCGACATGGTCCTCGCCGCGGTCCTGCGCCTCGGCATCGAGGACGTCCGCCAGGTCGCGGTGGCCGGTGACTCCGAGAGCGACATGCTCTGCGGCCGGCGCTCCGGCGCTTCGGTGGTCGCCGGTGTCCTGACCGGGGTGCACAGCAAGGAACGCCTCCTCAAGGGCGGCGCCACGCACATCCTGGACTCCATCGCCGACTTCCCCGCCCTGGTGTTCGGCGGCGAGCGGGTGGGGGTCCCCGTGGGTGCAGCCGCCCTCTGACGGGCTCCTCCGCACCCACCGCCTTTTGAGCAGTTGCCTGCGGGCACCGCCCTGCGGCCCCTCCGCGCCCGCTGGCGGGCCGGCGACACTGTGGTCCCGCCGGCCCGGCCGTACCGGCAGCGTAGGCCGTATCGACCGCAGAGCCCGTATCGACCACGGAGGCCGTACCGGCCGCGGAGGTTGCGCACGGCTAGCGCTCGCAGACCACCCCGTCCCCGTCGCGGTCCTGGTACCAGCCGTATTCGGGGTCCACTCCACGCCGGTAGGGCCCGTAACCCGCGGCGTTCGCCTCACCGCACGTCCGGAAACGCGGATCGGTGCCGCCGCTCCCCGTGTCGCTCGGCCGCGGTGTGGGGCGCGGCTCCGGTGTGGTCGTCGGCTTCGGCGGACTCGGAGTGCGGGTGGGGGTCGGCGCCGGCGCCGGGGTGGCCGTCCCGCCGCACTTGCCCGACCAGACCCGGAGCCGCTGCCCGGCGGCTCGCTTCTCCTCCTTCTTGAGGGATTCGGTGAATCGGTCGTTCGGCGTCATGGACTTCCATTTCGCATAGCCGTACCGGAGGAGATCGTGATTGATGGAAATCCCTTCGGAATTCCAGACGTAGAGAAGGCTCAGGCCATTTCTGTCCTGCGGTTTCCTGTCGGCCAGCGTGTACGCCGTGGAGCCCGCCGGCAGCAGCTTGGCCGTCCGGGCGGCCGCCTCCTTCGCCCAGCACTCCTTCCCGCCGGGCGCGTTCACCTCCAGCACCCGCACCTTCACCGTCCTGCGGCCGAAAAGGAGGAGCAGGGTGTCGCCGTCGACGACCTTCTTGACCTTGGCCCGTACGGTCCCCTCCGGCAGAGCCGGCCCGGCGCCGGCCGGGACGGCGAAGCCCGCGGTGGCGAATGTGACCATGGCGGCCAGCGTGATGGCCGTGCTGCCTCTTCTCATATGGAACTCCTGATTCCTGAGAGGACCGGACCGTCAAGCTAGCAGAATTTGGACCGTTTTAAACGGGAAGTTCATAGACATAAAAGAAGTGCACTAAATTGCAATAACGGGTGGCGGATAACGCGGAATGCGGCCCCGCTCACGAGACCTCCGGCCCGCCACGGCCCGGACCCGGGGGCCGAGTGGCGCACAAGCCGGTCATGTTGCTACGGTGTACGACTGAAGCAAGCCGTAAGCGGAGCATGTGCGCAGGCCAACGGCTTGAATCTCGGGGCCTTAGCTCAGTTGGCAGAGCGCCTGCTTTGCAAGCAGGATGTCAGGAGTTCGAATCTCCTAGGCTCCACCAGCCAGAACACCTCTCTACGGAGCTTGGTGTGCGGCACTCGGGCCATTAACGGGCCATTAGCTCACGGGAACCGGCACGGCCGTCCCGCCGTCGTTCTTCCTCTGCTCGGTCTCTACGCGTGCGCTCAGCGCGTCGGCGATCTTCTGGTCGGCGTCCCGCGTCGCGTGCTGGTAGATCAGCGCGGCCCGGTCGCTGTCGGGCCCCACCCGCGCCTTGAGGTTGCCCGGCCTCGCCCTCGGTTGCGCGGCTAGGTGTACGCCACAGCCCATCGTTCTGTTTTCGCCTGCGCGAGTGACTGGATTCCTGAGCCAGCCCATCGGGAGTCTGTAGGCTCTATGAGCAGGGAGAGGAGATTTCAGCATGACCGCACAGCCGCAGGAGTTCGTGCCCCCCAGCTCACCGATGCCTGAGAAGAACTTGAGGGCCATCCGCGCCGCCCTGGTCGTGCCGCAGGACCGCGAAGCGTTCGACGCGGGGCTCAAGGCAGTGCTCGATGAGGTTCGAGTGAGCTTGGATCTCGGTGCACTGAACGGCTTCGTCCATCGCTGGTGGATCTCCGCGTGTGACTCGGTACGGGATCCAGAAGGACGCCGTCGAATGCATGCCAAAGCCGAGCAGGTTCTTACCGGTGAACCGGTCTCCTCCGGAAGACCGTGGCGTGAGGTGCTCGGTGCCCGCGGGGTCGACCTGTAGGTGTACGAGATCACCCTTGATCCTCTCGCCGAAGAGCAGATCGCCGCGATCCCCGCGGAAGCGCTACATCCGCTCGCCGAGCTGCTCACCCTGCTGGAGATTGCGCCGTGGAGCGGGCAGCCGTACAACCCGGCTAATCCCAAGGCCAACATGCTTACTCATGCGTTCGGCGAGCGGGGGCTCGCGACGTATGTAGTCCTGGATGAGCAACGTGAGGTGTATCTCATCCGTGTTGAATGGCCGTAATTCTGCGCATGCACGACCGCCGGACTGAGAAACCGCCTGGTAGACGCCAGAGTCCACGCCTGAGCTCTTCCGAAGGCCGGACCTTTGAGTGACCGACTGAGTGACAACGCCCACGGACGAGGCCGGACAGCGATGGATCACCATGGACCCTATGCACAGGTGAGAAGGGGTGTCGGTCGAGGTCCAGCTCCCTTGTGAGGTGCTTTGCAAGCAGGATGTCAGGAGTTCGAATCTCCTAGGCTCCACTCCTTCTCGGACATGGAAAAGCCCAGGTCAGGCAGGTTGCCGTAACCTGGGCTTCGATCTTCATTCGGCTTTCTTCCGTTCCCGTGCCCGTTGCGTGCCCGATCCCTTCTTCAGTGCCCCACGGGCGAGGTCGTCGAGCTTGCGGGCCACCTCCCGCTGCCGCTCGTCGGTCGAGTGCTGATAGATCATCGCTGCCCTCGTGCTGGAGTGGCCCATGCGTTCCATCAGCTCCCGGATCGACGCCCCGGCGTTCGCGGCGAGGGTGTTTCCGGTGTGCCGCAGGTCGTGAAAGTGGATCTTTGGCAGGCCCGCGTCCATGAGCGCCTGAGCCCAGACACGCCGGTTGAAGTTGGTGTCACGGAGCGGCCCGTCATCCGGTCCCGTGAATACCAGACCCTTGTCACCGTCCTGGGTGAAGTCCTTCACGTGCGCCCGCAGGTCCTCAAGGATCAGCTCGGGTACCACCACGGTCCGCTTGCCCGCCGCAGACTTGGGTTCGGTGAAGCCGAGCCCCTTGCCGGTGAGCTGCGTCAACTGACGTTCCACGCGTACGGTTCCGGCGTCCAGGTCGAGGTCTCGGCGCTGAAGGCCGGCCGGCTCCCCCGCCGTAGACTGCCGAAAGTCCCCAGCAGCACCAGAGCCCGATAACGCGGCTCGATCGTGTCGGCGAGCTTGTAGAGCTGGGCCACCGTCAGCACCGGCCGTTCCGGTGACTTCTCCTGGCCGGCGTCCTTGATCCGGCAGGGGTTCCGCTTGATGAGCCGGTCATCCACGGCCGTGGTGAGAATCGCCTTGATGAGCCGGTACGCCTTGGCCACGGTGACCTCACTGACCCCCGCGTCCAGCAGCTTCTTCCGCCACCGTCGGACGTGCGGGTCCTTGATCTCGCTCAGTGCCTTCTCGCCGAAGGTGGGAACGGGGTGGGTACGGAGGAGGTAGCCGTACAGCTCGACCGTGCGCAGGCGGAGGTTCGGCCGCTCGTCGATCCAGTCTTGCCCGTACTCCCCTAATGTGATCTTTCCTGCGTCCGGATCGATCCACTCGTCATCGACGATCTCCGCTTCTTTCCTGGTCGGCCAGACCTCAGCGTCGGTTTTGGCGGCGAAGGTCTCCGGTGCCGGGCGGTCCACCCCATCCGGGCCGGTGTAACGAGCCTGGAACCGGCCGGAGGGCAGTTGCAGAACGCGTCCGAAGCGTCTTTCAAGGGCGGCGCTCCGCGCCGCCATGCGGCCCGAGCTTGCGGGCCGCATGGCGGCGCGTGCGGCCTGGGGGCCATTCTCGCGCGCCCGCCACACGGGCCGCGATCGGGATGCGCCACCCGCCTTCACAGCCATTCCGATCCCATCACTACTGCCCTACGATCAGCCGCTGTGATGACTTTCTTTGACCCCCTTCTCGTCCTGCTCCCTCTGGTCGCTCTTGGCAACGCCATATGGCGCGCCATCATGAGCCCTGGCGCCGCACTCACGATCTTCCGAGCTGGATTCTTAGGCGCCGGTGCGGCCTTGCTGCTTCTTGCTCTGGTCAGCTCATCCGGCGTCTTCGGCGGTTCCTTCGCCGCCAGCTCCGAAACCCTCGATATCACGGTAAAGGCGGGATTCGGGATGATGCTCGGAGCATTCGTCTGCGCAGTCGCCCAATGGCGAAAAGACAACCATGCCTCCGGCGTGGGCGCTCGGCTCCGGGATGATCGCGACCAGCCGTGACCAGTGGATGGGTGGTTGAGGCGGGCGGAGTGTGCGCGCCGCACGGGGAAGTCCAAGCCGTCCAACTGCTCTGCCTCGCCGATCATGACGATATGGCAATGCCCCGATGGAATGGAAACGACGGCGTCAGGACAGAAGCGGGAAGCGCTCCGTTCGAGGACCAAGCAGGGTGCGCTCGTCCCCTGTCAAAGCTCGGCGACCGGTTGCTGCGGCCAGGAACGCTTGGTCATCCCAGTTCAAGTCGACGGGAAGTTCCATGCCGAGCAGCGCGGTGAAAACTGGCCGCATGACGTGCAGTGCAGAGGGCGTGGTCCACGGCGTCCGCTCTAGGGCCAATGCGACATCCAATCCGTGGGCCGCGACGGAGATGACACGGGTGACGACCCAGTCGGACAGTCTCATCGCACCGCGGCCCGGCATCAGGACCACGCGGTCCAGATCTTCTTGGCTCAGTTTGGCGATTGAGTCGTGGGAAATCTCGTCGAACCACTGAGCAGCAGAGGTCGAGGCGAGGATCCTCCGGGCCAGTTCCTGGGTCTGATCGACGTTGTTTTGCCGGTAGACCTGAGTGTCTCGTTCAGGTCTGCGATAGTAATCGGCCGCACTGACGAGTGGCGCATGCGGCTCGGCATCAGGAAAGCCGGTGTCGCCGAGGCCGATGCTGGCGGTGATGTGGACGATGAGCTCCTGCATGTCCCAGGGTGGGCAGTTCGTTGGAAGCTTCAGGCATCCCGGTTCCAAATCTCGCAGGACTGCGGACAACGCCCGACTTTCTTGTGTCAGTGCAACCAGCGCATCGCGGCCGGACATCGGACCCCCTTGACCATCGACATATCCCATGAATGCCGATCATTCCAGGAGGAAAGGACCCGCGAGGGCGGAGCAGCTAAAGCGGAGCAGCTAAAGCGGAGCAGCTAAAGCGGAGCAGCTAAATAGGCGCGGCGTGCCCACGGAGCAGGTACGCGGGAGTGGAACAGATACATTGAGAACCGAAAACGATCATGATCGGCAGTGAGACAAACGGCAAGATTCATCAGGTCCAATGAGACTTCTTTGCCTCCGATGAGACCGAACATCAGCAGTTCCGACTGACATTCCGTGTGATGGGTAGCGGCTTGTTCCTTGCTTGCCACCGCTCCGACCGCCGGCCCCAACCGTTTCACGGCCCCTTCGGGGTGCTTCGCATTGGCGCCGGCCGCAGATGGGCCGTTCCGCCCACGCAAAGCCGTTCCGCCCACGCAGGGCCGTGTCCGTGCGCCTTGGCCTGGCACTGGCCTTGCTGACGGCCGACCAACCTGACGAGGCCGGCCGGTTTGCCCTCACGGCCATGACAAGCGGAGTGCTGGTGCCGTCCAGCTACTGGAGGGCACCTGAGGTGATCAACGCCATTGAAACGCGCCACATGCCGGAGACCGCCGAGCTACGCGAGGCATATCGAGAGTTGAGCGACCCCGAGTAAAAGCATCGTCGCGAGGTGCGTCACGTCCATGTAGGACGAGAGTGGCTGTACCGGTTTGGAAGGGTGGATCTCCTCGTGGACCGGCCGATCATTCCGCGCTGGGTTCCGCCTGATCGCAGGCGTCGCCGTACTGGGTGGCCATCTGAGTGACAACGGCCGCCGACAGGACCGGGCAGTGATGGGCCATCGTAGACCGTTTGCCCAGGTCGGGGTAGGTGCCGGTGCTGGTCGCGCCCCTTCCCGGGTTGACTGAAGAGCAAATGGTCCCGTAACACGAGCCTCTGTGAACGTCTTCGGGGTTGAAGTGCTGCCGAATTGTGCTCATAGAGATCAAGCGGCGGCGCCCCGGGCCGCCGTACAGCGGCCCGTCGCTTGCCCGCCGCCCGGGCGTGCGGGCTGGGGGCCGGTCCCGGGCGGCAGCAGCGCCGGGCCGCCACGCCGGCCCTCGCGCGCCGTACCGAGCGAATTCACCGACGTCAGCGCCGCGCCGCCGCACATATACAGCCCTACGATCGCCTCGTTATGGCTGCTCTCCGCTCGTGGTCGGGGGCAATCGACGATCCGGCACTTTGTTCCTCAACACCGGCTCACCGGGTAGCGGTCTCCTCGGGTCGCTTGGCCCAGGTATGTCGGCACTGCCTCGGTCATAAATAGACATCCGATCGTCTGCGCCGCCTTCCGAGGATTTGGCCGATGCCCGTACTCTGACCACCCGATAACGGTCATGCATTGAAAGCGAGGCCAGCAGTGCTGCATACATGGGTCAGCACCGCAGGAGGGCCACTTATCGCCGTCCCCAAGTCCGAGCTCAACAGCTGGGCGGGTGTGGACGACAACAGCGGTCCTGTGGAGACCTGGGGCGACTACGGCCGCGCCTGTGCCGTTGAGGGCTACATCGGCCTTGTTACCGTTGGCGCGCAGCAGGCCCTCGTTCTCGGCGACGAACCGGCCATGACGACCTACCTGCCTGCCGAACGCCTCTTCCTGCGATGGGCCGCAGCAAACTCCGAAGCCGAGCTGGTCGAGGCGGCCAAGCTGGCCCTCGCAGCGGAGCCAGCTTGGGACGATGACGAAGACCTGAACTGGGAGGTGCGGGAGTCAATCGTGCTCTTCGACTCCACAATCCCCGGTGCTGAGCTGCAGCCTGACGAGCGCCTCATTATTGATCTTGGGCCTGGACAGTACAGGGTCCGAGCCACCTATACGAAGGACGAGGACAACTGGATGATCCTCGTCCAGCTCCAGCCAGCAACCTGATCCTGGGGCGTACTCTGCACCTGTGCCCTTCCGCGGATCCCGTGGTCGGGAGCCGGGGGCCTCAGCGTGTCAGATGTGTCGCTCTCCTGGGACGAGCCGCGCCTGGTCACCTGCCGGCAACTGGCGAGCGTGATCGTCGTGCCATCAGCGTGCCATTAAGGGCGGTCAGCATTCGAATCTCCTGGGCTCACTCAGTGGAAAATGACCGCGCAGCCGGTCGCGATGCTGGCCCGGCACGCCTCATGCAGGGTGAGCCACACCACAGATTCGATCTCGAACGGTGCGCTCTCCGGCAGCGCGAACACCCGGGAGGCTTCGGTGTCCGACAGGGACCCGTCCTCCTCGATCTGGATGCCGATCACCGGAGCGCACTCGCGCAACTCCGCCAGAAGACGGTGACTTGACCCGACCATCCCGCCTCCGGCGATCCCCGCGTCATCGGACAGGAAGAGCGGGTCGTGGAAGTCGACCGGAACGTAGTAGCCGTCGCAGTCGGAGTGGCAGAGCAGGTGTGAGTAGAGCTTGAAGATCTCGTCTTCGACCTTGTAGTGGTCCCGGGAGAGTTCTTCCTGGCCGGAGATCGGTGTCACCGGCTCCTCTCTTCTCATGAGGGCGAAAACTCTACGCAGATAGTGCAGGTACCCGTAGGGGAACGAAGCCGCATGGCTGCGCATGAACGGCGGCGTGCTCTCCGGCCCGTGCCGGACCGGTTCCTCCGGCTGACGCCATGTCACCCCTTCCTGCATCAGGGCCGTGCTCAGCCTCTCCATCTCCGCGCGGTAGTGCGTGATGCCTTCTTCGTCGCTCGCCCACGACTCGATTCCCACAGATATGCCAAGACCCATGCGGTAGAACGTAGCTCTCTCATATGAGCTGTCGTGAATCGCCCTGAGTCCGCCGCGATCACACATCACCGGACAGTGTCCGCCGCGTGACCAGGGCCGGGAGCCCTATACGGCGTGACGGCTCCCGTTTGCAGGCAGGATGTCAGGAGTGCGGTAGATCATCGCGGCGCGCGTGCTGGAGACGAGGGCTCAACCAACGATCCGACCTCGGCGGTCCCGTGTTCGTCGAAGGCCCGGAACACTCGCACGGTTGGGTCTGGTGCCCCATCGTCCCGAAGGCGATCGGTGAGGAGGAAGTCAGCCAGCTCGAACTCAGAAGCGTGCTCGTTCTCGCTCAGGAAGAAGGCCCCGCCGGCGAGGTCAGGATCCCAGCCATGTGTCAAGGCGTGGTCGATGACCCTCCGCACGTCCTTGGGGGTCGGATAGGTGGAATCAGTCGCACAGCCCCACGGCAAGACCGCCTTTGACAACAGATCCGCCTGGAGCACACGGCTGTTCTTCCCGGCACCCCAAACCCGCAGGCGGATACACCTGTGACAGTCATGCTCACCGGACACGTGGTGGATCTGGCCCGTCCATACGAACTCTCGCCCGCCCGCATACAGCTTCCGCAACCGCGCCCGCACGCCGCCCGCCTCACCTCATCGGCCGGGTTGAAGCCTACGACTGCTCACCCGCGTACTGTGCGCGCATTTGCTCGTTTTCCTGGCACGCGGGTGACGGCCTCCGGTGAAGCGGCGGTGCTCTGCGCCGCCGCGAGACCGTGCCCGCCCGGCGTCCCGGCATCGGGATGGGAGGGCGGCTCGACCGTCGGCAGCGCAGGCCGTTCCATGACGCTGCCGTGCCGTGCCGTGCCGAGCCGCTGGCTGCTACGGTCCCAGGCCGGTAGGCCGGTGCCTGGTCTACGGCCTCCTGCATCGTCAACGCGTGTTCCGGTGCCCGTTCCTCCTGGCCAGGGACGGGCACCGATGGGCTGTGGCGAGTTCACGCGGACTTGCGGAGACCGGCGAACAGCAGGCCGGTGAAGCCGGCGACCACTACGGCCTGGACGATCACGAGCGCGATGCCCAGGTTGGTCAGCGGGAACCAACCGGCGATGAGCAGTTCCGCGCTCGCGACGACCCAGGCGACGTTGACAGCCATCACGATGCCCACGGCGGCCTTGCTCATCGTCGCCCGGGAGGCGAGGAGGAGCAGAGCGGCTGCCCAGGCGACCAGGAACGCACCAATGGGGTAGAGGAAGGCGGCGGGGAGGCCGAACAGCTCGCCGAAGATCGCCGCAACGACGACGTAGACGACTCCGTTGGCGCCCGAGCCCATCGCATCCTGCTTGAGGGCGAAGCGGAGCAGCTTGGCGTCGGTGACGGTCTTGACGGTGCTGGCGACGGTGGCCATCTGGGAGTTCCCTTCGCAGTGCTGACGTGCGTGTGATCACGAAGCTACGCAGGTCTGCACAACCCCGAATCAGTCATCGTGACGGTAGGTTCCTGAACGTGCTGTACGGGCGATCAAGGGAACAAGCGGACATCGAACGGCTCCTGGCGGAGGCCAGGGCCGGCCAGAGCGGGACTCTTGTCATCCGCGGCCAGGCGGGCATCGGTAAGTCGGCGCTCCTGCACCATGCCGCCGCGCGGGCGGAAGACATGCGAGTGCTGCGCGGTGTCGGCATCGAGTCCGAGGCCGAGTTGCCCTTCGCCGCGCTTCATTCCCTTCTCCGCACCGGGCTGGGCCGGATCCGCACACTGCCGGACGCGCAGGCCACCGCACTCAGCGGGGCTTTGGGCCTGGGTGACGTCGCGCCGGAGAACCGGTTCCTGGTCGGGTTGGCCACGCTGAGTCTTCTCTCCGAGATCGCAGGGGATGGCGCGCTGCTCTGTCTCATCGATGACGCACAGTGGTTCGACCAGGCGTCCATCGACGCGCTGTTGTTCGCCGCCCGCCGCCTCGACGCTGAAGGCGTCGCTATGATCTTCGCCGCTCGAGAGGGTTTCCCCGCCGCAGGGCTGTCCGAGCTCCGGCTGGGTGGGTTGGACGATGCCGCCGCCGCTGCCCTGCTTCCGGATGTCCTTCTGCCACAGGTGCGGGAACGCCTCATCGAGGAAGCGGACGGCAACCCCCTGGCGCTCATCGAACTGCCCGCCGCGCTCACCGCCGAACAGCGCGCCGGGCGATTGTCGCCGGTGGGTGCCATGCCCGTCGCCGATCGAGTTCAGGAGATGTTCCGGAACCAGATAGCCGCGCTTCCCGAGGCGGCGCGCACCGCGCTGCTGATCGCGGCGGCGGACGGGTCCGGTGAGCTTGAGACCGTGGTGGGTGCGGGTGCCTCCCTCCAGGGCCTCGAATCAGCCGAGCGGAACCGCCTGATGGAGATCAGGGGGACGACCATCGGTTTCCGTCATCCCCTCATCAGGGCCGCCGCCTACCAGAGCGCGCCGGTCACCCGGCGCCTTGCCGTACATCGAGCCCTCGCCGACGCCCTGACCGACTCGGTCGCCGTGGATGCGGCCGACCGGCGGGCGTGGCACCTGGCCTCCGCCGTGCTCGGCACTGACGAGGGAGTCGCGCGAGAGTTGGAGGAGGTGGCGGAACGGGCGCGTACTCGCGGTGGCTACGCCGCGACCGCGGCCGCCTACGAGCGTGCTGCCGAGCTCACCGCCGATCCGGTACGGCGATCGGGACGGCTGGCCGCTGCCGCGTTGGCAGCAAGCGATGCCGGGCTGATGGGGCGTGCGGCCGCGCTCGCTGACAGCGCCACGCCTGACGTGGATGACCCCCTCGTGATCAGCGCGCTGATCCAGGTACGTGCCCATCGCGAATTCGAGCAGGGCACACCGCTCGCGGCGGGCCGGATCGTCATGGACGGTGTTCCTCGGGTGATGGCCCGTTCCTCCGAGCGGGCCACCTGGCTGCTGGTGGAAGCCATCCGCTGCGCCTGGTCCGCCGGTGATGCGGGGCTGGCCGAGGAGGCGGCCGCCGGCCTCCGCGTGCTCCCGGAGATCGACTCGCCGCTGGTCCGCGGGGCGCTTGGGCTGACCCGCATGCTGAGCGGTGACATCGGAGGTGGGACCGAGCTCATGGGCGAGGCGGTCGACGGACATGCGCTTGCCGAGCTGGGAGTGCCTGGGCTGACCTTCACCGCCTCCCTGTGCTTCCCGCTGGGCCGCGCCGCCCGCTACGAGGAGATCGCCGGACGGGTCGTGGCGGAGTGCCGGAAAAGCGGAATGATCGGTTGGCTCGCCGTCGCATTCCAGGATCATGGTCTCGCGCAGGGGTGGCTCTGCCGGTACGGCGAGGCCAGGGCAACCCTGAACGCAGGGCTGCGGCTGGCGGCGGAACTGGGGCACGAGCATCAGGTCAGTCATCTCATGTGCTCTCTCGCCTGGGTGCTCGCTCACCAAGGGGATGTGGAGCAGTGTCGCGCCAACGCCGAGGAAGGCATCGCGAGAGCCGACGGCCAGGGACTGGCCCTCGCGGCGGCCATCGGGCGCTGGGCACTCGGCCGACTCGAACTCGGCCTGGGCCGTCCGGACGCCGCCCTCCAGCAGTTCGAGGCCATCCCGTCGACGGGCCTCACCGTCCTCTCCGCCGCCGACCAGGTCGAGGCCGCCATCCGTGGCGGCCGGCCCGAGCGGGCGAAGGAGCCGCTTGCCAGATACCTGGAGTGGGCGCGGCACGTCCGTCAGCCGTCGTCGGACGCGATCGCCCTGCGCTGCCGTGCCCTCGTCGAGAAGGACGAGGCGCACTTCGCGCATGCCGTGCGCTGCCATGAGGCAGGCGATCAGCCGTACGAACAGGCGAGGACGCAGCTCGCCTATGGCGAGTGGCTGCGACGGGCACGGCGGCGAGCGGACGCCCGCGCACAGTTACGGGGTGCGCTGGAGATCTTCGACCGGCTCGGCGCGGAGCTGTGGGCCGAGCGCGCCCGGGCGGAGTTGCGCGCGACCGGAGACGTGCCGGCGGCGCCGCGCAAGGCCGACGACCCGCTCAGCGTACTCACCCCCAGGGAACGCCAGATCGTACGGCTGGCGGCCAACGGCACCTCCAACCGCGACATCGCCGCTCAGCTTTTCCTCAGCCCGCGGACCGTCGGCTATCACCTCTACAAGGCTTTCCCCAAGCTTGGTATCACCTCGCGGTCTCAGTTGGCGGCTGTCGCCCGGTCTTCGCCGGTGCCCGACTGACCGATGTCCGCTCGGAAGTCGGACCGAAGCCGCGGCGCCTGATCTCCGTACAGGGTTGGGGCGATCGACGGTCCAGGGCTCCGTTCCTCAGCCCTGGACCACCGGATAGCGTGGCTGATCACCGTTCGTCCTGACGGCGTAATGGAGATGCCGAGGCTTACCGAAAGCCTGGCAGAAGAGCCGGATTCCAAGGTCCGGAGCATGCGCGGAACGGCCAGTCCCAGAGGATGCGGCAGCACCCGAAGCGCCAGGTCAGGGCATCGTGAAGGACGGGAAGCGCCTTCCGCTTCTAATCCGCGGTCTGTTCCTCGTCATCAGCCGGAAGCACACCACAGGCGCTGTCGATCTCTCCGGTCGCGATCATGTCTCGTACGGCATCGCTCATCGAGGTGAAGCCCGGTTCGCTGACCCGGTAGAAAGGGCCGTCGATCTCGATCATGTGGCTCAATCTGCCCGCGATGTCAAAGTACTGCAACGGGTACTGCAACACAGGCACACGCTGGCTCACGTCCACACCCGTCCAACACTGGTCAGGGCCGGGTTCCGAGCCCTGGAGCATGGCCGGGACAGTCCTGATAAGGAAGAGGCTCATGGATGCCGGCCGTCGGGCCTCTGGCGGAGCCGCTCGCTGTGTAGCCCTCGGACGGATCTGTAGAGCCCTGAAGGCGTTGGGGTCGGCCTAAGATCAACTCATGCGCACCGGGTACAACGAGGCTTTGGCGATGCTCGGATACTTGTTGGGCGTGGTCGCCTCGTCCGTACTCGTCGGATGGGCACACGAGAGCGACCGGGAGTCGCTCAGCGAAGTCCTGCTCATGTGCTCCCTGTTGTTCGAGATCGCATTTCTCTTCGGGTCGGTCCGGCTTCTCTTCCGTGGGTTGCGGTCGGGCGGTCGATTCCTCGCGCGTCGGTGGCGGACGACAGCCTCGCAGGATCTTCCCGGGTCGCCGGGCCATTAGCGGGTCATCAAGGGTGGTAGACGGCGGTCAGTCACGGTCACTCGCGGGGGACTTCTCGACGGTCGCGACGATCTCGTCGACCGCCCGTCTGGACTCGGGCAGGGAGTACAGGGGCCAGACGTGCATCACGCCGGGGTACTCGAACCAGTCCAGGGACACGCCCTCCTGCCGGGCCCTGTCCCTGAGCCGGTGGGCGTCGGCGTTGAGGATGTCGAGGGTGCCCGTGAACACGGTGATGGGGGCCAGCCCGCGGAGCGAGCCGTACAGGGGGCTGACCACCGGATCACGCGGGTCCAGGCCTCCCGCGTACAGGCGGCCGGCCTCGCGCACGCCCTCGGGGGCGAGAATCGGGTCGACCCGCTCCAGCGCCACCATGGCCGGGTCGCTGCAGGAGATGTCGACGCACGGCGACACCAGCACCAGGTGTGCTGGTTGCGGCAGACCGGCCTGCCTGGCCTGCATGATCAGGGACAGGGAGAGGTTGCCCCCGGCGGAGTCGCCCATCACGGTCAGGACCTCCGGGGAGAACCGCTCGACGAGGTCCCGGTAGAGAGGCAGGAGCATGGCCCACACGTCGCGGGCGGTGTGCTCGGGGGCCGGCGGGTACAGGGGGACGGTGATCGAGCAGCCCAGCCGTTCGGCCAGCGTGCCGATGAAATCCCAGTGCAGCGAGGTGATCGACAAGGACCAGCCACCGCCGTGCAGGTACAACAGGTGACGGTTGGTGTGCCCGGACTTCGGGCGCACCGTGTAGACGCGGTGACCGGCCACGTGCTGCTCCTCGACGGAGAGCCGATCCTTGAAGCCGGGTACGGCGGGGCCTCTCCTGCGATCGGCGGCGATGCTCTTGTGTACCTTCTCCGCGCTGCCGTACATGCGCCGTTTGACGCCCATCAGCCTGACCATGACGGTGGTCAGCCGCGCTTGCATGCTTGTCATGGGGGATCTTTCCCAGGTGGAGGTGACGGCGGTGAGGTGGTCGGGCGCGCGCCCGTTCACCGTCGCCGTCCGGCGATCATGGCCACGCCCGCCGTCGCCGCCCAGACGATCAGGGGGTAGATCGCCAGACGCTCCATCGTGCCGAGTCCGAGCCCGAGAAACTGGTTGAACAGGAACAGGATCGCCATGACCAGACCGAAAGCGCCCGCGAGGATGCCGAGCACAGCGGGCACCCGCCACCCGGGGGCGCCCCGGGTGGCGGATCCGAGCACCAGCACTCCCGCGTTCCCGGCGGTGAAGATCCCCATCACGCCCAGACCGTGCACGACGATCACCCACTCCTGATCATTTGATGGTCCGGCTCGCCGCCGGACCCGAATGCGGGCAGCGCGGAATCCACGCCGGGCGGGCGCGCGACGGCACCCACGGCACCGGCCGCGGCCAGGGCGGTGCCCTGGCCGGCGGGTGCGGCGTTTCGCTGACGTGGATTGACGCCCTACCGGCCCTCCTGTGGCCTCTCCGGGCGTGTTCTATGGATCTTCCGATTCCCGCGAGGCGGGGTTTACAGGCCGCGCTCGATCAGGTCGAAGGCCTCGTCGATCAGATCGTCGAGAGACTTGCCGACGTCGTCCTGCCAGGAGGCCCGCACGGCCCACTCGATGATGGAGAACGTCGTGACGACCAGCACGCTGGGGTAGACCTCACGCGGCAGGTCGGCCTCCATCCGATCGGCCACGGTCCGCATGAGGGTCACGAAGATCTGCTCTTGATCGGCGGGTCTGCGCGCCCGGGCGAGCAGTTCGGGGTTACGGCGCCACAGCGCGACCTGCTCGCGGCTGGGCACGAAGGATTCGGCGATCTCCTTGGCCAGGAATCGCATGGACCGGACCACCGGCTCGTCCGCGGGACGCGCGGTCACCAGTGCCGCCAGTTCCTCCGCCGACGAGGAGGGCCCGACCGTCAGGGCCTCTTCCTTGGTGGAGAAGTAGTTGAAGAAGGTCCGGGTGGAGATGTCGGCCGCCTCGGCGATCCCCTCGACGGTCAGGCTCTCCAGCCCCCTCTCCAGGGCCAGGCTCACCGCCGCGTCTCCGATGAGCCGTCGCTTCCGTGCCCTGTTGCGTCTGCGACGCTCTTCCACCGCACCCACGATCTGCACAGTACGCAAGAATTGCATTATGTGCAATTAACTGGACGGCGGAGTCCCGTCCGCAACCGGTCGCCCCGCCGATCGGCCGTGGACCCCGCCGACCCCGTCGGGCAGGGACCGCACGGTCTCGGGGGGGCAGCGGGGTCGTGGTGATCCGGCCGGCAAGGTGCTCGGCCGCCTGGCCGTCCGCGCCGCTTGCGGTGCTCGGGCCTGGCGGCCCTGCGGTACGGGTTCCCTTGCCGTCGGATGACGGGGCGGGCCGCTGCCCTCGTCTGGAGCGGCTCCGCGAGGCCGGCGAGATCTATACCGTGCTCAACCTCGGCAGCTCCGTCAGCGTCGCTGATGAGGAGGCACCCCGGCCGGGAAGACCCCAGAGAAGGCCAGGAAGACTCCAGAGAAGTAGCCGGCACTTCTCGCGGAAGTGAAACCGATCGTTTCAACCGGAACCGGTGAGTCGGATAAGCGAGTGCGACGTCCTGGCCGGCAGTGGCAGGATGCCGAGGTGGATTTGATCTTGCGTGCTGCAGGCACCCTGCTGGATACCGAGCTATTCGATCCGGTCGATCTGGGGGGTAGCACCCGCAGCACCGTGCTGCGCTGCCGGACGGCCGCCGGCGGCAGCGTGATCGTCAAGTCGTTCTCCAACGAGCCGGAGGGACTGCGCTCCTTTACGTCTGAGGCGGCCGGGCTCTCGTTGCAACTGGCCGGTCCTGCGCTACTGGGCGTGGACGCCGCGGTACCGCTGCTGGTGATGGTGGATCTCGGGAGCGCGCCGACGTTGGCGGACGTGCTGCTCGGGGACGATCCCAAAGCCGCCGCAGAGGGCTTGCTGACCTGGGCCCGCGGGCTCGGACGACTGGCTGCGGAGTCGGTGCGCAGGCGCGCCGATCTCGCGCAGCTGCGCATC
Organism: Streptosporangium brasiliense; assembly: GCF_030811595.1. Lineage (NCBI taxonomy): Bacteria > Bacillati > Actinomycetota > Actinomycetes > Streptosporangiales > Streptosporangiaceae > Streptosporangium > Streptosporangium brasiliense. Next base: position 1,815,350 of record NZ_JAUSRB010000002.1, read on the forward strand.
CGATACGACAAGGGCATGGCGTCGTGGGAGGACGAGCCGTGGATCGAGCAGAACGCCGCCGACCTACTCGCGCTGCTCACCGGGACCGGAATCGCCGTGCCGCGAGAACTGGCGGGGGAGCTGGCTGAGATCGGGACGGCGATCGGGAAGGAATATCCGGCGTTCACTCCTGGAGACACCTGCCCCGACAACAACCTGCTCACCCCGGAGGGCCTGCGGTTGATCGACTTCGAGGCCGCTTGCTTCCAATCGGTCTTCCTGACGGCCGCATACTGCCGTATGCCGTTCTCCACCTGCTGGTGCGTCTTCAGACTGCCGCCCGGGCTGGCGGAGGAGATCGAGCAGGCCTTCCGCGCGGAGATCGTGGCGGCCTATCCCGTGCTGGCCGAGGACACGGTATGGCAGGCCGGGATGCGGCGGGCAACCGCGGTCTGGACGGTGGACGCGACGGTGGCGCTGCTGCCGCGCACCCTGGAGGACGGGCCGCTTCACCGGACCCGCCGACCGGTCCCGACGAGACGGCAACTGCTGAGGCATCGCTGGGAGATGGCGAGCACGATCGAGGAGTTCCCAGCACTCGCGGAGACGATGCGGCTGCTGCTGCAGAAGGTCGCCGGAGGATGGGATGCCGCTCCGCTGCCGGGATATCCCTCCTTCGGAGACCGAGGAACCGACTGATCGGTTCAGATTCCCGGGTGCATGGCAATGTGTATGTCCCAAAGGGGACTCGGTGGGTGGTGCGGTGTGCGTAAGCTCTATCCCACCTGGGTCAGGGACACGATTGAATATGCATTCTTCCTGGCTTGATCTTCCCGTATTTTTTCCTTTATATGTGAACCTAGCCGCTGAAGGGCGCGCGAGGTGATCGGTGTCATCGAAACGCGCCGTCTGTCGGAAGCCGCAGAACTGCGCGAGGCGTCCCTCCACGCGCGGGCAGCCCCGCGAGGCAGTGCTCCGCCGGGCTGCCGTTGTCCATCGGGGCTAGTCACCGAGGCGGCTAGCCATCGGAGCCGCCGTTGCAGTACTGCTGGTCCCACCTTGCGTCCCTGTAGCTGTAGCAGTAGTAGCAGCCGTCGTCTCTCCACTTGCACAGGTTGGGATTGGGGGAGGTGGGGTGCTGGGCCGACGCGCAGGAGCTTGGCGCGGAGGCCTGCGCGGTGCCGGTGACGGTGCCGGCGACGAAGAGCGTGGACGCCGCCAGCGCGACGGCGAAGAGCAAACGCTTGAGCATCAGAGATCACTCCCTGAGGTGAGGACCGAACCCCGATTGACGGGGATGACGGGCGTCGGTTCCGGGTCCCGGGATACGCCGATGCGGCGCTGAACATCACTCACACTAATCGCGTCGTCAGGTTAAATCTCCCAGCTAGCGGCAAAAAGTTACTTCTGGTTCATCACTACATAAATGTGATTATTCACATCCACCAGAGAAATATGGCATTACGCCCCAGTTGGCCACCACTGGCCTCCGGGCTGCGGGTCCGTATCGCCTGTGGAATCCTGGGCGTCACTTCCCAGGAGATTTCAGTGTGGCGCCACGGGGGCGGAAAATGACAGGCAAGGAAATCGGCGACATTGTTGGCGGAATCCTGGGAAGACAGATGCGGAAAGCGCATTCAAGAGATCTTGAGTCTGTGCTCATGACGGCATTCAGCGCGAGGGCCTCTGCCCGGTGGGCGTCGTGGAGGCCGTCAGGGAGATCGCCGCATACCCCGAAGCGTCTCGCCCGAGATGCGGCCTGCCGGCTCGATGCGCCGCGACACGTCCCCGCCGGTTCCCCCGAGGCGGAGGAATTCCGGCGAGGACTTCGATCGACACAGGCCAGACGTCCATGCGCTGGTGAGCGCGGGAGCTGAAGGGCTAGGCCGTACGGCGGGCGATGAGGTGGGCCTGCGGGAAGCCCCGCCGGGGGTCCTCTCCGGGAGCGACGATCAGCCGGGCCACCTCGGTGAGCCCGGCCTTGAGCAGCAGCTCGGCCACGCGGTCGGGCGAATACCGGTAGGCGAGGGACACCTTGTGGTCGAACGCCTCCGCCAGTTCGGTGGGGTGGTCGTAGCCCTGGAAGGAGATCAGCAGGTGACCGCCGGGCGCCAGCGCGCGGTGGAACTCGGCGAGCGTTCCGGGGAGCCGCTCGGGCGGGGTGTGGATGATCGAGTAGTTGGCCAGGAGCCCGGCGAGGGAGGCGTCCTCCACTTCAAGGGCGCTCATCAGCCCCACCTCGAAGCGGAGCTCCGGATGGGCGTCGCGGGCGATTGCGATCATCTCCGGTGACAGGTCCACGCCGAAGGCGGTGACGCCGAGGGAACGGAGATGCGCGGTGATGTAGCCCGGGCCGCACCCCACGTCCGCCACCAGGCCGTCGCCGGAGGCCCGGACCAGCCCGGCGAAGACGGGGATCATCCCGTAGTTGAGCGGATCGGAGTGGAAGCACTCGCCGACGAGCTCGGTGTAAAGGGCGGCGGCGCTGTCGTAGGCGGCGCGGGTGGCGGTGAGGAAGTCCGGCTCGGTCATGGGTGGCCATGCTAGGGCCTGTTCGGCGCCGTGGATGGTCGCTGCACAGGGCGCCGGGCCACGTGCGGGCCGCCATGACGATCACGCCCATCCACCGGCTCGGCGTACCGACCCGCAGGTTCGGTGTACATGATTCACCGGCTCGGCATACGCGACCCACCGGTTCGGCGTACGCGACGGGTCGAAGTCCGGTGTCCGCCCGCGGATCGCCGGCCATCACGGCTCGGGGACGGGCGGATGTCGCCGGTCCGCCGGCAAATAAAGGTTTCTTGACAAGAAAATTTGTCGGCTATAGCCTGCGATCATGCAGGACATCGTCGTGATCGAAGATCCGGCCGCCGCCGAGGTCTCGCTGGACCCCATCCGGGCCCGGCTGCTGGCCGAGCTCAGCGAGCCCGGCTCAGCGACCATGCTGGCCGCCAGGGTCGGCCTGCCCAGACAGAAGGTCAACTACCACCTGAAGACGCTGGAGGCGCACGGGCTCGTCGAGATGATCGAGGAGCGGCGCAAGGGCAACGTCAACGAGCGCATCATGCGCGCGACCGCGGCCTCCTACGTGATCTCTCCGACCGCGCTGGCGTCGGTCGAGCCCGACCCGGCGCGCTCCCCCGACCAGCTGTCGGTGAGCTGGCTGCTGGCCGTCGCGGCCCGGCTTGTCCGCGACGTCGGGGCGCTCATCACCGGCGCCGCCCAGGCGCGCAAGCGCGTCGCGACCTTCGCGATCGACGGCGAGGTGCGCTTCGCCTCGGCCGCCGACCGGGCCGCGTTCGCCGAGGAGCTCGCCGGGGCCGTCACGGCCCTGGTGTCCAAATACCACGACGAGTCCGCCGCGCACGGCCGCGACCACCGGATCGTCGTCGCCGTCCATCCGAGCATGAGGGAAGCCCGATGACACACCCGTTCGAGCTGAGCCAGGAGATCGAGCTCGGCGCCACTCCCGAGCAGGTCTGGGACGCGATCGCGACCGGGCCGGGCGTCGACTCCTGGTTCATGGGACGCACCGAGCTCGACACGTCCGTCGGCGGTCCGGCCGGCCTCACGATGATGGGCCACACCGAGCAGGCCACGATCACCGCCTACGAGCCGGGCACCCGCCTCGCGACCCGCGGTGCGGAGGCCCCCGACGGCCAGTTCATGGCGCTGGAATACCTCGTCGAGGGACGCGGCGGCGGCACGACCGTGCTGCGGCTCGTGCAGAGCGGCATGCTCGGTGACGACTGGGAGACCGAGTTCGAGGCGATGAAGGCCGGCTGGCCCATCTACCTGGAGACCCTCAAGCAGTACCTCACATATTTCACCGGCCGCACCCCGTCGGTCACCACGGTCGTCCGGCCCGGAGCGGGCGGCCCGGACACCGTCTGGAAGACCGTCACGGAGTCGCTGGGCGTCACGCCTGACGTCGGCGAGGGCGACGGCGTCCGGCTCCCGAACGGCTCCGCCGGGGTCGTCTACTACGCGAACCTGCCCGTCAATCTGGGCATCCGGACGGACGAGGGCCTGTACCGGTTCATCCACTCCGGCACCGCCCGCGGCGACGCCCTCGTGCTCGGCCACCAGAACTTCACGGGCCGCGACGAGCAGGCCGCGTGGGACGCCTGGACGGCCGAGCGCTTCGGCTGACCGGCCGGTCCTGACCAGCGGTGCCGGAACCCGGCAACGCAGCCCCATCCAAGCGGTGCCGGAACCCGGCAACACAGCCCCATCCAGCAGCGCAGCCCCGGATCCCCGGCAGCGCAACCCCGAATCAGCGGAACGACCCAGGAGGGACGAGACCCGTGCGCATTGTGATCATTGAGTTCATGAGCTTGGACGGCGTCGTGCAGGCGCCAGGCGGCCCCGAGGAGGACACCGACGGCGGCTTCGCCCACGGCGGCTGGTCGCACCCGTTCTTCGACCCGGAGGTGGTGGGCGGTGCCTTCGGCGACGCGATGACCAGTGCCGAGGCGCTGCTGTTCGGGCGCCGCACATGGCAGACGATGGCGGCGGCGTGGCCCGGGCGAGCCGGCGACCCGTTCGCCGACCGGATGAACGCCATACCGAAGTACGTCGTGTCCGACACGCTGGGCGACGACAAGCTGACGTGGGACAACACCACACGCATCCCCGGTGACGGGGCCGTCGCCCGCATCCGGGAGCTGCACGAGACCGACGGCGGCGACCTGTTGGTCATGGGGAGCCCCACGCTCGTGCGCACTCTCCTGCACGAGGGCCTGGTTGACGAGCTCCGGCTCATGATCGAACCGGTGATCCTCGGTGGCGGGAAGACGATCTTCCCCGATGACGGTGCGCTGCGCACGCTTGAGCTGGTCTCCACGGTCACCAGCGGCACGGGCGTGCACGTGTGCACCTACCGGCCGGTCGCCGAGGGGTAGGCCGGGTCGGCGGCGCCGTCAGCGCCGCCCCGGACGGGGCGCTGCCGTGGCGCTGTCAGAGCGTGACGCTCCGCGCCCGGCGGCCTGCCCGTCCGACGGGAGTTCGACCGTCACGACACCCTCCGGAGGCCGGCGGCACGGCCCGCGAGGACTCCGCCGGTATGCCGGGTCATCCAGCCGGGGACATTGCGCCACAACCAAGAGCACAGAGATCGACAAGTGGGGGCCGATAGCTTCCCGGCATGAGAAAACGATCTCTTTCCCTCGCCGTCGGCCTGGCCGCCGCGGCCGCCGTACTTGCCACCCCAGCCGCGGCCTCGGCCGCACCGGGATCACCGATGACCGCGGTTTCCTCGGACCTGTCGGCTTCGAAGGCCGAGGTCTTCTCCTTCCGGGGGATGAACCTGAAGCTCCCCGCCGGGTGGAAGGCGCACCGTGACGGGGACCGCGTCGTGGTGGTGACCGGGAAGTGCAAGAAGCCGGAGCCCTTCGCCGCGAACTGCCGGAGTTTCTGGGTGTTCGGCCCGAGGGCGATCACCAAGGTCCCGGTCGGAGGCGGTTCCATCACCTACACGGGCGAGAGCCAGTTCCACCCCTTCAGCGGAGTGGTGTCCTGTCCCTTCGACGCCAAGACCAGCTGGTACCCCGGGGAGAAGGCCTCCTCGACGGGTCTGCGCCAGGTCGGACCCGGCCACAAGGCGAAGTACACCGCCTGGCCCAACCAGTGCGTGACGGAAAGCGGCGGACGGCGGACGACGAGCTTCACCCAGCAGGAGTGGTTCCTGCCCGCGTCGAAGATCTTGGTGGTGGACGTCTGGAACACCCCGGGGCTGTCGGGGGTGCTCAAGCGCGCCACCTGGAGCTGACCGCGGATCGCGTGCCGGGCGAGGGCGTCCGGCACGCCGACCGGTCCGCGGCCGGATGGAGCCCGCCATTCCCTCCGAGGAATTGTTGATCCGCGGCCCCTCTCACAAGCTTGGGAGTGACACGGACACGCAAGCCAAGGAGAAGCAGTGACCTATATCGATGCTCGTGAGCTGGCCGGCCGCTACGTCGCCCTGTGGAACGAGCCGGACGCCGAGCTGCGCCGCAGTGCCATCAAGGAGCTGTGGGCCGAGGACGGCGGTCAGATCCTTCAGCCGCCCCAGGAGATCCGGGAGATCGCCGCGGGGCTGGGCTTCGACTCCACCACCCTCGAAGCGCACGGGCACGACGAGCTCGAAGTCCGGGTGACCCGCAGCTACGAGGAGTTCGTCGCTCCCGGGGAGTTCGTCTTCCAGCCGGTGGACAACGCCATCCGCCTCCGCGACGTCGTCAAGTTCAACTGGGAGATGGTCCCCGCCGGTGGCGGTGCGGCGGTGGGCGGCGGTCTGGAAGTCCTCGTCCTCGACGGGAACGGCCGCATCGCCACCGACTACATGTTCCCCGGCGCCTGACCGGCCGGGCGGTGGACAGCCGTCAAGGCCGGGCGATCGAGAGCCGCCGCCTCCCCTGCCGGGCCGACGGCGACCGGGGGTCGCCGCCTCCCCTGCCACGCCGATGGAGACCGGGGGGCGCCGCCTTCCCTGCCGGGCCGATGGCGAGTGGGGACTGTCACTCTGCCAGCAGCGCCGCCGTGGCCGCGTCGGCGGGCAGGAACGCCTCCAGCTTCAGCTCCGCCACGGTCACGTCGAGCGCGGTCGCGAACGTCGTGATCGTGGTCGTCAGCCGCAGCTCGCCGCGTGCCGAGCGCAGCCGCACGGGGGCGGCGAAGCCCACGTGCTCGGGCCCCGGCGCGACGTGCGGCACGTAACCGGACAGCTCGTCGTGGAGGTCGTCGCGCGGGATGCGGTCGAGGATGTGCTGCGCCCACTGCGCCAGGTTGACGATGCGCGGCGCCAGACCCTCCGGGTGCAGTGAGAGGCGCAGCACGTTGACCGGCGGGCGCAGCAGGTGCTCGGCGACGCCCTCGGTGAGCAGGCCGAACGCGTCGTTGGCGAGCACCAGTTCGTGCCTGGCGTTCACGACGATCGCGGGGTAGGGCAGGTGTCCGCTCAGGATGTGTCCCAGCGCGGTGCGCACGTGCTCCAGGCTCGGGTCGTCGAGGGGGGTCTGCGGGTAGACGGGGGCGTAGCCGGCCGCGAGCAGGAGATCGTTGCGCTCCCTGAGCGGCAGCTCCATCGACTCGCCCAGCCGTACCACCATGGTCCGGCCGGGCCGGGAACGGCCGCTCTCCATGAAGCTGAGGTGGCGCTGCGTCGTGCCGGCGCGCAGGGCGAGGTCGAGCTGGCTGAGGTGGCGGCGCTGCCGGGTCGCACGCAGGGTCTGAGAGAAGTCCACGCTCCCAGTCTGCTGGGTCCGTCGATTCCCTTGAGGGAATTGTTGATATTCACAGTGAGGAGCACGATCCGTTCCATGAACACGCGACTGGGGGTCCTGCTCCCCACCAACCACAGCCAGTGGAACGACGCCCGGCGGCTGGTCGACTTCGGTGTCCACGCCGAACGGCTCGGCTACGACTCGGTCTGGGCCAACGACACCCTGCTCGGCGCGCGCGTCGAGCCGCTGGCGATGCTCGCCGCCCTCGCGCCGGTGACCGAACGCGTCACGCTCGGCACCGCGGCGCTGCTGCCCGCTTTCCGCCGTCCGGTCACGGCCGCGCAGGAGCTGGCCTCCATCGACCACCTGTCGGCCGGCCGGCTGACCGTCACCGTGGGCGCGGGCTTCCCCGGCCGGTCGGAGATCGAGTACGCGGTGTCGGAGGTGCCGTGGGAGCGCCGCTTCGGGCGGCTGGACGACACGGTCGCCCTGTGGCGGGCGCTGTGGGCGGGTGAGCGGTCCTTCCACGGCAAGGTGCTGCACTTCGACGAGCTGCCCGAGTCCACGCCGTCCTACCGGCCCGGCGGGCCGCCGATCTGGCTGGGCGGGGCGAGCCGGTCGGCGCTGGAGCGCACCGGGCGGTACTACGACGGGTGGCTGCCCTACCCGCCCGACCCCGCCGACTACCGCGCGGGTCTCCAGTCGGTACGGCAGGCCGCGGGGGCGGCGGGGCGCCCCGCCGACGCGGTCACCCCGGCGCTGTTCGTCACGGTGCTGGTCACCGACGACGCGGAGCGGGGCGAGCGGGAGCTCGACGCCTACTGCCGGGCCACCTACGGCCTGCCGTACGAGACGGTGCGGACGATCCAGGTGCTGGTCGCCGGTCCCGCCGAGCGGGTGGCCGGCACGCTGGCCCGCTACGCGGAGGCGGGCGCGGAGCACCTGGTCTGCCGCATCGCGGCCCCGACCCTCGACGCGCAGCTCGAACAGCTGGAGCTGATCGCCGAGATCGACCGGCGGCCGGCGCGGGCTACGGACCGGTGACGGTGCCGGAGCTCCACGCCCAGGCCGCGATGCCGACCCGGTTGGCCGCGCCGAGCTTGCGCTGGACGTTGGCGACGTGGGTCTTCACCGTGCCGGAGCCGATGAACAGCTCGGTGGCGATCTCGGCGTTGGTGCGGCCGTGGGCGACCAGGCGGGCGATCTCCAGCTCGCGCCCCGTCAACGGCTCGGCGGGCGCGGGTGACGCGGCGGGCGCGCGCAGGTGAGCCAGCAGGCGTACGGTGACCTGCGGGCTGATCAGCGTGTCGCCGGCCATGGCCGCGCGGACGGCCTCGATCAGCAGCGTGGGCCCCGACCGCTTGAGCAGGAAGCCGCAGGCGCCGTTGCGCAGCGCGGTGTGCACATACTCGTCCAGGTCGAAGGTCGTCACGACGATCACCCGGGTCTGCCCGGCCAGCAGCCGGGTGACCTCAAGCCCGTCGAGCTTCGGCATGCGGACGTCGGCGAGCACCACGTCGGGCCGCAGGTGCCGGGCCAGGTCGACGGCGCTGCGGCCGTCGGCGGCCTCTCCCACCACGGTCATGTCGGGCTGGGAGCCGAGGATGAGCCGGAAGCCGATCCGCACGTCCTCCTGGTCGTCGGCGATCAGGATCCGGGTGGTCATGTCGGCTCTCCACGGTCGGCGGTCGGGCGCCTCACACGCGCGCCGGCGTGCCGGAGCCTCCGGGGCGGATGGGCGGGCAGGAGCGCCTCGACCCGCCAGCCGCCTGGCTCGGGGCCGGCCGACAGCGAACCGCCGAGCACCTCGGCCCGCTCGGTGAGCCCGACCAGGCCGAAGCCGCCGCGGCCGGCCGCCTCGGAGTGGCCGCCGCCGTCATCGGTGACGCGTACGCGGACCGACTCTCCCACGCGGGCGACGGCGATCGCCACCGAGGTCGCCTCGGAGGCGTGGCGGCGCACGTTGGTGAGCGCCTCCGTCACGACCCGATAGACGGTGGCGGAGGTCTCCTGGGAGAGCTGCCGCTCCAGCCCGGGATCGACCGAGAGGTCCACCCGCACCGACGGGGAGTAGCCGGCGACGAGCTGTGCCAGGCCGTCGACCCCCGGCAGCGCTCCCGCCGTGCCGGACCCGGCCTCGTCGGCTCCGTGGAGCATCTGGACGGTCCGGTCCATGGCGGTCAGCGCCCGCTGACCCGCCTCCTCGATGCGCCGCAGCGCGTCGGCGACCTGCGGCGGGAGCGGTCCGGGGGCGAGCTGGGCGGCCTGCGCCTGGACGAGGATCCCGCTCACGTCGTGGGCGACGAAGTCGTGCAGGTCACGGGCGAGCACGAGCCGCTGTGTCCGCTTGGCCTCGGCCACCGCGCGGCGCCGGCCGCTGTCCAGCATGCGGAGGTAGAGGCCGACGCCCGCCGCCGCGACCGCGAGGAGGGCCCAGCCCGCGCAGGAGCCGACGGCGAAGGCGAAGTCGCCGGGCCAGAGCACGCGGACGAGCATCAGCGCGACCGCGCCTCCCGCGAGCCCGGCCGAGACGGCGGCCTGCGGGGCCGGGGCGTGTCTGACGGCCAGGAGTGTCAGCGCGAGCAGGGGCGGCACCTCGGCCAGCGTCCAGGAGATGGCGTCGCTGTGCCATCCGCCCAGCGGATGCGCGGCGGTGATCGCGATCGAGATCGCCCCGGCAGCCATGGCCGGCCACGCGGGTGGTACGCGCGGCACCAGCGCCACGGTCATCGCGGCGAGCGCCAGGAGCGCGGCGACCAGATCCATGGGCCGACTCTATTGGGACGCCCGGCCGCGGGAGATCTCCCGAAAGGGAGAGCGTCCACGGCACCCTCCGCGCGGGATCCGCCGGACGGCAGATGGACCCGCCGCCCGCCGCCCGCCGCCTGACGCCTGACGCTTGAACCGCAGAGAGGTCCGCGGATGGCCGGAAGCCGACCGTCCGCCCGGTCCGGCCGGGATCATCTGCGGGGATCCCGGCCGGGCCCGGAGGGCGTGGAGAGCCTGACGCCGCCGGCCGCCGGGGCGGTCAGCTGGACGCCATCCTGCTGACGAGCTGCGAACGTACCCGGCCGGGGATCAGCGGGGCGAAGCGTTCGAGATAGGAATCGAGGTTGCTGGTCTCGTCCCAGAGGAAGGGGAGATCCAGGCCGAGCATCGTGCGGATCGCCAGCAGCGGGATCGGGGAGCGCAGCGGGCGGAACTCCTCGTTCCAGAGACCCGCCTCGGCGCAGGTGGGGTGGAACTGGCCGATCATCAGCCCGTCGGCGACGTACTCATGCTTCATGCGCCGCTGCAGCTCGTCCAGCTCCCCGGAGTCGTCGTGGTCGAAGTCGGGGAGTATGACGACGAAGGTCAGCAGCTCCCGGTCGGAGGGCGGCAACGTGCCGGCCATCGCCTGGAACCGTTCCCGGAAGGCCGACAGCGCCTCACCTATCCGCTCGACGTCCGTCACGTCGTCCTGAACGGCCAGATAGAACAGGTCACGCCGTAACGAGGGGGCGCTGAAGGGGCACACCGGCCCGCGGCGGCCCAGCTCGGGATGGCCCGCCGTGAGATATCCGCGGCTCCAATCCAGGATCTTCCGCAGTTCCGGCAGACGAGGATGGTCGAAGCCCGCGGCCACCTCGGCGGCGGACCACAGGCGTGGTTCAGAGCACATACGGATCCCGCCACATCGGACGCAGGCGGGGGCCGCCGGGCATCACGATCTCGGGTCCGTGGTGCTCGAACCCGAACCGGCGCGCCACCGCCTCCCCGCCCGGGGAGCTCGCCTCCAGGTAGGCGGGGACGCCGTCGCGGTCGCAGCCGTCCAGCACCTGCCGCATCATCTGGGCGCCCAGGCCGCTGCGCTGCAGGTGCGGTGCGACCGCTCCGAAACCGAGATACAGGTGCCGGGGGGCCGCCGGGTGGTGCGCCTCCTGGAGCCTGACGATGGTCAGCAGCGCGTCGGCGTACTCGCCCGCGACCTCGCGCAGCCGCGTGGTGAAGTCCGCACCGGGGTCCTCGGCTCCGGGCGGGGTCGAAAGCACGACCGCCTGGCGGTCCTCCGTCGTGAGCGCACCCTCCTGCGAGATTGATAAATCAAGAAATATCCGGAAGAAGCCGGGAAGGATCTGCTGCCGTCGACGGGGGTTGGGGAAGGCCCAGACGGTCAGCGCGTCATCGAAGAACGACTCCGCGAGAAGTGTGGTCAGGGGTCCGGTATCGGCGCCGGTGGCCGGTCGGAGGGTGATGACGGGACTGGACAAGGGTGACTCCTTCCTCCGGCGAGCTCCTCAAGGCGGCGGTGCAGGTGCTCAAGGATGTCGCCGGCTTCGGGTTTGATCAGGACACTGCGGAGGACGCGGGCGTGCGGGGCGTCCGCCACCAGTCGGGGATGGCGCCCGGTGAGCGCGTGGCCGTCCACGCGCAGGGCGCTGACGTAGACGGGGTCGGCGCCGGCCATGCCCGCGTTCAGCACCCGGGCGGTCGCGGCGTCGACGCCGGCCAGCGTCGGCTCGGACGGGAAGTAGGTGACGATGTCCAGCTCCGGCGGCTGGAACAGCGTCAGGTGCGGGGAGTCCTGGAGCAGCCCGGCCCAGCGCCGCGCCGCCCGGAGGCCGGGCAGCAGGACCCGCCCGAGCCCGTCCGGGGTCGCCGGCAGCAGCCGCAGGGTGAGCCAGAGCGCGGCCGCCGCCGCGCCGGAGCGGGAGCACTCCAGGCTGATCTCACCGAGGTGAAGGTCGCTCTCGGTGAAGTAGGTGTAGGGGGAGTCGTGCCGGTAGTGCCGGGCGACGGCGGGGTCGGCGAACAGCACCGCACCGCATCCGTAGGGCTGCAGCCCGTGCTTGTGGGGGTCGACCACGACCGAGTCGCAGGACGGGATCGCCTCCCACGGGCGGGGGTCGAACAGGCCCTGGCCGGCGAGCAGGGTGAAGAACCCGCCGTAGGCGGCGTCGACGTGCAGGCGCACGCCGTAGCGCTCCTTCAGGGCCAGGGCCCCGTGGACCGGGTCGACCGCGCCCGTCCCCGTCGTCCCGGCGGTGAGCACGACGGTGCCGATGCGCTCCCGGCGCAGCAGGGCCTCCAGCGCGTCGAGATCCATCCTGCCGTGCAGGTCGACCGGCACGCTGTGGCCCGCCATGCCGAGCACACGGCACATCCGCGCGTGCGTGAAATGGCTGTCCGCGCTGTAGGCGACCCCCGCGCCCGGGTGGCTCTCGCGGGCGACGTACAGGGCCTCGAGGTTGCCCATCGTCCCGCTGGTCGTGAGATGTCCGAGGTGGTCGGGGAGGCCGAACATGGCGGCGAGCTCCGCGATCACCTCCCGTTCCATGTCGGCCGTGGCGGGCCCGCCCTCGCGGGCGTGGTTGTTGGGGTTGACGAGCATTGCGGCGAGATAGCCGACGATCGCCGCCGGGTGGGGCGGTTTCACCATCTGCCCGACGTAACGCGGGTGGAAGAAGGGGTAGTTGTCCTGCAGGCGCTTGGTGAGGTCGGCGAAGGCCGCGCCGAACTCCTCGTCGCCGACGTGGTGGGAGGGGTGGGGGGTGAACGGGCCGAAGCCGGCGCTCCACCCGTTCACCGCCTCGACCGCGCGGCCCAGCCAGTGCTGGAGATCCATCGTTGACCGGTCTCCCTCAGCCCACACGTTCGAGGACGGGCCTGACCGGCGTGGACAGGTCCAGGTGGACCTTGTGGCGCTCGTCCTCCTCCGGGGTCTGCTCCACTCGGGCCATGGCGATCCGCAGGATGGGCGGGGCGATGACCGAGGTGACGACCGCGACCAGGATGATGATGGTGAAGATCTCGGTGCTGATGACACCCAGGCGCAGGCCGACCATGGCGACGATGACCTCGACGACGCCGCGGGCGTTCATCCCGGCGCCCAGTGCCAGGGCCTCCCACTTGTTGAGACGGCTGGCCCGGGCCCCCAGGTAGGCGCCGATGAACTTGCCGGCGATCGCGACGGCGAGGATGAGGAGGGCGAAGCCCAGGACGTCCAGCCTGGCGAGGGCGGTGAGATCCATCCGGAGCCCGGCGGTGGCGAAGAAGAGCGGGGCGAAGACGGCCAGGACCACGGTGCGCAGCGGCGCCAGCCGGGCCGGGTCGGGCTTACCGTACTCGCTGATGAGGATGCCCACGACGAAGGCCCCGAAGATGGCTTCGAGCCCGAGGGCGTGGGTGCCCGCGGAGGCGAGCAGGATCAGCACGACCGCGGTCGCGATGGTCGGGGTGGCCTCCGCCGAGCGGCCGGCGAGCTGGAAGGCCTTGCGCACGAGCGGACGGCCGATGACGGCGGCGAAGGCGAGCACGGCGACGAGGTAGGCCAGGGACAGGGCGATGGTGCCCGTGCGCAGGCCGGTGGTGGCCATCGCGGACACGACCGAGAGCATCAGCCAGCCGAAGGCGTCGTCCACCATGCCCGCGGTCAGGGTGAGCTGGCCGATGTTGCGGTGCATGAGGTTCATGTCGATGAGCGTCTTGGCGATCACCGGGATCGCGCTGACGCACATGGCGACCCCGAGGAAGAGCGCGAACACCGTCTGGTCCTTGCCCCCGTTCAGTGCCTGGGGCAGCAGCAGGCCGGTGCCGACGCCGAGCCCGAGCGGGATCACCAGCCCGAACCCGCTGACCTTCACGGCGGCCCCGCCCTGCCTGCGGATCAGCTTCATGTCCAGGTGGGCTCCGGTGATGCCGACCAGCAGCAGCACGCCGATCTGCCCCACCGCGTCCAGCATGTGGAACTGTTCGGCCTCACGCGGTATCAGCCAGCCGGCCAGGTCGGGGGCCACCTGGAAGAAGAGCGAGGGGCCGAGGACGACCCCGGCACACAGCTCGCCGACCACCGCCGGCATCTTCAGCCGTACGGCGAGGCGGCCCAGCGCGAGTGCCAGGAGGAGCAGCGCACCGAGCTGTAGCAGGAGCAGCAGCATCGCGTGCGCCCCGATGGGGGAGATGGGGGCCATGGGATCAACCTCCGGGTAGATCGGTCGGGGGTTCGCACTCCGGTTCCGTGGACCGCCCGGCCAGCGGCGGTCGGTTGTTCTCCCGCGGAATGCGCCGGTCCGCATCGCGCGTTCCGCGGCCGCCGTGACCGGACCGGCCGGCGTGGTAATCGTCGCCGCTGGTTCCTCGCGCGAAGGTTCCAGTGGAATTTCTGGCGTGGAAATCGATCGGCATCATTTTTTCGGGTCCTCCGGATTTCTCCAGGGCCGTATCCATCGATGGTCGGGATATTCCTCGGCATACTCCGACGGAAATTCCGCGCCACCGGGGAATGTCACGCTCACCCCTCCGATCTGCACCGATCGGGCGCCGAACGTCAGATCGGCAGACCCGCAGCCTGCCATGATCACATTGTGGTGAGTCCCTGATTCTCCGGCCATCGAGACCTCTTCTCTACGCGTGCGCGCATGGAGTTCGATCGAAAGCCAGAATGCCATCGGCCGGCTGATCCGGCACCGAGGAGATACCCGAAGGAATTGTCTGCGGATCCGGCCGCGGGCGTCCTTGCCCGGGAAATACGAATGCGCGAAAAAGCTGGGCGCGGGGCCTCACGGCGGAGGTCCTGCCGGGCGCGAGGCCCTGTGGCGGGGTCCGGTCGGGCGTGGGGCCCGGCGGTCGGGATGTGGCCGGGTGTGGGCGGCCACGGTCACTCGTGGACAGGTGGCCGCCCGGCCCCGGCCGTGGGTCAGCCGCCGGTCGGGGCCTGGTCCACCATCGCCCTCATCGGCTGCCAGGGCGTCGCGTCGAAGATCAGCGTGATCGAGGTGATCTTGCCACCGTCGAGGCGGAAGTGCTCGGCGGTGCGCTGGGTGCCGGCGGGGGTGGCGGTGTGCACGTCGTAGACGAGAGTGGCCTCGGACTCGCCGTACAGTTCACTGATCATGTCGACGCCGGTGACCACCTGGAGGAATCCGGCGAGGCCGGCCAGGTGGCCGGTGGGGTCGGTGGAGCTCATGAGCGGGCTCCGGAAGGTGAACGCTCCGGCGAGGCGCGCGGCGGCTCCGGGCACGTCTCCCCGGAATCTGGCCTCGTGGTAGCCCCGGACGATCTGCCGGGTCTGGGTCTCGGGGGTCATCGGGCTCCGATCTCGTGGCCGTCCTGACGGCCGGTGGGGGGCGGGCTCACGGCTGGGTGCCCGGGTCGGCGGTCTGGCCCGGCCCGGCGGTTTGGCTCGGGTCAATGGTCTGGCCTGGATCGGCGGCCTGGCCCGGCCCGGTGGCCTGGCTCGGGTCGGCGGTCTGGCCTGGGTCGGTGGCCTGGTCCAGGCCGGTGATCTGGCTCAGGTGCCGGGCGAGCCGGTGCTGGTTGTCGGCCAGGCGCAGGCACAGGTGGCGTAGCTGGGTCAGCTCGTCGGGCGTGAAGCCCCGGAAGATCGCCGCCATGGCGGCCTGGCTGGGCCGGCGGAAGGCTTCGATCCACGCCCGCCCGGCGGGGGTGATCTGGGCCAGGACGGAGCGCCGGTCGTGGCGGTCGGGGACCCGCCGCGCCAGGCCGTCGCGTTCGAGCGTGTCGACCAGCCCGGTGACGTTGCGGGAGCTCACTCCGGCCGACTGGGCCAGTTCGCCGATGCTGGTCCCGTCGTCGGCCGAGGCGTCCAGGCGGAGCAGGATGTCCAGAGCCCCCGAGCTCAGCCCGCGGCCCTGGGCCCCGTGGGCGCGCATGCGCTCGACGGCGTGGAAGGCGGTGCGGACGGAGGCCGCGGCTTCGAGGGCGAGGGTGTCGTCCCCGCCGGCGAACCGGGACATGGCGGCCCTCGCCTGAGGGTCGAAGAGGCGGCCGTCGGGGTCGCGGTCGAAGTCGGTCGATGATTTATGTACGTCCTTCATGATGAAGGAGCACTTTAGTACGTGCTTCGATAATTTGTCGACGCCGGGTGTCCCTCCCGGCCGGACCTGGGAGGCCGGAGGGAGGGGCACCCGGCGTCGGTCGTGCCCGGGGCGGGCCGGGAGAGCCGTGCCCGGACCGGGAGACGGGTCATGCTCCCGGCCCGCCGCGCTCGCGGTGCCCACCGGCGGCGGTCATGTCTGGAGGGAGCAGGACCGCCGCCGACGTACGGCGGGCTCGCGCGGGGACGGCCTGGTCAGGGGGTCACTATGGCGAGCTGGTCGTACCAGTCCTCGGTGAGCCAGAGGTTGTCGTCGGAACCGGTCGTGATCTCGAACGGTCCGGAGAAGTCGGTCGGCAGCGCGTACTCGTTGAGCGTCCCGCCGGTGGTGATGCTGTCGACCCTGCTGCCGAGCTGCTCGACGAACCACAGGTTGTCGTCCGGCCCGCTGGTGATGCCCCAGGGGAAGCCGCTGGGATCCGTGAGCGAGTATTCGGTGAAGCCGGCCCCGGTGGTGGCCGAGGTGACCTTTCCGGTGCCGTCGGTGTACCACAGGTTGCCGTCCGACCCGGTGACGATCCCGATGGGCATCGCACCGGTGGGACCGGCGATCTCGGTGATCGTCCCGCCGGTGGTGATCTTCCCGATGCCGGCCGCGAGGGGCTCGGTGAACCACAGGTTGCCGTCCGGGCCCGGGGTGATGTAGAGCGGGTAGGCGCCGCTGGTCGGCAGGGTGTATTCGGTGATCGTCCCGCCGGTGGTGATCTTCCCGATCCGGTTGCCGTCCGACTCGGTGAACCACAGGTTCCCGTCGGGGCCGGCGGCGATGCTCCAGGGGTAGGAGCCCGAGTTGGGCAGGGTGTATTCGGTGATCGTCCCGCCGGTGGTGATCTTCCCGATCTTGTTGCCGGCGGCCTCGGTGAACCACAGGTTCCCGTCGGGGCCGGTGGTGATGCCCGCCGGCTGGGAGTTCGAGGTGGGGATGGTGTATTCGGTGAACACGCCCGCCGTGGTGACGCGTCCCACCTTGTTGGCGTAGTTCTCGGTGAACCACAGGTTCCCGTCGGGGCCGCTGGTGATCCCCAGGACCGCCGACGGGCTCGTCGGCACCGATATCTCATTGATCGTCGGGGTCAGCTGGGACTCCAGCATGGACATGGGGGCCATCCTGGGCCGGGGCAGCCGCGGGGGGCGGCACCGGATGTGCCGGTGAGAGTGCTTCTGCTTGAGCTTGAGGCAGAGCTTCACCCACGGGCGCGGGGTGGGGCGGTGCGTCGGGGCGGTGGAGGCGGACACGGGCACGTTCATCGTCAGGATCAGGGCCAGGGCCGCGAGCGGATACCCGAGGCGTCTGTAACAGTGGCGCATGACATCCCTTCCATAAAGAAGAAACACAAATAACGCCGGGCGGGCATCCGGGTGCTGTCGGACGGCTGAGATCCGCGATGTGGGACCGCTGCGGAAGGAAATTCTCGACATTAGGACAAACACCCTGAAAGCCTGATCCGGAGGGAATTCTTTATCCCTGTCCGGGCCCGGTTGTCCAAATATCTCTCAGGTCCGACGAGCGCCTTCGCTCATCTATGTTCGTGGCTGGTCATAAGACCGCCAACTCAATGGCTGGGTCCGCGGGCAGGGGGCGGATCTCGCCGGAGAACCGGACGGCTCCCGCCGGAAGGGAGGACGGCTCCGCCGTACATCGGGACCGCGGCTCCGGGGCGGCCCCGGACGGGAGGGCGCCGACCGGCGCGGCACGTCCCGCCGCGGGGACCCGGCGGTCAGGCGGCCGAGTGGGTGATGGTGCCGGTGTAGACGCCCGGGATGGTGGAGAACGGGATGTTGACGACGATTGTCGGCTCCCAACTGGTGGAGGTGGCGGCGACGAGTGACCCCTTGGTCGAGGTGAACGCGGTCACCGGCGTGGACAGCGGGAGTTGCTGGGCGGCGGTGAGCTGCCCCGGGACGCGGACGGCGGTGCCGGAGAAGGCGGTGGTGGGGCCGGACCAGTAGGAGATGTTCGCTTTGGTGATGGTCCCTCCGCCGGCGCGGGTGAAGTCCGTGGCCGAAACGGTGGCCACCCATGTGCGGTTGCCCGGCCGGGTGTCGGACACGGTCACCGTGCCGAGGGAGCCGCTGAGCGTGCTGCCCGCGGCGCCGGTGCCGAGGTTCACCGGGCCGTTGGGCACGGTGATCAACAGCTCGGTGGCACGTAGCACTCGTGCGGTCTCTCTCCCCTTCTCCTTCCCCTTCCCCGCGCCGGCGGCCGAGCTGTCGGCGGCCGAGACCGCGGGGGCGCCGAGCCAGAGCAGCAGGGCGATCGGAGCCATCAGTGACGGGATTGTCCGCACTGCCCTTTCCTCATTCCGATTGCGTTAAATCCTCTTTCGGGTGGCGGACGTGGAGCAGATATCCGCTGGTGTGGAGAAAAGCCGATGGCAGCCTAGGCCACCTGATTTGGGTCGCACTCCCGTATCCCGTCCGTGGGCGGCAAATTGCGGGTAAGGCGACGATAGAATCTTCCGCGCCCGGCTGGAATTGCGCTCGCGCGCCGGTGCGCGTCCATGGCCTTCGCCGAATTTCCCTTCAGGTGGTCGTACGCCGGTGAATTTCACCGCAGGCAGCCGTATTTCGGAAAATCGCCCCGCCGGTGGGCGGGCCCCGGCGGAGAGGCTCCCGTGGCCCGGCGGAGCAGCTCCCCGCCGGGTCCGTCATCCCGCACCCGGCGACCGGACCATCCCCGGGCCG
This sequence comes from Streptosporangium brasiliense, assembly GCF_030811595.1. Taxonomy (NCBI): domain Bacteria; kingdom Bacillati; phylum Actinomycetota; class Actinomycetes; order Streptosporangiales; family Streptosporangiaceae; genus Streptosporangium; species Streptosporangium brasiliense. The sequence goes on from NZ_JAUSRB010000002.1 coordinate 1,834,091, forward strand.
GACCATCCCCGGGCCGGGACGCCCGGCCGCTCCGCGGGGGGAGACGCGCCGGCCGGTGCGACCGATGGTCACATTTGCCACCTGTGATCGCCAATAGTCACCAGAAGATCACCAAAAGTTGCCAGACGCTCATATGGACAGTTTCCGGAGGAGGCGCGCTGAGCAGGATGTGATCACGCAAGGACAACCCGGGCATGGTCGGGTTCGATGAAGGGATCGGTAGTGTCTGGAAGCCGTCTCGGCAGCTCATTGGCAGGTGTCGCGGGCCTGGTCGCGGCAATGGCGATAGTCGCCCTCCCGGCCCAGGCCGGCACATGCCCTGTTTCAACCACGTGTCCCACCACCGTGACGTTCACGGTGACCGCCCCGAACGGGCTGACGATCACCGTGCCCGACGGCCCGGTCGACCTCGGCAGCGGCAACCCGGGCACCCAGATCAGCGGGCAGCTCGGCTCGGTCACGGTCTCCGACCAGCGCGCCGCGCTCACCGCGACGTGGACGGCGTCGGTGATCGCGGCCCCGGGCGGCTTCACCACCGGCGGCGGCACGGCCGCGGAGACCATCCCGAACACCGCGGTGCTGTACTGGTCCGGTCCGGCCACCGCGACGACCGGCACCGGGACCTTCGTCCCCGGGCAGGTGGACGCGGCGGCCGCCCAGACGCTGGACGTCTCGCGCACCGCCTTCAGCAAGACGAGCGGGTCCGGTGACAACTCCGCCACCTGGAACCCGACCATCGTGATCAACATCCCCGCCCAGGCGGTGGCGGGCACCTACACCGGCACGGTGAACCACTCCGTTGCGTAACCCACTGTTGCGGCGGCGCGCGCCGGCGGCGCTGTCCGCGCTCATCCTTCAGGGAGCGCTCATCCTGCACGGGGCGGTCAGCACCCCGGCGATCGCGGACGGGGGCCCGGCGGGCTCCCGTCCGGCCGGCGTGGGCTCCCGCCCGGCCGGAGATCTTCATCCGGCCGGCGTGGGCTCCCGTCCTGCCGGACCGGGCTCCCGTACGGCCGGGAAGGACACCCGTGGGGCCGGGAAGGAGTCCATCGGGATCATGCTCCTGGAGGCCCCGGCCAACCGCATGGACGACCCGCGGGCCCGCATCTTCATCGTCGACCACGTCAACCCCGGCACCGAGTTCACGAGGCGCTTCAAGGTCACCAACAGTTCGTCCCGACCTCAGCACGTCGAGCTCTACGCGAGCGGCGCCTCCGTTGGCAAGGGCGGCTTCGCGTTCGCGCCGGCCCGCACCCCGAACGAGCTGAGCTCGTGGATCAGGCTCAGCCGTTCCGCGGTCGACCTGAAGGCGCACGGCAGCGCGACGGCCAAGGCCACGATCGACGTGCCGGCGATGGCCGTCAGGGGAGAGCGATACGCCGTCATCTGGGCGGAGGTCTCCTCGTCGGCCCCCGGTCCGCAGGGGAACGTCGCCCTCGTCAACCGGGTCGGGATCCGCACCTATCTCGACGTCGGGCCGGGCGGTGAACCCCCGTCGGACTTCCGGGTCGGTGAGGTGCTCCCGCAACGCGCCGAGGACGGCCGGCCGCGGATCGTGGCGAGCGTCTTCAACACGGGCGAACGCGCCCTGGACATCAGCGGGCAACTGTCGCTGTCCGACGGCCCGAGCTCGCTCAGCGCCGGCCCCTTCCGGGCCGCCCGCAACGTGACCGTGGCGCCGGGAGAGCGCGGGGAGATGGCCGTGGTCCTGGGAGAGGGCCTCCCGGACGGGCCGTGGAAGTTCCACCTCGCCCTCCAGAGCGGCCGGGTCAAGCACACGGTGACCGGCACCCTCACCTTCCCGGAGAAGGCCGGCACCTGGGGCCCGCCGGCCTCGCTGGACTCCCCCCTGATGCTGACGGTCACACTCGCCGGGCTGGTGGCCCTCGCCGCCGCGGTGCCGCTCCTCGTCTTCGGCTTCCGCCGCATCGCCGCGCGCCGGCAGAGGTTGTCGGCGAGCGGTCTCCGTGACGATCCCTCCTGACGCCGGGTGACGCGGCGTCAGGGCCGGTGGCCGGCCGGTCGGCCGCCGGGAGGAGGGCCTACCGGCTTTCGGCGGCCTCCAGCAGGGTGATCTCGTCCGCGCCGAGCACCAGGCCGGCGGCCGCCGCGGAGTCGCGGGCCGTCTCGGGGCGGCTGGCCCCGGGGATCGGGACGGTGGCCGGGGACCGGGCCAGCAGCCAGGCGAGACAGACCTGCTGCGGGCTCACCCCGTGCTCGCGCGCGACCGCGTGGAAGGCGGCGTACGCCGGGTCGGGCACGCCGGAGCGGGACCGGCCGTCGAGCGAGCTGCGGGAGATGCCGCCGAGCGGGCTCCAGGGCAGGAACGCGACGCCCAGCTCCTCGCAGAGGCGCAGCTCCGGCTCGCCGGCGCGGACGGCCGGGGAGAACCGGTTCTGCACCGAGGCCAGCCTGCCGCCCAGGATGTCGTGCGCCTGGCGGATCTGCCCGGCGTCGGCGTTGGAGACGCCGGCCATGCGGATCTTGCCCTCGTCGAGCAGCTCGGCCAGCGCGCCGACGGAGTCGGCCCAGGGGACGGCGGGGTCCGGCTTGTGGAGCTGGTACAGCCCGATCGTGTCGACGCCGAGCCGCTTGAGCGACGCCTCGCAGGCCCGCTTGAGGTGGTCCGGTGAGCCGTCGACCGTCCACGAGCCGTCGCCCGGCCGGCCCCGGCCGCCCTTGGTGGCGACGAGCACCTCCGCGGTGCCGCCGCCGTACGCGGCGAGCGCGCGGGCGACCAGCTCCTCGTTGTGGCCGCTCTCGCCGGCGTGCCAGTGGTAGGAGTCGGCGGTGTCGATCAGCGTCACGCCGGCGTCGAGCGCGGCGTGGATGGTGGCGACCGCCCGGCGGTCGTCCGGCCGCCCCTCGATCGACAGGGGCATGGCGCCCAGTCCGACGGCGCTGACCGGGACGCCGCCGATGTGGCGGGTACGCATGTCCGGTGACCTCACAGTGCTTGGGCGACGGCGTCCGGCAGCCAGTCGCGGGTGTGGGAGAAGGCGAAGCCGAGCCGGCCGGCCCGGCTGTTGTCCATGCCGTAGTAGTGGCCGAACGAGTACGGCGAGACCTCGGCGCCCCCGGACCTGTCGTAGACCGGCCGGGCGGCGGTGTGCGAGGCGATCCGGTCGCACAGCTCGAAGACGTCGAACTCACCGTGGGAACGGGCGTTGACGGCGCCGGTGAAGTCGGCGCCCGCCGTCCACCGCAGGAACTCGGCGATCTCCCTGTGGTGGACGAACGACGACGGATGGTTGTCACGGTGGACCACGATGGGGCGGCCCGCGCGGATCCGTTCGACGTAGTGCCGGAGCCTGCCGGTGAAGTCGGCCGGGCCGCCGCCCATGACGTGACCGGACCGCACGGTGACGAAGGGGAACGCGGCCTCGCGGGTGAAGACCGCTTCGGCCTGCCGCTTGCCCTCGCCGTACTGGTTCTCCAGGAACGCCCGGTCGTGCCAGGGCAGGCCCGGATCCACCGGCCACAGCTCCGGGTCGACGGCCGTCTCGGCCATCGGGGTGCCGGGAGCGGCCGCGGGGACGCCGCCGGCCGGGGAGTGGTCGTAGACCTCGATGGTCGAGGTCATCACATACCGTCCGGTGCGGCCGGCGAAGACCCGCGCGGCGACGGCGGCCTGGAGCGGCGTGTTGCACACCTGGTCGACGACCACGTCGAAGGTACGGGTGCCCAGTGCCCGGGCGAGCCCCCGCTCGTCGTCGCGGTCGGCCACGACGTGGGTCACGCCCGGGGGCGGCGCCTGCGAGCCGCGGTTGACGAGCGTGACGTCGACGCCCCGGTCCCGTAGCCCTGCGACCAGGTGCCGGCCGAAGTAGCGGCTGCCGCCGATGACGCATACCTCTTTCATGCCTTCATCCTGTCCATATACGGTTTTAAGCAGAAGTGGTGATCTGCTTAAGCGGCTGTTAGGGAAACTGATGATCGATGTCCAGCGGCTGCGGATCCTGCGCGAGGTCGCCCGGCACGGCAGCTTCAGCCGGGCCGCCGCCGCGCTGCTGCTCACCCCGTCGGCGGTCTCCCAGCAGATCGCCGCGCTGGAGCGGACGCTCGGGACGCCGGTGGTCCACCGCAGCACCCGCGGGGCGGTGCTCACCGAGCCGGGCCGGCTGCTCGTCGAGGCCGCCGAGACGATCTCGGCGGAGCTGCGGCACACCCAGGAACAGATCGACCGGTTCACGACCGGCCGCGCCACCCTCACCGTCGCGACGTTCACCAGCGGAGGCCGTTATCTGCTGCCGGCCGCGCTCGCCCGCTTCACCGCCGATCACCCGGAGGTCGAGCTGACCGTGCTGGAGCACGAGCCGGAGGGCAGCCTGCCGATGATCCGTGAGGGGCGGGCCGACATCGCGCTGGCCTACCACTTCGACAGTCCGCCGCCGGTCCGGCCCGGCGACCGCTCGCGCCTGACGTGGACGCCGCTGATGGAGGACCCGATGTCCGTCGTCGTGCCCGCCGGCCACCGGCTCGCCGGCCGCGCGTCGGTCGACCTGGCCGAGATCGTCGCCGAGCGATGGGTGCTGGGCTGCCTCAAGACCGGGGACTTCCTCCACCGCTACGCCACACTCGCCGGCTCCGAGCTGCGCGTCTCGGCCAGCACCACCGACTACTTCTTCGCCCAGGTGCTGGTCGCCGCCGGCGTGGGCATCGCGATGATCCCCGAGGTCGCGCTCCGGCCGTCGGCGGAACTGGTGGCCGTACCGGTCGGGCCGCCGCGCCCCGCCCGCTACATCGGGGTGGCCGTCGCGCGCCGGCGCCTGACGCGGCCGCACGTCGCCGCGCTCGCCGAGGCGCTGCGCCTGGCCGTGCCCGGCGGCGCGGTCCACTGCGGCGGGTGAGGTCTCGGGCGGCCGGGCGGCGGGCGCGCGGCAGGGGGGCGGAGGTCACCCTCGGTGCGGGCGTGATCACATTTCTGGCCAAAACGCGATAGATCTCGTTTATGGCTTTAAGGTCAGGTTGCCAGAGTCAATGCGCTGACCGAAAGAGCGTCATGATCCCCCTGCTCGCACTGGACGCCGTCCCGCCCCACCCCTATCCGCTGATCCGTGGCGGCGGCCTCTTCCTCATCTTCGTCGGCCTCGGCTTCCTGCTCGGCTGGATCTTCCCCAGCAAGTGGATACCGCTCGGCATCGGCGGGTTCGTCACCGGATTCGTCGCCAGCGGTCTCAGCGCGCTGCTGAAGCCGTCCCTGGGCACGCCCTCCCTGGTGCAGATCGCCGCACTGGTCGTCTCCTTCGTCGTCGAGGCCGGTCTCATCTACTACGTGGTCACCACGTTCAAGGACCGGGATGACCGGACCATGATCCTGAGCATCCTGTTCGTGGTCGGCCTGCACTTCGTCATCATGGGGATGGCGCACGGGCCGCTGATCGCGATCCTCGGCGTGGTGACGTCGCTGAACGCCTGGATCGGGCTGAAGGTGACGCCGAGGTCGCCGCTCCGCCTGGTGGGCGGCATCGACGCGCTGCTGAAGGTCGGAGTGGGCTCCTGGATGCTGTTCCTCCACCCCGCGCTCACCTACACGTGACCTGGCAGGGCGGGCACCGCTCCGGATCCGTACGGCACGCGGAGCATAGCGGCGGCCACCCGGTGCGTCTGTAGGGCGTAACCACACAGTGGAGGTGATCGTGGACGCCGCAGAGGAGCGACGGTTCCGCGAATTCGTCTCGGCGCGGTCCCCCGCGCTGATGCGCCTGGCCTACCTGCTGACCGGTGGCGACCAGCACGCGGCGGAGGACCTGCTGCAGACCGCGCTGGCCAGAACGGTCGTCAGGTGGCGGAGCGTGGGCACACCCGAGGCATACGTCCGGCGGGCGATGTACCGCCAGCAGGTCTCCTGGTGGCGGCGGCGACGGGAGACGGTCATCGCCCAGCCGCCCGACCGGGCCGTGGCCGATGGCACGCACGGGGTCGAGCTGCAGCTGGTCATGCGTCGCGCGCTGGCCCGGCTGACGGCCCGGCAGCGGGCCGTGCTGATCCTGCGCTACTACGAGGACCTGCCGGAGGCCGAGGTGGCCGACATCCTCGGCTGTTCGGTGGGCACGGTCCGCAGCACCGCCCACCGCTCCCTGGCCAGGTTGCGCGAGCTCGCACCCGAGCTGCGGGAGCCGTACACGATCTTCGGGGAGGCCACGGCATGACCATCGACGAGCTCGTCAGGCGGACCCTTCACGACTGGTCCGACGAGGCGCAGATCCCCACGGACCTGGCGTCGAAGGCGCTCGGGAAGCGCCGGCGTGTCAGGGGCAGGACGTTCGCGGTGGTCGCGGGGGCGACCGCGGCCGTCGTGGCGGGTGCGCTCACGGTCCCGGCATTGCTCCAGGGGGCGGGGGGCGGCGACACGCGGCCCGCCATCGCCGTCCTGACCGATCCGAGCCCGTCCACGGAGACCGTGGGCGACCTGGAGTCCACGCCGCCGAAGACCCTGGTGGCGGCGGGCGGTACGGCGCTCTACTCCTACTACGTCTGGGACGAGGAGAGGATCCCCAACGGACGGCAGGTGCTGAGGCGGACCTGGTACCGCTACGACAAGGGTCGGCAGACCTACGAGCGGACGCCGTGGGCGTGGCTCGACGTCGCGCAGGGCGGGCAGTCCGTCGCGGTGATGGAGACGGTCCCCGCACGGCGGGTCGGGGTGATCACCACCCCGGGGGACGAGGTCCGGTGGATCGACCTGGAGCGCCCGGCCGGGGCCGTGAGCTGGTCTCCCGACGCCACGAAGCTGCTGGTCACCAACTACGGCGGCAATCCCGACGAGTCCTACCCCTTGGTGAACAACAGCCGGGAGATGCTGCCCACGACCCGGACCGGCTACACCGTCGTCGACATGGACAGCGGGCAGACCGCGTTCCACCCGCTGGAGCCGGACGAGAACAACCGCTTCGGCGGTCGCCTGGACTTCGCCTGGAGCACGGACGGCACCCTGGTCTGGGAGCACAACAGCACCCCGCCCGGCACCAAGAAGTTCTACGACCTGGACGGAAACCCGCGGCAGGGGCCGCCGGGCGCGGCCGACACCTACGAGACCGCCGGGGTGTCGCCCGACGGCCGGTGGATCGCGGCCCGGAGCCCGGACAAGAACGCCGCCATGGGCCTGAAGGACGTGCGCACCGGCGAGGTCATATCGGTCAAGCCGATCGAGGGGCAGTGGGTCGAGCAGCTCGTCGCCTGGGCGGACGACGACCACGTGATCACGTGGGCGTGCGAGTCCAAGGGGTTCAACAGCTGCGTCGGCAGCGAGTTCCGCAACCGGCTGCTCCTGGTGGACGTGAACGGGGGCGAGGCCGTGCCGCTCACCGGCTACCGCGAGAACAGTCAGCGGCCCGGCTCGTGGGTGCCCGTCTTCACCCGCCGCTGAACGGCCGCGCGGGCCGCCTGGGATGACCGTGCGGGCCGTCCGAGGGACCGTGCGGCGGGTCGCGGGCCGTACCGGGTGTGCGTGCGGGCCGTACGGGGAGATTCCGTGTGGCCCGCGCCGGGCCGCCGCGCGACAGGGGGATCCCTGTCGGCGGACCGGCGGCACGGGCCTCGGCTCGCCGGTCCGGGCTGGCCCGCACGGCGGTGAAAATCCTTGGCCGTATGGCCGTATGTCAACATATGCTGTTGATCATGACGTTCGACTGGGCTCCGCTGACCAGGGACGACGCGGGTAGCTGGGCGGAACTGCTCGCCGAGGTCGAGAGGGCGGACCGGGTCGGGGAGAACTACGGCGCCGGTGACCTCGCCGACGACCTCGACAACCCGCTGCTCGACCTGGCCGAGGGCACCCTGGCCGCGTGGGACGGGGACAGGATGGTGGCCTTCGGCGTCACCGCCTGCCGCCCCACCGCCGACCCGGTCCACAAGATGACCCTGTGGGGCGCGGTCCACCCGGCGTACCGGCGCCGCGGCCTCGGCGGCCACCTGCTCGATTGGGCCGTCCGCACCACGCCGGTGCTGCACGGACGCCGCTTCCCCGGCCGGCCGCTCGAACTCCACCTCCACGCCTTCGACAGCAACGAGGGCGCGGCCGCGCTGGCCGTCCGGAAGGGGATGACCCCGGCCCGGTGGTTCTACGGCATGAGCCGCGACCTGGGCGTGGCACCGCCCGCGGCCGTCCTGCCCGGCGGCCTGGAGATCGTCACCTGTCGCGGGGATCTCCAGGAGGCCGCCCGCGAGGTGTACAACGCATCCTTCGCCGACCACTGGGGCAGCACCCCCCACACCCCGGAGAGCTGGAGGCGCGCCGTCGTCGGTGTGCGGGCATTCCGTCCAGAGAGCTCCTTCCTCGTCCGGGACCGGTCGGGCGGGAGCGTGGCGGTGCTGCTCACCTACTACTACGAGGCCGACACCGAGGCCACCGGGGTCCGCGAGGCGTGGATCCAGATCATCGGCACCCTGCGGGAGTGGCGGGGCAAGGGGGTGGCCGGCGCGCTGCTCGCCCACGCCCTCGCCGAGTTCCGCGCCCAGGGCTACGCGAAGGCCGGGCTGGGGGTGGACGCCGACAACCCGACCGGCGCCCTGGGGGTCTACACCCGCGCCGGATTCGAGGTCGAGCAGCGCACGACCACCTACACCCTGCCGATCGGCTGAGCGGGGACGTGCCCTTCACCCGGCCGGCGGACTGAGCGGGAAACGGGCACGGAGCCGGGCCCCGGGGTCTCCCTCGGCGACGTGCAGGCCACCGCCGTGCCGTACCGCGATGTCCCGGGCGATGGCGAGGCCGAGGCCGGACCCGCCCGCGTCCCGGTCCCGCGCCTCGTCCAGCCGGGTGAATCGGTCGAAGACCGCCTCACGGTGCTCGGCCGGGATGCCGGGTCCGTCGTCGCACACGTCGAGTACGGCCTCGCCGTCCTCCAGGGCCAGGCGGACGGTGACCGCGGAGTCCGCGTGCCGTACCGCGTTGTCCACCAGGTTGGCCACCAGGCGGCGCAGCTCCTCGGCGGAGCCGCGGACCACCACGTCGGCGGCCACCTCCAGCCCGACGCGGATCTCCGGCCTGGGCCGGGACAGGGCCGCCTCCTCGGCGGCGACCTGGCCGAGGTCCACCTCGCCGTGACAGGCCGGCTCACCGGCGTCCAGGCGGGCCAGCAGCAGCAGGTCGGAGGTGAGCGCCTGGATCCGCTCCACGTCCGTCAGCGCCTCGGCCGCCAGCGGTCCGGGCGGGGCGAGCTCCAGGCGGGTCCGCAGGACGGCCAGCGGGCTGCGCAGCTCGTGGGCGGCGTCGGCGACGAAGCGCTTGTGCCGGTCGACGGCCAGCTCCAGGCGGTCGAGCGTGCGGTTCATGGTCTCGGCGAGACGGGCGATCTCGTCGCGGGAGCGCGGCACCGGGACCCGGCGGTGCAGATCGCTGGCGGTGATGTCGGCCATCTCGGCGCGGATGGCCGAGACCGGCGCGAGCGCCCGGCCGACCGCCAGCCAGGTCAGGGCCGCGACCAGCAGGAGCAGTCCGGGGATGCCGGGCAGCAGCAGTCCGTTCAGGCTCTCCAGGGCGGCCTTGGCGGGTTCCAGGGAGGCCCTGGCCCGCACGAGCAGCGTGCCCTCATCGGTCTCGACGGGCATGCTGGCCACCGTGAACATGCTCGCGGGCGCCCACCGCTCGGCGGCCACGGAGGCCTCCAGGACAGCCGCCTCCCGGCCGGTGACCGGCCGGGTGGTGTCCGACTTGAGGTCGTCTGACCGGGTGGTGTCCGGCTCGGACTTGGCCGACCGGGTGGTGTCCGACTTGAGGTCACCCGGCCGGGTGGTGTCCGGCTCGGTCTTGGCCGGCCGGGTGACGCCCGAGCCGGGGCCGCCCGGCGTGGGGCCGCCGGACCCGGGACCGGACGTCTCCGGGCCGGTCGGTCCGCAGACGGTCGGTCCATAGACGGTCGGTCCGAGGGGGATCGACCGGGCCGGCTGGGCGATGGCCGCTCCCCACTCCCCGGCCGGAAGGTCGTCCTTGTCGAGGACCTGGATGTCGGGATCCAGCGACTCGGCCTGCTTGCTGACGAGGACACCGGGGCTCGCGGTGATCAGGCCGGCGGTGACGTCGGCGCGCCGGACGGCGTCGGCCGAAGCGCTCTCCACGAGGCTGCCCCGGAGCACGCCGACGAGCACCGCCGCCGCGACGCCCAGCGCGACCGCGACGATGGCGGTGGCGGCGAGAGTTGCCCTGACCCTGACCGACAGGCGCGACATCTCAGGCCTCCAGCCGGTATCCGGCGCCGCGCACGGTCATCAGGGACGACCGGCCGAACGGAGCGTCGATCTTGCGGCGTAGCGCGCTGATGTAGACCTCGACGATGTTCGGGTCGCCGTCGTAGGAGAAGTCCCACGCCTGCGCCAGCAGCTCGCTCTTGGAGACCACCTCACCCTGCCTGCGGGCCAGGCCGTGCAGGACCGCGAACTCCTTCGGGGTGAGGGAGATCTCCACCTCGCCCCGGCGGCAGCGGAGCCCGGCCGGATCGACGGTCAGGTCGCCCACCGTGATGGAGACCGGCCTGGCCTGGCCGCCCCGGCGCACCAGCGCGCGCAGCCGGGCCAGCAGCACCACGTAGGAGAACGGCTTGGACAGGAAGTCGTCGGCCCCGGTGTCCAGGGCCTCGGCCTCGTCGTGCACGCCGTCCTTGGCGGTGAGCATCAGTATCGGCGTCCAGTTCTCCGCCTCGCGGAGCCTGGCGCAGACGGTGTAGCCGTTCATCCGGGGCAGCATGACGTCGAGCACGATCACGTCGTAGGCGTTCTCGCTCGCCATCCACAGCCCGTCGCGCCCGTCGTGGGCGACGTCCACGGCGAACCCCTCGCCGGCCAGGCCGCCCTTCAGCAGGTCGGCCAGGCGCTTCTCGTCCTCAACCAGCAGCACGCGCATGCCGCCCAGCGTGCCGTACCCCACCTAAAGCCAACCTGAAGACGGGTTCGGCCGCGTTCAGCGTGGGTTCAGGTGGCGTGCGGGACGGTGTGGCCGTCAGATCCGATCAACCGAGGAGAGCAAGAATGCGCATCCGTTACCTCGCCGCGGCCGTGGTCACCGCCGGCGCTCTGATGGCGACCCTGACCGGGGCGGCCAACGCCTCCGACGCCCCCGCCCCGACCGCGCCGGCCGAGACCGTCGCCGTCACGTGCGAGGGGGCCGAGGGGCATGCCGTCCTCGCGCGCAAGCTCACCGAGGCCGAGGTGAAGGAGCTCCAGGCCAAGGGCGGCACGCCGGCGAAGGCCACCATGCCCGCGACCGGGATGAAGATCGACAAGCTCCCCGAGGGGGCGGAGATCCCCGAGTTTCCCGAGGGGGTGACGGTCACCAAGCTGCCCGACGGGACGGAGATCGCCAAGCTCCCCGAGGGAGCGGAGGCCCCCGGGCTCCCTGACGTGGTGAAGGCCGTCCCCGCCCTGCCGGCCACCCCGCTCGACTCATCAGAGCGGGCCGGGACCGAGAAGGGCGGGATCCTCTCGCCCAAGGACGACGAGACTGTTGCGGCCAGGGTCCTCCCGGCCGAGGAGGTAGAGGTCGGCAAGGCCGTGCCGCCCGCCGAGGGCGTGATCGTCACCTGCTCCAAGGCGGAGCGGGCCGAGGACTTCAAGGCGGAGCCGGCCGAGGAGGCCGGCGGCCGGTAGCCCGGTGACGCGCGGCCGTGACGGACAGGGCTCGGCGCCGTACCGGACGGAGCCCGGCGGTGCGGTCCGCGCCGGGCGGGAGCCTGGGCGGGACTCCTGCGGTGCGGGCCGTACCCGGTGGGAGCCTGGGCGGGACTCCTGCGGCGCGGCCCGCGCCGGGCGGGATCAGGCGTCGGGGAAGGACGGGTGCGGGCCCAGGGCCCAGTACTCGTACAGGCCGTAGCCGACCTGGCCGTCGTATTCGAACCGGCCGACCGCGTCGACCAGGCCCCACATGCGGGCGGCGTCCTCCGGCAGGGTGTGGGTGACGCCCTGGACCACCGTGCCGGGGCCCTGATACATGCCGTGCCTCCAGTCCGGTTCCAGGCCATATCCGGTGCCCACCATCAGGTGCACCGGGAGGATCGGAGTGCAGCGCACGTCGAAGGGCCTGCCGCCCGGCGGCGAGAAGGAGATCGTCGCCTCTCGCACGTCCCGGGTGCCGGCCACGTATTCGGGACGGTACTCGGGGCGGCCGAGATATTCCTGCTCGCCCTCCCGGGGAGATCCGAAGCCCCACACCCTGACCGCCTCCTCCAGCACCCGGCGGCCTTTGTCGTCCTCCTGGAGGATGCACAGGATGGCGTGGTCGTCGAACTGGACGGGGGTGTAGAGCCAGTAGAAGGTGCCCGGGTCGCGGGCCTGGATCCCGGGGGGCTCGGGCTCGCCGACCGGCCGGATGCCCCAGGAGCGGTCGCGGGTGCCCTGCCACCGGTCGGGGGTGATCTCGACGCGCTCGTCGCCGATCAGGATGTGCCCGCTCCACCGGCCGGTCTGGGCCATCCGGGAGGAGTCGAACACGACCCGCTCCTGCCTGCGCACATGGTGCCGGGGCTCCAGCGTGGCCGGGATCGTCGCCTCCCAGGTCAGGTCGTAGGACAGGCCGTGCTCGTTGGGGTCGAGCACGATCCGCAGCCGCCTGAGCCCCTCGATCACCTCGATCCGGAACGGGCCGATCCGGGTGTCCATCCGGTCGTCGCCGAGCTCTCGGGAGGCTCGGACGACCCGGTGCAGGTCCCGGTGGCGCACGCAGGCGAAGGCGTCGGTGACGCCGAGGTTGGGGTACTGGCCGGCGCCGACGATCAGCATCAGCTCGTCGGAGCCGGCGTGACAGTTGAAGTAGTACCGGTCGTAGAAGTTGCGGTCGGAGGTCACGACGTGCCGCATCACGTCGGGCGACTGGTGGACGGGGTAGTCGTCGAGCGGCGACAGCGTCATCGGTGCTCCTTCGGCCTGAGGAACACGTTCTAACAAGCGCTTGGTACGAGAGTCAACACGGTCGGCACACAGGAGTACGGCCCGCGACCGGGGCGCGGGCCGTACTCCGATAACCGGTGTGATCCGATAAATCAGGGCAACTTGGTGGAGGCCTGATCCGCCGCGGTCTCGGCCTCATCGCCGGGCCCGCCTGCCGTGGAACCGGCCTTCGACCTGACGCCGTGCGCCATCTCGACGGCCTTGTCCGCCGTGGCGTGCGCCTTCTCACTCATCCAGCGGGACGCGTCGGACGTGCTGTCCTTCATCGCCTCGGTCCACTGGTCGGTGCTCTTGCGGTACATCGCGAAGCCGATGGCCCCGACCGCGAGACCGGTGAACAGCAGGACCATCGGCCATCTGCGTGACCTGGCCGCCGGAGTGGGATCGATCTTCGTGGCGGCCTGCGACAGCAGCGCGCTGACCTTCGGCGCGAGCTGTTCCTCGAAGGAGTGGGCGGCGGCGTCCAGCCTGGGTGCCGCCCATCCCCTGGCCAGGTAGACCTTCTCGTTGGCCGCGACTCGGGCGTTGGTCGCCGCGTCGCGGGCATGGGCGGCCGTGTCGCGGGCGTGGGTGGCCATCGGGCCCACCCGGTCGGCGGCGCGTGCGAGCTGAGCCTTCATGTAACCCAGCCGCGTGTCCGGTATCACTATCTCGATGTGGCGCTTTCCAAATTGTGCAAGAGGCACTTCAACCTCCCCTGTCGTCGGGGCCCCGTTGCCTCCCCTGCCCGATCGGGCGAGGCTCAATCATGACCGGCCGTGGGAGGATGCTAGATGGACCGGCTACGGCCGCAACCGTTAAAACACCACAAGAGCACTATGTTGCAGAGGCTTTAGCCAATACCAGAAGGGGGCAATCCGATCGTGGCTGAGAAGTTGATCGCGAACCTGAAGACCAACCGCGGCACCGTGAAGATCCAGCTCTTCCCGGACCACGCGCCCAAGACCGTGCGCAACTTCGTCGAGCTGGCCGAGGGCACCCGGGAGTGGGTGAACCCGCAGACCGGCGAGAAGACCACCGACAAGCTCTACGACGGGACGATCTTCCACCGGGTCATCGACGGCTTCATGATCCAGGGCGGCGACCCGCTCGGCCAGGGCACCGGCGGCCCGGGCTACAAGTTCGACGACGAGATCCACCCCGACCTCTACTTCAACCGTCCCTACCTGCTCGCCATGGCCAACGCCGGCATCCAGTTCGGCAAGGGCACCAACGGCTCGCAGTTCTTCATCACGGTGGTGCCCACGCCGCACCTCAACGGCAAGCACTCCATCTTCGGCGAGGTCGTCGAGGGTCAGGACGTCGTCGACGCCATCATCAAGACCGACACCGACGCCCGTGACCGGCCCAAGGACCCGGTCGTGCTGGAGTCGGTCACCATCGACCGCGTCCAGGGCTGACGCCCGCGGAGCGGCGGTCTCCGCGAGGAGGCCGCCGTTTCACGTGCCCGGACACTCAGGATCATGAATAGGCTGGCAGTCTGTGGATAACAGCACGGTCGAAGGGGCCAGCGAGACGCCATGACCACCCAGCCACCCAGCGAGCCTGACACCGCCGCCGTTCCCACGTGCTATCGGCACCCCGGCCGTGAGACCTATGTGCGCTGCCAGCGCTGCGATCGTCCCATCTGTCCCGACTGCATGCGTGACGCCTCTGTCGGCTTCCAGTGCCCCGAGTGCGTGTCCCAGGGCAACAAGACGGTACGGCAGGCACAGTCGGTCTTCGGCGGCCGAGCGGTCACCACGCCCCGGGTCACCTGGGCGCTGCTGATCGTCAACATCCTGGCCTACGCCGCGGAGACCCTCAGCCCCGACTGGGTGCTGAGCCGTTTCGCGATGAGCTCCGGCAACGTCGCCTACGGGGGCGAGTGGTGGCGGCTGATCACCGGGGCCTTCCTGCACATGCCACTGAGCTCGGGCTCCTTCGCGCTCACCCACATCCTGTTCAACATGTGGGCCCTCTACGCCATCGGCCCCGAGCTGGAGCGGCGCCTCGGCTCGCTGCGCTTCCTGGCGCTCTACCTGCTGTCCGCGCTCGGCGGCTCCGTCGCCATCTACCTGTTCGGCGACATCGCGGTGGGCGCCTCGGGCGCGATCTACGGCATGTTCGGCGCGCTGTTCGTGGTCTCCAGGAAGCTCGGCTACGACGCCCGCGGCGTGCTCTGGCTGATCGGCATCAACGCGGCGCTGACCTTCGTCATCTCCAACATCAGCTGGCAGGGACACCTGGGCGGCCTGATCACCGGCGCCCTGGTGAGCGGGATCCTCGCCTACGCCCCGCCGAAGAGCCGCAACGCGGTCCAGTGGGGAGGCTGCGTGGCGGTGCTCGTGGTGCTCCTCGCGCTGGTCGCGCTGCTGCCGCCGTACGCCTTCCAGGCCGCGTACGGCCTCTCCGGCTGATCCACACCCTGATGCTTCCCCAGGGTGTGGATAAATTCTGTGGAAAAAACTAACGCCAGCGGGTGGACAACACCACACCGAAGATGATGAAAGCGAACCCGATCAGCAGGTTCCAGTTGGTGAGGGCGCCGATGAAGGGCGCGTTGGGCGCCACGTAGTAGACGGCGATCCACAGGATCCCGATGATCCAGGAGGCCACCATGACCGGCGCCAGCCAGCGCGGGCTCATCTTGACCTGCTGGGTCGTCTGCGGCGGGGTGTAGACCGCCTTCTTACGAGTCTTGGGCTTGGGCACTGGGGTCTCTCCTGCGTCGACCCTGCGCGATCCGGATCGCGCGCAGGGTGTGTCAGCTAGCGTAATCGCTGGTGGGCGAAGACCCGAGTAAGAATAGTCGGCACACACGGGACATGGCGATCCCAGAAGGGATCATCACAGCGCAAACCTTGGGCCAACCGCGCGGTCCATACCCGTCCGGGATGATCTGCCGTCATTAGCCTGAGCCCATGAGAGCCGCCCTGAGAACGTTCGGGGAGCTGAGCATCACCGCAGGGGTGATCATTCTGCTCTTCTGTGCATATCTCCTCTGGGGGACCGGTACCTACACGGTCCAGCAGCAGACAGTGCTGCGCGGGCAGCTCCTCAAGGAGTTCGCCGAGGAGCGGAAAGAGCCCGCCGGGCCCGGCCGGATCCGGCTCGGCGGGGCGATGGCGCTGCTGAGCATCCCCCGGTTCGGAGACGACTACGGCTACGCCGTCGTGGAGGGGGTCGGCTTCGACCAGTTGCGGATGGGTCCGGGCCACTATCCCGGCTCCGCCATGCCAGGAAAGACTGGAAATTTCGTGCTTTCGGGGCATCGGACCACCTACGCCGCGCCCTTCAACCGGATCGACGAGCTCCGCCGGGGCGACGAGATCGTGGTCGACGCCCGCGAGGCCCGCTACACCTACCGGGTCACCGGCACCCGCGTCGTCGAACCGACCGAGGTCGGAGTCATCGCCCCGGTCCCCGGCCAGCCCGGCCGCAAGCCCACCAGGGCCCTCATCACCCTGTCCACCTGTCACCCGGAGTACTCCGCCGCGCAGCGGCTCATCGTCTTCGGGGAACTGGACGAGAGTGAGGACCGTCGCAGATGAGGAGAGTCCCATGTACGGCTGGATCTGGCGGCTGTTCCCCGGCGGCCCGGCGGCCAAGGTGTTCGTCGCGGTGGTGCTGGCGGGGCTGGCGGCGGCCGTACTCTGGTATGTCGTGTTCCCCTGGCTCGAACCCCGCGTCTCCTTCGACCACACCACGGTGGGCTGATGGCCCGCATCCTGGTCGTGGACAACCACGACAGCTTCGTCCACACCATCGTCCAATACCTCCGTGAGCTCGGCGCCACCTGCGACGTGCGCCCACGCGACCACGTCGTGCCCGAGGACGCGACGGGTTTCGACGGGGTCCTGATCAGCCCGGGGCCCGGCACCCCCGAGGACGCCGGGGTGAGCGTCCCGCTCGTCGGTCACTGCGAGACCCACGGCATCCCGCTGCTCGGCGTCTGCCTCGGCCACCAGGCCATCGCGGTCGCCCACGGCGCCACCGTGGCGCGGGCTCCGGAGCTGATGCACGGCCGGACCAGCGCGATCACGCACGACGGCCGCGGCGTCTTCGCCGGGCTGCCGTCCCCGGTGACCATGACGCGCTACCACTCGCTGGCCGTGGTGCCGGAGACGGTCCCGGAGATTCTGGAGATCACCGCGACCACCGGCGACGGCCTGGTCATGGGCCTGCGCCACCGCACCGCGCCCGTCGAGGGCGTGCAGTTCCACCCCGAATCGGTGATCTCCGAACACGGCCACGGACTGCTCGGAAATTGGCTCGCGGGAATCGTGTAACGCCACGACCGTCTTGAACGACTAACCAGTGAGCCCTTCCGCCATCGCCCCCGAGTGGCGGAAGGGCTCTTCTCGTCCCCGAGGACGAGCGCCCCGGACCGCGGAGAAGCCCGAGCGCTGAAAAGCCTGAGCGCTGAGAGACCGAGCCTGAGAAGCCCGAGCGCGGAGAGACCGGGCCCGCCGGGGACCCGGGCCCCGGCCCCGAGGAGATCGGGCCCTCACGTCCCAGCCAGGCCCCGTCCCCGGGCCCGGAGAACCGTCCCCCCGTGTTACGACGACAGGACGGCCCCCGCCGGGTCGGCGGGGGCCGTCCTCATGAGGCCTTCACGGGCCGGCGGTCAGCCGCCCAGGTCGTCGCTGGGCGGGTCCTCGACGAACGGGTCCTCGGTCTGCTGATCCGTCGGCTGGGTGTCCGGCTGCGGGTCCTCGGTGATGTTCGGGTCCTGGGTCGGGGGCGTCGCCGGCTCGGTCGGCTCCGGGGCCTGCCCGCTGGAGACGACCAGCGTGATCGTGGTGCCAGGCTGGAGCTTGGCGCCGGCCTCGGGCGCCTGGCTGAGCACGGTGCCCTCCGGCAGGTCGCTCTCCTGCTCGACGACCTTGTATCGGAAGCCCGCCTCCTTGAGCATCCGCTTGGCGTCGCCGACCGTGAGGTTGACCACGCCCGGCACCTCAGCGGCCTCCTTGGGGACGTAGATCTGGACTGTGCTGCCCTTGGGGGCCTGCTTGCCCGCCTCGGGGTCGCTCTCGATCACCTTGCCCTGCGGGGCGCTGGAGACCTTGGTCCGCAGGCTCGGGACGAAGCCCGCGCCCTCCAGGGCCGCCTTGGCCTCGTCCGCGGTCATGTTGACCACGTTGGGCACCTCGACCTTCTCCACACCCTTGGAGACGGTGAGCGTGACCTCGCTGTTCTTGTCGACCTCGGTGCCGGAGGCCGGGTCGGTGTCGATGACCGTGCCCTTCTCCAGCTCCTCGTCGTATTTGTCGACCCGCTTGACCTTCAGACCCAGCCCTTCCAGCGTCTTGGTCGCCGAGGCCGCGGTCTGCGAGGTCAGTGACGGGATCTTGACCTTGCTGCCGGCGGTGGAGTCGCCGGGGGAGCTCAGGAACATGTAGCCCACGCCGATGAAGGCACCGATGACCAGCAGCGGGACCAGGATCCACGCGGCGGTCTTGACCGCGGTGTTGCCCCCGCCGCTCTGCTGCCGGCGCCGGCCGCGCTCGCCGCGCCCGCCCTCCTCGGTGCCGTATTCGTAGGCCGGGACGGCGGTGGTGCGCTGGGTGGCCGGTCCGCCGGGGGCGGGGGCCTGCTGCATGGTCCGGGTGGCCGCGCCGTAGTTGTTGGCCAGCGCCATCGTCTGGGCGTCCATCGGCATGCCGGACATCGCCCGCTGGATGTCGGCCCGCATCTCCCCGGCGCTCTGGTAGCGATGAGCGGGGTCCTTGGCCATCGCCTTGAGCACGATGGCGTCGGCCCACTTGGGGATGTCCGGGTCGATCTGCGACGGCGGGATCGGGTCCTCGCGCACGTGCTGGTAGGCGATCGCGACGGGGGAGTCGCCGGTGAACGGCGGCTGCCCGGTCAGCAGCTCGTACAGCACGCAGCCGGTGGAGTAGATGTCGCTGCGGGCGTCGACCCGCTCGCCCCTGGCCTGCTCCGGCGACAGATACTGTGCCGTGCCGATGACCTGGGCGGTCTGCGTCATGGTCGCCGCCGAGTCGGCCATCGCGCGGGCGATGCCGAAGTCCATCACCTTGACGTCGCCGTTGTTGGTGATCATGATGTTCGCCGGCTTGATGTCCCGGTGGACGATGCCGCCGCGGTGGCTGTAGTCCAGCGCCCGCAGGATCCCGTCGACCAGTTCGGCCGCCCGCTCGGGCAGCAGCCGCCGGTCGGCGCGGAGCAGGTCGCGCAGCGTGCGGCCGTCGACGAACTCCATCACGATGTACGGCACCGGCGCCCCGCCCGCCACGTCCTCGCCGGTGTCGTAGACAGCGACGATGGACGGGTGGTTCAGTGACGCGGCGGACTGCGCCTCCCGGCGGAAACGGGCCTGGAAGATGTGGTCTCTCGCCAGGTCCGCGCGGAGGGTCTTGATGGCGACGATCCGATCCAGCCGGATGTCTCGGGCGCGATATACCTCGGCCATGCCGCCACGCCCGACGACGCCGTCAAGCTCGTAGCGATCGCCGAGGCGTCGAGGCTGAGTCATTTCCTGCACTGTCCCTTACCGTTCATCTTGGGTGCCGGTGAGCTCTTGGGCCACCGGTGTCCATCATCGACCCCTCGCCGCATCACGTCTCCCCGTTTGGCGGCTCTGTGTCGCCGGTGCCGGGAGTGGTGCTCGGTGTGAGGCTCGGTGTCGCCGTCGGGGCGGTGGGCGTCGGAGTCGAGGTAGTCGGGCTGGGGCTGGGGCTGGGCGATGGCGACGTGGTCGGCCGGGGGCTGGGTTTGACCGATGTGCTTACCGTAGCCGACGGCGTGGGCGAAGGACGGGTCGGCTTCGCCGGTGGGACGGGCGATCTGCTCGTCGCCGGCTTGGTCCTGCTCGGCCGGACCGTCGGGGTTTTGGTGATCGGGCTCAGCCGGACGGCGGGCTCCTCCGGCCTGCTGTCGCCGGGGCGGTCGGTCAGGTTGTGGACCGCCAGCGCGCCCAGTCCGACGGCGGCGGCGCACCCCGCGGCGGCGGCGATCACCGTCCTCCGGCGCAGGCCCCGGCGCCGTGGGACGGTCCGTGCCGTCCTCGCGGTGGCCGGACGGGAGTCCCCGGCCGGCCCGCCGGGGCCGGACCCCGCGGCCGGGCCGGGAGGCGCCGGCGGGGAGGCGGCCAGGGCGGAGGTGACCTCCCGCGGCCATTCGCCGGCGGGCTCCGCCCGCCACCCCGCCGGATCGGTGAGCATGGCCAGGTCGGCGGCGCCCGCCGGGGCGAGCGAGCCGCGCAGCGCGTATGCCCGGCCGGCCAGCTCCCGGGCCCCGGCCGGCCGCCGCTCGGGGTCCTTCGACAGGCACGCGGTGACCATCTCCCGCACCGCCCGGGGCACGCTCCCGGGCAGCGGCGGCGGATCCTCGCTGAGATGCATGAGCGCGATCGCCACCTGCGTCTCGGCGACGAACGGCGGGCGGCCGGCCAGGCACTCGTAGGCGACCACGCCGAGCGAGTAGACGTCGGTCGCGAAGGTCAGCGGCTCTCCTGACGCCTGCTCGGGGCTGACGTACTGGGCGGTGCCGAGCACGGTGCCCGTCTGGGTCATCGACGAGCCCTCCAGCGCCCTGGCGATGCCGAAATCCGTGATCTTGATCACTCCGGCCCCGGTGACCAGCAGGTTGCCCGGCTTGATGTCCCGGTGGATGATCCCCGAGCTGTGCGCCGCCTGCAGGGCCCTGGCGGTCTGGTAGACCACGTCGAGGGTGTTGCCGGCGCTCAGCCTGCCGTCGCGCGCCAGGATGCCGGCCAGCGACTCGCCGGGGACCAGCTCCATCACGAGGTAGGCGACGTCGTCGGCCTCGCCGTAGTCGAAGACCTGGGCGATGCCGGGGTCGGCCAGCCCCGCCGCGATCCTGGCCTCGCGACGGAACCGCTCGCGGAAGGCCGGATCGGCCGCCACGTGCCGGCGCAGCAGCTTCACCGCCACCTCGCGGCCGAGCAGTTCGTCCCTGGCCCGCCAGACCTCGCCCATGCCGCCCGTCGCGATCCGCCCCAGCGGGCGGTATCGGCCCCCGAGCAACGCGGTCATCTACCCAGCACCGCTTCCATCACGCTCTTGGCGATGGGCGCGGCGGTGTGACCTCCGGAGGCGTCGTCACCGGCGCTGCCGGACTCGACGATGAGCGCGAGGGCCACCTTGGGGTCCTCGGCGGGGGCGAAGGAGATGAACCACGCGTGCGGGTCCCGGCCCGGGGCGGTCTCGGCGGTGCCGGTCTTGCCGCCGACGGTCACTCCGGGGATCTGCGCGGCGCTGGCGGTGCCGTTGTTGACGACGCTGACCATCATCTCCTGGAGCTTGCGCGCGGTGTCCTCGCTGACCGCGGTGCTGAGCTCGGTGGGGTCGGCGCTCTCGATCTCGCCGCCCTCCGCGTCGGCGATCTTGTTGACCAGGTAGGGCTTCATGACCACGCCGTTGTTGGCGATGCCCGCGGCGACCATGGCCATCTGCAGCGGGGTCATCTGGTTGCTGCGCTGGCCGATCGAGGCCTGGGCGAGCGCGGCCTTGTCCTCCTCGGGACCGAAGTCGCTGGCCACGACCGGCAGCGGGATCTCCAGCGCGTCGCCGCCGATGCCGAACTTCTCGGCCTGGTCGTTGATGGCGTCGTAGCCGAGGTCTATGGCGATCTTGCCGAACGGCGTGTTGCAGGACCGCTCCAGCGCGAACGTCAGCGTCACGCGCCCGGCGCCGCACGCCGCACCGCCGTAGTTGGGCAGGTCGGCGGTGGTGTTGGGCAGGTCGAGCCGCTGCGGGGCGTCCACCTGGGTCTGCGGGCCGATGGTGTCGTCGCTCTCCAGGTAGGCCGCCATGGTGACGACCTTGAAGGTCGAGCCCGGCGGGTAGGTGCGCTCGATCGCCCGGTTCAGCAGCGGCTGGTCCTTGTCCTCGGCCAGCTTGTTGTAGGCCTTGTTGACCGCGGCCTTGTCCGCCTTGGACAGCGGGTTGGGGTCGTAGGAGGGGATCGAGACCATGGCGAGGATCGCCCCGGTCTTCGGGTCGAGCGCGACCAGTGAGCCCTTCTTGCCGCTGGCGCCGAGCGCCTTGTAGGCCGCCTCCTGCGCCTTGGGGTTGATCGTCAGGTCGACGTTGGCGCCCTTGGTCTTCTTGGCGGTGAACAGGTCGATGCTGCGCCGGATGAGCAGGTCGGCGCTGGTGCCGTCGAGCAGGTCGTTCTCGGCCCGCTCCATGTCGCGGGTGCTCTCCGGGGCGAAGAACCCGGTGATGGGCGCGTAGACCTTGCCCTCGGGGTAGCGCCGTGCGTAGCGGAAGGTGTTGTCGCCGGTGTCGACGGACTCGGCGAGCACCTTGTCGCCCGCGGTGATCCGGCCGCGCTCGACCTGGTAGCGGTCGTAGAAGTTGCGGACGTTGCGCGAGTCCGCCCGCAGGTCGTCCGCCCGCACGGCCTGCAGGTAGTTCACGTTGAGCATGAGCAGGCCGAACATGAGCAGGCAGGCCAGGGCGACGCGCTTGAGGGGACTGTTCATCGCTGGAACACCTGCGTCATTCCTTCGTCCTGGATGGCCTGGGGCGGCGGTTTCCGCGCCGCATCCGACATGCGTACCAACAGCGCGATAAGGATCCAGTTAGCCAGCAGCGCCGAACCGCCCTGCGACATGAACGGGGTGACCAGGCCGGTCAGCGGGATCAGGTTGGTGACGCCGCCGACGATGATGAAGACCTGCCAGGCCAGGATGAACGACAGGCCGCCGGCCAGCAGCTTGGAGAACGGGTCGCGGGCCGCGATGGAGGTGCGCAGGCCCCGCTCCACGATCAGGGCGTAGACCATCAGCAGGGCCATCAGCCCGGTCAGGCCCAGCTCCTCGCCGGTGGCGGGGAAGATGAAGTCGGAGATGGCCAGCGGGATCCTGTCGGGGTGACCCTGGCCGAGCCCGGTGCCGAGGATCCCGCCGGTGGCCATGGCGAACAGGCCCTGCATGAGCTGCTCGCTGCCGCCGACCTTGTTGAAGAGCTCCGGGTCCGCCGGGTTGAGGTAGACCTCGAAGCGGGCGTGCACGTGTTCGAAGATCGTCCCAGCGAGGATCGCGCCGCCGACGAAGAGCAGGATGCCGATCAGGACCCACGAGGTGCGCTGGGTGGCGATGTAGAGCATCGCGATGAACGTGCCGAAGATCAGCAGGGAGGAGCCGAGGTCCTTCTGCAGGATCAGCACGCCCAGGCTGAGGCCCCAGACGATGAGGATCGGGCCGAGGTCACGGGCGCGGGGCAGGTCGATGAAGAGCAGCCGCCGCCCGGCCAGCGCCAGCACGTCGCGCTTGGCGACCAGGTAGCTGGCGAAGAAGACGATCAGGGCGAGCTTGGCGAACTCGGCGGGCTGGAGCTGGCCCAGGCCGGGGATCTCGATCCAGATCCGGGCGCCGTTGATGTTCTTGCCGATGAACGGCAGCAGCGGCGAGATCAGCAGGAGGAGTCCGACGGCTCCGGCGGTGTAGGTCAGCCGCTGCAGCGCGCGGTGGTCGCGCAGCACGATCAGCGTCACGCTGAACAGGACGACCCCGACGGCCGTCCACAGGAGCTGGGTGGTGGCCGAGGCGCCGAACGCCTTGGACTGTTCGAGGCGGTAGATCATCACCAGGCCGAGGCCGTTGACCAGCGTCACCAGGGGCAGGATCAGCGGGTCGGCCCAGGGCGCGAACCTGGCGAGCACGAGGTAGGCGGCCAGCATGAACCCGCCCAGGCTGAGGCCGTAGGTGAGCATGCCCGAGGGGATCTGCTTGTCGATCGCCAGCCCCACGTTGGCGTAGGCGAACATCACGATCACGACCGCGAAGGCGAGCATCGCCAACTGGGCCAGCCGACGTTTGGCGGGCAGGGGGACGGGCTCGACGCTTGGGGTGCTCATGTGTCTACTGTGACCTTGTGGGTTCCGGGGTTGCGGTGCCGTCCGGCCGGGAGGTCTGCCTGGTCTTCCCGTCGGGCTTGGTCTCGGGCTTCGTCTCGGGCTTCGTCTCGGGCTTGGTGTCAGGCTTCGCCGCGGACGACTTGAGCTCCTGGATCTTCTTCAGGCCCGCGTCGACGCTGGCGACGGGGATGCCGTCGCGGACCTGGCCCTGCTGGAACGCGCCGAGGGCCTTGATCGACTCGGTGGTGCTCCGGGCGACGTCGAAGAGCTCGATGGGGCCGATATTGGTCTTCACGCCCTGGAAAACCACGATCTCATCCCCTTTCGCCCCTACGAAGTATTGATCGTCGAGCCACTGGCTCCCGAAGTACCAGCCTAGGCCGCCGCCGACCAGGACGACGCCTCCCACCGAGGCCAGAAGCGGCCACGCCCGGCGGCGCCTGACCGGCCGGCCGGCGGCCCTGACGACCGGCTCCTCGGGATCGTCGTCGACGATGACGGGCTGGGGCATGGTGACCACGCCGGCGCGCCCGGCCGGGGTGTCCGGCGGCGGGGTCCGCGGCCGGGCCGACCCGGCGGCGCCCACCACGGCGGCCTCGACGGGGAGGGCGAGCCCCTCGTCGACCTCCAGGACGTCGGCCAGCACGCAGGTGATGTTGTCGGGGCCGCCGCCGCGGTTGGCCAGGTCGATGAGCGCGCGGACCACCGTCTCGGGGTCGTCGATCGTGGAGAGCGTCTGGTGCATCGTCTCCGCGCTCACCACCCCCGACAGCCCGTCGGAGCAGAGCAGGTAGCGGTCGCCGACCTGGGCCTCGCGCAGGGACAGGTCGGGGTCGACCTCGCCGCTGCCGTCGAGCGCCCGCAGCAGGATCGAGCGCTGCGGGTGGGTGGCGGCCTCCTCCTGGGTGATCCGGCCGTCGTCCACCAGCGACTGCACCAGGGTGTGGTCGTGGGTGATCTGGTAGAGCTCCCCGGCGCGCAGCAGGTAGGCGCGTGAGTCGCCGACGTGGACCAGGGCGACCCTCGTGCCGGACCACAGCATGGCGGTCAGGGTGGTGCCCATGCCCTTGAGGCTCGGGTCGCGCCCCACCATGTCGTGCAGTCTGCGGTTGGCCTCCCTGACCGCCGCCTCGATGGCGCTGAGCAGGTCACCCCCCTGCGGGTCCTCGTCGAGGGAGGACATCGCGGCGATGGCGACCGAGCTGGCCACCTCGCCGTGTGCGTGGCCGCCCATGCCGTCGGCGACGGCGAGCAGTCGGCCGCTGGCGTACGCCGAGTCCTCGTTACCTTCGCGGAGGAGGCCGACGTCGGAGCGGGCGGCGTAACGGAGTGCGATGGTCATTTGCGCAATTCGATGACGGTCTTGCCGATGCGGATCGGAACACCGAGCGGCACCGGGGTCGGACGGGTGACTTTGGAGCGGTCGAGGTATGTGCCGTTGGTCGAACCGAGATCTTCCACGATCCACTGACCGTCCTGGGGGAAGAGCCGGGCGTGCTTGCTGGAGGCGTAGTCGTCACTGACTACCAGCGTGGCGTCGGTCGCCCGGCCGATGGTGATCGGCGTCTCTGAGAGGGTGATGGTGGTGCCTTGCAGGGGACCACCGATGACGACCATCTGCCGCGGCTCCCCCTTCTTGGGTTTGGCCGCGGGCTTGATCGGCTTGGCAGCCTTGCGCGCGGGGGCGGCGGTGGTCGTGCGGGATCCGAACAAGTCTGTCCGGATCACGCCGACCGCGGCAATCACGAAGAACCACAGCACCGCGAGGAACGCGAGCCGGATCAGCAGCAGCGTGAGCTCGGACATGGACCGTCTGTTTACCTTTAATCGCGCCGGAAAACCAGAGTCGTCCGCCCCAGCGTCACGCGAGTGCCGTTCTGGAGCTCGACCCGGCGTACCGGCTGGCCGTTGACGAAGGTGCCGTTCGTGGAGCCGAGGTCGACGAGCACGACCTGGGGACCCTCCACGCGCAGCTCGGCGTGGTGCCGGGACACACCCGGGTCGACCAGCCGTAGATCACAGTCGGTGCCCCTGCCGAGCAGGGTCACCGGGGTGGTCAGGTCGTAGGACCGCTGCCCCTGCGGGTCGTCCTGGGTGGAGACCAGCAGGCGGGGACGGCCCCCGAAGGCGTGCGGCTTGGCCGCGGGCACGTCGCTCACCGGCTGGCGGATCTCGTCCTGCTCGACCGTCGCGCCGCGGATCACGCCGGAGCGGATCCGGAACAGGCCGACCGCCAGGTCGTCCGCCGTCTCGAAGCGCACCCGGACCGGTCCCACGAAGGAGTAGCCCTGTTCCTTGGCGTACTCCCTGGCGAGGTTGGCCAGTTCGTGGCTGATGCTGTCGGCGTAGACCTCCAGGCGCTCGCTGTCGGTGGTGGACAGCTCGACCACGAAGTCGTTCGGCACGAGCGTGCGCCCTTGTGCGACGATCGCCGCACGCTCGTCCATCTCACGCTGAACCGCGCTGGCAACCTCGACCGGCTGAAGGTCAGATTTGAACGCCCGCGCAAAGGCTCCCTCAACCAAACCTTCGAGCCTCCGCTCGAAGCGCTGAAGGACTCCCACCGGGTACCTCCCTTCCTCCGTCTAACTAGGTCACGGCCGCTTGGGGGCTTGTTCCTCGCTCTCTCGCACCCAGCTGTTCCGCTCCGCGTCTAGGAGGATCGTATCCGGGTTCGTGGGTACCGGCTGATCCGTGCTAATGTTTCCACCGCACCCAAAAGGGCGGGTGGCGGAACGGCAGACGCGCACGGTTCAGGTCCGTGTGTCCGAAAGGACGTGAGGGTTCAAATCCCTCCTCGCCCACTCCAGCAGAGCTCCGGAAGCGCGGTCAGCGCACCGGGGCTCTCTTGTTTTCCGGGGAATCCGCGCGTTCATCGGTCCGTCCGTGGGTCTGGTGCCGGTCGGGGTGATCATCGATCAAAGTAGCCGTTCGCTCCGTTATAGAGAAGTCCCGGCGGTTACGTGGGTGTCTTCTCGATTCTGTGCCGGTATGGCGTGCGTCTCTTCTACCCCGCCCCGCTTGACGATCACTTTCCGGCCGCTTGCACACGTCATGCCGTCCATCCGGGCCGATTACGCTGACAGAGAAATCGGGCCGGGGGGAGTCCCCCCGGCCCGTCCTGTCCGTCAACCGGCCCGTCCTGTCCGTCAACCCGTGACGAGGACCCGGACGTCCAGGAGCTCACCGAGCAGATCGGTGAGGCTGACCATGCCGGCCACCTTGCCGCCGCCGTCCGTGACGAGGCCCACATGGGCGTGGGCGTCCTGGAGCACGGAGACCGCCTCGGGGATCGTCGTGCTCTTGTCCAGCCTGGGCACCGGCCGGGCGAGCTCGGCGGGGCCCGCCCCGGGACGGACCAGGACGTCTCTGACGTGCAGCACGCCCAGGACGTCGTCCGGCCTGCCCGAGTTGACCAGCAGGCGCAGGTGCCCGCTGTCGGCGGCCGTGCGGCGCACCTGCTCGTCGGTGGCGTCCCGGGTCACGCAGGTGGCCTGCCCGATGGGCAGCATCAGGCGCTCGACCGGCTGCTGGTGGACCCGCAGGGCCCGGGTCAGCAGGTCGTGCTCGTCCCGGTCGAGCAGGCCCATCCGGCCGGACTCGCCGACCAGCATGGCGAGCTGGACCGGGGTCCTGGTGGTGGCCAGCTCGTCCCTGGGGTGCACGCCGAACAGCCTCAGCACCGCGTTGGTCAGGGCGTTGAGAGAGGCCAGCACCGGCCGGACCAGCCAGGTGAAGCCGCGGAACGGCAGCGCCAGGCCCATCGCCGCGGTCTCCGGGTGGGTCAGCGCCCACGACTTGGGGGCCATCTCCCCGATCACCATGTGCAGGAAGGTGACCAGCGCCAGCGCTATCACCAGCGAGATGGGCACCCGCAGCGACTCGGGCAGGCCGACCGCGGCGAAGACCGGCTCCAGCAGGTGCTCGATGGCCGGCTCGGTCACCATGCCCAGGCCGAGCGAGCACAGCGTGATGCCGAGCTGGGCACCGGCCAGCATCAGGGAGAGCTCCCTGCCGCCGCGTACGGCGGCGCGGGCGGCGACCCGGGTCAACCGGCCGCCCTTGCCCGCCAGCTCCTCCAGGCGATGCCTGCGGGCCGAGATGACCGCGAACTCGGCGGCGACGAAGAAGGCGTTGCCGATCAACAGGGCCACGCCCAGCAGCAGGGCTCCGGTGATGCTCATCGGCCGTCCACCGCGCTCCGCTCGATCATGGGTGTGTCGGCGCCGCGCCCGATCATCCGCGGCGCGGTCATCGCGGGCTCGCCGCCGTCCTCGGCGGCCTCCGCCGGCGCGGGCGCCAGCCGTACCCACTCGGGGACCCTGCGGTGCACCGACAGCACGGTGAGCACCGCGTCGGCCTCGTCCGCGCTGTCGTTCTCCAGGAGATCGGTCTCCAGGGTCAGCGTGACGGTGACCTGGTCGCCGGGCTCGGCCATCCGGCCGAGGGTGGCGAGCACCAGGCCGGCGATGGTGTCGTAGCCGTCGCTCTCGGGGAGCGCCAGCTTGGTCGCCCGCTCGACCTCGTCGAGCCGGAGGGTGCCCGGCAGGTCCCAGGTGCCGTCGTCGTTGGCGACGACCCCGGCGGGCTCGGGGTCGTTCTCGTCGATCAGCTCGCCGACGAGCTCCTCGGCCAGGTCCTCGACGGTGACCACGCCGGCGAGCCCGCCGTACTCGTCGATGACGCAGGCCAGGTCGTCGCCGGCGGCGCGCATGCGCTCCAGCACGACCGGCAGCGGCAGCGAGTCCGGGACCAGCAGCGCCGAACGGGTGATCTGCTCCAGCGGGCCGTCGCTCAGGCCGGACCTGAGCAGCTCCCGCACACCGGTGACGCCGACCACGTCCTCGCCGTTCTCCTTGCAGAGCACCGGGTAGCGGGAGTGGCCGTGCTCGCGGATGGCCTCGACCAGATCGGAGATCGGACGCTCGGCCCGCAGCAGCACCAGGCGGGGGCGCGGCACCATGACGTCCTCGGCGGTGCGGTCGCCGAACTCCAGCGCCCGCTCCAGCAGCTCCGACAGCCGCGGCGGGAGGTCGCCGGCCGTGGCGGACTCGGAGATGATCCGGGACAGCTCCTCGGGGCTGGCGCCGTGCTCGACCTCCTCCACGGGCTCCACGCCCGCCCGGCGCAGCAGGCCGGTGGCGGCGGAGTCGAACAGCCGGATGACGGGCCCGGCGATCCTGAGATAGACGATGGTCGAGCCGGCGAGGAACTTGGCCACCGGCTCGGGGCGGGCGATGCCCAGGTTCTTGGGGGCCAGCTCGCCGAGCACCATCTGGATGACGGTGGCGACCGCGACGGCCAGCGCCACCGAGACGCCCGGCACGGCCGCCGCCGGCACCCCCGCGGCCTCCAGCCCCGGGCGCATGACCGTGGCGATGGCGGGTTCGGAGATGAAGCCGACGAGCAGCGCGGTCACGGTGATGCCCAGCTGCGCGCCCGAAAGCATGAACGACAGGCGTCCCGTCACCTCCAGCGCGCGCTTGGCGGCGGTGTCACCGGCGTCGGCCTGTTCGCGCAGCACGCCGCGGTCGGCGGCCACGAAGGCGAACTCCTGCGCGACGAAGTAACCGGTCGCGAAGGTGAGGAGGAGTACGGCCAGCAGGCCGAGAGCCGTGTTCACCGGGCGGCTCTCCCGGTTGGGTCAGCGGTCCCCGTGCATGTGCACGGGCAGGTACTCCATGAGTCCGGAGTGGACACGATCATCCTTTCGGGCAGAGGTCGTCCCTTACCGTAACGACCCGTGTGGGGGTCGATGTTTCCGGATCGGCCAACGATCACATCGTTGGTGACTAAGCATCCTTCTGCGTACTTTTACATGGGGGAAGCTTGGAGAGACGTCTGCGCGCGACGGGACCACGACGTAGCGTCGATAATGACGTTCTCATCGTGTGTTCAAGAAGTGGCGGGGATACGACGTGGGTGACAGGCCGGAAGACGACGATCGCACACGCGCGCTGCGATCGCCCCAGCCCGGGCCGCCGCGAGCCGCGGGACAGCCCGCCCACCCGGCGCCGGGGCGGAGCCGGCCGGCCGCCGGGCCCGGCCCGGAGACGCCGCGGGAAGGGGCCGACGACACGCGGCCGCGGGCGACCTCGCGGGTCTACGGCAAGGCCAGGGAGGGCGCCGGCCCGGTCCGGCCGCTCCCGGGCCAGGCCGCGCACTCCGTGCCGCCGGACGGCCCCCCGGGCGACCGTCCGGGCGGTCCGTCAGGTGGTTCCTCAGGAGGGAAAGGCGGGATCCGGATGCCGAGCACGACCTGGCGCCCGAAGCGGCCGGGCAGGCTGATCGCACGGATCCTCATCGGCCTGCTCGTCGTGCTGGTGGTGCTCGCCGTCGGCGGATACTTCACGGTCAACTCGCGGCTGACCCGGATCGAGGCGCTCACCGACTACGACGGCCGCCCTGCCGACACCCCCGGCACCAACTGGCTGCTGGTCGGCTCCGACAGCCGCGCCGGCCTGACCAAGGCGCAGCGCAGGAAGCTCGCCACCGGCAACTCCATCGGCCGCCGGACCGACACGATGATGCTGCTGCACATCCCCGACAGCGGCGACCGGCCGACCCTGGTCAGCCTCCCGCGTGACTCCTACGTGCCGATCGACGGCCACGGCAGCGACAAGCTCAACGCCGCCTACGCCTACGACGACGGCGGCCCCAAGCTCCTGGCCAAGACCGTCGAGAAGGTCACCGGGCTCCGCATCGACCACTACATGGAGATCGGCTTCGGCGGCTTCGTGGGCATCGTCGACGCCATCGGCGGGGTCGAGATCAACGTCAAGCAGGCCATCAAGGACCCCAAGGCGGGCATCGACCTGAAGAAGGGCCTGCAGACGATGGACGGCGGCACGGCCCTCGGTTACGTCCGCACCCGCGCCACCGGCGCCATCCCCGACTTCGACCGGACCCAGCGCCAGCGCCAGTTCTTCTCCGCGGTGGTGAACAAGGCGGCCAGCCCCGGAGTGCTGATCAACCCCTTCCGCTCCGTCCCGCTCGCGCTGAACGCCGCCGACTCCGTGTCCGTCGGCGAGGAGACCGGTGCCTTCAACCTGCTCTCCCTCGGCCTCGCCATGGGTGACAACCCGGTGACCACGGTCGTCCCGGTCGGCTCGCTGCCGACCATCAACGGCCAGTCGGTCGTCAAGTGGGACCGGACCAAGGCCCTGCGCATGTTCGAGGCCCTGGCCCAGGACAAGCCGGTCCCCAAGGACGCCCTCGGCAAGTAGCGGCTCGCCCCGGCCCCGGGCCGGCGTCCCGGCCGGTCGCCTGCCAGCCGCCTGCCCGCCGCCTCCTGGGGCCGATGTCGCGGATCCCCGGCCCGGCCCCGGTCGCCCCGGCCCCGGCCGGGGCGGCGGCTCAGGTGGACGCGCTGGTGGAGGCGGCGACGGTGGCGGCGATCACGCCGGCCATGACGGCGGCGTTGATCGCGGCGATGGTCTTGGCGACGGCCTCGCCGGCCCAGTCGCCCTCGGTGATCTCCTTGATGCGTTCCTTGCTCGCGCCCGGGAACGCCTTGCGATCGATCTTGGCCGCGTGCAGGACGGCGATCAGCACGGCGATCCGCCTGTCGGGGACGGCTCCGGACAGCACGCTTTGGACGCGCTCGCGCACGGCCAGCTCGACGCTGGGGTCACGCTCCGGGTAGCGGGTGCTGGGGAAGATCCCGAGGATCTTCCGCGTCTCCTCGCCCAGCACACCACGCTCGGCCAGGCGGGAGAGCAGGCGCTTGCGGAGCTTGGCCGAGTGGAGCTTGTAGATCCACCAGTCGGGCTTGCGCTCCTTGGTGTCGGCGGCGATCCTGGCCAGTGTCGCGTCCAGCTCCTCCTCGCCGAGAGGGGTGGGGTCCAGGACGGTCACCTTCTTGCCGGCCAGGTCGATCCGGCCGTTGACGGTCAGCTCCGCCAGAAGAGCGCCGCCGAGCGCGGCGTCGAGCTCCGACGAGCTGACCAGCTGCCTGCCCTCCGCTTCGCTGTAGGCGAGCAGGAGAACTTCTTCGGCGATGGTCGTCATGCTCCGACCCTATGCCGTAAGCACTACGTAATCGCCGGCGGCGGCCGGCCGGGATAGCTTCGCACCAGGGCCTGGAGGACGCTTCGAGGATCGGGCCCCGGAGGACATCATGCGGATCGGAAAGCTGCTCCGGCACCCGGCGACCTGGGTGGTCATGACGTTGGGCGCCGTCGCGTTCGGCGTCGCCCTGTATCTGTTCCAGCCCTGGCGCCTGTTCACCACCGTCGAGGTGGACGAGGCCGTGCCGGTCGCGGCGGCCCCGCGGACCGCGGCCCCGGAGACCGCTGTCCCGCCAGGCACCTCCCCGCAGGCCACGGCCACTCCGTCGCCGGGCGGGCCCGGACAGGCCGCGGAGCGGCCCGAGACTCTGGCCACGGGCACGTTCGTCGCGCACGAGCACAGCACCGAGGGCAGGGCCAGGGTGCTCGAACTGGCCGACGGGAGCCGGGTGCTCAGGATCGAGGACCTGGACACCTCCGACGGCCCCGACCTCCGGGTCTGGCTGAGCGACCAGCCCGTCAAGGAGGGCAGGGCCGGGTGGTTCAACCTCGACGACGGCGAGCACCTCGAACTGGGCGAGCTCAAGGGCAACCGGGGCAACGCGAACTACGCCATCCCGGCCGGGGCCGACCTGGACAGCCTGAAGACCGTCACCATCTGGTGCAGGCGCTTCAGCGTCTCCTTCGGCGCCGCGGCTCTGACCTGAGACAGGCGCCAGGGTTCCGGTCCGGGGCCGGTGGTGCTGCCCGGGGCTGGTCCGGGGCCGGTGGTGCTGCCCGGGGCTGTCCGGGGCAGCCGGGACTGGGGCGGGGCCGCCGGGGCTCTGGTCCGGAGCCGGCGGGGCTGCCCGGGGCGGAGATCGGCGCCGGGTCCTGGGTTGAGACAATGCTCGGCTTATGAGCATCTCTGCGGAACTCCACGCCATCGGCCGCCCGCTCGTCGAGGCGCAGCTCGCCCACCCGACGGTGGTGGGGATCGCCCGGGGGGACCTGCCGGAGCCGGTGTTCCGGTCGTGGCTGGAGCAGGACTACCTGTTCCTCCTCGATTACGTCCGGGTGTTCTCCCGGCTGGCCTGGCAGGCCCCCGACGGGCACCTGGGTGACCTGGTGGACCTGGCCCACGCCACCTTCCACGAGGAGCTGAACCTGCACCGGTCGCTGTCGGCGGGCTTCGGCGCCGACCTCGACAGGGCCGAGAAGGGGCCGGCCTGCGCCGCCTACACCTCGTTCCTGCTCGGCTCCGCGGCGGACTACGCCGACGGTCTGGCCGCGCTGTATCCCTGCATGTGGGGCTACTCCACCCTCGGCCGCGTCCTCGCGGAGAATCCCCCGGCCGAGCCGCGCTACCGGGCCTGGGTCGACACCTACGCGCATCCCGACTTCGCCGCGCTGACCGGACGCATCGCCGTGATGATCGACGAGGCCGTGCCCGACCTCGGCCGGGCCAAGGAGCTGTTCACCGAGGGGATGGCCCACGAGCTGGCCTTCTGGGACGTGCCCTGACCTGGTCCTCCGGGGCCGGTCCAGGTGGCCCGCGCGCATATGTTGGCGGGGTCACGGGCGGACGAGCCGCTTTACCCCCCATCTGGTGACGGACTTGAAAGAATGGTTGTCATGAGTGTTCCTGAGGTCGATGCGCGGGACGTGCCGGACGGCGCGTTCCTGCTTGACGTACGAGAGAACGACGAGTGGCGGGCCGGGCACGCGCCGGCGGCCGTCCACATCCCGCTCGGCGAGCTTCAGGCCCGGGTGGACGAGGTGCCGAAGGACGCGCCCGTCTACGTGGTCTGCCGCGTGGGTGGCCGTTCCGCGCACGCCGCCGCCTGGCTCGGGCACGTCGGCTGGGACGCGATCAACGTGGGCGGTGGCATGCAGTCCTGGGAGTCCGCGGGCCGTCCGATGGTCAGCGAGAGCGGTCAGGACCCGTTCGTGGCCTGACCCGGCCCTTGCGCAGAAGGGAGGAAATGACATAATTCACGGCGAATCATCTACCGCGGGAGCTCGGGCGCAACCGGGCTGAGAGGGCGGAACCACGTAGAGGGCCGGGCAGGCCCTCCGACGCGCCGCCGACCGCATGAACCTGTCCGGGTAATGCCGGCGTAGGGAGCTTTCCATGACGTCTGACGTCATCGATGCCAAGCATGCCGAGGCGCCTCTCACTCTCGACCAAGCTCCGCCGAAGACCCTCGGCGCGCTCGACCAGGGCGCGTTCTGGGCCAATCTGGGCGTCAGCCTGCTCGGGTTCTCCTTCGCGCTCTTCCTGATCAACCCGCTGCTCGACGACAACCCGCTCACCTTCACCGCGGCGCTGGTCGCCTCCCTGGTCGGCAGCCTCATCGGCACCGCCATGGTCGGCCTCGCCGCGGTCCCGGGCGCGCAGACCGGCCAGCCCGCGATGGTGCTGCTGCGCGGGCTGTTCGGCGCGAGACTCTCGGCCGTCCCGACCGTGCTCAACATCATCCAGATGATCGGCTGGGGCGCGTTCGAGCTGTGGGTCGTCGCGATGGGCGCGCAGGCGATCTTCGGAACGTCCGTCCCCTACGCGGTCTGGGCGATCGCGGCCGGGGTCCTGACGACGGCGCTGACCATCTATCCTCTGGGTGCCATCCGGTTGATCCGGCGCTTCGTCACGGCCGGCGTGATCATCTCGGTTGTCTGGTTCGCGGTGGTGTTCGTCCGCGACACCCCTGCCCAGACCGGCGGCTCCTGGGACGCCTTCGCCTCGGCCGTCGACTTCGTGATCGCCCTGTCGGTGTCGTGGGTGCCGGTCGCGGCGGACTACGCCAGGCACTCGCGCTCCAGCCGCGCGGCCTTCACCGGCGTCGTCGGCGGCTACACCGTCGCCCAGGTGGCGTGCCTGGCCGTCGGCGTCTACGCGGTGGCGCTCGCCGGCCACGGCGCGGTGCTGGGCCAGCCGACCGCCGTGTTCGCCCCGTTCGTGGCGGCCCCGCTCGGCGCGCTGTTCTTCGGCGTCCTCGTGCTGCGCGAGACCGACCAGTCGTTCGCGAACGTCTACTCCACCGCGATGTCGCTGCAGAACCTGATGCCCCGGGTGGACCGCCGGATCTTCTCCGTGGGCATCGGAGTGCTAACCACGGGCATGGCCCTCGTCGTCGACGTCAACTCCTACGGGGCCTTCCTCGGCATCATCGGCGCGGTGTTCGTGCCGATGCTCGGCGTGCTGGCGGTCGACTACTTCCTGCTCGGCCACGGCAAGGACTGGGACACCTCCGAGAACGCGCCCTCCCGCTGGCTCATGGTGGCCCCGTGGTTGCTGGGCTTCGTCACCTGGTGGATGCTCGCCGCGCCCTCGACCGTGTCGTGGTGGGCGGCGATCTGGAACGGCGCCCGGGACGCCGTCGGCTTCACCCCGCAGCCGTGGATGAGCGCGGCCGTCGGCGCGTTCGTCGTCTCCGGCCTGGTCACCCTCGGCCTCGGCGCGCTCCGCCGCCGCCGCCCGTAGCGGGCGGGGCCGCCCGCCTGGGGCCCGGGGCTACGGGGTGCCGGGCGGCCGGCCCCGGCCGGCCCCCTCGACGCGCAGCAGCCGCTCCTTGGCGGTCGCCCCGCCCGCGTAGCCGCCGAGGACGGCCTCGCTCTCGACCACCCGGTGGCAGGGCACGATCACGCAGACGGGGTTGCTGCCCAGCGCGTTGCCGACCGCGCGCAGCGCCCGCGGCCGGCCGATCCGTTCGGCGATCTCGCGGTAGGTGGTCACCGTCCCGTACGGGACGGCGGTCATCTTCTGCAGCACGGTCCTGGCGAACGGGGTCGCCAGCCGCAGGTCGGCCGTGATGGTGAAGGCGCGCAGCCGTCCGGAGAAGTAGGCGTCCAGCTCCCGGCGGACCGGGTCGAGCCGCCGCGCGTCCGGCCCCATGAAGGAGCCGACCTCCCGGCTGACGCGTTCGAAGACGATGTTCTCGTCCTCGTAGCTGCACGCCACCACCCCCCGGTGCGTCACCGCCAGGACGAGACGCCCCACCGGGCCGTCCAGGGTGCCGAACGCGATGTCGGGGTGGGTGTTCCCTATGTAGTCGGGCGAGGTCACCCGTAGCAGCGCGTCGATGTCACCGGATGACATGGCCCCACCCTTTCGTATCCAGGCGTGTGGTGACCGCAGCGTATCGGACGGATCACCCCAACGAGTGTCAGCACATGCGGACGAAAGTGCCAAGATCAGGCCGGTTGACACGGCACTATGGGTGTGTGGGTGACATCAGGGCCGCCAGTGACGACGGCATCGGCCGTGCGGTCGTCGCCGGCGCGCCCAACGCGATCGTCGCCCTCGACCGGGACCAGACGGTCCTGGCCTGGAATCCCGCCGCCGAACGCCTGTTCGGCTGGCCGGCGGAGGAACTGCTCGGCCGCCGCGCCCCGGTGGTGCCCGAGGAGCTGATGGCCGAGCACAACGCGGTCCTGGAGCGGGTCCGCACCGGCGGCCAGGTCTCGCTGCGGACCAAGCGGTTCCGCCGGGACGGCAGCCTGGTCGACGTGCGGGTCGACACCAGCGCGCTGCGGTCGGAGGCGGGGGCCCTGCTCGGCTACGTCAGCGTCTACCACCTGACCCAGGACGACGAGACGGCCCAGGACCGGGTCGTCCGCCGGGCGCAGCTGGTCCGCAGGCTCACCGACGTGGTCGCCGACATCAACGCCGAGCGGGAGCTGCCCGCGGTCCTCGACCGGATCGCCGCCAGCCTCGCCGAGCTGACGGGGGCCGACGCGGGCGGGTTCGTGCTCATCGAGGGCGACCGGGTCCGCCTCGTGGCCAGCCACCGGCTCCCCGACTCGCTGCGCGACTCCACCGCCGACCTGCGCACGAGCCTGGTCGGCAAGCTCCTGCGCACCGGCCGGACCGTGATGCTGGAGACCGGTGACCAGGCCCGGCTGGACGAGCTGATCTGGTCGCAGCTGCCCGGCCTGCACACCATCGCGCTCGGCGTCGCGGCGGTGGGCAGTCGGCCGTACGGCGCGCTGTACGCCCTGTTCGCCAAGCGCAAGGCCGGCCACGTCGAGCTGGAGCTGCTCGAACTCCTCGCCGGGCACGCCGGGATCGCCGTCGGCAACGCCATGGCCTACCAGGAGGCCGTACGGCAGCGCGCCCACGAGCGGGCGGTGTTCGACGCCAGCGCCGACGGCATCGCGGTCCTCGACAGCACCGGCCGGGTCATCCAGTGGAACCCGGCGGCCGGCGAGCTGACGGGCTTCCCCGCGGCCGAGGTGATCGGCGGGCCGCCGCCGTTCCCGCTGCCGGAGCCGGGTGACAAGCTCACCCTCCAACTGCCCTCGGGCGCCTGGCTGGACGTGCTCTGCGCGGAGATCGTGGAGACGGGCGAGATCGTGGTCGACTTCCGCGACATCACCCGGGCCAAGGAGCTGGAGGAGGCCAAAGATCTCTTCCTGGCCACCACCAGCCATGAGCTGCGCACCCCGATCACGGTGGTGCGCGGCTTCGCCGGCACGCTCGACTCGCGCTGGGACAGCATGACCGACGTCGAGCGCCGGGCCGCGGTGCACACCATCGCCGAGCGGGCGCGCTCCCTCGGCCAGCTCATGGACCACGTGCTGCTGGGCTCCCGGGCCGGGGCGGGCGAGCTCACTCTCAAGATCGAGGGCTTCGACCTCGGCGAGCTGCTCCGGACCGCCACGCTGGGCCTGCCGGTCCTGTCGGACCTGCACCGGGTCGAGGTGAGCGTCCCCGGCGACCTGCCCCCGGTCTCCGGCGACGCGCTGGCCACCGACATCATGCTCGGCCAGCTCCTGGAGAACGCGTTCAAGTATTCGCCGGACGGCGGCCTCATCAGGGTCGAGGCCTGGGCGGCCGGCGACCGGGTGGTGGTGGTCGTCGACGACGAGGGCGTGGGCATAGCCCCGGCCAGCAGAGAACGCGTCTTCGAGCGCTTCGTCCAGGGAGACAGCAGCGACCGCCGCCGGTTCGGCGGGGTCGGCCTGGGCCTCTACATCGTGCGCAGCCTGGCTCAGGCCCAGGGGGCCGAGGTGTCGGCGCACCCTCGGCCGGGCGGCGGCACCCGCATGCGCCTGGCCCTGCGCATTGCCGACACGCCAGGCGCCCTTACCTAAGTGACACGCCGATGCGGTAACGACCCGGTAACGGATGAGCTGATCTATTGTCGAATGTGCACAAGCTGTAATTGACGCCCGGTTTCTAAGACCATCTAACGGGGCATTTCGGTCGTACTGGGGTGTGTTCCTCAGGGGGGAACAGGGATACGGGGAGGTGAGTGCGTCGAGCGTCGTGTTGTTGCCGTATGCACCGTCCAGCGTCGCCGTCGCACGCCAACGCCTCTGCTCTGACCTGCAGGAATGGGGGGTCTACGAGACCGCGATAGATGATGCGGTCCTCGTGGTGAGCGAGCTGCTGAGCAACGCGCTCCGGCACGCGCATCCTT
This sequence comes from Streptosporangium brasiliense, assembly GCF_030811595.1. Lineage (NCBI taxonomy): Bacteria > Bacillati > Actinomycetota > Actinomycetes > Streptosporangiales > Streptosporangiaceae > Streptosporangium > Streptosporangium brasiliense. The sequence goes on from NZ_JAUSRB010000002.1 coordinate 1,872,216, forward strand.
TACCGTCCGGTCAGATCAGGGTGGCGTGGCGCTGGACTGACGGATACGTCGAGGTTGCGGTGAGTGACGGAGGGGCCGCCACAGAGCCGCGCGCCGGACGGCCCACGCTCTCCTCACTGGGGGGCAGGGGTCTCGGCATCGTCGAGTATCTGGCCGCCAAATGGGGGGTCAGGCACGACGGTGAGATCACCACTGTCTGGGCGGTGGTCACGACTGTCAGCACTGTGAGTAACGGTAATGGTCAGGTTTCCATGCCCGAGCCCGCGCTGCGGGAGTGCGGATAGGTCCTGTCCCGCTTCATCGCCGTGAAGCGGGACAAGATCGTGATCATTCTCAGGCGGGGGCCGGACGGTACAGCAGCGCCCTCTCGCCGGCCGTCCACGCCGTGGTGACCAGCAGATAGATCCCGGCCGCGAGCGGGAGCACGGCCGCGGCCAGCACCGTCGCGTACGGCAGGAGCGGCATCACCCTGCGGAGCGCCTCCGGCTGGACCTGGTCGCCCATCGCGCGCCGCATCCGGCGCGATGTGACCGACGCCACGGTGAGCAGCAGCAGGAAGAGACCGGCGAAGACCAGCGTCGGCCCGCTGAGCAGCCCGTACCCGGCGACCGCGCCGGCGAGCTGCTGGCCCAGCGGCACGCCGAACAGCCCGTGGGTGAGCAGGGCGTTCGCGTGCCCGGCGATCACCGAGGAGGTGAAGACCCGGTACGTCACCATGAGGAACGGCAGCTGGGCCAGGCCCGGCAGGCAGCCGGCCAGCGGGGAGGCCTTCTCCCCGGCGTAGAGCGCGGCCAGCTCCCGGCGGAGCCGCTCGGGGTCGTGGCCGTGCCTGCTCCTCAGCTCCTGGAGCCGGGGGGCCAGCCGTGCCCTGACCCGCTCGCCCCTGGCCTGCATGACGCTGAGCGGCAGCAGCAGGAGCCGGACGGCGAGGGTGAACAGGACGATCGCCGGCGCGGTGGAGCCCAGCGGCCCGGCGAGCGCGGTGATGAGACCGGCGGTGAACTCGATGACGGGGTCGAACATGGGAGCCCTTCTGACTGGTGTGGGATCAGCACAGAAGGCGCCCGCGGTCCGGACGTGTCGACGCGGTGCTACGCGGGCGCCGGGCCCGCTGACGGTGCTCTCGGCCGTGACCGCCCGGCCGCGTCGGGGTCGCGCTGCCGGACGAACAGGGTCCGCCTGGCCCGCTCGCGCCGGGCCAGCGGCGCTCCCCGCCCCGCCCCGGAGGCGAGGGGCAGCACGCGCAGCGCCCAGGCGAGCAGGAGCACGCCCAGTCCGACCACGGCGGTCGCCGTCACGGCGCCGCCGCCGTCGAAGATCCAGACCGACAGCGTCTGGAGGGCGAGCAGGAGGCTCACTTGGCGAACTTGCCCGCGACCGTGACCACGGCGACGACCACGAAGGCGACCAGTGCCAGCACGACCAGGAACTTCAGCAGCCCGAACAGCGCGGGCAGCACGAGCCCGAACACGACGTAGAGCGCGAGGATGACGCCCAGGACTGCCATCACGGTACGACTCATGAGGCCACCGTACGTCCGGCGACCGGCCCGATGGAGGCCGGAACCATAACGATCCAGTGCTTACGGAGTGGTGACGCGGCATAGGGATCGGCCGCGCCCGGGCCTACCGTGGGGACCATGAGCACGCGGATTCTGGTGGTCGACGACGACCCGACGGTGGCCGAGGTCGTGGCCCGCTACCTGGAGCGCGACGGCCATCAGGTCGAGTGCGTGGGAGACGGCGCCGAGGCGCTCAGGCGCGCGCTGTCCAACCCGCCGGACCTGCTGGTGCTCGACCTCATGCTGCCGAAGATGGACGGGCTCCAGGTCTGCAGGAAGCTCAGGGAGCGCTGGCCCGTCCCGGTGATCATGCTGACCGCGCTGGGTGAGGAGATCGACCGGGTCGTGGGCCTGGAGACCGGCGCCGACGACTACGTCACCAAGCCGTTCAGCCCCCGCGAGCTGGCGCTGCGCGTGCAGTCGGTGCTGCGGCGGGCGCGCGGCGCCTCGGTGCCGGCCGGGACCGGCGTGCTCAGGGACGGCGCCCTCGTGGTCGACGTCGGCGCCCACGAGGTACGGCTCGGCGACGACCGGATCACGCTGACCGCCCGGGAGTTCGACCTCCTGGCCCATCTCATGCGCAACCCCCGCCAGGCCTTCAGCCGCTCCGCCCTGCTCGACCAGGTCTGGGGGTGGTCCTTCGGCGACTCCTCCACGGTGACCGTCCACGTCCGCCGCCTCCGCGAGAAGATCGAGCCGGACCCGACCGCCCCCCGGCGCATCGTCACGGTGTGGGGCGTCGGCTACCGCTACGAACCCCTGACGCAGACATGATCCCCGAGATCCTGCTGATCGTCGCCGTCACGGCCGGGCTCGGCCTGCTGGTGGCCCTGGCCGGGCTCGGCGTGATGCGGCTGCTGCGGGAGCGGTCGATCGGGGTGATGCTGGCGGTGGTCGCCGTGGTGACGGTCCTGGCCACGGTGGGGGGCGTGGTGGCCATCACCCTGAAGATGATCATCGAGGGCACGCCCAGGGACATCGTGCTCAGCGTGGTCGTGGTCGGCGGCCTGGTCGGCATGGGGGTCGCGACGGTGCTCGCCCGCCGGGTCGTGGCGGCCAGCCGCAGGCTGGTCGCCGCCGTGCACGCCGTCCCGCCCTCGGGGGAGTTCGTGCCGCCCCGCGGCCTGCCCGCGGAGCTCGACACCATCGCCAGGACGCTGGAGCAGGCATACGAGCGCCTCCGCCTGGGCCACGAGCGCGAGCGCGCCCTGGAGAGCGCCCGCCGCGAGCTCGTCGCCTGGGTCAGCCACGACCTGCGCACCCCGCTGGCCGGTATGCGGGCCATGGCCGAGGCCCTGGAGGACGGGGTGGTCGCCGACCCGAGGACGGTGAGCCGCTACCACACACAGATCCGCCTGGAGGTGGAGCGGCTGTCGGGCATGGTGGACGACCTGTTCGAGCTGTCCAGGATCCACGCCGGCGCGCTGCGCCTGTCCCGGCGGCGGATCGGCCTCGGCGACCTGGTCGCCGACGCCCTGGCCGGGGTGGAGCCGCTGGCCCGGGCCAAGGGAGTACGGCTGGCGGGCCAGGTCGACCAGGCGGTCCCGGTCCAGGCCGACGCCGGGGAGCTGTCCCGGGCCCTGCGCAACCTGGTGGTCAACGCGATCAGGCACACCCCGGGCGACGGCACGGTCCGGGTGCGCGCGCTGGCGGAGGGCGGGGTCGCCCGCCTGCAGGTCGCCGACTGCTGCGGCGGCATCCCGGCCGACGACCTGCCCCGCGTGTTCGACGTCGCCTTCCGCGGCGAGGCGGCCCGGACCCCGACCGCGGACGGTACGGGAGCCGGGCTCGGTCTGGCGATCGCCCGCGGCATCGTCGAGGCCCACGAGGGGGCCATCGACGTCGTCAACGCCGGGCCCGGCTGCCGGTTCGAGATCCGGCTCCCGCTGTCCGCTTGAGCCCCGGCCGCGGCCGGGTCAGGCGGTCATGGCTCCCGCCGCCCCGTGCGGGTCGTCAGCACCGCGACCTCGCCCTCGGGCCGGACCGGTATGACGAGCGTCACCTGCGTGTCGTCGCCGCTCTCGCCGTCGTCGGGTTCGACGTGCTGGCAGGAGGTGGGGGGCCGGGGACTGCCGAAGGACTCGGCCATGGCGCGGAAGGTGGGGCACGGCCAGCGCCACATGCAGCTGCGGCAGCGCAGGATCGGGCGTGCCGCGTCGCTGGTGATGCCGCCCGCGTCGCGGGGCTGGTGCAGGTCGAGGAGCCTGACCCCGAGGGCGGCGAAGCCGAGCAGCTCCTCGCGCGCGCCTTCGAGGAAGTCGAGGTCCTCGCTCGCCAGGCGGGTTCTGATGGGGACGTATCCCTCGCGGTTCACCAGGCCGCGCAGGGAGTTGGCCGCATCGTGCCACGAGGTGGCCTTCTCGGTGCGGGTGATCATGGACTCCAGGTGCTCCCGGAGCCGCTGTCGCTGGGGATCCTCAGGAAGGTCGGTGTTCATTGATGCGTTCGAGCCCGTTTCTACTCAACGGCCGCCACTGACGTAGCGCAGGGACGGTCGGGAGATTCCGGGTCTCCCCCCTTTCCGGCTAAGCCGGTGTTGCACAGTGTCAAGTTTCGCGCACTCGCGGTTTCCATGAGGGCGAAACGGGGGACAAAGGGCCGACGACTCGGGTTAGTCGAGAGAACGTGACCAGCGGCCTCCGCGCCGCTAGTGTGCCCGCTGTGGAGCTAAAAGTCTCAACTCGATCTCATGTCGGTCACACCGTCATGGCCGTTACCGGCGAAATCGACCTATATACCGCTCCTGGACTGCAGTCCGAGTTCACTCGGCTGCTCCAGGAGAGCCCGACCACCTACGTGGTCATCGACATGTCCGGAGTGGAGTTCTGCGACTCCACCGGCATGAACGTGCTGCTCTCGGCGCTCAAGCGGCTGAAGGAGCGGGGCGGCACCCTGGAGCTGGCGGCGCCGCGGCCCGCCGTACGCAAGATCCTGCAGGTCACCGGGCTCGACTCGGTGTTCACCGTGCACGAGGCGGTGCCCGGGAAGCTGCTGACGGCCAAGCCCAAGGGATGACCGGCACAGCGGTGATCATCCCGGCCAAGGACGAGGCCGACCGGATCGGCGCCACCGTGACCGCGGCCCTGGCGCTGTCCGGTGTGGACCTCGTCATGGTCGTGGACGACGGATCGACGGACCAGACGGGCCGGGTGGCGAAGGCCGCCGGCGCCCGTGTCGTGCGGCACAGCCGCAACCGGGGCAAGGCCGCCGCCATGGAGAGCGGGGCGGAGGCCGTGCGCCTGTTCGACGGGGAGGAGCCCCGCCACCTGCTGTTCCTCGACGCCGACCTGGGCGAGAGCGCGCACGCGGCCGCGCCCCTGATCAAGCCGGTCATGACGGGTGAGGCGGACATGACCATCGCCGTGTTCGCCACCCGCGTGAAGCTGGGCGGTCACGGGTTCGTGGTGCGGCTCGCACGCCAGGGCATCGAGCGCGCCACCGGCTGGACGCCCACCCAGCCGCTCAACGGCCAGCGCTGCCTGACCAGGGCCGCGTTCGAGGCCGCCCGGCCGCTGGCCCACGGCTTCGGTGTGGAGACCGCTCTGACGATCGACCTGCTCCGCAGGGGGTTCCGCGTGCGGGAGGTCGAGGTGGAGATGAGCCACCGGGCCACCGGCACCGACTGGAAGGCCCAGCTCCACCGGGCCAGGCAGTTCCGCGACGTCGCCCGGGCCCTGCTGGCCCGTAGGTAGACGGGCCTCCACGGCCGGCCCGTCCGCGGGCGCGCCCACCCGCGGGAGGCCGTCCGGGCCCCGCCGGTCCGCGGGCGCAGCCGCCTGCCACGGCCGGCCCGCTCCGGGCACTGCGCGGGATGTGCTGGAATTTGCGGGTGACTCGGGTTCCGTCGGATGTCGATGAGAGACGGGTTCCCGCGTCCGGCGCGCCGCGGGGGCTCGACGCCGCCGCGTACGCGGCCGTCGGGCTGTCGGCCGCGCTGACGCTCCTGATCGGGCTGCTGGGCCCCTCGGCCATGGTGCCCGGCCTGCCCGGCCCGTCCTGGCAGCCCCCTTACTCCCTGAACCTGCGCCCCGACGGCCATCTGGTGATCGCGATGGCGGCGGGGGCGATCGTGCTGGGCGGGCTCGGGCTCGCCGCCGCCCTGCGGTCCCGGTGGGGGCCGGATCCGCGGTGGCTGCTCGCGGCCGGTTGCACGGCGGCGGCGCTGGCGGCCTTCCTGCCGCCGTCGGGCTCGGCCGACCACCTCAACTACGCCGCCTACGGCCGGCTGGTCACGCTCGGCCACGATCCCTACGCCGTCACCCCCGCCGCTCTGCCCGGCGACCCCGTCACCGGAGCGGTGGAGGAGTGGGCCGGTGTGACGAGCGTCTACGGCCCGGTGGCGACCGCCGTGCAGGCGCTGGCCAGTCTCGCCGGAGGCGACTCGGTCAGGCTGACGGTCTCCGTGATGGCGGCCTTCAACGCGGCGGCGTTCATCGGCACCGCGCTGCTGCTGCACCGCTTCACCAGGGCGGACGCGGACCTGCAGCGGCGGGCGGCGCTGCTGTGGGCGGCCAACCCCCTGCTGCTCTACCACCTGGCCGCCGGGATGCACGTCGACACCCTGGCCGTCGCCTGCATGGTCGCGGCGCTCATGGCCCGTGGCGCGGGCTCCGGGCTGCTGCTCGGGGTGGGGATCGGGGTCAAGCTCAACGCCGGGCTGGTCGCGCTCGGCCCGGCGTGGGAGCTGCGCCGCTCGCCCGGCAGGCTCGCCGTCGTGGCGGGCACCGCGACGGCCACCGTGCTGGCCGTCTACGGCGTCGCCGGGCCGCACGTCCTCGACCAGCTCGGCGCGGCCAGCAAGAAGGTCTCGCTCGGCACGCCGTGGCAGCTCGTCAAGCTCGGGCTCCAGGCGCTGTCCGGGCCCGGCGCCTACACGGCCTGGATCCAGGCCGGCTCCCTGCTCCTGCTGGCCGTGCTCGCCTGGCTGCTGCTGCGGGCCGCGCCCCACCACACGGCCCCGGCGGTCGCCGCGGTGATGGTGGTCGCCTGGCTGTTCGCCGCGCCGTACGCGCTGCCCTGGTACGACGGGCTGGCCTTCGCGCTGCTGGCCATGGCCTCCTGGCCCGCGCTGGAGGGCTTCATGGTGGCCCGGGTGACGATCCTCTCCCTGGGCTACCTGCCGGCCAGGGAGGCCATGCGCCCGGAGGACCTGCTCTGGCTGAAGACCCTCGTCAGGGAGCGGGTGGTGCCGTGGTCCCTGCTGGCGCTGACGCTCGCTCTGCTGTGGTGGGCGGCGAGAGCTGGAGCGCGCGCACGCAGGCGGCCAGCGTCAGCGGCACCGCGACCGTGAGCGCCATCGCCGGGATCGCGATGCCCGAGTCGTTCATCAGGAACCCGATCAGCGCGCAGGCCAGCGCGCCGATCAGCCCGGCGCGCAGCGCCGGCGCGAGCAGGTAGGCCCGGCCCAGCGCGGAGGCGCCCCACCGGGAGGGCCGGTCCAGCACCAGGAAGAGGAAGGCCAGCGCGACCAGGGAGAGCAGGGTCAGCGACCAGTTGCCGACCGTGACCCCGACCATCGCGCCGAGCTTGCGGCCGATCACGGTCCAGGCCTCGCCGTCCAGCACCTGCTGGACGAAGGAGCCCAGGTGGGTGCGGCGGGCGGGCGGCTTGAGCCAGTCGGCCACCGCGATCACCCCGATGAGCAGGACGCCCGCCAGCCCGACCAGGCCGAGTTTGACCGGTGAGACCCGGCTGCCGGACAGCAGGATCAGGAAGACGGCCACCCCGACCAGGAACGCCGGGACCCCGCCGAAGTCGGCGCCCCAGGCGGGCCATCCGTCGGCGAACACCGCGAACAGGCCGTAGGCCGCGCAGATCACCATCGCGAGCGTGCGCCGGCCGCGGGAGATCAGCCACTGGGCGACCCCGGCCATGGCCAGGATCGTCCCGGCGGAGTAGACGGCGAAGGCGATGTTGCTGAAGCCGTAGAAGCGGCCGCCGGTGACGGGCTCGTAGCCGGTCACCGCGTTCACCTGGAGCCTGGAGCCGGTCATCACGTCGGCCAGCAGGGCCAGCGAGGTGATGCCGGCGACCACGGTCAGCGGGCCGAGCACGTGGGCCCGCCACGGCCCGGCGGAGGCGATCCCGGCGATCGCGCAGGCGATGCCGGCGATGGTCAGGATCACCGCGGCCATCGGGGCCGGGAACGTCCACCAGGGCACGAGCTGGGCGAGGAAGGTGGCGACCGCGATCGCGCCGCTGACCACGGCGACGGCCCGCGCGGCGGTCAGCGCCCGCGAGCCGCCCCAGCCCCGCCGGATCGCGACGGCCGCCAGCAGGTAGAACAGGATCTGCACGGCCACGAACACCGCGAAGAACGGCCCCCGCACCTCACGCAGCACCTGGCTGGCCAGGTCCTCGCCGGCCAGGTTCCGCACCGTGGCGGCGGCCGGCTCCCCGCTCGGCCCGGCGCTCTGCCAGACGTGGCCCACGACGCCGTTCGGGGCCGCCAGGCCGAGCAGGCCGATCGCGGTGGCGGTCAGGTCGGTGTTGGTGACCAGCCCGTCCTGGCGGGTGGAGGTGGTGGTCAGGTAGCCGTGCGGGTACGGCGCGCCGTCGGGGGACGGGCCGTGGGCGATCGCCACGTGCAGGTGGGGCGCGGCCGAGGCGTCGGACAGGCCGCCGAGCAGGACCGTGGTCCCCGGCGGGAGCCGGTCGAGGACCGCGCCCACCCGGCGGTCGGCGCCGGCCACCGCCGCCTGCCTGGCCTGCCCGGTCACCGGGGTGAGGGCGGATGCGAGGTCGGCGGCCTCCACCACGACCAGCCGGTATGGTGCCAGATCGCCGAGCTCCTCGACGGTCGCCGCATATTTACCGACTTTTCCTGACCTGTCTGCGGCGCCCAGCGCGGCCCCCGGCCCGACCGCGGCCACCTTCCCCCCGGCGTCCGCCACGAGCTGCCCGAGCTGCCCGAGCACCGGCCGGTAGGAGGTCTCCTCGGTGTTGTAGATGACCAGCTCAGGCCAGCCCGGCACGCTCGCCCCGCCGTCCGGCGCCGGGACCGGCGCCGGCGGCGGCCCGCAGTCCGTGCCCGGGGCGCCCGCCCGCTGCCCCGCCGAGACGGTCAGCCAGCCCGCGACCGGGCAGGTGACACCCCGTCCGGGCAGCGGCACCGCCCGGGTCGACAGCGACGCGGCCCCGCCCTGCTCCACGAGCTTCCACAGGTTCGGCGTCCGCGCCTGGTCCAGATCGCTCCACTGCAGCCCCGCCACCCCGACCACCACGACCCTGGCGGGCAGCGACCGGGCCGAGGCGGCGGCCGTGCCGGCCCCGCACAGGGCCAGGAGCACGGCGGTCAGGAGCGCGCAGGCCGCGCGGAGGGCGGCGGGGCGCCGGCCGGTGAGCCGTGTCCCGCCCTCGTGCGCTGAACCCATCCGGTTCCCCCGTATCCGTCCCGTTGGCGGCCCTTTTCCCTCAGGCCCACGGTAACCTGCCTGGTCGTGACGACCGGCGAGGCGACCAGGACCAGACGGCCACCGTGGATGTGGCCGCTCGCACTGCTGCTCATCGCGGTGGCCGTGGCCCCGCTGGTGCTCCAGTGGCTCGGCAACGTCGACGACCAGCGCCTGGTCGACCTGGATGTGTACCGTACCGGTGGACAGGCGATCCTGGAGGGGCGGCCGGTCTACGACTTCGTGACGCCCGCGCCGCAGCTCCTGCCGTTCACCTACCCGCCGATCGCGGCGCTGCTGGCCACGCCGCTGGCCGCGATGGCCTGGCCGGCGGCGCAGTGGACGTGGACGGCCCTGGTCTTCGCGACGCTGGCGGTCAGCGTCGGACACGGCTTCCGCGCCCTGCTGGGCCCCGCCGTGCCGTACCGGGACGTGCTGGCCCGCGCCGTGCCGGGCCGGTGGGCGGCGCGGGGACGGGACATGCCGGGCCGGGCCGGCGGCATCGGCCTGCCGATGGCCTTCGCGCTGCTGATGGTCGCCTGCACCTACCTGATGCCGGTCAGGGACCAGGTCCGTTTCGGCCAGGTGGACATCCTGCTGGTCGCGCTCTGCCTGGCCGACTGCCTCGCCCGGCGCCCCGTGTGGCCGCGCGGCATGCTGATCGGCCTGGCCACCGCGGTCAAGCTCACCCCCGGCGTCTTCCTGATCTACCTGCTCATCACCGGTTTCGGCCCGGACGCGCGGCCGGAGCAGCGCAGGACCTTCTTCATGGCCGCCTTCACCGCGGCGCTGCTGACCCTGCTGCCCTTCCTGGTGATCCCCGCCGACGCCGCCGACTTCTGGTTCCACGCGCTGCTCGACCCCGAACGGCTCGGCGCCAACGCGGCCACCACCAACCAGTCGATACGCGGCATGCTCATCCGGCTCTACCTGCCCGACTGGCTGACCAGCCTGATCTGGCTGGCGCTGGTCGCGGTGGTCGGCTGGTACGGCTTCCGCCACGCGCGCCGGGCGCTGCTCGACGGGCACGCCGCGGCCGGGGCCGCGCTCGTCGGCCTGATGGCTGTGCTGCTGTCGCCGGTGGCTTGGATCCACCACCTGGCCTGGGTGGTCGTGGTCCTCGGCGCGCTGGCCGGCGACGGGCGTGACCCGGTGCGGGTCCGGGTGGCCGCCGGGGTCTGGCTCTACTACGTGCTGCCGATCCCCTGGTGGGGGGTGGCGATCAAGGCGGCGGAGGTCCCGGTGCTCAGCCCGGTGCTGGGAAAGATCGTTCAGAACGGGTTCGGGCTGGGCGCGCTGGCCCTGGTCTGGCTGCTCGGGGTCTGGCTGCCGAGGCGGAGAGAGGTTTTCCGGACAGTTCAGTGACCTGACGATTACTCTGTGTGCCGTGTTGGTTACCATGTGGATCGCCGCGGGGGCCGCGGCCGGGGTCGTCGGCGTCCTGATCGGCTCTCTGGCGCTGCGGCAGGCGCGCGGCGCGGCGAAGGACTGCGACCGGATCCTCGCCAGACAGGCGGTCGAGGGGACCGGCGGTCCCGGAGACCTCAGGGCGATCAGGGATGTGGCGGTCTTCCGCTACGACGCGTTGGAGGAGATGACCGGGGAGCTGTCCTTCTCGGTCGCGCTGATGAACGGGCTCGGCGACGGGATCGTCCTGACCTCGATCAACGGCCGCTCGGAGACCCGCACCTACGTGCGCCCGCTCCGCGGCGGCAAGGGCCGCCAGCCCCTGTCCCCGGAGGAGGAGCACGCGGTGCGCGCGGCGCGGCTCGGTCTCGGCCCCGAGGTGGAGCCCTATTTCGGCCGGGGTGAGCCCCGCGTGCGGGCGACGGCTTCCGGCCAGGGGTGAGCCGCGCGCGGACGGCGGCTTCCGGCCGGGGTGAGCCCCGCGTGCGGGCGGCGGCTTCCGGCCGGGATGCCCTCGTGTGCGGGCGGCGGCTTCTGACCAGGGGTGAGCCGCGTACGGGCGGCGGCGTGAGCGGGACGGGTGCGGCGGGCGGCGGTGTCGCGAGCGGGGGTCGTAAGCGGGTGCGGAGGAGTGGCGGGGGCGGAGGTGAGCTGCGTGGATGTGTGATTTACGCACACTTTCGGATAGGCGGCGGATAGCCTGTTGTCATGCCCAAACTCGCCTACCTGGGACCGGCGGGCACCTTCACCGAAGAGGCCCTGCGGATCCTGGCACCGCACGCCGAGCGCCTGCCGTGCGCCAACATCAGCGCGGCGCTGGACGCCGCCCGGCGGGGTGAGGCCGACGGCGCCGTCGTCCCCCTGGAGAACTCGCTCGAAGGCGCCATCCCGACGACCCTGGACGAGTTCGCCTGGGGGGAGCCACTGCTCATCACCGCCGAGCTGCTGCTGCCCGTCGAGTTCTCGCTCCTGGTCCGGCCCGGCACCGAGATCGGCCGCATCAAGCGGGTCTTCACCCACCCGGCGGCCATCACCCAGTGCCGCAACTTCATCGCCCGCGAGCTGCCCGACGCCGTGGTCGTCGCGGCCCCGTCGACCGCCGCCGCGGCCCAGGAGGTCGCCCTCCCCGGCTCACCGTATGACGCCGCCATCGCCGCGTGCATCGCCGGGGAGCACTACGGCCTGGTCGAGCTGGCCGCCCGGATCGGCGACCGCTCCGACACCGTGACCCGGTTCGTCCGGGTGTCCCGGCCCGGCCCGCCGCCCGAGCCCACCGGCTCCGACCGCACCAGCCTGGTGGCCTTCCTCACCGACGACCACCCGGGCGCGCTGCTGGAGATGCTCACCGAGTTCTCCGTGCGCGGCGTCAACCTGACCCGCATCGAGTCGCGGCCCACCGGCGACGGCATCGGCCGCTACTTCTTCCACTTCGACTTCGAGGGCCACGTGGCCGACGCCAGGGTCGGCGAGGCGATCTCCGGTCTTCACCGGGTCTGCGCCGACGTGCGCTTCCTCGGTAGCTACCCCCGTGCCGACGGCGTTTCGCCGCAGGTCAAGCCCGGCACGGCCAACGGTGACTTCGCCGAGGCCACGGACTGGCTCTCCAGGGTCCGCACCGGCCAGGTCTGACCCGCGCACGGTCCGGCGTGGCGCGGAGGGTCTCCGGAGGGGCGCGGGCGCGGCCCCCGCGCCCGCGGACGGCCCCGGCCGGGCCCGATATATGGACGCGAGCTCTATATGGGGCGCGAACGCCGGCTCCGCATCGGTAGCCTTGATCTGTGATTGACCTGCGTACCCTTCGTGAGGATCCCGACCGGCTACGGGCGTCGCAGCGTGCCCGCGGTGAGGACGACTCCGTCGTCGAAACGCTGCTCGACCTCGACGGCCGCCGTCGCGGCGCGCTGAGTCGCTTCGAGACGCTGCGCGCCGAGCAGAAGAGCATCGGCAAGTCGGTCTCCCGCGCCTCCGGCGAGGAGAAGACCGCACTCCTCGACCGGGCCAAGGATCTCGCGGCGCAGGTCAAGTCGGCCGAGGCCGAGGCCGAGAAGCTGGCCAAGGAGCTCGACGACCTGCTCTACACGATCCCCAACCTCGTGGAGGAGGGGGCTCCGGCGGGCGGCGAGGACGACTACGTAGTGCTGGAGGAGATCGGCGAGAAGCCGACCTTCGACTTCGAGCCCAAGGACCACCTGGAGCTCGGCGAGCTGCTCGGCGCGATCGACATGGAGCGCGGCGCGAAGGTCTCCGGCTCGCGGTTCTTCTTCCTCAAGGGCGTCGGTGCGCGGCTCCAGCTCGGGCTGCTCAACATGGCCATGCAGCAGGCGATCGAGGCGGGCTTCGTCCCGATGATCCCGCCGGTTCTGGTCAAGCCCGAGACGATGCAGGGCACCGGCTTCCTCGGCGCCCACGCGAGCGAGGTCTACCACCTGGCCGACGAGGACCTGTTCCTGGTCGGCACCAGCGAGGTGCCCATGGCGGCCTACCACGCCGACGAGATCCTCGACGGCGCCGCGCTGCCCTACCGCTACGCCGGATGGTCCTCGTGCTTCCGCCGCGAGGCCGGCTCCTACGGCAAGGACACCCGGGGCATCATCCGCGTCCACCAGTTCGACAAGATCGAGATGTTCTCCTACTGCCGTCCCGAAGACGCGAGCGAGGAGCACCAGCGCCTGCTCGCCTGGGAGAAGGAGATGCTCGCCAAGATCGAGGTGCCCTACCGCGTCATCGACACCGCCGCGGGCGACCTGGGCACGAGCGCGGCGCGGAAGTTCGACTGCGAGGCGTGGGTCCCCACCCAGGGCCGCTACCGCGAGCTCACCTCGACCTCCAACTGCACCGACTTCCAGGCCCGCCGCCTGGCCGTGCGCTACCGCGACAAGGACGGCAAGCCCCAGCACGCGGCCACGCTGAACGGCACCCTGGCCACCACCCGCTGGATCGTGGCCATCCTGGAGAACCACCAGCAGGCCGACGGCTCCGTCGTGGTCCCCAAGGCCCTGCGCCCCTACGTCGGGCTCGACGTCCTCGAACCCGTCAAGTAACCCCTGCCACGACGTGGGCCCCCGCCGAACCCCGGCGGGGGCCCACGCGCGTTCAGCCCCCGGACCGGCGGCCGGATCCCGCACGGCCGCCGGATTCCAGAGAACCTGGTTATTCCAGGAGATAGCGCTGGAGGGTGGGCCCGAGCCAGTCCACGATCTCGTCCCTGGACATGGCGACGACGGGTGGCAGGCGGAGCACGTAGCGGCACAGGGCCATGCCGAGGACCTGGGTGGAGGCGAGCCCCGCCCGTGACGGGGCCTGGGACGGGTCGCCGTGGAGGCGGGCGATCAGCGGGCCGAGCTGGAGGGCGAAGATGTCGCGCATGCGCGCGGCGACGGCCTCGTTGGTGACGCCGGTGCGCAGCAGGATCAGCATGCCCTCGTCGTCCTCCCAGCGATCCAGGAAGTGGGCGATGAGCGTCTTCCCCACGGTCTCGCGGGGGATCGCATTCAGATCCGGAAATCTCAGGTCAAAGTCGGCTGCTGCGGCGAACAGTTTCTCCTTGTTGCCGAAGTAGCGCATGACCATGGCCGGGTCGATGCCCGCGTCCGAGGCGATGGCGCGGATGGTGGCCCGCTGGTAGCCGTCCGCGGCGAAGCGCTCGCGTGCCGCGGCCAGGATCACGGCCTTGGTCTCCTCGGAGGTTCTCCTCATGTCAACAACTGTAGGCCAACGACTGTTGACATAGCTAGCGCGGAGGGCGCACAGTTATGCCAACGGCTGTTGACCAACAAGCGTTGACATCGACTCATGGAGGTCGAGATGCTCCCCACCAGCACGGACGTTCTCGTCATCGGCGCAGGCCCGACCGGCCTCACCGTCGCCGTCTCCCTCGCCGGGCAGGGGTTCGACGTGACCGTCGTCGACAACCAGGCGGCCGGTGACAACACCTCGCGGGCCGCGGTGGTCCACGCCAGGACGCTCGAAGTCCTGGAGCCCCTCGGGGTCGCCGGGCGGCTGGCCGCCCAGGGCATCCAGGCCCCCCGGTTCACGATCAAGGACCGTGACAGGGCCCTCGTGCCGGTGCGGTTCGACACGCTCCCGACGCGCTACCCCTACACGCTGATGGTCTCCCAGGCGGTGACCGAGCGGACCCTGCTGGAGCGCCTCACCGAGCTGGGCGGCCGGGTCGCCAGGCCGTACACGCTGGAGAGCCTCACCCAGGACGGTGAGGCCGTGACCGCGGTCTTCGCCGGCGGCGCCACCGTCACCGCGAAGTACGCGGTGGGCGCGGACGGCATGCACAGCACGGTCCGCGAGCAGGCGGGCATCGGCTTCACCGGCGGACAGTACGCCGAGTCGTTCAGCCTGGCCGACGTGCGGCTCACCGGCGGCGTGCCCGATGACGAGGTCATCCTCTACTTCTCGCCCGCCGGGCTGGTCGTGGTGGCCCCGCTGCCCGACGGCACCCACCGGATCGTGGCCACCGTGGACGAGGCGCCGGCCGAGCCCGACGCGGCCTTCGTCCAGGCGCTGTTGGACAGCCGGGGGCCTGAGCGGGACCGGGCCGTGGTGCGCGAGGTCGTCTGGGGATCGCGGTTCCGGGTCCACCACCGGGTGGCCGACGCCTACCGCGCCGGGCGGGTGGTGCTGGCGGGCGACGCCGCGCACGTCCACAGCCCCGCAGGGGGCCAGGGAATGAACACCGGCATCCAGGACGCCACCGCCCTCGGTGAGGCCCTCCTCGGCGCTCTGAAGGGCGATCAGGGCGCTCTGGACGCCTACGCGGCGGCCCGCCGCCCCGTGGCGGAGCAGGTCGTCGCCTTCGCCGGGCGGCTCACCCGGCTGGCCACCGTGGACAAGCGTCTGCGGCCGGTCCGGAACCTGGTCCTGCGGACCCTGGCGCGTGTCCCCGCCTTCCGCCGCGGCCTGGCCTGGCGGCTGTCGGGCCTGATCTACCGGTGAGACCCCGAGGCGGGGCGGGGGGGAGGCCATGGGCCGGTCCGCGGGCGGGCGGGGAGGCCGTGGGGGCGGTCCACGGGGCGGCCCGGGAGGTTGTGAGGGCGGTCCGCGGGCGGGGCGGGCCTGGTTCACAGGCGGGGCAGGCCGGGCCGGGAACCGCAGGGCCGGTCCGCGGGCGGGCGGGGAGGCCGTGGGGGCGGTCCACGGGGCGGCCCGGGAACGAGAAAGGCGGGGTTCGCGTTAAGCGAACCCCGCCTTCCTCGCTACCAGAGGTCTATGCGTCAGACGGCGCGGACCTGCGAGGCCTGCGGACCCTTCTGGCCCTGCGTGATCTCGAACTCGACACGCTGACCGTCCTCAAGGCTGCGGTAGCCGCTGCCCTGGATCTCGGAGAAGTGCACGAACACGTCCGGTGCACCGCCGTCCGGTGCGATGAAGCCGAAGCCCTTTTCAGCGTTGAACCACTTGACGGTTCCCTGAGCCATTAAAGCTCTCCCTCAGGATTTGAAACTTTGGGATTCACACCTCGTGAACCCCATGTGTCGTACAGCAAGCCCCGGGTGGCTCAGTCAAACTGGTTTTCACAACGGGATTCAGCTAATACAACGCCATCACATCTAACACTATCTGGCGCACTCGTGTTCCCGCCATGAGGAAGATTCCTCGTAGATGGATCCCCGGGGCTGGCGTACCGGGGATCACAGTGCAGACTGGAACCTGTTATGGGATGCCCCCGCCTCGTCGCCACTGATCTCGACGGCACCGCCCTGCGCTCGGACGGCACCGTCTCACCCCGTACCGCGGCCGCCTTCGCCCGTGTGGAGAGCGCCGGAGCTACGCTGATCTTCGTGACCGGCCGGCCGCCCCGGTGGATGCACGCGGTCGCGGGAGCCGTACGCCATAGAGGGCTGGCCATATGCGCCAACGGTGCCCTTGTCTACGACCTGCACACCGAGCAGATCGTCAAATCACACCTCATCCCCCCAGATGTGCTTGAAGAGGTCGTGAGACGGCTCCGCGAAAAGGTTCCCGAGCTGGCGTTCTCAGTGGAATACGAAGGCGGATTCGCCCACGAATCGGACTTCCGTCTCGGTGGCTGGGACGGTAAGGCGGTCGCCGGACTCCGCGTCGGGACGGCCACGCTCATCTCGCGGCCGTGCGCCAAGCTCCTGGCGCTGCACCCCCGGATGGACCCCGACATCCTCCAGGAGACGGTCTACGGGCTGGTCGGCGACCTGGTCACGCCCACCCACTCCAGCGGCCGCGCCCTGATCGAGATGAGCGCGCACGGCGTGACGAAGGCCTCGGCGCTGGCCACCCTGGCCGAGGGCCGGGAGATCACGTCGGCCGAGGTGATCGCGTTCGGGGACATGCCCAACGACCTGCCGATGCTGCGGTGGGCGGGCACTTCCTACGCCGTCGCCAACGCCCACGCCGAGGTGCTGGCCGCGGTCGATCACGTGACCGCGGCCAACAACGACGACGGGGTCGCCAGAGTCCTTGAGGATCTTTACAGGTAGGGGCCGGAGCTGCCCTGGTGGCCCTCCTGCGTGAGGGAGACGCCGCTGGGCAGCGCCTTGCGCATGTTCTCCAACTGGGCGCGGGCCGCCATCTGCTGGGCGAAAAGCGTGGTCTGGATCCCGTGGAACAGGCCCTCCAGCCAGCCGACGAGCTGCGCGTGGGCGACCCGGAGCTCCGCGTCGCTCGGCGGGGTGCCGTTGTCGTTCTCGGTGAACGGGAGTGACAGGCGCTCCAACTCGTCGACCAGCTCGGGAGCCAGACCGTCCTCGAGCTCCTTGATGGAGCTCTGGTGGATCTCCTTGAGCCGCTTGCGACTGGCCTCGTCCAGCGGAGCTGCCCGGACCTCCTCGAGGAGCTGGCGGATCATGCTGCCGATCCGCATCACCTTGGCGGGCTGCTCGACCAGCTCGGCGACCGACCGTCCCTCGCCGTCCTCCTCGGCCTGGACACCCTGGGGGCCCATGACCACTATGTGCGGAGTGCTCTCCTCTGCGTTCATAGCATTCAACTTACTAGCAGGATTTTCCCAATGTGGTCACCGGACTCCAAGATCCTGTGGGCCTCGGCGGCCTCGCTCATCGGCACCCGCGCGTGGATCACGGGCCGGATCGCCCCGGCGTCGACCAGGGGCCAGACGTTGTCCACGACACCGCGCACGATGACCCCCTTCTCGTCGACCGGGCGCGCGCGTAGCGTGGTGCCGTGCACGGAGGCCCGTTTCACGAGGAGCGCACCCAGGTCCAGCTCGCCCTTCGAGCCGCCCTGCATCCCGATCACGACCAGCCGGCCGCCCGTTTTGAGGGCTTTCACGTTCCCTGGCAGGTATTTCGCGCCGACGATGTCGAGGATCACATCGGCCCGGACCCGCTCCGCGAAGTCCTCCTCGCGGTAGTTGATCCCCTCGTCCGCGCCCAGCTCCAGGCAACGGGCGATCTTGTCGGCCGATCCGGCGGTGACGACCACCCGCGAGCCGAACGCCTTGGCGAGCTGTACGGCCAGCGTGCCGATCCCGCTGGCGCCGCCGTGGACGAGAAGCGTCTCACCCTTCCTCAGGCGCGCCGTCATGAACACGTTGGACCAGACCGTGCACGCCACCTCGGGCAGGGCCGCCGCCTCGGCCAGGTCCACGCCGTCGGGCACCCGCATGACCTGCTGCCAGGGCACCACGACCCGCTCCGCGTAGCCGCCGCCGGACAGCAGCGCGCACACCCGGTCGCCCGGCCTGAAGTCCTCCACGTCCGAGCCCACCTCCGCGACCACCCCGGAGCACTCCAGCCCCGGATACGGCGAGGCGCCCGGAGGCGGGTCGTACAGGCCCGTCCGCTGCATCAGATCGGCCCGGTTGACCGCCGAGGCGGCCACGTCGATGACGACGTCACCCGGTCCGGGGCGGGGATCGGGGACCTCTCGCCAGGTCAGCACTTCAGGTCCACCAGGTTTATCGATCACGATGGCGTGCATGTGACCAAGCTATCCCGTGGGCTCAACTTGGTGGTTGCCCGCATTGATGAGAACACAGGGCGTTAACCTGCTATGCGTTTGCTGCCCTTTTATGCCCATCCCGAGGGGGAACACGGTGGCGAGACACGATCGTGAAGAGTCTCTCGAGGAGCAGCTCGCCTGGCTCGACGCTATCAAGGATCAGGAGGACGATCCTCCCGTCGCGATGAGGAGCACCACGACGGACGCGGTGGACGACACCGCCATTTCGCCATACCCGAAGGACCCGTGGGGCCTGGTGCCCTCCGAGCCCGCGGCGGTCTCCTCGCCGCTGTTCCGCACAGCCGTCGACTCGGCCTACGACCCCGCGGGGGCCTCCGCACCCGTGACGGACCCGCCGGCCGAAGACGCCGACGCGGCCGACTGGATGGAGGCGTCCGACACGGTGAGCGCCTTCACCCTGCCCTCCGTCACGGCGCCTTCCAGCCATGACAACGACGGCTTCCTGGCCCCTCTCAAGCCGCTGCCCCGTCAGGAGCAGGACGAGCCCGGCGGCGAGTTCACCGACCCCAAGCTCCGCGCACCGCGTGCCGAGCCCGAGCCCGAGCTCCGCGCACCGCGTGCCGAGCCTGAGGTCCGTGCGCCGCGTGCCGAGCCCGAGCAGGAGCCCTCCCGCGGCCTGTTCGAGCAGCCTCGCCGCCCGCAGGAGCCGGCCGAGCCTCTCACCTTCGCCCCCGCCGAGCCGTCCGGCCCCACGCTCGAACCGTTCAAGCCCTCTGCCCCGGAACCCGGGGGGTCCGCCTTCGGCGGCGGTTCCGACCGCGACCGGTTCACGCTGCCGGCCGCCGGCCCCGGAGGGTTCACCTTCGGCGGCGCCGGTTCCGAGCATGACCGGTTCACGCTGCCGGTCGTCGGCTCCGACCGTGCCGGATCCTCCGGCGGCGCCGGAGCGGAGGATGACCGGCCCGGCTCCGGCGGTCCAGGACAGGACGAGGCTCACTCCGGTCCCGGCGGCCCCGAGCAGAGCGACGACCGCTCCGCCTCCGAGCGTGACGACCGCTCCGGCACCGATGGCGCCGATGGCGCCGGGCCGGACGACGCTCGCTCCGGCGCCGACGGCCCGGGCCGTCATGACGACCTCTCCGCCTTCGGCGGTGCCGGGCAGGACCGCGACCGGTCCGCCTCCGGAGCCGCCGAGCCGTTCGCCTCCGGGGAGACACTCCGGTCGGTCCTCGGGCGTCCCGAGCCTGAGGCCGTCGAGCCGTTCCGGGTGCCCGAGTCCTTCGGTGCCGATCACTCGACGTCTGCCGCGCCGCTGGAACGTGCCCCCGATCTGTTCGGCTCGACCGTCCCCCGCATCCCGGACTCCGGCCGGACCTGGGACACGGCCTTCACCCCGGACCGTGACAAGCCTTTCGCCTCAGATCGGGACAGGCCTTTCTCCTCTGACCGGGACAAGCCCTTCTCCCCGGACCAGGACAGGCCTTTCTCCTCGGATCAGGACACGGCTTTCCTTCCGGGCCGGGACAAGCTCTTCGGCCCGGACCGGGACACGGCCTTCACCCCCAAGGAGGCGGTGGCCCCCGCTCCCGACCGGGACAAGCCCATCTCCTCGGACCGGGACACTTCCCCCACTCTCAACCGGGACATAGCCTCCGCCTCGGATCGGGACAGGCCTTTCCCTCCGGACCGGGATGCGCCTTTCAGCTCGGACCGCGACAAGCCCTTCGCCCCGGATCGGGAGTCGGCTTTCCCCTCGGACCGCGACAAGCCCTTCACCTCGGACCGCGACAAGCCCTTCGCCCCGGACCGCGACAAGCCCTTCTCCTCGGACCGCGACAAGCCCTTCGCCCCGGATCGGGACAAGCCCTTCTCCTCGGACCGGGTCACGTCCGAGCCGGCGCGGGAGCCGTACCAGGCGCGCCGCCGTCAGGCGGCCCCGACGCCCGCCTTCAGCACGTCCTCCCGGCAGCAGACGCCGGGCACCCCCAGGCCGTCGGCCGACAGTCTGGACCCCGAGTCGCTGCTGAGGGGGCGCCGTAACGGGCCCGCCGGGGGCTGGCGCAAGCTGATCTACAAGGCGTCGGCGGGATTGATCAAGCCTGGTGAGTCCCCCGAGGTCCGCCGCCGCCGTGAGCTGGTCGGCCGTGCCCGCACGCCGGTC
This sequence comes from Streptosporangium brasiliense, assembly GCF_030811595.1. Taxonomy (NCBI): domain Bacteria; kingdom Bacillati; phylum Actinomycetota; class Actinomycetes; order Streptosporangiales; family Streptosporangiaceae; genus Streptosporangium; species Streptosporangium brasiliense. Next base: position 1,892,644 of record NZ_JAUSRB010000002.1, read on the forward strand.
GCCACGGGACACCACCGGGTCGCCGTGCTCAGCCTGAAGGGCGGCGTCGGGAAGACCACCACAACGGTCGGTCTCGGCGCCACCCTCGCCCAGATCCGCGGTGACCGGGTCATCGCGGTCGACGCCAACCCCGACCGCGGCACCCTGTCGGACAAGCTCGAACTCGAAACCTCCGCGACCGTCCGTGACCTGCTCAACGAGCGCCAGCAGATCAAGCGCTACGTCGACATACGGGCGTTCACCTCGCAGGCCCCGTCCCGCCTGGAGATCCTCGCCTCCGACCGCGACCCGTCGGTGTCCGAGGCGTTCAGCGCGTCCGACTACCAGTCGGTGGCCCAGGTCCTGGAGAACTTTTACTCGATCTGCATCACCGACTGCGGCACCGGCCTGCTCCACTCGGCCATGTCCGGCGTCCTCGGCCTGGCCGACCAGCTCGTCCTGGTCAGCTCCCCCTCCGTGGACGGAGCCCGCGCCGCCTCGGCGACGCTGGACTGGCTGGAGGCACACCACTACGAGGATCTGGTCCGCTCCGCCACGGTGGTGCTGTGCAGTGTCCGTCCCCGGTCGAAGTCCACAGTCGACCTCGACCGCCTGGAGGCCCACTTCGCGGCCCGCTGCCGCGCCGTGATCCGCGTCCCCTACGACCCCCATCTCGAAGAGGGCGCGGAGATCGATCTGGAGAGGCTGCAGCCCGCCACCCGGGAGTCCTTCCTCCGGCTGGCGGCCTCGGTGGGCGACGGCTTCGCCGGCGGGCAGCTCTGAGTCCGGTACGGCAGGCGTCCCGCCTCCCACGCGAGACGAGACGCCTGCCAAGTCCCGTGCACGCTTGAGGCGGTGAGAGGCTAAGGTGCATCTGACACGTTCTTCGGACGTGGCGCCAGGAGAGCTCGCCTAGTGGACGATGGCGGCGGTCTTGAAAACCGCTAGGGCTGGTGACAGTCCTCGTGGGTTCGAATCCCACGCTCTCCGCTCACCTTGCGAAACGGCGTCTGACCAGGGCTTTCCCTCGGACCAGGCGCCGTTGGCCGTTTCCGGCCTGCGCAGCCGTACACCACCGTGAGCGGCCCTCAGCCGGCGGTCGTGGGATGTACGCGGGATGGATCTTGAGGCGTTTCCCCAGGTCACGCCGTAAAACTCCAGGGGGAGGCGTCGGGCCCGATAACTTTCGCTGGCTCCGCCCAGCCGCCCGACAGTCAAGGCCATCAGCCTGTCGAGAATGCCCCGCTTTGCGGTTCTCCCTTGAGCTGGCCCGAACTGTCGGTCTCGCACGTCATGATCAGCGCGCATGCACCCAACACGTGCCCTCAAGGAGTGCCATGGCGGAGATCATCAAGACACTTCTCGGCTCGCGCAAGATAGAGCGGTACCTGGGGGGAGTCGTAGACGTCGAAGGGGAGTGGGATCTTTTCGAGCCTGAGAGAGCCGACGTCGTTCCCCAGTCCATCGCACTTGACGCCACCTACTGTGATCACGTCCTCATCAAGTACGAACTCTGGGACGGCGAGCCGCCCGCCTCGGACTGGGACGAAAGCTGGTCAGGGACCATTCACCTTCCCTCGGGAAGGATCTGCGCGACCAGCTGCTACTCCGGGGAATCGGAATATTACGAAGAGTTCGAACTGGGCTACCCAGACCACCAGTGGCAGTTCAGGGTTCACAGGAAGCTCCTCAGCCACGAGGACTTCACAGCGGACATCGTCGGCTTCGCCCTGTTCAAACTACAGTTCTGGTCGCTCACGGCGACTCTTCGCCCTTCCTGAGAAGGCGGGTGGCCACTGGAGACATCTGCCGCTCAGGAGTCAGCGCCAAGAGCCGGGCCGCCTTCCATGCCTCACAGTACGCACCAGTCGCCCCTCGTCATCGGCCCGATGCCTCAGGCCGCGATCGTCGTGGGCCTGTCCGGAGCCGGTCTATCTCTTGTTGGCCTGCGGCTTGGACCTGGCCAGGACGAGCCGCCCCATCGGCCTCCCACCAGCCGGTGTGGCCGTGATCGCTGGAGGATGCCCTCCCGCAGACAGATCAGGGCGCCGGGGCGAATCTGTCGGCCTCGTGCGCCATGATCGGCGCACGTGTCCCGTATGTTCCCCTAAGGAGTGCCGTGGCTGTCACCGGCGAAGCCGGATGGTTCTACGTCTCCTGGGACGGGTGGACGGACCTCGACCTGATCCGTGCTCAGCTCGATGGGGGCGCCGATCCGAACTCCGGCGTGCGCATCTTCGAGAAGCCGTTACACGTCGCGGCTGAGCGCGGCTCGCCTGAAGTGGTCGCTGAGCTGGCCATGCGCGTCGATGACGTCGACGCGGAACATCAGGGCTGTACTGCGCTGTGGGTGTCCGTCTTCGAAGGCCGCCCGGACAACGCCCGAGCCCTCGTTTCCGCTGGGGCGGACCCATGGCGCCTCATGATGGACGGCTGGTCTCCTGGCCGCCTCAGCCTGGCCGGCCCGACTCCTGGCCTTTTCCCCATGCCCTCACCGGAGATCGGTCTGTCCGAAGCCGAAGCCGCCGCGATGACGGAGGCCAGACGTTTGATCACCGCACTGGGAGACTTTCATTACGACGGCCTGAGTATGGCCTGCGTGGCCGACATCAACGCGGCTGAGGCGACAGCACGGCTGGAAGCTACACCTGCCGACGGGATAGACGTGGAAAGGCTCTACGAGGCCTGGTGGAACGTTCCGGACGCCGAACTGATCGTCGGGATCACGGACGTGCCCGGCGGCTGCGTCATCACCCAACCCTGGGGATACACCCCGTCCACTCCCGGCGTCGTCAAGCGCGTCTCGCCGGGCACGGTCTGCTACAGCATGTATTCCAATCCCAAGGGCGGCAACAGCGGGCGTATCACCCGAGATGACGCCAGCGAGTTCTGGGACTCGCTCGGCATCCACGGCATCTCCCCTGACGCCCCTGCAGAGAGGATTCTCGCCGCCCACCTCTACCACGGCCACCCCCTGGCCTTCTGCTGCGCCGGTGCGGGCCTGCGCCTGGCCGACGCTCGGCCGATCATCGGCCCACCCGACATCTGGCGGCGACTGCCCGAGCGGGACTATTGGGTCTGACGTACGGACTTCGCCATCCGCGTTCTCGACGCCATGCACCACGACCAGGCGCCGGCCATCCGCCACCACGACGGCACCCGCCTACTCGGAGGGCCGCAGCTCCACGGGTGACATTGCCGAATTGTTCTTATGGGTATCAAGCGCGGCGGCGCGGCGCGCCGCCGTACCCCCGGCCCTCCGCCCGCCCGCCGTCCGGGCGTGCGGCCTGGGGGCCGGTCCCGGACGGCGGCGGGGCACCGGGCCGGGCACCGCACGTCGGCCCCGCCGTACCGATCGAACGCGCCGGTCAGGGTTGCCGCGCCGCCGCACAGATGCAGCCCTACGATCGCCATGGTATGGCTGGCCACCGGACATGGTTGGGGGCGATCGAAGGTCCAGAGCTTCGTACCTCAGCCCTGACCCACCGAGTAACGTGGCTGATCTTCGAACTGCGGACAGCTGGCCGGTCTGTCGGTGGCGGACTCTACGATCGCCACCTATGAGCCCCTATGCGGAGACCGTCCGGGTGGAAGTGGATGTCGAGGACTGCAGCACTGTCTTACTGACGGACTGGGACGGCGACGACGCGGGCGACGTGGTGTGGTCCGTCGCGCTCGTCACGGTACGGAAGGCCATGGCCGAACTGTCGATCGTGTATCAGCACGGCGACGGCATTCCCTTCACGGTGACCATTGCTGACCACGACCCGGGCGCCGACCTCGACGGGTACGAGGAGATCGTGGAGATCGACTTCCTGTCAGCGACCGGCGAGGTCTCCCTGATCGGATGGTGCATGGACTGGGACGATACGGCGATGCGTCCCCTTCCTCCGCTACCAGCCGGTCCAGGCCTCCACCGGCTGCGTTACCACGTCTGCAGCACGCTTGAGAAGCGGCCGGATTTCGCCGGCAACCATCACTACCTACAGATCTGGCCCGCACAGCCGTCCCCGCCCGTCGTCGTCAAGCAGGGCGAATGGATCGCTCATTTGAACGACGCCGCCACCTGAGCCTCGTGGCCGGGCGGCGTGTGCAATATGCGTGTAATGATCAAGAGCATGAAGGTGCGCCTCGGAGATTCCACCGCAGGTAGAAGGACGTGCATAGTTCGCAACGGTCACGAGCTGTAAAACCGTCGGCAGTTGGTATCGCACTTACGATCGCCCTTCGGTGGCCAGTCGCTGTAGCTGGCAGGGGGCGATCGACGGTCCGGGATTTTGTTCCTCAGCCCCGGCCCACCGGATAGCGTGGCTGGTCACGGTCCATCCTGACGGCATAGTGAAGATACCGAGGATTGCCGAAAGCCCGACAGAAGAGCCGGATTCCAAGATCCGGAGTATGCGCGGAACAGCCAGTCTCGGAGAGGATGCGACAGCACCCGAAGCGCCAGGTCAGAGCGTTACGAAAGGCAAGAAGCGCCCTCCACTTTTAATCCGTAGGTTCACGAGTCGAATCTGAGCCTTGTCGCCTCCACGACATCACCCCCAGGAGCCTGGTGGGTCAACGGTGAGATCTTCAGGCTGCGGAGCGAGGCCGGCTCGTCATCGACGGTGTAGACCTCAAGGTACGAAAGATGGCCGTCCTCGACGAGGAGTAAGACACCGTCATCGCGCCCGCGCACGCTGGCGGAGATCAGCACTCCGTCTTGTACCGGGGAGGCGAGCGCACGAGGCCCTGTTCCTGCCCGAAGATCCACCGTTGCACATCCACACCCACACCGTCCGGCCACAATTGCCGAAGGGACCTGAGCGCGAAGTTCATCCACGCCAGGAAAATCTTGCGTGAGAAGAGCCAGGATGACGGCTTGCTCCTCGGCTGAGAGACGGCGTTCGCTGATCGACACATCGTCAAGGTATCGAACCGAGCACGTGGGATATACGCAGGATGATCTTCTGTTGGCAGTGCCAAGAGGAAGGCTCCTGCCCTGCTCAGAGCCGCCTTACTCCGATGGGGCGTACCGGTTCCGCTCACCGGGTCCCGACCGGTGTCGCGACGATGACGCTTGTCGATCTCGGCTGCGCCTCCCGGGAGGGCGGGTCCACTGGCTTTTCTGCACAGCGACAGGCCCGGCTCCATGTTCTGGAGCCGGGCCTTGTGTTCTGACGGGGTGTGCACGAGTGGGCGCGACCTGGCCGGACCGGATGCCTCAGATGATCGCTTCCCGCATGGAGGGTGATCGTTTCCTGAGTCGGCGACGGTTTCCCGAACCGGCGATGGGCGCTGCATCGAGCACGACCGCGGCGGGCTCAGCCGTTGACGAAGGTGAGGCTGGTCGCGTCGTAGCGGGTGCCCGCGACCTGCTCGGGCGGGGCGGCGGCCTCGATGGCGGCGAGATCCTCGGTGGACAGCTCGACGGCCAGGGCCGCGAGGTTCTCCTCCAGATACCGCTGCCGCCGAGTACCGGGAATCGGCACCACGTCGTCGCCCCGGTGCTGCACCCAGGCCAGGGCCAGTTGGCCGGCGGTGACCCCCTTCGCCGCGGCCAGCTCGTTCAGCTCCGCGACGATCGCCAGGTTCCGTTCGAGATTGCCGTCGGCGAAACGCGGCTGGCTGCGCCGCACGTCGGTCTCCGCCAGCCCCTCGACCGAGCTGTACCGGCCGGTCAGGAAGCCGCGCCCAAGCGGAGAGAACGGGACCAGGCCGATGCCGAGCTCGCGGCAGAGCGGGACGATCTCCGCCTCCAGGTCGCGGGTCCACAGCGACCACTCGCTCTGTAGCGCGGCGATCGGGTGCACCGCGTGCGCCCGCCGGATGGTTCGCGCGCCGGCCTCGGACAGCCCGAGGTGGCGGACCTTCCCGGCCCGCACCAGCTCGGCCATGGCGCCGACGGTCTCTTCGATCGGCACCTGCGGATCGACCCGGTGCTGGTAGTACAGGTCGATGTGGTCGACCCCGAGCCGGCGCAGCGACGCCTCGCACGCCTGCCGCACGTAGGCGGCGTCGCCGCGGATCCGGGTGGGCTCGCCCAAGCGGTTGGCGAAGCCGAACTTCGTGGCCAGTACCACCTCGTCGCGGCGCCCGGCGATGGCCCGCCCGATCAACTGCTCGTTGTGCCCGGCGCCGTAGAAGTCGGCGGTGTCCAGGAAGGTCACCCCGAGGTCGAGGGCGTGGCGCAGCGTCGCGATCGACTGCGCGTCGTCTGCGGTGCCGTAGCCGTGGCTCATGCCCATGCACCCCAGGCCCTGCGCGGAGACCGCCAGTCCGCCTAGGTGCCGGGTGGAGATGTCGGTCATGGTGCTGCCTCCCAGGTTCGAAGCCGTCTGCCCACGACGCTAGGTGTTGGAGCGCGCTCTAAGTCAACCGGGCGTGGACTTCATCTCCGGCCCTTCACGACAGCCGCCGCATGAGCCCGAACCAGCCTGAAGGGCCACCTCGCCAGCCCGGCGACAACCTGACCGACGACTCCGGCAGCCCGGAACCAACGAAATCCCGCCCGATCAAGCCGATCGACGGGATCCCGTCAACTCCCTTCACGCCGTCTCGCGAACGGCCCTCTGGTGGAGACAAGGGGATTCGAACCCCGACCCCTTCGCTGCCAACGAAGGGCCCCGTGGTGAAGGGGCCCTTGAGCGTAGGTGTGATCATGCCGCGAGCGCGTCGTCTATCCGCCGGTTGGCGATCTCCGCGCCCCGGTCGATGCCCTTGGCGTAGACCTTGAGCAGCACGTCCACCCCGTGCCCTGCCCGCTCGGCCACCTCGGGGGCCGCCACACCGGCGTTGAGCCAGAGCGACACGGCCGCGCGCCGTGATCGTACGGTCGGGCCGCCAGCGGGGATACCTGCTGCTCGGGAGCCAGCGCCAGGAGCCGAGCCGCCTTCCAGGCATCGCAGTACGTCCTAACGGAGATCACGCCGCCGCGCGAGGTCCGGAACAGCCGCCCGTCCTGGTGGACTCCGAACTCCTCGATGTGCTCCCGCAGGCCGGCCACCGGCTCCGGCGGGATCGGCACGGGACGCCCCTCATCCTCGGCCCGGTGCTTGAGTCCCCGGTCGTCGTGGGCCTGCCCGGAATCGGCCCACCTCTTGTTGGCCTGCGGCTGGGACTTGGCCAGGACGAGCCGTCCCCACCCAGTCTCGGGGAGGTGGCAGTCCTGCTTGCGGAGCCCGAGGTCCTCGGCCGGGCGGAGAGCAGCCAGGTCCACGGCGTACTGAAGTGCGTTGTAGAAGACCGACCGCTTACGCGCGATCGTGGTGGCCGCAGCGGCCCCGCCGTCGAGCCGGAGTGTCAGTGCGTCAAGCGGCGGCGCGGCGCGCCGCCGTACCCCGGCCCTCCGCCCGCCGTCCGGGCGGGCGGCCTGGGGGCCGGTCCCGGAGGATGGCGGGACACCGGGCCGGCCGCCGCACACCCGCCGCGCCGTACTGATCTGACAGTCCGGCCAAGATTGCCGCGCCGCCGCCCACAACTCACGCTGAGCACACCAGCACTCTGCGTCAGCGCCCGACTGCCCGACCGAGAAACGGTTTGCCGGAGCAGCGGTTCCGGCTCCAGGATCACCGCATGAGCAATGAACTGGCCGGATTAGACGACCTCGTCATCCAGGGCCAAAGGATCAGAGGCATCAAGCTCATCAAGGACACCTTCGGATGCACCCTTCATGAAGCCCTCGACTTCTACGTAGACCGGTATCGCGAGCTGCGCCAGACGCGTCCCGACGACTTCACCGAGAGTCATGAGGAGTACTGGGAGGGCTTCTACTCCTGATGAACCCAGGGCTCCGGCGGGGGCACTCCGGCTCCGGGATGATCAGCCATGTGGAGTACGCGCGTCGCGCGTCAGAATGAACCCATGTCGCGGCTCAGCGAGGATGAAGCGATGCTCAGGGGCGCCTGGGGACTCCTGCGTGACGCTCTGGGGCATCCGGCCTGGAATCGCCTGGCTCGGATCGGACATGCACCCTGACTTCACCATGGCCATGGACATGGGCAATCCGGTTTCCACGTCGAAGCCCTCACCCGCTTGGCCGCCTGCCGGAGATCCGACAGGAAATTCTCAGCGAGAGCCCTCGTTCGCAGGGTCTTGGACTTCTGACGACCGCCGACCTTCAAGGCGGCGGCGCGGCGCGCCGCCGTACGAGGGCCGCACCGCCACCTACAGGTTTCTTCGAGCCGCCGGCTCGCTACTTGCCTGACGTCATTGAGGCCCACACCACGGTCACCGCGCAAATCCCCACTACGGCGAATCACAGGACCGTGGGGAGATGCCCGATGACCTCCATCCCCCAGCCGAGCGGCCTGGCTCCGTACCGGCCCGACCGAACCGCCGACACGAAAGTCCCGGAGATCGCATACAGCCCTGTCAGGGCAATGGACAGCCGGAGCGCCGAAGACACCACCATGCGCTTACGCAGCCCATCGGCTGCTTTCCCCGGAAAGGACTTGGGATACTCATGCCCGCGCGCCTTGGCCAACCCCCGCACACCGGCTCCTAGGTAGAGCGCTGCGGCAAGAGCACCGACGACGATGAACACCCCGTCAAGCACCTCACGTACGGTGCCACCCGCCCAGAAGGTCACCGTGAGGACCTTGAGCGCCAGCGCCGGCACCATCAGGACGGACGCCATCCTGGACCACATCGGGATCTTGGTCACGCAGTGATTATCGAGCCGGCACGTTCTTAAGAGAAGCCTCGCAGCCCTGCCCATCCGGCTCGGAGCCGCCGGGGACCGATGGCCTCACATCACCGCAACCGGTACTGCCCTCACGATCGCCTGGCGGTGGCTGATCTTCGTACGGGGCCGGGGGCGATCGGTGGGCCGGGGTTTCGTGCCTCAGCCCACCGGGAGCCTGGTTGCTGTCTTGCTCGCTTCTCTGAGTGGTCCGCCGAGTTCCAAGACACCGTCGCCGCGCCGGTGCCCCGACGCGTTGCCGAAAGGCTCACCTTGCAGGTACGGGGGCGGGCTTCCCAGCGGACCACCACCACGAGTATGGGCGAGGAGAGTGGCAGCGTCGAGCCGGTTTCCAGAGCCGTTCCGGGAACCGACCTGGGAGCCACCGGGCCGTACAACCCTGGACTGGTACGTACAGGCGGCTCGTGTGCGACCTGCGTGGCGAACGCGCCCGAACGCCTTCGAACATCGCTTGGGGGCCTACGGATCAGAAGGGGCGAGGCCGTGCCACTCGATCCAGGTGCGCAGCCGACGGAGGATCTCGCGCAAGTGAGCGTCGTCGGCGAGTCCGGGAGGCGCCCATGGTTCAGTCCTGAGCTCGCTCTCGGCATCGAGTTCGGCCCAGATGTCCTCGAACGAGTCCCTGATGCTCAGTCCGCGGGGGTCGGCTGCCTCGAACAGGCCGCGAAGGTCTTCGGCCAGCTTGGGCAGGGGAATCTCATCGGAGTCGTACAGGTCGATGCGCTCGACCATTCGGCCGATGAGCACACGCTGGTAGTCCTCCATGGCATCACCTTCTCGATCCCCCCGTCATTATCCAGACGGCTGGCCGCATGGGACATACGCAGGATGATCTTTATTACAGGAGTACGGAGGAGGTGCTTCCGCCCGGGCAGAAGGCCCTGCTGCCGTCCGGAACGGAGTCCTCTTGAAACCGCTAGGGCCGGGTGACCGGCCTCGTGGGTTCGGATCCCACGCTCTCCGCCGGGCCTCAGAAACGGCGTCTGACCATGGATTTCCCTCGGGCCAGGCGCCGTTGACCGTTTCCGGGCCGCGCAGCCGTACGCCGCTGTGAGGATCCTCTGCCGACGTTCGCGGCATATACGCGGAATGATGTTGGGTCGTGTTTCCCCGGTCGGGTCTGGGGAATCCGCTCGGGGAGTGGCGGGAGGACAGCAGTGGAGGATGTGGACTGGGCACGGATACCTGGCCCGCGTTGGTATCTCCCTGAGAACGCCCAGGCGGCGATGGAGGCACTGGTCCGGTCCGTAGCCGCTCAGCAGGCCGCCCGTGCGCTCGCGGATCTCCGGTACGCGGTCACGAACGATCACGCCGGAACTCTCTACCCGGCCGCAGTTCCCGCGACGGGCGTGTTCCTGAGGGCGATTGGTGAACGGACAGGACCACCCCGACAGGAGGCACTGAACGCGCTGCTGGACTGGTGGGGATGTTTCCATCCCGAACCGGGCTTCGAGACCTATGTGGATCCGCTGAACGGGCCCGCCGGCCTCATCGAAGGGATCGCGAGGCGCGTCCGCGACGCCACGGACGTGCTCCACCGTGCCGCTGACGATCCGTCCGGAGGAGGTGGACATCGTCCCGGAGTGAAACTGTTGCTGGCCAAGCTCAACGAAGGCTGGGGCGTGGGAGTCGGCTGATGCCGGGAAGCCGGGCATGGAGAGCAGCGCAGAGGTACAGCAGAAGCAGAGGTACAGCAGAAGGGGCTCGGTGCTCCCGAGGCCTTCCACCGTACGTGTGTGGCCGTGCGGCCACGAGTGCAGCCAAGAGGGCGAGTGACACCGGAACCGAGCGAATGCTCACGGACATCGCACCCACAGGCCAGAGCCTCAGATCTTGGCCGGATCGACTACTTCCGGTCCGCAGGTCCAGGGGTCGTGGTCCGCAGGTCCAGGGTCCGGGTCCGGGTCCCAAAACCTCAGCCCGTCACAGTGGAGTCCTGAAAGGCCTCCGACATCTCACCGAGTTGATCACTGGCCCGTGGGTGTCAGGACGCCCACCTTCCGAGAACGCTTGACGGTGATGCTCCGTTTGACCAGGATCACTGTGCCGACGAGTAGGGCGACTCCTCCCGAAAGCACGGCGAGCATTGCTATGACGAATTCGCCGTCCGGATCGCCGACACCGGAAGGTCCGCCACGGAGCCATCGTGTCGTGGCTATCGCCTGTGTCATGACCAGAGCCCCGAACGCGAAGGTGATCCCTCCCAGGACGGAGCCCGGAGCCGGTGGACGGGGTCGCTTGTTCCAGAAGCTGGCCTTCCAGGCTCCGACCACCAGGGCGATCGGGACGGTGAAGAGTTGGCCGATGTCCAGACCCATGAGCGCGGCCAGACGCAGGTGCTCGAATCCGTCGCCCCGCTGGAGCCAGAGGAGAGGAAGCAGCGCGACCCCGCTGAGAAGCCCGATGGCAAGAAAGCGGCTGAACAACATGCTTGACATGATCTCGGACAGTGGAGAGGGTCGGTCAATCGCTGGGGAGAAAAGTCTTTCAGTGACAGAAAGCCGTGAATCTCACCCGGATTCCAGCAAGCAACCCGGATTCCAGCGAGCAGAAGGCGAGAGCAGTCGGGACAGTGCGGGATGGTCTTCTGCGGCCAGGGGCTGGAAGGATGCTCCCGCCCTGGTACGAGGCCCTGTCCCGCTGACAGCGCAGCGCTCCTGAAAATCGCCGGGCCGGGTGACCGGCCTCGTGGGTTCGGATCCCACGCTCTCCGCCGGGCCTCAGAAACGGCGTCTGACCATGGATTTCCCTTGGGTCAGACGCCGTGCCGGATCAGGCGCCGTGCCGGGGCGGAGGCCACAGGGGCTCGGGCCCGGGCCGGTCACCGTCGGTCAGGGCCGCCGAGCAGCTGTTCGCAGGCGTCGAGCAGGCGTTGACGCTGTGGCCGCGCCCGCTCGGCGAAGCCCCGCTGCTCGGCGGCGTACTCAGCCCGTCCCTCGGGCGTCTCGATCCGGATGGCCCGATAGCCGAGCGAGCTCAGGTCGTACGGGCTGGCCCGCATGTCCACGGTGCGGATGTCACGGGCCAGCATGAAGCAGTCGGCGACCAGCTCGCTGCTCACCAGGGGCGACAGCTTGTACGCCCACTTGTACAGGTCCATGTTGGCGTGCAGGCAACCCGGCTGCTCCAGCTCCCACTGCTGCTGCCGCGTCGGCTGCAGTGCGTTGAGCGGGCGTGCCTCGGGGGTGAAGAAGCGGAAGGCGTCGAAATGACCGCACCGCACGCCTCGCTGCTCCACGACCTCTGCGATCTCGTCCCCGCCGAGCCGCAGCGGCCAGGCGCCGTGCCGTATCTGCGCGGTCTTGTAGACCATCGCCCACTCGTGCAGGCCGAAGCAGCCCAGATAGGCCGGCCGGGCCGCAGTGGCGGCCAGCAGCCGCGCGATCCACTCGACGGTGGCCCTGCGCCTGTCCATCAGCGCCGCGGTGTCGAGCGTGACTCCCTCGGGGGTGTCGAGGTAGAAGCGGCCGAAATCGCGCGCCTCCTTCAACACCACCCCGGTGCCCGGATGCCACTGTTGCAGCCGCGTCGGCCGGTGCCCGTAGTAGGTGAACAGGAAGTCCTCGATGGGATGGGCCTCGCCTCGGGCCCTGCGCGCCAAGTGCGGCGCCGTCCATGCCTCGACCCGTTTCCGGTGCGCCTCCGTCCGAGCCCGCCACACCTCCGGCTCCAAAACTTCCATCGCTGAATGGTACGCGCGGTCCGGTGCTGTCCGGTGGGCCGCCCGGACGTCCGCGCCGGGAGGGGGCCGCCCGGGCCAGGCCACCCGCGGGAGACCGGAACCGGGCGGATCCGCGTGGGTCAGGGGTCCTGATCAGCCGCAGTGCTCAAGGGGCGAGGTGTACTGCTTGTTGCCGTAATCGCCGCCCCACTGGACGCACTTCCCCGCGGCGGAGATCTTCACCGGGCCGGCGTAGGTCGAGAAGTTACCGGGGTCGGTGACGTATTTCCCGCGCTCGCGCCTGATCACGGCGTTGACGCGGACGTTGTTCGGGCTGTCCTTCCAGGTGACCACGCAGTTGGTGCTGCCGTTGTACAGCAGGTAGACGGTGGCTCTGCCCAGGTCGTGCTGGTCGATCACGTGATAGGAGCCGCCGCCGCATGCCGCGATCGGCGACGACGCCGCCATCGCCGGGCTGCCGGTGGTGAGGGATCCGACAAGCGCGGCCGCAGTGGCGAGCGCGAGTGTGGCTCCCCGCTTGAATTTACGCACAGAGATTCTCCTGACTGGTAGCCGCTCGATGGAGCGGAACCTTCTCCAGCCGCACACCTGCGTGGCTGGTAGGCATCGATGCAGGCACGCCCTTCCGGTGTCGCCATGTCAACAAGACAGCCGGGCGGGGCCGGACCCGTCGCGGCGGCCGTCGAGTCTCACGGCCTCAGGGCGGCCGCACGCGATCATCTGCATGTACGTTATACATATCCGTTAGGTAAGCGTCAAGGCTGTGTAAAATCCGGCACCGATCGGTGCGCCGTCGGTGAGCAGCGGCCGTTCGCGCAGGTGATCTCGCTGATTCCTGTTGCTTGGCACAGGGATCGGCGCAGGGAGGCGCCCTCCTCTTGCGGCCTGCCCATCGGGTCTCGGCCATGCCTCTCGCCGCGTCGATCACCGAGGTGGGACCCGGCCCCTGGAGAGGAACGAGCGGTCAGATCCGAGGAGGCGACGGGGCGGTGCTCAGGTGAGCCCCGGGTTCTGCCGGGAGGCCAGGAAGCGGTCGAATTCGGCCTGCTGCTCGCTGTTGAAGGCACGTCTGGGGAGGAAGGCCACGCACTGCCTGTTCACGAAGAACAGCCAGAACTCGGGGCCGGTCACGACCCGTCCGAACAGGGACCACCGCATCGTGGTAGTGGTCTGGTCGGTCCGGTATTCGTACCCGTCGTCGGTCATCCGGAGAACGGTGGGCACGCAGAGATGGGTGAGCTGCCGCTTGGCGATCCGGCGGAGTGACCAGACCATTACGAACGGGAAGGTGACCGCTCCGACGAGCATGCCGACTCCCATGCCGACGGCGTCGACCAGGATGCAGACGAGGCCCGACACGGACAGGACCGACGGCAGCACCACATAGGCGACTTTCAGCTGTTGCTTGGAGCCCTGCTGAAGCGCTCGTGCCACTTCGTCAGGAGTAGGTCCGTATTCGACTGTGAAATCCACCGTGCTGCTTCCATCCGATGTGCTGGTCATCATTCAGGGACCCGTACATCCTCGCAAGATCGCGCTGTGGCCGGGACGGCTCGCGAGAGCCGCATGGCGACCGACGGGGCGCCTGCCTTCCGGTGCCCCAACCCGGCGTCGTGTCGCGCGGCCGACGCGGGAAAGCGATCCGGGCTCACGGCGAAGCGTGGGTGACAGTTGACCATCTCACCCGGAGGCACTCGCATGAGGGAGACGGGTATTTGACCGCCGAGACGCGTGAGCAGGTGAGCGAGGCCGAGCTCGTCGACCGGTTCCGGCGGGACCCGGAGCTGTTCACCGCCGTCTACGACCGCTACTTCCGCGATATCTACCTGTACGCGGCCGGACGCCTGGACGTGCAGGTGGGAGAGGACATCGCCGCGGAGACGTTCTGCGTGGCCTTCCGCGACCGTGAACGGTTCGACCCCGGACGCGGCGGCCTGCGGCCCTGGCTGTTCGGCATCGCCACCAACCTGATGGCTCGGCACCGGCGTAAGGAGGCACGTCATTACCGGGCACTGGCCCGCGCGGGGGACGAGCCCGTGGCCGACAGCCACGAGAACCGCGTCCTCAACTCGGTGGCCGCCGAGCGGATGAAGCCGCAGCTCGCCAAGGCTCTCGCCGCGCTGAACCGGGGAGAACGCGACGTCGTCACGCTTGTCTCCCTGGGACAGCTCAGCCACCAGGAGGTGGCCGAGGCGCTCGGCGTCTCCTACGGCACGGTCGGCTCGCGGCTCAGCCGGGCCCGCAAGAAGCTCCACAACGTGATCGATCAGGAGGATCTCCATGGATGACCTGCACGAGGTCGGCGCCCTGCTGGCCAAGCCGGAGCCGTCACGTGACGTGATCGACCGGCGGCGGCACCAGCTGCGGAACGCGATGCGCGGTGCCCCGGTCCGCAGGCGCGGGATCGGCCGGCTCGCAGGCGGTCTGGCGCTGACCGCCGCCGTGGCCGCCGCGGCCGTGGTCATGATCGCCTCGGGTGTCACGGCGCCCGCCGCTTCCCCCAGCGGTCCGCCGGTTGCGGCGCAGCGGCTGTCCGCCCGGCAGGTGCTGCTCGTGGCGGCCACGACCGCGGAGCGGATCCCGGAGGGATCCGGCAAGTATTGGCACGTCACGGTGGTGCACAAGGACGACGACGGCAGGGTCTCCGAGCGGCGCCGGCAAGAGTACTGGTTCCAGCGCGACGGCCAGACCTGGCTCAGAGGGCCGGAGCTGAAGGGGGAAGGGAAGATCCAGCACTTCACGGGGGCGCAGCCGTTCCGGCTGGGGCCGCTCGAGATGAGCTTCGAGGAGCTCCGGCGGCTGCCGGCCGATCCGGACGCGTTGCGGGCCGCGCTGCGGACCGGGATCGCCGATGGCGTGCAGCGCGGCGACATCAGGACGAGCGCCGGCCGGCTGTCCGCGGACGAGCAGGACGACTCCGTCTTCGAAGCGCTGACCTCGCTGATCAGCCAGGCGCCGGTCTCGCCGGAGGTCCGTGCCGCGGCCTTCCGGGCGATCGCGTCGCTGCCGGACGTCCAGAGCCTCGGCGCGGTCCAGGGCGGGCACGGCCTGCAGGTCTCCCTGTCGTCAGGGCAGGTCAGACTGGTCGTCGATCCGGAGACCTCATGGGTGCGTGACACGAACTTCTACGTCCCCCAGAGTGGGGGACAGCTTTTCATCACGGAGGGGACGGCGTCGATCGTCGCCGAGTGGACAGACCACCTGCCCCGGTAGCCCGGGCCGTCGGCCGACCGCCCGAGGGCACCTCCGCTCCGGGACGGCTGCCGGGGAGCGGACGGCTGCCAGGGAGAGAAGGCAGGCGGTCAGCCGGGGCAGCCGATCAGGAGCGGCCGTGACCTGATCATCCGGTCTCAGGCCCGCCGATCCGACGGGTGATCCGGTGGAGGAGGGGAGACAGCCCGTCTCCGACGGGCCCGTGCTGTGGCGGATCGCCCACGTAGTGCGCAGAGAGAAGCCCCGCGGCGCCGAGGTGGGCGATCACCGCGACCTTGACCTCCGAGCGCGGTAGGGATCCGGGCAGCCGGAAGGCGACCACGTCGATCGGGTCGGCTCCGATGCCCGGATACCGGGCCCTCACGCGGCCGATGTCGGGGTCGGGGTCATGGAGGTGCAGCCAGGTCCTGACCTCCGGGGGAAGGCCGGTGGTCCCCACATAGAGCACGCGGCCTTCCAGCAGCCAGACGTAGACCCAGGACCCGGGATCGGCGAGGTCTCCGTCGCGGATGTGCAGCTCCACCAGGTCATCTCCCGTAGGACCCGCCAGGTCGTCTCCCGTACGATCCACCGGGCCATCTCCCATACGACCCGCCAGGTCATCTCTCATATGAGGATCTTGCCTCGGGCGGTGGTGACCGGCTGCTCCGGATCCCGCACCGCGCGGACCGGAGCCGGGCGCAGCACGCGGACCGGAGCCGGGCGTACGGGTGCGGACCGGAGCCGGGCGCACCCAAGTGATCACTCGGTGGCGATGGGTCTCCACCCGGGGACGGGGCGACCGGCGGTTCTCCGTCGAGAGGTGGGGTGGCCGGCGGTCCGGGGCCGTCCCTCGGTTCGCCGTAGGCCGTCACGTCCGTGTCACGTCCACGTCACGCCCGCGTCGTGGCAGGGTCGCATGGCGCTGGTCAGGATGGGATGTGCAGGTCAGGGCCGTCTCGGTGGTCGGATGCCCGCCGTGGCGGCTCCATGGGAAAGGAGGCAGCCATGCATGGCGGGCGACGCCTACTGCTCAACCCGATGCTCCTCGCCGCTCTCGTGATCGGGCCGGCCGGGGGCGCCGTCGTCGCCGGTTCCGCGGAGGGAACGGGGGGAGCGGCGGCCGGCGCCCCGCAGGCGGTGCCGGGCGCGGTCCAGCCCAGTCCCTGTGACAGGGCCTGCCGGCAGGGTTACGGGCGGGGATTCAGCGACGGCTTCAACGACTGCGTGGACGGCAGTAGCTACCGGCACGACTACAACCTCCGCGGCGATACTTGGGACCGCGGCTACGTGGAGGGGTACGGCGACGGTTTCGGCAGTTGCTGAGCCTGGTCGCCGGCGGGCACACGGAAGTCGGTCGACACCGTCCCGGGAAGTGCCGGGCCCGGTCTCGCCGCCGGAAACTCCCGGTCTCCCCGGTCTCCCCGGTGTCGCTAGGGCAGCGGGTCAATCATGATGTGCTGGTCGTACTGGACGAGCTCCGCGCCCCGATCTGTCAGGATCGGCCATTTGGTGCTCTGGGCGCACCAGATGACGTGCCCCGCGGTGACGTCTCGTGAGCCGTCGAGAATCTCCGCGATCTCTCCGACCTTTCCGTGGGTGAAGTCGTCGATCTTCACGCCGGGTGTCGTGACGAGCTCGAACAGCTCCACCTGGGTGGATATCGGAGAGATGGACAGGACCGCCGCCAGCCCGGTCGCCGGGATGCATATACCGCCGCCGCGGAAAAGGCACATGGCGGCGATGCTCCGTGAGCCTTTTTCATCCTTGGGCGATCTGGAGCAGCAAGACACGAGCCGCCGCGATCAGGGCGCCTACGCGGGGTCGCCGACGATCACGGCCGGATGGGAACGATCGAACCAGTCGCTCTCCAGGCGCGCGCCGGTGCGCGCCTCCACGATGGCCAGCGCCATGGCCTGTGTGGCCGGCCACGGAGCGCTGATGGTCGGACCCAGGGCCGCCAACTCGGCCTCAACGGCGGCGAGGTCTTCCCCGACGGCGTCGGCGGGATTCAGATGCTGGACCTCGGCCAGAACCCGTCCGCGCGCGGCGTGGATCAGCCTGGAGTTCCCCGTCACCTCCCATGAGACATGCCAGACCTGCGCGTTCACGCTGAGCCGATCGAGAACTCCCGATTCCCAGACATAGTTGTTCCCGAAAGTCTCGACGATCATCGTTGAGTTTCCCATCTGGCCCAGAAGAACGGCATCGGCCTCGTATGCCTCTTCGCTGTCGAGCTCGATCACCGGCGGCTGCCCGTCTCCGATCAGGCGGGTCGCCACCTCGCTCAGCGAGAGCCGTCCTTCGACCGGCAGGACGGCGGTCCAGGCCAACCCCACGGACAACCAGTCCGAACCTTCCTGCATGAAGTTCTCGTAGTGTTCCGTCAATCCCTGGAAAGCCACGTATCCTCCGCTGAAGTTCCGAACGCGATATGGGTTGTCGCGGGCGACGAGCTGCTGGTCACAGCATGATCGCGAGCGCGGCGTTCGCCTGATGACGTAGAGAAGCTCCTGGTAGACGGGTTGATCACCACAATCACATCCGTCACAGCCAGGAGCTTCGGGTGCTGTTCTACCGTGCCGCGGTCGATTTGTCGCGTTCAACGCTGAACTACGTGGCCGGAGCCATCCGACGGCACCGCAAGGCGATCGGCACACCCTGGCGACGGCTCAACCCCGGACAGCAAGCCCTGCTCGTGCTCGTCTACCTGCGCAAGGGCGAGACGTTCACCGAGATCGCCGCCGGGTTCGGCATCGGTACCGCAACCGCCTGGCGCTACGTCCGCGAGACCGTCGCCCTGCTCGCCAAACGCTCACCCACCCTCGACCAGGCGCTACGGACGGCCAAACGCGCCGGATACGCCTTCGTCGTGCTGGACGGCACGCTCATCCCCATCGACCGGGTGGCCGCCGACCGGCCCTACTACTCCGGCAAACACAAGATGCACGGCATGAACATTCAGGCTCTCGCCGCCCCGGACGGCACCCCGCTCTGGACTTCCGGCTCTATGCCCGGCTCGGTCCACGACCTCAAAGCGGCCCGGATCTGGGGCCTCATCCGCCGACTGCAGGCCTCCGGGCTGATCACATTGGCCGACAAGGGATACGTCGGCGCAGGTCAGCGCGTACTCGTGCCGTACAAGGGCCGAGGCAAACCGCAGTCGCAAAAGAGCGCCAACTCCGCCCACGCCAAGCTCCGCGGCCCCGGTGAACGCGCCAATGCCGTCCTGAAGACCTGGCGGATCCTGCGGAAACTCCGCTGCTGCCCTCTGCGAGCAGGTCAGCTCGTCAAGGCCATCTTCGTACTTCAGGCTCTCGAATCGAGATGAAAAACGTTCCGTGAATATTCGGTCTTGGCCACCGCGATGTCGATCAACGCGCTGACGTCGAGCACTCTGCCGGGGAGCATGCTGTCAGCTCCTCCGGCTCCGGCGGATGCCGATCTGGCTCCACTCCGTCTCGGACAGCTGGTCGACCCCGAGGGCGTCGGCCGCCGTGTCGAGGTCTTCCCGGTGCAGGTCCCAGCGGTGCATCAACGTGATGACATGGGGCCGGTTGCCGATCTCCCGCTGGACGGCGGCGTGGATCACATCGGCGATCCTGCTGCCCGTCGACCGCGCTTTACGGGAAAGCGCCTCAAAATCTGCTTTATCCAACTCTATGGTGATAGATGTGTCGGGAGTGGACGGACTGATTTTCTCCTGCCCGTCTCTGGGACGGAGATGCGCCAGCCACAGGGGAATGGGATCCGGCTCCTGCATGACGGCATCCTGATCAGTCGATTCCGGTTTGTCCGAACCTGTGTCGCCTCGCCAGGCCGGCAGGGGATGGGCCATGTGTTTGACAGTAGCCGTGAATTCCGGAACCGGCAGCGCCTTTCTGTGACTTTGGTGATCAATCGATATGCCGGTGTACGGATAGATCAATCCGTGTACCGGATGAAACGGATCATCCCGGTGGGGTGACGGGACTGGACGCCGTGGGCCCGGGGACGGAGGCGGCGGGGTCGGACGGGGCTGAGGACGGGGCTGAGGACGGGACTGAGGTGGGGACGCCGGGATCGGACGGGGCGGGAGTCGAGACGCCGGGGTTGGACGGGTCGGGGGCGGTGGTGGGGACGGCGGCGCCGCAGACCCCGGCGGCCCGCCGCTCCTGGGCCAGTTGGTCGGTCCCCTTGGTCTGGTATTCCTGCAAATCCTCCGGCGTGGGCACGTAGCGCCACGAGCCGCTCTCGAAGAGGAAGTCGAAGTCGGTCGTCTCGCTGAGCCGGGTCGCCTGGACCGTGGCGTTGTCGCCGGTGACCGTGACGGTGGTGAGGGTGAACCGGACGTCCGACACGGGCTGCGGGCACAACTGAAAGAGCCGGACGTACTCCTCGCGCGTGATCGCCGCCTGCGCCTGCGTGCTCCACAGGTCCCAGAAGTCGTCGTAGGACCCGCTGGAGTAGGCGTCGAGTCCCACCTGGGCGGCCTGGCGGACCGCGCTCTCCGAATGCTCGGGCCCCCGGGTCACGGAAGGGCTCTTCGGCGCGGGAGCCGGATCCAGCACCGCCATCATGGAGACCACCGTCGCGATGAGCACGCCGACGATCATCATCACGATCACGGCCAGCCCTCGGCCCGTCTCGCCTCGCGGCGGCTGGCCGTACTCCGGCGGATAGCCCACGCGAGGCCTCCGGGGGCTGACAGGGACGGGCTGGCTGACAGGGGCGGACGAATGTGATCGTAATGCCCGACGGCCGCCGACGGCCATGGTGATCGCCGACCCGTCAGGATCGGGTGCGGTGGCCCGGAGGATCCTGGCAGGCCCCATAATGCGCCCGTGGGTGAATCGATCGGTACGGCCGTCGCCGTCTTCGCCGGGACCAATGTGGACGACATCGTCATCCTGACGGTGCTGTTCCTGGCCTCCCGGGCGGGCGGCGTCCCCCGGCCCTGGCAGATCGTCGCGGGCCAGTACGCCGGCATCGCCGTCCTGGTGGCCGTCTCGGCCGTGGCGGCGCTCGGGCTGAGCGTGGTGCCGGACAGGTGGGTCGGGCTGCTCGGGCTGGTGCCGTTCGGCCTGGGGGTGTGGGGCCTGATCAGGAAGGGCGACGGCGACGGGGCGGCGCCGGTCGCCTCCGGCGTGGTCTCGATCGCCGGGGTGACGGTCGCCAACGGCGCCGACAACATCTCGGTCTACACCCCGATGTTCCGCACGATCGGCCTGGCGTCCAGTCTCGTCACGGTCGCGGTGTTCGCCGTCCTGGTCGCGGTCTGGTGCGCGGCGGCCTCCTGGCTCGGCTCGCACAAGAAGATCATCACGTTGGTCGAGCGGTCGGGGAGATGGCTCGTCCCGGTGGTCTTCATGGTGATCGGCGCGGTCATCGTGGCGGAGTCGGCCTTTAGGTAAAGATGGGCGATTCGCCCGAATTTACGACACCCCAAATGGGGATTTACTTCGCATGCGTGAACATTTTAGGTTCTACCGGCACCGGTGGTTCAAAGTGTGGATCGCCACAGCGGCACTGTCGGCCGCGCTCATCACCATGACCGAGGCCGTCGGCAACCGCGCGGTCATGCCCGCGGCGTTCTTCTACGGGGCGGCGGCCGGACCGGTCGGCCTCCTGGTCGCCATCCACGACCGGACCGGGATCGGCGCCAGTGTCCCGGGCGTCACGCTGGTGGGGATGTTCCTGTTCGGCGGGGGAGCCGCCCTCCTGCTCGGCGGATACTTCAACGCCCTGCTCATCCCCGACAAGCACGGCCCCTCGATCCTGCAGGTCGGATGGATCGAGGAGTCGGCCAAATCCGTCCCCCTCCTCATGGTCGCGATCACCGGCCGCTACCTGAACAAGGCCGCGGGGGTGGCGCTGGGCCTGTCCTGCGCCACCGGCTTCGCGATCATGGAGTCGATGTCCTACGCCTGGAGGAGCGTCGACGCCACCGGCGCGGTCAACGCCGGCATGGTGCTGTTCATGCGCGGTCTCGCCACCCCCTTCAGTCATCTCGCCTGGACCGGCCTGATCTGCGCGGTCGCCTTCGGGGCCTGGCAGCTCAGGGGACGGATCGTGATCACGCTCTCCGTCGTCGGCGCCTTCGTGGCGGCAGCCGTACTGCACTCGCTCAACGACGGCCTGCTCATGCTCGACATCCCCGGCCCGGCCCGGCTGCTGTTCCTCCTCGTCGCCGGGGTGAGCTACTGGCTGTTCCACCGGGCCACCCGCGACCTGACCGTGGCGCCGTCCCCGGTTCCGGCGCCGTCCCGCGCCTGACCTCCGCCTACTCGTAGGGCTCGTCCGGAGTGTCGATCCTCATGAGATCCGTGCCGGACAGCTGCGGGTAGACGACCCCGTTGGGCATCGTGCCGAACGTCTGCGGGATCCAGGTGCCGGTCACCTCGACCCAGGTGTCCGGGGGCGGCGACTGGATCCCCCTGACCGCGACCTTCAGCGGGAACGCGTCCGCGGCGCAGCAGGCGATCTGCATGCGGGTGACGTACCACTGGCCCTTCTTCTTCGAAGGGACGACGAAGCCGGTCAGCTTCACCGCGCGGCCGGTGAGGGACTTGCTGTCGTCGTCCCAGGCCCGGCCGATGAACTCGCCGATCGGCATGTCCACCGGGCCGTCGCCGCGCAGCGGGGTGAAGGCGCTGAGGGCCTGGTCACGCGGCGGCGGAGTCTCGGACCGGGCGGCGGCGAACGAGCCCAGGGCGGGCGGCGCGACCAGGAAGATCGCGAACACCGGCAGGCACATCAGCCAGGCGACCCGGGGGCCGCCGTGCGCGTGGCCGTGCTCCGGCGGATGGCCCTGGGCACGGCTGCGGGCACCGTCCGGTGAGCGGTCCCGAGCACCGCCGTGCGCGTGGGCCTCGGGGGAGCTCTTCCTCGACCGTGACGCCTGGACCAGGCCGGTGAGGCCGAGGACCAGCAGCACCGCCCCGGCGCCGATCAGGAACGGCCGGAAACCGGGCTTGACGTAGTTCAGATACGTGGTGGAGAAGGCCGAGATCCGCAGCACTGCGCAGCCGAGCAGGGTGAGGACCAGGTTCTGGGTCACGCGGTTCACAGCAGCAGCCATCCGGAGAGGGCGCTCACCAGGACGGCGAGCGCGAAGGTCAGCGGGACGAATCTGAGCGCGAACGCCCTGCCGAACGTGCCGACCTGCAGCGCGATGAGCTTCAGGTCCACCATCGGCCCGACCACCAGGAAGGCCAGCTTCGCGGTCGGTGAGAACGCGGTCATCGAGGCCGCCACGAACGCGTCGGCCTCCGAGCAGATCGACAGCAGCACCGCCAGCAGCGCCATGACCAGGACGGCCAGCCACGGCACCTCGGCCAGCGCGGTCAGCCACTCGCGGGGGACCGTGACGTTGAGCGTGGCGGCGGCCAGACCGCCGACGATGAGGAACCCGCCGGCGTGCAGCAGGTCATGCCGCATCGCCTCGCCGAACCGCGCCCACCTGGGGCCGTCCCCGTGCGGGCGGGAGGGGATCGGCAGCCACTCGCTCCGGCCGAACCGCAGCCAGAGCCAGCCGACCAGGACCGCCACGGCCAGCGACGCCCCGAACCTGCACACGACCATCATCGGCTGTCCGGGGAAGGCGACCGCGGTCGCGACCAGCACGATCGGGTTGATCGCGGGTGAGGCGAGCAGGAAGGCCAGCGCGGCCGCCGGGGTCACCCCCCGGGCCATCAGCCCCGACGCCACCGGGACGGAGGCGCACTCGCAGCCGGGCAGCACCGCGCCCGCCACTCCCGCGACGGGCACGGCGGCGGCCGGATGCCTGGGCAGTGCCCTGGTCCAGAACGACGCCGGGACGAACGCGGTGATCGCGGCGGACAGGGCCACGCCGAAGACCAGGAACGGCAGCGCCTGCACGCAGATCGCCACGAAGATCGTGGCCCACGTCTGGAGCGCCGGCGCCGTCAGATGAGGGGCGAGCGTGAAGCGCCCCACGACCAGCAGGACGACGACGAGCGCGAAGCCCCACGGCAGCGAGCGGCTCGGCGCGGTGCCGCGCCCCCAGGAGTCCGGGGGGATCGACCCGTCGTCATCGGTCCAGTGACCCCGCGGCTCGGTTCGAAGCTCGGACATGCGCCATATCGTGGCAGATCTCTGCGATGTTCCACGTGGAACATCTACAGACGGGACAGCAGCCACCTGGGGCCGGTCACCGCGGCCCCCAGGGCCGTGACCCGCTCGCGCAGGCCCCGGTCGGCGGTGACGACCAGGACGCGCTCCCAGGGCTGGGCGTCCCGTACGGCCTGCACGACGGTGTCGTCGCCGGCCCCGGGGGCGGCGACGACGGAGACGCCGGGGAGCGGCGAGACGCCGCGGGCGGCGCCCTCGACGACCATGACGACGCGGGGGAACCACCGCTCCAGGGCCGGCAGGTCACCGGGGAGGTCGCGCAGGCCGCCGGAGGAGAGGGCGCTCACCTCGGCGACCAGCTTGGCGGCGGCTCCGGCGCGGTCCTTCCACCAGCCGTGCTCGGACCGGGCGCCCACGATGTTGGCGACGTCGAGGACGATCACCATGGGGCTGAGCGCCTGGCTGATCATGGGCCAGGTCTCGGCGAAACCGGGGTGCAGCTCCTTGGCGGCGATCTCCTCGGGAGTGAGCCAGAGCAGGTCGACGCTCTCACCGTTGGCCGGGGCCGCGTCCAGCAGGTCGGCGGCCTGGGCGATCACGGTCGAGAAGGACCAGCCGCTGTGGTCGTCGAGGTAGACCCCCTGGACCCGGAGGCCGTCGCCGGTCAGGGCCGCCTCCTCCCCGGCCTCGCGCAGCGCGCCCGTTATGGCGTCCTCGTGGCTGTCGAGGGCACCGCCGGGCAGGCCCCAGGTGCCGCCGTGGTGGCTCCAGACGGCACGCTCCTGCATCAGGACGCGCGGCGTCCCGGCGGTGTCGTGATGGACGGCGAGCAGGCCGGAGGCGCCGTACACACCCCAGTGCCGATGCCCGCGATCGCAGTGAGCCCATCCATCGCCGTCTCTGGCCGCCATGGATCAATGATGCACCAAGAGGTATCGCCCTCCGAGGTGTGGGCCGTACCAATAAGAATTGATATGTCGGACTTCATGGCCGACCGAAGATCTCCGCCGGGCGCATCAGCGGGGCTCGCCAATGGCGGAGTAGATGCCGGTAGCGCTACTTATATGGCTTGATATCCCCATGTCATGATCCGCATACTGGCCCAGCTCCCCCCGGTTGAAGGGCCCCATGAATCCGAGCGCGTTCTCCGTGCCCGTCCGCCCGCTGCGCCCGATCCGCGCGCTCGCGACGGTCGCCGTGACCCTGGTCGCGTCGGTCTCGGTCCTGTCCGCCGGCGTTTCGGTGGCGCAGCTCCTCTACGGATCGCTGACGCGGATCCTCTTCGGCGGGGACTGGCCGCTGTTCGGCGGCTGGATGTGGCAGGCGGTCCACGGGTGGCAGATCCTGCGCGCGCTCCTCTACCTCCCGGCGGGGATCGCCTTCGTGTGCTGGCTGTTCCGCGCCCGCGCCAACGCGTACGCGATCTCTCCCGGGGTCCTCCACGTCTACGCCGCGCCGTACCTGGTGCTCGGCTGGATCCTCCCCGTCGTCAATCTGTTCGTCCCCAAGGGGCTCCTCGACGACATCTGGGCCACCTCCCAGCCCGGCGGCCTGCGCCCGGGCAGCGACCTCTTCAGGATCCGCCGCCCGGGCCTGATCTGGGCGTGGTGGCTGACCTGGCTGCTGTCGGCGGCCACCGACGGGGTGTCCGTGGGCCTGGCGTACTCGGAGGCGGACGGCCTGAAGACCGCCGCCCTGGCGGCCGGCGTCGTGCTGCCGATCGTCGCGGGCCTGCTCGCCATCCGGGTCGTCCTGACGATCACCGATCTCCAGGAGACCGCCCGCGCCGGCCGCCGGCCCGTGCCGGCGCCGCCCTCCGAAGGGGTCAGGGGGCTCGGAGGCGGCGGCCGTGCGACCTACCTCGGGCGCGTCGCCCTTGTCGTGCGCGACTACGAGGAGGCCGTCGCCTTCTACGTCGGCGTCCTCGGCTTCGAGCTCGTGGAGGACACGGCCCAGGACGACGGCGGGCGCCGGGTGGCCGTCCGCCCGCGGGGCTCGCGGGAGACGGCGCTGCTGCTCGTGCGCGCCGGCACCGCCGGACAGGAGGACCGGGCCGGCGGCGGGGTGGGGCTGTCCCTGCACACCGACGACTTCGCCGGCGACTACGAGCGGATGCTGTCGGAGGGGGTCACCTTCGAGGAGGCCCCGCGGCGCGGGCCCCACGGCACGGTCGCCGCCTTCCGGGACCCGTACGGCAACCGCTGGGAGCTGTTCCAGCCCGGCGCCGACACCTCACCGACGTACGGCTGGGCCACGCCGATGTGAGGTGGCCGCCCGCGGGGCCCGTCGGGTCCATGGCCGGGACGGCGCGATCCGCCGAGCCGGGACCCCCGGCGGAGCGGGGCCGGGAGGACCCTCCCGGCCCTCAGCCACCGCTCTTGCTGAAGTGCTGGTAGTCCTTGATGCCCGACCAGTAGCCGCCCCACTCCCAGTCGACCCTCTCGAAGGCCCGGACCACCCGGTCACCGGGATTGATCACGCCGGGCGCGTCGATAGGGCGCCTGGCGAACTTGCGGGCGTTCTTGTGCGCCACCGAGCCGTCGGAGGACAGGTAGGGGTTCTCCCGGGGGTTGATGTCGACCGCCCTGCCGTAGGCGTGCTGGGACCAGTTGCTGGACCCGGTCGCCGGGCGGCAGTTGAAGGCCGAGGTGTTGTCGGCGTCGATCGAGTCGAAGTCGTCGCCCTTGTAGACGTCGACGAGCTCCATCCTGCGGATCGGCCAGCGCCAGTCGTACAGGCGCCTGAAGACCGTGACGATGTCGTCGGCCGCGCTCTTGTTCACCACCAGCTCGCCGGTGTGCGGCCGGTCGTCGAAGCCCCAGTAGGTCATCGTGATCAGCCGCAGGTCGCCGACGGGGACCGGGCAGCCGGGCCGCCAGGAGTGCCGGAGCCGGTCACGGGCGACCTTGGTCACCTTGGCGGAGAACTTCGGCGGGGCGGTCGAGGTCGGGCTCGCGGCGGGGGACGGGCTGGAGGTGGTCGGCCTGGTCGAGGGGGTCGGCGGCACGGGCGCCGGGGTGAGGGTCGAGGTGGGCTGTGCGGGCTGCGAGGTGGCGGTCGCGCTGCACGCGGCCGCCGCCAGACAGCCGACGGCCAGCGCGGCGGCCGCCCGGACGCGTGTCATCAACGGAGAGCTGCTCACCTGTTGCCACCCCACAGCCGACTCGCCACAACCGACAGAGACAAGCCTCCATTGTATTTGACCGGCTACCTCAAGTTATAAGAGGCGGTGGCGGCCCGGACCCGGATGGCTTCCGTCCCGGTTTGATCCGTGTCGGCGGGGCGCCGACATTCTTTAGCTGAGCTTTCTCCGGGAAATCTCGGTCCTGTGTTCGAAGCCGCGCTACAGTCTGAGGCACCGGATCGAACACGGGTTCGGACGATGTCTCCGCAGGTGAGGAGTGATGTCATGGCGACGCTCGCGACGCGGCCGACGGCACATGCTCCTGTTCTGCGGGGTTCCGTCCGGCATCGCGCGACACGCCGTAGCGCTTTCTACGGAAATCTACGTCGGCCGCTATATCCCGTCATAAAGTCCGAGAGCGTGGACCCCGTGCGCAATCCCTACGCCCCCGGTGCGGGGCAGCGTCCCCCAGAGCTCGCCGGGCGCGACCGCGAGCTTCAGCAGTTCGAAATCGTCCTGGAGCGGGTGGCGCGTGGCCGCCCGGAGCGCAGCATGGTCGTCACCGGTCTGCGCGGTGTCGGCAAGACCGTCCTCCTCAACACCTTCAAGTCGATGGCCATGCAGCGGCTGTGGGGGACGGGGAAGATCGAGGCGCGGCCCGACCAGTCGATCCGGCGTCCCGTGGCCGCCGCCCTGCACCTGGCGATCCGTGAGCTGGCGCCCCGGCACCGGGCGCCCGAGCGCATCGAGGAGTTCCTCGGTGTGCTCAAGGCGTTCGCGATGCGCGATCCGTCGGCGGCCAAGGGCACCTCGCACTGGTCGCCCGGGATCGACGTGCCCGCGAGCCGGGGCCGGGCCGACTCCGGAGACCTGGAGATCGACCTCACCGAGCTGTTCGTCGACGCGGCCGGGGTGGCCACCGACCTCGGCGTCGGCATCGCCCTGTTCATCGACGAGATGCAGGACGTGCAGACCCCCGACGTCTCGGCGCTCTGCGCGGCCTGCCACGAGCTCTCCCAGAGCGGCGGCCCGCTGATCGTGGTGGGCGCCGGTCTGCCCCACCTGCCCAGCGTCCTGTCGGCCAGCAAGAGCTACTCCGAGCGGCTCTTCCGCTACGCCAGGATCGACCGGCTCGACCGCGAGGCGGCCGATCTGGCGCTCATCGCCCCGGCCGAGAGCGAGGGCGTGGCGTTCACCCAGGAGGCCCTCGACGCGCTCTACGAGGCCGCCGACGGCTACCCCTACTTCGTCCAGGCATACGGCAAGGTCGCCTGGGATCTGGCGCTGCGCAGCCCGATCACCGTCGACGACATCAGGGTCTCGGCGCCGGAGGCCGAAGAGGAGCTCGCGGTCGGGTTCTTCGGCAGCCGTTACGAGCGGGCCACCCCGGCCGAGCGTGACTACATGCACGCGATGGCCTCCATCGGCGACGAGCCCGTGGCCACCGCAGAGGTGGCCGAGGGGCTCGGCCGCAAGCCGTCCAGCCTCTCCCCGGCCCGCGACAGCCTCATCAAGAAGGGCCTGATCTACAGCGCCGAGCGCGGACTGATCGCGTTCACCGTGCCGCACTTCGGAAAGTTCCTGCGTTCCCAGCCCGTGTGAACATATGTTCGATATAGTGTGAGAGTCTCCTAGACCTCTATATGGCTCTCTAGTGGGGAAGCTAGAGAGCTATATAGAGCTGAATCGCGCTGGGTAGGAAAATCTAGGGCTCTCTAGTGCCCGGCCGATACGGGGATAGATTCCCGCAGAGAGCCGATCTCGATCTGCCGCCCGTCGGCGCCGACCATCGCCACCCGCACCGCCGGATGGCGCCCGCTCAGATAGACCGCGAAGACCACGTCCGCCGGGTCCCCGGTATGGCTGCGTCCCGGATAGACGAAGAACCGCCAGCAGAGCTCCCGCCAGCTGTCGACCGGGTCCGTGCTCGACAGGAGTCCCTCGTGCGCCCGCCAGGCGGTGCTCGAACGGAGCCGGTTGAGCGCCGTCGCCGGATCCAGCGGGCGCTGCTCGCAGGGGGCACGGTGCCGGAGCCGGGCCGCGGCCTCCTCGATCTCCGGCGAGAGGGCGGCGAGCACCAGCAGCCCGCCGGCCGCGGCCGCGATCTGGTGCCAGGTGATGCCGGCCAGTGTCGACCAGCCGGAGACCGGCGGAGCCCAGACCGTGCCCACGGCCATGGCGGTCAGCGTCATGGTGCGCCCCAGCGAGCGCAGCCCCACCGGGATGGCGCTGACCTCGCCGAAACAGCCGCAGCCCACGTCCGGGCGGCGGCGGCGCAGCTCCCACAGGACGTAGGTCGACACGGCGAAGAAGGCGGCCGTGCCCCACCGGAACAGGGGATGGCCGGTCACCGCCAGGCCGACCAGCAGGACCGCCTCCACGGCCGCGCAGCCGAGCATGGCGGGCGCGCGCCAGCGGTCGGCCACCAGCACCGCCGGCCCGAGCCTGCTCAGCGCGCCCGGCTCGGACTCGCTCACCGCGGTCCGCACCTTGGCCAGCGCGCCCGCGGCCAGCAGCGCGCCCAGCACCGGCAGTTGCGCGGCGGCGATCGTCGTCAGCATCCCTGTCACCCCAATCCGACCCGGGCGTTGAAGCACCCTCTGGTCAGGTCGCCGCCGAGCTCCACGAAGGCGGTCGCCGACAGCTCCACGATCCGGCCCCGCGGGGAGGTGCCGCACTCCAGGCACCGGTCGCAGAACCGGCCGGCCAGACAGCCGCAGGCCACGACGGGCAGGACCGAGGTGCGCCCGGCGCACACGTTGCGCACGTTGAGCGTCGAGCCCAGCGCGAGGTAGGGCAGGCCCGCGCAGGACACCCCGGCGTCCTCGCAGTCGGCGTCGGAGCGCTCCAACATGGGGTAGGCCGCCCCCGACTCGTCGCAGTCGAAGGCGTCCGACCAGGTGGCGGTGCCGGAGATCCGTGACTGCACACCGCTGTAGCCGGGGGGCGGCTGCGGCACGGCCGTCCACCGGTAGGGCGGCTGCGAGGTCGCCGGCAGCCGGGCCTGGGCCACGCCGTCCTCACGGACCCCGATGGCGTCGAACAGATAGCCGGGCTCGAACTGCGGGTGCCGGACCCGCAGCCGCCCCGAGGCGCGGTAGGGGATGACGACCGTGCGCCGTCCCCGGTGCGGCCCGCAGTACAGCTCCATGGTGCGGTCCCGGGAGCCGGAGCCGATGGACTGGATCACGCCGGTGATCCGGGTGATGTCGGCCCAGATCCGGTCCACCACCCGGCCGGACCGGAGCGCCCTGATGACCACATGGGTGCCCAGCGGCAGGTCGGCCGGGGCGACGGCCTCGCCGCGCCAGGCCGTCGCCCACGGCGCGATGACGAGCCGCTCCTCACGGCCTTCGGGGGTGTCGACGACTATCAGGTGCGGGCTGACGTCGAGGATCTCACCGGTGACCGCCTGGAGGAGCTCGCCGTCGTCGGAGACCGCCCCCGGCTCCTCCAGGGTCCGGCCGAGCGCGGCCGCGGCCAGTACGCGGCGGCGGTCAACGCTGCGGTACGGCATCGCCACTCCCCATGTTTCGCCGAGGTTTCCCCGTTAGCGTCACATGCCTGCCGGGGTCCCGCCGTCCGCTTGCGCCAATAACTCCGGCAGGTGTCCGACCACGTATCAAAATTCCCATCCCTGGTGCAACGCGTTGTCCCCCACATTGGGGCAAACCCGCACCCAATGTCCCGCGGCTCGGTGATCACGGGGCTGGGCTGTTTTTGCCGTTGAGGGGATGAAATATAGGTTCCGGTTCAGCCGAATTATGGGCTCCGGCTGCGATTCTGGCCACGAGACGCACCCTGACCACGGGCTGGTGATCGCGGTGACCGGCGGGACCCACGAGGAGTTCCGCGAGTACGTCGTTGCTCGCGGTCCCGCGCTGCTACGCGCCGCCCACCAGCTCACCGGGCAGCCCAGCGACGCCGAGGACCTGCTCCAGGCGGCGCTGGTCAAGACGTACCTCGCCTGGGACCGCATCCAGGACCGCGCGGCCCTGGACGCCTACGTGCGCCGGGCGATGATCAACATCAACATCTCCTGGTGGCGGCGGCGCAAGCTGGAGGAGTATCCGTCGGAGGAGATCCCCGAACCGGTTCTGGTGGGCGGCCACGGTCACGGCTATCTGCCCGAGCGGGTGGAGCAGGCTCTGGAGCGGCTGCCGGCCCGCATGCGGGCCGCGGTCATGCTGCGCTACTACGAGGACATGACCGAACCGGAGATCGCCAAGACTCTGGGGATCAGCGTCGGCACGGTCAAGAGCACGGTCTCGCGGGCGATGGCCAAGCTCCGCGGCGACCTCACGATCCCGGAGCAGCGGCAGATGGAGACGCAGGCCCAGCGCTAGATCCGCGGGTGCCGCGCGACGGCGGACGGGGACTTCCCCTGCCCGAGGGCGGATCGGACGGGGACTTCCCCTGCCCGAGGGGGATGAGGGAGCCTCTCCGCCCGACGGTGGCCGAGAGGAGCTCCCGTCATCCAGCGGCCGAGGGGAACTCTTGCTCATCCGGCGTCGTCCGGACGGGGGCTCCCGTCGGCCGGACGCTGTGCGCCCTCTCCCATCCGACCGCTGTGCGCCTTCCGTCATCCGGACGCTGTGAGCTCCGCCCCCGCCGTAGCGCACGGCCGTACGGCGTCGCGGATGATCCTGAGCGTGGCGAGGAAGGTGCTGAGCTGCTCGGGGGTGAGCAGGCCGGTGAACCAGGTCTCGATGTCGGCCAGGTGCTGGGGGAGCACGGCGCCGAGCCGGTCGGTGCCCGCCTCGGTGATGGTCGCGTAGGAGGTCCGGCGGTCGCTGGCACACGCCTGCCTCGCGACCAGCCCCTCGCGCTCCAGCCGGTCCACGACCCTGGTCACCCCGCTGGTGGACAGGCTGGTCTGCGCGGCCAGATCGCTCATGCGCAGGCGCTGGCCGGGTGAGCGCGCCAGCCGGATCAGGGTCTCGAAGTCGATGTCTGAGAGTCCCGCCGCTGAGAAGGACAGGTGCATCTTCGCGGACAGGCCGGTGTGGGCCTCGGCCAGCAGGCCCATGGCGGTCAGTCGGGAATCGTCAAACAGGGTCACGTCCACACTGTATCCGACGATAGTTGACGTGCGGAATATTCCTCGTGTAGAAATCTGTTGTCGCAAACATCCGCACGGCAAGCATCTCGATCGGGAGTAGACATGAGCACTCGGACCTGGGAAGACCTGCAGATTCCGGCCCCCGGAACCTTCGCCATCGACGTCGCCCACACCCGGATCGGCTTCATGGCCAAGCACATGATGGTGAGCAAGGTCCGCGGCAACTTCGGAGAGTTCTCCGGGACCGTCACCATCGCCGAGAACCCTCTCGACTCCTCCGCCGAGCTCACGATCAAGACGGAGAGCATCACCACCGGCTCCGCCGACCGTGACGGCCACCTGCGCAGCGACGACTTCCTTTCGGCGGAGAAGTTCCCCGAGCTCACCTTCCGCAGCACCCGTGTGGTCGGCTACTCCGGCGGCGAGTTCACCGTCCTGGGCGACCTCACCATCCGCGACGTCACCAAGCAGGTCGAGCTCACCGTCGAGTACGGCGGCGCCGGCACCAACCCGTGGGGCCAGGAGCTGTGGGGCTTCTCCATCACCACCGAGATCAACCGTGAGGACTTCGGCCTGACCTGGAACCAGGCCCTGGAGACCGGCGGCGTCCTGGTCGGCAAGAAGATCAAGATCGAGATCGAGGGTGAGGCCAACCCCGTCTGATCCCCGTGATCTACTCGGACTCCCTCCCCGTGTCCCCGCCTCCGGCGTGGGCGGGGAGGGAGTCTCTGCTGTGTCCGCTGGTTGAGAATCTGTGTCTCGCACTACGAGAATCCACAAGATATCCACCGTGTCGAGCTGCGAAGACTTGACTCTATCCACAGTTGTGGAGCAAGTTATCCACAGATAGTGGATAACTTCACCGGTCCCGTTCTCGGCGACGCGACCGGTGGCCGCTTTGCTGCCTTGGCGGATGGCCGGTACTCTGTGCTGAGCCACACGGCAACCAGGAGGCTTCGCCTAGTCAGGTCTATGGCGCCGCACTGCTAATGCGGTTTGGGTTTACCGCCCATCCGGGGTTCAAATCCCCGAGCCTCCGCAGATCAGGGGCCCTCTCCCAGAACCTTGGGAGAGGGCCTTTTTGATCTCTAAAGGCGTCGTAGTTGCAGTCCTAGTTGCAACGCTCAGGATTTTCCCCAGAGCGCGGAGGCCAGCCGTTCCCCGGCATCGCGCATCAACGGTGTGGACACGTGCGCGTACCTCTCGGTCGTGGTCACCCTCGTGTGGCCCAGGACCTCCTGAACGACGCGGATGTTCACACCCTGCTCGATGAGAAGCGTCGCGGCCGTGTGTCGAGCGTCGTGCACACGGACGTCCCGAACTCCGGCCTGCTTGAGGATGGTTTTCCACACCTTCCAGTCCTCGGTGCGCTTGATCGGGCCGCCGTACCGGGTGGCGAACACAAGGTCGTGATCCTCCCAGCGATCCCCCGCCTTGAGACGGTCCGCGGCCTGGCGCTTGCGGTGCGCCTTGAGTAGCGCGAGAAGCTCGGGCGGGCACTGGAGGGTGAGCTTGCTCTTGCCCTTGCGCTGGCGGAAGACGATGCCCCCGCCCGTGCGCTTCGGGCACCTGTCGGCGTGGCTCGTACAGTCCTTGAGACAGGTCCTCTTGAAGCAGGTGTGCCCCTGCTTCTTGCAGTCCTCCTCACAGCCGGGGTTGTGCCCGTGATCCCTGCACTTCTTCTTGCAGGGCCAGCGGTGCCACTTCTCCCCACATTTATGGGGATCGGCGCACCCGTGTTGCCATTCGGTGCGCTGGATCTGGAACCACGCCCTGATCACTCCGGTCTCCAGGTCGACGTACTGCCAGCGGAGCCCGAGCGCCTCGCCCTGGCGGATGCCGAGAGCCAGAGCGACCGACCAGCGCGCCCCGTTCCGCCGGGTGCCGGCCACGTCGAGGATGTTGCGAGCCTCCTCGCGGCTCAGTGGTTCGATCTCGGTGGAAGCTGCCGAGGGAGCCTCGACGAGGGTCGCGACGTTCCGCGTGAGCTTGTTGCGGCGCACCGCGATGGTTAGCGCCCGCGACAGGATGCGATGAACCTTGAGCACGGTGCTGGTCAAGTGGCGGCGCGGCGCGCCGCCGTACCCCCGGCCCTCCGCCCGCCCGCCGTCCGGGCGTGCGGCCGGGGAGCCGGTCCCGGACGGCGGCGGGACACCGGGCCGGCCACCGCACGCCGACCCGCCGCACCAACCGAACGCACCGACCAGGGTTGCCGCCCCGCCGCACAGATACAGCACTACGATCGCCACTGCATGGCTGGCCACCGTTGATTGTTGGGGGCGATCGACGATCCGTGCTTCGTTCCTCAGCACGGCTCACTGAGCAAGGTGGTTGAGGGTCGAGCGTCATGCCGAGGCCCAGATCAGTTGGGAGGCGCTGTCTTCCATGATCCGGAGAATGCGCGGAATGATCTCTGTGGCAGGCCGTCGTCCGCACGGCTGCACCGCAGGTCAGAGATTGTTGGACAGCAGGACGAGTGACGCCCTGTAAACCGTCGGCACTCCGATTTTGGGAGCCAACGGGCCGTACGGCTCCGGACCGAGTTGGATTGATCTGAACAGGCGACTCGGTCACGACCTGCGCGGCGAACTGGCCTGAACGATCCTGGACATCGTTTGGAGACCTTCCGATCAGATGTCGCGGGTCGCGTCACGATCTGATCGCTGCGTGACGCAGATCACATCCCCTGACACGAACTCGCGCCGACCCTTCGGGCGAAAGCTGGTGAACCACCGCTCAGGGTTTGGAGCACCATGTGACCGATGACGAATCCGGTAGGGCTGTCGACGCCGAGCTGATACGGCGGTCGGAGCACGACCCGGAGTCCTTCGCCGACCTGTTCGACAGGCACGCGCCCGCGTTACGGCGTTACGTTGCCCGGCGGCTGGGCCCCTCTCTTGCCGACGACATCGTCTCCGACGCCTTTCTGACCGCTTTTCGGCGCCGTGGCCGCTATGACATGAGCCATCCTGACGCACGGCCTTGGCTGTACGGCATCACCGCTCGGCTCATCAGCCGACACAGACGTGTGGAGGTTCGGTTCTACCGGGCGCTGGTCCGCAGCGGCATCGACGAGATCGTCGAGCCGTACGCCGAGCGTGTCGATGACCGGGTCGCCGCACAGCAGGCCGGTCTGGCGGCGGCGCTGGCAAAGCTGTCACCCGGTGATCGGGAGGTGCTGTTACTCGTGGCCTGGGCCGACATGTCATATCAGGACGTGGCCCGTGCACTGGATATCCCGATCGGCACTGTCAGATCCCGCCTGAACCGAGCCAGGACGAGGACACGCCAGGCGCTCGGCGGATCCGACCCCGCGATGACCCGAGAGGAGTCTTTTGATGGATGACCTGCGATCGTTGCACGAGTGGCGTGCCAAGGTCCCCGAGCCCGGCCATGAGTGGATCATCTCGGAGCGCCGGCGGCTGCTGAAGCGGATACGGGGGCGCAGGCGATCAGTGGGGCGCCGCCTGCTTGCGATCGGGGCGCTGGGGGCCGCCGCCTCGGTCGCCGTGGCCACCCTATGGCCGCAACCACCTGCTCAGGGGCCAGCGGTTACACCCTCAGTCGTTCGGCTCGACTCCAGCGTGGTGCTGGTCCGCGCCGCCGATGTGGCGAGCAGGCGTAGGAGCGCCCAGGTGCCGCTGCCGACGCAGTGGCACTACACCAAGACTCTGGACAAGCAGCCGAACTCAGAGACGACCAAGACCCAGGAACAATGGCTGCGCTATGACGGCAGGCAGGCCGCCTCCTTCGACGAGGACGGCCAGCTCACCGTCGGTAAGGAACACAACCCGCTGGATCCCGGCGATGACGACCTGTCGCCGCAGCAGTACGACGCCAAGCTACGCAAGCTGCCCACTGACCCGAGGAAGCTGCTGGCCAAGATCACAGGTGATCGTCACTGGATCGAGGGAGCCCGCGAGGAGGGGGTGCCCAAGAGCATCGAACCCGCCGACGCCCGCGCATATCGCGTGATCATGCTCTACCTGAGCAGGTACGGCACGATGCCACCGAGGCTGGAGGCGGCCATGTTCCGCGCTCTGGCGCTCATTCCCGGCGTCCGGATCGAGCAGGGCGTGAGCGACGCCGCCAGTCGCAGTGGGTTGGGCGTCTGGCTGGAGCGCGCCGGCGATGCGCAGCCCTTCCGCCAATACGAGATCCTGGATCCGGCCACCTACCGCTACCTGGGAACTCGGACGGTCTGGCTGCGCGATGCGTTCATGCCTGGCAGCAGCGAGCCCGCCACCCGCAAGGGAGCGGTGTGGAGCACGGCCTTGCTGACGTCGGTGATCGTGGAACGTCCCGGTCAGCGGGGCTGAGCGCTCACCCGTGGGCGGGAAGCACGCAAAGATGAGGGCCGGCTTGGGGCCTGTTCGTCGTGCGCGGCCGCATGAGCCAGGACGGTGGACGGCATGCACAGGGGCGCCGGGCTTGGCGTAATAGCGTCGTGACCAGTGTCGTCGCGGGTTCCCAGGCTGATGATCAAGGCTACTGGCGTACAGGATTTCGGGCCTGAGCATGCGGAATGGAAGCGGCTTGGTCCGATCGCATGTGTGTTCCACCGCAGGCCACGAAGCATCGCGCAGCCAGAGTCCCGCTCCGCTTTCATCCGCTTTTTGTGGGAGCCACGTTGGGAGCCACCGGGGTGGACGATCATGAACTGAGCCGAACGAACCTGAACAGCGGGGCGACTGCCAGCCAGCGCGTCGAACGATCCCGAATGGCCTTGGACATCGTTTGGGGATCTACGGATCAGAAGGTGCCGATCACGAAGGCGTTAGTCCGTGGCTGAGCTCTCACCAGGAACAATCGGGTCGTGAACTCCCAGGACTCCCCTCTTCTGAAGGCGGCCCGGCTCTGTCCCGCCGACGCTCGGACTGAACTCGGTGTTGGCGTGCCCGACGTGCTGGAGTACCTGAAGCACGACGAGTGGGAGATGGCCCTTCTCCTTCTCGAAGAACTCGGTGACGCCCATCCACAGCCGCCGGAATTCTGGGGCCTGCTGGCCGACGCTGCCCGCCTGATGTGGCTCAAGTCAGATGTCGCCTGGTGTGAATGGCGGCGCAGTGAGGCCCGTACCGGGGCCTTTCTGGCTGAG
This sequence comes from Streptosporangium brasiliense, assembly GCF_030811595.1. Lineage (NCBI taxonomy): Bacteria > Bacillati > Actinomycetota > Actinomycetes > Streptosporangiales > Streptosporangiaceae > Streptosporangium > Streptosporangium brasiliense. The sequence continues at coordinate 1,929,540 of NZ_JAUSRB010000002.1, forward strand.
CTTCGCCTGCTGCCCGCCGGGGAGGGGGGCCGTACAACATCCATACCTGCTGGCGGATTGCTCCGGCCCATGTGGGACCTCGGCCGCCGCACGCCTGAGGGGGAACCCCTGCTCAGCATCGCCGGCCTTTGGATCGAGGGCCGCGACCCTCTGGAGCCGGGAGGGCGCGCATCGGTGCGACTGCTTCCCCTCACCCCTGAACACTGGCGACACCTCAAGCCGGGCGACGTGATCACCATGCATGAGATGCGGCCACCCACCGGAACAGCGCACGTCGTGGAGGTCGTGCCGCCCGTGGGATATATGCGGGATGATCTTACGTGGTAGAGGCCGGGGAGAATGCTTTCGCCCTGTTGGGAGGGCATGTCGTCGCCGGGAGCACGGCCCTCTGTAAAACCGCTATGTCCCCGGCGGGGAGTTCGGCTCCGGGACGATCGCCAGAAGGGACCGGTAGGTCGGTAAGTGGCTGAGGTGGGCCTGATCGTCCCGCCTGTTGTGTCCCAGGCAAACCCAACATCCCGGCTCCTCCAGGCTGTTGCCCCTCCGGGGTGGGACGAGGCAGACGAGAAGCTCGGGCAGCATGGCGTTTACGAGTCGTGTCCGCCATGAGAGGACTGACATGGACGGAGCCCATCACGCCCTGCGTGACCACCTGGAGGACTTCTTCCAAGGGCACGTGGTCGATTGCCTGCCGGGAGTCCCCGGCCCCATTGAGGAGCGTGTTCCCGGATTCCGAATCTTCCGTATCGGGCGGGGCCACGATTCCGCGGCTGGGTCTATGTAAGTTCAGGGTGCGCGAACATCACCTCAGACCATGGCCATGGCTTGGAATTCGTCCTCACCGCGCGGACCGACGACTGGCAGCACCTTGAGTCGATGACCATGAACGCCTACTACCTTGCCGGCCCGCCTCACCAGCGTCTTGATCACGGTCACGTCGTCCCTATCGGACGACCGTGGTTCGCCGACTCACCATGCGACCGGTACCTGATCAGCATGCCCCACCCCTTCGGCCCTGAGTTCAAGGTCTGCACGTGGGACAGCGGCCATGCTCGTATCCTCAGGCTCCTGCCGATCACCCAGGCAGAACGAGACCTTTTCGTAGATGTCGGCTTGGAGGCCCTCGAATCACTCTTCGATGAAAAAGAGATCGACTTCACCGACCCTCACCGGCCATCAGTCGTCTGACGGCGGCTCCATGCGTAAGGGGCGATGGTTGGGAGCATCCGCGTTCGCACAGGTGATGAGCCGGTTCGGGTTGCAGTTTGGGTTGCGGTTCACCGTCGTGCCACGCTGTTCCAAGCGGACCAGCCGAGCGTATTGGTCCAGGTGGGACTGTCCTGAACGGTGGCGCCCCGAGCTGCTAGTGCGGTTTGGGTTTACCGCCCATCCGGGGTTCAAATCCCCGAGCCTCCGTAGATCAGAGGTCCTCTCCCAAAACCTCGGGAGAGGGCCTTTCTGATCTCCAAAGGCGTCATAGTTGCAGTCCTGGTTGCAACGGGGCATAACGGGGGCTCAGGGTTTTCCCCAGGGTGCCGAGGCCGGCCGCTCCCCGGCGTCGCGCATGAGGGGTGTGGACACATGCGTGTACCGCTCGGTCGTGGTCACCCTCGTGTGGCCCAGGACCTCCTGAAGACGCGGATGTTCACACCCTGCTCGATGAGAAGCGTCGCGGCCGTGTGGCGAGCGTCATGCACTCGGACGTCCCGCACTCCCGCTTGCTTGAGGATCGCCTTCCACATCTTCCAGTCCTCGGTGCGTTCGATCGGACCGCCGTGCCGGGTGGCGAACACGAGGTCGTGATCCTCCCCGCGACCCCCCGCCTTGAGCCGGTCCGCGGCCTGGAGCTTGTGGTGCACCTTGAGTAGTGCGAGGAGCTCGGGAGGGCACTGAAGGGTGAGCTTGCTCTTGCCCTTGCGCTGCCGGAAGACGACGCCCCCACCCGTACGTTCCGGGCACCTGTCGGCGTGGCTCGTACAGTCCTTGAGGCAGGTCCTCTTGAAGCAGGTGTGCCCCCTGCTTCTTGCAGTCCTCCTCACAGCTGGGGTTGTGCCCGTGATTACTGCACTTCTTCTTGCAGGGCCAGCGGTGCCACCTCTCACCGCACCGGTGAGGATCGGGGCACCCGCGAAATAGCGGCGGATGGGCTGAGCGACAACTTTCGAATGGCTAGCGGAGACGTCGATTTCGACGACTTCAGCAGGAGCGGCCCCGGAGTTCCCTCAGGAGGCTAAAGAAGCGGGCGTGCCACCCAATTAGCTTGACCATTTCGATGGACTTTGACGCTGACGGTGGAAATCCATCGAGATTTTGCGGGGATGAGCATTCGGAGTGCAATCACCTTCCGCGTCAACAACTGCTCGACATCTTGCGATGGACACAACACACCTCTTCGAGGCGGCGGGCCCTATCCGAGCAGAGGTAGTCATTTCCTTCTATTGATCGGGGCCGACGGGAACTCCGCCGGCCCCGATCAGGTGTCGCGCACAGGCACTGGTGCGTCGCTGCCGGCCGCGAGCATTTTGTCGTCCTGGCGGACGCTATCGGCCGCACTGGCCGTCGCCCGGTCGAGGCTGTGCCAGCCGACGGACCAGTGCCCACGCGCCACGAGGCGCTACATGCCCGTTTCGTAGGTCATGTTCGTTTGGCCCGTCTTCACCTGGCCGGCGATGTGGAGGTTCCCGCTGGAGTCCAGGATCGCGATGATCTTCTTCTGTGACCCGTGGTGGGTCGTGAAGTAAATCTTGTCCGCCTCCTGAGAGGTGGAAAGGTTTGTGTTCACCGAAAACTCGATGCTCACCGGTGAGCTTATGAGCACGTCCTTCTTCGGAGAGGACGGGTAGATCTGGTTCTGGCGCAGCTTGATTCGGCCGTGAGTGTCACCTTCATCCCAGTCGGTGGCCACCCCAAGGTCGATATCCGGCATGTCGACTCCCTTCGTTTCTCCCCGTTTGAGAACGACCCTTATGGATCGTGCCACAGCGAAGGATATGTGGTTCTTAAGAGATTTTCTAGAGTTCTTCCAGGAACTTCCTAAATATAGAAATTGGGCCACCTAATATAAATCTGAGGCGTTAAATTCCCTTATCTGCTATTTGTCCGAATGTGATTAGTGGGGCAAGGCGTCGAGTGCGAAGTCGAGATGCCTCCGGCGGGGGCACTCCGGCTCCGGGATGATCATTGGTCCGGGCGGGGAGGTGCGCGCGTTCGCGCTGCAACCTGACGCTCCTCGCCGCTGATAGGTGCCGCGATGGAGGCCGGCGCGGGCTGCCGATGAGGTGGTTCCGGAGACGCCCAATACCCTTCGGAGGCTCCTCCTCGCCGGTCAAGTGTCCCGGCCGTACCCGCCGAATCAGCCACCGTGCCCGTTGCGTGCCCGATGGAGCGGTGATCGAGGGGGAGCGGCAGCAGGGACTCAGGGGGAACGCGATCAGTGGCCCCAGCAGCAAAGACGCAGACCAATCATGATCGGCTTACGTCTTTGCGAGCAGGTGACCCGCTGGGCTTCTGGGAGTCATCCTGGGAGCCACCCGGGTAGGTGATCATGAACTGATCCGGACAGTCTTGAACAATCGGAGCTCCGGCAGGCAGTACGGTGAACGGCTCTGAACGATCCCGGTCATCGTTTGGGGGCCTACGGATCAGGAGGCGCCTGAGCTGAGGGCTGGCCCGTGGTCGGGCACAATCAGAGCGTGGATCTCCAGGATTCCTTCCTCCTGAAGGCTGCTCGGCTCTGCCCTGCCGGCATCCGGACCGAGGCCGACGTCGACATGCCCGTCTACTTCTGCAACCCGGCCAGCCCCTGGCAGCGCGGCTTCAACGAGAACACGAACGGTCTACTGCGCCAGTACTTCCCCAAAGGCACCGACCTGTCCGCCCACACCCGCGACCAGCTCGACGCCGTCGCTGCTGAACTGAATGCCAGACCACGAAAGACGCTCGACTGGGATACCCCAGCCGAGCGTCTCGCTATGCTGCTTACAGCCACTAATTGATCATGTGTGTTGCGACGACCCCTAGAAAGCGCCACCTCGGGAGGGGGCCTTTCTGCTGTCCGAGCACTGCCGGGGTTGCGGTTGTCATCCGTCCCCCGGGCCCTCGGATCGTGAAAGAAAAAAGGAGAAGCGCGACCGGAGGTAGTAGACGTTCATGGTCCGGGAAAGATCGATCGGTAGTATTTCGCCCCAACTATCTGATCCCAAGGAGTCATGGGTGCGACGGTCCCGGACACTGGCCGCCCTTCTCGTCCTGCTCGCCGTACTGCTGGCAGGATGCGCGAGTGCTGACGGTGGCAAGGGGGTCGCGATCCCCGACAGCCCGGTGGGCAAGCAGCTGCGGTGGTATCTGGATGCCGTGAATCGCGCTCCTCTTGCCGAGAGCGAGCTGAACGAGCATCTGAGCCAGGACTTCCTCAAGGAGATTCCTCCGCGGAAGTTCAATGAGATCGCCCAGAGCCTGAAGAGGCTGGCGGTGGACGAACTGAGCGGCATCAGACCGACAGAGCTGGTCGGGCTGACATCCATTCCCCTGGGGCAGAAGTACGGCACGAAGATCTCTGTCGATGCGGACGGAAAGATTGACTACTTGCTCTTCGATCCCAAGTAGCGGCACGGGGGCGACGGCGGCAACGGCCCCGGACTCGGCCGTATGATCTCGGCGCTCGATCAGGGCATCTGCGTCCGCCGCTCTCTAGCATTTCCGCCATGGAGAAGCGGAACTGGCTGAACACGGGACGAGAGACCTACACCGCGAGGGAACGCGAGCTGATCGGCGTCGATCACGCCGTGCGGGCCCGCTCCTTCTTCCGCGGTCATCCCGCCTACGGCCGCACCCCGTTGCACCCCCTCCCCGCGCTGGCCGGTACGGCGGGCGTCGCCTCGATCCGGATCAAGGACGAGAGCGGGCGCATGGGGCTGGGCAGCTTCAAGGCCCTGGGCGGCATGTACGCCGTCGCCCGGCTGGTGCGGACCGAGGCCGAGGCGGAGGCGGGGACGGGGACGGAGGGGGGCCATGGTCCAGGGCCCGCCGAGGCGCGGTTGCGGGAGGTCGCCGCGCGCACCCCGTTCGTCTGCGCCAGCGCCGGCAACCACGGGCTGTCCGTGACAGCCGCGGTGCGCGGGCTCGGCGGCAGGCCGATCGTGTTCCTCAGCGAGGACGTCCCCGAGCAGTTCGCCCACCGGCTGCGCTCCCTCGGCGCGGAGGTGCGGCGCGGAGGGAGCGACTACGAGGAGAGCATGGCCACGGCCCTGGAGGCGGCCGGACGCCACGGCTGGCGGCTGGTCTCCGACAGCTCGTGGGACGGCTACACCACCGTCCCCCTCGACATCATGCGCGGCTACACCGTCCTGTTCGACGAGATAGGCGGACTGGGCGAGACGGCCGAGCCGAGCGAGGCAGACGAGGCAGGTGAGGCACCTACGCACGTCTTCGTCCAGGCGGGCGTGGGCGGGCTGGCGGCCGCGGCCGCCGGGTACGTACGCGACCGCTGGGGTGAGGGGCCCAGGGTCGTCGTCGTCGAGCCGCAGGCCGCTCCGTGCCTGCTGGCGAGCGCCCGCGCGGGCAGGCCGACGCGGGTCGACGGCGGACGGACCCGGCTCGGGCGGCTGGACTGCCGGGAGCCGTCCCTGCTGGCCTGGCGGCTGCTGTCCCGGCTGGCCGACGCCTTCGTCACCGTCACCGACGGGCAGGCCGAGGCCGCCGCACGGCTCCTGGCGGCCGAGGGCGTGCGGGTCTCGGCCTGCGGCGCGGCCGGCGCGGCCGGTCTGCTCTCCCTGGACCAGGACACGCGTGCCGCGCTGGAGCTGGGACCCGGCTCCAGCGTTCTCGTCGTGGGGACCGAAGGCGCTCTCTGACGGCCCGCCCCGGGGCGGACCTCTGGTGCGCTCCTGTCACCCAGGGCCGGGTTGATGGTCCGCCCGGGTCCGGGCCGGGCTGACGGTCCGCCCGGGTCTGAGCCGAGCTGACGGCCCGCCCTGGGGTGCCGGCGTTACGGCGCGGTCGGCGGCGACGGTGGTCTCCGCCGAACTCCAGCGGGCTTCACCGTCAGTCCAGGGACCTGTGGCGTTTCTGGAACCGGTTGCTCTTCGCGCGGTTGCCGCAGGCCTCCATGGAGCACCAGCGGCGACTGCCGTTCTTGCTGGTGTCGTAGAACCAGAGCACGCACGCGGGGTTGGAGCATTTACGGATCCGTTCGGGGCGCTCGCCCATCAGGCGGACGAGGTCGGCCGCCGCCAGCCAGGCCGCGTGCCAGGACGGATGGTCGACGACGATCTTCTCGTACGGCTGCGCGCCCCGCAACCGGGGCCGCCGTGAACCGTGCTCGAGGACGGCGTCGAGCAGGGCCTCACCCTCGCCGGACGTGGCGCCGGGCTGCTCCTCCCCGTCACTCAGGGTGGTCCGCAGCCTGTCGCTCAGGACGGTCCGCAGCGCCTGGCGCGCCATGACCAGGGGCTCCCTCGCCTGCTCGGCGTCGCCGGGCAGGCCGTGCTCGGCGAGCCAGGACTCCGTCCCGCCGAAATCGTCGAAGAAGTCCACCCAGGCGCCCTGCTCCACCCAGGCGGTGTTGACCAGGTCCAGCGCCAGGGGCTCGCCCAGCAGTGGCCGCGTTCTCGTCATGCTTCCAATATAACCCTCTAAGTGGACTTGACCGGTTGGTGGTGGCGCGCTACCTTGGCATCGCCAACCGGCAAAACGCTTTTAGATGGTTAGGGATGATCGTCATGGCAATCCGCCACCACTCAGCCAGGATCGATGAGCTGGACGTCTTCTACCGCGAGGCGGGTGACCCCTCCGCGCCCACGCTCGTGCTGCTGCACGGCTTCCCCACCTCGTCGATCGCCTACCGGGACCTCATGGAGGAGCTGGCCGACGAGTTCCACCTCATCGCACCGGACTATCCCGGTTTCGGGCACAGCTCCGCCCCGGCGGCGGACGAGTGGGACTACACCTTCGACCACCTGGCCGACATCGTCGACCGGCTGCTCGACTCGCTCGGCCTGACCAAATACGCGATCTACGTGCACGACTACGGCGCGCCGGTCGGCTTCCGGCTGGCCCTGCGCCACCCCGAGCGGATCACCGGCATTGTCACCCAGAACGGCAACGCCTACGAGGAGGGCCTGACCCCCTTCTGGGACCCCATCCGCGCATACTGGGCCAATCCGAGCCAGGCCAACGGTGACGCGCTGCGCGGCCTGCTCACCCGCGAGGCCACCCACTGGCAGTACACCCACGGCGTCCCCGACGTCTCGCTGGTCAACCCTGACAACGAGGCGTTCGACCAGGCGCTGCTCGACCGGCGGGGCAACCAGGAGATCCAGCTGGCCCTGTTCCTCGACTACGGGGTCAACCCCGGCCGCTACCCCGACTGGCAGGAGTATCTGCGCACCCAGCAGCCGCCGCTGCTCGCCGTCTGGGGGCGGAACGACGAGATCTTCGGTCCGGACGGGGCCCGGGCCTACGCCCGGGACCTGAAGGACGCCCGCATCCATCTCCTGGACGCCGGCCACTTCCCGCTCACCACGCGCCTGGCGCAGAGCGCCGCCCTGATCCGCGGCTTCCTCCGCGGTCTGTCCGACTGACCCGGCCTGTCCGGCTGGCCCAGTCTGTCCGGCTGACCTGGCCTGCCCGGCTGACCTGGCCTGCCCGGCTGACCCGGCCGGTCCGGCTGATCCGGTCTGCCGACTGGCGGGAGCGTCCGGTCCGCCCTCGGGCGGGCCGGGCCCCGGGCCCATCCCGTGTCCTGAAGCGGCTCATCCCGTGTCCTGAAGCGGCTCATCCAGCGTTCTGAAGCACGAACGGAGATCTCCGATGGCGATCCCTGCCTCCAGCCTGACGTCCAAGCCCTCGGCCGCGCCCGCGCGGCCGTCGGCGGTCGCCATCCTCGTCACCACCCTGGCCACCCTGGCCGGGCTGCTCCTGCTCGCCGCGGTGACCTCCGCGACCAGCCTCCCACTGTTCGCGCTGCCGTTCGCGGCGAGCGCGGCCATCGTGGCGGTCGCCCCCGCCGCGCCGTTCGCGCAGCCTCGCAGCATCATGCTCGGCCACCTCAGCGCCGCCGCGCTCGCGCTGGCGATCACCGTGCTGAGCGGGCCGTCGATCTGGACCGCCGTCGTCGCGGCGGGCCTGGCCACCGCGCCCATGCTGCTGCTGCGCGCCCCGCACCCGCCCGCGACGGCGACCGCGGCCCTGATCGGCCTGACCGACCCGGACCCGGTCTTCCTGCTCAACCCCGTGCTGGCCGCCGGCGTGGTCGTCATTCTCGGCGGCATGGCCCTCGGCCGGGCACTGCCCGGCTACCGCTACCCCGCCTACTGGCGCTGACCGGAGCGGGACGGCCCGGTCTCCTCGACTCCTGCCGCCCGGAGCGGCACCACACCAGTGGCATCGAGCTGTCCCACATCCTGCTCCCGGACATCGGAGGCTTTCCTCCGACATCGGGGACACCGATCCGCCCACCAGGCATGCGGCCCGGTGAGGACGCCGTGCCCGCCCGGTGGCGGGCACGGCGTCCTCAGGCGTCCAGCCGGGTCCCGGCCGCACTCGGTCCGGCGTGGCCGCGGTGCTCAGTTCGGCGGGGTCAGATCGACGAAGGCGGTGCAGTTACCCGGCCACGCCGGGTTCCCGGGGGTCCCGGGGGTGGGCTGCACGGTGCACCTCGTGTGGGCGATCTCGCCGATCGCGCTCCGCACCGTGACATGGATGTCGTTGCCCATGCTCGCCATGGAGACGCCGACCACGCTGCCGGGATAGTTCGCCACCGATGAGATGTCGACCCAGCGGGGCACCGTCCGCAGGTCCCGGATCAACGTCGCCCCGTTGCTCTTGACGGCCCCGATGAACGTGAGGCTGCCCTGGAACGCCGTGGCGACGCTCGCGCTCGACCCCTGCGGCCCCTGGGGGCCCCGTGGCCCCGTCAGGCCTTGCTGACCTTGCGGACCCTGCTGACCTTGTGACCCCTGAGGGCCGGGCAGACCCTGAGGGCCTTGAGGGCCCCGGGCTCCCTGCGGGCCGCGTACGCATTTGGAATTCTTGGCGTATCCGTTTCTGCAGTCCGTCCATGCGCGGGCCGCCGACTTCTGGGAGGCGATGCTGAAATAGTGGTTCAGCGCCGCCCCGCCGTTGGGGAAGGCGGAGCGCGGGCGGACGGTGTCCGATTTATCGGCGGCACCGGCCGGAGCCTGGTGTGATACCGCGAGAAATGCGCTGATCACCGCCATTGTGGTGATCCAAGCCCGGCCCCGCCTGCCGGGCCGCGGAGACGGGACGCCCCTGCTGTCATTGGGAGTCATTTAGTTCCGTATCGTCGGTGATTTCAGTGAATCGGCATCGGATGAGACCGCCGTTGCGGCGGCAGCCGGGAGATACCCGCTGTCCGGTGGGATGGCACGTCGATCCGGTTAACGGAGATTAAATGAGTGTCGCAGTGACGGGAAAACGCAATTCGCGCACGCTTCCGGCGCTCTGCGTTTCCCGTCGAATTGTTCCTTCGGCGCCGATAATCGAATTAGATGTGATTGATTTGCGATGAGAGTGCTTGGCCGAGATTCGGCGGGTCGCGGCTGCACCGGGGCACGGTGCCGCCGCCCTCCCGGCACCGCGGGAGGGCGGCGGCTCACAGACGTCGGCTCACAGACGCCGGCCGGTCACAGGTAGACGCGGGGGTTGGCCAGGAGCGGACGCGGCAGCCGTACGGTGATGAACTCGTTGTCGTCGGGCCTGCCCGGCGTGCGGCCGGAGGAGAACGGGAAGTTGTTGTCGTCGAGCACGCCCAGCGTCCAGTCGTCGAGGATCACGACGTCCTCGATGGTCTGGAACGGGAAGCGGAAGGTCTCCCCGGAGCCGCCCAGGCCGCGTGGGTCGGCCAGGTCCAGCAGATCGGCGACGAGGGTCTTGCGCAGCTCCTGGCCACGGGTGTCCACGAGATAGATGCGCTTGGTCCTGGCCTCCTCCCCCTGGAGGTTGTCGCGCTCGATGACCAGGAACCGGTGCCGGTCGACCGCGATCATGTCGCCGATCGCGTTGTCGGGGCTGTCCAGCCGGTAGGTCCAGCGCTTGCCGGTGTAGGCGTGCCGGCGCAGGTCGAACTCGTGCATCCGCAGCGTTCCGGCCGGATCGCCGGAGACGGTGCCCTCCAGCAGCGGATAGAGGGCGCGGCCGTCGACCGAGCGGGCCATGCCCTCGAACCCCTTGCTCCGGCCCAGGTTGGGCTGCTCCCCGCCGAGGGACGGGTTCTCCGGGGCCTTCACGCCGGGCAGCGGGACGGGGGCCTCCAGCAGCTTGCCGGAGGGGGAGAAGTGGAGCAGGAACGGGCCGAACTCGTCGCCGATCCAGTAGGTCCCGTCGAGGGTCCGCACGATCGACTCCACGTCGAAGTCGGCGCCGGTCAGCATCCGGTCGGCGCGGACCAGCGGCCAGGTCACATGGCCGTCGGGGTCGCTCAGGCCGAACCCGCCCAGCACCTTGACCTCGCCCCGCCGGAAGTCGGGCTTGATCCGGTGCACCCGCAGCAGGAAGTCGGCGCTGTTGGCCTTGGCGCCGTAGCCGTTGTCGGACAGCACGTCGAAGGTGCCGTCGTGCCGCCGCACGATGCCGCTGAACCCCTGCACCGGCTGCGCGGCGAACGGCGGGGTCACACCGTTGACCGGGGCAGTGCCGAGCTGGGCCCCCGACGGCTCGCTCCCGGGCACGAACGTCTGGGCGGGCAGGGAGGCGAACCCGGTCAGCGTGGCCCGGTCGGACCCGGGGTGCCAGGGGTCGGCCACCGCGGGCGCGGCCATCGCCAGTGCCAGTACGGCCGCGCCCAGGGTGATCGTCATGCGTCGTCTCATGGCGGCACGCTAGGGAGCCCGCGTGAACTGCCGATGTTGTGGTGCGGGCCGCACAGCAAACAGCGGCAGAGCCGTACAAAAACCTTCAGACACGTGCATATGGCTACAGATAGTCGGATGGCAGGACAGAACCAGCCTTAAGGCCTGTCCGGCGTTCCGCTCATGAGACGGGGGACTCTCCCGCCCCGCATCGTCCGGCCCCTGTTGAGTCCTCCCGTGACCGGTTCCGCCCCCTGTTGAGTCCTCCCGTGACCGGTTCCGGCCGGGGGACTCCCGCGCTTCTCCACAGGACGATGCAACAGTTCGCCGGGCAAGTCCATCTGAGAGGTGACACGGACGGCGGAAGGCGGAGGCAGTTGGAAGCAGATCCTCGGTTCGCCGGGTTCGTCGCCGAGCGCGGTGATGCGCTGTTGCGTTACGGCTACGTCCTGGCCGGGAACCCGCACGACGCGGCCGACCTGGTGCAGGAGGCGCTGCTGAAGCTGCGCGCCTCCTGGCCGAGACTGCGTGCCAAGGACAATCCGGAAAGTTATGTGCGCACCACCATGGCCAGGCTGCACACGGCGGCCTGGCGATTGCGGCGGCGCGAACTGCTGGCCTGGGACCCACCGGAGCACGGATACCACGACGCGCTGCCCGGCGAAGACGAGCAGGCCCTGTGGGAGGCACTGGCCGGGTTGCCCCGCAAGCAGCGGGTGGTGCTGGTGTTGCGTTACTACGAGGGGCTGAGCGACGAGGAGATCGCGGCGGCCCTGAAGATCTCTCGTGGGACCGTGCGGAGCCAGGCGTCGCGGGCGCTCGGCAAGCTCCGGTCCACGGTGGGCGAGCACATCGAGGAAGGCGTCATGTCGGATCGTGGGGAGCGGCGATGACTGGCATCGAAGATCGGTTGAGCAGGACCCTGGAACACGTGGCCGATCGAGCGCCGCGGCTGGCCCCCTCGGCGGCGGAGCGGCTGGAGACCGGCCACCGGCGGCGCAGGCACAGGTCCCAGGCGCTGCTCGCGGCGGCGGCCGTGGTGGTGGTCGCCGGCGGGGCGGTCGTGGGCCTGCAGAGGGCCGGCGACGGGAGGGCGTTGCCCGCGGTCGGCCCGTCGGAAGCGCCGTCCGTGGCGATCAGCGTCGCCGCGCGACCCGTCGAGAAGGTGTGGCCGCAGGCCGTGTGGAAGATACCCGTCAAGGACCCCGAGGGCAGGGAACTGCGTCCCGTCGCGCTGACCGACGACGGGATGCTGCTGATCAAGGCATGGCGCAAGGTCGAGCAGCCTGAGGTTCTCTACCTCTACAACCTGGCCGGAAGGGATCTGCGGAAGATCGCGGACGTGCGCCGGCCGAGGAAGGCCGCGGGGGGCGTCGCGGGCTTCAGCATGGGTGAGGGCGTGGTGGCGTGGTGGACGTCGACGAAGACCTCCGTACGCCTCTGGGCCGTGCCGCTGACCGGCGGCGAGGTCAGGCAGGTGGCCGAGCACAAGACCGGAGGCGACGTGATCGACAGCCTTGCCGTGGCGGAAGGCGCGATCGTGTTCTCCGTGCTGAAGGGCGGGGTGTTCAGCGTTCCTCTGGACGGGGGCCAGGTGACGCCGGTCGACCGTGGGACCGGGCTGCACCTGTTGTCCTGGCCGTGGGCGGGCTCGCCGGGCACGTGGAGCCCCCAGGACGGGGCGCCGTTCACCCACCTGGTCAACCTGGAGACCGGGCAGGCCGGCGACGCGGCACCGGCCGGCCAGGGAACGCAGCTGCTCGCCTGCGGCGTTCAGTCCTGCCTCGCGACGACCTCCGGCGGCGCCAGAGCGTTCACCCGGCTGCGTGACGGCTCAGATCAGCAGGAGGTGCCGACCGGCTTCCAGATCCCGGAGCCGCCCAGCCAGAGCCGCTTCTACGTGCGCACCCTCGGAGGCGAGGCCCCGGGCCTTGGGCTCTACGACCTGAAGACCGGGACGCTGGCGGACCTGGGCATCAGGGACGAGGCCGCGCGGGGCGAGGTCCCGGTCGCCGACCGGGCCGGGCGGATGATGACATATCTGACCGCGAGCGGCAGGTACGTGATCGACCTGTCCAGGATTCCCTGACCGGGGCCAGGATTCCCTGACCGGGAGCTGGCCGGGTGATGCAACAGAGCCGGGTGATGCAACAGAACGGTCCCCCCGTGCGTCCCTGGGATCGTGGAGTTCAGCGATTTCGTCGCGGCGCGCGGGGACGCGCTGTACCGGTACGGCTACGTCCTCACCGGCAACGCCGAGGACGCGGCCGACCTGACGCAGGAGGCGCTGATGCGCCTGGGAGACGCCTGGTCCAGGATCCGGAAAAGAGATGACCCGGAGGGATACGTCCGTACGACCATGGCCCGCCTGCACATCAGCATCTGGCGGCGGCTGCGCAGGGAACGGCTGGTCGCGGCGGTCCCGGAGACGGCCTACACCGATGACCGTCTCGACGATGACATCGGCCTGTGGAAGGAGCTGAAGGGCCTGCCGCCCCGGCAGCGGGCCGTGCTGGTCCTGCGCTACTACGAGGACCTGCCGGACCAGGAGATCGCCGAGCTCCTCGGCGTTTCGCGGGGCACGGTACGCAGCCAGGCGGCCCGTGCGCTGGAAAAACTCAGAATCCGGGTCACCGATCTCGAAACGGGGCGAGTGTGATGACGTACGACAGGAGCGAGGCGGAGCTGGCCCGCACGCTGGCCGGCGCGGCCGACGCCGCGCCTCCACCGGTGGACGACCTGCTCGCGGCGGTCCACCGGCGGCGCGGGCGGCGCACGCGCAGGCGGGTGCAGTCAGCGCTCGCGGTCGCCGGGGTGATCGCGGTGATCGGTGGCGGTACGGCGGTGGCCAGGGGATCCTTCTCCAGCGGGGGCGGAGAAGGGAATGCGCTCACCAAGGTGACGGCCGCGCCGTCCTCCGAGGACCGGGCCGGCGAGGACGGGGCCGAGGAGGCCGGGCGGCTCGACGTCCGGCCCGCCGCGGAGGTCTGGCCCTCGGCGGTGTCCACGATCCCGGCCGCGGCGCCGGACGGCTGGCGCTACCGGCCGGTGACCGGGCTGAGCGCCACCGAGCTGCTGCTGACCGCCGAGTCCTCCTTCGAGAAGGCCGGGCGGCTGGAGGTCTACGACACCGCGACCCGCGAGCGCAGGATCCTCACCGAGATGACCGAGCCGCCGGGGGTGAAGGGCTACTTCGTCCAGGACGTCGAGGTGGGTCCCGAGCACATCGCCTGGTACGGCACCAGGCCCAACAGCGGTGAGAAGTGGGCCGACTTCTGGGTGGTGCCCCGTTCCGGCGGTACGGCCAAGCGGATCGCAGAGGTGTCCGGCGGCGTGGACGTGGAGCGGATCGCCGTCACCCGCGACCACGTCCTCTGGTCCGACCGTTCGGGGGGCGTCTCCCGCGTCCCGATCACCGGAGGCACTCCGGAGAAGGTCCCCGGCGGAGAAGGGCTCCACCTGCTCTCCTGGCCGTGGGCCGCGGACTACGTCAGGTCCAGCGGCATGTGGAAGAACCAGAGCGCGCTCGTCAACCTGGAGACGGGCGAGCGGCAGGAGATCCAGGTGCCCGACGGGGTGAGCGGGCTGCGCTGCTCCGAGACCTGGTGCGCCGGGCAGCGGAAGGGCGGCGGTCTCCTCGTGCAGCGGCCGGACGGCTCGGACAGCCGGGACGTGGCGGATCTCTCCTACGGAGGGGACCTGGACATCGCGCTGGGACGCCATCTCACGGTCTCCCTGTCCGGTCCTTCCAGAAAGTTCTTCTCCGCGTCCTACGACCTGGCCACGGGCGCCGCGGGCGGGATCGGGTGGGTGAGCGAGGACGGCACCTCGGGCGGCATGGGCACCGGGATCTCCTCCAGCCCCAGCTCGATCCACTACTGGCGGGCGGGCACCGTGAAGACGGAGAAGGTCTGCCACAAGGGTGCCTGCGGCACCGAGGAGGTGGGCAAGGCGACGGAGTACACGGTGCTGAACCTTCTCGCCGTCCCTCCGGCGGAATAAAGTTCCGAGCATGAGGATCTTCAAGGATGTCATGGAGCTCAAGGCGGCCGTCGGCGAGCACCTGGGCTACACCGAATGGCGCCAGGTCACCCAGGAACAGGTCAACCTGTTCGCCGACGCGACCGACGACCACCAGTGGATCCACGTCGACGTCGAGAAGGCGGCGCAGGGCCCGTTCAAGGGGACCATCGCCCACGGCTACCTGAGCCTGGCGCTGCTGCCGTCGTTCATGACGGAGCTGATGGAGGTGGGCAGCCTGGCCATGGGCATCAACTACGGGCTCAACAGGGTCCGCTTCCCCGCGCCGGTCCCGGTCGGCGCGCGGATCCGGGCCGGAGCGGAGCTCGGCGACGTCAAGGGGACCCCCTCGGGCTACCTGTCGAGCATGCGCCTGACCATCGAGGTGGAAGGCCAGAAGCGGGCCGCCTGCGTCGCCGACACCCTCTCCCTCTACGTCCCCGAGAAGACGTCCTGAGCGGGTGTCGAGGGACCGGGAGTTTCCGAGATCGGAGCCCTACGTCCCCGCTGACAGCTCCTGAGCGAGGATCGCGGCCTGGACGCGGCTGCGGAGACCCAGCTTGTTCAGCACCCTGCTGACGTGGGTCTTCGTGGTCGCCTCCGCCATGTCCAGCTCGGTGGAGATCTCCGCGTTCGACATGCCCCGCCCGATGCAGGCCAGCACCTCACGCTCACGCGGTGTCAGGCTGCCGATCTCCTGCGGCCTGCGCTCCGGGACGGACGTCCCGAAGGCCGAGATCAGCCGCCGGGTGACCGACGGCGAGATGAGCCCGTCCCCCCGGGCCACCACCCGCAGCGCGTCCACCAGCGCGCCGGCGTCGGTGTTCTTGAGCAGGAACCCGGCGGCCCCCGCCCGCAGCGCCCCGAAGATGTATTCGTCGATGTCGAACGTGGTCAGGATCAGGACGTCGGCGATCCCGCTCAGCTCGCGCGTCGCGGAGATCCCGTCCAGCTTCGGCATCCGGATGTCCATCAGCACCACGTCGGGCCGTAGGGCGATGGCCATGGCGACGGCCTGCTCGCCGTCCGCGGCCTCCCCGACGACCTCGATGTCCTCCTGACCTCCGAGGATGAGGACGATCCCGGCGCGGACCGCCGCGTGGTCGTCGGCGACGAGGACTCGGATGGTCATGAGATCTCCCCGGTGGGCAGTTCGGCGCGGACGCGCCAGCCGTCCTCGTACGGCCCGGCCTCGAAGAGGCCGCCGACGAGGGTGGTCCGTTCCCGCATGCCGATGATCCCGGCGCCCGCGCCGGGGAGCGCCCGCCCGGCGCCGCCGACCGGATTGTCCACGGTCAGCGTCACCAGGCCCGGCCGGTAGCCGATCACCAGGTCGGCGACCTTGCCGCCGTGCTTGAGCGCGTTGGTCAGCGACTCCTGGACGATCCGGTATCCGGCGAGATCCACCGGGGCGGGCAGCTCCCGGATGTCGCCGTCCACGCGGAGCCGTACGTCCAGCCCCGCCTCCCGGGCCCGCTCCACCAGCTCTTCCGCCTCGGCGACCCGCCGCCGCGTGGCCTCGGCCTCCTCGCCGTCCTGCCGGAGCAGTCCGATCATGGCGCGCATCTCGGCCATGCCCTGGACGCTGTTCTCCCGGATGGACTCCAGCACGCCCCGCACGGTCTCCGCGTCCAGATCCCTGCGGGACAGCACGGCCGTGGACTGGATGGCGATCGCGCTGAAGTGGTTGGCGATCATGTCGTGCAGCTCCCTGGCCATCCGGGCCCGCTCGGCGTCCACCGCCGCCTGCCGGTCCAGCTCGGCCAGCCGGGCGACCTGCTCGGCCCGGGCGCGCTCCAGCTCGGCCTGCTCCTGGAACTGCCTGATGACCATCCCGGTGAGCACGGGGGTGATCCCGATCAGGCCGAGCTGGACGGCGGTCACCGGCAGGACGCCCAGGTCGCGGAAGATGAACACCGCGGTCGTCCCGCCGATGACGGCGAAGACCGAGGTGACGCCGAGCAACCACTTGCCCAGCCGGGCCGGGCCGTACCGGGTGGAGGCGTAGAGGTTGTCGGTGAAGACCGCGATCGTGCCCATGGACGGGCCGAGGAAGCCGTCGGCGGTCAGCGCGACGACGCCCAGCGCGAGGGCGGCCCTCGGCGAGGTCCGCCGCACCGCGACCCCCAGGCAGCTGACCAGCAGCGGCCCGGCGAGCAGGTAGGCGGGCGTCGACCGGTGCAGGTAGGCGCCGGCGAAGAGCAGGACGATGCCGACGACGAAGGAGGCCACGGCCCACAGCACGTCGTCCCGTCTCATGTCCCTTATCTCATCATCTCCGGGCGTCCCGTTGATCCGGAAGCAGGCGGGTCCGCCGTACACACAAGGATGTAGGCCGGTTCATCAGTGCCGACGATGCCCCGGCCGGTAGCGGCCCGGGATCATTGACGCATGATTCTGGCGGTTGTCATCGGCTGCGAGATCGGGTTCTGGGTCTTCCTCGGGCTGGGCCTGGCCTCGCGCTACCTGTGGCGCATGCGGCGGCTCAGCACGGCGCTGCTGCTGTTGGTGCCGGTGCTGGACGTGATCCTGCTGGCCGCCGCCGTGGTCGACATGCGTGGCGGCGCGGAGGCGGACTGGCGCCACGGCCTGGCCGGCGCCTATCTCGCCTACTCGATCGTCTTCGGCCACCGGACCCTGAAATGGGCCGACGCGAAGTTCGCCCACCGCTTCGCCGGAGGCCCCGAGCCCTGGAAGCCCCCGCCCGGCGGCATGGCCAGAGCTCGGTACGAATGGGGCATGTGGCTCCGGATCGTCATCGCGTACGGCCTCGCCTGCGCCCTGCTGTACGGCCTGGTCTGGATCGTCGACGCCCCCTCCCGGACGGAGGCGCTGACCGCCTTCATGGTCAGCATGCTGAAGGTCCCGCTGATCGCGGTGCTCTGGCCGGTGAGCTACACCCTGTTCCCGAAGAAGGTGGCCGCCTCTCCTGAGAGGGAGGCCGCGCACTCGGAGCGGTAGCCGTGTCCCGGGAGCAGTAGCCGTGTCCCCGGGGCGGTAGCCGTGTCCCCGGAAGGCGGCCGCGCACTCGGAGGGGACGGCCGCCGGGGCACGGAGCGGGCCGCCGGGTCCCCGGGGAGGATCACCAGCGTCCCAGTGCGTGACCTCCTCCATCGGCCCCCTGCGCGCGGGCTTGAAATCCGTCCCGATCGTGTAGGCCAGGGGGACGAAGGCCACCTGCATCACCTGTCCGTACGGTATGCCGGGGACCTGGGCCCCTCCCGCTCCAGGTGGAGCGGCCCCAGCCAGGCCGTGCCCAGCGAGCGGGCGCGCGCGGCCGGCATGGAGCTCCACACCGCAGGCATGATGGAGCCGAAGGTGTTGGCCTGTTCGAGGACGCCCTCGTTCTCGGTCCGCCCGATGATGCACGGCACGAGGAAGGCCGGAACCTCGTGAATGTGCTCGTAGAGGTGCTGCAGCCCCTCCCGGACCTGCTCCATCGACCCGGGGAACGCGTATGCCCGCCGGGCGTCCTCCTCCGGCATGGGCGTCCCCGGCTGGTTCATCCCCATCCGCCACCGGCGGCGACCCCCGGCGGACGCCGGGGAATCCAGGCACGAAGATCTCGCCAGATCCAGATCCATTAAGTGGTTCGAGGCACGCCCCAAGACCCGCTATGATTACTTACGCAGCGAGCGGCCGTAGCTCAATGGATAGAGCATCTGACTACGGATCAGAAGGTTAGGGGTTCGAGTCCTCTCGGCCGCGCAGATGCAAGAAGGCCCCTGAGCAGGGATTATCCGCTCAGGGGCCTTCTTCTTTCTTGACCGTCCGGGGTTCTTGCCAACACCCTTGCTGCTGAGCGAGAAAGCTGAGGGTTACATCGAGTCGTAGATCATGAGTCCGGTCTGGGCGATGAACCCGGTCAGTAGCTCGGGCTGGTACTGCATGCGTTTGAGCCGGTGCTTGATCAAGGCGGTGAGCTCATCGATGCCGCGGACGGCGAAGTTGAGCAGGGTGATGCGCAGGTTGGACCAGATGCCCTCGGCCGGGTTGAGGTCGGGCGCGTACGGCGGTAGCCGGTAGACCAGCAGCCAGTCGGCCTGGGCGGTGATCCACTCACGCATCCGGGCGCTGACGTGCTCGGGCAAGCTATCCCACACCAGCGAGATCGGGCCACCGAGCTGAGCATGGGCGTCGTGCAGCAGGGCCTTGAAGTCGGTTGTGACGAAGCCTTTCCGTTCGCCCCGGCGCTGGTGGTAAGTGATCGTGCGATAGATCAGCCGGACGCGGCGGCCAGGCTGGACGCGGATCAGGGCGGCGATCGAAACCCGGCCCCGATCACCATAGGAGACCTCCAGCACCGGGGTCTGGCCCATGCGGGCCCAGATCCTTCCTCGGGGCGGTCTCAGGCTTTGGCCGGATTCGTCGGCGAACACCAGTCACGATCCCCAAGCCGCCCAGGTGCTTTTATCGCCGGCCACACCCGCCTCGTCCACTCGGCGACCCGCGCGCTGTCGCGTCGGGCGGCCCGGTGCGCCGACACCTGGAACGACCAGCCCAATCGCCTCAGCAGATACACCACATCACGGGCGGTGCAGGGCACGCGAAACGTCTCAGCGATCAGCGTGGCGACCCGCGACGCCGTCCAGCGCTGGCATAGGTGGCGGCTCCCTGCTCCAGCGCCGTCTCCAGGTGCGTCAGCTGCTCATCGGTCAGTTTGCAGCCGGTGCCGCTGGCTCCCTTGGACGCCAGCGCGGCCTTGCCAGCAATCTGCCATGCCCGATGCCACTCATAGGCCGACTTGCGCGTCACTCCCAGCTGTTGAGCCACCCGCGGGGGCCTGATGCCTCCGGCGAACATGTCCGCCGCCCGCAACCGCAGCGCCTGCCGCTGTTCCGCACCCGCGCAGACAGCCCTCCGCTTCTGTCTGAATACCTCATACATCCAGGCTGTCACCCGCGAAAACGGTCCTGATCAGGGGGCGTGAGCTTGTCACGCCTACGTTTCTTGATCGGTACGGCGTCAATAGAGGGCGATGATGCGCCGGGCAGGACCGTCCACGGTCATCATTCCACCGTAGGGAAGAATCCATTGGGGATCGGTGTGCCCGAAGTCCACGCCGAACACGACCATGGCCTCAGGGTGGTAACGGCCGAGGATCCGCAGGATCGTTTCGCGTTGCTCGGTGCGGTAGCTCTCTCGTTCTTCAGGACTGCTGACCCTGGACAGATTCGTGGCTTTCGCCGTACCGACGAGGATCGCCGGAAACTGTGCGAGCAGTCCGCGTTCGCCGGCATTCCGCAGCATGCGGAACACCTCCTGCCCCGGCGGCATCTCCTCGGACGTCTCCAGCAGCAGCACACAACCGGCGTAGTCCTCGACCGCACGTATCCATCGGCCGGCGGCCAGATTCCAGTGCAGGACCTCCAGGTTGCCACCCCAGGTGGGCCCGGTGACGACCCGATCGGGCTGATGCCAGCTCCAGCCCGGGCTGGGAAGGGTCGGTGCCGCTTGGTTCAGCGAGGCGGGATCGCTCCAGTCGAGCTCGTCCTCACTGAACACATCGACCGGGTGCAACGCGACATCGCCGCCGGAGAACAACGCGGCCCGCAGTGAACCGCTGGTCACCGGATGGAGTCCGCCGCCGCGCCCCAGGTGCACCATGGTCGATCCGCCGTGGTAGCCGACCACGCCGAGGTTCCACAGCCAGTTGAGCAGGTTGGTGTTGTCGCTGTAGCCGACGAACGGCTTGGGAGCCACCGCGGAGGGGTCCAGGTAGGGCAGCACGCAGAGCTGGTCATCGCCTCCGATCGTGGCCAGCACCGCATGGATGTCCGGGTCGGAGAACGCGTCCATGAGATCGGCCGCCCGCTCCCGCGGCGAGGCCCCCAATCGGCGGGTGGTCGGATATTCCACCGGCTCCAGCTCGAACTCGTCTCGAAGCCGCCGCATCGCCAGTTCGTGTACGGCGGGGAACATCCCAGGTGCCGCGAAGGAAGGAGAGACCACGGCCACCCGCTGCCCGGCCGTCAGCTTCGGGGGCATGATGAAGTCAGGGCGCATGTCCTCTTCCACATGATCGTCCGACGGAAATCAAACGCGATTGTACTGATGCGCGGCCATCACAACGACGGTTTGCCGGACGCGGCAAAAGGCACGCGAGCCCGCATCGCGACGGCACCCGAAGGCAGCGGCACCCGAAAGCGGAGGCGTGGGGTCAGAGCCAGCCTTGTCGCGCCGCGCGCAACCCTGCCTCAAAACGGCTACGAGCACCTAATCGCTCCATGATCGCGGCCATCATGCGTCGCACGGTGCGCTGAGACAGGCCGAGGTGATGACCGGCCGCCTCGTCCGTCATTTCTTCGGCCAGAAGGCTGAGCAGTTGCCGTTCCTGTGGCAGCAGTCCGGCCTCGTCCCTGCGCGGCTGCGACCCGATGGGCGTCGCCACATTCCAGATCTGGTCGAACAACGCGAGGACTGCAACCACGGTCCCGCTTTCCGACACCTGCACGGCCCCTACTTGGGTATTCGACGCGTCCACCGGGAGAAAGGCGATCCGGCGATCATAGATCAACATCCGGATGGGCAGGGTCGACACCGTGCGAACCTGCGCGCCGATCTCGACCAGCCATTCCGCGTACGCCAGCGTAAGGCCATCGTTACGAATGCTGTCCAACCCGATCGTGCGAATGCCCACGCCTCGGTCACGGACCTGTCTGTCCAGGCACTTGGCCGCCTCGATCAACTGGGGGTCCTGTGCCCCGCCGAGCGAGGAAGCGGGTGACCGCATCGACATGCCGCCGGTAGAAGGCTTCGAACGCCACGTGATCTGTAGCGATCTCCGCCTGTTTGCGACGTACTGGCATGCTCCCTTCGTCGTTTGACACCCCTTTTGGTCAGAATCGTCCGAAAAGTCACAAGAGGGCGGCGATTCTCTCCTCACCAGGCCGAACGGCAGCGCGAACGGCACACGTCGTACCAGGTCACTAGGTATGGCGGTGGCAAGGAATCAAGCATCGGCGCTGTTGCGGATCTCAGGCCAGTCTCCGCTGGGTACACCACGCCCCCCATGACTCCATGATCTCTTATGGGAATGCGTTGATCCCGTGGGCGCTCTCCCAGGGCTGTCGGCAGCACAGGGCGGGGGCATGAGCCCCCGTCCTGTGCGGTCAGCCGACGGCGTACGCGCGGTTGACCGTCTGCGTGACGCTGTCATCGGCGGCATCCGTCGCCGTGGCGCGCAGCGAGACGAATCCCGGCGTGCCGGGATTCGTGAGCAGTGCCGTCCACCCCGACGAGGTGGGGTGCAAGGGCACCGGACGCCAAGTCGCACCGTCGTTGAAGGATGCCTCCAATTTGACGGACTTCACCGCGGAGGTGAACGCTCCAGGGTTCCGCTCGATCCAGATGGGCAACCGGGTCAGGGAGCCCGGCTTGGCTCGGTTGGAGTCGTCGAGGCCGACAGGTGCGTAGCGCACCGCCATCAGGGGCAGCGGTTGCGGCTTGGCCGTACTGGCCGAGCGGAAAGTCCAGACCGCGTCCACCGCGGTGGACAGCGTCGCGTACGGCACCTGCCTGCGTGCTGCGGCGGTGAGCGTGTAGGTAGAGGCCTCCGCCGGGAGCTCAGCCGTCAAGCAGGGTTCCCGGTCCGCGCAGTCGGTCAGGTCGGTTTCGGCGATCATCTCGTCGCCCTTCGCGAGTGTGACGGTGCCGGTGGCGGAGGTGTCGGTGCCGGTCCGCCCGGTCACGCCGTCGGTGAAGAGCTGCGGGGCCGCGAAGCTCAGCTCGTTCCCGGTACGGCCGCCGCCGGAGGTGGTGAACGCCGGGCCGGTCACCGCGGCGTTCCACACCTCACGGCGAGGGCTGGCCTTCGAATACCGGTCGGTACCGATCGCCGAGAACGTGCCCACCTGAAACTGCGAGTCCCAGGTGAACCCGAGAGTGCGGTAGTGCGTCATGGTGCCCGGCAGGTCGGTGGCAGGAGTCGGGGACATCATCGAAGAGTCGGATCCAGGGAAGCGAGGGCCCAGGAACACCTCTCCCTTGGCGGCCACGCCGGATGCCCGGTAGGTCGCGGTCAGCTTGACGAGATCACTCGTACGGGCGCGGTAGTAAGGATCGTCCGGGATGCCGCCGGTACGGTAGTCGACGAGGTCATAGCGATACGGGCTGGGCGAGGCTTCCTTCTTGTGCCAGATGGTCCTGGTCATGTACCTCAGCCCCGGCTGGTGGACCGGAAGCACGAAGAAGTTCTCGTTGGGGTCTCCTCCGGCGATCCACTGGAAGTTCCAGGACCCGTTGGCCAAGGCGAGCTCCAAGGTGTGGTCGGGCACGGCGGTCGGTTCGTCCAGCGAGAACCGGATCTGCTTGGCCTGGCGCGCGTCCAGCACCACTTCCCGGTCACCGCCGTCGACCTTCAGCGGTACGTTCGCGATCGTGATCGCGATCGTGGACTGCTCCACCAGTTCCGCGTAGAGGTTCCATTGGCCCTCGGGCAGCCGGGCCTTGGCCACTCCGTTCTTGAAGGGCAGGATCAGCCGGCTGCCGGTCTCCAGGTTGTAGGCCTGCCCGGAAGCGGTGGCAGGCCTGCCGTCCCGGCTAATCGCGGTGATGGTCACGTCGTAGGACTTCGGTTCCACGTACGCGCCGGCCAGAGTTCGGATGACGGTGTCGCCCGACCTGGCCGTGACGATTCCGGGGTAGTCCCCCGGCGCCTTCCCATCGGCATTGATCGTGAGGGTCACCGAGGCCTCCCCTCCGGCAGGAACCTCCAGCCGCTTAGCCGACAGCCTCAGCACGTCGCTCTCGATGGCGAGGTCCAGGATGGCGGGGGCGTCGCCGGAGTTGGTATAGGTGATGGTCCTGGTCGTCTCCCGCGTGCCGGAGTCCTGCCACGGGAAGAGGGCCCAGACGTTGCCCGGTACGGCCACGACCGGCTGCGTCAGTGCGCGGACCAGGTCCACCCGCCCGGCGCCCTGCCGGTACGGCGTGACGTCCGCGGTGGGTTTGGCGGTGCCGATCAATGCCGCCCTGAGCCGTTCACCCGTCCAGTTGGGGTGGCGTTGGGCGAGGATCGCTGCGGCTCCCGCCACGTGCGGGGCAGCCATCGAGGTGCCGCTGTGCGCGACGTAGGGGCCGTCGGCCGTGCCCTTGGCCGCCGCGGCCACGATCTCGACGCCGGGGGCGGTGATGTCCGGCTTGATCGCATGGTCGCCCGCCCGAGGGCCGTGGCTGGAAAATTCGGCGATTCGGTCCGACCTGTCGACGGCGCCGACGCTCAGAGCCGCGTCGGCGCTGCCCGGGCTGTTCACCGTGTCGAGGTCACCGGAGTTGCCGGCTGCCACGACGAACAGTGCTCCGGTCTGTGCGGACAGCGTGTTCACCGCCTGCTCCAGGAGATCCAGCTCCGGGGTGTCCTTTCCACCGAGACTCATGTTGATGATCTTGGCCTTGATGTCGACGGCTGCCCACTCCATGCCCGCCAGCACGGCGGAGTCGGTGGACCAGTCATCGCCTACCTTTCCGACGGCGAGCTTGGCGTCCGGCGCCACGCCCCGGTACTTCTCCCCGGCGCCGGCGATGATCGAGGCGACGTGCGTGCCGTGCCCGATGACATCACGCATGTCGGGACTATCAGTGAAGTTCCGAGTCTGAGTGACCACATCCTTAAGGTCCGGATGGTCGGCGTCGTAGCCGCTGTCGAGCACGGCCACCGTGACACCTTTGCCGGTCAGACCCTGCTTCCACGCTTCCGTGGCGCCAATCTGCTTGACGCTCTGATCGAGGGCGAACGAGCGGCGCCCGTCGAGCCAGAACCTGGTCTTCTCCGCCACCAGGGTCCGGGAGCCGGCGATCAGGTCCTTCCAGGTCTCGCCTGCCCCAGCCTTGGGAACGTGCAAGGCGGTCATATCGAGATGGGCCAGTTGCCGAGTCTGCCGCGCGGCTCGCAGCGCGGGCGCCGCGCCCTGGGCAGACTGCGCGATCACCGGAATGTCAGCCCTGTCCGCGTCGCCGTACCGCCACTCCAAGAGCTGGGTGACGTCGAACAGCCGCTCATCCAGCACGCCCTCGGCCACCAGCGGCATCGCGTCAGAGGGGAAGACGAGAAGATGGCCGTCGCGGCGCTGCGTGGCGTAGCGCACCCGCCTGCCCGGACCCGGCTCCACACGGTGACCCTTGCCCGTGACGATGACGCGGTCCCCGGTCAGCAGGGTCACGCTGCCCGTGTCCCCTCCTCGCGCGATGCTCCCCCCGTGAAGAGGAACGGGCTCCTGAACAGCCGCGATACCGGCCGTTCCGGCTAGGATCATGGCCGTCAGCCCACTGCCTAAGCTCATGCTTACCTCTCAGTCCGAAGATAAAGATCTACGTCCTGTTACCTTTGGACAGTGAGGCGGATCGGGTTACAGACCCCCGCTCGGGCCGGAGACCAAGCGCCATACGCACTGAGGGCGCCGACTGACGCCGACGCGCATCGGAGCAAGGGTAAAGACAGTCCGCCTGTACAGAGCGCTATCCGAGGAAGTCGTGGGCGCTTCAGACGTTAGACGAAGCTGAAACTGGAGTCAGGCGAGGCGCATCTGAGGAGGATGGTTCTGGTTGCTCTGGGGATCGTGACGTCCGTAGTCCAGCTACAGACCAGTTGGTAGAGCCCTATCACTTGGCTGCTGTACAGCAGCCAAGTGCAGCAACGTCATCTCATGGAAGTATGCCTTGACGTTCCATATCTGCCGCCTGACCAGGCAAACTAGGCGTCAACCTCGTGACCGGCTCCCGTTTGCAAGTAGGCGCTCACGCTGCGCCTAGATCGAAACACGATGCCACCGTTTAAGGCCGGGACGGACACAGACGGCCCGGGTGCCGGCCAGCGGTGAGAGGGCGATCGTGAAACCCCGACCGAAAGGGCGGCCGGTCCGCGAGGGGACGACGGCCCAGACGGACCATCGGGAGTCAGGCCGGCTTGTCGAGCGCCGCGAGCCGCTGCGCCGCAGTTACCGCAGCTACAGCAGGTCGCGCACGACCCGAGTGCCGGCGAGGCGGTCGTGCAAGGTGCGAGCGGCCGGGTCGGCCACCGAGCACAGAACGTCCACCAGGAGCACGACCAGGCCGCACTGTGGCACGCAGACGAGGACGGGGAAGACAAGCGCGCGGACTGCGGCCCTGCGCCAACCCGGCCAGTGGCCGGTGTCGGCGGAGACGACGCGGATGCGCATCAGCCGCTTGCCGAACGTCCGTCCCGTCAGGACGTAAAGGAACGCGGGCACGGCGACAAGCAGCGATGTCGGTTCGTTGACCCTGAACCAGTTCAGGAGGCCGTAGTCCAAGCTGCTGACCCCTCCCTCTAAGAGGCTCAGTAAGGCGACGAAGATCAAGTAATCGAAGGTGAACGCCACCGCCCGGCGCTCGGCGAACCCACTCGGCCAGGTGTCCCTTGCGGTCCGGGAGGCCAGCAGCACCAGCAACGCGGAGAGCAGGAGGGCCGACTGCGCAGGCCCGTAGGCGCTCGCCACGGTCGCGAACCATTCGCTGCTGAGGACGGGGATCATCGAGCAGCCGTCCTCAGCCATGTACGAAGGGGCGGCCGGTCCGACGATCGCGAGAAGGACGAGCAGGCCGGCCACCCGGCGCCCGGTGATCGCTCCGTTCCCGGTGGCGGCCGACATCAGGAACCCCGTGAGGACGAGGATGGAGGGCACGCCCCATAGGAGGGCCAGGTCCGCGATCTCGTAGGCGTCCCCCAGAGGTGCCGACGCCAGTCTGGTGAGGCCGAAGCCACCGGTGTCGAAGAACCTCACGCAGCCAAGGACGGCATAGGAGGACCCGTACTCGACTTGCCAGGCGCTCCAGGTCGAGTACGCTGCGGCGGCTAGGGCGGTCGCCCATGCGAGTTGGGCTAATCGCGACAAGATGATCTCCGTTTTCGCGACACCCTAGCGGTATGGGGAAGCCTCCATACCGACCCGTGGCACCGTGGTGGTGGCGTTGATCGGGTGGGCTCCCAAGGCTCAGAACGAGCTCGTGTCCATGATCCAGCGTTTCGGCTGATCATGAACGTCAACGCCGACGGACGTGTCGCCTTGAAGAGGCGCTGGCCCGGGGATCTTGCTAACGCTGTTGCTAACAACGTGCCTGGACGCCGGTGTACGAACCTGGAAACCGATCAAGCAGGAAGGGCCGCCGAGCAGCCATTCGTGACAGTGGTGGTCGTCCATGGACGATCTCGAACCGGCTACGGATCAGAAGGTTAGGGGTTCGAGTCCTCTCGGCCGCGCAGCAGGTCAGAGGCCCTCCGGGATCATCCCGGAGGGCCTTTGACATGCCCGTACAGCAGCGAAATGCAGCAACGGCGTCTGCAGGCCACCACTGATCGATCGAGTGCCTTGGGGCATGCTCCGCGTGAGAGGCATCCGCCACGTGCGGGCTCACGCACTCATCCAGCGCGATCACGACGCGTTCCCCTCAGGGTGCGCGTGCTTCCTGCGGAGATCGCCATAGCGGAATCGGAGTAGCCGCTACTGCGATGTCCACCTACCTTCACCGGCTCACTAGCCTCATGGCATGACCACGGAAGATCGACTCGCTGTCGTCGACGACCTGCTGGCCCTTCCTTTCCCGGGGGAGGGCACGCGGGAGGGACGTCGCTCCAGCGGGCCGGGTCATCACGTGTGCGTCCTGCAGGCCAGCCGGGATTTCTGGGACGACCGCAGCGAGGAGACCGTCGAGGCGGCCGAGGAGGAGATCGACACCGCCCTCCAGGCACTGGTGGCCACTCTGACGACACGCTGGGGCGAGCCCGAGACCATCGATCTATGGCCTTATCTGCGGGGTGAGGACCCGGCTCCGGAGCCGATGATCACGCTCTGCCAGCTCAGCGGCACGATGCTCCTCTGGCGGCTGGAAACCGGCCGGTGGATCGCGCTCGCCGTCGGCCAGGCCGATCCGGAGTTCCCGATCGAGCTGCTCGCAGCGGTCGCTGAGGCGCCGATCCCCACACCACCTGATCAAACCCGGCGAAGGTCCGTGCTCACCCCACGAGGGTCCACCTCAAGCATCACACGTTAAGCATCACACGTCGCCGTCGAATGTAAGGCTCACAGATCCAGGCGACCCCAACCTCGCCCGGCGTGTTCCCGGACCCGGTGAACGTAGGTGGTCACCGCACTACAGACTCAAGATCACCAGGGGTCACCCACGAGCCATGGGCTGCGGATGAGGACTTTCTCCACGTCTTCAAGGCGCAAGGCCGCGTAGTTAAGGGTTCGGGGGCTGAGTCAAGGGATCTGCGGGTGTGCCGTTCAGGGCAGACACAGCAACGGGACCTCTGATAAATCAGGGCAATCCGCCAAGATCGTCCCGTTTTAGAGGTCCCGTTGAACTGCCAGTCTGCCACCACCACCGTCACGCGTGCCATCACGGTCGCCGACGGCATCTACGCCCCCGGCCACCTGGGCGAGCTGACCCAGCATGTCCCCTTCGAGATGGTCGACGCGGTCCTCGCCGACACCAGAACCGTGCAGCGCAGACTGCGGGATCTACCCTCACGGGTCGGGGTGTACTTCACGCTTGCGCTCGGCCTATTCCCGCGCATGGGCTACCTGCGGGTATGGGACAAACTGGTCGCCGGCCTGCACGGCCTTGCCGTGCCCACCCCGTCCGACAAGGCGCTGCGTGATCTGCGCCGCCGCATAGGATCAGCCCCGCTGAAGGCGTTGTTCGAGGTACTGGCCGGACCCATAGCTCAGCCGCACACCCCGGGCGTGTGCTACCGCCGCCGGCGCACCGTCGCCTTCGACGGCTGCAGCTCCCTGAAGGTCCCCGACACGACCCGCAACCGCGACCACTACGGCCGCGCCTGCTACCGCCAAGCCTGGGCGGGCTATCCGATGCTGATGCTCATGACGCTGGTCGAGACCGGCACCCGCGCCCTGATCGGCGCCACCTTCGGCGCTCCTGCCGCAGGCGAGAGCACCTACGCGCTGCGCCTGCTACAGCATCTGCGCTCCGACATGCTCGTGCTGGCCGACCGCGCCTTCGACGCCGACGCCTTCCTCAGGGAGGTCACCGCCACCGGCGCCCAACTGCTGGTCCGTATCCGCACCAGTCGCCGCCCACCGGTGCTGGCTCAGCTATCCGATGGCTCGTTTCTGTCCGTTCTGGCCGGTCTGAAGGTCCGTATCATCGACGCCGACGTGATCGTGACCTTGGCCGACGGCCGCCGCGTCCAGGGCCGCTACCGGCTGGTCACCACCCTGACCGACCATCGCACCGATCCGGCCGAGCAACTGATACAGCTCTACCACGAGCGCTGGGAGATCGAATCGGCCTATCTGGCACTGCGCCACACCCTGATGACCGGCGCCGTTCTGCGCTCGGGCGACCCGGCCGGCATCGAACAGGAGATGTGGGCCGCGCTCACCCTTTACCAAGTCCTGCGCCGGGCCATGACCGACGCCGTGGAGACGTGTCCGGGCACCGACCCCGATCGGGCCTGCTTCACCACCGCCCTGCAACGGGCCCGCGAGCAGGTCATCACCGCCCACCGGATCCTGCCCGATACCGATGACGGCGCTGTCGATCTGCTGGGCGGTATCGGCCGGGCGGTCCTGGCCGGCCTGCTGCCCGCGCGCCGCCGGCGCCTCAGCATTCGCAAGGTCAAGTCCCCGATCTCCCGCTACCACACCCATCGCACCGACGACCGGCCACCAGGCAGCGTGACCATCACCAGCCTGTGCTTCCTGATCCACCATGGACGCACCGCACCACCTGCCGTACAGCCACGCCCCCTGCGATCGTGGGCATTGGACCGCCATCTGGCCGATACCACCCGGCCCACCCCAGCCGCCCGCCGGGACAAGCCCGCCGCCCGAGCCCGCATCGGACGCAAACAACACGTCCTCGCCCTCATGCAGACTCAGCTCGGCCGCTCCTGGCACGCGCGCGAGGTCGGACAGCTACTCGGCGTCCCGGACCTACACAGTTTCTGCGTGCAGATGGCCCAATGGGCACGCCAAGGTCTGATCCGCAAGACCGGCCGTGGCATCTACACCCTCCCTTGACACAGGTCCCACGACCTTAACTACGCGGCCTTGCTTCAAGGCGGCCTGCTCCCCTGTCGGGGGCAGGCCGCTTCGTGTTGCTGAAAGATCCGAGGCCAGGATCACGGGCGGACAAGCCTTGACGACCGCTCAGTCCTGAAGGCCTAGAGATCTCCCAGCCCGGACAAGAGCCTCCAGATCCAGGCGAAGAGGTGCCAGAGCCGACGGAAGGGCCACAGGATCCACATGAAGAACAGCTCGATCAAGGCGAACGGCGTCAGCACGTCAGGGATGATCTCCTCCAGGTCCAGCGAATGCAGCGCCCAGCACCAACCACGATGCCCCCGCCTGCGGTACACCACGGATGAGGCCAGGAGGAGTGGGAGCGTCACCGCCAGCATGAGTGCGAGCCCCGGCAGCACCCACCACCAGATCACCCCCGTCCACACGATCCCGTAAAACGCCCAGTAGAACGCTAGCTTGCTCAGAAGCCAGCCCATACCGCCTTCCGATTGGACGTACAGCGCGAAGCACGTCTTCCGGTGCACACACACGTCGGGTAGGGAGGCGTCAAAGGGAACCGTCCGCCTCTCGCGCTCCACTGGGGGCACCGGGCCTTCCCGCCGGCTCAAGGGGTGTATCTCATTACTCATGCCCCTGCTCTAACGGAACCTGCTTGGATCCCACTGGTCGGCAATTGGATCCCACTGGTCGGCAAGTTGCGGAGACCCGGCCTGTCGCTTTGCTGAGCTATCGCCCCCTCGGGCGGTGTCGAGAAAGCAACACGAGTCAACACGGGACCTCTTGCCGAATTGCCGAATTGTTCTTATCGGGGTCCAGCGGGCGTCTACCTGTACCGGGGCAACTCGGGAACATGCCCTGTACGCTCTTCCGGTGCCGACGTGGAGGAACACGCCGACCGGCCGGCGTTCGTGGGCGTGGGTCGTGGTGGCGGTGAGCGCTTCGCTGGTGCCTTGGGCGTTGCTCGCTACGACGACAGAGAGCAGATGGTCTTCCCCTCCCTTGCCTTTGGCGATGATCGCCGGCGACATCGCCGGGGCCTCGAAGCGAGATCTCTTAGTCCTCGACCTTTTCGTCATCGGCGTCCTGCCATTTCTGGTGGGCGTTGTCGCCATGGCAAGAAATCGCACGCTGGTCGACGTCATCAGCGGAATCTGCGGCGTCCTGGCCTTGCTCCATCTACCGCTTGTGCTGAGAGAGCTCCCGATCACCCTCCCGCCGGAGGGCATCCCCGCGGACGTGCTCGCGGACGTGCTCGCGGACATGTTCGCCGGTAGTCAGCCGGACTTCCACTTCGGTACGCGCCCCGAGGGCGGATACTGGGCGCTGGCACCCGTCGCCTACGCGATCAGCGCCATCGCGCTCCTCGTCGCCACCCGGCGGGGAGGTCGCGGTGCGATGCACGATGACTGACGCCGTGCCTGTCGTACTCCTTGTCCACTCTCCGTTCCGTGCCCTGATGCCGAGCTCGCCTTGGGGCCGCGGTGGCGGTGTTTGGTCGTCGGTAGCAATGACTGGCTACGTCGGCAGAGCTCATCGGGTCGATCGGCCTGAGTGCCCGCGCAGGTCAGGAGTTCTCACGGGTTGCAGTTCGGGCTGCGGTTCACCGCCGTACCAACATGTTCCAGGGAGACCGGAGATCCTGGAGCGGGCCTCCATGTTTGCCAGGACACTCTTGGGATCTTGCCAACAGGGTGGCTGCGTTACTCGCCGATCGCCCGGGCGGAGACGTCTGCCGCCGAGGCTTCCGCCGCACGGATCATGTGAGCGTAGACGCGCAGTGTGATGGACGGGTCGGCGTGGCCGAGGCGGGCCGCGACGGCGTGGACGGGCACGCCGGCCAGGAGGAGCGCGGTCGCGTGAGGTGGACGGGCTCGCCCCAGCCGGTCGTGAAGACGCAGCCCGTCGTCACCTCGCCATTCAGGGCCGACCTTGAGCCTGTCGACGGTCTGCATTCTGTGCTGGTTGCGGAGGACCACGATGGTGCCGTCGTCGAGGCTGACGATGCGTTTCCTGCCGCTCTTCGCGGTTCCCTCGAGCGGCAGCAGGCCTGGCGTCCTCATCGCCGGGTGCCACACCAGGTGCTCGGCCAGTGACTCACCCCGGTCCCGTGCCCGTTCCGGAGAGGGGGGTCGATGTCGGCTCGGGTAACCGGTGCATAGTTTTTGGACTTGCTAGTCCATTTGTGACACCGCATGATGAGTGGACCGTGAAGTCCAGAACGGAAGTCGCCAACCTTTCGGTGATGCCCACATCACCGAGCAGGTTGATCGCCAACCCTCACCGGGCGCGTGTTGACTTTGGGGACGGACTGGCGGCGCAGGAGATCTGCGAAGACCCGTTGCCGTGTGGCGGGAGCGCGCATGTCGCCTATGAGACACAGAGCAGCCCGCTTGAGGCCCCGGCCGGCCGAAGCACAACACCGGCGGGATGTCCGTCCACATCACCGGTAGAGGGGTGATCGATCATGGATGCCATTGAGCGTCTGAGCATTACTGAGGATCTTCGTCGCCTGATGGCTCGCTACGTCCGTTACGCGGATCATCAGCGCTGGCAGGACCTGGCGAATCTGTTCACGCCAGACGGCACGTTCACCCCGCACAAGCCGGACGGATCGGTTTGGTTGCACATGGAGGGCCGGGAAGGGATCGCCGCCACGGTCGGCGCCGGCGGCGGCCCCGGCGTCACCCTGGTCCACCACCTGTTCTCCGACGAGATCGACGTCGACTCGGCGACCGCCGCCCACGGCGTATGGGCGATGGAGGACATCATCACCCGGCCCGAGGACGCCGCCGTGTCCGAGGACATTCCTTTCAGGGGCATGCACGGCTTCGGCCACTACCACGCACGCTTCGTCAGGACGGACGGTTCCTGGTACATCGCCGAGCTCAAGCAGACCCGGGTCCGCCTGGACTTCACCAGCTGACGCTACCTGCGGCCCCCTCACACCTCGCCCGGCGGCCGGTCACACCCGACCACGGCGCGATCAGAACACCGGTAGGCGGCGGCACCCGCCTGCCGGACAGCAACTTCTCGTTCACCACTACGGAAAGCAGCCTTGCCGTGAGCAACAACAACAAGTTCAGCGCGCTGGAACCGTACAAGATCGATGTTCCCCAGGAGGCCCTGGACGACCTCAAGGACCGTCTGAAGAAGACCCGCTTCTTCGATGATCTGGACAATGAGGAGGAGTACTACGGGATCAGCACCGCCTACCTCAAGCCGCTCGTGGAGTACTGGGCGGACGGCTTCGACTGGCGCGCGCAGGAGAAGCGGCTGAACACCTACGACCAGTACAAGGTCGAGATCGACGGCACGCCCGTGCACTTCTACTACGTGCGCGGTAAGGGCCCGAACCCGGTCCCGCTCGCCGTTCATTCCGGCTGGCCGTGGTCCAGCGGGTTCAGCCTCCCGCTCATCGGCCCGCTGACGGACCCCGCCGCCCACGGCGGTGACCCGGCGGACTCCTTCGACGTCATCATCCCCGACCTGCCCGGATTCGCCTGGTCCACCCCCGTCGGCAGGGGCGACCTGAACTACTGGAAGATCGCCGACATCATTCACAAGCTCATGACCGAGGTGCTGGGCTACGAGAAGTACGCCGCGGCGGGCTCCGACTACGGCGCCCTCGTCACCAGCGCGCTCGGCCACAAGTACGCCGACAGCATCATCGGCCTGCACTACGGTCACGACATGCCTCCGGGCCAGTTCGCGAACGAGCGGTTCTGGGACCTGACCGACGGCGCCAAGATTCCTGAGGACGCCAAACCGGAGCTGCGGGCGGCCCTGGAGAACCTCATCAGCACCTACGTCTCCCACGTCGCGGTCCACATGCTCGACGCATCGACCCTCACCCACGGCCTGAACGACTCTCCCATCGGCATGCTCGCCTGGCTCCTGCGGAGGTGGAAGAAGTGGAGCGACAAGAGGGGTGACTTCGAGGAGAACTTCCCCCGCGACTTCATCCTCACCGAGGCCACCGCCTTCTGGGTGAACCAGGCCATCGGCTCCTCCATCCGCATGTACCGCAACGCGGTGCGCTACCCGTGGGTGCCCTCCCACAACCGCCGGCCCGTCGTCGAGCCGCCGGCCGGCTTCACCTTCCTCCTCGGCGACGCCTACCCGCCTGGCGTCAACACCGTCGAAGAGCGCATCGCCGCCTTTGACAACGGCCCCACGCGCAGCTCCTTCAACGTGATCAACGTCAACGCCCACATGAAGGGCGGCCACTTCGTCCACTACGAGAACCCCGAAGCCTTCACCGACGACGTCCGGGAAACCTTCCGAAAGCTGCGCTGACCATGGTGTGGGCCTGTCCGGCAGGGCCCCGGAGATCGTTTCCGTCGCCGCGCTTGTCGCCCTCCATCAGGTGTGATGGTGACGTCGGGTATTGGAACCCTGTGAATGCCTCTGTTGATCAGGGCTTGCGATCTTGCTCTGGGAGGTAGGGGCTGAAATGGTCGGCGACGATCTCCGCGATCGCGGCGGCGTCGCGGGAACCGTCGACTTCGATCACGCGGATGCCGAGCTGGTGGGCGGTGCGGACGGCGTCCTCCGCGACGAGGCGATCCCGGGTGAGGCGGTTGGCCTGTGCGCGGGCCGGATCGCTGACGCGGTGCCCGAGCGAGGCGGCGCGCGGTAGTTCTTGGAGCTGGTGTTGGCGGAACTCTGGTGTGGGCACCATGACGACCATCCGGCGCGGTGAGTCGATGATGGGTGCGACGAGTTCGGGGCGGAGTCCCCAGCCTTCGGCGATGATCGGGTGGCCTGAGACGAGCGCGCGCAGGTCGTCCAGGGCCCACTCGAACCGGTCCGGGAAACCGGCCAGGGTCGTGGTGGCCATCTCTTCTGGGGTGGTGTGGACCCACACCTTGTCCGGGTCGGGCTCGGTGGTGGGCTCGCCGAGGTCGACGCGACGGGCGATCCGGCGATCGTTGTGACCGCGGGCGTCGTGGTAGTCGTAGTGATAGACGGTGATGCAGTATTGGACGGCCAAGAGCCGGGCCACGGTCGACTTTCCGGCCCATTGACCACCGCCGATCCACAATGCGCGGCGCAACGTGCCGAAGGGATCCCGGACTTCGCTGTCCGCAAGGGAGTTATGGCTGGTCATCTGATGTCCTCCTGTGTTGAGGTGCGGCGGCTGATCTCGGCGGCGTAGTTGGTCCAGCCGCCCGCGGACAGACATTGCCAGGCGACGGCGACATCGGTGTGGATGCCCAGGGTTCGGGCGAGGATCACGGCGGGGATCGCGGTGGCGAGTTGGAGGAGTGCGGTGCTGCGGGCCTGGCTGGGCCGGATCCCGAGCCGGTTCAGCCGCTGCGTCAGCTGCGCGGTGCTGATCGGCCGTCCCGGCCGGCCGCCGGGGAGGAGTCATGGAGACGGGGCCGGGCCCCAATGGTCGCATGCCCCCTGCGGTCGGCGGCGACGTTCCGGGCCAGTGCGGCGACGTTCCGGGCCAGTGCGATGTTCCGGGCCAGTGCGGCGATGGGCTCAAGCCGCCAAGTTGTAGACAGACGGAGCCTTGGCTGAATGCCGCTCTGACCTCGTGGCCCGCCGCTCTTCGCCCGTCTGATGCGATTCCGAGAGTTTCCGTAGAGGTCTTTCGTGATCGCGACGCTCGCGTGCCCGAGAACGTCGGAGACCACGTGCAGCGGTGTGCCCCGGGCGGGCACGAGCGAGGCCCCGGAGTGCCGCAGCTCGTGCGGGTGCCAGTGGCCGAGCCCGGCTTTCCGTGCGAGCTTCGAGAACAGGTCAGAGAGGGTGTCGGGGCCGGGCGGACTGCCGAGAGCGGTCGAGAAGATCAGCCCGTGCTCGGTCCACTCCTGTCCGGCCTGAAGGCGTCCTCTGTTGTGCGCGCCCTTGTGCCGCTTGAGCGTTGTGCGCGCCTGCCCTCTGTTTGTGCGCGCCCCTGTGCCGCTTGAGCGCGTCGACCAGCTCGGGAGTCAGGCAGAGCGTCCGGCGTGACTTACGGGCCTTCAGCTCGGAGATCACGGGCTTGGACTTGCGATCGGCATCGGCGTCGCGGTTTTTGACCCGCTTCAACGCCAAAGGTCCGGGTCAGGGGTACACCCCGCCCCAGGACTTGATCGTTTCTACGGGCTTTCCTCACTCGACCGGTCGGCAGGAGGCGGCCGGACCTCAGAAGGCGCTCACCGGGCGGTCGGCTCGAGCGATCGCCCGGTCTCGGGGTCCAGGACGATCATCCGCCCGCCCCAGAGCGCCCGATCATCGCCCGGCCTGTCGTCCAGGCGCACGTGCGAGGGATCGACCCAGGTCACCACAGGCAGGCCGTCAGCGTGTTCGGAGCTGAAGCGCTCCACCAAGGGCCACTCACGCGTCAGCAGGCCGTCGTTCTTGCGGACCACGAGCGCCCAGTCAGGGATGATCCAGTCGTCGTACAGGACACGCACTTCCAGTCCGCTACCGGTCGGGCCGGGGATCTGGGCATGCAGCTGCCAGTTGTTCACGTAGGTGACGAACCCCACCGTCATCCAGATCATCCCAAGCGCGATGACGGGCCCGTGGGGCTCTCCCCCGAGAACGAGCGCCCCGGAGACGATGATCAGGCTCGCGGCCAGGGTGCCCAGCAGGACCGGCCGGTCGAGGACCGTGTAGTGCCCGATGGCACCGACCAGGGCGCTCGCCACCGCGAGGACCGCCAGGACAAAGAGGACACCGGCGACCCGTGTGCGTAGATGCGAACTCATGGCGGCACGCTATGGACCGGTACTTGTGGTCCACTGGGAAACGAGTCTGAGCGCGGACCGAGACCGCGGCCCTGCCTGTCCGGTACATCCTGCGTGACGGCACCAGCGACGACCGCGGGACCGCCCTCGTGGAGTAGGTGGGGTTGCGTCCACAGATGTGGTGTACAGCAGTCGCGTACAGCGGCGCCCTCTCACGTGATCGCATGCTGCCCGACCTGCGCTCATTGGCTGAGCGGGCCAGGACGCTTCTGGCGAGGCGGCAACCCCTTTGCGGTTCAGTAGGTCATCCGGCCCATGGAGTAGGACCCTGCTTCAGGACATGGATGTCGGTCACCTCCCTGGTCGCCCACATCTCGACGTGGTATTCGAGGTGGTCGCCCTGTTCGGCGTCGTCCGTGTCCGAGTGGACGAACTGCGTCGGCATGTAGGAGATCCGCGTCCGGTACGTGCCCGGTGGGAGGAGGAGAACGTGACTGGGCCCCGCATCCTCTCGTTCGCAGCTTGGCGAGGGGGCCGCTATGTCGGCCTGGCGGAGGTTCTTGCCTCCCTTGGCTCGGTGATCGAAGACCACCGTTGGCGGCTGATCATCGACTGGCTCGTCTCCCCCGAGCTTGAAGCGATCACCGAGGCCACGGCGAGCTCACTGGTGAGCACGAGTGAGCTCGTTGAACTGTTCAGCGTGGACTGCCAGCTCATCGATGGAGAACTCGTGGGCCACGGCGGCAGCTCGTCGGTGCCGGAGGTGAGGATCCGGGCATTCGACAGCGGCCACTGGGATGTGCGGACAGACAGCTCTGAGCTCTTGGAGAAGATCGTCATGCTCTATCCCGACGCACATGAGCTCCCCGAGTGGTGAACCGGCAGGGCGTGCTGCGAGCAGCCTCCGGCGGGCAGAGCTGATCGCCTCAGCCAGTAGGAACTCTGCCGGGTCCCCTGGAGTTGGTGAGGATGAGCGTTGATCGACTTCCCCGAGGGGTCCCATGGTCACGGTAGACAAGACCGGTCTCATGCCGCGTGCGGCGAAGAGCGCACAGGTCGTCATGATGATTCAGGCGATGCTCGGGCTGGTGGCCGTCGTGCTGCTCTCCGGCCTTCTCTTCGGAGGGAGCGCCGAGCCGGACGGTGCCGCGGGCTTCCTGTCCTTGACGTCCATTCTTGTAGTCACCGGATTGATCGGCTGGCTGGCGTTCAGATGGGACTCGCGCAAGCGGGGTGTGTGGTTCGCAGCGGTTGCGGTCGAGAGCTTGCCGGTGCTCTTCTCCGTGGTCGGTCTTGCTCTTGATGCCGATCTCGGCGTTCACAGCATGCTCGATGTCGGCCTGGTGCTGCCGGCCGTGGCGGTCGTCCTGCTGCTCCTCCCCTCGGTGAGGGCCTGGTTCGATCATTGATCAGAGCCCGTGGATCCCAAGCCGAAGGCCCTCTCAGCGGCAGTGAGCCCCGAAGGCGCGATTGAAGCTACGCCGTTCGATCGGTGGGCCGTTCCGCGTGGTGAAGACGAGATCGGAGACCTTCCACTTCTCACCGGCCGCCTTGCGCGCGTCCTCCTGAGTGCGCCGGCGGTGCTTGAGTGCGGTGAGGCAGAAGCCGAGCAGGGGAAGGAGGTAGGGGAAGTGAGGCCGACGAGTCATCGGTCTTGGCCGTCTCCCGATGGAGGAGTTGCCCACGGACCCGGTTGAGCTGACGGGAGATCCACAGTTGCTCGCCGCCGAGGTCGACGCAGCCCCAGACCGGCCCGAGCACCTCATCCCGCCGCCGTACCCGGCCCTCTGCCGCCCGCCGTCCGGGAGTGCGGCCTGGGGGCCGGTCCCGGCCGGCGGCGCCCGGGCCGTCCACCGACCCGCGCGCCCGCCGTACCCAACCGATTCGACGCCCCTGCGACGCGCCGCCGCGACCATATGCTGCTCGGATGGACGTGATCGCGGTGCTCGGATGGCTCCTGGAACGCGATGTGAACGCCCTGATCAGGGTGGACGCCGAGCGTGGGGGCGTTCGGCCCTGGACCTTCCACGCGAGCGGCGGACCCCGAAGTGACCGATGGGCCATTCGAGCCGACGCTGACTCCGCCGAAGAATGCCTCCAGCAGGCTCGCAAGGCGCTCAAAGCTCATGGGCTGGATCTGCCGGAGTAAGGCACCTACTGAGGTCAAGCTGGTACCACCCTCACGATCGCCCACAGCGTCAGGCCAGGTAGACGACCGGCGCTCAGCCTCACTGGGGTTCGCGGAAACATCAACGGGCTATCGCGGCATCGCGTTCAGCACCTCGCGGTGTGGCCACTCGTCGGTGATCACCTGGCCCAGCAGTTCATGGGAAGTCTCCACGATGTACGGCACATGTTCCGGATCCTTCACGACGGCACGTGCGGGAGCGGCCAGAAGCTCTGCGCCCCAAGGCTCAACGGCATTGGCGACGAAGCCGGCCAACTCTAGATCGGCGTACTCCGGCGCTGTCCACACCTCATAGGCGGTCTGCAGGTCTGATGGATGCACGGCGAGCCAGAGGGCGAAGGTGGCCGAGAAGCCGTGCGAAAGCTTGACCGGCAAGAGGCATCGACCGGCGCAGGTTGGGCAGTTCCCCGCGCCGGGCACCCGTGTAGGCGGCGACATGGAAGAAGGCCCGTCCCGGAGGCCGGGCGATCGAGCGTCCGCACTCCAGCGTCATCCGCCGGACCGCTTGGCCGTTGATGTCCCGAGTTGACTGAATGCTCCTCGTGTTTCTAGGTTGAACGCAAAATTAGGAAAGTTTCCTAACTTCAAGGAAGGATGCCGGAGTGAAACTCGCCGTTATCGGAGGCGGTTCGACCTACACGCCGGAGCTGATGGACGGATTCGCCCGTCTGCGCGACGAGCTCCCGCTGACCGAGATCGCACTCGTCGATCCCGATGCCTCCCGCCTGGAGCTGGTGGCAGGGGTTTCCCGCCGTATGCTGGCTCGGGCCGGACATCAGGCCAAGGTCGTCGCCACCGCCGACGTCCGGCAGGGCGTCGAAGGTGCGCAGGCGGTGCTCTTCCAGCTCAGAGTGGGCGGCCAGGCGGCACGCGCCGTCGACGAGACGTTCCCGCTGACGTGCGGCTGCGTCGGACAGGAGACCACCGGCGCCGGAGGCCTGGCCAAGGCCCTGCGCACGGTGCCGGTCGTGCTCGACCTGGCGGCCAAGGTCAAGGAGCACGCGCCCGAGGCCTGGATCATCGACTTCACCAACCCCGTCGGCATCGTGACCAGGGCACTGCTGGACGCCGGGCACCGCGCGATCGGGCTGTGCAACGTGGCGATCGGCTTCCAGCGCCGGTTCGCCGGCTACCTCGGCCTGGCCCCCGAACAGCTCCAGCTCGGGCACGTCGGGCTCAACCACCTGACCTGGGAGCGCGCGGTCCACGTGGACGGCGAGAACGTGCTGCCCAAGCTGATCGCCGAGCACGGGCAGGCCATCGCCGACGACCTGCACCTGCCGCTGGAGCTGATCGAGCGCCTCCAGGCCGTGCCCTCCTACTACCTGCGCTACTTCTACGCCCACGACCTCGTGGTCGAGGAGCAGCGGACCCGGCCCTCCCGGGCCGCCGAGGTCGCGGCGCTGGAGGAGCAGCTGCTCAAGCTGTACGCCGATCCCGGCCTCGACACCAAACCCGAGCAGCTGGCCAAGCGCGGCGGAGCGTTCTACTCCGAGGCGGCCGTGGCGCTCATCGCCTCGTTGCTCGGTGACCGTGGCGACGTGCAGGTGGTCAACACCCGCAACAACGGTACGCTGCCCTTCCTCGCCGACGACGCGGTCATCGAGGTGCCCTCGAAGATCACCAAGGCGGGAGCCGTACCGCTGCCGGTCGAGCCGGTCGAGCCGCTCTACGCCGGCCTGATCGCGGGCGTCTCCGCCTACGAGGAGCTGGCCCTCCAGGCGGCACTGTACGGCGGAGCGGACCGGGTGCACAACGCGCTTCTGGCGCATCCGCTGGTGGGACAGGAGGCGATCGCCGCCGAGCTGACCGCGCTTCTGCTGGAGAAGAACGGAGGGCACCTGTCGTGGTGAGCGTGCTGGCCGTCGACGGAGGCAACAGCAAGACCGATGTGGTGCTGCTGAACGAGCTGGGGGAGATCCTCGCCCGTGGCCGCGGCGGGCCCTTCGTACCGCAGAGCGGGGGAGTCGGGCCCGCCGCCGACGTCATCGAGAGCGTGGTACGGCAGGCGGTCGGTCTCACCGGCCAGGCCGATCACCTGGTCGCCTTTCTGGCCGGGGCGGACCTGCCGGAGGAGGAACAGGCGATCGGAGCCGAGATCTCGGGACGCGCGCTGGCCCGCGACGTCGTGGTGCGGAACGACACCTTCGCCCTCCTCCGGTCGGGAGCATCCGGCCCGTGGGGCGTCGCGGTGGTCTGCGGCGCGGGGATCAACGCGGTCGGCGTCTCGCCGACGGGGCGGATCGCTCGCTTCCTGTCCCTGGGGGCGATCAGCGGCGACTGGGGTGGCGGCCTCGGCCTGTCGGCCGAGACGCTCTGGTACGCCATCCGCGCCGAGGACGGCAGGGGCGCCCCGACCGAGCTGGCCGAGTTGGTCAGATCGCATTTCGGCGCGGACACGGTCGAGCGGGTGGTGGTCGATGTGCACCTCGGCGCTCTGGAGCGGGAACGGCTGCTGGAGCTGACGCCAGGGCTGTTCAAGGTGGCCGCCGGCGGTGATGAGATCGCGCTCGGGCTGGTCTCGCGGATGGCCGACGAGATCACCACGATGGCCCAGGTCTGCCTCGCCCGTCTCGACCTGCTCGGAACGCCGACCGAGGTGGTCCTGGGTGGGGGCGTTCTGCGAGCCCGTGATCCGCTGCTGACCGCGCTGCTCGACGAGCGGTTCGCGGCCCGCGCGCCGCTGGCCGAGCGAGTCGTCGCCGAACTGCCGCCCATCGCGGGCGCGGCGCTGAGCGCCCTGGACCACATCGGCGCAGGTGAGGACGCGAAAGCCCGGTTGCTCGGGCAGTTCTGAGCTCCGGTGATCCCGGGCCCGCCGCGTCCTTGACGGGTAACGGAACCGCGACCTATAGTCAGCCGCTAACCGTCTGGAAGGTATCCGGACGGTTAGCGTCCAGGAGGAAGCATGTCCCCTACTCGCCGCGACGTTCTGCGCGGGCTCGGTCTCGCCGCGCTCGCCACCCCCCTCGCCGCCTGCGTCACCGCCGGTCGCGACGCCGCCCCCGGCCCCACCGCCTCCGCCGCCGCGACCTCCGCGAACAACCCGCTCGGGGTGGACGCCGCCCGGCGGCTGGAGGTCGTCATCTTCAGCGGCGGCAACGGCGACAAGTACGCCGTGGACCTCCATGAGGCCGCCTACCGCAAGGCCTACCCGCAGGCCGAGATCAAGCATGTCGCCACGCAGAAGGTCGGCACCCAGCTGCGCCCCCGCTTCATCGCCGGTGACGTGCCCGACGTGGTCAACAACTCCGGGCCGGAGGCGCTCGACCTGCAGTCGCTGGTCCAGGAGGGACACCTGGCCGACCTCACCCCGCTCTTCGAGGCCCCCTCCCTGGCCTTCCCCGACAAGAAGGTCAAGGACACTCTCGTCGGCGGCGCCTACGAGAACTCGTTGATCGACGGCGTGCCGCGGGTCCTGCAGTACACCGTCGCCCATCGCGCCCTCTGGTACAACGCCAAGCTCTTCGAGGCCAAGGGCTGGTCGGTCCCCAGGACCTGGGCGGAGTTCAACGCCCTCGGCGAGGAGGCGAAGAAGGCGGGGATCACCCTGTTCGCCTACCCCGGCCAGGTCGGCCCGTTCTACCAGTTGTGGAACCTCATCTACAGCGCCGCCAAGATCGGTGGCAACAAGGTCATCATCGACATCGACAACCTGGCCGACGGCGCCTGGACCGCCGAGCCGGTCCGGCAGGCCGTCGCCGCCTGGGCGCAGATCCAGAAGGACTACGGGGACAAGGCCTACTTCGGTCTCGACCACACGCAGACCCAGGTCAAGCACCTGCAGGACAAGGTCCTGTTCTACCCGTGCGGCTCCTGGCTGGAGAACGAGATGGCCAAGGACAGGCCGGACACCTTTGAGTACGCCATCGCACCGGTGCCCAGCATCACCTCCGCGGACGCCCTGCCGTACGAAGCGATCATGATCGGGGTCTCCGAGGCATTCTTCGTCGCCGCCAAGGGCAAGAACCCGCAGGGCGGCCTGGAGTACCTGCGCATGATGCTCTCGAAGGAGGGCGCGCGCGGCTACACCGAGATGACCAAGAACCTCACCATCGTCAACGGCCTGGTGGACGGCCTGCAGCTCACCTCGGCGGTCAACAGCGCCGCCAAGGCCCAGGAGGCCGCCGGGAAGAACACCATCACCGACGCCCGCTTCGAGACCTGGTACAAGGAGCTGTTCGACTACGGGCAGACCCAGACCAACTCGGTCATGGCCGGTCGCACCACTCCCGACCAGTTCTGCGCGAACATGCAGAAGAAGGCGGACGAGCTCAAGGCCGACTCCTCCATCGCCAAGCAGACCCGGAGCGTCTGACCGATGAGGCGGCACGGCTTCGTCGCGGGGTTCCTGCTCCTCCCCGTCCTCCTCTACGCCGTCTTCGTGATCAGCCCGTACGTGCAGGCGTTCCAGATCGCGCTGACCGACTGGCGCGGAGTCTCGGCCGGGCTCGACTTCGTCGGGCTGGACAACTTCCAGCGGATGTTCGGCAACGAGGCCTTCTGGCAGGCGCTCCGCAACCACCTGGTCCTGCTCGTCACCATGCCGCTGGCCACCGTCTCCCTCGCGCTGCTGTTCGCCTATCTGCTGAACGCGGCAGGCGGCTCACGCGGCGGCACGATGACCGGGGTCAAGGGCTCCGGCTTCTACCGGGTCGTCTTCTTCCTGCCTCAGGTGCTCGCGGTGGCGGTGGTCGGCGTGCTGTTCAAAGCCGTCTACCGCCCCGACTCCAGCGGTGTGATCAACGGCGCTCTCGTCAGGCTGGGGGGCGAACCGGTCGGATGGCTGACCGACCAGCGGCTCGCCCTCTGGTCGATCATCGCCGTCATGGTCTGGCAGGCGGTCGGTTTCTACGTCGTGCTCTTCTCCGCGGGAATGGCCGCCATACCGAAGGACATCTTCGAAGCGGCCTCCCTGGACGGCGCGGGCCGTGCGCGGATGTTCTTCTCCGTCACCCTGCCGCTGCTCTGGGAGACCGTCCAGGTCGGCTGGATCTACCTCGGCATCGCGGCCTTCGACGGCTTCGCCCTGGTCAACGTGCTGTCCATGGAACAGGGCGGACCCGACGGCGCGACCACGGTGCTGGCCACGGAGATCTACAAGAACGCCTTCGGCTACTCGCGGTTCGGCTACGCCTCGGCGCTCGGCGTGGCGCTGTTCTTCCTGACCCTCACCTTCGCCGCTCTGACGATGCGGGTCACCAGGCGCGAGAGGATCGTCTACTGACATGGGCCGCAAAGTCTTCGGGGGCTTTTCGCAGGCCGTCCTGGCGGTGTGGGCGCTGCTCATCATCGCCCCGCTGATCTGGACGCTGCTGGCCTCCTTCAAGAGCAACGGCGAGATCTTCGGTGACGCCCTGCAACTGCCGGGTGAGTTGCGCTGGGACAACTGGGTGCGGGCCTGGGAACGTGCCAGCGTCGGTCGGTACTTGCTCAACACGGTGGTCGTCGTCTTCTTCGGCGTCGCGGGCACCATGCTGCTCAGCTCCATGGCCGCCTACGTGCTGGCCCGCTTCAAATTCCCCGGCAACCGGCTGATCTACTTCCTGTTCGTGTCGGGCATGGCCTTTCCGGTCTTCCTCGCCCTGGTGCCGCTCTTCTTCGTCGTCG
Source organism: Streptosporangium brasiliense (assembly GCF_030811595.1). Lineage (NCBI taxonomy): Bacteria > Bacillati > Actinomycetota > Actinomycetes > Streptosporangiales > Streptosporangiaceae > Streptosporangium > Streptosporangium brasiliense. The sequence continues at coordinate 1,973,854 of NZ_JAUSRB010000002.1, forward strand.
ACGGGCTCGGGCTGCTCAACACGCACGTCGGGCTGATCCTGGTCTACATCGCGTACTCGCTGCCCTTCACCGTCTTCTTCCTCACCTCCTTCTTCCGGGGGTTGCCGGACGCGGTCGCCGAGGCGGCGATGATCGACGGAGCCTCGTACACACGGACCTTCTTCCAGGTCATGCTGCCGATGGCCAAGCCCGGGATGGTCAGCCTGACCATCTTCAACGTGCTCGGCCAGTGGAACCAGTATCTGCTGCCCCTGGTGCTGCTGCCCGGGGACAAGAGTAACTGGGTCATCACGCAAGGTATCGCGGACATTTCGACCATTGCCGGGTATGAGGCGGACTGGCCGGCGCTGTTCGCGGCGCTCAGCATGACGGTCCTGCCGGTCGTGGTGGCCTATATCTTCTTCCAGCGGCACATCCAGTCCGGGCTGACGTCAGGAGCAGTGAAGTAGTGTCCACCGGAAACCCCACCGTCTTCCGCACGCTCAACGAACGAGCGGCCCTGGAGCTGCTGCTCCGGCACGGTCCGCTCACCCGCGCCGAGCTCGAGGTCCACACCGGGCTCTCCAAGGCCTCCGCCGCCGAGGTGCTGCGCCGCCTGGAGAACGGGCGCCTCGTGCGCAAGGCCGGCACCAAACCCGGCAACGCCGGCCCCGCCGCCCAACTGTGGGGGCTGAACGGCTCGGCCGCCTGGGTCGCGGGGCTGGATCTGACGGCGCGCGCCGTGGAGGTGTCGGTGGCCGACCTCACCGGCGAGGTCCGGGGCGGCTACCAGGCCGAAGCCCCCGGCGAGGGCACCGACGCGGTGACGTTCCTGACCGAGGCGGTGCAGGCGGCGGCCCACGACGCCGGGGTCACGCTCGACGACCTCGACCAGATCGTGCTGGGCGTGCCCGGAGTCGTCGACGCCGGAGGTCACCGGCTGCGCCAGGCGGTGCAGCTGTCCGGCTGGTCGCACCTCGACGACCTCGGCGACCTGCGCGAGCGGCTGGGCACCGAGCGCTTCCGGCTGGAGAACGACGTCAACCTCGTCGCGATCCGGGAGCTGGAAGAGCACACGGGGAGCAGCTTCGTGCTCTTCTGGGTGGGGAACGGGGTCGGCGCCGGGGCCGTGCTCAACGATGCCCTGTGGCGCGGGGTCACCGGACGTGGTGGCGAGGTCGGCTCCGTGATCGTGCCCGATCCGGTGAGCCGCGGGCGGCTCTACGGGCCGGACGGGGGTCCGCTGGGCGCGCTGCTCGGTGCGGCCCCGCTGGCCGAGCTGGCCAAGGCGCACGGAGCGGACGTCGAGCCGACCCTCCGCGCGGTCACGCGGTTCCTCCGCGCCGAGCTTCCCGTCGGGTTCCTCGACGATGTCGCCAAACGTGTCGCGCTCGGCGTGACCGCGGCCGTGGGCGTGCTCGACCCCGGCCGCGTCGTCCTCGGCGGTCCCCTCTGCACAGCGGCGGGCGAGCCGCTGCGCATCCGCGTCGCCGAGCTCCTGGCCCCCACCGGCCTCGCACCCGTCACCGTCGCCGTCAGTCGCGTCAGCGGTAACGCCGTGCTCGAAGGCGCCGTCCGCCACGCCCTCGACCTGGCTCGTGAACAGGTCTTCCACGCCGGTACGGCAGGCCGTACCGGCCCCGTCAACGAAAGCTGAGAGATGTTGCGCACCCTGGTGATCGCTGCCCACCCCGACGAACCCGAGCTCTACGCCGGCGGCACCTCCGCCCTGCTGGCCGGGGCGGGACACGCGGTGAAGTTCCTGACGCTCACCAACGGCGACGCCGGGCACCACGAGCTCGAACGGGCTCCGCTGGCCCGCCGCCGAGCGGAGGAGGCCTGGCGCGCGGCCGACGCTCTCGGAGTGGTCGACTACGAGATCTTCGACGTGCATGACGGCCTTCTCGAACCGACCGTGGAGCTGCGCCTGAGACTGATGCGCGAGATCCGCGCCTGGCGGCCCGACCTGGTGATCGCCCTGCACGGCGACGGCGCCGGTCACCCGGACAACCGGGCCGCGGGAAAGCTGGCCGAGCAGGCCGTGGAGCTTGTCACCGTGCGCAACGTCGAGTGCGGCAAGCCCGCCCTGGAACGGCAGCCGGTCTGCTTGCTGATGACCGACTACGCCTCCGGCCCCGCGCACCGGGACGACGTGGTGGTGGACGTGGCACCGGTGGCGCAGGCCAAACTGGACGCCTGCCTGGCGCACGCCTCCCAGTTCCTGGAGTTCGCCCCGTTCCAGCGCGGTCTCCTGGACCAGGTGCCCCCGGCCGACGACATGGACGCTTGCCGTTCCTTCGTCGGCAAGCACTGGTCGGAGTTCCTCGGGCCGGAGACCTTCCAGCTCGCGCCGTACGGCAGGCAGGCCGACGCGGCCGAGCTACGCCGGCTGATGCCGTTCGGCCGAGCTTCGCTGCTGACCCGATGACGAGTGTCAGGCCACCCGGTTGGTCGTTCTGATGACCGGACGACGTGGAGCGGGACCGTGGGTAGTGCCGTGTGGGCGGCCAAGGGTCTCTCCCCGGGCAGGCGCGGACCGGGGACGAGCACTGAGCGGGCAGGGAGCGGGAATGCGGCGGTCGGAGCGTCTATGGCATCTCGTCCGGTCCTACGGGATGGGTGAGTGGTTCATGGCCGCGTGGGTGGAAGGTCTGGAGGTGTGGGAGGCCGCCCGGCGGCTGGGGGTGTCGGTCGCGGACGTGGACGACTCAGTCGAGTGCACGTGGATGGATGTCATGCGTGAGCGGCGGCCTTCCGACGGTGAGGCGGGGGTCGTCTGGGCCGGTCGGCTGACGGCGGACTGGACACAGATCATCCAGGTGCAGGGGTTCGGCTGCGAGGGGGCTCTGCGGGAGCTCTCGTACGGCGGGCGGGCGCTGCTGATGCGCTGGGACATCAACGGGCCGCGTGATCTCGAATACGCGGTCAACGGTGAGCATGTCACGGGGCTCAGCGTCACCGTCCCCGGAAAGCGCTGGGGAAGTGATCCTCACGCGCTCGACCCCTACGCTCAGGGGTTGCTTTTCGACCTGGGTGACTCCGGTTGGGAGAGTGATCCCGAACTGCCGGCGGGGTGGCTGGAGTACTGGGCGTGGGAGGAGGCCCGGCTGGAGAGCGGAGAAGACTACGGACAGGAGGACCTCCCCGGCGAGTGGGGCGACTTCATCGGGCTTGTCCACAACGGATACAGTCCGCCCATGGCGACCTGCCTCACGTCGGCCCTGGCGCTCGTCGGCAGGGTGACGGGCAGGGAGATCGACAGGGAGTGGATGGACGGGGCCCACACCCGCTATGTGATCCGGAATCGGCGCAACGGCTGAGGACAGGCAACCCGCTCCGGCGGAAAACCCCTGGACGGGTGGCGCCGTCTCAGGGGCTTTTCAGTGTCTTGATCTGATGCGCCGCCCGTCGAGCCGCCGGCGGCGCAGGGCTCATCGACTGTTCTTCTCGACCTTTTCGACTTCACGGCCGCGTCTCACCAGCCCGCTCTACCGTCTGCCGGTATTGGCCTTTGGGAGCTACGTGCGGAGTCTATTCGGATTTCCTGACATAGTTGCCTCATGTTCCGTGTCTTTCTCGCTTTTGCTGCGATGACGGTCCTCCTGTTCGGTACCTCGGCCGCCGAGGCGGACCGGTTCCCGGAAATCCTCGCGCCCCCGGTCGGTTCTTGGCCGGAAGGAGGACAGTTCGTCATCCTCCTGTGCACCGAAGGCAGCGGTTCGGATGCCTGTGGAGACAAGGAAACGACTCCGGCGCAGAGACGCGCGATCGATCAGGTCCTCCGGCGGCTGCCCCGGATCAAGGACCTCCACTACAAGAGCAAGAAGGAGGCGCTGGACGAGATGTTGGAGGACTCTCCTGACCTGATAGGAATAATAGATGAAAAGGATATGACGGATACGTTCAGCGGGAGGCTGCATCGGTGGAGTGACGCCCCTGCAGTCAATTCAGCCATCAAGGCACTGCCTGGAATCGCATTTTTTAAGGTTATACCCACTCCTTTCTGGGAGGACAAGGCTGATGTGAACATCGTCCTGTGCAGTAACACCAGCGAGGCGGAGCCCTGTAAAGGGCGGGGCAAGGCGACAGCCGGCGAGCGGGCGGCGATCGAGACTCTCCTGCGGAGCATGAAAGGCGTCAGGCGCATCTACTTTGCGGACCAGGCGCATAACATGTGGGTGTCCAAGAAGGTTGAAGCCTTGGTTTCGCGCGTGAGGAATCCTGGCCCCCAGAGCAGGGGTGACGATGCCAAGTCCAGGCCGTTGGATGGTTACTACGAGAACTACTACGTCAAACTTGACGACCCGGCGCTCATCCCCTCGATCATGGACAGGGTGGAGGGGATGCCCGGAACATGGGGAGGGGTCGAGGTATCTGTTCTGGACGGGTTAGGTATTTGGTCGTGATCGAGAAGTCAGCGCGGACAACCTAAGGCGGCTTCAGGTCCGCACATATCTGGATCTGCCTAGATCCTTCGTTGGGCCACCATCGTCTTCGAGCGGACCACCGTGTCGAAGCACTTGTTGACCTTCAGAGTCCGCGGCTACTTCGAGGGGCTTCCCGCCGGCGCGCAAGCTGTTCAGTACCGCCTCGTCAGCACCCAGGAGTGGAAGACCGTCAACGTGCCGGCCGACCACGGCGCCTCAGGTGTTCTTGGCGTCCATCGGAATGGGCGTGTTCTGCGCGCGGACGTAATCCAGCAGATCGTCTTCGTCGATGACCTCGTCGGCGGGCGGGGCGGTGATGTCGAGACGGAATCCCCAGTCGGTGTAGCGCGTGTCGCTCCGCTTGACCAGTGGATCTCTCCCACCTCCCGCGGTGTCAGTGGTGACCAGGCGCTTGGGCAGGCCGTAACGGTCGGTCCAGAGCTGCCAGGAGACCTTCCCCTTGCTCCTCTCACCGATGGGCCGCCCCGAGGTCCAGCTGATGAGGGCATCCCTGGAGATCTTGCTCAGCTCCTTGTAACTCATGGTGCCCCGGTAAAGGGAGCCGCCGGAGACGGGCCTGCTCGTCGAGCACTTCAGCACGGCCTTCATCATGGACGGGTCGTACACGTTGAGCGGCTGCAGGCTGGCGTCCCGGGCCATGTCCCGGCCCATGCTCCCCCTGTGTTCGTTCGGGAAGTGGATCCACTTCTTGCCCTCCGGGACCGGCCCGGGATACTGGTCGGCGTCGTCGTAGACGTCCTTGCCGACGCGGATCACATGGTGGGGGGCCGACTTCTCGGGTGGGAGCCCCTCGGTCCCCGGCCGGGGAAGGTCCCGCCAGGTGAAATCGGCGGCCACCGGACCTGACGGGGCGAACTGGAGGCTACCGCTGATCCGGGTCCCGCTCCCGGAGACCGTCGACTTCTCGCCGAAGAAGTAGCGGCTGGTCTCGGAGATCCGGACGCCGTGCTCGCTCCGGAACTGCCGCTTGATGGCGCGGGCCGGATCGGGAGCGCCTGCCTGCGCGGCGGCGGGACCCGTGGAGACCGGTACGGACGCGAGCAGTACGGCGACCGCCAGGGCAGCCCATCGTCTCATGGGGCATTTGTCCTTTTGTTGAGCTTTTAGGGCATTCAACGGACTTTTAGAGCATTCAATGGAAAGGCGAGGCTCAACTGAGATGATAACGGGCACATTCCGTCGGAGACCTTGTCTGTTCCGTTTTCTCCGTCACCATCGCCGCCGCTCTCGTCCGCTGCCGCCGGCTCACCGGATGACATGATGTCCTTGGCGGGTCTCGTGCCGCACTGCCTGCCCGGCGGCGCCGGCAGCGCCAATGGGGCGAGGGGGAATGACTCGGATGGGGTTGGAGGTCGAGAGTCGACCGTCCGATTCGCCGTACATCGAGCGGGTGTGGCGGAGCAGCAGCCATGACGTCGACCGGATGACGTCGATCGCGACAGCCCATTGGGATCTGGTCTTCTGGGAGCACCGCGGTCAGGCCAGCGCCGCCGTTCAAGGGCCGGGGTCAAAGGCGAGTCCGGCCCCCGTCCCCGAAGACGCCACGTTCTTCGGTATCAGCTTCTCGCTCGGCACCTCGATGCCCCACCTTCCGGTCGATCGGCTCGTCGACGGTTCTGCGGAGATCCCCGGCGTGACGCGCAGATCGTTCTGGCTGAAGGGTTCCGCCTGGCACCCTCCCGACTACGACAACGCCGAGGCGTTCGTACGGCGGATGGTGCGTGAGGGCGTCCTGGACCGCGACCCGATCGTCGCCGCGGTGCTCCGCGGCGCGTCGCCCGGGGTGTCCGAACGCACCGTCCAGCGGCGCTTCGTGGCGACAACCGGACTCACCCGCGGTGCCGTCCGGCAGATCGACCGTGCCAGGCAGGCAGCGGTCCTGATCCAGGAGGGCACGCCGGCCCACGACGTGATCCACCGGCTCGGATACTTCGACCAACCGCACCTCGCGCGGTCGCTGACCCGCTACATCGGGCGGACCGCCACGCAGTTGAGCGATCGGGCTCCGTCGGAGCCGCTGTCGCTTCTGTACAAGACCTGAGTGCCCGTCCTCGCCTAATCTCCCAGTCGCGGCCATCGCCACCGAACGGGAGGTCGTCGCGTGGAGGCCGGTTGATCCGGGCCGCGATCGTGAGCCACTCCTCGTAACCCAACGACAAGGGAGCACCGCAATGGGCAAGATCGTCTCGAACTTCTTCATCTCGCTGGACGGTGTGGTCGAGTCGCCGGACCAGTGGCACTTCCCGTACTTCAACGACGAGATGGGCGCGGCGATCGGGGCGGGCGTGCAGAACGCGGCGGCGTTCCTGATGGGCCGCAAGCTGTACGAGGAGTGGTCGGCGTACTGGCCGACGGCGGACGCGGACGAGGACTTCGCCAAGTTCATCAACAACGCCCGCAAGTACGTCGTGTCGGACACCCTGGAGAAGGCGGACTGGAACAACACCACCATCGTCTCCGGTGACGTCACGGCCAAGCTGCGCGAGCTCAAGGAGCAGACCGACGGCGACATCCAGATGTCCGGCTCGGCGACGACCGTGCGCCGGCTTCTGGCCGACGGGCTGCTCGATGAGCTGAACCTGCTCCTCCACCCGATCGCCGTCGGCCGTGGCCGGCGGCTGTTCGAGGACACCCCGACCCACCCGCTGAAGCTGGTCAAGTCCGAGACGTTCCAGACCGGCGTGCTCAACCTGACCTACGTTCCGGCCGCCGGCTGACCGACCGCCGGCTGACCGATACCCGCGGGGCGCCGTCGTGGTCGGAGTCCGTGAATCACGGCGGCGCGCCGCGAGTGGCGCGCCGCCGTGGCGCGCCGCCGTGGCGCGCCTCCGCCGCTCACGCCACCAGGTGCTGCTCGGCCAGCTCGGTCAGTCTCACGGTGTAGAGGCCGCCGCGCTCGACCTTCACGTCGGTCACCTTGAGCTGCGTGCCGGGGGCGAGGATGAACTCCTCCTCACCGGTGAACGCGGAGAAGCTGCGGATGCCGACGGCCCGCACGGGGAGCACCTCGAAGAGCGTCCGCTTGCCGCGGCGGCCGAGGAAAGCCTGGGCCACGCTGAGCTCCGACGTACACGAGGACACGCCCCACCACGTCACGGTGCGGCCGAGAGGGTACTGCGCTCGCAGGTCCAGCGACACCCCGCGCCACAGCGACTCCTTGCGGGCCGGCAGACGCGACACGGCCGAGAACAAGAGCCGCAGGTACGGGAGGTACGGGACGATCCGGGTGCGGTCCGGGTCGCGCAGGGTGGCGTTGATCTGTCGGTAGAACGCCGACTCGCACGTGTAGAGGTAGAGGGCCGCGATCTCGTCGGCGGACAGGCCGCCGGCCGCGTCACCCGGCTGCTTCTCACCGAACCGGTACGACTGCTCCATGTGCCGGTCGAGACCCGACAGCAGCTTGGCCACCGGGGCGACGGCCTCGCGGAAGTCCATGAGCGGGGTGTCGAACACGCCGGTGATCGCCGGAAGCTCCAGCCCCTCGTCCTTGACGCCGGCGAGCCGTTCGAGGTAGAGCTTGTGCAGCTCCATCGTGGAGGCGATGAACGCCCCCATGCGGTCGGCCGTGTCCGCGTCCGTCCCGCCGGTCCGCGCCGCGAGCTCGTTCCACCCCTTGCTGGGCAGCCAGTCGATCTCGTCGGCCCCGAGCTCCCTGAGTGCCGTGTTCACGGCGTCGAAGTGGTCCCCGTCGCAGAAGATGTCGCCCTGTGCCGCGGGGTTGGAGTGGTCGATGTGCCGGACCTCCACCTCGGGATACTTCTTCTGGAGCCGGAGTACGACCTCTTTCAGGCTGCGGGCGTGGACTCCCCACCACGCGAACACCACGCCCCGGTCCTGCTCGTCGGCGTTCTGCTTGGCCCTCAGGATCTCCTCGACGAGCTTCTCGACGACCGGCCGCCAGAACGCGGTGTGCCGGTCGGTGGCCATCGCCCCGTCGCCGCTGGCGGTCAGTGCCGCGTTCAGCAGCAGCACGCCCTGCGTGAGCATCGCCTGGAACCACTCCGGCGGCTGCACGGTGTCGTGTTCCCTCAGGAGCGCGCGGATGTCGGCGATCGGCGTCTTCTTGGGGATGCCGTGCTTCCACATCGCCGCCGCCTTGATGATGCAGCGGATGGTGATGACCTTGCCGAACTGGCTGTCCTTCCAGTCGTGGAAGGCGTTGTCGAACATGGCGATGCCGGTGGCGCTCTCAGCCCGCGGGTAGGGGTTCTGGCCGAAGACGACGACCTTCCACTTGTGCGGAGGGTTGGGCTTGAGCGCCTGGAAGGTCAGTTCTCGGACGGGCACGACCTGCGGGCTGCGGTCCAGGCCGATGAACGTGGCCGCGGCCGGCTGCGCCTCGATGACCGGCTTCAGGAGCGGCAGCCACGGCTCGCCGCCGCCCTTGAAGAGTTCGGCGAGGGCCAGCGGGTCATTCGGGCCGGGCGGGGTGGGGGCGTTGTCGTCTCTCATCGTGAGCTTCCGGATCGGCGGGCCGTACCGGTGACGGCACGGGTGGTTGAGGTGGGGGAATTGTGCCGTGTGAAGATCCCGAATGCGATCTCGGAGGAGATGTCCTCGGAGAAGATGTCGGAGAACCCGAGAGCCCATCCGCTGGAGTGGGTGGGCTCTCCGGTCGTGAGCGCCGGTCCGCCGCAGGGCCTGGTCCGCGGGAGGGTTCGAGCCCGGACCACCCGGAGTCGGCGCGTCCGTGAGTGTGGAGATCGTTCCCGGACCACCCGGAGTCGGCGCGTCCGCGAGCGTGCAGATCGTTCCCGGATCTCCGAGCAAGATCCGGTTTGTCGGTGTGGCGCGCTATCTTCGTGGATGCCGGAAACACCCCTCCCCGCGCCCGGAGTGAGCCATGACCGTCAAGCACGTGAAGCCACTGCTCAAGGTGGTGCTGGTCGACGTCAACGCGGAGGTGGTGCAATCGTGGCGGGCGGCGTTCGCCGACACCCCCGAGGTCGAGATCTCCAAGGGGTCGATCCTCGACCAGCACGTCGATGCCTGGGTCAGCCCGACCAACTCCCGCGGGCGGATGGACGGCGGGGTCGACGCGGTCATCAAGCGATATCTCGGGGCGGGGATCCAACTGCGCGTCCAGCGGGCGATCCGCGATCAGTCCGGAGGGTCGCTGCCGGTGGGAAGCGCCGTGTGCGTACCGTCCGGGGCGATCAACCCGAAGTTCCTGATCTCGACGCCGACGATGGTGCAGTCGGTGCAGAACGTGAGCGAGACGCTGAACGTCGCCCTGGCGTGCGCCGCCGCGTTCCAGGCCATCCACATGCAGAACGAGAAGGAGCCGGGCAGCATCGAGTCGGTGGCGCTGGTCGGCATGGGCGTGGCGACGGGCGGGGTGCCGCCGCGGGTGTGCGCCAACTTGATGTGGACCGGCTACACCCTGTTCAACGACTACTCCTTCCGGGACTACGACGACCTGCGGAAGACGGTCCGCGAGCAACTCGACGACCTTGAGAGCCGTCCTGAGGAGCGGGTGCGGATCGAGCCGCCCGCCGACGTGCCGTCCCGCGACGGTCACCGGCCCGGCGGATCCCGCTGACGCCGTCGCCAGGTGCCGGCCCGCGCCCGCGGGTGCTCAGGGAGCGCGGCTCGGGACGGAGCGGGCCCCGCCCGATCCGGAACGGCCGGACCCGTGGTCGACCGTGCGTCGCCGCTGATCAGAAAACCGGTTTCCCGCCCATATTGGTTTCAGTACATTCATCATGAAACGCGCTGCCGCGACGCCGCGGCGCGCACCTTGACGAGTGAGGGGAGTGGGCTGTGCGCTACCGCACCGCTGTGGTCATTCCCCAGTCACGGTACGAGGTGATTCTGGTGTCTTCGTTGGTCCCCGGTACCGGCTGCGCGGTCGGCACCGGACGTCCGTGACGGACGCCTGATTTCAGCTGCCCGATGTCGGACCAACCGGCCGGGTGTTTCTCCGACGGGGTCGTCCCGCAGCATGGATCTCTGCGTGGCCTGACCCCAGGTCGTTCCGTCCGGAAATTGCGCTGTCCTGTTCCGATCGTCCCAAGGGCTGAGAGCTAAGGGCTAAGGGCATGCGTGGCAACCCGCACCGTCATATCACCGACCCGCTGACCGGCATCCGCAATCTGGGCATCCTCGCCCACGTCGACGCCGGCAAGACCACCATCACCGAACGGATCCTCTACGTCACCGGCACCACGCACAAACGTGGCGAAGTGCATGAGGGGACGACCGTCACCGACTTCGACTCCCAGGAGCGCGATCGTGGGATCACCATCTTCGCCGCAGCGGTGAGCTGCGTCTGGGACGGTCACCGGATCAACCTCATCGACACCCCGGGCCACGTCGACTTCTCCGACGAGGTGGAACGCTCGCTGCGGGTGCTCGACGGCGCGATCGCGGTGTTCGACGGCGTCGCGGGAGTCGAACCGCAGAGCGAGTCGGTGTGGCGGCAGGCCGACCGGTACGGAGTGCCGCGGATCGCCTTCGTCAACAAGCTGGACCGCGCCGGTGCCGACCTCGACACGGCGGTCGAGTCGATCCGCGAACGGTTGCGGGTGACCCCTCTGGTGACGCAGCTGCCGATCGGGCGGGAGGACGGGTTCACCGGGGTGGTGGATCTGCTGCGGATGCGGTCGCTGATCTGGGCCGACGGCGGTGAGACGGGCAGGGACGGGCCGGTGCCGGACGCCCTGCGGGAGGAGGCGCACCGTCGCCGGCGGCTCCTTGAGGAGGTGGTGGCCGGACTGCACCCTGTGGCGTTGGAGGAGTTCTGCGCGGAGTCGGCGGTCTCCACCGGGACTCTTGCCGCCGCGCTGCGCGATCTGACCCGTACCGGAGAGGGCGTGGTGGTGGTGTGCGGATCGGCCTACCGCAACCGCGGGATCGAACCGCTGCTGGAGGCCGTCGTGGCCTACCTGCCCTCGCCGCTGGAGGTGTCGGCGGTACGCGGCGTCCAGGACGGCACGGTGCGGGAGCGGGCCGCCGACCCGGCGGCGCCGTTCGCCTCGCTGGTCTTCAAGGTGAATTCGACCGCCGCCGGACGGCTGACCTACCTGCGCGTGTATTCGGGGACGGTCGAGAAGGGAGACACGGTGCTGGACGCCGGCGCGCGGCGCACCGAGCGGATCGGCCGGATCCTGCGGGTCCAGGCGGACCGGCACATGGAGGTGGACCGGGCGGTGGCCGGGGACATCGTCGCGGTGGTCGGGCTGAAGGCGGCCCGCGCCGGGGCGACCCTGTGCGCGCCCGCGGAGCCGTTGGTCCTCGAACCGCCGGTCGTGGCCGATCCGGTGGTCTCCGTGGCGGTCGAGGCCCGCAGGAGCACCGATACCGACCGGCTGGCGTCGGCGTTGGCGCGGCTGGTCGAGGAGGATCCTTCGCTGGCGGTCCGGACCGACCCCGAGACCGGCCAGACGGTGCTGTCGGGGATGGGCGAGCTGCATCTGGAGGTCGCGGTGGAGAAGGTCCGTCGCGACCGCGGGCTGGAGGTCAGCGTCGGCCGGCCACAGGTGGCCTACCGGGAGACGGTCGGGCGCGGGGTGTCCGGGCTGCTGTACCGGCACGTCAAGCAGGACGGCGGCGCCGGCCAGTTCGCCCACGTCGTCCTCGACGTGGAGCCGCTGGAGGCCGTCCCGGACGCCGTCCGTGCCGACGGCGGCGCGGTGGACTTCGTGTTCCGTTCGACCGTCGTCGGTGGGCGGGTGCCGGGGGAGTACGTCCGGGCGGTGGAAGCCGGTTGCCGGGACGCTCTGGCCGCGGGCCCCCTCGGCGGTCACCCGGTGACCGGCCTGCGGGTCACGCTGACCGACGGAGCCACCCATTCCAAGGACTCCTCGGAGATGGCGTTCCGGACGGCCGGCCGGCTCGCGCTGCGGGAGGCACTGCGCGCCAGCGTGATGCTGCTGCTGGAGCCGATGGTCGAGGTCACGGTCACCGTGCCCGACGACGCCGTCGGTGGGGTGCTGGGCGACCTGGCGGCACGGCGCGGCCGGGTCTCCGGCTCGACCACGCGGGCGGGCACGGTGGTGGTCACCGCGACCGTGCCGCTGGCCGAGCTGTTCGGCTACGCGACCCGGCTGCGCAGCCGGACCCAGGGCCGGGTGACCTTCACCACTCGGGCCGCCGGTCACGCCCCGGTGCCGGGCGCCGCGTCCAACGCGACGCCGCCCCGGTAGAACCCGGCGACGGCCCCGCCCACCCGTGGGCGGGGCCGCTCCAGCCGGGGACGTCCAACCGGGACCGCTCCGGACAGGACTGCTTCCGGATGGGGCCGCTCCCGGACGGGGACGCCCGGCCGGGACCGCTCCCGGACAGGGCCGAGCCGGGACCGCTCCGGACGGGGCCGTGCCGCAGCCTCTCCGCGGCCTGTGACTGGGCACGATCGGAGTCCGACGGACATTTACTGTTAGTAAAGTTTCCTTTATATTTGGGTCTCACCCCCCCAGCGAAGGAAACACGACATGCGCAAATTGATCAGAGTCTTAGCGGCGGCGGTCATCGCGGTCGCGTCCGTGGTGTTCGTCGCCTCGCCCGCACTGGCGCACGGCTACATCACCTCCCCTCCCAGCCGGCAGGCACTCTGCGCCCAGGGGAAGGTCGCCAACTGCGGCCAGATCATCTGGGAGCCGGCCAGCGTCGAGGGCCCCAAGGGGCAGCGGAACTGTAGCGGCGGCGACGCCCGCTGGGCCCCGCTCGACGACGACAGCAAGGCGTGGCCGGTCACCAACGTCGGTGACTCGGTCACCTTCAACTGGCGGATCGAGGCCCGTCACGCCACCAGCACGTGGGAGTACTTCGTCGGCGGCACCCGCGTCGCGGTGTTCGACGACCGGGGCAAGGTGCCGGGCTCCACGGTCTCGCACGTGGTCAACCTGGGAGGCCGGACCGGCCGCCTCAAGGTGCTCGCCATCTGGAACATCGCCGACACCGCGATGGCCTTCTACAACTGCGTCGATGTCAAGGTAGGCAGCGGCCCCGACCCGACGCCGACCCCGACGCCCACCCCCACGCCGACCCCGACCCCGACGCCCACGCCGACCCCCACCGTCTCGCCCACGCCGACCCCCACCGTCTCGCCCACGCCGACCCCCACCGTCTCGCCCACCCAGGGACCTGCCGGCCCCTGGGCCGCCGGTACCCTCTACGCGGCCGGTGACCAGGCGGTCTACAACGGCGCCACCTACCGGTGCCTCCAGCGGCACACCGCGCTGCCCGGCTGGGAGCCGCCCTACGTCCCGGCCCTCTGGCAGCGTCAGTGAGCCGGTGACGCCCGACGGCGATCGACGCCCGCGCTCCTTTCTTGAGGGTCCTGAGGTTTCCTGAGGGTCCTGAGGGGCTTTCCGAAGGAGCCTTTTCCTGAGGGCTTTCCAGGGAGCTTTCCGAGGGAGCGCGGGTCTCCGGCCGGTCCGGATCGGCGTCTGAACGTCCTGCGGAACTCCAGGATGCCGTTTCACGCCTTCCGCGATCCCAGGAGTCCTTCCGCGATCCCAGGAGTAAGGCGGCGCCCTCGTGCAGGGCCCGGCGGGCGGGCCTGTCAGCCCTTGATGAAGGCCAGCAGGTCGCTGTTGAACCGGTCCTTGTAGGGGTTGATGTTGGCCAGGCCGTGCGGGGCGCCGGGGTAGACCTTCAGGGTCGCGTCCGCGACGATCTCGGCTGACTTCATGGCCGAGTCGTTGATGGGCACGATCTGGTCGGCGTCCCCGTGAACGATCAGGGTCGGCACGTCGAACCGCTTGAGGTCCTGGGTGAAGTCGCTCTCGGAGAATGCCTTGATGCAGTCGTAGGCGGCCTTCAGGGAGACCTGCATGCTCCACAGCCAGAACGCCTCGCGCACACCCTCCGACACGTCGGAATCGGGCCGGTCGGCGCCGTAGAAGGGGACGCTGAGGTCTTTCCAGTACTGCGCGCGGTCTTTCTCCACCGCGGCCCGGATGTCGTCGAAGACCTCGATGGGGGTCCCCTCGGGATTGGCGTCGGTCTTCAGCATCAGCGGCGGGACCGCGCCGAGCAGGACGGCCTTGGCCACCCGGGAGGTGCCGTGGCGACCGATGTAGCGGGCGACCTCGCCGCCGCCGGTGGAGTGGCCGACCAGGACCACGTCCCGCAGGTCCAGCTTCTCGATCACCTCGGCGAGATCGTCGGCGTAGGTGTCCATGTCGTTGCCGTGCCACGTCGCGCTGGAGCGGCCGTGCCCGCGCCGGTCGTGGGCCACGGCGCGGTAGCCGTTCTCGGCGACGGAGCGGATCTGGTCCTCCCAGGCGTCGGAGTTGAGCGGCCAGCCGTGGCTGAAGACCACCGGCTGACCGGAGCCCCCGTCCTTGTAGAAGATGCCGGTGCCGTCTTCGGTGGTGATGTGCCCCATCGCAGGTCCCCCTTGTGGAAACGGCCTCCCCCTGAAGGCCACAACGACACTTCCCTGGCCCAATCAGGGCCACTCTGGACAATTCCCACCTTTTGTCCTTCCTTGGTGAGAGCCTGCTCCTGCCCGAAGGCGGTCCTCGGCCACGGCCCGCGACGCGGCGCCGGCCGTCGTGGCTCGGCCCTCCACCGGCTTCACCGGCGCGGCGAGCACCTCGCCCGGCGCGACCCCGACGGCGCGCGTCTCGGCGGGGCCGTCAGGGGCGGTCCCCGGAGCCGTGCGGAGGGTCCGGGGGCAGGAGCCGCTCCACCGCGTCGGTGATCAGGTCGTGGAGCTGCTGCCCGGGGAAGACGTCAGGCAGGGTGAGCCGCTCCACGATCAGCCAGTTCAGGGTCATGTAGAGGAGCACCACCGTGGTGTCGTCACCGGGCAGGCCGGACTCCCGGTGGTAGGCGATGTTGGCCTCGACGTCGGCGCGGATCTGGCGGGTGAGCACGGCGCGCAGCTCGGGGCGGCGGGTGGCCTCCAGGCGCAGTTCCAGCAGGGCCAGGTAGCCCGAGCGGAAGTCGGTGATCCGGCCCACCAGCTCGTGCATCAGCCGCGTGACCCGGTCGCGGTCACGCGGCCCCTCCAGGGCCCGGGCGAGGGTGGTCGCGTCGGGCTGCAGCCGTTCGTAGAAGCGGGCGCCCGCCTGGGTGAGCAGGTCGTCGCGGTTGGCGAAGTAGTTCGACGCGGTGCCGTTCGGCACCGCCGCCTCGACGTCGACGGCGCGGAAGGTCAGGCCGCGCGCCCCCTCGCGTGCCAGGACTTCGATGGCCGCGTCGACGAGCGCCGCCCGCCGTGCCGGATTCTGCCGCATCGGATCTCCCAATAATCTTGCTTGACACCACTCTGGATGTAGTACTACGTTCAAACCACTCCGAACAGAGTACTACGCCTAGAGCGACAATGAGAAAGAGAGACCGGATGCGAGTCGAGTTCACCGTCCTGCCCGCCGTACCCCGCTGGACCGGTGCGTCCATGCAGCAGATTCCCCGGTCCCGGCCGGTCCGCCCGCGCCAGGCTCCCATGCCGCCGCGGTCGGTGCCGCGGCCCAGGCCGCTGCCCAAGCCCGGGACGCACAGGTGAGCCCGGGGGCACGCAGGTGAGCCCCGAGGTGCGCGGATGGGTGCCGGGCCGGCGACGGCGGGTTGGTCGCCGTCCTGGTCCGGCCCCGGTGCGGTAATTCCTACACAGGAGACCGCTTTACCCCTTATAGGGTGAAAACATGTCACGGCTTCTCTCGGTGAACCTCGCTCATCCGCACTCCGCCGACTACACCAGCGCCGATCTCACCGGGATCGACAAGCGCCCCGCCGACGGGCCGGTCGCCGTGGCAGCCCCCGGCCCGATGGGTACGGCGGGCAGCGGTGTCGCGGGGGACACGATCGGTGATCTCCGCGACCACGGCGGCGATCACCAGGCGGTGTACGCCTACGCGCGTGAGGATCTCGACACCTGGGAGAAGGAGCTGGGGCGCGAGCTGTCCAACGGGGTCTTCGGTGAGAACCTCACCACCTCCGGCCTCGACGTCAACGGCGCCCTGGTCGGCGAGCGGTGGCGGATCGGAACGGACCTGATCCTCGAAGTCACCTCGGCCCGCATCCCGTGCCGCACGTTCGCGGGCTGGCTGGACCGGAAGGGGTGGGTCCGGCGGTTCACCGAGGCCGCCCTGCCCGGCGCCTATCTCCGCGTCATCGCGCCCGGCGAGATCCAGGCGGGCGACGTCGTCGAGGTCGTCTCCAGGCCGGACCACGCGGTGACGGTCGAGTTCCTCTTCCGCGCCCTGACGACCGAGGCCGGACTGCTGCCGCGGCTGCTCGACGCCGGCGACGCGCTCAACCCCTACTTCACGGAGAAGATCCACCGGCGGCTGGCGGGACGGTCCCGGAACGTGTGACCCGCGCCGTCACGGCGGCGCGGCGGTCCCCGCCCGGGCGGAAAGGCGCGCGGGCGGAATCCGGGCGGAAAGGCGCGCGGGCGGAAGAGGCACGCGGGCTTTCCTGAAGGATGTGCCCGGAGCGGAGTTGCATCCGGTCGACACCGGGCATCCCGCACTTGAAGAGAAGCCGCCGCAGACCACCCCCCGTCGCCGACTTCCTCGACCGTGGTGGAAAGGGCAGCAGATGAAGATCGCAATTGTCGGGGCCAGTGGTCACATCGGCTCGGCCGTCGTCCGGGAGGCCCGCGACCGTGGCCACGAGGTCACGCCCGTCGCCAGGGACGCCTCCTCGCTGGGGAACGGGGTCGACGCCGACGTGCTCGACCGCGGCTCGATCGCGGGGGTGCTGACCGGGCACGACGCGGTGGTGCTGGCGGTGAAGGGGCCCGAGACCGTGCCCGCGGCGGTCCGGACCCTGATCGACGTGCTGCCCGGGATCGGGGTGAGGCGGCTGCTGGTCGTGGGCGGCGGCGGCAGCCTGGAGCAGGCCCCGGGGCGGCGGTTCGTCGACAGCCCGAACTTCCCGAAGGAGTATCTGGCCGAGGCCCGCGCCCAGGGCGAGGCCCTCGACCTGCTCCGCGCCCAGGGCGGCGCGCTGGACTGGTCCTACGCCAGCCCGCCCCCGGTCCACCTCGTGGACGGCGAGCGCACCGGTGCCTACCGGGTCAAGGCCGGCGACGCTCCGATCAGCGGCGCCGACACCCGGATCACGATCCCGGACTTCGCCGCCGCCCTTCTCGACACCCTGGAGGAGGGCTCCTTCGTCCGGGAGCGCTTCACCGCCGGCTACTAGCGCGTCCGGGAGCGCTTCACCGCCGGCTACTAGCGCGTCCGGGAGCGCGCCGCCGCCGGCTGCTCCCAGGCCGGCGGGCGCCGAGCCCCTGCGGGGCACCGAGCTCCTGCGGGGCGCCGGGTTTCCAGGCCGCCGTCACACCGTCACCGGCCGCCGAGGTTGGCGGTCATCCGGCTCAGGACGTCGACGGTCGTCCGGTACTCCTCGGCGCTGACGCCCTCGGTGACGCGGACGCGGGCGGCGGTCACCTTGTCGTGCAGGTCGGCGTGGGCGCGGGTGCCCGCCTCGGTGAGGGCGAGCGGCCCGCCCTCGGTGAGCCAGCCGCGCTCGCTCAGCTCCTCCGCGACCGGGAGCAGCGAGGGCTGCGCGGCACTGAGGAAGGGGCCGAGCGCGGCGTCGAGCTCGGCCGGGGTGCGGGGTTCCGCGGCGATGACGTTCATCACCTGCCAGTGACGGCGGGTCAGCCCCTCCCCGCCGAGCAGGTCGTCGAGGGAGCGCTCGATGGCGACGTGAAGCTGCTTGATCCAATAGCCCAGGGGGCGCTGCTCGCTGGTGATCTCGGAGACTTCCATGGTGCCGTCCTCAGGATTGATACATGTATTTTGACAATAACATGTATTCATACATGTATAGTGGCCGTATGGAGGACTCCCAGGCGGTCGCGGCCGTCGAGCGGGCGATGGTGGCGATCCGGCGCAGCCAGAGCCGCCGAGCGATCCAGCGCCTGGCGGGCGGCGGCCATCCGGATCCCGCGCTGTTCGCGGTGATCGACGCGGTGGAGGAGGGGCCGGAGGCGGCCACGGTGAGCTCCGTCGCCGACCGCATGGGCGTCGATCAGCCCCGTGCCAGCCGCCTGGTCGCCAGGGCCGTCGACGCCGGGCTGCTACGGCGGGTGGCCGACCCCGCGGACGGCCGGCGCAGCACCCTGGAGCTCACCGACCTGGGCGTCGAGCAGGCCGATCAGGTCCACCGGTTCCGGCGAGAGGTCTTCGGTACGGCGATGCGTGACTGGCCGGAGCACGACCAGCGGGAGTTCGCCCGCCTGCTCGGGGATTTCGTGGAGGCGCTGGGACGGCGTCACCGGGGCGGCTGAGACGCGTCGCCGGGGCCCGGACGCCCCGGCGCGGTCACCGGGACGCCCGCGTGGAGACTCTCGCAGGAGAACCGGAGAAAGCGCCGGCCGCCCGCCGAGTCATGCAAAGCCGGGCGCGTTTTGACCCGAGCCTGCTTGTCCGCACCCGCTCCCGGAGATGGAGTCGTTCAGTAGTGGACGCGGACAGGGAGGACCTCATGAGCTTCATACAGGTCATCGAATTCGACACCGCCGACGAGCAGGAGGTCCAGCGCCTGATGGACGAGTGGCGGGACTCCACCGGAGGCGGGAGAACGGTCACGCACACGACCCTCACCCGCGATCGCGCCCGCCCCGGTCACTACGTCGCCATCGTCCGGTTCCCGTCCTACGAGGAGGCGATGCGCAACAGCGAGCTGCCGCAGACCGGCAAACTGGCCGACCGGATGCGGGAGCTGTGCGACGGGCCGCCGCGCTACATGGACCTCGACGTGATCCGGGACGAGGACCTCTGACGACCGCGCGGCCGGGCGGGCCCACCCCGATCCCCCCGGGCGGGCCCACCCCGATCCCCGCCGCCGGCCGCTGCCGTGCCGGCGGCAACGAGGTGTCGTGCGAGCCGCGCCGGCGGAAGGCAGCTAGGAACGTCCCGGCGCCGTTCGACTCGGCCGTCTCGATGGTCAACGGCCCCTTCGGAACCCGGTCGGTCACCCCGTTGTCTTCCGAATGACGTCTCCGGGTTCTCAGCGGTGGACGTCTCCGGGTTCTCGGCGGTGGAAAAGGTGGTGTCCGGCCGGAATGGTGACAGGTACCCTGCGCGAGGAACTAGGGAAGGGAATCGCCGTGGGGCACGTAGAGGTCGGCCATCTGACGTATGTACTGCCGGATGGGCGGCCGTTGCTGAACGATGTGTCCTTCCGGATCGGCGACGGGGTCAAGGCCGCGCTCGTCGGGCCCAACGGGGCGGGCAAGACGACGTTGATGCGGCTGATCGCCGGGGACCTGCAGCCGGTCGAGGGGAGCGTGGCCAGCTCCGGCGGGCTGGGGATCATGCGCCAGTTCATCGGCGGCATCCGCGACGGGCGGACGGTGCACGAGCTGCTGCTCAGCGTCGCCCCGCAGCGCGTGCGGCAGGCCGCCGAGCGGCTCGACGCCGCCGAGCTCGTGATGATGGAACGCGAGGACGAGAAGGCGCAGATGCGCTACGCGCAGGCCATCACCGACTACACCGACGCCGGCGGCTACGACATCGAGGTGCTCTGGGACACCTGCACGATGGCCGCGCTCGGCATGCCGTACGACGACTGCAAATACCGCGGGGTCAACACGTTGTCGGGCGGTGAGCAGAAGCGGCTGGTGCTGGAGGCGCTGCTGCGGGGGCCCGACCAGACGCTGCTGCTGGACGAGCCGGACAACTACCTGGACGTGCCGGGCAAGCTCTGGCTGGAGCAGGCCCTGCGCGAGACGCCCAAGACGGTGGTGCTGGTCAGCCACGACCGGCAGCTGCTGGCCAACGCGGCCGACCGGATCGTCACCGTCGAGTCCGGCAACATCTGGATCCACGGCGGGGGGTTCGGCACCTACGCCCAGGCCCGCAAGGACCGCAACGAGCGCCTTGAGGAGCTGAAGAAGCGCTGGGACGAGGAGCACGCCAAGATCAAGCGGCTGGTCCTCATGCTCAAGCAGAAGGCCAAATACATGGACACCATGGCCGCCGCCTACCACTCGGCCCAGACCCGGCTGCGCCGGTTCGAGGAGGCCGGGCCGCCGGAGGCGGCGCCCAAGGAGCAGTTCATCAACATGAGGCTCAAGGGCGGCCGGACCGCCAAGCGGGCGGTGATCTGCGAGAGCCTGGAGCTGACCGGCCTTATGAAGCCGTTCGACCTGGAGATCTGGTACGGCGAGCGGATCGCGGTGCTGGGCTCCAACGGCTCCGGGAAGTCCCATTTCCTGCGCCTGATCGCCGGTGAGGACGTCCGGCACACCGGCGTGGCCAGGCTCGGCTCCCGGGTCGTCCCCGGCCACTTCGCGCAGACCCACGCCCGCCCCGAGCTCGTCGGCCGGACGCCCTGCGAGATCGTCATGACCGAGCACGCCCGGCTGAAGAACGAGGCGATGAAGGCGCTGTCCCGCTACGAGCTGGCCGGGACCATCGCCGAGCAGCGGTTCGAGACGCTGTCCGGCGGGCAGCAGGCGCGGCTGCAGATCCTGCTTCTGGAGCTGTCCGGCACCACGTTGCTGCTGCTGGACGAGCCGACCGACAACCTCGACCTGGCCAGCGCCGAAGCGCTGCAGGAGGGGCTGAACGCCTTCGACGGCACCGTGGTGGCAGTCACCCACGACCGCTGGTTCGCCGACGACTTCGACCGCTATCTCGTCTTTGGATCGGATGGGAAGGTATACGAATCACCTGAACCGATCTGGGATGAGACCAGGGTGGTCCGGCAGCGTTAAAGAGTCCGCCCGGGCTGGGCGTGTCCCCTGGAGAGGGGCACGTTCACGGGTTATCACCACTAGGTGACGTACAGCACCCGAATCGTCGGCGCTCTCGCCCTGCTCCTCCTCGCCGGATGCTCCAGCCCCAGGCCGGAGCAGCAGGTCGCCTCGCTCAAGCCGCTCTCGGTGAAGGAGGAGGCTTCCTCCGTCCTCAAGGGGGACGACGGATATGTGGTGAACTGGGCGGGGGTGCTGGCCAACAGCAACCCGTGGCACTTCGGCGAGCACGTGGTGGCCACGGTGATCGCCACGGACGCCAAGGGCAAGGAGGTCGTCCGACTGGAGCAGCCCCTGGACGCCGTGCCTCCGGCCGGGGCGCTCTCCTTCACCGGCCAGGTGGTCGCCGCCGAGCGGCCGTCGCGGGTGAGCATCCAGTACCGCCCGGCCGAGTGGCACCAGGCGGCCCGGATCGTCTCGGCCTTCAGGTCGTTCCCCGTCTCCGACGTGCTGACCGAGCGCAAGGAGCACAGCTACCTGATCACCGGATACGTCGGCACGCCGTACCGGCTGCCGGCCGGCAGCCTGGCGGTCACCGCGCTCCTGCGGGACAAGAACGGCAAGCTGCTCGGCGGCGGGAGCACGTTCGTGGACGACGTCCGCGCGGGCGCCAAGCGCCGGTTCATCCTGAACATCGAGAGCGTCCCGGACACCAGCAAGATCGCCAAGGCCGAGCTGGTCGCGCGCACCTGGGGATCGAGCAGCCGCCCCTACGAGGAGCTGGCCCTGGGGGGCATCGCCCCGGTGCACACCGCCAAGCCGACCACGGCCCCGTTCGCCAAGGACCGGGGCAGCCCGGCCGTCTCCACCGGTGACGCCCGGCCGTGACCGAGCCTTCCACGCGCGCCGTACGGCGGGACGGTCCGGCCGGGCCTGTGTTCTCCACGCGTCCTGTACGGCGCGGCGGCCCGGCCGGGCCCGTCGCCGGGAGGTGAGGGTGCGCCACCGGGAGCCGCCGAGGGTCCTGACGGCCTCGCTGGCCCTGCTGCTGGCGTCGGGCTGCGGCCCGGGCCCGGGCGCGCCGGACGCTCCGGCGCTGCCCGCGCCCAGCGTCGTGGTGGTGGCCACCCCTCCGCTGCTCCCGTACGTGACGGTGACGCTCACCCCGACCCCGGAGCCGGCTCCCAGCCCGCCGTCGCCACAGCCGAAGGTGCTGGTCGTCGGGCTGGACGGGGTGCGCTACGACCGGGTCCTCGCCACCGGGGCGGTGCACTTCCGGCAACTCATGGAGGCCGGGACCCTCGCCACCGGCCGGCTGGAGGTGCTGCGGAAGGTCCGTTCCAGCAGCGGCCCGGGGTGGGCGACCGTGCTGACCGGGGTGGCGCCGGGCAAGCACGGTGTGCACAACAACTCCTTCGAAGGCCGCCAGTTCATTAAATATCCGGACTTTCTCACGCGGCTGGAGAGGATCCGGCCGAGCCTGCACACCGCGGCCGTGACCGGCTGGCGGGACCTGGTCCACGCCGGGGCGGTCGGCGACCTGGTCGACTGGCACGCCACCAGCCACCTCAAGCCCTACGAGATCGGGGACAAGGACGCCTTCATCATCGACAGGATGACCGATCTCATCCAGGCCAGCCAGGTCGATGTCGCCTTCATGCACCTTGAGGTCACCGACGCCGTCGCGCACCGGACGGGGGTGCTCGGCCCCGCCTACCGCGAGGCGATCGAGACGGTGGACGGCTATCTCGGCCGGCTGTTCGGCGCCATCCGCGCCAGGCCCACCTTCGCCGCGGAGAAATGGACGATCATCGTCACCACCGATCACGGCCACAAGGACGAGGGGGGCCACGGTGGCGTCTCGGCGCCGGAGCGCAGCGTTTTCGTGCTCGCCGCCGGACCCGGGATCGAGCAGGGGGCGCGCAGGCGGGACGCCCGCCAGGTGGACGTGGCGGCCACCGTCTTCGCCCAGCTCGGCATCCCCCTCCCCGGAGACCTCGACGGGGGGTCGCTCAGCAGGGTGAGCGCCGGGAACAGCCATTGATCGAGATTCACCGGAGCGCGCCACTGTTTACCGATGTGGATGACTGTATGGACACAGCTCTGGTCAAGGCACATGAATCGCTGGAACTGATAGTTACCAGTCCTTTACCGTCAGTCACATGAATCGCAGTGCCCTGGTCGGAGCCCTCCGCGCGCGGGAGGCGGGCGCCCTCGCCGCGCTCTACGACCTGCATGCCGAGAACATCTATCGATACTGCCGGTCCATGCTCGACGGCCCCGACGGCCCCGACGGCCCCGACGGCGCGCAGGTGGCGCTCCGCGACACCCTGATCGCGGCCGAGGCCCATGTTCACGCGCTCGCCGACCCCGATCGGCTGGAGGCGTGGCTGTACGCACTCGCTCGGGGGGAGTGCGTACGGCGCCGCCCGACGGCCGCGCCGGAACGGGGTGGGACGGCCACGGGCCCGGCGGCTGCGCCGGAGCCGGCGGCTGCGCCGGAGCCGGGCGGGGTGTCGGAGGTGGGCCCGGACGGGGTGTCGGGGGTGGGGCCGGGTCCGCGGACCGCGTCGTCGCCGTCCCCGGTGGCCGCCGGGAGCGGCGACGCCGGTCTGCGGGCGATGGCCCGTGACGCCGTCCGGAGCCTGTCACCGGAGGAGCGCGAGGTCCTTGAGCTGGTCTCCCGGCACGGCCTGTCCGTCGCCGACCTCGCCGCGGTGCTGGGGGTCTCGGCCAGGCGCGCCGGCGCGATGTGCGGATCGGCGCGGGAGCGGCTGCGTGACGTGGTGACCGCGGAGGTCCTCGCCCGTAGGGGGCCGCATGACTGCGCGGGCCGGGCGCGGCTGTCGGCCGGCTCCGCCGGTGGGCTCACCCCGGACGCGCGTGAACGCCTGATCCGCCACGTGAACCGGTGCGACGCCTGCGCGCCGCACCGGGCGAGGCAGGTCTCGGCGGCGAGGGTCCTCGACCTGCTGCCCGCGGTCGTGCTGCCGGAGACGCTGCGCGTACGGGTGATGAGCTGCTTCACCGACCCCGGACTCGTCCCCTACCGGCGCTGTGTCGCCCGCAGGGCCGGCGCCCTGGACGCCGCGGGCTTCCCCGCGGGGAGGGGTCACGGGAGCCGTCGACGCTCTCGTCCGGCGGCCGGTGCGCTGGCCGTGGTCGCGGCGGCCGCCGCGGTCGTGCTGGTCCTCACCCACCTCGTGGGCTCCGACGGGACGGCCGTCGGCGCCATGCCGGGGGCGCCACCGGTGACCGGCGAGCCGCCGGGCGTCCGCCCGCCGCACGACCCTGAGCCGAGGGGCACCGCGACGGCCCCGGAGCCCCGCCGCGGCGGGTCGTCCGCCTACCCGGTCGGCTCCCTCGGGCCGGCTGTGCCGGTCGCCGTCAGCGTGCCCGACTCCCTGTCCGGCCGGCGCGCCCCGAGGCCCGTCCCGGTGCCGATCCCGGTGCCCATGCCGACCGACGGGCGGACGGACGAGCGGGCGGACGGGCGGACCGACGGGCGGACGGACGGGCCGAGCGGCCCCACAGGTCCCCCTTCCGGTCCCACGGGCCCCCATCCGCCCGAGAGGCCGGTCCGGCCCGCCCTGCCGGTGCTCCCCGGCCCACCACGGCTGGGCGCACCGGACAGGCACGGGCCGCCCCGTCACCACCAGGGGGGCAGGCCGCCGCGCCCGTGCCGGACCACTCCCGGCACGGCGCCCACGGTGCCCGGGCCCGCGCCTACCACCACGGCGCCGACCCCGACTGCTCCCAAACCGACCCCGGCGACTCCTCGGCCGACGGCGGAACCGGCCCCGAAGCCGACCGCGGAACCGGCTCCAAAGCCGACGGCGAAACCGACGGCGGAACCGGCCCCGAAGCCGACGGCGGAACCGGTTCCCGCGAGTCCGGGACCGACCTCGGCGACCTCCACGACGCCGTAGCCGGCTCGGGCGGCTCCGGCGGCTCCGGCGTCCGCCGACGGGCAGGCCCGCCACGCCGCCGTCGCCCGACCGGCACTCCGGTCCGCCTGCCCCGGCGGACAGGGCGGCGGAGCCCGCAGGCACCGGCCGCCCGGCCGTCCAGACCCAGGGTCAGAACCGGAGAGGCTGCTGGGAAGCTGTGCTCACCTGTGTTGATTACGTTATGTGAGCTACATGTGTGCTAAGAGTGACTAACGGGAATCTTGAGCTAGATCGTTCGTCACGAGATGACATGTAGCCATACAGGGCGTTTCAGGAGGTGAGCGCATGCGGTCTGTCGAGAGATACGGCCGTGCCGGTGCGGTGGTGGCGGGTCTGACCTGCTGCCTGATCACGGGTGCGGCTGTCCCCGCCGTCGCCATGCAAGACAGGCTGGGGCCGTCCGCAGAGGAGGTCGCCAGGGCCCGCTCCAAGGCCGGCGAACGGAGTAAACAGCTCGGTGCGACCACTGCCCTGCTCGCCAGGGCCAAGGCCCGGCTGGGAGAGCTGAGCGCCCAGGCGGACAGGCTGATCGAGCTCCACGCCGGGGAGCGGGCCGAGACGGCCCGCGCGGAGGAGCTTCTCCGGAGGGCGAGGGAGCGGGCCGCCGCCGGGGCGGACAAGCCCCGCGAGGCGGTGGCCGCGGTCCCGGGCCGGGGTGACGTGGTCCCGGGCCGAGGTGACGGGGGGCCGACCCCGGTCCGGGACGTGGGCGGGGCGGCTGTGATCCCCCTTCGGGGAGACAGCGGAGTGGCGGCCCCGGTCCAGAGCGACGGGATGGCCGTGAGCCCCCCTCCGGATGTCGCGGAAGTGCTCCAGGCCCAGACAGAGGCCGCGCAGGCAGGGGCCGCGCAGGCGGAGGCCGTACGGGCGGAGATCGATTACCGCGAGCGGTGGGCGGCGGCGGAGCGGGCGGCCGAAGCGGCGCGGGCGGCCGAGGAGGCCGTGGCCGGGCAGGCGGCGGAGGTCCAGCGGATCGAGGCGGACAGGACGCGGCTGGACAAGGAGATGAAGGCGGAGGCGGGCGCCGCCGAGCGGCTGGCCGGCAAGCGGGTCGCCGTCCTCAAGTGGTCCAGGGTCGCGCAGGAGCGCGCCCGGCTGGGCGATCACCGGAGCGCGGCGGTGGCGCGTATGAGAGCACGGTTCGTGGCGGCCCGCGAGGTGGCGGGGCAGACCTGGCCGCTCAACGCGACGTGGCAGGCGGCGCGGGGCGACATCGCCGCCGACTGGGCGCTCACCCAGCTCGACAAGCCCTACGTGTGGGCGGGCACGGGGCCCCGCAACTACGACTGCTCCGGTCTGACCATGCGGGCGTGGGCCCGGGCCGGGGTCAGGATCGACCACTGGACGGGCACCCAGTGGACATCGGGACAGCATGTGCGGATCAGTCGGCTCCGCCGGGGCGACCTGCTGTTCTTCGGCAGGATCACCCGGAACCCGGGCGACATCTCCCACGTGGGGATCTACATCGGCCGGGGCCTGATGGTGCACGCCCCGCAGACCGGGGACGTGGTCCGGGTCGCGCCGATATGGCGCAGGGACTTCGTCGGCGCGACCCGTCCGGCGTGATGCTCAGTGCTCGTGGTCCTCGGCGCGCCTGACGGAGCGGGCGATCTCCTCCTCGGCCTCGACCCGGCCGACCCAGTTGGCGCCCTCGACGGACTTGCCGGGCTCCAGGTCCTTGTAGACCTCGAAGAAGTGCTGGATCTCCAGGCGGTCGAACTCCGGCACGTGGTGGATGTCGCGGATGTGCTCCATCCGGGGGTCCGTGGCGGGGACGCACAGGACCTTGTCGTCGCCACCCTTCTCGTCGGTCATGCGGAACATGCCGACCGCGCGGCACTTGATCAGGCAGCCGGGGAAGGTCGGCTCCTGGAGCAGCACGAGGGCGTCGAGGGGGTCGCCGTCCTCGCCGAGGGTGTTCTCGATGAAGCCGTAGTCGGCGGGGTACTGCGTGGAGGTGAAGAGCATCCGGTCGAGCCTGATCCGCCCTGACTCGTGGTCCACCTCATACTTGTTCCGTTGGCCCTTGGGAATCTCAACGAGAACGTCGAACTCCACCGCTGTTCCTCCGCTCAACCCCTCCGGGCACCCCCGGCTGGGCATTAGTGTCTCGTAAGCGTTAATACCTGTTGGATATCGAATAGATGAGAGGTCGGCGACGTCATGCGGCATGAGCGGTGGGTGGCCTTCGTCACTCTCGTCCTGCTGCAACTGTTCGTCGTCGCGGCCGGCGCCCACCTGCTCACCAGCGACCTGCTGGTGGAGGAGACGCACGAAGCGGCCGCTCCGGCGGGGCCGCCTCCCGTCCCGGTCATCACCGCGAGTCCGGTGCTGGCCGCGGGGGGGAACGGACCTCTCCCGGCCAAGACTACTTTGGTGGGGCGGCTCACCGGGGCGCTGGGTGACCCCGCGCTGGGCAAGCGCGTCGGCGCCGTGGTTCTCGACGCCGAGACCGGCGCCACGCTGTTCGGCAGCGGCGCCGACATCGGCGTCACCCCGGCCTCCACGACCAAGCTCGTCACCTCGGTCGCCTCGCTGGCCTCCCTGGGGCCCGACGCGAGGTTGAGCACCCGGGTGGTCCGCGGCTCCTCACCCGACTCGATCATCCTGGTCGGCGGTGGCGACCCCACCCTGACGGCCCTGCGCCCGTCCGGGGTCCCCGTCTATCCCCAGCCGGCCTCGCTGGCCTCCCTCGCGCTGCGCACCGCCAGGGCGCTCAAGGCGGCCGGGACCACCAAGGTGACGGTGACCTACGACGACAGCCTCTACACCGGGCCGCGCACCGCCCCCACGTGGAAGCCCAACTACCTGCCCGACGGCGAGGTCGCCCCCGTCACGGCGCTCATGGTCGACGAGGGCAGGGTCGCCCCCGGCAGCCGCCAGCGGGTCTCCGACCCCTCCCGGGCGGCGCACGGCGCCTTCGTCTCGATGCTGTCGAAGCAGGGCATCACGGTCTCCAAGTCCCGTGGCCGGGCGAAGGCCCCGGCCGGCGCCCAGGAGATCGCCAGGGTCGACTCCGCGCCGGTTTACGCCCTGGTCGAGCGGGCGCTGACGCGCAGCGACAACGACCTGTCGGAGGCCCTGGCCCGGCAGGTGGCCATCAAGGAGGGCAGGCCCGCCTCCTTCGACGGGGCCGCGCAGGCCGTCCACGAGGTGCTGACCCGGCTGAAGGCGGCCGAGGGCGTGCGGGTCTTCGACGGCAGCGGGCTGTCGCCCAAGAACCGCATCGCTCCCGCCGGGCTGGCCCGGCTGATCGCGGTGGCGGCCGCCCCGGCGAACCCCCACCTGCACCCGATCGTCAGCGGCATGCCCGTGGCGGGGTTCAGCGGCACCCTCGGCCACCGGTTCGGCAAGAGCGACTCCGCCTACGGCCTGGTCCGGGCCAAGACCGGCACCCTCAACGGGGTCAGCACACTGGCCGGCATGACCACCACCCGGAGCGGCCGGCTGGTGACCTTCGCCTTCATGGCGGACGACATCCCGCCCGGCTGGGGCAAGGCGGAGGCGGCCCTCGACAGGCTCGCCGCCGTCGTTGCCGCAAGCTGACCGGCGGCTCGGCGCGCGACTCGGAAGGAGAGCGCGTACGGTGGACGGTATGCAGGTGATCGACTGGGATCTCGCCGTAACGACCGGAACGCGCCTGGTGCGCCCCGGGCCGCAAGTGAGCCGAGAGGAGGCCCGGCAGGCGGTCGCGGAGCTGCGACAGCTGTCCCGCGAGGCCGAGGGGCACGTCCGGGAGTTCACCCGGATCGACACCGAGACCGCGCCCCAGCCCGCCACGATCGTCGACCGGTCCGGCTGGATCAAGGCCAACGTCGAGGGCTTCCGGGTGGTCCTGGAGCCGCTGACCGAGCGGATGGCCGCGCGCCGGGACCAGACGCCGGCGATCGTGTCCGCGGTGGGATCGCGCATCACCGGGGTCGAGGTCGGCGCGGTGCTGGCCTTCCTCGCCTCCCGCGTCCTGGGCCAGTACGAACTGTTCCTGCCGCCCGACCCCGACGGCCAGGCGGCCGCCGGCCGGCTCACCCTGGTCGCGCCCAACATCGTCCACGCCGAGCAGGAGCTCAACGTCCATCCGCGTGACTTCCGCCTGTGGGTCTGCCTGCACGAGGAGACCCACCGGGTGCAGTTCACCGGCGTCCCCTGGCTGCGGGAATACGTCCGCTCCCAGATGACGGAGTTCCTGCTCGCCTCCGACATCGACCTGTCCACGCTCCTGGAGCGGCTCCGCTCGGCCGCCGACGCGGTCGCCGACGCCGTCCGGGGCGGTGAGGGCAACCTGATCGACGCGATCCAGACGCCCGAGCAGAAGGAGATCCTCGACCGGCTCACCGCGGTGATGACCCTGGTCGAGGGCCACGGCGACTACGTCATGGACGCGGTCGGCCCCTCGGTGGTCCCCTCGGTCGCCGACATCCGGGCCAAGTTCCACCACCGCAGGGAGGGCGGGTCCCGGCTCGACCGCACGGTCCGCAAGCTGCTCGGCGTCGACCTCAAGATGAAGCAGTACGCCCAGGGGTCCGCCTTCGTCCGCACCGTCGTCGACAGCGTGGGCATGGACGGCTTCAACAAGGTCTGGACCTCCCCGCAGACCCTCCCCACCCAGGACGAGATCAGCCACCCCGAGCGCTGGATCGCCAGGGTGATCGGCGACCCGGCCCTCCCCGCGGCCGAGGCCGACGGCACCACCGGCTGACCGGGCGGCGCCACCTGCCGCCGGGAGGCCGGACAATGGCGGCATGGGTCCGCCTCCGGTCGTCGCCGATGTCCGCCGTGCCGTACGGCACGCCCTGGCCGACCTGGAGCCCGGCGACCTCGTGCTGGTCGCGTGCAGCGGCGGCGCCGACTCCCTGGCGCTCGCGGCGGGGCTGGGGGCCGTGGCGCCGCGCGCCGGGCTCCGCGCCGGGCTGCTGACCGTCGACCACGGCCTCCAGGAGGGTTCTCCGGACCGGGCCGCCGACGTCGTACGGCTCGCCCCCGCCCTCGGGCTGCTCGGCCCCGTGGAGGCGCTGAGCGTCTCCGTGGGGATCTCGGGGGGCCCCGAGGCGGCGGCCAGGGAGGCGAGATACGCGGCGCTGTCGGAGGCCGCCGGGCGCCTCGGGGCGGCGGCCGTGCTGCTCGGGCACACCAGGGACGACCAGGCCGAGACCGTGCTGATGCGGCTGACCCGGGGGAGCGGGACGCGCTCGCTGGCGGGGATGCCCGCGCGGGCGGGACTCTACCGGCGGCCGCTGCTGGGGCTCGGCCGCGCGACGACCGTGGCGGCCTGCGCGGCGCTCGGGCTGTCCCCGTGGGACGACCCGCACAACCTCGACCCCCGCTACACCCGGGTCCGGGTCCGTGAGCGGCTGCTGCCCGCCCTGGAGGAGGGGCTCGGTCCCGGGGTCGCCGAGGCGCTCGCCCGGACCGCCGCGCTGTGCCGTGACGACGCCGACGCGCTCGACGAGTGGGCCGACGCCGTCTACGCGCGGGCGGCCGTCCCCGATTCCGCTCTAAGCGATATCGGGGCGGTGGCGGTGACCGTCTCGGAGGTGGCGGGGGTGCCGGCCGCGGTGCGGCGGCGGGTGCTGCGGCGGGCGGCGATCGAGGCCGGGGCCCCGCCCGGCACGCTCGCGGCCTGGCACATCCTCCAGGTCGACCGTCTGGTCACCGACTGGCGGGGGCAACGGCGGATAGAGGTCCCCGGTGGGGTGGGAGCGGTCCGCCGGTGTGGCACGCTGGTGTTCGCCAGACAGTCAGTACGCCCCGTCTTGTAAGGAAATCCCAGGTGGACGCAGCCGACATGGGCAAGGACCTCTCGAAGGTCCTCATCCCGGAGGAAGAGCTCCAGGCAAAGATCAAGGAGCTCGCGAGCCGGATCGACGAGGATTACGCGGGCAAGGACCTGCTGATCGTGGGAGTGCTCAAGGGGGCGGTCATGGTCATGGCCGACCTGGCCAGGGCGCTGCACGTGCCGGTCCAGATGGACTGGATGGCCGTCTCGTCCTATGGCGCCGGCACCAAGTCGTCGGGCGTCGTGCGCGTGCTCAAGGACCTCGACACCGACATCGCGGGCCGTCACGTGCTGGTGGTCGAGGACATCATCGACTCCGGCCTGACCCTCTCGTGGCTGGTGCACAACCTGAAGTCGCGCAATCCCGCCTCCGTCGAGATCTGCGCCGCGCTGCGGAAGCCGGACGCGGTCAAGGTGCCGATCGATGTGAAATACATCGGTTTCGACATTCCCAACGAGTTCGTCATCGGTTACGGGCTCGACTACGCAGAGCGATATCGCAACCTTCCCTTCATTGGGACCCTTGCTCCGCATGTGTATGGAGCGGGCTGAAAAGTACGCCCTGCGCGAAGCGTGCCCTCCACGGCGGCGACATTGCTCATAGCGGCGGGGAACACCGGCCTACTTGACGTACGTTGGTAGGGCAAAGCCGGTACCGCCCGGGCAGTTACTGTGCGCGGCACGCCGGTGTACCTTCGGACTCCAAAGAGATGACCTTCCGGGGCGTCTCTGGGGAGTCAGTTGGAGCGGTTAGGGATACCGCGAACCCCGGGTCCGCCCGGGGTTGCCAGGCCTTGGTCAGGAAGGGACGGGCCCGCCGGGGTTCCGCATCGGATGGATCTCAAGCGATTTACACGTGGGCCACTGCTGTGGATCCTGGGCATCGTCGTGCTGCTCCTGCTCGTGACCACGATGTGGAGCGGCGACGGCAATTTCGAGAAGACCGACACCTCGAAGATCGTTAGTTGGATCGACGAGGGCAAGGTCTCCAACGCGAAGATCATCGACAAGGACCAGCGCATCGAGGTCACCACGACCGACGGCAAGCGCTACTACTCCTCGTGGGTGACCGGTCAGGGCGTCCAGCTCGCCGACCAGCTCCAGCAGGCCAAGAAGGCCAACAAGCTCGCCAAGGACTACACCGTCGACGTGCCGAAGGAGAACTTCCTCCTCGGCCTCCTGGTGAGCTTCCTGCCGATCGTCATCATCGTGCTGATCTTCCTGTTCATCATGAACCAGATGCAGGGCGGCGGCTCCCGGGTGATGAACTTCGGCAAGTCGAAGGCCAAGCTCATCACCAAGGACACCCCGAAGACCACCTTCGCCGACGTCGCGGGCGCCGACGAGGCCATCGAGGAGCTCCAGGAGATCAAGGAGTTCCTGCAGGCCCCGGCCAAGTTCCAGGCGATCGGCGCGAAGATCCCCAAGGGCGTCCTCCTCTACGGCCCGCCCGGAACCGGTAAGACCCTGCTCGCCAGGGCCGTCGCCGGTGAGGCCGGGGTGCCGTTCTACTCGATCTCCGGCTCCGACTTCGTCGAGATGTTCGTCGGTGTCGGCGCCTCCCGGGTCCGCGACCTGTTCGAGCAGGCCAAGGCGAACGCCCCGGCGATCATCTTCATCGACGAGATCGACGCGGTGGGCCGCCACCGCGGCGCCGGCCTCGGCGGTGGCCACGACGAGCGCGAGCAGACCCTGAACCAGCTCCTCGTGGAGATGGACGGCTTCGACGTCAAGGGCGGCGTGATCCTGATCG
Organism: Streptosporangium brasiliense; assembly: GCF_030811595.1. Taxonomy (NCBI): domain Bacteria; kingdom Bacillati; phylum Actinomycetota; class Actinomycetes; order Streptosporangiales; family Streptosporangiaceae; genus Streptosporangium; species Streptosporangium brasiliense. The sequence goes on from NZ_JAUSRB010000002.1 coordinate 2,006,366, forward strand.
CCGCGACCAACCGGCCCGACATCCTCGACCCGGCGCTGCTCCGTCCGGGCCGTTTCGACCGGCAGGTCACCGTCGACCGCCCCGACCTGGAGGGCCGCAAGGGCATCCTCCGGGTGCACGGCCGCGGCAAGCCGTTCGCCGAAGGGGTCGACCTCGACGTCATCGCCCGCCGGACGCCCGGTTTCACCGGCGCCGACCTGGCCAACGTGATCAACGAGGCCGCGCTGCTCACCGCGCGCGCCGACCAGAAGCTGATCACGATGGAGATGCTCGAGGAGTCCATCGACCGCGTGATGGCCGGTCCGGAGCGCAAGACCCGCGTCATGTCGGACCAGGAGAAGAAGATCATCGCGTACCACGAGGGCGGCCACGCCCTGGTGGCGCACGCGCTGCCCAACTCCGACCCGGTCCACAAGATCACGATCCTGTCCCGCGGCCGCGCCCTCGGTTACACGATGACGCTGCCGATGGAGGACAAGTTCCTGGCGACCCGCTCGGAGATGATGGACCAGCTCGCGATGTTGCTGGGCGGCCGCACGGCGGAGGAGCTCGTCTTCCACGAGCCCACCACCGGCGCCTCCAACGACATCGAGAAGGCCACCTCCATCGCCCGCCGCATGGTCACCGAGTACGGCATGAGCGAGCAGCTCGGCGCCCGCAAGTTCGGCACCGGCAACGCCGAGGTCTTCCTCGGCCGTGAGATGGGCCACGAGCGCGACTACTCCGAGAAGATCGCCTCCACGATCGACGAGGAGGTGCGCCGCCTCATCGAGGCCGCGCACGACCAGGCCTGGGAGATCCTCGTCGAATACCGCGACGTGCTCGACAACCTGGTGCTGGAGCTCATGGAGAAGGAGACGCTCTCCCGCGACCAGGTGCTGCAGATCTTCGCGCCGGTCGTCGTCAAGGAGAAGCGCCCCTCCTACTCCGGCTACGGCAAGCGGCTGCCGTCGAACCGGCCGCCGATCCTGACGCCGAAGGAGCAGTCGGGCAACGGCGCCCTCCCGGCGGGAGCGGGCCACACCGACACCGTGCCCAGGGACGGGAACTGAAGCGTGAGCGTGAAGCCGTTGCAGGTCGACTCGGCCCGGATCGAGAAAGCAGTCCGCGAGATCCTCATCGCGCTCGGTGAGGATCCGGACCGGGACGGCCTGCAGGAGACCCCGGCCCGCGTGGCCCGCGCCTACGCGGAGCAGTTCGCCGGGCTGGGGCAGACCCCGGAAGACGTGCTGTCCACGGTCTTCGACGTCGACCACGACGAGATGGTGCTCGTCCGTGACATCGAGGTCTATTCCACCTGCGAGCACCACCTGGTGCCCTTCCACGGCCTCGCCCACGTCGGCTACATCCCGAACGAGAAGGGTCAGGTCACCGGCCTGTCCAAGCTGGCCCGCCTCGTCGACGTCTACGCCCGCCGCCCCCAGGTGCAGGAGCGGATGACCTCGCAGATCGCCGACGCGCTCATGAGCGTGCTGGAGCCCCGCGGGGTCATCGTGGTGATCGAGTGCGAACACCTCTGCATGACCATGCGGGGTGTCCGCAAGCCCGGCGCCAAGACCATCACCTCGTCCGTGCGCGGCGACTTCCGCACCAGCGACAAGACCCGCGCCGAGGCCATGGCGCTCATCCTCCGCTGAGCCCGAGCCCGAGCCCGAGCCAGTCCGAGCCCTTGCCCGCAGAGACCCCGCCTTGTCCGGACCGCCACGGCGGTCCGGACAAGGTTTCTGCGTTGCGGCCGGGTTCGAAAGCCCTCCGATCCCGCTCCGTCCGGGCTAATATCTCCACACTCGCCAAGGTCCGGCATGCGCGGCCGACTGCCTCGGGATGGACGGGCTGATTCGTTATGGCACAAGCTGGACCCGCGAGATGGGCGAAGAGTGGACAACGCCTAGGCTTGTCCGCATGACTACGTGGAGTGTGCCGGGGATGCCCGACAAGGGCCGATGCCTGGTGATGGGCGTGGTCAACGTGACCCCCGACTCGTTCTCCGACGGCGGGCGGTGGTTCGACCCGGCGGCCGCCGTACGGCATGGCCTGGAGCTGGTCGAGCAGGGCGCCGACATCGTCGACGTGGGCGGGGAGTCCACCAGGCCCGGAGCGGCGCGGGTGTCGCTCGAGGAGGAGCTGGCCAGGGTCGAGCCGGTCATCAGGGAGCTGAGCCGTGCGGGTGTCACGGTCAGTGTCGACACCATGCGGGCCGAGGTGGCGCAGGCGGCCGTGGACGCCGGGGCGAGGCTGGTCAACGACGTCAGCGGCGGTCTGGCGGACCCGGCGATGCCGAGGGTCGTCGCCGCCTCCGGCGTCCCGTACGTGGTGATGCACTGGCGGGGGCACAGCCACACGATGAACAGCAGGGCGGTCTACGACGACGTCGTGACCGAGGTGCGGGAGGAACTGTCCAAGCGGATCGCCTCCGTGCTGGCCGAGGGGGTGGCCGACAGTCAGATCGTGATCGACCCGGGTCTGGGCTTCTCCAAGAACCCCGAACACAACTGGGCCCTGCTGGCGGGCGTCGACCGGCTCGCCGAGCTGGGCCACCCGCTGCTCATCGGGGCCTCGCGGAAACGATTCCTGGGCCGGCTGCTGGCGGACCCGGACGGCACCCCGCGTCCTTTCAGTCGCAGTGATGACGCCACGCTCGCCGTGACCGCCCTCGTCGCCCAGGCGGGGGCATGGTGTGTGCGAGTGCACGACGTACGCCCGAACGCGGACGCCGTCCGCGTGGCTGCCGCAGTCCAGGGAGCGAGAGCATGAGCGTCGACACCACCGCTGTCGAGACGGTCAACCAGGCGTTCTACACCGCCATCGAGAACGCGGATCTCGACAGGATGACCGAGATCTGGGCCGAAGACGTCGACGGCGAGCAGGTGAGCTGCGTGCACCCGGGGTGGCCGATCGTGAACGGCCGCCAGGAGGTGCTGCGCTCCTGGGCGCTCATCATGGCCAACACCCCCTACATCCAGTTCGTGCTGACCGACGTCCGCGTCATGGTCCTGGGCGATGTGGCCATTCTCACCTGCGAGGAGAACATCCTCACCGCCGGTGACGAGGGCGACTCCAGCTTCGCCGCGGGCAAGGTGGTGGCGAGCAACACCTTCATCAGGACGGCGGCGGGCTGGCGGCTCTGGCTGCACCACGGTTCGCCGGTGCTGCAGGGCGACGAGGACGAGGAAGAAGAGGAAGCCGCGTGACAGACCGGATCAGCGTCAAGGGCCTGCGGGCACGGGGACGGCACGGCGTGCTGGCCGCCGAGCGCGAGCTCGGCCAGGAGTTCGTCGTCGACGCCACGCTCTTCCTCGACACGGCGCCCGCGGCGGCCGGGGACGACCTCACCAGGACCGTGCACTACGGCGAGCTCGCCCAGGACCTGGTGAAGGTCGTGGAGGGCGAGCCGGTCAACCTGATCGAGACGCTGGCCCAGCGCCTGGCGGAGGTCTGCCTGGCGCGCGAGCAGGTGCTGTCGGCGGAGATCAGTGTGCACAAGCCGGCCGCGCCGATCCCGCTGCCGTTCGACGACGTGGTAGTGACGATCACCCGGAGCCGGGGATGAAGGTCGTGCTGGCGCTCGGCAGCAACCTGGGTGACCGGTTCGAGACGCTGCAGGGCGCGCTCGACGCGCTCTTCGACGCCCCCGAGCTCGACTTCGTCGCGGTCTCGCCCGTATACGAGACCGACCCGTTCGGCGGCCCCGAGCAGGGCCCCTACCTCAACGCGGTGGTGATCGCGCAGACCACCCTGGGACCCCGGACGCTCCTTGAGCGCGCCCAGGGGGTGGAGAACGCCTTCGGCAGGGTCCGCCAGGAGCGGTGGGGGCCGCGCACCCTGGACGTCGACCTGATCGCCGTGGGCGACGTCACCGCCGACGACCCCGAGCTGACGCTGCCGCACCCCAGGGCGCACGAGCGCGCGTTCGTGCTGGTGCCGTGGCTGCGGGCCGATCCGGACGCGGTGCTGGCCGGGCGCAGGGTCGAGGACCTGCTGGCCGGGCTGGACCAGGACTACGTGCGGCTGCGTGCCGATCTGACGCTGCAGAGGCCCATTTGAAGCCGACCCGTCCCGGCGTGCTCGTCGGTCTCGTCGTCGTGTTCGCGATCATCACCTGGGCGCTGCTGAAGCCTCTTTACTCGTCCCTGCCGACCGTGCCGTGGACCGCGATCCCCACGGTGCTCCTGCTGGCGATCGGCGAGATCTACAGCGGGTGGATGACGAAGGCCAGGATCGAGCGCAAGGGCGACACCAAACCCGTCGAGCCGCTGGCGGTGGCCCGGCTGGCGGCCCTCGCCAAGGCCTCCGCGTACGGCGGGGCGATCTTCGGCGGCGTCTTCGCCGGGTTCACGATCTACACCGCCGACCTGCTGGAGCAGGGCGTGCCCCGCCGCGACTTCCTCATCGCCGGCGGCTCGTTCGTGGGCTGCGTGGTGCTGGTCTGCGCCGCCCTCTACCTCGAATACTGCTGCAAGGTGCCCAAGGACTCCTCGGAGGAGGACCGCTAGCCCCGGGGCGGCGCGGCCCGTGCGTCACTTGTCGATGTCGCCCACGACGAAGAACATCGACCCCAGGATGGCCACCATGTCGGAGACCAGGTGGCCGGGGAGCATCTCGCGCAGCACCTGGACGTTGTTGTAGGAGGCCGAGCGGAGCTTCATCCGCCAGGGGGTCTTCTCGCCGCGGGAGACCAGATAGTAGCCGTTGATGCCGAGCGGGTTCTCGGTCCAGGCGTAGGTGTGGCCCTCGGGCACCTTGAGCACCTTGGGCAGGCGCTGGTTGACCGGCCCCTGCGGCAGCTCCCGGAGCCGCTCCAGGCAGGCGTCGGCCAGGTCCAGGGAGACCTTCACCTGCTCCAGCAGCACCTCGAACCGGGCGTGGCAGTCTCCGGCCGTCCGGGTGACGACCCGCACCGGCAGCTCGCCGTAGGCGAGGTAGGGCTCGTCCCTGCGCAGGTCGAGGTCGACCCCGGAGGCGCGGGCGATCGGGCCGCTCACGCCGTACTGCATGATCGTCTCCCGGTCCAGCACGCCCACCCCGACCGTGCGGGCCAGGAAGATCTCGTTCCCGGCGATCAGGTGCTCGATGTCGGGCAGCCGCCGCCGCACGTCCGCGACGGCGCGCCCGGCGCGGTCCGTCCAGCCCTCGGGCACGTCCTCCTTGAGGCCGCCGACCCGGTTGAACATGTAGTGCATCCGGCCGCCGGAGATCTCCTCCATCACGGCCTGGAGGGTCTCGCGCTCCCGGAAGGCGTAGAAGACCGGGGTGATCGCGCCGAGCTCCAGCGGATAGGAGCCGAGGAACATCAGGTGGCTGAGGACCCGGTTGAGCTCGGCCAGGAGCGTGCGCATCCAGACCGCCCGGACCGGCACCTCCATGCCGAGCATCCGCTCCACCGCGAGCACGACGCCCAGCTCGTTGGCGAACGCCGACAGCCAGTCGTGCCGGTTGGCCAGCACGATGATCTGCCGGTAGTCGCGCACCTCGAACAGCTTCTCCGCGCCGCGGTGCATGTAGCCCACGATCGGCTCGGCCGCGCTGATCCGCTCCCCGTCCAGGGTGAGCCGCAGCCGCAGCACCCCGTGGGTGGACGGATGCTGCGGCCCGATGTTGAGGACCATGTCCTCGGTCGCGAGCTCCTTGCCGCGCACTCCGTGCACGGCGTCCGCTCCGGCGCCGATCCCTACGCTGATCTCCCGGGGCGCGCCTCCGGCACGACGCTCAGTCATAGGGCCATGCTGTCACGTCAGCTCCGCGACAGCAGGTCCCGCAGAGCGGCGACCAGACGGTCGACGTGCTCCTCGGTGGTGCCGATCCCGATGGAGGCGCGGACCGCGGAGGCGGTGACGTCGTCGCAGCCGCCGTCCTTGGCGCCGAGGAGGTGACGGACGAAGGGGTGGGCGCAGAACTTGCCGTCGCGCACGCCGATGCCGTACTCGCCGGACAGGGCCTCGGCGACCTCGCGGGCGGTGAAGCCGTCCACCACGAAGGAGACGATGCCGACGCGGGGGTGGTCGGGACCCCACAGGGACAGCTCGTGGACACCCTCGACGGAGGCCAGGCCGGCGCGGAGGCGGCCGATGAGGCGCTCCTCCTCGCGCAGCAGCGGGCTCCAGCCGGTGGCGCTCAGGGCGTCGCAGGCGGCGGCCAGGGCGATGGCGCCCAGGACGTTCGGGGTGCCGGCCTCGTGACGGGCCTCGGGGTCGTCGTGCCACTCGGCCCCGTCGCCGTCGACCGAGCGCACCGCGCCGCCGCCCCGCAGGTACGGCTCCGCCTCCGACAGCCAGTCGGTCCGGCCGACCAGGGCGCCGGTGCCGAAGGGGGCGTAGAGCTTGTGGCCGGAGAAGACCACGTAGTCCAGGTCCAGTGCGGTCAGGTTGAGCCGGCGGTGCGGGACGAGCTGGGCGGCGTCGACGAGGATGCGGGCGCCGTGGCGGTGGGCGATGTGGGCCAGGGCGGCGATCGGCCAGAGCTCGCCGGTGACGTTGGAGGCCGCGGTCACGACCAGCAGCTTGGGGCCGTGGATCCCGGCCAGCGCCTCGTCGGCGGCGCGGACCGCCTCGCCCGGGAAGGCGGGGGGCGCGAGCCGTACGGCGTCGGCCCAGGGCAGCAGCGAGGCGTGGTGCTCGGTGTCGAAGACCACGGCGGTGGTCCCCGCCGGAAGGCTGCGGGCCAGCAGGTTGGTCGCGTCGGTGGTGTTCCGGGTGAAGATCACCGAGTCGTCGGGGCGCGCCCCGACGAAGGCGCGGACCGTGTGCCGGGCCTGCTCGTAGCGGGCCGTGGTGAGCTGGGAGGCGTACCCGGCACCGCGGTGGACGCTGGAATAGGCCGGGAGCGCGGCGGCGACGGCGGCGCTCACCGGCTCCAGACAGGGCGCGCTGGCGGCGTAGTCGAGGTTGGCGTAGGGGACGAGCCTGCCGCCCCTGACCGGGACCTGGAGGTCCGAGCCGAGCACCGCGGGGATCCGCCGGTCCTCGGACGCGCGGGTGGCGGGGACGGTCACGGACGTGGCGGGGGCGGAGGTGAAGATCGTCAGTGCGGACACGCCAGAACTCCTCGGAGGTCATCGGACCCCAAGCCGTGGCGTTGGTGCGTGGAGCCCGCGCTTGCCCGGCACGCTCCGTGCCGGACCAGGTCCTCACCCGGGGCACCCCGCCGCGGACGCGAGGGTTGCCGGCCAGCGAGCCGGGGCTTGTCACTGGCACTCATGACCTACAGGGGAACTATAACCGACTCCTGGCCGGGCTCCGCAAGTCGTTGAAATGCGCAGTTGTGATCCTTGTTCAGGAACTCACGGTGATGCCCAGTCGTCTAGGCAGTGACCCCTGACGCCTGACGGAGGAGTGAACGATGGATTGGGTGACTGATCCCGAGATCTGGATAGGGTTCGTCACCCTTGTCGGCCTGGAGATCGTGCTGGGCATCGACAACATCATCTTCATCTCGATCCTGGCGGGGAAGCTCCCGCCCGGCCAGCGCGACAAGGCGCGGAAGCTGGGTCTCCTCGCCGCCCTGGTCAGCCGGCTGCTGCTGTTGCTGGCGCTGTCGTGGGTGGTGAAGCTGACGGCGCCGATGTTCGAGGTCTTCGGCCATCCGATCTCGGGACGCGACCTGATCCTGATCCTCGGCGGCCTCTTCCTGCTGGGCAAGAGCGTCTTCGAGATGCACGACAGCCTTGAGGGCAAGTCGGGTCACGCCAGCGGCAGGGTCGCCGCCTCCTTCACCGCGGTGATCCTCCAGATCATGGTCCTGGACATCGTGTTCTCCCTCGACTCGGTGATCACCGCGGTCGGCATGGTCGACGAGCTCGGCGTCATGGTCGCGGCCGTCATCGTCTCGGTCGTCGTGATGCTCTTCGCCTCCGGCCCGATCAGCCGTTTCGTGGACAAGCACCCGAGCATCAAGATGCTCGCCCTGTCGTTCCTGGTGCTGATCGGCGTCGTGCTCATCGCCGAGGGCTTCGAGCAGCACATCTCCAAGGGCTACATCTACTTCGCGATGGCGTTCTCGCTCGTCGTGGAGCTGCTGAACATCCGGATGCGCGGCAAGGCGGCCAAGGGCGTGCCCGAGGAGGACGGGCCGGTCGAGCTGCACCACCGCTACGAGGCGGACGAGCGGGCCGGGTCCCCGCAGGACCAGGGCGTGCGTGGACCGTCGGACCGGGTGGCGGAGCCGGATCCCGATCACGGTGGAGGCTCAGCGGTCAGGTGACCTCGCCGTGAAAGCGGCCGGCCTGTCGTGGTGCGCGGCCCGGAGCCGGTCGCCGAGATCGGGGCGCCACCACCCGTCGGCATCGGGGCGCGGGCCCGCGCCTGCCATGGCGTCCCGGAATGTCCGTCGGTTGTTCCTGGCGGGCGTGTCGTCAGCCTGCCGAAGCTCCCGTGCGGTCCGCCGCCGTCCGGCGGAGATCTCCGCCGGTTCCGTCCGTCAGGGTGCACCGGCCGTCCACGCAGGAGCGTTGGAGACGGCCCATCGAGATCGTCTGCACCAGTCCGATGGCCCAGCAGGTCGGGCAGCCGCGCAGAGCAACCAGGCCGAGCGGCGCCAGCAGCAGACTGGCCGGTCCGGCCGTCGGGACCAGCGCGACGGCTCCGATCAGGAGACCGAACCCGAGCCCGCCGCGGAGCAGGTGCCGGGAGACGGACCTGCTGGCGAAGCCCGCGTCGCCGGTCATCTTCGTGCTTCTCATTCGATTCCTCCCCAGTTCTGGGTCTGCAGGTCGCCGCGGACGGCGGCCCGGGCGCGGTGCAGCCGGGATTTCATGGCGGCGCTGCTCAGCCCGAGGGATCTGGCGACGACAGGGCCCGGCAGGCCCTGGACATCACGCATGATCAGCACGAGGCGTTGATCGGCCGGCAGCGCGGCGATCGCGGTGGCGACCTGGTCGACTTCGAGGCCCCGCAGCACCTCGTCCTCCGCGGAGGAGCAGGATCCGTCAAGGGCCGGTTCGGCCCGCCACACCAGCGACTGGGCGCGGCGCAGGCATTCGTTGCGCACGATCTGGAACATCCACGAGGCCAGCGCGCCGGACGCCCGCAAGGTGCCGATCTTGCGGAAGAGGATGATGAGCGCCTCTTGGGCGGCGTCCTCGGCGTCCTGCGGACTCGCGCACAGCGAGAAGGCGAACCGCCGCACGTGCGGGTGGGACCCGCTGACCAGAGCGGCGATCGACGCCTGGTCTCCCTGCTGCGCCGCCGCGATCAGCTGCCGGCTGGGCCACCGGGATCGGGAGGCCCTAGCCACGGGACCGGGCCCGCTTGCGGAGGAACGCGACGCTGCACGCGCAGATGAGCACTGCCGCGACAGCGATAACGATCATGGTGGTCAAGGGAACCTCCTGTCCGTCGACCGGCCGTGGCGCCGGTACGCATATAAGGCCGGTACTCATATAAGAGGGAGTCTCGGCGGAAAAGGATTCAGCCCGCTTGAGGGTCGATCCCGCGGAGATCCCCGAAGGTCCGCCGCGAAACACCTCCAGCCGGCCTGCGTCCGCCGCGAAACACCTCCCGACGGCCTGTGCCCGTTGATCCGTTCGGTCTGTCGGAGCTCGCGTACGGCCGGGCCGGCCGCCTCGTAGCTCACAAGTTTGGCAGCGAACATTACGATGCTTACGTGCGCTTTGATCCTTGGAATCCGGAATTCGTCGCCCACCCCTATGACGTCTACGCCGAGCTGAGGCGGGAACGGCCGGTCAGCTTCTTCGAGCCGACCGGCCAGTGGCTGATCGCCCGGCACGCCGACGTCAACGCGCTGCTGCGCGACCGCCGGCTCGGCCGCTCCTACCTGCACGTCGCCACGCACGCCGAGTTCGGCAGGCCGGACGACCCCGACTTCCAGGACCCGTTCTGGCGGGTGGTCCGGGCCGGGATGCTCGACGTCGAACCGCCGGTCCACACGCGGCTGCGGCGCCTGGTGTCCAAGGCGTTCACCCCGCGCATGGTGGAGGCGCTCCGCCCGAAGGTCGCCCGGATCGCCGGGGAACTGGTGGAGGCGTTCGTCGAGCGCGGCGGGGGCGACCTGATCGCCGAGGTGGCCGAGCCGCTGCCGGTGACCGTGATCGCCGAGATGCTCGGCGTGCCCGAGGCCGACCGGCACCTGCTGCGGCCCTGGTCGGCCGACATCTGCGGGATGTACGAGCTCAACCCGTCGGTCGAGGCCCAGCACACCGCGGTGCGCGCGGCCCAGGAGTTCTCCGACTACCTGATCGAGCTGGCCCGCGCCCGCCGGGCCGACCCCGGCGACGACCTGATCAGCGCGCTGGCCCTGGTGGCCGACGAGGGCGACAGGCTCACCGAGGAGGAGCTGGTCGGCACCTGCGTGCTGCTGCTCAACGCCGGGCACGAGGCCACCGTCAACGTCACCGGCAACGGCTGGTGGTCGCTGTTGCGCAACCCGGCCGAGCTGGAACGGCTCCGCGCCGACCACGGCCTGCTGCCCACGGCGATCGAGGAGCTGATGCGCTGGGACACCCCGCTGCAGATGTTCGAGCGCTGGGTGCTTGAGGACATCACCGTGGGCGGGGTGGACATCCCGCGCGGCACGGAGGTGGCGCTGCTGTTCGGCTCGGCCAACCGCGACCCCGAGGTGTTCGCCGACCCCGACCGCCTCGACGTGGGCCGGGCGGACAACCCGCACATCTCCTTCGGCGCGGGCATCCACTTCTGCCTGGGCGCCCCGCTGGCCCGGATCGAGCTGGCCGAGTCGTTCGGCGCGCTGCTGCGCAGGGCCCCGAAGCTGGAGCTCGCCGCCGAGCCCACCTGGGGGCCGGGCTACATCATCCGCGGACTGACCTCCCTCGACGTGCGGGTCTGAGCCGTACGGTCGCCCCCGGACCCCTCGGGGGCGACCGACCCGGTTCCGACGAGGGCGAGCCGCCGCCTCAGCACTCCTTCGCGGCCTGGCAGAGCCGGGGAGTCACCGCTCCGGCATCGGCCAGCAGCCCGCCGAAGTCGTGCTTGCCGACCTTGCCGTACGCCGTGAACTCGCTGTACAGCAGAACGGAGCTGCCCCGTCGGACCACCACGGCCCGCTCGGCGCCGCCGAGGCTGTCCGCCGTGACGTCCTGGGCGCTGAAGGTGAACGCCTCGTCACCGAGCTTCGCGATCGGCCGGGTCTTGACGGCCAGCTTCTTCGTGGCGCACGACGCGGCCCCGGCCCGCACCCCCTTCATGACCTGCTGAGCGGCCTCGGGGCTCGGCATGACGACCAGCTGCTCGGCATAGCGGTAGTCGCTGTCGCCTCTGGCGGTGACCGTACGGGAGTCCTCGGCCTTGCGCACACTCGGCCGCTTCCCCGGGCAGTCGGTCAGCAGGGCGAGGGGTTGTGCCCGGTCGCTGACCTTCCAGTTGAAGACCTTGTTCCGGGCCTCCTTGTGCTCGTACTTCAGGAAGCCCTTGGGGATCTCCCGCGTGGAGGACGCGGAGGCGGGGGCGGCGGCGGCACCGCAGAGGAGCAGGGCGACGGCGGCACCGGACAGGACAAACTTGATCATGAAGAACACCGCTTTTCGGTCAGTTGGATGAGCGACATCCCTTTGATGCGATCAAGGAGCCGGAAGTTCGCCTCTGATCCGGCGGATTTCCGGAGACCGGGTGCCCCCGGGACGCGCCGGCCAGGAGTGCTGTGGCACCACCACACCGGCTCCGACGCGCTCGGCGTTCTCCTCCAGCGCGTCGGCGGCCACGGCACCGCGCTCCCGAGCGGCGGCCAGGCCTTCTCAGAGGCGGGCCTGGGACAGCCAGCCGAAGCCGCCGAGCCCCTCGGCGGCGATCAGCTCCGCCTCCTGGGAGGCCCTGGCCAGGGCGCGGAGATAGCCGCGCGGGTCGTCGCGGGCGTGCTCGACGGGCGGACGGGTCCCGGTGACGCCCAGGGCGCGCAGCGCCTGCCGTTGGGTGGTCAGGGCCGTGGTGACGGCCCCCGCGCGCTCCCCGGCGGCCGCGCAGGCGTCGAGGGCCACGTGCGCGGTGATGTCGCACGACCCGTCCGGCACGGGTGCGACGGCCGCCCCGTCGCGGTAACCGGCCAGCGTCCCGCACGGCGGGCGGTCGTCCACAGGGTGTGCGTAGTCGATCGCGATCGCCCGCCCGCGGGCCAGCCGTACGATCACCGAGGCCCAGGCCTCGTCGCGGGGCCTGCCGATCTCGGCCCGCTCGCCCGGGGCCCGCATCGGCCACCAGCGGGCCAGCCAGGCCAGGTCGGCCTCCGACGGCCTGTCGCCGAGCCGTTCCGCGCCGGTCGACGGGTCGACCAGGACCAGCCGGGGCCCGTCCGCGGTCTGCTCGGCGACGTCCACCGGCACGTTGTCCAGCCACTCGTTGGCGATCACGAGGCCGTTGATCCCGTCCGGCACGGTCCGCGCCCATGCGATCTCCCCGGGCAGCCGGGCGGGCCGGGGGGCCAGGTCCACCCCGGTCACCCGCAGCCGCGGCCGGAGCCCGGGCGGCGCGGCGGCGAGCACCCCGGCCGCCAGGGTGCCCTCACCGGCGCCGACGTCCACCAGGTCGATCACCGGCGGGCCGCCGAGCGCGTCGTCGAGCGCGACGAGCTCGCACAGCACGGCCTCGGCGAAGACGGAGGACGCGCCGACCGAGGTCCGGAAGTGCCCGGAGGGACACTCCCGCAGGTAGAAGCCGTTGTCGCCGTAGAGCGCCCGCTCCGTCGCGGCGCGCCAGGTGAGCCACACGTCCACAGACGCTACAGCGCCCGGCCACGGGAGGGCCGCCGGACAGCCGGTGGACGGCGGGTCGGATCTCAGAAGGGCCCGGGACCAGGCGGGCGCGGGTCCTCGGGGAACGGGGTCAGACGGCGTGGGATCAGACGGGTGGGGCCCCTCGGAGGGCGCAGGACAAGGCGGGTGCGGGTCCTCGGAGCAGGTGCGGATCCCCACGCGGACGCGGGCCCGGACGGGGCGATCCCCAAGCGGGGGCGGGCTCCGGAATCGGGTGCCGCTTTCGGACACGCGCCTCGGCGTGGTTGCGGTGGCCGGGCCCGTTACGCTGGTCAACTGGGCACGGAGCCCCCATCTGGTCGAAGGACGGGACGTCATGGACGCAGGCGATCGCCCGGCACGGTTGGCCGTCGGAGTGGTCGGAGCCGGCCGGGTCGGCTCGGCACTCGGCGCCGCGCTCGCACAGGCGGGCCATCGAGTCGTCGCCGCGAGCGGGGTCTCCGACTCCTCCCGGGAACGGGCGGCCGAGCGGCTCGGCCTGACCCTCACCCGCCCGGAGGACGTGGTGGCCGGATCCGACCTCGTCCTCCTGACGGTCCCCGACGACGTGCTGCCCGACCTGGTCACGGGTCTGGTCGGCACCGGCGCCGACCTGCGGGGCAAGCTGGTGGCCCACACCAGCGGCGCGTACGGCCTGGCCGTGCTGAACCCGGCGACCAAGGCGGGGGCGCTCCCGCTGGCGCTCCACCCGGTGATGACCTTCACCGGCAAGGACGACGACCTCCGCCGGCTCGTCGGCATCTCCTACGGTGTCACCGCGCCCGAGATGCTCCGCCCGGTGGCCGAGGCGCTGGTCATCGAGATGGAGGGCGAGCCGGTCTGGATCGAGGACGAGGACCGGCCGCTCTACCACGCGGCCCTGGCGGGAGCGGCCAACCACATGGTGACGCTCGTCGCGGAATCCTCCGAGCTGCTGGAGAAGATCGGCGTGGAGCAGCCGGGCCGGATGCTCGGCCCGCTGCTGGGCGCCGCCCTGGAGAACGTGCTGCGGCTCGGCATCGGCGGGCTGACCGGCCCGGTGGTGCGCGGAGACGCCGGGACGGTCCGCAAGCACGTGGACGCGCTGATCCTGGCCGCCCCCGAGGCGGCGGACGCCTACGTGGCCCTCGCTAGGCTCACGGCGGACCGGGCGCTGGCGGCCGGGCTGCTCAAACCGGAGGCCGCCGAGCGTCTCCTGGACGCTCTGGGAGGCAACATATGGACGTGATCGTGGTGGGTGACCGCGCCGAGCTGGCCAAGGCGAGGCAGGCCCTGAGGATCGGCGGAGCGGTGTCCCCCGGAAGGGCGGCCCTGGCGCTGGTGCCGACCATGGGGGCGCTGCACGAAGGACACCGCTCGCTCATCCGGCTGGCCCGGGAGCAGGCCGAGCACGTGGCCGTGAGCATCTTCGTCAACCCCCTGCAGTTCGGCCCGGGCGAGGACTACACCCGCTATCCCCGCACGTTCGACACCGACCTGGAGGTCTGCGCGGCTGAGGGCGTGAGCATGGTGTTCGCGCCCTCCGCCGATGACATGTACCTACCGGACCGGCAGGTCGGCGTCTCGGCGGGCGGGATGGGCACGATCGTCGAGGGGGTGTTCCGGCCAGGTCACCTCGACGGCGTGCTCACCGTGGTGCTCAAGCTGTTCAACCTGGTCCAGCCGGATGTGGCGGTGTTCGGGCAGAAGGACGCCCAGCAGCTGGCGATGATCCGCCGGATGGTCGCCGACCTCGACGTCCCGGTCTCCGTCGTCGGGGCGCCCACGGTCCGGGAGGCCGACGGCCTGGCGCTGTCCAGCCGTAACCGCTACCTGTCCTCGCATGAGCGCCGGACGGCGCTGGCCCTGTCCCAGGCCCTGTTCGCGGGGGCCGCGGAGCCGACGCCGGAGGAGGTCCGGCGGACCGCGCGGGCCGTGCTGGCGGGGGAACCGGCCGTGGAGGTCGACTACCTGGTCCTGGTGGACCCGGCGACCTTCGAGGAGGTCGGTGCCGACCACCGGGGTGAGGCGATCCTCGCCGTGGCCGCGCGGGTGGGTTCCACCAGGCTGATCGACAACGTGACGGTCACCCTCTAGCGCGGCGTCCACCGGAGTTCTCCGATCCGGTGGCGCGCCGCCTCCGGGGCTGCCTCGGCTACCTCGGCTCAGGAGTCGATCCGGCGGCGCGCCGTCTCCGCGGCTGCCTCGGCTCAGGAGCCGAGGTAGCGCAGGACCGCCAGCACCCGGCGGCTGTAGCCCGTGGCGTGCGACAGCCCGAGCTTGTCGAAGAGCGAGTTGACGTGCTTCTCCACCGCGCTCTGCGACACGTGCAGCGCCTGCGCGATCGAGGCGTTGGTCTGGCCCTGGGCCATCCGCTCCAGCACCTCGCGCTCGCGCGCGGTCAGCTTGGCCAGCGGGTCCACCTGGCTCGTCCGGGCCAGCAGCTGGCGCACCACCTCGGGGTCGAACGCGGCGCCCCCCGCGCCCACCCGCTCCAGCGCGTCCAGGAAGTCGGTCACCTGCGCGACCCGGTCCTTGAGCAGGTAGCCGACACCCTCCACGTTCGCGCTCATCAGCTCGGTGGCGTACTTCTTCTCCACGTACTGCGACAGCACCAGCACCTTGACCTCCGGCCAGCGCCGCCGGATCTCCAGCGCCGCGCGCAGCCCTTCGTCGGTGTGCGTGGGCGGCATCCGCACGTCCACCACCACCGCGTCGGGCCGGTACGCGGCCACCGCCGACACCAGCGCCTCGCCGTCGCCGACGGCGGCCGGCACCTCGTGGCCCTCCTCCAGCAGCAGCCGTACCAGGCCCTCGCGCAGCAGCGTGGAGTCCTCGGCCAGGATCACCCGCACGGCAGCTCCGCCACGATCGTGGTCGGCCCGCCCGACGGGCTGATCACCGTGAAGGTCCCGTCCAGGGCGGCGACCCGCCGCGCCAGCCCCGACAATCCGCCGCCCGCGGCATCCGCCCCGCCCACACCGTCGTCCTGTACGCACACGACGACCATTGTGTCCCGTTCGCGCACCTCCACGGTGACGGCGGTGGCGCGGGCGTGCTTGGCGGCGTTGGTCACCGCCTCGCTGACCACGAAGTAGGCGACGGTCTCCACCGCCATCGGCGGCCGTGCGGGCAGCTCGCACACGATCTTGACCGGCACGCTCGACCGCTCGGCCACACCGGCCAGCGCCTCGCCCAGGCCGAGGGAGTCCAGCCCCGACGGGTATACCCGCCAGGCCACCTCGCGCAGCTCGGCCAGCGCCTGCTGCGCCTGCTCGTGCGCCTGCTCCAGCAGCTCGGGACGGCCCCTGCGGGCCCGCCCGACCAGCATCGACAGCGCCACCAGCCGCTGCTGCAGCCCGTCGTGCAGGTCGCGTTCGATCCTGCGCCGCTCGGCGTCCACCGCCGCCACGACGCCCGCGCGGCTCTCGGCCAGCTCGGCGATGCGATGCCGGAGCACCTCGGTGGGGTCGGGACCGAGCATCCGCAGGGCCAGCCGCCGCTCCAGCGCGTGCACCCCCGCCATGCCCGACAGGTCCAGGAACAGCAGGACCGTTCCTCCCAGGGCGGCGTAGGCCAGCAGCGGCACGGTCGGCCTCATGCCGTCGATCGGCAGCCCCCTGCCCCAGAACCAGACGAGCTTGACGGCCACCTCCGTGCCGAGGGCGAGCAATGTGACCACCAGGCCGCCGAGCACGCCGACCGGTGCCCGCGCCGCCAGATACCGCAGCTCCCGTCCGTCGGAGTGGCCCGTGCCGAGTCCGAGGGCGGCGGGGTCGAGGCGTAGCCGGCGGGCTTCGAGCACGGCCAGCCGCCGGGCCACCGCCCGCACGGCCGGACGGCCGGCGAACGGCAGCGCCGGCAGGAGGAAGACCAGGTCGAGCAGGGCGGTGACCGTCCCCAGCAGCACCGCCCCCAGCAGCCGCAGCCCCTCAGCGGCGAGACGCATGTCGCCCCTGGTGTCGCTCGGCAACCCTGACGCCCACGAACACCAGGACGGCCAGCAGTACCAGGGCGATCACCACGTTGGTGCCCATGCCGACGTAGGCCTCCACCAACGACCAGTTCTCGCCCAGGACGTAGCCCGTCAGAACGAAGATCGTGTTCCAGATGAGGCTGCCGGCCGTGGTCAGCAGCGTGAACGCGGCCAGCGGCATGCGCTCCACCCCGGCTGGGATCGAGATCAGGCTGCGGAAGATGGGGATCATCCGGCCGAAGAACACGGTCTTGCGTCCATGCTTGAGGAACCACGCCTCAGTCTTGTCGATGTCGGAGATCTTCAGCAGCGGGATCCGGGCGGCCAGGGCCAGCGTACGCTCGCGGCCGAGCAGCGCGCCCACCCAGTACAGCGCCAGCGCGCCCAGGACCGAGCCCGCCGTGGTCCACGCGAGAACGGTCAACAGGTCCATCTCGCCCCTGGAGGAAGTGAAGCCGGCCAACGGCAAGATCACTTCACTGGGTAGGGGCGGGAAGAGATTCTCCAGCGCGATCGCCAGTCCCGCACCTGGCGCTCCGAAGCTCTCCATCAGCCCAACCAGCCAATCTGTCATGCCCCAGAGGCTATGAACGGTCAGGGTATCGCCGGAATGAGGCGTGTGACCGTTTCCAGGTGTGGAAAACCACACCTGCGGAAAACCACCGGCATAAGCGGACATCAGCCTCATTCCTCCAGCCGAACCGCCGAACCTACTGTTCCTGGCCATGATCGGAAAGATGTTCGACGTCCCGAGACGGATGTTGGCCGGCCTGGCCGCCCTTCTCGCGCTGGCCGCGGTCGTCGTGCTGTCCGCCATGACGGACAGCACGATGCAGCCCCTGCCGGCCTCGGCCCCGAGCGGCGAGTTCAGCGCCGAGCGGGCCGTGGCCCACCTGACGGAGTTCGCCACCCGGCCGCGGCCCATCGGCAGTGCCGAGAGCGACCGAGCCAGGGACTACCTGGCCGGGCGGCTGCGCGCCGCGGGTCTCCAGGTCGAGGTCCAGCGGTCGGTCGGGGCCCGTTCGGCGGCGGGGTTGGCGACGTTCGGCCAGGTCGACAACATCGTGGGCCGGCTGCCGGGGACCGACCCCACCGGTACGGTTCTCATCGCCGCCCACTACGACTCCGCGGCGATGGGACCGGGTGCTTCCGACGACGGCGCGGCGGTAGCCGCGATGATCGAGACGGTCCGGGCGCTGCGGGCGGGCACCGGCCCGCGTAATGACATCGTGCTGCTCATGTCGGACGGCGAGGAGGACGGCGTGCTCGGCGCCGAGGCCTTCGTCCGCGAACACCCCTTGGCCCGCAAGGGCGGCGTGCTGCTGAACTGGGAGGCCCGCGGGGTGAGCGGCCCCTCGCTGATGTTCGAGACCTCAAGGAACAACGCCCGGCTGGTCGAGACGTTCGTCAACGCCGTTCCGGCTCCGCGCGGTGACTCCTCCATGGTGGAGCTCTATCGGCTGCTGCCGAACAACACCGACTTCACCCCGCTGACCAAGGCCGGGTTCACCGGCATGAACTTCGCCTACATCGAGCGTTCCTCGCTCTACCACACCGCCGACGACTCCATCGCCAACCTTCACCGCGGAAGCCTGCAGCACCACGGCTCGAACATGCTGGCGCTGGCCCGTGCCCTGGGGAACGCGGACCTCGGGTCGTTGCCCGCCGACCATGACGTCACCTATTTCCGTGCCCTCGGAACCATGATCACCTACTCGGACCGGCTCGTATGGCCGCTGGCGGTGTCGGCCGCCCTCGCGGTGGCGGGATTGGCGCTGCTGGCCCGCGTCAGGCGGCTGCTCAGCCTTCCCCGGCTGCTGTGGGCGGCGGCTTCGGCCGTCGTCCCGCTGGCCGGATCGGCTCTCCTGGCGCAGGGGCTGTGGGAGGTGCTGGTGGCCGTGCGACCCGCCTACGACACCATGGGCGGCCTCCTGCATCGCCCGCAGGCGTTCCAGGCGGCGGTCGCGGTCCTGTCCGGGGCGGCGCTGCTCGGCTGGTACCTGCCGTTGCGTCGCAGGCTGGGGCCGGCGGCGCTGTCGGTCGGGGCGCTGGTCTGGCCGGCCGGGCTCGGCGTGCTGTGTGCCCGGTACGCGCCCGGGGCGTCCTTCCTGTTCGCCCTGCCGGCGCTGCTGTGCGCGCTCGGCGGGCTGGCTGCCGTCCTGATTTCCGCATCCGCCTGGGCACGGCTGACGGCGGCGATGCTGGGTCCGGTCACGGCCGCGATGCTGCTGCCCTCTCTGGCGGCCAACACCTTCGACGGGATGGGGTTGGCGCTGGGCGGGGTGAGCGCGCTGGTGCTGGCACTGTTCGGGCTGACGGTGCTGCCGATCATCGAACTGTTCCTGCCCACACCCGGCGCCGGGCCGGAGCGGGCCGTCGCCGTGCCCCTGACAGCCGTCGTCCTCGCCCTGGGACTGGTCGGTGCGGGGCTGCTGGTGGACGGGTTCGACGCGGACCGGCCGCAGCGCACGCACCTGGCGTACGTCATGAACGCCGACACCCGCACCGCTCACTGGGTCAGCGCCGACACCGACCCCGGAGAATGGACCAGGCGGTACGTGTCCGGCCACGAGTCCGCGGCACTGCCGGAGGGATACGCGCGGGGCACGCTTCGGACCGGTCCCGCGCCGGTGATCAAGGCCGACGGCCCGCGTGTCTCCGTGCTGGCGCGCGACCAGGAAACGGTCAAGCTGCACGTGACGGCAGGCAGGGGAGCGCGTTCGGTGACGCTGAGGATCGACCACCCGATCACCGCGGCCACCGCGTCCGCCGGCAGGTTCGGCTCCGTGAGCGTCCCCGTCACCGGGAAGCGGGCCGGCACCTGGCCCGCGGAGGTCCGCTTCCGGGGCATCCCCGCTCAGGGAGTCCAGATCACGGTGCGCATCCCGGACGCGGACCGGGCCCGCCTCACCGCCATCGCGGAGACCGACGACCTGTCCGCGGTGCCGGGCTTCCGCCCAAGGCCGCCCGGCCTGACCGCGGCCACCAGGGAGGACGGCGACCTCATCGCGGTTACCCGCACCTACACCCTGACGAGCGCCTCTCACCGCCCACAGCGCCCGTCCTCGGATTCCGGCAAGATCACGCGATAGCCCGTGCTGTCCGTGGACGTGGACCGGGCGGTGACCGCCGGGCACCGGGCGAGGAGGGGGCGGTAGCGCCGCCGGTGGCTCCGGGGCGTCGGATATATTCCGCGCAGGCGTGCACGCTCATGGGGCGGCGCGACCGGACGAAAGGTGATCGACGCATGCTCCGGACCATGCTCACGTCCAAAATCCACCGCGCCACCGTCACCCAGGCGGACCTGCACTATGTCGGGTCGCTGACCGTCGACGCGGACCTGCTCGACGCCGCGGGCCTGCTCCCCGGCGAGCAGGTGCACGTGGTGGACATCGACAACGGTGCCCGGCTGGTGACCTACACGATCGCGGGCCCCCGGGGGTCCGGGATCATCGGTATCAACGGCGCCGCCGCCCGTCTTGTCCACCAGGGCGACCTGGTGATCATCATCGCGTACGGCCAGCTCGACGACGCCGAGGCGAGGACCTTCCAGCCCAGGGTCGTCCACGTCGACCGTGACAACCGGATCGTGGAACTCGGCCACGACCTCGCCGCTCCGCCCCCCGGCTCCGCCGCCCCGATCCCGGGCCCCGTGGCCCCGGCCCCCGGCTCCACCGCTCCGATTCCGAACCCCGTGGCCCCGGCCCCCGGCTCCACCGCTCCGATTCCGAACCCCGTGGCCCCGGCCCCCGGCTCCACCGCTCCGATTCCGAACCCCGTGGCCCCGGGCTCCGCTGCTCCGATCCCGGACTCCGTGGTTCCGGCCTCCGGCTCCGCCGCGCCCATCCCGGCCCCCGTGGCCCCGGCCCCCGGCCTCCTGCGTGGCGACGGGCTCCACCACCCGGCGGATTCCTCCCGCTAGGCGGGGTTTGCGCAGGTCAACGTGTAGTGCTGTGCTGTAGGTGGGGGCGCGCACGTGAAGGACTCGCCCGCTGGGCGTGGTGGCGCGTTCTCCGCTGTGGACTGGGCCGCCGGGTTGGCGTCCGGCGGCCCAGCAGACCGTCCTACGGGGCCGGTGACCGTCCGTTGGACCCTCCTGCGCCTGGCGGACTCTCCCCAGGGGTCGGCGGGCCGTCCTACGGAGCCGGTGGCCGTCCGTTGGACCCTCCTGCGGCCCGGGGGGCTTCCAGGCTCTGACCCCTGGCCCCCCGAACCCTGAACCCTCGAACTCCGGACCCCGGACCCCTGACTCCTGGGGACCTCTGATCCGGGTCCCGGCGCCGGGGTGCTCGCCGGGCGTGGGTGTCCGTGATCTGAGGGTTGCGGCACGCCTGAGGGATACCTCACAGCCGAGGGGGACACGTCCTGCCGTCGGCGGCGTGTCCTCTCGGATCCTCCGCGCGTCCCGGGCCGCGCGCGAGCGGCGCTACCGCCACCCCGGGGAAGAGTCACTCCGGCGCGCCCGTTATCGTCAGGTTGACGAAATGAAGAGCCTCTAACACCCCTCGCGAGGAGGCGGCAATGGCGATCCCTGCCATCCCCCAGAGGTTGACCGCGCCCGCTCCGGGCTGGACGGTCGAGGCCGACGTGGTCGTGGTGGGCTCCGGTGTCGCGGGCCTGACCCTGGCACTGCGGTACGCCCACCTCGACCCCGAGGCGAAGGTCCTGGTCGTCACCAAGGACGTGCTGTCGTCGGGGTCCACCCGCTGGGCGCAGGGCGGGATCGCCGCCGTGCTCGACCCGCAGGACACCCCGGCCGAGCACCTGTCCGACACGCTCATCGCGGGGGTCGGTCTCTGCGACGAGGAGGCCGTGCGGGTCCTGGTGACCGAGGGGCCCGCCGCGCTGCGCGGGCTGATCGCGGTGGGCGCCCGGTTCGACACCGACGACTCGGGCGAGCTCCAGCTCACCCGGGAGGGTGGCCACCGGCGCAACCGGATCGTGCACGCGGGCGGAGACGCCACCGGCGCGGAGGTGCAGCGGGCGCTCGTCCAGGCCGTCCAGGAGTCGGCGATCGAGGTGATCGAGCACGCGCTCGTGCTCGACCTCCTCAAAGACGCCGACGGCCGGACCGCCGGGGTGACCCTGCACGTCATGGGCGAGGGCGAGCGCGACGGGGTGGGAGCGGTCAGGGCCGGGGCCGTGGTGCTGGCCACCGGCGGCATGGGCCAGGTCTACGCCGCCACCACCAACCCCGTCGTCTCCACCGGTGACGGGGTGGCGCTGGCACTGCGGGCCGGCGCCGTCGTCAGGGACCTGGAGTTCGTCCAGTTCCACCCGACCGTGCTCTGGCTCGGCGAGGACTCCACCGGCCAGCAGCCGCTGATCTCCGAGGCGGTCCGGGGCGAGGGCGCGGTGCTGGTCGACGCCGAGGGCACCCGCTTCATGAAGGACGTCCACGAGCTCGCCGACCTCGCGCCCCGTGACGTCGTGGCCAAGGCGATCATGCGGCGGATGCGTGAGACCGGCGCCGACCACATGTATCTCGACGCCCGCCATTTCGGCGAGGAGAAGTGGCGCACCCGCTTCCCGACGATTCACGCGGTCTGCCGCGAACACGGCATCGACCCGGTCACCCAGCCCATCCCGGTCGCCCCGGCCGCCCACTACGCCAGCGGCGGCGTCCGCGCCGACCTGCACGGCCGTACCAGCGTGCCGGGCCTGTACGCCTGCGGCGAGGTGGCCTGCACCGGCGTGCACGGCGCCAACCGGCTGGCCTCGAACTCGCTGCTCGAAGGACTGGTCTTCGCCGGGCGGATCGCCGCCGACATCCACGCGCGGCGGAGTGCCGGAGCCGAGGGCTCCGGCGCGGAGCCGGACCGGTGGGGAGACACGGCCGAGGCGGCCCCGGCCGCCGTACGGCCCGCGCCCGGCGAGCCGGTGACCGACGACCGGCCCACCGGCCTGGTCGACCCCAGGGCCCGGCCCAGGATCCAGGGCCACATGAGCCGGGGCGCGAGCGTGCTGCGCAGCCGGGAGTCCCTGACCGAGGTCGCCAAGGCCCTGGTGAGCATCCGGTGGACCCCGGTGGCGGTGGAGCCGTGCACCGAGTCGTGGGAGGCCACCAACCTGCTGACGGTCGCGTCGGCGCTGGTGGCGGCCGCCCGCAATCGTGAGGAGACCCGCGGGTCGCACTGGCGCGAGGACTTCCCCGGACGTAACGATGCCTGGTGGCTGGGCCACCTCGACGTGACCCTTACAGCGGAAGGAATGACCATGACGTATGTGCCGCACGGACAGCGGGCGACCGTGCTGCCGCCCCAGGTGGAGACGGACCTGGTCGAGGCTGGTCTCGACCCGGCCGCGGTGACGGCCGTCCTGGCGGCCGCCGCGGCCGAGGACCTCCAGGCCCCGGGCGACGTCACCACCCTCGCCACCATCCCGGCCGGGCAGACCGACACCGCCGACGTGGTGGCCCGCGAGGACGGGGTGGTCTCCGGGCTCGCCGTCGCCGAGGGCGCGTTCTCCTACCTCAGCCAGGGCCGCCTCACGGCCGAGCGCCGGGTCAAGGACGGTGAGCGCGTCACGAGGGGCGACGTGTTGATGACCGTCACCGGCCCCACCCGGGACCTGCTGACCGCCGAGCGGACCGCGCTCAACCTGCTCACCCACATGTCCGGCATCGCGACCCTCACCGGCCACTGGGTCCGGGCCGTGGAGGGGACCGGGGCGCGGATCAGGGACAGCCGCAAGACGCTTCCCGGGCTGCGGGCCCTGGAGAAGTACGCCGTGCGGTGCGGGGGCGGGGTCAATCACCGCATGTCGCTTTCGGACGCCGCGCTGATCAAGGACAATCACGTGGTGGCCGCTGGTGGAGTAGCCGGAGCGTTCCGGGCGGTGCGGGACGCCTACCCCGGCCTGCCGATCGAGGTGGAGGTCGACCGGATCGACCAGATCGAGCCGGTGCTCGCCGAGGGAGCCGAGGAGATCCTGTTGGACAATTTCACCGTGGACGATCTGGCGCGGGCCGTACGGCTGGTGGACGGCAGGGCGCGGCTGGAGTCCAGCGGGGGGCTGACGCTGGAGTCGGCCCGTGACGTGGCTGAAACCGGCGTTGACTACCTTGCGGTGGGAGCGCTCACCCACTCGGCGCCGGCCCTTGACATCGCACTGGACCTTCGGGGGAATTGATGTTGCTTGCCATCGACGTCGGTAACACCCACACCGTTCTCGGACTCTTCGAGGGCGACGAGGTCATCGAGCACTGGCGGATCGCCACCGACGCCCGGCGCACGGCCGACGAGATAGCTGTCGTGCTGCAGGGGCTGCTCGGGCAGTCACCGCTGCTCAAGGGCGCCGACGTCGATGGCATCGCGCTCTGTTCCACGGTGCCGTCGGTGCTCAACGAGATGCGTGAGATGTGCCGCCGCTACTACGGCGACGTCACCGCGGTGATCGTCGAGCCCGGCATCCGGACCGGGGTGCCGGTCCGGATGGACAACCCGAAGGAGGTCGGCAGCGACCGGATCGTCAACGCGCTGGCGGCCATCCAGCTGTACGGTGGGCCGTGCGTCATCGTCGACTTCGGCACGGCGACCTCCTTCGACGCCGTCTCCGCCAAGGGCGAGTACGTCGGCGCGGTGACCGCCCCCGGCATCGAGATCTCGGTGGACGCGCTGGCCGCGGCGGGGGCCCAGCTCCACAAGGTGGAGCTGATCCGGCCCCGCTCGGTGATCGCCAAGAACACGGTCGAGGCGCTCCAGGCGGGCATCATCTACGGCTTCGCCGGTCAGGTGGACGGGATCGTCGAGCGCATGGCGGCCGAGCTGTCCGAGGACCCGGACGACGTCACCGTCGTCGCCACCGGCAGCGCGGCGCCGCTCGTGGTGAGCGAGGCGCGCTCGATCGACGTGCACGAGCCGTGGCTCACGCTGATCGGGCTCCGCCTGATCTATCACCGTAACACCGCCTAGCACGGACATCGGTAACCTTGCCCTGTGACCGATGAAGTGACGAACCCAGCCGAGGATCTGCCCGAGCAGATGCGCGTGCGCCGGGAGAAGCTCGACCGCCTCCGCTCCGAGGGCGTCGACCCCTACCCGGTGAACTTCCCGCGCACCGCGACCAACGCCGAGATCCGTGAAAAATACGCCGATCTCATCGCTGACACCGCGACCGGCGACAGGGTGGGCGTCACTGGCCGGGTAATGCTCTCCCGGACCGGCGGCAAGCTCTGCTTCGCCACGATCCGCGACGGCTCCGCCGACCTCCAGGTCATGATCTCCCTGGACAAGGTGGGCGAGGAGTCCCTGGCGGCGTGGAAGCGTGACGTCGACCTCGGTGACCACGTCGGCATCGAGGGCGAGGTCATCACCTCCCGCCGGGGCGAGCTGTCCATCCTCGCCGACCGCTGGGCCATCACCTCCAAGTGCCTGCGCCCGCTGCCGGAGAAGCACGCCGGGCTCACCGACCCCGAGGCGCGGGTCCGCCAGCGCTATCTGGACCTCATCGTCAACGACGAGGCGCGGAAGATGGCCTACACCCGTAGCGCCGTCGTGCGGGCGATCCGTGACTTCTGGCACGGCGAGGGCTATCTGGAGGTCGAGACGCCGATGCTCCAGCCGATCCACGGCGGCGCGGCGGCCCGGCCGTTCAAGACCCACATCAACGCCTACAGCATGGAGCTCTACCTCCGCATCGCGATCGAGCTCTACCTCAAGCGGCTCGTGGTGGGCGGCATCGAGAAGGTCTTCGAGGTCAACCGCAACTTCCGTAACGAGGGCGCGGACGCCACCCACAACCCCGAGTTCACCATGCTCGAGGCCTACGGCACCTATCTCGACTACAACGACATGGCCGACCTGACCCAGCGGATGATCCAGAGCGCGGTCGTGGCCGCGCTCGGCCACTCCGTGGTGACCTACGAGGGTCACGAGGTCGATCTCGGCCTGCCGGAGTGGCCGCGGATCACCCTCTACGGGTCGGTCTCGGAGGCGCTGGGCGAGGAGATCACCACCGAGACGCCGCTGGAGCAGGTCCGCAAGCACGCCGACGCGCACGACATCCACTGGGACCCCAAGTGGGGCCAGGGCAAGCTCGTCCAGGAGATCTTCGAGGCGCTCGTCGAGCACACCCTCATCCAGCCCACGTTCGTCATGGACTACCCGCTGGAGACCTCCCCCCTGACCCGCCAGCACCGCGACAACCCGATGCTGACCGAGAAGTGGGACCTCATCGGCTTCGGCACCGAGCTGGGCACCGCCTACTCGGAGCTGGTCGACCCGGTCGAGCAGCGCCGCCGCCTCACCGAGCAGTCGCTGCTGGCCGCGGGCGGCGACCCCGAGGCCATGCAGCTCGACGAGGACTTCCTGACCGCCCTGGAGTACGCCATGCCGCCCACCGGCGGCATGGGGCTCGGCGTGGACCGCCTCGTCATGGCCTTCACCGGCAAGAACATCCGCGAGACGATCCTGTTCCCGCTGGTCAAGCCGGCGGGCTGAGCCTTCCGGAGACCGGGGCCGGCGGCGGGGCTCCCCCGCCGCCGGTCCTGGGTCTCGTACGCGGGTCCCAGGTCTCGCACGCGGGTCCCGATTTCGTACGCCGGGCTCGGGTCTCGCACTGGGCTCTGGGTCTCGTACGCCGGGCCTCGGGTCTCGCCCACCGGACCCCGGCTCCGGCTCTCGCCCGCCGGGCCCGGCTCGGTCGGCCCGGCCCGGCGCCGTCGCGAGGAGTCCCGGCTCCCGGGCTCTCAGCTCCCGGTCCTCACGTTCGCCGGCTTCCACGTTCGCCGGTTCTCACGTTCGCCGGCTCTCAGCCGTTCACCGCCGCCGGCTTCCGGGTTTTCACCGCCTGGCACCTGGACCTCACCGCAGTCGGCTCCTGGGCTCTCACGGCCGCTCTCACGGTGTGTCCGCCCTCGCTCTTCCGGGAGTGCGGGCCAGCCCGGCCATGAGCCAGCGCAGCGCCTCGGCGAACAGCTCGGACGGCACCGCGGCGCGGTCGACGCGGCGTTGCGTGACGAGCCCTTCGAAGAGCCCGATGATCGCGGTCGCCACGGCGGCCGGGTCGTGTGCCGCGCAGCGCGGGGCCACCAGGCGGGCGACAGCCGTACGGGGGGCCCACCAGCGGGCGGCCAGACGGTCGAGTAATTCCGGCCGGGTCAGCGCATAGCGCAGAAACTCCATTTCCAGCGTGCTCCAGGCCGTGTGTCGATCGGCCACCCCGGCCAGATAGTCGCCGAATGCCGCAAAGGCGGTCTCGTCGTCCTCACATTGGGAGGGGATTTCCCCGACGCCGTCAAGGGGGTGGGCGGCGTGCTCGTCGAAGAGTGCGAGGAAGAGGTCATCTTTTCCGGTGAAATGTGAGTAGACGGCACCGACCGTGTGGCCCGCCCTGGAGGCGATCTCGTCGACCGAGGCCCCGGCGAAACCTTGTTCTGCGAAGACTTCGCCCGCGGCGGTCAGCAGGCGCTTGCGGGTGCGCGCCTTGGCTTGGCTGCGACTTAACCGCAAAGGCACTGACATATCATGAGTACTTCACGTAGCGGACGCTATGTCAATAGCGTCCGTCGCCCCTATGGAGATCGGAGCTTGACGACCTTTGAACAAGGCGTTTACCGTTCCTGACGGGCGGCCTTGATTCCAACATACTCACGCCTGAGTTCAGTGCGGGGGGAGCGACTCTAGATGGCATATCCCGAAGTGGATTCCCGTCGCGGCGAAAGCCTCCTGGGCATGGGCGAGATCGGTCTAAGTGACGAAGATCTCGTGCTCCTGGCAGAACTTGCCAAGGGCGTCACCGTGGACCGGGTGGGGCGTCGTCTCGACATCAGTGGCCGGACCGTCCGGCGCAGACTCCGTGGGATCTGCGACCGTATCGGTGTCGCCACGGCGATCGAGGCCGTGGCCTGGGCCGCCCGCCGCCGTCTGATCTAGCTCCTGCGGAGGGTCGGCCCGCCGCCCGGCCCGCGGCCTCGGCAGGAACCCACGGCCCGCAGCCCGCAGCCCGACCCGTGACCTCGGCAAGGGGATCGCGGCCGCGGCCCCAGTCAGGGATCCGGCCTAGGTCAGGGATCCGGCCTCGGCAAGGGATCCCAGAGACCCCGGCCGCCGCGGCCTCAGGCCCGGCGGCTCAGTCCGCGACCCGGACGCCTCCGGCGAAGGGCCGGTTCTCGATCGAGGCGATGTGGATGACGTCACCGGTCTGGGGGGCGTGGACCATCAGGCCGGCGCCGATGTAGATCCCGACGTGGTGCAGGTCGCTGTAGAAGAAGACCAGGTCGCCCGGGCGGAGCTGCTCCTTGGAGATGTGGGTGCCCGCGGTCCACTGGTCGCCGGTGTAGTGCGGCAGGCTGATGCCGACCTTCTGGTAGGCCCACATGACCAGGCCGGAGCAGTCGAAGGAGTTGGGCCCCTCGGCGCCCCAGACATACGGCTTGAGCTGCTGGCTGAGTGCCCAGCGGGCGGCTTCGGCGGCCTTGCCGCTGCCGACGACCGGCACGCTGATCTTCACCCGGTTGCCCCGGGTGGTCTTGGCCCGGCTGCGCACCTCGCTGAAGAGGTCGCTCTCGACCCTGGTGACGAGCCGCTCGATCTTGGTGCGCTTGGCGCCGATGTCGGACAGGAGGTCCTTGACCTCGGCGGTGCGGGCCTTGGCGCCGGCCTGCGCCCGCTCGGCGGCCTTGATCGCCTGGGCGACCTGGGCGACCTCCTCGTTCTGCTGCTGCTGGAGGGCGTAGCTCGTGGTCGCCAGGTCGAGGAAGGTGTCGGGGTCGGCGGACTGGGTGAAGGCGAGGGTCGAGCCCAGGCCCCCCGACATGTAGTTGCTCTGCGCCAGGAGGCTGGCCTTGGTGCGCCGGGCCGCCAGCTCGGACTCGCTGACGGCGAGGGTCTTCTTGGCGCTCGCGGCGGCGCGCTGCGCCTGCTTGAGC
This sequence comes from Streptosporangium brasiliense, assembly GCF_030811595.1. Classification (NCBI taxonomy): domain Bacteria; kingdom Bacillati; phylum Actinomycetota; class Actinomycetes; order Streptosporangiales; family Streptosporangiaceae; genus Streptosporangium; species Streptosporangium brasiliense. The sequence continues at coordinate 2,034,881 of NZ_JAUSRB010000002.1, forward strand.
TTGACCCGCCCGCCGTTGTACTGCTCGGTGAGCGTTTCGATCTCGGTGTGCAGCTTCTCGACCTGTTTGGCGAGCTCCTGGAGACCGGGCTGCGGGTCGGCGGTGGCCGAGACCAGAGGGGTGCCGAGGGTCAGGGAGGCGAACGCCAGTCCGATGACCGTCATGCGGCGGGTGAGTCCACGTGAGGCGTGTTCTCGACGGCGGGCATGTCTGCCCGCGCGCTCTCTCCCACGGTCACGCGTGCGCTTCACCAACAGGCTCCTCTCTCGGCCGCCTACCGGGTTAGCTGACGGGTTCGGGCCGGAGGCAGCCCTACCGAGGGTGCTGGTGCCACCTCGGATTCACCCCGGGGGACTAAAGGGTGGGTCCCCGGTTCCCCGGGTCCGGGGATTCGGCGGTTCAGCGCTTTAACATCGCTGACATCGAGCACGGACATTAGTGCAATTGGAGGTTCATGCTCAACCAGAACTACAAACTCGGTAGAGCTTTCACAACTGAAATGTCACGAGAAGATCACGCGACTTCATGATCGACATGCGCTCCAAGCTGGTTCTATGAGGCGCCGGGGCGGCTCGGTCGGAGGTCTCCGCAGCTCCATGACCATGTGAAAGGCGAGTTCCGCTCCTCCGTTCACACCTTCAGCCCAGCGTCATGAATCAACTACTGAGGGTCATCTGGTGGCTACGGGTCACGAGTTAAGGGTGAGCCGTAATTCGAGCGCGCCGAGGACGTACGCTGATCGGTCATGGAGCAGGTTGCGCAGCATTCCTCCACCCCGGCCGCGGACGGCGCCGGGACCGTGGGGCGGCCGGAGGCCGACGCCGCGGGCGTGGACGCGGGGCAGGGGCCGCTGGGCCGGTCGGAGGCCGCTCCGGACGCGGCCGCGGTCACGGTACGGCGTGCCCGCACGCCGGACGTGCGCGCCATCCGGCGGCTCGTCGACACCTACGGAGGAGCCGGCCCGCGCCTCCTGGAGAAGGCCACGGTCACCCTGTACGAGGACATCCAGGAATTCTGGGTGGCCGAGCGGGCCGGCGCGGTCGTGGGCTGCGGGGCGCTCCACGTCCTCTGGGAGGACCTCGCCGAGATCCGCACCCTCGCCGTCGACCCCGCCTGCCGGGGGCTGGGCATCGGTCACAAGATCGTCTCCGAGCTGATCCGCACCGCCGGCGGACTCGGGCTCCGCAGGGTCTTCTGCCTCACCTTCGAGGTCGAGTTCTTCGCCCGGCACGGTTTCCGCGAGATTCAGGGCACGCCCGTCTCCCCGGAGGTCTACGCCGAACTTCTCGCCTCATATGACGAGGGTGTCGCCGAGTTCCTCGATCTTGAGCACGTCAAGCCGAACACCTTGGGAAACACCCGGATGCTGCTCCATCTGACGCGCGATCAGGGCTGACGTGACCTTGACGGTTACCGATCAGAAAGATGACTGTTGATACCTATCTCGATACCTTGTGCTGCAGCAAGCATGTGAGCCTCACATATGGCCACATGCGCCGTCGAAGTAGTGAGGTGACGCGGTGAGCACCGGACAGCCGCCGTATCAGGATGATCCCGACCGCGATCGCACACCGTCGGGACAGCCGGAGTACGGACAGCACAATGCGGGTCGAGCCCCTGGCGAACATGATCCCGACGTGACAATTGTGGGATATCGATCGGATGCCTCACAGCCGCATACCGGTCCGGGGCAGACCCAGCCCGGTTACGGTCAGCAGCAGGGCTACGGTCAGCAGCAGGGTTACGGTCAGCAGCCGGTGACCGGCGCCTACGGCCAGCCCACCCAGGAGCAGTCCTACGGGCAGCAGCAGTCCTATGGCCAGCAGCCCGCCCAGCCGGACTACGGCCAGCAGCAGGGCTACGGCCAGCAGCCCGCCTACGGGCAGCAGCAGTCCTACGGCCAGCAGCCCGCCCAGCCGGACTACGGCCAGCAGCAGGCCTATGGTCAGCAGCAGGGGACCGGCGCCTACGGGCAGCAGCAGGGCTACGGCCAGCCGCCGGTGACCGGCGCCTACGGCCAGCCCGCCCAGGAGCAGTCCTACGGCCAGCAGGGCTACGGTCAGCAGTCGGGGACCGGCGCCTACGGCCAGCCCACCCAGGAGCAGTCCTACGGCCAGCAGCAGTCCTACGGGCAGCAGCCCGCCCAGCCGGACTACGGCCAGCAGCAGGCGTACGGCCAGCAGCCCGCCTACGGGCAGCAGCAGGGTTACGGCCAGCAGGCTCCCGCCTACGGCCAGCAGGACGCCCAGCAGGGCTACGGGCAGCAGCAGGCCTACGGCCAGCAGCAGGCGTACGGCCAGCAGCCCGCCTACGGGCAGCAGCAGGGTTACGGCCAGCAGGCTCCCGCCTACGGCCAGGGATACGCGCCGCAGGGCGCGACGCCTCCCGGCGCCCCCGCTCCGCTCGCGGAGTGGTGGCAGCGTCTGGTGGCCCGCATCCTCGACCTCCTGATCGTGGGCATCCCCGCCGGCATCGTCGGGTTCGTGGCCTCGCTGCCGTTCAGGGCGTCGTTCGATCCGGCCACCTACGAGGTGACCGGCAACATCTTCCTCCAGTCGATGGTGAACACGCTCATCGTCGGTGTGGCCCTCATCGGCTACGAGGTCTTCATGCTGGGGCGCAACGGCACCACCCTCGGCAAGCAGATCATCGGCATCAAGGTCGTCCCGGTGGGTGGCCAGCTGGTCAGCAACATCGACATGGGCAGCGCGCTCAAGCGGGCTCTCGTGCTGTTCGGCAGCTACATCGTCAACGGGCTCTCCGCTCTGCTGGGTTTCCTCTCCCTGCTGGTGAATCTGGTGGTGGGCGTTTTCGTGCTGGTGGACGTGCTCTGGCCGCTGTGGGACAAGCCCCTGCAGCAGGCCCTGCACGACAAGGTGGCCAAGACGGTCGTCGTCAAGACCAAGTAGTTCCGTGAATATCGGGGCCGGCGGTTGAACCGCCGGCCCCGATTTCATGCGTGGATGAGAAAACCGGTCCCGTAACGGCGTTCCGCCGCGCCGCGGTGGAAGCGCAAACCCATACGCGTCGCCGGGAGGAACGTTATGGCCGCCTCCTCGCGCGCCGGCGCCGACAAACGCAGCCGATCCGCGGCGCCGCCGCCCGCGGCCCCTGTGGTCCTATGGAGGACCAATGGCGGTCACTTGCCGCCCGGAGTTCCCGCGCCGGCGGCCGAATGGCGGGCGCGCCCGGCCTCCGGCATCGCCGCCGCTCCGTCTCCGCGGCGCTCTACTGGATTCTCTCCTTCGCCTTCTCCGCCATCTCCGGGGCCTTCGGGCCGGCCCGCGAAGACCTTCTTGCCGATCCACGGCCGGGCCCCATGGTGTTGCCGGGGTTGTTGGCGCACCCGATCGCGTTTGGTGGTTATACGGGGTACGACTATGTCCCGCATGCCAGAGGCGGACGTACTCTTGGTAAGAAAGCGATGAAGCCCCGCCTTGTTCCGTACGATGGCGTTGCGCCGCGGGCTGCCCGCCCGGTGAAGTGGACGGCTCTCCAACCGGCTGTTCTCATCACCGCGGACATTCCGCGGCCGACCTCGCGGTGACGGTCTCCGGCTCCGCGACGATCCTGTTCACCCTTGTCCGCAGCCCTCTTCAGCAGGGGTTTCGCGGCGGGGCGGCGGGTGGCCTCGCGGTCGAGGACCTGGGCGGGCATTGGTTTTCCGGCAAAGTTGATCATCATGTGATCGCTCTGTCGGGTTTTTCCAGGCGGCTTTACGGACTGCAACCGGTAAGACGGCTGGAGAGAAGCATTAAGGTAGTGCACGGCCGCATGGTCGCCCCGGTGACGCGCGCCGCCCGCCGGTGACGCTAAGGTCATCGGTAGGCGGATCCGGCGTGATCGATCGGGTCCCCGGCGCGGGCGACGACGCCGCCGCCGAAAATTTCCATGGTCTTCAGAATGTCACCCCAGGTGCGGAGCGAGGACGAATGAGCGACGTATTGTCCGCGTTGATACCTCCAGTGGTCGTCGGCGGGGCCTTCATCTACGGAGTGGTCAAGGTTCTTCGCAGTGAAGCCGCCGGCCGCCGACCGGCAAAACGGCCGGATCGGGCTGAGTCGCAGAACAGCTGATCCACTCGCGGTCTGGGTTCCCGGCAAGAATCGCCGGGCTCCCGGAATTGCCGCTCTCCGATTGCGGGTATATGTTTAGCTTGCGAATGAAACAATACTCCGCGAAAGGATTGCGTAGATGGCCAAGCAGATCCAGGAGATTCTCATCGACGACCTCGATGGGGGCGAGGCCAATGAGACTGTCGCCTTCGCGATTGACGGCACCAGCTATGAGATTGACCTGAGTGACGTAAACGCGAAGAAGCTCCGCGACTCCCTGTCGCCTTTCGTGCAGAGCGCCCGCCGTTCCGGGGCGCTGGCCCCTCGCCGCCGCCGCGCAGGTGGGGCTCGGGCACTGACTCGGGAGAAGAGCGCCGACATCCGGGCATGGGCGAAGTCGCACGGCCTTAATGTCAGCGAGCGCGGTCGAATCGCCTCCAAGATCGTCGAGCAGTACGAAGCGGCTCACTAGATCGTTGAATCATGCGGTTATGGCGGCCACGGTGGGGTCCGGTGGCGGCCATGACCGCATGACGCGTTTGAGGGGTCGATAAACGTCGTTCGCTTGCGGCGTATCGGGAACATCCCACCCCCGGTAAGTAGTTGGATGGAGGGTGAACGCCCTGCTCTCGGGGAACGTCTTCTGCTTAGAGCGGTCGCCGGGTCGGGGCTACCATGCGGGATGACAGGGCCCGGACATCCCGGACCTGCCTTACCGCTCTGTGAGGAGCGACGAGATGTTCGAGAGGTTCACCGACCGCGCACGGCGGGTTGTCGTCCTGGCCCAAGAAGAGGCCCGGATGCTCAACCACAACTACATCGGTACGGAGCACATCCTTCTTGGTCTGATCCACGAAGGTGAAGGCGTTGCCGCCAAGGCTCTGGAGAGCCTCGGCATCAGTCTTGAAGGTGTGCGTCAGCAGGTCGAGGAGATCATCGGCCAGGGGCAGTCGGCGCCGTCGGGGCACATTCCCTTCACCCCGCGCGCCAAGAAGGTCCTTGAGCTGTCGCTCCGCGAGGCCTTGCAGCTGGGTCACAACTACATCGGCACCGAGCACATCCTGCTCGGCCTCATCCGTGAGGGCGAGGGCGTCGCCGCCCAGGTGCTGGTGAAGCTGGGCGCGGATCTCAACCGCGTGCGGCAGCAGGTCATCCAGTTGCTCCACGGCTACCAGGGCAAGGAGCCGGCCGCCGCGGGCGGTCCGCAGGAGGCCGCGCCGTCGACCTCGCTTGTGCTGGACCAGTTTGGCCGCAACCTGACCCAGGCCGCCCGTGAGGGCAAGCTCGACCCGGTCATCGGCCGGGAGAAGGAGATCGAGCGGGTCATGCAGGTCCTCTCCCGGAGGACCAAGAACAACCCTGTCCTGGTGGGTGAGCCCGGCGTCGGCAAGACCGCCGTCGTCGAGGGCCTGTCCCAGAAGATCGTCAAGGGCGAGGTCCCGGAGACGCTCAAGGACAAGCAGCTCTACACCCTCGACCTGGGCGCACTGGTCGCGGGTTCCCGTTACCGCGGTGACTTCGAGGAGCGCCTGAAGAAGGTCCTCAAGGAGATCCGCACCCGCGGCGACATCATCCTGTTCATCGACGAGCTCCACACGCTCGTCGGCGCGGGTGCCGCCGAGGGCGCGATCGACGCCGCCAGCATTCTCAAGCCCATGCTGGCCCGTGGTGAGCTGCAGACCATCGGCGCGACCACCCTCGACGAATACCGCAAGCACCTGGAGAAGGACGCCGCGCTTGAGCGCCGCTTCCAGCCGATCCAGGTGGCCGAGCCCAGCCTCAGCCACACGATCGAGATCCTCAAGGGGCTGCGCGACCGTTACGAGGCGCACCACCGGGTCTCCATCACCGACGGCGCCCTCGTGGCCGCCGCGCAGCTCGCCGACCGCTACATCAGCGACCGGTTCCTGCCGGACAAGGCGATCGACCTCATCGACGAGGCCGGCTCGCGCATGCGCATCCGCCGCATGACCGCCCCGCCGGACCTGCGTGAGTACGACGAGAAGATCGCCAACGTGCGGCGCGACAAGGAGTCCGCGATCGACGCGCAGGACTTCGAGAAGGCCGCCGCGCTGCGCGACCAGGAGAAGCAGCTCCAGCTCAAGCGCGAACGCCGCGAGAAGGAGTGGAAGGCCGGCGACATGGACGTCGTCGCCGAGGTCACCGAGGAGCTCATCGCCGAGGTCCTCGCCACGGCCACCGGCATCCCGGTCTTCAAGCTCACCGAGGAGGAGTCCCAGCGGCTGCTCCGGATGGAGGACGAGCTCCACAAGCGGATCATCGGCCAGGACGACGCCATCAAGGGTCTGTCCCGCTCGATCCGCCGCACGCGCGCCGGTCTGAAGGACCCGCGCCGTCCGGGTGGCTCGTTCATCTTCGCCGGCCCGTCCGGTGTCGGTAAGACCGAGCTGTCCAAGGCGCTGGCCGAGTTCCTGTTCGGGGACGAGGACGCGCTGATCATGCTGGACATGTCCGAGTTCATGGAGAAGCACACCGTCTCCCGGCTGTTCGGCTCTCCTCCCGGCTACGTCGGATACGAGGAGGGTGGCCAGCTCACCGAGAAGGTGCGGCGCAAGCCGTTCTCCGTGGTCCTCTTCGACGAGATCGAGAAGGCCCACCCGGACATCTTCAACTCGCTGCTGCAGATCCTGGAGGACGGTCGGCTGACCGACGCCCAGGGCCGGGTGGTCGACTTCAAGAACACCGTCATCATCATGACGACCAACCTCGGCACCCGTGACATCTCCAAGGGCATCGGGGTGGGCTTCGCGAAGTCCAACGACACCGAGTCGAACTACGACCGGATGAAGGCCAAGGTCCAGGAGGAGCTCAAGCAGCACTTCCGGCCCGAGTTCCTCAACCGTGTCGACGACATCGTGGTCTTCCACCAGCTCACGCCGAAGGAGATCATCAAGATCGTGGACCTGATGCTCGCGCAGGTCGCCGAGCGTCTGAAGGACCGCGACATGGGTCTGGAGGTCTCGCCCGAGGCCAAGCAGCTGCTGGCCGACCGTGGTTACGACCCGGTGATGGGCGCCCGTCCGCTCCGCCGCACCATCCAGCGCGAGCTGGAGGACACGCTGTCGGAGAAGATCCTGTACGGCGAGCTCCGTCCCGGTCAGATCGTCAAGATCAGCATCGAGGGCGAGGGCGACAACGCGAAGTTCGTCTTCGTCGGTGAGGCCGCTCCGGCCGACCACGTCCCGGACTCGGCGGCCGCCATCGCGGAGCCGATCCAGAACTAAGGCCAGGTCCTGTCCCGCGGACGCCAGGCGATCCGCGGGACAGGGTCCGGCTCAACGGGTAAGAGTTGACCCCGCCGTGAGGAGATTCACGGCGGGGTCTACTCATTTGTTATCCAATGCGCTACGTCCCTACCGAAGGTAGTACTACACTCGGTAGAGTGAATCCGGCTCAACTCGCCCAGTGATCTACAAGTCGTATCGACTGCGGTGAGGTCGGTCCCGACGTCAGCCCAGCGACGTACCGAAGAATCAGCTCCCGGAGTGACGCGGAGATCGGTGCCCGCGCGGGATGCTCGTGCGGGCCGGGCCGAGTTCCCGGCAGGGAAGGCCCGCTGACCCGTGACGCCACAACCATCGGCGTGGGGCAATCAGGGCGCTTAGACGAGCACGCCTGGGAGGCATCGGATGCGTTTGCGGCACGAGGGCGGGACACTCGTTCACCTGTCCTACAACGCGGGCGTACATCCCGCCGAGGACCTGGAGAACCTGATCGCGCACCTGACCCGATACGCGGTTCCGGTCCGCAAGCGCCTGGGCGTGGAGCGGATGGGCGTGGGCCTGTGGCTCTCCCCGAGCGTCGCCGACCATCTCATCGCCGACCGGATCGAGCTGGTGCGCCTGCGCCGCTCCCTTGAGGAGCGCGGTCTGGAGGTCGTCAGCCTCAACGGCACGGGCGGCCGCAACCAGGACGCCCCCGGCCCCGACTGGGCCAAGCCCGAGCGCTACCGCTACACGATGGCGCTGGCCAAGATCCTGGCCTTCCTGCTGCCGGACGACGTCCGCTTCGGGAGCATCTCCACCATCCCCATCGGGTGGCGCCGTGACTGGCCGGCCGACCTGCACACGATCGCCTCGCGCCGCCTGGAGCGCCTCTCCCGCGAGCTGCGCGGCCTCTACAGCGTCACCGGCAAGACGATCCGGGTCGGCTTCGAGCCGTGGCCCGGCTGCGTGCTGGAGACCACCTCGCAGGCGCTGGAGCGGGTCTGCGACATCGACTCCGACCACCTCGGGGTCTGCCTCGACGCCTGCCACCTGGCCGGTGGCGCGGAGGAGCCCGGAGCCGCCCTGCGCGGCCTGGCGGCCGCCGGTGCCCCCGTGGTCAAGCTCGGCCACGTCCACAACCACGTGAGCGAGGCGTGCCAGGAGCTGCCGAGCACCCGCTCGGTCCTCGAAGACACCCTCACCGCCATGCTCTCCGGCGCGGTGAACGGCACCGCGCACATCGAGGTCGAGACCCACGACCTGGCCGTGCCGCTGCGGACCAGGGGCCCCGGCGCCCTGGTCAACCTGCTGGCCGAGGAGCTCGACTGGGCCCGCACCAACCTCACCGCGCTCGGCCTGCGCCTGGCCGCCTGAGCGGACAGGTCCGCGCCCGGCCGCCCGGTCGCCTGAGCGGCTCCGGAGGGGCTGGGCGCCACCTCGCTGCCCGCCTGGGCCCGCCTGCTTGGACCCCGCCGCGGAGGGCGCGGTCAGCCCGCGCCCGGCCGGCCGGGGTGTGGCCACGTGCCTGTCCCGGTGTGCCGCCGCTCCCTGTACCGGCGGCCGGGAGGAGTTCTCGGCGGGCGAGCCCGTGGGCCGGTCAGCCGGGGAGGCGGTAGGTGCCGTCGTCGAGGACTTCGGCCAGGCCGTCGGCGACCAGGCCGTCGAGAGCCCGCTCCCGCTGCCGAGCGCTGTCCCAGACCACGTCGAGGGCGTCCTTGGGGACGGGGCCGTGGGCCTGGCGCAGGACGGCGAGGAGGCGGCCGCGGCACTGGCGGTCGGTGCCGGCGTAGGTCTGGCCCTTGCGGGCGGGGCCGTCGTAGGCGGGCTTGCCGGCCAGGCGCCAGGCGCACAGGTCGCTGACCGGGCAGTCGGCGCACCGGGGGGCGCGTGCCGTGCAGACCAGGGCGCCCAGCTCCATGACGGCGACCGCCCAGACGGGGGCGTCGTCGGCGCCGGGCAGCAGCGACTCGGCGAGCCTGCGCTCGGCGGGCGTGGTGGCCTTCGGGGGATATTCCTCGCCCCGCACCGCCCGTGCCATGACCCGGCGGACGTTGGTGTCGAGGACGGCGTGGCGGCCCTTGAAGGCGAAGCTGGCCACCGCCGCCGCGGTGTATTCGCCGATGCCGGGCAGCGACAGCAGGGTGGCGTGATCGGAGGGGACCTCGCCGCCGTGCCGGTCGGTGATCGCCCGGGCGCAGGCGTGCAGGTTCAGGGCCCGGCGAGGGTAGCCGAGACGGCCCCAGTGGCGTACGGCCTCACCCGGGGGCTCCTCGGCGAGTGCGGCGGCCGTGGGCCAGCGCTCCATCCACTCGGTCCAGACGGGCAGCACCCGCGCCACCGGCGTCTGCTGCAACATGATCTCGCTGACCAGGATCGACCAGGGGGAGGCGCCGGGCGTGCGCCAGGGGAGGTCGCGGGCTTTGTCGGCATACCAGCCGAGAATGGGTTCCAGCAGGAGGTTCGACTCGGACACCTTTCGACGATAGTGCCGGAGACGGGGCGCTTCCCCCTCTTCACCCGCCGAAACGGCAGAGGTAGCGGCGGGTCGCTCCTCATGACTCGTGAAGAATCTTCATACTGTCCGTATGGACCCGGACACTTTCCGTAGTGATATAGGGGTGGACGTCTACTGGCGGCGCCGGATGGCCGCCCTTGTCGGTGTGCTCGTGGTGGTCGCCGTCGTGGCCTGGGCCTGCTCGTCGAGCGGACCGGAGCGCGCCTCGAAGGGGCAGGCAGAGCTCAGCGGGTCGCCCACGCCGGATCCGATAGTGACCGTCATGCCCACGGTGACGATCACCCCCTCGCCGAGCCCGACGGCCTCCTCCGGGAAGGCCCGGCCGGTCACCAGGGCCAAGCGGCCCGGTGACGCCTGTGAGTCCTCCGACCTCGTGCTGAACATGCAGGGACTGGGAGAGGTCTACACGCAGGACAGCCGCCCCCGGTTCATCCTCACACTGGTGAACATCGGCAAGGTGATGTGCACGGCCGACGTCGGCCCCCGTGCCATGGAGGTCCGCATCACCTCCGGCAGCGACCGCGTCTGGTCGTCGGCCGACTGCGTCAGCGGCGACACCGACGACATCCGCAAGCTCGACCGGGGCGTCCCGTACGTCCGGGAGGTCGAGTGGGACCGGCGCCGCTCCGGTGGCGACTGCGCGGCCGACCGCGACAGCGCCCTGGCCGGCACCTACGTGGCCATGGCCCGCAGCCCCGGTCTGAAGAGCCGCAAGGCCGTCTTCCACCTCCGCTAGCGCGACGCCCACTGCTGTGGAGCCGTCTCCGTCGGTGTGGCCGCCGCGCGGGAGCCGTCCCCGCCCGGAGCCGCTCCCGCCGGTGCCCCACTGCTGTGGAGCCGTCTCCGTCGGTGTGGCCGCCGCGCGGGAGCCGTCCCCGCCGGGGTCGCTCCTCGGCCGGCACCGTCCAGACGTAACGGCTGCCTAGACGTAACGCTCCAGGATGGAGGACTCGGCCAGCCTGGACAGGCCCTCGCGGATGTGGCGGGCCCTGGCCTCGCCGACCCCGCCCACCTCCTGGAGGTCGCCGATGCTGGCGGCCAGGAGCTTCTGCAGGCTGCCGAACTGGTCGACCAGGCGGTCGACCACCGTGCCCGGCAGGCGCGGGACCTTGGCCAGCAGGCGGTAGCCCCGGGGGCTCACCGGACTGTCCAGGGCGTCGTTGCCGGAGTGGCCGAGGACCTGGGCGACGACGGACAGGTCGAGCAGGTCGCTGGAGGAGAGCTGGTCGAGGTCGTGGAGGGCCTCGGCGAACTTGCGCGGGCGGCGGCCCGCCACCGGCAGGTAGTCGCGCACGATCAGCTCGCGGTCGGTCTCGGTCCCGGCCACCAGCTCGTCGAACTGCAGGGAGAGCAGACGGCCGTCGGTGCCGAGCTCGACCACGTAACCGGCGATCTCCTCGGAGATGCGCCGGACCATCTCCAGCCGCTGGGCGACCACCGCGATGTCGCGGACCGTCACCAGGTCCTCGATCTCCAGGGCCGACAGCGTGCCGGACACCTCGTCCAGGCGGAGCTTGTAGCGTTCGAGGGTGGCCAGGGCCTGGTTGGCCCTGGACAGGATCGCCGCCGACTCCTCCAGCACGTAGCGGAAGCCGTCGAGGTAGAGGGCGATGATCCGCATGGACTTGCTGAGCGAGATGACCGGCAGGGACGTCTGCACGGCCACCCGCTGGGCGGTGCGGTGCCGGGTGCCGGACTCGTCGGTGGGGATGGCCGGGTCGGGCATCAGGTGCACGGCCGCACGCACGATCTTGAGGTCGCTCGCATTCAGCACGATGGCCCCGTCCATCTTGGCGAGCTCGCGCAGCCGCGTCGCGGAGAACTCGACGTCCAGCTCGAATCCGCCGCTGCAGATCTCCTCGACCGTGTTGTCGTAGCCGAGCACGATCAGACCGCCTGTGTGGCCGCGGAGAATACGCTCCAAGCCGTCGCGTAGTTCGGTGCCCGGAGCGACCGCGGCCAGGACGGCCCTGCGGCGTTCGTCGAGCCCTTTGTAGTTTGCTGGCACATGACCCCCGTGGTCTGCGTATCACGCTCAGCTTACCGGCGAAGGTCCCGCGGAGTCCGGGATCGCCGGATGGCCACCTCTAGGTGACGTGAGTGAGGGCGTCCCAGACATTGTCCGCTTCGACGACGTCGAAACCCGGGATGAGTTTGGTGCTACGGCCGCCGACCGGGACCAGGGAGCGGTCGCCGTCGCGCTTCTTGCCCGTGTCGAGGGATCCGGCCGGGACCAGGGCGCGGGTGAAGCCCAGCCGCGCCGCCTCCGACAGGCGGCGCCGCACGTCGCGCACCGGGCGCAGCTCCCCGGCCAGGCCCACCTCTCCCAGCACGACCAGCCCGGGGGGCAGCGCCTTGTCCCCGGCCGCGCTGGCGACCGCGAGCATCACCGACAGGTCCACCGCCGGATCGCTGAGCTTGATGCCGCCCACGGTCGCGGTGAACACGTCGCAGCCGCCCAGCTTGGCGTTGAGCCGCCGCTCCAGCACGGCCAGCACCATCGTCACCCGGTAGGTGTCGAGCCCCGAGGAGGAGCGGCGCGGCTGCTGGGCCTCGGTCCGGGCGACCAGGGCCTGGACCTCGGCGGGCAGCGGCCGGGTGCCCTCCAGGGTGACCGTGACGCACGTGCCGGGCACGGGCTCGGCGCGGTGGGAGACGAACAGGCCGCTGGCGTCGGCGATGCCCTCGATGCCGCCCTCGTGCAGGTCGAAGCAGCCGACCTCGTCGACGGGGCCGTACCGGTTCTTGATCGCGCGGACCATGCGGAGCCGGGAGTGCCGGTCGCCCTCGAAGTGGAGCACGACGTCGACCAGGTGCTCAAGGGTCCGGGGGCCGGCGATCGAGCCCTCCTTGGTGACGTGGCCGACCAGCACGGTGGACATGCCGCGCTCCTTGGCCAGCCGGACCAGATTGCCGGCGACCTCTCTGACCTGGGTGACCCCGCCGGGCACCCCGGTCGCCTGGGCGGAGCCGATCGTCTGCACCGAGTCGACGATGAGCAGGTCGGGCTGGACCTTCTCCACGTGGGTCACCAGCGCGCCCAGGTCGGTCTCGGCCGCGAGGTAGAGCCGGTCCTGGATCGCGCCGATCCGGTCGGCCCTGACCCGGACCTGGGCGGCCGACTCCTCGCCCGTGACGTAGAGGACGGTCTGCTGCCGCGCGATCTTGGCTGCGGCCTCCAGCAGGAGCGTGGACTTGCCGATGCCGGGCTCCCCGGCCAGCAGCACGACGGCGCCCGGCACGAGGCCGCCGCCGAGCACCCGGTCGAGCTCGGGCACCCCGGTGCCGCGCGCGTGCGCCACCTCGGCCTTGACCTGCCCGATCGGGATCGCGGGGGCCGACACCGCTCCCGCGGAGGCCACCTGCACGCCGCCGCGGGCGGTCTCCTCCTCGACCGTGCCCCAGGCCTGGCACTCGCCACAGCGGCCCACCCATTTGGCGGTCTGCCAACCGCACTCACCACAGCGATAGCCGACCTTCTTAGCCATGGCCGCACGTTACCGGTCCCGGCCGACAACTTTCACCCGGTACGGCCCACCGACGCCGCCGAGGCGCTCCCCGGCGAGGTCGTGGACGGGCTGTCCGTCAACGGGACGCCGGAGGAGTGCCCGGAACGGACCGCGAGGTTCCACCGGCCGGGGGTGACCTCGCTCCAGCTCCACGTCAGCCTGCCGCCCGAGGTCGGTGGCGACCCCGAGGTGGTGCTGCGGATCCTGCGGGAGCTCGGGCCCGGCTAGATGTGGCCCTCGAGGTCGGCCAGGAGCAGGCGCTTGGGCTTGGCGCCGACGATCTGCCGGACCACCTCGCCGCCCTTGTAGAGGTTGAGCGTCGGCAGGCCCATGACGCCGTAGCGGGCCGCGATCTCCTGGTGCTCGTCGTAGTTGAGCTTGGCGATCGTGACGCGGTCGCCGTACTCGGCCTCGATCTGCTCCAGGACCGGGGAGATCATCCGGCACGGCGGGCACCACTCGGCCCAGAAGTCGACCAGGACGGGCTTGTCGCTCTGCAGAACCTGTTCGGCGAAGTTGTCGGCGGTCAAAGTGATCATGACTCTCCCAGCTTGGTGAACACGCATCCGGGACAGACCTCGGTCAGCTGCCCGGCGACCTCGGCGCGCCGGGCGAGCAGCGTGCGGATCTCGTCGTCGATCTCGGCCAGCTTGCGCCGGTAGACCGCCACCGACTCCGGACAGGACCCGCCCGACTCGTGGCCGGCCCGCAGGCAGGCCACGAACGGCCGGGCGTCCTCCAGGGTGAACCCCACGGTGAGCAGCGATCTGATCTCGGTGACGAGCTTGAGATCCGCCTCGCTGTACTCCCGGTAGCCGTTGGCCGCCCGTCGCGCTGTGATCAGCCCCTGCTGCTCGTAGTAGCGCAGCGCGCGGGTGCTGACCCCGGCCCGTCTGGCGAGCTCCCCGATCCGCATCCGTCCTCCTTACGGGATCACGCTAATCCTTGACGTCAACGTCAAGGTCAAGCGGTTCCGTGGGGTATTTCATCCCGGATGTCCGGCGGGTGGCGTCCCGGAGCGGTCAGAACCGCTTCCAGCGCAGGACATTGGGGTAGGCGAGCTCCAGGCCGGGGGTCTCGGCGATGGCCTGCTCGGCGACCTCGGGGGTGAACTCGATGCGGAGCACGGCCTCCAGGTCGGCGCGGCGCTCGAAGGACATGCGCAGGTCGAGGGGCCGGCTCTGCCAGCCCTGACGGCTCCAGAAGTCCTCGACGGCCCTGGCAGAGTAGGAGGGGACGGTCCGGCTGAACCAGCGGCCGAAGGCCCCGCGGCCGGCGTCGAGGTCGATCACGAAGGCCGCGCCGCCCGGCCGCAGCACCCGGGAGAGCTCGGCCAGGCCCGGTTCGCAGCCGGGGCCGAAGAAATAGGCCCAGCGGGCGACGGCCACGTCCACCGAGGCGTCGGGCAGCGGGAGGGCCTGGGCGGTGGCCGGGTGGACCTCGACGTTGGGCAGCGGCCGGCAGCGCCGCCTGGCGAGCTGGACGAGGTCGTCGTGCGGCTCGACGCCGATCACGCGGGCGGCGGTGGCCGACAGGGCGGGCAGGTGGTAGCCGCTGCCGCAGCCGATGTCGAGGACCGTCGCGCCGGTCCACGGCCGGATGGCGGCCATCGCGGCCTCGACCCTGCCGTCGGGGTCCACCGCCCGGTTCTCCAGCTCGTAAATGTGGGGCGTGTTCCAGATGTTCGGGCTGGGGATGGCGCCCTTCATGAACCGCGGCATGCTCTCACCGTAGCGGTGTGATCTCCGCTGCATCAGCGAGGCCGGACTCCACTCGTCCGCGGTCGCGCTTAGGCTGGCATCGTGAGTGAGCGGAGCGATCGGGCCCGCGGGCGCGGCGACGCCGGCTCACGCGAAGTCCGGCCGGAGGCGAGGAAGCCGTATGAGCGTCATCCGAGTACCTAGTGCGAAGATCGCGCTGTCCACCGCGTCCGTATACCCGGAGCGCACGCCGGACGCCTTCGAACTGGCCGCGCGCCTGGGATACGACGGTGTCGAGATCATGGTGGGCGCCGACCCCGTGAGCCAGGACGTCGACGTCCTGGAGCGGCTGTCGGACCACTACCAGCTGCCGATCCTGGCCATCCACGCGCCGTGCCTGCTGGTGACCCAGCGGGTGTGGGGCAGGGACCCGTGGGCCAAGCTCCAGCGGGCGCAGCGGGCCGCCGAGCGGGTGGGCGCCAAGACCGTCGTGGTGCATCCGCCGTTCCGCTGGCAGCGTGACTACGCGCGGGACTTCGAGACCGGCCTGGCGCGGATGCGGGAGGAGACCGACGTGGTCTTCGCGGTCGAGAACATGTTCCCACTGCGGGCCCGGGGCAACGAGGTCGTCCCCTACTCGCCTGACTGGAACCCGGTCGACTACGACTTCCCGCAGGTGACGATGGACCTGTCGCACACGGCGGTCTCCGGGGTCGACGCGATGGAGATGTTCACCAAGCTCGGCGACCGGCTCGCCCACCTGCACCTGGCCGACGGCGTCGGGGTGGCCAACAAGGACGAGCACCTGGTCCCCGGCCGGGGCGGGCAGCCGTGCGCGCCGATCCTGGAGCGCCTGGCCGGCAACGGCTACGGCGGCCTGGTCGTGTTGGAGATCAACACGCGCAAGGCCGCCAGCCGTACGGAGCGGATCGACGACCTCGCCGAGGCGCTGGCCTTCGCGCGCCTGCACCTGGCCACGCCCTCCAGCGTATGAGCGGACGGCCCCTGACCGAACGTCCCCTGATGGAGCGGTCCCTGACCGGACGGCCCGCGGCGACGCGGGCGGGCAGACGGAACAACCCGCGGCGACGCGGGCGAACAACCTGTGAGTTGAACGACCTGTGAGTGAGCAATCCCTGGACGGGCGGCCCGTGGACGGGTCGGAGATCGGTAAGAGGCGTCCCGGGCGCAGGCCCGGAGCCGCGGACACGCGCGGGCAGATTCTCGCGGCCGCGCGTGAGACCTTCGCGGAGAAGGGGTTCGACAAGGCGACGATCCGGGGCATCGCCCGGCAGGCGGGGGTGGACCCGGCGCTGGTCCACCACTACTTCGCGAGCAAGGAGGGGATGTTCGTCGCGGCCATGGAACTGCCGATCAACCCCGACGAGGTGATCCCGATGCTCCTGGCGGGGCCGCGCGAGGACATCGGCGAGCGGCTGACCCGGTACGTCCTGACGATGACCTCCGAGGCCGGGGCCCGCCAGCCCGTGCTGGCGCTGGTCCGCACCGCGATGACCAACGACCGGGTGGTCACGATGATCCGCGAGTTCATCTCGCACGCGGTCCTCTACCGGATCGCGGAGTCCCTCCAGATCCCGCCGATCCGGATGGAGGCGGCCTTCGCCCAGCTCTTCGGGGTGGTCCTGATGCGTTACGTGGTCAAGTTGGAGCCGCTCGCCTCGGTCGAGATCGAAGAGCTGGTGGAGCTGCTCGCGCCGACGATCCAGCGCTATCTGGACGTGCCCTGACGGCGCCGGGATGTGTACAGAGCATTGTTCTGGGCATCGAAGTGACCGTATGGTGACCACGGTCACCACGTGTCGCGGTCCGGGGCAAGTTACCGATCGGTAGTATTCGTGGCGACCCGTCGTCACCGTGGATGACCGGCGGTCGTACGCTGGCAGCCAACGTCGTCTGTGGGAGGACCCGTGCTCTGGGTAGCGATCATCGGGCTGGTCATGACAGCGGTCGCGGTCGCGCTTGCCGCGCGCCGCGTGCTGTTCCTCTACAAGCTCGCCACCGTCGGGCCGCCCGCGCCCGAGCGGGTCGAATATGCCAAGAACAATGTGGGTGACGAGATCAAGGCCCAGCTCGTCGAGGTCTTCGGGCAGAAGAAACTGCTCAAGTGGACCGCCTCGGGCACCGCGCACTTCTTCGTCATGTGGGCCTTCTTCATCCTGGCGACCGTATATCTGGAGGCATACGGTGCCCTGATCCAGGGCGCGGTCACCGGCACGCCCGACTTCCACATCCCGCTCGTCGGGACCTGGGCCGTCCTGGGCTTCCTGCAGGACTTCATCGCGGTCGCGGCCCTGGTCGGCCTGATCGCCTTCGCGGTCATCAGGGTCAAGAACTCGCCCAAGAAGCTCGGCCGCAAGTCCCGCTTCTCCGGCTCGCACCTCGGTGGCGCCTGGCTCGTCCTCTTCATGATCTTCAATGTGATCTGGACGATGTTCCTCTTCCGCGGCGCGGCGTTCAACACCGGCAACCTCCCCTACGCCTCCGGGGCGTTCGCCTCCGAGGCCACCGCCGCGGTGCTGAGGCCGCTGGGGGAGACGGCCAACGAGGCGCTCGAACACGTCGGGCTGCTGCTGCACATCGGCGTCATGCTGGTGTTCCTGGTGATCGTGGTGAACTCCAAGCACCTGCACATCTTCACCGCCCCGCTGAACGTGATGTTCTCCCGCCGTCCGGACGGCAACGGCCCGGCCCAGCCGATGCGGATCGACGGCAAGGTCGTCGACTTCGAGGACGAGGACCTCGACGGTGACAGGCTGGGCCGCGGCAAGATCGAGGACACCACCTGGAAGGGCTTCCTCGACTTCTACACCTGCACCGAGTGCGGCCGCTGCCAGTCGCAGTGCCCGGCCTGGAACACCGACAAGCCGCTGTCGCCGAAGATGCTGATCCTCGACCAGCGCGACCACGCCTTCAAGGTCGCGCCCTACCTGACGGCCACCCAGGAGCAGCGCGCCGACCTGCACGAGGACGTGCTCGCGCTGCTGGAGAAGCCCCTGGTCGGCGAGGACGGCGTCATCCACCCGGACGTGCTCTGGTCCTGCACCAACTGCGGCGCCTGCGTCGAGCAGTGCCCGGTGGACATCGAGCACATCGACCACATCCTCGACATGCGCCGCTACCAGGTGATGGTGGAGTCGAACTTCCCGTCCGAGGCCGGCGTCATGGTCAAGAACCTGGAGAACAAGGGCAACCCGTGGGGGATGTCCGAGATGAAGCGGGCCGACTGGATCGAGGAGCTCGCCGGCCGCGACGAGGACCCGATCGAGGTCCAGCTCGTCGACGAGAAGATGCCCGACGACACCGAATACCTGTTCTGGGTCGGCTGCGCCGGAGCCCTGGAGGACCGGGCCAAGAAGACCACCAAGGCGGTCGCGGAGCTGCTGCACGTCGCGGGCGTGAAGTTCGCCGTGCTCGGCCCGATGGAGGCCTGCACCGGCGACCCGGCCCGCCGCCTGGGCATGGAGTTCCTCTTCGACATGCTGGCCAAGCAGAACATCGAGACGCTGAACGAGGCCGGGGTCAAGAAGATCGTCGCGACCTGCCCGCACTGCTTCAACACCCTCGCCAACGAGTATCCGCAGCTCGGTGGCACCTACGAGGTCGTCCACCACACCCAGCTCCTGGCCAAGCTGGTGGATGAGGGCAGGCTGGTCCCGGTCACGCCGATCGAGGAGAAGATCACCTACCACGACCCGTGCTTCCTCGGCCGCCACAACAAGGTCTACTCCCAGCCCCGCGACATCATGGCCAAGGTCCCGGGCGTGCAGGCCCAGGAGATGCACCGCCACAAGGAGCGCGGCTTCTGCTGCGGCGCCGGCGGCGCCCGGATGTGGATGGAGGAGCGGCTCGGCAAGCGCATCAACACCGAGCGTGTGGACGAGGCGCTGACCACCGACCCC
The DNA here is from genome assembly GCF_030811595.1 of Streptosporangium brasiliense. Lineage (NCBI taxonomy): Bacteria > Bacillati > Actinomycetota > Actinomycetes > Streptosporangiales > Streptosporangiaceae > Streptosporangium > Streptosporangium brasiliense. Next base: position 2,053,807 of record NZ_JAUSRB010000002.1, read on the forward strand.
GACACCATCTCCACGGCCTGCCCGTTCTGCCTGGTCATGCTGGGCGACTCGATCAACGAGAAGAAGAACGCCGGTGAGGCCAAGGAGACGCTGGAGGTCGTGGACGTCTCCCAGCTCCTGATCAAATCGATTAAGGGACAGCCCGTCGAGGCGTCCTGAATCCCGGTCAGGCATGGCCTGCTCTGCGGGCCGTGCCTGACAATTGGTAAAGATGATAAGAAAAGGACGCTAGGTCCGAAACTCTTCCTGTCGATTACGGAAAAATCACGGTAACCTCAACGTCGCGTAGCTCATTGGACGGGGAGGGGGCTGACGATGCACGTCGTCGTCACGGATGCCGAGGTCACGCTGACCGACGTCCTCTCGCTCCGCCTGTCCGTCGACGGGCCGCTCCCGTGCGGCACCGAGCTCGTCCTGCGCCACCGGGTCACCGCCGTCGAGATCTCCGTGGTGCTGGGCACCCCGGGCGCCGACGCGCGTGACGCGACCCTCGCCGTCTCCCTCGCGCCGCTGGCGCTCACCCCCGGCCGCTGGGACGTCTACCTCAGGCAGGACGGGACACGCACCCGGCTGCCGAGCGTCGATCCGGGCTTCTCCCTCGACCATCTCGACACCTACGCGCTGAGCCGCCGCACGCTGGCCTACCGGGCCTACCGGACCCGCAACGGCTTCCTGGCCCTGAAGGTCGACGAGGCCGGTCCCGCCGCCGAGGTCCGCGCGGTCTGGTTCCGGGAGGGCCGCTTCGAGGTCACCGGGCTGCTGGCCTTCACCGGCCTCGACGACGACGAGTCCCGGCACGAGGCGCGGCTCGCGCTCCGCCGCAGCCACCCCGACGCCGAGCTGACCGCCGTCGCGACGGTCCAGGGGGTGCGCTTCCACGCCGCGCTCTCCCTGTGCGACGTGCTCGCCGCCGCGCCCGAGCAGTCGGGCACGTGGGAGCCCTCCCTGGAGGTGGACGGCCTGCCCGCGCCGCTCCGCCTGGGCTCCCGGCTCGACGACGTGGACGGCAAACGCCGCCGCCTGCACTACCCGGAAGAGGAGATCGACGGGGTGCCGATCCGGCCCCGCTACACGGCCGACGACGAGCTCAGGATCGAGGTCGGCGGGTGAGGATCTGCCTGCTCCTCCCCTCGGTCTACGGCATGCGGGGCGACGTCCGGTCGGCCGTCAACCTCGCGGGAGAGCTCGCCGGGCGCCACGACGTCGAGATCGTCAGCGTCCGCCGCCACCGGGAGAGACCGTTCTTCCCCGTGGCGCCGGAGGTGCGGCTGTCCTGGGTGGTCGACGCCCAGCCCGGTGTGCGGCACCTGCTGCCGCCGGGGCAGATGCGCACCGAGGTCGCCCTGTGGCGGCGGCTGCGCGCGCTCAAGGCCGATGTGATCATCAGCACCAGGCCGGGGCTGAGCGTCCAGGTGGCCCGGCACGGGCCCCGCGACGCCGTGCGGATCGCCCGCGAGTGGGGCCGCCCGCCGGTGCCCGGGCCGATCAGGAAGTTCTACCCGCGTCTCGACGCGGTCGCCACGGCCACCGAGACGAGCCGCCAGGACTGGGACCGCCTGCTGAACGGCGGCACCGAGGTCAGGCTGATCCCGGACGCGCTCCCGGCCGGTCCCTGGCCGCGCTCGCGGATGGACAACCGCATCGTCGCCGCGGGCGGGCGATGGGTGCCGGTGAAGGCCTACGACCGGCTGATCCGCGCCTTCGCCGCCGTCGCCGGCAAGCGCCCCGACTGGCGGCTGCGGCTGTACGGCGGGGGCCCGGAGGACAAGCGCCTGCGCGCCCTGGTCCAGGACCTCAACCTGCACAACCACGTCTACTTCATGGGCACGACCTCCGACCTGACCGGCGAGTTCGCCAAGGCGTCGATCGTGGCGGTGAGCTCCCGGGCCGAGGTGCTCGGGATGACCGTGATCGAGGCGATGGCCAGCGGGGTGCCGGTGATCGGGTTCGACAGCCCGAGGGGGCCGGGCGAGTTCGTGGCCGACGGCCGCAGCGGGGTCCTGGTCCCCGAGGGGGAGGGTGAGATCGAGGCGTACGCGTCCGCGCTGCTCGCGCTCATCGACGACGAGCGCCGGCGCCGGGAGCTGTCGGCCGGCGCGCTGGCGGCCGCGGCCGCCTACGCGGCGCCTCCGGTTGCCGAACAGTGGGAGAAACTGATCGCGGCAGCTTCCCGCTGAGCCAGGCCCGGGTACGGTTGGGGCATGCATGGGTACAGCGGAGACAAGCAGGCTTATCTGACCCGGCTGCGGCGGATCGAGGGGCAGATCAGGGGCCTGCAGCGGATGGTCGAAGAGGATTCCTACTGCATCGACGTGCTGACACAGGTGTCGGCCGCCACGCGGGCGCTTCAGGCGGTGGCGCTCGGCCTGCTGGAGGACCACATCGGGCACTGCGTCGCCGACGCCATCAACAGCGGAGGCCCCGAGGCGGAGGAGAAGGTCAAGGAAGCCACGGCGGCGATCGCCCGCCTCGTCCGTTCGTGACTAGTCACCGGACCATCTTTCCTGACCACGTCCCGGACCCCTGTCGAGGAGTCCGGGACTAGGTCGTCCGGACGGTTCTCTCATCGGCTTCAGCAGATCGCCGAAGCACTCAATCCGAGCGCGTTGTCGAGCTCCGCCAAGGTGAGTGGCCGTTCGCTGATGGCGACGGCGGTAAGCACCTCGGCATAGAGCGCGATCTCGTCCAACGCGACACGGTCGTGGACCCTAGAGTCCAGGTCGTCGTGCCCCACCGCGTCGTCCTTCCTTCCGCAGCCCACACCCACTTCGAGGTTACGGCGGGCGGTCTTTGGTGCCCATGGCCCATCGGGACCATTCCTTCCGGCACGGTCGCGCCCTCAGAAGGATCATTTCCCGATTCCGAGATCACGATTCAGACAAACAGCCGATGTGCGGGGGGATAGAGGGATATAAGGAGAGTAAGGAGAAAATAACTGAATTTGTGGTTTAAGTATGCTGATGCGTGTCAGAAGTGGCGGGGGAAAGTCCCTGATATGCCCGGGACCGGGTCGTCCCGCTCGTGCGTCAGCCGGTGCACGACCGCCGCGGCCGTGACGAACCCGCGCTCCGGCACCGTGGTCCCGCTGAGCCGGCACCACGCGAGCCCCGTGGCGTAGGCGGCGCCCAGCAGGGCCGCCGCCGAGGCCCGGTCCGGTGGATGGAGCGCCGAGTGCAGCCCGCCGGAGCGCGGCCAGCACCCCCGTAGCGGGTGGGACGGGTCGGTGAGCACCACATGGAGGATGTGGCGCAGCTCCGGGTCCAGCCAGGGGTAGAGCGCGTCGGCCGCCCGGGGGGCGGTCGCCGACAGGTCGGCCGCCAGCAGCGAGGTCGCCACCGCCCGGGGGTCGGCGCCCTTGGGCACGAGGAACCCCAGCGTCTGGACCAGGTCGTAGAGCGCGTGCTGGAAGTGCTCCCCCGGGGAGGAGTCCGGCAGCGTCACGTGGGGCGGGCAGCGCGACAGCCACGCCTGCCGTACGGCGTCGTCGCCGTAGTGGGCGATGGAGTGGTCGGGGCCGGTCCGGCGGAGCACCGGCTCCACCATGCACAGCAGGGCCTCGGCCCGGGGGCGGAAGCGCCGGTCGCCGCGGATCGCGTCGGCGGTGTCGGCCATCAGCGCGACCAGCCGGAGACCGGCCTCGGGGTGTCCCGCCCTGACCCGCTCGCCGTACAGCGCCACCAGGTCGTCGAGCGAGGAGGGAGGCAGCCAGCGGACCCACTCGTCACCGGGTAGCGGGCGGGCCAGGAACTCCCCGAACATCGACAGCAGCACCTCGTTGCCGTCGAAGGCCGGGGCGTAGGCGCACCACATGAGCGTGTCCCAGACCGCCGCGACCGGGCTGGCGACCTCACCGGCGAAGAGCGCGGCGGACGGCCCGTGGAGCGGGAAATCCTCCCTGCGCCTGCCGCGCTGGGCGATGACCAGCTCCCGGACCCGTTCGGTGATCTCGGGGGGCACGTCCGGTCCGACGAACCCCTGGACCGACCCCCGGTCCGCGGTGAAGTCGGGGCCGGCCGGGACCAGGTGCGGCAGGATCGCCGTGGTGGCGTGGACGACGTGCGCCGCCGCCCGGAAGCCCGGATCGGCCGGGGGCGCCGCCAGGTGCCAGCGGCCGTCGGCGGGATCCTGCCGGTACCACCGGGCGTGCGCGCCGAACAGCCAGCGCCCGCCGTCCGGGGCGGCCAGGACGCGCAGCGCGACGGCCTGGGCGCGGGCGGGCAGCGGGAGCCTCGCCCACCGGTGGTCGGTGACCATGGTGCGCACGTCGCTCTCGATGGTGTCGAAACCGTCCCACTGCCGCACGGCGGTCATGTTACCGATGCCCGCCCGGCGCGTCAGCGATCTCCGGCCCGCTCGCCCGGCGCGACCGCGACGGCCGCCCGGTGCCGCGCGGCCTTGGCCATGTAGTTGTCGGGGGTGCGGGCGAAGGAGGCGCGGTCGTCGTCGGTCAGCTCGCGGATGATCCGGCCGGGGACGCCCGCCACGAGCACCCCGGCCGGGATCTTCTTGCCCGGCCCCACGAGGGCGCCGGCCGCGACGAGCGAGCCCGCGCCGATCCGGGCCCCGCCGAGCACGACGGCGCCGATGCCGACGAGCGCGCCGGTCTCCACGTGCGCGCCGTGCACCATGGCCTTGTGGCCCAGGCTGACCCGGGGCTCCAGCACGGCGGGCTCGCCGGGGTCGGCGTGCAGGCAGCACAGGTCCTGGATGTTGCACTCCTCGCCGACCTCGATCCGCTCGTCGTCGCCGCGGAGGACCGCGCCGTACCAGACGTTCGCGGCCCGGCCCAGCCGTACGCGGCCGACGACCACCGCGCCGGGGGCGACGTAGGCATCTGGGTGGATCTGGGGGATCGCGTCCCCGTCGAGGGCGGCGATGTAGGGGCTGATGTCCATGTGATTGATGTTACGGTGCGTAAGCTTGCCCGATATTTCCGCAAGCAGGTCGGGCGTTCCGGTTGCGGACTTGGACAGTAAGCAGGAAAGTCGTCTCCTGACGTCTCCTTTCCCGCCACACAACCTCCACGGGCAGCGCCATGACAAACCAGCACGAGAGCTTTCCCGACCTGATGCATGAGGACTCGTTCGAGGTCGTCATGCGCGGCTACAACCGTCGTCAGGTCCACGACTACATGAACCGCAACCGCAACCAGATCCGCGATCTGGAAGAACGGCTCGCCCGGGCGATCGAGCAGGCCGAGCGGGGCCGGATCGAGTTGGCCGAGGTCCGGCGGAGGCTCTCCGACGCTCCGCAAGACTACGACGAGCTGGGCCAGCGGCTCAGCCAGATCCTGAAGCTGGGTGAGGAGGAGGCGGCCTCCAAACGGCAGGTCGCCGACGCCGAGGCCAGCAAACTGCGCGAAGACGCCGCCGAAGAGGCCCAGCGGATGGTCAGCGCGGCGCTGGAGCGGGCCGAGGGCATCATGAACGCCGCGCAGCAGGAGGCCGAGCGCCGGGTCGCCGAGGCCACCGCCGCCGCCGAGCAGATGCTCGCCCAGGCCGGCGGCGACGCCGAGGAGACCCTCAACGCGGCGCGCGCGGAGTCCGAGGAGACCCTGCGCGGCGCCCGCGCCGAGGCCGACCGGATGGTCGTCTCGGCCAGGAACGAGGCCGAGCGGACGATCGAGAGCGCCAGGACCGAGGCGGAGTCGACGGTGTCCTCCGCCAACGCCGAGGCCCACGCCACGCTGGCCGCGGCCCAGCAGCGCTCGACGATCCTCGACGAGACGACCGGCCGGCGGGTCACCTACCTCACCGACACCCACCGCGAGGTCATGCGCCGCCTCAACGAGATGGGCGCCGTGCTGGGCGACCTGCTGCACCGGGAGAACGCCGCCGGGGCCCTGATCGACGAGGCCTCCGTGCTCCCGCTGTTCCCCGTCCAGTCCGCCTCCGTCCCCGTCCCCGTGGAGGCCGCTCCGGCCGGGGAGGTCGCCGGGCCCGACGTCGAGTCCGATGTCGAGTCCGACGTCGAGGCCGTCCGCGTGATCGTGGACGACGAGGTCGAGGAGGGCGGCGACCACCGCACCGAGATCTTCGACGACACCGACGTGAGCCTGGGCCGGGCCGCCAAGGAGGACGACGAGTACGCCGCGCGGAAATGACGGCCGCGGCCCGCACGGGCCGGTCCGCCCCCTGCATACCACGGCCCCGCGGCCGCTGAGGTCAAGCGGAAGCCCCCGCCCCCGATCGGGTCGGGGGCTTCCGCGATTGGGGGCCCGGCGCCGGGGCCGCGTGAGATCCGCTGACCCGGGCACCGGGCGGCTACCAGGAACCCCTCCCGTCGGAACGGTCCTGTTGATCGCGTAACTGCTCTCGCAGTCCTTCCGGGTCGTCGGCGTCGACGGTCATCGCGCAGCCGAGATCACGCTGGTCGGAGGTGAGCGGGTGGTGGCGGGTAGCCCACCACCGACCCGCGTCACTCCGCCAGATCGTCCAGTCGGGGAACTCCCGGGCGATCTCCGCCAGATGTCGGTCGAATGACATCTACGCACCTTCCCCGCGCCCAGGCCCGGCCGTGTGACCTTCCACCTCCGAAGGTGATGCACTTCTCTAGAGAAATCAATGATCGCAGGGGACAGGTCAACCTATCGGTTGACGGATCGTCTTGATCTATGAATCGAAGTCGTATTGGAGTACATAAGAGGCGGCGTCGAGGATCATCTCGTTGACCTCGACCGGGACGCCGCCCGCGGTGTAGGCGATCCGGCCGATCACGATGACCGGGGTGCCGGCCGGCAGGTCGAGCTGGACGGTCTCGTGAGGATGGGGCATGCGGGCCCGCACCTCCTCGCTGAAGCGCACGGGGGTGTGGCCGAGGTCGCCCAGGCGCGCGTAGACGCCCCCGGGTCCGGTGTCGGGCTGTGTGATCGGGGTGTCCTCCACCAGGGCGGCGGGGAAGTGGGAGACCGACAGCTGGACCGGCCGGCCGTCCACCGAGTAGCGCCGCCGCCGCACCCACACCTCGGTGCTGTTGAGCACCCGGGCCACGGTGTCCTCGGCGATCTCCCTGTCGATGTTCATGTCGTCCACGGTGTAGGGGCGGCCTCTGGTGTCGGACTCCCAGATCGCCTGGCCCTGCCCCCACTGTTCATGGGAGAGCCGCCGGGAGCCGTGCCGCCTGATCGGCCGGAACTGGCGGACGTAGACTCCCGAGCCGCGCTTGGGCACGGCCAGTCCTTCGTTGATGAGCACGGAAAGGGCCTGTCTGGCGGTCGCGCGGGCTATGCCGTACTCCGCCATCAGGGCGTTCTCGCCCGGAAGCCGATCCCCGTCTCGGAGCTCGCCGGACAGGATCGCTTCGCGAAGCCCGTCGGCGATGCGCCGATAGATCGGGGGCTCGGGAGGAACCGGGGACTGCTGCACGTTTGATCACCCTCTGTCACCAACCGGGTTTGGCGTCTCCAGAGAACTTGCCCCGTCTTGTCCACGATCGCACAGATGCAGAGGTTGGTCCCGTGCTTCTTTTGAGAGGATCGTGCCTGTGTGACAATCTCCGGGAGTTTTCCCGGTCCGTTACCGTGGAACGGTCCCAGCCGCTATTGGCTGGGCCCACCATCGCCGGGTGATGGACGCGGCCAGAACAGCACCCGCTGTATTGACCAGCACGTCGTCGACGGAGCTCACCCGGCCCAGCCGCAGGCCGTACTGGAGGAGTTCGACGGTGAGTGACGCCGCGGCGGCCACGGCGGCGACCCTGGTGAGTGAGGCGGAGCGCGCCGAGCGGACCGGGAGCATCGCGCCGAGTGCGGCGAAGACCAGCAGGTTACCCCCGACCTGCACGAACGCCGTCTCACCCGGCCCCTGAAGCACCGCCCACAGGTCCCTGAAGGGGACGAGGCTGAAGCCGCCGGGGCCCGCCGTCGGGGTGAGGATCATCCAGATCCAGGGGGCGGTCCCGGCCGTCACGGCGACGTCGGCGACGGCCGTGCGGACGGGGAGGGGATGGCCGGCGCGGAGGCGGCGGAGGGCGAGGAGACGGGCGGCGGCGAGGGCCAGCGGGAGCGCCACCACAGCCGTGATGATGATATTTCCCCATACCTGCCACACCTGGTACATGGGGCAATGATGCCGGGTCCGGGCCCCCCGCCGGGCGGCCCCTGCGGTTACGGGAAGGTGACCTTCAGGCAAGGGTCTCCGCCCGGAATGTCACCCGCGCCGGCCGGCGGCTACCCGAGATGGCGCCTGAGGAAGCCCACGGCCCGGTCCCAGGCGACCGGCGCGGCCTCGGGGTCGTAGAACTGAGGCGCCTCGTGGTTGTGGAAGGCGTGCCCGGCCTGCTCGGCGACGTGCATCTCGATGTCCGGCCGCCCCGCCGCGGCCTCCTCCACCTTGGCGACCTGCTCGCGGGGGATGTAGGGGTCGGAGCCGCCGAACACGAACAGCACCGGAGAGGTGATCTTCTCCATCAGGCCGGCGGCGTCCGGTACGGCGGAGCCGTAGAACGACAGCACCGCGTCCACCTCGGTGGTGGCCGCCAGGAGGTAGGCGATCGAGCCGCCCAGGCAGAACCCCACCGCCGCGGCCCCTCCCTCGGCCTCGGGCAGCCCCTTCAGGTGCGCCAGCGCCAGGGCCGAGTCGGACACCCCGTGCGGGACGTCGAACTCGGAGGCCACCTTCATCGACGCCGCCAGCCCGGCCTCGTCGTGGTCGGCCACCCAGTTGCGCCGCAGCCGCCAGAACAGGTCGGGCGCGCCGACGACGTATCCGAGCCCCGCGAGGTCCTCGGCGACCTTCCTGATGTAGGGGCCGACCCCCCAGACCTCCTGGATCAGCAGGACGACCGGCCCCCGGCCGCTCTCCGGCAGCCACAGGTGCAGGTCGAACGTGCCGTCGGCGACGGTGACCGTCTCGGTGCGGGCTTCCATGGATCCTCCTGCGGACTGATCGGGTGGGACGACCAGTGAACCGCATACCCGCTGAGCCGCAAGAGTTGCGAGCCGTGCCGGCCGATGACGCGGTTCCCCTTTCGGCAGGGGGCTCCATGGACCGCCGCCGGCCGCGTAGCCCTCACGTGAGGTCGATCATCAGGACCCGTGCCCGGCCGCCACAAAGTACACTATTCCTACAGTTAGTGTAGGTAATATGGGGATTTCTGTGTCCCGCGCCTGCGCGACGGCACGGTAAGGCGTATCGACGAGGAGAAATGCCATGTCTGAGATGGGTTCATCCACTCCGTCCTCATCGCTCACACCGTCACCCACTCTCACGGGGACAGCCACCCCGACTCCGACGCCCACGTCGAGCCCCACGCCCACGGGGACGCCCACGTCGAGTCCCACGCCCACGTACCCCACCCCTCCGCCGACCTCGCCTGGGCTCGAACGTCCGGGCATGCCGGACGTCGATGTCCACGGGAGCATCTTCACGAAGGCGGCCGGCGGATTCGTCGCCGAGCACGACGAGCTGGTGAAGGACGTCCGCCGGATTCTCGACGCCATCGCCGCACTGGGCGATTTCGCCGGCACGGACGAGACGGCGAACACGTTCAGGCAGGGCTATTCCACGGCGTTGAAGAAATCCGAGACGTACGTCAACGCGCTACACGACGTCTATCCCGCGGTCGCCGAACGGCTGGCCGGAATGAAGATCGGCTTCGAGGTCGCGAACTGGGCCGGCATCGAATCCCTGCCGAAAGTGTCCGACCCGCCCGAGTACTCGAAGTCGGACAAGAAGTTCAACCCCTGACGTTTCTTGGAGACCTGATGATCACACCGGACGACGGCACATCCTTCCTCGACGAGGAAATGCGCCGCCTTCTCGCCCAGTTCCAGGCCGAAACTCGGCCGCTGGAAGAATTGCAGGAGGGCCTCAACGCCATCCGCGGCCGAGGTGAGGCGGCCAATGGTCAGGTGAGGGCCGAGGTGCTGCCGACCGGCGCGCTCGGCAGCCTGCGCATCGACCCGCGGGCGATGCGGCTCGGCGCGGACGCACTGGCGGAGGCGGTGCTCGCCGCCGCCGGCGCCGCCGCCACGGACCTGACCGCGCGGCTGGCCGGGATGATGACGGACGGCCTGACCCCGTTCGCCGACGGGGTCAGGCGTTTCAGCCGGGACTAGCTACGTGGTCACCTCAGCCGGGACTGGCTACGTGGTCACCGGCGGTCAGTATCCGCGCCAGCGCCTGAACTGGTCCTGGCCTGCGGCGACACCCAGCTTGGCGAGCATCTGCTCCCACGTGGGCAACAGGCCGGCCGGATCGTCGATCACGTCGCCGGGCCGGTCGAGCGCGTTCGCCGTGGTGCTGAAGATGGTGGAGCCGGTCAAGAACACGACGGCGTTCCGCGCCGCCTGGTTCTTCGGCAGCAGGTCCGCGGCCTTTCCGAAATTGGCGGGATCCACGTGGTAGAAGACCATGGCCGCGGCGAAGTTCTTCAACATGTACTCGCCGCGGTCGCCCCACGACCCCATGTCCTCGCCTCTGGCCAACTTGAGCCCGTCAACGACCGCCTGGTCCAGGACCGTGTAGGCGAGGCTGCCGCCCGCGGCGTAGATGAACCGCTTCCCCACCGCATGATTGAACATCTTGAGCAGCAGCCGTGCCTGCGACCTGCGCATCGCCCAGTTGATCATCACCTGGACCTTCTTGTCGATCGCCGGCCAGCAGAAGAACATCAGCAGCTCGATCCACTGGATCATGGCCATCGTCCGGAGCGCGTGCTGGGTCTGCTCCAGCATGCCCGCGTAGTCGTCGACCGCGTCGGCCAGCCCGCGGATGTACGCGGACGTCCGCGGCGGATAGGGCGCGATCTCGTTGTTGAAGTATTTCCTGAAGGCGTCGATGCCCGCGCCGGAGTTGGGCGGCCGCCACACCTTGCCCGCGACCTCCTCCACGTCGTCCAGGCTGACGTCCACTCGCTTGGCCAGCTGCCGCAACAGCCGCGCGGCCTCGCGCGCCTTGGCCGGATCGCCATCGGGGTAGGCGACGGCCAGCATCTGCAGGACCACGCCGCCGACACCGACGGCGGAGAACAGAAACCCTGTCATCGGAAGCGACTTGGGGGATGGACTCACGTAACAGATCCTTTTTCTACCGCCGGACGTCCTGCTCTCCGAGCTCAGGTCCGTCCGGAATCCTGTCAATATCATCTGCCACGTTAGCCCCATAGCTGGATCAATATCGCCATTTCCGGCAAAACAAAAAAAGGCGTTCGAGGATATAAATCCTCTATTTCAGCATGCCTGGGATGGTGTGATCACGAGGTTCACAAGTCGGCCTTAATTCGTAGTCCAAACTACTTTCTCCACCTCCACGCTCACGGCTCCGACGGCGGGGTTGGCCGGGGACGGGGCCAGTCGGAAGGGCCGGCCGGGTGGGCTGGAAGCGGGCCAGGGGCGTTCCCTCGGTGCGGGGACAAGGCACTTCGGTGCGGGGGCAGGGCGCCGAAAATCATGTCGCCGGGCATCCGGCTGAAGCGTAGGGTGCGGACGTGAATCCTGCTGATTTCTACACAGGTATCGTCGCCGATCTGTACGGGCCGCTGAAGTCCTTCGTCCAAGACCCGGAGCCCTACGCGGCCTTTGTCCAAGAGGCCGGTTCCCCGGCTCTGGAACTGGGGTGCGGAGACGGCGACCCGTTGCTCGAACTGCGCCGCCGCGGTCTGGACGTCGAGGGCGTTGACGCCTCGGCGGACATGCTGGACCGGTGCCGCCGCCGGGCGCGGGAGCAGGGCGTCGATGTCGTCGTCCACCACCAGCGCATGGAAGCGCTCGATCTGCCACGCCGCTACCGTGCGATCTTCCTCGCCGGGCCGACCTTCAACCTGCTCCCCGACGACTCCACCGCGCTGGCCGCCCTCCGCGGCATCCGCGACCACCTCGCCGTGGGCGGCACCGCCCTGGTGCCGCTGTTCGTCCCGTCGCCCACGCCCGCCGAGCAGATCGGCCGGGTGCGCACCGCTACGGCGGACGACGGTGCCGAGTTGCGTGTCTCGATGCTGTCCGAGGAGCGTAGCGATTCCACGCGGACGCAGACGGCGGTGCTGCGCTACGAGCGCTACCGCGACGGCGAGAGCACCGTCGTGGACCGCCCCTGGGTGCTGCACTGGTACACCCGCTCAGGGTTCGAGGGCCTTGCCGCGGCCGCCGGTCTGACCGTGGTGTCGGCCCTGGAGGCGCCAGACGCCTCCGACCTGCAGTTCCAGCTGCGAGCCGCCGACTGAGGCGCACCTGGTGCGATGTGACGCGGAGCCCCGGCGAGGCCCGTCCGCCCGCCGGGCCGGTCAGATGCTCCTGGTCAGCGCGCGGGAGATGCCCAGCGCCGCGGCTTTGACGACGGGGGCCAGCCGGGTGGGCTGGAAGCGGGCCAGCGGGACGGAGACGGACAGGGCGGCGACGGCCATGCCGTCGCCGAACACGGGGGCCGCGATGCAGGCCCCGCCGAGCTGGGCCTCCTCGCGTTCGTAGGCCAGGCCCGCCGCCTGGATCTGGCCGATGGTCTCCTCGAGCCGCTGCGGGTCCACGATCGAGTGAGGGGTCAGGCGGCGCAGGGGACGGCCGAGGACCTCGTCGATCAGGTCGGGCCCGGAGAAGGCCAGCAGGGCCTTGCCGATCCCGGTGCAGGTCAGCGGGAGCCGTCCGCCGACACGGGAGGGCAGGGCGAACGCCTCCTGGCCGCGGATCTTCTCGACGTAGACGACGTCCAGGCCGTCACGCACGCCCAGGTGGACGGTCTCGTGGGTCGCCTCGTAGAGGTCGTGCATGAAGGGCAGCGCCGCGTGTCTCAGATCCCGTTCGAGGGGCACGATGCAACCGAGTTCGAAGAGCCGGCGGCCGAGGTAGTAGCCGTCCTCGCGGCGGGCGACCGCGCCGATCTCGGTGAGCTCGGTGAGCAGCCGGAAGGCCGTGGTCTTGGGCAGATGGCAGCGTTCGGCGACGTCGGCCAGGCGCAGGGGGCCTCCCGTGGGGCGGAACGAGTCGAGCACGAGCCACGACTTCTCCAGCATCGAGAGGCGGTCCGGGTTCCGTTTCACGGAACGCATTGTTGCCGATGAACGGCTCCCACCTCTATACCCATACCTAGTGACCCATCGGGGTCCTATCGTGAGGAGAAGTCTTGTCTGACCAGGTAACCCACTTCATCGGTGGGGTGCCGGCGGCCGAGGGCGCGACGTTCGCCACGCACGACCCGGTGACCGGCCGCCCGGTCCGCCGGGTCCACGAGGCGGACCGGGCGGTCGTCGACCGGGCGGTCGCCGCCGCCCGCGCGGCCCTGCCGGGATGGGCGGCGCTGCCGGTGGCCGAGCGGGCCGCCTGGATGCGCCGTCTCGCCGACGCGATCGAGGAGCGCTTCGAGGATCTGGTGGCCGCGGAGATCGCCGACACCGGTAAGTCGATCACCCAGACCCGGACGCTGGACATCCCGCGGGGCGCGGCGAACTTCCGGTCCTTCGCCGAGATCGCCGCCCAGCGCCCGGAGAGCGCCTTCCACCTGAAGGACGTGCTGAGCTACACCGTGCGCAGGCCGCTGGGTGTGGTCGCGGTGATCGTGCCGTGGAACCTGCCGTTCCTGCTGGCGACCTGGAAGATCGGCCCCTCGCTCGTCGCGGGCAACACCATCGTGGTCAAGCCCTCGGAGCACACGCCGGGCTCGGTCGCGGTGCTGGCGGAGATCGCCGCCTCGATCGGACTGCCGCCCGGTGTCCTGAACGTGGTGCACGGGTTCGGCGCCGGCTCCACCGGCCAGTTCCTGGTGGAGCACCCGGGGGTGGACGCGGTCACCTTCACCGGCGAGAGCCGTACCGGGTCGACGATCATGAAGAGTGTGGCGGACCGGGTCAAGCCGGTCTCGTTCGAGCTGGGCGGCAAGAACGCCGGGCTGGTCTTCGCCGACGCCGACCTGGACGCGGCCGTCGAGGGGAGCGTGCGGTCGGTCTTCACCAACGGCGGCCAGGTCTGCCTGTGCACCGAGCGGCTCTACGTGGAGCGGCCCGTCTTCGAGGAGTTCACCGCGCGGCTGGCCGAGCGGGCGGGGGAGCTGAGGTTCGGGCGCCCCGCGGACGAGGACACCACGATGATGCCGATGATCTCGGCGGAGCACCGGGACAAGGTGCTCTCCTACTACGGGCTGGCCAAGGACGAGGGGGCCCGGATCCATGCCGGGGGCGGCGTGCCGCACTTCGGGGACGACCGCGACGGCGGCTACTACGTCGAGCCGACGGTGCTGACCGGCCTGTCCCGCGACTCCCGGGTGAACCGGGAGGAGATCTTCGGCCCGGTCTGCCACATCGCCCCGTTCGACACCGAGGCCGAGGCGGTCGAGCTGGCCAACGACAGCGATTACGGCCTGGCGGCGACGGTCTGGACCGCCGACCTGAACAGGGCCCACCGGGTCGCCCGGTCGCTGGAGGCCGGGCTGGTCTGGGTCAACACCTGGTACCTGCGGGACCTGCGCACCCCGTTCGGCGGGGTGAAGCTGTCGGGCATCGGCCGGGAGGGCGGCACGCACTCGCTGGACTTCTACTCCGAACCCACCACGATCACGATCAAGCTGGAGCCGGGACATGACTGAGTGGAGCGAGGCGACCGACGTGCTCGCCGAGGCGGCCGACCGGCTGCTGGAGGCGGCCCGGAGCGGCAAGCCCTGCCCGCCGGTGCGTGAGACGCTGCCGGTCGGGACCGCCGAGACCGGCTACGCCGTACAGGAGATCAACACCCGGCGGGCGCTGGACGACGGGCGGCGGCTGGTCGGGCGGAAGATCGGCATCACGAGCCCGGCGGTGCAGAAGCAGTTCGGGATCGACGAGCCGGACTTCGGCATGCTCTTCGCGGACATGGCCTGCCTCGATGGCCTGCCCATCCCGGCCGGCCGCTTCCTGCAGCCCAGGGCCGAGGCCGAGGTCGCGCTGGTCCTCAAGAGCGACCTGGTCGGCGGGCCGTTCACGGTGGCGGAGGTCATCCGGGCCGTCGACTTCGCGCTGCCCGCGATCGAGATCGTCGACAGCCGGATCGCGGGGTGGGACATCGCGCTCGTCGACACCATCGCCGACAACGCCTCCAGCGGCGCCTTCGTCCTGGGCAACACGCCCGTCCCGCTCGCCGGCCTGGATCTGCGGCTGGCCGGGATGACCATGAGCCGGCGCGGGCAGGAGGTCTCCACCGGCGCGGGCGCGGCCTGCATGGGGCACCCGCTGAACGCCGCCGTCTGGCTGGCCAACGCGCTGGGCGGCAGGGACTTCCCGCTGCGCGCCGGGGACATCGTGCTCACCGGCGCGCTCGGCCCGATGGTGCCCGTCGAGCCCGGCGACGTCTTCGAGGCCGTCATCGACGGTCTCGGTTCGGTGCGGGCGGTGTTCTCATGACCCTCGGCGACACCGGCGCGGCCACGCCGCCGCCCGCGGAGCGAGTGAAGATCGCGATCATCGGTTCCGGGAACATCGGCACCGACCTGATGTTCAAGGCGCTGCTGTCGGAGCGGGTGGAGGTCGTCGCCATGGCGGGCATCGACCCCGACTCCGACGGCCTGGCCCGGGCCCGCCGCCGTGGGGTGGCCACCACCCACGAAGGGGTCGAGGGCCTGGTCGGGCTGCCCGGCTTCGCCGGTGTGGACCTCGTCCTCGACGCGACCTCCGCGAAGGCGCACCTGCACAACGACCGGGTGCTCAGCGCGCACGGCAAGCGGGTCATCGACCTGACCCCCGCCGCCGTCGGGCCCTACGTGGTGCCGCCGGTCAACCTGGACGACCACCTCGGCGAGCGCAACCTCAACATGGTCACCTGCGGCGGGCAGGCGACGATCCCGATCGTGGCGGCGGTGGCCTCGCAGGTCCCCGTCCGTTACGCCGAGATCGTCGCCTCGATCGCCTCCAGGTCCGCCGGGCCCGGCACCCGCGCCAACATCGACGAGTTCACCGAGACGACCTCACGGGCGATCGAGGAGGTCGGCGGGGCGGCCAGGGGCAAGGCGATCATCGTCCTCAACCCGGCCGAGCCGCCGCTGATCATGCGTGACACGGTCTACTGCCTGGTCGACGACTGCGACGAGGCCGCCGTGGCGGGAGCCGTACGGGCCATGGTGGACAGGGTCCGCGACTACGTGCCGGGCTACCGGCTCAAGCAGGACGTGCAGTTCGAGAGGGTCCCGGCCGGAGAGCCGCTGCCCGACGGGAGCCGGACCGGCGGGACCAAGGTGAGCGTCTTCCTGGAGGTGGAGGGCGCGGCCCACTACCTGCCCGCCTACGCGGGGAACCTGGACATCATGACCTCGGCCGCGCTGCGCACCGCCGAACGGCTGGCGGAGCGGCCGGACCGCACCGGGCAGAGCATCGAGACAGGGGTGGGCGCGTGAGGCTCTATGTCCAGGACGTGACGTTGCGGGACGGCATGCACGCCATCCGGCACCGCTACACCACGGCCCAGGCCGCCGAGATCGCCGCCGCGCTGGACGCCGCCGGCGTGGCGGCCATCGAGATCGCCCACGGCGACGGCCTCGCGGGAGGCAGCTTCAACTACGGCGCGGGCGCGCACACCGACGACGAGTGGATCGAGGCGGTCGCGGGAGCCGTACGGCGGGCGAGGCTGACGACCCTGCTGCTGCCCGGCATCGGCACCATCCACGACCTCAGGCGTGCCCACGCGCTCGGCGTGACCTCGGTCCGGGTCGCCACCCACTGCACCGAGGCCGACATCTCCGCCCAGCACATCGCCACCGCGCGGGAGCTCGGCATGGACGTCGCCGGGTTCCTGATGATGTCCCACATGGCGCCCGCCGAGGAGCTGGCGCGGCAGGCCAAGCTCATGGAGTCGTACGGCGCGCAGTGCGTCTACGTGACCGACTCCGGCGGCCGGCTGACCATGGACGGGGTCCGGGACCGGGTCCGCGCCTACCGCTCGGTGCTCGACGAGGGGACGGAGATCGGCATCCACGCCCACCACAACCTGGGCCTGGGCGTGGCCAACTCGGTCGTCGCGGTCGAGAACGGCACCTACCGGGTCGACGCCTCCCTCGCCGGGATGGGCGCGGGCGCGGGCAACTGCCCGATCGAGGTGTTCGTCGCGGTGGCCGACCTGATGGGCTGGGAGCACGGCTGCGACCTGCACGCTCTGATGGACGCGGCCGACGACCTGATCAGGCCGCTGCAGGACCGGCCGGTCCGGGTGGACCGGGAGACGCTGACGCTCGGCTACGCCGGGGTCTACTCCAGCTTCCTGCGTCACGCCGAGGCGGCGTCGTCGCGTTACGGGGTCGACACCCGGACGATCCTGACCGAGGTGGGCCGCCGCCGGATGGTCGGCGGGCAGGAGGACATGATCGTGGACATCGCGCTGGACCTGGCGCGGGCGGAGGGAGAGCGATGACGGAGGCATCCGGCGCCGGCCATGGGGCGGGCCCCGCGACCGGCGCGATCGGCCTCGCCGGAGTGGAGGGGGAGCGGTGACCGACATCCGCGGGCTCGCCGCCGTGCTGGACGAGGCCGCGCGGACGGTCCGCGCGGTGCCGCAGCCCGGGCAGGGCTACGACGTGGCCGCCGCCTACCGGGTCCAGGAGGAGCTGCTCCGGCTCCGGATGGAGCGGGGCGACCGGCTGTCGGGGGTGAAGCTGGGCTTCACCAGCGAGGGCAAGCGCCGCCAGATGGGCGTGCACGACGTGATCTTCGGCCGGGTGCCGGAGTCGTCGGCCATCCTCGACGGCTCATACGCCGATATTTCGTGCTACATCCACCCTCGTGTCGAGCCGGAGGTCGTCTACCTGATCGGCCACCGCATCGCCACGGTCGCCGACGCCCTCGCGCCCGGCGCCGTCGCGGCGGTCGCCCCCGGCATCGAGATCATCGACTCGCGCTATGAGAACTTCCGGTTCTCCCTGCCGGACGTGATCGCCGACAACACCTCGGCCGCCGGATACGTGGTCGGCCCGTGGCGGCCCTACGACCCCGCCCGGTGGAACCTCGGCGTCGTCTTCGAGGTCGACGGCCGTCCCGTCCAGACCGGGTCCACCGGCGCCATCCTCGGAGATCCGCGCCGGGCCGTCGTGGAGGCCGCGCGCCTGGCCGCGGCCCACGGGGTGGTCCTGGAGCCCGGGTGGATCCTGCTCGCCGGGGCCGCCACGCCCGCCGAGCCGCTGACCCCCGGCGCCCACGTCAGGGTCGAGGTCCAGCACCTGGGCTCGGTCTCGTTCACCGCCGCACAGGCCCCGTCCGACGTCGTGGGAGGACAGTCATGAGCGACGGACTCGTCGTCAGCGGGAAGGCCACGCCGCGCGGAAGGTTCCCGCACGTCAAGCGGGCCGGGGACCTCATATACGTGTCCGGCACCAGCTCCCGCCGGCCGGACGACACGATCGCCGGAGCCGAGGCCGACGGGTCCGGCGCGATGAAGCTCGACATCGCCGTGCAGACCCGGGCCGTGATCGAGAACATCGGCGACATCCTCCGGGCGGTCGGGGCAGACCTGAGCGACCTCGTCCAGATCACCACCTACCTGGTGGACATGGACGACTTCGACGGATACAACGCCGTCTACGCGGAGTATTTCGACGAGAGCGGCCCGACCCGCACCACCGTGGCCGTCCACCAGCTTCCCCACCCTCACCTGCTCATCGAGATTCAGGCCGTGGCCCACCGACCGGAGGAACGCCAGTGATCCCCCCCATCGACTTCAGCAAGTGGATCGACGAGCACGCGCACCTGCTCAAGCCGCCGGTGGGCAACAAGATCATATTCGAGGGGGCCGGCGACCTCATCGTGATGGTCGTCGGCGGCCCGAACGCGCGGACCGACTTCCACGTCGACCCCTACGAGGAGCTGTTCTACCAGGTCCGCGGCAACATGCACATCAACGTCATGACGCCCGAGGGGCCGGAGACCGTCCACGTCCGCGAGGGCCAGATGTGGCTGCTCCCGGCGGGCCTGCCGCACTCGCCGCAGCGTCCGGAGGAGGGATCGGTCGGCTTCCTGGTGGAGCGGGTCAGGCCGGAGGGCGTGCTGGAGAAGTTCCGGTGGTACTGCCTGGAGTGCAACGCGGTGGTCCACGAGGTCGAGCTCCAGGTCCGTGACATCGTGGCCGACCTGCCGCCGATCTTCCAGGCCTTCTACGACGACGAGAAGGCCCGCACCTGCGACGGCTGCGGCGCGCTCCACCCGGGCAAGGGGTAGCCCCCGGTCGTCGACGTCCACACCCACTGCGTCCACAGGGGCCGGCCGGCCCCTGTGGACGCAGTGGCTCCGACTTCCCCACCCGCCGGACGGAGGTTCCGCGTCCCGGAACGGCCCAATATCCTGGCCTTCGCCGATGTCGGGATGATAGAAGGGCTGGTAAGCACCTAACCCGGAGATGATTCGTGACCATCAGCCGCGCGGACTGCGCCGCCCTCGACGCCGACGACCCCCTCAAGCACCTCAGGGACGAGTTCGTCCTGCCTGACGAGACGATCTATCTGGTCGGCAACTCGCTCGGCGCCATGCCCGTGGCGGCCTCGGCCGCGACGGCGCGGGTCGTGACGGAGGAGTGGGGCCGGCAACTGGTCGGCGGCTGGAACTCCGCCGGCTGGTTCGACCTGCCGCTGACCACCGGCGACCGCCTGGCCCCGATGATCGGCGCGGGCCCCGGGCAGGTCGCGGTGGGCGACACCACCTCGATCGCGATCGTCAAGGCCGTCTCGGCCGCGATGCGCCTGCGCCCCGGCCGCCGGGTGGTCGTCTCCGACCTGGCCAACTTCCCGACCGACCGCTACGTGGTCGAAGGGCTGGTCAAGGCGGTGGGCGGCTACGAGGTCCGCGACCTCGGGGTCCTCGACGAGGTGCTGGCCGACGACGTCGCCTGCGTGCTGATGTCGGAGGTGGACTACCGGACCGGGGAGCGCCACGACACCGCCGCGGTGACCGCGCGGGTCCAGGCGGCGGGCGCCCTGATGATCTGGGACCTGTGCCACAGCGCCGGCGCCTACCGGGTCGACGTGTCGCAGGCCGACTTCGCGGTCGGGTGCACCTACAAATACCTCAACGCCGGCCCCGGGGCCCCGGCGTTCGTCTACGCCCACCCGCGTCACCACGCCGAGGCCGAGCAGATGCTGACCGGCTGGCACGGCCACGCGGCGCCGTTCGCGTTCGAACCGGGCTACCGCCCCGCCGAGGGCATCCGGCGCTTCACCGTGGGCACCCCGCACGTGCTGTCCTTCGCCCCGCTCAACGCCTCGCTGGACATCTGGGAGCGGGTGGACCTGGACCAGGTCCGGGCCAAGAGCGTGGCGCTGACGTCGCTCTTCATAGAGCTGGTCGAGAAGCTGTGCGCGCCGTACGGCCTTGAGGTGGTCACCCCCCGCGACCCGGAGCGCCGCGGCAGCCAGGTCAGCCTCCGCCACCCCGACGGCTACCCGGTCATGCGCGCGCTGATCGACCGCGGCGTCCACGGGGACTTCCGTGCCCCCGACATCCTGCGCTTCGGCTTCGCCCCGCTCTACATCCGCTACGTCGACGTCTACGACGCGGCCGCCATCCTGGCCGAGGTGCTGGACAAGGAGCACTGGCGCGACGAGCGCTACCAGCAGCGCCTGGCCGTCACCTGAGAGGCGTCGTTCCATGGGATGGAACCCTCCTGGTTCCATCCCATGGAACGGGGCGTGGCCGGAGGTGGGCGGAACCAGGACCCTGAGGGCGTTCCTTCCTTTCCTGTGAAAGGTCGCGCCATGCGCCACTTCCTCCGGCATGCCCTGATCACTTCCGGCGTCGCGGGTCTCGTCCTCGTCTCCGGGACGGCGGTGCGGGCAGCGGCCCCCGACGATCCCGGCATCCCCTCGGTCTGCGGCGACCGCCGCCCGGCCGACCCCCAGCCCGGCACCTACGGCATGCAGCTCGACGGCACCTTCCGGCACCCGTCCCTGACCCCGGCGGGAGAGGAGCGCTTCTCCTTCCCCGGCGGTGCCCAGGACATCTTCGGCAGGACCAAGGGCTACGACCCGGAGTCCTACATCGAGGGCCCGATCAAGCTGGAGGCCGCCTACCGCGGCCCCGCGTTCACCCCGGACTACTTCCACAGCTGGCAGAACATCGTCGACTTCGACGGCCGGCGCTACCTGTTCCAGTACGACCGGAGCGAGGCCCGCGTCTACGACGTGACCGACGTCAGGAAGGTCAAGATCGTCGAGTCGCTCAGCCGCGGCGACGTCAAGGCCGAGTACGGCGAGAACGTCGAGCTCAAGGACGGCAAGGACTGGAAGGCCCACGACTACTGGGGCGCCTCCACCATCCAGTGGAACGCCAGGCTCGGCGCCTACGTCATGGTCCAGAGCTTCGAGCAGAAGCGCCAGGTCGGCGAGCTGGGTGACTCGGTGGAGCACTCCAAGTTCCACAACCCCGAGGGCGTCCGGAAGCTCCGTGAGACCACGAGCTTCAAGGGCTTCAAGGTCTACCGGCTCGACGGCCCGCGCAAGAAGGACTGGAAGCTGCTGGCCACCGTCACCACCGACGGCTCGGCGGACAATCCGCTGAACGCGCCGGTGGACGGGCCGCAGCAGGGCTCCGGCTCGCTGGACGTGCCGTACTGGACCGGCGGCAAGTACATGTTCGTCGCCGCGGCTCCGCTGGACACCTGGAGCAACACCGAGGTGCCCACCTACCTGTACTCGGCCGGCTACCAGGCCTACGACATGTCCGACCCGGCCAGGCCGAAGAAGATCGGTGAGTGGCACCGGAAGGGCCAGGTCGCCGACGAGTCCGCCGACTACGCCAGGAACCCGCGCTGCGGCAACCAGACCTCCTGGATGGGCGCGCGCATGCCGCTGGCCGTCCCCAAGCCGGTCGAGGAGGGCGGCAGGTACGGCTTCGCGGCCCTGGGCGGCTACGGCCTGTCGGTGCTGGACATCTCCAACCCCGCCAAGATGAGCGAGGTCGCCCACCTGGACCTGCCCATGTCGGTCGGCGGCACCGAGGCCGACAACGTGGACGTCTCCCAGTTCGAGAAGACCGGCATGATCTACGTGTCCGGCTACCCGCTGGGCGAGGACTGCCACGAGCCCTACAAGGACATCTTCCAGATCGACGTCCGTGACCCGGCCCGGCCCCGCATCGTCGGCGCCCTGCCCCGGCCCCGGCCCGCCGCGGACGCCCCGTTCGGCGACTACTGCCAGCGCGGCGGCAGCTTCGGCCCCAAGCGCTCGGGCTACTACACCTCGCCCGGCGACCCCCGGCAGGGCCTGCTGCCGTACGCGTTCTACAACGCGGGCGTGCAGTTCTTCGACACCCGCGACCTGAAGCACCCCAAGATCGTCGCGCAGTTCGTCCCGTCGGGTTACGGCAAGGGCGTCCCCGACTACGCGCTGGGCAACCAGACCCACGGCACCTACGTCGAGTGGGACCGCAAGATCGTCTGGGTCTTCACCAACGACGGCATCTACGCCGTCTCCTCCAAGAAGCTGCTTGGCGCCCCGGACCTGGGCAGGCCCGCCCGGCCGTTCCGCAACAGCGCCAGGTGATACCTCGCCCGGCCGGGGCCCCCACCCCCCGGCCGGGTGGGAGGAGGGGTCTCCCCGCATGCGTAGGATGGGCGCGCCCACAAGGCGCTCTGCACCATCCGATGTTCAGGGAGACCCCCGTTCCATGCTGACGACCTTCGCGGTCACGGCGCTTGTAATGATCATGATTCCAGGGCCCGACCAGGCCCTGATCACGCGCAACGCCCTCGCCTTCGGCCGCACCGCCGGCCTGTTGACCATGTTCGGTGGCCTGATCGGCCTCACCGTCCACGCCACCGCCGCCGCCATTGGGCTGTCGGCCCTGCTGCTGGCCTCCGCCACCGCCTTCACCGTGTTGAAGGTCGTGGGCGTCGTCTATCTGCTCTGGCTGGGCATCCAGGCCCTGCGCTCCAGCCGCCGCACGGCCGCGGCCCCGGAGCCCGCCGCCCTGGCGGCCCGCTCCCCGATGCAGCACGTCCGCAACGGTTTCCTGTCGAACACGCTCAACCCCAAGGTCGCGCTGTTCTTCGTCACGTTCCTGCCGCAGTTTCTCCCCGCCCACGGCGACACGCTGAACCAGGCCATGCTGCTGTCGGCCATCTTCGCCGGGCTCTATCTGCTCTGGTTCAGCTTCTACAACGTGGCGGTGGACCGGATCGGCGCCCTGCTCCGCACGCCCCGGATCCGGGCCCGGGTGGAGCAGGCCACCGGCCTGCTCCTGGTCGGCTTCGCGATCAGGCTGGCCGTGCAGCAGCCCTGACCCGGCCCCGGCTCACGTCCCGGCTCCGGCGGGCCGAATCCGGCCCGCCGGGCGGGTGGCTCACTTGTCGGACAGGCGGCGGCCCTTGTACATCGGGTGCTTGGTCTCCCAGTATCTCCAGCCCTCCACCCTTGCGGGGACGCTGGCGATACCGGTGGCGACCAGGTGCGAGGTGCAGTCCTCGAGCTGGTGCCATGACGAGAAGCCCACCCGGTAGCCGAAGACGCGGTACCACAGGTTGCCGTACATCCCGTCGCTGACTTCCTGCGTGTAGTCGTGCCCGGTCTCGACGATGAGCTCCTCGGCGAGCAGGGGGTTGACGTTGTTGCGCAGGCGGCGGAGCAGGGCGCGCGTGTCTTCGTCGGTGAAGGTGGTGGTGCCGACGGCCCTGGCGGTGGAGTCTCTATGGAGCCTGTCGATCTCGGAATTCTTCTCCCTTTCGATCTCGACCTCGAAGTAGACCCGGTGCTGCCGCCGGACCGACGCCGTCATCGTGCCGCCGGGGCCGTCGATGAAGCGGGTGCGGGGAACGAAGAAGTTCCTCGGCTTGAAGGAGTGGAACCTGAAGAAGTTGCCGGGCGAGCACCTCCTGTCGGCCTCATCCCTGAGCGTGGCGTTCCGCGGGTCGCGCCCCCTGTGCGGGTCGTCGGCCGCGAACACGGGTGGGGCGACGGCGGTGGTCAGGGCCATGGAGAGAGATCCGGCCAGGGTCAGGGTCGCCAGCCTCCGCATCGGCCGGGGGCGGGTGGCGGTGGCTCCCCTCCGGGGATTGGACATGAACATATGGAGATACCGTTCCTTCCGGAACGCGGCCCGCGGCCGCGACTAACTCGCGGGCCGGAATACGGCCCATGCCCGTCCGCTTGGTGACTCAGCGTGACATTGGAGATCCTTACAGCCACCGAGGGTGGCTTCGCGACGCCATGCCGAGGCGGAGTCCACTAAACAGGGAAAGTCACGGTGAAAAGGCGTTTACGCCGGTCCGCTGCCGGTCTGTCGGATATCTGCTCACGGTTACGGCCCGCCTGCGGCGCCGGTCACCGGGCCGTCGGGGCCGGTGGGTGCCCGAGGTCGGCACGGCGGGCCGGTGGGTGCCCGAGGTCGGCACGGCGGGCCGGTGAGCGCCTGGCGTCAGCGCAGCGGGCCGGTGGCGTCGAGCCTGGCGACGAGCTTCTTGGGGGCGACCGCCCGGTAGCTCTCCTCGACCCAGTCGAGCAGCACCTCGGTCTCCGGCAGCACGCCCATCAGCGGGATCGTCACCCATCCCGCCCTGCCGAGCCCGTATCCCGAGGGCGCCGCGCCCGCCACGGAGAGCGCGTGGCCGTTGGACTCCGGCAGCTTCACCCCGACGGCCGGGCTCCACTTACCGGCCGGCTCCTCGACGCCGAGGAAGACGAAGATCTTCTTGTTGACCTTGATGACGCTCTCGCCCCAGGGATGGTCCTCGTAGGTCTCCGGCAGGCTCAGCGCGGACTCGCGCAGCGTCTGACGGACCTCACGCCACTTCTCCATGGGAGCCATTGTGCAAGGGGGCACCGACAGTCGCGCGCCAGTGGCCCAGCACCCGGTCGATGGCCGTCCGGATCCGCTCCCTGGCCTCGGCGCGGGGCACCCCCGACATCAGCAGCCGGTCGTAGTCGGTGTCGAGATGCCGCACCGAGGCCACCACGGCCAGTGTGATCGCGTTCTCGTCGAACATCTTGGCGGCGGCGGTCCGGCCCACCCGGCCGCTGCCTCGCTGCCCGGCGTGCCGGGCGATCTCCTCGGCCCGCTCGGGCGGGCAGCCGGGGAACAGCCGGGTGATCTCCCTGGCCATCCCGGCCTGGAACTCCACGTCCTCGCCGGCCCGCCGCTCCCGGTCGCGCTCGCGGCGGCGCAGCCGTAGCTCCTCGTCGGCCAGACACTGCTCCTCGGCCCGCTCCCGCGCGGCCTCCTCGACCAGGATGCCCCGCCGCTCGTAACGCCTGCGCCGGGGGTTGAACCTGACCACCACGGCGGCCAGTCCGCTCTCCTTCTTCGCCCGCCGGCTGAGCGCCGCGTCGCCCGCCGGGAGGAAGACGAGGTGGTCCATGTCCGCGCAGGTCAGGCAGTGGGGCCCGGCGTTCTCCGTGATCATGTAGGGGCCGGTGTCGCCGCAGCCCGCGCACTCCCAGGGCTGCTGCGACTCCACCACCACCAGGTCGGGGGCCTTGCTCTGCCGTTCGGCGAGCTGCCGCCGCCGGGTCTCGCTCATGTCCGGTGAGATCCAGTGGACCCGGAAGGCGCTGTCGTCCCCGGCGGAGACGAAGCGCAGCTCCCCCCGGTCGCGGCCGCCGGACACGTAGGCGGTCTCGCTCGGGGTGAGCCCCTTGGCCAGGGCCCAGCGCCGGAGCACGGCCACCGCGTCGGTCATCTTGGCGCCGTCCACCGCCGAGAGCTCCTCCAGCGCCGCCACCCGGCCCTGCCGCCAGGTGTCGACGTGCCGGGCGTGCAGCCAGCGGATCCCGGTCAGCACGTCGACCGCGGTGACGAACTTCCGCTGGGCGAGCGCGGCCTCCGCCGCCTCCACGATCCGGCGCTCAAGTCTGCTCACCCCACCAGCTTGCCGTATCCGGCGTGCTCCGGGTGCCCGCCGTACTCCGGTGCGGCGTGCTCCGGGTGCCTGCCGTACTCCGGCGGGGCGCGCTCACGGACGGGGGATGTTCCGCAGGTTCGCCCTGGCCATGTCGATCATGCGTCCCACCCCGCCGGTCAGCACGACCTTCCCCGCCCCCAGGGCGAACCCCTTGACCTGCTTGGCGGTGATGCGCGGCGGCATCGAGAGCACGTCGGGGTCGGTGACCACGTCCACCAGATAGGGGCCGGGTGCCGCGAAGGCCGTGGCCAGCGCCTCGCGGACCTGTGCGGGCTTCTCGACGCGGACCGAGCCCAGCCCGATCGCGGCGGCGATCGCCGCGTAGTCGACGGGGGTGACGTCGGTGCCGAAGTCGGGCATCCCGTCGACGAGCATCTCCAGCTTCACCATGCCGAGCGAGGAGTTGTTGAACACCACGATCTTGACGGGCAGGTCGTTCATCCTGACGGTGAGGAGCTCGCCCATGAGCATGCCGAGCCCGCCGTCGCCGGAGAGCGAGACGACCTGCCGTCCGCGGTCGGCGAGCTGCGCGCCCATGGCGTGCGGGAGCGCGTTGGCCATGCTGCCGTGCTTGAAGGAGCCGATGACCCGGCGCCGGCCGTTGGGGGTGAGATAGCGCGCGGCCCAGACGTTGCACATGCCGGTGTCCACGGTGAACACCGCGTCGTCGGAGGCGAGCTCGTCCACGACGCTCGTCACGTACTCCGGATGGATCGGTGTGTGGTGCTCGATGTCGCGGGTGTAGGCGTTGACGACGTTGTCCAGCGTCTTCAGGTGCCTGGAGAGCATCTTGTCGAGATAGCGGCGGTCCGTCTTCTGCGCGACCTGCGGCAGCACCGCCCGCAGCGTCTCGCCGACGTCGCCGTGCACGGCCAGCTCCAGCGGGGTCCGGCGGCCCAGCTGCGCGGGGTCGTGGTCGATCTGGACCGTGCGCCTGCCCGGCAGGAAGTCGTTGTAGGGGAAGTCGGTGCCCACCAGCACCACCAGGTCGGCCTCGTGCATGGCCTCGTAGCACGCGCCGTATCCCAGCAGCCCGCTCATCCCCACGTCGTAGGGGTTGTCGTACTGGATCCACTCCTTGCCGCGCAGGGCGTGCCCGACCGGCGCCAGCGTGCGCGCGGCCAGCGACATGACCTCCTGGTGCGCGCCGCGCACTCCGGCGCCGCAGAACAGCATCACCTTCTCCGCGCCGTTCAGCGCCCTGGCCAGCTCCGCCACCTGGTCGGAGGGGGGCCGGACGGTGCCGCGCCGGGTGAGGACGTCGTGGGTGCCGGTGTCGTGCTTGGCCGGCAGGTCCGCCACGTCGCCGGGGAGCACCACGACCGCGACCTCGCCGTGGCCGATCGCGTGCTGGACGGCGGTGCGCAGCACCCGGGGCATCTGCGCGGCCGTACTGATCATCTCGCAGAAGCCGCTGCAGTCCACGAACAGGCGCCCGGGGTGGGTCTCCTGGAAGAATCCGGTGCCGATCTCCGCGCTGGAGACGTGCGAGGCCAGCGCGAGCACCGGGGCGCCGCTGCGCTGGGCGTCGTAGAGGCCCTGGACCAGGTGCGTGTTGCCGGGCCCGCAACTGCCCGCGCAGACCGCCAGACGCCCGGTGACCTGCGCCTCGGCCGCGGCGGCGAACGCCCCGGCCTCCTCGTTGCGCACGTGGACCCACTCGATGCCGGCGCTCTTGCGGATCGCGTCCACGACCGGGTTCAGGCTGTCGCCCACCACCCCGTAGATCCGCTCCACCCCGGCCTGGCGCAACACGTCGATGAACTGCTCCGCAACGGTGCCCATGGTCCCCCCTCGCCTATCGCGTCATCGGGTTACCTCACCGGTTTTCGCCAGGTCACTCCCCGAGGAAGTGACCGATCAGCTCGCGGGAGACCTCGCCGGGCCGTTCGACGGAGGCCAGGTGGGCCGCTCCGGGCAGCACGACCAGCCGGGCGCCGGGGATGCCCGCGGCGATCCGCTCGCCGTGCTCGGGCGGGGTGGCCGGGTCGTCGGCGCCGGCCAGCACCAGCGTGGGCGCCCTGATCGCGGCCAGGTCGGGGCGGAGGTCCATGGCCCCGATGGCCTCACAGCAGGCCGCGTAGCCCTCGGCCGAGACGCCGCCGAGCATCGCGACGTACGGCTCGCGCCCGGCGTAGCCCGGCGTGAACCACCGGGCGGCGACCGCGTCGGCGATCGACGCCGTGCCGCCCGTCCGCGCCGCGTCCGCCCGCTCGGCCCAGAATTCGGGGGTGTTCAGCTTGGCGGAGGTGCACAGCAGCGCCAGCCGGTGGATCCGCTCCGGCGCGTGCGCCGCCAGCCACATGCCCACCATGCCGCCCAGCGACAGCCCGGCGAAGGAGACCTGCGGCAGCTCCAGCCGGTCCAGCAGCTCCAGCAGGTCACCACCCAGGTCGGCGATCGAGCACCGCCCGCCGGCCGGTGACCGCCCGTGCCCGCGATGGTCGTGCCGGATGATCCGGAAGCGCCGGGCCAACGCCTCCATCTGCGGCTCCCACATCTCCAGCGTGGTGCCCAGCGAGCCGGACAGCACGACCGGCGGCGCCGTCACGGGACCGTCGATCTCGTAATGCAGCATTCTCACCTGCCGGACAGAGGTTCCCCGCCGGGCACACCATAGCCGAGCGGGCGCCGGCGGTGCCGTGGCAGGTGGGCGGTGCCTCCGGTGACCGGTCACCGGGGCCGGCCCGGCTGGACACAGTGAGACGCGCGGCAGGTGCGTGACGACGGCCGGATCGTCGAGTCCACCCGCTCGATCTGTCGGGGCGACCGCTACCGCGTGACCTCCGAGCTGTCCTTCCACGCCGACTCCGGCCGACCTCGCCCGGCCGGGACGTTGAAATTGAAACGGTCCACACATTTACCAGTTCTGATATGACCGTTTATTTGGTCTCGTGGGCGTTTAGGATGCTGACCCTCGTGATACGCGTGTGACTTGGGGGTCGGAAGTGACAGTGCTCAGCCGTCGGAACCTTCTCAAAGCGGGTGTGGGATTCGTGCCCGCCGTCGCTCTGGGCACCGGGACCGCCCAGGCCACACCCGTCATCAGGGGCACCGGGACCGTGCCCGCCGCGCTGGCCGGGTTCGACACCGCCATACGGACGTACATCGCCGAGCGCCAGATCACGCACGCCCAGCTCGCCGTGGCCAGGAAGGGCAAGATCCTGCTCGCCCGCGGCTACCGCTACGCGGACCGGAAGTCGGGCGACATGCCGGTCTGGCTGCCCCCGCTGCAGCCCACCGCGCTGTTCCGCGTCGCCAGCCTGAGCAAGCACCTCACCTCCGCGGCGATCATGCGGCTGGTCCAGGACGGCAAGCTCGGCCTGTCGGCGCCGGTCACCACGCTGCTCGGCCTGTCGGCCGAGGCCGACCCGCGCCTCGCGCAGGTCACCGTGCTCCGCCTGATGCAGCACCTGGGCGGCTGGGACCGGAACGTCTCGAAGGACCAGCTCTGGATCGACCACACCATCTCCGCCACGCTGGACGTGCCGCTGCCGATCGGTCACGACGACATCATCCGCTACACCACCGCGCGCCCCCTGGACTTCGACCCCGGCTCGAAGATGGTCTACAGCAACTACGGCTACATGCTGCTCGGCCGGATCATCGAGAAGGTCTCCGGCACGAGCTACGAGTCCTACATCCAGCAGAAGCTGCTGGCTCCCGTCGGCATCACCCGGATGCGGCTGGGCCGCAGCCTCAAGACGGAGGCCGCGTCGACCGAGGTGCCCTACGTCTCGAAATACACCAACAAGAGCGTGGTGGACGACTCCGGGACCGTGGTGCCCTACCCCTACGGCGGCTTCAACATGCCCAACCAGGACGCCAACGGCGGCTGGCTGGCCTCCGCCGTCGACCTGGTGAAGTTCGGCATGGTCTTCGACGCCGCCGGGCCGGTGCTCAACGCGGCCTCGATCGCCAAGGTGTTCGCCAAGCCGGAGATCGGCGTCAACGGCAACGGGTCGTGGTACGGCGGCGGCTGGTGGGTCCGCTCGAACGGCAGCGGGCTCAACACCTGGCACAACGGCTCGATGCCCGGCACCTTCAGCTTCCTGGCCCGGATCCAGAACGGCATCAGCTACTGCGCCATCTTCAATCGCCGCGAGGAGGAGGGCACGCCCGACTTCGACTCGATCGACCCGCTGCTCGGCAAGGCGGCGGGCGCCGTGACCACCTGGCCGACGACCGACCTCACGCCGAACTACTTCTGACGGCGGCGAGCCCGGAGCCCGGGCGCGAGCGGCGATACTCGCCGGGCGTCTGGCCGCACCAGGCACGGAAGGCCAGGTGGAAGCCGACGCCGGAGCGGTAGCCGACGCGTTCGGAGATGCGGCCCTGCGCCAGTGTCGTCTCGGTCAGCAGCCGGGCGGCCTCCTGCATCCGGCGGCCGGTCAGATGGCGCATCGGCGGCTCGCCGACGAGGTCGCGGAAGGTCGCGGCGAAGGCCGACCGCGACAGCCCAGCCTCGGCCGCCAGCGACTCCAGCGTCCACGGCTCGGCGAACCGGCTGTGCACCGCCAGCAGCGCCCTGCTGATCGCCGGGTGGCGCAGCGCGCGCAGCACCGGTTCGCCGAGCGTGAGCTCGCTCAGCGCGGCACGCAGGGCGAGCACGAACGTCAGCTCGAAGGCCCGCAGCGCCACCAGCCCCGCGCCGGGCTCGCCGTCCGCCCATTCGCCGGCCAGCCCCCGCAGCGTGTCGGCCAGCAGCGGCTGGCCCTCCAGCATCGCCCGGTCGAGCACGAACACCGCCGGCAGCGCGTGGTAGAGCGGGGCCGCGGCGGCTCCGTCGTAGTGCAGCCCGCCGCAGAGCATGGTCGTCGCCGGCCCCGGGCCGTCGATCTCGACGGTGCGCACGGTGCCGGGCTGCCTGGCGGGCAGGACGGTGGCCAGCGGGACGGTGGGACGGCCCGGCCGGTCGGCGAGCCGGTGCCCGCTGCCGCGGGGGAAGACGGCCAGGTCGCCGGCGCGCAGCCGGATCGGCCCGGCCACCTCGGGCATCTCCACCGTGCACTCGCCCTCCTGCACGTAGTGCAGCAGGGCGCAGTGCTCCCGCTCGCCCGCGATGCCCCAGGGCGCCCGGGCCGACCACCGGCTGTGGAAGACGCCGTGCAGGCGCAGTGGGGCGAGCAGCTCGCTCAGCAGATCTCCGTCACATTCCACGGACGATCCTTAAATCTCAGGGGACCCATCTATATCGATCGTATCGAACAGGGCTGCGCAGACTGGTCACCGGCACACAGCCCCGATCACTGATGGAGTATGTGATGACATCGACCGAGCCGCAGCGCCACCTCGTGGTCGGCGCGACGGGAGCGCAGGGCGGCGCCGTCGCCCGGCGGCTGCTGGAGGAGGGGCACCGGGTCCGCGGGCTGACCCGCTCGGCCGGCGGCCACGGCCGTCTCCCGGACGGGGTGGAGCCCTTCGCCGGAGACCTCGGCGACCCCGGGCAGGCCAGGGCGGCCTTCGCCGGGATGACGCACGCCTCGGTGCTGCTCCCCATGATCTACGGACCGGAGCAGGTCGCCTCCTACGTGCGCAACGTCGCCGACGCGGCGCTCGCGGCCGGCCTGCGGCGCCTGGTGTTCAACACCGGCAACCGCCTGCCGGAGGCCGTCACCGAGGTGGCGGCCTTCGAGACCAGGCGGGCCGCCGCCGCGGCGCTGCTCGGTTCGGGCGTGCCCACCGTCGTCCTGCGCCCGCCGATCTATCTCGACAACCTCTGCGCCCCCTGGGCGGCGGGGCCGCTCGTCCGTGACGGCGTGCTGCGCTACCCGCTGCCCGCCCGCTCCCCGGTCGCGTGGCTCAGCCACGGCGACCTCGCCGCGGCGACGGTGGCCGCCCTCACCCGGGACGGCCTGGCCGGCACCGTCCTCGACCTCGGCGGGCCCGACACGGTGACCGGTCCGGAGCTGGCCGCCGCCTTCGCCGCCGAGCTGGGCCGCCGGGTCGACTACGTCGCCCAGGATCCCGCCGAGTTCGAGGCGGGGCTGGCCCACGCGCTCGGCGCCCCCGCGGCGGCCGGAGTGGCCGCGACCTACCGGTGGGTCGCCGACGCCGGCGAGACCCTGTACGGCGTGGACCACCGGGCGGTGGAGGAGACCCTGGGGATCCGGCTCACGCCGCTGCGCGCCTGGATCGCCGCCCAGCCCTGGCACGCCCTCGCCGGAGCCGCGTGATGACCGCCCCGCGTCGTACGGCGGGCGGTACGGCGGGAGACGTCCCGGGTGAGGCGGCCGCCACGGGCGCCCACGGCACGGCCAGCGG
Organism: Streptosporangium brasiliense; assembly: GCF_030811595.1. Classification (NCBI taxonomy): domain Bacteria; kingdom Bacillati; phylum Actinomycetota; class Actinomycetes; order Streptosporangiales; family Streptosporangiaceae; genus Streptosporangium; species Streptosporangium brasiliense. Next base: position 2,085,827 of record NZ_JAUSRB010000002.1, read on the forward strand.
GAATCCTCGCGGGGCGGCCGACGCGGCGGCCTGCCGGGCGGAGATCGTCCGCCTGCACGGGATCATCGAAGGCTGGCTGTCGGGCAGGACGCCGCGCACCGCCGGGGAGTTCGCGGCCTTCGCGCAGGCGCATCTGCCGGACTTCACGCTCAGCGGGCCGGACGGCGCCTCGCTCACCCGCGGACAGGTGCTGGCCTGGGTCGAGGCCGCGCACGGCCGGGTGCCCGGGATCGAGATACGGATCCGGGAGGTGGAGCTGGTCGCGGCGGCCGGGCCGCTGCTCGTCGCCGCCTACCAGGAGTGGCAGTACGGCACGGGCGCCGACCGGAACCGCCGTGCCACCGTGGTGTTCCTCCGCGATCCGGACGCCCCTCACGGACTGCGCTGGCGGCATCTGCACGAGACCTGGACGCCCGAGCCATAGCCGCGCCCGGCGCCGGCCGTACGGGTTCCGGGCTGCGCGTCCCGGCGCCGGCCGTGCGGATTCCGGGCCGGGCGCTGCGTGGACGTCGGGCCACGGGTGTCTCCGGCCGGCCGGGGCAGAACCGCAGTTCAGCACGTCGTAATGCCGCTAGAAACGGCTAATGTCACGATTTCAATATCACTTCCCTGTTGCCGCGATATATCGGATCTATCACCGTATTCTTCTCAAACTTGCCTGTGGCGCCGATTCGCCGGAACGTGCGTACAGCGGCACGCGACGGACGCGCGGGAGGCAGCGCTTCCATGCCGGGGCGGGCACCGCCGGTGTCCCGGCGTGCGTCCGGCGAGCCGCTCCGCTGCTCGCGGCCTCCGGCGCGATCCTGCTCGCCACCACGACACTCGTCGGGCTGACCATGTACGCCACCTCGGTGGCGGACGGGGGCGTCCGCCAGACGCTGGAGACGGTGCTGATCGGGACCGCCGGGGCCGTGATCAGGCCCCGGCGCGCGGCGGCTCCTCCGGCCCGATCGCCGGCACGCGGGATCCCCGTCCCCGCCGTCCGGCCATATGAGGTCGCGGCGTGTCCGTCGGCTGAGCCGTCGTCACCCGACAAGAAACCTCGACCATAGTCGAGGTCAACCCGTAGCATCCGGCCATGACCAAACCCCCTTTCGATGCAGCCGAACTAACCGTCGGCCAGCTCGCCGCGCGCTCCGGCGTGGCGGTCACCGCCCTGCACTTCTACGAGGACAAGGGCCTCATCCGCAGCCGCAGGACGGCGGGCAACCAGCGCCGCTACCCCCGTGACACCCTGCGCCGGGTCGCCTTCATCCGGGTGGCGCACCGGGTCGGCATCCCGCTGCGCATGGTCGCCGAGACCCTGGCGGAGCTGCCCGAGGGGCGCACTCCCACCCGCGCCGACTGGACCCGCCTGTCCGCGGCCTGGCGTGCCGAACTCGACACCCGCATCGACCAGCTCACCCGCCTGCGCGACGACCTGTCCGACTGCATCGGCTGCGGCTGCCTGTCCATCGACCGGTGTGTCCTGCGCAACTCCGACGACCGGCTCGGCGACGAGGGGACCGGCCCGCGCCGCCTCCTCGGCGGACGGCTCGCCCAGGAGAGCCGGAGCGATCCCCCAGACGAGGGTCCGGCCGGCCGTCCATAAAAGGGATGTTCGCCGAAGCATTCCGTGCCGTGGTCACCGACTGATGTCGGGTCGTTTAATCCGGCACGTGTGGGATGTCAAATTTCCGGCTGGCAGGAAGCGGTTGTCGGCGGTCAGGTTGCTGACTTCCGGTTGTCTGGTCCGCAGGTCGCGGAGCGCGCACAGTTATCCGTGCGAGGACAGATAAACAGCCTGCAAGGGAGCCGAGAAATGACGAACGCAGTCGCACTTCCGGTCCGTTCGGATGTCACCGACAAAATTGTCCGCTCGGATGTCGCCGACAAACTCGCGGACATACTTTCTCCCCGAGTCTTACCATGCGACGTCGAATGGCCGGTGCGGAACGGCCCAGGTGAGTACAACCACGAGGGTTCCTCGACCCCGCACATCACCCTTAACTCCGACGAGCCCGGGATCCGCGGTCTGTTCAAATACCGTCCGGAGGCGGCTTTCCCGCTGAACGGGCTGGTGGAGGTGCTGCTGTTCAGGGAGAATTCCCTGTCGCGCGGTGAGCGGGAGCTGATCGCGACGTATGTGTCGGCGCTGAACGAGTGCCGGTTCTGTTTCTTCACGCACGCCGCCATCGCGGCCGCCCACCTGTCCGAGGGGATGACGTTGGTGGAGCAGGTCCGCGCCGACCTGGACGCGGCGCCGGTCTCGGACAAGCTGAGGGCCCTGCTGGTCATCGCGGCCGCAGTGCAGCAGAGCGGGAAGAAGGTCTCCAAGGAGGACGTCGCCGCCGCGCGGGCGGCGGGCGCGACGGACCTGGAGATCCACGACACGGTGCTGATCGCGGCGGCGTTCTGCATGTACAACCGCTACGTCGACGGCCTGGCCACGGTCGCCACCGACGACCCGGCGCACTATGCCGCGCGCGCGCAGCGCAGCGACGGATACCTGGCCGTGCTGACCGACTCGCTGAGCCAGAGCTGAAAGGAGGCCGGAGCCGGCAGGGAGGCCGGAGCGAGAAGGGAGGCCGGAGGAGGACCGAATCTGAGGAGACCGAGCGGGAGGGGAGGCCGGAGCCGGAGGAGGACCGACCTGAGAAGACCGAGCGAGGAGGGAGGCCGGAGCGAGGAAGCCGGAGCCGGAGGACATCCGAGCGGAAGGAGGCTGGTGAGAGGCGTGCCCGTGCCCGGGAGAGACCGTGGGAGGGGCCGGGAGGAAGCAGGAGAAGGACCGAGGGAGGAGGCAGAGGAAAGCGGAAAGGCCGTGGAGGGGCAGGGAGGAAGGGAGGAAGCAGGAGGAAGCAGGAGAAGGACCGAGGGAGGAGGCAGAGGAAAGCGGAAAGGCCGTGGAGGGGCAGGGAGGAAGGGAGGAAGCAGGAGGAAGCAGGAGAAGGACCGTGGGAGGGCGTGGGAGAGGTGATGGAAGAGACGCCGGCCCAGAGGCCAGAGGCAGACCCGGCCGCCGCGGAGGTTTCCGGCGCCACCCGGAACATCCGGGGGCGACAGCCGGACGGCGGCGGGTCTGCCCACTGTGATCGACCGGCGGCCGGGGTCAGTGCCGGACGGCCGCCGGGGCGGGGCGTGATCGGCCCATCCGGTTACGCGAAGAAGTCGTCGGTGCTGTAAAGGTTCTCCGGGTAGCTCCAGCGCTCGCTGATCCTGCCGTCGGCGATGCGGAAAACGTGGACGCCGCGGTCGTCCAACTGCCGGCCGGCACGCTCTCCCCGGACCCGGACCGTCGCCATGGCGCGGTCATCGCCGGGCAGAATGGATTCCGGTTCGAAACGGACCGAACCGTCAGTCGTTTCGGTCAACCGCGCGAGATAACCCAGCACCTGGTCCTTTCCGCGATAGTCGCCGGCGAGGGGGCCACGGCCCGGAACATGGAAGACAACATCGTCGGCGAGCAGATTGTCGCGGATGTGGTCCAGATCTCCCTTGGAGAGGGCGTCGTAGCTGTCACGGGCAAGGGCGATGTTGGGGTGTTCGGTCATGAATGCCCACCTTGTGGTAGCTGGGGTGTATTTGCGTGGCGTCGGTGACGCTACGCCTGACGGGCGGGGCCCGACAAGGGAGTGAGGACACACTTACCGTGGGGCCATATAGCTGTGTCGGACGTGCAGAATGGCGGGGCCTGCGGAAACGTGCGATCGGGAAAGTGGCCGTTGACAGCCTGCGCCAATATGGCGATCATGAGCGTTTGACGGATGGTTTTATGCGCTGAGGCGGCGTGGAGATTCCTTCATCTCGCCGTTAGAGGACCATTTATGCTCAATATCACGCTTAAAACGGACGGGCCGATATTCGGAGGCGCGTTCCCGCGCTGTCCCGAGACCAGCCGCTCCGAGACCAGCCGTCCCCAGAGCAACCGTTCCCAGAGCAACCGTTCCGAGACCAGCCGCCCCCGCGGCAGCCGTCCGGCGGACGGGCCGGAGCGGGCGCCGCTCCGCGAGAAGGTCCCTCCGCCACGCGGCGAGCGGGAGAGGGGCTGAGACACATCCACTGCCCGGCGGACCCGACCCCCGCGGAGGACAACCCATGGCGAGCCACTCAGGTGCGTTACCGGCCAGACCAGGTCTGGTCACCTTGATGAACACCGATTACCACCGGATCGGGCTGAACGTCTATCTGGTGATCGTGCTGGCGCACTGGGCCGAGCACGTGGCGCAGGCCGTACAGATCTACGTCATGGGCTGGCCGGTCCCGGAGGCGCGCGGTGTGCTCGGGGGGCCGTTCCCGTGGCTGGTGACGTCCGAGTGGATGCACTACGGCTACGCGCTGGTCATGCTCGCCGGCCTGCTCCTGCTCCGGCGGGGCTTCACCGGGCGCGCCCGCACCTGGTGGACGATCTCGCTGGGCATCCAGGTCTGGCACCACCTGGAGCACCTGTTGCTGCTCCTGCAGGCGCTGACCGGCAACAACCTGCTGGGCAGGCCGGTGCCGACCAGCCTGATCCAGCTGCTGGTGCCCCGGGTCGAGCTGCACCTGTTCTACAACGCGATCGTGTTCGCCCCCATGGTGGTGGCGATGTGGCTGCACCGCAGGCCGAGCCCGGCCGAGCGGGCGGCGATGACCTGCCGCTGCGCCCCCGCCGCGGCCTGACCGGTGCGCCCTCCTCCCAGACCGTCGCCCCGTGAGACGGGGGCCGGCGACGACGTCGCCGGCCCCTGTCGGACGCTTCCGGCCCCACGCCGGGGGAGTCCGAGCCGACCGACAGGACCGCCCACGCCGTACGTGAGGCGTCCCGTTCCCTCGACCGCCTCGACCGCCTCGACCGCCTCGACCGCCTCGACCGCACAAGGAGTGCCCTTGCCACACACCGCTCTCACCACCGGCACGGCCGCGGCGGGGGGCCGGGGCCGATGACGACGACGGGATCCGGCGAGCACGTCCACCGCTACCTGATCATCGGCGCCGGGCCCGGCGGACTGCAGCTCAGCTACTTCCTGCAGCGGGCCGGCGCCGACTATCTCACCCTGGAGCGGGAGGAGGCCCCGGGAGGCTTCTTCCGCCGCTATCCGCGCCACCGCAGGCTGATCTCGCTGAACAAGGTCCACACCGGGGAGAAGGACCCGGAGATCAACCTGCGCTGGGACTGGAACTCCCTGCTCAACGACGCGCCCGGTCTGCAGTTCCCCCGCTACTCGCAGGAATACTTCCCGTGCGCCGAGGACATGGTGCGCTACCTGGCCGACTTCCAGCGCGAGCACGCCCTCAACGTGCGCTTCTCCACCCCCGTCGACCGGATCGAGAAGGTGGACGGTCTCTTCGTCGCGCACGCCGGAGGGCAGACGTTCCGCGCCGAATGCCTGGTCATGGCGGCCGGCTGGGGCGGCCCGAACATCCCCGACATCCCGGGGATCGAGCTGGCGGTGGGATACGAGGACATGCCGATCGCCCCGGAGGACTTCACCGGCCGGCGGGTGCTGATCATCGGCAAGGGGAACTCAGCGTTCGAGACCGCCCAGGCCCTCCTCGGCCACGCCGCGGTCGTCCATCTCGCCAGCCGGCATCCGGTCCGCTTCGCCTGGACGAGCAAACACCCCGGCGACGTGCGGGGCCAGTACGGCGCGCTGCTGGACAGCTACTGGTTCAAGACCCTGCACGGCGTGCTGGAGTGCGAGATCGACCAGATCCGGCGCGAGGGCGACCGGTTCAAGGTGGAGATCACCTACACCATGGCCGAGGACGAGAAGGCGCTGCTGGAATATGACGTGGTGCTGCGCTGCACCGGCTTCACCATGGACACCTCCGTCTTCGACCCCTCCTGCCGGCCCGAACTCGCCCCGAACGGACGCATGCCGGCGATCGGCCCCGATTTCCGGTCGACGAACGTCGAGGGCCTCTACTTCGCCGGCACCCTGATGCAGGGCCGCGACTTCAAGGGCGCCTCCTCGGCGTTCATCGACGGGTTCCGCTACAACCTGCGGACCATGGCCCGGCTGCTCGCCGAGCGCTACGACGAGACCCCGCTCGACCACCGGGTGCTGCCGGTCGACCCCGACCAGCTGACGGCCACCATGCTGGAGCGGGTGAACTACAGCTCGGCGCTGTGGACCCAGTTCGAATACCTGTGCGACACGTATGTGCTCGACCAGGACACCGGGCGGATCCGGCACTACGAGGACCTGCCGGAGGACTACGCGGCCGGCCGGTTCGCCGAGCACGCCCTGTATTTCACCCTCACCCTGCGGTGGGGGCCCCGTGACCACGGCGACGTGTTCGCCATCCAGCGGCACCCGACCCCCGACCGGGCGGACGAGAGCGCCTTCCTGCATCCCGTCGCCCGGGCCTGGCGGCACGGGGAGATGGTCGCCGAGCAGCACCTGCTGGAAGACCTCCTCGCCGTCTGGCGTGACCCGGTCCGGCACGTGCAGCCGCTACGCGCGTTCCTGACCTCCTGGCTCCCCGCCGTCCCGGAGGCCGACCGGTCCCACGGTGCCGAGACCGACCGGTCCCACGGTGCCGAGACCGACCGGTCCCATGGTGCCGAGACCGATCGATCCCATGGTGCCGAGACCGATCGGCCGCACGCCCCGGAGACCGATCAGGCCCACGCCCCCGAGCCGTCCTGATTTACCAGGTGGTCGATCAGATGGTCGACCACGTCGGCGGGCCGCCCGCGCCTGTCGTGGGCCGCCCGCTGGCGCGCCGCCCCGGTGCCGGCGGCGCGCAGCCGCTCCAGCCGCCCGGCCACCGTCTCCAGGTCGCCGGTCCGCTCCAGGGCCGGGCGGATGTGCCGCAGCAACGTCTCGCACAGCTCGGCGGCGGGCACCAGGCGGCCGGTCAGCGGGTCGACGCCGTGGCCGTCCAGGCCGTCGCGGGCCGCCCGCCAGTATGCCGCCCGCAGCAGCTCGGCCGACAGGGGCGGGCCCGGGTCTCCGCGCTCCACCCGCTCCAGCGACACCACCACCAGCCCCCGCACCACGGCCGCGAGCAGCGCGGACTCCTCGGCCGTGGCGGGCACGTCGCTCACCCGCACCTCCAACGTCGGCAGCCGCGCCGAGGGCCGGACGTCCCAGAAGATCGTTCCCGGGTCGACCAGCACCCCGGTGTCGGTCAGCGTGCCGATCAGCTCCTCGAACTCGGCCAGGGAGGCGAAATAGGGGGGCGGCCCGGCCACCGGCCACTTCCCCCAGCTCAGCGTCCGCCAGCTGGCGTATCCGGTGTCGCGGCCCGTCCAGAACGGGGAGTTGGCCATCAGCGCGATCAGCACCGGCAGCCACGGCCGCAGGTGGTTGCTCACCAGCACCGCCCGCTCCCGGTCCGGCAGGTGCACATGGACGTGGCCCGCGCAGATGCTCTGCTCGTCGTGGAGCGCCCGGTAGGTGCCGATCCCCACCCCGTATCGCGGGTGGTCGGTGATCGGCGGCGGGACGACCTCGCCGAGCACCGGCGTGCCCGAGGCGACCACGGCCAGCCCTCCGTCCCGGGCCGCGGCGGACACCGCCGCCCGCATCCGCCGTAGCTGCCCCTCCAGCTCGGAGATGCCGGCGCACGGCAGCGTCTTGGCCTCCACCTGGAACCGGGTGATCTCGGTGCCCACCTGCTCGCCCAGCTCGGCGGCGGCGCGCTCCACCACGGCGGCGGCCCGCGGCGCCACCGCCCGCGTCACCGGGTCGACGACCAGATACTCCTCCTCCACCCCCACCAGCGGGCAGAGCGCGTCGAAGGGCGCTGGCTGTGATGAGTCCACGGTCGCCGTCATTCCTACTCCCGCCCGGGGCAGAGCGCCCGTGATTGGCAGCGTGCCTACGACGCCACGGTACCTATCCGATCTTGGTTCCCGGGCGCGAAGCGGCATCTCCGTCCGGTGTCGGCGGGCGGATCAGGGGGGCGTCGGGGTCCGCGGCGGGCCGGACCTCGAAGCGGTCGCCGTCCGGGAGCGTGACGGTGACCGAGGAGCCCTGGACGCCGACCACGGCCTCGCGCAGCGCGCCGGGATGGACGGCGTCGCCGGACAGCACGCTGACGCTGCGGCTGCCGGTCACCCGGCCGGACGTCGCGGTCCCCGTCGTCGAACTCTTCCTGAAGAGCTGAACCGGAGCCGCCCGGCTCCCGGCACGCCCGTGCGGCTCCCCGACGTGCCCGTACGGCTCCCCGGCACGCCCGCACGGTCCGGGCCCGGGGAGCCGTACGGCTCAGGCGGGGAGGTCGCCCGCCGCGCGGATCAGGCCGGCGTATCCGGCCTCAAGGTCCTCGGGGAGCTCGTCGAGGGGGAAGAAACGCAGATCGCTGTGCTCGTGGCTGAGCCGCAGCGCGGCCGGGCCGTCGACCGTGGCGCGCAGCGCGATGATGATCACTTTTCCGGCGTCCGCGATGCTCAGGATCTCCGCGCCGACGACGGGACCCACCACCACGTCGAGGCCGCTCTCCTCTCGCACCTCGCGCCGGACGACGTCCGCCAGGCAGACGTCGTCCTCCGCCGGCCAGCCACCCGGCAGCTCCCATCTGTCCCGCGGGTTGCGGCACAGCAGCACGCCGCCGTCCGCCAGCACCACGGCCTTGACCGAGGCGTGCATGAAGTACCAGCCGGTCCTGGCGTCGATCATGTGGCGGTCCTTCCGTCGGGGGGCCGGGTCCGGCTCCACGACATCAGGCGGGGTCCGCGAGATCAACCCGCCGCGCCACCGCCGGCCCGCGCGCCGTACGGGTGAGGCCCTCAGCGGTGCCACCGCGGGCCCCGCGGCCGGCGCGCCGTACGGGCGAGGCCCTCAGCGGTCGGCGGGCCCGACGGAGCCGGCCGCGAGCTCGGCCAGGTGCACCGCCCGCACGGCGGACCTCCGGCGGCGCAGGCCCTGTTCGAGCTGGCGGTAGCAGCCGGGGTTGACCACGGCCACGTATTCGACCCCGGCCGCCTCGATCTCGTCGAGCTTGGCGTCGAGGATCCGCCTGCTGTCGCCGGGCCGGACGAGGGCGTAGCTGCCCGCCGCCCCGCAGCAGGTCCCCGCCGACGGCAGTTCGACGTATTCGCCCATCCGCTCCAGCAGCGCCCGGGGCTCGCGCCAGACGCCGAGGCCGTTGCGCAGGTGGCAGGAGTCCTGCAGGGCGATGCGCGCACCGGTCCGGGGGAGCTCCCGGGCGGTCCCGGGGCCGTCCGCGCCGGTCCCGGAGCCGGGCCCGGCGGCCTCCGCGCCGGTGCCGGGGACGTCCCGGCCGCTCCCGGCCGGATCCGCGCCGGCCTCGGGTCCGGGGCCGGCGGTCTCCTCGCCGGTCAGATACTCCGAGAGCTCCTTGACCCGGTCGCGGCCGAGCACGTCGGCCAGGTGGGCGGCGCAGCCGCCGGAGGTGGTGACGATCGTGCCGGGCAGCCGCTCGCCCAGCTCCACGGCCATCTCCCGGCCGCGGGCCGAGTCGCCGTTGTGCGCGTGCAGCGCCCCGCAGCAGCCCTGCGCCGCCGGGGCCGCCAGCTCGGGGTGGAGACGCCGGGCGGCCCGGCTCACCTGCGGGTAGAGGGCGCGCTCGAAGCAGCCGAGCATCAGGTGCGGGCCGGAGGGGGCCGGGGAGGTGCGGGCTCGGCGGCGGAACAGGCCGGACCGGGCCGGGCGGGTGCGGGCATGGCGGCGGAGCAGGCCCATCAGCCACACCCGCCGGCGGGCGTTCACCGCGAACATCAGCAGTCGGACGATCAGGGGACGGCGGCTGCCCTGCCACTGCCGGTCCCGCCACTCTTCGAGCAGCGCGCCGTACTGGACCCCGGCCGGGCAGACGGTCTCGCAGGCCCGGCAGCCGAGGCAGAAGCTCGACTCCTCCTGGAGCCGCAGGTCGTTGTCCGGCAGGGTGCCCTCCTCCAGGGCGCGCATCAGCGTGATCCGGCCGCGGGGGGAGGAGGTCTCGTCCTTGGTGAGCGCGTAGGTGGGGCAGGCGGGGAGGCAGAAGCCGCAGGAGATGCAGCGGTCGAGCAGTTCGGGGGTGAAACCGTTCACGAGCCCAGCTTTCCGGGGTTGAGGATGCCTGCGGGGTCGAAAGCGGCCTTGATCCGGCGGAGCAGCGCCATCTGGTCGGCACCGAGCCGCTCGGTGAGATAGGGGAGTTTGGCGGCGCCGACCCCGTGCTCGCCGGTGATGGTGCCGCCGAGCTCCATCGCGGTGCGGAAGACGTCGCCGAAGGCGTGGTGCGCGCGTTCGACCGCGTCGGTGTCGCCGGCGTCCACGACGCAGGTGGGGTGGAGGTTGCCGTCCCCCGCGTGGCCGAAGGTGGCGATCGTGAGGCCGTGCCGGTCGGCGATGGCGTCGATGTGGCCGACCATCTCGGCGATGCGCGGGCGGGGCACGCTGGCGTCCTCCAGGATCGTGACCGAGCCCAGCCGTGACAGCGCCGGCAGCGCGCACCGCCGGGCGGCCAGCAGCGCCTCCGACTCGGCCGCCGCGCCCGCGACGGTGGCCTCCAGTGCGCCCTCGCCGAGGCAGAGCTCGGCCATGCGGTCGAGATGGCGGCCGACGGTGGCGGCGTCGCCGTCGTCGCCGAACAGCAGCAGCGCCCCCGCGTCGGACCGGAGCCCGAGCCGGGCGTAGGACTCGACCGCCTCGATGCACTTGGCGTCCAGGAACTCCAGCGTCGCCGGGACGAGGCCGGAGCCGATGATCCGCGCCACGGCCCGGCCGGCGTCGGCCAGGGTGGCGAAGTACGCCAGGCCGGTGCCACCGGCCTCCGGGGCCGGGGTGAGCGCGACCGTCGCCTCGGTGATCACGCCGAGGGTGCCCTCGGAGCCGGTGAGCAGGCGGGTGAGGTCGTAGCCCGCGACGTCCTTCCAGAGCCGTCCGCCGGTGCGGATGACCTCGCCGGTCGCCAGCACCGCCTCCAGGCCGAGCACGTAGTTGCGCGTGACGCCGTACTTGAGGCCGCGCAGGCCGCCCGCGCACGTGGCGATGGTGCCGCCGACCGTGGCCACGGTCCTGCTGCCGGGGTCGGGCGCGTACAGCAGGCCGTGCGCGGCGGCGGCCCCGGCCAGTTCGGCGGAGGTGACGCCCGGTTGGCAGACCGCCAGCAGCTCGTCGGCGCTGATCTCCAGGATGCGGTCGAGCCGGGTCAGCACCAGCACGATGCCGCCGGTGAGGGGGACGGTGGCGGCGCACAGGTTGGACCCGGCGCCGCGGGGGACGACCGGGACGGAGCGGGCGCCGGCCAGCTTGAGGACGGCGGCCACCTCCTCGGTGGAGCCGGGGTGGACGACGGCGCCGGGCCTGGCGGAGAAGAGCGGGGTGGCGTCCCTGGCGTAGGCGGCGACGTCCCCGTCGGCGTGCCGTACGTGGTCCGCGCCGACGATCGCGCGCAGCTCCCGCAGCAGGGTGGCGTCCAGCGGCTCCCCGTGTGAGGCGGTGTTCATGGGCCCTCTCTCCCTGGCGTACGGCCTCCTTGGCGTACGGCGGTGTGATATCACATGATCGCTAACTGGCCGCCGTCGATCACCAGCTCGGTGCCGTGCACGAACGCCGCGTCGTCGGAGGCCAGGAAGGCGTATCCGGCGGCGACCTCCTCGGCCAGGCCCGCCCGGCCGAGCGGGATGTGGTCGCGCTCGTAGGCGGAGACGAAGCCGTCGTCGAGCCCGGCCGAGATCGCCGAGTTCAGCGGGGTGCGGATGTAGCCGGGGCAGAGCGCGTTGACGCGGATGCCGTGCCGGCCGAGCTCGACCGCCATGGTCCTGGTGAGCAGGAGCACGCCGCCCTTGGAGGCGTTGTAGTGGGCGTAGTCCGCCTCCCCGCCGAGCCCGTTGGTGGAGGACATGTTGAGGATCACCCCGCCGGTCCCCTGCGCCACCAGGTGCCTGGCCACGGCCTGGGCGACCAGGAACATGCCGCGCAGGTTCACCGCGATGATCCGGTCCCAGTGGTCCGGGGTGATCTCCAGGAACGGCTCGCGCCAGGCGGTGCCGGCGTTGTTGACCAGCACGTCGAGGCCGCCCAGCGCGGCGACCGCGCCGCCGACCAGCCGGGCCACGTCGGCCTCGGAGCTGACGTCGCCCGGCAGCCCGCTCACCTCCCCGAGCGGGGTCAGCTCGGCCACCGTCCGGTCGACCTCGGCCTGGTCCAGCCCCCCGATGACGACCCGGGCGCCCTCCTGGAGGAACCTCCGGGCGGTGGCGGCGCCGATGCCGCTGCTGCCACCGCTGACCAGCACCCGCTTTCCCGACAGCCCTCGCATGACGACCTTCCCCTTCCCCTTCCCCTTCCCCTTCAGCTTCGGCGCACCGCGCCGCGGGCGGCGACGCGTGGTCCGGTGACGGCCCGGCCGCCCTCGACGCCGTGCGCCGCGGCCACCTTCGCCATTTCGGCGACGTCGGCGCGGACCGCATCGAGATCGATGACCAGTGCCGGGATGTCGAGTTCGAGATACATCGGCGGGACCGTCCCTGTCGGCTGTACGGCTGATGCTGGTCGAAATTAGCATTAGTTCCGTAATGCGGTCCAGCATTCTGTTATTCGGAATCTATGGGCTGTGCTCGCCGGCGAGGTGTGCTCTGTAGCGGATCGCGCCGCTCCGGCCTGGGTGTCCGCCGGGACCGGCCGGTCCGCCGCGCGTCCCACCCCGCTCCCCGGGCCGTGTCCCGCGCGGGGATCGGCTGGTCCGGCGCCCGGTCCGCGGTGCCTCCTGGGTGGTGCCCTAGGACGACCGTTCTCATCTGGGATCTTTCCGCTGACGCTTGACAGTCGATCGCCCCGGGTGGTGTTCTGTCGCCAGTTCAGAACTGCATTCTGCGATACGGAATGAAATGAGGAGGGTGAATGAGACTCGGCACGGTGCGCGCCGGAGGGGCCCGGCTGGCCGCGGTGGATCGAGAGGGGCTCTGGTACGCGCTGGACGTCCCGGCCGGCACGCCGCTGGAGACGGTGCTGGCCGGGGGCATCGACGAGACCCGGCGGCTGGCCGCCTCGGCGGCCGGGCCGATCGCGGACGCGGTGCCCGTGGCGCCGCTGCGGCCCGGCAAGATCGTGGCGATCGGGCTGAACTACCTGGACCACATCCGTGAGGCGGGGATGGACAGGCCGGAGCGCCCGCTGATGTTCGCCAAGTTCCCCTCCAGCGTGATCGGCCCCGGCGAGCCGATCGTCATCGACGGCGAGCTGACCGAGCGGGTCGACTGGGAGGTCGAGCTGGCCGCCGTCATCGGCGCGCCGATCCGGCACGCGAGCCCGGCCGAGGCACTGGCGGGAGTGGCCGGATACACCGTGGCCAACGACGTCTCCGCCCGCGACCTGCAGTTCGCCGACGGCCAGTGGACACGCGGCAAGAGCCTGGACACCTTCTGCCCGCTCGGCCCGGCCGTCGTGACCCCCGACGAGCTCGGCGACCCGCAGTCGCTCCGGCTGCGGACAGCAGTCAACGGCGAGACCGTGCAGGACTCCAGCACCGCGGAGATGCTCTTCGGCGTCGCCGAGCTGCTGTCCTACTGCTCCCGCGCCTTCACCCTCGAACCCGGCGACGTGGTGCTGACCGGCACCCCGTGGGGCTGCGGCGAGTTCATGGACCCGCGGCGCTCGCTCCGGCCCGGAGACGTCGTCGAGGTGAGCGTCGAGGGCATCGGCACCCTGCGCGACCCCGTCGTCGGCAGGTGACGGCCGGCGGGCCGACCCCGTGCCGCATCCGACCCCCTGGACAGGAGTTTCTGTGAGATACGCACATCCGGCCGGCGGCGAGCTCCGGTGAGGGCCCTGGTGTTCACCGGGCCCGGCACCGTGGAGATGCGCGAGGTGCCCGAGCCCGAGCCGGGCCCCGGCGACGTGCTGGTGGACGTGGTCGCCTCCGGCATCTGCGGCAGCGAGCTGCACGGCGTCAAGACGCCCGGTTTCCGGGTGCCGCCGCTGGTGATGGGGCACGAGTTCGCCGGCCGCACGGAGGACGGCCGCCCCGTCATCGTCAACCCCATCCTCTCCTGCGGCCGCTGCGACCTGTGCGCGCTGGGGCTGCGCAACGTGTGCCGGGAGCGGCGGATCGTCGGGGTGCACACGCCGGGCGCGTTCGCCGAGCGGGTCGCCGTGCCCACCGGCGCGCTGGTCCCGCTGCCCGAGGGGCTCGACTGGACGGCGGCGGGCATCGTCGAGCCGGCGGCCAACGCCGTCCACGCCTGGGCGCTGGCCGGCGCTCCGGCGGGGGCGCGGGTGGGCGTCATCGGCGCCGGCGCCATCGGCCTGGCCTGCCTGCAGGTCGCGGTGGCGGGCGGGGCCGGGCGGGTCGAGATCGCCGACCGGTCCGACAGCCGCCGCGAGATCGCGGGCCGGCTGGGCGCCGACGCGGCCGTGTCCACGCTGACCGGCGAGTACGACGTGATCTTCGACGCGGTCGGCGCGGCCGTCACCCACGAGCAGTCGCTGGCCCGCCTGCGGCCGGGCGGGGTCACGGTCTGGCTGGGCCTGGCAGACAGCACCGCCGGATTCGACGCCGCCGATCTCGTGCGCGGCGAGAAGCGGGTGCTCGGCTCCTTCGCCTACCGCGACGCCGACTTCGCCGCCGCGGTGGACCTGGTCGGCGGCTGGGACCTGAGCTGGGTCGACACCTTCCCGCTCGCCGAGGGCGTCGAGATCTTCACCGCGCTGATGAACGGCCGCGCCACCCCCGTCAAGGCACTGCTCGCCCCCTGAATCGAGGTATCCCATGGCCCGGATCGTCCTGGTGGGCGCCGGTAGCATCACCTTCGCCAAGAACCTGCTCTCCGACATCCTGACCTTCCCCGAGCTGACCGAGTCGACGATCGTGCTGCACGACATCGATCCCGCGCGGCTGGCCACGGCCGAGGCGATGGCCACCTGGATGGTCGCCGAGCTGGGCGTCGGAGCCAAGATCGAGGCGCACGCCGACCGCAGGGCCGCGCTCGACGGCGCCGACTATGTCATCAACGAGATCGCCGTCGGCGGGCTGGCCGCCGTACAGCGTGACTTCGAGATCCCCGCCCGGTACGGCGTGCGCCAGACGATCGCCGACACCCTGGGCATCGGCGGGATCTTCCGGGCGCTGCGCACCATCCCCGTGATGGTCGCCATCGGGCACGACCTCGCCGAGCTCGCCCCCGGCGCGGTGCTGTTCAACTACACCAACCCGATGTCGATGATCCCGTGGGCGGTCTACGCGGGCACGCCGTTCCGCAACGTCGTGGGCGTCTGCCACGCCGCGCGCGACACCCAGTCCACCCTGGCCAGGATGGTCGGCGTGCCGGAGGAGGAGATCTCCTTCACCACCGCGGGCGTCAACCACCAGGCGTTCGTGCTCCGCTTCGAGCGGAACGGGGAGAACCTGTACCGCCGGCTGGACGAGCTCATCGAGGCCGACCCCGAGCTGCGGCGCAGGGTCCGCGTGGAGGTGTACCAGAACTTCGGCTACTTTCCGACGGAGTCGAGCGAGCACGGCTCCGAATACCTGCCCTGGTTCCTCCCGCACGCCGACCAGGTCGAGCACTACCGCATCCCGGTCGGCGTCTACCTGGACTGGCTGGCCGACGGCTTCGCCGAGTACGAGTCGCAGAAGCGCTCCCTCGACGCCGGCGAGGGCGTGACCATCGAACGCGGCGACGAGCTGGCCTCACTGGCCATCCACTCCATGGAGACCGGCACCCCCCGCCTCATCCACGGCAACGTCCGGAACGGGGGGCTCATCGCCAACCTCCCCGCCGACGCCTGCGTCGAGGTGCCCTGCCACGTGGACCGGGCGGGGGTGCAGCCGACCAGGATCGGCGAGCTGCCCACCCAGCTCGCCGCGCTCAACAGGAGCACGCTCAACGTGAGCGAGCTGACCGTGAAGGCCGCCCTGGAAGGCCGCCGCGACCACGTCTACCAGGCCGCCCTGCTCGACCCGAACACCGCGGCCACCCTGCCGGTCCGCCGGATCCGCGAGCTGGTCGACGAGCTGATCGCCGCCCACGGGGACCTGCTGCCCGAAGGCGTCAGGGACTGACCGTGTGCACCCCGGATCTACCGCTCTCCCGCTACCGCCCCGTCTCCCAGCTCCGGGTCCCCGTCCACCACGTCGACCGCGCCCGCCTGCCCGCCGTGGACGCCCACATCCACCTCGGCCGCTGGCTCACCGAGGACGGCGACTGGATGGTCAAGGACGTGCCGGCGCTGCTGGAGACGATGGACGCGCTCAACCTGCGCGGCATGGTCAACCTCGACGGCCGCTGGGGCCGGGAGCTGGCCGAGAACATCGAGCGCTACGACGCCGCCCACCCCGGGAAGTTCGCCACGTTCTGCCACGTCGACTGGTCGCAGGCCGCCGAGCCGGGGTTCGGCGAGCGGCTGGCCGCGCGACGAGGCGTTCGCCCACTCCCTGGACGACCCGCCGCTGATGGGCCGCTGGACCATCAGCGGGCTCGACCTCCCCGACGACGTGCTGGAGCAGGTCTACACCGGCAACGCGCTCAGGCTCGTACCGAGGCTGGCATGAACGTCTGGCCGGGTCAGCGGCAGGGCTTGTACGGCTGGTTCTTCAGGGAGTAGTCGGAGGCCTTCTTGATGGCGTTGAAGTTGAGCGCGGCGGCGTTCGCCTTGGCGCAGAAGCTCGACGGCGAGGTCTTGTACTCCACCTGGAAGACCGGCTTGCCGGCCTGGACGAAGGGCTTGAGCTCGGCGCACTCGCCCCACTGGAAGCACTCCTCGTTGACCGCGTAGTCGAAGCTCGACACCAGATCGGAGACCTGGCTCAGGTCGTTCTTGAGCGCCGCCGACAGGCCGTGCCGGTGCGCCATGTCGGCCAGCGCCCGGTTGTAGACGAGCTGGGTCGCCGCGCTGATCTTCCAGCCGGTGACGGAGGCCCCCTCCTCGTGCGCGTGCACGACGTCGAACTCCACGCCGTCGAATCCGGCCGCGGCGCACTTGGCGACCCTGGCCTCCATCATCCGCAGGAGGAAGTCACGCTGCCCCTTGTCGTTGTTGATGTTGGCCCAGCGCTCGTTGGGGAACTCCGCGCTGAAGGGCTTGCCCAGCAGGGAGTTGCCGTGGCTCTTGTGCCAGTCGACGAACTGCCGGTAGTCGGGGCGGAACTCCTCGATCGACCCGGAGTCGACGTAGCAGATCGCCTTGGCGCCCCGCGCGTGGATCGCCTTGACGGCCGCCGTGTTGACGGTCGTGTTGTTGCCGGCGACGGCGGCGTCCACGTAGAGGTCGATGTCGAACACGCTCGGCCGGACGCAGGCGCCGCCCGTCTGCGGGGTCACGCAGACGTCGACGTCGATCCCGCCGGTCGCCGCGTGGGCCGTGCTGCCTTCGAGCTGGTACTGCCAGCGGCTCTGCACCGGAGGGCGCCAGATGGCCGCGCTCGCGGCGGCGCCGGCCGGTGCGGCCGAGGCGGTGGCGGGAGCGGCGGCGTCGGCCGAGGCGGTGGCGCCGAGGGCCGTGACCGGGGCCAGGAGTACGGCCGCCGCCACGGCCAGCCGCCCGGCGAGGCGGAGCGGGGCCGGGCGGAGCGCCCGGAAGTTGACCAACAAAGTTCTCTACTTTCCGTATAGCGGAATTAAATTTCGCGATCAAGGAAATCGGGGTGGAGGCGAGCTTGTCAACTCCCCGGCGGTCCCGGCGGACGCCCACGGGGAGGAGGGTGCCGGTGGACGGCCTGCCGGCACACCCTGTCCCGTTCCATAAGTAGCCACGTTTTTCAGCGTATTCCGTATAGCGGAAAGCTAGTCTGCATGACGGCCGACGATAAGTCGGTCTACCTCGACTCCAGCCCGGCCGAGAAGGGGCAGAAGCTGTTCGAGTCCGGACGGCCGGCCCTCTTCCTGTCCGGCCCGTGGGTGCTCCCGGACCTGCAGGCGGCGAAACTCGACTACGGCGTCGCGCGGCTGCCCGGCACGGACGGCAACCACGAGACGGTCTCGGGGCCCGACAACTGGGTCGTCTTCGAGCACGACGAGCGGCGGGTCAAGGCTGCCGCCAAGACCGACGCGGTGCTCGCCGTACCGGGGGGCTGACGACCTTCCAGGGCCAGCACCGCGCCGACTGGCCGGCGGTCATGGCGGGCACGGTGCTCACGACGCTCCCCGTGCTCGGCGTGTTCCTCTTCGGCCGGCGCCGGTTCGTCCAGGCGCTGACCGGCGCGGTCAAGGGCTGAGCCGGGGCGCGGGCCCGAGGACGTGCCCGCGGGGTCCGCGGGCACGTCCTCGGGCCCGGGGCCTCAGCGGGGCGTCCGGCCGGTCTCCGGGACCGTCACGCGCGCTCCCGGTAGGGGTTGGCCGGCATCCCCTCGACGGAGGTGCGGCAGCGCAGCAGCTCGCCGCCCGCCGTGCCGTCGGAGGCGGTGGTCACATACAGCACGTCGAGGTCGGGGCCGCCGAACGCGCAGCTCGTCACGTTGGTGGCGGGGATCTCGACGGTCAGGTCCAGCCGTCCGTCGGGGCGCAGGCGCAGGACGGCGCCGCCGCCCCACAGCGCGACCCACACGTGGCCGCGGGCGTCCACGGTGATCCCGTCGGGCATCCCCCGCGAGATCTCGGCGAACGTCCGGCGGTTGCCGAGCCGCCCGTCACCCGGGTCGTAGTCGAAGACGTCCACCCGTCCGGTGGGCGTGTCCACGTAGTAGAGCAGCCGCTCGTCCGGGCTCCAGGCGATCCCGTTGGAGACCGTGACCCCCTCCAGCACCCGTTCGCAGCGGTGGTCGGGGTCGAGCCGGTAGACCGCGCCCGCTCCGGGGGTGTCGTCCTCCGCCTTGGTGCCGGCGAAGAACCTGCCCGCGCGGTCGCAGGCGCCGTCGTTCATCCGGTTGCCCGGCCGCTCGGCGGCCGTCACCGGCGCGATCAGCTCCAGGCCGCCGTGCGCGGCGGCGTCCCCGGTCGTGGGGGCCGCCCACCGGGGCTCGGGGAGTACGGCGAAGCCGTCCCGGACGGCGAGCGCCAGCCCGCCGGCGGCCCTGGGGGCCACCACCCCGACCGGCTGTCCCACGTCGATCACGCCGTGCGAGCCGTCGGAGGGGTCGAGACGGTGCACCCGGCCCGCCGGGATGTCGACCCACAGGAGCGTCCCGGTGCGTCCGTCCCACCGTGGCCCCTCGCCCAGCCGCGCCCGGGGCACCGGGACGATCTCCGGTTCCGAGACCCTGGTCATCGCGGGCTCACGGTGGGGACGCGCCAGCTGCTGAGTCTCATCCGCACTCCCTTAATTCCGTGATGCAGAATTTGATTCCGAACAGGCTAGAGGAGACCACCGCGGGGAGTGCGGTGTCAAGGGTCAGAGCTGCTCGGCGACCGCCTGCCGCAGGGCCGCGCCGACCTCCTCCATCCTGGCCGGAGGCATGCGGTCCTTGAGGGCCGTCACGCTCACCGCGGCGACGGGGGTGGGCTTGCCCATGAAGACGGGTGCGGCGACACAGCGCACGCCGGGCTCGTTCTCCTCCAGGTCCAGCGCGTAGCCCCGCTCCCGGATCTGGGCCAGGTGCGCGGCCAGCTTCGCCGGGCTCGTGATGGTGTTGCGGCTCGGCGCGGCGAGCGGGCCGTATCTCTCCGCCCACGCCTTGACGGCCTCGTCGGTCGGGTAGGTCCAGGCCAGCAACGCCTTGCCCACGCCGGTGCAGTGCGCGGCGTTGCGCCCGCCCACCACCGAGGTCATCGTGATCGAACGGACCGCCTCGACCTTGTCCAGGTAGACGACCTCGCCCCCGTCGAGCGTGGCCATGTGCACGGTCTCGGCGAACTCCTCGCTCAGCCGGAGCAGGAGGGGACGGACGATGGCGCGCAGGTCCATGGTCTCGTGGAAGCGGAAGGCCGTGGCGAGCATCTCGGAGCCGAGGAAGTAGGGCCCGCTGGGCTCGGGCTGCGCGGCGAACCCCCGGTGCTTCAGCGCGCCGAGCAGGCGGTGGAGCGAGCTCTTGGGCAGCCCGAGCCGGGTGGCCAGCTCGTCGAGGGTCATCCCCCTGCTGTGCCTGCCGATCTCCTGCAGGATCAGCAGGGCGCGGTCGACGCTTCCCACCGGAGACTGGGCCTCGCCCATGGATCCTCCTCAAATATTCCGGATAATGGAATGCTATAGCGTTATACGGAACAGATGCTACTTCTGGGCAGGGGCGGAGAGGATGTGCCGGTGCGGCGTGGAAACCGTGACGGTGGAACGTCGAAACAATGTGCAGCCTATCCATGGCCTTGCGTGACCGACGTCGGCCGGCGGGGATCCGCGCGTGCCGGTCGCACGGGTCGGGAAAGGCGCGTCCCGTGAGGTGCGCACGGATGCCTGGAAAGGTTGACGTCACGCTCCGTTCCATGAACGTCTCGGAAATTCACCGAGAATCCCGGAATTCTCCAGGCATCGAGACTCTCCTGGCCGGGAATTCCCCCGTCCCGGGAATTCCTCGCGGTCCGCGGATTCCTCGCGGTCCGCGGATTCCTCGCGGTCCGCGGATTCCTCGCGGTCCGCGGATTCTCCGGCCGTCTCCACGGACGTGGCCGGCGGCTGTCACCGTCCGGCGAGGTCACCGTCCGTCATCCGCCTGGTCACAAACGTGATGAAATTCCCCATACGTAACCATGTGTCACTACCATCTGCGTCCGTGAGTGACAGGCAGCATCCCACCGGCACGGCCGTGTTCGTCGACCAGACCGGCAGACGCCGGCGACTCCTGAAGGCCGTCGGCATCGGCGTCGGCGCCCTGATTTCCGTGTCGGTGGCGGCCGTGGTCGGCGGACTGTTCACCGGCACGTCGCTGCCGCTGGTCGGCTGGCCCGGGGACCGTCCCACGCGGCCGGCGCCCGTCGCCACCACGGCCGGGCCCGAGGGCGGGCCCACGCGGTCGGCGCGGCCCACGCCGAGTGCGGAGGCCACCACGGTTTTCGCCCGGCAGCGCCCGACGCCGCCGGTCCGCCGCACGGCCCGGCCCACGGTCTCCTCCCCGGCGCGGGTGACGCCCCTGCCGGCGCCCTCGGAGCGGCCGGCCTCACCGCCCGCCGAGGACCCCTCCACGGCCGCCCCACCGCAGGAACCGACGGCGCCCGAGCAGTCGCCGGAGCCGACCGCCGGACGGACCGAGCCGCCGGGCCACGCCAAGACCCCGCCCGGCCGTAACCCGGACAAGACCTCAGGGGCGAAGGGATGAGCCCGCAGCCGCCACCGGCGACACAGGTATGGCCGCCGCTGGATCCGGCCGGGACGGCGGGGTCCGCCGACTCCGCCACCGTCACCCTCGCCGACCTGATGCCGCCCCCGCCCGGGCAGTCCCAGGACGGAGGAGGGCGCCCCGCGGACCGGGGACGGCGCCGGCGGCAGGGCGACCCGCGAGGGCACTGGTTCCTGGTCGCGGTCGGCGTCGTGCTGATGGCGGGAGCGCTGCTGCTCAACGGGTACGCGACCAGCACGGTGGGCGAGACGCACGCCGCCCCGCCCCCGGCCGACCGGCCCTCCACCGAGCTCGACGACGTACGGCACGGCGGCCCGGTGCTCAATCTCACCGGTGCCAGGCCGGACAGTGCCCGCCTCCCGGCCCGCACGGTGGCGCTCACCTTCGACGACGGCCCCGACCCGCGCTGGACCCCGCAGCTGCTCGACGTGCTCGCCAAGCACTCCGCCAAGGCGACGTTCTTCGCCGTCGGCGCCCGGATCGCCGAGAACCCCGAGCTGGTCCGGCGGATCGTCGCCGAGGGACACGAGATCGGCAACCACACCTACGCCCACGCCGACCTCGCCGCCGTGCCGGACTGGCGGTTACGGCTGGAGCTGTCGCTGACGCAGAAGGCGCTGGCCGGCGCGGCGGGCGTGCACACCCGCCTGGTGCGCCCGCCGTACTCCTCCTCTCCGGCGGCCGTCACCGGCCCCCAGCTGCGCGCGCTGCGTGTCATGGGAGGGGAAGGGTACATCGTCGCGCTCACCGACCTGGACACCAAGGACTGGGCCAGGCCCGGCGTCGACCAGATCGTCCGCGCCGCTCTCCCCCGCCGGGGCAGAGGCGCGGTGATCATGATGCACGACTCGGGAGGCGACCGCGGTCAGACGGTCGCCGCGGTGGACCGCCTGCTCACCAGGCTCGCCGAGCAGAAGTATCGGGCGACGACGCTCACCTCCGCGCTCGGTATGCCCTCCGCCCACGCCCCGGCCGGAGACCTGGAGCGCGTCGCCGGCACCGGGCTGGGTCTCGCCCAGCGCGGGGCGAGCGGCTTCGTCACGGTGATGTCGTGGGTCCTGGCCGTCGCCGGGGGTCTCACCCTGCTGCGGCTGCTGTTCTTCCTGGTCCTGGCATGGGTGCACGCCCGGCGCGCACGGGGCGGCAAGAGGCGGGCCGGGCGTGCCCCGGCATGGCCCGCGCCGCCCGCCGTCAGCGTGATCGTCCCGGCCTACAACGAGGAGGCCGGGATCGAGGCCACCGTACGCTCACTGGTGAACACCGGCTATCCCGGCGCGCTGGAGGTGATCGTCGTGGACGACGGCTCCTCCGACGGCACCGCCGCCATCGCCGCCTCCCTCGATCTGCCCGGAGTACGGGTGATCCGCCAGGAGAACGGCGGCAAGCCCGCGGCGCTCAACACCGGTATCGCGCACGCCTCGCACGACATCCTGGTCATGGTGGACGGCGACACCGTCTTCGAGCCCGACACCATCGAGCACCTGGTCCGGCCGCTCGCCGACCCGGCCGTGGGCGCGGTCAGCGGCAACACCAAGGTCGGCAACCGGCGCGGCATGATCGGCCGCTGGCAGCACATCGAGTACGTCATCGGCTTCAACCTCGACCGTCGCGCCTTCGACCTGCTGGGGTGCATGCCCACCGTGCCGGGGGCGATCGGGGCCTTCCGGCGCTCGGCGCTGCGGGAGATCGGGGGAGTCAGCGTCGACACCCTGGCCGAGGACACCGACCTGACCATGGCGATGTGCCGGGGCGGCTGGCGGGTGGTCTACGAGGAGAACGCGCTGGCGTGGACCGAGGCGCCGACCTCGCTCGGGCAGCTGTGGCGCCAGCGTTACCGCTGGTGCTACGGCACGCTGCAGGCGATGTGGAAGCACCGCCGCGCGATCGCGGAGCCGGGCCCGTTCGGCCGGCGCTGCCTGGGCTACCTGACGCTGTTCCAGGTGGTGCTACCGCTGCTCGCCCCGGTCGTGGACGTCATGGCCGTCTACAGCGTGCTGGTGGGAGATCCGCTGCCGGTGGTGGCCGTCTGGGCGGGATTCGTGCTCGTCCAGGCGTTCAGCGGCTGGTACGCGCTGCGCCTGGACCGCGAGCGGGCCTCGGCACTGTGGGTGCTGCCGCTGCAGCAGTTCGTCTACCGGCAGCTGATGTACCTGGTGGTGATCCAGTCGGTGGCGACCGCCGTGCTCGGGGTGCGCCTGCGCTGGCAGACGATCCGCCGGGAGGGCACTTTCGCGGGCTGAGACGGTCTCCCGGCCTCCCGGTCCCCGGGCTCGGCGCCGGACGGCCCGGACGGCCCAGGCGGCCCGGCCCCGGACGGCCGGGCCGCCTGGGGCCGGGCCGGCCCCGTCGGCTGGCCGGACACCTCATCCCTCCGGGTCGGGCAGCAGGACGGAGGGCAGGGCGCCGCCGGCGCGCATGCGCAGCAGCTGGTAGGCCACGCCGCCCAGCCCGGGCAGCAGACCGGGGGCGAAGACGTCTCTGGCCAGGCCGCTGACCGGGCCGTGCTCCTCGATGCCGCCGAGGATGGAGGCGTCCAGCCTCTCCCTGTCCACGCCCCGGGGACCGACGCCGGCGGCCAGCGCCAGGTCGATCACCTCCCAGGCGCCGAGGTCGCCGTGGCAGAGCGTGTGGTTCCAGCCCAGGCCCTCGCCCCAGCAGGCCGCGGCGGCGCGGCGCAGCGTCTCGCGCCACCGCTCGCCGCCCTCACGCGCCAGCCGGTCGGCGGCCACCACGCCGACGCCACCGGCGCCGTGGCACCAGGCGGCGGCGGTGATCCCGTCCTCACGCAGGTCACGCCACCCGCCGAGCCCGGGATCGTAGAGCGAGTCCTCGTAGGCGAACGCGGCCAGGGCGGTCGTGCCGAAGGCAGGCGCCCCGGTGGGGGAGGCGGTTCCGGCGCCGGAGAGTGGGGTCACGGCGTCAGGGGCGGTCGTGCCGGAGGCAGGCGCCCCGGTGGGGGAGGCGGCCAGGCGGGACAGGGCCCAGCCGATGCCGGTGGCGCCGTGGGCGAGGCCGCCGAGCCCCTGCGGGAAGCGGGCGCTCGGCCAGCAGACCCCCGGCTCCCGGCTCTGGGCGAGCTCGGCCAGCCGTACCCCGATCGCGGCCGCCTGTCCGGCCCATTGCCCGTCGCCCGTCTGGGAGGCGAGTCCCAGCAGCGGCACCACCGCTCCCGCCATGCCCGTCACCAGGTCGTACACATCGTCCGCCGCGACCGACCCGGGCACCGTCGCGGCCAGCGCGGACGCCCGGGTGAGCGCCTCCTCCCGTCCGACGGCGCCGAGCCGGCGCAGCAGCAGCCAGCCCCAGATCTGGGAGCCGACGCCGATGTAGCCGCCGGGGGGCTGGGGGCGCAGGCGCACGCCCTCCCGCCGGTGCTCGGCGTCCCTGTCCTCGATCTGCCTGATCGTGCGCAGCGTGCCCGCGAGCAGCTCCGCCACCCCGTCCACCGGGTCGGCCCGGCCCTGCCCGGCCTCCTGGAGGTAGGCGGCCAGGAGCACGGCCACCCCGTGCGCCCCGCCGTACAGGTCGGACGAGAGCGGCTGCACGGTCCAGCCGGTGGGGTTGAGGACGGGGCTGATCCAGGTGACGGTGCCGTCCTCGGCGAGCACCGCGCTGTCCAGCACGCCGCGCAGGATGCCCGCGGCCACCGTGCGGCGCCTGCCGTCCAGGTCGTCGGTGCGGACCAGGGCGGGGGCCAGCGGCTTCTCGTCGGGCAGCCAGCCCTCGTTGAGATAGGCGCTGACCAGGGCGGCCTGGATCACCTGGCGGTCCAGCGCCTGGTCGCGGCCGCGCCAGCGGCGCACCGCGTCGGCGACGAGATCCTGCCCGGGTCCGTGGGCGGTACCGCGGGGGCCGTCCATGCGCCCCCTGCGCGGGGTGGTGGCGAAGAAGGGGACGTCGCCCTCGCAGAGCTCGTCCACCTCCGCCGCGATGACGGTGGGGTCGGCGGGCGCGCCCGGCACGTTCCCGGCCTGCTCGGCCAGCAGCCGCGCGGTCTTGTCACGCGCCGCCGCCTCGTCGTGCAGCGCGGCCGGGTGCCAGAGCATCCTGCCCAGCTCGGCGTAGGACTCGGTGGAGCGCAGCACCACCCGGATCGGGCAGTCGGTGAAGGCGTCGAGCGCCCCGGCCAGCTCGCCCCGGCCGTCCATCGCGTGCAGGCGCTCGGTCAGCTCGTCGAACCCGGCGAGGATCAGGTCCCAGTAGCGGCCGAGCACCGGTCCGGGGCTGGGGTGGTTGGCCGTCTGCGGGACGGGCACGCGCTCCACGCCCAGCCTGGCGGTGTCGGTGCCCGCGCCGAGCACGACGGGCAGCTCCATGTACGGCTGCTGTCCGGGCAGGGCGCCGACGGCGGAGAGGTCGACCCCGCGCCAGCCCAGCGCGACGCCCCGGCCGGGCAGCAGCCCGGTGCGCAGCACCGAGCCCTCGACCAGGCTCACCGCCCGGTCGACGGCCAGGCCGTAGCCGGAGGGGGCGGCGGAGGCGTGCGGGGTGAAGAGCGTCTCGCAGTCGACGACGACGGGGTGGGGTCCGGCCGCGATCAGGTTCTCGGCGTGCAGGTCGCTGCCGCCCAGCAGGCGCATGAGCGCCAGCCAGTGGCCGATCCCCCGGTAGAAGGCGCGCAGCTCGGCGTCGCCGTCGCAGTGGCGGTGCCGGATGTGCTCGGCCCAGCCGTACCCGTCACGGACGATCACTTCGGGCACGCGGATGAGCGGCTCGCCGGGCAGCACGCGTGGGATGAGGCGGGCGAGCTCCGCGTCCACCTGGAGCGGGCGTGGTTTGTAGACCACGCGGCCGTCCACGCCGTGCAGGACGGCGACGGCGTGCCCGCCACGGTGGCTGTCGCCGGCGCCGAACTCCACACTCGTCAGCTCCCCGGTGGGGAGCACGGCCCTGTCGGCGGCGTACCGGCGGGCCAGGAGGGCGGCGGCCTCGCACCGGTTGCCGATCACGGTCCGCAGCCTGCCCGGCATGGTGGGATAGTGGCCGGCGAGCTCCCGCCAGAACGCGGGCTCGGCGACGCTCCGGCGCCACTGTTCCCAGCGGGCGGCGGGGTCGGCGGCCGTCAGGCGGCCGCTGATCCTCGCCGCGTTGAGCTCCAGCACCAGCACCCGGGTGACCTTGCGGCGGACGGTCTCCTCCAGCGCCGCGGCGGCGCCGTCGAGCAGGGCCCGCCGGTCGGCGGCGGTGAGGCCGGTGATCGACCCCAGCCGGGCCGCCAGGTCGGCCAGAGCCGGTCCGGTCAGGACGTCCAGCGGGGGGTCGAATTCACCGGCCATGCGCTCCGCCCTCCGGCTCAGCAGCAGTAGCGGGTGGGGGAGGCGGTGCACGCGGTGCCGCACCGGCCGGAGATCGGCGGTCCGGTCATGGTGATCTCGGACTCCGCGTACTCGCCGCTGGGCAGCAGCGGGCCCGCCGGGCTGTCCCAGCCGTCGCCGGGCTCCTCACCCGCCCGCCACGCGGCGATGATCTCCTCGGCCTTCTCGATGGTCACGCTCATGGCCACTCCCTTCTCGGTGTGGCCATGATCTGAGGCGGAGGAGGGGGGCGATAGACGCCACAACTGCTCACTTGACAGCAAATGGGGTCTATGAGAAAGAGGTTGGTGATCACCATTTCCGTGGTCGACGACGACCAGATGCTGATCGACGGACTGGCCGCCTGGCTGGCGGGGGTCCCCGGAGTACGGCTGGCGGCGACGGGGGCCACGGTCGCCGCGCTGCTCGGGGCCGAGGCCGAGACCGGCGAGGCCGACGTGGTGATCCTGGACCTGCTCCTCGCCGACGGCTCCGACCCCCTCGACAACGTCCGCGAGCTGGTGCGCGCCGGCCGCCGGGTGCTGGTGGTCAGCGTGGTGCCCTCCGGCGACATGGCCAGGAAGGTCGTGCGGGCCGGGGCCTGCGGCTACCTGACCAAGGACCACGACCTGGCGGCCCTGATCGCGCGGGTCGGGGAGGTGGTCGGGGAGGGCGTCGCCTACTCTCCCGAGCTCGCCCTGGGCTGGCTGTCCGACCGCTGCGCCGACCGGCCCACGCTGTCACCGCAGGAACGGGCCGTGCTGCTGGCCTACGCCTCGGGGATGACGCTGGCCGCCGCCGCGCGCAGCGCCGGGGTGCAGCCGGGGACGGCCAAGAACTACCTGGAGCGGGTCAAGGACAAATACCGCAAGGCCGGCCGGCCCGCCTACACCAAGCTGGAGCTGGCCGTCCGGGCCAGGGAGGACGGCCTGCTGCCCTAGCCGGCGGGCCAGACGAGTTCCACGCAGGTGCCCTCCCCCGGTGCCGCCAGGATCGCGGCGCTCCCGCCCGCCTCCCGCATGCGGTCGATCACCGATGAGCGCAGCCCGAAGCCGAACTCCGTCTCCCCGGGAGCGAATCCCCGGCCCCGGTCCACCACCCGGATGGTCACCGCGCCGTCCACGGTGACCGCGGTGAGCCAGGCCTCCCCGGCGCCCGAGTGCACGGCGACGTTGTTGAGCGCCTCGCCGCAGGCGTCGGTGAGGGCGGCGGTGACCTCGGGCGGCAGCCGCTCCGGCAGCGCCGCGGCGGCATGCCTGACGCGCAGTCCCAGGCAGGCGGCCCTGGCCACCGCCTGGGCCAGCCCGTTGCTCAGCGTGGTCGGCGGGCCCGCCGAGTCCTGCCCGATCAGGGCCCGGACGTACTCGGCGTCCGCGGCGCAGCGCCGGCGGACCTGCTCGGCGCGGTGGTCCAGGCCGCCCCGGGCGATCGCGGTCAAGGTGGTCAGCACCGTGTCGTGCAACTGCCGGTAGTGGGCCAGCCGTTCGGTCGAGCGGGCCTGCTCCGCCTCGGCGGCCAGGCGCAGCTCCGTCAGGTCGTCCAGGCGGCGCGCCTGGGCGGCCAGGTAGCGGCGGATGAAGTAGACGATCACCGCGAACCACACGTAGCCGTTGACGCGCACGGCGAGGTCGAGCGGGAGCGGGTAGCGCAGGCCGAGGTCGCCGGCGTGCGCCACCGCGTAGGCGGCGATCGGCGGCAGGAGCGCGAGGGCGTGGCGGGGCCGCGTGGTGAACGCGCCGACCACCGCCCCCGTGGACAGCAGGGCGGAGGAGGACCAGTTGGCCGTGCCGGTCGTGGCGGCGCCCACGCAGTTGGCGGTGACCCCCATCATGAGCACGCAGGTCACCGCCACGTCCGCGCCGACCACCCAGGGGGCGAACCAGCCGCGCCGCCGTACGGACACGGACTGGAGAACGTTCCACGCCAGGGCGACGGCCAGCAGCAGGGCGTTGAGCGCCCGGTCCTCGTAGAGCCCGTCGGCGTTGAACAGGCTCGCGCCCGCCGGGACCAGGTAGCTGAGGCGCTGCAGGATCAGCAGCATCGCGACGAAGCGGTGCACGCGTTCGCGGCCGGGGCTGGCGGCGAGGCATTCCGGATCGCGCCAGCCGAGCGTGCCCCATCGACCCACGTCCCGTCCCATCCCTGACCCCGCCGATGTCCGCGTCGTCATGATCTCCGACAAGTCCCGGCGGAGGAAGGGGCGCCGGTGCCGCGTGGCCGGACGGCGCGCCCCCACGTCCCTGGCCTCACGGCCGCGGGGGCGGCCGCTCCGGGACGTTCCGGGTCCCGCCGGACAGGTCCCGGAGGGGCGGCGCCGGGCTCCGGAGCCAGGTCGCAGCCGACGCGCCCATGGGGTACATTTCCGGATCATGGATCGGCCGTTCGCGTAGATGCCGCAGCACAGCCTGGCGTCCGCGAGCCGTTGGGCTGGAGGTCGAGGATCGTGAGCGCGGACAGAACCGCGTGGGAGCAGTGCAGCGTGGCGCGGGTGGTCTCCCCCGTCCAGCCCCGCAAACTGGCGAAGGTCCCCTTCGTCGAACTGGCGGACGGACGGCTGCAGGGTGTCGTGTCGAGCGGTTCGGACATCGCCCGGGTGTACGTCTCGTCGATCGCCGCCGGGACGCACGGTTTCAGCTGCAGCACCAACAACAACCGGCCGTGCGGCGGGGTGTACGGCTCGCCGTGCAAGCACCTGCAGGCGCTCGCCGCGGAGGCCGTGCTGCAGTACGGCCTCGACCGGGTGGCCCGCTACCTGCGCGTCGAGGTCGGCGACGGCGCGGACCTGATGAGCTGCCTGCGCGGCGGGCACGAGCCCGCGCCGGCGGCCGTCGTGTTCAGCCGCTTCCTGCGCCACCTGGCCTACCTGGAGCTGCCCGACACCACCGAGCCCATCCCCGAACTGCACTGGTTCCCGGCCACGGGGGCGGCCCGATGATGCTCGGAGTACAGCTGGCCGAACTGCTCGACGGCGACCCGGTGGGAGTCAGGGAGGCCCTCGACCTGGTGACGGGCTTCGACGACGCCCTCGTGCACGGATTCGCCCGGCTCGGCGAGGACCGCGCCGCGGCGCTCGCGGCCCTGGCCGGGGCCCTGGCCGCCACGCCGCTCGGCGGACGCGCGGACGAGGCGGCCGGAAAGCTCGCCGCCGGCTCGGTCGCCGGCGAGCATCTGACGGTGCTGGCCGGCGGGCGCGCCGCCCTGCTCGGCGCGGTGCACGACGCCCTGCTCGGCCGTCTCGACGCCGCGCTGGGACGGTCCAGGGCCCCGTGGGAGGAAGCGCCGTCCACGGCGGCGCCCGTGGCCGACAACCTGCTCAGCGGGGCCCGGTCCTGGCTCCACGAGCTGGCCATCACCGGATGGCGGGGCGTCGACCACGACCTCGTCTCCGCCTCGGACCAGACACTTGAGGCCCTGCTGGCCGTACCGGAGCTGCGCCGGCCGGCGGTGCTGCTCGACGGCCTGGCGGCCGAGCTGCGGGCGTCATGCCCGGTCGGGGCGGCCGAGCGGCTGCCCGCGCGGCGCTGGGCCGACCTGTGGACGCGTGCCCTGCTGCTGTCGCAGCCCGGCGGTCTGCCCGGCGGTTCCGCGCCCGCGGAGACGGTGTCGGGCCGGCTGCTGATCCTCGGCGCCGACGTGCACGAGCACGGCACCGCGGTGCAGGTGCAGGTGCACGGCGTGCTGGAGCCTGCCGGCGGCGGGCCGTCCCGGCTGGTGCGCACCAGCGTCGCCGCCGCGAAGGTGGACACGATCGTCGGCCCGACCCTGTGGCGGCTGCTCGGCGCCTACCCCGTGCTGCTGGGCGCGCTGGCCGAGCACCGCGGCCTGGAGGTCACGGACCTGCCCCTGCTGGGCAGCGGTGACCTGGTGTGGCATGAGGACCGGGCCCGCGCGGGCGGGCCCGCCGACCCGTTCGCCACCGCCCGGGTCCAGCTCACCGGCGCGCTCGCCCCGGCGGTGCCGCCCCTGGACCGCCATCCGGTGCGCATCGCCGAACCCGTGCTGGTGGAGGGCTACAAGGTGGCCGCCGACGGCACGTTGGACCTGGACGGCAACACCCTCGACGTCGACGTCGACCGCCTGCCGGCCTGCGGCCCGCTCACCCCCGAGCTGGTGACCGCCTCCTCGGCCTGCATCGGCCTGATCCGCTGGGACGGCGGCCGATGGCTGCTGCAGCCCCTGGCGGTCCAGGCGACGGTCAAGCGCAAGCCGGTCACGGCGTACAACGGCGACTGGGCGCTGGGCCCCACCGACCCCAAGGCCGCCAAGGCCGAGGCCAGGGCCGGCGACGTGGTGGCCGTGCTGCGCGAGCGGGCCGGGCGGTTGCTGCGGCGATGAGCGACCCCCGGATCAGCGCCGACGAGAACCGGCGCCAGGTGCTCTACTGGCGTCTTCTGGCGCGCGTGTTCGACACCGACGAGCAGCCCTCGCTGGAGGCCGCCGGCGTGGCCATCGTCGACGATCTCGGGCTGCCGCCGGCGCTGCTCGACCCGTCGGTGTCGGTCGACACCCTCGTGCAGCGCTTCCCGGACCTGGGCGCCGAGCTGCGGGGCCTGATGGCGCAGCGCGACGGCGGCGACCAGCCGACGGAAGGTGACGGTGCGGCCGAGGGCGACGGCGCTGACCGGCCTGAGCGGGCCGGTGCGCCCGAGGGCGATGGTGACCGGCCTGAGCGGGACGGCGCGGCCGAGGATGATGGCGCTGACCGGCCTGAGCGCGACGGCGCGGCCGAGGTGCGCCGGGCGGCTCTGGTGTCGAAGCTCCTGCTCAACGTGTTCTCGACCGGGACGGGCAACGTCACCGCCACCGACCTGGCCCGCTGGCAGCAGGACGCCGGCTGGTTCGAGCAGGCGCTCGGGGCCGAGCCGGGTGAGCTGCGCTCCCGTCCCGGCGCGGGCGAGCTGGCCGGTGTCCTGGCCGGTCTGGAGGGCGACCTCGTCAAGCGCATGCGCCTGCGCGAGGTGCTCGCCGACCCGGCCCTGGCCAGGAAGCTCACGCCGAGCATGTCGCTCATCGAGCAGTTGCTGCGGGACAAGGCCAACCTGTCGGGGGTCGCGCTGGCCAACGCCAAGGCGCTGATCCGCAGGTTCGTCGACGAGGTCGCCGAGGTGCTGCGCACGCAGGTCGAGAAGACCAGCGTCGGCGTCGTCGACAGGTCGGTGCCGCCGAAGCGGGTCTTCCGCAACCTCGACCTCGAACGGACGATCTGGAAGAACCTGACCAACTGGAGCCCGGAGGACCAGCGGCTGTACGTGGACCGGCTGTACTACCGGCACACCGCCCGCCGCACCACGCCCGCGCGGTTGATCGTGGTCGTCGACCAGTCGGGGTCGATGGTCGACGCGATGGTGAACTGCACGATCCTCGCCTCGATCTTCGCCGGGCTGCCCAAGGTGGACGTGCACCTGGTCGCCTACGACACCCGCGCGCTCGACCTGACCCCGTGGGTGCACGACCCGTTCGAGGTGCTGCTGCGGACGACGCTCGGCGGCGGCACCGACGGGACCGTCGCGATGGCCCTCGCCCGGCCGAAGATCGCCGATCCGCGCAACACCGTGATGGTGTGGATCTCCGACTTCTACGACAACCGAGCACTGATCACCGACTTCGAGGCGGTGCACCGGTCAGGGGTGAAGTTCATCCCGGTCGGCTCGGTGAACAGCTCGGGACACCAGAGTGTGGACCCCTGGTTCCGCCAGAAACTCAAGGACCTGGGCACCCCCGTGATCTCGGGCCACATCCGCAAACTCGTGTTCGAGCTCAAGAACTTCCTCGCCTAGGAGACCCCGCGAATGACCAACGAGATGCTGCGTGCCCCCGCCGAGGTGAAGTACGCCGAGGAGCTCGACTGGCTGGAGTCCGTCGACGACGGGCCCAAGCCGTTCTCGTGGCGGCTCAGCCCCCGGATGGTGCGGCTGTTCGTGCTCGGGTCCGAGCGCTCCGACGGGCTCGACCGCGAGATCTCCCAGAAGTGGTTCGGTGACCGCAGCTTCGTCGAGCGCAGCATCGTCACCCTGGCCTCGGACCGGGGACTGCTGCTGATCGGCGACCCCGGCACCGGCAAGAGCTGGCTCGCCGAGCTGCTCGCGGCCGCCATCTGCCGCAACTCCACCCTCGTCGTTCAGGGTACGGCCGGCACCACCGAGGACCACATCAAGTATTCGTGGAACGTCTCCATGGTGATCGCCAAGGGGCAGTCCCGCCAGTCGATGATCCCCTCGCCGATCATGACGGCGATGGAGCAGGGGGTGATCGGCCGCTTCGAGGAGCTGACCCGCTCGACCAGTGACGTGCAGGACGCCCTGATCTCCATCCTGTCCGAGAAGTACGTGTCCATCCCCGAGCTCGACGACGACAACATCGTCTTCGCCCAGCCCGGGTTCTCGATCATCGCCACGGCCAACAGCCGGGACCGCGGCGTCAACGACCTCTCGTCGGCCCTGAAGCGGCGCTTCAACTTCGTCCGCATCCCCGTGGTGACGAACAAGCGCAGCGAGGCGGAGATCGTCCGCTTCCGCACCACGGAGCTGCTGCGCCGGCACCGGATCGAGCTGGAGCTGCCGCCCACGCTGCTGGACATCCTGCTGCAGAGCTTCGCCGACCTGCGCGCCGCGGCGGCCTCGGCCACCAGCGACGACGAGAAGCTGGAGTCGGCGCTGTCCACGGCCGAGCAGATCGGCGTGCTGGAGGACGCCATCCTGCACAGCCAGTTCTTCGGCGACCGCACGCTGCGGGCGGAGACCCTGGCCGGCTCGCTGGTGGGCTCGCTGGCCCGCCGCAGCCCGGAGGACCTGGCCATCCTGAACAAGTACTGGCACGGTGTCGTCGAGCCCCGGAGCAAGAAGGACGGCGGGGAGTGGAAGGAATTCCTCGAAGGCGGCCGCCAGGCGATCTCCACGCTGTCATGAGCCCTTTCGGCGCCCTGCGCGAGCAGCTGCTCGATGCCGCCACCGCCTTCGCCGACGCCCCGGGCACCGTGCCCGGCATCCTGTCGGGCATGGTCGACGACGTCGACCGGGCGCTGCGCGAGGAGCTTGAGATCTTCCCGGTGTGCCACCACTCACCGGCCTCGGCGCTGGCCATGGCACGGCGCCTGCGCGAGAAGCAGCCCAAGGTCGTCTATCTGGAGCTGTGCGAGGACCTGCAGCCGCTCCTGGACGAGCTGCGCAACTGCCGCCTCCCCGTGGCGCTGCAGGCGTTCGCCTCCGAGCTCGACGGCTTCCCACCGGCGTGGGGGCCGCTCAGCGTCGTGGCGCCCATCACCGAGGCGTCGGCCGAGTACCAGGCCATCGCCTACGCCCTCGACACGCCGGACGTCGAGCTGGTGCTGGTGGACCGTTCGGCCGACCACGTCTTCCAGTGGCTGCCCCGCGAGCCGGCCGAGCCCCCGACGGCCGACGAGGACGCCGCCGGGCACGGCGAGGAGGCGGCCCTGCACGGCGACGCCGTCGGCATCGAGATCGGCGACCTGCGGCCCCGCTTCGCCGAGCTGGAGGCGCACCTGCTCCACCACGGCAAGGTCCGGCACTGGTCCGAGTGGTGGGACCAGTATGTGGAGCAGCCTCTGGTCGGCGCGGACTACGAGACCTACCGCCAGGTCATGGTGCTGATCGGCAGCCTGTTCCGGCGGCTGGGCCCCGGCGACGGCGACCGGCTGGCCCGTGACGAGGACCGCGAGCGCTACATGTGGACCCGGATGCGCGAGCACCTGGCCGCGTCCGGCGTCGACCCGTCGCAGTGCCTGTACGTGTGCGGCGCCTTCCACGCGGCCAGCCGGGTCGAGCAGTTCGGGCTGGCGGCCGAGGCGCCGGCCTACGACATCAGCCCCCCCACGGCCACGCGCTGGCTGTACGGGCTCATCCCCTCCAGCCACTCCGCCATCGAGGCCCAGTTCGGGCTGGCCTCCGGCTCGGTGTCGATCGCCGCGGCGACCTGGACCAAGGCGGTGGCGCGCTGGGGCGTCACGCCGTACCGGCTCGCGGGCCAGCAGGGCGCCCGCAAGCGGGCGGGGCGCGCACCGCTGGCGGCGCCCGCCCCGCCGGGGCCGGTCACCGACCGGCTGTCCGGTTTCCTGTCGGACCCGCCCGCGCTGGACGGCCTTGACGAGGCCGAGCTGCTGGGGTGGTGCGTCGACATCGTCCGGCTGGCCCGCGGCAACGGCTACCTGGCCAGCACGGCGGACGCCATCGCCGTGTTCGAGACGTCCATCCTGCTCGCAGGCATGCGCAACCGGGCCCGTCCCACGCCCTACGACTTCCAGGACGCCGCGGTCACGTGCATCGAGAAGGACGTGGTGCCCGGCCGCCGCGACGTGCGCCGGCTGTGCGAGATCCTCCTGGGCGGTGACCGGATCGGCCAGGTCGGCTACCACGCCCTGCCGCCGCTGGCCCAGGACGTGTACGACCGGCTGAGCCCGCTGGGACTCAACCTGGACAAGCGCGCGGTGCAGCGGGCGCTGCTGAACCTCGACGCGTCCCCGGAGCTGGTGCCCTGCTCCCACCTGCTGTGGATACTGCGCCACCTGCTGCCCGACGGCGCCGTCCGTCCCATCATGGGCTCGCGCAAGCTGGGCGAGCGGTCGATCCAGGAGAGCTGGGACCTGGCGATCGGCCACCACCAGCGGGCGATCATCGAGCTGGGCTACGAGGGAGTCACCGTCGAGCAGGTGCTGGAGCAGCGCCTGCGCCGTAGCGTGTGGGAGCCCCGGGCCACCGCCGCCGTCGCCCTCGCGGCCGTCGAGGACGCCATCCTCTACCTGGGCAGCCGGCGCTTCACCGACGAGCTCGGCGCGCGGGCGGTCGAGCTGCTGGCCGCCGAGCGCACCGTGGACGACGCCCCCGAGGTGCTGCGCCGGATCCGCAGGCTGCTGACCCACTACCGCGCCACCGAGCCGGTGCTGCCGGCGTGGTGCGAGGACTTCGTCACCGCCGGATACGCGCACTACTGCACGCTGCTGCCGACCGCCTTCGTGGACGACGACACCGGTGTCCGCCAGGTGGCCGCCATGCTCGGCTTCCTGTCCAGCATGGAGAGCCTCGCGCTCGCCCTGGGGTGTGACCGCGCGCAGCTCGAACTGGCCGTACGGCAGTCGCATCCCGAGGCGCCCGCCAAGGTGGCGCTGCTGTGGGCCGCTCAGTCCCAGCTCGGCCTGCTGCCGATGGCCGAGCTGCGCTCGCGCTGCGACGAGCTGCTGGCCAACCCGCTGGTCATCCCGGCCTTCCCCCAGTACATGAGCGGGTTCGTCCAGGCGCTGGAGCCGGCTCCGGCGCTGGCGCCCTTCGTGGTCGAGATGATGTCCAAGGCCTTCGCCCGGCTGCCCGACGCCATCCTGCTCCCGTGGCTGCCCACATTGATCACGACCCTCCGGGACCAGGCGCCCGAACTCGTGCCCGTACTCGTCCGCGAAGCCGGCCGCACGTTCCCGGCGAGCCTGGCCGCCGTCGACACGTGGGTGCCGCCGTGGGCGGCGCGGGCGGTGCCGCAGGCGCCCGCCGGACGGGTGGCCGCGCCGGCCGGGCCGGTGACCGGGCTGCTGGCCGGCCACCCGGCGGCGTGCGACGCCGTGGCCGCGCTGCTCGGATGCGACGGCGGATGGCAGGAGGCCGTCCCCGCCGCCGACGGGCCCGGCCACCCCGCGGTGGCGGAACTGCTGGCCCGGCATCCCGCGGCCGCCGACGCCGTCGCGGGACTGCTCGCGCCGTCCCGGACCATGCTCTCCCAGGCGGTGGGCTGAGCGACGAGCCGTCCCGGGCGGTCCTGGAGACAGGTCGGCCCGGACGGGTCGGCATAGATCGGAGACCTGCCCGCGTCCTTGGCTGGTGACACAGCGAGGAGGACGGGTGGATCCAGGATTTGCGGCGGACTTCCGGCAGTTCGTCATCGACCGGTCGGAGGCTCTGTTCCGTACCGCGTACCTGCTGACCGGTGACCGGCACGCCGCTGAGGACCTGGTGCAGTCGGCGCTGGCCAAGACGTCGGCGAAGTGGCGCGACCTGCGCGACCCGGCGGCCGTCGAGGGTTACGTCCGCCGCGTCATGTACCACGAGCAGGTGAGCTGGTGGCGGCGCCGTTCCCGCATCGCGGAAGTGTCCACCGGGTGGCTGCCCGAACAGATCGGCGACGGGCACGCCGAGATCGTGGACCTCCGCCTGGTGATGCGCACGGCTCTTGCCCGGCTGACACCCCGGCAGCGGACCATACTCGTGCTGCGCTACTTCGAAGACCTGTCCGAGACCGAGATCGCACGGCTGCTCGGGGTCAGGGTGGGCTCGGTCCGCAGCCAGATCTACCGGTCGTTGGAGCGCCTGAAGAAGGCCGCACCCGAGCTGAGCACCGTGAGGGAGCTGCGATGAACATCGAGGATCTGCTGCGCGAGACCCTTTCCGACATGGCCCACGATGAGCAGCCACCCCCACCGGGCCGGTTCCTCCAGGCCGACGGAGGCCGATCCCCCCGCCGTGGCCTCGCCCTGGCGGCGGCGGCCGCCGTCACGGTGCTGGCGGTCGGAGCCGCACTCGCGGTCGAAGGGCTGTCCTCCCGGGTGACGGTGCCGCGGGAGTCCACCGGGCAGGGCACCGGCCAGGCGCTTGTGGAGACCGGACGGGGGCGGACCACCCTGACCGTGAAAGCGGGGCTGCGGCTCTCGGACATCTTGGATCGGCTCTCGACCGCCACCGGCAGGCCCGTGGCGGAGTTCGAGCGGGCCGTCAAGGACGGCGGGGCGCTCGGCCTGCCGGCCTACGCCAAGGGCGCGCTGGAAGGATTCGCCTTCCCCGCGACCTACGAGGTCTCGCCCGAGTCGAGCCCCCGCGAGATCCTCGCCGCGATGGTCACCCGCTTCAACCGCGCGGCCCAGGACGCCGACCTGGTGGCCGGCGCCAGGCGCGCCGGCCGTACGCCACTGGAGATCCTGACCATCGCCAGCATCGTCCAGGCCGAGTCGACCGACAAGCGCGACATGCCCAAGATCGCGCGGGTCATCCACAACCGGCTGAACCACACGCCCGAGATGAAGCTGCAGTTGGACAGCACGGTCATGTACGGCCTGAACAAGTACGGCGTCAGTGCGTCGAACGAGGACATCCGGAGCCGGTCGCCGTACAACACCTACATGCGCCTCGGCCTGCCGCCCGGTCCCATCGGCAACCCGGGGGACGACGCCATCGAGGCCGCCCTGAAGCCGGCCCCCGGCCCCTGGCTGTTCTTCGTGACGACCGATCCGGAGAAGGGCGTCACGAAGTTCGCCGGCTCCGAATCCGAGTTCCTCAAGCTGAAGGAGGAGTTCCAGAAGAACCGCAGGAAGGGGTGACGGAGCGGCGCGCGTCCCGCCTGCGATCACGTGTCCCCCGGACCCTCGGCGGGTCTACCGGCCGTCGGCGTCGTCGAACACGATGACCTGGCGGATGGCGGTCCCGTCGGCGAGCTGGTCCATCGCCTCGTTCACGGCGGAGAGCCGGATCCTCGACGACACCAGCGCCTCGACCGGGAGCCTGCCTTCGCGCCACATCTGGGCGAAGACGGGGATGTCGCGGGCGGGGACCGCCGAGCCGAGATAGCTTCCGACGATGGTCCGTCCCTCCGCCACGAGCCCGAGCGGCGAGATCGACGCTCGGGCGTCGGGCGCGGGGAGCCCCACGGTGACGGTGCGGCCGCCGGGCGCGGTCGCCGTGACCGCGGTCTCGAAGGCCCGGGCGTTCCCTGCCGCCTCGACGACGATCGGCGCCTTGATCCCGAGCTCGACGACCTCGGCGGGGCGGTACACCGCGTGGGCGCCCAGTTCCTGTGCGGTGACGAGCTTGTCCGGGTTGCCGTCGACGCCGATGACCGTGACGCCGTCGAAGGCGAGGGCGGTGATCAGCGCGGCCATGCCGACGCCGCCGAGCCCGACGACCATCACCGTCTGACCGGCGGAGGGCCTGCCGACGTTGATGACCGCGCCGCCGCCGGTGAGCACGGCGCAGCCGAGGATCGCGGCGACCTCGGGAGGGACGTCCTCGCCCACCGGGACGACCGAGTGCCGGTCGACGACGGCGTGGGTGGCGAAGGCGGAGACCCCGAGGTGGTGCAGGACCTCGGCGCCGTCCCGGCGCAGGCGGACGCCGCCGGCCAGCAGCGCTCCCCTGTTGTTCGCCGCGCTTCCGGGGACGCAGGGCGTCACCCCGTCGGTGGCACAGCCCTCGCACCCGCCGCAGCGAGGCAGGAAGGTCATGACGACCCGCCGGCCGACCTCGACGTCATCGACGCCCGTGCCGACCTGCTCCACCAGGCCGGCCGCCTCGTGCCCCAGGAGCATGGGGACCGGGCGCACCCGGTTGCCGTCGACGACCGACAGGTCCGAGTGGCACACGCCCGCCGCCTCGATCCTGACGAGGAGCTCGCCGGGGCCGGGCGGGTCCAGTTCGAGCTCGGAGACCGACAGCGGCCGGGACTCGGCGTACGGGCGCGACCGGCCGATCTCTTCGAGGACGGCTCCGCGGATTCTCATCACATCACCTCTCCGGGGGTTCGGGGTTCGGGGTTCTGTTCGACATCGGTTTCTGGGGCAGACGCGCGGGTGGAGCCGCCGGGGGCGGGACCAGGCCGTTCACCCTTCGTCCTGTGCCGGCCGGTGATTGGCGAGCAGGACGCCGGCGCCGCCGAGGACGAGCCCGGCGACGGCGAGCGGGTGCAGTGACTGGCCGACGAGCAGCCAGGCCAGCACCGCCGTCACCGAGGGCGTCAGGAAGAACATCGTGCTGACCCGGCTGGCGGACGAGCGCAGCAGCATCATGTTGAGCAGGATGAACGCCGCGATGGAGTTGACCAGCACCATCCAGGCCACGGACCCGCCGAACGCCGCCCAGTCCGACACCCGCGGGGTCTCGACGGCCAGGCAGGCCAGCCCGACCGCCGGGGCGCTGGCGAGAAGCTGCACGGCGGTCCCGGTGCGGACGTCCATGCGCGGGACGAAACGCTTCTGGTAGAGGGTGCCGGCGCTCAGGCCGAACAGCCCGACCAGGCACAGCACCACGCCCCAGATCGAAAGGCTCACCCGGTCGGCGACGGCGAGCATCACACCGGCCGCGCCGAGGGCGAAGCCGAGTCCCTGCCGCCGGGTGACCCTCTCGCCGAGGAAGCGCGTGGCCAGCACGATGACGACAGGGTTGAGCCCCTGGACGAGGGAGACGACGGCCGCCGGGAAGCCCATGCCGAGCGCGGTGTAGAAGCTGCCGAACTGGACGGCCTGGATGAGCAGACCGGAGACGGCGATGTGCGCCAGGGCCCGGCCGCGTGGCCAGGGCGCGCGCGTGATCAGGGCGTACCCGGCGAGCAGCACCCCGGCCAGGGCGAAGCGCGCGAACATCAGGAGCAGCGGCGGAGCGGCCGCGACCCCCGGAATGCCGGCGATGAACGCGCTGCTCCAGAGCACGACGAACACGGCAGGCGCGGCCGCCATCAGGCGTGGGCTCCCGCCCGCCGGCGGTTCCGGCCCGGACGCGGCCCCGTCCGTGCCGCCGGATGTGCTCCCGTCCGTGCCGCCGGATGTGCTCCCGTCCGTGCCGCTGGACGCGGTCCTGTCCGTGTCGTCGGGTGCGCTCCCGTCCGTGCCGCCGGACGCGCTCCCGTCCGTGCCGCCGGGTGGTACCCCGGGAGCCGCCGGCGGCGGCCCAGGGCGCGGTCCGGACAGATCCGGCGTTACCGGCGTCATCGAGTCGTCCTTCCGTGCGGAGACTGCTCACTGCGGATGGCCGCCGGCGGATCACGCTCATGCGGCGGCCGAGGCCACGCGGACCGCCCCGCGTGATCTGGGGTTACACGGACCCGCCCCGCGTGATCTGGGGTCACGCGGACCCGCCCGCGCGTCAGGGCGGGGCGGTACGGGTGGGCCGGTGGGCCGGGAGGTGTCTCAGGAGGCGCGCAGGGCCGAGCGGCGCAGCCCCCACAGCTCCTCGTCCGAGGTGCAGACCCCGGCGGCACCGTGGTGGAGTGCCTCGACCACGTCCGCCTCGTCCTGGACGAACCCGGCCGCCAGATACGGCACGCCGAGCGCTCTGGCCTGCTGCTCCATGTAGCGCAACACGACAGCGGGCATGAGCTGGACCAGGTCCGGGCGGGAGCGGGCGACGGACTGGAGGCTGCGGTGCAGGTTGGAGCGGTCGGTGACGAACACCTTCTGCATGGCCAGCAGGCCCAGACTGCTCGCCCGCTCGATGATCGCCGCGCGGGTGGAACAGATCCCGATCGCCCCGATCCCCTTGAGGTAGGTCAGGGCGCCGGGGTCGTGGCCCAGACCGGGGGTCGAGTCCATGTTGACGAACACGATCTTGCCCGCGGCGACGGTCCGCCGGACCGTCTCCGTCAGGTCGCCGAGCGGGACCGAGGCGAGGATGCCGAGCGGGGTCGAGGTGGTGGTGAACCGGTCCGCCATCTCCACACCGACCAGTGACGCCATGACGGGATGTTCCGCCAGCGCGGCCAGCAGGCGCCGGTCAACGGGACGTTTTGGACGATGGTTCACCAATCCACCTTATGTGCTAGCCCTGGTCGGCCGTACCGGCCTTGAAACGGTCGGGCAGCCCCAGCTTCCCGGGGTTCATGATCCCCGTCGGGTCGAGGGCCTGCTTGATAGCCACCCAGGTGCCGAAGCCGCTGCCCAGCGAGCGCTCCACGTACGGCGAGCGCAGCAGTCCGACACCGTGATGGTGGCTGATCGCGGCGCCGTGCCGGATGAGCACCTCGTTGGCGGCGTCCCAGGCGGCCCGGTACCACTCGCGGCGGCGGGGCCGCTCCACGTCACCGCGGAGCGAGAAGTACAGGCAGGCCCCGTCGGTGTAGGCGTGCGACTGGTGCGCGGAGGCGCGCAGCGTCCCCGGGACCGCCTCGATGGCCGCGACCACCTCGTCGTAGATCGCCGGCAGCGACGACCACGGCCCGGCGATCTCACAGGTGTCGGCGACGAAGCCGGGACCCTTGGCGAAACCGTCACCGGACTTGCCGACGATCATCCGCTCGTCCAGCCAGCGGGCGAGGAGCGCGTCGCCGTCGAGCGTCACCGACGCCCGCTCGCCGCAGACCTCCTCGGCCACCGCCATGGCCGCGTCCACCAGCGCCGGGTCCCCCTCGTCGGCGATGAGCAGCAGGTTGGTGCCCGGCTCGCCGAAATGGGTGCCGCTCTCGTGCGCGTCGTACAGGCGCAGCACCGCGGGGGTCGCGCCCCTCTGGAGGATCTCCCGGCAGGCGTCCAGACCCGCGGCGAACGTGTCGAACCCGTACGCCAGGCCCGTCGCGTAGGAGGGCAGCCGGTGGGTCCGCAACCGCAGCCGGGTGATCACGCCCAGGGTGCCCTCGGAGCCGATGAAGAGCTGGCGGAGGTCCGGGCCGACGGCGGCCCGGGGATAGGTGCCGTAGCTGGCGGTGCTCCCGTCCGGGAGGACCACGTCCAGGCCGACGACCATGTCCTCTATCTTCCCGTACCGGGTGGACAGCTGGCCGGCGCCGCGGCAGGCGGCCCAGCCGCCGACCGTGGAGATGGCGAAGGCGGACGGCCAGTGCCCGGTGGTGGCGCCGTGCACCTCCTGCAGCTCCTTCTCGAACAGGTCGCCGAACATGCCCGCCTGCACCTCGACGATCATCGACTCGGCGTCGAAGGAGATGATCTGGTTGAGCCGGCAGACGTCCAGCACGACCCCGCCGAACACCGGCAGGGCGGCCCCGAGGACGTTGCTGCGGCCGGCCGAGACCGTCAGGGGGATGCCGTGCGCGCGGCAGACGCGGACCACGGCGGCCACCTGCTCCTCGTCGGACGCCTCGACGATCACGGCGTCCGGGGTGGCGGGGTTGCCGTCCGTCTCCCCGATGGACGTGCCCGCCCACCAGTCACGGGTGCGCAGGATCACCTCGTCCCGGTCGGTGTGCACGGCGGCGGCGACCGCGCGCAGCTCGGCGACGACCGTGTCGGGGACCTCCACCACGGCAGTCTGCAGACTGGCCTCTCCCGCGCCGGGCGGGCAGTCGGCGGCCCAGCGCGGCGGGGTGGGGGCGCCGACGACGTAGTCGCCCCGGTTGAACGGATGGGTGATGGTCTGCCTGCTGATCATGAAAGTCCCTCCATCAGTACGGTCTTCTCCCGGTCGATGCCGGAGATGTAGTCGTCGACCTGCCGGGCGACCTCGTCGTCGGACAGCCCGAGCTCCCGCTGGAGCAGCCGGCCGACCTCCGGGGCCGCCTTGACCGACAGGTCCCGGGCGAACACCCGCATCCGGGTGCGGCGGGACAGCACGTCGTCGACGGTCCGCGCCAGCTCGCACCGGGCCGCGTAGACCACCTCGGCCCGCAGGTGGGCGGTGCCCTCGATGATCGGCTCGACGAGGGACGGATCCTCGTTGAAGAGGTCGGCGACGAAGCGGGCCTCGGTGCCGTACCGCTCCCCCAGGTGGGCGCCGAGCCCCCCGGTGGCCGAGGTGGCCTCCGTGTCGTAGCCGGCGCCGCCCAGCAGGGGGAGGCGTGCCGTACGGCAGCGGGCCTGGCGGCCGAGCACCTTCAGGGCCTCGTCGACCACGAGCTCACCCATGTGGCGGCTGGTGGTGAGCTTGCCGCCGGTGACGGTGACGAGGCCGTGCGCGTCCGTCGAGATGCGGTGGTCGCGGCTCATGTCGAGGGTGGCCCCCTCCTTGCCGCCGACCAGGGGACGGAGCCCGGCGATCGAGCCGACCACGTCGTCCGGGGTGAGGTCGGCGTCGAAGGCGGTGTTGGCCCCGTCGAGGAGATACTGCATCTCCTCCCGGGTGCACAGCACCTCCTCCAGGGAGCCCTCGTAGTCGGTGTCGGTCGTCCCGACCACGACCACGTCCCCCCAGCGGGTGCAGGTCGCGCGGCGGGCCCGGCCGGGGATGGGCACGGTCACGGTGCCGTCGATGGGCAGCCGGGTCCACGGCACCACGATGTGCACCCCCTTGGCGGGGCGGATCCGAGGCCGGTGGCCGGGGTCCGACAGGGCGTCGAGCGTGTCCGACCAGACTCC
This sequence comes from Streptosporangium brasiliense, assembly GCF_030811595.1. Classification (NCBI taxonomy): domain Bacteria; kingdom Bacillati; phylum Actinomycetota; class Actinomycetes; order Streptosporangiales; family Streptosporangiaceae; genus Streptosporangium; species Streptosporangium brasiliense. The sequence goes on from NZ_JAUSRB010000002.1 coordinate 2,129,177, forward strand.
GGTGGCATTGATCACGACGCTCGCCCGCACCTCGATGTCACGGCCGTCGACCTCGACGGTCGCGCCGCGCACCCTGCCGCCCTCGCGGACGAGGCCGCGGCAGGCGGCGCCGTTGAGCACGGTCGCCCCGAAGTGCGCGGCGGTCCGCGCGATGGTCAGGGTCAGGCGCGCGTCGTCGGTGCGGCTGTCGTAGTAGAGCAGCCCGCCCTTGAGCCGGTCGGCGCGCAGCCGTGGGGCGCGGGCGAGGACCTCGGGCACGCTGAGCCGCTGGTGGAGCCTGCCGATGCGCCATCCCCCGGCGAGGTCGTAGGTCCACAGCAGGCCCTCGAAGGCCTTGGCGATGCGCGCGTCGAAGACGCCGTCCTGGGCGAGGACGGGGAAGACGAACGGCAGCCGCTGCACCAGGTGCGGCGCGTTGTGGCGGAAGCGCTGCCGCTCCAGCAGCGAACGCCGGACCAGCGGCAGGTTGCCCTGCTCGATGTACCGCAGGCCGCCGTGCACCATCTTCGACGACTTGGAGGAGGTGCCCGACGCGAAGTCGTCCCGCTCCACGAGCGCCACGGTCAGGCCGCGGGTGACGGCGTCCAGCGCGGTGTAGCAGCCGGTGACGCCGCCGCCGACGACGAGGACGTCCACGTGCTGGGAGGCGAGCCGTTCGATCTGCTCCTGGCGGTCGAGTTTCAGCGCGGTGCGCCGGATGGCGCTCTTCGTCTCTGATCTCGCCTTACGTTCGGGAAGCCGGATCACGACGTTGATTCCTCCTGTGAATCGGGTTCGGCGCCGCGGGCCCCGGGCCTCTGCGGCCGGGCGCCGTGGTCGGCGGGGGTGATGTGGCGGGCCAGCAGGTCGCGCCATTCGGCGCGGGCCTCCTGGCGCCCGGCGTCTGACAGGGTGGGTTCGAAGACGGGGGCGGTCCGGAGCCCGGCGACGGCCGCCGAGAGGCTCGGCCACAGCCCGGTCCGCACGCCGCCGAGGTAGGCGGTGCCGCGGAGGCTGGCGGTCCCGTTGTCGCGGGCGCGCCGTACGGGCCGGCCGATCAGATCCGCCTGGCTGGACATCAACACGTCGCTGGTGGCGAGCCCGCCGCCGCAGAACAGGTCGGTGACCGGCCGGCCCATGGCCCCCTCCACGCCTTCCAGCAGGTCGCACACCGAGTGCGCGAAGCCGTCGAGGATGCCGCGCGCCAGCTCCGCCCGGGTCGTGGACAGGCTGAGCCCGGTGAGGATCCCGGTGGCCTCCGGCGACCAGACCGGGGTCCGCAGCCCCGCCAGCGCGGGCAGGAACCGCACCCGGGTCGGCCCCGTGTGCTCGCGGGCGAGCTCGGCCAGCTGGGCCGGTGACTCGAACAGCCCGATCTCCTCGCACAGCCAGCGCATCGCGGAGCCGGTCGTCGGGGCGTACCCCTCCAGGCTGAACACGGACGCGCCCGCGGACCGCCAGCCGACCAGGGTGAGCACCCCCGGCACCTGGCGGAGGTGGGCGGGCGGCCGGTCGCCCGCGACGGCGTCGAGGAACGTGCCGGTCCCGTGGACGCACATGGCCTGACCGGGCCGGTGGGCGCCGAGCGCGATCATCGCCGCGTGCTGGTCGCCCATGACGGACAGGATGGGCAGCCGCACACCGAGGACCGACGGGTCGGTGACACCGAAGTCGCCGTCCTCGTCCACGATCCGCGGCAGCAGGTCGCGCGGGCAGCCGAGGAAGTCCACCCACGGCCCGTGCCAGTCCCCCGTCCGCAGGTCGTAGGCGCCCGTCGCCACGGCGTTCGTGGCGGACATGACATGGCGCGCCCCGCCGGTGAGCTTCCAGACCAGCCAGGTGTCGATCGAGCCGAAGGCGAGCCGGCCCTCGTCGTGGGCCCGGCCGGCGGCCTCGTTCCGGGTGAGCTCCTCCGCCGCCCACAGCAGCGGCGCCCGGGAGCCGACCGGCCGGCCGGTGTGCTGGACGAGGTGCGCGTCCCACTCCGGCTCCCACTCCCGCAGCCGGGCGGCGTAGCGGCGGTCCTGCCACACCACGGCCTGGCTCAGCGGCGCGCCGGTCACCGTGTCCCACAACAGCACCGTGGCGCGCTGGGTGGAGATCGACACTCCGGTGATCTCCACCCCGTGCGCGGAGGCCCAGTCCAGCGCCTCACGGCAGACCTGGACGGTGTTCACCCAGATCTCCGTCCCGTCCTGTTCGACGCGCAGATGGTCAGGCGAGCAGACCGAGATGGGCAGGTAGGCGGGTGGTGCCGTGCCACCGTCGTCGAGGACGACGGCGGCACGGGTGCCCGTGGTGCCCTCATCGATGCTGAGCACGCCGCGGCGGCGTTCTCCGGTCATCCGAGAAGGTCCTTTCATCGTGTCCGAGCCGGACACCGTTCAGGCCGACACCGGCTTGCGCTGCTGGAGGCGGATCGTCTCTTCTTCCAGGTTCACCGCCACGCGGGTGGGATCCCACTTGATCGCCACGCAGGTGAGCAGGCCGACCAGCGGCACCACCGACAGGAGCATCAGGCTGGTGCCCACCCCGAGGCCCGCCTGGAGCTGCGGGAACAGGTACAGGCCCGCGACCGATCCGAGGCTGCCGAGCATGCCGGTCACGCCGGTGCCCAGCGTGCGGATGTCGCTGCGGTACGACAGCGCCGCGATCGACTTGCCGTTGGGGCCGGGGCCGGCGGAGTGGAAGAAGATGAACAGCACCGGCAGCATGGCGGCCAGCGCGATCGGTAGTTCCTTGAACGTCGCGCCCATGACCAGCAGGGCGACGAACACCATGGCGTACCCGAGCATGGAGCTGATCCGCAGACCCAGCCGGCGGCCGGCGTAGGCCGACAGGCAGCCGCCGATGATGCCGACGGCGTTGAACGCCATGGAACCCAGGGTCGCCTTCTCGAACTCCTTGCCGAACAGCTCAAGGCTGATCACCGGCAGATACCAGCCCACGGCGAAGTACTGCATGGCCTGGGTGAGGGAGATGACGGTCGACAGCATGGTCCGCGGCAGGTAGGGCTTGCGGAAGAGCACGCCCGCGTCCCGCAGCCCGACCTGGTGCGCCGGCTTCCCGGACTGCCCGTCCTCCTGGGGCCCTTCCTGCGCGGCGAACCCGTACATCCGGCGGAGGTTCGCCACGGCCTCCCGGAGACGCCCCTTGGACGCCAGCCAGGTGGGGCTCTCCACCAGGAAGGTCAGCTGCAGCACGAACAGGGCGAGCGCGAAGACGGCCGCGGAGCCGACGGACCAGCGCCAGATGTCGGCGCCGACGTCGAACTTGTAGAACACCAGGGTGAGCAGGAGGTTCATGGTCGTCGCGGTGTACCAGACGCCCTGCCAGAAGTTGAGCCTGCCCTTGAGGGAGGCGGGCGTGTATTCGGCGAGCAGTGCCATGGCGACGGCGAAGTCCATGCCGTAGGCGATGCCCACCAGGGCCCGCCCGGCGAAGACCGTCTGGAAGTCCGAGCCGGCCGCGGTCAGCAGAGCGCCGAGCGCGAAGACGACCTTCGTGATCAGCAGCGGTCTGATCCGGCCGATCCGCGCGGCGAGCCAGCCACCGAAGGGGTTGGAGACGATCGCGATCGCCGGGGCCATCGCGGTGAGCAGGCCGACCTGCGCGGGTGACAGGTTCAGCTGCTTGACCATGGGGGACAGGCCGGCCCCCAGCGCCGCGTTGGAGTAGGCGTCCAGGAACAGACCTGCCAGGGCGAGGAACCAGATCCAGTTCGCCCTGCCGCCCAGGGTCTTGAGAGTGTCGATGAGATCGGCCGCGTCTCCCGCGTTGCGGATGACTGCTGTTCTTGTGGTCGCGGGGCCGTCGTCCATGCCCAGCCGCCTTTCAGGGGGGTTGAATCCCTTGCCAGCGGTCCAGGAACGACAGAAAGCACAGACGAAGACCACTGACAGGGATGTCTTCGTCTGTGCCTGTCGGTTAACAGGACGTTATTTATGCATGTCCGTTATGTCAAGAGTCATGACCCAAATGTGACAATCAAGGACATTAACCCTAAAGTCGCACACCATGTCTTATGTCGTGCAAGCCGTCTGGACCGCCCGTGACGGAGAGGAGAACGCCGTCGCCGACATCATCCGGACCATCACCCCGCTGTCCCGCCGGGAGCCGGGCAATCTCGTCTACCAGGCCCACGTCTCCGTCGACGACCCCCGGCGGTTCATGATCTACGAACAGTACGTCGACGCCGCGGCCTTCGAGGCGCACCGCGCCTCCGAGCACTTCCAGAAGCACGTCGTCGGCGACTGCCTGGCCCGCCTCGCCTCCCGGGAGGTCGTCGCCTACGAGCCTCTCGACCCCTGACCCGATCCCGCCGCCCGCCGGTTGGGGGTCCCCTGGGGGTTCTCTCAGGGGATCCCCCGATGCGCGGCCACCCGGCCGGGCGGGAGGATCTTCGTCGTGAGGATGAAGAACGTGATCGCCGCCGGAGCACTGCTGGCCTCTTGCGCGTTGTTGACCGGATGCGGTCTGCAGGACCTCGGGAAGGCCTCCGCGCGGGACGAGGTCTCCTACGACGTCGAGGACCGGGTGGCCAAGCTGGACGTCCGGGGCCGGACGGGGGACATCACGGTCGTCGAGAAGGACAGGACCGGGATCCGGGTCGTCGAGACTCTCTACTGGCGCGGGGACAAGCCGAAGACGGAGCACCGGGTGGAGGGAGAGGCGCTGGTCGTGTCCTACCGGTGTGAGTCGGACTGGGGCTCGTGCGGCGTCGACTACCGGGTGGAGGTGCCCAAGGGCCTGCACGTGAAGGTGGACAGCCGAGCGGGCGACATCACACTCCATACCCTGTCCGGGGTGGTCGAGGCGGCGACCAGTTCCGGCGACATCGTCGCCAGCGGACTGGGCGGCAAGAAGTTCATCGGCGAGACGGTCTCGGGTGACATCGAGTTGAGGTACACGGCCAGGCCCGACGACGTCGAGATGGAGATCGCCAGTGGTAACGGTACCGTCTACGTCCCCGACGGGGCCTACAACGTGACCACGGACGCGGTCACGGGCGACGTGGCGGTGAAGGTCACCGACAACTCGGCCTCGAAGCACCGGATCTCGATCACCACCGTCACGGGCGACGCGAAGGTCCTGCCCGCCTAGGGTCCCGTCCTCGCGCCGACCGTGCCGGGCCCGGTGACGGGCTACCGGGCTCGTCGTCATCGCGCGGCTGCTGGAGGAGCCCGGCGAGGGGCGGAAGAGGCCGTACGTCTGCCTCCTGGCCCGCAAGCCCGGACCGGCGTAACCGGCAGGCGAGCCCGCTGGCAAGTGAGCCCGTCGGCAGGCGAGCCCGTCCGCGGTGGGGGCCGCGCACGCTGCCCCGGCCCGTGCGCGGCCGGGGCAGCGTGCTGACAGGGTCCGTACCGGCAGGCCCGGACGGGCGCACCCGGTCAGCGACCTTGCAGGCTCCTGACGTTGTCGCCGAAGGTCCAGCCCTTCGACCCGTCCCAGTTGATGGACCAGGTCATCAGGCCCTTGAGGTTGCCGTTGAAGCCGTTCCAGCTCTGGCTCACCAGGGAGGGCGACATGTAGCCGCCTCCCGCTCCGGGCTGGGCGGGCAGGCCGGGGACCTGCTTGTCATAGGGGACCCTGATCGTGGTGCCCTGGATGACCAGCCCCTTGTCCAGACAGGTGGTCTGGGCGGTGAATCCCTGAACCGTTCCCGCGGAGTAGGAGTCACCGGAGCAGCCGTACATGCTCCCGTTGTAGTACTGCATGTTCAGCCACCAGAGGCGGCCGTTGTCGGCGTACTTCTTGATGATCGGCAGATACGCGCCCCAGATCGAGCCGTAGGTGACGCTGCCTCCCGTGACGTACGCCGTCTCGGGGGCCATGGTCAGGCCGAAGTTGGCGGGCATCTGGGCGAGCACGCCGTCGATGATGCGGATGAGGTTGGCCTGGGACGCGGACAGCTGGTTGATGTTGCCGCTGCCGCTGAGACCGGTCTCGATGTCGATGTCGATGCCGTCGAAGTTGTACTTCTTGAGGATCGGCACGATGGTCGCGACGAAGCGGTCGGCGACGGTGCTGGAGCTGAGATCGATGCCGGCGGTCGCTCCGCCGATGGACATCAGGATCGTCAGACCGGCGGCCTTGGCCTGGCACATCTCGGCCGGGGTGGCGACCTTGACGGTGGAGTCCATGCCGTCTTCCCACAGGGCGGTGCCGTCGGAGCGGATCACCGGGAACGCCGCGTTGATCACGTTGTAGCCGTGGGCCTGGATGCGGGGGTCGGTGATCGGGATCCAGCCGAGCGGCGGGTGCACACCGTTCGACGCGCCGTCCCAGTTCTCCCAGTACCCATGGAGGACCTTGCCCGCCGGCCTCGACTTCACCGGGCACGTCGTCCCTGGCGTGGGCGTGGGCGTGGGCGTAGGAGTGGGGGTTGGCGTCGGTGTCGGGGTGGGGGTCGGTGTCGGTGTTGGGGTGGGCGTCGGGGTGGGCGTCGGGGTGGGGGACGGCGAGGATCCGGGGCCGTCGAAGCTCACGTCATCGGCGTAGTAGGTGCCCTGGCCGTACCAGCCGTGCAGGTAGATCACGGCGGTGGTCTGGTTGGCCGCGGTGGTGAAGGGGACGGTGAGCTGCGTGTACGCCGTCGCCGATGAGGTCCAGGTGGATCCGCCGCCGTTCACGCCCAGGTATACGTAGTTGCCGCGGACCCAGGCGGTCAGGGTGTAGGCGGTGCTCGGCCGGACGGTCACGGACTGGCTGCACTGGGCGGTGTCGGAGGCGCTCGCCGCGCCGGCGAGCGCCTTCGTGCCGGAGCGGGCAGGGGAACCGACCACCGATCCCAGCCCGCCGGCGCAGGTCCAGGGCGAGAGGGCTCCGGTCTCGAAGTCGGGATTCACAAGCAGGTTGGCCGCGCTGGCCGGCGTCTGGGCGATGAGGGCGCCCACGGCCGCCAGCAGTAGCGACACTGCCAGCGTCAGCAGACGCGATGTTCGGTTTCGCATGCGGGTCTCCCGGACCAGGAGCGATCGGAGCCTCCGCGCCGATCGAGGGGGGTGAGGGTACGGGTGATGGCGCACTGGCGAGGCCGGTGGATTCGCTCGCCAGCGAGCTACTGGATGAGTGCACGGATCCGCGTGGTTACATGGTCGGGACCAACGGCATCACTGTCAAGTTTCTTAACAAATAACTCTCTCACCAGCGGGAACCCTCTCGGCACCTCGCGGACCCCTTGCGGGAGGGGTACGGCGTGGCCGTTCGGCCCGGAGTGGCCGTCGACCGCCCCGGCCCCGTACGGGAGACCGGCCGCAGGAGGGCGGCCGCCAGGCAGGCAGTGATCATCGCGCTCGGCGCGCGCATAACCGATAGACGTGATGACCTGTGGCGTCCTATCTTCACAGGGCTCAAGATTTCCACGTCCTGATCGGGGTGCATCTCATGAGGTTCCAGGCACCGGCGGCCCGCTGCGACCGGCCGTCATCCGTGAACGCCATGACCTCAACGGACGTAAGGAATCCCGTCAGTGGACCTTTCTCGTAGTTTCACCATCCGCGAGAGCAGTCACCGCATCCACAACCCGTTCACCAGCGAGAAGCTGGCCACTCTGGGGCGGGCGCTGCGCCTGGAGCCCGGAACGCGCGTGCTCGACCTCGCGAGCGGATCGGGCGAGATGCTGTGCACCTGGGCTCAGGCCCATCAGATCACCGGGACCGGGGTGGACATCAGCACGGTGTTCACCGGGAACGCGCGTGCCCGCGCGGTCGAGCTGGGCGTCGCCGGCCGGGTGAACTTCATCCACGGCAACGCATCAGGCTACGTCGCGCAAGAACCCGTCGAGCTCGCGGCGTGCATCGGCGCGACCTGGATCGGCGGAGGCCTGGCCGGCACGGTCGAGCTGCTGAACCGCAGCCTCCGGCCGGGCGGCATGATGTTGATCGGTGAGCCGTACTGGCGTCAGGACCCCCCCGACCAGCACACCGTCGAAGCCTGCCGCGCCCGTAGCAAAGACGACCTCCGGCTGCTCCCAGGGCTCATCCAGCAGTTCGGAGCACTGGGTTACGACGTCGTCGAAATGGTGCTCGCCGACCAGGACAGCTGGGACCGCTACAGGGCGGCACAGTGGCTCAACATCCGCCGCTGGCTCGACCGCAACCCCGACGACGGACTCGCCGCCGACCTGCGGGCCGAACTCTCGGAAGCTCCCGCCCACTACGCGCGTTACGAACGCGAATACGTGGGCTGGGGGGTCTTCGCCCTGATCAACCGCTGACAACCGCCCCGGCACTGAGCCCGGTGACATTCGGATTAGCCGGGGCCTGCTATGGCGACTCCGGGCATAGATGGGGAAATCTTACCAAAACCAGGAAGAGCGAGCCGGGCGGGCCATCCGTGAAACGCGGAAGGCGCTGATATTTTCAGCTCATATGGTGCCGAAGGTTACGGAGACTCAGGAGGGAAACCTTCGGTCACATATGAGGCATGACATTCGTGAGTAAATGGAATCGCTGTCATGCCGTAGCCGAAAAAATCACATGCCAAAGGGGTTCGTCATGGACTGGGTGAAGACCGCGCTCTCTGTGGGTACGACGATCGGAAAGATCGCGGGAATGCTTCAGGGCAACGACAGTGGACTCATTCATTTCGGTCCGACGGGTTCCGGCGTGAACCCCGCGATCGGCCAGGCGGTCTTCTTCTTGGATAAAACCGGACAATGCTGGGTGGGGAACCAAGGGGAGACCCAGCTGGGAATCTCCTTCCCATCCGGCCGGGGCGAGTTGCCGCCGCCCAACACTTATGTGATCAATCCATACACGAAATATCCCATAACATCGGCGTTCAACGTGTACGCCCAGGGGGAACAGGACCATTTCGTCATCACCCCCTTGGAGGTCCCGTCCCCCTCGGGCGCGCGCATGAGCCCGCATGCCACCGTCCAGGCGCAGGCGGCCAACGTTCCCGCGGGTGTGGAATTCTCTCTCGGTCCCTACATCACAGTGAAGGTGAACGCGTCGGACAGGACGATCCTGGTCACCATCCTCGGCGGTCTGGCCCTGCTGGGGATCGTCCTGCTCAACATCAACGGAGCCGGTGACACCGTTGCCAGGTTGACCAACATCGGCCTCCCCGGCGATCAGAACGGGGGGACGAAGAGCATGACGGTCCCGATCCCGGCCGGCGTCGAGGTGAGCAGGGGTCTGCAGTTCATCGACATCACCGTGGCGATCCAGGACTTCGAAACGCTCCTGAAGGACTTCCCGCACGAGAACGCCGACCTGCTGGAGCCGCTCTCCGAGGAGGATCGCCAGAGGATCCTGGCCTACACGGAGGCGTGACGGCGCCGTCGACGATGGGTGTGCGTGCCCGCGCCGGCGGCGGCGCGGGCACGCACACCTGGGTTCAGAAGCCGATCAGGTTGCCGCCCAGCGACACCCAGTCGGGCGACCAGGCTCCGTCCGCGTCCTGCCACTTGTGCCACAGGGCGGAGTCGTAGCCGACGTGGAAGGCCTCCAGGCGGCCGTCGAAGGTGAGGGCCAGAGCCGGGTCGCTGGCCAGCTCGCCGCCGAGGCTGCTCCACGGGCCCCAGGTGCCGTCGGCGGTCTGGGAGATCTGCCAGGCGGCGGAGTCGGTGCCACGGGCGAGGACGACGAGGCGGTGGTGCATGTCCTGGGAGACCGCCGGGGTGCCGGCGATGTTCACGCCCTCGAGGCACTGCCAATCGCCCCAGCCGCCGTCGTCAGTGGTCTGTCCGATGTGCCACAGGGTGTCGCCGGAGGTGTCGTCGGAGCGGTGCACGAACACCTCCAGCTTCCCGTCGGCCCTGAGGAACACTGCCGGAGTGCCCACCATGCTGCCGCCGAGGTTTTTCCAGTCGCCCCAGGCTCCGTAGCGGGTGGTCTGAGAGATGCACTGCAAGGTGTCGTCGTCGCCTCGTGCGAACACGGCCAGCCGGCCGTCCACGTTCTGGAACACCGCCGGGTCGCTGCGGAGTTCGCCGCCAAGGTCCTTCCACCCGCTCCAGCCGTCGTCCGGCATGGTCTGCCAGGTGTGTTGCAGGGTGCTGTCGACTCCGCGCATGAACACGGCCAGCCGCCCCTCGGCGTTCTGGAACACCGCGATCTCGCCGCCCAGGGACTGGCCGCCGAGATCCTTCCAATGGTCCTCCCAGTCGCCGTTGGGGGTCTTCTGCCCCTTGGTCTGAACGTGGCCGTCGGTGTCCGGGGCGAACACCTCCAGGCATGCGCCGGCATTACGGAAGACGGTCGGAGCGCTGCCGAACGTGCCGCCGAGGCTCTTCCACTCACCCCAGTCGCCGTTGAGGGTGGTCTGCCAGATGTGCTGCACGGTGCTGTCGGCGCCTCGGGCGAACGCCTCCAGGCGTCCATCGGCGTTACGCGCGACGCGGATGCCGGCGATGGTGAGATCCATGAGCGACGTATCCTCACGTAGAGTGACTGATTGATAGCAAACAGTCAACCACAGCGTATTTCGTGAGCCTGGGCAAGGTCGCGCCCTGACTCGCGACCTGGCTGAGGAAGGGCGATGAGCGGCCGGGCGCGGGGTGGACGTGCTGCTTAAGGTCTACGCCAAGTGTGTCGGTGGGCAGCGCGAGGCGGCGGACAGGCGGATCTTGGGAGTGCTCACGACGTGAGATCCCTGACAGCTGGACAGCCGGGGCCCGGGTGACCCCCGGGGTCCTTCGCCGTGTCGGCTCCCGCACCCTCGGAACCGTCCCGCGAGCTTCCGGAACTGCTGAACGCCCCTGTGTCGCAACCCGGAGTGCAACCCTGGACCCAATGGGTCGGGCTGACATGACGGCCGGCGCTACCGGACCCTCATCTCTTCAATTCGAGTAGCCCCGTCTTCGCAGAGAAGAAAGAAGTGTGCGGCCTCCGGGCCGGGAAAGCGACTGTCTCCGTCCAGCGGATTCGACTGGATCACGGGTCATTCGCCTGTTCTCCGGGAATCGGACCCGTGCTGTCAGTTCGGGGATCATCTTCCGGCCTTGCCGCCTTGGCTGGGAAAACAAAGGGAGCAGGTCGGGGCGGGTCGATTCCCCGTGATTCCCCGTGAGTGACCGTGGTTCCCCGTCTTCTCCGGCACGGACCTGAGGCTTGATTAAGGTATTGACCTGTTGCTTTGTCGCGGTGGCGAGCCTGGTCGCTCGATCGCCCCCAGCCGCCTACGACGGCCGGCCACAGGCGGACGATCGTGCGGGCAGCGCTTTCATGGCAGTTCACATGGATGTCTGGTGAGTCGAACCCGCCGCTGCTCGCCCGTACGGATCATCACGCATCTTCGCGCCCCGTCGACCGGAGGTCCACGATGAGTCCCTTCCACGGCTCCGTGATACCTGCCAAAACAAGTCCAAGATATTTTTGTTCAGAATTTGTTTTTGCTGCGCAGGTGCGGCTGGAAGTGGCAGATACGTTAAAGCGCTAGCTCGATAGGGATTTGGTGGATTCTGCTGCGCAGAGTAGATCCTGTTGGGCACGGGTACGGGGCACTCGTCTCTCACGAAAATGGTGCGCAAACCACCGATCCTGAAAGGGAAATGATATGACGACGACCACCGAGCGCTCCGCATCCACCGAGACGTCCGAGCGTGAGGGCGGGGAGAACCTCATCGAGCACCCGCTCCTGCTGGCCATGCTCATGCGCCGCCGGGAGGAAGGTGGGGAGAACCTCATCGAGCATCCGCTGCTGCTGGCCATGCTCGCGCGTCGCCGGGAGGAAGGTGGGGAGAACCTCATCGAGCATCCGCTGCTGCTGGCCATGCTCGCGCGTCGCCGGGAGGAAAGTGGGGAGAACCTCATCGAGCATCCGCTGCTGCTGGCCATGCTCATGCGCCGCCGCGAAGAGAGCGGAGAAAACCTCATCGAGCACCCGCTGCTGCTCGCCATGCTCATGCGTCGCCGGGAGGAAGGTGGGGAGAACCTCATCGAGCACCCACTGCTGCTCGCCGCGCTCACCCGCCGCCGCAGGCAGCGCGGGGGCGGGATGTTCGAGCACCCGCTGCTGCTGGCCATGCTCATGCGCCGCCGCGAAGAGAGCGGGGAGAACCTCATCGAGCACCCGCTCCTGCTCGCCATGCTCGCGGGTCGCTGACACCAGACAGCCCGGTCCAAGCACCTACGCCGTCCCTCGACTGTCCCACGATCGACAGCCGAGGGACGGCTCCCATCAACGGCAAAGGAGCAATCCATGGTGTCAGAGGAACATGACAAAACCACCGAACATGAGCAGGTGGACGCGCTGATCGATGACCTCATCCGTGACATCCTCAGCGAGGCGAGCTCGTCGACGAAGACCCGCGCCCGTAGCGGGGACCCCATCACGACTTTGATCGAAACGGCTCTCGCCTCCCCACGAGCGGCGACGGGCGCATCGATGATCGAACGGCTCCTGGTCGCCCGGGTGCTGGCCGACGCGCTGGCCGATGCTCTGGCGCCCGCGCTGGCCGACGCCCTCGCCCCGGAGATCATGAAGGCTCTGGAGCAGCACACCACCACCACCAAAGGTGGCCAGTCCGACAAGCGGGCAGCGTCGCCGACCCGCACGACCCAGTCTCGAGGTGGCAGACGGAAGGCCACATGACGCACTCGCCACCACGCCTGCACCGGACGCTGATGGCGTGTAAGCGGCTGAGCCCCAGGCACGGCGATCCGGACCACGGCACGGTTACCTGCATCCTCACTGTCAGATCAGGCGCTCCAGGAAGACCATGATCGTCATGACGGTGATGCCGGTGACGATCAGGACGACGGACCAGCGCAGATTGCGGTGCTTGGTGCGCGCGATCCGGGCGATCCGCAGGGCGTCGGTGGCCAGGAACAGCTCGTAGTCCGCTGTCTCGGCGTTCATCCGTTCGATCAGGGCCTGGGGCGTGGGCTCCTCGGCGTAGGCGAGGAGCCGCTGTCCGCCCTGGCCGGGGGACGGCGGGCGGATGGTGATCAGGATCAGCAGGACCGCCGCCGACAGCAGGATCAGCGCCAGGATGACGCCGAAGCGCCCGACTCCCGGGAAGCGGGCCGGACCGGTGAGGATGAGGGTGACCGTCACACCGTAGGCAACGCCCGCCCACGACAGTGGAAGGCCGGCCCTCTTCTCGCTGGCGCTGATCAGCTCGGCGCGGGCCGCGGCGGTGGCGGCGTCGAGCCGGTCCCTGAGGGACGGGGACATGGACGCGTGCCGCGCGCCGCTGCCGTCTCCTGAGCGGGGACCGGGTGTGGCCGGACGGTGGTTCATGGTGGGCGATCCTTTTCCGCTGGCGTCGTGGACCAGTGCGGTCGGCCGGTCGCCGGTGGACACGTGAGGATTCCGACGCTCCAGGCGCGGGCGGCACGAGTCGGATCACCTTCGACCCGGCGGCGGAGGCGCGCAGGCGGAACACCCGCGTCCCGTTACGACGGCCCACGCTCTCAGTGTCCCCCGTCCCTCATGACGCCGCCTGCCGGGGTGTTCCGCATCAATCGGCTGACCACAAGGTCCGAATGGGTGGCGGTGCGGCCCCGGGGGCGGCGGGTCGGTCGGGTGCGGCCTTCGATGAAGTGCTGATCGACGCCGGGATCCGAGCGGTCACGGCCGGTATCCGGATCCCGCAGATGAACGCGATCACGGAGCGTTGGATCCAGACCTGCCGGCGCGGACCGCTGGGCCGTCCCCTTATCTATCCGGAACCGGCTATCTATCCGGAACCGGCGCCACCTTCTGCATGCCCTGCGTGAATCCGAGACGTTCCACAACGGACACCGACCACACCGGACTCTTCGGCAGGCCGCACCGCTCCGACCGCGACCCGGCTCGGGCGCCGACCGAGCTCAGGTTGCTCGGCTCGGCGTCCGCCGACGTGATCGTCTGGGCAGCGTCCTCGGGGAGTACCGGCATGCTGCTTGACCTGGACGGATGAATTTTCGGCACCCGCGATGCCGAGCTACGCCTGGGCCGGCACGTCCCGGTCAGCCACGGCGCGGTAGAGCTGCTCATGCGCCGGGCCGCGATGGAAGGACTCAGCGGCCGGCCCGAATGGCGGCGGACCGAACCGGACCAGATCGCCACTTCCATCGGCTGACTAGCGCTGCTTGAGGCGCTGCGCCTCCTTGCGCACCTCGGCCTGAACCGACCGCTCGCGCTTCAGCCACTCGGGGTCCTCCGCCTTGATGGCGTCGATCTCGGCGGTGGTGAGCGGCCCGGTGATGCCGCCCCGGGCCAGGCCCGAGTTGGAGATGCCCAGCTTCACGGCGACGACCTGCTTGGGGTGCGGCCCGTTACGCCGCAGATCGGCCAGCCATGCCGGCGGATCGGCCTGCAGCGCGTTCAGCTCATCCCTGGAGACGACTCCCTCCTGGAACTCGGCGGGAGTGGCCGAGAGGAGCACACCCAGCTTCTTGGCCGCGGTCGCGGGCTTCATCGTCTGAGTGGTCTTGAGCTTGGTCATGGTGTCAAGGGTATGGCGCGAAGCCGCTTTCCCTGACACCGGTACCGTGAGGAGGTGACTGACAAGGAGTTCCGGCTGGCTTACGTGCCCGGGGTGACGCCCGCCAAATGGGTCAACGTCTGGGCCGAGCGTGTGCCCGACGTGCCACTCATCCTGGTCCCCGTTGCCGCCGCCGAGGTGGTGAAGCTCCTGCACGACGGCGGCGCCGACGCCGGGTTCGTGCGGCTGCCCGTGGACCGCGAAGGGCTCAGCGTGATTCCTCTCTATGTCGAGACCACCGTGGTCATGGTGCCGAAGGATCACATGGTGGCCGCCGCCGACGAGGTGACTGTTGCCGATCTCGCCGACGAGGAGGTGCTCCGTCCGATGGACGACACCCTTGAGTGGACGGCCCTGCCCGGGCAGCCGGCTTTCACGCGTCCGGACACGACGGCGGAGGCGATCGAGCTGGTGGCGGCGGGGGCCGGGCTGCTGCTGGTCCCGCAGTCGCTGGCGCGCCTGCATCACCGCAAAGATCTGACCTACCGACCGGTTGTGGAGACGCCGCAGTCGCAGATCGCGCTGGCCTGGCCCGCGGAGGCGACGACTGAGCTGGTGGAGGACTTCATCGGCATCGTCCGTGGGCGTACGGTGAACAGCTCGCGGGGCCGTACCCCCGCGCCTGCCCAGGGGAAGGCGCGGAAGCAGCCGCGGAGTCCCGCTCCGGACGGGTCGGGTCGCCGGGGCGCGCAGACCGGCCGGGGCAGGAAAGGCCACCGTCCCCGCTGAACCGTGCACCGCTTCAAAGTCGTCGTAGGGCGCTTGACCTGCGGATCGACCTGATGCGGCGGTAGCGGATCTCGTCGCGTGTCTGAGAAGGTCGCGTGTCTGAGAGAAGAAGTCGCGTGTCTGAGAGAAGAAGGGGGAGGAGGATCTCGCCGTCTCGCCTGGGACATCCGGTTCTACGAGGAGTGCGGATGCGGTGATGACTTCTGCCGGAGCTTCTGTACGGCCGAGCGGCCGGACGGAGCGTACGGCCCCGGGCACAGATGCGTGCCGCTGCTTCCACCGAGAGGTGATCTGATCCTCGACGTCGTCGATGGGCGGATCATGTACGCGGAGGTCTTGCACTACCCGGAGCTACCCCGTCCGGCAAGCTGAAGCCATCAGCTCGGGGAAGTGCAGCGAGTACGGCAGGCGGCGCGTCGCTGAGATCGGCGCGTTGGTCGGGTACGGCGGTGAACTGCAACCCCGTGCAGGGTCTTCACCCGACCTTCGGTCGCCGCGTCCTCCGGTACTCACATGTGCGGATGTCACTCAGCCGGCTGGCGTTGCCTTTCCCTGATCTTCCGCGCCAACCACCCGACGAAGGCCACGAGTCCCAGCAGGACCAGTAGGAAGAGCAAGCCGATGAGCTTTATGGGCTGGCCGTCCAGCACGTTCGCCAGCCACGGCAGGTCGAACAGCGCGGATATTCCGAAGATCACACCGAACCCGATCAATCCTAGGATCATCGTGAAGGCGATCCCTTTAGCTGCTTCCCGCAGGCGGCCCATTCGGCACCTTCCGTCGTTTAACCCGATTCTGTCTGGTAACCGGCAGGGGCGCATGGCAGCCGGTAAGCAGGTTCGTGGTCGGAACCGAACAGGAGTAGCGACCCACGGGGTCAGCAGGGCGCCGGTGACCGGTGAACCGCTGAAGTACAGCACGTGCTGTGTGACGGCTCGAACCCCTGACATCCTGCTTGCTGCTTGCAAAGACGCATGCCGACCATGCTCGACCTGTGAGACGCAGCTCAGCGCACCGATCGCGTTCCCCGTGACTCCCCGCTGTTCCCCTTCGTTCCCCGCCCCCTCGGGCACGCGACGGACACGGCGCTCGGGAGAGACATCTTCCTTATCAGGACCGTCCCGGCCGTTATCAGGGGCTCAGAACTCGGCCCTGACCAGTGCTGGACGTGTGTGGACGTGAGCCGTCGCGTGCCTTTGTTGCAGTACGCGCCCACTGAGAGCCTTTACTGCCCGAAGGAGAACCGGAGCCGTGCATTGATCAGGAAGTTGAGCCGGTGACGTAGCTCGTCGACCATGGCCTGTTCCGGAACTGCCCCAGGCGTCAACAACGTCCAGCGCAGTGAGCATCCGTTCTCAGCGGGGCGGATGTCGAATCGGATCTCATCATCGGGCCTTTCCGGCCACAGTGACGACCAGACCACGAGTTCCGGCTCCACCGCCCGGAGGATGCGCGGCTCGACCTCATCGGGGTGCAGGTCCAGCCACTGCCGTCCACCAGACCGCCGAGGGTTGGCCAGACTCTCCCACACGATGTGAGGGGGCGGCGGCTGCGTACGCTCTCGCGAACCCAACTCGATCATTTCCGCAGTCTAGAAGGACGTGGCCGGGCCAACCGTCATACGGTCGTTGTCCGCCAGTTTGGAAGATCTCGGTACGCGACCCCATGACCTGCTGTGTTCCGGGTCAGGAGCGGTCTCGCCTTGCCCGTGAGTCCCCGCGACTCCCTCTTGGTGACCCTCCTGACGGGCACGTAGCGGGCATGGTCTGAGAACCCCGTGTGGACGCACACGCTCCTCCCCGACGGGACGATCAGGCCCTACCTCAGCCACCACGAAACCAATTTTTGCGGTTGGCGATCATCCTGGAGCTGAGGCCCCCGCCGGAGGCATCTCTTGGAATGGGATCAGGCAGGCGACATAATTGCCGCATGTCCCAAGTGCCTAAGCTGGTCAAGTTAACGCTGGCGGTGATGGCGCTGGCATTGGTGGTCAAGGTTCTCAAGTGGATAACTGGGATCTACAACGTGCGCGAACCGCTCGACTGGGTGTTCATTGCTATGGCGGCTCTCGGCGTGGCTGCGGCCTTGGGAACTGCTGCGTGGAGCTTGTTCAGGGCGGGCCTGGAGCAGAAGCGTGGTATGCCGTCATCAGGGGAAGCAGCCAGGAGGCCAGTAAGGTATGGGGTCCTGTCCGGGGGCATGGTGACGTGCGCGATGATGGGGCTCGCGTCGATCTTCATGACTTTTAGCTCAACGGATGGGGGAGATCCGTACTCGGTCAGCTCGATCGGCTGGGCGGGATACACCACCATGGCGCTTGGCATGCTGATGCTGGCGGGAATGGCCGTGTGGACCTCTGTCAAGGTAGGCAGGAAGCGGTAGCAGAGCGACCTTTTGGCGGCGCTGCGGCCCACGTGCGGCGAGCTAACGGTTGGATGCGGTGAGGCCGGCATGCGGCGAACGGCCCGAGTGCGGCCCCCGGCCGTGACCAGCCCTCAGGCCGCATGCACGGCCGGGGACCGCAACGCTGGGCCGTGCGGCGGCGCGCTGCACCACCGCCTTGAGGCCATCTCCCGGCGTCTGGACGGCAAGGCGGCGGCCTCGACCTACCGGCGCAAGCGAGCAGTGTTCCATCACGCTCTGGAGTACGCCGTGGAGCTGGGAGAGCTTCCGGCAAATCCGATCCACAAGGTGAAGTTCCGCAAGGTCAAGTCCAGTGGTGAGATCGATCACCGGTCGGTGGTCAACCCCGAGCAGGCTCGTCAGTTGCTCATCGCGGTGACCTACGCGGGCCGTACCCGTGGCCAGATGATGGCGGCCATGTTCGCCTGCATGTACTTCGCCGGTCTCCGCCCGGCTGAAGCGGCCGGGCTGCGCAAGGCGAACTGTGATCTTCCCGAGGCCGGGTGGGGCGCGCTCACCCTGGAGAAGACCCGGCCGGAGAGCAACAAGCGCTACACCGACTCGGGGGAGTCCAACGACGAACGAGGGCTCAAGCACCGCGGTGAGAAGGCGACACGACGGGTGCCGATCTCCCCGGAACTGGTGGCCATCCTGCGCGATCACATCGACAGGTACGGCGTCGCCAAGGATGGCCGGCTGTTCCGGACAGTTCAATGCAGGTCGGAGTCCATGCGTGGTCCATCCTGAACGGCTCTGAACGTCCCTGTACTGCAACCCGAAGTGAAACCCCAGCGGCTACCGGATCATCATTCTCTTCAGGTAGTGACCCCCGCCCCTTTCCATGGGAAAGAAATGCGCAGCCTTGGGGCCATGAAGATTGTCTTCGTCCAATCGTGATCCCGGCTCGGGGAAGATCCAAGTTTGGGGGCCGATCTGTATGTGGGGGTCCGTAAGTGCTGTGAGTTTTGGACAATTGATGTGGAACTCGACGTAGTCCATCACGAGCGTGACGATGTTCGGCTCCTCGCCGACGAGCCCGGTGGGGTCGTCTATGTCACAGGCCATCCGCTTGTTCTTTCGCCACGGACCCCGTGTTGTCAGCGTGGGGGTCATCTGCTGATGTTGCGGTGCTGAGCTGTGAAAACAGAGGTGTAGGTCAGAGCGAGGTGGTTGGCTGCGGGTTCTCCTGGGCGACCGTGCTTCCCCGCCTGTTCTGGCATGTGATCAAGCTCGACGTCTGGGGACGATGAGCGTGGAGCGGCGTCGACGGCACGTGAAAGCTGACCGCGGGCAGTCATCTGGGCGAAATCACCGATGGACGTGACCTGCAAGATCAGGCATGCTGGTTCCCCCTAGGTGGAGGATCAGATGGCGATCGGGCTCACCGAGATTCTGCTCTTGCTGGTTATATGGGGCGTTCCGGCGGTGCTGTTGTTCTTCTTCCTTTACTGGGCGATCCGCCTGGCGATCAGACATGAGAAGCGGCGAGTTCCGGGTCCTCGCGAGATCCTGGATCAGGAGCGACGGGAACGTATGGCGGCGGAGCGTGCCGAGCACTATCGCACCAGAGGACGCCGACCCAACTGAACAAACATCCGAAGGCATTCCTGTTCCAGAGGACTACGTCAGAAGTCGGTGAAGGCTCAGGCCCGGGAAATCATTCCTGACCTGGGCCTTCTCTCTTTGAATGGGCAATGGGAATCGATCCTGCGCTGTCAGCTTGGGAAATCTCCATCGCGCCTGGTCGCTGAGCTGGTGAGACGCTGACCTGCGGGGGAGCGGGGCGAGTGACCATGGTTCCCTGTGAATCCCCCTTGATCACCTTTCTGACGGGCACGCGCGGGGCATGGGAACGTCTGCGCCTTCGTTGCCCCTGGTGCTCAGTGAGCCGGGGGTGAGGAATGCCCCCCGGACCGTCGATCGCCCCCAACCATCGCACGCCATCAGCCACTTACTGGCGATCGTGACACAGTAGTGTGCGACTGACATCTTGCTTGCAAAGACGTATGCCGATCTTATCCAGCCTGCGAAAACGCAGCTCACGGCACTGATCGAGTTCCCCGCGATTCCCCGTTATTTCCTCTCATTTCCCGCCCCATCGGGCACGCGACGGGCACGGCTTCCGGAACGGACCCCCTTCGCTCGGTAAATCTAAGTGAGTTGATCGCGGTTTGGTTGCCGTGTCCTCTTCATGTCGATGCTCGCGGGCCGGTCACGGTTAGCTGGAGATATGACGGTGAGCCGGGGCAGACGCTGGAGCCTGACGGGGGCGGGTGTGGTGGCGACGGTGGCCGGCGGGGTGGCCACCAACCAGGTGGAAGGCCCGTGGTGGGCTCAGGTCGGCTGGTTCGCCGCAGCGATGACCTGTGTCGGGGTGGGGTTATGGGTGACACGCAGGGTCTCCTCCCAAGAAGGGGGCACGGCTCTGGTCGAGGCGGCTGCGACGTCGGTGGAGACGCCTGCTGCTCCGGTCCGGGTGGAGATCACGGTGTCTCCCTCCGGTGCGCTGTCGCTGTCAGGCCCTGTCGCCGCTTCCGAGCAGGACCAGGAGCGGGATCCTGCTGCCTCCTCGGTGGTGGGGGATATTCCGCGTCGGCCGACGGCCTTTCAGCCGCGGGAAGGGTTGATGCGGGAGTTGGAGGAGGCGGGCGGTGGTGTGCGCATTGACCGGGGCGCGGGGGGTGGGCAAGACTCAGATCGCGGCGGCCTATGCACGGCGGCGGGCCGAGGAGGGGTGGCCGCTGGTGGCGTGGGTCAATGCCGAGACCGATGACCAGTTGCTGGCCGGGTTGGACGCCGTGGCCGCGGCGGTGGGGATCGCGATGGTCGGGGAGGATGCCGGGCAGGGGGCGCGGCGGCTCAAGGACTGGCTGTCTCGCCAGAGCGGGCCGTGCCTGCTGGTGCTGGACAACCTGACCGGCACCGAACTGGCGGCCGGTTTGTTGCCGGCGCTGGGAAGCGTGCAGGTGGTGATCTCCAGCAACCGGAGGCAGGTCCAGGCGCTGGGGGCGGCGGTGCCGGTGGAGGTGTTCACCGTGGATGAGGCGGTGGCGTTCTTGCAGGAACGTTCCGGCCGGATAGATGAGCAAGGGGCGTTGCTACTGGCCGGTGAGGTGGAGCGGTTGCCGTTGGCGTTGGCGTAGGCGGCCTGGGTGATCCGCAGCCAGCATCTGGACTACGCACACCTATGTGCGGCGGCTGCGTTCGGTCTCACTGGAGCGGATGCTGCCGACCGTCCCGGGTGAGAGGTATCCGCATGGGGCCGCTCAGGCGGTGCTTCTGTCGCTGGCGCAGCTCGGCTCGGGAACGCGGGTGCGGGTGGAGCGGGGGCTGCTGGAGGTATTGGCGGTGCTGTCGCCGGCCGGAGTCCCGCGCTCGTGGCTGCATCGCATCACCGCCCACCCCGTCTTGGATGGGGAGGTGAGTGGGGATAGGGCGGTGAGGGTGGATGCGGCGATCGGGGTGCTGGCGGATGCGTCGCTGATCGTGGTGAGCGTGGACGGCTCCTCGGTGAGCATGCACCGTTTCATTCAGACGGTGGTCCGTGACGCGGCGCGCAAAAAGGGACAGCTGGATGAGGCGCTGAGCACGGTAGCCGAATGGGTGCGAGCGTGTGGTCCATCGTTGGAGCGGGTGGTGTGGGATCGGGGCGACCGTGAGGCGTTCATCGAGCAGGCCGCCGCTTTGCACCAGCACGTCACCGCTCAGGAACTCGGATCCATCGTGGAGATTGCGGTCCGAGCGCTGTCCTTGCAAGACCTGGCGGGACGCTATCTGGCAGCGGCCGGAGACCTGGCCCGCGCCATCCCTCTGCACGAGCAGAACCTCATCGACTACATCCGTGTCCTGGGCGCAGATCACCCTGACACCCTGTCCAGCCGCAACAACCTCGCCAGTGCCTACCGCTCGGCTGGGGACCTGGCCCGCGCTTTCCCTCTGCACGAGCAGAACCTCATCGACCGCATCCGTGTCCTCGGTGAGGAGCACCCGCTCACTGTGACCGTGCGGAACAATCTGACGGCTGCTCGGGATGAACGGTAAGCCGGGCTGAGGAACGAGGTCCCGGATCGTCCACCCCCGACCAGGTCGCCTCACCGTTGGCGCGCAGGCCGTACGACCTGCGGCACGCGGCGGTCTCCCTCTGGCTCAACGCCGGAGTCCACGCGCCGGAAGTGGCGGAGCGGGCGGGGCACGGGGTGGACGTGCTGCTCAAGGTCTACGCCAAGTGCATCGACGGGCAGCACGAGGCGGCGAACAAGCGGATCTTGGAAGCGCTCACGACCTGAGATCCCTGACAGCTGGACAGCCAGGACCCTGGGCAACCCCCGGGGTCCTTCGTCGTGTCGGCTCCCGCACCCTCGGAATCGTTCCGCGGGCTTCCGGAACTCCCGTGCTGACCTGGGGAAACGCCGGTGGTCCCATTCCGTGTATATTCCGGGACCACTGGCGGACAGCTGCATTCGACTGCATCCAGCTGCATGTGCCAGTGAAGATCGACAGGAACGAAGGCCCAGGTCAGGGCCTAAATTCCTGCTTGCGAGTGGTAGGGCGCCTGGGACTCGAACCCAGAACCTACGGATTAAAAGTCCGCAGCTCTAACCATTGAGCTAACGCCCCGCTGGAGACAGCGTACCGAGGATAGTGTCCACTAACGCCCGTCGCCAGGCCCGCAGGCGATCACTGTTTACTCGATAGCAGCCAGAACCGGGGAGTCGGCTCTCATACAGTGGCATCTATGACGAGCTCGAAGCTTGATCCCGCCCGCGGTCCGCGCTTGTCGGCAGAGCAAGGTTACGTCGTGGTCGATGTGGAGACCACCGGTTTCTCTCCCGCCAAGGGTGACCGGATCTGCGAGATCGCGCTTGTCTCCCTCGCCCCCGACGGCGCGACGGTCGACGAGTGGCACTCGCTGATCGACCCCGGCCGCGGCACCGGAGCCGTGCACGTCCACGGCATCACCAACGCGATGGTCGACGGCGCGCCGGTGATCGAGGAGGTGCTGGACGAGGTGTGGCGGCGGGTCGCCGGGCGGGTCCTGGTGGCTCACAACCTCTCCTTCGACCTGCGTTTCCTCAGCGTCCTCCCCGGCAGCCACTGGATGACCGAGACCATGTGCACGCAGCGGCTCGCCCCTGACTTCATCCCGGCGGGGAAGTGGACCCTCGGCGCCTGCTGCGAGCGCGCGGGCATCACGTTCTCGAACGCCCACGCCGCGCTGGCCGATGCCCACGCCACCGCCGAGCTGCTCCGCTTCTACCTGCGCCGGGGCCTCTCCTGGCAGAGCGAGCTGGACAGGGCCGCCCAGGCCCCGCAGTGGCGCCCCAGCGGCCTGCCCCAGAAGCGGGCCCGGCAGCGGTAGCGGGACGCCGGACGAGGCCCCGCGGGGAGGGCGGGCCGCGGGGAGGGCGAGGTCCGGCCCGGGCTCAGTGGAAGGCGTCCAGCCCTGTGAGCGCCCTGCCCAGGGTGAGGATGTGGACCTCCTCGGTGCCTTCGTAGGTCAGGACGCTCTCCAGGTTGGTCATGTGCCGGATCACCGGATACTCCAGCGTGATGCCGTTGCCGCCGAGGATCGAGCGCGAGCGGCGGGCGATGTCGATGGCGGCGCGGACGTTGGCGAGCTTGCCGAAGCTGACCTGCTGGGGGGTCAGGGCCCCGGCGTCCTTCAGACGGCCCAGATGGAGGGCGGTGAGCTGGGCCTGGCCCAGGCCCACATACATCCAGGCGAGCTTCTCCTGGGTCAACTGGAAGCCGCCGATGGGCCTGCCGAACTGGACGCGGGTCTTCGAGTAGTCGACGGCCGACTCCAGGCAGGCGCGGGCCGCGCCCACCACACCCCACAGGATGCCGAAACGGGCCTCCGACAGGCACGACAGCGGCCCCTTCAGGCCGCGGACCCCGGGGAGTACGGCTGACGCCGGGAGGCGGACGTCGTCGAAGTAGAGAGAGGAGGTCACCGAGGCCCGCAGGGACATCTTCTTGTGGATCTCCGGCGCGGAGAAGCCCGGCGTGTCGGTGGGGACCACGAAGCCGCGGATGCCGTCCTCGGTCTGGGCCCAGACCACGGCGACGTCGGCGATGGAGCCGTTGGTGATCCACATCTTGGCGCCGTTGAGGATCCAGTCGCCGGAGGCGTCCTGCTTGGCGTGGGTGCGCATGTTCGCCGGGTCGGAGCCGTGGTCGGGCTCGGTCAGGCCGAAGCAGCCGATCGCCTCGCCCGCGGCCATCCGGGGCAGCCACTGCTCTTTCTGCTCCGCAGAGCCGTACTTCCAGATCGGGAACATGGCCAGCGAGCCCTGGACGGAGACGAACGACCGGAGTCCGGAGTCCCCGGCCTCCAGCTCCCGGCAGGCGACGCCGTAGGAGACGGCGTCCAGGCCCGCGCAGCCGTACCCGTCGAGGTGCATGCCGAGCACGCCGAGCGAGCCGAGCACCGGGCCGAGCTCGCGGGCGGGGAAGACGGCCTCCTCGAACCAGTCGCCCACGTGGGGGAGGACCCTGTCGGCCACGAACCCCTTCACTGTGTCGCGGATGAGCCGCTGCTCCTCGGAGAGCCCGTCGTCGATGCGCAGAAGGTCGTCCATGGGATGTTCCTCTCTCGTCGGCCCCTGTCAGGGTATTGCCGGCGCTCTGGGCAGGGATGTCAGGGTCGTGCCAGGGGGAATCCCGATGTGATGGGGGCTCCTTCTCGGGCAGTCTGAAGACATGAACGAAAACGACTTCTCGGGCGTCAAGCAGCTCCGCAGGACCAGGGACGGCCGCATCGTCGCGGGGGTGGCCTCCGGTCTCGGTCGGTACATCGGGATCGACCCCAACATCATCCGGGTGGCCCTCGCCATCGCCACCTTCTTCGGCGGCCTCGGCGTGGGGATCTACGCGATCGGCTGGCTGCTCCTGCCCGATGAGGGCAAGGACAGGTCGATCATCCAGGACCTGGTCGACAAGAACAAGGACAACCCGGTCTGGCAGGACGTGAAGTCCAAGACCGAGCAGAACTGGGCCAAGGCCGAGCAGAAGTGGGCCAAGGCGACCCACCAGGACCAGGCCCCGCACTACCCGACCTACCAGGACCCGGCGCCGCACTACCCGACGCATCAGGACCCGGCCCCGGCTGCCCCGCACAATCCGGTGCCTCAGCACGACAACGAGTCCAAGCCCCAGGCGTGAGTCAGACGGTCGCCTCGGCGCGGACCTTCTCGATGATCTCCTGGCAGGACCCGACCCAGAGCATGGCCAGCGCGGCCGCGACGGACAGCCCGGCCGCGCCGGTCAGTGCCACCACGTTCGCGGGGCCGAGCCCGTCGGCGGCGGCGCCGCCGACGAGGATGCCGACGCCCTGAGAGGCCAGCAGGCCCGACTGCACGAGCCCGAAGGCCAGGCCCCGCCGTTCCGGGGGAACACACTGAACGAACGCGGCATTGGCCGCGAGCTGGTAGGCGCCGCCGATGCCCGAGACGAACCACAGGGCCAGCACCACGGCGAGCGGCGGCTCCATCGCGCACAGGATCAACGGCGCGCAGGTCAGCATCGCCATCCAGCCCATGGCGCGGATCCGTTTCGACGGGCTGACGTAGCGGCTGAAGAGGAAGGCGCCGACGACGGTCCCCGTCGGCATCGCGCCCATCAGCAGGCCGGCGATGAACGAGATCCGCTGCGGCTCGTCGGTCAGGGTGGCGGCGTAGGGGGTGGCGATCCCCTCGGGGAGCACGTAGAAGCCGCACAGCCAGGCGAAGAGCACCAGCGTCCGGAGCCGGGGATCGCCGAAGACGAGCTTGGACCCGGCGCGGGTCATGGTCCACATGGACGGCCGGTCGGTGCCGCCGTCGAGAGGGGCGGGGCGCCGGCGCACTCCCGAGACCAGGATGAGCGCGGAGGCGAGGAACGTGGACGCGTCCAGCGCCAGCGCGCGGTACGGTCCCATACCCATGACCAAGGCGCCGCCGAGGGCGAAGCCCAGCATCTGCGCACCCTGGTTGGTCATGTTCTGCAGTGCTGAGCCCGCGACATAGCGGTCGCCGGTGAGCAGCTCCGGCAGCAGCGCCGCCCTGGCGGCCGAGAACGGGGCGCTGAGCAGCACCACGCAGAAGACGAGGCCGCACAGCACCGGGAACGGGGTCCCGGGGATGGCCATGAAGGCGACCAGGACGGCCCGGAGCAGGTCGCAGACGATCATGACGCGCCGCCGGGAGTGGCGGTCGGCGAGACCCGCGAGCAGCGGGCCACCGATGATCGGCGGCAGATAGGTCAGTGCGTAGACCGACGCGGTGGCCAGTGGCGATTGCGTCCGCTCGAACACCAGCACGGACAGCGCCACCCGCGACAGCTGGTCGCCGAGGAGGGAGAGCGCCTGGCCGAGCCAGAGCGCGCGAAACTCCCTGACGGCGATGACCTCGCCATAGGTCGCCTGGCGTTCGGCCGGGCGGCGGTGCCGCCCGGGTAGCCGGCCGGGCCTGGTGGCCGCCATAGGACTCCGCTGGGCTTACGCGCATTGACTGTCGGTGTTCGGTGCGTAACCTACGGTGCCCGTTGAAGTGTCGGCGCGCAACTGAAAGCGGCCAACCTCATGCAAGCTGTAATCGTAAATTGGGAAATCTCGGGCATGCGAGAAGTCGATATGTAATGCGGCTTTGGCTACCAGCCGAGGGAGTGCAGCCTGTCATCGTCGATGCCGAAGTGGTGGGCTATCTCGTGGACCACGGTGATCCGTACCTCTTGCACCACGTCGTCCTCGGTCTCGCAGATCGAGCAGATCGGGTTGCGGTAGATCTCGATCCGGTCGGGTAACACTCCTGCGTACCATTCACCACGCTCGGTGAGTGGTATGCCGGTGTAAAGGCCCAGAAGATCCGGCTCCGGCGGATCGTCCACGACCACCACAACCACGTTGTCCATGACTTTCGTCAGCTCGGGGGGGATCGTGTCCAGCGCGTTGGCCACGAGCTCTTCGAACTTCTCTCTCGAGACCTCGATCACACCTGCCATTGTGCCCCGTGTTTTCGGGTAAAGGGGAGCCGCATGAACGTCACGGACCGGACCCAAGCTCTCCGCCGCGCCGCGGCGGGGCGGATCGCCCGTGCGATCGCGGTCGTGCTCGTCGCCCTGGGCGGCGCGTGGCTGGGCATCGCGCTCGGCGGCCCGGTGCACGCCGCCGTCGGCCCCGTCGAGATCGGGATGTCGGCGGAGCCCTCCTGGGCGGGGGAGACCGTCGTGGACGCCCACCCGCTGGGCACGCTCCTGTTCGACACCCACAACGCCCCGGTCGGCCTGCGCATCACCCTGGAGAACATCAACCCCGCCCGGGCCGGCGCGCTGCTGGACGACCCCCGGATCTCCGGGCAGTTCCCCGCCCTGCTGGAGAAGGAGTTGCGCGAAGGGGTCAAGACGCTGATCCTGCGTGCCGCCCTCTGCGGCCTGGCGGGAGCCCTCGTCGCCGCGCTGATCGTCTTCCGCCGTCCAGGGCCGGCCCTGGCGAGCCTGCTGAGCGCCACCGTCATGATCGCCGGTACGGGCGCGGCCGTCGCCGTGACGTTCCGGCCGAATTCGGTGGTGGAGCCGAAGTACACCGGCCTGCTCGCCGGAGCGCCGTCCCTGGTCGGCGACGCCGAGTCGATCGTGACGAAGTTCGAGTCCTACCGGGTCCAGCTGGCCAAGCTGGTCAACAACGTCTCCCAGCTCTACGACGCGGTCTCCACCCTGCCGGTCTACGACTCCGACCCCGAGTCGATCCGGGTGCTCCACGTCTCCGACATCCATCTCAACCTCATCGCGTGGAATCTCATCCACTCGATCACCGCCCAGTTCAAGATCGATTTGATCGTGGACACCGGCGACCTGACCGACCACGGCACCGGCCCCGAGGACAAGTTCGTCAAGGAGGTCAGCAGCTTCGGCGTGCCGTACGTCTTCGTCAGGGGCAACCACGACTCCAAGGCGACCCAGCGGGCCGTGGGCAAGCAGAAGGGCGCGGTCGTCCTCGACGACTCCGCCGAGACCGTGGCGGGGCTGCGCATCTACGGCCTGGGCGACCCCCGCTTCACCCCCGACAAGTCCGTGGTCGTCGACTCCGACCCCGAGTCCCTGACCGCCCTGGGGCGTGCCCACGCCACCCGGCTCGGCCAGGCGTTCGAACCGGTCGACCTCGTGGCGGTGCACGACCCCACGATCGCCAGGGCGTTCTCCGGCGCGGCCCCGATGGTCCTCGCCGGCCACTCCCACGAGCGGTCCACCGAACTGCTCCCCTCCGGGACCCGTCTCCTCGTCCAGGGTTCCACCGGCGGTGCCGGCCTGCGCGCCCTGGAACACGACGAACCCACCCCTGTCGCGGCCTCGGTTCTCTACTTCGATCGCAAGACGCACAGGCTCAGGGCCTGGGACGACATCACTCTGGGGGGACTCGGCGAGCAGTCGGTTCAGATCGAGCGTCACGTTGAGACCGACCCTGGCCGTACAATTTCCCCTGGGCCTACAGGCGCCCCGTCTCCGACGGGATCGCCCAGCGGCACCACGACGCCTTAAGCCGGAACGCCGCTTTGGCATCGGGGGCAAAACTCCCCTATGCTTCAGAGGTCTCCAGCGGAAGACGGCAACGGAACGGAATGAGAATTCCGAGCCCCCATCGTCTAGTGGCCTAGGACACCGCCCTTTCAAGGCGGCGACACGGGTTCGAATCCCGTTGGGGGCACGGCCGAGCAGACGCTCGCCAGGGAAACGGCAGGTCGAAGACCTCCGAAGAACTGGTAAGCTAAGCAAGGCAAGACGGACGGAAGCGAAAACTTCCGACCAAGCAAGGTCCTGTAGAGCAGTTTGGAGTGCTCGCCACCCTGTCAAGGTGGAGGTCGCGGGTTCAAGTCCCGTCAGGACCGCTCTGGTAGGTGTTCGATCCACCACCGAGGTCAGGTAGCTCAGTCGGTACGAGCGTCCGCCTGAAAAGCGGAAGGTCGGCGGTTCGACCCCGCCCCTGACCACAGCAACTGAGCAGGGAAGACGCCCCGGACGATCATCGTTCGGGGCTTTTTGATCTCCAATGACAGCAACGTTGACGACAACGTTGATGCAGGATGCCCTCGTCCGTCCAGCGGGGCGCTCCAGCCGTGGTCCCGCCCCCATGGCCCGCTCCCCTTCGGGGACCTCCATGGCCCGCTCCCCTTCGGGCGGGCGGCAGCGGACGGAAAGGTCAAGCAGGGAGCAGTGTGCGGGGAACCCCCGCTGGATCTCCACGAGAGCATCACTCGGTCGTACTACGATCAAGCCTCATTGTGCGCATGTACCGTTCCGCGGCTTCTGCCTACTTGGTCATCACCCTCGGTTCGATCATCCTCAGCCTGGTGATCGGCACCGCGACACCCGCATGGCTGGTCACCATGTGGTACCCGCCCGGCGAGATCGTCGGGAAGTCTCCTCTGGTGCCGGTGCTGGGCGGGTTGCTGCTGCTCGGACTGGTGAACTCGTGGATGCTGTGGCAGGTTTTGCGGGGACCCGCGCCTGCGGCCGTGCCGATGCGTCGGGCGGCCACGTGGCTACGGCTGCTGCTGTACGCCGACGTGATGTGGCTGCTGATCCCCTCCTTCCTCCCGGACCTGGTCGAGACGGTCATCGGGCTGGCGCTCTGGGTCCCTGCGCTCGTGCTGCTCACGGTGGTGCTCACCGGGTCAGGCCGGCCCTTCCGGCTGGTTCTGCTCCTGCTCGGACTGGTGGAACCGGCCAGGTCGCTCGTGAG
The DNA here is from genome assembly GCF_030811595.1 of Streptosporangium brasiliense. Classification (NCBI taxonomy): domain Bacteria; kingdom Bacillati; phylum Actinomycetota; class Actinomycetes; order Streptosporangiales; family Streptosporangiaceae; genus Streptosporangium; species Streptosporangium brasiliense. The sequence continues at coordinate 2,158,423 of NZ_JAUSRB010000002.1, forward strand.
CGACCTGGTGGACGATTCGAAGCCCCAGCTCTTCGTGAGCCCGGCCTACTGGGCGACTGTCATGGCCGCGGGAGTGGCCACGTTCGTCGTGATGGTGATGCTCCTGCTCGCTCAGCGGCGCGACGGACGCTGGAGCCGAGTGACGCTCCTCATCGGTCTGGGCACATTCGCGAGCGCGTTCCTGGTAGAGCTCGTAGACAGCCTGACGCGCGGCAGCACGATCGAGTCGATCGCCGAGGCGATGGATGTGCTCTACATCGTCTGGCTGGCGCGCACGGCACATGAGCTGAACCGTGAGCCGCGGCGGAAGGCGGCTCTGCGGGTGCCCGCAGCGGTCGCGGCTGTGCCCGCGGTCCTCCTGTTGATGGTCGTCGGCCCCGAGGGCCGTCCACATCTCACCTACACCTGGCAGAGCGATGAGCTCATGGAATGTTGGGCGCCGTCGGAACCGCCACGTGTCGCGGACACCCCGGCCCACGAGCGCGATCGGGCCTACATGTGCAGCGTGAGCAAGCCTTCTCGGCATGTCTCGGACCAGGAACTGCTCGGCAGGGGCCGGGATGCGTGCACCAGGTTCGCGGCCGGGGAACCGGTCAATGCTCGGCCTGCGCTGCTCGCGCTGCTCTGCCCGGAGGTGATCGGGCGGAAATATCCGGATCTGTTGCTGTCATCCGCCCAGATCGGCCAGCGGCAGACAGAGAAGGAGAAGATCGAGCGCGAACAGTTGAAGCGCGAGGCGCGCAAGGAGGACGCCCTGTGCCGCGACCCGTGGCCCGCGCTACGCACTCGGTCCCAGGCGACCGCGTCCTATTACGACTGGGACTCCCAGCCCTACGCCATCTACGACGCGGAAGGGGACACCGAGGAAGATTACGCGGCGATCTGGGATGCGGGATCGGTCGACACCCTGGCGACCAGCGGTCAGCTGGCCCTGATCTTCACACCCAGCCAGGACTGGGCGACCTGTGTCACGGCGAAGGCGCTGCGCTCGGCCCCGCCACTCCTGCGACGCAGAGGCTGGGACCAGGTGGTCGAGGCGGACATCGTCAGTGAATCGGGTCACCTGGTGATGCAGGCACTGTCGGCGAGCAAGGTGCGCTTCCCCGATCTCGCGCGCCGCGGTCCTGGCCGCTACCGGCTGCGCCTGTATACGCGTCCAGGTGTGGATCTCATTCTCATCTATCCGGCCGGGAGAGCCGCTCTGTCCGGCTGAGTCCCCGCCATCGCCCTGTGTGTACGGTTCTCGCATGCGGTTCGGGGTGCTTGGTCCACTGATGGTGTGGGACAGCGAGGGGGAGGTGGTCAGGGTCCCCGAGGCGAAGGTCAGGGCGCTGCTTGCCGATCTGCTGGTGCACGAGGGGCGGCCGGTCTCCGCCGACCGGCTCGTCGACGACCTGTGGGGCGAGGAACTGCCGGGAAACCCCGCCAACGCCCTTCAGGCCAAGGTCTCCCAGCTGCGCCGGGCCCTTGGCCGTGACCGCGTGGTGTATCAGGTGCCCGGCTACCGGCTGCGCATCGACGAGGCCGAAGACGGAGTGGACGCGAGCCTTTTCCAGTACCTGGTGACCAAGGCCCGCCTTGTCGGTGACCCACGGACGAGGGCCGCGCTACTCACCGAGGCGCTTGAGCTGTGGCGCGGGCCCGCGTTCGCCGAGTTCGCGGACGAGGAGTTCGCGCGTACGGCGGTGCAGCGCCTGACGGAACAGCGTCTGGCCGTCTTGGAGGAGCAGGCCGAAGCCCGTTTGGAGTCGGGCGACCGCACGCTGCTCATCGGGGAGCTCGCGGACCTGGTGGCACGCCATCCGCTGCGGGAACGGCTGCGCGCCGTCCAGATGCGCGCCCTGTACCTGGCCGGCCGTCAGAACGAGGCGCTGGCCTCGTACGCGGAGCTGCGCGACCGCCTCGCCGACGAGCTGGGCCTCGACCCGACCCGGGAACTGGCGGCGCTCCACCACGCGATCCTGCATCAGGACGTATCGCTCGCCCTGACGCCGGCCCCCGGCACCGGCGCGGGTCCTGCCATCAGCCCAGGCCCTGGCTCCGGCCCGGATCGGGCCGCCGCGGCACCGGGCGCCGGCCGCGCCCAGTCGAACCTCCCCGCCCAGCTCACCTCGCTGGTCGGCCGCGACCGGTCCATGGACGAGGTCGGCCGGGCCCTCCGTACCGCGCGCCTTGTCACGCTCACCGGAACGGGCGGAGTCGGCAAGACACGGCTTGCCGTGGAGACGGCTGCCCGGTTCGCCCGCGACGCCGGCGGGGACGTGCCCGACGGGGTGTGGCTTGTCGAGCTCGCCGGTCAGAGCGGGGACCTGGCCGACCTCGTCCAGTTGGTCGCCGCCGTGCTCGGTGTCCGGGACGACGCGCCCTCCGGCCTGCCCGGACTCGGTGCGTCCCCGGTACCCGCCGACCGGCTCACCGCCGCCCTGCGCGACCGCCGGCTCCTGCTCGTCCTGGACAACTGCGAACACGTCGTCGAGCGGGCCGCCGAGCTCGCGGAACTGCTGTTGCGCGCCGCGCCCGGACTGCGTGTCCTGGCCACCAGCCAGGAGCCGCTGGGCCTGGGAGGCGAGGCGGTCTTCCTGGTGGAACCGCTCAGGGCAGCCGACGCGGTACGGCTGTTCGCGGAGCGTGCCGCCGCGGCGGCCCCGGGTTTCTCGCTCGACGGGGCTACCCGCGAGACCCACGAGGCCGTGGCGGAGATCTGCCGTCGCCTTGACGGCATTCCGCTTGCCCTCGAACTGGCCGCGACCCGTGTCCGTGCCCTTGGCGTGCGGGAGCTGGCGGTGCGCCTCGGCGACCGGTTCCGGGTGCTGACCTCCGGGCAGCGGGGCGCACCGGCGCGCCAGCAGACCCTGCGGGCGATGATCGACTGGAGCTGGGAGTTGCTCAGCGCGCCGGAGCGCATCGTGCTGCGCCGCCTCGCCGTACACAGCGACGGTTGCACCCTGGACGCCGCCGAAGCGGTGTGCGGGGGTGACGGGGTGCCCCGCGAGGAGGTCCTCGACCTGGTGTCCCGGCTTGTCGACCGGTCCCTGGTCGTCATGGTCGACGGTCCGGCGGGTCCCCGCTACCGGCTGCTCGAATCCGTGAGCGCGTACGCGATGGAGCGCCTGCGAGAGACGGAGGACCTCGGCGGCGCACGAGACCGGCATCTGCGCTACTACCTGGACCTCGCCGAGCGGGCCGAACCCCGTCTCCGTGGTGCCCGGCAGCAGGTGTGGCTCGGCCGTCTCGACGCCGAGGCCGCCAATCTACGGTCGGCGCTCGACGAGGCGACACGGCGTGCCGCGGCGGCCGAGGAGGTACGCCGCCCTCCGGCCGGCGGGCCGGCGCCCGTCCCCCCGGCCCACGCGGCGGTGCGCCTCGCCACCGCTCTCGCCTGGTGGTGGCTGTTGCGCGGCCGTCTGAGCGAGGCCTGCCGCGCCCTGTCGGCCGTGCTCGCCGTCGCCCCCGAGGCCGCCGAACTCCACGTGCTGCGCGACGCGTTCATGCTGCTGACCGGGGGCCGGTCCGAGGCACAGGCATGCCCGGAACCGGAGATCGGAGATCCCGTACGGCGCGGCCGGGCCGTATGGCTGTACGCGTACGGGCTGTTCAGCGCCGGTGACCCTACTGCCGGCGAAGAGACCAACATCCGTGCGCTCGACCTCTTCACCGTCGCCGGTGACCGGTGGGGCACCGCCGCCGCCCTCGGGCTGCGAGCCATGCACGCGCTGATCCGGGGTGATCTCGCCGGCCTCACGCGGGACGGCATGCGCAGCGCCGGGCTCTTCCGCGAGCTCGGGGACCGCTGGGGCGAGCTGCAGACCGTTTCGCCGCTTGCCGCGCTCGCCGAGATCAAGGGCGACTACGAGGAGGCCACGCGCCTCCAGAACGAGGGGCTGCGCATCGCACAGGAGCTGGGCCTGGAGACGGAGATCTCCGCCCGGTACTCCGGGCTCGGCAGGCTGGCGCTGCTCGCCCAGGAATGGGACAGGGCCGGTGAACTGCACGAGCGGGCTCGACGGTTGGCCGTCGAGCAGGGCTACAAATACGGTGAGATCCACTCGGAGATGGGACTCGCCCTGGGAGCACGCCGCTCGGGCGACCTCGACGCCGCCGAGGCGCGTCTGCTGCGCATCCGCGACGCCGGTGTGTCCTCGGCGGCGGGTGACCATCTGCTCCTCGCCGAGCTCGGGTTCATCGCCGAACTGCGTGGGGACGAGGCTCAGGCCACCGCCCGTCATCTTCTCGGCCTGGAGATCGCACGCTCCATTGACGAGCCACGTGCCATGGCCCTCTCCCTGGAGGGTCTCGCGGGCGCGGCGGCGCTCTCCGGGGATGCGGGTCGAGCCGGGTGCGCGGCCCTGCTGCTCGGTGCGGCGGACGCGGCGCGCCAGGGTGTGGGCGCCCCGCTGCCACCCGCCGAGCGCGGTGACGTCGACCGGATCACGACGGCGGTGGCGGCGGCCCTGAGCCGGGCAGCCTTCGCCGAAGCGTTCCGGCGGGGCGCGGACCTGTCCCCGGAGGAGGCCGCGCGCGCCGCCCGGGCAGTGCTGTCTCCTCCGCCCTGAGCCGTTCGCGCCTGGGCGCACCGGCCGGCCGCCGACCGGCGGCCCTGGCCTGCGGTGGTCAGGCTGCGGCCGGTTCGGGCGTTCCGGCCTGCCGGGCGGCGGCCAGCGTGGGGTAGTCGGTGTATCCGGTCTCTCCGCCGACGTACATCAGGTGTCTGTCCCGCACCGGGTTGAGCGGGGCGTCGATGCGCAGCCGTTCGACCAGGTCGGGGTTTGCCAGGAACGCGCGGCCGAGTGAGATCAGGTCGGCGCCCGCGGCCAGCAGTCTCTCGCCCGCGTGCTTGCCGCCGTCGGCGGGGAGCGGTCCCGGCCAGGGCAGCATCGGGTTGGCGATCAGTGTCCCCTGCCAGCCCTTGCGGATTTCGTGGAAGAGCGGCTGGTCGGGGTCGGCGAAGACGACGTGCAGGTAGGCCAGGCCCTTGCCGGCCAGCGCGCCGATGAGTGCCGGGTAGATGCGCTCGGTGTCGCCCTCGTCGATGCCGTTGACGGTGAGCCCGGGGGCGATGCGCAGGCCCACCCGTTCGGGGCCGATCGCGTCGGCGACGGCCTGGACGACCTCGACCGCGAAGCGGATGCGGCCGGCCACCGAGCCGCCGTAGGCGTCGGTGCGGTGGTTGGTGCCCCGTGCCAGGAACTGGTGGATGAGGTAGCCGTTGGCGGCGTGCACCTCCACCCCGGCGAAGCCCGCCTCGACGGCGTTGCGGGCGGCGGCGGCGAAGTCGGCCACGGTGGAGCGGATCTCGTCGACGGTCATCTCACGTGGCACCACGGAGGGCTGGTGCCCGCCGGGGGTGAAGATCGTGTCCGGGAGCGGGACCGGTGAGGGCGCGACCGGCGTCAGCCCGCTGTTGTCGGGATGGCCGACGCGGCCGCCGTGCTGCAGTTGCAGGAACATCCGGCCTCCGGCGGCGCGCACCGCGTCGGTGACGTGCCGCCAGCCCGCCACGTGCGCCTGGTCGTAGATCGCGGGGATGTCGGGGTAGGTCTGCCCCACGGCGTTCGGCGTGGTGGCCTCGGCGATGATCAGCCCCGCGGAGGCGCGCTGCGCGTAGTAGGTGGCCATGATCGGCCGCGGGACGCCGTCGGCCGCGGCACGGTTGCGGGTCATCGGCGCCATCACCAGCCGGTTGGGCAGGCGCAGATCGCCAAGGTCGGCGGGTTCGAACAAGCGGGACGTCACCGGTGTGTCCGTGGTGGTGGCCGGGCCCGTGCCCGCCGTACCGCCGATGACCACGGTCTCGTTGTCCGTGTGCTTGGTCATGCTCTGCTCCCTTGCGCGTTCTCACCATGTGGTGCTGCTGACAGGGATGACTGTGCTCGCAGGCGCTTCGGAGGCGCTGACGGCCCGCTGACGGGTTGTGCGCGCGGTGCCGTCAGCCGGTCTCCGGCGCCAAGCACCGGCACCTGAAGGAAGCCGTAAGTGATCCGTAAACGGGCTCGGCCAAGCTGAGGGCACATCACCACGAAGGGCCGGACAGGCCCGCCACTTCTTGAGGAGCAGGACATGAGCAAGGTCGTCGCGGTCATCTACATCTCGATGGACGGCGTCGTGGAGGAGCCCGCCTGGACCGGGCCGTTCTGGAACGACGACCACGGCAAGTTCCAGGCCGGCCAGCTCTCCCAGAGCCGTGCCCTGCTCCTGGGCCGCGTCACCTACGACGGCATGTCCCAGGCCTGGCAGGCGATGGAGGCGGCCGGCGAGGACGTGGGCGAGATGAACAGCATCCCGAAGCACGTGGCCTCCACCACGCTCAAGGAGCCGACGTGGAACGCCACCGTCATCGACGGCGACGTCGCCGAGGCGGTCGCCAAGCTGAAGGCCGAGGACGGCAAGGACCTCCTCGTCTACGGCAGCGGCGACCTGGTCAACTACCTGATCAAGCACGACCTCGTCGACGAGCTCAAGCTCTTCCTCCACCCGGTCGTCGTCGGCGAGGGCAAGCGCCTGTTCTCCGATGGCGTCGACCCCAAGACCTGGCGGCTGGCCGGCACCCACGCCTTCAGCTCCGGCGCCATCGTCCTGGACTACCGCCCGGCGGCCGGGCAGGAGGCGTAGAGACCAGGCTCAGGGGGGCGTGGAGACCAGGCTGCGGACGCCATCTGAGCAGCACAGGCGCCCCGGGCCGAGCACGGCCGGGGCGACGGTGAGTCACGCGAGCCGGGCCCTGCCGTCCGGTCAGGCTCGCATGGCGAGCAGGGCCTCTCGCGCTGCGGCGAGTGCTTCTTCGTCGGAGGCTCCGGTGTGCAGAGCGGCCCTGGCGAACTCCTCGGCCGCCGCGGCGAGCCGGAGGCGGAACCGGTCGGCGGCGCCGGTGATGACGGCCGCCCGGCCGCGACGTAGCTCCACCAGTCCCTCGTCGCGCAACTGCTGGTAGCCCCGTAGAACGGTGTGCAGATTGATGCCGAGGGCGGTGGCCACGTTGCGCGCCGAGGGGAGTCGGTCTCCGGGGGCGGCCATGCCGTTGGCCAGCGCGGCGCGTACGGAGCCCGCCACCTGGTCGGCGAGCGGCTGGGCCGACGCGGGGTCAACTGCGATCAGCACTACGCCGTCTCCTGTCGTTGCCTGCTCAGCCATCCGTTGACCAGCGCGGCCGCCGTCTCCGCTTCGCGCGTGGAGTAGACGAACCACCGGTCGTCACTGAGCGACAGGGCGAGCACCGGTCCCTTCCCGTTGACGACGCCCCAGCCTGCCTCCCCGTCGTCCAGCTTGTATCGCCCGGGGAGAGGTGCGCTCATGGCCTCGGCGAACCGTACCCTCGGGTACGGCACCGTCCGGCGCAGGACGGGAAGCCAGGGGAGGCTCACTGTGACGCCCGAGCCGTCGATCTGCAGGCGGGTGCGCGCCTGCGCCGCCTCGAAGGTCGTCAACAGTGCAAGCAAGGCCACCCCCTGCCACCCGCCGAAGCCGTTGGACACGGCCCATGCGGTGAGCGCGGCCAGCACCGCGGCGGCCGGCAGCCTACGTGCCGACCAGGCGGAAGTCACGAACATGGCGCGCTGCCACGGGCCGAGCGCCATGGTGGGGGCGTACGGCGGTGGTGCGGCGGTGGCCACGGGCGCCGGCGGCAGCGGACCCGCCACCGCCCAGCCCAGCGCGAGCGCCCCCGCGGTGACGGCGATCTCCACCGCCAGGTGCCAGACGGGCCGGGCCACGGCGCCCGGGGCGTCGGCCAGCGCCGGCAGCCACAGCACGCCGGACACCGGAACGGCCACGCCGATGAGGAAACTGCCGGCCACCAGGCCCCGCTGGACCTGAGGCAGGCGCCAGTAGCGCAGGAACGAGACGACGAGCAGTGCTTCACACCACATCACCGTCCCGAGGAGGGGTTGCGAGGTCCAGCCTCGCCAGGTGGGCTCGTACGTGGTGTCGATGGCCCAGTTGCCGATGTGGACGCGGTCGGGAAGGCGCCCGCCGTACAAGGCGGCCAGGACCATGGGCACGGCCAGGAGGAGCAGCGGGGGAGCGGCCGTCAGGATCAGGCGACGGGGCCGTCCCGGCGCGGCGTGATCGGGGTGACGGGGAGACGCGGGGGATATGGGGATGAACACCACCAACCTCCAACTGTTTGCTTTTGACTATAACAGTGCAAACAGTCTCCTGAAGGGTGACAGGATGCTTCCCCCGGCCGGGCCGGCTTCCGCCTCCCCTGGCGTCCCTGCCGCCGGATGGCCGTGGCCGGGGCCGGATCATCCTCAACCGCATCGTCCTCAACCGCATCGTCCGGGCGGACCGGTCCGCGGAGAAGGGCGCCGAGCTGTCGGCGAACCCTCATGGTGGTCCGGGGTGTGGTCCGGGGTGCGAGCCGTACCGGCGGGGTGGGTGGTGAGCCGTAGGACGCGGTCGAGGGGCGAGGGGGTCTCGGGGGCGAAGGGTGTCCCGGTGTTCAGGGCGCGGAGTCCGAGCGTGATCGCCTCGCCGAGGAGGCTGACGCCGATGGACAGCGTGATCGGCCGCGCCTGCTCCGGGACGCCCGCGGCCACGGCGAGCAGGCCGACCCCCATGTTGGCCGCTGCGGACACCGCCCAGACCAGCAGGGTCCAGACCGTGTAGCGCTGCCAGAGGTGGCCGTGCTTGGTGAACAGCCGCGGGGTGAGGCCCCGCAACGCGCCGAAGAGCAGGCCGATGAGGGAGGCCGCCGCGATCCAGACGATGTCGTAGCCGCTCGGATGCACGTTCCTGGCCAGGCCGAAGACACCGATGCCGATGAGGACGACGGGCGGCAGGAACAGGTCGCGGGCGTTGAGAGGCTCCCCGATGAACCGCTTGACGACCACGCCGAGCACCAGCACGGCCACGACGGCCACCCATAACGTTCCGTCCACTGCGCCCTCCGTTGGTAGCACGGTCATGCTAAAAAAACTGTAGCACGGACGTGCTATAAAAGTTGGGTGCCAAAGATCGTGGACCCGCAGGAGCGACGCCGGGCCGTCGTCGAGGCGGTGTTCCGGGTGGTGGAGCGCGACGGCCTGGAGCAGGCGTCGCTACGTAACGTCGCCGCCGAGGCGGGACTGGCCATCGGCTCGGTCCGGCACTACTTCACCGCGCACTCCGAGCTGATGGTGTTCGCGATGAGGGCCATGAGCGAACGGGTGACAGGCCGGCTGGTCGCGCACGCCGACCGCCTGCTGGACGCGGACGCGCCCCTTACGCCGCACGAGCGGCGAGAGACGGCCATACGGATGCTCGCCGAGGTGCTGCCCCTGGACGGGGAGCGCCGGCGCGAGGCGGTGGTGTGGCTGGCCTTCGTCGCCGCCGCCCGCACCCGCCCCGAGCTGCGGCCTCACACCGACGAGCTCTACAACGGACTGCTCGCGCTGACCACCCGCGTCCTGGAAGGCGCCCGCCGTGCCGGCCGCCTGCGCTCGGACGCTGACATCGCCCTGGAGGCCCGCGGTCTGTGCGCGCTGCTCGACGGCATGTCCCTGCAGGCCGTGCTCCACCCCGGCAGCCTGGATCCCGAGACGATGCTCATGGTGCTACGCCGCCACCTCGCCGCCCTGACCACAGATCATGCCGCTGCCACGGGGGCGAGGAACGGCGGAACGGCCCTTGGCCATGAGAACGATCCTTCCTCCCGCTGTGGTGATGAGCCGGCGACAGGATGAGGGACCGCTGACGGGCGGATGCCATGGCCTTGGGCGACGGTGAGCGCCATCTCGTCGATCCTGACGCTCCTCAGCTCTGTCCGCTGACTTCCGGGTACGGCTCTGCGCCCCTACGCGGCCGTAGGCGGTCGAGAGTGGCCCTCGGCCGGAGAGTCCTGTCCCGCCGGTGCCGTCGGGTGGCAGGCGGCCACTACCCGGACGCCACGACCTCGCCGGCCGTGACCTGCGGAGGGTTCGGAAGCAGGGAGGCGAGCTTCTCCCGCACGAAGTCCGCGGCCCTTCCGGTGGATTCCTCGGCCCCGGCTCGGTCCTCGAAGACGCTGGTGGAGAGCATCACCCCGTCGCCGGCGTCGACCCAGTAGTAAGCCACGAACCCGGGGACCTGGCGGATGAGCGGCACGAACTCCTCGCTCACCCGGCGTCCCGCCTCGGTGGGATCGGTTATCCCCTCGTATCGCCGTACCGTCGCGTACATACCTGTCCTCCCCCTGGTCCCTGGGCTCAAGATCGCCCCATGCGGGACGACATACCCCCGCCGTGCGTCCTCTGACGCCAAGGGTCCGTAAACGAATGGCAGGGCTCAGGATCACCGTGACAGGGTGACTCCGCTCCGGGTGCCGGCCGGGGCGACGAGGGCGGCAAGCCGCCGACGGGGACTCGCCTTTCCTCCGGGACGGCGGGCGCGGCGGAGGGGGCGGCGGGCGTCGCCGGTGCGGTCGGGTGGTTCTCGGCCGTCCCTCAGGAGCGGATCATCGGTAGCCGGGGTGGACCCCGGGGATGAGCTTCTGCTGGGCGGCGATGGCTTCGAGCAGCTCGGCGAGCTGGGCGCGCTGGGTGTGGTCCAGCGCGGCGCAGATGTCGTCCTCGTGCGCTGAGCCGAGCCGGCGCATCTCCGTCATGACGCGGGTGCCCTCCTCGGCCAGGTGCAGCGCGTAGTTACGGCGGTCCTGCGGGTTCCTCCGTCGTTCGACGAGTCCCTTGCGCTCCAGGTTGTCGATCAGTGCCACCACCCGGCTCGGCACGACCCCCATCTCCTCGGCCAGGGACTGCTGGCTGCGCCCGGGACGGGCGGCGATCATGCGCAGCAGCCCGACGTCGGCGGGGATCACCCCCAGTTCGCTGATCCGCTCCGCGAACCGTGCTGCGGCATGCGCTCCCACCTGCGAAAGCAGGAACGCCGTTCCCCTCGGCCGGGACCGCGCTGCGGGTCCGTCGGCGCCGGCCCATGGTGGTGTGCTCATGTCGTGATAGTAGTCCAGGTGTAATAGTTCTGTGCTATGAATAGTTCATCAAGGAGAACGGAGCTGGGACGTTGAACGAGGTTGGCGGACAACAGCCGCACTACCCGGACCTGGCGGGCAAGGTCGCGCTGGTCACCGGTGGCTCCCGGGGGATCGGGGCGGCGACCTGCCGGGCCTTGGCGGCGAACGGGGTCAAGGTCGCGGTGAACGGCCGCGATCGGGCCGCGGTCGACGCGGTGGTGGCCGGGATCGTGGCAGCCGGGGGTACGGCGGTGGCGGCGCCCGGTGACGTCACCGACGAGGGCGCGGTACGGGGGATACACGACACGGTGGAGCACGAGTTGGGGCCGGTGGAGGTCCTGGCGGCGTTCGCCGGGGGCCAGGGCGCTCCCGCGCCGACCACCGAGCTGGGGGCCGATCGGTGGCGCGCGGTCATCGAATCCGACCTGACGTCGGTCTACCTGACGGTGACCGCGTTCCTGCCCGGCATGATCGGCCGAGGGGGCGGGTCGATCATCACGATGTCCTCCACCGCGGGACGCCGGCCGAGCGGCGCGAACGCCGCGTACGCGGCCGCGAAGGCCGGCGTGGTGATGCTCACCGGGCACCTGGCCAACGAGGTCGGCCGGCATGGGGTCCGGGTCAACTGCCTGGCCCCCTCGGCGGTGCTCAACGACCGCATGCGGCGCTTCATGTCCGCCGGGCAGCTGGAGGAGCTGGCCGCCGCCTACCCGCTGGGCCGCATCGGCCGGCCCGACGACGTCGCACAGGCCGTGCTGTATCTCGCCTCCGACGCGTCGTCCTGGGTGACCGGGGTGACGCTCGACCTGACCGGCGGGCGGGTGATCGCGTGACGGGCTCGGAGAACACCCGGCCCCAGAGGAACGCCGGGCCGCCGCTCGGGATCCTCGCCGTGGTCTTCACGGCGCTGTTCCTCGGCGGGATCGCCGTCAGCACGGCCATGGCGGGCGGTGCCACCTTCCCGTCGCCCTTCGGCTCCCCGGCCGAGATCCTCGCGTATTTCCACGACAACCAGGACGCCGTACGGGTGAGCGCGTTCCTGCAGTTCGCGGCCTCCGTGCCGATGGCGGTCTACGCCGCCACCGCTTCCGTACGGCTGCGCGATCTCGGCATCCGCGCGCCGGGAGCCACCATCGCCCTGGCCGGCGGCCTGCTGGCCGCCGCCATGCTGGCCCTGTCCGCGCTGTTCGTGTGGACGGTGTCCCGGCCGGAGGTGCTTGCCGAGCCCGTCGTGGTCCGCGCGCTGCAGAACCTCGCGTTCGCCGCCGGCGGTACCGGACACGTCGTCTTCCTCGGGCTGCTCGTGGCGGGCATCGCCGTACCGGGATGGCTGGCCGGGCTGCTGCCGCGCCCGCTCGCGTTCGCCGGCCTGGCCGTCGCCGCCGTCGCGGAGCTGTCCACGCTGACATTGCTGGTCCCCGGGGCGGCCCTCCTGCTGCCCGTGGCCCGCTTCACGGCCCTGGCCTGGCTCATCGCCGTGGGCTTCCTGCTGCCCCGCACCCGTACCAAGAGGACCGCTCCGAGCCGCGATCGATCGACCACGCCAGAAGACCGGAAGGAAGCCGCGTGAACACCGCACTGACCGAACGACTCATCCGGTTCCAGCACCCGCAGAAGGTCCTGGGCTATCTCGGCAGGCTCGACGACGACCGCGTCGCCGCCCTGTTCGGACTTGACGTCGGCTCCTACCGCCAGATGCGTCAAGCGCATGACGAGCAGGCGCGCCGCGCCGCGCTGGATCTGCTGGCAGAACCCGGATTCGCGGAGAAGGTGGACCGGCTGCCCTTCCAGCCGGGCCGGCGTGTCGTGGCCGTCGGGGAGAGCACGACGGGCGACCTGCTGTCGTGGTTCGAGATCCTGCGCCACCTTGTCGAGCTGCGGCGTCCCGCCGACGACATCAGCCTCGTCAACATGGCGGTCACCGGCCAGACGACCACCCAGGCACTGGCCGCGCTGCCCGGCCTGTCCTTCCAGCGCCCGGACTGGGTGCTGTGCATGCTGGGCGCCAACGACGTCCAGCGTCTCGGGTCGGCCGACGGGCCGACCCTGGTCAGCCTCACGGAGACCGAACGCAACCTGCGCGCCCTGCGCGATCTCGCGGCGCGGCGCACCACGGCGCGATGGGTGTGGCTCACACCTCCCGGGGTGGACGAGGAGCGCGTCGCGGCCTACCAGCCCTTCCAGCAAGCGGGGATCACCTGGACCAATCGCGACATCGACGCGGTCGGGAAGATCCTGAACGCACTGCCCGACAGCACAGTCGACATCCGGTCCGTCATCGCCGGGCAGACGGCAGAGCCGTCCCATCTCGACGACGGGGTGCATCTGTCCCTCGCCGGCCAGCGGGCGCTGGCCGCCGCCCTGGTCGACGCGCTCGCCGGCGTGTCATGAAGCTGCTCGTCTTCGGCGCCACCGGGGGCACCGGTGCACGGCTGCTGACCCAGGCCCTCGACGCCGGGCACGATGTCACCGTCGTCGCCCGTGCCCCGGACGGGATCCCGGAGAAGGACCGTGCCCGTTCGGCCGTCATCCGCGGGGACGTGTTGGAACCCCGGACGTGGAGCGCCGCGACCGGCGGTCACGACGCCGTCCTGTCCTGCCTGGGCAGCCGTGATCGTAAGCACCCCACCACCGTCTACTCCCAGGGCACGGCGAAGATCATCGAAGCGATGCGCCGCGCCGGGGTGCGGCGCCTGGTGTGCCTGTCCTCCGCGGGTCTGGAGATCCCTCCCGGCACGCCGCTGCCGCAGCGGCTCGTCACCAGATATCTCATCCAGCGTCTCTACCGTCACGGCTACGCCGACATGGCCACCATGGAGGGCATCGTCAGGGCCAGCACCCTCGACTGGACGGTCATCCGCCCGCCGATGCTCACCGATCGGCCGCTCACCGGCCGATATCGGGCGGCAGCGGGTCACCACCTGCCGGACCCGAAGAGCATCTCGCGGGCGGATCTCGCCCACTACATGCTCAGTCACATCGAGGATCGCGAGACCTGGGAGAAAATCGTGGAGATCTCCTCGTGAACCCCGGCCTGACGATCGGTGAGGCGTGGACCCGCGGTAACCGCTCGCTCCCGGGTGTCACCTCGACGCCCCGGTCAGGCCCCGGGACGCCTGCCGTACCTCGGACCGGCCCAGGCGGCTGGGCCACCAAGCCCGCGCGCCCAGATCCCGTACCAGCGCCGGGACCAGCAGGGACCGCACCACCAAGGTGTCGAGCAGGACGCCGAAGGCGACGATGAAGGCTGTCTGCACGAGGAAGGCGAGGGGGATCACCACCAGCGCGGCGAAGGTGGCGGCGAGCACGACGCCCGCCGAAGTGATCACCCCGCCGGTGGTGACCAGCCCGCGCAGCACGCCCTCCCGCGCCCCGTGGCGCGCGGTCTCCTCGCGCACCCTGGACATGAGGAAGATGTTGTAGTCCACACCCAGCGCGACCAGGAAGACGAAGCCGTACAGCGGCACGGACGCGTCGCTGCCGGTGAATCCGAGCACGTGCGTGAAGACCAGCGTGGAGACGCCGAGGGTGGCCAGGAAGTTCAGTGCCACGGTGACCACCAGGAGCACGGGCGTCACCAGCGAGCGCAGCAGGACGATCAGGATGAGCAGGATGATCGCCAGGACGACCGGGACGATGAGCAGCGTGTCGTTCTCGGCGGTCTCTGTCGTGTCGTACCGCTGGGCGCTGTATCCGCCGATCATGACGCCGTTCTCGGAGGCGAGCGCGGCGCGCAGGCGCTTGACCGTGTCCTGGGCGGCGTCGCTGTCCGGCGCGTCGCGCAACGTCGCCTCCACCAGCACGAGTCCATCGACGACCTTGGGGGCGTCGCCCGGCCGTCCGTTCCGGGTCACCGCCGAGGCGTCGGACACGCCCTCCACGCCGGCGGCCGCCTTCTCCACGGCCGCGGCACGCTCGGCGGGGGCGACGATGACCGCGGGCTGCCCCGAGCCCCCGGGGAAGTGCTCGCTCAGCGTCGCCTGTGCCGCCACCGACGGCGCGTCGTTCACGAACGTCTCGTCCAGCGGCACCCCTCTGGCGTTCAGCTGCGGCACGAAGAGGGCGAGGCCGATGAGGGGCAGGACGGTCACGATCCAGAGGCGGCGCGGACGGCGGTCGACCAGGGCGGCCACCCGTCCCCAGATCCCGCGGGCCTTGGCGTCGGCCGGATGCGGTTTCGCCGGCCACAGGGCGGCGCGGCCCAGCAGGACGAGAACCGCGGGCAGGAAGGTGAGCGCGCTGAGGGCGGCGCACGCGATGCCGATGGCGCCCACCGGGCCGAGCGCGCGGTTGTTGGTCAGGCTGCTGAGCAGCAGCGCGAGCAGAGCCAGGGCCACCGTGGCGGCACTGGCGACGATCGGCTCGAACGAGCGCCGCAGCGCGACGCGGCCCGCGGCGAAGCGGTCGCCGGTCGTGGCCAGCTCCTCCCGGAAACGGGCGGTCAGCAGCAACGCGTAGTCGGTGGCCGCGCCGATGACCAGGATGAACAGGATGCCCTGCACCTGGCCGTCGACCCGGACGACACCGCGGTCGGCCAGGAAGTACACCACGGCGCATGCCAGGCCCAGGGCGAAGACCGCGCCGATGATGATGACGAGAGGCAGCAGCACGCTCCGGTACACCGCCAGCAGAATGACGAACACGGTGATCAGCGCCACCCCGAGCAGCAGGCCGTCGATCCCGGCGAAAGCGCCGGACAGGTCGGCCCGGGTGGCCGCCGGCCCCGCCAGTTGAGCCCGCAGGCCGTCGACCGCCACCGCCGAGCCGATCCGGTCCAGGGTCTCCCCGAGCGAGTCCTCGACGTCGGGGCTGAGCTGGACCACACCCTGCAGCGCCCGGCCGTCGTCCGATCCGAGGGCGGGTGTGGGCGTCCCGGCGACGCCCGCCGTGCCGCGCAGCGAGGCGAGCGTCCGGGTCGCCGCGGCGCTCTGCCCGGGAGTGATGTCCTTCCCGCCCGCGGTCCACACCACGATGAGCGGCTGCGTCTCACCCTGGCGGAAACCCTCCTGAACCTCCAGCACGCGCGTCGACTCCGCGCTCTGCGGCAGGAACGCGGCCTGGTCGTTGGTGGACACCTCGGTGAGCTTGCCGGCGAACGGCCCCAACCCTCCGCCGACGGCCAGCCAGACCAGCACCAGCAGCGTCGGGACGAGCCAGCGGATCGGTTGTCGCGCCATGAGGTCGCCTTTCCGTGATGCCATGTAACTCAATAATTGAGATACTCAATCGTTGAGTTAATGTAGCATGACGGCATGAACGGCGATAGCGAGGAGGGCGTCGACCTGCAGTCCTTCGCGGTACGACTGCGCCGGATGACCGCCGAGTTCAACCGCATCGCCCACGAGTTCGCCCACGAGCACGGGCTGCACACCACCGACGTCCAAGCCCTCATCAAGATCTTCGACGCTCCGTCGCCGATCACTCCCGGCCGGTTGCGGGAGGAGCTGAACCTCACGTCGGGTGCCATCACCGCCTGCCTCGACAGGCTGGAGCGGGCCGGGCACATCCGCCGGGTCCGTGACGCGCACGACCGGCGCGTGGTCCACCTGCACTACCTCGACGCGGCGAAGGAGTTCGCCGCCGCCTTCTTCCGCCCGCTCGGCCGTGGCACGGACAACGCCCTACGGCGTTTCAGCCCGGAGGAGTTGCGCACCGTGGCCGCCTTTCTCGACGCGATGAACGAGGAACTCGACGTGTTGCGAGCCACGCCGCGTTCTCCCTGACCTTGCCTTCGAGCGGGCGGGCGGAACGGTTGCATACCGGCGTCGAGTCCTCCCGTTCACCGCGTACCGCCCGCTCTCCGGTGACGGCGGCGTCCCGCGCCGCCTGCCCGGAGCGGCGGCCGGCGCCGCTCCGGGCAGGGCCGGCGTTCAGCTCGGGGCAGGGCGGACGTTCAGGTCGGAGCAGGGCGGACGTTCAGCTCGGAGCAGGGCGGACGTTCAGCTCGGGGTGAGGCGGACGTTCAGCGGAACAGGTGGGCGTTCTCGGCCGCCCAGTCGTCGAAGCCGCGCGGCGGGCGGCCGATGATCTCGCGTACGGCCGGCCGCTGGTCGAGCGTCCACCGGGTGAGCTCGGCGAGCCGCGCGCCGTACTCCTCCAGGGCGTACAGCGTCACGTCGATGCCGCTGTCGGGCCAGCCGCGACGCTGCCAGGTCGCGCGGCTGTCGTCGGGCGTCACTTCGATAGCGGCGATGTCGCGGCCGATGGCTCTGGCGATGCTCGCCACGCGCGACCGGGTGCTGATCGGCAGTCCGACGGCCTCGAGAACGGTGCCGACATAGCCGTCGGCGCGGAGCGCCGCCACCGCGACGGCGGCGAGGTCGTCCTCGTGGACGAAGGGATAGTGGCCGCCGTCCAGGAAGGCCTCCCGTACGACACGCTCGCCCCTGACCGTGTCCGGCCAGTCCGACCCCGTGGCCGGATAGGTGCCTTCGATCACCGCCCCCATCACCGCCGACGGGCGGATGTGCGTCCACTCCATCCCCGAGCGCTCGACGGCCCGCTCGACGGCCAGCCAGAACCACGTCTCCGGCGGATAGGCCTCCTCGTACTCCGGCCCGTGCGAGGACAGCACGACGATCCGCCGCACACCGGCACCCCGGGCGACCTCCAGCGCATCCCGCACCGTCGCCGGCACGGCTCCGGCGAGAAAGACGCCGTCAACGCCGGCGAAGACCTCGGCGCACTCCAGCGGCCGGGTGATGGACCCCTCGACGACCTCGGCCCCGCCGGGCCAGCCGTCCATCTGGCCGGGCTCGGCGAGGACGCGCACCCGATCCCCGGCCTCCAGCAGCTGCCGCGCCAGGCTCCGCCCGACGATCCCTGTGGGGCTGCTGCCCGCGTCCTTCCTGGCGCTGACGGCGGTCAGCAGGCGCAGACGGGCCTGCGACGCATCCGTGACCCGATTGATTCCACCCATGGCAAGGCCCTCCGACGTGAAGTGGAGATCTTGCGCCACCCCGGCGACCGGGGGAGGTTGCGGATCCGAGATCATCAACGCTACCAGCCCCGCGAGCCGGCCGGCACCGGCTCCGGAGCGTGCGGTCCGGCGGAGGTGTCGGCGGCTCGGCTGCGCGGACGCCCCGGGACGGTCGTCTCGGGGCGTCCGCTCAGGTGACCTCCCTGGCCGAGACGCCGACCGGCCGGCTGCGGTCATCGGGTGCGACGGCCGCCCCGTCCGGGGGCCGGGAAGATCGCCGGATCCGCTACCGGTGGTCGCAGGCCACGGTGATGTTCTTCCACCGGAAGGTGAAGTCGGCTGTCGCCAGCAAGGACCTCAGTCTGACGACCAGGTGGCGGAGGACCCTCCGGATCTTCCTGATGAGCATCAGCAGGGCCAGGGCCGTGATGGAGAGCGTGAGGCAGTCGGGGTTGTCGGCCATTGTCTCCAGGACAAGGGACAGCGGGGCCTGTCGGTTCATGATGCCTCCTATCGGAGGCCGGGGCCGCCCTGCCTGCCTACAGTTCTCTCGTCACGCGCGCCAGGCGTGCGTACTGTAGCCGTGTTTGCTGATTCACGAGGCCGACCTCGGCCTGTTGAGTTGGTGTGGACGCCTTCGCCGGAGGGCTGTCCGGCGGCATCGGCGTCGGTATTCCGTCGTCGGGAATGGCGCGCAGGTTTCAAAGACATCTGATCGCTCGATGCCCCGCCGTGTCTGCTCGCTACCTGTCTGATCTCCGGGGCGTCCGCTGCCGCGTGGATCGTGGCAGCGCGATCGCCGTTTGGTAACGGACGGTGAGACTGATACGTCCGGTAACCAAATGATAGCTCTATGGATACTTGCTTTCTATAGGCAACCTGTCGGGAATCTAAGTTTCTCTCCGCCTCGCGAGTCGGCGACGAATTTCCAGCTCATTAGGTGTCTACTTGAGTCTCTAATCAGCCTCCAGCAATGAGAAAACGCGCCAAGTGACCCTCTTGGCGCGTTTTGTGGGATTTAAGGCTCTATGGAGCTTTTGTCAAAATTAATGGGGGCTCATCCCTGGTGAGGGCCAGGTCAGGGCGCCCGGTAGTAGGGGTCGGCGACCTCGCCCTCGCCCCTGTCCGCCGAGAAACTGTAGACCTCGCGGCCCTGGATGAACACCCGCAGCGCGCGGCTCATGACGTCGAGCGGGTCGCCCGACCAGATGACGACATCGCCGTCCAGCCCCGGCCTCAGCGCTCCGACCCGGTCGTCCAGGCCCATGATCCTGGCCGGGTTCAGCGTGATCGAGCGCAGCGCGACCACGGGGTCCAGGCCCTCCTTGACCGCGAGCGTCGCCTGGTGCACGAGGAAGTGGATCGGCACGACCGGGTGGTCGGTGGTGATCGCCAGCTCGACGCCGGCACGGGCCAGGATGCCGGGATTGCGCAGCGACCGCTGGCGCAGCTCCACCTTCGACCTGCTGGTGAACAGCGGGCCGACGATCACCGGGATGTTCTTCTCGGCGAGCGTGTCGGCCAGCAGGTATCCCTCGGTGCCGTGATTGATCACCACGCGGTAGCCGAACTCGTCGGCCAGCCTGAGGGCGGTGGCGATGTCGTCGGCCCGGTGCGTGTGCTGGCACCACGGCAGCTCGCCGTCGAGCACCCGGACGAGGATCTCCAGCGTGCCGTCGCGGTCGAACGGCTTGCCCTCGGCCTCGGCGTGCTCCCGCTTGGCCCGGTAGTCCTGCGCCCTGGTGAACGCGTCACGGATCACCGCGGCCACGCCCTGCCGGGTGGAGGGCAGCTTCTTCTGGTCGCCGTAGACCCGCTTGGGGTTCTCGCCCAGCGCGCTCTTCACGCTCACCGGCTCACGGACCAGCATGTCGTCGACCGTACGGCCCCAGCACTTGACGGCGACCGTCTGCCCGCCGATGGGGTTGCCCGAACCGGGCTTGATGACGGCGGTGGTGACGCCGCCGGACAGGGCGTCGGCGAAGCCGAGGTCGGCCGGGTTGATCGCGTCGAGGGCGCGCAGCCGGGCGCCGTTGGGGTCGGTCATCTCATTGGTGTCCTGGCCGGCCCAGCCCTCGGCCTCCTCGTGGACGCCGAGGTGGCCGTGTGCCTCCACGAAGCCGGGCAGCACCCACGAGCCGCCCGCGTCGACCGTCGTGACACCGGCGGGCACGCTGACCTCGGCGTCGGGGCCGACCGCCACGATCTTGCCGTCCTGGATCAGGACGGTGCCGCCGTCGATCGGATCACCCTCCACCGGTACGACAAATCCACTGATGATGGCAATGTCCATGGAGGGAACCTACCGGCACCCCGTCCGGCCGCCGGAGGGCGATCGCCGGGGCGGGGCCGTAACCTGGGCGGATGGAGGAGCCGCCGGAGTACGGTCAGTGCCGGCCCGCGCCGGTGCTGCGCCGTTCCGTGTCCAGATACACCGGTTACCGCATAACCGGTCCGCCGGGGCTGCACCACGGCCTGCCGTCGGGGCACCTGACCCTCATCGTGTGCCTGTCCGGCACGCTCGACGTGGTCGCGATGCCCGACCGGGCCCGCCCGCCGGTCTCCTCCGTCTCGATGGTCGCCGGACTGCACGACGCCCCGGCCGTGATCTCTCATGACGGCCGGCAGTACGGTGTGCAGCTGGACCTGACCTGGCAGGGGGCCCGGACGCTGTTCGGCGTGCCCGCGGGGGAGCTCGTCGGCGACGTGGTCGACCTGGCGGCCCTGCTCGGCCGCCGCGCCGGAGAGCTGGCCGACCGGCTGGCCGGCGCGGCGGGCTGGCGGCAGCGGTTCGACGTGCTCGACCACGTCCTGGCCGGGCTCGCCGACGACCGTCGCGCCGAGCCCCCGGCGGAGGTGACCCGGGCCTGGCGGCGGCTGGCGGCGACGGGCGGGCGGTTGCCGGTCGGCGAGCTGGCCCGGGAGCTGGGGTGGAGCCGGCGGCACCTCGGTGAGCGGTTCCGCCGCGAGGTCGGCCTGTCCCCGAAGACGGCGGCCCGGGTGATCCGCTTCGAGCGGGCCTGCCGGCGGATGCGGTCCGCGGCCCGCCCGCCGCTGGCCGAGGTGGCCGCCGAATGCGGCTACTTCGACCAGGCCCACCTGGCCCGGGAGTTCCGCGCCCTGGCCGGCACCACCGCGACCGGATGGCTGGCGGAGTTCCCATCCGTCCAAGACCAGGGGGGCGGCCCGGCTCCAGGATGAGTCCATGACACAGACCAACAGCGCCGGCGCCCACGCGGCCACCGGCACCCCCTCGGTGTGGACCTGCCTGACCTATCGCGACGTGCGGGCCGCGTCCGCCTTCCTCGTCGAGGCGTTCGGCTTCGTCGAGCGGGCCAGCTACGGCGACAGCGAGACCGTGCGCCACGCCGAGCTCGTCTGGCCGGCCGGGAACGGCGGGGTCATGCTCGGACCGGCCGGAGCCGGCAACGAGTGCGGTCAGCCGGTGGGCACCGGCTCGACCTACGTGGTGGTCGACGAGCTCGACGCCCTGTTCGCCCGGGCCACCGCAGCCGGTGCGCGGGTAGTGCGGGGCATCAGGGACGAGGATTACGGCGGCCGCGGCTTCACCGTGCGCGACCCCGAGGGCGCCCTGTGGAGCTTCGGCACCTATCAGGGCTGACCCCCGTGCCCGGGTCCTGAGCCCGCCGTCCGGGCGGCGGAGCGGAGACGCCCCGGCCCGATCACGGCCGGGGCGGGACGGCGGGCGGGACATCGGACGGCCGGCGGCCTGCTCTGATCAGGTGGAAGCCGCGCGCCGCGATCACCACGGCGCCCGCCAGGGCGGCCGTCCCGAGCCAGACGTAGAGGGGCAGCCACAGGTAGGTGATCTGCTCCATGGTGCCGGCCCGGTTGTAGAGGAAGCCGAAGATCGAGGCGAGCGAGGCGAAGATCACCAAGGGGAGAGCGTACGGCGACAGCCGCAGGACGGTCCGCCACAGGGGGTGCCCCGCCCTCCGCCGGGCCCAGCGCTGTGAGCGGAGGGCGCCGCGCGCGCCGAGCGCGAGGGCGAGGATCGTGAGGCCCGCGAGAACGAGGTCGGCGGTCATGGTGAAGGGCGCGGTGGGTTCCGGGGTCCTGCCCTGGGCCAGGTCCACCAGGCCCCGCGCGATGAGCACGCTGTCGTCGTCGGGGCTCATCCCGGTGTTGGCGACGACGGCGACGCCGTAGCCTTCGTCGGGGACCAGGATCTGCACGGAGTTGTGGGTGAGCAGCCAGCCGGTGTGCTGGACCCACGTGGAGCCGTGCTCAGGACCGCCGCGCCGCCAGCCCATCCCGTAGGTGCCCCCCTTGGGAGGGGTCCACATGGTCTCGATGCTCCGGTCGGAGACGACCTGTCGGCCGTCGGCGGTCCGCCCCCCGCTGTTCTGTGTGATCAGCCAGCGGGACAGGTCGGTGGCCGTGGTGACGACGCCGTGGCCCCCGTTGGTGAACCAGCGGGGATGGGCGCGCGGGATCACCTGGCCGTAGGCGCGGATGTATCCCCTGGCGGCGCCCGGCATCTCCGCGGTGCTGTCGACGGTGGTGGTGTCCGCCATGCCGATCGGCCCGAACACCTCGGCGGACATGTATTCGGCGAACGGGACCCCGGCCACGACCTCGACCAGCCGCGCCGCGACGAAGTAGTTGGGGTTGTGGTAGCTCATCCTGGTCCCCGGTGCGGTGGCCAGCTCCGCGCCGCGCATCCGGGCGACGGCGCCGGTCAGCGTGTCCGGCTGCGGCAGGGTCAGGTCGGGGAAGGCGGAGTCGGCCATGCCGGAGGTCTGGTTCAGCAGCTGCCGTACGGTGATCCTGGCGGCCCGCGGGTCGGCCAGCCGGAACTCGGGCAGATACCGGCGGACCGGCGCGTCCAGGTCCACCCTGCCCGCCTCGACCAGTCGCATGACGGCCAGGGCGGTGAAGGACTTGGAGAGCGAGGCCACCGGCATCGGCGTCCGCGCCGTGACGGCCCTGCCGTCCGCGCCGTGCCCGTAACCGGCGGCACGTACGACCTGGTCGCCCCTGGTGACCGCGACCATGGCACCGGGGAGGCCGGTCCGCCGCAGATAGTCGTTCACATAACGGTCGACGGCAGCCGCGTCGAGGGCGCCGCCGGGCGGGGCGGCGGCCGCGGCGGGGGTCAGGGCCGCCGGTATCAGGACCGCGGCCACCAGTCCGGCACATGCCACCAGCTTCTTCACGATGCACTCCGTCACTGCTCTGTATGGGACTCCGAGGACCATAAGGAGCAGGGGAGGGCGGCCGTATCGCACGATCGGCGCCGCCCACCCCTGACTTTCGTCAGGGGTGGGCGCGAGGGGGCGGCCGGCCGTGACCGTCATCCGGGGGCGCGGCGCCCCGCGGTCATGCGGTGGCTTCCGCGTCAGCGACGGCGCCCGCGGTCACGTGAAGGTGACCCGGCGGTCATGCGGTGGCGCCCCGCGGTCATGCGGCCGTCAGCCGTGCTGGCCTCCGTCGCCGTTGCCGGGCCGGCCCCAGGGGCCGGTGATCGCGAACACGTAGCCGGGGGACTGGATGTTGGCGAACAGGATCCTCCCGTCCGCGCTGAAGGTCGGGCCGGTGAACTCGCTGTCGTTGAGCTCGTTGCGGGCCATCGGGTAGGCCTTCCCCTGCTTGGTGACGCCGACCAGGTGCGAGAGGCCCTCGCCGTCCTCGGCCAGGATGATCCCGCCGTACGGGGAGACCGTGATGTTGTCCGGGCCGTCGTAGTCGGTGTCCTGCTCGGGGTCCGGGTTGACCCCGAAGATGGTCCTGAGGGTGACCGTCTCCGACCTGGGGTCGTAGAACCACACCTGCCCGTCGTGCTCGTTGACGCTGCCGTCGTCGGTGCGGGCGTAGCTGGAGACGAAGTAGGCGCCGCCGTCGGCCCACCAGGCGCCCTCAAGCTTGCGGCTCCGGGTGACCTGGCCGTCGGCGAACTGCTTGCGCACCGAGACCGTCGCGGCGTCGCGGTCCGGCACGTCGATCCACTCCACCCTGTAGCGGGTGCCCGGCTGGGTGGCCTCGGACAGGTCGGCGATGTGCCTGCTCCCCTTGAAGCAGCTCATGGCCTGCAGGGTGCCGGCGGTGTCGCCGCCCTCACCGAGCGCGAGCGCCCGGAGCGCGCCCTTGCCGCCCCGGAAGTGCCTGGGCGGGGTCCAGCGGAAGTACAGGCCGTTCGGCCCGCCCGCGTCCTCGGTCTCGTAGATCGCGGAGGTGTGCGGGTCGACCGCGACGGCCTCGTGCGAGAACCTGCCCAGGAACTTCAGCGGGACCGGGTCGAGGTTGGCGTCGCGGTCGAACGGGTCCACCTCGAAGACGTACCCGTGGTTCTTCTGGAAGACCCCGCCGGCGCGCTGCTCGGTCTCCTCGCACGTCAGCCAGGTGCTCCAGGGGGTGATGCCGCCCGCGCAGTTGTTGTGCGTGCCGGCCACGCTGACGTACTCGCGGATCCGGTTCCCCTGGCCGTCGACCTCGATGTTGGTGGTGCCACCGCGTGCGCCGGGGTCGTAGGTCAGGCCCGGCAGGGCCGGCACGGGGTAGGGCTCGTTCCCGCCGATCTCGTGGTTGTTGACCAGGACGGAGCCGTTGCGTCCCCGGAAGAACCCGGTGCCGTCGGCGTCGCTCGGAGTCGGCTCGCCCGTCTCCAGGAGCGTCTTGCCGGCCTGGGCGACGATCTTGTAGGAGAAGCCGCGCGGCAGTGCGAGCAGGCCGGCCGGGTCGGCGACGACGGGGCCGTAGCCCACCGCCTTGAGGCCGGCCTGGGCGGTCTGGGCGGCGGCGGGGCCGGCGATGGCGTCGACGCTGCCGATGATGGCGATGCCCAGGCCACCCGCGGCCCCGGAACGTAGCAGGTCGCGGCGCGAGATCGGGGGAGTCATAGAAGTACCTTTTTCATCCATTTTGGTAGGTATGACGGGACTCAAGTCCCCCAGGCTGAACGCTTCTTTCCCCGATGCGGTCACCGTGGTGAACGGACGGCGAACGATCGGCCGCGGCGTCGGACGGCGCCCCGTGGGCCATCGGTCCGGCGCACGGCGGGCTCCCCGCTCCGGCGGCGGTGGGCTCCCCGCGCCGCGGCGACCTCCGTCGACCTTGACCGCGGCCAGGGAGACCTCCGTCGACCTTGACCGCGGCCGGGGCGATACGCGGGGACCCGGCTCCTGACACCCTTCTCGGCGCGCCGGGAGAAAACGATGTTTTCGTGATCATAAAGAGACCGGGGGCGGGTGAGGCGTGGGGTGCGGACCCGGCTTGACCGGATTCTCCGTGACGTTCTTGATACGGGCGGCGTTAACGCGAATTCGGTGAGTTATCAGGCTCGGGCATTGCCTCTCATATCAGGTCATATCGCGCCTGTGAACATTGGTCAGGCCCGCGGGTCGAGGGCGAACAGCCGGACCAGCTCGTCGAGGCGGTAGTGGAACTGCCCGGCCTGGCCGTTGTCGACCACCGAGGCGGAGCGGGTCTCGACCAGGGCGCCGAGGTGCCGCCCGGCGGAGTCGTGGTCCAGGCCGCAGACGGCGGCGACGGTGCCGATCGTGAAGTCGACGGGCCCCAGCCGGGCCAGCCGGGCCAGCGTCTGCTGGACCTCCTCGTTCATCCGCGAGTAGCTGTGCCGCAGGCCGTCCCGTACGGTCAGGTCCGCGATGCTCAGCTCGTCCAGGCGGCCACGCTCGTCACGGAGCAGGGCGGCGAGGGCGGCGAGCGGCCAGCGCGGGCGGGCGGCGAGCCGGGCGCCGCAGATGCGCACCGCCAGGGGCAGCCCGCCGCACAGCCGGACCAGCTCGGCCGCGGCGTCAGGCTCGGCGATGACCCGTTCGTGCCCGGCGACGGCCGCCAGGAGCTGGATGGCGTGGTCGGTGTCGAACCCGTCGAGATCCACGAACTTGGCGCCGCTGACGCCCACCAGCCGGGACCGGCTGGTGACCAGGACCGAGCACGCCGAGGAGGCGGGGAGCAGCGGCCTCACCTGCGCCTCTCCCACGGCGTCGTCCAGCACGACCAGGATGCGGCGGCCGTTCATGAGGCTGCGGTACAGGGCCATGCGCTCGGCCAGGTCGTCCGGGACGGCGGCCTTGCCGACCCCGAGCGCCCGCAGGAACCGTCCGAGCACGCGGGCCGGGGACTCGGGAGCGTTCCCGGTGCCGCGCAGGTCGGCGTAGAGCTGGCCGTCCATGTACATCGGCGCCAGCCGGTGCGCGACGTGCACGGCCAGGGTGGTCTTGCCGGCCCCGGCCGGGCCGGTGACGCCCGCGATCAGCGGGGCCGGCCACGCCGGGTCGTTCAGCAGCCCACCCAGGTGGTCGAGGAGCACGGCGATCGCCTTGTCGCGCCCCAGGAAGTCGGCGGTGTCGGCGGGGACCTGGTGAGGCACGATCGTGCGTCCCCATCCCGCGCCGTGGACCCGTTCGAACCCGCCGAGCGGGTCCTGGTCGAGCACGGTGAGGTAGGCGCGCTGGGCATCCGCGCTGGGCGCGACGCCCAGCTCGTCGGCGAGCCGGGATCTCAGCCGCTCGTACTCCATGAGCGCCTCGGCGGGGCGGCCGCAGGCGGCGTACAGCTCGATCAGGCGCGTGTGCAGCGGCTCGTCGAACGGCCGGGCCCGGGCCAGGGCGCGGGTCCTGGGCAGCAGCAGCTCGGGGGCCTGCACCGAGATGGCGAGCGCGGCCAGCCGCTGCAGGCACATGGCGTGGTCGTCGTCCAGGGCCCGTACCGCGGGGTCCTCCCGCACCCCGTCGGGGGCGCCGTCCAGCACGGAGCCGTACCACTGTTCGAGCGCGCCCATCAGGGAGGACAGGCGCTGGTGGGGATCGAGGCCGGCGGTGTCGGAGTCGGCGGCCAGCGCGGCGCGGAACCGAGCGGCGTCGATGAACCGGGGCGGCAGCCGCAGCCGGTAGCCGCTGTCGACGTGCTCGATGGAGGCGACCGCGCCGGCCTTGTCGCGCAGCCAGGAGCGCAGCCGCGACACGGCGGTGCGCAGGGCGATCGTGCTGCCCGAGCCGTGGCCCCACACCTGCTCCAGCAGCCGTCTCTCGGCGACGACCTCGCCGTTGTGCAGCAGCAGCACGGCCAGCAGCATGCGGGGATGCCGCGCCGGCAGCGCCACCGTGATCCCGTCCCGGCAGACCCGGAACGGTCCGAGAATCTGGAAGTCGTAGGTGGGAACAGCCCTGTCGACGATCATGCCTGTTCCTCCGCCTGGGCCCCTCACGCTCCGTTGCGGAAGGACACCCCTAAGCCGCATTTACCTCGTTTGCGGACATAGCAATCTTACGGCTAATGATCGGCAATGTCCGGCCTTTAACGTTCCATGTGGCAGATGCCGCAAGTCGTACCTAACGGCGTAACACGGGGTAACGGCGGATCTAGATGGTGAACAACATGCGGGAATTCCGGTAATGCAACAGATGGTAGTCGGCCGATTCCTCGACGTCGTTAACAGCAATTCTGACCGCGTTGCGGTGTATTCGGTTGATGCTTCAATCACTTACGGTGAGCTCGCCGCCGCGGCCGGTGGGATCCAGCGCCTCGTCACCGAGGCCGGCGGCCGTCCGGGAGGGCGGGTCGGCCTCCTGACCGGTCACGACGCGACGGTCATCGCCGCCATCCTGGGGACCCTGCTCTCCGGCTGCGTCTACGTCCCGCTGGACCCCTCGTATCCGGTGCCGCGGCTGGCGTACATGGTCGACGACGCCGATGTGAGCGTGCTGGTCACCACCCGCAGGCACGAGGCGCTCGCCCGGACCCTCCTCGGCGAGCGGTCCTGCGCCGTGGTCCTCGTCGAGGACGCGACCCCGGCGGCGCCGGTGGCCCCCGAGACGGTCGAGCCGGACAGCGTGGCCTACCTGCGCTACACCTCCGGATCCACTGGCGTGCCCAAGGGGGTGGCCCAGAGCCACCGGAACCTGGCGCACTGCGTCGGCAACCAGATCGAGAGCCTGTCGATCACCTCCGAGGACCGGCTCAGCCTGCTCGCCTCGGTCAGCTTCGACGCCTCCATCCCGGACATCTACCCCGCGCTGCTGAGCGGCGCGGCCGTGGTGCCGATCGACGTCCGCGCGCTCGGGCCGGGCGAGCTGGTGCGCCGCCTGGCCGACCTGGGCGTGACCGTCTACCACTCCACCCCGACGCTCTACCGCTACGTGCTCGACGCGCTGGGGCCGGCCGGCCGGCTGCCCTCGGTCCGCGCCGTGCTGCTCGGCGGCGAGCGGGTGACCGGCTCCGACGTGGCCGCCGGCCGGGGGCGTTTCGCCGACCGCTGCCGGTTCGTCAACGGGTACGGGGCCACCGAGGCCACCTTCGTGGCCCACCACCGGATCTCCTTCGACCCCTCGGAGGCCGGGCCGGAGCCGGGTCCCCTGGTGCCGATCGGCCGTGCGCTGCCGGGCTACGAGGTGGTCCTGCTGGACGCCGACGGCGGCGAGGGCGAGATCGCCATCCGCAGCCCGTATCTGGCCCTGGGATATTGGCGGGACCCCGAGCGCACCGCCGCGCGATTCACCACCGACGGCGACGGCAGGCGGGTCTACCGCACCGGAGACCTGGGACGCGAGCTGCCCGACGGCACGCTGGTCTGCCTGGGCAGACTGGACCGGCAGATCAAGGTGCGCGGGTTCCGCGTCGAGCCGGCCGAGGTGGAGACGCACCTGGCCGGACAGCCCGGAGTGGCCAGGGCCGTGGTCACGCTCGCCGGGGACCGGCTCGTCGCCCACGTACAGCCCGCCCCCGGCGCCGTGCTCGATCCGGCCGCGATGCGGCGGAGCGCCGCCGAGGTCCTCCCGGACTACCTGGTCCCCGCGGCGATCATGGTGCTCGACGCGCTGCCGCTCACCCCGACCGGCAAGGTGGACGCCCGGGCCCTGCCCGCTCCGGGCCCCGTCCGCGACGGCGAGCGGCCGGCCACCCCCGCCGAGGCCACCGTGCACGACGCCTGGTGCGAGGTGCTCGGCGTGGCGCGGATCGGCGTGACCGAGCCGTTCTTCGACGCCGGCGGCCACTCCCTGCTCCTGGGACGGCTCCAGCAGCGCCTGTCCGAGACGTTCGGGACTCCGGTGCCGATGGTGACGCTGTTCGAGCACACCACGGTGCGGGCCCAGGCCCGGGCCCTGTCCGCCCCGGCCGACACGCCGCCCCCGCCGCCGCCGGCCGCGGTCCCCTCCGCCGCCGACGGCTTCGACGACCTCGACGACCTCGACGGCCACATCGCGGTGGTCGGCCTGGCCTGCCGCTTCCCCGGCGCGCCCGACCCGGCCGCGTTCTGGTCCGTGCTGTCCGACGGAGTGGACGCCATCTGGGACTACCCGGAATCGGAGCTGCGCGAGCTGGGCGTCGGGGCGGGGCTGCTGGCCGACCCCGCGCACGTGAGGGCCGGCGGGAAGCTGGACGGGGTGGCGGACTTCGACGCGGAGTTCTTCGGGTTCACCGCCGAGGAGGCCGCCCGCACCGATCCGCAGCACCGCCTGTTCCTGGAGACGGCCTGGGAGGCCCTGGAGGACGCGGGATACGACCCGGGCCGCTTCGACGGCCAGATCGGCGTGTACGCCTCCACCTCGGCCAACCGCTACTTCCTGTTCCACCTGTTCGGCAACCCCGCCGCCGGCGCCCCGGACGACCCCGACGACTGGGAGGGGCGGCTCCTGCCCCACCAGCGCGCCGACCACCTGCCCGGGCAGGTCGCCTACCGGCTCGGGCTGACCGGACCGGCGGTCGCGGTGCAGACCGCCTGCTCCAGCTCCCTGGTCGCGGTGTGCATGGCCGCCCAGAACCTCGCCGACCACCGCTGCGACCTCGCGCTCGCGGGCGGGGTCAGCGTCACCTGGCCCCGCTACCGGCACACCCCCGGCGGGATGGTCTCCCCGGACGGGCGGTGCCGCGCCTTCGACGCCGCGGCCAACGGCTCGGGATTCTCCAGCGGGAGCGGCGTGGTGGCGCTCAAGCGGCTCGCCGACGCCATGGCCGACGGCGACCACGTGTACGCCGTGATCCCCGGCTGGGCGGTCGGCAACGACGGCGCCGCCCGGGCCGGCTTCGCCGTACCGGGTCTGAGCGGCCAGGTGGCCGCGGTGACCGAGGCCCTCGGCGACGCGGGGATCTCCCCCGACGAGATCGGCATGGTGGAGGCGCACGGCAGCGGCACGCCGCTGGGCGACGCCATCGAGGTGGAGGCGCTGACCCGTGCCTTCCGGGCGGCCGGCGCGCGGGACACCGGTCACTGCGCGCTGGGCGCGGTCAAGACCAACATCGGCCACACCGACGCCGCCTCCGGGATCGCGGGGTTCATCAAGGCGGTCCTGTCGGTACGGCACGGGCAGATCCCCGGCAACCTGCACCTCGACTCCCCCAACCCGCAGCTCGACCTGGAGCGCGGGCCGTTCTACCTGCCCGCCAAGACGGTGCACTGGCCCGAGGGCCGCCGGCGGGTGGCCGGGGTCAGCGCGATCGGCATCGGCGGCACCGGGGCCCACGTCCTGGTGGCCGAGGCGCCGCAGCCGCAGGCCACGGTGCCCGCCTCCGGGGGCCGGTATCTGCTCCCGATCTCCGCCCGCTCTCCCGAGGCCCTCCGCGCCGCGATCGTACGGCTGCGCGAGCACCTCGCCGCCAACCCGCACCTGTCACCGGCCGACGTGGCGCACACCCTGACGGCCGGACGCCGTTCCTTCGCCCACCGGGCCGTCGTGGAGTGCGGCAGCCTCGCCGAGGCGATCGCGGCCCTCGACCCCGACCGGCTGATGTCCCAGGCCGGCGCGCCGGAGACGCTGCCTTCCGGCTCCGCCGTCCCAGGGCGGCGGGTACCGCTGCCGACCTATCCCTTCCAACGACAGCGCTACTGGATCGACCCGCCGGGAGGCACCCGATGACCACCCTGACGGCCCGCTGGTTCCGGTGCGCGCGGCCCCTGCCGCACGCGCCGCTCCGGCTGTTCTGCCTGCCGTACGCCGGCGCGGGCGCGGGCGTGTTCCACCCCTGGCCGGCCGCCCTCGCCCCCGACGTGGAGGTGGTGGGCGTCCAGCTACCGGGCAGGGAGAACCGGATCGTCGAGCCGCCCGAGATCGACCTGGCCGAGCTGGCCGACGCGGTCGCCGACGCCGTGACCGCCGACAGCCGCCCCTACGCGCTGTACGGGCACTCGCTGGGCGCGCGGCTGGCGTTCGAGGTGACCCGGCGGCTGGACCGTGCCGACGCGCCGCTGCCGGTCCGGCTGTATGTGGGCGCCGCCCGCGCACCGCATCTGCACGCCTCCGCCGACACCTTCGACGGGCTCTCCCGCGTCTCCGACGACGAGCTGGTGACCCGGGTGGTGGCCGGGGGCGGCGTGCCCGAGGCGGTCGCCGCCGAGCCGGAGCTGCTGGAGCTGCTGCTGCCGACGCTGCGGGCGGACTTCGCCTGGCTGGACGACTACGTCTACCAGCCCGGACCGGCGCTGCCGGTGCCGATCACGGCCTTCGCCGGCACGCTCGACCGGGCCGTCTCGATGGAGCAGGTGGCCGCCTGGGAGCAGCACACCGCCGCGGGCTTCGCCCTGCACCGCCTCGACGGCGGTCACTTCTTCCTCCAGGACAGGCTGGCGGACCTGACCACCCTGCTGTCGGCGGACCTCAGGGCCGCGGGCGGTGGGCTGTGACGAAGGTGAGACTGGGAGACAGCGGCTGGTCGGTGTGGCCGGACGCGTTGCTGCGCACGACGGGGTTCCCCGCCGACGGGCTGGACGCCTTCGCGGCGCCCGCGGCCGCCGCCGCGGCCGACGATCTGCTCGCCGGTAACGGTGATGCGGAGATGTTCGACAAGACGCTGGCCGAGGCGGTCGCGGCGGGTGCTCGCAAGATCTGTGAGATCGCCGCTGATCCGCTGTTCCGTGAGGCGGTGACCTGGCAGAACCCGGGTGTGCTGGTCGCCTTGGACGGCTTGGTGGCCGGTGGTCCGGAGGCGAGCCGTAATGTGCGGCGGCGGGACCGGGAGCGGGCGGTGATCCGTTACTGGCAGCGTTACTGCGCCAAGAACGAGACCATCGGGTTCTTCGGCCCGGTCTGCTGGATCGACGTCGAGCGGTCCGAGCAGGCGCTGAGCGTCCGGACCGGCCCGGGCCTGCTCCGCCACCGACGGGTGTTCTTCGAGGGCTGGGCGATGACCGCCTACGCCGATCATCTGGCCGGGGATCCGCTGGTCCGCCGCTGGTGGCCGCCCGCGCTGCTGCCCCATCTCACCGTGCAGGAGCGGTCGCTGCTGCGACCGATGCAGCCGCCGCTGGCGCTGTCGCCGGTGGAGGCGGCGGTGCTGGCCCGCTGTGACGGACGGACCCCGGCGGTGGAGGTCGTCGCCGGGCTGGACCGGCCGGAGGACGGCTACCTGCTGCTGGAGCGGCTGGTCGAGCGGGAGTTGATCACCTGGGACGCGGCGCTGCCGATCGGCCGCGACGCCGAGGACGTGCCTGCGTGAGCGGATCGCCTCGATCGGGGACGCCGAGCTGCGCGAGCGGGCGGTGGCGGGGCTGGCGCGGTTGTGCGCGGCCCGTGACGCGGTGGCCGCCGCCGCGGGTGACCCGGTGGGGTTGAAGGAGGCGCTGGCTGGGCTGGACGCGGAGTTCACCGCGGTCACCGGTGCCGCGCCGCGGCGGCGGGACGGGCAGATGTACGCCGGTCGCACGCTGTGTTACGAGGACACCACCCGGGACGTCGACGTCACCGTCGGCTCCTCCCTCCTCGACGACCTCGCACCACCTCTCGCGCTCATCCTGGCCACCGCCCACTGGCTCACCCACGCGATCAGCTCGGCCTGCCGGGACGTCCTGCGGGAGCTCCACGACGAGCTGCGGGACGGCTCCGACGCCCCGGTGCGCCTGGCCGACCTGTGGTATCTCGCCCAGGGGCTGCTGTTCACCGGCGGCGACAACCCGTTCCGCACGGTGGCCGACGACTTCGCCCGGCGGTGGGCCGAGCTGATCGGCGTGCCGGCCGGCCTCGGGAGCGGCGCGCGCGTCCAGCTCTCGGCCGCCGAGCTGGCCGAGCCGCTGGCGCGGCTGTTCCCCGCCGGGCGGCCCGGCTGGGCGGCGGCCCGGCTGCACAGCCCCGACCTGCAGATCTGCGCCCCCGACGTCGACGCCGTCAACCGCGGCGACTACCAGGCGGTCCTCGGTGAGCTGCACGCGGCCTGGCCGACGTTCGACTGCGACCTCTTCACCGTCTGGCACCCCGAGGTCGACCGGCTCCGGGACGAGCTGACCGCCGACCTCGGGCCGGACCGGGTCCGGCTGCTCCACCCCGACACCTGGCCCCGGCACACCGGGCGGGTCGCGCCGTCGCTGACCGGCACCACCGACCGGCTGCTGGGGTTCGCCGCGGCACCGGGCGCCGACCCGGAGCGGCTGCTGCCGGCCACCTCGGTCATCGTCTCCGACGACGACGGCACCCTGATCGCCACCGCCCCCGACGGACACCGGTGGCCGCTCATCGAGATGTTCGCCGGCATGCTCAACGGCCTCGCCGTCGACGCCTTCAAGCTCACCTCGCCCGCGCCGCACGTGCCCCGGATCACCATCGACCGGCTGGTCATCGCCCGCGAGACCTGGCGCACCACCGTCACCGAGACCGGACTGGCCGACATCACCAACGAACGCGAACGCTACCTGGCCACCCGCGCCTGGCGACAGCGCCTCAACCTGCCCGACCAGATCTTCGTCAAGATCGGCACCGAAGTGAAACCCTGCTACTTCGACCTCACCAGCCCCCACTACGTCGGCGTGCTGTGCACCATGCTCCGCACCGCCGGCCCCGAGGTCTCCGTCGTGATCAGCGAGGCCCTGCCCACCCCCGACCAGGCCTGGGTCCCCGACCACCAGGGCAACCGCTACTTCAGCGAACTGCGCCTGCAGATCACCGACCCCGTCACCGCGGGCGGTGGGCGATGAGCGACCGTCTGTCCCAGCCGGAGGCGGACCGCGTGGGGGCGGACCACCCGGAGACGGAGCACCTGGAAACGGACCACCTGGAGGCGGACCGCATGGAGGCCGATCAGACGCTCTCCTCGGAGCGGACCGTCTCTTCGGGGCGGACCGTCGCCGACCTCGTCGTGGCGCGGGCCCGCGCCGTGCCGGACGCGCTCGCGGTCGCCCAGTGGGACGAGGAGATCACCTACCGGGAGCTGGCCGGCCGCGCCGCCGCGCTCGCGGCCCGGCTCGGCGCGCTCGGCGTCGGGCCGGAGACCAGGGTCGGGATCTGCATGGAGCGGCGGCCCGCGCTGCTGGTCGCGATCTACGGCGTGCTGCTGGCCGGCGGCTGCTACGTGCCGCTGGACCCGGCCGGCCCCCGGCTGCGGCTGCGGGACATGGCCGTCGACGCCGGTCTGGAGGTCGTGGTGGCCGACCGGGCGGGCGCGGAGGCGGCCGGCGAGGCGGGCCTGCGGTGCGTCGCCGTACCCGGCCCGGCCGAGTCCGTCGACCTGGCCGCGGTGCCGGACTGCCCGGCCGCGCCGGACAACCTCGCCTACGTGCTGTACACCTCCGGCTCCACCGGCCGGCCCAAGGGCGTGCTCGTCACCCACCACAACCTGGCCGACTTCGTCCTCGGAACCATCGAGACCGTCGGGGCCGGACCGGACACCCGCGCGCTGGGCTTCTCCTCCCTCAGCTTCGACGCCTCCGCCCTCGACCTGTTCGTCCCGCTGATCGTGGGCGGGTCGGTGCACATCGCCGGCGACGCCGACCGCTCCGACCCGACCAGGCTGCAGCGGTTCGTCGCCGAGCACCGGATCACCTGGGGGTTCGTCACCCCCGCCGTGCTGGCCCTGCTCGACCCGGCCACGCTGCCCGACTGGCAGGTGGTGATGGCCGGCGGCGAGGCGGTGCCGGCCGAGCTGGTCAACCGGTGGCCGGGCCGCCGGTTCGTCAACGTCTACGGGCCCACCGAGGCGACGGTGTCGGCCGCCACCGCCGAGCTGGCCGCCCCGCAGGCCACGCCGGTGCCGATCGGCCACCCGACGCCCGGCCACCGCTGCTACGTCGTCGACGACCACTTCCGCCTGGTCGAGCCCGGCGCCGAGGGCGAGCTGCTGATCGGCGGCCCCGGCGTGACCCGCGGCTACCTGAACAGGCCCGCGCTGACCGCCGCGGCGTTCGTGCCCGACCCGTTCTCCGGCGAGGCGGGCGCGCGGCTCTACCGGACCGGGGACATGGCGCGCTACGCCGACGACGGACAGCTCGTCTACCTGGGCCGCCGCGACGGACAGGTCAAGATCCGCGGCCAGCGGATCGAGCTGGGCGAGATCGTCACCGTCCTGCAGGAGCACCCGGCGGTGGCGCAGGCGGCGGTGGAGGCGGTGCCGCGGCCCGGCGGCGGCCTGGAGCTGGTCGCCTTCCTCACGCCGGAGGACGCCCCGGCCGACGCCGGATACGCCGCCTCGCGGCTGACCGTGGCGATGCTGCCGGGACGCGTGCTGCGCCTGCCCGAGCTGCCGCTCAACTCCTCCGGCAAAGTGGACCGGTCCCGGCTGCGGGAGCTGGCCGCCGAGGAACGCCCGGCCGACGACTCGCCGGAAGGGGGGACGGCCACCGAACGGGCGCTCGCGGCGGTGTGGCGGCGCCTCGGCGTCGGCGCCGACTTCTTCGCCGGCGGAGGCGACTCGATCACCGCGATGCGGCTGGTCGCCGCCGCCCGCAGCGAGCTGGGCCTGGACGTGACGGTGGACGACGTGTTCGCCGGCCGCACCCTGCCGGAGATCGCCGCCCGGTTCGACGGGGCCGCCCGGCTGGCGGGGCCGGAGCTCACCCTCGGCCATCCGCCGACCCTGGCCCCGCCGCAGCGCCGTCTGTGGTTCCTGGACCAGCTCGCGCCCGAGGCCGCGCCGTACAACATCGCCCTGGCCGAGAGGCTGCGCGGCCCCCTGGAGGTGACGGCGCTGCGGACGGCGCTGCGGACCGTCGCCGAGCGGCACGACGTGCTGCGCTGGCGGATCCGGCAGCGGGCCGGCGTGCCGTACGCCGTCTGCGAGCCGCCCTCCGACGTGGACCTGACCGTGGTCGACCTGAGCGGGTACGGCCAGGCGCAGCGGGAGGCGCAGCTGCGCACCCGGCTGGCGGCCGGCGCGTCCGCGCCGTTCGACCTGGCGGGCGGCTCCCCCTGGCGGGCGTGGCTGTACGTGCTGGCCCCCGACGAGCACGTGCTGGCGCTGACCCTGCACCACGCGGTGTTCGACGGCTGGTCCCGGGACACGCTCTACACCGACCTGTCGGCCGCCTACACGGCCGCCGTCACCGGCCGGGCGGTGGACCTGCCGCCGCTGCGGGCCTCCTACGCCGACTACGCGGTCTGGCGGGCCGAGCGGGACAGCCGCACCGGCGAGGCGGACCTGGCCTGGTGGGCCGGGCACCTGAGCGGGGCGCCCACCGTGCTGGACCTGCCCCGCGACCGGCCCCGCCCGGCCGTGCAGACCTACCGGGGCGCCGAGGCCCGCGTGGCCCTGCCGCCCGGGACCGACGCCGCGGTCCGCGCGCTGGCCGCCGACCTCGGGGCGACCCCGGCGGGGGTGCTGCTGGCGGGGCTCGGCCGGCTGCTCCACCGGCTCACCGGCGCCGCCGACCACGTGGTCGGCGCGGTCGTCGCCGACCGGCGGGTGGCCGCCTTCGACGACCTGGTCGGGTTCTTCATCGACATGGTCCCGCTGCGGCTGCGGTCGGACGACCGCACCGACTTCGCCACCCACGTACGGCGCTGCACCCGCGAGCTGCTGGACGTCGCCGCGCACCCGGCCGCGCCGCTGGAGCGCGTGGTCGAGGAGCTCGACATCCGCCGGGACACCTCCCGCGCCCCGCTGGTGCAGGTCATGTTCAACGTGCTGAACCTGACCGAGCCCCGGCTGGAGCTGCCCGGCGTGCGCGGCGAGACGATCGAGGTCGACAAGCCGGGCTCGCCGTTCGACCTGACCGTGTACGTGGCGGAGCGGGACGGCGGATTCTCCGTCGAGGTCGTCTACAACCCCGACCTGTTCGACGCCGCCAGGATCGACGCGATGCTCGCCGACTACGTGAACGTGGTCGGCGCGCTGGCCGCCGACCCGGCCACCCCGATGGGCGCGGTCGCGCTGCCCGGCCGGGTCTCACCGGAGGCGGCGCCCGGCGCCATGCGGGTCGCCGACCCGGTGGCCGTGGCGCCGTCGGCGGGCCAGGGGACCGGGTCGACCGCCACCGAGGAGCTGATCGCCACGATCTGGCGTGAGGTTCTGGAGCGGGACGGCGTCGGCCCCGACGACAACTTCTTCGACATCGGCGGTCACTCGCTGGCGCTCGCCGCCGTGCACGCCCGCCTGTGCGTCCAGCTCGACCGTGAACTGCGGATGGTGGACCTGTTCCGCTACCCCAACATCCGATCCCTCGCCGCCTATCTCGACGCCGAAAGCCCGGCGGGCGGCTCCGCCGGGCACCCCCAGGCCGGCAATCCCGAACTCGCCCGCGCGGCCTCCCGGGCCGAGGCGCGGCGCAACCGCACGCGACGCCCACGACGCGTCCACAGCACCACCGGACAGGAGAACGACCATGACCAGTGACGTCACCGACGAGGGCGTCGAACCGATCGCCATCGTGGGGATGGCCGCCCGCGTGCCGGGCGCCTCCGACATCGACGAGTTCTGGCGGAACCTGGTCGACGGCGTGGAATCGATCACCACCTTCACCCGCGAGGAGCAGGTGGCCAGGGGCGTGTCCGAGGAGGACGTCGACGACCCGAGCTGGGTGTCGAAGGCGCCCTACGTCGAGGGGTACGACCAGTTCGACGCCGGCCTGTTCGGCCTCACCGCGCGCGAGGCGGAGATCCTCAACCCGCAGCACCGGCTGTTCCTGGAGACCTGCTACTCGGCGTTGAACGACGCCGGGACCGACCCGGCGCGCTACGACGGCGCCATCGGCGTCTACGCGGGCACCGGCGGCAACCAGTACCTGTGGGAGAACCTGGCCCGCAACAAGCGGGTGTGGGACACCCGGCACGGCATCGGGCTCGCCACCGCCAACTCGCCGAACTACGTGGCCACCACCGTGTCCTACCGGCTGGACCTGCGCGGGCCCAGCTTCACCATCCACACCGCCTGCTCCACGTCGCTGGTCGCGCTCCACCTGGCCTGCGAGGCGCTGCGCGGCGGCGAGTGCGACATGGCCCTGGCGGGCGGCGTCAACGTGGAGCACCCGCCCGCGACCGGATACATCGGCGTGGAGGGGTTCACCTCCCCCGACGGCCACTGCCGGCCGTTCGACGCCGACGCCAACGGCACCGTCTGGGGCAGCGGCGTCGGCGTCGCGGTGCTCAAGCGGCTTGAGGACGCCATCGCCGACGGCGACCACATCCACGCCGTGGTGCGGGGCAACGCGATCAACAACGACGGCGCGGGCAAGGTCGGTTTCTCCGCCCCCAGCGTCGACGGGCAGGCCGCCGCGGTCGCGCAGGCGGTCGGGCTCGCCGGGATCGACCCGCGCACGATCGGCTACGTCGAGGCGCACGGCACCGGCACCGCGCTGGGCGACCCGATCGAGGTGGCCGCCCTGACCTCGGTGTACACGCAGGCCACGGAGGACCGCGGCTGGTGCGGCATCGGCTCGGTGAAGTCCAACATCGGCCACCTCAGCCAGGCCGCGGGCATCATCAGCGTGATCAAGGCGGTGCTGGCGCTGAAGCACGGGCTGATCCCGCCGACGATCAACTACGAGCGGCCCAACCCGGCGATCGACTTCGCCGACACCCCGTTCTACGTGGCGTCCACGCTCAGCAAGTGGGAGACGGACGGCGGCCCCCGGCGCGCCGGGGTGAGCTCCTTCGGCATCGGCGGCACCAACGCGCACGTCGTGCTGGAGGAGGCGCCGCCCGTCGAGGCGGACCCGCTCCCCCCGCGGCCCGCGCACCTGCTGCAGGTCTCCGCCAAGACCGCCACCGCGCTGGACGCGGCGGTGGAGCGGCTGGCCGGGCACCTGGAGTCGCACGGGGACCTCGCGCTGGCCGACGTGGCCCACACGCTGCGGGTGGGCCGGCAGGAGTACTCCCACCGGGCCGCCGTGGTGGCCACCGACCGCGCCGACGCGGTCACCGCGCTGCGCGAGCGCAAGCGCCGCCGCAAGGGCGAGGCCGGCCCCACCCCGCCGGCCGTGGCCTTCCTGTTCTCCGGGCAGGGCGCGCAGTACGCGGGCATGGGCGCGGAGCTGTACCGGGCCGAACCGGTGTTCGCCGCCGCCGTCGACGAGTGCGCCGACCTGCTCACCGAGCACCTCGGTCTCGACCTGCGCGACCTGATGTTCGGCACCGCGCCCGACGCCGAGGAGACGCTCCGGCAGACGCGCTACACCCAGCCGGCGCTGTTCACCGTGGAGTACGCGCTGGCCCGGCTCTGGCGGAGCTGGGGAGTACGGCCGGCCGCGATGATCGGCCACTCCATCGGCGAATACGTCGCCGCGACCGTCGCCGGGGTGTTCACCCTGGCCGACGCGGTCCGCCTGGTCGCCGCCCGCGGCGCGCTGATGCAGTCGATGCCGGCGGGCGCGATGCTCGCCGTCCAGCGGGACGAGTCGGAGCTGGCCGGCCGGCTGCCGGACGGGGTGTCGGTGGCGACCGTCAACGGCCCCGGCACCTGCGTGGTGGCCGGCCCCACGGAGGCGATCGAGGCGTTCGCCGAGACGCTGAAGGCCGAGAAGGTGGGCTGCAAGGCCCTGCGCACCTCGCACGCCTTCCACTCGGCGATGATGGAGCCGATCCTCGCGGAGTTCACCGCGCTGGTCGCCTCGGTGCCGCGGCGGGCCCCGAGCCTGCCGTTCTGGTCCAACGTCACCGGCGAGCCCATCACCGCCGAGCAGGCGACGGACCCGGCCTACTGGGCCGGCCACCTGCGGCAGCCGGTCAGGTTCGGCGCCTGCGTCGCCGGGCTGTTCGCCGCGCACGGTGACACGCCGCCGATGCTGGTGGAGTGCGGGCCGGGCCGGCAGCTGGCCGGGCTGGCCAGGATGCAGCTGCCCAAGGGCGCGCCCGCGCCGCTGCCCAGCCTGCCCGGGCCCGGGGAGCGGACCGGCGACGCCGCCACCGTCTACGACGCGGCGGGCACGCTGTGGGCCGCCGGGGTGCCGCTGACCGCGGGCTCCGGGACGGCCCGCCGGGTGCCGCTGCCGGTCTACCCGTTCGAGCGCCGGCGCTACTGGATCGACGCCGACCCGGTCGACCAGACCGCCTCCGCCGCCCCGGCCCGGCGCCGCGGCCCGCTGCCGCTGGCCGACTGGTTCGCGGTGCCCACCTGGCGCCAGGCCGCCCCCGACCCCCGCCGGACCGAGCTCGGCGACTGCCTGGTGCTGGCCGACGGGCCCCGCGGGCAGGAGCTCGTCGCCGAGCTGCGCGCCCGGGGCGCCGCCGTGCGGGTGGCCGGTCCCGGCGACCACGAGACGCTGCTGGCCGGCGGTGTCCCGGCCAGGATCGTGCACGCGCTGGCGCTGGACGGCCTGCCGGCCGGCGGCGAGATCGCCGCCACCTGGCAGGCGCAGGAGCGCGGCTTCTTCGACCTGCTGAGCCTGGTCCAGGCCCTGGCCGGCGCGGGGGTGGCCGACGGGGTCCACCTTGACGTGGTGTCGTCGGGCACCTCGGACGCGCAGGGCGATCTGCCCCGCCCCGAGCACGCCACCCTCGCCGGCATCGCCAGGGTGGTCCCGCTGGAGCTGCCCGGCCTGACCGTCCGCCACATCGACGCCGACCCGGAGGCGGGCGCCGCGCAGACGGCCGACCTCGTCGCCGAGCTGCTGCGGCCCGCCGACGAGGCGGAGGTGGCGCTGCGCGCCGGCCGCCGCTGGGTCACCGACTACGCTCAGGTGCCCCTGGGCGAGGAGGTCTCCGAGGCCACGGTCGTCCGCGACGGGGGCCGGTACCTGATCACCGGCGGCATCGGCGGCATCGGCATCACCCTCGCCGAGGACTTCGCGCGGCGGGCCCGCGCGCGGCTGGCGCTGCTCAGCCGCAACGGCCTGCCGCCGCGTGAGGAGTGGGACACCCACCTGGCGGTGCACGGCGGCGCGGACCGCACGGGCCGCGCCATCCTCGCGATCCGTCGGATGGAGCAGGCGGGCGCCCAGGTGCTGGTGCTGGCCGCCGACGTCACCGACCCGGCCGGACTGAGCGCGGTGCGCGAGCGGATCGACGCCGAGTTCGGCGGGCTGGACGGCATCGTGCACGCCGCCGGCCTGCCCGGTGGCGGCATGGCCGAGGTGAAGGACCGCGCCACGGCCACCGCCGTACTGGCCCCCAAGATCGCCGGAACCCTCGCCCTGGCGCAGGTCTTCGGCGACCTCCCGCTCGACTGGGTGGCCCTGTGCTCCTCGGTGACCTCCGTGGTCGGCGGCTTCGGGCAGGTCGACTACTGCGCGGCCAACAACTTCCTCGACGCCTACGCCCGCAGCGCCCACGGCTGGCGCGCGCCGGTCGTCTCGCAGAACTGGGGCGGCTGGACCGAGGTCGGCATGGCCGTCGAGGTGTCGGCGCCCGAGGGGTTCCGCGCCGCCCGCGGCGGGGTCGCCGGGGCGGTGGACCACCCGGTCCTGTCCACCCGGGTGACCGGCCAGGACGGGGAGGCCGAGGCCCACGGGCTGGTCTCCGCCGCCACGCACTGGCTGCTCGACGAGCACCGCATCGGCCAGGTGCCGGTGGTCCCCGGCACCGGCCACCTGGAGTCGGTGCGGGCCGCGGTGGCCGCGTGCCTGCCCGCCCCGGACGCCGACCACGTCGTGGAGCTGCGGGACGTGGCGTTCCTGGAGCCGTTCTCCGTCCCCGACGGGGGCACCGCCCAGTACCGGGTGGAGCTGACCC
Source organism: Streptosporangium brasiliense (assembly GCF_030811595.1). Lineage (NCBI taxonomy): Bacteria > Bacillati > Actinomycetota > Actinomycetes > Streptosporangiales > Streptosporangiaceae > Streptosporangium > Streptosporangium brasiliense. Next base: position 2,200,046 of record NZ_JAUSRB010000002.1, read on the forward strand.
CCTCGGCGGACGGCGTCGACTTCCAGGTGACGAGCCGTACGGCGGGCCGCTCCGCCACGCACGTGCGCGGCTCGGCCGGGTGGGTCCGCCCCGAGCCGGCCGCGGAGGCGGACGCCGGGTCGATCGTGGCCCGCTGCCGGCCGCGCCAGGCCGCGGGTGAGACCGCGGGCGAGGCCGGACGGACCAGCATGCTCACCTTCGGCCCCCGCTGGGAAGCGCTGGGCGAGCACCACGTGGGCCCGGACGAGGAGCTCGCCAGGATCGTCGCGCCCGAGGCCGCCCTGGCCGACCTGGAGCGCTGGGTGCTGCACCCGGCGCTGCTGGATGTGGCCACCGCCTTCGGCGAGGGACGCGGGGAGGGCAGCTACCTGCCGCTCTCCTACGGCCGGGTGCTGGTGCGCAGGCCGCTGCCCGCGCGGTTCTGGAGCCACCTGCGCTACGCCGACGGCGGTGACGACGTGGTCTCGGCGGACCTGACGCTGTTCGACGAGGACGGCCGGGTGCTGGTGGAGATCGGCGACTTCGTGCTGCGCCGGGTGGACCGCGACGCCGTCACCGGCGACCTGGCCGCCCCCGGCGGCCCGGCCGGATCGGCGCCCGCCGCGCCGGCCGGCGACGGGATCGCTCCCGTGGACGGCGCCGAGGCGTTCCGCCGGGTGCTGGCCGCGCGGCTCGGCCCCCAGGTCGTGATCAACCCGCTGCCGGTGGCCGAGCTCGCCGAACGGGCCAGGGCCCGGACCACCGACAGCATCGCCGGCGACGCCGGGGCCGAGGAGAGCTCCGGGCAGGCGGCGGAGGGCGACGACCACGCCCTGCCCCGCACCGAGCTGGAGGCGACCATCGCACGGGTGTGGAGCGACGGCCTCGGCGTGCCGCGGGTCGGCATCGATGACGACTTCTTCGCGCTGGGCGGCAACTCCCTGATCGCGGTGCAGCTCATCGCCTCCCTGCGCAAGGCCGTCGGCGTGAAGCTGCCGATGCGCAGCCTGTTCGAGTCACCGACCGTGGCCGAGCTCGCGGTCGTCGTCGAACGGCTCCGGGCCGCCGACGGCGAGGCCGAGCAGGCCCGTCCGGCCACCACCATCCCCAAGCTGGACCGTAAATGAACGAGGCAGGAACCATGACCGACGACCACTACCTGGTCGTGCGTAACGACGAGGAGCAGTACTCGATCTGGCCGGCGGGCCGCACACTCCCCGCCGGGTGGCACGAGACCGGCTTCAGTGGAGCCAAGCAGGACTGCTTGGACCACATCGAGACGGTGTGGACCGACATGCGCCCGCTCAGCCTGCGCCAGGGCGGGTGACACGGTGACCGCCAGGGAATGGGAGGCGCTCGCCTCGTTCGGCCAGGAGCGGATCTGGCTGGCCGACCAGATGGACCCCGGCTCGCCGGTGTTCAACCTGCCGTGCTCGTTCGAGATCTCGCACCCGCTGGAGGCCGACGAGGTCGTCGCGGCGCTGAGGGCCGTCACCGACCGGCACGAGGTGCTCCGCACGTCCTTCAGGATCGTCGACGGCGCCCTGCGCCAGGTGGTGCACGCCGAGGTCGACCTCGACGTGCAGGTGCACGACCTGCGGGCGCTCCCGGCCGAGGAGCGCCGGGCCCGAGCCCTCGATCACGCCCTGGCCGCGGCCAGGGCGGCGGTCCCCACCGACCGCGCCCCGCTGTGGCGGGCCGTCGCGGTCCGGACCGAGGACGCGCGCTGGGTGATCACCTTCGTGGTCCACCACGCCGTCTTCGACGCCACCTCGGCCGTCGTTCTCACCGGGGAGATGGCCGAGCTGGCCGCCGCCGCGGTGGCCGGCCGGCCGGCCGACCTGCCCGAGCTGCCCATCCAGTACGCCGACTACGCGGCCTGGCAGCGCGGCCAGCTCACCGGCCAGGCGCTGACCGAGCAGACGGACTACTGGCGCTCGCGGCTGGCGGGGCTGCCCGCCGTGCACACCCTCCCCACCGACCGGCCGCGGCCCGCCCGGCTCGGCTACGCCGGCGACGAGGTCCGCTTCACGATCCCGCAGGAGCTGCAGGAGCAGGTCACCGCGGTGGGACGCCGCTCGGCCGCGACGCCGTTCATGGTGTTCCTCACCGCGTACGTCGCGCTGCTGTCCCGGCTGTCGCGCGACGACGACACCGTGGTCGGCGTGACCATGAGCGGGCGGGAGCTGCCCGAGGTCGCCGGGCTGATCGGCATGTTCATCAACCAGATGGTGGTGCGGGCCGACACCTCGGGCGAGCCGACCTTCGCCGAGCTGCTCGGCCGGGTCCGCGTGACCCTGCTCGACGCCATGGAGAACGGCCAGATCCCGTTCCAGGCGGTGGTGGAGGCGATCGCGCCGCAGCGGGACCCGGGGGTGCAGCCGCTCTACCAGATCGGCTTCAACTACATCCCCGACTCCGGCATCGAGCCGATCCCCTACACCACCTCCAAGGACGACCTGGCCTTCGACCTGACCACCGGCACCAGCCGGCTGCTGTACCGCACCGACCTGTTCGACCGGGGCACCGCGGAGACGTTCGTCGAGCGCTACCTGCGCGTCCTGGCCGCCGGTACGGCCGACCCGGAGATCCGGGTCGGCGACCTGCCGCTGCTGGACGAGGCCGAGCGCGCGGCGCTGCTGGAGCCGGGCCCGCAGGAGCCGGCGCGCGAGCACGCCACGGTGCCCCGGATGGTGCGGGCACAGGCCGCGCGGACCCCGGACGCGACCGCCCTGATCGTCGGTGATCGGCGGCTGACCTACGCGGAGCTGGACGGAGCCGCCGACCGGGTGGCGGAGCGGCTGCGCCGGTCGGGCGTCGGCCCCGAGTCGCTGGTCGCGGTGTACGCCGGGCCGTGCCTGGAACTGCTGCCCGCCCTGCTGGGGGTATGGAAGGCCGGAGCGGGTTACGTGCCGGTGGACCCCGGCTACCCGGCCGACCGGGTGGCGTACATGCTCGCCGACTCCGCCGCCGCGGTGGTGCTCACCCAGCGGCACCTGGCCGGCGACCTGCCGGCCGGCGGAGCGACCGTGCTCGCCGTCGACGACCCCGACGAGTGGGCCGGGCGGCCCGCGACCGGCTCCGCGGAGCCGGCGGCCGGGCCGGAGAACGCCGAGCAGGCGGCCGGGCCGGAGAACATCGCCTACGTCATCTACACCTCGGGCTCGACCGGCACCCCCAAGGGGGTCGTGGTCGAGCACGGCTCGGTGGCCGCCTACCTGGCGTGGGCCGGCGCCGCCTACCCCGGCCTGGCCGGGCAGGCGCTGCTGCACTCGCCGATCTCCTTCGACCTGACGGTGACCGCCCTGTTCGGGCCGCTGACCGTCGGGGGAGCGGTGCGTCTGGCCGCCCTCGACGACGGCCTCGCGGCCGGTGAGCGGCCGACGTTCCTCAAGGCCACCCCCAGCCACCTGGCGCTGCTGGCGGCGCTGCCCGACCAGGCGGCCCCCAGCGCCGACCTGGTGCTGGGCGGCGAGGCGCTGCCCGCCGACGCCGTCACCGCCTGGCGGGAGCGGCACCCCGGCGTCACCGTCATCAATGAGTACGGTCCCACCGAGGCCACCGTCGGCTGCGTCGCGGCCCACGTGGCACCGGGTGAGGCGATCCCCGTCGACCAGGCGGGCTCGGTCGGGATCGGCCGCCCGGCCCCCGGCAACGCCGCCTATGTGCTGGACGCCGGGCTGCGGCCGGCCCCCACCGGTGTCGTCGGCGAGCTCTACGTCGCCGGCCCCCAGGTCACCCGGGGCTACCTCAACCGGCCCGGCGCCACCGCCGCCGCCTACGTGCCGTGCCCCTACGGGCCGCCCGGCCGGCGGATGTACCGCACCGGCGACCTGGCGCGCCGGCGGGCCGACGGGACCCTGGAGTTCGTCGGCCGGGCCGACGACCAGATCAAGCTCCACGGCTACCGCATCGAACCCGGCGAGATCGAGACGGCGCTGCGCGCGCAGCCCGGCGTCCGCGACGCCGCCGTCAGCGTCCGCGAGGACACCGCCGACGGCCGGCGGCTCGTCGCCTATCTGGTCGGCGATGCGGACCTCACGGCGGTCGGCGACGCGCTCGCCGCCACCCTGCCGGCCCACATGGTCCCCTCCGGCTACGTCAGCCTCGACGCCCTGCCCCTGACGGCCAACGGCAAGCTCGACCACGCCGCGCTCCCCGCCCCGGTGACGGCGCCGGACCGCCGGTACATCGCGCCCCGCACCGCCGCGGAGGAGCTGGTGGCGGAGGTCTTCGCCGAGCTGCTGGGGGTGGAGAAGATCGGCGCCGAGGACGACTTCTTCGAGCTCGGCGGCAACTCCCTGCTGGCGATCCGGGCCATCGCCAGGATCCGCGGCCAGATCGAGGTCGACATCCCGGTCCGCGGACTGTTCTCCTACGCCACCGTCGCCGACCTCGCGGCCGAGATCGAACGGCGGCTCACCGAAGACCTCGACCAGCTCAGCGATGAGGATGTCGAGCGGCTACTCACAGCGGAAGGTGACGGCCGGGTATGACGACCACCCCAGAAACCCCCCCACAGCCCCCATTACCGGCACCCGCGGCGGCCTCCTCCGCCGCGGCCCGCCGGGCGCTGCTGGAGCAGCGGCTGCGCCGGCGCGCCGCCACCACCGTGGCGCCGCGCCCCGAGGGCACCGCCCCGCCCCTGTCCTACCAGCAGGAGCGGGTCTGGTTCATGGAGCAGTTCGCGCCGGGCACGAGCCAGTACAACATCCCGGTCCCGATGCGCCTCACCGGCGAGCTCGACCGCGAGGTGCTGGAGCGGGCCCTGCAGACGCTCCCGGTCCGGCACGAGGCGCTGCGCATGCGTTTCCCGGCCGACTCCGACGGCCGGCCCACCGTCCATGTCGAGCCCTCCGTCGCGGTGCCGCTGCGGTATGTGACGGCGGACGACGAGGCCGCGGCCCAGGTGCTGATCGACGAGGCGGCCACCGAGCCGTTCGACCTGGCCGACGGGCCCCTGCTCCGCGCCCTGCTGATCAGGCTGGCCGACGACGACCACCGGCTGCTGGTCACCACCCACCACATCGTCGGCGACGGGTGGTCGGTGGACCTGCTGCTGCGCGACCTCGCCGCGGCCTACCACGCCCAGCGCGCCGACACGCCGGTCACGCTCCCCGCCCTGCCGATCGCCTACGGCGACTTCGCGCACTGGCAGCGGCAGACCCAGACCGGCCCCGAGCTGGACCGCCAGCTCCAGTTCTGGAGCGACCGGCTCGCCGGCGTGCCGGCCCTGGAGCTGCCCGCCGACCGGCCGCGGCCCGCCACCCAGGTCTTCGACGGCGACTGGCACATCGTCGACGTCGACGCCGAGCTCACCGGAGCGGTCAACCGGCTCTCCAGGGAGCGCGGCGCCACCCTGTTCATGACGCTGCTGGCCGCCTACCAGGTGCTGCTGGCGCGGCACTCCGGCCAGGACGACTTCGCGGTCGGCTCCTCCTCGGCCGGCCGGTCGCTGGCGGAGCTGGAGAACGTGGTCGGCATGTTCGTCAACATGCTGCCGATGCGCGCGCGGCTCGGCGACGACCCCACCTTCGACGAGCTGCTCGAACGCACCCGCGTCAGCGTGCTCGACGCCTTCGACCACGCCGAGGTGCCCTTCGAGCAGCTCGTCAACGCGCTCGGCGTGCCCCGCGACGTCAGCCGCTCGCCGGTGTTCCAGGCGATGTTCGCCCTGCAGAACTACCAGATGGGCAGGATCTCGGAGGCGGGCAGCTCGGACCTGCGCATCGCGTGGCTGCCGATGGACCTGCGGGCCACCCGCTTCGACATCGAGCTGCACGTCATCGAGGTGCCGGACGGGCTGATCGTCAAGTTCGTCTACAACACGGCGCTGTTCGACGAGGCGACCGTGGCGAGGATGGCGACCCGCTTCGTCACCCTCCTGCGGTCGGTCGTCGCCGCCCCCGCCACCCCCGTCTCCGAGCTGCCGATCCTGGACGCCGAGGAGCAGACGCTCCTGGTGGACGTGTGGAACGACACCGGTGCCGCGCTCGACGAGGCGGCGACCCTGCACGGCCTGATCGAGGACCAGGTCACCCGTACCCCCGACGCGGTCGCGGTGACTTTCGAGGGCCGTCACCTGACCTACGCCGAGCTGAACAAGCGGGCCAACCAGGTGGCGCACCGGCTGCGCGACCTGGGAGTGGGGCCGGAGACACTGGTCGGCGTCTACGCCGAACGCTCGGCCGAGCTGGTGGTGGCGCTGCTGGGCGTGCTCAAGGCGGGAGCGGCCTACCTGCCGCTCGACCCGGAGTACCCGGCGGACCGGCTGGCGTTCATGATCGACGACGCCGACGCCCCCGTGGTGCTGATCCAGGGACACCTGCGGGAGAGCGCCCCGGCCACCGACGCGACCATCCTGGACCTGGACGACCCCGCGGAGTGGGCCGGCCGGCCCGGCGACGACCCGCGGCCACCGGTCACCTCCGGCAACGCCGCCTACGTCATCTACACCTCGGGATCCACCGGCAAGCCCAAGGGCGTGCCCAACACCCACCGCGGCATCGTCAACCGGCTGCAGTGGATGCAGCGGACCTACCGGCTGGGCGGCGACGACGTCGTGCTGCAGAAGACCCCGGCCGGCTTCGACGTGTCGGTGTGGGAGTTCTTCTGGCCGCTGCTCACCGGGGCCCGGCTGGTGCTGGCCAAGCCCGGCGGGCACAAGGACGCGGCCTACCTGCGCGACCTGCTGATCAGCGAGAACGTGACCACCGCCCACTTCGTCCCCTCGATGCTGGCGGTGTTCCTCGCCGACGACGAGAGGGCCGCGGCGGACTGCACGGCACTGCGCCGGGTGATCTGCAGCGGCGAGGAGCTGCCCGTGGCCACGGCGGCCACGTTCACGACGGTGCTCCCGGACTGCGAGCTGCACAACCTGTACGGCCCCACCGAGGCCGCCATCGACGTCACCTCCTGGCACTGCCGCCCCGAGGCCGTCGCCGAGGCGGTCACCCTGCCGATCGGCGCCCCGATCGCGAACATGCGGCTCTACGTCCTCGACGGGCACGGCAACCCCGCCCCGGTCGGCGTGCCGGGCGAGCTGCACATCGGCGGCGTCGGGGTGGCCAGGGGCTACCACCGCCGCCCGGCGCTGACCGCCGAGCGGTTCGTCCCCGACCCGTTCGGCACCGACCTGGGCGCCAGGCTCTACCGCACCGGCGACCTGGCGCGCTGGCGCCGCGACGGGAACCTGGAGTTCCTCGGCCGCATCGACCACCAGGTGAAGCTGCGCGGCCTGCGCATCGAGCTCGGCGAGATCGAGACGGCGCTGCGGGAGCGCGAGGACGTCGCCGACGCCGTGGTGGTGGTCCGCGAGGACAGCCCGGGGGACAAGCGGCTGGTCGCCTACCTGACGACCCCCGGCGGGTCCGACGTCGACGTCGCCGAGCTGCGGGCCGCGCTGAAGCAGGGCCTGCCCGACTACATGGTGCCGACGGCGTTCGTCACCCTGGAGACGCTGCCGCTGTCGCCCAACGGCAAGCTGGACCGCAAGGCGCTGCCCGCCCCGCAGGCGACGCGGGACGCCGCCGCCGAGCTGGTCGAGCCGGAGACCGCCACGGAGCGGATGCTGGCCGAGATCTGGACCGAGGTCCTCGGCGTGGAGCAGCTCGGCGTCCACGACGACTTCTTCGACTCCGGCGGTCACTCCCTGCTCGCCACGCAGGTGGTGGCCCGCATCCGCAAGGCGTCGGACGGGTCGGGACGTCCGGTCGGCGTGATGGACCTGTTCCAGAACCGCACCATCCGCGAGCTGGCCGTCTTCATCGACGCCGGCGCCGACGCGGCGACCGGGCCGCAGCCGCTGCTGTACGAGCTGACCCCGAAGACCGGCAAGCGCACCCTGTCCTACGTCTGCGTGCCGTACGGCGGCGGCAGCGCGATCGTCTACCAGCCGCTGGCCGACGCCCTGCCCGCCGGGCACGCGCTGTACTCGGTGGCCATCCCCGGCCACGACGTGGGCCTGACGGAGGAGGGGCTCCCCTTCCACGAGCTGGTGGACCGGATCGTGGCGGAGGTCCGGGAACGGGTCGACGGCCCGCTGGTCCTCTACGGGCACTGCGGCGTCGGCAGCGCCATCGCGGTCGGCGTGGCCCGGAAGCTGACCGAGGCCGGCCGGGACGTGGACGCGGTCTACATCGGCGCGATGTTCCCCTTCGCCAGGATCAAGGGCGTCGTCGGCGCGCTGCGGACCCGGCTGGAGAAGCTGCGCAGCAACCGCGAGTACGCCAACTGGCTGAAGGGGATGGGCGTCGACACCGACGAGCTCGACCCGGAGCAGGCAGACCGGATCATCGGCAACATGCGGGCCGACTCCCGGGCGGCCGAGGAGTACTTCACCGAGCTGCTCGACCGGCACCCGGAGCCGATGCCCGCCCCGATCATCTCGGTGGTCGGTTCCGAGGACCCCGTCACCGACTACCACAGCGAGCGGTACCGGGAGTGGGAGTTCCTCACCGAGACCACCGGGCTGGTGGTCCTCGACCAGGCCGGGCACTTCTTCCTCAAGCACCGGGCCGAGGAGCTGGCCGAGATCGTCACGGCCATCCACCCGGCGATGGCCCAGCGCGAGACCGCCGAGTACGGCGTCGACGCGCGGGGCGCGGACGCCGGGTGGGCGCTGCACGACACGCACTACCCGGCCGAGCCCGGCCAGGACGCGGGCCCGCCCGCCGTCCAGCCGAGCAGCCGCAGGTTCCTCAGCGTCGCGATCGGCCAGCTGGTGTCGGCGACCGGGTCGGCGCTGACCGGCTTCGCCATACCGGTGTGGCTGTTCGACCGGACGGGATCGGTGGCCGACCTCGGCCTGCTGTGGGCGCTGACGCTGCTGTGCGGGGTGGCGATGCTGCCCATCGCCGGACCGCTCATCGACCGGTTCGACCGGCGGCGCGTCATGATCGCCGCCAGTGGCATCGCCGGCGCGGTCCAGCTCACCATCGCGCTGCTGCTGTGGTCCGACCGGCTGGAGCTGTGGGTCATCTACCTGCTGCTGCCGCTCAACTCGATGGCCGGCACCTACCAGCGGCTGGCCTTCCAGACCGCGGTCCCGCAGCTGGTGCCCAAACGCTATCTGGGGCACGCGGTGGGCCTGACCCAGCTCACCAACGGGTTCGCGATGCTGTTCGCCCCCCTGCTGGGCGCCGGGCTGTACGTCGCGATCGGCCTGCCCGGCATCATCGCCCTCGACATGGTGAGCTACCTGTTCGCCCTCGCGGTGCTGCTGGTCGTCCGCTTCCCCGACACGCTCGGCTTCCGCCGCAAGGAGCCGCTCGTCACCGCGATCGCCGAGGGGCTGCGCTTCTCCTGGAACCTCCGCGGGTTCCGGGCCATGGTGATCTACTTCGCCGTCGCCAATGTCTTCCTGGGGCCCGCCCTGGTGCTGACCGTCCCGCTGACGCTCTCCTTCGGCACGGTCGACCAGGTCGCCCAGGTGGCGGTGGCCGAGGCGCTGGGCGCGGTGGCCGGCGGCGTGGTGATGGCGCTGTGGGGCGGTCCCCGCAAGCGCCGGATGGTCGGCGTGTTCCTGGGCAACCTGGGGATGGCCGTCGGCTGCCTGGTGATGGGCCTGCGGCCGTCCCTGGTGGTGGTCGTGTCGGGCGTCTTCCTCATGGCGATGGCGATGACGGTCTCCCAGGGCATCTACGTGACGCTGGTCCAGGTCAAGGTGCCGCAGCGCTTCCACGGCCGGGTGCTCGCGCTCAACCAGGCCATCTCGTGGTCCACCCTGCCGCTCGGCTTCGCTGTACTGGCGCCCGTGGCCACCTCCCTGTTCAACCCCCTGCTGCTGCCGGACGGCGCCCTCGCCGGCTCGGTCGGCGCGATCATCGGCACCGGGGACGGGCGAGGCGTGGGCCTCACCTACGTCGTCTTCGCCCTGATGATGGCCGCGGTCACCGTCTGCGCGTCCACCATCCGGCTGCTGCGGCGCTTCGACACCGAGGTGCCCGACTCGCTCCCCGACGACCTCATCGGCATGCAGGAACGGCAACGTCGCCTGAAAGGAACCACCGCATCATGACGGGTGTCATTCCCACCGACCTGGCCCAGCTCGGCCCGGTCACCGGACGGCTGGACGGCAACGACCACACCACCATCGTGGTCTACGCTCTCGGGCCGGACATGACCGATCACCTCGACTGGGTGACGGCCCACCGTGACCGGCTCCGGGCCGGCCTGGCCGAGCACGGCGCGGTGCTGCTGCGCGACCTGCCGGCCGACCTCGGGCTGTTCGACCAGATCGTCAGGGCCGTCGGCGGCGAGCCGCTGCGCTACACCGAACGCTCCACCCCGCGCACGTCCGTCACCGAGTCGATCTACACCTCCACCGAGTATCCGGCCGACCAGCCGCTGCCGATGCACAACGAGAACTCCTACTCCGATACCTGGCCGGGGCACCTGTTCTTCTACTGCGACACCGCCGCGGCCACCGGCGGGGCCACCCCGATCGCCGACAGCCGCGCGGTGTTCCGGCTGATCCCCGAAGAGGTGCGGGACAGGTTCGCCGACGGCGTCGTGTACGCCAGGGCGTTCCGGGAGGGGCTCGGCCTCTCCTGGCAGGAGTCGTTCCAGACCGACGACCCGGCGGCGGTCGAGGAGTACTGCGCGCGGCACGGGCAGACGTTCGAGTGGGTCGAGGACGGCCTGCGCACCAGGCACCACCGGCCCTCCCACCAGATCGAGCCGGGCACCGGGGAGCGGGTCTGGTTCAACCAGGCGAACCTGTTCCATGTGACCAGCCTGGACGAGGAGGTCCGTGAGGCCCTGCTGTCGCTCTACGACGAGGCCGACCTGCCGCGCAACGCCTACTTGGCCGACGGCAGCCCGATCGACCCGGCCGACCTCGACGCCGTCAAGGCCGCCTACGACGAGGTCTCCTTCGGCTTCCCCTGGCGCCAGGGCGACCTGATGATCATCAACAACATGCTGTGCGCGCACGGCCGGGAGCCGTTCACCGGCGCCCGCCGGATCCTGGTCGCCATGACGGCCTGACCACCGATCCCACCACCAGGAACGGGCTGAGGGCCTGACCGCCGAGGACGGCGGTCAGGCCCTCAGTCGTGCCGGCCCCGCCGGATTCCGGCGATCGCCGTGCGATGACCTCCGCCGGGCCGCGGCGATCTCCTCGCCCGTCCGGCGGACCGCCGGTGAGGTGCCGGTGCGGTCCTTATATGAATGAGATGACCGGCATTTCCGGCATTCCGAAGAGTCCGCGTGGAATGGCCGTGCCGGCATGCCTTGAGCAGGGGAGCCTCCGGTGCCTTTTACGGCCACCGGAGGCTCCCTTTCATTCCTGCCGAGGTTTACGTTACCTGATCGCGGGGCCGCGTTTCCCGGTTATCGGAATTACGGATGGTGTTCTCCGGCAGGGGAGGGGGACGGCCGTCGTGGGGCCCGTGGGCGGCCGCCCCGCCCGTCGGCCGAGGCTGGGGGTGGTCGTCGGCACCCCGGTGGCATCTGGGAGGCCGTCCGCCATCGCCGCGCGCCCGCCGATTCCCGTCGCGGACGGCTTCTCGCGGAAGGCCGTTTCCGCGTGGGATCTCTCCGGGGTGTGGAGGCTCCTGCGTGGAAACAGATATGCGCCACAAAAGCCGTTCTGATCACTATTTAATGCCTTTTATGCGTCATGTGATCGATGGAGGCGTCACCGGCGTCCCACCCCGCGACTGACCCGTCCGGCATGGCGGCTTCTCTCCTTTCCTCCACCTTCCTCCACGGTGTTCCTCCGTGGCACCCGGGGCGTTCCTCCGCGGCGCCCGCCGGTGTCCGCCGCCCGGGGGCGGTGGGGCGGTGGGGAGAGGTGTGGGGAGGTATCCAGAGGACCTGTGACAAAAGGGCCTGTAACAATGGGGCGGCCCCGACCACTTCCCGATGTCAGAAGAACACACCCGGACGGAGGGGACGGGGCGGTGACGGACGATTCACACCGGTTCACCAGCATGTACGACGGATGCCGGCAGCGCGTGTGGGCCTACGTGGTCAGTCGCGCGGGGCGGCAGGTGGCGGACGAGGTGGTGAGCGAGACGTTCGCGATCGCCTGGCGGCGGCTGGACGACGTGCCGGAGCCGGCTCTGCCATGGCTCCTCGGAGTGGCCCGCAACGTGCTGCGCGACAACATCCGGGCGGAGATCCGCCGGGAGTCGCTCGGCGCCGAGCTGCGGGCCTGGGTCGAGGAGGACGTCGCCGAGCAGGTCGCCGAGCGGCTCGGCGTGCTCAAGGCGCTGACCGAGCTGCCCGACGGCGACCGGGAGATCCTGATCCTGACCGCCTGGCAGGGGCTGTCCCCTCGCGAGGCGGCCGGCGTCGTCGGCTGCTCCCAGGCCGCCTTCCGCGTACGGCTGCACCGCGCGCGCAGGCGGCTCAAGCAGGAGATGGAGACCGCCACGCGGTCCCGGCCCCGGGTGAGGAATCTCAGCGAGGAGTGGTCATGAACCCCATCGATCAGCTGCGGGCCGCACGCCCCGCGCACCTGGGCGACACCCCGGTCGACGAGCGCACCAGGGCCGCCGAGCTCTCCTACGCCATGGCGCAGGCCCGGCCGGCGCGCAGCAGGCGCAGGGCCGTACGGCCGCTGTGGAGTTTCAGCCTCGCCGGGGCGGCCGCGGCCGTGACCGCCGTGGCCGTCATGGTCTCCGGGACCGGCGGGACGGCTCCGCGCGCGCCCGCCCCCGCCGCGCCGGAGACCACCTGGGAGGCCGGCGCCCCGGCGACCCCGGAGCGGCAGATCCGGCTCTCCGCGCGAGACGTCCTGCTGGCCGCCGCCCACGGGGCGGCCCGCCAGCCGGACAGGGCGGGCGCCTACTGGCACACGGTGTCGGTGAGCCGGACCCTGTTCAAGGCCGCGGACGCGGACTACGTCGTCATGGACCGGCAGCGGATCGAGGGCTGGACCCCGTCCGCGACCGGCGAGGACCAGTGGAGCCGGACGCAGTCCCTCGGGGCACGGCCCGCGGGCCCGCAGGACGAGGCGGCCTGGAGGCAGGCAGGCTCCCCCGCGGAGATCCCCGTCACGGTGCCGGGCAAGCTGAGGGCCAAGCTGGCCCTGCAGACCAAGCCGGGGAAGGTGGAGGACGGCCACGCCCCCCTGGTCGATGGGGACAAGGTGTTCTGGCTGGGCCGGAACGTCACCATGAAGGACCTGCGCGGTCTGCCGTCGGAGCCGGGCGACCTCAAGGCCTGGCTGCTGCGCTCCTACAGCGGGCACGACACCGAGTCGGACGCCCCGATGTCGTCGGACGCCTGGCTGTTCGCCGTCACCGTCGGGCTGATCATGGACATGCCGGTCACCCCGCAGGTGCGCGGCGCGGCCTTCCGGATGCTCGCCGACCTCGAGAGCATCGAGGTCGTCGGTGACGTCACCGACGCGGAGGGGCGCACCGGCACCGCTGTCGCGATCGAGGAGCGGACCGAGGTGAAGGGGGACAGCGAGGAGGACGGCGCGATCCTGCAGCGGCGCCTGATCTTCGACGAGGCGACCGGGCGGGCGCTGGCCAGCGAGAACATCGTGGTCCGGCCGGGCGGTCACCAGGCCGGCTTCGCGCCGGGCACCAGGTGGAACTCCCAGGTCGTCCTGGAGACCGGCTGGACCGACGGCAAGCCCGCCTGAACACCCGAACGTCCGGACCCTGCCCGGACACCTGAACCCTTGACCGGACGCCTGAACCGCGCCTCCGCGGCGGCTCCGGCGGCGCGCCGCCACGGCCGCCGCGGGGCCGTCGCGGGGGCGTGGCCGGCACATCCGGGGCCGACCACGCGCCGGGGGCCGGGTGGTCGGCCCCGGGTGGCCGGCCCACGGGCGGTGGCGTGCGGGGAGTGGCCGTGTGGTGAGCGGTCGTGCGGGCCGCCCCATGCCGGGGCCGGGGGCGGCCCACGGGCGGTGGCGTGCGGGGAGCGGTCGCACGGGGAGCGGTCGTGCGGGCCGCCCGTGCCGGGCTCGGTGGTCCCGGCGTATTCATCGGGCCACGGCAGCTCCATTTTCAGGTGATTTTCATGTCCCGCAGAGCTTTGGCTGAGACGCCGTGGCCAATCTGGAGGCGACCGGCAAGACTCCAGACTGGACGGATCAAAGTGAGACCAGCGACAACGAAGTCGGCTCTGGCGGCACTGGCCGCCTTCGCCGCGCTCACCGCCTGCGGCGGATCACCGTCGGAGCAGGCGTCCCAGACGTCCGCCCCGGCCACCGCGACGAGCCCCGCGACGAGCCCCACCACGGCCGCCGGCGGCCGGCCCCGGACCGAGAAGGTCTCGGCGAACACCGCGAGCAAGGACGAGATCATCGCCGCGCTCAGAGCCGCCGGCGTCTCCAACCCCGAAAGGTGGGCGGAGGAGGTCATCGAATACCGGCCCTACGCCGCCGATGACGCCGACCTCACCTCACTCCGCGAGAACCTCGCCAAATACAACCCGGGGCAGGAGACGGTCGACAAGATCGTCTCGGCGCTGAAGCCGTGAACGCCGGCCACACGCTGTTGCGCCGCGGTCTCATCGGCCTGTCCGCGCTGAGCGTCCTCGGCACTGCCTTCGAGCTGGCCACCGAACGGCACTGGCACACCTGGCAGCAGCTACTCCCCTGGGGGGCGCTGGCCCTTCTCGCGGTCGCGGTGACACTCCTCGCCCTCCGGGGGCCCGCGGAAGCGGTCACCGTGGCCCGGGTGCTCGCGTCGGTCGTCCTGCCGGTGGCGCTGTTCGGCGTCTACGTCCACGTGGCCGCCAACTACGAGGCGGGCTTCCTCGACCAGCGGTACGCCGGCGCCTGGGAGACCCTCCCCTCCGTCACCCGCTGGTGGTACGCCCTCACCAAGACGGTGGGCCCCACGCCGCCCCTCGCGCCCGGCATGCTCGCCCAGGCCGCGTTCCTGGTACTGCTGGCCGGCTTCGCCCGCCGTCCGGGAGAGGGGAACGGGTCCGTCCCGGACCGGCCCCGGGCGCTGCGGCGCCACTGACGCCCGCCGTGCCCTCCACCCGCGCGGATGGAGGGCCCGCGCGGGTGGAGGGCGCGCGATCGGCCCTCCCGCCTGGCAGGGAACGCCCGGCCAGGCCGGACCTGCCCGAGCCGGACCGGCCGGCCCTCCCGCCGCGCGGGGAGCGCTCAGCGCTTGCGGGCGAGCGTGACGCCGTCGCGCACGGGCAGCATCACCGAGTCGACGCGGTCGTCGGCGACGACGAGGTCGTTCACCCGGCGCATGGTCACGTCAGCCTCGTCCTGGACGGCCGGGTCGAGCACGCGGCCGGCGCGCAGCACGTTGTCGAGGACGATCAGGCCGCCGGGGCGCAGCCGTACGACCAGTTCCTCGTAGTAGAGGGGGTAGCCGACCTTGTCCGCGTCGATGAACGCGAAGTCGATGACCGGATCGGCCGGCAGCGCCCGCAGGGTCTCGATCGCCGGGGCGATCCGCAGGTCGATCCGGTCGGTGAGCCCGGCCCGCTCCCAGTAACGCCGGGCGATCGAGGTCCACTCCTCGCTGACGTCGCACGCGAGGAGACGGCCGTCCTTGGGCAGGCCCCGGGCGATGCAGATCGACGAGTATCCGGTGAACACCCCCACCTCGACGGCCTGCCGCGCGCCCACCAGCCGGACCAGCATGGTGAGGAACTCGCCCTCGTCGTGGGAGATCTGCATGCCCGCGGAGCCGGGGAACGCCTCCCGCGTCTCGACGGCCAGTTCGCGCAGCAGGTCGTCGGCGGGCGTGCAGTGGGAGAGCAGGTAGTCGCTCACGGCGGGGTCGATGATATCCATGTGATCTCCTTCGGATGTCGTTGTCGCGGCGGCCGGCGGGGGCCGGGCACCGGGCGACGGACTGCCCGGATCATCTGATACTGCACTCACCGCCGCGAGTTCAAGCCGGCCGGGCGTCCCACACGGCGGCGGACATCGCGGCCGGGCGCCGTCCGCCCGGGTGGCGGACCCCGGCGGTCCGCTTCCATGCTTTTTATGCTGTCAAATACTCATATATAGGTGAGCATAAAACTCGCGACTGTCTCCGGCGAGTTACGGTGCTCCGAAAAGGGCGGGCGAAAATCCGCTGTCCCCCGCACTCGGGGAATATGGCTATTAGGATTTAACGTGATTCCAGGGACGAGGGACGGCCGCATCTCGTCCCCGCCCCTGCCGGATTCCTCGTCGAGATCGTCGAACGGGCGGTGGTTCCCATGTCCGCCTCCTCCCCGCCGGGCGGAGACCCGCAGGGACCGGACAGGGATCCGCCCGGCGTCACTCCCGCGAGACTCCGGGAGATCGCGGCCCACTCCCTGATCGGCGGCGGCGTCACGGCCCTGTTCACGGTGCTGGTGGAGGGGGCGCGGGCGCTGGGCGCGGGGCTCACCCTGCTCGGCTGCGCGGTGGCCGGCCTGGCCGGGGCCGTCTTCCTGGCCCTGGGAGACTCCGCCGGGTCGCTCCGCCGGCTGCCGGCGCCGGTGAAACGGCTCGTCCCGCGCCGCCGCGCCGCGAGAAGCCCGCGGCCCGGCCGCCGGGACCGGCCGCCGGGCCGGGGGCGGCAGTGGCTGGAGAGGTCCGTGCTGAAACTGTCGGCCGGTTATGTCGGGGTCCTCATCGGGGCGGCCCTCGTCATGGTCCCCTGGGGGGTGGTCCGGGGCGGAACGTGGCTGAGTGACAGGATCTGGCCCCCCGACTGCGCGCGGCCGCTCGAACTGCGGGTCATCACCGCCCCGGAGAACGTCCTCGCTCTGCGCGAGAGCGCCGCCCTGTTCGTCCGGGGCAGGCTGGTGGACGGCTGCGCGCCGTACGCGATCTCGGTGGGGGTCGCGCCGTCGATCGGCGAGCTCGCCTACGCGTTCGGCGACAACTGGTACCGCGACGACGTGCGGCAGGAGGGGGACGAGCCGTTCCGCCGCCTCTACGGCCCGCGGGCCGACGCCTGGGTCGCCACCAGCACCGGTGAGGCCGGGCTCGTCTCCGGCGACGCGAAGGCGGGCGGCGCCACGCTCCACATCGGCCCGTCGGTCGCCTCCGACCGCCTGGTGATCGGCATGATCAGCGGGCGTGCCGAGGCGCTCAGGGAGAGGCTCCCCGCCCAGCGGCCCGGCGACCACAGTCTCCAGAGCCTGTGGGAGGCCATCCGCTCGGGCTTCGGCATGTCGGTGAGCTACCCGCAGCCCGAACTCTCCACCGCCGGGCTCGTCGCGGTCGCCGACCTGCGATCCTTCGACGACGTGGTGGACCGGGAGCGGCCGGGGATCGTCGCCGAGAGCGTCAGCTCCCTGCTCTGCCAGTTCAAGAGCGCCGGTCACGGCCCCGGGGGCGAGGATCTCGCCCAGCGCACGGCCCTGCTGGTCCCGCTGCACAGCCTGACGGACTACAACAGCGGAAGGCTGAACGGCACCGGCTGCCCGGAGAGCGCGTCGAGCGGCCGGGACAAGCTCCGCGAGTTCTCCTCTCCCGGCCTCTCCAGGCTGGACTACCCGTTCGTCACGATCGACTGGCCGGACGAGCGGAGCGACGAGCGCGCGGCGGCGCTCGCCCTGCTGCGCGACTGGCTGGTCGCCCACCCGCTGTTCGGCGAGGGGGCCGCAGGCGGCCCGGCGTCCGGGCCGGCGGTGCGCGATCCGGGGCAGTTGAGACAGGCCCAGAACCGGTTCTTCGACCTCCTCCCCCGCCTCGACGTCGAGATCGCCCTCGACGTGTCCGGGTCGATGGCCGCCCCGCCCCGCTCCCTGCTCGTACGGCTGCGCGAGACCTTCCCCGACGTCAAGCCGGTGATCACCCCGCGCGACGACCTCACGCTGAGCGCCTTCTCCCGGGTCGGCGGCAGGACCCGGATCAGGGAGCTCCGGTCGTCGGTGAGCCGTGCGGAGTTCGACCAGCTCACCAAGAGTGTCATCGGCACGGTGGGGCGCGGCTCGGACGCCCCCGTATCGGACATGATCATGGATCTTGACAGGCGGGCCGGATCACCCGGGCGGGCCCTCGTCGTCGTGACCGACGGGGGCGTCTTCGACAACGAGCGGCCCGGGGAGAGCATCGGCAGGACGCTCGCCCGCGCGCCCCACGTCACCGCCCTCCACGTCCTGGCCCTCGGCGACAACGGCTGCGACCGTTCCCCGCCGCGGCGCGGGAAATACCACGACTGCGTCGAGGCGGGATCCGACATGCGGCAGGCGCTGAGGCATCTGATCTCCAGCATGCGGGGGAGGGGGCGGGAATGACGGTGACCCGGCGGCTGGGCGACCCGCTGGGCCGGCTGAACCCGGCCCAGCGCCGCTGGGGCGGCGCCGGGCTGGTGACGGGGGTGGTCCTGGCGTCGGTGCTCGTCGCCCTCACCGGGAAGGGCCCCGCGCCGCCCGTCTCCTCCTTCACCGGCTGCGGAGGGCCGGACCGGCTCACCGTGGCGACCGGCGCCGACATCACCGCCGGGAGCTTCCGCCGCGACCTCATCGAGGAGTGGAACCGCACGCACACCACCCAGGTCACCCTGGTGGAGGTGGCCGACCGCACCGACGAGGAGCGGGCCGAGATGGCGGGCCGGGCCCGGCTGGGGAGCTGCGCCTACGACGTGTTCTCGGTGGACGTCGCGTGGATGGCCGAGTTCGCCCGCAGCGGCTATCTCCGCCCCTATCCCCTCGATCCACAGGACGCCGAGCCCTTCGTGGACAACGTCCTGCAGGCCGGTCAGGTGGACGGCGTCCAGTACGCGGTGCCCTACGTCACCGATGTGCCCCTGCTCTTCCACCGCCGCGGCGTGTCCGTGCCCACCACGGTGGAGCAGCTGTGGAGATACGCCGGGGAGAAGGGCGGATACGCCGTGCAGCTCGGCGACTACGAGGGAGGGACGGTCAACCTGCTGGAGGCGGTCCGGTCCGAGGGCGGAAGGGTCACCGACGGCGAACGGATCGTGCTGGACGACGGAGACTCCGGGCCGCGGGTGCGCCGGGCGCTGTCCCGCTGGCACGAGATGCTGCGCGCGGGGACCCTGGCGCGTGGGGCGGAGAACTTCTCCAAGGAAGACACCTTCAACACCTTCCGGGACGGATTCCTGGTGCGGGGGTCGAAGAACTCCGTGGAGGAGAGCAGTCTCCAGGCGTTCCGCGACGACGACGTGGCCTACATGCGCAACTGGCCGTTCGCCTTCCACCGCCTGGCCACCGACCGCTCGATGTACGACGACCAGGGGCGCCTGCGCTTCGGCATGGCGGCCCTGCCCGGGGTCGGCATCCTCGGCGGGTTCAACCTGGCGATCTCCGCGCACTCCGACAACCCCGGCAAGGCCCGCACGCTCATCGACTTCCTGACCGGGCACGACGCGCAGCTGAAGCTGTTCGCCTGCAGCGGGTATCCCCCCGTGCTCGAATCCGTCTACGAGGAATACCGAAGGAATCCGCGGACCTGCGCCCAGCTGCTGGCCGCTCCCGGGGAGGGGACGGGGAAGGGCTCCATGCCCTCCGGCGAGGACACCGAGATCACCGCCCCGATGCTCCAGGATCTGGCCGAGAAGATCTACCAGGGCCTGCGGAAGGCCGAGTCGCGTCCCAAATATTCCTACTACTCCGTTTTCAGTGAGGTGTTCCGCGCGTGTGCCCGCGCGGTGGTCACCGGTGACCTGCTCGCCAAGGAGCTGGATCTCGGCCGGCTGGCCGACGCCCTGCGCGACGCGCGGCGGGGCAGGGCTCCCGATGACACGGTCGGCACGCTGGCCCACTGCGGGAAGCCCGAAGGCGGGCAGGGGCAGTAGGCGCGGGGCCGGACAGACCGGCCCTGACCAGGACGTTCATTCCCGCGCCGACCGGGAACGCTAGCCGGTCAGAGGGGGGATCGATGTGGAGCACAAGGAGTTGATCCAGACGGTGACGGAGCGTGCCGGTCTGTCGCGGGAGGAGGCGGCCGACCTCACCCGCGCGACACTCGAAACGCTGGGGGACCGGCTGAGCGCCGGAGAGGCCCGCCGTTTCGCCCTGCAGCTGCCCGAGCCGCTGCGGGAGTCGCTCTCCGTACGGGACAGGATCGAGCAGTTCGGCCTCCACGACTTCGTCGCGCGGGTGAGCAGGCGGACCGGGCTGACCATGCAGGAGACCGAGCGCGGTGTCCGGGCCGTCCTCACGACGCTGCGCGAGGCGATTCCCGGAGACGTCTTCGACAACGCCATGTCACAGCTCCCCGCCGAGCTTCAGGAGATGGCCGAACCGATGGCCTGACGGGGCCGCGGGCTGTCCCGGACATATGTTCCGAACCGAGAACACGGCCGCTTACAGTCGATAGTAGGACAGTCACCATCGGTATCACCGGTGGGGAGCGCCGGACCGCCGCGGTCCACGGGCCGCACGGGCGGGTGCCCCGTACCGGCCGGCCACGCGCCGTGGCCCGCGCTCACGGCGGGTGCCCGTGCTCACGGCAGGTGATCGAGGGCGATCTGATCATCGACGGGACCTGAACGAGGTTCCCGGGGAGAGCAGGTGATCACATGACGGTGGATCCACCGATGGGCGCGTGCTGTGATGCCTCCCCCTTCCCGCCCATCGCGGACTACGGTTTCCTGTCCGACTGCGAGGCCACCGCTCTGGTCGCGCCGAGCGGGAACGTCGAGTGGCTGTGCCTGCCCCGGATGGACTCCCCCAGCGTGTTCGCCGCCATCCTGGACCGGGACGCCGGGGGGTTCCGGCTCGGCCCCGCCGACATCAGGGTGCCGGCCGCGCGCCGCTACCTTCCGGGCACCATGGTGCTGGAGACGAGCTGGGGCACGCCGACCGGCTGGATCATCGTCCGTGACCTGCTGATCATCGGCCCCTGGCATCACGACGAGGAGCTGTCCAACACCCACCGCAGAGCGCCGACCGACTACGACGCCAGCCACGTGCTGCTGCGCACGGTGCGCTGCGTCAGCGGGGAGATGCAGATCACCCTCGACTGCGAGCCGGTGTTCGACTACGGCCGCAGGCCGGCCCACTGGGCCTACACGGACCGCAGCTACCACCAGGGCGTCGCCCGGGGAGACGGGGTGAACCTGGAGCTCAAGCTCACCACCGACATGCGGCTGGGGTTCGAGGGGTCGCGGGCGACGGCGCGGACCCTGCTGAGGGAGGGGGAATCCCGCTTCTGCGCGCTGTCCTGGACCGCCCACGAACCGCCCTACACCTTCAAGGAGGCATACGACCGGCTCGTGTGGACGGCCCACCATTGGCAGCACTGGCTGGCCCGGGGCGACTTCCCCGACCATCCCTGGCGCAGATTCCTGGAGCGCAGCGCCCTCACCCTCAAAGGCCTCACCTTCGCCCCGTCCGGAGCGCTGATCGCGGCGGCGACCACCTCCCTGCCCGAGACGCCGGGCGGGGACCGCAACTGGGACTACCGCTACAGCTGGATCCGTGACTCGACCTTCGCCCTGTGGGGCCTGTACACGCTCGGATTCGACTGGGAGGCCGACGACTTCTTCTGGTTCATCGCCGACGTCGCCGAGCGGGACAAGGAGCTCCAGGTCATGTACGGCGTCGACGGCGAGCGCGACCTGGAGGAACACATCCTCGAATACCTGGAGGGCTACGAGGGGGCCAGGCCCGTCCGGGTCGGCAACGCCGCCTACCGGCACCATCAGCATGACGTCTGGGGGGCGGTCCTCGACTCCTTCTTCATCCACACCCGTTCCCGGGACCGCCTGGACGAGCGGATCTGGCCCATCCTGAAGCGCCAGGTCGAAGAGGCCATCAAGCACTGGCGGGAGTCCGACCGCGGCATCTGGGAGGTGCGCGGCCAGCCCAAGCACTTCACCTCGTCGAAGGTCATGTGCTGGGTGGCGGCCGACCGGGGGGCGCGGCTCGCCCGGCTCCGCCAGGACTTCGACCTGGCCACCCGCTGGCAGGCCGCCGCCGACGAGATCCACGCCGACGTCTGCACCAACGGGGTCACCGAGCGGGGGATCTTCAAGCAGCACTACGACAGCGACGCCCTCGACGCCTCGCTGCTGCTCATCCCGCTGGTGCACTTCCTGCCGCCCAGCGACCCCAGGATCCGCAACACCGTCCTGGCCGTCGCCGACGAGCTGACCGTCGACGACCTGGTCCTGCGCTACCTGCCGAAGGAGACCGACGACGGCCAGGCCGGCGAGGAGGGGACCTTCACGATCTGCTCGTTCTGGCTCGTCTCGGCGCTCACGGAGATCGGGGAGCAGAACCGCGCCCGCAGGCTCTGTGAGAAGGTCCTCTCCTTCGCCAGTCCCCTCGGCCTCTACGCCGAGGAGATCGACCCCGTCACCGGGCGCCATCTGGGCAACTTCCCCCAGGCCTTCACCCACCTGGCCCTCATCAACGCGGTCATCCACATCATCCGGGCGGAACGCGGCTCGCTGACCGAGAAGACATGGCGAACATCCGTGACGGGATCACTGTGACCGGGCACGACGCTCCGCGCAGCAGCGACTGGGCGGTCGGGCCGAGCGGGAGCTCAGCCGGGTCGTCGTGCCCGCGGTCATTGATCACCACCAGGTCGGCGTGGTCGGCCGCGCCGTGCAGCACCGTCGTGTGGGGCCGCGTCTCGACCATGGTCTCCACCGTCACCTGGGGATACTTCTCCTCCCACACCGAGACGGTGCTGTAGAAGCGGGTCGCCAGCTGCCGGGTGTCGTCCAGGTCCTCGGGGCACAGGCAGATCGCCGTCAGCACCGCGTGCCGCAGCTTGGCCTCCTCGAACGCCATCCCGAGCCCCGAGCGCTCCGGATCGGCGCCCTCCACGCCGACCACCACGCGGCCCGCGGCGGGCCGGCCGCTCTCCCGGACGACGGCCACCGGGCAGTACGCGTGCGCGGCGAGCTGGGCCGCGGTCGAGCCGAGCTGCAGTTCCGGGAAGCCGCCCGCGCCACGCGGGCCGACCGCGACCAGGTCCGCGGTGGACGACTCGCCCACCAGGACCACTGCCGACGACCCCGTGACCAGCCGTCCCTGCACCTCCAGCCGGGGGGCCAGGCCACGGGCCAGGTTCACCCCCATGTCGAGCACGTGCTGGCCCATCAGCCGTACGGCCTCCAGCGCCTCGTCGGAGACGGGGGGCATGGGATAGGGCCACTGCCAGGCGTGGCAGACGACCAGGGGGATGAACCGCATGCGGGCCTCGTTCACGGCCCACCGGAGAGCCTGCTGGCTCGCTTTCGAACCGTCGTAGCCGGCGACCACCGGCCGCGCGTCGTCTGTCTGCATGGCGACCTCTTCCCCCTGCTTCCCCCGGTGCCCCTCACCTCCATACTTGTCCTGTTCCTCGGCGATGGCGAGCGCCACGCCAGGTCAGAGCACTTCCTTTGGTGTCGGGGGAGGCGGTGCGGTGGTGTCAGGGGAGGCGGTGCGGCCGGTCAGGTCCGCTTCAGGATCCGGCGGCGGCGCCAGAGCACCAGGGGCACCGCGCCGGTGACCCCGAGCAGGAGCGGGGCCTGGGCGCCGACCGCTCCGGCGGCCCGCAGCGCGGGCTGGGAGAAGGTGTCGGGGATCGGGAGCGTGGTCGCGCGGGAGAACGGCCACACGATCACGAAGGCCCGACCGATCACCTGTTCGGCCGGGATCGTGCCGCCCCCCGGGTCGCCCTGGTGCATGCGGGAGTCGTAGGACACCCCGCGGTGGTCGCCCATCACCCAGAGCCGGCCCGGCGGCACCTTGATCTCGAACGTGCTGGCCGACGGCTTGTCGCCGGGGTAGAGGTAGTCCTCCTCGTCGAGCGGGACCCCGTTGACCGTGACGCGGCCCTTCGCGTCGCAGCACTTCACGGTGTCACCCGGCACGCCGATGACCCGCTTGATGTAGTCCTTCTCGCCGGGGACGACGCCGAAGACGGTGCCGGCCCAGTGGAAGAAGGCCGCGATCGGGTTGGACGGCTCGGTGATCTCGACCTCGCCCTTCCACGAGTCGACCCCGGAGAAGACCACCACGTCGCCACGCTCGATGTCGCGGGTGTGGTAGACGAGCTTGTTGACCAGGACCCGGTCGTTGACCAGGAGCGTGTTCTCCATCGACTCCGACGGGATGTAGAACGCCTGGACGACGAAGCTCTTGATCAGCAGCGCCAGTAGGAGGGAGATTCCGACCAGGAGCGGGAACTCCACCCAGAACGAACGCTTCTTCTTGCCGCTCTTGGCCGACTGCTCGATGTCTTCGGCGACCACGTGCACCTCGTCCTCGGTGGGGCGGCCTACGCCGTAGCCCGGTCTTCGCTAGTCAACGCTGATGAGCCTAAATCATTGTCGTCACCGCTACCCCACGTTGAGGTGGCCGGACACCGTGACGGCCGTCGTCTTCCGCCGGGAGGAGGGGGCACGGACCGGCCGGGGACCGGACGCCACGCGTGCGGCCGCCTCACCGGCGGCCTGTCGCTAGGCTCCGAGACATGAATCGTCGGGTCGTCGCCATAGTGGTGCTCATCGGACTGATCGGGACGAGCGGTCTCGCGGTGGTCGCGTCGTGGGGGCTGTCGGGCTGAGCCCGCGCCGGTGGCGCCGTGGCGGACCGGGCTGGAGCCGGGCCGGGCGGAGCCGCCGGGGCCGCGCGGGATGCCGGGCGGGACGCCGTGGCCGGGTGCCGGGTCGGGCGGAGCCGCCGGGGCCGCGCCGGGGTGCCGGGCCGGGTGGGTGCCGTGGCGGCCCACCCGGCTGCCGGGCCCCTGGACCTTCGCCCTAGACCTTCGCCCTAGACCTTCGCCATCGCGCTCTGTCCGGTGGGGAGCCGCTCCGGCTGGGGCTGCGGCTGGTACGGCTGCTGCTGCTGGGGCATGCGCGCCTCGGGCTCCGCGGCGGTCTCCATGGCCGGCGGGCAGCTGCAGTATCCGTTGGTCACGATCAGGCGCCCTCGCTGCGGCGTGTATGTGCGGGAGTCGGCGGCGAGGAGAACACCTGTGCATGTATGGCAGACGATGGGCTGGGGATCCATGGACGGCTTCCTTTCTGAGGGTAGCCGTCGAACACCGCTGGGTCCGGCCGGCTGGCTGCTCCTGCCCTAGTGGGAAGACGTCAATCTGCCCACGGGGTTTTTATCTTACTTTGTGACATTTGGTATTCATTCAATTGCATTTGGTGACGCGGCGTATCGGCTTGCAGCTCCGAATGTAGCTCGCTCCGGGGCGCGCATGATCTGAAACTGGATAGGAAGTGGAGGAAAACACTTTTCTCCCTGCCGGTCCGGGCATGGTGCTTGTTTTCCTCGGCGCCGCCCTCCGGGCCCCGCGTCCGCTCGGTCTCTCCCTCCGCGCTCCGGGTCCTCCCCGGCGCCGTCGTGCCTTCCCCCCGGCGTCCTCCCTCGCGCCCCACGTCTCCCCGGCATCGCTCTGATGCCTTCCGGTTTCAGCATAAAGCGAACTACAGTTCGCATATGAACCGGGCCCTGATTCTCATCGACGTCCAGCGCAACATGCTCCTGCCCCCGGAGCCGGTGCCCGGCGCGCGCGAGGTCTCCTCCGCGATCGCGACACTGCTGGAGCGTGCCCGCGCGGGCGGGGTGCCCGTCGTCTTCGTGCGCAACAACGGCGGGGAGGCCGACCCCGACTTCCCGGGGACCCCGGGCTGGGAGCTGGTCCACGAGGTGCTCCCGGGAGAGCACGTGGTCGACAAGCGCACCCCCGACTCCTTCCTCGACACCGGCCTCGCCTCGGTCCTGCCGCCCTCGGCGGCCCTCGTCGTGGCCGGGATGCAGAGCGAGTGGTGCGTCCGGGAGACCTCCCTGGCCGCCCTCGGGCGGGGGCACGCGGTCACCCTCGTACGGGGTGCCCACGCGACCTACGACGGGGACGAGACCGCCGCGGCCGTCTCCCGGGAGGTAGAGCGGGAGCTGGCCGCGGCGGGGGCCGAGGTGGTGGATCTCGACGAGGTCGTCATGCCGTGACCTGGTCCCGCACCACGGGCCGGTCGGCGGCCATGGGCCTGCGCAGCAGCAGCGCGTTGGCGGCCACCGCGACGCAGGCCAGGCCGAGCAGGAAGCCCCAGCTCACGTCGGTCAGGTGGTGCATGCCGCGATACATCCGGGAGTAGGCGATCCCCACCGGGATCCCCAGGCCGACCGCCCACCACAGCAGGTTGAGGATCTTGTAGCGGTGGGTGTGCAGGGTCAGCACCAGCGCGACGCCGCAGTAGAAGGCGACGGCGGCGCTGGTGTGCCCCGAGGGGAAGCTGGAGGTGGGCGGCGCCGGATCGAGGTGCTCGACCGTGGGCCGCTTGCGCTCGGCGAAGACGGTCGCCAGCAGGAAGATCGCCGACTGGGAGAAGACCGCCAGCGCCAGGAAGATCGACTCGTTCCAGCGTCTGAACACCAGCAGGAAGACCACGAAGAGCAGCGCGGTGCCCGTGATGATCACCGGGGTGTCCGACAGGTTGGACACCACGTCCGTGACGGAGGTCCAGAAGGTCG
Source organism: Streptosporangium brasiliense (assembly GCF_030811595.1). NCBI lineage: Bacteria > Bacillati > Actinomycetota > Actinomycetes > Streptosporangiales > Streptosporangiaceae > Streptosporangium > Streptosporangium brasiliense. The sequence continues at coordinate 2,226,338 of NZ_JAUSRB010000002.1, forward strand.
TCCGGCCCTTGACCATCTGGGCGTTCACCCCCTCGTCGTTCGCGATGAGGGTGGTCGTCTGGAGGACTTTGGTGATCAGGAGCCCGACGCCGAGTGTCAGGGCGGTCATCACGGCCAATGGCAGCAGGATGAGACGGGCCACGCCCTTGAAGTCGACCGACAGTTTAGGCATGGGGCGCGAGCTACCCTGAATTTTACCTTCAGAACGCCTCGGGCTCGACGCCTTCCTTGAGCGGTTCGACCGGTCTGCGCCCCTCGTCCCGGCGCCAGCTCTCGAACCCGGCGGCGGTCCCGGCGACCACCACCACGCCCAGCGCGACCCCGGCGACCACGTCGCTGAACCAGTGCACGCCGAGCGCGACCCGGCTGTAGGCGACGAAGACCGTGATGACCGCCGCGACGGCCCACAGGGCGAGCCGAGAGAGCCGGCCCTTCAGGTAGGGCAGCAGGAGCAGCACCAGGACGCAGGTGCCCGTCGCCGCGCCCATCGCGTGCCCGGAGGGGAAGGAGGCGCCCGGGGCCCACGACACCGGGTCGGGCAGCACCGGCCGCGCCCGGTCGACGATCCCCTTGACCGCCAGGTTGAGCAGGCCGCTGGCGGTGATCGTGACGACCGCCCAGATCGCCGGGCGCCGCGCTCCCCGCAGCCAGAGCCAGACCGCGGCCAGCGCCACCAGGACGCGCCACGTCGTGGGGCCGAACACCTCCGTCGCCACGTTGAGGAAGCGCGTGTAGCCGGGGTCGGCCAGGACGTAGGCGTGGAACTGCCGGGCCACGCTCTCGTCGAGGTCGTTCAGCGGCGCGAAGGAGGACAGCACGAACACCAGCAGCAGGACGAACGGGATCGAGAACAGCGCGACCGCCACCGTGGCGACCGTCAGCCGCACGCCCAGACGACGGTCCGAATCATGATGATCGTGATGATCGAGTAGCCTGACCATCGTTCATGGCTACCCGATGACAGGCGGATATGCCTAGGACCGCCGACAGTCTCAGGCGGCGTGGCGCCCCTCGCGCCGGGTGGTCCAGCGCAGCACGTCGCAGTGGCGCCGCTCGGCCTCGGCGAGGGCGGACTCGTCGGTGTAGGAGTCGAGCACGGCCCGAAGGTGCGGCATCTGCCCGGCGACGTCGGCCCACGCCTGCGTGGGGTCGTCGGAGCCGAGCTCGATCAGCGCGTCCAGGTGCGCGGCGTAGGCCGTCCACCACTGGCGGCTCAGCTCGGCGAGGAACCCGTCCAGGCCGCCGAACTCCCGCTGGATCTCGGACTCCCACCATGGCGGTACCGTGGTGTCGCCGGTCTCCGCCATATCGCGGAGCACGACATGCACCAGTGTGCGACGCCGACGGACGATGGCGGAACGTGACAAGCTGTTCATGTTCCCACCTTGTCGGTCCCTGCTTGCGGAACGCTTAACGATCTATTGACGGCAATGTAAGGCCGTGACGCTATAAGCGAGAGCGGGAACCGCTTGGCCGTAGTCATCGCACACCACTAGTCTTCAAAGCGCAGTTCATTCCGCCTTGCGTCCGCGGAGCTACCTCAACGCGGAGGAAGCCTCATGGCCCAAGGTGTCGAATTCCCCACGGTCGTCGACCGCACCCTGAACGCTCTCGCGGACGCTCTGGGCGCCGACGGCGCGGCCCTGATGCTGATCGACGATCACGACCGGTTACGCGCGGTCGCCGGCTCCGACGACGACGGCCGGCGGCTGGAGCTGGCGCAGGAGCGGACCGGCTCCGGGCCGGCGGTGGAGAGCCTCGCCCATGGCGCGGACGTCGCGGTGAACGACCTCCGCGCCGCCCGCCCCTCCGGCTTCCCCGGTCTGGCCCCCCATGCCTCCGGGATCCGCGCCGTGCTGTCGGTGCCGTTGCGCGCGGACGGCCGGCTGATCGGCACCCTGAATTTCTACGACCGGGTCAGCCATGAATGGCAGCCCGCGAAAGTCCGGACGGGCGAACGCCTCGGCGAGCTCATGGTGATGGTCCTGCAGACCCTCGCTCATAAATCACCTACTTCCGGGCAGTCGTAGTGAGCAAGTCAAGTAACCAGGCCGACGCTGAAAGGCGCCACACATATGACGCACATTGACCCGGAAGCGCTGGTCGCCAGCTTGAGACGGCTCCGGACGACCTCTCCCGCGACGGGCATAGTCCACCAGTTGGAGCGGGCCGTGGATGTCGTTGACACGCTTTTCGGCTATTCGGGGGCGGGTCTGATGTTTGCGGAGGAGAGCAAGGATCTGCGCTATTTGGTCGCCACCGACGACCGGGGGCGCAGTCTTGAGGGCGCCCAGCTCCATCTGGGCCAGGGACCATGTGTGTCCGCCTACGAGGAGAACACCGCGGTGACCTCCTCCGACGTGCACGCGGACCCGCGCTGGCCGCAGCTCGCCGACCGGCTCCACCCCGAGGTGCGGGCGGTCGCCGGAGTGCCGGTACGGCTTGGCGGGGCTCCGGTGGGCACCTTGAACGTCTACCAGTCCGAGCCTTATGACTGGGACGAGTCGGATATCCAGGCACTCAAGGCGTATGCCGACGTGATCGAGCAGTTGCTCACCGCGGCGATGGCCGCCGAGGAGAAGAGCGCCCTGGCCGACCAGCTCCAGTACGCCCTCGACTACCGGGTGGTCATCGAGCGGGCCGTCGGCTACCTGATGGGCAAGCACGACCTCACCGCGGCCCAGGCGTTCACCGGTCTGCGCAAGCAGGCCAGGGACAGCCGCCGCCGGGTGGCCGACCTCGCGGCGGAGGTGCTCGGCGAGGGAGCCGGCGGACTGCGGTGATCGCGGAGGGCGCCCCATGGCGCGGCCGGGGCGTGCCCCGCCCCGCGGGGGGACTAACCTGATCGGTGATGTATCGATTCGTGTTCACGCAGGTCCTCAGCCGCTTCGACCCGGAGGCCGCGCACCACCTGACGCTCGGCGCGCTCCGCCTCCTGTCGGTGACGCCGGTGGTCAAGCGGCTGGTCCACCGCCGTCTCGCACCGCGCGACCCCGCCCTGCGCGTGCAGGCCTTCGGCGTGCACTTCCCCGGCCCGTTCGGGCTGGCGGCGGGCTTCGACAAGGACGCCGGCTGCGTGGAGGCCATGTCCGCGCTCGGCTTCGGCCATGTCGAGGTCGGTACGGTCACCGCGCACGCCCAGCCGGGCAACGCCAGGCCCCGGCTGTTCCGGCTGGTCCGGGACCGGGCGATCATCAACCGGATGGGCTTCAACAACGCCGGCGCGAGCGCCGCGGCCCGGGCGCTGAGCAGGCCCCGCGGCGTCCCGGCGATCGTCGGCGTCAACATCGGCAAGACCAAGGTCGTGCCCGAGTCCGAGGCCGTCCACGACTACGTGGCCAGCGCCAAGGAGCTGGCCCCGCTGGCCGACTACCTGGTCGTCAACGTCAGCTCGCCGAACACCCCCGGCCTGCGCGACCTCCAGGCCGTCGAGCTGCTGCGCCCGCTGCTCCAGGCGGTCAAGGAGGTCGCCGACGGCACCCCCAGGCGCACCCCGCTGCTGGTCAAGATCGCCCCCGACCTGGCCGACGGCGACGTGGACGCGGTCGCCGACCTGGCCCTGGAGCTCGGGCTCGACGGCATCATCGCGACCAACACCACGATCAGCCGCGAGGGCGTCTCCAGCACCGAGACCGGCGGCCTGTCCGGCCGTCCGCTGAAGGCCCGCTCGCTGGAGGTGCTGCGCCGGCTGCGCGCCCGGGTGGGCGACCGTCTGGTGCTCGTCTCCGTCGGCGGCGTCGAGGACGTGGACGACGTCTGGGAGCGCCTGCTCGCCGGGGCCACCCTGGTCCAGGGCTACAGCGCGATGATCTACGAGGGGCCCCTCTGGGCCCACCGCATCCATCGTGGGCTCTCCCGCCGGCTCCGCCGCCATGGCGTCGGCGACCTGCGTGAAATCATCGGCCGCACCGCGGGCTGAGTAATACCCTGGGTGGGTAACTCCCGGACATTGGAGGCGCGATGAGCGTGAGCACATATACCGTCACCGGCATGACCTGCGGCCACTGCGTCAGCTCGGTCAAGGAGGAGGTCGGCGAGGTCCCCGGCGTCACCGGGGTCGAGGTCGACCTGGGGAGCGGCCGGGTGGACGTCTCCGGCGACTCCCTCGACGACGCCGCGATCCGCGCCGCCATCGAGGAGGCCGGCTACCAGGTGGCCGGCTGACCGTGCGGGGCCGCGGCGTCCGGAGGCCGGGACCCCGCGTCCCGGCCGCAGGACGCCCCTGACGGCCCACTCCCGTACGGAGTGCTGCCCCGGACCCCTCCAAGGGCCTTCTCCCGTACGGCTCCCGCACGGCTCCCGTACGGCTCCCGCACGGCTCCCGCACGGCTCCCGTACGGCTCCCGCACGGCGCCGCCTGTGACGGGCGGGCCGTACGGTCACATGCTCGGCCGGGTGGAGTCCGCGAGGTGGGTCAGCTCCTCCAGGCGCTTCATGACCTCCTCCACCTTGACGGCCCCCGGGCGGTGCCGGCGGTGGCCGGCCCCGCCGAGCTGCCAGGGGCGCGGGCCGGTCAGCGGGCGATACTCGACCCCCAGCGCGTCCAGCCGGCCCAGGTGCCTTTCGAGCCGCGCGGCGAACCCGGGGCCGGCCGCGCCGGACCAGGCGACCTCGGCCAGCGCGCAGCCCCGGGGCCAGGCCCGGTAGTCCACCGCCCGCCCGTCGGGCAGGCGCTCGGTCCACAGCTGGAACTGCGCCCCGACGACACGCTCCCGCTGCCCGGCCGTCCACGACTCCGGCGCCGGGTCGAAGGCCGCGACGTCCGAGACGGTGATCGCCTCACCGATGGCGAGCGGCTCCTCCTCGGAGGCGGCCTCGGCGTAGTCGAAGTAGAGCGGGAAGACCGGTGTCTGCACCACGTCGTGCCCGGCCTCGGCGGCGCGCCGGGCCACTCCCGGCCCGCGCCACGGCATCACGATCGTGTCGGGCCGCAGCATGCCGCTGACGAACGCCTCGTCCCAGACGACCGCCCGGCTGCCCCGCTCGGCCAGCAGGTCCGCCAGCCTGCGCAGGAACCAGGCGTGCAGGTCGCTCAGGCTCTCCAGGCCGAGCTCCCGCCGGTAGGCGACGATCTCCGGCGCGGCGGCCCAGTCGTCGAGCACGCACTCGTCCCCGCCGACGTGCACGTAGGGCGTCTCGCCCAGCGCGCCGAGCATCTCGTCGATCACCGCGATCAGGAAGTCGACCGTCGGCGGGAGGGGGGACAGGATCGCGGGGGAGATGCCCCACCGGTCCAGCACGGTGAAGGGCTCGGGCTCCCGGCCGTCCGTGGCCCGCGCGTCGAGCGCGGGATAGGCCGCGAGGATCGCCGAGGCGTGTCCCGGCACGTCGATCTCGGGCACGATCGTCACGGCCCGCGCCCGGGCGTAGGAGGCGATCTCCGCGAGGTCGTCCAGCGTGTAGTAGCCGCCGTGCGGCACCTCGTCGAAGGCGGGCCCGTCCTCGCGCCGGCCGGTGGCCGTGCGCGGCCGGTGCGAGGCCACCTCGTGCAGCCTGGGGGCGATCCGGCTCTCGACCCGCCACCCCTGGTCGTCCACCAGGTGCAGGTGGAGCCGGTTCAGCTTGTGCGCCGCCATGAGGTCGACCATGCGGAGCACCTCGCGCTTGGGCATGAAGTGCCGTGCCACGTCGAGGTGGACCCCCCGCCAGGAGAACCGGGGCGCGTCCTCCACCCGGCAGGACGGAACGGTCCAGCCGGCCTGGGCGACGGTCCGGAACGCCGCGTCGGGCAGGAGCTGCCGCAGCGTCTGGCCCGCGTAGAACGCCCCCGCGCGGTCTCCGGCCGCGATCCTCACCTCCGCGGCCGTCACCTCCAGCCGGTAGGCCTCCGCGCCCAGCGACGCGTCCCGCTCCACCACGACGGCCCCCGCCTCCGCGGGGCGCAGGTCCAGTACGGCGAGCGCCGACCGCAGCCCGTCCACCAGCTCGGCGGGGCCGGAGACGGAGGTGCCGGGAGAGAGCGCGAAGGAGCCGGACGCGGGCTCGAAGACGGCAGGGAGCGGCAGGAGGTCAGTCATGCCTCAGATCATGCCAAGTTGGCCTAGACCACGCATTACTTGAGGTAGTTCTGCAGCCCGTCGGCGAGGGAGAGCGCCATCTTCTGCCGGAACGCCGGGTTCTGGAACTTGGCCGCGTCACCCGAGTTCCGCATGTTGCCGCACTCGACGAAGATCTTGGGAACCGTGGAGAGGTTCAGGCCGCCGAGGTCGTTGCGGAAGCTCAGGGCCTTGCTGCCGATGTAGGTGGAGTAGGGCATGCCGGCGACGGACTTGATGGAGTCGCGCACGTCGAGACCGAGCTCCCTGGAGGCGCCCACCACCGGGTCCACCGGACCGTTGATCTTCTTCGGGATGATCACGTGGAAGCCGTGGCCGGCCGGGGCCGCCCCGTCGGCGTGGACCGAGATCGCCGCGTCCGCCTTGGCCTTGTTACCGATCGCCGCCCGCTCGGTGATGCACGGGCCCACGCCGGAGTTGTTCGGGCGGGTCAGCTTCACCGTCGCGCCGCGCTCCCGGAGGATCTTGGCCAGGCGCTGGGAGACGTCCCAGGTGAAGGCGGCCTCGCTGTAGCCGTTGTTGGTGGCGGTGCCGGTGGTGTCGCAGGCCTTCCACTGGGTCAGGACGTTGACCTGCTTGTTGATCTTCGCGGGGAACTTGTAGTTGAGCCCGTTGTGGCCCGGGTCGACGACCACGACCTTGCCGCTCAGCGGCTTGGCCGGGGCCTTCCCACCCGCCGTGGTGACCGCGGCGGCCGGGGCCGCCTCGGTGGCCCGGGACACCGTCCGGGAGGTGGGCTCGCCGTTCCCCGCCGAGCCCGCGGTGGCGCCGCTGACGGTGCCGGCGGTGCCGCCGCAGGCGGCGGCGCTCAGGCCGCACAGGACAAGGGCCGCCGCGAATGCTTTGGTGGTCACGTTCATCCCCCTCGAAGGAAACCCGTCAACCATCCAACTTACGCGGCCCGGCGCCGTGGCCCGGCCGCAGTCACCAGACGTGTTCGCCGGCCTCCTGCTTCTGCAGCAGCGAGGCGAGCTCCCTGGCGTCCTCGGCGTCCAGTCCCAGGACCACGCGCGGACGCCCCCATGGATGGTCGATCGAATGGGCCACGTAACTCGCCACGGACTCGGCTCCGGCGTCGCCGTTCCGGCCTCGGGCGGCCCGCCAGTGCGCCCAGGCCCGCTCAAGCTCGGCCGCCGCGCGCTGAGCGCATGACACAAGTTCCGGATCACGCATTGTTACCCCCTCTCGTCACATCTGAGTCAACACCAGGGCTCCGCCGCCACTTCGATGCTTGACCTGAACTTGACGAGGTCCTAGGGCCCGCCTGGGCGTGCTGCAACGCTCCAGGCGGGCCCTTTACCCCTGGACGGGGCCCGTGCTGCGCCGTACGACGAGCCGGGGGGTGACCTGGCGCAGGCGCGAGGTCTTGCCCGGGTCGCCGATCCGGTCACTGAGCAGCGTCGCCGCCGAGCGGCCCATGGCGCGGCGGGGCTGGTCGACGGTGGTCAGCGAGATCGGCTGGGCCGCCGCGAGCTGGATGTTGTCGTAGCCGACCACGGAGAGGTCCTCGGGCACCCGCAGGCCCAGCTCGGCCGCGGCGGAGAGCACGCCCATGGCGACGGCGTCGTTGGCGGCGAAGATCGCGGTGGGCCGGGGGTCGCGGGTGAGCAGGCTCCGCGCGGTCAGCGCGCCGCCCTCCTCGGTGCACTCTCCCTGCTCGACCATGATGTACGGCGCCAGCGCGTGCCTGCGCATCGCCACCAGGTAGCCCTCGCACCGGAACCGTCCGGAGGAGGAGCGGGAGCCCTCGATGTGGGCGATCCGGCGGTGGCCGAGCTCCACGAGATGGTCGATGGCCAGGCGGGCGCCGAGCTGGTCGTCGTCCACGACGATGTCCACGCCGCCGAGGTCGATGTCGCGCTCGCCCACCACGACCGTCGGCGTGTAGCCGGTGGCCTCGATGAGCGTCTCGCTGGTGGGCGCGATGCCGAGCAGCACGAGCCCGTCGACCCGCAGCTCCAGGAACGCCTCGACCGCCTCGTCCTCGAAGGCCGGGTCCCACTGGCTGTTGCCGATGAGCAGCCGGAGGCCGTCGCCGTGCAGGCTCTCCTGCAGGCCGTCGAGGAACTCGGCGTAGAACGGGTTGTGCAGGTCGGCGACGAGCGCCCCGACCAGGTGGGTGCGGCCCTCGACCAGGCTGCGCGCGACCGCGTTGGGCCGGTAGCCGAGTTCTCTGGCCGCCTGCAGCACTGCCTGCCTGCGGTGCTCGCTGACGTGCGGCGAACCGCGTAGCACGAGCGACACCAGTGATTTGGAGACACCGGCCCGCTCGGCCACGTTGCGGATCGTGGGCCGTGGGCGTGGTCCGCCGCCGTCCGGTGAGACGGGCTCGGCGAACCCGCGGGCTCGGGTGACGGTGGTGTTGACCGGTGGTCCTGACATGGCTCTCCCCCGGGGTGGTGGATGGGCACCTGTCACTCAAAACGATCGAGTTCCGAATGGGGTACGGCTTCCGCCCAAGGGAACTCCGATCTTGACGTCACCGCCGCCGCGGACGGACTCCGATAGTGTGCGGACTGTGGGTTCGACATCCGGAGCTGCCAAGCAGGACAGACCTGCGGCGGAGGCCGCGCGACCGGCGCGGCGCAGGCTCAGCGTGGACCGGCGCCGCGAGGAGCTCATGGCGGCGGCCCTGGAGCTGTTCAGCAAGCGCGATGCCGAGGATGTCTCCATCGACGACGTGGCCTCGGCGGCCGGTGCGTCGCGGGCCCTGGTCTACCACTACTTCGGCGGCAAGCAGGAGCTCTACGTCGCCGCGCTGAAGAGCGCGGCGGCCGAGCTGGAGGCGCGCCTGCAGCCCCCGGGGGGCGGCCGGCCGCTCGACGACCTCGCCGGGGGACTGGGGCGCTACTTCGACTTCGTCGAGGAGCACGCGGCGGGGTTCGCCGCGCTGCTCAGGGGCGGCCCGGCCAATCGCAGCGGCGAGATCGGGGAGATCGTCGACAGTGTCCGGCACCGTCTGTTCCGCCTCATCATGAAACAGATGCGGGTCGACGAGCCGGGGCCCGCCCTCCGCATCACGCTGCGGTCGTGGATCGCCTCCGTCGAGACGGCTGGTCTCGACTGGCTGGAGCACCGGGACATCGGGCGCCCGGGGCTTGAGCGCATGCTGGTCGATCAGATGGTGGCGCTGCTCGGGGTGGCCGCGGAGCACGACGCGCAGGTCCGGCAGCTCCTTGAGGATCTGGTCCGCGAACACGCACCGTGACCGGCCGACCCTCCGGAGGCCGTGCCGGGCCGTGCCGGGGCGGCGCCGGACGGGCGACGCCGCTCCCCACAACAACCCGTTTGGCCTACGCGCTCACGTGGTGAGCGCGCGGCTGTTCCCCCCTGGGCCCGTGACGGCCCCCGTGTTATTCGGAACGCTGCTGTGGAATCCCCGCCAGCAGCGCGCGAACCTCGGTCTCCCGGTAGCGGCGGTGCCCACCCAGCGTGCGGATGGACGTCAACTTGCCGGCCTTCGCCCACCGTGTAACGGTCTTGGGATCGACGCGGAACATGGTTGCGACCTCCGCCGGGGTGAGCAGCGGCTCTGCCTCGGGTGTACGAGCTGACATTTGTGCGGCCTCTCCTCCATGTGGACCGGCGACAGCGATCCTGCGACTTGACGCTTGTCACGGATGTCCCCCTATGGCCCCTTGCGTGCGGCTGTTCGGACCATATGCGGCATCACCCGATGTGACCATACAGCCACGTAGAGCGATTGGCGAGTCTTTGAGTGACTCATCTCTCTTGTGCACCTGTTGTTGTCACGCTCGGTGATTCTAGCGACACGTTTCGTGGTATCGCAGTGAAAACGGCAAACTACTCAGTTCGTAGACGTGTCGCCGGTCATCGACCGAACTACTTATGCAGGTCAGAGGGATGATTTGCGACTCAGTTTGCTGATTCGAGAAGTTGTATTGATCGCCACCGGAGAATCACCCGCTGGTACATGGCGTAGGCCAACTCTTCCTCGCCGGTTTCCAGACCCGTGAGAGCGGCCGCGAGCTCGGCCACGGACTGGTCCGCCTGGAGCTTCTCGTCGTCCATGAGATGGACGATGCCGCCGTAGTCGAGCTCCACCAGCGAGTGCGGGTGGAACTCCTCCAGCCAGCGCGCCACCTCCTCGACCTCGGTGGCCACCGAGATCTCCCCCGCCTGCCTGCGGATGATCTGCAGGGCGCGGGCGCTGCGGCGCCGGGCGTGGGCCATGGAGGTGACGTAGATGAGGTTACGGGTGGTGACCGTGCCCCCGGGGCCGCGCCGTCCGTCGAGGACCAGCCAGCGCTCGTTGCCGTCGAAGGGCACGAACCACGACGTCGGAACGTGCCACGTCGAGGTCCGGATGTGGGTGCGCAGCGCCGCCGAGTCGCTGCGGCGTTTGAACCTGTCGAAGTCGTCGGCCGTCTGCTCGGCGATGGAGATCGGCACGAAGCGCTCCACCAACCTCGCCGGCGTCGTCCCGCGGAAGCGTGAGAAGGCCAGCCACGATCTCAGCCTGCTCTGCCAGGGGCAGACATAGAGCACGTCCTCTACGCGCCTGAGATAGGCGTTGGGGCTCTCCTGGGCGGGTGCGGGAGCGGGCGGGACCCCCAGGAGGCGGCGGACCGCCTCGCCGTGCTCGGCGTGGAGCGCGCTCGCGCGGCGGGGCCGGTCGGTCGCCTCGGCGTAGGCGGCCCACGAGACGCGTTCCGACGGGGTGAACGCGGTCAGGGGTTCGTAGACGCGGAGGTACGCGGCATAGGGCAGCACGTCCGCATCGTGTCACGAAGGACCTGCTGTTGTCCGGTATCGACCCCGTGCGAGCCGTGCCACCGCTTGTCCGTCTCGGCTGGTGAGAAGCGCCGCCGCCGGTCGCGTCTCGGGTAGTGAGAACGGTCCCTCGACGGCATCGTCCCGCCCGGAGTTGTGGTTACGCTGAGAGTGATCTCCGCCGCGATGGAGCGGCGGACCTGGCGACCGGGAGTCACCACCGTGACCGACGTCTTCGGGCTGTCTCACAAGGACACCAGCCCCGTAAGCGGCCAAGCCAAGCACGAGCAGGTCATCTTCTGCTCCGACGAGCGCAGCGGCCTCCACGCGATCATCGCGATCTACAACACCGCCCTCGGCCCGAGCCTCGGGGGCACCAGGTTCTATCCCTACGAGAGCGAGCAGGCCGCGCTGGCCGACGTCCTCAACCTCTCGCGGGCGATGGCCTACAAGAACGCCCTGGCCGGACTCGACCTCGGCGGCGGCAAGGCCGTCATCATCGGCGATCCGGCCACGGACAAGAGCGAGGCGCTGCTGCGCGCCTACGGCCGGTTCGTGCAGTCCCTCGGCGGCCGCTACTTCACCGCGTGCGACGTGGGCACCTACAGCGAGGACATGGACATCGTGGCCCGCGAGAGCTCCTACGTGACCGGCCGCACGGTCGCCCAGGGCGGGGCGGGCGACTCCTCGATCCTGACCGCCTACGGCGTGTTCCAGGGCATGCGGGCCGCGGCCGAGCACGTCTACGGCGCGTCGACGCTGCGCGGCAGGCGGATCGGCGTCGAGGGCGTGGGCAAGGTGGGTCACCGCCTGGTCGACCATCTCGTCGAGGACGGCGCCGAGGTCGTGATCTGCGACGTCAGCGAACAGGCGGTCGAGCGGGTCCGGAGCCGTCACCCCCAGGTCGAGGTCGTCGCCGACCAGGTGGAGCTCACCGCGGCCGGCATCGACGTCTACGCCCCCTGCGCGCTCGGCGGGGCGCTGGACGACGACACGGTCGCCCGGCTGCGCGCCGCGATCGTCTGCGGCGGGGCCAACAACCAGCTCGCCCACCCGGGCGTGGAGAAGGAGCTCGCCGACCGGGGCATCCTCTACGCGCCCGACTACGTGGTCAACTCCGGCGGCGTCATCCAGGTCGCGGACGAGATCCAGGGGTTCAACATGGAACGGGCCAAGGCAAAGGCGACCCAGATCTACGACACGACTCTCAAGATTTTCCGGGCGGCGGCGGAGGATGGCATCCCTCCGGCTGTCGCAGCCGATAGGCTAGCCGAACGCAGAATGTCGGAAGTCGGGCGAATTAGGGGCATTTGGCTAGGCCACTAGCCCCTCGCGCCCATACGGCGTACCGAGCCGGGCGTAAAACAGGTACGGTTGTAGTCGAACGAGAGCTGACGCCTCAAGTCAGGTGGCGTCAGTGCGTGGTGCGTTAGCGACGAGGGGTCGGGCACGACCCCACACGAGGGGGTCGAGCCAATGGGGCGCGGCCGAGCAAAGGCCAAGCAGGTCAAGGTTGCTCGCCAGCTGAAGTACAACAGCGGTGGCACTGATCTTGAGCGTCTTCGCGACGAGCTCGGAGTCAGAGACGACTCCAACCACAATGACGACGCCGACGACTCCTACGATGAACTGGCGGATCGGTATGCCGATTACGCCGATGACTTCGGTTCCGGAGACGACCGGGACGAAGGCGCGCCCGGCCGCCGCTAGGCGAGCTTCAGGTTGAGCACGAGCAGGACACCCGGTGGCTGAGAGCCGCCGGGTGTTTCTCCGCGCGGGTCGGTCTTTGAAAGCGCTCCGGTGAGCCGGGGCGCTTTTCGGCGTTCCCACCCCTGATCCGGAAGACGCGGCACGGCCGGACGCCGGGCGGTCCGCACCCGTGCCGAGGGGCGCCGGACGATGGTGACCGGCGCCCCGTGCGGCGGGCTAGCGGTAGTGCGCCCGGCCGGTGCCGGGGACGATCTCGCCGAGCACCCAGGCCGGCAGGTCGCGCTCCTTGAGCAGGGCCAGAGCCGGGTCGACGGCCTCCGGCGGGACGATCGCCGCCATCCCCACCCCCAGGTTGAAGGTGCGGTCCATGTCGGCCTGGGCCACCTTGCCGTGCCCCGCGAGCACCTCGAAGACGGCCGGCGGGGTCCAGGACGAGCGGTCCAGCAGCGCGTCCAGCGTCGGCGGCAGGGAGCGTGACAGGTTGCCCTCCAGGCCGCCGCCGGTGATGTGCGCGTAGGCGTGCACGTCGAGCGCGCGGGCCAGCTCCAGGCAGTCGAGGGAGTAGATCCTGGTCGGCTCCAGCAGCTCCTCGCCCAGGGTCCGGCCCAGCTCGGCGAGCTCGGCCTCCAGGGAGAGCCCGGCGAGCTTGATGATGTGCCGGACCAGCGAGTAGCCGTTGGAGTGCACGCCGGAGGAGGCCAGCGCCAGCACCACGTCGCCCTCGCGGACCCGGTCCCGGCCGAGCATCTTCTCGGCCTCGACCACGCCGGTGGCGGCGCCCGCCAGGTCGTACTCGTCGGCGCCCATCGCCCCGGGGTGCTCGGCCGTCTCGCCGCCGATCAGGGCGCAGCCCGCCAGACGGCAGCCCTCGGCGACGCCGCCCACGATCTCGGCGATCCGCTCGGGGACGACCTTCCCGCAGGCGATGTAGTCGGTCATGAACAGCGGCTCGGCGCCGCAGACCACCAGGTCGTCCACGACCATGCCGACCAGGTCGATGCCGATCGTGTCGTGCTTGCCGAGCGCCTGCGCCAGCATGACCTTGGTGCCCACCCCGTCGGTCGAGGTGGTCAGCAGGGGCCGCCGGTAGCCCAGCAGGGCCGAGGCGTCGAAGAGACCGGCGAAGCCGCTGGCGTCGTCGACGACCTCGGGCCGCCGGGACCGGGCGACCTTCGACTTCATCAGCTCGACGGCGCGCTCGCCCGCGTCGATGTCCACGCCGGCAGCTGCATAGCTGGTCACAGCTTGGCCTCCAGGACGTATTTGCCCACGTTGTCACGGTCGATGGCGATCGGATACACGCCGTCGAAGCAGGCTCGGCAGAGCCGCTCGGCGGGGATCGTGGTGGCCTGGGTCAGGCCCTCCAGCGAGATGTATCCGAGGGAGTCGGCGCCGAGCGAGGCACGGATCTCCTCCACGCTGAGCGAACCGGCGATCAGCTCGGCCCGGGTCGCGAAGTCGATGCCGTAGAAGCACGGCCAGGAGACCGGGGGAGAGGAGATCCGGACGTGGACCTCCCGCGCGCCGGCCTCACGCAGCATCTTGACGATCGCCCGCTGGGTGTTGCCGCGCACGATCGAGTCGTCCACGACGACCAGACGCTTGCCCGCGACGACTTCCTTCAGCGGGTTGAGCTTGAGCCGGATGCCGAGCTGGCGGATCGTCTGGGACGGCTGGATGAAGGTCCGGCCGACGTAGGAGTTCTTGACCAGGCCCTGGCCGTACGGGATCCCGCTCTCCTCGGCGTAGCCCACGGCGGCGGGGGTGCCGGACTCCGGGGTCGGGATGACCAGGTCGGCCTCGACCGGGTGCTCGCGGGCCAGCACGCGGCCGACCTCGACGCGGGTGCTCTGCACGCTGCGCCCGGCGATCGTGGTGTCGGGGCGGGCCAGGTAGACGTATTCGAACAGGCAGCCCTTGGGCTCGGCCAGCGCGAACTTGCGGGACCGCACGCCGCGCTCGTCGATGGTGATCAGCTCGCCGGGCTCGATCTCCCGGACGAAGGTGGCGCCCACGATGTCGAGGGCGGCGGTCTCGGAGGCGACGACCCAGCCGCGCTCCAGCCGGCCCAGCACCAGCGGGCGGATGCCCTGCGGGTCACGGGCCGCGTAGAGCGTCTTCTCGTTCATGAAGACGAGCGAGTAGGCGCCCTTGACCTGCGGCAGGAGCTCGGCGGCGGCGTCGTCGATGGACTGGCTGCGGTCCTGGGCCAGCAGCGACGCCAGGACCTCGGTGTCGGTGGTCGCCCTGGTCGCGCCCGGGGCCAGGCGCCGGGCCAGCTCCGGAGTGTTGATCAGGTTTCCGTTGTGGGCGAGCGCGAGCCCGCCGTCCTCGGTCGAACTGAGCGTCGGCTGGGCGTTCTCCCAGACGCTCGACCCGGTGGTCGAGTAGCGGCAGTGACCGACGGCCAGGTGGCCGCGGAGGGTCCCGAGGATCGACTCGTCGAAGACCTGGGCCACCAGGCCCATGTCCTTGTAGACGAGGATCCGGCTGCCCTCGCTGACCGCGATGCCCGCGGATTCTTGACCGCGGTGCTGCAACGCGTACAGCCCGTAGTAGGTGAGTTTGGAGACTTCCTCCCCTGGTGCCCAGACGCCGAAGACGCCACATGCGTCCTTCGGGGGCCGGTCATGGGGATCAAGGTCATGGCTCAGATGGCCGTCGCCCTTCAGCACGTGCTTCAGTCTAGGTCGGCCTCTTCGCTGCTCGCACCCCGGGGCCAGGTCTACCGTTGTCCCACTTTGGCCGAACAATCGTCGGGGTTTTGCCGTGTCGGTCTGTTTCATCGCATGGCGGCGGGGGAGTGTGAGGTATCCGGCATGCCTATGCGTCGGGAGAACAGACGTGACAACACCTGAGGACCCTAACCAGCCTGACCCGCGGCGCGAGCCCCGGGACCGGCGATCCGAGCAGGAGGGGACGGGTCCGGAGTCCTCCGGAATCTCCGAAGACGCGGCCGTTCCGAGCGAGCCGGCCGCCCCCGGCTCCGACCAGACCGTTTTCCGCCCGGATGACCCCTCCACGTGGTCGGCGCCCGATCCCGCCGAGACCCCACGTCCGTCGCCCGAACCCACGTCCTCAAGCGGGCAGCCCCCGTCCGGGCCCGCCGGTCCCTCCGCCCAGCCACCATCTGAGCCGGTGTCGCCGTCCGAGCGCGTGACGCCGTCCGAGCCGGTGTCGCCGTCCGAGCGCGTGACGCCGTCCGAGCCGGTGTCGCCGTCCGAGCGCGTGACGCCGTCCGGAGGATGGCCGTCGGAGCCCGTCGCCCAGGCCGGGCGGTGGCCGTCGGAGCCCGAGGAGCCGGAGGAGCCCGCCCCGTGGTCCCCCCGGCCCGCCGGTCCCGGCGAGACCCCGCCGGGGCAGCCGGTCTCCACGCCCGAGGAGCCGGTGCTGCCGGGACATCCGGACGTGCCCACCGCGCCGGAGGTCCCCAAGCCGGTCCAGGCGGACCCGGACGCCACCGAGACGTTCGAGCCGCCGGTCACCCCGGGGGCGGAGGCTCCGCCCGCCTACCCGGTCCCGGGCGCCACCCCGCCCGCCTACCCGGGCTGGGAGAGCGCCTCGGAGGGGACGACCTCGGGCGGGGACGACAGGGGTGGGGAGGGCGCGGCCGTGCCGCCGAGCGCCGCCCAGCCCTCACGCTACGACCCGCCGACGCCTTCCGAGGGGTTCCCCTCGACCCCGCGGCGCGCTCCCGAGCAGCCCGTCGGCGGCTCCCAGCCCGAGCCGCCGCCAGGCGGCCCGTACGGCGCCGCTCCCGGCGAGCGGCCCGGACCCGCCGGGGAGGAGCCCTCCGCCGGAGACGTCTCCGGCGGCGCCTACGGCGCTCCGCCCTACACCGGCGTCCACGCCGCCCGGCCGGAGGAGCCGGTCGATCCGTCCCGGCAGCCGCCCCCCACCCCACCGGCCGGCGGCCCGTCCTACCCGTCCCAGGCCGGCCCGTCCTACCAGCCGGGTCAGCCGTACCAGCCCGGCCAGCCGTACCAGGGGCCGCCCCCGGGAGGCCCCGCCTATCCGGGCACACCGTACCCGGCCTATCCGGGGCAGGAAGGGCCGCGCAAGGAGGGCGGCGGGCTCGGCACCACGGCGCTGGTGCTCGGCATCGTGAGCCTCTTCCTGCTCGTCGTGTGCGGCCTGGGCGCGCTGACGGCCGTCGTCGGACTGATCATCGGCATCGTCGCGGTGGCCAAGAACTCCAACCGCGGCCGCGCCTGGGTGGGCATCGCCCTGAGCGCCCTGACCCTGATCATCGCCGTGGTCCTGCTGGCCTGGCTCTACAGCAAGATCGGTGACTGTGCGAACCTGCCTCCCGAGCTCCAGCAGCGCTGCATCGAGGACAAGTTCGGCGTCCAGACCTGAGCCTGTTCCGCGGAGCGCGCCGCCCGCCGCGCTGTCCCCGGGCTGCCGGCACCGGCCCGGGACGGCGGGGCCCTCGGGAACGGCGCCGGTCCGGGGCGCCGGGCGGGCGGCTACGGCACCGGCAGGTGCTCCGACAGGTCGGCCCGGGCGCCGCTCGCGGCGACCTTCCCGGCCGCCACCGCCTCGGCCCACGCCAGCCGTCCGGTGGCCAGCTCCAGCCAGGTCCGCGCGTCGGTCTCCACCACGTTGGGCGGGGTGCCCCGCGTGTGCCTGGGGCCCGCCACGCACTGCACCGCCGCGTACGGGGGGACGCGGACCTCGACGGTCCGGCCGGGCGCGGCCTCGGCCAGGCGGTCCAGCAGGTGCCGTACGGCGAAGCGCGCGATCTCCCGCTCCGGACGGATCTGCCGCCCGTAGGCCCGCAGGACCACCGGCACACAGGCCGCCAGCAGCGCCGGAAGGTCGCCGGGCCCGTCGTAGGACGGCTCGTCGAGTGCGGTCAGTTGGGCGTCCAGCGCGGCGCGGACCTTGGCGGGATCGGGCTTGTGAGGTGGCACGCACTCCATCATGCCCGTCCGGGGCCACGGCTGATTGCGACATATGGTTCATCACACGGGCAAACGTCGTTCACCGCAGGTTCTACTTGTCCACATAGCGTCTCGGCCGGAACGACCGCGCACACCCTTGGAGGACCCTGTGGCGAACCTGTCGCCGCGCAGACCGCTCCCGCTGCTCATGAGCCCCCACAAGGGTGGACGTAGCGCGCTCACCTGCCAGTTCCGGTGCGGCAACCAGTGCGCCCACGACGTGCTGAACACCAGCGACAACGCCTACTTCGGCGACGTGGTCGCCGAGGCGATGTCCCGGCGGGGCGTGCTGCGGGCCGGCGCGCTCGGCGCGCTCGCGGCCGGCGTGGGGATCGCCACGGCGGCCCCGGCCGCCGCCGACCCGGACCCGGAGGCGGCGCAGGCCGCCCTCTCCGGCGGCGACCGCCACGGCGGCGCCCCCCGCTTCACCGCCGTCCCGCCGAACACCGACGACAAGGTGACGGTCCCCGAGGGCTACGAGGCGGCGCCCGTGGTCCGCTGGGGCGACCCGGTGCTGCCCGACGCCCCGGCCTTCGACTTCGAGAACCAGACCGCCGCCGCGCAGGCCGCCCAGTTCGGCTACAACTGCGACTTCGTGACGTTCTTCCCGCTGGGACAGCAGCGCGGCCTGCTCTGGGTGAACCACGAGTACACCGACGAGAACCTGATGTTCCGCGGTTACAAGGGCGGCGACACCGCGACCGAGGAGCAGATCAAAATCGCGCTGGCCGCGCACGGCGGCTCGGTGGTCGAGGTCGAGCGGGCGGGCCGGTCGGGCCGGTGGACGCTGGTCACGCGGGGCCGCCGCCGCTACAACCGGCGGGTCACCGCGCAGACCCCGATGGCCTTCAGCGGCCCGGCCGCCGGGAGCGACCTGCTGAGGACCGCCGCCGACCCGGCGGGCACCAGGCCGATCGGCATGCTCAACAACTGCGCCGGCGGCACCACCCCGTGGGGGACGGTGCTGAGCGGCGAGGAGAACTTCAACCAGTACTTCGTCAACGGCAACGGCGTGCCCGAGACGCAGAAGCCGTCCCTCACCCGCTACGGCGTGAGCGCCACGGTCGGCATCCCGAGCGGCAACCGCCGGTTCGACCGGGTCGAGGAGCGCTTCGACCTGGCCAAGCACCCCAACGAGGTCAACCGGTTCGGCTGGATCGTGGAGATCGACCCGTTCGACCCCGACTCCACCCCGGTCAAGCGCACCGCCCTCGGCCGGCTGGCCCACGAGGGCGCCACCACCTCGCTGGCCAGGGACGGCCGGGTCGTGGCCTACATGGGAGACGACTCCCGCTTCGAGTACGTCTACAAGTTCGTCTCGAAGAAGCGCTACATCCCCGGCTTCGACCGGCACAACCGGACGCTGCTGGACGAGGGCACGCTGTATGTGGCCAGGTTCACCGGCGACAGCCCGGCCGCCGAGATCGACGGCACCGGCAAGCTCCCCGCCGACGGCCGCTTCGACGGCTCCGGCGAGTGGATCCCGCTGGTCACCGGGGACGTCTCGCACGTGCCGGGGATGTCCGCCCAGGAAGTCCTCGTCTACACCCGCCTGGCGGCCGACAAGGTCGGCGCGACCAAGATGGACCGTCCCGAGGACGTGGAGCGCAACCCGGTCACCGGCGGCGTCTACGTCGCCCTGACCAACAACTCCAACCGGACCCCGGCCCAGGTGGACGAGGCCAACCCGCGCCCGTCGAACAAGCACGGCCACATCCTGGAGATCACCGAGCGCCGTGACGACGCCGGCGCCACGACCTTCGCCTGGTCCCTGCCGCTGGTCTGCGGCGACCCCGGCGACCCCTCGACCTACTTCGGCGGGTTCGACAAGACCAAGGTCTCGCCGATCTCCTGCCCGGACAACGTCACCTTCGACGCCGACGGCAACCTCTGGATCTCCACCGACGGCAACCAGCTCGGCGCCAACGACGGCCTGTTCGTGATGCCGGTCCGCGGCTCCGAGCGCGGCCACCTCCGCCAGTTCCTGAGCGTCCCGGTCGGCGCCGAGACCTGCGGTCCGCTGGTCAGCCCCGACCAGCGCAGCGTCTTCGTGGCCGTCCAGCACCCCGGCGAGACCAACGGGGCCACCCCGGAGGCCCCCACCAGCCACTGGCCCGACGGCGGCACCAGCCAGCCCCGCCCGTCCGTCGTGGTGGCCTGGCACCGACAGGGCAAGAAGATCGGCTCCTGATCTCTCCGGTGCCGCCCGCGCCGGGCGCGGGCGGCACCTCCGGCCTGTCTCACGCCACCGGTACGGCGGGGCGCTCGACGGCGGTCCCCGGGCTCTCCTGGATCTCCTGGCTCTTGGGGGTCCGGGGGGTCCGCAGGGAGAACAGGCTGACCGGCACGCCCACCAGCACGATGGCCGCCGCGATGACCAGGGTGGACTGGTAGGCGGAGAGGAAGGCCGCCGGCGGCCCGGCTCCGTCCTGGAGGAGGGAGGTCTGCCGGCCGCTGAGGATCGCCCCGAGAACGGTGATCCCGAGCAGGCCGAAGATCTCCCGCGAGACGTTCAGGACGCCCGCGGCCACCCCGGCGCGGCCGGTGGGCAGCGTGCCCAGGACGGCCGTGGTGAGCGGCACCAGCAGCCCGCCGCCCAGCCCGTAGACCAGGAACCACGGCAGCAGGTCCCCGAACGCGCCGCCCTCACCGACGAAGGAGATCCCGAACACCGCCACGGCCATCAGCAGGAGCCCGGCGGCCACGGTCCGCGCGGTCCCGAGTACGGCGCTGATCCGCGGGGCCAGGGCCGCGGTCACGGCCATCACCAGCGCCATGGGCACGAACGAGATCCCGGCCTCCATCGGTGAGAAGCCCAGCGCGTTCTGCAGGTACAGCGCGGTGAAGAAGTAGATCCCGAACACCCCGAACGACCACAGCCCCATCGACAGCGCGCCCCCGCTGAAGACCCGGGACCGGAACAGCGACAGGTCGATCATCGGCTCCCGGCTCCTGATCTCGATCACCACGAACGTCGCGGCCGACGCCACCGCGAGGCCGAACGCGCCCAGGATCTCCGGCGAGGTCCAGCCCGCGCCGTCGCCCTCGATGAGCGCGTACGTCAGCGCGGACAGCGCCAGGCTGGACGTCACCAGCCCCGAGACGTCCAGGCCGTGCCGTACCCGGTCCTGCGGGGCCACCCTGATCGCCCACAGCCCGAGCGCGAAGGTCAGGGCCCCGAGCGGCACGTTGATCAGGTAGATCCAGCCCCAGTCCCACCGTTCGCTGATGAACCCGCCGGTCAGCGGGCCGAGGGCCAGGGCCAGCGCGCCGACCGCGCTCCACAGCCCGACCGCCGTCGCGCGCTCCCGGGGGTCGGGGAAGACCGAGGTGAGCAGGGCGAGCGCGGTGGGCGTCAGGAAGGCGGCGCCGACGCCCTGCGCCGCACGGGCGGCGATCAGGGCGGTGCCGTCCGTGGCCAGCCCGGCGGCGAGCGACGCCACCGTGAACACCCCGAGGCCGATCATGAAGATCCGCCGCCGTCCGAAGACGTCCGCCAGGCGCCCGCCGACCAGCATCAGCCCGGCGAAGACCAGGATGTAGCCGCTCACGATCCATTCCAGCCCCGAGATGCTCAGCCCCAGGTCCCGCTGGATCGTGGGCAGCGCGACGTTGACCACGTTGTTGTCCAGATAGGTCATGAAAGTGGCCAGCGAGATCGCTCCCAGCGCCCACCACTTGCGGTTATCCGTCACTCCGACTCCCTCTACGGTGTACTTGTACGGCGTACATGTACGGTGGATAGTGGAACGTGTACGGCGTATAGTTGTCAAGCGTGATGGGAAAACTGACCCGTGAGGCCGTCGTCGAGCAGGCACTGGAGATCGGCTCGGCCGAAGGTCTCCAGGCCGTGACCATCAGGCGACTGGCCCAGGAGCTCGGGGTGACCCCGATGGCGCTCTACTGGCACTTCAAGAACAAGGAACAGCTGATCATCGGGATGGCCGACCACCTGATCGAGGGGTTCGTGGTCACCGGGGACCCCGCCAGGCCGTGGCAGGAGCAGCTCCGCGAGCTGGTCATCGGCCTGATCAAGGTGCTGCGGCGCTACCCGTGCGCGGCGCCCGTGCTGGAGGAGGTGGACCACATGGCCGTGCCGAGTTTCCTGCGGGTGTGGGACACCGCCCTCGGCCTGTGCGAGCGGGCGAGGTTCTCCCCCGAGGAGAGCTGCCTGATCTCGAAATACCTGCTCCAGGGCGCGATCGCCCTGGCCGCCGGCCCGATGAACCGCCGTCCCGGCATGTCGGAGCCGGACGCGGCCGAGCGCCTGCGCCTCAAGCGCGTCACCCTCCAGTCGCTGCCGCCGGACACCTACCCGCACATCGTGAAGATGGCCGCCCCCCTCGCCGAGGGCGGCCCGGCCGAGCTCTACGACACCTTCGGCGTCGACATCCTGACGGCCGGCGTCGAGGCCATGGCGGCCCGCCTCCTCGCCGCCCGGACCCCGGGCTGACCGGACCGTGCGGGCCGTACGGTGACCGGACCGTGCGGCGGGCGGGCCGTACGGTGACCGGACTCCTCGCCGCCCGGACCCCGGGCTGACCGGACGGTGCGGCGGGCCGGGCGGGTGACGCCCGGCCCCGGGTGACGGAGCAATCAGGCGGCTGGCAGATGGGGACCCGGCCCCGTAACTTGATCGACATGACTGATCGTCCGTTTGAACTCGTCTGCGAGGTCGAGCCGCCGACCCGCCCCGACCTCAAGCATGTCCGGCACCAGATCGGCACGCTCAGCAAGATCGCGCACTCGTTCCTGATCCCGGACAACCACATCGGCCGGGCCACGGTCTCCAGCGTCGCCGTCGCGCACGAGGTCCAGGCGATGGGCGGGAGCAGCATCGCGTGCCTCAACTCCCGTGACCGCAACCTGCTGGGGTTCCGCCGCGATCTGCTCACCGCCGCCGCCTACGGGGTCGACCAGTTCCTGTTCATCTACGGGGACAAGCCCGGCTCGGGCAACCGGACCAGTGACCTCACCGTGCGCTCGATGATCGACGAGGTGCGCTCCCTCGGTGAGGATCCCGCCTTCGCCCAGACACCCGCCTTCCGGGTCGGCACCGCCGCCGCGCTGCGTCCGCTGCCCGCCTGGAAGCGCGCGGCCGACTTCATGTTCGTCCAGGTCAGCTTCTCGGTCGAGGCGCTGCTCCGGTGGCGTGAGGCCAACCCCGTGGACGTGCCGGTCTACGCGGGGGTGATGGTCATCGCCAGCGAGAACCACGCCCGCCGCCTGGCCGCCGCGATCCCCGACATCGACATCCCCGCCGACCTGGTGGAGCGGGTCGCGGCCGACCGCCTCGCCGGCGTCGAGGCCGCCTGCGAGCAGGTGCTGCGCATCCGTGACTCGGGCGCCTTCGACGGCGTCCACCTGATCCCGGTGGCCCGCTACCGCGAGGTCGAGTCCCGGCTGAGCGGCGCCCTCTGAGCACGGCCCCGGTCAGTCGAAGAACTGGCCGATGTCGAACCTGCGCACCTGGAGGGGGACGGAGTAACGGCTGATCACCCGGATCTTCCTGATCCGGGTCTGTTCGTCGATGGTGACCTTCACGCACTTCATGCAGACCTCGTGACGTCCCGGGAGGGCGTAGTAGGAGATGGAGACGGCGCGGCGTCCGAGGCCCCTGTCGGACAGCCCCAGCCCCACCTCCCGGTAGATCCGCGTCGAGCCCTTGAGGGTGAACGCGGTGGAGCCGATGATCGCGTGGTTCGAGGTAGGGGGGCAGTGCACGAATATCCGGACGTTGTTGTTCTGGCGGGGCCACTCCGGCAGGACCCGGAGCGACGTGCGGTTCTTCAGCTCGGCGGGGATGTGGTCGCCGGTGACCGCCCCGATGCCCGCCGGTGGCGGGGTGACCGCCCCGATGCCCGCCGGTGGCGGGGTGACCGCCCCGATGCCCGCCGGTGACGGAGGGGAGGCCGTGGCCGGGAGACCCGGGCCCATCACGAGAGCGGCGGTCACTCCCAACCCGATGACGGAACGCACCTGCTCCTCCTGCCGGACGGACGCCCGGGCGCCGGCGGCAGGTGCCCGCCGGGCGACGGAGCGCGGGTGACGGGGGAGGGATGGCTGAGGCGGTCCCGGTGGGACCGCTCTGACCAGGTTGTCGATCTCATTATGCCGACCGCGTCGCGCCGGGCGGGACGCCACGCTGAGGCGGCCGCCCGCCACGCCGGCCCGGAGGACGGGGCGGCGCGCCGATGCGGGAGTCCGCCCCGCCGGGCCCGCTACCGCGGAGCCGGGTCCTGTCCGGGCGGCGCGGCCCGCGCCCGGGCCAGCGCGGACATCAGGGCGCCCACGAGGGCGACGGCGAACAGGACGGCGTAGGTCTTCCGGAAGCCGTCCATGAGCTGGTCCACCGCGACAGGGGACATGCGTGACAGCGTGCCCTCGTAGACCTGGCCGCGCAGCTCGGCGCTGACCGAGCTGGTCAGGACGCTCAGGGTGAGGGCGACGCTGAGCACGATCCCGACATTCATGATCATCAGCCGGAAGCCGTTCACCAGACCGAGGCTCCCGGCCGGCAGGGCGGTCATGACCTGGGTGGTGTTGCCGGTGAGGAAGGTGCCGCTGCCGCAGCCGCACAGGAACAGGCCCACCCCGATGATCCAGTACGGCGTGGCGGGGTCGGTGTTCAGGGCCAGGACGCCGAGCCCCGCCGCGCTCAGCAGCGAGCCCCCGACCGACAGCGCGTAGGGGGCGACGCGGCGGCCGAGGGAGCCCGCGGACGGGGAGGCCAGGGCCATGCCGACCGGGACCGGGAGCACGCCCAGGGCGGCGGTGACGGCGTCGACGCCCCTGGCCGCCTGGAAGTAGAGGGCGGCGAGCAGGATCAGCGCCGCGCGGGCCAGCGCGTTGCAGAACGAGGCGAGGTTGGCGAAGGCCAGCATGCGCTCACCGAAGAGCCGCACGTTGAGCACGGGGTGCGACGCCCTGCGCTCCACGATGATCAGGGCCGGGACGAGGGCCACCGAGACGGCGGCGCCGACGATCACGGTCGGGCTGGACAGGCCCCGCGAGCCCGCCTCGGAGAGGGCGATGAGCGCGGCCGACAGCATGGCGAAGACGATCAGGTTGCCGGAGGCGTCCACCGGCTCGCGTGGCCCCCGGGCGACCCGGCGGAGGGTGAAGGAGCCCCAGACGAAAGCGATCAGCCCGGCGGGCACGTTCACCCAGAAGATCCACTGCCAGCCGGCGGTCTCGGCGATCAGTCCGCCCAGGGTCGGGCCGGCGAGCTGGGCGACCGAGAGGGTGCCGATGTAGACGCCCATGCCCTGGCTGAGGCGGTCGGGCGGGAAGGCGTCGGTGATCATCACGGTCCCGTTGGCCAGGATCATGGCGGCTCCGACGGCCTGCACCGCCCGCATCGCGATCAGGAACCAGACGCCGGGCGACAACCCCGCCAGCAGCGATCCCACCGTGAAAAGGGCGAACCCCGCGAGGTATACCTCCCTACGGCCGAGCAGGTCGGCCACCCGGCCGAAGAACACCAGGGTCGCGGTGTTGACGAGCAGGAACGCCAGCAGGATCCATCCCGCGGCGAACGCGTCGGCGTGGAAGTGCCTGACCACGGCGGGGAGTGCGACGTTCAGGGTGCTCCCGGAGATGCCGATCAGCACCAGGCCGAGGCTGGTGACCGAGCAGACCCGCCACGCGTAACGGAGCCTGGAGACGTATTCGGGGGAGCCGGGCAGGTCCTGGGGGATGGAGACCATGCGCCCCAGTCTGACGCACGCGGCCCCCGGCCCCGAGGGAGATCGGCCGCCGGGCACACGCCCCGGTAGACCGGTCGCGTGTCCATATCTATGTCCGGCCGCCTGACGGCCTGACGGTCCAACCGCCTGGCTGCCTGGCCGGCGGGGACGGCCGCGCTGAGGCAGTCCACCGGGGTGCGGTACCCCGGTGGACGGACGGTCTCAGCGGGCCCTTCTGCGGAGGCCCTCCATGTCATGGATGATCACTCGGCGGCGGCCGGTCTCGATCAGGCCGCGGTCCCGCAGCGAGCGCAGCGCCTTGCTGACCGCCTCGCGGGAGGCCCCGGTCCAGCCGGCCAGCTCGTCCTGGGAGAGCGGCAGCGTCACCCGCACCCCGCCGTTGACCGGCTCGCCGTACCGCTCGGCCAGCTCGACCAGCCGGGTCGCCACCCGGCCCGTGGTGTCGAACGCGCCGTACTCGATCCGCTTGCGGTCGGAGTCGCGCATCTTGCCGATCAGCGTCCGCATGAGCAGTACGGCCACCCGGCCGTGCTCCTGCAGGTAACCGGAGAAGTCGCGGACCGCGATCCCCTCGACCGGCTCCAGCGCGGTGACCGTGGCCGACCTGGGCAGGCCGTCCAGGGCGGCGAACTCGCCGAGCAGCGCGCCCGGCCCGCGTACGGCCAGGATCACCTCGGTCCCGCCGGCGGTGTGCGAGGAGACCTTGACCCGGCCGGACGTCAGCAGGAGCACCCAGTCGGCGACGTCGCCCTCGGTGCACACCACCGCACCCCGGTCCCAGCGCCGGGGACGGCCGGCCGCGTGCAGCGCGGTGACCTCGTCGGCTGTGAGCAGGCTGGCGAACTCGCCCGGCTCGGGGGTAGGGCTCACGGGCACCTCCTGGCGATGTCGGTTGCGGGCTGTGCGGGCTGTGCGGAGCGGGCTGTATGAGCTGCGCGGGCTGTACGGCTGTCGCGGACGACGGACCGCTAGGGCAGGCCGGACAGCACGTACGCGTGGACGGGCTGTTCCTTGCCCTTGAGGGAGAGCTCGCCCAGGGAGCGGACCCTGGGACGGGGGGCGATCTGGTCGAGGGTGCTCTGGCCGATCACGACGGTACCGGGTTCGGCGATGCCCTCCAGCCGGGCGGCCACGTTCACGCAGTCGCCCATCGCGTTGAACCCGCGCAGCTCGGGGCTGCCGATGTTGCCGACCAGCGCGAGGCCGGTGTTGATCCCGATCCTGAACCGGGGGTAGCCCGCCGTCCCGGCGGCGATCTCCTCGGCCGCCTCCTGCATGGCCAGGGCCGCCCTGGCCGCGGCGGTGGCGTGCCCCGGCTGCGGGGCGGGCGCGTTGAACAGCGCCAGCAGCGCGTCTCCCACGAACTGCACGATCGTGCCCCCGTGGCTGAGGATGATGGGCACGGCCGCCGTGTGATAGCGGTTCAGCATCTCGACGATCTCCCCGGGCGCGGACCGTTCGGAGAAGCTCGTGAAGCCCTTCAGGTCGGCGAAGAGCGCGGTCAGCTCGACCAGCTCGCCGCCGAGCGCCGCCGTCCGGGGGTCGGCCAGCAGGGAGTTGGCCACGTCCGGGGACATGTACTGCCGGAACAGGGTGGACAGCTCCTGGTAGAGCCGGGCGTTCTCCAGGGCGATGGACAGCTGGCCCGCCAGCGTGGCGGCGAGCGCCTCGTCCTGCGGGGTCCTGCCCACCGGCACCTCCAGCGCGCCGGCGAGCTGTCCCTTCACGGTCAGCGGATGGACGACCGCGCCGCCGAGCCGGACGGGCTCGCCGCCGGGGAAGTCCGCCGGGCCGTACTCCCTGGACCCCATGGCGACCCGCCCGTCCGCCACCAGCGTCATGCGCACGTCGCCGTAGGCCTGCCGTACCCGGTCCAGGGCCTGGGTCAGCAGCTCCCGCTCGGGCAGTCCCACGCGGGCCTGCCTGCCCGTGTCGACCAGGGCGGCCAGCCGTTCGGACAGCTCGCGCTCGTTGGCCAGCGCCTCGCCGGCCCGGTCGAGCACCGCCGCCTGCCCCTCGGTGAGCCCGAACTTGCCCGCCAACCTCGTCGCGACCGGGACCCTGGTCTCGGCCCGGCGCCGGAGATGGCCGACGAGCTCCTCCAGGGCGTCTTCGTACTCGGCCCTGATCCTCAGAACGGTCGCCGACAGGGCTACCGAGTCGAACACTCCCGCGCCGGTGCCCTCCCGCCGGAACTGCAGGTGGGCGCTGTAGGCGACGAACACGAAGGCCAGGGTCAGCAGCAGGTGCCACAGCCACCACGACATGTGCCAGTTGTGGCGGAACATCCCGGCGACCATCGCCTCGGCGAGCAGCGCGTAGGCGGTGATGAGGCTGACCAGCATGGCGGCCGGACGCCTGCGGTGGAGCCGGAACATCATCACGGCCGCCACCGAGTAGAGGGCGACCCCGGCCAGCTCGGCCCCTCCGAGACCGGCGCCGGCCCCGGGAGCCGGGGCGCTCAGCGCGGTGAGGCCCGGCACCAGCGAGGCGGCACCCCAGAGAGCGAGCAGCGCGGCGAGCCCGCCGCGGAGCCAGATCTGCGCTCCCAGCACGGCCCGGGCCGCCCGCTCGCTGAGCGGCAGGGCCGAGACGGCCGCGAAGACCGAGGCGACGAGGAGTCCGACCGGCTGGGAGAGGTCGAAGCCGTAGGTCCCCTTCCCAAGGATGATCTTCGGCGTGGCCAGGCCGTGCATCAGGAAGAAGCCCGCGCTGCTCAGGAAGACCAGCGAGACCAGCAGCAGCCGGGCGTCGGCCCGCCGGGCCGACGCCTGACCGATCATGACGCCCAGGACCACGTTGATCCCCGCCACGGCGATGATCAGCCAGAAATGGCTGAGGTTGTCATGCCACTTACCGTTCAGGTCGTCATGGTTGGCCAGCAGCAGCCAGAGCCCGAGCATGGGCAGTGCCAGGTGGATCGCCCAGACCACCGCGCGGACCGGCTGGGTCGCCGGAGGGAGATACGGCTCGGACCTGGGGCGCTCCTCGGTCGAGGTGCTCATGAGATCGTTCGTCGGCACGGGTGGCCTCCGTGTCTGGGGATCCCGGCGGGCTCCCTGTCGCGTCCGTCCACACCCATCGGGCGGGATTCCCCCGAACGGTCCGATTATCGCGCACCGGGCTGCCGCGATCAGGAAATCGTCCGTTCCCGAACCGTTATGTTTGCCGCGACAACCGTTGGAACGGTCTAACCCTGCAACTGGTGAATCACTGAACACACCAGGATCTGGTGTCGCAGAAAGGAAGCCCAGTGGCTTTCAAGTTGCCGGGCGGGCGCACGATCGGCGTCGTGACCGTCGGAGTGCTGGCCGGGACCCTCTTCGCGACGGGCGGCAGCGCCGTCGCGTCGGCCGGTACCGAGGTGCACGCGTGTGTCAACAAGAAGACGCGCTACGCGCGGATCGTCAACGCGACGGCCGCGTGCAGGACCACCGAGATCCGCGTGACCTGGGGTGACGGCGGTTCCCAGTCCCAGGGCGTGAACACCCAGGGCCCGCAGGGCCCCGCGGGCCGCAACGGCGCCCAGGGCCCCGCCGGCCCCCAGGGACCGCAGGGTGCCCGTGGCATCCAGGGGCTCCCGGGCAAGCAGGGCCTGCCCGGCAAGGACGGCGCCCCCGGCAAGGACGGTCAGGACGGCAAGGACGGCGCCCCCGGCAAGCAGGGCGAGCAGGGCCTGCCCGGCAAGAACGGCCAGGACGGCGCCCCGGGCAAGCAGGGTGAGCCCGGCCGCAACGGCACCCCCGGCGAGGACGGCGAGAACGGCCGGGACGGCAAGAGCGCCTACGAGGTCTGGCTCGAACTGCCGGGCAACAGGGACAAGTCCAAGGCGGACTTCATCGCGTCGCTGAAGGGTCCCAAGGGCGACAAGGGTGACCCCGGTACGCCGGGTTCGGGCGGCGGCTCGGGCGGCGCTCCCAGCGTCACCACCTTCACCCAGCCGTTCACTTTCGGCGGTCAGGGCGGGACCCAGAGCGTGAGCTGCGGCGCGGGCAAGGTCGCCACGGGCGGTGGCTACAGCGGCGGCGGCAGCGCCTCCGGCCAGATCTACACGAGCGCGCCCAACGTCACCACCGGCGCGCCGACCGCCTGGACCGTGAGCGGCAAGAACTCCAACGGTCTCGTCTACGTGATCTGCATGTCCTCCTGATCCCGGGCGGAGCGCGACATCGGCGGGAGGCCTCCCGGGCGGCTGCCGGGAGGCCTTCCCACGTCGGAGGACGGCCCTGAAAACGGGGGCGTCCGCCAACGTCGAAGGGGTACGGCCCGCTCATGGACCCTCCTCGAGGTTCTCACCTCAAGAAGGGTGCTGGCGCGGGCCGTACCCCTTCGACGTTCGGTGGATCAGCCGAAGATGCCCGGCAGGGTGGCCGTGTGGGTCTCCCGGAGCTCGGCGACCGGGATGTCCAGGACGCCCTCGACGGTCAGTGAGGCGCCGCCGGTGGTGCCCAGGGCCTGGCAGGGGACCTCGTGGGCGGCACAGAGCTCGGCGAAGTCCGCGAAGGACTCCGGTGCCACGGTAACCAGCGCGCGGGCCGACGACTCGCTGAACAGGTCGACGAACGCGTCCTCGCCCGGCAGGGAGACCGTGCAGCCGACCCCCTGGGCGAGGCAGGCCTCGGCCAGGGCGATCGCCAGGCCGCCGTCGGACAGGTCGTGGGAGCCGGTCAGCAGGCCGCGGGAGGCGGCCTCGGCCAGGACGAGCGCCATGGCGCCCTCGGCCTCCAGGTCCGCCTGGGGCGGCAGGCCGCCGAGGTGGCCGTGGACCACGTGGGCCCACTCGGAGCCGCCGAACTCCTCGGCCGTCTCGCCGAGCAGGATGACCTTCTCGTCCGGGCCGGTGAAGCCGCTGCGCACCCGCCCGGCCACGTCGTCGATCACGCCCAGCACGCCCACGACCGGGGTCGGGTGGATCGGGGTGGACCCCGTCTGGTTGTAGAAGGAGACGTTTCCGCCGGTCACCGGCACGCCGAGGATCTTGCAGGCGTCGGCCAGGCCACGGGTGGCCTCGGCGAACTGCCACATGACCTCGGGGTCCTCGGGGGAGCCGAAGTTGAGGCAGTTGGTCACCGCGAGCGGCCTGGCGCCGGTCACCGCCACGTTCCGGTAGGCCTCGGCCAGCGCGAGCTGCGCGCCCGCGTACGGGTCGAGCCGGGCGTAGCGGCCGTTGCCGTCCGTCGACAGCGCGATGCCCCGGGTCGTCTCCTCGGCGCCCGGCATGACCTCGCTGATCCGCAGCACGCCGGCGTCGGCGGGCTGGGCCAGCACGGTGTTGCCGCGGACGTAGCGGTCGTACTGGGAGGTCACCCACTCCTTGGACGCCAGGTTCGGCGAGCCGAGGAGCTTCAGCAGCGTCGCCCGCAGGTCGTCGGGGCGGGCCAGCCGTGCCGGGGTGTCGGCGTTGAGCGCCGTCTGGCCGGCCGGCTCGTGGAACGGCCGCTCGTAGACCGGGCCGTCGTCGGCCGCGGTGCCCGGCGGGATGTCCACGATGGTCTCGCCGTACCAGGTCATCACCAGACGGCCGGAGTCGGTGACCTCACCGATCACGGTGGCCGGGATGTCCCACTTGGTGCAGATCGCCATGAAGGCATCGATGTCGTCGGGGGTGACGACGGCCATCATGCGTTCCTGCGACTCGCTCATCAGGATCTCTTCGGGCCGCAGCGACGGGTCGCGCAGCGGGACCAGCTCCAGCTTGACGTCCATGCCGCCGGTGCCCTTGGCCGCGAGCTCGGTGGTCGCGCAGGAGACGCCGGCCGCGCCGAGGTCCTGGATGCCGACGACCACGTCCGCCTGGTACAGCTCCAGGCAGCACTCGATCAGCAGCTTCTCCATGAACGGGTCGCCCACCTGGACGCTGGGGCGCTTGGCGTGCGACTCGTCCTCGAACGTGGCCGAGGCCAGGACGGACGCGCCGCCGATGCCGTCGGGGCCGGTCAGCGCGCCGAACAGCACGACCTTGTTGCCCGGCCCGGGGGCGGTCGCCAGCTTGATCTGGTCCTTGCGGAGCAGGCCCACGCAGAGCGCGTTGACCAGCGGGTTGCCGATGTAGCAGGGGTCGAAGACGACCTCGCCGCCGATGTTGGGCAGGCCCAGGCAGTTGCCGTAGTGGCTGATGCCCTCGACCACGCCGGGCAGCACCCGCCGGGTGTCGTGGGCGTCGGCCGCGCCGAACCGCAGCGCGTCCATCACCGCGATCGGTCGCGCGCCCATCGACATGATGTCGCGGACGATGCCGCCGACGCCCGTCGCCGCGCCCTGGTGCGGTTCGACGTAGGACGGGTGGTTGTGCGACTCGATCTTGAAGGTGGCCGCCCAGCCGTCGCCGATGTCGACGACACCGGCGTTCTCGCCCATGCCGACGAGCAGCGCCTCGGACTCGGGGGCCTTGGTGCCGAACTGCCGCAGGTGCACCTTGGAGGACTTGTAGGAGCAGTGCTCGCTCCACATGACGCTGTAGATGGCCAGCTCGGAGCTCGTGGGCCGGCGGCCGAGGATGTCGCGGACCCGCTCGTACTCGTCGAGCTTCATGCCCAGCTCGGCGTACGGCTGGCGCTCGTCGGGGGTGCCCTCGGCCCGCTCGACGGTGTCCAGGTTCGGGTCGGGCGCCTGGCCGCCGCGCTTGTCGGCTCGCTCGCTCACAGGTTCACCAGCTTCTTCAGGATGGAGGAGAAGAACCCCCGGCCGTCCGTGCTCGGAGCGCCGGTGAGGTCCTCGACCGCGTGCTCGGGATGCGGCATGAGGCCGACAATGTTCCCGGCCTCGTTGCGGATGCCCGCGATGTCGTTCAGGGAGCCGTTGGGGTTGCCTCCGACGTAGCGGAAGACGATCTGGCCGTTGCTCTCCAACGCGCCCAGGGTCGCCTCGTCGGCGACGTAGCGGCCCTCGCCGTGCTTGACCGGCAGCACGATCTCCTGGCCCTCGGTGAAGTCGGACGTCCACGGGGTGGCGGTGTTCTCCACCCGGATGCCCTGGTCGCGGCAGACGTAGTGCAGTCCGGCGTTGCGCATCAGCGCGCCGGGCAGCAGGTGGGCCTCACAGAGGATCTGGAAGCCGTTGCAGGTGCCCAGGACGGGGAGCCCGGCCCTGGCGGCGGGGATCAGCTCCTCCATCAGCGGCGCGAACCTGGAGATCGCCCCGCAGCGCAGGTAGTCTCCGTAGGAGAACCCCCCTGGCAGGAAGACCGCGTCCACCTTCTTGAGATCGGGATCGGCGTGCCACAGCGGGACGGCTTCGCCGCCCGCGTGACGCACGGCGCGGGCCGCGTCCTGATCGTCAAGAGTTCCGGGAAAAGTGACGACGCCCACGCGGGCAGCACTCATGACAGCGTTCCCCTCCACAAACGAGCGCCGCGCCGACATCTCACACATCGGATGGCGGTCTGCGGCGGTGCGCCCAGGCTATCCGCTCCTGGGCGAGAGGTCACACGCGGAGCGGTCCGATCACACAGCTCACCGCCCGGGGACCGGCCCGCGGCTTGGAGGATCGCACAACGGCGGGTCGCGCCGTACCGGCCGGAGAAGGCGTCCGGAGGGCCGGCGCGGGGCCGCGTCGGCGACCGGACGACGGCCGTACGGCGGCCGCCCGGCGGCGCTTACACAGCGGCGGTCACACGGCGGCGGTCACACGGCGGTGAGCATCTGGCGGCGGAGGAAGGCGGCGTCCTCGTCCCAGTCGAGGTGCTTGCGCAGATGCACGGTGGTGCCCCGGCCGGGCGCGATGTCGAAGGAGATCTCGTCCACCACGGCCTGCATGATGAGGATGCCCCGGCCGTTCTCGGTGTCGGCCGGGGGGTAGTGCTCGGGCATCCGCGTGAGGCCGTGGCCCCTGTCGATGATGCGGACGTCGCAGCGGCCGTAGCCGATGGCGGCCTCGACCTCGTAGCGGTTGGCGGGCCCGCCGTGGCGCACCGCGTTGGCGCACGCCTCGGTGACCGCGAGGAGGATGTCGGACACGCAGTCCTCGGTGACGCCGAGCGAGCGCAGCGAGTCGCCCAGCGCTCTGCGGACCATGGGAATGCCGATGGCTTCCCTCGGCAGAGCCAACGAGAACTCGATATCCACCGGATCCCTCCCGGGGCCAGACGTCACCCTGTCAAGGTTTCCCCTCAGAATCCGGGCTAACCGCAAAATAACCTTAATGTTATTTACTGTTGGTCAAGCCGTGGGATTATGACACATCCAGAGTGTGATTTACCCGGACGTAAGGAAACGCTCTGTGTGACGTATGACGGGTTACGGCTCCACGGAGACCGCGTAGTCCTCGATCACGGTGTTGGCCAGCAGGGTCTCGGCCATTTTGCGGACCTCGGCGAGCGCGGCCTCGTCGGCGGGGCCTTCGAGCTCCACCTCGAACCGCTTGCCCTGCCGTACCGCCGAGACACCGGAGAAGCCGAGCCGCGGCAGTGCCCGGGCGATCGCCTGGCCCTGCGCGTCGAGAATCTCGGGCTTGAGCATGACGTCGACGATGACGCGCGCCACGGTGTTCCTCCTGGTTGCAGCGGGGACGGTCCGGCGTCTCAAGGGTAACGGGCTTCTCCGGCAGTTCGTCGCCGGGTCCGGGCTCCCTCTGTGCGAGGGTAAAGCGGGGTCCAGCGGGAACGGGGAGCGTATGGATGCCGGGGTGGGGCTTGCGCACAGGTATGTGACCTCTGCCACGATGTCCACAAACGCAAGCGAACCACCACCAAACGGGTCGTATGCGTGGCTAACCGGCCGGACGGTGGTGGCGAACCCATCTCGACGGCCCCGAGCACACAGGAGCGGCACGTGACAGCCGAGGCCCCTCGTGGTGCGGAAGCACCCCCGGAGCTCGTCCAGTTGTTGACCCCCGAAGGGGAGCGGGTCGAGCATCCCGACTACGACATCGATCTGACGCCCGAGGAGATCCGCGGGCTCTACCGGGACCTGGTCCTGGTCCGCCGCGTCGATCTGGAGGCGGTGGCCCTGCAGCGCCAGGGCGAACTGGGCCTCTGGGCCTCCCTGCTCGGCCAGGAGGCCGCGCAGATCGGCTCAGGCCGGGCGCTGGCCGAGACGGACATGGCCTTCCCGACCTATCGCGAGCACGGCGTGGCCTGGTGCCGGGGGGTGGACCCGGTGAACCTGCTCGGCCTGTTCCGCGGCGTCAACCACGGCGGCTGGGACCCGGCCGAGCACAACTTCCACCTGTACACGATCGTGATCGGCAGCCAGACCCTGCACGCGGTCGGCTACGCCATGGGCATCCAGCGCGACAGCGCCGAGGCCGCCACCATCGTCTACTTCGGCGACGGCGCCACCTCGCAGGGAGACGTGAACGAGTCGTTCATCTGGGCGTCGGTGTTCAACGCCCCGGTCGTGTTCTTCTGCCAGAACAACCAATGGGCCATCTCCGAGCCGCTGGAGAAGCAGTCCCGCATCCCGCTGTACCGCAGGGCGAGCGGGTTCGGCTTCCCGGGCGTCCGGGTCGACGGCAACGACGTCTTCGCCTGTCTCGCGGTCACCCGCAAGGCGCTGGCCGACGCCAGGTCCGGGCAGGGCCCGGTGCTGATCGAGGCGTTCACCTACCGGATGGGCGCGCACACCACCTCCGACGACCCGACCCGTTACCGGGTGGCCAGCGAGCTGGAGGCGTGGAAGCTCAAGGACCCGATCGAGCGGGTCCGCGCCTACATGTTCAAAAACCAGATCGCCGACCAGGACTTCTTCGACGCGGTCGACGCCGAGGCCGACGAGCTCGGCCGGGACGTGCGCAAACGCTGTCTCGAACTGCCCGATCCCGGGCCGCTTGCGATCTTCGATCACGTCTACGCGGAGCCGCACCGGCTGATGGACGAGGAGCGCGCCCAGTTCGCCGCCTACCTGGAGGGGTTCGAGGGATGACGACTCTCACGCTGGGCAAGGCGCTCAACGAGGGCATGCGCAAGGCCATGGAGGACGACCCCAAGGTCCTCATCATGGGCGAGGACGTGGGCAAGCTCGGCGGCGTGTTCCGCGTCACCGACGGGCTGCAGAAGGACTTCGGCGAGCAGCGGGTCATCGACACCCCGCTGGCCGAGTCGGGCATCATCGGCACGGCGATCGGCCTCGCGCTGCGGGGCTACCGCCCGGTCTGCGAGATCCAGTTCGACGGGTTCGTCTTCCCCGCCGCCGACCAGATCATCACCCAGCTCGCCAAGATGCCGCTGCGGTCGCTGGGGAAGGTGAAGCTGCCGGTCGTGGTGCGGATCCCGTGCGGCGGCGGCATCGGCGCCGTGGAGCACCACAGCGAGTCGCCCGAGGCGTACTTCACCCACACCGGCGGCCTGCGGGTCGTGGCCTGCTCCAACCCCGTCGACGCCTACACGATGATCCAGCAGGCGATCCGGTGCGACGACCCCGTGGTCTTCTTCGAGCCCAAGCGGCGCTACTGGGAGAAGGCCGAGGTGGACACCTCCGCCGACGCCGCCGGCTGGACGCCCTTCGACCAGGCCCAGGTGGTACGGCCGGGCACTGACCTCACCCTTCTGGCCTACGGGCCGATGGTCAAGACCTCCCTGGAGGCCGCGGCGGCGGCCGAGGAGGACGGCCGGTCCGTGGAGGTCATCGACCTGCGCTCCCTCAACCCGCTGGACATCGAGCGGGTCGAGGAGTCGGTCCGCAGGACCGGGCGCTGCGTCGTGGTGCACGAGGCGCCGGTCTACAACGGCTTCGGTGCCGAGGTGGCGGCCCGGGTCACCGAGAGGTGCTTCTACAACCTGGAGGCCCCGGTGCTGCGCGTCGGCGGGCCGTCCACGCCCTACCCGCCCTCCAAGCTGGAGGATCACTACCTGCCCGATCTGGACCGGGTCCTCGACGCCGTAGACCGCGCGTTCGCGTTCTGAGAAGGGGAGACGATGAAGGAGTTCAAGCTCCCCGACGTGGGCGAGGGGCTGACCGAGGCCGAGATCGTCCGCTGGCACGTCAAGGCCGGTGACCAGGTCAAGGTCAATCAGATCATCGTGGAGATCGAGACCGCCAAGGCCGTCGTCGAGCTGCCCTGCCCGTTCGACGGCGTGGTGGCGGCTCTGATGGCCGAGGAGGGCGAGACCGTCGACGTCGGCAAGCCGATCATCTCCGTCGACGACGGGACCGGGGGCGGAGCCGCCCCGGCCCCGGCCCCGGCCTCCGTCCCCGAACGCGGGCAGGCGCTGGCCGAGGACATGGTGCCGGCGCTCCCCAAGGAAGAGCGCCAGCCCGTCCTGGTGGGCTACGGCGTCAAGATGGGCGCCGCCAAGCGCCGGCCCCGCAAGGCGCCGCCGTCCGCCCCCTCCGCGCCGTCGACCCCCTCCGCGCCGTTGACCCCCTCCGCTCCGTCCGCGGGCCCGCCGGCCGCGCGGGAGAACGGGCCGGTCACCGGTACCGCCGCCGCGCCCTCCGGGACCGCCGCGTCCGTGAGGCCGGGCGCGGCGCTGGCCAAGCCTCCGGTGCGGAAGCTGGCCAAGGACCTCGGGGTCGACCTGACCACGCTCACCGGGACCGGCCCGCAGGGCTCGATCACCCGGGACGACGTCCAGTCGGCGCTGGAGGCGGCCGCCGCCCCGGCGGTGGCGCACGCCGTACGGACGGGTGAGGAGCGGATCCCGGTCAAGGGGGTGCGGAAGGCGACCGCGCAGGCCATGGTGGCCTCCGCGTTCACCGCGCCGCACGTCACCGAGTTCCTTCAGGTGGATGTGACCGAGACCATGGACGCGGTCGGGCGGCTGCGACGGCTGGCTGACTTCGCCGAGGTCAAGGTGTCGCCGCTGCTCCTGGTGGCGAAGGCGGTGCTCGTCGCCGCCCGCCGGTATCCGATGATCAACTCGGCGTGGGACGAGGCCGCGCAGGAGATCGTGGTCAAGCACCACGTGAACCTGGGCATCGCCGCCGCCACCCCTCGCGGCCTGCTCGTCCCCAACGTCAAGGACGCCCACGCCATGTCCCTCCCGGACCTCGCCAGGGCCCTCGGCGCCCTCGCCGAGACCGCCAGGGCGGGCCGGACCCAGCCCGCCGACATGGCCGGCGGCACGATCACGATCACGAATGTGGGCGTGTTCGGGGTGGACGCGGGCACCCCGATCCTCAACCCCGGCGAGTCGGCGATCCTGGCATTCGGTCAGGTCAGGGACATGCCGTGGGTGGTGGACGGGCAGATCGTGCCCCGCAAGGTGTGCACGCTGGCGCTCTCCTTCGACCACCGGGTCGTGGACGGGGAGCTCGGCTCGCTGTTCCTGCGTGACGTCGGCGCCATGCTGGAAGACCCCCTCCGGATGCTCGCCTGGAACTGAAGTCCCGCTGGGGAGCTCCCTGGTCGGAGCCTCCTTTCAGCCGCGGCCCCGCCGGCCGGAGTCCCGGTGACCGGAGCTCTCGTCCGTGACCGGGGCCGTGGTCGCAACCGCCACGAGCCCGCTCCCCCTCCCGGGGAGCGGGCTCGTGTGTTCATGCGTTGATTTAATGTTCATTTACTGCCCCGTGGTTCCGATGACTTCTTATGAAGAATTTATTGGATATGCGGGGTATTCGGGGCGGCCTGTCCGCCGCACGTGCCGATGACCTTCCCGTGAATCGTGGAGACCTGCGCTTGGCATTTGTCCGGGCCGGGCTTTACGGAGAATCCCCCGGGTTGGGGGAGAGGTGGACGGCGGCGGAAAGTCGGTAGAGGTGCGTCCGCCCGGTCGTGGAGGGGCTGCCGCGCAGCCGGTAAAACATGTCCAATACGTCCTAAATTCGATGGTTGGTGCACATGTGGGTGCTATTGTCGTAATTGCAAGTCCCGCGAAAGAACGGTCAGAAGGGAAAATCAATGAGACTGAACAGGCTCTTCCCGGCTAACCGCGCCCCGCTCGGCTGGGGCGGATGTCGTCGTCGTCGCTGCGGTTGCGGCGGCTGGGGCGGCGGCTGGGGCGGCGGCTGGTGGTGGTAACCAGCTCGAATGAGAGCCGGCGGGTCACCCGCCGGCTCTCGCTCACTGCTCCCGCCGCTCTCCCCCCGCCGGACGGGTCCGGCCCGGCGGACGCCTCTCCGCCCCCGGTCGCCCCGGTGGTCTCCATCCGGGACACCTTCCGGCGGTTCTGGCCCTACACCCGTGGCGTCCGCAGGCTCTTCGCGGCCGGGGTCCTGCTGGCGATCGTGGCGGCGCTCTGCGAGGTCGGCGCGATCTGGCTGTTCGGGTTCATCACCGACGAGGTCCTCAGCCGCCAGAACCTGGGGGCGTTCTGGACCCCCGCACTCATCTGGCTCGGCCTCGTGGTCGTCGCGGGCGCGGCCTCCTTCACCGGCGCCTACGCCACGGCCCTGGGCGGTGAGCGCTTCCTGCTGCGGTTGCGGGGCGAGGTGTTCTCGCACCTGCAGACGCTCACCCCGGACTTCTTCGACAACCGCCGCCTGGGCGACCTGATGGCCCGGCTCACCGACGACATCGAGGCCATCGAGGAGTTGGTCGGCTCCGGCGTGGTCCGGCTCCTCACGACGGTCGCCAGCGTGATCTTCTTCGCCGGGGCCGCCTTCTACATCCGGTGGGATCTCGCGCTGGTGACGTTCGCGATGGTCCCGGCGTTCCTGATCGTCTCCAAGGTCTTCGCGTCGAGGTTCAGGCGGGTCGCCGCGCGCGAGCGGCTCAGCAACGGAGCCATGAACAGCGTCATCGAGGAAGGGCTGGCCAACCAGTCCCTCGTCCAGGCGTACAACCGCCAGGAGACCGAGGCGCGCCGGCTGCACGCCGAGGGGCACACCTGGCTGCTGGCCAACGTGGCCCAGGCCCGGCTGTCGGCGCTCTACGGGCCGGTCGTCCAGGTCATCGAGACCGTCTGCCTGCTCGTCATCATGGGATTCGGCGCATGGGAGATCGCATCCGGCCGCCTCACCATCGGCGGGCTGCTAGCCTTCGCCGCCTACCTCGCCTATCTCTATCCGGCGGTGCAGAACCTGGGGCAGATCGCGCTCACCGTCTCCGAGGCGGCGGCGGGCTCCGACCGCGTCATCGAGATCCTGCGCACCCGGCCCGCCGTCACCGACCGCGACGGGGCGGTCCCCACGGCGGCGCCGAGCCGCGGCCGGATCGACTTCGAGGAGGTCGGCTTCACCTACCCGGGCAGGACCGTCCCCACGCTGCGGAACCTGTCCTTCAGCGCCGAGCCGGGCGAGCTCGTCGTGTGCACCGGGCCCAGCGGCGCGGGCAAGTCCACCCTCACCAAGCTCCTGCTGCGGTTCTACGATCCCACCGTCGGGCGCATCCTCCTCGACGGAGTGGACATCCGCGACCTGCCGCGCCGGTCGCTGCGCGACAACATCACCATTCTCCAGCAGGAGAATCTGCTCTTCTCCGGGACCGTGCGCGACAACATCGCCTACGGCCGCCCCGGCTCCGGCATGGACGACATCGTCCGGGCCGCCGTCCTGGCGGACGTGCACGACTTCATCGGCACGCTGCCGCAGGGGTACGACACGCCCATCGGGCAGCGCGGCCGGCTCATATCGGGCGGGCAGCGCCAGCGCGTCGCCATCGCCCGGGCGATCCTGCGCGACGCCCCCGTGCTCGTCCTCGACGAGCCGATGACCGGGCTCGACGCGCGCACCGCGGCGCGGATCATGGAGCCTCTCCGGCGCCTCATGTCCGGCCGCACGACCATCCTCATCACCCATGACCTCCGCCTCATCCCCGAGGCGGCTCACACGATCGTCCTGGGAACGGCCCGGGACGCCGGCCGCCCGAGGATCAGCCTGTTCAGGCGCCGTGGCACGGCGGCCCGCCCGCTCTGAGGGACCGTCTCCGAGGGCCCCGCCCGCTCTGGGGGAGGGGCCCTCCGTCCGCTCCGGGACGGGCTCCGGAGCCTGAGGACTGAGAACACGGCGGCCCGTCCGCTCCGGGACGGGCTCCGGGGCCTGGAGGACTGAGAACTCCGGGCCCAGGGGGCGGGAGCTCCGGAGGCCGAGAGGCCAACAAAGGCGTTCCGCCTCCCACTGCCGGAGGGGACCGCCTTCCGCCGCCGGAGGGGATCGCCTCCAAGCGGTGCGGAGAACGCGGTGAGCTCGCTCCTGGGAACGGTGAGCCCGCTCCCGGAAACAGCGAGCCCGCTCTCGGAAACAGTGAGCCCGCTCCCGGAAAGGAGCGGGCTCGACGGCGGAGGCGGATGCTCCATCGGGTTTTACCCTCGGGTGAGGGTCCGCCGGATGAACGCCTCCGTTTTTCCGGCCCGGGTTTCCCCGGGCCGGCCGGGGAGGGGACGTGCTCTCGCCCCGGTCATGTGTGATCCTGCGCCGGCGGCCCTATGCGGGGAGCCGGCCGGTCCGTCCCCGGTCTACCACCAACCGCCCCATCCACTGCCCCAGCCGCCCCAGCCGCCGCCGCCCCCGCCCCAGCCACCGCAGCCCCCGCCCCAGCCGCGACAGCGGCAGCAGCGGCGTCTCCAGCAGCCGCAGCCGGTGACGAAGCTCGTGGCCGTGGTGGCGGTCTGGGCGGCCGGGGTCGACGCCGCGGGCGTGACCGAGGCTCCTGCGGGAGCTGCCGCGAGTGCTCCAGCGAGGAGTCC
Source organism: Streptosporangium brasiliense (assembly GCF_030811595.1). Taxonomy (NCBI): domain Bacteria; kingdom Bacillati; phylum Actinomycetota; class Actinomycetes; order Streptosporangiales; family Streptosporangiaceae; genus Streptosporangium; species Streptosporangium brasiliense. The sequence goes on from NZ_JAUSRB010000002.1 coordinate 2,266,995, forward strand.
CGCGCCCATCATGCTCGCGACGAACGAGGCGGCAGTCTTGGTTTTCATGCGATCCTCCGTTTTTCACGCGAAGACGGATCCGTCCTCATGGATTGCCGGACAATCCACAGCGTGCCGGAGGAGGAGCGATCAAGACACCGCAAAGCACTTATGCTTTGGCAAAGCACCACAGAGGTGCATAAATAAGAAATAAATTGTGCATATCACCCTATTTCGGGCAAATAGTTCTACCCATGCTAAATGGGATTTAGTCCCCGCTGTCCGGCCGCTGTGGGCGTGGCCGTACGCTGGCTGGGAACTCGAATGAAGGGAAGATCATGTTCCGGCATGTCGTGCTTTTCACCTGGGCCGAAGGGGCCACCGATGAGCAGAGGGCCGCGGTCGCGGCCGAGCTGGGCAAGCTGCCGGAGGTCATCAGGGAGATCCGCGCCTACGACATCGGCGCCGACGCGGGCGTGAACCCGGGCAACCACGAGTTCGCGGCCGTCGCGGACTTCGACAGCCTCGACGACTATCTCGTCTACCGTGACCACCCGGCACACCAGGCCGTGATCGCCGAGCACATCAAGCCGATCCTGGCCTCACGGGCGGCCGTGCAGTACGTCTTCTAGGCGCCGCGCACTAGGCGTCCGGCGGGGTGTTCTCGCGGTGCATCAGGCGGTCGTCCGACGTCTGCCCGCGCTTGGGGGCCAGTACGACGCTCAACACGATCCCGACAGCGCCGACGATCATGAAGATCAGGCCGATGACGTCGATGTGCACGTCCTCGCCCAGGACGTCGGGCTCGATGGCGAAGCGGAGAATGGCGCCGAGCGTGAGAAAGAAGATGCTGACCCCGACACCCATCAGGTCCTCCGGACGCGAGTAATGGTCAGGTAAAGGGAGCGTGCGTGGTTGGTCATACCCTTTCGGGGGCGATCACACTACTCAGGCGGACCTTGTCTGCGACGGTGGGTCCGGCCGATCCCAGGCAGACCGGGACGCCCAGGGCGTCGGCGACGGCCGCGGGCCAGTCGCCGGCGCCGATGCCGCCGGCGTAGCGGGGGCGCGCCCTCAGCACCCGCCCGGTCAGCCGGGCCTGCCGGTCCAGGTCGCCCGGGGGCCCCGCCGGCAGCTCGCCGATGTCGTAGGAGACGCACATCCGCGACACCGGGGCGTCCAGGTGGGTGAGCGCGAGCGCGTCGGCGCCGCCCGCGACCGCCAGCGCGTAACGGTGGGCCACCGCGTCGAAGTGGCCCACCCGGAAGGGCCCCTGCCACGGGCCGTCCGCGTTGTGCGCCTCGGCCGCCTCCAGCTCCGGATCCTCGGTGACCAGCGGGCCGGGCCCGTGCCGGGTGGTGTAGGTGCGCAGCACGCCCAGCCGTACGGCGGGCACCCCGTCGAGCAGGGCCAGCGCGTTGGCGAAGGTCGTCGTGCTCCACGTCGTGTGGGGGTGGAAGCCGTGCCACTCGTCGAGCAGCACGCCCTGCGCCCCCTCGAAGACCACCGGGCGCCCGCGCAGCAGGGCGGCCGTGTAGGAGGAGTCCACCAGGGCCACCCGTTCGGCGAACGCCCGGTAGGCGGCGACGCAGTCCTCCACGGCGGGCCCGGTCACCCCCAGCGCCTCGCGGAGCGCGCGCAGCTTGCGCGTGAGCAGCGCCGGGTCCTCGCAGTCGCCGACGGTCGGCCCGAGGCCCGGATGGCCCAGGGCGTAGGCCATGGTCTCGCCGACGCCCATCCCGCACGACCCGTGCCGGTCCGCCCCGCGCGCCAGCTCCCGGGCCCGCCCCGCCGCCACGTGGTACGGCGTGGCGAGCAGGGCGTCCCGGTCCACCGTGAGCAGCCCGAACGGGTCCGGGACGCCCAGCCCGGCCAGGTGCGCGGCCTCCGAGGCCAGGGCGAGCGGGTCCACGACCATGAACCTGGACAGGTGGGTCGGGACACCCCGGAGCGTCCCGGACCCGAACTGGGCGAAGGTGTGGTGCCGCCCGTCGGGCAGGACGACGTTGTGCCCGGCCTGCCCGCCGCCGTTGAACCTGACGACCGCCTGGACCGGCCCCTGGGCGCAGAGCCAGTCGACGACCGTGCCCTTCCCGGCGTCGCCGTAGCCCAGGTCGACCACGATCACATGCTCGCTCACAGCCGGATCACGCCGCTGCCGCCGCGGAGGTCGAGCTCCCCGCCCACCACCGGCGCGCCCCGCTCCAGCCTCGCCAGGGCCCTGCCCACCGCGGCCCCCGCGGCCGAGCCGAGGTCGCCGAGGTCGCCGAGCCCCTGGTCCAGGTCGATGGCGTCCTCGCCGAGGCCGACCGTGAGCGCGATCGTCTCGCAGACCGCGTCCAGGTCGTCCAGCTCCAGCACGTTCTGGCCGAGCAGCTTGCGCCAGGCGGCCAGCGTGTGGCTGTCGCCGGCGTAGCCGGACCCGGCGGGCAGGATGTAGTAGACGTCGTAGATCCTGGTCAGCTCGGCGACGATCTCCTCGGTCGTGATGTCCCGCCCGAGGCTGTCGCCGATCACCTTGCCGACCTCGCGGCGCTTGACCTTCGGGTAGGGGAGTTCGTCGCCGATGATGAACAGGTAGCCCCGGCGCCCCCGCTTCTCGAAGCAGTCGAGCGAGGTGTGCCTGGCCATGAAATACATCGCCAGCTCGTACGACTCGGTCCGCTGGCCGCCGCCCCCGCCCTCCAGCAGGATCTTGCCCAGATCCTCGTCCATCCGGTTGTCGGACTCGAACTGGCCGATCTGCAGCGGGGCCCGGTCGCAGGTGGCGTCGCCGATCGCGCCGAAGAGGATCTGCGGGTCGGCGGCGTAGCCCTTGCGGAGCAGCAGGCCGAGCAGGTCGGGCAGCTTGGTCTGGAGCGTGCGGGGCACCCCGCCCATCGAGCCGGTCACGTCGAACAGGACGGCGACGGCCACGGTGGCCGGGTGCTCGTCGGAGTCACGGCTCTCCCGGGCCGCCACGCCGTACGGGTTGAGGTCGTCGTGCACGGTGCGCGCGCCGCTGTCGCTGTAGGCGAAGGCGCTGGCACCGCTGGCCGCGCGGTAACTCGCGGCGGCGGCGTAGACGTCGGTGGACCAGATTCCGCTTCCCATGGGGGCCTCCCAAGGCCGGGCAGACGTTATTCTCAACTAGAGACAGTCTCAGTATGAGAATAACTTGGGGCCGCGTCAACCCGCTCCGGCGCGGACCATCGAGCTCCTGGCCCCCCTCCGTGACGGGACATGACACCGCCTCTGCGGCGCCGCCTCCGTGTCCAGGTGTGGCGCCCGCCCGCCGTACGGCCGCCCCCCGGAGGACCCCTGTACGGCCGGCCCGCAGGACCCGTACGGCCGGCCCCCGGGAGGCCCTGCGCGGCCGGTCCCGGGAGGTCCCGCGCGGAGGTCACAGGTGGAGGGGCCGGTACCTCCTGGGGCCGTACAGGTCGTCGAGCAGGTCGTCGAGCTCTCGCAGGAGCCGCCAGGCGTCGCGCGGCGGGCCCGCCAGGCTCCCCCGGACGAAGGCGCGGATCGGGGCGGGGGCCTGGTCACCCATGAGCGCGGCGACGCAGCGGGTGGCGAGGTGGATGTCGGTGGCCTGGGTCGCCGGTCTCCTGGCGAGGACCTCGGGCGGGTAGTCGTCGCGGTGCCGGGCCACCAGGGCGGTCAGCGGCCTGCCCAGCGGGACCGACTGGCCCCAGTCGACGAGGATCAGCCCGTGGTCGATCGGGTGGACCAGCACGTGGTGCCCGAACACCGCGCCGTGCACCACCCCCGCGCGATGGGCCGTCCCGACCGCCACCAGCAGCCGCCGCCAGATCCACGCGACGTCCCTCGGGTCGAGCACCGGACGCCGCCGGGCGATCTCCGCCAGGCTCACGAACCCCTCCGGCGCCCGGCTGATCACATTGGCCTGCCGCTCGACCCCGCCCGAGCGGTGCCGGAAGGACTCCACCAGGCGGGGCACGTACGGCAGCAGCAGCGGATCGCCGTCCCGCGCGATCGTCGTGAGCGCCTCCGCCTCGCGCCGCATCAGGTCGTTGTCCATGTGGCTGTGCGGAATCTTGAGCAGCGTGTCGCCGTCGGTTCCGTACAGCACGGCCGAGGCTCCGCGCCGGAACACGCCGGTGAGCCGGTAGGCGCCGCGCCTGGTGGTGATCACCGTCTCGGCGGCCCGGTCGGCCCGGTCCCGCGCCGCCCACAGCCCCGCGAGCTTGACGAAGGCCGTCGCGGCGTCCGGCCCGGAGGCGAGATCGGGATGGAGCAGCCGCGCCAGCCGCCGGTACGCCCGGTGCGGGGCCTCCCGGCCGAACAGGTCGTCCGGTGTGCGGGCGGCGGCCACCAGGGCGACCGCCTCGGCCGTGGTGGTCATCTGACCTCCTCCTCGCGGGCGGGCCGCAGCAGCGCGGGGTGCAGGAGCTTGGCGTCGCCGGCCCGGTAGAGCCTCGCCCGGGGGCCGCCCCGGGCTCCGCCGCTCTCGGTGGTCTCCCCGGTGCTCTCCACGAATCCGGGGACCGACAGGACCTTGCGGTGGAAGTTGCCCGCGTGCAGCGGCAGGCCCCAGACGGCCTCGTAGACGCCGCGCAGCTCGGAGATCGTGAACGTCTCGCCCACGAACGTGGTGGCCAGCGGGGTGTACTCCAGCTTGTCCCGCGCCCGCTCCAGCCCGTGCCCGAGGATGCGGCCGTGGTCGAAGGCCAGCTCCGGCAGCCGGTCGGCGCGGTGCCAGGCGGCGTCCGCCGCGTCCGTACCGGGGCGGGGATCGGGCAGGTCGGGCGCGAAGGCCAGGTAGGAGACCGACACGATCCGCATCCGGGGGTCCCGCTCCGGGGCCCCGTAGCTGGCGAGCTGCTCGATGTGCGCCCGCGGGGTGAGCCCGGTCTCCTCGGCCAGCTCCCGCGCCGCGGCCTCAGGCAGATCCTCGCCCGGCCGGATGAACCCCCCGGGCAGCGCCCACCGTCCCGCGTAGGGCTGTTCGCCCCGCTCGACCAGCAGCACCTGCAGCGCGCCCTGGCGGATGGTCAGCGCCACCACGTCGACCGTCACCGCGACCGCCGGGAAGGCCCGCGGATCGTAGCCGGCCGGGAACTGGGATCCGTCCATCGCATGTCCTCCCCATCCAAGATACTCTCAATATGAGAATAACTTGTCCCGTGTGTCAACGCGCCTCCCCGCCTCCCCGTGTCCGCGTGGAGGGGCGGGAGATCTGTGCGGAGGGACGGAGGACTCTGTGCGGGGAGCTGGAGGACTCTGTGCGGGGAGGGGCGGGGGCAGGGGAAATGGGCGAGGGGCGCCCCTGTGGAACAGGGACGCCCCTCGCCCGGCCTGCCGCGGGAGCAGGTGGCCGGGGTGGGAGAGGTCAGAAGGCCTCTTCCGGGAGCTCCATCAGGTCCTGGCCGGTGGCGGCCAGCACGCGGCGCTCGGCGGCGAGCCTGGGCAGGACGGTCTGGGCGAAGAACGAGGCCGCGGCGACCTTGCCGGTGTAGAAGGGCTTGTCGCGGTCGGAGGAGCCCAGCGCGGTCAGTGCCACCTCGGCCTGGCGCAGCAGCAGCCAGCCGATCACCAGGTCGCCCAGGGCGAGGAGGAACCGGGTGGTGTTGAGGCCGACCTTGTAGACCTCCTGCGGCGTCTCCAGCGAGCCGATGGCCCAGCCCGCCATGGTGTCGGCCATGGCCTTGACCTCGTCGGCGGCCTCGTCGAGGAGCTTGCGCTCCTCCTTGAGGCGGCCGTTGCCGGCCTCGGAGGCGGCGAAGGACTTGATGTCGCCGTACAGCGCGCCGAGGGCCGCGCCCTGGTTGCGCAGGACCTTGCGGAAGAACAGGTCCAGGCCCTGGATCGCCGTCGTGCCCTCGTAGAGGGAGTCGATCTTGGCGTCCCGGATGTACTGCTCGATCGGGTAGTCCTGCAGGTAGCCCGAGCCGCCCAGGGTCTGCAGCGACCGGGCCAGCAGCTCGTAGGAGCGCTCGGAGCCGACGCCCTTGACCAGCGGGAGCAGCAGGTCGTTCATCGCCTCGGCGTGCTCGTCGCGGCGGCCCTCGAAGCCGGCGATCTGCACCGCGTCCTGGTAGGTGGCGGTGAGCAGGACCAGCGCCCGCATGCCCTCGGCGTACGACTTCTGGAGCATGAGCTCGCGGCGCACGTCCGGGTGGTGGGTGATGGTCACGCGCGGCGCCGACTTGTCGGCCATCTGGGTGAGGTCGGCGCCCTGCACGCGGGCCTTGGCGTACTCCAGGGCGTTCAGGTAGCCGGTGGAGAGCGTGGCGATCGCCTTGGTGCCGACCATCATCCGGGCATGCTCGATGATCATGAACATCTGCTTGATGCCCTCGTGCACCTCGCCGATCAGCGTGCCCACGGCCGGGTGCTTCTCGCCGAAGGTGAGCTCGCAGGTCGTGGAGACCTTCAGGCCCATCTTCTTCTCGACGTTGGTGACGTAGACGCCGTTGCGCTCGCCGAGCTCGCCGGTCTCCAGGTCCACGTGGTACTTCGAGACCAGGAACATCGACAGCCCCTTGGTGCCCACGCCGTGCCCCTCGGGGCGGGCCAGGACCAGGTGGAAGATGTTGTCGGCCATGTCGTGCTCGGCGCTGGTGATGAAGCGCTTGACGCCCTCGATGTGCCAGGTGCCGTCGGGCTGCCGGACGGCCTTGGCGCGGCCGGCGCCCACGTCGGAACCGGCGTCGGGCTCGGTGAGCACCATGGTGGCGCCCCACTGGTTGTCGATGGCCAGCTGCGCGTAGCGCTTCTGGTCCTCGGTGCCGATCGCGTGCATCACGTGGGCGAAGGCCGGGCCGCTGGCGTACATCCAGATCGCCGGGTTCGCGCCGAGGATCATCTCGGCCAGCGCCCAGTTCACGCTGTTGGGCAGGCCGGGGCCGCCCATCTCGGCGGGCAGACCGATGTTGGTCCAGCCGGCGTCGCGGTAGGCGGCGAAGGACTTCTTGAAGCCCTCCGGCATCGTCACCGTGCCGGTGGCGGGGTCGAAGACCGGGGGCTTGCGGTCGCCCTCCTCGAAGGAGTCGGCGAGCACGCCGGTCGCCAGGCGGTTGACCTCGTCGAGGATGGTCCGCACGACGTCCTCGTCAAGGTCGGCGTAGGGGCCGGTGCCCAGGATGTCCCGGCGCCCGAACACCTCGAAGAGATTGAACTCCAGGTCACGGATGTTGCTCTTGTAGTGGCCCATGGGGTCTGCTCCTTGAAACCGGGGGAACCGGGACTCTTACATACTGGCCAGTAACCTTACCGACAATGCTACCCGTCAGTAACCCCTAGAAAACCGTACTGATAGGACGTTTGTCACACTCCTCCGGGGAAGGTCAGGTGACCTGGGCGACTCCCGGCCCTGACGTTGATCGACCGGCCCGGCGAATTTTCCTAAGCTCGGCCGCATGGACGAACAGTGGCGATCGGACCTCGCCCAGTGGGCCATCCCCGACGAGATCGTGGCGCGGGCGCCGGAGAACCCCTGGGGGCATTCGCCGGCCCGGTTCGCCGGACGGACCGACCTCGCGCTCGCGGAGCCGGAGGGGCCGACCCTCGCCCGGACCGCCGAGGCGCTCCCGGCCGGGGGGACCGTGCTGGACGTCGGCGCCGGCGCCGGGGCCGCCTCGCTGCCGCTGGCCGGGAGCCTGGGGGAGCTGATCGCGGTCGATCCCTCCGCCGACATGCTGGCCGAGCTGACGTCCCGGGCGGACGCGCTGGGCGTCCCCGTCCGGACCGTCCGGGGCCGGTGGCCCGACGTCGCGGCCGAGACCCCGGTGGCGGACGTGGCGGTCGCCGCCCACGTCGTCTACAACGTGCCCGACCTGGCGGCCTTCCTCACCGAGCTGTCCGGCCACGCCCGCCGCCGGGTCGTCCTGGAGCTCACCGAGCGCCATCCGATGAGCTGGCTCACCCCCCTGTGGGAGCACTTCCACGGCCTGCGCCGCCCGGAGCGGCCCACGGCCCACGACGTGATCGCCGTCGCCGAGGCGCTCGGCCACGAGGTCCGCCACGAGTGGCGGCCGGCCCCGCTGAGCCGCTTCGGCACGCTGGAGGAGCTGGCCGAGAGCGCATGCCGGCGGCTCTGCCTCGGTCAGGACCGGGCCGCAGAGGTCATCGCGGCGGTGGTCGAGCTGGACATGTGGCCGCTGCCGCGCGAGCGGTGGTTCACACTCTGGTGGGAATCAGAAGGAGACCCGCAGCGTTCCAGCGGATGAGCCCCCGACGGGAGGCTCCCGGACGAGACGCGCCGTACCCGGCCTGAAAAGACGACGCTCCTGTGGAGGGAGCCGTCATGGCTTGGGTCATCATCATCGTCGCGGGTCTGTTCGAGGTCGCGATGGCCTACTCGCTCAAGATGAGCCACGGGTTCTCCGTGCCGCTGCCGAGCGTCGGATTCGTCGTCTTCGCCGTGCTCAGCTTCGGCCTGCTCGCGGTCGGTCTCAAGAGCCTTGAGGTCGGTACGGCCTACGCCGTCTGGACCGGCATCGGTGCCGTCGGCACCGCGTCGCTGGGCATGCTGTTCCTCGGCGACGACGTGTCGTTCCTCAAGATCGCTTCGATCGCCCTCATCCTCGCCGGAGTCGTCGGCCTCAACCTCGCCGGCGGCGGGCACTGATCCCGCGCGGGCGCCATGGCTAACCGGTTTGACGACTTAGGTGGTGTCGCGATTGGGTGTGCGCATGATTGACGTTCACTTCGTGACTTTCGACTGCGCCCAGCCGTACGAGCTGGCGACCTTCTGGAGCGAGGCCACCGGCTGGGTGATCCACCCCGACGGCGGCAAGGAGGACGACGAGATCCTCCTCCAGGGCGCGCTGAACATGCTGTTCATCCGGGTCCCGGAGGGCAAGACGGTCAAGAACCGCGTCCACCTGGACGTCACCGGGTCCGAGGGCACCACCCGCGACCAGGAGGTCGAGCGGCTGCTAGGGCTCGGCGCCACGGTCCACGACGACCGGCGCAACCCCGACGGCACCGGCTGGGTGACCATGCTCGACCCGGAGGGCAACGAGTTCTGCGTCTGCCGCGCGGGGTACGAGAAGGCGTAGCAGCCCTTGCCGGAGTGATGTTCTGTCGGACATGCTGCGGTCATGAGCCCCCCGAGCGCGTCCGTGAGCATCCAGATCGCGGCGCCGCCCGCGGTGGTCTACGACCTGGTCACCGACATCACCGACATGGGTGACTGGAACGTGGAGTGCGAGCGGGCCCGATGGGTCGGACCGGTCCGGGAGGCGCGGCCCGGGGCCAGGTTCCGCGGGCACAACAGGCACGGGCGGCGGCGCTGGTCCACCCTCTGCACGGTGATCACCGCCGAGCCCGGCCGGGCCTTCGCCTACCACGTCCAGGCCGCCGGTCTGATCCACGTGGCCGTCTGGCGCTTCGGTATCACGCCCACCGAGACGGGCTGCCACGTGGAGCAGAGCACCTGGACCACCCGCAACCCCCTCATGCGGGTCATCGGCGGCCTCGTCACCGGTGTCCGGGACCGGGTCGCCCACAACGAGGCCAACATGCGGCGGACCCTGGAGGGCATCAAGCGGGTGGCCGAGCGGGCGTGAGAGCCGCCGGCGGGACGGACCCGCTCAGCCACCGTGCGGCAGGGACGACTGCCCCCGTCCCCTGAGGGTCAGGGCCAGGACGGCGGTGACCAGATACACCGCGACACCGCCCTGGAGCGCGTCCAGCGCCGCGCCGAAGACGCCTTCGTCGTCGACGATCAGCTGCACGGGATACATGAGCGCGGCGGCGCCCAGCGCCGGGTAGAGGGAGAACCGCCAGGGGTGGCGCAGGGCCCAGAGACGGGCCTGCCGGGTCACCCGGTCGCCGGTCTTGGGCCTGCTGACCGAGCCGACCGCCGCGATCAGCGTGAACAGGCCGATGCCGAGCGACAGAGCCCAGGTGAGGCTGGCGTCCCCGGGCAGGATCAGGCCCATGCCGAAGCTGGCGGCCGCGGCCACGCCGCCGGTCACCGCGGCGGCCTTCCACGGCGCCCCGCGCAGCGCCGCTCCGGCGAGGGACATCTCGTCACGTCGAGTCAGTTCGTCGTTCATGGCATCAGACTGCCCTTCCGAGCCCCTTGTCCACATCGGGGAGCAACCCTGACCCGCCCCTGAGCTCCGTCCCCCCGATAAGTTGGCCGCCATGGCAGTGAACTTCCGTACCGCCCGGATAGAGGACGTCCCGCTGATCGTGGGCATGATCGCCGACGACACCATCTCCGCCGCCCGCACCGGCGACTTCGGCGCCGAGCACCGCGCCGCCTTCGAGGCCATCGACGCCGACCCCAACAACGAGCTGATCGTGGCGGAGCTGGACGGTGAGGTCGTGGGCACCATGCAGCTCACCTACATCCCGGGCATCTCCCGCCGGGGGGCGCTCCGGATGCAGATCGAGGCGGTCCGGATCGTCTCCGCCCTGCGCGGCAGGGGCCTGGGCCGCCAGATGATGGAGTGGGCGGTCGAGCGCGGCCGGGCCCGTGGCTGTGCGCTGGTCCAGCTCACCACCGACAAGGCGCGCAAGGACGCCCACCGGTTCTACGACTCCCTCGGCTTCGTCGCCTCCCACGAGGGGTACAAGCTCGCGCTGAGCTGACGGCTCCGCTCACGTCGACGGGCTCCGCCCCGCGCCGGCGGGAGGCGTCCGCACCGACGGGCTCTGTCCCGCACCGGCGGAATCCGTCCACGTCGACAAGATCCGCTCGCGCCGACAGAATCCGTCCACGTTGACAGAATCCGTCCGCGCCGACAGGGAGAGCGAATTGACGAGGACAGCGATGGGACGACACGCGTTGGGCCTGGGGGCACTGGCCGTGCTGCTGGCGGCCTGCGGGAGCACGGCCGGCGGCCAGGCCGACGGCCCGGCGACCGCGCAGCCCGGACCGACCCTCACCCGGAGCACCACCCCCACCCCCGCCGCGAGCCCCGTCCCCAGCTCCACCGAGAGCTCCGCCGAGGCGGGCATCGACGGCTGCGTCACCGAGAAGACAGGCGAGCTCTTCGAGTACAAACGCGGCGGCACCACCACCAAGGGTGTGATCATGGGCAAGGGGCCCGTGGGAGTGGTCGTCTCCTACGAGCGTCAGGGCACCGTGTGCACCTGGCTCCCGCTGGCCGACCGGCTGGTCGCCGCCGGACACCGGGTCCTGCTGTTCGACCGGAACAACACGGCGGCCCCTGAGGAGGACACCGTCGCGATGGCCGGGCGGCTGCGCAAGGCGGGTGCGGAGAAGGTGTTCCTGGTCGGCGGATCGATGGGCGGACGGGTCTCCCTGCTCGCGGCCGGAGAGCTGAAGCCCCCGCCGGCCGGGGTCATCAGCATCTCCGGGACGATCCAGCCGGGGGAGGTCGACGAGCTCAGGGCCCCCTTCCTCCAGGTGACCGGGGACGCCGACCCCGACGCCCCGCTCGACATGCTGCAGGTCGTCTACAACGAGGCCGTGAAGTCAGCCGACCGCCAGCTGCTCGTCCTCTCCGGCGGGGACCACGCCAGCCGGCTGTTCACCGGCGACCAGGGGCCGAAGGCGCTCCAGGCCGTCGTGGCCTTCATCGAGAAGCACAAGGGCTGAGCTCGACCAGGTTGTCGTGGTAGACGGCGCCCCGGCCCATGTCGGCGTCGCGCTCGTCCACCACGGCGTTCACCGTCGCGCCACCGGGGCTCAGCTTGCGCCAGTGTCCCTTGGCGGAGGCCACCACGCCGGGCCGTACCCGGTCGCTGATCTCCACCACGGCCTCGAACTCGCCGTTGTCGTTGAACACCCGCGCCGGCTGCCCGTCGCTCAGCCCCCGCTGCGCGGCGTCAGCCGGGCTGACCAGGATCCGGGGCCCCTTCGAGCGCCGCAGCAGCTCGGGGTTGTTGCCGAAGGTGGTGTTGAGGAACGTGTGGGAGGCCGGGGTGATCAACGCCAGCGGGTACGGACCGCGCCCGGCGGAGGCCGTGTGCGGGGGGACGTAGGCGGGTCCGGAGCCGAACTCCAGCCTCCCCGAGGGCGTCGGGAAGCCGCCGGCGAAAGGCGTGAACGGCTGCGGCACGTTGAGCCGGACCCAGCCCTCCTTGCGCAGCCGGTCGACCGTTATGCCTTCCAGCGACGGGTGCCCCGAGGCGAGCAGCTGCTCGGCCAGCTCCAGGTCCGAGTCGTACAGCGACGGCTCGGTCAGGCCCATGTGCCGGGCCAGGCGCCGGAACGTCTCCATGGTGGACAGGCACTCACCCGGCGGCTCGACGGCCGGCTCGTTCCACATCAGATACATGTGCCCGTAGCCCGCGTGCAGGTCGATGTGCTCGGTCTGCATGGTCGCGGGCAGCACGATGTCGGCGTAGTCGACGGTGTCGGTCGGGAACTGCTCCATCACGACGGTGAACAGATCCTCGCGCAGCAGCTTCTCGCGGACGCGGTTCTGGTCGGAGGTGGAGCCCATCGGGTTGGCCGCGTAGACCCACAGGCACTTCACCGACTCGTCCAGCCCCTCGGCCAGCCGGGTCATCGTGAGCTGCCGGACGGGCCGGGCGAGCAGGTCCTCGCGCGTGTCGATGTTCAGGTGGATGTGGCCGCTGGTGGAGTAGGCGATCCCGCCGCCGGGGCGGCGCCAGTCGCCGGTCACGCCGGGGATGGCGGCGATCGCGCGCATCGCGGTGCCGCCGCCCGCGTGCCGTTGGAGGCCCATCGTGGCGCGGATGCCGGTGGGCCGGGTGTGCGCCAGCCGTACGCCCAGGGCGCGGATGTCGGACTCGGGCAGCCCGGTGATCTCCGCCACGCGCTCCGGAGGATGGCGCAGGATCTCCTCGCGGAACCCCTCCCAGCCGCTGGTGCGCTCCTCCAGGTAGTCGCGGTCCTCCATCCCCTCGGCCAGGACCACGTTCAGCAGGCCGAGCGCCAGGGCCGCGTCGGTGCCGGGCCGGATCGGCAGGTGCTCGTCGGCCTGCTCGGCGGTGCGGGTGCGGACCGGGTCGATCGCCACCACGTGCGCCCCGGCCGCGCGGGCGTCCTGGATGAACTTCCACAGATGGTGCCCGCTGGTCAGCGTGTTGGTGCCCCACAGCAGGATCAGCTTCGACAGGGCGAACGTCTCGGGATCCATCCCGCCGGGCGTGCCGTTGGTCCGCGCCAGCCCGACGTTGCCCGCCGTCGAGCAGATGTTCAGGAAGTGCTTGGAGGCTCCGAGCACATTCCAGAACCGCCGGCCCGCCGCGCCCTCGGACCCCTGGATGTAGCCCAACGTGCCGGTGCCCAGATAGGGCCAGATCGCCTCGCCGCCGTGCTCGTCGATGATCCCGCGCAGCCGTACGGAGATCTCCTCCAGGGCCTCGTCCCAACTGATCCGCTCGAACCGGCCGGACCCCTTGGGGCCCACCCGCCGCATCGGATGGAGGATGCGGTCGGGCGCCCGGGTGTGCTCAAGGTAGCGGTTGACCTTCACGCAGAGCGCGCCGCGCGTGTAGGGGTGGTCGGGGTTGCCGCGCATCTTGACGGCCTTGCCGTCCTGGACGGTCACCACCCATGAGCACGTGTCCGGGCAGTCCAGCGGACAGGCGCCCAGGACCCGAAGTTCATCCTGAGACATGCCCTCGACTTTAGCCGCGCGCGTGAAAGGGGGACGCGGCCGGTCCGGCCGCGTCCCCCGCCCGATCGGCCGGTGTCACATGGGGACGTCCTCGTGGTCGTGCCCGAGACCGCCGCCGCCGGTCCCCGGCCGGCTGCCGCTGGGAGCGCCGCCGCCGGGCAGGTCGCGGCTGTGGGCGTAGACGAACGCCGCCGTCGCGATCGCGCCGGTGTTCACCGCCAGCGCCTTGTCGTTGACGTTGGCGATGGTGTCGCACACCTGGTGGTAGCACTCGTCGTAGGCGACCCCGGCCTCACCGCCGAACCTGGCGGCCTCCTCGGCTGTCTTGACGCCGTCGGCGCCGGTGAACAGGCCGCCGGAGGGGATGCCCACCTCGATGAAGGGGCCGTAGTCGGAGCGGCCGGTGAAGTCGGTGCCGGTGTACGGCTGGCCGAGCTTGGTGAAGTACGTCTCGAACAGCTTCTCGATCTTGTCCGAGCCCGCGGGGCCCGCCGGGGCGCCGGTCGCGTCGGAGTCGTCGCCGTCGTAGATCCCGAAGATGTGGTTCGGCGAGGCGATCATGTCGAAGTTCAGATACAGCTTGATCTTCGCCTTCTCCTCGGCGGACAGGCCGGCCACGTAGTGCTTGGAGCCGAGCAGACCCAGCTCCTCGGCGCCCCAGAAGGCGAAGCGGAGCTTGTTCCTGGTGGGTACGGGGTTCGCCTTCAGCGCCGTCTCCAGGATGCCCGCGCTGCCGGAGCCGTTGTCGTTGATGCCCGGCCCCTCGGTGACGCTGTCGAGGTGGGAGCCGAGCATGACGACCTTGTCCGGGTCGCCCCAGCGGCTCTCCGCGAGGACGTTGCGCGTCTTGCGGTGCGGGTCGCTCTCGGTGTCGGCCGTGAGCGTCACCGTCGTCCCGGCGGCGGCCAGCTCGTTGCCGACGGCGAAGGTGGTGCCGACGACCGGGATGTGGGTGGTGGGCGCGTTGAGCGTGCCGGTCAGCAGGATCCGGCGGTCGTTGGGGCCCTCGCCCGGCTGCCCCTCGTTGAAGATGATCACACCGGAGGCGCCGGCCGCCTCCGCGAGCTCGGCCTTGACCTGGAAGTTGCAGGTGCCGCGCTGGAGCAGGGCGATGTTGCCAGGGGTGAACCCGGCGAAGTCGCTCGCCTCGCAGCCGGAGCTCGAACTGGGGGTCGGGCTCGGCGGCAGGACCAGGTCCACCCCCTGCACGGTCCCCGTGGCGTTGCCCGAACCGGAGTAGGTCATGGTCCGGAAGTCCGTGTTGCGCACGTAGGTCTTCGCGGCGGGCGAGATCCGGTTGAGCACGGTCCTGGTGACCTCACGGAAGAACGGGAACTCGAACTCCTGCAGGGTGACCTGGTATCCGGCGGCACGCAGCTTGCCCGCCACGTAGTCGACCGAGGCCTCGTGGCCCGGGGTGCCCGACGCCCGGGTGCCGCCGTTGGCGTCGGCGATCTGCTGGAGCTTCACCAAGTGCTGCTTGACGGCCGGGGCCTTGACCGACCGGCTGAACGCCTGGGGGTCCGGCCCGGCGGCGACGGCCGGAGTGACGGAGATCACGGGCAGGGCCATGGCCGAAGCCGCGGCGATCGAGGCCAGCAGGCCCTTGTGGACGCGTGCGCGCATGCAAACTCCTCTAGCACTGGCAAGAGTGGAGCAGGAAATCCCCCGCGATCGCGATAAGACGGACGGTAGTAGGGGTAATCGCGATCTTTAAAGACCGGCTCCACATTTGTTATCGAGCGGAGTCGAATCAGCCTTCGGGACGTTCTCCGGCCCACTTGACGGTCGTGGTGTCGTGGGCGTGAGCGCGTGCGGCCGGGGGCCGCCGGGTGCGGGAGGACCGCGGCGGCGGTCCGGCTGCAGCGCATGATGATCAGCTTTTCAGGCCGTCGCCCGGACAGGCCACCATCGCCGCAGGTCCGAGAGTCAATTCTCAATCTCGGATAGGTAGGCGATGTTCGCCAGGTCGGTCTCGTCGGCGCTGGCACCGCCCGAGAACCAGGCGTCCAGGATCTCCTCCAGCAGCGGCGCCGACGTCAGCCGGAGGCTGACGGCCAGCACGTTGGCGTCGTTCCAGCGCCGGGCCCCGGCCGCCGTCGCCGCGTCCACGCACAGGGCCGCCCGGATCCCCGGCACCTTGTTCGCCGCGATCGACGCCCCGGTCCCCGTCCAGCAGCACACGATCGCCTGGTCCGCCACGCCCGAGGTGACGTCCTGGGCGGCCCGGGAACAGCACCATGCCCAGTCGGCGCGCTCGTCCGCCAGGGCGCCGTGTGTGATCACCGTGTGGCCTCTCCTCCGGATCTCAGGTATCAGGATGGGAGCTATACCGTCGAGACTGTCGGAGGCCAGTGAGATACGCATGCCTCCGATTGTGGACACTGGAAGAGAAGATCGGTGACGCACCTGTAATGCGGAACGTGCAGAATCGCTGGCGGTGACGAAAATCAGAGAACGCGGCAGAGTTTCGCCCGCCAACGACAAGGGGTCGTCGACGGGCGACGATTCCGTCGTGCTCGTCGTCGAGCCGCTGCTCCCGCAGCGGATCCGCAGGCCGTCCGATCTCCTGCGCTTCCTGGCCACCCTGCTCGTGCTGGTGGCCGTGGTGCTGCTGGCGCTCGTCGCCAAGAAGACGCTCAACGGCCTCGAAGGCGACGTCATCGACGGCACGAACCGGGCGCCGTTCCTGCTCAGCGGCCTGGCCGGGGTGCTGAGCGGGGCGGCGATGCTGGGCGTCCCCATCGCCTACGCGATCGAGCGGGTCTTCCACCGCGACGGCCTCCGGGTGGCGGAGGGCCTGTTCGCGGCCATCGCCGGGATGGTGCTGTCCTTCGCGCTCGGCGAGTGGCTGCTCAGCGCCGGCCCCGAGGACCTGCGGCTCCTGCTGACCGGCGGCCGCAAGGGGGTCGAGCCGCTCAACACGCTGCTCACCTCGATCATCGCCTACGTCACCGCGGTGCGGATCTCCCGCCGGCCCACCTGGCGCGCCGCCCTGTGGAGCGCGGTCGCGCTCAACGCGATCGCGCTGTTCGCCGCCACCGCCGCCACCATCCTCGGCGTCGTCGTCTCCATCCTGGTCGGCCTGGCCGTCGGCTACGCCACCCTGTACGGCGTGGGCAGCCCCAACACCCGCCCGCCGGGCAGCGCGATCGTCGCGGCGGTCGCCAAGCTGGGATACCTCCCGGTCCGGGCCCGCAGGCTCGACGACGACCACCAGAGCAGCCGGCGATACGCCATCGGCCTCAAGGACGGCACCCGCCTCGACGTCACCGTCCTCGACCGCGACCGCCAGGTCGCCGGCCTGCTCTACCGCCTCTGGCGCCGGATCCGGCTCAACACCGAGACCCGCCGCCGGGCCATCCGCTCCCTCCGCGCCGAGCTGGAGCGCGAAGCCCTGATGGCGTACGCCGCGCAGGCCGCCGGGGCCAGCACCCCCCGGCTCGTCGGCACCAGCGAGATCGGCACCGAGGCCGCGCTGCTCGCCTACGAGCACACCGCCACCCGCGCGCTCTCCGACATCCCCGACAACGAGATCGACGACAACCTGCTCGCCCAGATCTGGGAGCAGGTCCTGCTCCTGCAGGTCCAGCGGCTCGCGCACCGGCGCCTGACCGGTGACAGCATCCATGTCGACGACGAGGGCCGCGTCGTCCTCATGGACGCCCGCAGCGGTGAGATCGCCGCCGGCGACCTCCTGCTCCGCCTCGACATCGCCCAGCTGCTCACCTACCTCAGCCTGCGCGTCGGCGCCGAGCGCGCGGTCCGCGCGGCCGCCGCCGTCGCCGGGCCGAACACGCTGGCCGGCGCCCTCCCGCTGCTCCAGCGGATCGCGCTCACCCGCGAGACCAGGGCCGCGCTCAGCAAGGACAAGGAGCTGCTGACCGAGATCCGTGAGCGGATCGTCGAGCTCAAACCCAAGGTCGAGGTCGAGGAGGTCCGCCTGGAGCGTTTCCGCCCGCGGACTCTCATCACCATCATCGCCAGCGCCTTCGCCGCCTACTTCCTGGTCTACTACATCACCCAGATCAACCTGAACATGATCAGCTCGGCCAAGTGGAGCTGGACCGGTGTCGCGCTGGTCGCCTCGATGATGAGCTACGTCGCGGCCGCGCTGATGCTCAGGGGCTTCGTGCCGGAGAAGCTCCCGCTGGGCCGCACCGTGCTCGTCCAGTTCGCCGGGTCGTTCGTGAAGCTGGTCGCCCCGGCCGCGGTGAGCGGCGTCGCCATCAACACCCGCTACCTGCAGAAACGCGGCATCCCTCCGGGCCAGGCGGTGGCCAGTGTGGGCGCCTCCCAGCTCATCGGCCTGGGCTTCCACATCACGCTGCTGCTGCTGTTCGCCTACATCACCGGCTCCAGTGCGGCCACGTCCTTCACCCCGTCGCGCACGCTGGTGTTCATCATGCTGGCCGTGGCCGTGCTGCTGCTGGTCGCGGTGTCCATCCCCCGCCTGCGCCGGCTGGTCACCGCGCGCATCCGGTCGCTGTTCTCCGGGGTCATCCCGCGCCTGCTGGACGTGCTCCAGTCGCCCCGCAAGATCATCGAGGGATTCAGCGGCACCCTGCTGCTGACCATCTTCTTCGTGCTCTGCCTCGACGCCAGCGTCCGCGCCTTCGGCGGCTCCCTCAGCTTCGCCGCCGTGGCCATCGTCTTCCTCGCCGGCAACGCCATCGGCTCCGCCGCGCCCACCCCCGGCGGCCTGGGGGCCGTCGAGGTCTCCCTCACAGCCGGCCTGTCCCTCTCGGGACTCTCTCCCGAGATCGCCACCTCGGCCGTGCTGCTGTTCCGGCTGCTCACCTTCTGGCTGCCGGTGCTGCCGGGCTGGGCCTCGTTCACCTACCTGCAGCGACACGAGGCCCTGTAGCGGCCTGGGAAGGTCCCTGTGACCTTCCTGGACCCGGGGGAGATCTGTGACCTTCCCCGGGGCCCTTCGGGAGGCCCCCGGGGAGATCAGGTTTCGCTCCCGGGAGGCCCCCCGGGGAGATCAGGCTTCGCTGGAGCGGGACCAGATGTTGATGCCCGCCTCGACCGCGTCCTTGTCGATCGTCTCCAGCTCCTCATCGGTGAAGGACAGGTTCTCCACCGCCCCGAGGCTGTCGTCCAGCTGCCGGACACTGCTCGCGCCGATCAGCACCGAGGTGACCCGCCGGTCGCGCAGCGCCCACGCCAGCGCCATCTGCGCGAGGGACTGGCCGCGCCCCTCGGCGATCCCGTTGAGCGTGCGGATGTGGCGCATGCTCTCGTCGGTGAGCATCTCCGGGGTGAGGAAGTGCCCCAGCGAGGCCCTCGACCCCTCGGGGACGCCGTTGAGGTAGCGGTCGGTCAGCATGCCCTGCGCCAGCGGCGAGAACGCGATGCAGCCCACGCCCTCCTCCTCCAGGACGTCGAGCAGGCCGCCCTCGATCCACCGGTTCATCATCGAGTAGGACGGCTGGTGGATCAGCAGCGGCGTGCCCATCTCGCGCAGGATCCGGGCGGCCTCGGCCGTGTGCTCCGGGGAGTAGGACGAGATGCCCGCGTAGAGCGCCCGGCCCGACCGGACCGCGTGGTCCAGCGCGCCCATCGTCTCCTCCAGCGGCGTGTCCGGGTCGAACCGGTGGCTGTAGAAGATGTCGACGTAGTCCAGCCCCATCCGCTTCAGCGACTGGTCGAGGCTGGACAGCAGGTATTTCCGCGACCCCCACTCGCCGTAGGGGCCGGGCCACATGTCGTATCCGGCCTTGGTGGAGATGACCAGCTCGTCGCGGTAGCGCGCGAAGTCCTCCCGGAAGTGCCGGCCGAAGTTGCTCTCCGCCGAGCCGTACGGCGGGCCGTAGTTGTTGGCCAGGTCGAAGTGGGTCACCCCCCGGTCGAAGGCCCTCCTGAGGATGGCCCGCTGGGTCTCGAAGGGCTTGTCGTCGCCGAAGTTGTGCCAGAGCCCCAGAGAGACCGCCGGCAGCTTGAGCCCGCTCTTGCCGACCCGGTTGTACGGCTGGAGCCCGTCGTATCTGTCGTCCGCCGCGATGTAGGTCACTGGTCCGCCTTGGCTGTGTCGAGGATCCAGGAGAGGGTCAGCGCCTCCTCGCGCCAGGAGTCGTACCTGCCGCTGCGGCCGCCGTGCCCGGCGCCCATCTCCGTCTTGAGCAGGAACGGCCCGCCGTCCGCGAGGTCGCGCAGCTTCGCGATCCACTTGGCGGGCTCGTGATAGAAGACGCGGGTGTCGTTGAGGCTGGTGATGGCGAGGATCGGCGGGTAGACCCGCCCGTCCACGTTCTCGTAGGGCGAGTAGGACTTCATGTATCCGTACACGTCGGCGTTGTGCAGCGGGTCGCCCCACTCGTCCCACTCGATGACGGTCAGCGGCAGCGACGGGTCGAGGATCGTGTTCAGCGCGTCCACGAACGGCACCTCGGCGACCACACCCGCGAACGCCTCCGGCGCGAGGTTGGCGACCGCGCCCATCAGCAGCCCGCCGGCCGACCCGCCCCGGGCGACGATCGCGCTCGACCAGCCCTCCGCCTTGAGGTGCTCGGCGGCGGCGACGAAGTCGGTGAAGGTGTTCTTCTTCTTCTGGAACTTGCCGTCCTCGTACCAACGGCGGCCCATCTCGCCGCCGCCCCTGACGTGCGCGATGGCGAAGACGAAGCCCCTGTCGAGCAGGCTGAGCCGGGCCACCGAGAACGACGGGTCGATCGAGATCTCGTAGCTGCCGTAGCCGTACAGCACGGTGGGCGCGGGCCGCTCGGTGCCCTTCCTGACCACGATCGAGATGGGGACACGGGTGCCGTCGGAGGCGGTGGCCCACTCGCGGAACTGCTCGTAGTCGGCCGGGTCGTAGCCACCGAGCACGGCTTTCCGCTTCAGCAGGATCAGCTCGCGCGTCCGCAGGTCGTAGTCGTAGACCGAAGGCGGGGTGATCATGCTGGTGTAGCCGAGGCGGAGCCGTTCGGCGGTGAACTCCGGGTTGCCCGCGGGCGAGACATCGTAGATCGGCTCCGGGAAGGAGATCTCGTACGGCTCGGCGCCCCCGGGCAGGACGCGGATGCCGGTGAGGCCCTCGCGGCGGAAGTGCACGACGGTGTGGCTCTGGAAGGCGTCGACGTCGAGCAGCCGGGTGTCGGCGCGGTGCTCGATCAGCGGGGTCCAGTCACCCGGGGCGTCGAGCGGCGCGGTGGCCAGCTCGAAGTTCTCCGCGTTCTTGTTGTGCAGGATCAGGAAGTGGTCGCCGGCGTGGTCGACGCCGTATTCGACACCGGTCTCCCGGGGCCGGACGAGGCGGAACTCGCCCGTCGGGTCGTCCGCCTCGAGGATGCGGATCTCACTGGTGATCTTGCTCCCGGCCGAGAGCACGAGGTAGCGCTCGCTGCGGCTGAGCCCGATGCCGATCCAGAACCGCTCGTCGCCCTCCTCGTGGACGAGCACGTCGTCCTTGGCCTCGGTGCCGATGGTGTGCCGGTGGACCTGGTTGGGCCGCCAGGCCTCGTCGACGGTCGTGTAGAAGAACGCGGTGCCGTCGGCCGACCAGGCGCCGCCGTAGAAGATGCCGGAGATCTCGTCGGGGAGGGTCTCCCCGGTGGTGAGGTCCTTCACCTTCAGGGTGAAGCGCTCGTCGCCGGTGAAGTTGACGGAGTAGGCCAGCATGGTGCCGTCGGGGCTGACCGCGCTGGTGCCGATGGAGAAGAAATCGCTGTCTCCGGCCAGCTCGTTGCCGTCCAGCAGGATCTGCTCACCGGGGAGCGCCTCGCCCGCCTCCAGCTCCGGGGGCGCCTCACCGTCGGCCGCCACCCGGCACTGGATGCCGTACTGCTTGCCCTCCTCGGTCCGGGAGTAGTACCACCAGCCGTTCTTGCGGGTGGGGACGGTGAGGTCCGTCTCCAGGGTCCGGTCCTTGATCTCCTGGAAGATCGTTTCCTGCAAAGGCTTGAGGTGGGCGGTCGCCTGCTGCGTGTAGGCGTTCTCCGCCTCCAGATAGGCGATCGTCTCGGGGTCGTCCTTGACTGTCAGCCACGCGTAGTCATCGACCACGGTGTCCCCGTGGTGCACGCGCTCGCTGGGAACCTTCTTCGCCGTAGGCGGCGTCTGGCTGCTCACCCAGCCGAGTCTATGTTTCCCGCCGGGCCCGGCCCTGATCCCGGCGGGCTTCGCCGTTCGGTCTCAAGCGGTCTTGAGGGACTGCTAATCTTTTGATGTCGGCGAGGTCCGGCGCAAACCACTCCAATCACTCCGGTGACTTCAGCGTGGTCTGCACCATGTTTGTCGACAATCCCCTGAAACTCGACGGTTTCAAAGATCGGTTCGCAGAGCCGCTCAGAGGCTGGTAAGTTTGAGGGGTTGCTCCGGAAACGGGGCGGCCGGAATTCCGGTAGGGCCAGCTAGATCAAGTCAAGCCGCTTCAAGCGGGCGGGTTTGACACGGAAAAGCGGGCCTGAAAGAATAAAGGCACAACGGAACGAACGAAACGCCCCGGAGCCGGGACCATGGTCACGGTGACGGAGAACGCGTCCGTTTCTTGAGAACTCAACAGTGTGTTAAAAGCCAGTGCATGAAGCACAACCCCGTCCCACCCACGTGTGTGGGAGGACGGATTCCTTTGGTTGATGACACCTCCACCTTTGCCGGTGGTGGGTGCTTTCAGCCGGGAGCAACTCTGTAGACATTGTTTGGAGAGTTTGATCCTGGCTCAGGACGAACGCTGGCGGCGTGCTTAACACATGCAAGTCGAGCGGAAAGGCCCTTCGGGGTACTCGAGCGGCGAACGGGTGAGTAACACGTGAGTAACCTGCCCCTGACTCTGGGATAAGCCCGGGAAACTGGGTCTAATACCGGATACGACCACTTCCCGCATGGGATGGTGGTGGAAAGTTTTTTCGGTTGGGGATGGACTCGCGGCCTATCAGCTTGTTGGTGGGGTAACGGCCTACCAAGGCGACGACGGGTAGCCGGCCTGAGAGGGCGACCGGCCACACTGGGACTGAGACACGGCCCAGACTCCTACGGGAGGCAGCAGTGGGGAATATTGCGCAATGGGCGGAAGCCTGACGCAGCGACGCCGCGTGGGGGATGACGGCCTTCGGGTTGTAAACCTCTTTCAGCAGGGACGAAGTTGACGTGTACCTGCAGAAGAAGCGCCGGCTAACTACGTGCCAGCAGCCGCGGTAATACGTAGGGCGCAAGCGTTGTCCGGAATTATTGGGCGTAAAGAGCTCGTAGGTGGCTTGTCACGTCGGGTGTGAAAGCTTGGGGCTTAACTCCAGGTCTGCATTCGATACGGGCTGGCTAGAGGTAGGTAGGGGAGAACGGAATTCCTGGTGTAGCGGTGAAATGCGCAGATATCAGGAGGAACACCGGTGGCGAAGGCGGTTCTCTGGGCCTTACCTGACGCTGAGGAGCGAAAGCGTGGGGAGCGAACAGGATTAGATACCCTGGTAGTCCACGCTGTAAACGTTGGGCGCTAGGTGTGGGGACCTTCCACGGTTTCCGCGCCGTAGCTAACGCATTAAGCGCCCCGCCTGGGGAGTACGGCCGCAAGGCTAAAACTCAAAGGAATTGACGGGGGCCCGCACAAGCGGCGGAGCATGTTGCTTAATTCGACGCAACGCGAAGAACCTTACCAAGGCTTGACATCGCCCGGAAACACTCAGAGATGGGTGCCTCTTCGGATCGGGTGACAGGTGGTGCATGGCTGTCGTCAGCTCGTGTCGTGAGATGTTGGGTTAAGTCCCGCAACGAGCGCAACCCTTGTTCAATGTTGCCAGCACGCTCCCTTGTGGGGTGGTGGGGACTCATTGGAGACTGCCGGGGTCAACTCGGAGGAAGGTGGGGATGACGTCAAGTCATCATGCCCCTTATGTCTTGGGCTGCAAACATGCTACAATGGCCGGTACAGAGGGTTGCGATACCGTGAGGTGGAGCGAATCCCAAAAAGCCGGTCTCAGTTCGGATTGGGGTCTGCAACTCGACCCCATGAAGTCGGAGTCGCTAGTAATCGCAGATCAGCAACGCTGCGGTGAATACGTTCCCGGGCCTTGTACACACCGCCCGTCACGTCACGAAAGTCGGCAACACCCGAAGCCCGTGGCCCAACCACTTGTGGGGGGAGCGGTCGAAGGTGGGGCTGGCGATTGGGACGAAGTCGTAACAAGGTAGCCGTACCGGAAGGTGCGGCTGGATCACCTCCTTTCTAAGGAGCATCGGCCACATCCTCAGCTTGAGGGTCTGGTCCAGGTCATGTCTGCAGGCGCGTGTTCTGCACATGACGCGCTCATTAGTGGAGCACTGGCTAATCGGTTCAGCGGGATCGCTGACCGGCTAGTACCGCCCATCCTCCTCGTGAGGGTCGGGAGTGGGAACGCGGGTCGAGGGGTTCCGGGGTTCCGGACACACTGTTGGGTCCTGAGGAAACGGACCGGATGCGGAGCCTGCCTGTGGCGGGCTTCGTGGTCTGTGTGACCTCGTGCGGGACCGTCCTCCTGTCATACCGGCCTGGCCGGGGTTGGGGTTTTGCCTCAGCTTCTGGTGTGGGTGTTTGGTGGTGGGGTGGGTGCGGTCGCTGTTTGTTGTTTGAGATTTGCATAGTGGACGCGAGCATCTTTGTGGCCAAGTTTTTTAGGGCACACGGTGGATGCCTTGGCATCAGGAGCCGATGAAGGACGTGGGAGGCTGCGTTAAGCCCCGGGGAGTCGCCAACCTGACTTTGATCCGGGGATGTCCGAATGGGGAAACCTAGCACCAGTCATGTGGTGTTGCCTCCGCCTGAATGTATAGGGCGGTTGGTGGTAACGCGGGGAAGTGAAACATCTCAGTACCCGTAGGAAGAGAAAACAAATTAGTGATTCCGTGAGTAGTGGTGAGCGAAAGCGGAAGAGGCTAAACCGTATGCGTGTGATAGCCGGCAGGCGTTGCGTGTGCGGGGTTGTGGGACCCTCTGGGAGGAGCTGCCGCTCCTCCAGGCAGTGAGAAATCGATGGGATAGTCGAAGCTTCTGGGAAGTTGCGCCGGAGACCGTGAGAGCCGGGTAGGCGAAATCTTGTCGACTGTTTGAGGGGATCCCAAGTAGCACGGGGCCCGAGAAATCCTGTGTGAATCTGCCAGGACCACCTGGTAAGCCTAAATACTCCCTGATGACCGATAGTGAACAAGTACCGTGAGGGAAAGGTGAAAAGCGCCCCGGTGAGGGGTCGTGAAATAGTACCTGAAACCGTGTGCCTACAAGCCGTAGGAGCGTAGACGTCTTCGGGCGTCTGTGATGTGACTGCGTGCCTTTTGAAGAATGAGCCTGCGAGTTATGGTGTGTGGCGAGGTTAACCCGTGTGGGGGAGCCGTAGCGAAAGCGAGTCTGAATAGGGCGTTTGAGTCGCATGCTGTAGACCCGAAGCGGAGTGATCTAGGCATGGGCAGGTTGAAGCGCGGGTAAGACCGCGTGGAGGACCGAACCCACCAGGGTTGAAAACCTGGGGGATGACCTGTGTTTAGGGGTGAAAGGCCAATCAAACTCCGTGATAGCTGGTTCTCCCCGAAATGCATTTAGGTGCAGCGTTACGTGTTTCTTGCCGGAGGTAGAGCACTGGATGGCCGATGGGCCCGACAAGGTTACTGACGTCAGCCAAACTCCGAATGCCGGTAAGTGAGAGCGTAGCAGTGAGACTGCGGGGGATAAGCTCCGTAGTCGAGAGGGAAACAGCCCAGACCACCGACTAAGGCCCCTAAGCGTGTGCTAAGTGGGAAAGGATGTGGAGTCGCAGTGACAACCAGGAGGTTGGCTTAGAAGCAGCCACCCTTGAAAGAGTGCGTAATAGCTCACTGGTCAAGTGATTCCGCGCCGACAATGTAGCGGGGCTCAAGTACACCGCCGAAGTCGTGGCATTCACACATGTGTCCGAGCCTTTGTGGTTTAGGTGTGTGGATGGGTAGGGGAGCGTCGTGCGGCCGGCGAAGCAGCAGAGTGATCTAGTTGTGGAGGCCGTGCGAGTGAGAATGCAGGCATGAGTAGCGAATCAGAAGTGAGAAACTTCTGCGCCGGATGACCAAGGGTTCCTGGGGCAGGCTAATCCGCCCAGGGTAAGTCGGGACCTAAGGCGAGGCCGACAGGCGTAGTCGATGGACAACGGGTTGATATTCCCGTACCCGCTACGATGCGCCAATACTGAATCCAGTGATACTAAGGGTCCTTAACTCGGTTGCCCCTTCGGGGGCGGCGTCAGAGTGAACGCCTGGCCTGATCTGGTAGTAGGTAAGCGATGGGGTGACGCAGGAAGGTAGCCCAGCCCAGGCGATGGTAGTCCTGGGGTAAGCATGTAGGGAGGACCGTAGGCAAATCCGCGGTCCATGTATCCTGAGATGTGATGCCGAGCCGATTGTGGCGAAGTGGGTGATCCTATGCTGCCGAGAAAAGCCTCTAGTGAGTGTCGTGGCGGCCCGTACCCGAAACCGACTCAGGTGGTCAGGTAGAGAATACCAAGGCGATCGGGTGAACTGCGGTTAAGGAACTCGGCAAATTGCCCCCGTAACTTCGGGAGAAGGGGGGCCTTCGCTGGTGATGGGACTTGCTCCCTGAGCTGGTGGGGGTCGCAGAGGCCAGGGGGAAGCGACTGTTTACTAAAAACACAGGTCCGTGCGAAGTCGTAAGACGATGTATACGGACTGACGCCTGCCCGGTGCTGGAACGTTAAGGGGACCGGTTAGCTGCAGTAATGTGGCGAAGCTGAGAACTTAAGCGCCAGTAAACGGCGGTGGTAACTATAACCATCCTAAGGTAGCGAAATTCCTTGTCGGGTAAGTTCCGACCTGCACGAATGGCGTAACGACTTCCCCGCTGTCTCAACCGCAGACCCGGCGAAATTGCACTACGAGTAAAGATGCTCGTTACGCGCAGCAGGACGGAAAGACCCCGGGACCTTCACTACAGCTTGACATTGGCGTTTGGAACGGTTTGTGTAGGATAGGTGGGAGACGGTGAAGCTGTCACGCTAGTGATGGTGGAGTCATTGGTGAAATACCACTCTGGTCGTTTTGGACGTCTAACTTCGGTCCGTGATCCGGATCAGGGACAGTGTCTGGTGGGTAGTTTAACTGGGGCGGTTGCCTCCTAAAGAGTAACGGAGGCGCCCAAAGGTTCCCTCAGCCTGGTTGGCAATCAGGTGTCGAGTGTAAGTGCACAAGGGAGCTTGACTGTGAGACCGACGGGTCGAGCAGGAGCGAAAGCTGGGACTAGTGATCCGGCGGTGGCTTGTGGAAGCGCCGTCGCTCAACGGCTAAAAGGTACCCCGGGGATAACAGGCTGATCTTCCCCAAGAGTCCATATCGACGGGATGGTTTGGCACCTCGATGTCGGCTCGTCGCATCCTGGGGCTGGAGTAGGTCCCAAGGGTTGGGCTGTTCGCCCATTAAAGCGGTACGCGAGCTGGGTTTAGAACGTCGCGAGACAGTTCGGTCCCTATCCGCTGCGCGCGCAGGAGACTTGAAAGGAGCTGTCCCTAGTACGAGAGGACCGGGACGGACGAACCTCTGGTGTGCCAGTTGTTCCGCCAGGAGCACGGCTGGTTGGCTACGTTCGGAAGGGATAACCGCTGAAAGCATCTAAGCGGGAAGCTCGCCTTGAGATGAGGTCTCCCACCCGTGAGGGGTAAGGCTCCCAATAGACGATTGGGTTGATAGGCCGGAGGTGGAAGCACAGTAATGTGTGGAGCTGACCGGTACTAATAGGCCGAGGACTTGACCACAAAGCATACCTTGTTGGTTTCTGCAGCGCTTTGGTCCCTTCGCCGGGTCCGGAGCAGCGCGTGATCAGGGTTGTTGCCCGCGTCCACTATGCGATTCTGAAACAGCGAACACCGCGGCATGTGCGTGTGTTTGACAGTTTCATAGTGTTACGGCGGTTATGGCGAAGGGGAAACACCCGGTTACATTCCGAACCCGGAAGTTAAGCTCTTCAGCGCCGATGGTACTGCACCGGGGACGGTGTGGGAGAGTAGGTCGCCGCCGGACAATCATTCAGGTTAGGCCATCCCTTCGGGGGTGGCCTTTCCTGCGTTCCGGGGACTTGACGGCCGGTCCGGGGCGGACGGGGCGCCACCATGCCTGCCCCCGCGGGCCTTCAGACGTGAAGCTCGCCGGAGAGCACGGTCACCGCATGCCCGGCCAGCCGGACCCGGTCGCCCCGCAGGGTCGTGTGGACCACACCGCCCCGCTGGGAGAGCTGGGCGCCGATCAGGGAGTCGGGGCCGAGCTTGCCCGTCCAGTAAGGGGCCAGGGCGCAGTGGGCGGAGCCGGTCACCGGGTCCTCGGGGACGCCGACTTTGGGGGCGAAGAAACGGGAGACATAGTCGATGCCGGACCGCGACGCGGGGGCGGTCACGATGACCCCTCGGGCGTCCACCTTCTCCAGCATGAGGAAGTCAGGAGCGAGGCTCTGCACGGCCTCCTCGGACTCGACCTCCACGAGATAGTCCCACTCGTTCTTGCCGACCCAGAGAGGACTGACGACCCCCAGTGCGTCCAGCAGACCCTCCGGCGGGCTCACCGCTTCGAGCGTCTTCGCCGGGAAATCCATGGTGATCAGACCGGCTCCGTCCCTGGTCACGGACAGGATCCCGCTCTTCGTTGAGAACTCAAGGGTTTCCGGGGCCGATCCGGTGGAATACAGGACGTGCGCCGTGGCCAAGGTGGCGTGTCCGCACAGTGCCACCTCGGTCGCCGGCGTGAACCAACGGAGCGAATACGGCTCGCCGTCTTCCCCTTCAAGCACGAAGGCCGTCTCGGAGTGCCTCATCTCCGCTGCGATGGACTGCATCCAGGCATCCGGAACCGGATTGTCGAGTAGACAGACCCCCGCAGGGTTACCCTTGGAAAATTGGTCGGTAAATGAATCGACCGTATAGATGTGCATGACGTAATTTTAACTGATCGACAATATTCGGCTGAAAGCGGGTGTGCGGGCCAGGCAAACCAGTGCGCTAGCCGTACAAAGTGGGAATAAGCGTTGGGCGTGTCGCGCGGCGAACTTCTGGGCGTCGGTTACCGTCCAAGGTGTAGGACAAGCCGGATGCGGCGTGGTCCTGAGGAAAGGACGAGCCGATGGGGGCAGTGCGCAAGGTGGCGACCTACCTTGGCCTAGGCGGAGCAGAGGATTACGACGAGTCCTATGACTACGAGGACGACGTCGAAGGCGAGGGCGAGGACTGGCAGCCCGCTTCGGAGCGTGCGGCCAAGCGCTGGCGCTCGATGAGCGAGCCTTCGCGGATCGTGATGCTGACGCCCAGGAAGTACAACGACGCTCCGATCATCGGACAGCACTTCCGCGACGGCCAGACCGTCATCATGGACGTCAACGTCATGAGCACCGCCGAGGCCACGCGGATGGTCGACTTCGCCGCGGGCCTGGCCTACGGCTGTGAGGGCCGCATAGAGCGCATCGCGGAGAAGGTCTTCCTGCTGGCTCCGGCAGAGGTGGAGATCACCACCGGCTGATCCCGGGCCACCGGGACGGCCGGTGGCATGCGATCTTCGCCGCTCCCATATGCCCCCCTGCGCCGCGGCCGGCGCCCTGCGGCCTCCTCCGTGGCGCTGGGGCGCTCCCGGTGCGCTCCCGGCTGGTGCTCCGGCTATCTTGCGCGGGGGCCCCTGCGGAGCACACGGGTCAGCTCGGCCAGGTCCGAGGCGGCGGTCTGGGCGCGCTTGTCGCTCTCGCGGGCGTATTCGTGCAGTGCCCACACGGCGCTGTCGGCCAGCTCGCGCAGCTCGGAGAGCTGCGCGGTGACGTATTCGGCGTCTGCCCGCTCGTGCCTGCGCCGGCGCCAGAGCTGGTGGCCTCCCGCGGCCACCAGGGCCAGCGCGAGCGCCGCCAGCGGCAGCGTCACGGGGGTGACGAGCGCGGCCACCAGGGCTGCCACGCCCAGGGCGAGCAGCGCGTAGGCGAGCCAGGGGCGGCCGCGGGCGGGTACGCCTTCGACGCTGATCCGCTCTTCGGCGGCGGCCAGGGACTCGGGGTCAGGGCCCTCGGGGCGGAGCACCACGCGGTGCCCGAGCAGCGGCATGGTGACCGATTCCGGCGGATCCACCTGGGTGGCCAGCACGAGGCCCTCGGCGGCGGCCCGCACGGTCGGCGCGGCCATGTGCAGGGCGATGGCGGCCAAGTGCGGATCGGAGCCGGGACGCAGATCGGTGAGCAGGTGACCGGTGAGCGAGTCGGTCGGGCGCTCGGCGCCGTCTGAGCCGATCAGGTGACGCAGCACCGCGAGCGGCTCCCCCTCGATCCACGCGGCGGTGGGTCTGCCCGCGCGGCCGGCCAGCTCCGTTCCGGTGCTCTCCCGGGTCGAGGTGATCTCGACACAGCGGCCGAGCAGGCGGGCCAGCTGGTCGGCGGCCTGGACGGGCCCGGCCAGTTCGGGAAGCTCGGCGAGCTCGGGGAAGTCGACCAGGGACGGCGGCACCACCATCGAGGGCTCGTGCGGGGTCATCGCGCTCAACCACCGGTCGGGCTCGACCTCCGAGGGCGTGGCCACCGAGTCGAGCCTGCGGAGCACGAAGATCTTGCCGGCGGGGCCGTACGCTCCCTTGGCGGCGGCGAGCCAGAGCGCACGCTGGCCGTGGGTCACCGGCTTGTCGGCGGACAGCCCGCCGAAGGCGATGCCCAGCCAGGAGGCGTGGATCTGGTCGCCCCGGCCGGCGACGGCCAGGGCCAGGCAGAGGAAGAGCGCGGTCCGCTGCTCGTCGAGCTGGGCGGCGCGGCCGAGCGGGTCGAGCGCGTCCTCGCCGCGCATGAGCAGGGTGAGGGCCTCGACCGCCGGGGCCAGCCAGTGGTCGGTCACATCCGGGAACTTCGGTGGCGCCGTGGAGAGGGCTGCGTCGGCGGTCAGATTCGCCAGGAGTGCCTCGGCGTAGCGGTGCAGCTCCGTCCCGATGTGGGGACTCGCGGTCAGGTCGGTGCTCAAGGCAGAGAACTCTCCGAAGTTGTGACCGGTGACCGCGCCAGCGTAGTGCGCTTCGGTCATCCCTGTCGGGAGGCGCGCCGAACCCAATTTTGCCGGATGATCGCCTCGATTTGGTGAATCAAGGCGATCATCCGGCGGATAGCTCACATGCGTTCGGGGACCGGGACGCCCAGCAGGCTCAGGCCGGTCTCCAGCACGCGCAGGGTGAGCGCGCACAGGGCGAGCCGCGAGGCGCGCGTGGCCGGGTCGACGTCGTCCTTCAGGACGGGGCAGTTCTCGTAGAAGGTGGTGAAGACGCTCGCGGTCTCGAACAGGTAGTTGGCGAGCCGGTGCGGCACGGAGCTCTCGGCCACCTCCTCCACGATCGCGCCGAAGCCGAGGAGCTGCAGGGCCAGGGCGCGTTCGGCGGGGTGGCCGAGCACGATCGGGCCGGTCGCCTTGGCCGGGTCGGTGTCCGCCTTGCGGAAGATGGAGCGGATGCGGGCGGTGGCGTACTGGAGGTAGGGGCCGGTGTTGCCGGTCAGCGCGAGCATCCGGTCGAAGTCGAAGACGTATTCGCTGTCGTGGCTGACCGACAGGTCGGCGTATTTGACCGCGCCCATGCCGACGGCGTGCCCGATCACGCCGCGCGTGGCGTCGTCGTAGTCGCGGTCGGCGAGCACGGCGGCGGCACGGGTCTCGGCCTCGTCGAGCAGTTGCAGCAGCTTGATGGACTCGCCGCTGCGGGTCTTGAACATCTTGCCGTCGCTGCCCAGCACGCTGCCGATCTGGACGTGCTCGGCGCGGACGTGGTCGGGCAGCCAGCCGGCCATCCTGGCGGAGGCGAACAGCATCGACATGTGCAGGGCCTGGGTCGCCCCGATCACGTAGAGGATCCGGTCGGCCTTGAGGTCCTGGACGCGGTAGTGGATGGTGGCCATGTCGGTGGTGGCGTAGCCGTATCCGCCGTCGCTCTTGCGGATCATGAACGGCAGCGGCTGGTCCTCGCGGCCGGTGAAGCCGGGCGGGAAGACGCAGAGCGCGCCGTCGCTGACGACCGCGATGCCACGCTCCTGGAGCTCGTCGCAGACCTTGGCGAGCACGTGGTTGTACATGCTCTCGCCGGCGATGTCGCCGTCGGTCAGCGTCACGCCGAGCTGGTGGTAGACCTTGTTGAAGTAGCGGACCGTGGCGTCCATGAAGATGTGCCACAGGCGCATGGTCTCCGGCTCTTCGGCCTGGAGGGTCACCACCCGCGTGCGGGCGCGCTTGTTGAACTCCGGGTCGCTGTCGAACTTGGCGCGGGCCGCCTGGTAGTAGGCGTTGCCCTCGCCCGCCTCGAGCTGGGCCACGGCGGTCTCCTCGCCGATGTCCAGCAGGTGCTCGATGAGCATGCCGAACGGGGTGCCCCAGTCGCCCAGGTGGTTCTGCCGGATGACCTTGTTGCCGACGTGTTCGTGCACGCGGACCAGGGCGTCGCCGACGATGGTCGTGCGCAGGTGGCCGACGTGCATCTCCTTGGCCGCGTTGGGCGCGGAGTAGTCGACCACGACGGTCTGCGGCGAGGCGACGAGGGCGACGCCGCTGCGCGGGTCGGCCAGGATCCCGGCGGTCTGGGCGGTGATCCAGTCGTCGGACAGCGTGATGTTCAGGAAGCCGGGGCCGCTGACCTCGACGGTGCCGGGGAAGGGCTCCCCCTGCGCGTCGCCGGCGCGGCCGGTGAGGTGGTCGGCGATCTCCTGGGCGACCTCCCGCGGGGCCCGTCGCAGCCGCTTGCTCAGGCTCATCGCCACGTTCGCCTGGTAGTCGGCGAACTGGGAGGGACGGATCAGCGGGTCTGCGTCGGCGTAGTCCGCACCGAAGGCGGCGGCCAGCGCCTGCTGGACGCGCTCGGTGAGGGCGTGCTGCGGGTCGGTCATGACCTAAGGGTATCGTTTGGCCGGTCGTGAGCCGGCGATATTTCGGGCGATTACATGATCTTGAAAGCCGCCGGCGGCGCGGCTGGAGAGGCCGGGCTCCCAGGCGGCGCAGCCGGAGTCATGTGGGTGTGCGCCGGGCTCGTCGGCGGTGGTCCATCCTGGGGCGGCGCGGCCGATGGTCACCAGAGGCGGTGCGGCCGATGGGCGGCGCTCAGGCGTTCGCCGATGCGGGCGACCACGCCTTGCCGGGCCAGTCGGGCGGCCAGCACGCAGGCGGCGCTCACCCCTCTGGCCTGCGAGGAGCCGTGCGCGATGACCACGGTGCCGTTCAGGCCGAGCAGTACGGCCCCGCCGTGGACCTCGGGGTCCAGCCGCTGGTTGAGCTCCTTGACGCGCTTGCGCTGCAGCATCCCGCCCAGCCGGGCCGCGCGGCTCTCGTTGATCGTCTCGCGGAGCTCGGCGAAGGCGTAGCGGACGCTGCCCTCCATGGTCTTGAGCGCCACGTTGCCGGTGAAGCCGTCGGTGACGATGACGTCCACGACCCCGGTGAGCAGGTCGTGTCCTTCGACGTTGCCGGCGAAGTCCAGGCCGGGGGCGGCCGACAGCAGCTCGTGTGCCCGTTTGACGAGCTTGTTGCCCTTCCCCGGCTCGCTGCCGATGGTCAGCAGGCCGATCTTGGGTCCGGCGACGTCCAGGACGGTCTCCGCGTAGGCCGCGCCGAGGTGGGCGAACTGCACCAGCATCTCCGGCTTCACCTCGGCGTTGGCGCCCGCGTCCAGCAGGACGGTGGGGGTGGGCCGGGTGGGCAGGGCGACGGTGATGGCGGGTCTGAGCACCCCGGTCTGGCTGCGGAGCCGGAGTTTTCCGGTGGCCACGATCCCGGCGGTGGATCCGGCTGAGACCACGGCGGAGGCGTCGCCCCGCCGTACGAGATGGCAGGCGACGGCGATGCTGGAGCGTGGGCGGCGGAGACTGGCGAGGGCGCCCTCGTCCATGGCCAGCTCCTCCTCGGCCCGGATGATCGGGATCTCGGTGAGCGCGTCGTGCAGGGCGAGCGCCTCCATGAGGGGGCGGGGCTCGCCGACGAGGACGACGGGGATCCCGTGCTCCCGCACCGCGTGGACGGCGCCCGCCACGATCTCGTCCGGGGCGTGGTCGCCTCCCATCGCGTCCAGGGCGATCGGCATGACGCCGGGAGGGTCGGTATCAGGCAAGCGGTCACCTCGTGCGGGATGGTTTGTCCGCATCGTAGGCGGGGCCGGCACCGGATGGGTCCACCGGGGATCAGGGCCTGTCGGGGAGATTCCAGTCGCTCCTCTCCCGTGCGACGACGACCTTGCCGAAGGTGGTCCGGCCGACGACCCGGATGACCGGGCCACCCGCGTCGCCGAGGTCGCCGGAGATGTGCCGCTTGGCGAACAGCGCGCTGACCTCGTCGATGACGTGGGCGTTCTTGGGGACCCGGACGATCAGCTTGCCGCAGTAGGCGTTGACCTCAAGGGTGATCTCACGGCCGGGGAGCACCGCGTCGGACAGGTCGACGATCAGCGCGCCGAACGTGGCGTTCAGCGTCGTGTGGCGGCCGGCGATCCAGCGCCCGCCCCGCAGGACCTTGCTGAAGACGGCGCTCACCTCCTGCCGGACGGTGGCGGGGCCGCTGCCGGTGGCGGTGACGTCGGGCAGGTCGAGGGTGATCGGGACGAGGTCGTCCACGGTCACGGAGTCGTAGGTCGCCTGCAGCCGGTCGGCGTGCTCGACGCTGGTCAGCCGGCCGGTGGCGAGTGCCTCGGCCAGCACCGCGGCCACCCGGTCGCGGTCGGCGTCGGAGGCGCGCAGGGCGGGGACGCGGGGACGTGGCGAGACCGGGACGGAGGGGCTCGGCGGAGCGGGGTCGCGGGGGGTCATGAGGGGATTGTACGTCCAGTCGAGATATATCGCGATAGGAACTTTACCTGGGAACTTACTGATGAGTGGAACCGGCTGCAGGGGTGACTGCGTCCGCTTATATAAGCGCGGTAGACGCGCGACTGGCTGGAGAGGTTTACGTGTAGATCGACAAAAATCGGAGGAAAGACTTAGTGATCTTGAAGGAAGGCTCTACTCGGGGGTTCCGGGCCTACACCGCCAAGCATCTGGACGACCTGTTGCGACGGGCGGGCCTCGGGGACGAGGAGCGGCTCCGGATCAGAGCGGTGGCGACCGTGCTGCCCTTCCGTACCAACGCCTACGTGGTGGATCAGCTCATCGACTGGTCGGCCATACCCGATGACCCCATATACCGTCTGGTCTTCCCTCAGGCGGACATGCTGCCCGAGCCGGACGTCACCAGACTCGCAGGTCTCCTGGGAGCGGGCGCGCCGAACGCGGAAATCCAGGCGGCGGCACGCGAGGTCAGGATGCGGCTCAACCCGCACCCGGCCGGACAGCTCGACCTCAACGTCCCGCGGATCGGCCAGGAGCCGGTGCCGGGCATGCAGCACAAATATCCAGAGACAGTCCTCTTCTTCCCCAAGCAGGGCCAGACCTGTCACGCCTACTGCACCTACTGCTTCCGGTGGGCGCAGTTCATCGGCGAGCCCGACCTCAAGTTCGCCTCCGACGACATCGACGATCTCATCGCCTACCTGAAGGACAACCCTCAGGTGACCAGCGTGCTGTTCACCGGTGGCGATCCGATGATCATGAGTGAGCCGGTGCTCCGCCGCTACCTGGAGCCGCTGCTGGAGGTGGAGCAGCTCGAATCCATCCGCATCGGCACCAAGTCGCTGGCCTACTGGCCGCAGCGCTTCGTCTCCGACCCCGATGCCGACGACACGCTGCGCCTGTTCGCCTCGGTGGTGGACGCGGGCAAGAACCTGGCCTTCATGGCGCACTTCTCCCACCCGAGGGAGATGGAGTCGCCCGTCGCCGAAGCCGCCGTGGCCGGGATCCTCGCCACCGGCGCGGTGATCAGGACCCAGGCGCCGTTGATCAGGACGGTCAACGACGCCCCCGGGATCTGGTCGTCCATGTGGCGCAGGCAGCTCACGATGGGCATGGTGCCCTACTACATGTTCGTCGAACGGGACACCGGGCCGCAGGACTACTTCGCGGTCCCGCTCGCCCGGGCCTACGAGATCTTCAGGGACGCGTACGCGAGCGTTTCGGGGCTGTGTCGCACGGTGCGGGGCCCCTCCATGTCGGCCACGCCCGGCAAGGTCTGCGTGGACGGCGTCACCGAGATCGCCGGGCAGAAGGTCTTCGTGCTCCACCTCATCCAGGCGCGCGATCCCGAGCTGGTCGGGCGTCCCTTCTTCGCGCGGTACGACCCCACCGCCACCTGGCTCACCGACCTCCGGCCGGCGTTCGCCGAGCGCTTCCCCTTCGACCCCGCCGAACTTTCCGACCTCTCCCTCTCCGGACTCTCCGACCTCCCCGGGCCCGCCGGGTCCGCCGAGTCCGCGGGACCCTTCGAGCCGGTGGCGGCCCCCCAGCGGCTGTCCGCCTGATCCGCTCGGTCAAGCGGGTGCCCGGCAACCGGAAAATCTGACGCCGTGACCCGCGGACTCTTTTTCCCGCCTCTTTCCCGGTTTCCCGTCCCCGGCGGCGCGAAAATGTGCTCCGGGTCCCAGTGGTTTTGCGGCATAAGGATGAGCGGAGCGTAATCCTTCGCAGGACTATTTCCACATATACCGGCAGCGCCGGGCAGGTCCCAGGACCCGCCCGGCGCTGCTCTGTTGGGGTCCCAGCCTCGTCCCGCAAGGAAGATCCGATCATCGCGGGCGGACTTGGGGGCCGCTCGGGGCGGTGATACAAATGCCGATGCAGCTTCCGGCCGGCGCGTTTCGTGTAGCCCTCCAAATCGCGCCCGCCGGTGATATCGGGTCTCAGGCCCGCTTTTTCCTGACGATTCCAAGAAATCAAGCGTGCCGATTACAAAGCTGGGAAGGCAATCATGAAGCGAGTCATCAAGGCGGCTGTGGCCGTGGCGGCGTTCGGCCTCGCGGCGGCGGTCTGCGCCCCCGCCCAGGCGCAGGCGCGCGACGTCTTCGACGGCCGGGACGCGGCCGAGGACGTCTCCATGGCGGTCGAGGGGCTCACCGGCGGCCTGCTCGACGGCCGGAACATGCTGTCCGCCCTGTCCTACGGGCAGGACCGGCCGATCTCCCTGGGAGGCGGCCGAGACCCGCGGATCGAGCTGGGAGGTGGCCAGGCCCCCTTCAACGGTCAGGCCCCCTTCAACGGTCAGAGCCCCTTCAACGGCCAGGCCCCCTTCAACGGCCAGGCCCCCTTCAACGGCCAGGCCCCCTTCGGCGGCCCCGCCGCCGACCGGCGCGACGACGGTGTCGACGGCCTGCTCGGGACGCTCTCGGACGCCGTTGAGGACCTCGTCGGCGTCTCGCCGGACGGCATCGCCCTCGACAGCCCGCTGACCGGCTCCACCACGGGGGAGGACATGCTGGTCGACGGCGCCGACGGTTTCGGTGACCTGGCGGCCGCGGCCGTGCGGGCCGCCGAGGCCCGTCAGGCGGGCCAGGCCGGTCAGGCGGGCCAGGTCCCCGCGGCGGCGGTCCAGGGGCTTACCGGGGGGCAGCCGGAGGTCGGCGGCCTCGTCGACGCGGTGAACCAGGCCGTCCCGCAGGGCGCCGAGCGGGCGGGCACCGTCGCCCCGCTGGTGGGCACCCTGTCGCCGGCCGAGGCCGCGCCGGTCGCCGGGGCCGTCGCCCCGATCGTCCGCTCCGCCTCCGGTGACGAGATCTCCCCGCTGGTGGGCAACACCACCGGGGAGGGCGCCAGGGCCGTCACCGAGACCGTCCACTCCGTGGCCGACAGCACCATGGGCGCCACCAGGGCCGCCGCCGAGTAACCGCGGCGGCGCCGGGGCGGACGCGGCGGCGTGGGGTGCCCACGCCGCCGCTGGACGGCCGTGACGGTGCGCGGGGCCCGCTGCCGGGCCGGGCTCCGCGCCGGCATGGGATGTCCGCCACGGAGCCGGACATCCGCGGTGACAGGAAGACCGGCCGGTGCGCACCGGCCGGTCTTCCTTGGTCTCAGAGGCCCGGCTCCCGCACCGAGGTGCGCCGGGCGATCTGGGCCTGAAGTCTGGCCATCTGCCAGTGCAGCTCGATGAGTTGCTCGGTGAGCTGGAGACGGGGAATCTCGGACGGGTCCTCTGTGGCCAGGTGGTCGATCGCGGTCGACAGCTCTCGCATCGCGCGCCCCCACTCCATGACGGCTTCCTAGGATCGAAACAACGTTCGAATCATAGCGGAGTGCCGATCACGATGTCAGTGATTGTCGCCGAAGGCGCACCGGCGGCCCGGCTGAGGCGCGGGGGCCCCGGCGACGGGCGCCGGAGCCCGGTCCGCCGTGCTCCGGCGCCGCGGCCGCCACACCTGGCCGCCCGCCCTCAGGCCTCGTACACCGGGACGATGTATCCGCGGGCCAGGGTGTGGGCGGTGATGTTGAAGCCCACCACGGCCGGCGGCGTGTCGGCGTCCACGCCCAGCTTGTCCACGTCGAGGGCGTGCACCGCGAAGATGTAGCGGTGCGGCCAGCCGGGAGGCGGGGCAGCGCCGCCGTAGGCGTTGGTGCTGTAGTCGTTGCGGCCGTGCACGCCGAAGCCGGAGCCGGCACCGCCCGCTCCGGCCGGCAGTTCGGTCACCTCGGCCGGGATGTCGAACAGCAGCCAGTGCCAGAATCCGCTGCCGGTGGGGGCGTCGGGGTCGAAGCACGTCACCGCGTAGCCGAGGGTGCCCTCGGGGGCCCCCGACCAGCGCAGGTGCGGTGAGATGTTCTGCCCGGTCGCGCCCCAGCCGTCGAACACGTGGGCCTCGGACAGCGTCTCGCCGTCGCGGACGTCGTCGCTCTCGACGGTCAGCGCGGGGACCTGGGGCAGGAAGTCATATGGGATCGGTGGCCGTGTGGACACGATTCACCTCCGGTAGGAGCGTCTTGTCGATCGCTCCCATCCTGCCCCGCCGCCGGAGGATCTCGCAGGCAGCCGCTCCCGCGCCGTGGACACGTCGTGGGCCGTCCGGCCGCCTCGCCGTACGGGGAGGCCGCGGCGGGCCCGGGCGTGCCGTCAGGCGCTGTTGTAGGCGGCGAGCACCGCCTTGGGGTCGCCGTCCATCTTGATCTTGCCCTTGTGCAGCCAGATGACCCGGTTGCAGGTCTCCTCGATCACGTCGAGGTTGTGCGCGACCAGGAAGACCGTGCCGGCCTCGTCGCGCATCTGCTTGATGCGCTCCTGGCTCTTGCGCTTGAAGTCGCGGTCGCCGGTGGCCAGGGCCTCGTCGATGAGCAGCACGTCGTGGGCCTTGGCCGAGGCGATGGCGAAACGGAGCCGGGCGCCCATGCCGGAGGAGTAGGTCGACATGGGGAACTGCACGAACTCGCCGATGCCGGAGAAGTCGACGATCTCCTCGTATTTGTCCTTCACCTGCGCGGGGTTCATGCCCATCGCGTAGCAGCCCAGCACGATGTTGCGCTCGCCGGTCAGCTCGCGCATCAGCGCGGCGTTGACGCCGAGCAGGGAGGGCTGGCCGTCGGTGTAGACCGCGCCCGAGTGGGGCGGCAGCAGTCCGGCGATGGCGCGCAGCATGGTGGACTTGCCCGAGCCGTTGCGGCCGATGATGCCGATGGCGTCGCCGTGGTAGGCCACGAAGGAGACGCCGCGGACGGCGTGGACCTCCTTCATCTGCGGCCTGCCCTGGCGCTTGAGCAGCCGCATGAGGGCGTTGGCCGCGTTGCCCTTCTCGGCGTCGGTGGCCGCGCCGTACACGCGGTAGATGATGTGCAGGTCGTCCACGATGACCGTCGGAGTGCCCGTACGGCTGTTGCCGACGGGGTCCGGGTTGGGGTGCACCCTGACGTCCTTGGTGGGGACGCGGGGTTCCTCAGCCTTCACGCTGGACAGCTCCTCGGTCAACTCAGCCACGGCCGTACTTCTCCTCGGCTCGCCAGAAGTACCAGAAGCCACCGATCAGGGCGAACAACGCCCAGAATACGCAGACGATCCAGACCCACGGCCGGACGGCCTGCTGCGTGTGCTGCATGAGCAGGTCGCGCATCAGCTCGATGTAGGCGGCGGCCGGGTTGAAGTACATGACGTCGGCGACCCACTGCGGCAGGCCCGCCCCGTGGACCGGATCCACGATCTTCTCCTCGATGGAGAAGAACACGCCGGAGGCGTAGAGCCAGGTGCGCGTGATGAAGGGCAGCAGCTGGTTCAGGTCGCGGGCGGTGGCTCCCACGCGGGCCAGGACCAGGCTGGCGCCGATGTTGAACATCGTCTGCAGCAGCAGGGCCACCGGGATCAGCAGCCAGAACCAGGTGATCGGCTCGCCGGTGATCAGCACCAGCGCGAACAGTACGCCCATCGAGATCAGGAGCTGCTGGAACTCCTGGATCGTGTAGGCGAGCGGGAGCGCGGCCCGGGGGAAGTGCAGGGCGCGGATCAGCGACAGGTTGCCGGAGATCGCCTTGGCGCCGCCGCTCACCGAGCGCTGCGTGTAGGTGAAGACGAACATCCCGGTGATGAGGAAGGCCGGGTAGTTCGGAATGTTCTTGCTCGCGCCGAGGATCAGGCCGAACATCAGGAAGTAGATGGCGGCGTTGAGCAGGGGGGTGAGGACCTGCCAGAGCTGGCCCAGGGCTGAGTTGCTGTACTTCGAGACGTTGCGCGAGGTCGCGTAGGTCATGACGAAGTGCCGTCGTTCCCACAACTGGCGCAGGTAGACGGGCAGACTGGGGCGTGCGATGGCACGCCGAAGTCCGTAACGCTCGGCGAGCTTGGCCAGCGGCTCTTGCCCCTTGTCAGGGGTGCCGTTATTCGGGCCGCCCGCCTGGGCGTCCGCGATCGCGGATTCCGGCTGGCTCATGGCAAGGACTCTATTGGATGCGAGTGGTTGAAGTGCCTACGGCGGTGGTCCGCCGCACACATTGGACGGGATCTCCGCGGAAGAGGTTCCAGGGCAATTGTGCGGTTCGCCTGCGAACCTCCGGTCCCCCTGCGACGGGGTCAACGTTAGCCCAGCCGAGGGTCGTGCGGGGGCAATGGATGCAAGCACCCGTGGGGCGGAGGTACTTTGGCGTGACCGTTCGCGTCCTACATGTACCTTTGTGTCCGATTTTAGTGTGCCTGTGGGCACGGGTTGGTCAAGCCGGTAGACGTATGGCCTCGAACTGGCACATGCGTGACCGAACTGCAACATCACAGAGACATTTAGGTGTGGAGCGGTGCGGGATAGTCGCGTCCGACTGGTGTGGCGTCAACACCTTGGCCGGAACGGCGAGGGCAGGGGGACCACAACATCCTCCGCCTGGCCGTCCGGCTCCGGGACCTCAACGGCGACGTCCGCCTGTAAAGGGAGGAATTACCACTATGCGCGTTACTAAGGGCGCACGGATCACGGCCGGTACCGCGCTGCTCGCCCTGGGGCTGGCCGCGTGCGGCGGCCAGACCTCCGCGGGTGGTGGGACGGCCTCGGCCGACCAGCCCGTGCGCATGGAACTCGGCGAGCCGCAGAAGCTCTTCTACCCCGGCGACACCACCGAGTCCGAGGGCTCCGAGGTGCTGGCCGCCATCTTCGCCCCACTGGTCAGCTACGACGAGAACAAGCAGGTCGTCAACGACGTCGCCGAGTCGATCAAGACGACCGACAACAAGGTCTGGACGATCAAGCTCAAGCCGGGCTACACCTGGCACAACAAGGAGCCGCTGATCGCGCAGAACTACGTCGACGCCTGGAACTACTCCGCCGACCAGGACAACGCCCAGGGCGCCAACGGCTTCTTCAGCCGCGTCGAGGGCTGGGCCGACCTGAACCCGGGCGAGGGCAAGACCGTCTCCGCCAAGGGGATGAAGGGCCTGAGGGTCATCGGCGACGCGGCCACCTCCCGGACCTTCCAGATCACCCTCACCAAGCCGTTCTCGCAGTTCAAGACGATGCTGGGCTACACGTCGTTCTACCCGCTGCCCAAGGCCGCCTTCGACGACGCCGGCAAGGTCACCGAGGCGTACGCCAAGCAGCCGATCGGCCAGGGCTACTTCAAGTTCGACAAGCCCTACAACAAGGGCACCGACCAGACGATCGACCTGACCCGCTACGACGCGTTCCCCGGGGACAAGCCGAAGTTCGACAAGCTCCAGTTCAAGCTCTACGCGAGCTCCGAGACCGCGTTCAACGACCTGCGCGCCGGCAACCTGGACATCCACGACTCGCTGCCCCCGTCGGCGATCGCCAGCGCCAAGGCCGAGCTCGGTGAGCGCTACATGGACGAGGCCGACGCCGGCGTCGGCTACATCGGCTTCCCGATGCAGTACAACAAGACCTACGAGAACGTGAAGGTCCGCGAGGCCATCTCCATGGCCATCGACCGCAAGACGATCGCCGAGACGGTCTTCTCCGGCACCCGCGCCCCGGCCGACGACTTCATCAACCCGCTGCTCGACGGCTACCGCCCCGGCGCCTGCGCGGTCTGCACCTACGACCCGGCC
This sequence comes from Streptosporangium brasiliense, assembly GCF_030811595.1. Classification (NCBI taxonomy): domain Bacteria; kingdom Bacillati; phylum Actinomycetota; class Actinomycetes; order Streptosporangiales; family Streptosporangiaceae; genus Streptosporangium; species Streptosporangium brasiliense. The sequence continues at coordinate 2,308,780 of NZ_JAUSRB010000002.1, forward strand.
AAGGCCAAGTCGCAGTACGCCGAGAACAACGGCCCCAAGACGCTGGAGCTGGGCTACAACTCCGACGGTCCGCACAAGGAGTGGATCGAGGCCGTCGCCAACAACCTCCGCGCCAACCTGGGCGTCCAGGTCACGGTGAAGCCGTTCGAGAAGTTCGCCTCGATCCTCGACGAGCTGGACAAGAAGACCTACGGCGGCATGTTCCGCATGGGCTGGGCGATCGACTACCCGTCCGCCGAGAACTACCTGACCCCGGTCTTCTCCACCGTCGCGATCAAGACCGGCTCGAACTACGCGGGCTGGTCCAACAAGGAGTTCGACGACCTCCTCGCCAAGGGTGACAGCGCCGCCTCGCAGACGCAGGGCCTGAAGTACTACCAGCAGGCCGACGACATCCTGATCAAGGAACTGCCGTACATCCCGGTGTACTTCTACCGGACGAACGTCGCGTTCTCCCAGCATGTCAAGGGCATCAAGCTCAACCTCCTCAACCAGGTCGAGTGGACCCAGGTCGAGAAGGTCGCCTGACGGACGGCGGCGGGCCGGGCGCGTGAGCCCGGCCCCATGGGCTGCCTCCGGGTGGTCCCTCGCACGGCACGACCCGGCCGGTCGCGAGGGGCCGTCCCCGAGGCGTGTACGGGAGGCTTGAATGGGCCGTTACATCATCAGGCGCCTTGTCCAGGCGATACCTGTCCTGCTGGGCGCCACCCTGCTCATCTACGCCATCGTCTTCGCGCTGCCCGGTGACCCCATCGCGGCGCTGGCGGGCGAGAAGCGGGTGGACCCCAACATCACCGCCATCCTGCGGGAGCACTACCACCTGAACGATCCGTTCCTGGTGCAGTACTGGTACTACCTCGTGGGCCTGTTCGGCGGCGACTTCGGCACCACCTTCGCCGGGGTGCCGGTGACCGACATCATGGCCGGCAAGTTCCAGGTGACCATCAACCTGGCGATGACCGCTCTAGTCATGGAGGCGATCATCGGAGTCGGCCTCGGCCTCTACGCGGCGCTGCGCCACGGCAGGGCCCAGGACTCGATGGTCCTGGCCTCCACGCTGGTGCTGATCTCCATCCCCACGCTGGTCACCGGGTTCGTGCTCCAGCTGCTCCTGGGGGTCAAGGTCGGCCTGCTGCCCGTCGCGGGCGTGACGGACGGCTGGCGCAGCTACCTGCTGCCCGGCTTCGTGCTCGCCGGGACGTCGATCGCCTACCTCACCCGGCTCACCCGGACCAGTCTCGTGGAGACCCTGCGCGCCGACTACATCCGCACCGCGGTGGCCAAGGGCCTGCCCCGGCGCCGGGTCGTCGGGCGGCACGCGCTGCGCAACGCGCTGATCCCGTTGGTCACCTATCTCGGCGCCGACCTCGGCACGCTGATGGGCGGGGCGGTGATCACCGAGACCATCTTCAACCTGCCGGGCATCGGCCAGCAGCTGTTCAGCTCGGTCTACCTGCGCGAGCAGTCCGTCGTCGTCGGCATCGTGACCGTGCTGGTGCTGATCTACATCCTGGCCAACCTGGTCGTCGACCTGCTCTACGCCGTGCTCGACCCGAGGATCCGTTATGAGTGACACCCTTGCTCCGGCCGCCAGGCGCGCCAAGCACGGCAAGCGGGCCAAGGCTCCCCGGCCCCCCAAGGCCGCGAGCCTGTGGAGCGACGCCTGGCACGACCTGCGCCGCCGTCCGCTCTTCATCGGCTCGGCCGTCCTTATCGGCATTTTTCTGATCATGTCGATATTTCCCTGGCTCTTCACCTCCGTGAACCCGTTCGACGCCGCGAGCTGCCGGCTCGCCGAGGCCCGGCAGGGCATGAGCGGCGCCCACTGGTTCGGCACCGACAACCTGGGCTGTGACGTCTACGCCCGCACGATCTACGGCGCCCGCAACTCGATCGTGGTGGGGGTGACGACCACGGTCGTCACCGCGCTGGTGGGCGGCCTGCTCGGCCTCGTCGCGGGGTTCAAGGGCGGCGCGCTCGACACCCTGTTCTCCCGGATCACCGAGATCTTCTTCGCGATCCCGTCGATCCTCGGCGCCCTGCTCATCCTGGCGGTCTTCCGCACGGGCAACGTCTGGACCGTCATGCTGGCGCTGGCCGTACTGACCTGGCCGATGACCTTCCGCATCATGCGGGCCGCGGTGATCACAGCAAAGAGCCAGGACTACGTGGTCGCGGCCCGGGCGCTCGGCGCCTCCGCGCCCCGGATCATGTTCCGGCACATCCTGCCGAACGCGGTCGCGTCCGTGATCGTGGTCGCCACGATCAACCTGGGCGGCTTCATCGCCGCCGAGGCAGGTCTCTCCTTCCTCGGGGTCGGTCTACGCTCGCCTGACATCTCCTGGGGACTTATGATCTCCGATGCCCGGGAGCGCTTCCTGGAGGCTCCGGGTCCGCTGCTGTTCCCGGCGCTGTTCCTGAGCCTGACCGTGCTGGCCTTCATCATGCTGGGCGACGCCGTCCGCGACGCCCTCGACCCGAAGCTGCGGTAAGGGGGACCTGTGAAGAAGACGTCAACGTCGGTGCTGCCCGCCGAGGGAGCCCTGGGTGACGAACCCCTGCTCTCCGTCGACGACCTGCACGTGGAGTTCGTCACCAGACAGGGCGTCGTCAAGGCGGTCAACGGGGTCAGCTACTCGCTGAACCCCGGCGAGACGCTCGCCGTGCTCGGCGAGTCGGGCTCCGGCAAGTCGGTGACCGCCCAGGCGATCATGGGCATCCTCGACATGCCGCCGGCCCGCATCCCCCGGGGCGAGATCCGCTTCCGGGGCACGGACCTGCTGAAGCTGACCGAGGAGGGCCGCTCCCAGGTCCGCGGCCAGCGGATCTCGATGATCTTCCAGGACGCGCTCTCCGCGCTGAACCCGGTCTTCACCGTGGGCTCGCAGATCGGGGAGATGTTCCGGGTGCACCGGGGCACCTCCCGGCGTGACGCCGAGAAGAAGGCCGTCGAGCTGATGGACCGGGTCCGCATCCCCGGCGCCAGGCAGCGGGTGCACGACTACCCGCACCAGTTCTCCGGCGGCATGCGCCAGCGCATCATGATCGCGATGTCGATCGCGCTCGACCCGGAGGTGCTGATCGCCGACGAGCCCACCACGGCGCTCGACGTGACGGTGCAGGCCCAGATCATGGAGCTCCTGGCCGAGCTGCAGCGCGAGAGCAACATGGGCCTGATCCTGATCACCCACGATCTCGGCGTGGTGGCCGACGTGGCCGACAAGATCGCGGTCATGTACGGCGGGCGGATCGTGGAGAACGCCCCCGTGCACGACATCTACCGGGCCCCCGCCCACCCGTACACCAAGGGTCTGCTGGACTCGATCCCCCGGGTCGACCAGAAGGGCCAGGAGCTGTACGCCATCAAGGGCATGCCGCCGAACCTGCTCGCGATGCCCTCGGGCTGTGCTTTCCACCCCCGGTGCCCCTACCGTCAGGACAACTGCGTCACCGACGCGCCGCCTCTCCACGAGATCGGCTCGACACGCAGCAGCGCCTGTCACTACTGGAGGGAGGTCCTCGATGGCAGCCACGGGTGAGCCGATCCTTGAGGTCCGCGACCTGGTCAAGCACTTCCCGCTGAACCAGGGCATCGTCATGAAGAAGCAGATCGGTGCGATCAAGGCCGTGGACGGGGTCTCCTTCGACCTGCGGCGCGGTGAGACGCTCGGCATCGTCGGCGAGTCCGGCTGCGGCAAGTCGACGCTGGCCAAGCTCCTGATGGCGCTGGAGCGGCCGACCTCCGGCTCGGTGAGGATCAACGGCCGGGAGATCGCCCAGGCCAGGGGCGGCGAGCTCAAGCGGGTCCGCCGCAACATCCAGATGGTCATGCAGGACCCCTACACGTCGCTGAACCCCCGGATGACCGTGGGCGACATCATCGGCGAGCCGTACGAGATCCACCAGGACGTCGTCCCCAAGGGGGACCGCCGCCGCAAGGTGCAGGAGCTGCTGGAGGTCGTGGGCCTCAACCCCGACCACGTCAACCGCTACCCGCACCAGTTCTCCGGCGGCCAGCGCCAGCGCATCGGCATCGCCCGGGGGCTGGCGCTCCAGCCGGAGATCATCGTCTGCGACGAGCCGGTGTCGGCGCTCGACGTGTCGATCCAGGCGCAGGTCATCAACCTGCTGGAGCGGCTGCAGAACGAGTTCGACCTCGCCTACATCTTCATCGCCCACGACCTGTCGGTGGTCCGTCACATCTCCGACCGGGTCGGTGTGATGTATCTGGGCAAGATGGTCGAGCTCGGCAAGGACACCGAGATCTACGATCGCCCCGCCCACCCCTACACCCAGGCGCTGCTGTCGGCGGTGCCGCTGCCCGACCCGGAGGGGCGCGAGCGGCGCGAGCGGATCATCCTCCAGGGCGACCCGCCGTCCCCGGCCAACCCGCCGTCGGGGTGCCGCTTCCGCACCAGGTGCTGGAAGGCGCAGGACATCTGCGCCGAACAGGAGCCGCTGCTGCAGATCCGGCCGGGCACCGCGCACGCCAGCGCCTGCCACTTCGCCGAGACCCACGACGTGGTGCACGTCTAGGGGCCATGTGCGCGAGCGTGGCGCGCGCCGGAGGGCACGGCGGGGCCCGCGGGATCCCGGAGAACGGAGAGGGCGACGCCCCCACATCGAGATGTGGGGACGCCGCCCTCTCCGCTTGTTACCGCTTGCCGTTACCGGTTACCGGTCCGCTCGCCACTATCGGCCGAGGACGCTGACACCGACGCCGCCGATGCCGACGAGGCCGCCGATGCCGACGCCGTGGCCGACGCCGCTGCCCTGGCTGATCACGGTGCCGCCGCGGTTGTAGCCGTAGCCGCCGCGGCCGTAGCCGTAGCCGCCGCCGTAGCCGTAGCCGCCGCCGTAGACGACGCCGCCGCCGTAGCCGTAGCCGCAGACCGAGCCGCCGTAGACCACGCCGCCGCCGCAACCGGAGGACACGCTGGTCGGGATGACGGTGTTGCCGTAGGTGACGGTGCCCGTCGGGACGAAGACCGGGGCCCCCGCGATGACGGTGTCGTTGCAGCAGTTCGCGGCCTTGGAGGTGGAGGCGGACGCGACGGCGGCCGGCGCGAGGACGGCGACGCCGACGCAGGCCGTGGTGATGAGAAGACGACGAATCATGATTTTTTTCTCCCCCGACAACTCGGGCGGCGCATCGGTGATGCGCACCGCAACCGAGTGACTACGTGTTGTCGCGATGAGTATTCCGGGTTGCGGGGAAGGCGTCCAACACCTTGATGCTTCGGTTCCGTCAAGTAGTGGCGATGATGGCGGAGCCGTGGCCGAACAAGCCCTGGTTGGCGGCAAGGCCGACCCTTGCCCCGGTAATCTGGCGCGATCCGGCCCTCCCGCGGAGCTGCCAGGTGAGCTCGCAGACCTGCGCGATGGCCTGGGCCGGGACGGCCTCGCCGAAGGAGGCGAGCCCGCCGGAGGGGTTGACCGGGATCCGGCCGCCGAGTGAGGTGTCCCCGGCGCGCAGCAGCTTGCCGGCCTCGCCGGGCGGACAGAGACCGATCTCCTCGACCCAGTCGAGCTCCAGCGCGGTCGACAGGTCGTAGACCTCGGCGAAGGACAGGTCGCCGGGGCCCAGGCCGGCCTCCTCGTAGGCGGCGTGGGCGATGGAGGCGCGGAAGGTCCGCTCGGGGGGCGGCACCGCGGCGGTGGAGTCGGTGGCGAAGTCCGGCAGTCCGAGCACGGTGTCGGGGAAGGACGGCGTCACGGTGGAGACGGCCGCGAGCCGTACGGGGCCGCGCGCGCCGTGGCGGCGGGCGAAGTCCTCCGAGGCCAGCACCAGCGCGGCGGCGCCGTCGGAGGTGGCGCAGATGTCCATCAGCCGCAGCGGATCGGCCACCATGGGAGAGTCCAGCACCTGTCCGGCTGTGACGGTTCTGCGGTAGCGGGCGTTGTCGTTCAGGGAGCCGGCGAGGGCGTTCTTGACCTTGACGGCGGCGAAGTCCTCGGCGGTGTCGCCGTACAGGGCCATCCGCCTGCGCGCGTAGAGCGCGAAGTACGCCGGGTTGGTGGCACCGAGCAGCCGGAACCGGAGCCAGTCGGGATCGTCCGGGCGGTCGCCGCCCACCGGCTTGAAGAACCCCTTGGGCGTGGAGTCGGCGCCGACGACCATCGCCACGTCGCAGAGCCCGGCGAGGATCCGGGTGCGGGCGATGTCGAGGGCCTGGGCGCCCGAGGCGCACGCCGCGTAGCAGGACGCGATCCGCGCGCCGCTCCACCCCATCGCCTGGGCGAACGTCGCGCCGGCGACGAATCCCGGATAGCCGTTCCTGATCGTGCCGGCGCCCACCACGTACTGGACGTCGGTCCAGGCCAGGTCCGCGTCGCGCAGGGCGGCCCGGGCGGCGGCCACGCCGTACTCGGTGAAGGGCCGTCCCCACTTCCCCCAGGGGTGCATCCCGGCACCCAGGACGACGGCGCTCACGGCCTGCCCCACATCCACACCGGCGGGCCGTCGGCGAGCGGGCCCCAGGTCAGCTCCAGCTCCATGCCGACGTGCAGTTCCTCCACGGTCAGGTCCTTGACCTGGCCGAGCACGACGATCCCCTCCTCGGCCAGCTCCACCGCCGCCAGCGTCACCGGCGTGTACGGCTCGGCCGCCACGAACGGCGTGGGGGGCGGGTAGCAGGCGTTGGTGTAGGACCAGACGGTGCCCCGGCGCGAGAGCCGCGTCTCGGCCAGGTTCTCGCCCGCGCAGCGCGGGTTGGGGCAGAACCCCGTCCGGGGCGGGAAGCAGACGGTCCGGCAGTCGGCGCAGCGGGTGCCGAGCAGATGCGCGGTGCCGCCGTCCACGGTGAACCAGCCGTCGATCACGGGTGCGTCCATAACAGGATATTACACAAGCGCTTGCTAGGTAACATCCCCAAGGGGGGACGGGTGCCGTGCTTCAGGGGCGCCGTGTTTCAGGGGGCGGGTGACAGCCGTACGTGGGCGCCCGGGGGGAGGCCCAGCCGCTGGGAGGCGTCACCGGAGTTGACCGCCAGCGCGACCAGCCCCGCCGAGTCGGCGAAGGCGACCAGCTCTCCGGGGGCCACCGCGGCGTACGTCTCCCGGAACGGCACCGAGATCCGCCTGCGGCCCAGCCAGACCGCCAGCGTGTCGCCCGGCCGCACTCCCAGCGTCGCCAGGTCGCGCGCGCCGACCGACAGCTGGGTGTTGCCGTAGCGGTCGACCGACAGCACCTCGCCCTCCACCACGCCCTCGCGCACCAGCGAGGTCGGTGCGGGCAGCGAGACCAGCCGCCCCAGGGAGATCTCCGGTCCCAGCTCGGCCAGGCTCCGCCCGACCGTCAGGTGCGCCGCCACGGGGGCGAAGACGTCACGCCCGTGGAAGGTCGGCGAGACCGGTTTCCTGAAGAGATCCTCGTTGGTCAGCTCGTATGCCGCCCTCGCGCCGCCACTGGCGTGGACCGCCCATGACAGCACGCCGTTGTCCGGGCCGAGGAACACGTGGCTGCCGGCCTCGACCGCCACGGCCCGGCGCGAGCCGCCGCCGGGATCCACCACGGCGATGTGCACGCCGGCGGGCAGATAGGGGATCGTCTGCGCCAGAATCGCCGCGGCCCGCCGTATGTCGCCGGACGGGACCAGATGGCACACGTCGATGATCCGCGACTCCGGCGAGATGCCGACGATCACGCCGTGGCAGGCGGCGACGTAGCCGTCCTCCAGGCCGTAGTCGGTGAGAAGAGTGATGACAGAGGTCACATCTGGTGACTGTACGTCTCCGCATCCGCTGTGAACAGCCGGAAATGCATGCGTCGTAAACAGCCCGAAATTCCCGACTATCCTGGCAGCGGGCCGTGCGCTCGCGGTGTGACCACCGCGTGCCCGACCGAGGAGGACAGCCAATGGACACTGCGCCGATCCCCGGTGACAGTGCTGCCCAGGAGCCGGCCCCGCGGGCTCTCACCGACCGGGAGCGGGAGCTTCTCGCCTTCGAGCGCCAGTGGTGGCGCCACGCGGGGGCCAAGGAGCAGGCCATCCGTGAGACCTTCGACATCTCGGCCACCCGCTACTACCAGCTCCTCGGCGAGCTCATCGACAGGCCCGAGGCGCTCGCTCACGATCCGATCCTGGTCAAGCGCCTGCGCCGGCTCCGCGAGACCCGCCGGCGCGACCGCGCCGCCCGGCGGATGGGCTTGCGCCCCTGATCCGTGGGTACGGCCAGACAGACAAGCAGCCGGGCCGACCCCTGGAGGACGAGCCACATGAGCCGGGCAGGACGGCGGAGCCGACGAGGAGCCGAGCGAGCATGACCGTGGACACTCCCGACGGACTGCGGGCGATCATCGACGACCCCGCGGGGGCGGTGATCGGGCTCGACTTCGACGGCACGCTCTCCCCGATCGTGTCCGACCCGGCGGCGGCCAGGATCCACCCGGACGGCCCCGCGACGCTGGCCAGGCTCGGTGGGCTGGTCGGCGCCGTGGCGGTCGTCACCGGCCGCCCGGCCGCCACGGCCGTCGAGTACGGCTCCCTGGCCGGGGTGCCGGGGCTGGTGGTGCTGGGCCACTACGGCCTCGAACGCTGGGAGGCGGGCACGCTCACCGCGCCGCCTCCCCACCCCGGCCTGGCGCGGGTCCGGGCGGAGCTGCCCTCGCTGGTCTCGCGCTTCGATGGGGCCGTGATCGAGGACAAGGAGCGGGCGGTGGCCGTGCACACCCGGCGGACCGCCGGGCCGCAGGCCGTGCTCGACGCGCTGCGCGAGCCGGTCGCCAAGCTGGCGGCCGAGGCGGGGCTGACAGTGGAACCGGGCAAGTTCGTGCTGGAGCTGCGGCCGCCCGGGACGGACAAGGGGATGGCGCTGAGCGCCTTCCTGCGGGAGCGGGGGGCGCGCTCGGTGCTGTTCGCCGGCGACGACCTGGGAGACCTGGCGGCCTTCGCGGCCGTGCGGGCCTCAGGGCTGCCGGGGGTGACGGTGTTCAGCGGCTCGGCCGAGCTGGCCGTGGAGGCCGACATCGTGGTGGACGGGCCCGACGGGGTGATGGAACTGCTCGGCTCGATCTCCGATGCCATTGAGAGTTAAGTCATCGTCAAGTCGCGGCCGATAGCTTTCGCGGCATGAGAAAGACCGTTTACGCCCTCGCCGCGCTGGCCGGCGCCGCCATGCTCGCCGTCCCGGCGGCCGCCTCCGCCTCGACCGCCTCCGCCTCGACCATGTCCGCCTCCGCGTCGGCCACGCAGACCCTGTCCTTCCGGGGGATGAGCCTGACGATCCCCTCCGGCTGGCAGGTGTATCGCGACGGCGACCGGGTCAAGGTGATCACCGGGGCGTGCGGCAAGCCCTCCGCCGGCTATTTCACCCCGAAGTGCGACGCCTTCTGGATCTTCGGCCCGAAGGTTCTGAAGTACGGCCACGAGGGGTTCTCCGCCTACACGCCCGAGCAGCCCTTCTACCCCGCCAGCGACGTGCAGGCCTGCCCCTTCAACGGCAAGTACGGCCAGGTCCTCGGCAAGGCCACCGCCGTCGGCGTGCGCCAGGTCGGCCCCGGGCACAAGGCCGACTACCGCTCCTGGTTCGGCCGGTGCGTCAAGCACAGCAACGGCGAGCAGACCGCCACCTTCGACCAGCGCGAGTGGTATCTGCCCAAGTCCAAGATCCTCGTGGTGGACGTCTGGAACACCCCCGGCCTGGCGGACACGCTGAGGCGCGCTAGCTGGAGCTGACCAGGACCCCGCCGACGGCCAGCCCGACCAGGACGGGGACCATCACGAACGCCCACCGGATGCCGAAGCCGTCGGCCAGCGCGCCGAGCAGGAGGGGGCCTATGCCGACCGCGAGGCCGGCGAGGATGGAGGCGATGGCCGTGGCCTGGTCCGGCCGTCCGCCGGAGGCGTCCAGCACGCGCGACAGGGCCAGCGGGAAGTGCAGCGAGACCCCCAGCCCGGACAGGGCCAGGCCCGTGTAGGAGAGCACGGGGTCGCGGCTCAGCCAGAACAGCGTCCAGCCGGTGGCGGTGAGCGCGAGGGCGCCGACGAGCAGGACCGGGGGCCGCACCCACAGGGCCAGCCGTGCTCCGGCGAAGCGGCCGGCCGCCAGGCCGGCGGTGAACGCGGTCAGCCCGGTCGCCGCCACCGCCGCCGACAGGCCGGTCCGGTCGGCGAAGAGCTTCGCCGCCCACAGGTTGAAGCAGAACTCCAGCGCGACGCAGCAGAACAGCACGGCCCCCGCGACGTGGAAGCGCCAGCCGAGGCGCGCCCCGCCCTCCGGACCGGGGCGGACCTCGGCGCCGGCGCGCTCGGGGATCCAGACGCGGCCCATGGTCAGCGCGAGCAGCACGGTCAGGACCGGGGTCATCAGCAGCGCCGCCCGCCAGCCGAGCGCGGTCTGCGCGGCGGAGGCGACGACGAACGGCGCGGCGATGCCGACGCACACCCCGACGGCGTTGGCCTCGCTGATCGCCGCCGCGCCCGCCGGGCCGTGATGGTCGCTGAGTGCGGCCATGCCCGCGTAGAGGGTGATCGACGCCATCCCGCTGGCGATGCCGTACCCGAGAAGGGTGACCGGCAGCGCGGTGCCCGCCACCACCAGCAGCACGCCGGCGTTCATCCCGGCCAGGCCCGTCCAGGTGACGGCCCGGCGGCCGATCCTCCTGGTCAGCCAGGGCAGCGCGAGCCCGGTGAGGATGCTGCCGACCGCCATCGCGGTGCCGTGCAGCCCGGCGACCGCCTGCGACACCCCCTGGTCGATGCGGAGCATGGGGAGGGCGGCGCTGAGGCCGTACAGGTAGGTGGCGAAGACGCCGAGCTGCAGGTAGACGAGCCAGGTCGCGCGATCACGGGTCAGCTGGACGGGCGCGATCGTGGTCAACTGGCTCCCCCGGGCAGGCGGCGGGTCGAGACTTCCATGGGGACTATCTCATGACGGGCCGGACATTCCGAGAGCTCGTCGTCGGCGCCGTTCTCCGGGGACCCGTCCGCGGAGGCCCGCTTGAGGGCGCTCACCCGTGGAGTGCGGGGCTCACCCGCGAGGCTCACTCGCGGGGCGTGGGGCTCGCCCGGGGACCTCACCTGCGGAGCGTGGGGTTCATTTGAGGGCGGCGAGCTGGTCGGAGAACCAGCGGTGCGGGGGGAGCGCGGTGGCGGCGGCGGCCAGGAGGGCGCCCCGGCGGGCGCGCTCGTCCTCGGGCATGACCAGGCCCTCATGGAGGGCGGCGGCCGTGGCCGAGACGTCGTAGGGGTTGACCAGGAGAGCGTGCTCGCCCAGCTCGGCGGCGGCGCCGGCCTCGCGGGACAGGACCAGCGCGCTGCGCGGCGACAGGACGGGGCCCTCCTTGGCCACCAGGTTCATGCCGTCGCGGATCGGGTTGACCAGCAGCACGTCGGCCAGCCGGTAGGCGGCCAGCGAGCGCGGGTAGTCGTCGTGCACGTTGAGGATCACCGGGGCCCAGTCCTCGGTGGCGTACTCGTCCTCGATCTCCTGGGCGCAGCGCTGCACCGCCGCGGTGTATTCGCGGTATTCGGGAAGATCGTGCCGGGAGGGGTAGGCGAAGGCGAGGTGCACGACCCTGCCGTGCCACTCGGGGTGGGCCGCCAGGAACTCCCGGTAGGCGGTCAGCCCCCGGACAATGTTCTTGGACAGCTCGGTCCGGTCGATCCGCACGATCAGCTTGCGGTCGCCGACCTGCTCGCGGAGGGCGGCCATGTGCGACTCGACGTCGGGTTCGCGGGCCCGCGCCCAGAGCGTCTCACCGTCCACGCCGAGGCCGTGCACGCCGATCCGGGTGGTCCTGCCGCCGTGGGTGACGGTACGGGCGGCGCGGTCCACCTCCGCGCCGAGCACCGTCTCGCAGCAGTCCATGAAGGCCCCGGCCCAGCGCGCGGTCAGGAACCCCGCGTGGTCGGCGCCCAGGATGCCTTCGAGCAGTTCGATCCCGACGCCGTCGGGGAGCAGGTTGAAATACTCCGGCGGCGCCCACGGGGTGTGTGAGAAGTGGGCCACCCGCAGGTCGGGCCGCTCGCCCCGCAGCATGGCCGGGACGAGGGTCAGGTGGTAGTCCTGGACCATCACCCTGGCGCCGTGCGCCGCCTCCTCGGCCAGCGCCGTCGCGAACGCCTCGTTGTACGCCTGGTAGGACTCCCACTCGCGGCGGAACCTGGCGTCGAAGTGCGGCCTGTTGGGGGTGTCGTACAGGAGGTGGTTGACGAACCAGAGAGTGGAGTTCGCCACCGCGTTGTAGGCCCGGTGGAAGATCGTCGGGGGGATGTCGAGCATCCGCACCGCCCCGGTGTCGTAGCCGGCGTGGTCGAGCCGGCCGCCGGGCGCCAGCCGCGCCGCGCTGCGGTCGCCGTCGGACAGCGCGGCGCAGACCCAGAGCATGTTGAGACCCTTGGCGACCTCCGCCAGCCCCGAGACCAGGCCGCCTCCGCCCCTGCGCATGCTCAGGGAGCCGTCCTCGGAGAGCGTGAACGAGACGGGACCGCGGTTGGAAGCCACCAGGATCGCGTTCATCAGACCCCCTCGCCTAGGGACATGCTTGTCCCGAAGGTTAACCAAACATAACCCTCGACCGTAGGATGTCGAGCGACTGTGACCGGTGATGGGGGCCCTTGATGGCGCTGGACGAGACGACCGAGGAACTGGCCCGTATGGCCGCCGGGGGTGACCACCGCGCGCTGGGTGAGCTGCTGAAGCGGATCGAACCGGACGTGCTCCGCCACTGCGGGCGCATCCTGCCCTACCGGCAGGACGCCGAGGAGGCCTCCCAGGACACGCTGCTGGCGGTGGCCCGCAACATCGGACGCTTCGAGGGGCGGGCCCGGTTCACCACCTGGCTGCACATCGTGACCGCCAACTGCGCCCGGACCACCTACCGGTCGCTGAAGCGGCGCTCGGCCGAGCAGAGCTCCGACGAGCTGCCGCTGCAGAAGCCCGATGTCGCCCGGGTGAGCGTGATCGCCGGGTCCCGGCTGGACCTGCTCGACGCGATGGAGGCGCTGGAGGCCGACAAGCCGGAGCTGGCCCAGGCGCTGGTGCTGCGCGACATCTGCCAGCTCGACTACAACGAGGTGGCCGAGCAGCTCGGCATCCCGCTCGGCACCGCCAAGTCCCGCATCCACCAGGCGCGTAAATACGTCCAGGGCGCGCTGGGCGACGCCTACGGGTTCTGAGACCCCGGCGCGGCGGCCGGGTCCGGGGACGGCGGGACGGTCCGGGGCCGGGGCGGGCCCGCGTGCGCCCGCGCGGTCCGGGGCGCACCGGCGGGGCGTTCGGAATCGTCTCCCGCGTGGCGTTCGGCTTCTACGGCCTTGAGTGGCAACGCCTGAATTAAGGTGGCGTTGCCCATGTCGCACGATCAAGCGGCGATTGGGGCGCTCTCCCCCCTCATGCCCGGAAAGCTGAGGTCGAGGAGAGACCCATGTCCCACAGACGTCCCCTTGCGGCGGGGTGTGTCCTGGCGCTCGCCGCACTTGCCCTGACGGCCGCCCCAGCCGTCGCCAGGCACCGGACGGCGGACAGCCCGGTGGTCCCGACCGCCTGGAACCCGCCGCCGGGCATGATCGAGGCGCTTGAGCGCGATCTCGGTCTCAGCCGGGAACAGGTCCACGCCCGCCTGGCCAACGAGGCCCGCCTGGCGCCGGTCGAGGAGGACCTCCGCCACCGGCTGGGCCCGCACTTCGGCGGCTCCTGGTTCGTCGGGACCACCGCGCAGGTCCTCGTGGTGGCCACCACCGACCCCGCCGACATCCCCCAGATCATCGCCGGCGGCGCCCGGCCCGAGGTCGTCGGCACGTCGATGACGAAGCTCGTGTCGACCAAGAAGAAGATCGACGAGGTTCTGCTCGGCCGCCCGAAGGGCGGGACGGTGAGCTACATCGACGTGAAGACCAACAAGGTCGTCGTCCTGTCCAAGGAGACCTCGGAGACCGAGGTCATCATGAAGAGCATCGACATGGACGGGGCCGTGGTGAGCGTGCTGCCCTCCGGCGAGGACCCCCGGCCCTTCTACGACCTGGTGGGCGGCGACCCCTACTACATCGGCACCGTGCACCGCTGCTCGATCGGCTTCTCCGTGACCCGCGGAGCCCAGAAGGGCTTCGTCAGCGCCGGCCACTGCGGCAAGGTGGACGAGACCACCACCGGTTTCAACCGGGCGGCCCAGGGCGTCTTCCGGGGGTCGACCTTCCCGGGCAGCGACTTCTCCTGGGTTGCCGTGAACGCCAACTGGACGCCCAAGCCGCTGGTGAACAACGGCAGCGGCGGCACCGTGCGCGTCAGAGGCTCCAGGGTGGCCATCGAGGGCGCCTCGGTCTGCCGGGCCGGCTCCACCACCGACTGGCACTGCGGCACGGTCCTGCAGCGCGACGCCAGCGTCGCCTACCCCCAGGGGAGCATCTACGAGCTGACCCGCACCAACGTGTGCGCCGAGCCAGGCGACTCCGGGGGCTCCTTCGTCTCCCAGGACCAGGCCCAGGGGGTCACCTCCGGCGGCTCCGGCAACTGCACCACGGGCGGCGTCACCTACTTCCAGCCGCTCGGCGAGATCCTCACGACCTACGGCCTCACCCTGGTGACCGACGGCGGCAGTCCGCCGGCCGCCGCGGCCTGCAAGGGTTACCCGAAGAACGTCACCGGCAGGCTGAGCGCCGGTCAGGGCGCCTACCAGCCCGACAACCGCTACTACCGGGCGAGCGTCACGGGCCTCCACTCCGGCTGCCTGGACGCCGCCGACGGCGTCGACTTCGACCTCTATCTCCAGAAATGGGGCGCCCTCGGCTGGCTCACGGTCGCCCTCTCGGAGGGGCCGGGCCCCGACGAGAAGATCGATTACACCGGCACGCCGGGTTACTACCGCTATCGCGTGTACGCCTCACGCGGCTCCGGCCCCTACGCCCTGGGCTTCAGGGCGCCGTGACGGCCCGGCCGCCGGGTCGGGTGCCCGGCGCGGCGGCCTCCCGGACGTCGTGATCTCGGCGAACTGTCCGCCAGGTAACACATTACATCTCAAACAGTGAGACGGTTGGTCAGGATGGAGGCAAGCCGGGGTAGAGTGCGTAAGACCTGCTCGCCAGGTTCCAACTGAATATTTGCTCATCCAGAGGGGTGGAGGGACCGGCCCTGCGAAGCCCCGGCAACCCTCCCGGTTCAAGACTCGTGATCTGACGAGGTCGGCCGGGACAGGTGCCAATTCCGGTCTGCGGCCAGGGTGGTCGCAGACGAAGATGAGGGAAAGGCCTCGCTTCATGGCGCTCGCAAGCACTGAAACCACCACCTCGCTCGACTTCGGCCCCGCCGCGGCCCTGTCCTGCCGCGAATGCGGCGCCCGCTACGACCTCGGTCCCAGCTTCGCCTGTATCGAGTGTTTCGGGCCCCTTGAGATCGCCTACGACTTCGGGCGCGTGACCCGGGAGCAGATCGCCGAGGGGCCGACGAACATCTGGCGCTACCGCTCGCTGCTGCCCGTCCCCGCGGACGTGGCCGCCAAGCCCAACATGGCGCCCGGCTGGACCAAGCTCGTCAAGGCCGACAACCTCGCCCGTGAGCTGGGCATCCGTTCGTTGCACGTGAAGGACGACTCCGGCAACCCCACCCACTCCTTCAAGGACCGCGTGGTGGCCATCGCGGTCGAGGCGGCCCGCAACTTCGGCTTCCACACCCTGTCCTGCTCCTCCACCGGCAACCTGGCCGGCGCGGTGACCGCGGCCGCCGCCCGGGCCGGGCTGGACGCCTGCGTGTTCATCCCCGCGGACCTGGAGCAGGCCAAGATCGTCATGGCGTCGGTCTACGGCGGCAGGCTCGTCGGCATCGAGGGCACCTACGACGACGTCAACCGCTTCTGCTCGGAGCTCATCGGTGACGAGCTGGGCGACAAGTGGGGCTTCGTCAACGTCAACCTCCGGCCTTACTACGCCGAGGGCTCCAAGACGCTGGCCTACGAGATCGCCGAGCAGCTCGGCTGGCGGATCCCCGACCAGATCGTCATCCCGGTCGCGTCCGGCTCCCAGCTCACGAAGATCGACAAGGCGTTCAAGGAGCTGATCGCGCTCGGTCTCGTCGAGGACCGGCCATACAAGATCTTCGCCGCCCAGGCCGAGGGCTGCTCCCCGGTCTCCGCCGCCTACAAGGCGGGCCACGACGTGATCCGCCCGGTCAAGCCGGACACCATCGCCAAGTCGCTGGCGATCGGGAACCCCGCCGACGGCCCCTACGTGCTGGACATCGCCCGGCGCACCGGCGGCGCGGTGGAGGACGTCACCGACGCCGAGATCGTCGACGCGATCCGGCTGCTGGCCAGGACCGAGGGGATCTTCGCCGAGACCGCGGGCGGCGTCACCGTCGGCGTGCTGCGCAAGCTGGTCGCCTCCGGGCGGCTCGACCCCGAGGGCGAGACCGTGGTCCTCAACACCGGCGACGGCCTCAAGACCCTCGACGCGGTGGCGGACCAGGCGCGTCCCACCGCGGTCATCCGGCCGTCTCTTGACGCATTCCGTACGGCTATCGCCTAGAAACTTGTGAAAGGGACTGAATAATGAGCGTTTCTGTGCGGATTCCGACGATTCTCCGGACCTACACCGGCGGCTCGGCCGAGGTGACCGCGGAGGGGGAGACCCTCCGGGAGGTTCTGCAGAAGCTCGATGCGGACCACCCCGGAATCGGCGCCCGCATTCTCGATGAAACGGGCAAGATTCGGCGTTTTGTCAACGTCTATGTCGGGGATGAGGACGTCCGTTTCGCCGACAACCTCGACACGGCCACGCCGTCCGGCGTCCAGATCTCCATCATTCCGGCGGTCGCGGGGGGCTGACCCCCGGCGCCTCCGCGCGCCCACCCCGCCTCTCCCTGACACCCGCACGCGGCCCGGCCGCGTGCGGGTGTCGTGTTTCGCGGGGAAGATCGCCTCTGCTGACCTGGGGATATGATGCAATTTTTAACCAATTAATCGTACCGGCAAAACTCTGCTCCGCCCCTGAATGCGTATGTAAAGGGGTAGTTTGCTGATTGACTCTGTTGCCCTATGGTGTCCCACAGGTATGGTCGAGAACGATCGACGTAGGCGATGTCTACGCCTCGGAGATTGAGGACTTCGCGAGAGGAATGGGCGGCGTCCTCAAGTCCAGTAAGAGGAGTCAGAAGTGGCGCAAGGCACCGTCAAATGGTTCAACGCGGACAAGGGCTACGGCTTCATCGCGGTAGACGGTGGTAAGGATGTGTTCGTCCATTACTCCGCGATCATGATGGATGGCTATCGTGCGCTCGAGCAGGGCCAGCGGGTCGAGTTCGAGATCACTCAAGGCCAGAAGGGCCCCCAGGCGGAATCCGTCCGGGCGGTCTGACGCACCCCTTTCCGTCCATTCGTCGGGAAATGTCGGCGGATCCCGCGGCAGCGCAGTCCGCGTGGATCTTCCGGCGGTCGGCCCGGCTCGCCGCGCAACCGGCGGGCCGGGCCTTCGCCGTGAAGGCGGGACCTCGTTCTAAGCTGGGTGCAGGTCAGGGCCCCACAGCTTGCACTCGGCAGGGTAGAGTGCTAAACAGTTCGTTGGCACTCCCTGTTGGAGAGTGCCAACCCTGGATCGAGACGATGGGACCCGCCGAACGGAGTCGCGGGTCCACATGCCGTCGCGGGCGTCGGCTCGATCTGGTGCAAGCCACCCTGCGTTTGGGAGGTCTAGCCGTATGGCAGCCAAGATGATCGCGTTTGACGAGGACGCCCGGCGCGGTCTCGAGCGCGGTATGAACCAGCTCGCGGACGCCGTCAAGGTGACCCTCGGCCCCAAGGGCCGTAACGTCGTCCTGGAGAAGAAGTGGGGCGCCCCCACCATCACCAACGACGGTGTCTCCATCGCCAAGGAGATCGAGCTCGAGGACCCGTGGGAGAAGATCGGGGCCGAGCTCGTCAAGGAAGTCGCCAAGAAGACCGACGACGTCGCGGGTGACGGCACCACCACCGCCACCGTGCTCGCCCAGGCCCTGGTACGCGAGGGTCTGCGCAACGTCGCCGCCGGCGCCAACCCGATGTCGCTGAAGAAGGGCATCGAGGCCGCCGTCGAGCGCGTCAGCGAGGAGCTCTCCAAGCTGGCCAAGGACGTGGAGACGAAGGCGCAGATCGCCTCCACCGCCTCCATCTCCGCGGGCGACCCGCAGATCGGCGAGATGATCGCCGAGGCGATGGACAAGGTCGGCAAGGAAGGCGTCATCACCGTCGAGGAGAGCAACACCTTCGGCCTGGAGCTTGAGCTCACCGAGGGCATGCGCTTCGACAAGGGCTACATCTCGCCTTACTTCGTGACCGACCCGGAGCGTATGGAGGCCGTCCTCGACGACCCCTACATCCTCGTCGTCAACTCCAAGGTCTCCGCCAACAAGGACCTGCTCCCGGTCCTCGACAAGGTCGTGCAGGCCGGCAAGCCGCTGCTGATCATCGCCGAGGACATCGAGGGCGAGGCCCTGGCCACCCTGGTCGTCAACAAGATCCGTGGCCTGTTCCGCTCGGTCGCGGTCAAGGCTCCCGGCTTCGGTGACCGCCGCAAGGCCATGCTGGGCGACATCGGCATCCTGACCGGCGCGCAGGTCATCAGCGAGGACCTGGGCCTGAAGCTGGAGTCGACCACGCTCGACCAGCTCGGCCGCGCCCGCCAGGTCATCGTCACCAAGGACGAGACCACCATCGTCGACGGTGCCGGCGACGCCGAGCAGATCGCCGGCCGGGTCAACCAGATCCGCGCCGAGATCGACAACACCGACTCCGACTACGACCGCGAGAAGCTCCAGGAGCGCCTCGCCAAGCTGGCCGGCGGCGTGGCCGTCATCAAGGCCGGCGCGGCGACCGAGGTCGAGCTCAAGGAGCGCAAGCACCGCATCGAGGACGCGGTGCGCAACGCCAAGGCGGCCGTCGAGGAGGGCATCGTCCCCGGCGGTGGCGTGGCGCTGCTGCAGGCCGGCGCCAAGGCCTTCGACAAGCTGGAGCTGCTGGGCGACGAGGCCACCGGTGCCGCGATCGTCCGCAAGGCTCTGGAGGAGCCGCTGAAGCAGATCGCCGTCAACGCCGGCCTCGAGGGCGGCGTCGTGGTGGAGAAGGTGCGCAACCTCACCCCGGGTGAGGGCCTGAACGCCGCCTCCGGCGAGTACGTCAACATGTTCGAGTCGGGCATCATCGACCCGGCCAAGGTGACGCGTTCGGCCCTGCAGAACGCGGCGTCCATCGCGGCGCTGTTCCTGACCACCGAGGCCGTCATCGCCGAGAAGCCCGAGAAGGCCGGTGCCGCTCCCGCCATGCCCGGCGGCGGCGACATGGACTTCTAAGTCCGGAGCTTTCCCAGAAAGAGGCGTCCCCGGTGTCCGGGGTCGCCTCTTTCCGCGTTCACCGGCGCCGCCGGTCGAACACCCGCCACCGCGGCGGTGCGCCGTTGTCCGTCCGGGCGCCACCCTTCATCAAAGGGACGGGTCACCCATCAAAGGGGCGGGTCTCCCGTCAAAGGGGCTCGTGTCCGCCGGATGAAGCCGTTCAGCCGGGCCCAAAGGGCCGAACAACGTTCTTTTCTACGCGGCCGGCAGCCGGTCAAGACGCCGTCCCGGCGGGGAAACGCGGTCCGCGCGGGAATCGCGGGCAATCGGGCCGGGTGTCCTAACTCAGGGCCTTGACCCAGCGCGACCACTGCGGCTGGGGAGCATAACCGGCGGCGCCCCAGGCGTGATGGGCCAGGACATTGTCGTGCAGGACCATGGCGTCGGCGCGGAAAGCGGCGAATTGCGCGAAACGCTGCTCCGCGGCCCGGATCAGGGCGGTCCCGATCCCCTGGCGGCGGCGGCCGGGGGCCACCGCCAGCCGGTAGAGGTGGGCGCGCCAGCCGTCCCAGCCCGCGATCAGGGTGCCGGCCATCTCCCCGTCGACCTCCGCGATGAGAACGGCCTCGGGGTCGCGCTCGATGAGCGCGACCACCTTGGCCGGGTCGTCGTGCCGGTCGGTCCCCTCGGCGGCTCCGAGCCAGAAGGACAGCAGCGCGTCGACGTCGTCGAGCTCCCCATATCGGACATTGATTCCCATGGGCCGGAAACTAGCAGAGCTGCGCGGGGAGCTCCCTGGTGTGCAGGACGGTCAGGGAGGTGACCGCCCGGGTCAGGACCACGTAGAGGCGGGCCAGACCGCGCGGCTCGGCGTCCACGATGTCGGCCGGTTCGACCACGATGACGTGGTCGTACTCCAGACCCTTGGCCAGGGTCGCCGGGATGACCAGCAGGCGGTGCTCCTCCACCGAGTCGGGGCTCAGCACGCGGTGGTCCAGCTGGGACAGCGACTCCGACACGGCCGCGACCGAGGCGTCCGGGACGATGACGCCGATCGACCCCTCCCGGGCGAGCGCCTCCCGTACCGCCTGCCCGAGCGCGGCGGCCGGGTCGGGGGCGGGCCGTACCGACAGGGAGCCCAGGCCGGGACGGAGAGACCGGGGGGCGGCCAGGCCCGGGGCGACGGCGGGCAGCAGCCTGGCGGCGTAGTCGAGCACCTCGCGGGGGACACGGAAGCCGAGCGTCAGCTCGGTGACCGCGCCGTCCTCGAAGCCCAGGTGGGTGAGGACCTCGCTCCAGGAACGGGCCGACCAGGGGGTTGTGCCCTGGGCGAGGTCGCCCAGGACGGTGGCCGAGCCGGTACGGCAGCGCCGGCCGAGGGCGCGCAACTGCATCGCCGACAGGTCCTGGGCCTCGTCCACGACCAGGTGCCCCAGCGGCGCGGTCCGTTCGATCAGGTCGCCGAGCTCGTCCATCAGCGCGCCGTCGGCGGCCGACCACTTCGCCGAGCGGTGGGACTTGGCCGGTCTGGCCCACAGGAGCAGGGCCTGCTCGGCGGCGGTGAGGTCGTCCTTGGCGGCGGCGGCGAGGAACTCGGGGTCGCTGAAGAGCCGGTGGAGCACCTGCTGGGGGGTCAGCTTGGGCCACACCTGGTCCACGAGCTGCTTGACCGGCTTGGAGCGCGCCACCGCGTCCTGCACCCGGTCGTCGGGGGACTCGCCGCGCTGCTCCATCCGGACGAGCACCAGGTGGGCCAGCCGCTGGGCGAGGGCCGCCCGGCCGGGGCCGTAACGGGTGGTCCCGCGGAGCGCGGCGACGACCTCGCGGACCTCGTGGTCGGCCACCCGGTAGCGGTTGACGCCCTTGGTGAACAGCACGCCCTCGGTGGGCTTGACGATGTGCATCCACAGGGCGCGCCTGAGCACCGGCGCGATCCTGGCGTCTCCCTTCACCGCGCTGACCGCGGGGTCCTCCGGGGCGGAGTGGTCGCCCAGGATCCCGGCGACCGTGGTCTGGTCGACCTTGACCTCGCCCAGCGCGGGGAGCACCGAGGAGATGTAGGACAGGAAGGCCCGGTTCGGGCCGACGATCATCACGCCGGAGCGGGCGAGCTTCTCCCGGTGGGTGAAGAGCAGGTAGGCCGCCCGGTGCAGGCCGACGGCGGTCTTCCCGGTGCCGGGCGCGCCCTGCACGCAGACGGTCTGGCCGAGCTCGGACCGGACGATCTCGTCCTGGTCGGGTTGGATGGTCGCGACGATGTCGCGCATCGGGCCGGAGCGGGGCCGCTCGATCTCCTCGGTGAGGATCCTGCTGTGCTGCGGGGCGCCGCCCTGGTCGAGCGGCTCGTCCTCGTAGGCGGTCAGGTCCCCGCCGTGGTAGCCGAAGCGCCGGCGGAGCGCCACGCCCATCGGATCGGCCGGGCTGGCCTGGTAGAAGGCCCGGGAGACCGGAGCCCGCCAGTCGATCACCAGGGGGCGGCTGCGGTCGTCGTGGACGTGCCTGCGCCCGACGTAGACGGTGCCGGGGAGGTCGTCGTCCGCGTCCCGGTCGAGGCGGCCGAAGAACAGGGGGGTGCCGGAGTGGTCGGCGAGCGCCGCCACCCGCTGGTCCAGCAGGGCCTGCAGGATCTGCTGCGAGACCCAGTCTCCGGCGGCGTCGGAGGACAGGGACTGGGCGTGTTCGCGCATGGCGCGCAGGGCGGCCCTGGATGCGGCCAGGTGCGCGCGTTCGGCGGCGAGGGTGTCGGCCGGGTCGCCGGTTATGTCGGGGGCCAATTGATGTGCGGGCACGCGGAAGCGCCTCCCATTCGATAAACGGAGGTGGTAGGTCATCAGGCAGCGAATCGGCTAGCTTACCGGCCCGTCTTCACTCGCTCAAAAGGATTAACCGCCTGTCGGGGTGGTTTCCCGGAGAATCGCGCGGACCATCCCGATATACCGAGCGTGTCCAATCTTCTACGTCCCGTGCCCGGAGCCGCCCGGCTCTCCCTCTGCCCGGCCGGGCGATCTCTCCGTCCGGCGGGACGCGGGGCCGGCCGGACCTCGGAGGCCGCCCGCCCGGCCGCGTCCGGGCAGGCCGGAGGGGCGCGGACGCCAGGGGTTCCGCTCCGCCGGCGGGGCCCGCCGTCCGTCGCGCGGCGGGCGCCCGGCCGTCTCCGGGATCTCCCGGCGAGGCGGTCCTCCCGGTCTCCGCGGCCCGCGGGTGACCGCCCCGGGGCCGGTGAAAGGGGTTTCGGCGGCCCAATCGGCCGGCATTTCGGTAACCGCGCTGACACCCTCCGTGATTCTGCCTCAAAATAGCGAAAAACCCGGGCAAATCCGGTGACTCACGCAGATCATGGGGGTATGTCGCCAGTGGCCGTCGCGGCCTAGCGAGGGGGTGGTTTCTTTGTCGAAAGCCTGCGGTATTTCGTGGACCTGATTGACACAGATGACGGCGTGTTCGCCTTGTGACGCTAATCGCCGGCGAGCACGTCGTCCGCGTCGATGATCTGATAGGCGTAGCCCTGTTCGGCCAGGAACCGCTGCCGGTGCGCGGCGAACTCCTGGTCGACCGTGTCCCGGCTGACCACCGAGTAGAAGCGGGCCCCGCCCCCGCCGGACTTGGGCCGCAGCACGCGGCCGAGCCGCTGCGCCTCCTCCTGACGTGATCCGAAGGTGCCGGAGACCTGGATGGCCACCGCCGCCTCCGGCAGGTCGATGGAGAAGTTGGCGACCTTGGAGACGACCAGGACCTGGATCTCCTTGTCGCGGAACGCCTGGAACAGCCGCTCCCGCTCCTTGACCTTCGTCTCGCCCTTGATCACCGGTGCGTTCAGGTGCTCGCCCAGCTCGTCGAGCTGGTCGATGTACTGGCCGATCACCAGCACCTGATCGTCCGGGTGCCGCCGGACCAGCGCCTCGGTCACCCGGCTCTTGGACGGCGTGGTCGCGCAGAACCGGTAGCGCTCCTCGGACTCGGCCATCGCGTAGGCCAGCCGCTCGTCGTCGGTCAGGGTCACCCGGACCTCGACGCAGTCGGCCGGGGCGATCCAGCCCTGGTTCTCCATCTCCTTCCACGGCGCGTCGTAGCGCTTGGGGCCGATCAGGGAGAACACGTCGCCCTCCCGGCCGTCCTCGCGCACGAGCGTCGCGGTCAGCCCCACCCGCCGCCGGGCCTGCAGGTCGGCGGTCATCCGGAAGATCGGCGCGGGCAGCAGGTGCACCTCGTCGTAGACCACCAGACCCCAGTCGCGGGCGTCGAACAGCTCCAGATGGCGGTAGACGCCCTGCCTGCGGGTCGTCATCACCTGGTAGGTGGCGATGGTGACCGGCCGGATCTCCTTCTTGGTGCCGGTGTATTCGCCGATCTCGTCCTCGGTCAGCGAGGTCCGCTTGATCAGCTCCTGCTTCCACTGGTGCGCCGAGACCGTGTTGGTCACCAGGATCAGCGTCGTCGCCTTGGCGTGCGACATCGCCGCCGCGCCCACGACCGTCTTGCCCGCCCCGCAGGGGAGCACGACCACGCCCGAGCCGCCGTGCCAGAACGCCTCGGCGGCCTCGCGCTGGTAGGGGCGCAGCTCCCAGCCGTCTTCGGTCAGCGTGATCGGGTGGTGCTCGCCGTCGACGTATCCGGCCAGGTCCTCGGCCGGCCATCCCAGCTTGAGCAGGTGCTGCTTGATGTTGCCGCGCTCGCTCGGATGCACCGCCACCGCGTCGGCGTCCAGCCGCTCGCCCAGCAGCGGTTGGATCTTCTTGGAGCGCAGCACCTCCTCCAGCACGGCCCGGTCGGTGCTGGTCAGGACGAGCCCGTGGACGGGATGCTTCTCCAGGCGGAGCCTGCCGTAGCGGGCCATGGTCTCGGCTATGTCGACCAGCAGCGCGTGCGGCACCGGGTAGCGGCTGTGGCCGATCAGCGCGTCGACCACCTGCTCGGCGTCGTGCCCGGCGGCCCGCGCGTTCCACAGCGCCAGCGGGGTGATCCGGTAGGTGTGCACGTGCTCGGGAGCGCGCTCCAGCTCGGCGAAGGGCGCGATCGCCTTGCGGCACTCGTCGGCCTTGTCGTGGTCGACTTCGAGCAGCAGGGTCTTGTCGGATTGGACGATCAATGGTCCGTCAGTCAAAGACTTCTCCCTTGTGTACGGCCGGCGAGCCCATGGTGACACTCGCACGGGGATCCGCCGGGCCGTTCCCGGCCCGTCGTCCCCCGCTCCGTATGTCCAACAGAGATGAGCCTCCTGACAGTCCCTGACCGGCTCAGCTGTCGAAGGCGCCGTTGACGCCCGCGACGATGAAGGCGCCGATGCCCAGGACGACCAGCGCGACGTTGATGCCGATGCCGATCCAGGTCCACTTGAGAAGGTTCCGCGCGCTCTGGGGGTCGTTCTCGACCTTGCCCAGCGCGATACCGGACATGATGGCCCCGGCGATGCCGCCCAGGCTGACGTAGCAGCTCAGGGCCAGCACGATGCTGATGACGAGCGCGACGATCGCGTGGGTCCGGACGCCGTCGTTGTTCTGGCGCGGCGGGGTCGGGTAACCGTAGCCCGGCTGCCCGTAGCTCTGCCCGTAGGGCGACTCGCCGTAGCCCTGTCCGTAGCCCTGTCCGTAGCCCTGGGCCGGCTCGCCGTAGGTCGGCTGCCCGTAGCCCTGGGCCGGCTCGCCGTAGGTCGGCTGTCCGTAACCCTGTCCCTGTCCGTAGCCCTGTCCCTGCCCGTAGTCAGGCTGCTGCCCGTAGCCCTGGCCGGACTGCTCGTGGCCGTAGGGCTGCTGGCCGTACCCGGGAGTCTGACCGGGACCCGTGCTGTAGGGGCTCTTCCAGTCGTCCGGGTTCGTGCTGGGACCTTCGGGGTTACCAGTGCTCACTGTGAATCTCTCGCTTCGTGTTGAGCCGGGAACATCAAGAAATATCACGATATGGGGCTTGTGCCGTGTGTCACAGCCGTATCCGGCGGGACCGGACCGCGGGGGAATCCCCGCGTCCCGGCGGGCGACGGAGCCCTCCGCGTGCGCGGTTGAGGCCGAGGATCCGCGTGTGTGGGGCTCCCCTCAGTTGATGTCGGCGATGCCGGTGATGCGGTGCAGGGCGAAGCGGTGCACCGCCGCCCGGGTCTCGTCGTAGGCGGTGAGATAGCCGCCCTCCATCCGGGCGGGTTCGAGGATCCGGCTGGTGGCGTTGCCCTGGGAGTCGAGGTAGCCGATCCAGACCTGGGAGCCCTGCCGGATGGCCTCGCGCAGCGCGACGATGGTGGCGGTCGCGGGGGAGCGGGGCACCTGGCCGGAGGGGGCGTCCACCGGGGCGCGGCGCGCCTGATACGCGGCGTCGCCGGCGCGGACGGCACGGACGGCCGCCGCCACGACCTCGGCCTCCAGGCCGTTGAACGTGGCCGAGGAGCGGATGATGGGCTGACCGTCGGTCCGGCGGACGTCGAGCTGGGTGATGATCACGTCGCCGTCCAGTGACTCGGCGGCCGGGGCGTAGCCCATCGCGCGCAGTGAGTCGACCAGCGTCGGCCGGGACGTCTTGGAGGCGATCACGGTGGGGGCGAGCCGGCGCAGCCGCAGCGGGAGGGCCCGCCTGTCGGCCATCACCTCATCCAACAGTGAGGGGTCGTCGCAGCGCACGTAGGCGCTCGCCGTGCCGACGCGCATCCGGCCGTGCCGGCGGGCCACATCCGTGACCAGGTAGCTGAGTGGCTGCGGGACGGGCGTGGCGGAGTGTCGCTCCAGCATGGCCAGCATCTCGTCGGCGCTCTGCCCCGCGTCGAGCGCCCGCCGGATCGAGCGCTCGTCGAAGCGGTAGACCGTCGCGCCGCCGGTGGACTCCACCTCGGCCGCCAGCCCCAGCCACCGCCGCAGGTCGCTGGTGAGCGGGCCGGGGGCGACGGCGGTCAGGTCGGCCTGGAGGAGCACGTGGTCGAGCGGCTCCGGCAGCAGCGGGGCCAGGATCTGGCCCGCCGACAGCGCGCGGTCGCCGCCGGGCAGCAGGGCGCGGCCGTGGTCGACGATCGCGCCGAGGCCGGTGACCCCGATCTGCTCGGCCTCGCGCAGCGTGAACTCCACGAGCTGGTCGCGGTGGCCGCCGCGGCGGCGGGGCTGCTCCCAGGCCAGCCGCTCACGCACCGACTCTGAGGTGGGCGCCAGGCCGGGACCGGCGACGGCGAGCATGCCCAGGGTGGTGGTGCGGACCTCGGCGGCGGCCGAGCGGCGCAGGTCGGGGTGGAGGGCGTTGAGCAGCCGGTCGCGCTCGTCGCGTTCGCCGATGACTCCCGGCACCCGGTCCATGGTGAGCCAGGTCGTGGCCAGCACCGTCCAGCGGTCCTCGGTGCCCTTGACCCGCCAGCCGTCATAGGCCGGGGTGGGCAGCCAGTCGCCGTCCACCGCGCCGCTGGCGGCCACCAGCCCGGCCGCGTGGGCCACTTCGACGATCAGCCCGGCGACCCACTCGGGGACGTCGAGCAGGACCGCGGCCCGCTTCAGGTCGCGTACGGCCAGGCCGCCGCTGCGGAGCACGCCGGGCGGGTCGACGCTCCACCGCTCGCACAGCTCCTCCACCGCGCGGGTGAAGGTGAACGCCTGTCCCGCGGCCGTGCGGCCGGCGAGCCCCTGGTCGCGGACGGTGCCGTCGAGCGCGGGCGGGACCGGGGAGAGGTCCTGGTGGATCCGGCCGCCGCGCAGGAACAGGCCGACCTCGCGGGGCAGGACGACGGTCTCCTCGCCGGTGGCGCCGAGCAGGGCGCGCGAGAGCAGCTGCTCGATCGGCGACTGGGCGGTGGCGGTCCGGACCTCCCGGCGCGCGTTGGGCACCCGGCCGCTGGCGGGCCCCCAGGCCAGCTCGTTGAGCGCGGACCGGGCCTGCGGCGAGACGTCCTGGATCAGCCGTCCGACGACCTCGGGGTCGCCGAGCAGATCGGCGAGGGCCTCCTTGGTGGCGCCGTCGCCGCCGATGTCGTGGACCAGCTCGGCCAGGCGCTCGGCGGGGTGGTGCCTGAACACCTCCGTCGCCGGCGGGCCGAGCCCCGCGGGCGCCTCCAGGACCTCGCGCACGCCGGGGGCCGGGGCCAGCGCCTTGTCGGGACCGTAGACCAGGGCCAGGGTCCGCAGCCGTTCGACCGTCTCCTTGAGCGCGGCCGGGAGCGCCGGCTCCGCCCCCGCCCGCAGCGCGCGGGCCGTCTGGGAGCGCAGCGTCCGGTAGGCGAGGGGCGACGGGAGCACGGCCAGCGTCTCGATGACCGACAGCGTGAACAGGTCGAGCCTGTCGAGCACGCGGCCGATCGCCGACGGGCTGCTCGCCCGCCCGGCCAGCCCTTCGAGGTGCGCCGGGACCGGGGTGATGAGCTCGGGTCGCACGGCGACGAGAGCCCGTAACTGGTCATCGCTCCGGCCGCGCAGCCACTCGGTGAACTCCGTGCTCATTCCGTCAATGGTAGGAGGCCTTACCGACAGAGCGGGGCCCGGGGAAAACCCGTTCCCGGGCGGTAGGCCGCGCGGGGCCCCAGGTGATCACCACGGGGTCCCCCGTGGGCGCTGGTGGGGGACCCTCCCGAGGCCCGGAACGGGGCAGGCCGGGGCGGGCTCCTCCGCGGTCCGGCCGTACGGCTCTCCATGGTCCGATCTCCATGGTCCGGATGCATAGCTCTCCGCGGTCCGGCCGCACGGCTCTCCATGGTCCGATCTCCATGGTCCGACCGCACGGCTCTCCGCGGTCCGGCCGGACCGGCTTCAGCCGATCGCCTGGACGGCCGGGCGCGGCAGCAGGCCGAGTGCCAGCCGTACCCAGGAGCTGACGAAACGGTCGCGCTCGGCGCGTCCGGGGGGCTCGCCGACGGTCTCCTGGAAGAGCCGGTAGTGGACCACCGCGCCGCCGAGCACCGCGCCGATCCCGGGCCAGTCGAGGTCGGCCCCGGCGTATTCGGGCTGGGCGCGGAACCACGTGGTGATCGCGTCGAACATGGGCTGCAGCAACCCCTCGCGGACGATCGCCACCAGTTCGGGGAACTGGCTCAGGTCGCGGAAGAAGACGCGCGTCAGCTCGCTCTCCTCGCGGACCTTGGCCAGCCCGGCCTTGCACAGGTGCGCCAGGCGCTCCTCGATGTCGACCGAGGGGTCGACGGCGCTCATCTCGGTCAGGGTCTCGGCGATCTGGGCCCGGGTCCGGGCGGCGTGCTCGTTCACCGCCGCCGCCAGCACCTCGTATTTGGACTTGAAGTGCCGGTAGAGCCCGCCGGCGCCGGGGGACAGCCCGGAGGCGGCCTCGATCTCCGCCACCGAGGTCGCCGCGTAGCCTCGTTCGGCGAACAGGCGCAGGGCTTCGTCGATGATCCGCTCGCGCGTCGATCTGGTCATTTCTCTGCCGATACCTCCCCCATGACCCTATCCAGTGCCGGACATGTCGGCTCTCGGCGCGCCGGGCCGGGCCCGCGCCGGGCCGGGCCGGGTCCGTGGCAGAGCGAGCCCCGGGCGGGCGCCACCCGTACGGCGGCACAGGATTACCTCTGTTCCCCGAGATTTGGCATGCTTCGAGAGGCCGGCGGGGCGGGACTCCGCGGAGGAACGCGGAGGGATGAGGAGCGGTGATCGACCGAATGAGCTCGGTGGGGTTCGACCTGGACTTGACGCTCGCGGACACGCGGGCCGGCATCGCCGCCGTCTTCGACGAGGTGGCGCTCCGTCTCGGCGTGCCCATCGACAGCGCCGCCGTGGTGGCCAGGCTGGGGCCGCCGCTGGAGTGGGAGCTGGCCAACTGGCTGCCCCAGGAGGAGATCCCCGCGGCCGCCGCCCTCTACCGGTCGCTGTATCCCTCGATCGCCGTCCCGGTCACCACCCTCATGCCGGGCGCGCGCCAGGCCGTGGCGGCCGTACGGCGGGCCGGCGGCCGGGTCATCGTGGTGACGGGCAAGAACACCTTCGACGCGACCAGGACGGTCGAGTTCCTCGGCCTGGAGGTGGACGAGATCGCCGGAGCGGTCTTCGGCGCCGCCAAGGGCCCGGCCCTGGCGGAGTTCGGGGCGGTGGCCTATGTCGGCGATCACGTCGGCGACATCGAGGCGGCACGGGCGGCGGGCGCCGTCAGCGTGGCGGTGGCGACCGGTGGCTACCCGGCGGGAGAGCTCCGCGATTACGGGGCCGACGCGGTGCTCGGCGACCTGACCGAGTTCGCCGAGTGGTTCGACGGCTGGCGGACGCCCGCCGCGCTCGTGTAATTCAGTCCCGATTAGCAGTCTGATTAGCACTGGTGTAATTCAAAGCCGTTTAGACGGTCGCCCTCGGCCTCCGCTGGGCATAATCTACATCCATTCCTTTTCACGACAGTCTGAACGAGGTCACCCCTGTGCCGAGTGGCAAGGTCAAGTGGTACGACGCCGACAAGGGTTTCGGCTTCCTCACCCGCGACGACGGCGGTGAGGTCTTCGTGCATTCTTCCGCGCTGCCCGGTGGCGTGGACTCCCTCAAGCCGGGCCAGAAGGTCGAGTTCGGCGTCGCCGAGGGACGCCGCGGCCAGCAGGCGCTCTCGGTCCGCGTGATCGACCAGCCCCCCACGTTGGCCAAGGCCGCCAAGCCGAAGGGCAAGCGCAAGAAGCCCGACGAGATGGTCGTCATCGTGGAGGACCTGATCAAGCTCCTGGACGCGGTCTCCACCTCTTATCAGAAGGGCAAGCACCCCGAGGCCGTGCACGCCAAGAAGATCGCCGCCGTGCTCCGCGCCGTGGCGGACGACCTGGACGACTGATCCTGACGGCAGGCCCGGACAGCAGGTGAGCGACCCCCGCGGCTAGCCGTGGGGGTTGGTCAGCGGCTTGGTCCGCCGCTCCGTCGGGGGGTCCTCGCGCCGCACGACCGCGGTGGTCGTCCCCGCCGGCTCCGGCCGGTGCCGCTCCCGGGGAGCCGGGGAGCGCCCGTCGAGGTCGGCCGGATCCTCGGGGTCGCCGGAGCCGTCGGAGGCGGCGGTCCGGGCGGCCTCGACCCGGGCGTCCCTCGCGCGGGCCACCGCGCGCCGCCGTACCAGCAGCCAGCCGAGCGAGCCCCCCAGCGCCGCGGCCATCACCGCGAGTCCGGCCGGCCCGTCGGCGAACAGCGACAGCAGCAGGCCGGCCAGCCCGCCGAGCACCCAGGCGACCTGCAGGAACGCCTCCACCACGCCGAAGGTGGACGAGCGCACCTCCTCGCCGATCTCACGCTGCACGATCGCGTCCAGGGCGAGCTTGCCCAGCCCCTGGGCGAACGCGGAGACCAAGGCGACGGCCACCACGCTCCACAGGTTGAACACGATCGCCGCGACCACCGTGGTCACGGCCGACAGCGCGAGGGTGAACAGCACGATGAGCTGCGGGGAGCGGCTGCGCACCCAGGAGGCCACGGCGGTCCCGGCCAGGCCGCCGGCTCCGGCCGCCACGGCCAGCACGCCGATCGTGACCGTGGGGGCCAGTCCGGGCAGCTTCCCGTCCTGCACGAGGAAGAGCAGGTAGAACAGCAGGAACCCGGAGTAGAGGCGGATGGCCACGTTGGCCTTCATCGCCTCGGCGACCACCGGGCCCACGTTGAGCAGGGTGCGCCAGCGAGGCGGCCGCTCACCCTCCTCCTCCAGCTCCTCCAGGTCGGGGGAGTCGACGTGACGCGGCAGCCGTACGGCCAGGACCCCCTGGAGCAGGAAGACCGCCGTCGCGCCGCGCAGCACCCACTCGGCGCCCAGCCAGGCGCTCACGCCCGCCCCGACCGGGATCGCGACACCGGCCGTGACCAGGGAGAACAGGGCCGTCCTGGCATTGGCGGTGACCAGTGAGATGTCGGCGGGCAGCACGTTCGGCGTGATCGCCGCGCGCGAGACGCTGTAGGCCTTCGACAGCACCAGCACGGCCAGCGCGGCGGGGAAGATGGTGAGCACGTCGTCCGGGACGATCGCCGCCGCCATCGCGAAGCAGAGCAGACCGCGCCCGAACAGGGTGCCCGCCATCACGAAGCGCCGGCCCGCGCGGAACCGGTCGAGGACCGGGCCGACGAACGGCGCGACCACCACGAAGGGGATCATCGTGATCAGCAGGTAGAGGGCGACCTGACCGCGGGCCTCGTTCACCGGGAGCTTGAACAGCGTCCCGGCCAGGGCCGCGGTGACCAGCGCGTCGCCGGCGCTCTGCGTCGCGGTCAGCTCGATCAACTGGCCCAGCCCCGTGCGGCCCGCCCCCTGGGCGTGGGTCAGCCGCCGCGCGGCCCTGCCGAGCCGCCGCGTCCCGCTCGCCGCGCCGCGGCCGGCCCGCACGGTCGCCCGCCCCGTGCTCCTGCCCGCGCGCGCGGTGGCCCGTCCCGCCCCGGCGGCCGAACGGCCGATCAGACGTGAGGTCTCGCCCACTGTCTTCCGTGCCCGTTCCCACCCATTTGCCACGCATCCAGTCTTACCCGATTGACTCATCCCCATGGCTGGGGCTCGGGGACCCCGCCCTTCACATCGTGGCGCTCCCGTCCCACCGGTATCGCCCGTGCGGGCCGGGCCCGCTCCGCTCCCGTCCCGGCTCCACGGGCGCCTGCCACGTCAGGTGGGCGGGAGGAGGGGCCGAGGAGTTTTTTCCGCCCCGCTAAAATCGGGGTCCGCGCCCCGCGACCCCGGTGACGGGCCGGTTGCCCGGTGCGCCGGGGCGGCGTGGTAGGGCGATACCGGTGCAGTACGCTCCGGGCATAGGTGAGAATGAACTGTGAGTCAGCGCAGCGAGCGAGCCAGAGAGCACAGCGGCCGTCGGGTTGCGAGGCCGACGGAGGAGGACTCGTGAGCCGTACTCGATCCCGCACCGCGCCGCTCGACCCGGCGTGCGTCGCCGCCGTCGACCTGGCCCGCTCCGCCATCGAGGAGAACGTCAGGCCCGACGAGGTGGGCGAACACCTCGGAGTCGAGGGCGAGGGCGAGCGTGTCGTCACCCACTTCTTCGCCTGTCTCGACCGCGCCTACCGGGGGTGGCGCTGGGCCGTCACCGTCGCCCGGGCCTCCCGGGCGCGCAACGTGACGGTCAGCGAGGTCGTGCTCCTGCCCGGCGCCGGGGCGCTGCTGCCCCCGGAGTGGGTGCCGTGGAGCGAGCGGCTGCGCCCCGGCGACCTCGGGGTGGGCGACCTGCTGCCGACCGCCGCCGACGACGACCGGCTGGCGCCCGGCTACACCGAGACCGCCGACGACGCCGACCGTCAAATGATCTTCGAGTACGGCCTCGGCCGGGCCCGGGTGCTCTCCCCGATCGGCCGCGACCGTGTCGTGCGGCGCTGGCACTCCGGTGAGTCCGGCCCGCACACCCCGCTCGCGCACGCCGCCCCCGCCCAGTGCTCGACCTGCGGCTTCTACTGGCCGCTGGCCGGTGTGCTGGGGGCCGGCTTCGGTGTCTGCACGAACGAGTACGCCCCCGACGACGGGCGCGTGGTCGCCGCCGACCACGGCTGCGGCGCGCACTCCGAGGCGGCCGTGCTGCCGCACCAGGTCGAGCCCACCTCGCCGATCCTCGACGATCTCGCCTACGACCATCTCACCGAGGAGTCCGCGGAGCCCGACCTGACCGGTTCCGTGGACGACGCCGACGCCGAACCGCTGGGCCACTCCTGATCTGACGCTGTTCCTCGCACGCCGCCGGGCTCCCCGGCCCGGCGGCTGCCGCGCGACGTGACCTGCGGGCCCTTCGACCTTTGGACTCATCGCTGTGACTGACATCTTCGGCACCGACCGACTGCGTTCCGCCGTGCTGACGGCATGGACGGCCTCACCCGCGCGTTTCCGCGAGGACGCCAACGCCGAGGAGGACTTCGCGCTCGGCGGCTACCGCGACCGGCTGATCGTCGAGCTGGCCCAGAACGCCGCCGACGCCGCGCTCCGGGCGGGGGTGCCCGGCCGGCTCCGGCTGTCGCTGCGCGAGGGCGTGCTGTCGGCCGCCAACACCGGCGCCCCGCTGGACGCGGCCGGGATCGAGAGCCTGTCCACGCTGCGCGTCTCCAACAAGCGGGACGAATCCGGCATGGCCGGCCGGTTCGGCGTCGGTTTCGCGGCCGTGGTGTCGGTCACCGACGAGCCGGTGATCGGCTCGCTCGGCTCCGGGGTCGTCCGCTGGTCGCGTGACCAGACCACGGCCCTGGTGGCCGCCGAGCCCACGCTGGCCAAGGAGCTGTCCGAGCGCGGCCGGCACGTGCCGCTGCTGCGCCTGCCGTTCCCCGCCGGCCCGGTGGAGGTGCCCGGCGGGTTCGACACGCTCGTACGGCTGCCGCTGCGCGACAGGGCGGCCGAGGACGCGGTCCGGCGGATGCTGGCGGAGGCCGGGCCCGCGCTGCTGCTCGGCCTGCCCGCTCTCGAGTCGATCGAGATCGACGTGGACGGCGAGGTCCGCACGGTCCTGCCGGACGGCTGGCGGGTGGTGTCGGCCTCCGGCGGGTTCACCCCGGAGCAGGTGGCCGAGCTGTTCGCCGACCGGCCGACCGAGGAGCGGGCCCGGCCCTACTGGCTGGTCCGCTGGGCGGTCCCGGTCGACGGGGCCGCCGGCGGCGCCGGGCAGGCCCTCCACGACGGTGCGCAGGAGGGCGAGCCCCGGCCGCTGCCCGCGCGGGTGCCGCCCGTGGTGCACGCCCCGACGCCGAGCGACGAGCCGCTGGACCTGCCCGCGCTGCTGATCGCCTCCTTCCCGATGGCCACCGACCGGCGGCACGTGGCCATGGGGCCGCTGACCGACTTCCTGGTCGAGCGGGCCGCCGACGCCTACCTCGAACTGCTCACGGGGCTGCCCCGCACGCCCAAGCTGCTCGATCTCGTCCCCGGGCTGATGGGCAAGGGCGAGCTCGACGCCCAGATCCGCCGGGCGATCCTGCGCCGGCTCCCCGACGTCCCGCTGCTGCCCGCCCTCTCCCCGCCGGCTGACGGCGAGGGCCTGCCCGCCGACGGCGGGGACCTGGTCGTGGCGGGCCGGCAGGCGTCCGCGGTCGCGGGCCCGGCCGAGATGCTGGAGAAGATCGCCGGCATGGTGCCCGGCCTGCTGCCCGCGGGGTGGCCGTCCCGGCACCCGGCGATCACCACGCTCGGCGTCCGGCGGGTGCAGCTCGCCGACGTCGTGGACATGCTCTCCGGCGACGCCGTCGAGGACAGGGACCCGGCCTGGTGGCGGTCGCTGTATGAGGTGCTGCCCGCCGACGACCCCGAGTCGCTCGGCGCCCTGCCGGTGCCGCTGGCCGACGGCCGCCTGGTCCGGGGGCCGCGCGGCACGCTGCTGCTGAGCGACGGCTCCACGCTGGACCTGGCCGTGCTCGCCCCGCTGGGGCTGCGCGTCGTCCACCGCGACGCCGCCCACCCGCTGCTGCTGCGGCTCGGCGCGGGCGAGGCGACGCCCCGCACGGTCCTGGAGGATCCGCTGACCCGCGCCGCGGTCGCGCAGTCCCTCGACAGCCCCGACGCGGAGCCGGTGGCCCAGGCGGTCCTCGCGCTGGTGGAGGCAGCCGGGCTGGCCGCCGGCGAGGCTCCGTGGCTGGCCGAGCTGGCGCTGCGCGGCGCCGACGGCGAGCTCTACCCGGCCGGTGAGCTGCTCCTGGCCGACGGGGCGCTGGCCGGGCTGCTGGACCAGGAGACGCACTTCGGTACGGCCGCGCCTGAGCTGGTGGAGCAGTACGGCCCGCGGGTGCTGGCCGCGGTCGGGGTGCTCGACGGCTTCGCCGTGGTGAACGACGCCGACGTCATGATCGACCCGGACGAGTGCGACCACGACCTCGACCGTGAGGACGAGTGGCTGGAGGCCGTCCTCGACCTGCTGCCCGAGATGGACGTCCCGCCGATCGCCAGGGAGTTCTCGGCGATCCGCGACCTGGAATACGTCGCCGACTGGCCCGCGGCGCTCGCCCTGCTGTCGCGCCCGCCGCTCCGCTCGGTCCTGCACCCGCTGCGGGTCCTGGTCGCGGGCGAGGTCGTGGAGGTGCCCTCCTACACCGCCTGGTGGCTGTCCACCCATCCGGTGCTGGGTGGCAGGCGCCCCACCGAGCTGCGGCTCCCGGCCGGCGACCCGCTGCTGTTCGGCCTGTACGGCGAGGCCCCCGCGGGCCTCGACGAGGCCGCGCTGGCGATGATCGGCGTCCGGACCACGCTGCCCGACCTCCTCGCCTCGCACGGCGGCCCCGACGAGCTCCTCGAACTGCTCGCCGACCCCTCGATCGAGGTGGACCGCGCCCAGCTCCGGGCCCTGTGGGTGGCGCTGGCCGCCGTCGCCCCCGCCCGCGTCGCGCCGCCCCGCGCGGTCCGCGCCGTCCTCGACGGCGAGATCGTCGTCGCCGACGTCGAGGACGGCCGCCTGCTGTCCGGCGGGACCGGGGGCGAGGCGGGCGAGCCGGTCGTGGTCGAGGCGCCCGACCTGCTCCCGCTGGTCGCGGACCGGCCGCTGGTCCTGGCCCCGTTCGACCTGGCCGAGGCGCTGTCGGAGCTGCTCGACCTGCCGCTGGCCGGGGAGGAGGCCACCGGCGAGGTGACCTCCACGGGCACGGTCCGCGAGGTCCCACCCGCCGTGCGCTCACTGCTGCCGGGCGCGCCCACCACCTACGTGGAGCACGAGAAGCTACTCGTGGACGGCGTCCCCGCCGCCTGGCGGTTCTTCGAGGGCGCGGTGCACGCCGCGGGCGTGGAGGGCCTGGCCCGCGGGCTCGCGTGGGCGTCGGGTCAGTGGGGCGACCGGCTGGCGGCCGCGGCGCTGCTGCGCGACCCGGCCGCGGTGCCCCTGCTGCTGGCCGAGGCCGACCTGGACAGCTGGACCGCCTCGACCGGCTGAGTCCCGCCGGCGGAGCGGTGTCACCCGGCCGCGGCCGCGCTCCTCGCGGCCGGTGCGGGTCACAGGGCGGCCCGGATGCGGGTCAGAGGGCGGCGGCCCGGGTGTGGGAGACGGGGCGGGTGTCCCTCTCCCGCCGTGCCCGGGGGTGGCTCTCGCCCGTGTCCGGTGAGTCGGCTCCGGCGTTGGCCAGGGAGCCCGCTGTGTCCGGTGGGCCGGCTCTCGCGGTGGCCAGGGGGCTCTCGTCCGTGCCTTGTGGGGCGGCTCCCGGGTGGTCAGGGGGGCGGCTCCCGGGTGGTCAGGGGGCGCGGTTCCCGGGTGGTCAGGGGGCGCGGTTCCCGCCGGGTCAGGGGGTCGGCGGCGTGGGGGAGATGGGCGGGATCGCCGTCGCGGGCTCGACCTGCTCCTCGGCGGCGGGCGGCGGGGCCCTGCGGTCGCGGCGCCGGACATACCACAGGCCGAACAGGCCGCCGCAGATGCCCGACACGCAGGTCCAGATCCACCAGCGGTGCCCAGGGTCCGGCTGCACGATCAAGAGCACGGCCAGGGCCACCGCCCACAGGCACGTGCCCGCGAGGATCGTGGCCGTGTCGTTGGTCTTCAACGGCCGGAGATCCGGACGGCTAGGCAGGTTCACACGATCCAGCCTAGGCGACGGGCCCTCACTACCCGCAAAACGCCCCTGTGAGGGCGCGGATCGATCTCGAAACCATCACCATCGTGGCCTGGGCCTTCCGGTAGCGGATGCTCGCTGCCACCCTGCGTCCGTGAGTGACAGCAAAACCTCCCAAATAAGCGCGCTTGACCGTTTCTTTCACATCTCTGACCGTGGTTCGTCGGTGGGCCGGGAAGTCCGCGGCGGTCTGGCCACCTTCTTCACGATGGCCTACATCGTGGTGCTCAACCCCCTGATCATCGCCACCGTCAAGGACGCGGACGGCCAGTTCATCGGCGACGGGAGCGTGCCCAACGTGCCGCTGGTCGCGGCCGGCACCGCTTTCGTCGCCGGTCTGCTCAGCATCCTGATGGGCGTCATCGGCAAGGTCCCGTTCGCGATGGCCGCCGGTCTGGGCCTCAACGCCTTCGTCACCTACGGCATCGCCTCGCAGATGTCGTGGGAGTCGGCCATGGGCCTGGTCTTCCTGGAGGGCGTGATCATCGCGCTCCTGGTGCTGACCGGATTCCGCACGGCGGTCTTCAACGCCATCCCGCCCCAGCTCAAGACCGCCATCAGCGTCGGCATCGGCCTGTTCATCGCCCTGATCGGCTTCGTGGACGCCGGCTTCGTCCGCAAGGCGCCCGCCGTACCGCTGGAGCTCGGCATCGGTGGCAACCTGGCCAGCTGGCCGATCTTCGTGTTCGTGGTCGGAGTGCTGACGATCGCCGTGCTGGTGGCCCGGAAGGTGAAGGGCGCCATCCTGATCGGCATCCTCAGCACCACGGTCCTCGCGGTCGTCGTCGAGGCCATCGGCAAGATCGGCGGCTCGGGGACGCCGGACAGCCCGAACCCCTCGGGCTGGCGGCTCGTCGTGCCGGAGCTGCCCAAGGAGATCTTCGGGTTCAGCAACCCGCTGGTGCTGTTCAAGGAGTTCGACCCGTTCGGCGCCTTCGGCTCCGTCTCGGTCATCCTGGCCCTGCTGCTCGTCTTCACCCTGCTGATCACCGACTTCTTCGACACCATGGGCACGGTCGTGGGCGTCGGCGGCCAGGCCGGGCTGATCAAGGAGGACGGGACCATGCCCAGGACCCGCGAGATCCTCCTCGTCGACTCCATCGGCGCGGCGGTCGGCGGCGCGGCCTCCGTCTCCTCCAACACGACCTACGTCGAGTCGGCGGCGGGCGTCGGGGAGGGCGCGCGCACCGGTCTGGCCAGCGTCGTGACCGGTGTGCTCTTCCTGCTGGCCATCTTCGTCTCGCCGCTGGTCGCCGTCGTCCCCTACGAGGCCGCCACTCCCGCGCTGGTCATCGTCGGCTTCCTGATGATGACCGCGATCCGCGAGATCGACTTCACCGACTACGAGATCGCCATCCCGGCGTTCCTCACGATCGTGCTCATGCCGTTCAGCTACTCCATCGCCAACGGCATCGGCGCCGGCTTCATCAGCTTCGTCCTGATCAAGGTGGCCAAGGGCAAGTCCCGTGAGGTCCACGCCCTGATGTGGGTGGTCGCGGCCCTGTTCGTCCTGTACTTCGCGCTCGGGCCCATCAAGTCCCTGCTCGGCCTGGGCTGAGCGCACAAGGCCGTCATGGCGATCCGCGGGGACCGATCGCCATGACGGCCTTCTGATCAACGGACCCGCATCACGTCCATGGGGTCATGTGCGGACCGTCTCTGCCTGTGGCCTCAGTCCTTGCAAGGTGGATCGGTGATGCGGGAGAGATCGAGGATTGTGTAGCGCCTGCCGGTGCTCTTCCAGAACAGGATCGGCCCATCCGGTGTCGCGGTGCCGAACCGGATCTCGTTCCAGTCCTCCGGAGCCTTGGTCCGTTCGGGGAACCCGAGCAGCGCGGTCCTCTGAGCGCACCGGTCATACAGCTGCGCCGAGGGGCCAAGGTAGCCGCCACCCCACCTGGTGCCCCTGTCGGGGTGGTGGGAGGACGTGCGAGCGCAGGCATCTCGACAGGCTGCTCGGGCTGCTGCGGCGACTGACGTGACATGTAGGCGATGCCTGCCCCGGCGAGAACAAGCGACAGTGCCAGGGCGGACCGTCTCGTGCCAGGCGGGAGCCTCACCTGCTGTCAGACGGATCAAGGGCGGGGATGGTTCCTGCCTTGCCGTCGGGCATCGCGTCCGGCGGGGGCCCTCACGGAGGATGATCCTTTACTTGCGCCGGGTGGCGGGAGGGGGCGGACGTACACTGTGGGTCGGTCCTCCGCCGTGCCGCCTCCACCGGCTCCTGCCTGCGGGGACGTCACGCCGAGGTTGGGGATCGCCGCCCGGTCTGTCACGCTGTACGGCTCGCGCCAAGAAAACGTTGCCTGGAAGGGAATCTTGTGAGTCCGTATATAGTTAGCAAAGGTAATGAGACGTGATAACGAATTCCGAGAAGAGCCAGGCCGCGATCCTGCGAAGCGACGCAGGTCTGGCTTCGGCACTGCGCGTGTCACTGGCACGGCTGAACAGGCGCCTGCGCAGGCAGGCCGCGGGACACTCGCTGACCCCCACCCAGCTCGCGACGCTCGCCGCCGTGGAACGGCATTCAGGGATAACCCCCGGCGGATTGGCCGAGCTAGAGAAGGTGCAACCGCCCTCGATGACGCGCGTGATCGCCGCGCTGGAAGAGCGGGGGCTGGTGTCGCGTACGCCGCACCCGACCGACCGGCGTCAGGTGACCGTGGGCGTGACCGAGCAGGGCTCAACGCTGCTGAAGGAGGAGCGCCGCCGCAAGGAGGCGTGGCTGACGCAGCGGCTGAAGGAGCTGACACCCGAGGAGAGGACGGTGCTCCGGCAGGCGGCTCCGATCCTGGAGAAGCTCAGCCGGATCTAGCCGAGCCTGAGGAACCCGGGGCCTCGGCGGCCCCGCAGGACGCCGAGGCGCACGCCGCACCGGGCACGGGACCGGGGTGGCGGGCAAGAATGCGACGGCTGCACGCCGTGCGCGCCGTACCCGGCAGGAGCCTGGGATGGCGGGCGAGGCTGCGCCGGCGGCGGCTCGCCCGGGCCGCGGCCGCCAGCGAGCTGCAGGCCGTCGAGAGCGGGACGGCCCAGGCCGTGCCCGAGGCGCGGGGCGGGATGTTCCGGTCGCTGCGCAACTACAACTACCGGCTGTTCGCCATCGGTGGAGTGGTCTCCAACGTCGGCGGATGGATGCAGCGCACCGCGCAGGACCTGCTGGTACTGGACCTGACACACGGCAGCGCCGTCGCGCTGGGCGTGACCACCGCGCTGCAGTTCCTGCCGCTGATGCTGTTCGGGCTCTGGGGCGGCATGCTCGCCGACCGCTACCCCAAGCGGCAACTGCTGATGGTCGCCCAGTCGCTCATGGGCCTGCTGGCGCTCACCATGGGCGTGCTCGTGGTGACCGGCGCCGCACAGTTCTGGCACGTCTACGTGATGGCCTTCGCCCTCGGCCTCATCTCCTGCGTCGAGGTGCCGACCCGGCAGTCCTTCGTGGTCGAGATGGTCGGCCGCCAGGACCTGTCCAACGCCATCGCGCTGAACGCCTCCAGCTTCAACCTGGCCCGCGTGGTCGGCCCGGCCGTCGCCGGTGTGCTGATCTCCGTGCTCGGCGGCACGGGCCCGATGTTCCTGATCAACGCGATGTCGTTCGTCGCCGTGCTCGGCGGCCTGGCGCTGATGCGCGCCTCGGAACTGACCGCCCCCGACCCGGTGCCCAGGGCCAAGGGACAGCTCCGCGAGGGGCTGCGCTACGTGCTGGCCCGGCCGGACCTGCTGATGCCGATACTGCTGGTCGCCTTCGTGTCGCTGTTCACGCAGTCGTTCTCGATGTCCATCGCGCTGATGGCCCGCCAGGTCTTCGGCGCGGGCGCGTCGTCCTTCGGCCTGGCCTCCAGCATGTTCGCGGTGGGCGCGCTGGGCGGCGCCCTCATGGCGGCCCGGCGGGTACGGCCCAGCCGGAAGCTGCTGATCGGCGGCGCGGTGTCGTTCGGACTGTTCCAGATCGCCACCGGCCTGGCCCCGTGGTACCCGCTCTATCTGCTCCTGCTCATCCCCGCCGGGGTCGCGTTGATCTCCATCAACACCGCCGCCAACACCAGCGTGCAGCTCGCCTCCTCGCCGGAGATGCGCGGCCGGGTGATGGGTATCTACGTGCTGGTGTTCACCGGCGGCGCCCCGATCGGCGCGCCGCTGCTCGGCTGGATCTCCGAGCTGGGCGGCCCCCGCGTAGGGGTCATGATCGGCGGGGTGCTCACCCTGGCCGGCACCGGTGCGGCGATAATGCTGACCAGGGCGATCGGCAGGAGGTCGCGTGCGACTGTTCGTGGGGTTACCGCTGCCGCAGCGGGTGCGTGACGAGCTCGACCACGCGCTGGGACCCCACCGCGCCGCCTGGCCGGGGATCCGCTGGCCGGACCCGGCGACCTGGCACGTGACGCTGTCGTTCCTGGGGGAGGTGCCGGAGACGGTCCTGCCGGACCTGGAGACGCGGCTGGCCCGCGCCGCGTCGCGCTACGCGCCGATGACGCTGTCGCTCATCGGCGCGGGCGCCTTCCCCGCGCCCGGCCGGGCGCGCGTCTTCTGGACCGACGTGCACGGCTCCCGCCCCCAACTCGTCCGGCTGGCCGACTCCCTGGGGGCCGGGGCGCGGCGTGCCGGAGCCGTGAACGCCGACCGGCGGCGGCTCCGGCCGCACCTGACCCTGGCCAGGTCCCGCGCCGACGTCGACCTGCGCCGCCTGGTCGAGGACTTCGGGCCGTTCGCCGGGACCCCCTGGGAGGCGGGCGCCGTCCACCTGGTGAGAAGCCATCTCGGCGCCGTGGTCCGTTACGAGACGGTCGCCGAATACCCCCTCACGGCGCCGACACCCGGTGGGCGGAGCTAAGCTCCAAGGCGTGGATCGTCCCCGTCGCTGGCTGCTGCCCACGGTGCTCGCACTGCTCGTGCTGCTCGTGGTGATCGGCACCCTGCTCTCCTAGGGCCTGTACCGAGGTCGTTCAAGCCGTCCGTCGATCGCGGCGACAAGGATCGTGGCTCTGTGGCGCACGGCGAGCTTGTCGTACCGGGTGGCCACAGCGCGATGGCGTTGGAGCCGGCGATGGCGGAGTTCTCACCCTTCGGTAAGGTGCGCTTACCGCGGGGAGGGGCCGATGAACTGGCAGGAGCTGGAGACGTTCCTGACGCTCGCCGAAGAGCTGCATTTCGGTCGCGCGGCCGAGCGGCTGCACGTGTCGCGCGCCCGGGTGAGCCAGATGACCAAGGCCCTGGAACGGCGCGTCGGCGCCCCGCTGTTCGAGCGCACCAGCCGCCGGGTGGCGTTGACCCCGCTCGGCCGGCAGTTGCGCGATGACCTCGACCCGCACCATCACGGGATCCTCGCAGCCTTGGCCAAGGCCGCGGACGCGGCGCGCGGCACCGGTGGCGTCCTGCGCGTGGGCTTCTCCAGCCCGCACGCCAGCGAGCTGGTCACGACCGTGATCGAGAGGTTCCGCGGCGAGCATCCCCGGTGCGAGGTGCAGATCCGCGAGGTGCACCTGTCGGACCGCTTCGGCCCCCTGCGCCGGGGCGAACTCGACATCCAGCTCATCGAGCTGCCCGTGGACGAGCCCGACCTGACCGTGGGGCCGGTCCTCCTGCGCGACCCGACCGTGCTCGCGCTCTCCAGCGGGCACCGCCTGGCCGGCCGTACCACGGTCTCACTGGAAGACCTCGCCGACGAGACCGTGCTGATCATCGACGGTATGTCCGGCTACTTCAGGGAGCGGCACTTCCCCGAGCGCACCCCGGGTGGCCGGCCCATCCACCATTCGACGAGCACGACGTACTGGCAGGAACTGCTCGCACTCGTCGCCGCGGGCGAGGGCGTCACCATCGCCGCCGCCCAGGGGGCCCGGTACTACCCTCGACCCAACCTGGTCTACCTCCCGATCGAGGACGCTCCACCTCTTGAGTACGCGCTGCTCTGGCGTACGGCCGGCGTCTCCGCCAAGGGCCTGGCCTTCACCCGGATGGCGGCGGAGGTGTCCACGGCCGCCCGCGGCTCGGGCTCGGTGTAGGACTCGGGCGATTTCTCACGGCTCAGGGGAGGGCCTCGACACGCGTCAGTTGAGGAGGCCACGAGGTCTCCGGCAGGCGGTCTGTCTTGGTCGACCGACCGCCTGCCGGAGACCTCACTCGTCGTCGCGCTACGGCCTGCCCGGAACCATCAAGCCGGCACACGACGCGGCGACCTCGATACAGGCCCTGGCCGGCCTGCTACCAGGCGTATTCCTCGGGGGCCGTCTTGAACCCGGGGAAGATCTCGTCGAGACGGGCCAGCGCCTTGTCGTCCAGCTCGATCTCCAGCGCCTTGGTGGTGCTGTCGAGCTGGTCGAGCGTGCGCGGGCCGATGATCGGCGCGGTGACGGCCTTCTGGTGGAGCAGCCAGGCCAGGCCGACGTTGGCCGGGTCCTCGCCGAGCTCGTCGCAGAACGCCTCGTACTGCTCGATCTTGTCGCGGTGCTTCTCCAACTGCTGGGTGATCATCTCCGAGGCCGACCGCCCCTTGTCGATCTTCCGGAGGATGCCGCCGAGCAGGCCGCCGGCGAGCGGGCTCCACGGGATCAGGCCCAGGCCGTAGTCCTCGGCCGCCGGGATCACCTCGAGCTCGGCGGCCCGGACGATCAGGTTGTAGTGGGACTGCTCGGAGACCAGGCCGAGGGAGTTGCGGCGGGCGGCGACCTCCTGGGCCTTGGCGATGTGCCAGCCCGCGAAGTTGGACGACCCGACGTACAGGATCTTGCCCTGCTGCTTGAGGATGTCCATGGCCTCCCAGAACTCCTCGAACGGGGTGTTCCGGTCGACGTGGTGGGCCTGGTAGAGGTCGATGTAGTCGGTCTGCATCCGCTTCAGCGACGCGTCGGCGGCCCGGCGGATGTTGAGCGCGGACAGGCGGCCGTCGTTGGGCCAGTCGCCCATGTCGCCGTAGAGCTTCGTGGCGATCACGGTCTTCTCGCGGCGGCCCCCGCCCTTGGCGAACCACCGCCCGATGATGTTCTCGGTGATGCCCTCGCCCTTCTTCCAACCGTAGACATTGGCTGTGTCGAAGAAGTTGACGCCCAGCTCGTGGGCATGGTCCATGATCGCGAAGGAGTCGTCCTCCGAGGTCACGGGGCCGAAATTCATCGTGCCCAGGCACAGGCGGCTGACCTTCAGGCCGGTACGGCCAAGCTGCGTGTATTCCATGTGCCCACACTAAGGACCTGGAGTGCGCTCCAGGCGAGTACGGCTTCCGGAGTGGCGCCGGACGGGATCCGGCGGCCGGGGCGGGCCCGCCGCCCGCCGCAGCGCGGGACCGCCGCTCTCTCCGGCACGGCGCCCAGGTCAGGCCGCCGGCCGTGCCGTGACCGCGTGGCCCGCCGCCCCGCTTTCGGCAAAGCAGAGATGACCTTGGTGCGGACAAGAGGCTTCCGCGGCACCACCGGCCCCCGCCGTCAGGGCATGATGACTGAATGGGGAGTAGGCCGGGCAATGTCATGATTCGCGTGCTCGCGGTGGCCGTGCTGGCCGGGACGGCGGTGTTCGCCGGGTCGGGAGCGTGGGCGGACGATGACTCGCCCCTGTTCACCTTCAA
This sequence comes from Streptosporangium brasiliense, assembly GCF_030811595.1. Taxonomy (NCBI): domain Bacteria; kingdom Bacillati; phylum Actinomycetota; class Actinomycetes; order Streptosporangiales; family Streptosporangiaceae; genus Streptosporangium; species Streptosporangium brasiliense. The sequence continues at coordinate 2,352,973 of NZ_JAUSRB010000002.1, forward strand.
GGACAGGCGGATCAACGAGTCGAGCGGCCTGGCGGTCTCGCCGACGCACAAGAACGTCTACTACACCCACAACGACAGCTCGGCCGGACCGGTCTTCTTCGCCGTGGGATCCAGCGGGCGGACCCGCGCGACGTTCACCCTGCAAGGGGCCGAGGCCCGCGACTGGGAGGGGATGGCCGCCTCCCGGGACCCGGCGACCGGGGCGGGAGTGCTCTGGTTCGCCGACATCGGCGACAACTTCGACGGGGCCTGGCCCGACATCTCGGTCTACAAGGTGGCGGAGCCCACCACGCTGCGCGACGCCGTCGTCCCCGCCGTGCGCTACCGGTTCCGCTACGAGGACGGCGGGCACAACGCCGAGGGCGTCATGGTGCACCCTCGCACAGGGCGTCTCTACATCGTGAGCAAGCAGTTCGCCGGCTCGGTCTACGCGGCCCCGAAGCGGCTGCGCACCGACAAGGTCAACGTGCTCCGCAAGGTCGGCTCCGCGCCCATCATGGCCACCGACGCCGCCTACGCCCCCGACGGATCGAGTTTCGTGATCCGCACCTACTTCTCCGCCACGGTCTACCGCGCCCCGGGAGACCAGATCGCCCGGGTGACGATGCCGCCCCTGGAGCAGGCCGAGTCGATCGCCTACACGGCCGACGGCAAGGCGCTGCTGACCGGCAGCGAAGGGGCCGGCAGCCCGGTCTACCGGGTGCCGCTACCGGCCAGGGTCCTGCAGGAGACGGCGCCCACGCCCACCCCCACGCCGGTGGCCAGCAGGGGCGCCGGCCGCGGCACCACGCTGGTGGCCGACGCGAAGGCCGACGAGGACGCCGACGCCGGGGTGCCGGGCTCGGCCGTGGCCGTCTGGCTGGCGGTCGCGGCGGCGGCCACCGGAATGATCACCTTCATCGCCCGCCGCACCCGTTAGACGGCTCCGACCGCTGCTCGCCGCCGGCGGCGGGGAGGCGTCGCAACCAAACAGCGACCCGCGCCCGGCATCCTTCATGCCATGCGCGATCAGAGTCCACCGCCCGGCCCGTACCGTCCACTGGGGGTGAACTGCCCGGAGTGCGGCACGGCCATCACCGGCGGCCACGACCGTTGCCCGCGCTGCGCGCTGCCGCTGCGGGGACCCGTGGCGGCCGAGCTGTGGCAGCTCGACAGGGCACTGGCCGGGCTGCGGGCACAGGAGGCGGACCTCCTGGCCAAGCGTGAGCGGTTGCTCGGCCTGCTCCGGGCGGAGCGGCCCGGCCCGGCCGGGAGCGGTCCGGGCGTACGGCACGCGGAGGCCGGGAGCGGTCCGGGCGTACGGCACGCGGAGGCCGGAGCGGGTCCCGAGCGGGCTCCGGCGGAACCTCCCCGGGCGGCCTCCCCGGGGCTCCCCGGCACGCCGTCGGAGAACGCGCCCGACCCCGGGCGGCCGGTCCTCTCCGCAGCGGCCCAGCCCAGCTCCCCGATGTCCGGGCGGCCGGGGGTCCCCGTGCCCGCCCTGCCACGGGCCGCCGCACCCGCGTCACCTGGACCTTCCGGGGGCGTCGCGCCGCGGCGGGAATTCTCGCCGAAGGCCGTGCAGAACCTGCTGCTCGTCCTCGGGGGCCTGCTGCTGGCCGTGGCGGCCATCGTCTTCACCGTGGTCAGCTGGGGGCAGATCGGCATCGGCGGGCGGGCGGCGATCCTCGCCGGGATCACCGTGCTGACTCTCGCCGCGCCGAAGCTCCTGGTGAAGCGAGAGCTGACCGCCACCGCCGAGACCGTCGCGGTGCTCGGCGTCACGCTGATCCTCCTGGACGGCTACGCCGCCCGGCGGGTCGGCCTGGCCGGGATCGACGGCATCGGCGGGCTCGACTACGCCGCCCTGCTGACCGGCCTGGCCGCGCTCTTCCTGGCGGGATACTCGCGGCTGCTCCCGCTGAGGCTGCCGGCGCCGATGGCGGTCGTGCTCGCCCAACTGCCCCTCCCGCTGCTCGCCCTGGGCCAGCCGGCCCCCTGGATCACCCCCGCCCTCGCGGTGACGGCCGCCGCCGACGCCGCCCTCCTCGTATTCGGCCGCAGGCCGGGTAAGGCCACGCCGGCGCCGGAAGGCGTGGAAGGGCCGGTGGCGGCACCGGGGAGCGGTGCGTCGGCGGTGCCGGGTGGCGCCGGCGGTGGCGAGCCCGTGGCGGTGCCGGAAGGCGTCGGCCTGGAAGGGCCCGTGGCGGGGCCGCTCAGGGCGGGTGCGAGGGGGCCGGTGGCGGGGCCGGGGCGCGTGGCCGGGGTCCGGGCGACGGCGGGGTTCTGTTTCGGCCTCGTGTGGACGCTGGGCGTGGGCTACGGGGCTCTGGACTCCTATCTGAGGCTGACCGCCCCCTTCGGCGCCGATCCCCTGGCCGGCGCGCTGGCCAAGGGGGCGCTGCTGGTCCTGCTCGCCGTGGCCGGCGTGGCCGTCGCGCCCCGGGTGGGCGTGGGCCGGCTCAGGGGGCTGACGGCCGGGGCGGTGCTCGCGCTGACCATCGGCCTGGCCACCTCGGTCTGGCCGCTGCTCCCGCCCAACTGGTGGATCGTCTCGCACACCGTCGCCGCGCTGGCTGTCGCGGTGGCCGCGCTCCGTCTGCCGGGCCTGAAAGATCCACGGGTCCGCTCGGCCGGCGCCGTCTCCGCCGGAACCCTGGCCGCGATCACCGCGCTCCCGTACCTGCCCGCGGTGATCGTCACACTGCTCGCGCCGTTCAACCGGTTGGACAGGGTCTGGACGGGTGCCTACGGGCCCGCCGGAGACTGGTGGATCTCGCCGTTCCCCGAGGGCGTGGCCGTGCTCGGGCTGCTGACGGCGGCCCTGGCGGTGACGGCCCGCCGGGGGCCCGCGTCCCTGTGGCCGGCCGCCCTGGCCGTCGGCACAGTCACGGCGGCCGTCACCCCGGCCGCCTCCGGCTGGAGCTACACGGTGGATCTCGCGGTCCTGCTGGCCCTGGCCGTCGTGTCCGTGGCCTGCCTGACCGTGGCCCGGCGGCCACGGCGGGCGTGGGCCTTCACGGTGACGGCCGGGGCGGTCGCCACGCTGGCCGTGGCCACCGCGCTCGCCGAGCGGACCACCACGTACGCGGCGCTCGCGGTCCTGCTGGCCGCGTGCGGCCTGGCGACCTTCACCGCACGGGTGCCACGGGCCGCCGCGGCCGCCCTGGCGATGGCGGTGCTGTCGGCGACCGGCCTGATCTGGGCGGTGACCGTCGGGACGGGATGGCTGCCGGTGCTCGAAGGACTGGCGCTGGCACTGGCCGCAGGCGCGCTGCCGGCCGGGCTCCTCGCCCTCCACCGGTGGCCCGTCCCAGAGACGGCCACGGAGTCCGGACCGGGTGGGACGGCCGCCGAGCCTGGGCCCGGTGGGATGGCCACGGAGTCCGGACCCGGTGGGACGGCCGCCGAGCCCAGGCCCGACGGGGCCGCCGATCATGGGACAGCCGGAACTGGTGCCGCCGGTGGATCGGCGGCCCCAGGTGGGACGGTCGGGGCTGGGACTGGAGCCACCGGTGGACCGGTCGCTGAGCACGGGGCCGCCGAGCATGGGACGGCCGGAACTGGTGTCGCCGGTGGATCGGCGGCCGGCGGCGGGACCGCCGGGGGCGGGGTCGTTGACCCTCGGAGGGGGACGGGGCTCGTGCTGGGGGCCGTGCTCGCCGCGCTCGCGCTGCTCCCCATGCATGCCGCCCTCGCCGAGATCCTCAGGTTCTACCGGCCGCTCACCCTGCCGTGGACCGCGCTGGACGTCCCCGCCGGCCGCCACCCGCTCCTCGTCGTGGTCGCGCTTCTGGTCGCGGCGGCGGCGGTGCTGCTCTCCTGGCAGGTCGCCGGGGGCGGCGGCGCGTTCCGGGCCGGGCTGGCGGCCTGGCCGGTGGTGGTGGTGACCCTGCCGGTCTCGGTCGGCCTGCCGTACGGGCTGGAGGTGGGGCTGTTCGTCGTGGGTCTCGGCCCGTCGGCCTGGGCGGCCGCGCGGAGCCGTACGGACTGGGCGCTCGGTGGGGCGGCGGCGCTGTGGACGGCCTCGACCGCGCTCTCCTGGGCGCTCATGAGCAGACCCGCGACGCTGATCGTGCTGCCGGTGGTCGCGGCGGTCGCGGCGGCGGTCGCCTTCCGGGGGCGGGCGCGGGCCGCGCGGGTCGCCGGCGCGGGGCTGGCGACGGCCCTCGCCGGCGGCGAGGTGCTCGCCGCCGGGCTGGCGCTGGAGTGGCCGGTACGGCACGCGGCGTTCGGCGTGCTCGCCGTGGCCTGCCTGGCGGCGGCCGTGGCGGGCAGGTTCAGGAGGGCGACGCCCGCGATCGGGGTGGAGGCGGCCGGCTACGCCCTCGCCGCCGTGGGCCTGTGGCTCGGTGCCGCCGATCTGCCGCTGGCCGGGCTGGCCTGCGCGGTCGTCGGCGTGCTGATGGCCGGTACGGCGCTGCGGCCCGACCGGCGATGGGCCGGATACGTGGGGACCGGCTTCCTGCTGGCAGCCTCCTGGCTGCGCCTGCTCGCCTCCGACGTCACCGTCGTCGAGGCGTACACGGTGCCGTTCTCGGTGGTCCTGCTGGCGTTCGGCTGGTGGCGGGCGAGGGGCCGCGAGACGTCCTCGTGGGTCGCCTACGGCTCCGGGCTCGCCTCCAGCCTGGTCCCCAGCGTGATCGCGCTGCTCGCCGGGGCAGGCTGGATCCGGCCACTGCTGCTCGGCGCGGTCTCGCTGGCCGTGCTGCTCGTCGGGGCGCGTTTCCGGCTCCAGGCGCCCGCGCTGCTCGGCGGCCTCACCCTGGCCGTCGTCGCCCTGCACGAGCTGGCGCCATGGATCGCGCAGATCGTCGTGATGGTGCCGAGATGGGTGCCGATGGCGGCCGGGGGACTGCTGCTGGTCGTGCTCGGCGCGACCTATGAGGCGCGGCTGGGGGACGTGCGTCGCCTGCGTGCCGCCGTCAGCCGGATGCGCTGACCCGACCCCTGCCACCTGGTCGCCCCTCAGCCAGACCCTCTCGGCCCGGCCCCTCCGGCCTCACGCCGGGCCGCCGGCTTGAGGCGCGGGCCGGCGGCTTGACGCGCGGGCCGGCGGGACGGGCTCCGGCGGACGGCTTGGCGCGGTGGTAGGCCACGATGACGACCCTGCCCCGGCTGCAGGCGCCCTGCCCGTCGCAGGCCCTGACCGGCACCTGGTACAGGATCGGCCGGCCGGCCCTGGCGGTCACCGTCCCGTCGGGGCCGACCGTCACCTCCAGCCGTGGCTCCGGGGCGCCCGCGCTGTAGGTCACCTCGTCGCCCTCCGGGTCCTCCGAGTCGAGGGAGCCGCCGATGCTGTGCCTCACCGGCCCGGACAGCACCAGGTACGGCACGCTGGGCGGCCGGTTCCGCACGGCGAGCGAGGAGGCGCAGGAGATCGAGACCGAGTCGAGGAGGTTGCCGTAGTCGGGCCGACCCGTCCCGGAGGAGACCGAGACGAACTCCACCCGGGTCGTCCACTGTCCCCGGGGGACCGTGTAGCTGCCGCTGTAGTGGCCCCATCCGCCGTTGCCGTCGGCGATGTCGGGTGAGTCCTGCCCGGCCGGGGTCTGCACGACGCCTCCGATCCTGACCCGCATGACGTCTTTGCTGTCCGGGCTCCCGGTACGGCCACGGTGCGCCAGGCTCCAGTCCAGTGTGGAGCCGGGCAAGGTCCTGATGTCCTGGTGGAGCGTGGCCACCGAGGTCCCGTTCAGCTCGGCGAACTGGTCGCCGGTGTCGGGGGGGACCGTGAAGTTCATCGGGGCGGCGCGGTTGTCCCGGCCCCAGATCTCGATGAGGCCGTCACTCGACGAGGTGCGCCACCCGGGGACGTCCTCGCGCAGGTGCTCCTGCCCGCGCAGGCCGTCCGGCTCCTCAAAGCCCCCGCTCACCATCGTGCACTCCCCGCCCGTGCCGTTCCGCGCGGCCGAGACCGGCTGGGGGGTGAGGAGGAGGGCGGGGGCGGCCAACGACACCGCCACACCCGTCAGGAGAACACGCAGGGGGCTCCCTGCCCCGGCATGCGACCTTTTCATATGTTTCCCCCGAAATGAATAGCCGCATCGCGTTCCGCGTGCGGACGTATTCCCGTATTCCCTGCTCAGTGGGGGTAAAGCTTGCCTACATATGGGTGCGATCAATAACGAGACGGGGCATCCCCTTCTTTTCTGGAGAGGATTGCCGTTAACTTTCGGGCATGTGCCTCCCGGTGGCCGGAGCGTCCGGTTCCGTCGGCTCGCCCGTGGCGGTCGCGCCCCTCGCCGCCGGTCCTGAGCCGTTTCTCGCCGTGTGCGATTCAGAAAAAGCGTGGAAAGTCACGGCCGGTCCCGGAGCGGAGGGGAATCCCACCTCTGGGAAGGTCGGCATCCCTGCCGGTAGGGTCGCGCCGTGAACATCGGGATCGTCGGCGCGGGAATCGTCGGTCTGGCGGTGGCCAGGGAGGTGGCGCGGACCCGCGGCGCCACGGTGACCGTCCTCGACAAGGAGGACCGGGTCGGAGCCCACCAGACCGGGCACAACAGCGGGGTCGTCCACGCGGGGATCTACTACCAGCCGGGCTCGCTGAAGGCCCGGCTCTGCCGCGAGGGCGTGGCCCTGCTCCGGCAATACTGCGCCGAGCACGGCATCCCCTACGAGGAGGTCGGCAAGCTGGTCGTCGCCTCCACCGCGGCCGAGCGGCCGGGGCTGCGCGGGATCGCCGAGCGCGCCCGTGCGAACGGGGTCCCCGGCATCGCCGAGCTGGACGCGCTGGCGCTGCGGGAGGTCGAGCCGCACACCGTCGGGGTGGCGGCCGTGCACTCCCCGCACACCGCGATCGCCGACTTCCCCGCCGTCGCCCGCCGCCTGGCCGCGGACGTGGAGGAGACGGGCGGTTCGGTGCTGCTGTCCCACCCGGTCCGCGCGCTGCGGGAGACCGCGGGCGGGGTGGAGGTGCTCGCCGGGCCGCGCAGGCTCCGCTTCGACCGGCTGATCGTCTGCGCCGGGCTGGGCACCGACACCGTCGCCCGGATGGCCGGGGCGGCCGGCGACGTGCGGATCGTCCCCTTCCGCGGGGAATACTACGAGCTGGCCGGCGCCTCGAAAGACCTCGTCCGGGGGCTGATCTACCCGGTGCCCGACCCCCGCTACCCGTTCCTCGGCGTGCACCTGACCCGCAGGATCGACGGCGAGGTCCTGGTCGGACCCAACGCGGTCATGGCCCTGGCGCTGGAGGGCTACTCCTGGGGTGACATCGATCTCACCGACCTGCGCCGGATCCTGGCCTGGCAGGGCACCCGGCGACTGGCGGCCAGGCACTGGCGGACCGGGGTGAGGGAGGTGCTCGGCTCCATGGCCAAGGGGTCCTTCCTGGCGGCCGCGCGCCGCTACGTGCCCGAGCTCACCAGGGCCGACCTGGTCAGGACCGCCGGCGGGGTCCGGGCCCAGGCGGTCGCCAGGGACGGGAGCATGCTCGACGACTTCGCGATCGACGTGCACGGCCGCGTTACCCTGGTGCGGAACGCCCCCTCACCGGCGGCGACGTCGAGTTTGGCGATCGCCAGGCATATCGTGGGGTTAACCTCTGTGTTGACCCGTTAACTGCTTTTTCATGTGGGCGAGTGAAGATAAAACCCGTGACCGACTCACCCGAAGCCCGCCTGCTGATCGTCGAGGACGAGCCGAACATCCTCGAACTGCTGGCCGCGAGCCTGCGGTTCGCCGGGTTCGGGGTGAACACGGCGGGCAACGGCACGGACGCCGTCGCCGCGGTCCAACGGCACCGCCCCGACCTCATCGTGCTCGACGTGATGCTGCCGGACATGGACGGATTCGACGTCGTGCGGCGCCTGCGCGGCGGCGGCACCGACACGCCGGTGGTCTTCCTCACCGCGCGTGACGCCACCGATGACAAGATCCGGGGGCTCACGGCGGGCGGGGACGACTACGTGACCAAGCCGTTCAGCCTGGAGGAGGTCGTGGCCCGGATCCGGGCGGTGCTCCGCCGTACCGGCGCGGGAGACCTGCCGGCCCGGCCGCCCCGGCTCACCTTCGCCGACGTCGAGCTCGACGAGGAGAGCCACGAGGTGTGGCGCAGGGGCAGGGCCGTGGCGCTGTCGCCGACGGAGTTCAAGCTCCTGCGCTACTTCATGGCGAACGCCGGCCGGGTGCTGTCCAAGGCCCAGATCCTCGACCACGTGTGGGACTACGACTTCCGGGGTGACGTCGGGATCGTGGAGTCCTACGTCTCGGTGCTCCGCCGGAAGATCGACAACACCGATCCCCGGTTGATCCACACCCTGCGCGGGGTCGGCTACGTCCTCCGCCTGCCGCCGTCTTCATGATCATCAATGGGTTCCCGCTGCGGGTGAAGCTGATCGGGATCATCCTGGTCCTGCTGAGCATCGCGCTCACCCTCATCGGCATCGGCAGCGTCTCGATCATGCGCGGCTACCTGATCGACCGCGTGGACAGCCAGATGGACCTGACCATCGACGCCACGCTGCGCCGCCTGCACCGCGGAGCCGTGACGCTGGTCGGCAAGCCGCTCCCGGCCGACACCAGGCTGGAGCTCCGCAACGCCAGGGGCGGGATCATCCTCCAGCTCAGCGGTGGCGACGTGGAGGGCAAGCCCACCCCGCACGTGTCGCCCGGACAGGTGCACGGGCCGTTCAACAGCGGTGAGTGGCGGGTCCACATCAGTCCCCTGGACAACGGCAGGAGCCTTCTGGTGGCCGTGGACATGGCAGAGGTCCGGCAGATCATCGGCCAGCTCGCGCTGGTGGAGCTGCTCGGCGGTGGCGGGCTGATGCTCGCGCTCGCCGGGGTGGGCGTGGTGGTCATACGGCGGAGCCTGCGCCCGCTGGAGGAGATCGAACGCACCGCCCAGGCGATCGCAGCCGGGGACCTGAGCCGCCGCGTCCCCGACGCCGACCCGCGCACCGAGGTCGGGCGCCTGGGCCAGTCGTTGAACGGCATGCTCGCCCAGATCGAGACCGCCTTCCGTGCCCGGTCGGAGTCCGAGGCCTCGGCCCGCCGCTCCGAGGAGCGCATGCGGAGGTTCGTCGCCGACGCCTCGCATGAGCTCCGCACGCCGCTGACCTCCATCCGCGGCTTCGCCGAGTTCTACCGGCAGGCACCCGACGTCGACCCCGCGCCGCTGCTGCGCCGGGTGGAGTCCGAGGCGGTCCGGATGGGGCTGCTCGTGGACGACCTGCTGATGCTCGCCCGGATGGACCAGCAGCGGCCGGTCGCCATGCGCCCGGTGGACCTGCTCGCCATCGCCGCCGACACCGTCCACGACGCCCGCATCCTCGCCCCCGCCCGCCAGATCACGCTCTCGGTGGACGGCGCCGCGCTCATCGTCTCCGGCGACGAGGTACGGCTCCGCCAGGTCGTGGGCAACCTGATGACGAACGCGCTCACCCACACCCCGGACGGCACCCCCGTCCGGATGACGCTGTCCGCCCGGGACGGCATGGCCGTCATCGAGGTGGCCGACGAAGGTCCGGGGCTCAGCGCCGAGCAGTGCGAGCGGGTCTTCGAGCGGTTCTACCGCGTCGACTCCGCCCGCGGCCGCCGCGCGCCCGAGGACGGCGGCAGCGGTCTCGGCCTGGCCATCGTCGCGGCCATCGTCGACACCCACGGCGGCACGGTCGAGGTGGACTCCGTCCCGGGGGAGGGCTCGACCTTCCGGGTGGCCCTCCCCCTGGCGGCCGAAGACGGCTGATCCTCCGGTCCCCGGCGGCCGAGCCGGGTTGTGATCCTCGGATCCCCAGCGGCCGAGGACGGCTGCCCCCGGCGGCCGGGCCGGGCTGATCTCCCGGTCCCCGGCAGCCGGGCTGATCCTTCGATCTTCGGCGGCCGGACCCCGGCTGACCCTCCGCTCCCCGGCGCGGGGACGGGCGTCAAGCGCCTGCCGGCCAGCTGCTGTCGGGGAAGCCTCCGGTGACCGTGCCGCCGGGGAGCACCACCCGCTCGTTCTCGCGCAGGCCCGCGGTGATCTCGATGTACCGGTCGCTGCGGACCCCGGTCCGCACGGCCCGCTCGACGCCGCCCTGAACGGTGACCACCGACCCTCCGCCCGCCTTGGACCGTACGGCCTGCGCCGGGAGGTAGAGCGCCTGCTCCGACTCGGCGACGGTCACCGTGACGGTGGCCGTCTGGCCGACCATGAGGCCCTTCGGAGCCTTGTCGAAGGCGACCGCGACCCCGTATCTCACCAGCCGGTCGGTGGTGGTCGCGGTGGGCGCGATGCGGGTCACCGTACCGGTGTGCTCATCGCCCTCCCGGGTGGCCAGCGTGATCGACGCCCGCTGTCCCAGTTTCAGCTCCCCGATGTCCGACTCGGTGAACAGCGCCTCCACCTGGAGCTCGTCGAGGTCCCCGAGGGTGACGAACGCGCCGGTGCCCACGCTGTCGCCGACGGCTCCGGCCACTGACAGGACGGTCCCGTCGGCGGGGGCGACGATCCGCACGCCCGCCAGCTCCTCCCGGGCGTCCGTCAGGTCGGCCTCCGCCCGCTTCACCTCGGCCTCGGCCTGGTCCACGCTGAGTGCGCGCTGCCCGCCGGTGCCGGTGCCGGTGCCGCCGGTGTCCGTCCGGCCGGTGCCGCCGTCCTCCCCGGAGCGCCGGTCGGCGCCCTGGGTGGGGCTCTGCCGCGGACACGCGGTGTCCCGCGGTCCGGGAGTGCGGCCGACGGTCGGCGTGGGACTCGCGCCGGGCTCCGCGGTCGTGGTGGACGTGGGCCGGGCCGACGGGCCGGGCTCGGGATGCTCGCTCGGCCGGGCCGTCGGGCCGGACCCGGTCGGGCCCGTGTTCGCGGGCGGGCGGCCCACCGTCGGCGTGGCGGTCACGGTGACCGTGGCCGTGGCCGTCACGGTCACCGTCGGGGCCGCCGTCACCGTGACGGTCACCGTCGGCGCGGGCTCGGGGGACCCCTCGGTGGGCGTGGGGGCGGGTGTCGGCGTGGCCGTGGGTTCCGGCGTCGGCGTCGGCGCCGGTGTCTCCGCCCGCGCCCGGGACAGCGCCGACACCGGCGCCGGTGTCCGCGCGGGCCCGAGGAAGTAACCCGCGGGCCGGAGGAAGTAGCCGGCGGGCGCGATCCCGCCCGCCGGGGCCACCGCCACCGGCCGCTCGGCCGTGGCCGGCGCGGAGGTGCGGCCCGGACCCGGGGATCCGGTCGGACCGCCCGTGCCACCGGGCCCCGCGGTGCCGTCCGGGCCGGGCGTTCCTCTCCGGCCGGCCGTGCCGCTCGGGCCCGGTGCGGCGGTGGGCCGGGCCGACGCGCCCGGCGTCGCCGTGGGGACGCAGGCCGCCTGCCGGGCAGGGTCGCCCGACGTGCCCTGCTGCCCGGCCTGCTGCTGGGTCTGTTGCCCCTGGGTCTGCTGTCCCTGAGTCCGGGCCTGGGACTGAACCTGGGGCTGAGCCTGCGATGTCTGCGATGTCTGCGACGTCGCCGCGTCCTGGGCCCCGTCCAGTGCCTCGCGGGCCGCCGAGAGCTGCGCCTTGGCCGCGGCGTAGCGCTCGCGTGCGGGCGCGGAGCCGATCCTGGCCAGCACCTCGCCCCTGCCGACCTTGTCGCCGGCCTTGACGTAGACCTTCGTGACCGTTCCCGATCCGCCGAAGGCCAGCTCACGGGTGCTGTCCTCCACCGTGTTGCCCGCGGCGGACACCTCGGCCGTCACCGTTCCCCGCCTGGCGGAGGCCAGCTCCACCCGGGGCGCCGGAGCCGAGCCGTCGTCGAGCGTGTAGATCACGCCCGCGCCCACCAGGACGAGGGCGGCCAGGGCGAGTCCTCCCGTCCGCAGGGGCTTCGGGAGATTGGTCGGTCTCATGACGGACCATATTGGTCTGCTCGATTCACTCTCTCCTCACAAATCCCTGAAGGTTTCCTGCGTATCTCCGGGCGCGGCGCGCGGTCTGCAGCAAACCTTCAGCCGGAGCCAGGGGTGCGTTTAAGGAAAATGCGTCAGGGTACGGCGCTGTGAAGCTGTCGACCAAGCGCAGAGCGCTGATCGTGAACGGGACCCTCGGGGTCCTGTTGCTGGGCGGCGCGGGGATCGCCTACTCCTCTCTCGGCGGGGGAGTCTCCTCCGCCGACACCGCGGCGCGGACCGTGTCGGTGGCCCGGAGCACGGTGGTCGCCTCGGTGTCCGCCTCGGGGGCCGTGGAGAGCGCCCGGGCGCGTTCGCTCGGCTTCGGATCGAGCGGCACGGTGAAGAAGATCTACGTCGAGGTCGGGCAGAAGGTCACCAAGGGGCAGATCCTGGCCCGGCTGGACGACGCCGCCGCGCAGGAGAGCCTGGAGGCGGCCGCCGCCGCTCTCGACTCCGCGGACGACGACACCTCGACGGCCGCCTCCTACGCCCAGTACGTCAACGCCAGGAACACCTACCGGGCGGCCCGGCGGACCGTGGCGGGCACCGTCATCAAGGCCCCGTTCGCCGGCACGGTCACCGCCGTCAACGGCACGGTCGGCGGCTCCTCCAGTGCCTCCGGCTCCTCGTCGAACACCTCCTCGGGCGGCTCCGGGGGGTCGGGCGGCGCGGGAGGTTCGGGAGGTTCGGGAAACTCTGGCGGTTCGAGTGGTCCGGCGGGCGGATCCGGCGGCTTCATCGAACTGGCCGACACCCGGAGGCTCCAGCTCGTCGGCGACTTCACCGAGTCCGACATCACCAAGCTCAAGGTCGGCCAGAAGGCCTCCGTCCGGTTCGACGCGCTGACCGGCGTCACCGCGGCCGGCAAGGTCACCCAGATCCAGCCGACCGCCGCCACCAGCAACAACGTGGTCCAGTATCCGGTGACGATCTCCTTCACCGACGTGCCCGACGAGGTCCGGCTCGGCCAGACGGCCACGGTCGAGGTGGTCGTCGAGCAGGCCGAGAACGTGCTCGCGGTCTCCTCCGCGGTGATCTCCACGGCGGGCGGCCGGAGCACCGTGACCGTCCTGCGGGACGGACGGCAGGTGCCCACCCAGGTCGAGGTCGGCGTCAAGGGCGACGCGCTCACCGAGATCAAGTCGGGGCTCGGTGAGGGCGACCAGGTCGTCCGCCCGGCGACCACCGGTACCACCCAGCAGCAGGGCGGGTTCCCCGGCCTCGGCGGCGGCGGCCGGGGCGGTGGCCTCGGCGGCGGTGGTGGTGGCCTCGGCGGAGGCGGTCGATGACCGCCCCGGTGCTGTCCGTCCAGGAGCTCTGGAAGGTGTACGGCGAGGGCGACGCCCAGGTCCGCGCCCTGCGCGGGGTGTCCCTCACCGTCGAGCGGGGCGACTACGTGGCCATCATGGGCGCCTCCGGCTCCGGGAAGTCCACGCTCATGAACATCCTGGGCTGCCTGGACGTGCCGTCCTCCGGCCGCTATCTCATCGACGGCACCGACGTCGGGACGCTGGAGGAGCACCAGCTCGCCATCCTGCGCAACCGGAAGATCGGTTTCGTCTTCCAGTCGTTCAACCTGATCCCCAGGATGAGCGCGCTCGCCAACGTCGAGCTGCCCATGGCGTACGGCGGGGTCGGCGCGGCCGAGCGGCGGACCCGCGCCCTGGCGGCCCTGGAGCAGGTCGGCCTGGCCGACCGGGTCCGCCACGAGCCGAACGAGCTCTCCGGCGGCCAGCAGCAGCGGGTGGCCGTGGCCCGGGCACTGGTCACCTCGCCCTCGCTCCTGCTGGCGGACGAGCCGACGGGCAACCTCGACACCAAGTCCACCGGTGACGTGCTGGAGATCCTCGACCGGCTGAGCGCCTCGGGCCGGACAATCGTGATCATCACGCACGAGGACGACGTGGCCGCGCACGCCAAGCGGGTCATGCGCCTGGTGGACGGCGAGTTCGTCGAGGACCGCCGCCAGGCCCCGGTCGACGGCCCACCGCCCCGGATGCCGGAGGTCCCCGCGTGAGCTGGTTCGAGATCCTCCGCTTCGCCCTCCGCGGGCTGGCGGCCAACAAGCTGCGCAGTTTCCTGACCACGCTGGGCATCCTCATCGGGGTGGCCGCGGTGATCCTGCTGGTCGCCTTCGGCGAGGGCGCCTCGCGGAGCATCCAGCAGAACATCCAGCGGCTCGGCTCCAACACCCTCACCATCTCCGCGTCCTTCTCCGGGGGCGGTTTCGGCGGCGGTGGCGGCGGTCAGGGCGGCGGGCCGCGCACGCAGGCCAGGCAGCTCACGCTGGAGGACGCCAGGGCGCTGGCCGACCGCGAGCAGGCCCCGTCGGTCAGGAGCGTCTCCCCGGTGGTGACCGCCACGTCGGCCACCGCCGTCCATGAGGGGACCAGCCACACGATCTCCCAGCTCGTCGGTACCTACCCGAGCTACTTCGAGGCCACGAACAAACCCGTCACGAGCGGCACCTACTTCGTCAACGACGACGTGCTCGCCGCCCGGAAGGTCATGGTGATCGGGCGGACCGTGGCCGAGGAGCTGTTCGGCGCGGCGGACCCGGTCGGCCGGCAGGTCAGCGTCTCCGGGGTGCCGTTCACGGTGGTCGGGGTGCTGAAGGAGCTGGGCTCCGCGGGGATGCAGGACGCCGACGACGTCGCGATCGTGCCGCTGCCCGCCGTACAGCAGAGCCTGACCGGCTTCGGCGCGCTCGGCTCGATCGTCGTGCAGGCGACCGGCGCCGACACGACGGAGTCGGCGCAGGCCGAGGTGACGGCCATCCTCAACCAGCGGCACGACATCACCCCCACGGGCACCGCCGACTACCGCATCCTGAACCAGGCGACCCTGCAGGAGACCATCAGCTCGACCATCGGCGTCTTCACCGCCCTGCTCGGCGCGGTCGCCGCCATCTCCCTGCTGGTCGGCGGCATCGGCATCACCAACATCATGCTGGTCACCGTCACCGAGCGGACCAGGGAGATCGGCATCAGGAAGGCCATCGGGGCGCCCAGGAGCGCGATCCTCGGCCAGTTCCTGCTGGAGGCGACGGTGCTGAGCCTGGTGGGCGGCCTGTCGGGCGTGGCGATCGCGTTCGTCGGCAGCCGGTTCACGATCGCGGGCATCGAGCCCGCGATCGTGCCGTCGTCGATCGCGCTGGCGCTCGGCGTCTCCGTGGGCATCGGCCTGTTCTTCGGCGGCTACCCGGCCAACCGGGCGGCCAAGCTCCGGCCCATCCAGGCCCTGCGCCACGAGTGACCTGTACGGCTTACCCAAGGAGACAGACATGGGCGGCAACGCGGATGAGACGGTCCCGGCCGGGAAGGTGCTGGAGACCTCCCCTTTCGCGGGTGACCTGGAGAGCGAGCTGGCGGTCCGGCCGCGGCGCGGTCTCTCCACGCTCACGCTGGTGCTCGGCGCCGGGGTGATGCTCATCGCCGGAGTGATCGTGGGCATCCAGGCGCAGAAGGCGCTCGGCGGCCAGGCCGGCGCCTCCGGCGCCCCGGGCGCCGCCGTGCGGCAGGGTGTGGGCCCCGGCGGGTCCGGCGGCCAGGGCGGGTCCGGCGGCCAGGGCGGGTTCGGCGGCTTCGGGGGCAGGCAGCAGGGCGGCCAGGGAGGTCCGGGCGGTCCTGGGGGCATGGCCGTCGGCACGGTGCAGCGGGTCGACGGCGAGAAGGTCTACGTCAGGACCATGGATGGATCCGTCGTCACCGTGAACACCAGCGGCGAGACGGCCGTCCGGGTGGCCCGGGAGGGCAAGGTCGCCGACCTCAAGCCCGGCGGCACGGTGGTCGTCCAGGGGAGCAGGGCCGAGGACGGCTCGATCACCGCGACCGCGATCAACGAGGGAGGCGGGCGCCGGTGACGGCCCGGTTCTCAGGAAACGTTCAGCCTGAGCTGAGCTGCGTTCCAGCAGGGTGAGCAAGCCTCATGGTTGTGCTGGAGAGAGTCGAGGCCAGATTGCTGGTCGTGGATGACGAGCCGAACATCCGCGAGTTGCTCTCGGCCAGCCTGCGCAGGTCCGGGTTCGAGGTGGTGACCGCGGCGGACGGCCGGGAGGCCGTGCACTTCGCGGAGCGGATCCGCCCGGATCTCGTCGTGCTGGACGTGATGCTGCCCGACATGGACGGCTTCGCGGTCGCGGGGCGGCTGCGGGAGATGGGCGGGCAGGTGCCGGTGGTCTTCCTGACCGCGCGGGACGCCACCGACGACAAGGTCGCGGGCCTGCGCGTGGCCGACGACTACGTGACCAAGCCGTTCAGCCTGGAGGAGGTGCTCGCCCGGATCCGGGCCGTGCTCCGCCGTACGAGGGGGGATCTCGACCTCCCCTCCCGCCTCCAGGTCGGCGACCTGGAGCTGGACGAGGAGGCGCACCAGGTGTGGCGGTCGGGCACTCCGGTACGGCTGTCGCCCACCGAGTTCAAGCTGCTGCACTATTTCATGGTCAACACCGGCCGGGTCCTGTCCAAGGCGCAGATCCTGGACCACGTCTGGAACTACGACTTCGGGGGCGACGCCGGAGTGGTGGAGTCCTACGTCTCCTACCTCCGCCGGAAGGTCGACGTGACCGAGCCGCGGCTCATCCACACCCTGCGCGGCGTGGGATACGTGCTGCGGTTACCACGTGGTGATTGAACTTTCAGCGAACACTCAGCTCCGGCTGACCTGGCCCTGAGCTTCGCTTGCTCCAATGGTCAGCGCATGACCCCCGATCACCCGCGGCCGCGCGGCAGGTCAGGGCTCGCCTCCAGCTGCGGGGGAGACGAGTCCGGTACGGCCTCCACGTGGAGCCTCGGGAAAGGCCCCATCGCTCTACCGAGTTCGCCCCCGTGACCCGGTCGAGCGGTGGGGCAAAATCACGTCTAGGGGCCTTCCCTGCGGGAAGGATCGCTCCTATGAGTGGGAGTGACGGTCTGCTTGAGGCGCTGCGGGAGCTGCGGCGTCACCTCGCCCTCGACCTGTTCCCCCTCGCGGCCGGCGACGTGGGGAGTGCCCGGCGCGCCCTGCGCGAGCTGACCGGCCAGCTCGACGACTACCTCATCCCGCGCCTGAGCGCGATCGACGCCCCGCTGCTGGCCGTCGTCGGCGGCTCCACCGGGGCGGGCAAGTCGACCCTGGTCAACTCCCTGGTCGGCGCCGACGTCTCCGAGCCGGGCGTCCTGCGGCCCACCACGCTGGCCCCCACCCTGGTCACCGGCCCCGCCGACAGCGCCTGGTTCACCGCCCAGCACGTCCTGCCCGGCCTGCCCCGGGTCACGGGGGGCGGCGCCGCCGAACCGGGCACGCTCCGGGTGGTCACCGTCCCCGGCCTCCCGCCCGGCCTGGCCCTGCTCGACGCGCCGGACATCGACTCGGTCGTCACCGCCAACCGCGAGCTGGCCGCCCAGCTCCTCGCCGCGGCCGACCTCTGGCTGTTCACCACCACCGCGGCCCGCTACGCGGACGAGGTGCCGTGGGGTTTCCTGCGCGCCGCCCGGGAGCGGAGCACGGCCCTGGCCGTCATCCTGTCGCGGGTCCCGCCGGAGGCGCTGGGCGTGGTGAGACGGGACCTGGCCCGGCTGCTGGAGGCCAACGGGCTGGGTGGGACGCTCCTGTTCGAGGTGCCGGAGCTGGTGCTGCCCGAGGAGAACGCCCGGCTGCCGCGCCAGGCGGTCGAGGCCGTCGCCGACTGGCTGACCGGCATCGCGGCCGACTCCCAGGCCCGCGCCGACGTGGTCCGCCAGACCCTGTCCGGCGCCCTGGAGAGCCTCGCCACCCGGGTCCCCGCCCTCGCCGACGCCGTGGACCGCCAGCACGCCGTGGCCGCCGAGCTGCGCTCGATGACCGAGGCCGCCTACGCCGGAGGGCTGGCCTCCTTCGACGAGGGCATGCTGGACGGGTCGCTGCTCCGGGGCGAGGTGCTGGCCCGCTGGCAGGACTTCATCGGGACCGGCGACCTGATGCGCTCCCTGGAGAACCGGGTCGGCCGGTTCAGGGACCGCGTGGTGGCGCTGTTCACCGGGCGGCCCGCGCCCGAGAGCGAGCTGCGCGTCGCGCTGGAGAGCGGGGTGGAGTCGCTGATCAGGGCCTCGGCCGACGGCGCCGCCGAGCGCGTGCTGGAGTCGTGGTCGTCGCATCCCTCGGGGCTCGCCCTGCTTGAGGAGACCGGGGTCGCCGGGGCCGGGCGGCTCGGCAGGGCCTCGGCCGACCTGCCCGTGAAGGCGGAGGCGGCGGTCCGGGGCTGGCAGGAATACGTGCTCGGCCTGGTCCGCGAGGAGGGAGCCGACCGGCGGACCACCGCCCGGCTCACCTCCTACGGGGTGAACGGCGCGGGGCTGCTGCTGATGCTCGCGGTGTTCGCCTCCACCGGCGGCCTGACCGGCATCGAGCTCGGCATCGCCGGAGGCACCAGCGTGCTGAGCCAGAAACTCCTGGAGGCCGTCTTCGGCGACCAGGCCGTCCGGACCCTCACCGTCAAGGCCCGCACCGACCTGCGGGCCCGCGTCGCCGCCCTCCTCGGCGCCGAGGCGGCCCGCTTCACCGCTCTTCTCGACGCGGTCCAGCCTCCCGAGGACGCCGCCCCCGCCCTCCGGGCCGCCGCGCACGCCGTACGGGACCACCAGCGGGAGATCCCGGCCCCGGGCCGCCGGGTCGGGCTGCCGGCCGGGGAGCGGCAGGAACGGCTGCCCGCCACGCCCGTCAGGCTCACGCTCCCGTCCGGCGGCCCGGACCCCGCCCCGGACCCGCTGGAGCGGCCCCCGGGCGCCGTCCCCCGGACGGCCGACCGGGAGGGAGGCGACAGGTGAAGCTGCTGCGGCGCGCGGGCGCCCTCTCCCTGGACGACCGGTTGACGGGGCTGGCGGAGGCCGCCGACCTGGCCGAGGGACGGCTGGACGCCGGCGCGGTGGCCGGGGCGCGCTCGGTGGTCTCCCGCGCCGGGGTACGGCGGAGCCTGTCGGTCGACCACACCGCGGTCGCGCTGGCCGGGGCCACCGGCAGCGGCAAGTCCTCGCTGTTCAACCTGCTGTCCGGCACCGGCCTCGCCACGGTGGGGGTCACCCGCCCGACCACCTCGACCGCCCAGGCCGCCCTCTGGGAGGGCGCCGGGGCCGGGCCGCTGCTCGACTGGCTGGAGATCCCCCGCCGCCACGAGGTGCCGGCCGACGGGGAGGCGGCCGGGTTGATCCTGCTCGACCTGCCCGACCACGACTCGATCGAGCTGGCGCACCGGCTGGAGGTGGACCGGCTGGTCGAGCTGGTCGACCTGCTGGTGTGGGTGCTCGACCCGCAGAAGTACGCCGACGCGGCCGTGCACGAGCGGTACCTCCGGCCGCTGGCCCGGCACCGGGGCGTCATGGTCGTCGTCCTCAACCAGATCGACCGGCTGACCCCGGCCGCCGCCGAGCGGTGCCTGAAGGACCTGCGGCGGCTGCTCGACGAGGACGGGCTGGCCGGGGTGCCGCTGGTCGGCGTCTCGGCGCGCACCGGCGCCGGCCTGCCCGAGCTGCGCTCCCTGCTCGCCTCCCGGGTCGCCGACCGGCGTTCCTGGGCCACCCGCCTGGCCGCCGACGTCGGCACGGCCGCCGACACCCTCCTGCGGGCCTCCGGCGGTGCGGGCGGGCAGGCGCCAGAGGCGTCCGCGGACGGCACCGCCAGAGCCCTGACCGCCGCGCTGGCCGAGGCGGCGGGGGTGCCGGTCGTCGTCGAGGCCGTGGCCAAGGCCCACCGGCACCGGTCGGTCGCCGCCACCGGCTGGCCGCCGACCCGCTGGATCCGCAGGCTCCGGCCCGACCCGCTCCGCCGCCTCCGCCTGGGCTCCGCCGAGACTCAAGGCTCCGGCGGGCTGGTGGGGCGGACCTCGATCCCCGTCGCGACCGCCGTGCAGCGCTCCCGGATGGACACCGCGATCCGCGAGGCCGCCGGGGCCGCCTCGGTGGGGCTGCCCGCACCGTGGGCGGCGGCCGTACGGCAGGCGGCCCGCTCGCACGGGGACGAGCTGGAGGACGGCCTCGACCGGGCCGTGGCCACCGCCTCGCTCGGCGCGGCCCGGCGGCCCGCGTGGTGGCGGGTGGCCGGACTGGCGCAGTGGGCGGTGACCGCGGCCATGCTGGCGGGCGGGCTGTGGCTGCTCGGCCTGCTCGGGATGGACTACCTCCGGCTGCCGCAGCCGTACCTGCCGACCGCGGGCGAACTGCCCTGGCCCACCGCGCTGCTGGTCGGCGGGGCCGTCCTCGGGCTGGTGATCGCGCTGCTGTGCCGCGGGATCGCCTGGCTGGGCGGCCGGCGGCGGGCGCGCAGGGCGGGCAGGGCGCTGCGCGCGAACGTGGACCGGGTCGCCCGCGAGCTCGTGCTGGCGCCCGTGAGCGAGGAGCTGTCCCGCTACCGCCGCTTCACCGAGGCGGTCACGGCGGCCCGGGACGGCGACGGCGACCGGAGTCCCGCCGGAACCTGATCACGGGCCGGGGCGGCCGCGCCCCCGTCGAAGGCGCGCCGGTAGTGGGTGGGCGTGACACCCACGTGGAGGGTGAAGTGGCGGCGCAGATTGGCCGCCGTGCCCAGGCCGCTGAGCTCGCTGACCTTCTCGATCGGCAGGTCCGTCTCCTCCAGGAGGGACTGCGCGCGGGCCAGGCGCTGGTTGAGGAGCCACTTCAGCGGGGTGGTCCCGGTGACGGCCTGGAGGTGCCGGAAGAAGGTCCGCGGGCTCACCCCCGCCCGCTGGGCCAGGTCGTCGACCGTGAGCGGCTGGTCGAGGTGCTCGGCCGCCCACTGGAGCACCGGGCTGAGGCCGTCGTCGTCGGTGACGGGGACCGACAGGTCGATGAACTGCGACTGGCCGCCGGACCGGTGGGCCGGGATCACCATGCGGCGGGCCAGTTGGTTGGCCACGTGCGCCCCGAGGTCGCGGCGGACCAGGTGGAGGCAGAGGTCCAGCCCGGCGGTCATGCCGGCGCTGGTGAGCACGTCGCCGTCGTCGACGTAGAGCACCGAGTCGTCGACCGTCACCTTCGGATAGCGCCTGGCCAGGTCGTCGGTGTGCATCCAGTGGGCGGTGGCCCGGCGCCCGTCGAGGATCCCCGCCTCGGCGAGCGCGAAGGCGCCGGTGCACAGGGAGACCATGCGCGCCCCCGCGTCGGCGGCCCGGCGCAGCGCCTCGACCAGGTCCGGCGGGACGGCCGCGCCCTCCTCGACGACGGCCTCCGGCACCGAGGGGACGATCACGGTGTCCGCCCCGGCCAGTCCGTCCAGCCCGTGGCGGGTCCGTAGGGAGAACCCCGGCCCGGCGGGGCCGGCCGGCCTCCCCGAGCACAGCCGCAGGTCGTACCACGGATCGGCCAGGTCGGGCTGCGGCTTGCCGAACACCGAGCAGGCGATGCTCAGCTCGTACAGGTCCCACAGATGCATGTCGGTGTCGTCGACCACGGCTATCGCGACGGTTCCAGCACTCATGGCCCGTAAGAGTACGGCAGGAATTTTGCGGAAACGGTCAGTCCTGCCACTGTCGCCGCCCTGGGCGGGGTGCGAACGTATTCACCGAGCGGATCGACCGCTACGACGGACTCGGACCGGCTGCCACGGCCGTGGCGGTCACGGGCCGGCCGGCCGACCGGCCACCGTGGTGGCCGCGGGCCGGACCGCCGCGACGGGCATGGGCCCGGCGGCTACAGCGATCTTGGAATGCTCCGGCGGTGACGGACCGCGGAGCGAAACCGAACAGGAGCACACGATGCACAACCCCCATGCCGGCCAGTCCCCGGTGACGGTCATCGGCCTGGGCCTGATGGGTCAGGCGCTGGCCGGGACGTTCCTCGGGAACGGCCACCCCACGACCGTGTGGAACCGCTCGGCCGAGAAGGCCGACGAGCTCGTCGCCCGGGGCGCGACCCTCGCGGCCTCGGTCCGGGACGCGGTCGAGGCGAGCCCGCTGGTGATCGTCTGCGTGTCGGACTACGCGGCCGCGCACGGGCTCCTCGCCCCCCTGGGCGACGCTCTCGCGGGCCGGGTCCTGGTCAACCTGACCTCGGGCACCTCGGAGCAGGCCCGCGAGAGCGCCGAGTGGGCGGCCGGCGAGGGCGTCACCTACCTCGACGGCGCGATCATGGCCATCCCGCCGGTCATCGGCACCGCCGACGCCTTCCTGCTCTACAGCGGGCCGCAGGACGCCTACGACGCGCACGAGCCGACCCTGAAGGCCCTGGGCGCGGGCACCACCTACCTCGGCGCCGACCACGGCCTGGCGTCGCTCTACGACGTGGCGCTGCTGGGCATCATGTGGGGCACGCTGAACAGCTTCCTGCACGGCGCCGCCCTGGTCGGGACGGCGAAGGTGGACGCCACGGTGTTCGCCCCCTTCGCGAACAGGTGGATCGAGGCGGTGACCGGCTTCGTGTCCGCCTACGCGGGCCAGATCGACGAGGGCGCCTACCCGGCGCTCGACGCCACCATCGACACCCACGTGGCGACGATGGACCACCTCATCCACGAGAGTGAGTCCGGTGGCGTCAACACCGAGCTGCCCAGGCTCGTCAAGGCCCTCGCCGACCGGGCGGTGGCCGAGGGCCGCGGCGGCGACGGCTACGCGGCGATGATCGAGCAGTTCCGCAGGCCCTCCGCCTGACCGCCCCGCATGCGCGCCGGGCCGCCGTGGCCGGGCGGCGCATGCGGCCGCGGCGCGTGAGGCGGTGGTTCAGTCGGAGCGGACACCCAGCTCGTCGAGCCGGTTGCGCATGTCCTCCGGATCGGCGTAGACGCGGAACGCGCCGGAGCGCTCAAGCTCGTCCCTGCCGTAACCGCCGGACAGCAGGCCGATGCCCAGCGCTCCGGCCCGGCGGGCGGCCAGCAGGTCCCAGACGCTGTCGCCGACGACCATGGCGTACTTGGGATCGACGCCGAGCAGCGCCGCCCCGGCGAGGAAGAGGTCGGGGTCGGGTTTGGCCCGCCGTACCAGGTCGCGGGTGACCATCGGGGTGTCCTCGGTCAGCCCCAGCATGCCGAGCGCCAGCCTGGCGGTCCTGGCGTAGCCGCTCGTGGCGATCGCCCACGGCACGCCGCGGGCGCTCAGCTCGGCCAGCAGGTCGGACGCGCCCGGCAGCGGACGCACCGAGTCGACCTGCTCGGTGTAGGCGTCCGCGTGCGCCTGCTGCAACTCGTCGATCTGCTGCCTGGTCAGCGACAGGCCGGTCTCGCGCAGCAGCGCGGTGACGAACAGGCCGCCGCTCATTCCGATGCGCCGGTGAATGCGCCACACCGACAGGTCGATGCCGAGGCCCGACAGTGCGCTGCGCCAGGCGATGACGTGCTGGTAGACGCTGTCGATCAGCGTGCCGTCCAGGTCGAACAGGAACGCGGGTCCGGGTAGCTCTGGGTAGTCCACCACTCCATTGTCGGCACGCCCCCGGAGAGATCGGCGGAGGGGGACGGATCCCGGCGGGGCCACCGCCGGGACGGGCGCCCGCCACGATCATCACGTGACCGGTGGAGTCGCCCGTCCCCGGGGAGGCGGCGGCGTACTTGATCACGATGATCACACCGGCCGCGATCTCCACGACCTGCTCCGGCGGCAGCTGGAGTGCGGGGAGTGCCTGCATGGGGGCCCGGTCGAACTTCAGCGCCTCCTCCACGGCCGCGATCTCGCTGTCGGGCGGGGTTCAGGTCCCTGACGACGGAGATCTCAGCGGGGTGCGGTCGAGGTCGCCGGTCAGCTCGGCGAGGGAGTCGAAGACGTGGGAGGCGCCGGCCTCGCGCAGCTCGTCGGGTGAGAAGCCGCCGGTGCGGACCGCGACACCGGGCAGGCCGAGCTTGCCGGCGGCGACGAAGTCCCAGGTGGAGTCGCCGACCGCGACACCGGAGGTGCCCTGGACCTTCTCCAGCGCCACCCGCATCAGGTCCGGGGCGGGCTTGGTCGCCTCGACGTCCTCGGAGGTGGTCCACGCCTGGCAGTGCGCGCGGCCGTCGATGAGGTCGAGGAAGCGCTCGACATGCTGCGGCCTGCCCGATGAGGCCAGGACCACGGCGAATCCGCGCCGGCCGATCTCGGCCAGGAGTTCGGTGGCGCCTTCGAAGGGCCGCACCTCGTCGATGAACCTGTCGAACTCCTCCACCCACGCCTCGCGCAGCGCGTCGCCGTGCCGCCGCTCGACGGCGTCACCGGCGAGGGCCGCCACCAGTTGGTCGCCGCCCATGCCGATGTGCCGGTGGATGCGCCACAGCGGCAGCCACACGTCGTAGCGGCCGAACGCCCGGTACCACGCGAGCGAGTGCTGGTAGTTGGTGTCGACCAGGGTGCCGTCGACGTCGATGATGGCGGTGTCGGCCATGTCGCCCTCCTGTTGTCGGCCGGCGGGGACGCGCCGCCCGGCGGCCGGCCGTCCCGGACGCGCCCGGTACGGCGGGCGGCTCCCGGCGCCGGGCACGCGCCGTCGGACATGACGGTTATCCCCAGTGGTCCGGATCCATGCCTGAGGGACCGGGCCTATCCCGGTGGTCCGGATCCATGCCTGAGGGACCGGGCCTATCCCGGTGGTCCGGATCATGCCTGGGGGACCGGGCCTATCCCGGTGGTCCGGATCATGCCTGGGGACCGGACCTGTCCCGGCGGTCCGGATCATGCCTGGGGACCGGACCGGACCGGACCGGACCGGATGCGGACGGCGCGGTCAGCCGTTCACCGCGCGCAGCGCGCCGTTCAGCGGTGCGGCCGGGGACGGGCGAGGACGAGCGCGATCGGCACCAGGGCGGCGGTGAGCGCGAAGGCGAACGGGTAGCCGGTCCGTACGGCGAGCACGCCGGCGGCGACGGCGCCCAGGCCCAGCCCCGCGTCGTAGGCGAGGTTCCACACGGCGCTGACCGTGCCGTACGCGGAGGCGGGGGCCCGCTCGAACATCATGGTCAGACTGGCGTTCTGGGCGATCCCGAAACCGGCTCCGAACAGTGCCATGCCCGCCACCACCGCGGCCGGGGCGGTGGTGAAGACCAGCCCCGTCATGCCGGCCGCGGCCATGAGCACGCCGGGTGCCAGCAGCCGGCCCGTGCCGTGCCTGTCCGCGTGCCACCCGGCCCACCAGCGGGTGAGGGTCGACGCCGCGGCCTGGGTGAGCAGGGCCACCGCGGCGAGGTCGCCGGACCCCGGCGGCACGGCGACCGGCAGGAAGGTGACGACGGTCCCCGAGGCCATCGCGGTGGCCGCGAAGACGATCGAAGGCCGGACCAGCGCGGGAGTGCGAAACCCGGCCAGGACCCCGAGCGCCCGCTGTGCCGGTGCCTGCCCGTACGTGTGCTGTGCCGGTGCCTGCCCGTATGTCTGTTGTGCGGGTGCCTGCCCGAGCGCCCGCTGCGCCGGTGTCTGCCCGTGCTCGGGTGCCGGCGGTCGCCCGGGGGCGGCTGCCGGTGCGGCCGCCTGATCGCGTGCCGGTGCCGGGGACCGTCCCGGGACGGGCGCCCGCGGTCCGGGCCGCGGGGCGCGGCCCGGAAGGGCCGGCACCGCCGCCAGCCCGGCCAGCGCGGCCAGCGCCCCGGCGACGAACACCGGCGGGTATCCGATCTCCCCGGCGAGCCACACGCCCAGCGGCAGCGCGACGACCGCCGGTACTCCGACGACGACGCCGTACAGGCCCAGCCCCTCACCGCGGCGCTCGGGCGGGACCAGCGCGGCCACCAGCGCGCCGCTGAGGACGACGCTGACCGCGAAGCCCGCGCCGCGTACGGCGCACACGGCCATGACCGTCGCCGTGCTCGTCGAGCCGGGCAGCGCCAGCGCCGGGACCCCGAGCAGCACCAGGCCGGTCGCCATCACCGCCCGGTGGCCGAACCTGGCGGCCAGGCGGGGGGTGCACAGTTCGGCGACCACGGTGGAGGCCATCAGGACGCCGGTGGTCAGGCCCGCCCCCAACCCGCCCGCGCCGATCGAGGAGGCGTACAGCGGGACGACCGACAGCAGCAGGCAGAAACTCATTCCCGCACCGAAGGTGGACAGGAAAACCATGATCAGGGGCCAGGTGAGGATCCGTGACCGGGGCACGGCCGGTGTGCGCCCGGTCGCTGGGGTGGCGAGATCAGGGGAATCCACCCCCATAATGTAACAGCGCTGTTGTATTTCCGTCGAAGAAGGGATCACGACGTGACCACGGACTATCCGCCGATCGAGCCGTACGACCACGGGATGCTCGACACCGGCGACGGCAACCTCGTCTACTGGGAGGTCTGCGGCAATCCGGACGGCAAGCCCGCCCTCGTCGTCCACGGCGGCCCCGGGGCCGGATGCTCGGCCGGCCACCGCCGCACCTTCGACCCGGAGCGCTACCGGATCATCCTGTTCGACCAGCGCAACTGCGGCCGGAGCACGCCGCACGCGAGCGACCCCGCCGCCGACATGAGCCTCAACACCACCGAGCACCTGCTCACCGACATGGAGCGGCTCCGCGAGCACCTCGGCGTCGACCGCTGGCTGCTCTACGGCGGCTCCTGGGGGTCCACGCTGATCCTCGCCTACGCCGAGCGCCATCCGGAGCGGGTGACGGAGATCGTGATCCCCGCGGTCACCATGACCCGGCGATCGGAGATCGACTGGCTCTACCGGGGTGTCGGGCGGTTCTTCCCCGAAGAGTGGGAGCGGTTCCGGGACGGTGTCCCCGAGGCCGACCGTGACGGCGACATCGTCGCGGCCTACGCGCGCCTCATGGAGCACCCCGACGAGAAGGTGCGGGAGAAGGCCGCGATCGACTGGATGACCTGGGAGGACGTGGTGGTCTCCATGGAGCCGAACGGCAAACGGAACCCCTACAGCGACCGCCCCCCGGCCGACCTGTTGGCGTTCGTCCGGATCTGCGCGCACTACTTCGCGCACGGCGCGTGGCTGGAGGAGGGCGTCCTGCTGCGCGAGGCGGGCCGCCTGGCCGGGATCCCCGGCGTCCTGATCCACGGCCGCCTCGATCTGAGCGGCCCGGCCGACACCGCCTGGGAGCTCGCCCGCGCCTGGCCCGACGCCGAGCTGATCATCGTCGACGACTCGGGGCACACCGGCAGCCCCACGATGCGCGCGGAAGTGCTCGGAGCGATCGACCGGTTCGCCCCCCGATGAGCTGACATCGGGGCCCCTCGGTGGACCGGCGTCGAGGGCCCCCCGGCGAGCTGACAGCGGGGAGGGCCGCCACGTCCCGCCATATCCCGCCGCGTGAGCGCCCGGCGGGCTGGACGGCCCGGCGACCCGGGCGGTCCGGGCGGCCGGTGGGCGGCACGCCGGCCCGCGGCGCCGGGCGCGTCAGGGATGGATCTTCTTGTGCTCGGCCAGCATCGTGACGTACTGCTCGATACGGCGTGCCCGGGTCTCGGCCTTCTTGGCGTCCTGCACGCGGTACAGCACCGCGTAGCGGTTACGGCTGTCGAGGGTCGCGAAGAACTCCTGCGCGGCGGGGTTGCCGGCCAGGGCCCGCGCCAGGTCTTCGGGCACGGTGGCGGTCCGCGATCCGTCGTAGGCCGCCTCCCAGCGGCCGTCCGCCTTGGCGCGCTCGATCTCCAGCAGGCCCGCGGGCCGCATCCGGCCCTGCTCGACCAGCGCGACGGCCTTGTCACGGTTGACCTTCGACCATCGGCTCCTCGCCTTGCGGGGAGTGAAGCGCTGCAGCCAGTGCCCGGCGTCCGACGTGCCCTTCTGCCCGTCGATCCAGCCGTGGCACAGGGCCACGTCGAGTGCCTGGGCGTAGTCCAGCGACTCGACGCCCGCCACCTTCTTGCTGATCCTGAGCCAGATTCCGGGCGAGGAGCCGTGGTGCAGGGCGAGCCATTCCTCGAACGCCGCGGCCGACGGGAACGAGAGGGTCTCCAGATCGTGGCTCATCGCAGCAGTCAACCACTCCGGCGCCGCGGGAGTGAAGGACGGGGCCCGCCCGGTCCACGCGGTCCGCCTCCGGAACCGATCCCGCGCCAGGGGGCCGGCGACACCCGCGCTACCGTCCGGTCCGGCCTCACGACCCGGGGCGCGGGCTCACTCATCGGCCCGTCTGCCGAGCCGGCCCGGCTCCGTCAGCCTGCGGCCTGTCCGCCGGAGAACACCTCGTCGACGAGGCTCTGCAGCACTGTCTGGAACGTCTGCGCCAGGGTCAGCGCGGCGTCGTCCACATAGGTCAGCGAGGCGGTCAGGGTCCTGCTGCCGTCGGGAGTGCTGTACATCAGCGCCGCGGAGCCCGCGATGCCGCCGTTGTGGTGGAAGACGGTGCCGCCGTCCGGGCCCAGGTCCTGCGCGAACACCCCCAGGCCGTAGCCGATCTTCGGGTGCGGCTCGCGCATCTCGGCCAGCAGCGGGGCCGGCAGGAGCCTGCCGCCGTTCAGCGCGGAGAAGAACGTGTGGAGGTCCTGGGTGGTCGAGATCATGTCACCACCGGCGGAGATCCAGGAGGGGTTCTGGCGGGTGACGTCGACCGTCTTGTCCTGGCCGTCCTCCTCGTACCGGTAGTAGCTGTGGGCGTGCGGCCCGGCGATCTCCGTCGAGGTGCCCGGCGCCACGGTGTCCGACATCCCGAGCGGTTCCAGGATCAGCCGCTGCAGCTCCTCGGCGAACGAGCGGCCGGTGACCTTCTCGACGAGCAGCCTGGCCAGCACGTAGTTGGTGTTGGAGTAGCTCCAGTCCGTCCCCGGCTCGAACCGCGCCGGCTTGGACAGCGCCAGCCGTACCAGCTCCTCGTCCTGGTAGGTGCGGAACCGGTTGTCCACCCACTCCCGGCCCTGCGAGGCGATCCCCGGCGCGACCGTCCCGTCGTCGTAGTACTCGCCGGTGAAGTTGAACACCCCGCTGGTGTGCTGCAGCAGCATCCGCACGGTGATCCGCCGGTCCAGCCCGAACTCGGGCAGGTGGTCGGCCACCGGGCCGTCCAGCTCGATCCTGCCCTCGGCCACCAGCTGCAGCACCAGGGTCGCGACGAAGGGCTTGGTGGAGCTGCCGATCCGGAACCGCCCGTCCGTCGGCGGCTCCGCGGTCTCGCCCAGCTCGCGCACCCCGGCGCTGCCGACCCACTCGCCCCGCTCGTCGTGCACGCGCAGCTGCACCCCGGCGAAACCGGAATCGACGATCTTCTGGATGGCCTTCCGCAGCTCCGGGCGGTCCTGGTCGGTAAGGGTGACGGACATGTTGGTGTGCTCCTTCGAAACTGTTACGGAATCAACTGAACGGATGGATGGAGGCCGCGGGTCAGAGGCTGCGGGCGGTGATGTCGCCGTAGGCGGTGGTCGCGTGGATGGTGAGCTGGGCGGCGGTGCCTTCGGTGTTGTTGAGGGCGTTGTGGATGCGGCCGTAGGAGGTGCCGGCGTCGAGGGTGGCGGAGACGCCGGGGGCGGTGTCGATCGAGATGTTGCCGGCTTCGGTGCGCAGGGTGAGGGTGCCGCGGACGGCCTGGGTGATGCGGATGTCGCCCTTTGCGGTGGTGATGTCGGCGGGGCCGGTGAGGCGGCCGACGGTGATGTCGCCGGCGAGGGTGGTGAGGTGGGCGGCGGTGGTCTCGTCGAGCTTGATCGGGCCGTGGGCGGTCTCGACGGTGACGTCGCCGAGGCGTCCGACGGCGCGGAGGTCGGCGCTGGCGGCCTTGGTCTGGAGGTGGGAGTCGGCGGGCAGCTGGATCGTCACCTCGAGGGATCCGGAGGGGCCGAGGAGCTGGTTGGTGGCGGTGGTCTTGATCCGCAGGGTGCCGTCGCGGTATTCGGTGGTGGTCTGCTCGGCGGCCTTCACGTCGCGGTTCTTGGTGGGGTCGGCGGGGAGGATCTCGACGGTGGTGTCGGTGCGGTCGGCGGCGATGAGGCGGATGTGTCCGGCGGGGATGTCCAGGATGGCGGTGATCGGGGTGGGGGTGTCGAACTTCTGCATGGTGGGCTCCGTGCGCTTGTTGTTTCTGATGCCGGAAACGCTACGTTGCCTTCACGTATCTCGCAACGGCAACGTTGCGGATAATCGACATCAACGCAGGTAGAAGCCGCAGAATCGTTGCGATGGTTTGGAAATATAACGCAACAAGATCTCTCTGAGTGTTGCACTGAATTGAGAGTGAACGCTATTGTGGGGGCACCCGAGGAACACGGAGGAGATCACGATGCCGGCAGGCAGACTCACCCAGCAGGACCGCCAGCAGATCGCCCTGGGGTTGGCCGACGGTCTCGCCTACGCCGAGATCGCCCGACGCCTCGACCGCCCCACCTCCACCATCACCCGCGAGGTGATGCGCAACGGCGGCCCCACCTCCTACCGCGCCGACCTGGCCCACCGCGCCACCGAACACCGCGCCCGTCGGCGCAGGCGGGCCGCGCCCCGGGGGGTGGAGGCGCCCCCGCAGGCCCACGGGCGCGACGCCGAGGCGGTGCGCGAGTACGAGGAGGTGTTCGCCACCGTCTTCATGGCCTCGGGCCTGCCCAAGATGACGGCCCGGGCGCTGGCCTGCCTCTACACCACCGACACCGGCAGCCTCACCACGTCCGAGCTCGTCCAGCGCCTCCAGGTCAGCCCGGCGTCCATCTCCAAAGCGGTCGCGTTCCTGGAGAGCCAGGGCCTCATCCGCCGCGAACGCGACGAACGCCGCCGCGAGCGCTACGTCGTCGACGACGACGTCATGTACCAATCAACGATGGCCAGCGCCCGCGCCACCGCCCACCTCGGCGAGACCGCACGGCAGGGCGTCGCGGTCCTCGGCCCCGACACCCCGGCCGCCGCCCGCCTGGAGAACATCGCCCGCTTCGTCGACTTCATCTCCGAGAGCATCGCCCGCGCAGCGGAGCAGGCCCGCGAGGTCCTCCACACGAAACCCGGAACGACCTCGGACGGCACCGCATGAGCCATGTCCGGATCGCGGGTGGACGGCCTCGGCGGGTCAGCGCAGTGCCGCGGACCGCGTGGTCACCTCGGCCTTGAGGGCGGCCAGGTAGCGGTCGTGGCCGGCGCGGAGCTTGTCGGCGCCGAAGAAGAGGGAGACGAGCGGGCCCGCGAGCGATTCCCGCATGGTCACCCGGGTGCGGCCGTCGGGGAGCGCTTCCAGCACCTGCTGGTCGACGGCCTTGTAGCCGAAGACCACGCCGCTCCAGGTGAGTTCGCGCCCGGGGGCGACGACCGCGAACCTTGACCTGATCCTGACCTTGCCGAGCCGCCAGCGGAAGTCGGCGCCGGGAGCCATCTCGTCGAGTTCCAGGACCTCGTAGTCCGGTGCCCAGGCGGGCCAGTTGCGGAGGTCGGTCAGCACCTCCCAGACCTGGGCGGGGGTGGCGTCGATGACGACGCTGGACTCGGAGGTCACCGGAGCCTCGGCGTCGATCCGGTGCCGGGTGGCGTAGTCGGTGTGCAGGACCGCGAGGGAAGGGCCGCGGTAGAACAGCTTGCTCATGATCACTCCTTGGCTTCGAGAGCAATGATCTCCTTTTTGAGCGCTGATGTAAAGAGCACTGCTCTCGATTTTGGATAGTGCTCCCACAAGGTGCGGCGTGGACCCGGCGGAGAACGTGGCCGGCCTTCCCCACGGCCCTGATACGTGCCCGCTCCCCGTCCCTGTCGCGGCGCCCCGCCGGGGGGCCTCTCCGTCACAGGAAGTAGACGTGCCACCATGCGAGGAATCCCGCGTACACGAGCGCTGCCAGAAGGTGGGCGCCCCGCCTTCTCAGCGGTCTCTTCACGACGGGCCCGTCCGCGTGCGGCGGCCGGAACACCGCCACGACGGTGGCGGCGAGGCTGAGCCAGGCGAGGAGGCCGTACCACCGCAGGACCGAGGGGACTCCCAGCGCCAGCACGGTCTCGTTCTCCGCGATCACCCCGTACACCGCGTCGACCGTCAGCCCCACGAAGGCCAGTCCGGCCAGTCCCGCGACCAGCGTGGGCAGGCGGCGGCGCGGTCGCAGGGCGCCCGCGACGAGCTGGACCAGCACCGTGACCCCCAGCAGTCCGAACGGCAGCAGCGTCCACGGCGCCTGCTGCGCCCGGTAGGGGGCGGAGCTGAGGTGGATCTCCCCCGGCCGGACGACCCGGTAGGCGGCCTGCCCGGGGTCGCAGGGCGGTGCGGCCGCCGGGTCGGCGAGGAAGGCGGCGATGGTCTGCCGGCCGCACCGGCTCGACAGGAACACCGCGTGCCCGACCCCGGCGAACTCGACGAACCGGGCGTCGGGCAGCGCCTCGGCGGCGGGTCTGGCCGTACGGCTCGGCGTGGTCGGGTCGTACTGGCCACCCAGTACCAGGACGGGCGCCTTGGTGGTGGCCGCCGTGACGGGGGCGCGGGGCAGCTTCCAGGTGTCGCACACCGTCCGGTCGTGGACCCCGGTGAACAGCCGGGGCCGCGTCTGGGGGAAGGCGTTGTAGGGCGTCTCGTCCTGACACTGGACCGCGTGATAGAGGCCGAACTCGTGGCTGGCGAGCCCCGGCCCGGCCGCGTCGGCCAAGGGCTGCAGCAGGTCGTGGTGGCCCGCCGCCAGTCCGTCGATCAGGGCGGGCACGATCGGGAGCACCTCGACCGAGTGCATGGCCTCACCGAGAATGGTCGCCGTGTCGTCACCGGTGAGCCGGACGGTGATCGGCCTGTCCGTCAGCGGGTCACGGGTGGTGATGACCGCCGGGCTCCTGTTCAGGTCGGCGACCATCGCCGTGAACCGTCCGCTCAGGTCCGGCCAGCCCTGGCCGGACAGCTCCGCGACCGCCTCGGTCAGATCGCGGGTGGCGTCGTCGTACCAGTTCACCTCGGCGGGGAGGAAGGAGTCCAGCACCACTGAGCGGGTGCCCTCGGGGTCGGCGGCGGCTGCCGCCAGCATCGGCCGGGTCGAGTAGCTCACCCCGAACAGGTTCCACCGCGCGTATCCCAGCGCCCGCCGCAGGTCCACCACATCGGCGGCGATCTCCCCGGTCCGGTAACCTCGTAGGTCCACGCCGAGCCGCTTCCGGCACGCCGCCGCACCGGCGGCGATCACGTCCGTCTCCTCCGCGGCCTGGCCGGTGCTCCTGAGCGTGTCCAGCATCGCGCGGACCGTCTCCGGGCAGTCGAGGCGCGGTTCGGACCACCTGCTGCCACGCTGTTCCAGTGCGATCACGTCGCGGTCCCGGAACATCTCGGCGAGATAGCCGGTGAGCTGGATCGACGCCGAGGCGGGGCCTCCACTGGTGTAGACGACGGGATCCGGCTTGCGGTCCCCGGCGGTTGAGCGGTGCACGGCGAAGCCCACTTTGGTCTTCGGCCCGTCCGGCAGGTCACGCCGCTCGGGGACCACCAGATACCCACACCGGGTCCCCTCCGGAACCGTCACGGGGCACGGGTGATCCTCCAGCGTCGGCGCGCTCTGCGCGGCGGCGGGGACCGGTACGGCGAACGCCAGGGCGCCGGCGGCGATGAGCGCGGCGAGTCCGGTGGTGTTCCTCAAGGACATGGGGGGTTCCTTCTCGGGAGGCGCAGTCCGATTCCTTCTCGCAGTGGTGTCCGTCTTATGGTCGTTCACGCCCGCGGTGGTGCACTACGTCGAACACCCCACGGCGGGCGAGACCGGGAACCTGGCCGGACGGTTCCGCGCCCAGGTGTTGGATGTGCTGCGGGTCGACGACGGCCGGATCACCGCGATCGCGTCGTTCGAACCGCGCCACTTCGCCGCGTTCGGCCTGCCCCTGGCCTGCTGTGAGCGCGGGATTCCGGTGGCGCGAGGTGGTCCTGGCCTGCGGTGAGCGCGGGATTCCGGTGGCGCGAGGTGGTCCTGGCCTGCGGTGAGGTCCGCGACTACGACGCGGCCGCCCTGCCGCTATGGGGCAGGGGGCCGCGGACCACTTGATCGCCGACGAGGGCCGTGATCACCGGCCCTCACGCCGAGCGGCGACCGGCGTTCTCAGGCCGCTGGTCGCGGGACTGCTGCAGCTCGGCGTTGATGCGCAGAGCCTCGGCGAGCTGGTCTTCCAGGATGATGATGCGGCAGGCGGCCTCCAGGGCGGTGCCCTGGTCGACGAGCTCCCGCGCGCGGGCGGCCAGGCGCAGCTGGTAGCGGGAGTAGCGGCGGTGACCGCCGTCGGAGCGCTGCGGCTCGATCAGTTTGGCGGTGCCCAGGCTGCGCAGGAACGCCGGGGTGACGCCGAGCATTTCGGCGGCCCGGCCCATGCTGTAGGCGGGGTAGTCCTCGTCGTCGAATCGGTGACCTGGGGTGTCATCGGAGGCGGCGGGGGGCCTCTCGGCCGGGTGGGCTCTATCGGCGATGTCTTGGAGCGAGGGGCTCGATCGGACGGCCGATGCCATCGGTGCTTGATCCATATACCTTTCCGAATGCCAATAGGGGCCCCGGCGCCATAATGCGCCGGGGCCCATGAGGTTCAACACCATCTAGCGGCCATTTGGCCGACTTACTTGCTTCCGCATGGGGCCGCCCGATAGGGGCGGGGATGCGGGGATCGCGAATGCGTGACCGTAGACCACCGTCCAATCTGTGGAGCTGCGGTACCCGTGCGGCGAACTTCAGCCGGCAACGGGCGATCCTGATGGCGTTCAACACTCCTTTCGTTTATCCCTGCTTCTTCTCCGAACTCGTACACCACGCGGCAGCGCGTCCACGGCCGGGACCCTTCACCTGCATTGGCCCTGGCACGTCCGACCTTCTGCCATTCACTACTACTGCTGTGGCAGCGCGTCCACGGCCGGGACCCTTCACCTGCATTGGCCCTGGCACGTCCGACCTTCTGCCATTCACTACTACTGCTGTGGCAGCGCGTCCACGGCCGGGACCCTTCACCTGCATTGGCCCTGGCACGTCCGACCTTCTGCCATCTACCTACCTCGTCCACTGCTGTCCACGTCCGCCCGGGCAGTCCGTCGTGATGCTTGAGTCTTGCGCTGCCCTCGTGGATCCGTTCCTTGCGATGTCAGGAACTCTATCCTCAACTAGCTCAGGTGTCTACCGCAGTCACTGCAGATTTTTGATCCCGAGGAAGTAAGGATGATTCCTACGTCGAGAGAAGGTCGGCGACAGCCTGCTCGATGCTGTCGCGCAGCTCGAAGTGGGCCAGCAGGCCGGTGCGTTCCAGCAGATGCCGCAGGCCGTCCGGGATCCCCACGAGCAGGAGCCGGCTGGTGGCGGTGGCCTGAACGCGTTGCAGGGTGTGGGCCAGGACCCCCAGGGCGGTGGAGTCGTAGAAGGTCAGCTGCGACAGTTCCAGCACCAGGCGCGGGCCCACGTCTGGTTCCCAGAGCGTGTCGATGTGGTCGGTGAGCGTGGGCGCGGTGATGAAGTCCAGGTGCCCGCCGACCTCCAGCACGCTGCAATGCCCCCGATGGGTCACCCGCACCCGCAACTCCTGCTCGTGATGATTCACCTCAGCCCCTCCTCCTGCGTACCGTCGGCGAAGCCCTGCGATACCCCGATGAAGAGCGGGAATGCCCATCGCCGCCGACGGAAGGAGGCATGACGTCGCGCGAGGACAGACGCATCCCCTTCCCGTACGGCCCGCGGAGGCGCTCCCCTCTGAGCCGTCCCGTCACCCGGCGGGTCACCGGGAACGCCGTGGTCTGCCGCCTGACGGGGCGGCCACCTTCCTCTCAGGGGCGGTGGCCGTCCTGCCGGGAGCCGCCCGCCTCCGTCACAGTGACGGGGCCCGGCGCAGTGCCGCCGCGGCGTCCTGGAGGGTGTCCAGCAGGGGGACGAGCAGGGGGTGCCGTTCGGCGCCCCGCCGTACGGCGGCGAAGACCCGCCGCTCCGGGCCCGGGACCGGGCGGATCACCACGCCGGACAGGTCGGCCGCGCGCAGCGCCAGGCGCGGGACCATCGCCACGCCCGCCCCGGCGGCGGCCAGCGCGACCACCGCGCTGAAGTCGTCGGAGGAGTGCGCGAACTCGGGGGTGAAGCCCGCGTGCTCGCAGGCCAGGGCGATCACGTCGTGGCAGGGATTGCCCGGGTAGGGGCCGATCCACGTCTCGCCCGCCAGGTCGGCGACGGACAGGCCGGGACCGCCGTCCGCGGGCGGCTCGGGCCGGCCCGTGGGGTGAAGGGCGCCCGGGACCCCCGTGACCGGGAGGGCGCCTCCGGCGAGGTCCGCGTCCGCCGGGGCGTGGTCCGTGTCCGCCGAGGAGCGGTCCATGTCCGCCGGAGCGTGGCTCATGCCCGCCGGGGCGTGGCCCGCGTCCGCCGAGGAGCGGTCCATGTCCGCCGGAGCGTGGCTCATGCCCGCCGGGGCGTGGCCCGCGTCCGCCGGGGGACGGTCCGCCAGGGCGTGGCCACGGGGGAGCACCACGTCGAACGGCTCGGAGTAGAGCGGGATCCGGGACAGCCGCCGGTCGTCCTCGGCGGGGGCTCCGCGATATTCGACGGCCACGGCCACGTCCACCGCGCCGTCGAGGACCTTGGTGAGACTCTGGTCGCCCTCGGCGTCGAGGACCCGCACCTGGATGCCCGGCTCCTTGTCCCGCAGGGTGCTCACCGCCGGCGCGACGACCAGCCCGATCGCGGTGGCGAAGGAGGCCACCTTCACCTCGCCCGCCGTGCCGGCGGTGTAGGCGGCGATGTCGGCTTCGGCCCGCTCCAGTTGGGCGAGCACCTCGTTGGTGTGGCCGAGCAGGATCCGGCCGACGGAGGTCAGCCGGACGCCCCGGCCGTCGCGCTCCAGCAGCCGGTGGCCCACCTCGTGCTCCAGGGCGACGAGCTGCTGGGACACCGCGGAGGGGGTCAGGTGAAGCGCGGCGGCCGCGGCGGTGACCGTCCGGTGGTCGGCCACCGCGCGCAGGGTCCTGAGCCGCCGCGTGTCTATCACCTCTCCATTCTCGCCGAGGTCACCCGCGGGCCGTGACGAAGGCGTCCACCGCCCGGTCGACGTCCTCGGTGGAGTGGGCGGCCGAGAGCTGGACCCGGATCCGGGCCTTGCCGTGCGGGACCACGGGATAGGAGAAGCCGATCACGTAGATGCCCTGCTCCAGCAGGCGTTCGGCCATCGCGGCGGCCTCGGCGGCGTCGCCGATCATCACCGGGGCGATGGGGTGGTCGCCGGGCAGGATGTCGAATCCGGCCTCGGTCATCTTGGTGCGGAAGCGCTCGGTGTTGGCGCGCAGCCGCTCGCGGGCCTCGCTGTGGCCGCTGATCAGGTCGAGGATACGCAGGGAGGCGGCGGCGATCACCGGGGCGAGGGAGTTGGAGAACAGGTAGGGGCGGGAACGCTGGCGGAGCAGCTCGCAGATCTCCTTGCGGGCCGCCACGTAGCCGCCGCTGGCCCCGCCGAGCGCCTTGCCGAGCGTGCCGGTGATGATGTCGACCCGGTCCGTCACGCCGTGCAGCTCGGGGGTGCCCCGGCCGTTCGGGCCGACGAAGCCGACCGCGTGCGAGTCGTCCACCATGACCATGGCGTCGTAGCGCTCGGCCAGGTCGCAGATCTCCTGCAGCGGCGCGACGTAGCCGTCCATGGAGAAGACGCCGTCGGTGACGATCAGCCTGCGCCGGGCGTCGGCGGACTCCTTGAGCCGGGCCTCCAGCTCGGCCATGTCGCGGTTGGCGTAGCGCAGGCGGCGGGCCTTGCACAGGCGGATGCCGTCGATGATGCTCGCGTGGTTGAGCGCGTCGGAGATGACCGCGTCGCGCTCGTCGAGCAGGGTCTCGAACACCCCGCCGTTGGCGTCGAAGCAGGAGCTGTAGAGGACGGTGTCCTCCTGGCCGAGGAAGTCCGACAGCCGCGCCTCCAGCTCCTTGTGCACCTCCTGGGTGCCGCAGATGAAGCGGACCGACGCCATGCCGAAGCCCCAGCGGTCGAGGGCCTCCTTGGCGGCGGCCACCACCTCGGGGTGGTCGGCCAGGCCGAGGTAGTTGTTGGCGCAGAAGTTCAGCACCTCGCCGCCGCCGGACACGGCGATGCCGGCGCGCTGGGGGGTGCTGATGACCCGCTCGGGCTTGAGCAGCCCGGCGGAGGCGATCTCGTCGAGGGTGGCGCGCAGGTCGTCGCGGACGTTGTCGAACATCAGGCGGTCCAATCCAGGATGATCTTGCCGGTCTTGCCGCTGGCGGCGGTGTCGAAGGCCGCGTCGAAGTCGCGGTAGGAGAAGCGGTCGGTGATGACGGGGGACAGGTCGAGGCCCTTCTCCAGGAGCACGGACATGGCGTACCACGTCTCGTACATCTCCCTGCCGTAGATGCCCTTGATGGTGATCATCGAGGTCACGATCGTGGCGAAGTCGACCGCGAACTCCTCGGCGGGCAGGCCGAGCATGGCGATCTTCCCGCCGTGCGTCATGTTGGCGATCATCTCGCGGAGCGCCTGCGGGTGCCCGGACATCTCCAGCCCCACGTCGAAGCCCTCGCGCATGCCGAGGTCGTGCAGGCCGTCGGCGACGGACCGCTCGGCGACGTTCAGCGCCAGGGTGACCCCGAGCTTGCCGGCCAGGGCGAGCCGCTCGGGGCTGACGTCGGTGATGACCACGTTGCGGGCGCCCACGTGCGTGGCCACGGCGGCGGCCATCAGCCCGATCGGCCCGGCCCCGGTGATCAGCACGTCCTCGCCGACCATCGGGAACGCCAGGGCGGTGTGCACGGCGTTGCCGAACGGATCGAAGATCGCCGCGATGTCGGGGTCGACCGGCACCCGGTGCACCCAGACGTTGGAGGCCGGGAGCGTCACGTATTCGGCGAAGGCGCCGTCCCGGTTGACGCCCAGCCCGACCGTGTTGCGGCACAGGTGGCGCCGCCCGGCCATGCAGTTGCGGCACTTGCCGCAGACCAGGTGCCCCTCACCGCTGACCAGGTCGCCGACCGCGATGTCCTCCACGCCGGGTGCCACCTCGACGACCTCGCCGCTGAACTCGTGGCCGACGATGAGCGGCGTCCGCAGGGTGTGCCGCGCCCACGCGTCGAAACTGCGGATGTGCAGGTCCGTCCCGCAGATCCCGGTCCGCAGCACCTTGATCAGCACTTCTCCGGGGCCGACTACCGGCTCCGGAACGTCCAGCAACCACAGGCCCGGTTCGGCCTTCTCCTTGACCAGCGCCTTCATCACAGATCCCCCCTCAGGTCCGACCTTACGCACTGTGCCCGGCCGGCTCCGAAGGTGTCCATCGCGGTTTTCTTAACCCCGCCCACAGTGCTGCTTCACGCTCGGTCCGGACGCCCTCCGGGCGCCCCTCCCGGAGGGTCTGCCCGGAGGCTCCGCCGGATCACCTGCGATCGGACGCGCTGGTAGGGCCCGTACGGCGCGTGGGGTCAGGAGGTGGAGGGGTGGTGGTGTTTGTTCAGGTCGGCGAGGGCGTCGGAGGGGGCGGCGGCGGGCCCGAGCTGGCGGGGTCCCGCGTCGACGTCGGCGGCCTCGGCCACCGCCTCGGCCGCGGCCTGCTCCGCCTGCGCGGTCTCCCTGGCGGTCGCCTCACTGATCGCGGGGGCCTCGCGGGTCGCCGCCGACGGGGGCAGGGACTCGGTGAACGCCTTGGAGACGCCCTGGAGGGCGGAGGTGACCTCGCTGGGGATCACCCAGAACGTGTTGCCCTGGCCCTTGGCGAGCTCCGGCAGCACCTGCAGATACTGGTAGGCCAGCAGCTTGGGGTCCGGGTCGTTGCGGTGGACCGCCTGGAAGACCTCGTCGATGGCCTGGGACTGGCCCTGGGCCTTGAGGATCGCGGCGCTCCGGTCGCCCTCGGCGCGCAGGATCGCGCTCTGCTTGTCACCCTCGGCGGTGAGGATCTGGGACTGGCGCTGGCCTTCGGCGTTGAGGATCGCGGCGCGCTTGTCACGCTCGGCGCGCATCTGCTTCTCCATCGCCTCCTTGATGGACTTGGGCGGGTCGATCGCCTTGATCTCCACCCGGTTCACCCTGATGCCCCACTTGCCGGTCGCCTCGTCCAGCACGCCCCGGAGCTGGCTGTTGATCGTGTCGCGCGAGGTGAGCGTCATCTCCAGGTCCAGCGAGCCGACGACGTTGCGCAGGGTGGTGACCGTGAGCTGCTCGACGGCCTGGATGTAGTTGGCGATCTCGTAGGCGGCGGCGCGGGGGTCGGTGACCTGGAAGTACAGTACGGTGTCGATCTCGACCACCAGGTTGTCCTCGGTGATCACCGGCTGCGGGCGGAAGGAGACCACCTGCTCGCGGAGGTCGATCATCGGATAGACCCGGTCGATGTAGGGGATCACGAAGTTCAGGCCCGGCTTGAGCGTGCTGTGGTAGCGCCCGAGCCGCTCCACGTTGCGGGCCCGGGCCTGGGGGACGATGCGCACCGAGCGGACCACGGTCATCACGGCGAACAGGACGATGAGCAGACCGGCTATCAACAGCGCATCCATGGTCACTCCCGGGGATATACGAGCGCGGTGGCGCCCTCGATCTCGATGACGTCGACGACGGCCCCCGCTGGGATCACCAGCGTCTCGTCGTAGGCCCTGGCCGACCACTCCTCGCCGCCGATCTGCACCCGGCCGTCCCGCCCGGTGACCTCTCGCACGACATAGGCGGGTTTGCCGACGAGCGCCTGGACCCCGAACCGCTGCTCGGCGGGCATCCGCTGGAGCTGGCGCCTGGCGATGGGCCGGACCGCGACCACTCCCGCGGCCAGAGCGGCGGTGAACACCATGAGCTGGAGGGGGATCGGCAGACCGAGACCGGCGGCGATGGCGGCGAACAGGGCGGCGCCGCCGAGCAGACCCAGGGCGGTGGTCAGGGTGAAGATCTCAGCCACACCGAGCACCACCGCGAGGACCAACCAGATGACCCAGTCTTCCATGCTCCGGCCTCCTATTTAGATGAACGGCTCGGATGTCCAGGAGGTTCCTCCCCCTACCGTATGTCGTTATCTGGAGCACCGTCAGTGCCCGCGTCGCGGGACTTGCGGTCAGGGCGGCGCCGGGGCGGAGGCGGTCAGGCGGCGGGGCGGTCCGGGGGTGCGCAGGGCGCTGCCGGCGAGCCACTCCTCCCAGGAGCGCTGCCAGTAGCCCCAGCCGTTGTCCCACTCCAGCTCGCGGTCGGTGCCGCGGATGATGACGGGGTCGCCGCGCAGGGAGGTGTCGAAGAACCAGGCGGCCTGGTCGGGGCGGGCGTTGACGCAGCCGTGGCTGACGTTCGCCCTGCCCTGGGCCCAGAGGTTGTCCTTGGCGTGGACGTACTCGCCGCTGCCGGAGATGCGGACCGCGTGGTCGATCATGACGTCGTAGAAGCCGGGGTCGCCCTTGTCCCGGCCGGGGGAGACCATGCGGACCGGGCTGGCCTTGTCCATGGTCAGGTGGACGCCGCTCGTCGTGGTGTATTCCTCGGTGGTGGCCGTGCCGGCGCTGATCGCCATCCGCTGGACCGTCCTGCCGTCCCGCGTGACCCGCATCCGGTGGGTCCGGGTGTCGATGAAGCTGACCTGCCCCCGGCCGACGGTGAAGGGCACCGTGTGGTCGGCCGTGCCGTAGGTGCCCCTGGCCGCGCGGACGCCGGACAGGTGCGCGGTGAAGGAGACCCGCTGCCGGGCCGGCCAGCCGCGGCGGGGCCGGTAGACCACCTGGGTGTCGCTCACCCAGTGCCAGGCGCCCTCGACGGGCTTGGTGGAGCGGACCTCCAGGGCCCGCTCGACGGCGGCCCTGTCCTCCACCGGGGCGGTGAGGTCGACGATGATCGGCATGCCGACGCCCACGGTCTCGCCGGGGTAGGGGGTGACGGAGCGGACCTGGAAGGTCCGGGCCGGGGTGAGCGTGCGGAACCTGCCGGAGGCGGTCGCCGTGGTGCCGTCGGCTCCCGCCGAGGTGACGTTGACGATGTACTCCCGGTCAGGGGTCAGGGCCCAGTCCGAGCGCCAGGTGGTCCGGGCGCGGTCGAACCGGCCGGGCACCGGGGCGCCGCCCGCGTAGGCGCTCACCCCGGTCAGCGTGCCCGTGCCGGCCCGGACGACCAGGCCCCGGCCGGTGCGGGCGCGCACCGAGTCGAGGGGAGGGGAGATCCGCACGCCGGCCGCCGTCACCGTCGTCGGGCGGCCGTCGCCGGCGACGACCGATGAGCACCCCGTGACCGCGAGCGGGAGAAGAACGATCGGGAGACATCCCGCGGCGCGCCGCATCTGTTCCTGCCTTCGGGGTACGCGAATGATCGACTACCCCACATTAGCGATCAGTGATCAGATGGGCGCGCGGCGTCACGCGGCGTGGCTACCTCGCCGGCCGGACGGTCCCCGACACCTCGCCCAGGGTGATCACGGTGCCGCCGGGGCCGGGGGCGGACGCGGTGATCGTGACGGTGTCGCCGTCCTCCAGGAAGGTCCGGGCCGAGCCGTCGGGCAGCTTGAGCGGCTCGGTGCCGTTCCAGGTCAGCTCGATCAGTGAGCCCCGCTCGCCCGGCTCGGCGCCGGAGACCGTGCCGCTGGCGTACAGGTCGCCGGTGCGCAGGCGGGCGCCGTTGACGGTCATGTGGGCGAGCATCTGGTCGGGCGTCCAGTACATCTCCCGGTACGGCGGGCGGGAGACGACCTCGCCGTTCAGCTCGACCTCCAGCGTCAGGTCGAGCCCCCACGGCTCCTGGCGGCGCAGGTAGTCGAGCGGCTCGGGGGTCTGCTCCCGGCCCGGGACACGGGCCTCCGACAGGGCCGCGAGCGGCGTGATCCACGGCGACATGGAGGTGGCGAAGGACTTGCCGAGGAACGGGCCCAGCGGGACGTACTCCCACGCCTGGATGTCCCGGGCGCTCCAGTCGTTGACCAGCGTCACACCGAACACGTGGTCCTCGAACCGGCCGGCCCGCTCGCCGAGGGCCGTCGGCGAGCCGACCACGAATCCGAGCTCGGCCTCGATGTCCAGCTTGGCCGAGGGGCCGAAGACCCCGGCGCCGCGCTGTCCGGACGGCCGGACGACCGGGGTCCCGGATACCACGACGGTCCCGGCCCGGCCGTGGTAGCCGACCGGCAGGTGCCGCCAGTTGGGCTTCAGCGGCTCATCGTCGGGACGGAACATCCGGCCGAGGTTGGAGGCGTGCTCCAGCGAGCAGTAGAAGTCGACGTAGTCGGCCACCTCGATCGGCAGGTGGAGCGTGACCTGCTCCAGCGGGATCAGGTGCGGCTCGACCGCGCCCAGGTCGGTGCCCAGCTTGTTCTGGATCACCGCCCGGGTGTCGCGCCAGGCGTCCGCGCCCCTGGCCATGAAGGCGTTGAGCGAACCGGTGGCGAACACCTCGTCGTGCAGGGCCCCGGCGAGGTCGACCACGTGCTCGCCGTAGCGCACGCCGACGCGCGGGGTCTCACCCTCCTGCCGGGAGAAGACTCCGTAGGGCAGGTGCTCCAGGCCCCAAGACATCACGCGTTCTCCTCTGCGTCGACGGGCGCGTCGACAGTCGTGTCGGTGATCAGGCCGAGGGCCAGCAGGTCCTCGACCGGGGTGCTCGTGCTGCAGGAGCCGTACGACACCAGCAGCTCCCTGGCACGCTTGGCGGTGGCGTCCGGCACGGCCTGCGCCAGCCGTACCAGCCCGCCCACGTCCGTCGAGCGCAGCACCGGCACCGGGTCCCCGCCCTCCACCGCCGCGCAGACCGCGAGGACCAGGTTGAGGAAGCCGTGCCGGTCGGTGCCCAGCGTCGGGTAGAAGTGGCGGACCGCGTTGTGCAGCCCCGCGGTCGCCTTGAACGGGAGGCCGTGCTCGGCGCAGTAGGTGATGAAGGAGCCCAGGTCCTGGGCGGTGGGGAAGGCCGCCGCGGTCAGCCCGCCGCACCGGATCTTCAGGCCGACTCCGGGCGGCACGTCCACCGGGAGCTGGGCGGCGGTGACCTCGACGAACTGGCGGGCCGGGAAGCCGAGGCCGACGGCCCGGCCGCCCGGCACCTCGACCAGCTCGACGGTGAGGCCGTCGAGCGGTGGGACCTCCGGGGTGTCGAGGATCAGGCCGAGCCTGACCGGGGAGTCCAGGCGGGCGCGGAGCTCCGGCAGGCGGCTGGCCGGGCAGAGGAAGCGGTGGGTGAGCACCGGGCTGCCCTTGGCGAGGTCGGCGCTGTGCCGCCGGAGGGCCTCGGCCATCGGCAGCGCGGTCGGCGGGAACAGCCCCGCGTCGTCGACGAGGTCGTGGAAGAGCGTCATCGGGCCCAGGTCCACGCGTAGGCGGGGTCCTCGACCGACAGTCCGGCGGGGCCCAGGTCGAGCGGGCGGAAGGTGTCGACCATCACGGCCAGCTCGCTCGTCTGGGTGTGCCCCTGCCGTACGGCCTCGATGACGGCCTCGACGGCGCCCGGCTGCGGGCCGTGGGTGAACCCGGCCGGGTGCAGCGAGATCGAGCCGACGTCGATGCCCGAGCCCTTGCGCGCGGTGTAGTCGCCGCCCGCGTAGAACATCAGCTCGTCGGAGTCGACGTTGTGGTGGTTGTAGGGGATGGGGACGGCGTCGGGGTGGAAGTCGAGCGGCCGGGGGCAGAACGAGCAGATCACGAAGTTCGGGCCCTCGAAGGTCTGGTGCACCGGCGGCGGGGCGTGGGTCCGCTTCACGATGGGCTCGAAGTCGTTGATGTTGAAGGCGTAGGGGTAGAGGCAGCCGTCCCAGCCGACCACGTCGAAGGGGTGGTTGCGGTAGACCAGCCGGGTCAGCCCGCCGCGCGTGCGGACCAGCACCGGCACCTCCTCGCCCTCGACGGTCAGCGGCTCCTGCGGGGTGCGCAGGTCGCGCTCGCAGTAGGGGGCGTGCTCCAGGAACTGGCCGTATTTGGACAGGTAGCGCTTGGGCGGCCGGATGTGCCCGGCGGCCTCGATGGCGAAGGCCGTGACCCGGCCCTGGGGGACCCAGCGGTGGATCGTCCCGGTCGGGATGACGACGTAGTCGCCCGCGCCGGCCTCGATGACGCCGTAGGTCGACTCGAACCTGACCCGGCCGTCGGCGATGTAGACGCACTCGTCGCCCATGGAGTTGCGGTACAGCTCGCTGGGGGTCTCGCTCGCGGCGTACGACATGCGGACG
Source organism: Streptosporangium brasiliense (assembly GCF_030811595.1). Taxonomy (NCBI): domain Bacteria; kingdom Bacillati; phylum Actinomycetota; class Actinomycetes; order Streptosporangiales; family Streptosporangiaceae; genus Streptosporangium; species Streptosporangium brasiliense. Next base: position 2,397,590 of record NZ_JAUSRB010000002.1, read on the forward strand.
TCGGCGTTGCCCGCCAGCAGGCCGCGCCCGGTGACCAGGTCGCCGCCCGTCGGCAGGTCCTGGGTACGGAAGTGGCGGGGGGAGAGGGGGAGGTTGGGGGTGAGCGCCGTGGCCGAGGTGGGCTCGACCGCCTCGGCCTTGATGATCGCCGTGGGGAGGTGGCGGTGGTAGAGCAGGGAGGAGTCGCTGGAGAAGCCCTCCTCGCCCATCAGCTCCTCGGCGTACAGCCCGCCGTCGGGCCGCCGGAACTGCACGTGTCGCTTCCTGGGGACCTCGCCCACGGTGCGGTAGTACGGCATCCGCTTCTCCCAGCTTGTCCGATTAACGGACGTTGTTGTCCTTTATACGAACAACCATCTTTCACCGGCGGGATGATGTCAACCAGGGCTCCGGCGCGCGGACCCGGGGGTGGGTCTCAGCCGCCCGGAGTGACGGCTCCGGGGTCGATCAGGCGCAACGGGTGACCGGCCCCGGCGGCGCGCTATGCCGTGACGCCGTCGAAGGCGACGGGGAGGTGGCGGGGGCCGCGCAGGACCGGGTTCTGCCGGTAGGGGGGCGGGTCCGCCACGAGCCGCGGGCCGTCGAGCCGGCGGGCCAGCCCGGTCAGCGCGAGCTGCGCCTCCAGCCGGGCGAGGGGCGCGCCGAAGCAGTAGTGGATGCCGCTGCCGAAGCCGAGGTGCTCGTTGTCCCGGCGTCCGGGGTCGAACCGGTCGGGGTCGTCGAACCGCCTGGGGTCCCGGTTGCCGGAGGCCAGCATCAGCCAGATGGACGCCCCGGCGGGGATGACGGTGCCGGCGATGTCGATGTCGGCCAGGGCGGTGCGCTGGGGCAGGAGCTGCACCGGCGGCTCGTAGCGCAGCAGCTCCTCCACCAGGGGGACGGCCAGGTCGGGGTCCTCGCGCAGCCGCTTGAGGGCCTCCGGGTGGCGCAGCAGGGTGAGCGTCCCGTTGGTGATGAGGTTGACGGTGGTCTCGTGGCCGGCGATGAGGAGCAGGACGGCGGTGGTGATCAGCTCCACCGGCGACATCTGCCCGTCGGGTCCGTGGTCGGTGATCAGCGCGGAGAGCATGTCGTCGCCGGGCGCGCGGCGGTGCTCCTCGACGAGCCCGGCGAGGTAGGTGCCCAGCTCGGTGCGGGCCCGCTGGGCGGTGCGCTGCCGCTCCTGCGGGCCCTCGGCGGGGCTGGGGTCGAGGGCGGCGACGATCGCGTCGGCCCAGCCGTGGAAGAGCACCTCGTCCTGGTGCGGGACCCCCAGCAGCTTGCAGATCACCATCACCGGGAAGGGATAGGCGAAGTCCTCGACGATGTCGACCTGCTCCCGGCCCTGGAAGCCGTCGATCAGGCCGGACACCATCCGGACGAGGTCGCCGCCCATGTCGTGGATCCGCCGGGGACTGTGCGGCGGTCCGAACGGCCGCGTCGCCAGGCGGCGCAGCCGGTCGTGCTCGGGCGGGTCGAGCCGCAGGAAGCTGGGCGGGAGCGTCGTGTCGTCCTCCGGCGGGAGGTCGCCGCCCGCTTGAGGGGTGCGGTTGCGCACGTCGGAGCTGATCCGCGGGTCGTGGAGCAGGCTGAGGATCTCCCAGTAGGTGCTGACGGTGTAGACGCCGTCGTCCTGCCGCGCCACCGGGGTCCTGCGGAGCTCGGCGTAGAGGGGGTAGGGGTCGGCGCGGTTGGCGTAATCGGTGATCTGGTGCAGCAGGGTGCCCGAAGTCGCAGTCATGGTGGAGTCCTTGGACGTGATCGGCCGGCGCGCCGGTTGTCAGGCCCGGGCCGGGGTGAACGTGACCCGCCGCTCGCTGGGCGAGTAGCCGCTCAGGGTGACGGTGGGCCCGTGGGTGGGCAGTGCGGGGTCCGGGAAGTCGGCCCCGACCGGCCGCAGTCCCTCGGGCCGCCGGTCGACGTTGGCGAAGACGGGCGGGAACGGCGCGGCCGACTCGATCTGCTCGCGATAGAAGTCGATCCATCTGGCATGGTCGAAGGTGACCGCGGCGATGACGCGGCCCTGGTGGCCGTAGGCGGCGGCGAATCTGCGTTCGGCGAGCGATCCCTGGGTGACGATGAGCTCCTCGCCCATGGGCGGCACGCCGACGGACTTGATGTTCACCCCGAACTGGGCCGACCAGAAGGCCGGCACCCACAGGTGGGGGCGGCGGTCGGGCCCGGAGCTGATCATGTTGTGCGCCGCGACCTCGGCCTGCGCGAGCGCGTTGCCCCAGTGCTCCAGGGAGAGGAACTGGTAGCCGAAGAGCGGGTGCGGGGACCGGGCGACGTCGCCCGCGACGAAGATGTCGTCGGTGACGATGCCGTGCACGTCGAACGCGCGGCACCCGGCGTCGCAGGCGACCCCCCGGGGTCCGGCGCCCAGCCCGGAGCCCGCGAGCCACTCGGTGTTGCGCATCGCGCCGAGCGCGATCACCGCCACGTCGACGTCCAGCGTGGTGCCGTCGGACAGGTGGGCGCGCTTCAGCCGCCCGGCCGGATCGCCTTCGAGCGCGGTCACCATGATGCCGCAGCGCAGGTCGACGCCGTGCTCGCGCTGGAGCTCCGCCGCGACCGCGCCGATGACGCCCCCGAGCGCACCCACCAGGGGGGCCGGGCCGCGCTCGGCGACCGTGACCTCCAGGCCCCGCTCACGGCAGGCGGAGGCGACCTCGGAGCCGGTGAACCCGGCGCCGATGACGAGCACCCGGCGGGGCCTGGCGGCCAGCCGACGTTCCAGCCGGGCGGCGTCGTCGGCGGTGCGCAGGACGAAGACACCGTCCAGGTCGGCCTCCGTCTCCCTGGGCCACGGCCGGGCACGGGTGCCGGTCGCGATCAGCAGGCGGTCGAACCCGACCTCCTGGCCGTCGGCCAGGCGCACCCGCTTGCCGGTCAGGTCCAGCCCCGTGGCGGCGACCCCGAGCCGCCACTCGGCGTCGAGCGCGCGGCGCCGGGGGAGGGCGGTGCCGTCCGCCGGCACCTTGCCGAGCAGGACCTGCTTGGACAGCGGCGGCCGGTCGTAGGGTTCGGACGGCTCGTCCCCGATCATGGTCAGCGCCCCGACGAAGCCCTCCTCGCGGAGCGTCTCCGCCGCGCGCAGCCCCGCCAGGGAGGCGCCGACGACGACCACGCGGCCGTGCTGCCTGAACGCCCTCGCGGATCCGTCAACGGTCATGGGCCTGCGCCCTCTCCAGCGCGATCGGCGCGTCTGTCCGGTCGACCAGGATGGCCTGGACCGGGCATGCCGCCACGGCCCTCATGACCTGTTCGCGCCGCGCCTCGTCGGCGCCGGGGTCGTACATCAGCGCTTCCTCACCGTGCATGGTGAACACGTCGGGGGCGAGGAAGGCGCACTGCGCGTATCCCTGGCACCGGTTGAGATCGACGACGAGCCTCATGAGGACCCTGTCCCTTCGACGGGTTCGGTCATCAAGTTCTGCCCAGCGTAAAAGCGCTGGGCAGGGCAGTCGTCACCGGTAATCGCCGTGTTGCGCATTTTGGCGTGACCTTTGCCGGGCTTCTCCCAAACGGCTCCCAAACGGTGAGCGATGGGCGGTTCTCACCGAGATTTCGGGTGTCTCGCACGCGCGCTGGCGGGGCCGTGCTCCCGGCCGGGGAGCGGCCCCGGCGGCCGGTCCCGGAGGCTCCGCCCGCCGGGACCGCCGTTCACTCCCGGACCACGCCGGGAAGTCGTCTCACTCCCGGTCCACGCCGGGAAGTCACTCCCGGATCAGGCCGGGAAGTCACTCCCGGATCAGGCCGGGAAGTCGTCCGGGTCGACGCCGCTGGTGCGGGCGTTGCCGTTCCTGACGGGGTTGAGGGTCAGCGTCCAGATGGTGGAGCTGGAGGAGGTCGTGGTGAACTTCAGCCGGTCGTCGAAACGCTGGTAGACGGCGCTCTGGGTGAACCTGCCCTTCGCGGTGCTGAACTTGTATCCGCTGGTGAAGTAGATCCGGTAGGTGCCGTCCTCGACCACGTCGGTGCTCGCGTTCGACCTCGCGCGGATGTAGAGGCTGATCGCCTTGGACCTGCCCCGGACGAGGGTGACGACCGCGTCCTTGCCGGTGCCGTTCTTGATTTTCAGGGTGCCCTGCCCGCTGCTGAGGCGGTCGTAGAGGAGCGTGCCGTTGCCCGGCCGCGCGGCGGTCAGCGCCGAGGACGCCGAGGACGCCGAGGCGGTGTCCCGCGTGGACGCGGCAGCGGGGCCGGCGGCGAGACCGGCCAGGAGAACGGATGTGAGGATCGCTCCCGCGAGGGGACGTAGAGAGATCATCGTGCCAATATGGCGAATCCCGGTTGCCCGGTCAATGTGATTCCCATTGGCGGCCTTCATGCCCCGGGGTATCCCCGGAACGGGGGCGGCGGCGCCCCGGATGAGCGGGCCGCGGAGGATCGTGAAAATCCGCAAACAGTATGAAGTAATTGGAATTCATATCAAAAGCTGAAAATGCATGGCGAGCAGCGGAGCGGTCCTTCAAAACTCTGCAGGTGGGGGGATTCACCGCGTGCGACACCGTGGAGCCGACGCGTGGCGCGTCATGCCGCCCGTCTCCCCCGTCCGGCCCGGCACCGGACATCAGGCCAGGGCCGTGGCCAGTTCGGCGGCGGCGGCGGCCACCCGGGGGCCGATGACGGCCGGGTCCAGCGGGGTGAAGGAGATCACTCCCACCGAAGCCTCCAGCCAGGGGACGTCGGGGACGGGGGCGGCTATGCCCCGGGCGCCCTCCTGGAGCTGGCCCTCGGTGACCACGTAGTCGGTGCGGCCCTGGCGCAGGGCGAGGACGGCGAGGCCGGCGGCGCCCCGGGTGAGCGGGTGGCGGGAGCCCTCGCGGTAGGCGACGTGCATGTCCGTCCAGGAGGGCTCGACCACCGCCACCGCCAGGCCGTCGTCCCCCTCGGCCACGGTGAGGTGGGCGGTCGCGCCCACCTCCTCGGCGAGCCTGCGCAGGGTCGGCATGGCGCCCTCACGGAGCAGCGGCTGGACGGCGCGCGCCAGGACCAGGACGCCGAAGCCGAGGTGGGCGCGGCCGTCGCCGTCGCGGCGGACGAAGCCCTCGCTCTGCAAGGTGGTGAGCAGGCGGTAAACCGCCGGGCGGCTCAGACCGAGCTCGGCCGCGAGCTCGGTCGGGGTGCGCCCGCGGCGGCCGTCGGCCAGCAGGCGGAGCAGGCGCAGGCCGCGTTCCAGGGTCTGCGACGATTCGGCCGGCATCAGGGCACCTGCTGGGCTGGGAACATGCTCCCGATTATCGGTGGTGCCCGGGACGGAGGCGGGCGGGGCCCGGCGGCCTTGCGGCGGGGACCGGGAGTGGTCCACGGTGAAGGGATCCACAGAAAAAGGGGTGGCCGGGGGATGAAGTCCGTCATCGTGGTCGGAGCGGGGATCTGGGGCACGTCGCTGGCGCTGCGGCTGGCGGAGTCGGGGTGGCGGGTCACGCTGGTCGAGCAGTACCAACCCGGGCACCTGCGGCAGGCGAGCGCCGGGGAGACGCGGCTGCTGCGGGCCTCGCACGGGAGCGACGACTGGTACGCCCGGATGGCCCGGCGGGCCCGTGAGCTCTGGCGGGGGCTCGGCGAGCGGGTCGGCGAGGAGCTGTACGCCGAGACGGGCATGCTCTGGTTCGCCCGGCGGGAGCAGGGCTGGGAGCGGATGAGCGCCGCGGTCCTGGAACGGCTCGACATCCCGCACGAGCTCTGGGACCCGGCCCGGGCGGGGACCCTCTTCCCCGACTTCCGGGGCGACGACCTGGAGTTCGTGCTCTGGGAGCCGCAGGCCGGGGTGGTCCGGGCCCGGCGGGCCACGCAGGTGACGGCCCGTCTGGCCCGCGCGGCCGGGGTCACGGTGGTCAGGGGGCGGGCCGAGCCGTACGGCGCGGAGCCGTACGACGTGGTGGTCCCGCGCGGGCCGGAGCCGTACGGCACGGCGTTCCAGGGGTGGGCGGAGCCGGACGGCGGACCCGGCGGGCCCGCGGTGCGGATCGGGGAGGAGGTGCTGCGGGCCGACCGGGTGGTGTGGGCCTGCGGGGCGTGGCTGCCCCGGCTCTTCCCCGGGACCGCGGACCTGCGCGTGACCAAGCAGGACACCGTGCACTTCGCGGTGGAGCCCGGATGGGACACCCCCGCCTGGGTCGACTACGACGGCTCGGTCTACGGGCACGGGGACGTCGACGGGCTCGGGATGAAGGTGACCTCGGACGCCGAGGGCGGACCGTACGACCCGGAGACGGGGGAGCGGCGGATCTCGCCGTCGAGCGAGGAGGCCTCGCGCGCCTACCTCCGCCGCAGGTTCCCGGGCCTGGCCGGGGCGCCGGTGCTGTTCAGCCAGGTCTGCCAGTACACCCTCACCCCCGACGCCGAATGGGTGCTCGCCGAGTGGCAGGACGGGGTCTGGCTGCTCGGCGGCGACTCCGGACACGGGTTCAAGCACGCCCCGGCCCTGGCCGAGTACGTCGCCGAGATCCTCGACGGCGGGCGGGAGCCCGAACCCCGCTTCGGCCTCCACCCCCGGACCGCCGCCCGGGGCCTGCGCACGAGCGGTCTGACCGACCGGTGATCAGTTGTCATGTCGGTAATAACCGGAGGCCCGGAATGTGCAGGTCTTTGGCAAGAACTGTCGGAGTCGCCTGACGTAACTTGCTAGGTCCCTGTATCTCGGCGAGGGGACCTTGAACATGAGCGATGCGCTGATCGCCCAGGTCGAGCGGTGGGCGAGAGAGATCCCGGACGCTCCCGCGTACACCTTCCTGGACTACTCCGCCGGGCACGACGGGGTGAAGCACACGCTCTCCTGGGCGAAGGCGGATCTCAAGGCGCGGGCGCTGGCCGTACGGCTGCGCGAGGTGACGCTCCCCGGCGACCGGGCGGCGATCCTGGCGCCGCAAGGGCTGGAGTACGTGGTCGCGATGCTCGGGGCGATGTACGCCCGGGTGGTCGCGGTGCCGCTGTTCGCACCCGACCTGCCGGGCCACGCCGACCGGCTGGTCCGGGCCTACGCCGACGCCGACCCGGTCTGCGTGCTGACCACGACCTCCGCGCTGGACAGCGTCCACGCCTTCCTGGACGGCGGGTCCGCGCCCCGGCCCAAGCAGGTCATCACGCTGGACACGGTCTCCGACCTGCTCGCCGACGAGTGGGAGCCCGAGCCGATCGGGCTCGACGACCTGGCCTACCTGCAGTACACCTCCGGCTCGACCCGCGCCCCCGCCGGGGTGGAGATCAGCCACGCCAACTTCACCGCGAACGCCCGGCAGCTCTGGGAGGCGTTCCGGGCCACCCCCCGGGTGTCGACGGCGGCCCTGTGGCTGCCGCTCTTCCACGACATGGGGCTGATCGCCACAGTCGCCGCGCCGATGGTGGGCGGCAACCAGGCGGTGTTCATGGACCCGGTGGCGTTCGTCATGCATCCGGTGCGGTGGCTGCGGATGCTCAGCGAGTACGACGACGTGTTCACCGGCGGCCCGAACTTCGCCTACGAGTACACGGCCGGCCGCGTCACCGACGAGGAGAAGGCGACGCTCGACCTGTCCGGGGTCTCGGTCATGCTCAACGGTGCCGAGCCGCTGCGGGGCAGCACGATCGACCGGTTCTCCGAGACGTTCGCCGGGTGCGGGCTGCGGCCCGAGGCGCACACCCCCGGGTACGGCCTGGCGGAGGCGACGGTCTTCGTCACGGTGATGGACCGGGACCTGCCGGCCCGGGTGACCCTGTTCGACAGGGACGAGCTGACCGCCGGGCGGGCCGTGCCGTACACGGGGCGGGGGCGGGTCAGCGACCTGGTCTCCTGCGGGGTGCCGACGGGCCAGCGGGTGGTCATCGCCTCGGAGTCCGGTACGGCCAGGCCGGACGGCGAGGTCGGCGAGATCTGGGTGCAGGGGCCGAACGTGTCGCGGGCCTACTGGCGGGACGAGGAGCGCAGCGCCGAGGTCTTCGGCAACGTGCTCGACGGCGCGGACGGCACCTGGCTGCGGACCGGTGACCTGGGCGTCATCCACGGGGGCGAGCTCTACATCACCGGGCGGATCAAGGATCTGATCATCGTCGACGGGCGCAACCACTATCCACAGGATGTGGAGGTCACCGTGCAGGAGGCCGACCCGGCCGTCCGCCGGGACCACGTGGCGGCGTTCGCGGTGGCCGGGGAGGAGACCGAACGCCTGGTCGTGGTGGCCGAACGATCACGCAGGGCCGACGGGCGGGACCTGGCCGAGATCACGGCCAACGTCCGCGCCGCCGTCGCGAAGAATCACGACCTGCGGCTGCACGACTTCGTGCTGACCGAGGCGGGAGCCGTACCGCGCACGTCGAGCGGGAAGATCGCCCGCAGGGCGTGCGTGCGGGCCTACCTGGACGGCGCCTTCGGCGCGCGGCAGGCCGGACCCAGGGACGCCGGCGTCTGATGTTCGAGTCGTTCGGGCGGACCGTCTACCGCGGACGCTGGTCCCTGCTGGTGCTGGGAGCGGTGTTCACGGTCGTCGCCGGATACCTCGGACTGGGACTGTTCGGGCGGATGGCCGACGGCGGGTTCGAGGATCCGGGTGCCGAGTCGACCTCGGCCGCCCGATGGAGCGGGCAGTGGTTCGGCGGCAGCGCGCCCGACGTGGTGGTCCTCTACACGCACCCGACGTTCGAGGCGGGCGACGAGCAGTTCAAGCGGGACGTGCACGCCGCGCTCCGCGCGCTGCCCGCCGAGCGCGTCGCGAAGACCTCCACCTACTGGACGACCAAGGCCAAGGAACTCGTCTCCGAGGACAGGCACTCCACCTACGCCCTGATCACCCTGCGCGGCGGGAAGCTGACGAGACAGAGCGGCTACGAGCAGATCAAGGACCGGCTCAGGGAGGCGCCGGCCGGATACACGGTCAAGGTCGGCGGCCCGATCCCGCTGCTCAAGGACCTCAACGCGCAGACCGGCGCCGACCTGCAGCAGGCCGAGGCCCTGTCGATGCCGGTCCTGCTCGTCCTGCTCGTCATGGTCTTCGGCAGTCTGGTCGCGGCCGGGCTGCCGTTGGTCGTCGGGCTGGTGGCGGTGGCCGGCGCGCTCTTCCTGCTGCGGCTGCTCACCGAGGTGACCGACGTCTCGGTCTTCTCGCTGAACGTGGTGACGATGCTCGGCCTGGGCCTGGCCATCGACTACTCGCTGTTCGTGCTGAACGCCTTCCGCGAGGAGATCCGCCGGGGATCGCCGGTGGAGACGGCCGTCGTGCGGACCATGGCGACGGCCGGCCGCACGGTCGCCTTCTCCGGACTGACCGTGGCCACCTCGCTCAGCGGGCTGCTGCTGTTCCCGCAGATGTTCCTGCGCTCGATCGGCCTGGGCGCGGCGGCGGTGGTGCTGGTCGCGATGGCGGCCGCGCTGATCGTGCTGCCCGCGCTGCTGGCCGTGCTCGGGCCCAAGGTCGACGCGGTCCGGGTCGTGCCCGACTTCGGCAGGCACAAGGGTGGCAGCGGGACCTGGCACGCGGTCGCCTCCAGCGTGATGCGCCGGCCCGTGGCCTATCTCGTGGGGGTCGGCGTGGTGCTGATCGCGCTGGCCGCGCCGTTCCTGCACGCGCGGTTCGGCAGTGTGGACCACCGGGTGCTGCCCGAGCGGTTCGAGAGCCGCCAGGTCGCCGAGGAGATCAACGCGAGGTTCGCCCGGAACGCGATGTCGCCGATCGAGGTCATCGTGCTCGTCGAACGCGACCTCGTCGGGCCGATGACCGTGGCGGCGCCCGGCGCGCTCACCTCGGACGTGGGGACGCGGCGCGGCCCCCTCGGGGTCGGCAACTCGGGGATCACCCCTGTCACCGAGGTCGGCCCGCTGGACGTCAGGCCCTTCGTGGAGAGGCTGGAGGCGCTCGACCACGTCACCGGCGTGGACGTCACCGGGATCTCGCAGAACAACGGCGCGATACGGCTGGCGGTCCGCTACGACAGGGACCCGATGTCGGAGGAGGCCCGCGCGCTGGTCGAGCGGATCCGTGACCTCCCCCTGGAGCGGAACTTCCAGGACGTGGTCGTCGGCGGCCCCACCGCCGCCCAGCTCGACCTGCAGGCCAGCCTGGAGTCCACCCTGCCCTGGACCGCGCTGGTGGTCTGCCTGATGACCGGCGTGCTGCTGTTCGCCGCGTTCGGCTCGGTCCTGCTGCCGATCAAGGCGATCCTGATGAACGTCCTGTCCCTGGGCGCGTCCTTCGGCGTGATCGTCTGGGCCTTCCAGGACGGCAACCTGGCCGGACTGCTCGGCTTCACCCCGACCGGCAGCATCGAGGCGACCATCACCGTGCTGATCCTGGCGGTGGTGTTCGGGCTGTCGATGGACTACGAGCTGTTCCTGCTCAGCCGGGTCCGCGCCGAGTGGCTGAGGACCGGGGACAACACCGCCGCCGTGGCGGTCGGCCTGGAGCGGACCGGCGGGGTCATCACCAGCGCCGCACTGCTGCTGCTCGTGGTCATCGCGGCGTTCTCCACCGCCGGGATCACCATCGTGAAGATGCTCGGCGTCGGCATGTTCGTGGCCATCGTGGTGGACGCCACGCTGGTCCGGGCGCTGCTGGTGCCCGCGACGATGCGTCTGATGGGCAACGCCAACTGGTGGCTGCCGGACTTCCTGCGGGGCATCCACCGGCGCATCGAGATCCGCGAGCACGACGTCCGCGACCACCGCCCCGCCGAGATCGCCCCCACCTACGTCACCGTGGAGCGCGAGGACGGCCCCGGCGGCCGCTACGTCACCCCGGCGCACCGCCTGGACACCTCCCCGCCGGTCCCGCAGATCACCGCTCCGCCCCGCCCCGCGACCCCGCCTCGCCCCGCGCCCTCACCTCCCTCGCGTCCGGCCCCTCCTCGGGTGACTCCGGCTCCGCCGCCCCCTCCCCGCCCCTCGCGTCCGGAGCCCCGGGCCGAGCCGTCGCGGGCCTCGGACACCCGGCACCGGCAGCACCGGTCGAACCCCTACCCCCTTCCGGGACTCGACCCCGGCTCGCCTCCTCCCACCCCGGCGGAGCCCTCCGGCCCGCCGGAGCGCGAGCCGGCCCGGGCACGCAAGGTCAAGAAGGTCATCAAGCCCAACCTGGACGGCCCGGGCTGGCACTGGGCCGAGGAGCACGAGGATCCGTCCCCGCCGCAGCCCCTGCTCACCGTCCAGGACGCCGTGGGGCCCGCCCGCCACTCCCCGGTGCACTCCCCGATCCCCGGCCGCCCCGTCCCCAGGCCGGCCCCGCCCGTGCCGCCCCGCCCGGAGCTCCCCCCGCCCCCGGTCATCCGGGTACGGCCGGAGCCCGATCCGCACCCCCGTCCCGCCCCGGGGCCTCCCGCCTCCGGCCCGCGTCCCGATCCGCACCGGCGTCCCGAGCCGACGCCCGCCCCCCGCCCGCGTTCCGGGGCGGAGCTGGAATCGCACCCGCGTCCCGACCCGGCGCCTCCCGATCCCGGCCCGCGTCCCGGACCCGCCCCCGCCGCCCCGGCGGCCACGACGCCCGCTCCCACGGCGGGCGCCGGGGACGCGCCCGGCGCGCGGAGCACGCCACTGGTCAGCAGCCATCTGATCGACCAGCTTGAGCCGCTCGTCCGGCAGGACGGCCGGCCGGTCGGACCCGCCGTACCGGCCATGGAGCATCGTCCTGAGGCCCGTCCGGAGTCCCGTCCGGGGCCGGTCAACGGAGCACGGGCCGGAGAGCCCCCGGCCGCGCATGCCGTACCGCCGACGGTCGAGTCCGAGCGCGGCGTGTCCCGGCGGACGGGAGCGGAGCCGGAGCCGGTGCGGAAACCGGTGCGGGAACCGGAGCCGGTGCGGGAACCGGAGCCGGAACCGGTGCCCGAACCGGTGCGGGAGCCGGAAGGGGTGTGGGAGCAGAGGCAGGAGATCGAGGAGGGGGGCGGCGGCTGGGTCCCCGTGGGGACCCGGACCACGAGGGTCGTGCGGCCCAAGCCGGACGGGTCCGGCTGGGAGTGGGTGGAGGTACGGGAGTGAGCGACCTCGCCGCCGGCCCCGAGGGCGCCGCCCCGGTCCGGCCCGCCCGGCACGGTCTGTTGTTACTGGTCGTCGGCCTGGGCGGGTTCGTGACGACCCTGGACAACACGGTCGTCACGGTCGCCCTGCCCACCATCCAGGCCGAGCTGGGCGCGTCCCTGGCGGCGCTCGAATGGATCGTCACCGGCTACGTCCTCACCTTCTCGGGCTTCATGCTCGCCGGAGGGCGCCTGGCCGACGTCTACGGCCGCCGCAGGGTCCTCATCGCCGGGCTCGCGGTCTTCACGGCAGCCTCCCTCGCCGCCGGGCTGGCGACCTCGGCGGGCGCGCTCGTCGCCGCCCGGCTGGTGCAGGGCTCCGGCGCCGCGCTGATCCTGCCCGCGATGCTGGCGGTGGTCTCGGTCGGCAACGACGACCGGCGGCGGTCGGCCGGCGTCGCGGTCTGGATGGCCTCGGGGGCGGGTGCGCTGGCCCTGGGCCCGGTCGTCGGCGGCTACCTGACCCAGCACTCCCACTGGAGCTGGGTCTTCCTGCTCAACGTCCCCCTCGGCGCGCTCGTCATCGCGCTCGCGGCCGTCGCGATCCCCGAGTCACGTGACGGGGCGGCCGCCCGGGTGGACGTCCCCGGGGTCGTGACGTCGGTCGTCGTCCTGTCGACGGGCACGTTCGCGCTGACCTTCGGGGCGGAGCTGGGCTGGACCACTCCGGTGATCCCGGCGGCGGCGGCCGTCAGCGTGGTCGCGGCCGTCGTCTTCGTCGCCGTCGAGAGGCTCGGCAGGGACCCGATGGTGGATCTCGCGCTGTTCCGGTCGCGGGCGTTCACCGGCGGGGTGGCCGCCCAGGTGCTCTGGGGGCTCGGCGTCAACGGCGTGTTCTTCTTCACGGCGCTGTTTTTGCAGGGGGTCCTCGGCTTCAGCCCGACCATGTCGGGGCTGGCGTTCGTCCCGCTGGCGCTGCTCGTCGTCGTGGTCACGCCGCTGGTCCCGGCCGTCGAGCGCCGGATCGGCGCGGGCCGCACGGTCGCCCTGGGGCTCCTCCTGGTCGCCGCGGGCATGGCCGCCGTGGGGTTCCTGCGGCCCGGGGACGGCTGGGCCGACTTGCTGCCCGCCGTGTGCGTGATCGGGATCGGCTCGGCGCTGACCATGCCGCTGGGCTCGGCGGTGCTGGGGGCCGTCCCGGAGTCCAGGGCGGGAGTGGCGGGAGGAGTGTTCAGCGTGGCACGTGAGATGTCGGGGCTGTTCGGCATCGCGGTCATCGGGGTGATCGTCAACAGCTCCGCGAGCTTCACCGCCGGCTACTCCGCCGGCCTGCTCACCGCGGCCGGCCTGGTCGTGGTCGGCGCCGTCGTGAGCCTGGTGACCCTCCGGTGAGGGTCGCGGTCCTGGCCTTCGGGTCGCGGGGCGACACCCAGCCCTGCGTGGCGCTCGGGGCGGGACTCGCCGCGAGGGGGCACCAGGTCACGGTCGTCGCCGCCGCCCGGTACGGCGGGCTGGTCGAGGAGGCCGGGCTCGGGTCCGCCCCGATCAGCGTCGACCCGTTGAAGATCGTGGAGTCCGAGGAGGGGCAGGCGTGGCTGCGCAGCGGCCCGGCCGGATTCGTCCGGGGGTTCCGCAGGATCGTGGAGCCGCTCGCCGAGCGGCTGGTCGCCGAGGTGGACGCGGCCTGCTCCGGCGCGGACCTGGTGCTCTCGCCCGCGCTGGGCGGCTTCGGGCACCATTTTTCCGAGCGGTACGGCATGCCGTACGCGCTGCTCCACTTCCAGCCCAGCGAGCCCACCGGGGCCTTCCCCAACCCGCTGGTCCCGCTGCGCACCCTCGGCAGGGCGGGCAACCGGGCCAGTTACGCGCTGGTCGAGGGGGTGAGCTGGCTGCTGCTCGGCCGCATGGTGAACCGGGTGCGGGGCAGGGTGCTCGCGCTCGGCCCCATGCGGGGCAGCCCCTTCCGGCAGGCGCGGGCCGGCCGGGTGCCGGTGCTGTGCGGGGTGAGCCCCTCGGTCGTCGCGCGCCCGGTGGACTGGCCCGGCTACGTGCACCTGACGGGGTTCTGGCCGCTGGAGCGGGCCTGGGCGCCCGCTCCGGAGCTGGCGGCGTTCCTGGACGCCGGGCCGCCACCGGTCTACGTGGGGTTCGGCAGCATGGTCCCGGCCGACCCCGGCGCGATGGCGGAGACGGTGGTGGCGGCGCTGCGCCGGGCCGGGGTGCGGGGAGTCCTCCAGGGCATGCCGTACGGCGGGGCGGAGGACATGTTCGTGACCGGCGACGCCGACCACGGATGGCTTTTCCCGCGGATGGCCGCGGTGGTGCATCACGGCGGGGCCGGTACGACGGGGAGCGGGCTGCGGGCGGGGGTCCCGGGGGTGGTCTGCCCCTTCTTCTCCGACCAGCCGTTCTGGGGCGCCCGGGTGGCACTGCTGGGCGCGGGGACCGCGCCGCTGCCGGTGCGGAAGGTCACCGTGGAGGCACTGGCCGGGAGGGTGGCGCAGGCCGTACGGGACGGGCGGATGAGGGCGGCGGCGGCTCGGCTGGGGGAGCGGCTCCGCGCCGAGGACGGGGTGGGGCGCGCGTGCGAGGCGCTGGGGGTCTGACCTGCGGACGTCCCGTCCCCGGCGGGGGACCGCCCGCCCGCCCTCGCGACGACCGTCGATTCCGGGTGGCTCCCCGGCGGGGACCGCCTGCCCGCCCGCCTCCGCGACGACCGTCGATTCCGGGTGGCTCCCCGGCGGGACTTGTCGCCGGTCGCCCCGGGACCGGCGATGATCAGTCCGTTCTTGCCGTAATTGGACAGGACATGTCTGGAATTTGACGTTTTAGTGTCAGGCCCTGTTGGGGTGATGGTGATCTCTGTAGAGTGCGAGGCAACCGTTTTGGCTGGCATTACCGGGGAGTTTCAGAACATGCGATTCACGCTGCGACGGGCCCTCGCCGTCGGTGCCATGCTCACGGTCGCCGGGGTCGTGACCCCCGCGGTCGCCGCCTACTCGCAGGACGACCCTCGTAGCTGCAACGACCTGATGAGCGCCGACACCCCGGCATACGTCGTGTGCCATTGGCTGGCCAAGCCCGAGGAGGCGCTCGGCGTCGCGATGTTCTGGCTGAGCGACGACGGGGCCAGCCTCAAGGAGGCCACCCCGTCGGAGGGTAACTTCATCGACTGCTCCGCCCCCGGAAGCTCCTGCCCGGCGCTGGAGGGTGACGACACCGTCGGCGACGAGAACTCCCCGGCCCCCGAGGGCGCCGAGGACGGCGGGACGCCCGAGTGCGAGGCCGGCCAGCAGTGCTCGGTCGACGGCAACGAGATAGGCGGCGACGGCACGCCGAGCCGGCCCGAGCCGGGCAGCGCCGCCGCCCCCTCCACCTCGCCCGCCAAGACGGCGGCCACGCAGAGCTTCGCCACGACGGAGCAGGAGATCGCCGCGGCCGCGCAGACCCCCGCCGGCCAGGCGGTCGTCGCCGCCAAGGCCACCGGCATCCGGGTCTGGCTCGACACCGAGCTGGCCGACGACTGGAAGGCGGGCGCCACGCAGTTCGCCGCGGCCGTCAAGCGGGTCGGCGCGCTGGCCGCCCGGCCCGAGGTGGCCGGGATCCGGTTCACCTCGCAGCTCGGCTACAACACGACGTTCAAGACGGACGAGGAGATCACCGCCTTCGTCACGGCCGCCTCGGCGGCGCTGCGCCAGGCGGCCCCCGGCAAGCGGCTGGGCGTGCACACGGTGGTGCCCGAGCTCGCCTGCGGCGCGGACGAGGCGTGCAAGACCGAGATGCGCAAGCGCTACCCGCTGGTCGTCCCGGAGCGGGTCGAGACCCTGCTGAGCGCCGGCCGCGCCGACCAGATCTCCCTGGACACCGGCCTGCTGTACGGCGGCTACGAGACCTGGAAGATCGACGCCGAGAAGGCCCACCGCAACCAGTGGATCCAGGTCCGGGCCCGCTCCTGGGACGTCCTGGCCCAGGTCGCCGCCGAGGAGACCGGACTGGTCGGCCAGGTGACGCCCGAGCAGGTCGCCACCCGCGCGTCCACGCCCGTCATGGACGGCGCCGCCCAGCAGGTGAACCTCTGGACCCGCGTCCAGAACGCCCAGGGCACGGTGAACCGGCTGACCGCCTGGGACGACCTGAAGAAGCTCAACCCGATCAAGCGCCGCCTGGCCGCGGTCTACAACCCGACCACCCCCGAGGTGGACGTGACCACCGACCTCAAGAAGATCTCCGAGGTCTTCAGCCAGGTCTACCTCACCACCGCCTGACCTCAGTGCCACCGCCGACGGGCCCGCACCCCAGCACCGGGGTCGCGGGCCCGTCGTTTCCCACCGGGGCGCGGGGCGCCGCACTCAGCCGTTTCCCCCGGGGCGCGGGCCGCTGCTCTCAGCCGCGCCGGCCCGGTCGCCGGTCCGCCCTCAGCCGGACGGGCCGCGTCGGCTGCCGCCTCCAACGACCCCACCGAGGGCATATAGGCGAGCCTGCGCCGAACGCAGGCAATCCAGCCCCCTTCCCCCCGCCGTGACCGCCGGGGGCCGGCCAAAAACGCGTCAACACCGGCCCGGCGCGGCCAATGGATCCACGGCGGAAATCCTGCCGGCCGTCAAGCGCCCGTCATCCGGGGCGTCGGCCGGGACGTGGCTCCGTCCCCGTTCGATCCGGTTCGCCGTGCTGATCGGTAATGCTTCTCCAACGATCCGCGGCCGACCCCGCCCCGGGCCCGGCCCGTCTCCGTTCCGGAATCCGCGGACACCCCCATTTAACCTGGGGGAGTTTCGGTGTCCGTCGCGCCGACCTCCCGTGGCCGGCCACGTCCAAAACTGATCGAGCTGGACGGACTGAAGAAAGAAGGCTTTCCCAGGTGCGCGCGAATTCGGAGAAGGTTCTCGTCGTCGGGGCCGGTGTGAGTGGATTGACGACCGCGCTCTGTCTGGCCAGGGAGGGATTCCGCGTCACCGTGATCGCGGAGAAGTTCGCGCCCGAGATCGTCTCGGTCGTCGCGGGCGCGCTGTGGGAGTGGCCGCCCGCGGTGTGCGGTTACCACCACGACCAGATCTCCCTCGCCCGCTCCAAGGAGTGGTGCGTCACCTCCTACGGGATGTTCGAGGAACTGGCGCGGGCCAGGGTCCCCGGGGTGGCCATGCGGAGATCCAACTTCTACTTCAGACGCCCCGTCGACGAGAGCCCGCACGACCTGCACAAGATGGAGGAGCTGGCGGGGAAGGTGCGCGGCTTCGTCCGCGACCCGTCGCTCGCCGAGCGCAACGGCGTCAGCCCCGGATACGGCGTGGTCGACGCCTACTCCCACATGGCCCCGATGATCGACACCGACCAGTACATGGCGTGGCTGATGCGCCAGGTCAAGGCCCACGGGGTGCAGGTCAGGCGGTATCGGGTCGAGGGGACGCTGGCCGAGCGGAGAGCCGAGCTGCTCAACCGGTTCGGCGCCGAGGTGATCGTCTGCTGCGCGGGACTCGGCACCGCCCAGCTCCGCGGGATCGGCATGTATCCGCTGCGCGGCGCGCTCGTGCGGGTCCGCAACGGCGGGCTCGGCGGCCCCCGGATCAGCGAGGCCCACTGCGTCTCCCACGTCGAGGGCCAGGACGAGCAGGACATCGTCTTCATCGTGCCGCGTAACCAGAGGCTTCTCGTTCTCGGCGGACTGGCGGAGAAGGACGAGTGGGACACCGGCATCAATCTGGACAATCATCGGCCCGTGCGGGAGATGTATGAGCGCTGCCTGGCGTTCATGCCCGCACTCCGGAACGCCAGAATAGACCCGGATGAGCCGGTCCGGGCCGGACTGCGGCCATTCCGGAATGAGAATGTCTGCCTGGAGTGGGATGAGGCGGACCAGGTCATTTACAATTTCGCGCACGGTGGGGCCGGATTCAGTTTCTCCTGGGGATGCGCGAAAGAGGCGGTCGCGCTGGTGCGTTCAGCCGTGGCGGACCGTGAATACTCATATTCCTGCTAGCTGATTCCGCCCGAGAGCGGTTGGAAGCGAAACATGCGAAGAACTGTTCATTTCCTCCTGATCGCGGGCACGGCCGTCGCCCTGGCCGTGTCACTGCCATTGATCCTCGCGCACACCGGCATCGCCTCGCCGCGGAGCTCCGGGCGCCCCGCGCCGGCCTCCGGAGCGACTCCTCAGCCGCCGAAGGCCGGGGCCGCCCCCGCGCCGCCGCGGTGGCCCACCCTGCGTCTCGGCGACGAGGGAGTCCGGGTCGAGGAGGTGCGCAGGCGGCTGGACCGGCTGGGCTTCAGCCCGGGGTCCGCCGGGTCCGGATACGACCCCGCGCTGCGCGTGGCCGTGTGGGCCTTCCAGAAGGCGAACGGGCTGCCCCCCGTCGACCAGGTCGACCTGCCGACCTGGCGGGCGCTGGCCCGTCCGGCGCGCATCAGGCCGCTGGTGAGCTACGGCGGGCCCGCGCGGGTGGAGATCGACCTGCGCCGCCAGTTGCTCACGGCCTGGAAGGGCGGCAGGCCCGCGCTGGTCACCCACATTTCGACCGGTAACGGCGAGTCCTACTGCAAGAAAGGCCACTGTGGGGTCGCCGTCACGCCCACCGGTGACTTCCGCGCCTGGTGGCGGACGGCCGGATGGACCACCGGGCCCCTGGGCGAGCAGTTCTACACGGTCTACTTCAACGGCGGCATCGGCTTCCACGGCTCCGAGCGGGTCCCGCGCCACCCCGCGTCCCACGGATGCATCCGCGTCCCGCTCCACAACGCCAAGCCCCTCTTCCGGATGATCCAGACAGGGGACCAGGTCTACGTCCGCCGTCCCGAGCGGGACGTCTGACGGAGCGGAGGGCCCGGAGGTTAACGGGAGGGTCCGGCGCCGGAGATGACGATCGAGGAGCGGTGGCCGAGCAGGTCCCCGATGCCGTCGTCCACCTCGTCCTGCGGGGGCGCCTGCTCATCCGGCGAGGAGGGCGGGCCGCCGCCCTCCAGGCCGAGGGCCGCCAGGATCATCGGGAAGGAGCGCTTGAACTCGCGGGTCCAGTAGGGCCAGGTGTGGGTGCCGTCCTTGTACAGGTGGACCACGGGCTTGACGCCGTACCGACGGAGCTTGGCGATCAGGTCCTTGGCCGTGTAGGCGGAGATCGGCTCGCTGAGGTGGGCGGGGCTCCAGGGCGCGCCGGGCGGGTCGAGCTCGCCGAGCCGGCTGGTGGTGCCGCTGGAGATGTAGACGCTCGTCCCACGCAGGTTCCTGGCCAGGTAGGCGGGGTCGTTGTCCCGCCAGACCCGCCAGTTCTTGACCGGGTCCCCCCACAGGGCCTTCGGGTCCTTCCGCTCGGCCGTCTGCGCGTTCATGATGAGCTCGGGGATGCCGGGCAGGCGGGTGGACATGACGCCGCTGTAGGAGCCGGCGAAGCGGAACATCCCGGGGTGCCGCGCGGCATACTTCATCGCGCCGTAGGCGCCCATGGACAGACCGGCGACGGCCCGGCGGCCGCCGGCCCGGTAGCCGATCTCCAGCAGGCGGCGCACCTCGTAGGTGTGGAAGGTCTCCCAGGCGGGCGCCCCGCCCCTGCCGCCGTTGTACCAGTCGGAGTAGTTCCCGGCGCGGCCCGCCTCGGGCATCACGACGATCGCGTCCAGGTCCTCGGCCATCTCCTCGATGTCGGTCATCCGGGTCCACGAGGTGTAGTTGTCGGCGCCGCCGTGCAGCAGGTAGAGCACCGGCCAGGTGCGCCCGGCCCGCTTCGACCAGCCTCGGGGCAGCAGCAGCCGGACCGGCAGGATCGCGTTGACCGAGGGCGACGACACCTGGATGTCGAGCATGCGCGGGCCGAGCCGGCGCTCCTTCACCACTCGCGCGCTGCCGGCCAGCGCGGCCGGCCAGGGGCCGGACGGGCTCTTGCCGGACGGGCTCTCGCCGGCCGTGCCGCCGAGGTCGGCGTGCGCGGCCGTCGGCAGGCCGACGATCAGCGCGGTCGCCAGCACCAGGAGTCCGCGTCGAGCAGGTCGCATCGTCTTTCCTCCACCCGGCCTGGAGACAGGGGCCGTGGCAGGCGACCCTAAGCCCGGCCCCCGGGGCGCGGATATGAGCGTTCGCAACGAAACGGGAGAGGTGATTGAGCCGCGCGAACAAATCCCCCGAACGGGTGGCCGTTATCACAGTGGTGACAAAACGCGCTGGTGGATTGTGGGCTGTCAGGGCTCCCTTATGTCGATTTGTCTCTGTAAGTTTGCCGATCACCTCGGGTGTTCTTGGGAGCCGCCACGTGGACCTGATCGGCGAAGAAGAGATCCGCCGCTTCCTCGGGGAGCGGATCGCGACCCGCTGCCGTCTGCCCCTGGCGGACGTCGACCCCGACCGCCCCCTGGAGGAGTTCGGGCTGTCCTCCCGTGACGCGGTCGCGGTGGCCGGCGAGCTGGAGGTGTTCCTGGGCCGGGAGCTGGGGCCCACGCTGGTCTGGGAGTACCCCACGATCAACCGGCTCGCGCGGGGCCTGGCGTCCGGTACGGCCGTCGCCCCGGCGGCCGGCCGCACGGCCGACCCCGAGGAGGCGATCGCGGTGATCGGCGTCGGATGCCGCCTCCCGGGGTCCGTGCACGGGCCGGAGGACTTCTGGCGGCTGCTCATGGCGGGCGGCGACGCGGTGGGCCGGGTGCCCGAGGACCGGTGGGCGGCCTTCGACGACGGCTCCCCCCGCACCGCCGAGGCACTGGCCGCGACCACCCGGCACGGCGGGTTCCTGGACGACGTGGCCGGTTTCGACGCCGACTTCTTCGGGATCGTCCCGGGGGAGGCCGAGGTCATGGACCCGCAGCAGCGCCTGCTGCTGGAGACGGCCTGGGAGGCGCTGGAGCACGCCGGCATCGCCCCCCGGTCGCTGGGCGGCAGCCGCACCGGGGCGTTCGTCGGCATCTCCGGCAACGAGTACGCCTACCTGACCACCGCCGATCCGGCGAAGGTGGACGCCTGGACGGCGACGGGGGCGGCGTTCAGCATCGCCGCCAACCGGCTGTCCTACCTGCTCGACCTGCGCGGGCCGAGCCTGTCGGTGGACACCGCCTGCTCGTCCTCGCTGGTCGCCACAGATCTCGCCGTCCGGAGCCTGCGCTCGGGGGAGAGCGACCTGGCGCTCGCGGCGGGGGTAAACCTGCTGCTCTCACCGGTGATCACGATGGCGTTCGACCAGGGTGGCGGGACCGCGCCCGACGGCCGTTGCAAGAGCTTCGACGCCTCGGCGGACGGGATGGTCAGGGCCGAGGGATGCGGCGTCGCCGTGCTGAAGCGGCTGGCCGACGCCGAGCGCGACGGCGACCGGATCCTGGCCGTCGTCCGGGCCACCGCGGTGAACCAGGACGGCCGTTCGAACGGGCTGGTCGCGCCCAATCCGGAGGCCCAGGAGGAGCTCCTGCGCGCCGCCTACGCCGGGCTGGACGGCCCCGACTACATCGAGGCCCACGGCACCGGGACCTTCCTGGGCGACCCCATCGAGGCCCGGGCCATCGACGCCGCGCTCTGCGGCGGCCGTACCACGCCGCTGCTCATCGGCTCCGCGAAGAGCAACCTCGGCCATCTCGAGGCCGCGGCGGGGATCACCGGCCTGATCAAGACCGTCCTCGCGCTCCATCACGGCGTGATCCCGCCCAGCGTCCATTTCCACCGGCCCAACCC
This sequence comes from Streptosporangium brasiliense, assembly GCF_030811595.1. Lineage (NCBI taxonomy): Bacteria > Bacillati > Actinomycetota > Actinomycetes > Streptosporangiales > Streptosporangiaceae > Streptosporangium > Streptosporangium brasiliense. Next base: position 2,419,128 of record NZ_JAUSRB010000002.1, read on the forward strand.
GCACATCCCCTGGGAGCGTCTCAAGGTCGTCACCGCCCCGACCCCCTGGCCGGGCGACCACCCCCGGGCCGGGGTCTCCTCCTTCGGCTTCGGCGGGACCAACGCCCACGTCGTCCTGGAGCGCGCCGCGCCGGTCGCGCCCCCTGCCCCGGCCCCGGGCCGGTACGGCGAGGCCGGAGGCGATCGGCCGGGGGCGAAGGTGTTCCTGCTCACGGACGTGTCCGCCGAGCGGGTCCGGGACCACGCCCGGGTGCTCGCGGACTGGGTCGGCGCCGAGCTCGCACCCGGCGGGGTCCCGCCTGAGGCGGCCGCGTCCGCGAAGGTCACGTCAGACGGTGCCGTGTCCGAGGAGCCCGCGTCCGACCGTGCCGCGTCGGAGGAGCGCGTACCCGAGGAGCGCGCGTCCGAGGGCGTCGTGCTCGGCGACATCGCGCACACGCTCGCCCGGCGGGCCGGGCGCGGGCGGGCCGGGGCCGCCGTCGTGGCCGCGGACGCCGGGGAGCTGCTGGCCGGGCTGCGGGCCGTACAGGGCGGCGGGGGCGTCGCCGGGGCGGCGGTGGCCGGCGGGCGCGGGCCGGTGTGGGTGTTCTCCGGCTACGGCTCGCAGTGGACGGGGATGGGGGCCCGGCTCTACACCGAGGAACCGGTGTTCGCCGGAGTGATCGACGAGCTGGACCCGATGTTCCGGGACGAGGCGGGCATCGAGCTGCGGGAGATCGTCGCCGGGGGCCGGGAGGCGGAGGGCGTGGCCACCGCGCAACCGGTGATCTTCGCGGTGCAGGTGGCGCTGGCCGGGCTCTGGACGTCGCACGGGGTACGGCCGGTGGCGGTCGTCGGGCACTCGATGGGCGAGGTCGCGGCGGCCGTGGTCGCGGGCGGGATCGGGCTGCGCGACGCGGTCCGGGTGATCTGCCGGCGCGCCGGCCTGCTCGGGACGCTGGGCGGCGGCGGGGCGATGGCGGTGCTGGAGGTGGCCGCGGAAGAGGTCCCCGCCGACCTCCACGTCGCCGTCCACGCCTCGCCGCGGCAGTGCGTCGTCACCGGCGACCCCGGCCGGGTCGAGGAGTTCGCCGCCGAGGTCAGGGCGCGGGGCCTGCTGTCGCGGGTGCTGACCGCCGAGGGCGCCGGGCACTCGCCGCAGGTCAAGCCGCTCCTGCCGAAGCTCCGCCAGGCACTGGCCGCCATCGCCGGGGGCAAGCCCGAGATCCCGTTCTACTCGACCGTCTTCGACGACCCCCGCGAGGTCCCCACCTTCGAGCCCGCCTACTGGGCCGCCGGGGTCCGCCGCCCGGTGCGCCTGCTCACCGCCCTCCAGGCCGCCGCCGAGGACGGCCACACCGTCTTCACCGAGATCAGCCCGCACCCCGTCCTGGCCTCGGCGATGCGTGACTCGCTCCCCGCGGGCACGGTGATCATCCACTCCCTGCGCCGGGGACACGACGAGGAGCTGCGCCTGCAGCTCGCGGCGGCCGCGGTCGCCATGCCCGCGCTGGTCGCAACCTCCTCCGGCCGGGTCGTCGACCTTCCCCTCTCGCCCTGGCGGCACGGGCGGCACTGGGTCTCCGCCGCCCGGCGCGCCGCGCTCCCGCCCGGCAGCCACCCGCTGCTCGGCGTGCACGTCGAGAGCCCCGCCGGGCACCTGTGGACCACGACCGTCGACGACCTCTCCGAGGCGCCCTGGCGCCTGGACCCCTCGCTCTGGCGGTTGCACGGCCTGCCCGTCCTGCCGCTGGCGGTGGTGGCGGCCCTCGCCCAGGCGGCGGGGGCCGAGGTCCGGGGCGAGGCCGAGCTGACCGGCGTCACCCTGGACGCGCTGCTGCCCCTGCCCGCCACGGTCACCACCACCCTCACCCCGTCCGGCGAGGTCGAGATCGACGCCAGGAACGCCGCGGGCGTCTGGATCCGGTACGGCACCGCGACCGTCGTGCCCGGCCCCTCCCCGGCCGGGCCCCCGCCGAGCCCCGCCGAGCTGGCCGAGCGGCTGCGGGGCCCCTCGGGGGTGCCGGTGGGGATCGGACGGCTGGGAGGCGACGGCACTCCGGTGGGACTGCTGGCCAAGGACATCCCGGCCACCGCCGTGCCGGTCCCGCTGGCCGGCAAGCTCGTGGCACGGGTGTGGGAGCCGGGACCAGGTGTCGAGACCGCGCCGGCCGGGAATGGATCCGATCCGCGCCCGGCCCGTGGCTGGCTCGTCGTGGCCGTAAAGGGGGATCCGCGGGCCGGGCGCCTCGCCCGTGACCTCACCGCCGCCGGGCACACCGTCGGCCGCCTCGACCTGCCCGGCGTGCACCTCGACCTGCCCGGCGTGGCGCCGGGCGCTCCCGTGCCCTCCCTCGTCCCGGCCCAGCGCTCCGCCCCCCGGCGGACGGCGCCGGTCCCGGCCCCGCTCGCACTCCCCGCGGGCGACGGGGCCGAGGAGGTCGTCGTGCTGGCCCCGAGCGGCCTGAACCCGGCCGGCGCCGAGGCCCTGTACCTCGCCGTCACCCGGATCGCCGCCGAGCTCGCGGGGACCGGGCGGCGGCTGCGGCTCGTCACCGACCGGGCGCAGGCCGTACTGGACGGGGAGCCGGGCGACCCCGGCGCCGCCGCGCTGCGCGGCCTCGTCCGGGTGCTGGCCTTCGAACAGGCGGGGCTGCGGGCCCGGCTGCTCGACGTGGACGGCCCGGACGCGCTCCTGGCCGAGCTGACGGCCGACCGGCCGGACGACGAGGTGGCCTGGCGGGCGGGCGTCCGCTACACCGCCCGGCTGGCCGCGCTCCCGGACGACGGCGACCGGCGCCGCGCCGGCGCGCACGGGCCGGTGGTACGGCGGGGCGGGGGCTATCTGATCACCGGCGGGTACGGCGGGCTGGGACTGGTGGTGGCGCGGTGGCTGGCCGAGCGGGGGGCCGGGCGGATCGTGCTGGGCGGCCGGTCGGGGCCGTCGGCCGCGGGGGCCGCGACGATCGCGGGACTGCGGGCGCTGGGCGCCGACGTCCAGGTGGTGACCGGTGACCTGGCCCTGCCGGGCGTGGCCGAGGGGCTGGTCGACGTGGTCACCGCCGGCGGCGTACGGCTGCGCGGGGTGATCCACGCGGCGGGCGTGCTGGACGACCACCTGGTCACCGACGTGGGCCCCGGGGACCTGCACCGGGTCTGGTCGGCCAAGGTCCACGGCGGCCTGCAGCTGCACGAGGCGACCAGGGACGCGCCTCTCGACTGGTGGGTGGCGTTCTCCTCGGCGGCGGCACTGCTCGGGTCACCCGGGCAGGCGGCCTACGCGGGGGCGAACGCCTGGCTGGACGCCCTGTGCGACCTGCGCCGGGCCGAGGGACTGCCCGGGACGACGATCAACTGGGGCACCTGGGCCGACGTCGGCGGGGCCGGCCAGGCGGTGCTGCCCGCGGTCGCGCCCCTGACCCCGGACGAGGGCGTCGAGGCGCTGGAGGCGCTCCTGGCCCGGGGGGTGGACGCCGCGGGCGTGCTGCGGCTGGACGCGGCGGCGGCCGTCGCCGCCTTCCCCGGCATCGCGCGTATGCCGTACTTCGCGGACCTGGCGGGCGCGGCCGTGACCGGTGGCGACTGGGCGGGGCCCGAGGCGCTGGCCGCGATGGAGCCCGGCCAGGCCCTGGAGGCCGTCGTCGCCAAGGTCAGGGAGCGGACGGCCGTCGTGCTGGGCTTCGAGACCGCCTGGCTCCAGGAGGGCACGGTGCTCACCGAGGCGGGCCTCGACTCGCTCGCGGCCACCCGGGTGCGGGGCATGATCGAGCACGACTTCGGGGTGGCCGTGCCGACCGCGCTGCTGCTGCAGGGCGCGACGCTCGGGGACGTCGCCGTGGCCGTGGCCGCCGGGCTGGGCATCCACGGCACCGCCGGGACGCGCCCGGTCGAGCCCAGGGACGCGGCGGAACGGCAGGTCGTGGCGGCCCTCACCCGGATCCTCGGGCGCGTGCCCGGGGTCACCGAGGAGATCCCGGCCGGCGTCCTGCCCGTCGTGCTGGACGTCCTCGGCCGGGAGGCCGGCCGCGAGCTGGCCGCCGACGGCGTGCTCACCGGGGCCCAGGTCGCCGACCTGCTCCGGGAGATCGACGAGGAGGAGGCCGCCCGGGGCGTCGTCCGCCCGCTGACCCCCGCGGCCCGCGCGTACCTGGCCGCCCGCCGCGCCGCGCCGGCGGCCGAGGCGACGGCGGCCGGAGCGCCGGGGCCTGGTGCACCGGCGGCCGGCGCTCCCACGGCGCCGGGGGACGGACGGGTGCCGCTGTTCCTGGGACATCCGGCCGGTGGGACCACGGGGGTGTACGCGCTGCTGGCCGGGGCGCTGGGAGCCGGCCAGGTGGTGTTCGGGCTGGAGCGCCTGGACGGCGTCGGGACCCTCGGCGCCGAGGCGGGGGTGAGCGAGCGGGCCGCCCGGTACGTGGCGGAGATCAGGAAGGTGCAGCCCGCCGGGCCGTACCGGGTGGGGGGATGGTCGTTCGGGGGGATCCTGGCGTTCGAGATCGCCCGGCAGCTCGGGGCGGAGAACGTGGAGCTGGTGGCGATGATCGACTCGGGCCTGCCGGACGAGGTGACAGCCGCGGAGCGGACCCGGATCGCGGCCAGGCGGTACGCCGACTTCGCCACCTATCTCACCGAGACCTACGGGGTGCCCGTCCGGCTCGCCTACGACGAGCTCGCGGGCCTGAGCGAGGCCGGCCAGCTCGCCCTGGCCGAGGCGCGCATCGCCGGATCGGGGGTGCTGGACCTGCTGGGGGAGGCCATCCTCCGGCATCAGATCACCTCGCACGAGGACACCCGGGCCATCGAGGGATACCGGGCCGGGACCTACGAGGGCCGCGTGGTGCTCTACCGCTCCACGGACCCGACCCCCTGGGCGGTCGAAGACACCCGATACGCCCACGCCGACGACCCCACAAGGGGATTCGGCCCGTTCAGCCCGGGGCTGGAGATCGTCACGATCCCCGGGTCGCACCACCTCAACCTGCTCGACCCGCCCCACGTCGAAGTCATCGCCGCTCACCTTGGAGGCCAGCTGTGACACTCGCACAGGCCGTCGTCGACGGTGCCGATCCCGAAGAGCTCGCGCGCCTGGAGGTCCCCACGACCTTCCGGGCGGCCCACACCCGTAAGGACGAGGTCGGCATGTTCGGCCGGAGCCCGCACGGCGTCAACGACGTCGACAAGGACATCACCAGGTCCATCCACGTGTCCGAGGTGCCGATGCCGGAGCTCGCCCCGGACGAGGTGCTGATCGCGGTCATGGCCAGCGCCATCAACTTCAACACCGTGTGGACGGCCATGTTCGAGCCGATCCCCACGTTCGCGTTCCTGGAGCGGTTCGGGCGTGAGGACCCGCGCCACGACCGGGACTTCCACGTGCTCGGCTCGGACGCCTCCGGGGTGATCGTCCGGATGGGCACCGCCGTACGGCGCTGGAAGATCGGCGACCGGGTCGTCACCTCGCCCGCCTACGTCGACGAGCAGGACCCGATCACCCACTCCGACTCCATGCTCGGCGCCGACCTGCGCGCCTGGGGGTTCGAGACCAACTACGGCGGGCTGGCCGAGTTCGCGGTGGTCAAGGCCACCCAGCTCCTCCCCAAGCCCAGGCATCTGACCTGGGAGGAGGCCGCCTGCAACATGCTGTGCGCCTCCACCGCCTACCGGATGCTGGTCAGTGAGCGCGGCTCCCGGATGAAGCAGGGCGACGTGGTGCTGATCTGGGGCGCGACCGGCGGGCTCGGCGCGTACGCCGTGCAGCTCGTCAGGAACGGCGGCGGTATCCCGGTGGGCGTGGTCAGCTCCGACGAGAAGGCCGCCCTCCTGCGCCGGATGGGCTGCGAGCACATCGTGGACCGCTCGCAGTTCGACCACCTCAACGACGAGAAGTCCTGGCGCAGGCTCGGCGCCGAGGTCCGGCGGCAGGTGGGGGAGGATCCGCACATCGTCTTCGAGCACACCGGCAAGGACACCTTCGGTGCGTCCGTCTACGTCGCGCGGCGCGGCGGCTCGGTCGTCACCTGCGGGTCGTCCAGCGGCTACGCCCACGAGTACGACAACCGGCACCTGTGGATGAAGCTCAAGCGGATCGTCGGCTCCCACGGGGCGAACTACCAGGAGTGCCACGAGGTCAACCGGCTGCTCTCGCTGGGCGTGCTCCAACCCACCCTGTCGACGGTCTACCCCCTCGACCAGACCGGCGACGCCGCCCGTGCCGTACAGCTCAACAAGCATGTCGGCAAGGTCGGCGTGCTGGGTCTGGCCCCCGCCGAGGACCTCGGCGTCGAGGACCGCGCGCTCAGGGAGCGCATCGGTGAGGATCGGATCAGGCTGTTCCGGAGCTGACGGACCGCCTGGCCCGCAGGACGATCTCCAGCTCGAACCGGATGTCCGGATCGCTGAGCTGGTCGCCGTAGAGCTCCTCGAGCTGGCGCAGCCGGTAGCGCACGGTCTGCGGGTGCACGTGGAGCCGGGCGGCGACCTCCCCGGCGCCCCGGCCGTGCCGCAACCACGCCAGCAACGTCTCGGCCAGCCGGTCCTGCTGGCTGGGACGCAGGTGGGCCAGCGGCGCGAGCCGCACCTCGGTGAGGGCGCTGACCAGTTCCTCGTCCTTGAACACGATAAGCGTGGCCATGTGATCGGAACAGCGGAGCACGCCGCGCTCCTCGGTGAGCACGCCCCGCCGGTGCAGGTCCAACGCCTCACGGGCCCAGCGCAGCGAGGTCGCGGCGGCTGCCAGCGGTACGGCGGGCCCGACGGCGGCCTTCCAGCCGCGCAGCCCGGCCTCCAGGGTCTGGGCCCGGCCCGGGCCGTTGGGGTCGGGGACGATCAGGCAGGGGCCGGGCCGGTCGAGGCCGGACAGCACGTCCGGCGGGAGCGAAGGGGGGCGGTAGCCCCTGGAGTGCTCGTCCAGGGCGACCCCGGCCACGGTCCTGGGCAGCCGCCAGCCCGAGGCCTTGGCCAGGTCGGCGATCGCGTCGGGGGAGGCGGCCGGCTGGCTCAGCAGCAGGTCCATCAGCCGTCGGCGGCGGCGCTCGATCTCTCCGGCCGCGCGGGCCCTGGCCTCCTCGAAGCCCTCGGCGGCGGCGTCGGCGAGCTGGTCGAGATAGACGAAGATGGCCTCGCCCAGGTCGTAGAGGTGCTGCGGGGTGAGGCCGAGGTGCTCGGACTGCTCGGTCAGCCGCCGCCAGGCCACCCGGGCGCCGAGCCGCATCGCGGTCTGCAGGGGGTCGAGGTTGCGGCCCTCGTTGGCCTCACCGCGCCCGATGGTGCGGAAGACCTCGGGCTCCCACGGCGCACTGGGGTTCTCGATCCGGTCCACGAACTGGCGCAGGGCCTCGTCCACGGCCAGCCGGATGGCCTTGATGTAGATCGCGTCGGCCGGCCGGGAGTATTCGGGGATCCGGACCGTGATTTCCTTGATCACCTGATCGGCCACCTCGGTGAGGCCCGGTCTCAGCAGCCTGGCCACTTCCGCCGGTGCGGATCTCCATAGCCGCTGGTCGGACAGGTCGTGAGATCTTCTCTTACGGTCACCGAAACCGGTGGCAACGAGCCTGGAATCTTCTTTTGTCGCCATGGACCCTCCCGTCGGAGTGCGCCTCACATTCTGATCTCATTGACACTTTGAGCAAGTAGCAAACGCTTGTTCTTGTCTCAAATGCAACATGTGCGGCTTCCGGCGGGAGGGGTGGGGCTATTTGAGGTAGCCGGCGAACTCCTCCAGGGAGATCAGTCCGTCGCCGTCCAGGTCGATCCTGGCGATGGCGGCCTCGGCGGCCTCGGGGGTGATCGGCTGGCCGAGCACCTCCATCAGGCGCGTCATCTCGGTGGCCGAGATCAGGCCGTCACCGTCGACATCAATGATCTTGAAAGTCGTCGCGTAGTCATCCGCCACGGGTGCATCCGCCTTCCGGCAGCAGGGAAATGAGACGCAAGCACATTAGCGGGGGATCGCGGCGCGGAGGAGGGTGGGCCGGCGGCGCCGGAGGCCGCTCCCGGCCGCCTGTGCGCCTCCCCGGCCGGCCCGGCGGGCTTCCCCGGGCGGGCCTGGTGCGTCCCCGGGCGGGCCTGGCGCGTCCCTCCGGCCGATCCTGCGGGCTTCCCGGCCGGTCCGAGGGGCCCGCTCGGAGGTGCTCCCCGCCTCCCGGCGCGACCCGCTTGCCAGGTGCCGCCGTGACGGTGGCCCGGTCCGCCCGCCGTGACGGGTTCGGCCCCGTTGCCGGTGTTGCGAGAATAGGGCCGTTTACTGCGAATATTAACGCGATATGCATATTGGCTTTATCTGGCGATTCATATTTACCGTCGGCAAAGAAACGCGCGTTTCTCGTCTGATGCATCAACTGGATTTGGAAGGCATTGTTCGTGGGTGTTCCCGGTCGGTTCAAAACTGCCGGCGCCGGGTTTTTCGGCGGTTGGGGCAGGAGAGAGAAGACGGTGTGGCTACCCTTATGAAACGCATCCTGGCTGGCGGCGCGCTCGCCGGGGCTGTTCTTGCTCAGTCGTCTGTCCCAGCGAGTGCCGACACGGCGCCGGGCTGGCTGATGAATCAGGCGCATGCCCGCTATGAGGCAAATGACCCCTATTGCGGAAAGCTGGCATTCCTTCCCCTTGCGGCAGGGGTGTCCAGTGATTTCTGCAACGCCTCCCTCGGTTACTGGGAGAATCGCGCCACTTTCATTCCGGAGATCACCCAGGTCAGTGAGATCAGCTATGTGAAGCCGGCCACCGGCTCGGCTCCGCAGAGCTACATTCCGCTGTGCAGGTGGCTCCACCTGCCGCTGTTCCTCTGCGCGGTCCCCCCGGGCCCGGCCGGTCCCCAGGGTCCCGCCGGTCCGCAAGGTCCTGCCGGTCCCGCCGGTCCGCAAGGTCCCGAGGGTCCCGCCGGTCCGCAAGGTCCTGAGGGTCCTGCCGGTCCTGAGGGTCCTGCCGGTCCTGAGGGTCCTGCCGGTCCTGAGGGTCCTGCCGGTCCTGAGGGTCCTGCCGGTCCTGAGGGTCCCGCCGGTCCTGAGGGTCCCGCCGGACCTGAGGGTCCCCAAGGTCCGGAGGGACCGCAGGGCCCTGAAGGTCCGCAGGGTCCCGAGGGCCCCCAAGGACCTGAAGGTCCGCAGGGACCGGAAGGCCAGCAGGGTCCCGAGGGTCCTGAGGGTCCTGCCGGTCCTGAGGGTCCTGCCGGTCCTGAGGGCCCTGCCGGTCCTGAGGGTCCCGCTGGACCTGAGGGCCCCGCTGGACCTGAAGGCCCCGAGGGTCCTGCCGGTCCGGAGGGTCCCCAGGGTCCCGAAGGCCCGCAGGGGCCGGAAGGCCCGCAGGGGCCGGAAGGACCTCCCGGTCCTCCTGGAGCGGCTCAGCAGGTGCGCACCGTCTCCATCCGCCCTGCCGTCCCCACCCGTCCCGTCGTCCTGCAGGTCGTACCCCGCCCCGTCCTGCACGTCCTGCCGGCCTTCACGGCCTGCCAGAGCTGGTGCTTCTGATCCCCGCCGGAAGCGGGATCGGACTCCACGCCCGGTGAAGACCGTGCCGGAGACCGCGCGGGCCGAGGGCCGGCCGGCGCGGTCGAACGGGACACGGGGACACCGGGGCACCGGTAGGGCAGACGTCCGGACCGGTGGGGCAGACGTTCGACAGGTGAAGCTCGGTAGGTGTAACAGGTGAGGGTGCGGGCCGGTCTCGGCCCGCACCTTCACCCGCCTGTGCCCTCCCCGGAGGGCCTGCCCCCGATCTCCCGAGGGGTCGCCCCGGAGGCGACGGCGGCCGATCCCGACCGGCCGCCGTCAGACCACGGCACCCGACCCCTCGCGAGGCCGGGGCGCGCTCCGGGGCCGCGGCGGCGGCGCGGAGCTGCGCTTCTCGAACTCCACCGCCAGCGGGGCGGCGACCAGCGCGGAGGACAGCGTGCCGGTGACGACGCCGATCAGCAGCGCCACCGCGAAGTCGGTCAGCGAGTCACCGCCGAGCACGGCCAGCGCGACCAGGATGAACAGCGCGCCCAGACCCGTGTTCACCGTACGGGGCAGGGTCTGCAGGATCGCGGTGTCGGTCACCTCCGCGAACGGCGTCCGGGGCCGCCGCGCCCACAGCTCGCGGACGCGGTCGAAGACCACGACCTTGTCGTTGACCGAATAGCCGATCACGGTGAGCATCGCGGCCAGGAACACCCCGTCCACCGGCCTGCCCAGCCACGCGAACGCGCCGACCACGACCGACGCGTCCACGACCAGGGCCAGCACCGTCGCCAGGCCGAACGTCCAGCGGAAGCGGAAGGCCAGGTAGCCGAGCTGCGCGGCGAGCGCCACACCCAGCGCGATCAGCGCGTTGCGGCGCAGTTCCTCGCCCAGGCTCGGCCCGATGAGCTCGTCGCGCTCCTTGGCGATCGGCCCGGCCCCGCTCTCCAGCGCCGTCTCGATCCTCGCCAGGTCGGCGTCGCCGATGCGGCCGGTCCGCACCGAGACGTCCTCGCCCGACGCCTGCACCACCGCGTCCGGGAACCCGGCCCCGGCGACCAGGTCGCGGGCGGCGTCCGCGCTGATCGGGACGCCGGTGGAGTACTCCACCAGCCGGCCGCCGGTGAACTCCACCCCGAAGCTGATCCCCCGCACCGCCACCCCGGCCACGGCCCCGGCCAGCAGCACGCAGGTGACCGTGTAATACACCGCGCGGTGGCGCATCAGGCGCGGTCCGCGCGCGTTCAGCCAGGTCCGGACGCGTCCGATGCCGGACAGTCCGGTCAGCCCCGGCCGCCTCGCCACCGCCGGCCGCCGCACCGCCCACTCGGCCAGCACGCGGGTGACGACCATCGCGGTGACCAGTGAGGCGACCACACCGATGCTCAGCGTGACGCCGAAGCCGCGCACCGGTCCCGAGGCCAGGAAGAACAGCAGTCCCGCCGCGAGCAGGGTGGTGATGTTGGAGTCCGCCACCGCGCTCCAGGCGTTGCGGAAGCCCTTCTCCAGTGCCGGCCGGAGCCTCGGCCCGGCGGCGTACTCCTCCCTGGCGCGCTCGAAGACCAGCACGTTGGCGTCCACCGCCATGCCGATCGCGAGGACGAAACCCGCCAGTCCCGGCAGGGTGAGCGTGGCGCCGAGCGCCACCAGCGCCGCGTAGGAGACGAGCGCGTAGCAGGCCAGGGCGATGGCGGCGATGAAGCCCACCAGCCGGTAGGTCACCACGATGAACAGGGCGGTGAGCAGCACGCCGATGACGGCCGCCTGGGCGCTGGCCGCGATCGCGGCCGCGCCGAGCGTCGGGCCGACGATCCGCTGCTCGACGATCTCGACGGGCACCGGCAGCGAGCCGCCCTTGATCAGCGCGGCCAGGTCCGCCGCCTCCTCGGCGGTGAAGGAGCCGGTGATCTGCGTGGAGTCGCCCGGCAGGCCCACCTCGCAGGCCACGCCCTCGTTCACCTGGGGCGATACGACGATCTTGGAGTCGAGCATGATGGCGACCCGCCGCTTCGGGTCGCCCACCGGGTTGCAGGCGGCCTCACCGGTCAGCTCGGCCCACGCCCGGCGGCCCCCCTCACGCAGGTCCACGGTGACGTACCAGCCGCTGCCCTGCTGGGGGTCGATCCCGGCCTGGGCGTCCCCGACACCGTCCCCGGTGAGCCGGGCCGGGCCGATGAGCAGCTTGACGCCGTCCTCGTCGGCGACGACCTGTTCGCCGGACTTGGGCGAGGTCGCCGCGTCGGCCAGGGCGACGACGGGGTGGAAGGTGAGCTGGGCGGTCTTGCCGATGACCTCGGCGGCCTTGGTCGGGTCCTGCACGCCGGGCAGTTCCACGATGATGCGCCGCTCGCCGGAGCGGGCCAGTGGCGCGTCCGCCACGCCCAGGGCGTCGGCGCGGCGGCGGAGCACCTCAAGGGTGCGGTCGGTGGCCTCGGCGTCGGCCTTGACGGTCGGGGAGTCCCTGGTCTCCAGGACGATCTGGGTGCCGCCGCGCAGGTCGAGACCGAGGCGCGGGGACATGGTCAACGCGATGACGAGTGAGACGGCGATGACGGCGAACGCCGTCACCGCGCGCACCACGGGGGCACGCGACATGGAAGCCTCCACAGGCTTGGGGAATGGTGTCCGGGTACGGCGAAGCACCCGTGGCCGGCGCGGAGTGTCCGCGACCCGGCTACGAGGTGCTTCAGACGCCTGTGGAGGGTGGTGCCCGAGCGGGCCTGACCAGCAGGGCCGCGAGCGGGCGTGGATCGTCGGCGCCGGCCGGGCGCGGGCCGGAGCCGGAGGCGGGGGGCAGGTGCCGGGCGGCCGGGCCGGCCACGGCCGGGTGGCCGCCCCCGGCTCCGGTCCCGGCGTGGCCCGTGGTGAGCAGGTGCTGCTCCCCGCCGGGGAGAACCTGGTGGGACCGCGGCCGGCGCTCCCCGCCGGGGCGGGCCTCGCGCAACAGCGGCCGGTGCTCCCCGGCGACCGAGATGACGCCGGCGTGTCCCAGGAGGGCGGTGACGCCGCCCGCGTGCGTCCCGCCGGCGACGAGCAGCGGGAACAGGAGGGCGAGCAGCCAGCCGAACGGCGCTCCGCGCCTCGACTGCCGCATGTTCTCCTCCAGGGTGTCGCTCCCACCGTAGCCCCTCGGCGGCGGGTGTGGCCGGTGCCCGGACGGGGAGCACGGGCCCCTCCTCCGGCGAGGCGCGTGCGCGATCCTCCGGTAAACGGCCCGCACGCGGGTAGTGCGTCGGCATGCGACTGACCTACACAGCTGATCTGTGGTGGAAGAACGCGGTGGTCTACTGCCTGGACGTCGAGACCTACAAGGACGGCAACGGTGACGGCATCGGGGACTTCCGCGGCCTCACCCAGCAGATCGACCACCTGGACCGGCTCGGGGTGACCTGCATCTGGCTGATGCCGTTCTTCCCGACCCCCAACCGTGACGACGGCTACGACATCACGGACTTCTACTCCGTCGACCCTCGCCTGGGCACCCTCGGCGACTTCGTGGAGTTCATGCGCACCGCCAGGGACCGGGGCATCCGGGTGATCGCCGACCTGGTGGTCAACCACACCTCCGACGAGCACCCCTGGTTCAAGGAGGCGCGCTCCAGCCGGGACTCCGCCAAGCGGGACTGGTACGTCTGGCAGGACGACCCCGACCCGGTCGATCCCAAGGCCATCGTCTTCCCCGACAAGGAGGACAGCATTTGGGAGCTGGACGAGAAGACGGGCCAGTACTACCTGCACAGCTTCTACCGCTTCCAGCCCGACCTGAACGTCGACAACCCCGAGGTCCGCGACGAGATCGCGCGCATCCTCGGGTTCTGGATGGAGCTGGGGCTGTCCGGCTTCCGGGTGGACGCGGTGCCGTTCCTGATCGAGGGCCTCGGTGGTGATCCGCACGAGTTCCTCGCCGACCTGCGCGCGTTCATGAACCGTCGTGACGGCAGTTCGATCCTGCTGGGCGAGGTGAACCTGCCCTACCCGGACCTGATGAAGTATTTCGGCAACGGCAACGGCGACCAGGTCACCATGTGCTTCGACTTCATCGGCATGCAGCGGTTCCATCTGTCGATGGCCCGGCAGGACCCGCGGGCGCTCGCCGAGTCCCTGCGCGAGCGGCCCGACCCGCCAGACGACTCCCACTGGGCCACCTTCGTCCGCAACCACGACGAGCTGACCCTGGACAAGCTCACCGACGCCGAGCGCCAGGAGGTCTTCGACGCCTTCGGGCCAGAGAAGGACATGCAGGTCTTCGGCCGCGGCCTGCGCCGCCGGCTGCCCCCGATGCTCGACGGCGACCCGCGGCGCCTCAAGCTGGCCTACAGCGTCCTGTTCTCCCTGCCGGGCACGCCGGTGCTCTTCTACGGTGAGGAGATCGGCCTGGGCGAGAACCTCGGGGCCGAGGGCCGGATGGCGGTCCGGATCCCGATGCAGTGGTCCCGCTCCGGAGGGTTCTCACCCGACCCGAAGACCCTCGTCGCCTCTCCCGACGGCGAGTACGGCCCGCGGAAGGTCAACGTGGAGGACCAGCGGCGTGACCCTGACTCGTTGCTGAGATGGGTCACCATGCTGGTCGAGCGCTACCGGGAGTCGCCGGAGCTGGCCTGGGGCCGCTACGAGGTGCTGGACGCCGGGGACGCGGCCGTGCTGGCCCATCGGGCCGACGCCGAGGGCGGCACCGTGATCGCCGTCCACAACTTCGCCGACCGTGAGGCGCGGGTGGAGCTCGTGCTGCGCGATCTCGGCCACTGCGAGCTGCTGACCGACCTACTGGTGGACGGCAGCCTCGAACTGCCCCCGGACGGCCGGGTGACGTTCGGCCTCGAGCCGTACGGCACCCGCTGGCTGCGCGCCGCCGTCCCCGACGCGCCCCTGGAGAGCACCTCGGCCAAGAGCCACTAGGGTTTGCGGCCCGCCGAGCTCACCGAGCTGATCCGGGAGTTCGTCGGAACCCCCGGGGAGCTCTCCGGAGGTGGGGGGCGGGTCCAGGTCAGCTCTCCTCGGGGCCCAGCTCGGTGAAGAGCGTGAGCTGGAGCCCGGCCGGGCCTTCGAGGCGGGAGTTGAGGGAGTTCCACGGGGTGCGGACGGGCTCGGCGATCACTTTGGCCCCGGCCCCGGCCAGCTCCGCGGTGGTGGCGGACGAGTCGTCCACCTCGAAGGCCACCCGGATGTGCCCGGCCACCCGCTGCCCCACCTCGACCTGGTCGATGAAATCGGCCTGTGCCGGGTCGGCGATCTCCAAGGTGGCCCGGCCCGCCTCCAGGATCGTCACCCGGCCGTCGGGGGAGGAGAAGGCGGCCCGCTCGGGCAGGCCCAGCACATCGCGGTAGAACCGCAGTGCCTCCTCGTAGTCGGCGGCGGTGACGACCAGGCGCAGCTCTCGGACGGTCATGACGGCTCCTCGGACAGTCGGTGGTTCCCTGCCGGGCACAGCGTGATCGCCATACTTGACATTCCCGGCATCTCGCCCGTCAGTGACGGATCTCGCCCACCCCTCCGACGGAGCTCAACCGTCCGCCGGCGCATCACGCCCGGCCACGGCGGATCACGGCCGGTGCGGGCGGTCGTGGCGCGGATCCCTCCTGGTCTTGAGCTTGTCCAGCTGATGGATCGTGTCGTCGCGGACCTCGGTCAGCGCGGTGGACAGCTCCTGCTCGGTCGAGGTGGCCACCAGGGGCTCGGCGCCGGCGAGCCGGCATTCGAGGGTCACCTTCTGCTCCGCCCGGCCACGGTTCTTGACGCTCAGCCGCAGGTCCACCGAGTCGCTGGGATGGGAGCGCAGCCGTTTCCCCAGCGAGGCGAGCCGTTCGAGGACCTGGGGGTGGTCGTCCTCGGTGAAGCCCGTGCCGAGCGTGAGCCGCTCGCTGAGGACGTCCGGCTGCCCGTCACCCGTGTCTGCCATCGCCCGCACCCCTTCGATGAAATGTAGTCATAACACTACAATCAGCAACCGAAGTGCCTCTGGCTGGCATCGTCCCGAGGTGTCGACTCCCTACCGGGGCGCGTTGCCCGGCCGGGAGAGAGCCGACGGAGGTCGGCCGTCTCCTCGCAGCCGCCGGGCCGGCGCCCTCCGGACGGAGGCGCTGAGCGCGATCAGCCGGAGGCGGGCGTCGGAGAGGCGTGCCCCCTCCGGGCCGGCGTAGCGGACGGAGGAGGCCGGACAGGCGGGCGGCGGAGGATCCCGCGGGCCGTCACTCCTGGTCGTCCAGGAGTCCGGCGTCGTGGACCAGCAGCGCGATCTGGACGCGGTTGTTGAGGCCCAGCTTGGTGAGGATGCCGGAGACGTGAGTCTTGACCGTGGGGACGCTGAGGTAGAGCAGAGCCGCGATCTCGGCGTTGGACCTGCCGTGGCCGAGGGCCACGGCGACCTCGCGCTCGCGGTCGTTCAGCAGTGCCAGGCGGTCCCCGGCACGGGTGCGACGCCGGTCGCGGCCGGAGTCGGCGACCCGGGCGATGAGGCGCCGGGTGACCGCCGGGGACAGCACGGGGTAGCCCTGGGCGACCTGGCGCACCGCGGTCACGATCTCGTCGGGTGGGGTGTCCTTGAGGAGGAACCCGGCGGCTCCGGCGCGCAGGGCACGCAGGACGTGGTCGTCGGCGTCGAAGGTGGTCAGCACGATGACCTCCGGCGCGCCCGGACGGGCGCGCAGGGCCTCGGTGGCGGCCAGCCCGTCCATCACGGGCATCCGGATGTCCATCAGGACCACGTCGGGGGCGTGCCGATCGACCAGGGGCAGCACCTGGGTGCCGTCACCGGCCTGGGCCACCACGCGGATGTCGGGAGCGCCGCCCAGCATCATCACCAGGCCGGTGCGGACCAGCGGGTCGTCGTCGACGATGAGCACGCCGACCGTCCACGGCTCTGATGCGGTCATGGCGGCCAGGGTAGCCAGGCCGCCAGCCGCCAGCCACCCGCGGCGGTGGGCCCGTGTTCCAGGCGCCCGCCGGCCAGGGCGACGCGTTCGGCGAGGCCGACGAGGCCCTGACCGGACCCCGCGGCGGGCGCGGGCGCGGCGGTGGTGTCGGTCATGGGCGCGGGTGTGGTGGCAGCGGCGGCGGGGGCGGTGTTGCGCACCTCGACGGTCACCCCTCGGCCCGGCGCCCCCGCCACGTGTATGCGCACCTCGGCCGCCGGGGCGTGCTTGCGGGCGTTGGTCAGGGCTTCCTGCACGATCCGGTAGGCGGTGCGGCCCACCCGGTCGGGGACGGTCCCGGTGAGCTCCTCCCACAGGTCCACCCGCATCCCGGCCCGGCCCGACTCGGCGGTGAGCTGCCGGACGTCGGCGAGGGTGGGCTGGGGCAGCTCGCCGACCGGGGCGCGGAGAACGCCGATGACCTCGCGCAGGTCCTGCAGCGCCTGGTGGGCGCTCTCCCGGATCACCTTGGCCGCGCGGGCGACGTCCTCGGCAGGGGCGCCGGGGTGGTACTCCAGCGCGCCGGCATGCACGCTCAGCAACGAAAGCCGGTGGCCGAGCACGTCGTGGATCTCCCGGGCGATCCGCTCGCGGGCGTGGAGCTGGGCCTGCTCGGCGCGTAGGTGGGCCTCGGTCTCGGCGCGGGCCGCGCGGTCGCGCAGCGACAGCACGAGCCGGCGCCGGTGATGGATGAACAGGCCCCAGCCGACCGCGGCGCCCTGGATCGTGACGCCCAGCAGTAGCACCAGGACACCGGGCGTGCCGGGTTCGGGGCGGAGCACGACGTAGCCGAGCGCGGTGAGCATGCTGAGCGCGAAGATGGCCGCCGTGGTCCGCGGAGAACGGTGCACCGCGACCGTGAACAGCGCCACCAGCATCGCGCCGGCCACCAGCTCGGAGAACGTCGACAGGGCGACCAGCACCAAGGCGAGCTCGACCGGCCGGCCGCGGCGCAGCCACAGCGCGACGCAGCCCAGCACACCGGTGAGCTGGTCAAGGCCGAACAGCCAGCTCGGTCCCGGCAGGGGGAGCGCCTCCAGCCGCGTGGCGGACATCAGGACCCCGTAGAGCGCCGCGAGCAGGAACAGGCCGGTGTCCACGACCCAGTCGCGGAGGCCGCGCCGGCGCGTGGACGCAGTCGCAGATCCGTTCATTCTTCCCGAGCCTAGGGCTTCGAGGAGAGGCCGGTCCGCCGCGAGCAGCGGGCGATACCGAAGTCGCGGCGGGCGATACTTCCGTCGGCCACGGCGCCCAGGGGCGGCGACATCGGTCGAGGCGGAGGATCCCGATGACCGATCCGTCTCGGGGGGCGACGGTCCCTAGCGTTCGATCATGCGCAGAATCATCCGGCTACTGGGGATCGTCATGATCCTCCAAGGTGTCAGCGGGACCATCGACCAGCTGGCCGTCCAGCCCTTCTTCGGCGTCTTCCTCAACTTCTTCAACCGCGTCATCCTCCCCCGCCTGGACTTCCTGGCCGGCTACGAGCTCTACGCGAACCTGACCCTGGCGGCCCTGGGGGCCATCCTGGTCATCGCCGAGGAACGGACCCGGCCGTCATGACCTCCGGAGGCACCCCATGACCTCCGGAGGCACCCCGTCGCATCCGTACAGGGCGCCCCTCGCCCACCGGAACGATTCCCGCGGCCGTGTCCCCGGCCGACAGCGGGCGGGTGTCCCGGGCCCGCGTGCGGGACCATCCCTGGGGGCGCATATGCTTCGCATTGCCAATGCTATGGATTTAGTGCGACCTAAAGGGAGAAATTGACCGTGTACAAGGAGTTCGCAGTCGAGGCCGTGGTGTGGCTGATCCCTGTCGTCATCCTGCTGGGCCTGGCCTACATGATCACTGCGACCTGATCGGAGCGCGGTCGAAGACCCGCCAGAGCCACACCTGCGACGCCACCAGCACGGGAGTGATCACCAGCAGTGCCGGGGTGAGCAGGGCGAGGGTCGCCGGATCGGCCAGGTTCTCCGCCAGTGGCAGGCGGGACCCGGCCAGCAGACAGACCAGCGCCATCCCGCCCGAGGTCAGGGCGTAGACCAGGCGCTCGCCCGAGGCTCCGGACAGCCGCCGGGCCCGCGCCTTCGGGGCGCCGCCCAGCCGCAGGCCGGCGAAGGCCGTCCCGTGGGCGCAGAACAGGGCGGCGACGGCGGGCACGACGATCGCCGCGGAGCCGGTGACGGACCTTTCGCCCATCGCGGCGAGGATGAACCCCCAGCTCAGCGCCACCGCCCAGCTCCCCGCGACCACGGCGCCGTCACACCCGCGCCGCCACGCGGCCCGGTCGACCCCGCCGCGCAGCCAGATCCCCGCGTCCCGGACCACCCAGCCGAGCAGCAGCGCCACGGACGGCACGTACAGCCCGCTGAGCAGCTCCCCCTCCAGGAGGGGGAAGGCGCCCACCAGGACCCCGGCCGCGGCGACCAGCCAGACCTCGTTGCTCATGAAGAGCGGGGTGATCGAGGCGAGCACCCGGCCGCGCTCGTCGCAGGAGCGGCCGAGGTGGGGCAGGAGCATGCCGATCCCCAGATCCGCGCCCGCGAGGACGAAGTAGCCGACGGCGAAGAACGCCAGAAGCGTGATCTCCATGGAATCTCCTCAGAAGGCCGGGGCCGGCAGCGGCTCGGCGGGGACGTGGCCGGTCTCGGTGGCCGCCGGGCCCTGGCGGGCGCTGCGGGCGAGCATCCAGGTGTTGACCGCGATGAGCAGACCGAACAGCGAGGCGAAGGCGGCCAGCGAGAACCGGACCGCGCCGGGCGACAGCTCGCCCAGCGCGTCCTGGGTGGTCAGCAGGCCGTACACCACCCAGGGCTGACGGCCCACCTCGCGGAACACCCAGCCGGCGAGCATGGCGGCGAACGGCAGCGGGACCGCCGCGGTCAGCAGCACGTGCCAGATCCGCAGCCGGCGGACCGCCCACGGGAACAGCGCCAGCAGCGCGTTCAGCCCCGCGATCAGCAGCATCAGCGCGAAGAGGATCATCATCGTGGTGGCGCTGCCCTGCACCAGCCCGGCGGGCGGGGCGTAGTCGCCGGGCCCGTGCGCGGCGGCCGTCTCGGCCTGGAGCCGGGCCACCTCCTGCGCCGCGCCGCGGTAGACGGCCAGCTTCATCGGCTGCGCCGTACCGAACTGGACGCCGCCGAACGCCGCGGTGGCCATCAGCGCGGGCAGCGCGGTGAACACGCCGATCCGCAGCGACCGGCGGAAGAACTCCTGCTCCTCGGTGCGCCTGCGCAGGTGGTGGGCGCTCACCCCGGCCACGAAGAACCCGGCGACCACCAGCGCGCCGCAGAGGATGTGGCCGAACGCGGTGAGCGCCGCCGGATTGGTCAGCACCGCCGCCGCGTCGGTGAGCCGGAGCACGCCGTCCACCACCTCGGCGCCGACCGGGTTCTGCAGGAAACCGTTGGAGACCAGGATCCAGTAGGCGGAGGCGTAGGCGGTGAGCGTGACCACCCAGAGCACCCCCAGGTGCGCCCACCGGTTCAACCGGTCCCAGCCGAAGATCCACAGTCCCAGGAACGTCGACTCGACGAAGAACGCGGTGAGCGTCTCCATCGCCAGCGAGGCGCCGAACACGTTGCCCGCGAAGTGCGTCAGCCCGCTCCAGACCAGGCCGAACTGGAACTCCATCACCAGCCCGGTGACGATCCCCATCGCGTAGTTGATCACGTAGAGCCGTCCCCAGAACCGGGTCATCCGCCGGTGCACGGCCGAGCCGGTCAGCGTCGCCCGGGTCTGCATGAACGCGACCAGGGTGGCCAGACCCAGGGTGAGGGCGACGAACAGGAAGTGTGACCCTGCGGTGAGGGCGAACTGCAGGCGGGCGAGGTCGAGCGTCTCCATGCCCTCAGATTTCCGGTACGGTCACCGCCCGCGCGTCCCTCCCGGCGCGCATACGCCGTACTCCAGAAGTTGTGTCCCCGCCGCCCGTCCGTACACCCGCCACCTCACCCCTGCGGCCTCTGGGCGCCGACGCGTGGCCGGCCGGGCCGGCCGCTAGTCCATCCAGCCGGGGGTGACCACGCCCGCCTCGTAGGCGAGGACCACGAGCTGGGTCCGGTCCCGCGCGTGCAGCTTGGTCATGATCCGGCTCACGTGGGTCTTGGCGGTGGCCGGGCTCAGCACCAGCCTCGCGGCGATCTCGTCGTTGGACAGGCCGCCGGCGACCAGCGTCAGCACCTCGCGCTCGCGCTCGGTCAGCCCGTTGAACTCCGGCCCCGGCTCGGGCCGCTTCACCCGCCCGGCGAACTCCGAGATCAGCCGCCGGGTGACCGAGGGGGCGATCAGCGCGTCGCCCCTGGCCACCACCCTGACCCCGTGGATGAGCTCGGCCGGCTCGGTGTCCTTGACCAGGAACCCGCCGGCCCCGGCGCGCAGCGCGCCGTACACGTAGTCGTCGAGGTCGAAGGTGGTCAGGATGATCACCTTGGTGGCGGCCAGCCGGCCGTCGGCGACGATCCGCCGGGTGGCCTCCAGCCCGTCCAACTCGGGCATCCGGATGTCCATCAGCACCACGTCGGGGCCGAGCTCCCCGGCGAGCCGTACGGCCCGCGCCCCGTCGGCGGCCTCCCCGACCACCTCGATGTCGTCCTCGCCCTCCAGGATCGACCGGAATCCGGCACGGACCAGCGTCTGGTCGTCGGCGAGCAGCACACGGATCATGAAGTTCCTCTCAGGGGGAGCCGGGCGGAGACCCGGAAACCGCCACCGGGGCGGGGCCCGGCCTCCAGGGAGCCGCCGAGGGCGGCGGCCCGCTCCCGCATGCCGACGATCCCGAACCCGCTCCCGGGCCGCGACCGGTCGCCGTCGCCCGGCTCCGGGGCGCCACCGGGGCCCCCGTCGCCGGCGTCGCGGCCGTGGTCGTCGATCCGCAGGGTGAGGTCGGCGCCGCCGTACCGGACGGTGATCTCGGCGGCGCCGGCGCCCGCGTGGCGGGTGACGTTGGTCAGGGACTCCTGGACGATGCGCACGGCCGCGTGGTCCACCTCGGCGGGCAGGGGCCGGAGCTCGCCGAGGACCTCGATCCGCACGGCGAGCCCGGTCCGGTCGGCCAGCTCCCGGATCCGGGCCAGGCTCGGCGCCGGGCTGGTGGGGGAGTCCTCGTCCACCAGCCGCAGCACGCCCAGCGTGGCCCGCAGCTCCCGCAGGGCCTCCTTGCTGGCCTCCTTGATGGCCGTCAGCGCCGCCTCGGCCTGCTCGGGCCGCTGTCCGATCCGGTGCAGCGCGGCCCCCGCCTGCACGTTGATCATCGAGAGGTTGTGGCCGAGCGTGTCGTGGATCTCCCGCGCGATCCGGAGCCGCTCCTCGGCCGTCCTGCGCCGTGCCTCCTCCTCGCGGGTGCGCTCGGCCTCCGCCACCCGCCGCCGGGCCTCGGTGAGGTAGGCGCGCCGGTTGCGCGAGACCCCGCCCATCGCCAGGGTCGCCAGCACCCAGCCGCCCAGCAGCAGGAACTGGCTGTCGTCGAGATGCCGGATCGGGCTGTTCGCCTCGCCGAGGACGACGGCGAGCAGGCTCATGAGCGTGATGGTCGCCGCGGCCGCCAGATGGCCCAGGTCGGCGGCGGTGAACAGGGTGAGCAGCACGGCGAGGAAGATCCAGCCGTCCAGGTGGGCCAGCGGATAGTAGAGTCCGGCCGCCGCCACGGCCAGCAGCAGCGCCGGGATCGGGAGGCGGCGGCGCATCGCCACCGCGGCGCACGCCACCAGCGGCATCGCGTAGTCCCAGGCGTTGGGCGTCACCTCCGGCCGGAGCCGGGCCATGACGGCGCTCCCGCCGAGCACGCCCAGGATCACCAGGGCGGTGACCACGGTCTCGATCGGGATGCGGCGGAGTCCCACGCCCGGCACCCTACCGACCGTCCGCCGGGGCCGGGTACGGCGGGCCGCCCCGGCCCTGCTCTCCCGGCCCCGGCCCCGGCCCTGCTCTCCCGGCCCCGGTCCTCGGCGCCGGCTCCCGCTCCCGCTCTCCGGCGACGGCGGGTCAGCGCTCGGCGAGGACGATCACCGAGTCTCCGGGACCGAGGCGGAGCGGCCGTGACTTGTCGGGGTTGAGCACGACGCCGAAGTGGGGGGCCTCGTTCACCCGGTCGGCCAGGCGGTAGCCGATCGCGGTCTCGCCGCGGCGGCGGGCCGACTCGATCACCGAGGCGAAGCTGACCGGGGCCCCGGCACGGACGTACTGGCCGGCCGGACGGGGGTAGATCTCCGAGCCGCGCGAGTCGAAGAGGTAGCCGAACACGTCGACCAGGTGCTGGTTCTCGGTGAGCTGGGCCAGGAGCAGGCCGATGACCGTGTCGCTGATCACGATGTCGTCGGCCCGGGTGACCTCGGCCAGGGCGCGGTTGTTCTCGTCGTGCATCTCGCTGACGATGGAGTAGCGCTCGCCGAGCGTGGTCTGCATGTCGCGGAGCTGGAGCAGGGTCATCAGCGTCCGGGTGTCGGCGTGCGCGGGCTCGTAGCGGTCGTCGGAGAGCACCACCACGTGCTGGTAGACGCCCAGCCCCAGGGCCTCCAGCGCGTAGCGGTCGGTGGTGTCGCAGTCCTTGGCGTTCACCGTGAGGTTGACCAGGCCCTCGAAGCCGGCGGAGGCGTCGGGGTGGTCGGAGGCGATGTCCAGGACGGAGCCGGGGGCGACGTAGCCGTCGAGGCAGCGGATGATCTGGTGGCCCCGGCCGTTCCAGTTGAGGACCAGGGTCCGCTCCGGGCCGGGCCTGTCGGGCTCGGCCGAGACGATCGACTCCTCCTGGGCCTGCGGCATGTCGTCGGCCAGATGGATCATCGAGTCGTCCTGGGCGATCACGATGATCTGGTCGTCGGCGGCGATCACGGTGTCCATCGGCGGGTTCAGCATGGTCCGGCCCTCGCGGCGCAGGCCGATGACCGTGGCGGTCTGGTAGGCCGGGAGCGCGTCGCCGTACGTCATGCCGGCCAGGTCGCGGTCGGAGCGCAGGTAGATCTCGCCGCCGGAGAAGTTGAGCAGGTCCATGCAGACCACGGAGGTGCCCGACTGCCGGGACGACTGCACGATGAGCCGGGAGGCGGTGTCGTCGGAGTCGACCAGGTGGACGGCCGGGCCCCCGGCGAGGCGGGCGGCGGCCATGTTGGAGGTGCTCGCGATCGCGGCCACCACCGGCGGGTGGTCGCCGGAGCGCTTGGCCAGGGCGAGCAGGGTCTTGATGACGTGGGCGTCGGGGTCGTCGCCCTGCGGGGACAGGACGACCACGGAGCGGGCCGCGTCGAGGTTCATCAGGTCGAGGTCGGTCGGCTCGGTGGGCCGCCCGGTCCGGCAGACCAGTTTGGTCCTCCCGGTCTCGCCCACGTGCTGGCGGATCTCGTCCTCCATGTCGACCTTGTCCTTGTCGGCCAGGATCGAGATGACGGAGCCGCGCTGGCTCGCGTGCGCCTGGACCAGCTCGTCGACGATCGTGAAGACCTGGTCCGACCAGCCGAGGATCACGGTGTGCCTGGTCTCGATGATCCGGGACTTGCCCTTGCGCAACTGCTCGAACTTGGTCTTGAGCCCGTTGGAGAGCACGCCGACCAGCGCGCTCACGATGAAGATCCCGCCCAGTGACGCGGTGAACATGAGCGCGACGAACAGCGTGCTCCCGGTGTCGCTGGCGACCTTGCCGGGGCTCAGCGTGCGCATGAGCGACATCCACAGCATGCCCGCGAAGCCGTTGTTCTTGGCCGCCTCGACCGGGGTCAGCCACAGACTCAACAGGGTGACCAGCAGGATCAGCCCGAGCGAGATCAGGGCGAGCCAGCCGATCAGGGCGACCGCGCCCCGCGACATGGTGTTGTCGAACCAGTACCGCACCCGTTCCCGGAACGTCGCCCTGGACACCGGTACCCTCCCCGTAGGTAAACGCCCGACCAACAATCGCACAAAAATTACAGGTCGCTCTGGTGTTCGCAAATTCATGATCCTGGGCCTCGGGGATCCCGGGCCCAGGGGCCCTGGTGGAGGGCGGGCGGGCGGTGGCCGGGATGGGGCGCGGGGTGGGGTCACGGGCGGCTCGGGTGCCGTGGTTCAGCGCGTTCCTCGTCGCGGAAGGGCGTCCGCGGAGGCTCACCCGGGCTGATCGGTACCGTTTGTCCGCTCATCGGTACCGTTTATCCGCTCAAGAGCATTGTCACTGGGTGTGGATCTCCCCTTTAATCGGATCTTGCAAAACAGTCGGATGAGGGGTCATGAACAACGGACATCGCCGGGCTCAGGCCGCGGTCCAGACCATCCTCCGGCTCACCAACCTGTTGATGGCGGGCAAGCGCGTGGCGGTCATCGGTCACGAGCCGGAGCTGGCCGCCTGCCTGCGGGCGATGGGCGCCCAGACCCTCCTGACCGACCCGGCGGCGGCGCTCCTGGGCCACCGGGTGCTCGCCGAGGAGGACGCGGTGGCGGTCGCCGACCTGGTGATCGGGGCGACCGAGGCGCACCTGCCCCTCCTGCGGGACGGGGCGATCCTGGCCTGCGCCGGGCCCCGGACCGGCGTGGACGGCCGCCCGGCCGGGGCGGCCGGCGTCCTGGCGGGTATGCCGGGGACGCGGGTCCGCGACGGGATCACCGGTTACCGGCTCGGCCCGGACCGCGAGGTGTTCGTGCTGGACATGGCGTGCTAGCCGACATCAGGGACGCCTCGCTCCAGGCACGCGGGCTGGAGCGGATCGCCTGGGCACGCCGGTCCATGCCGGTGCTGAACGCGATCGCCGGCGAGCTCGACCTGACCGGGCGCCGGGTCGGCCTGGTGCTCGTGCTGGAGCCCAAGACCGCGAACCTGGCGCTGACGCTCAGGGACGCCGGGGCCGAGGTGATCGTGACCTGCCCGGCGAGCGAGGTCGCCGACGACGTGGCGGCGGCCCTCGTCTCCGAGGGCGTCGCCGTGCTCGCCCGCTCCGACGCCTCGCCGGAGCAGGACCGGGACTCCGCGCTGCGCATGCTCCGTCAGGGGCTCGACGTGCTGGCCGACGACGGCTCAAGGGTCGTACGGCTGGCGCACGCCGCCGATCTCCTGGGAGGGCTGCTCGGGGCGGCCGAGGAGACGACCAGCGGCCTGCACCCGCTCCGGGTCATGGCCGGCCGGGGCGAGCTGCGGATCCCCGTGCTGGCCGTGAACGACGCCCGCTCGAAATACCTGTTCGACAACGTGCACGGGACCGGGCAGTCCTGCGTGCTGGCCGCCCTGGACCTGACCGGGCTCCAGCTCGCCGGCGCCGTCTGCGTGGTCGCGGGCTACGGCTACGTCGGCCAGGGCGTGGCCCGCTACGCCAGGGCGTTCGGCGCCCGGGTCGTCGTGACGGAGGTGGAGCCGTTCGCGGCACTGCGCGCCCACCACGAGGGCTTCGAGGTCGTCCCGCTCCTCGACGCCTGCCCGGAGGCCGACCTGGTGTTCTCCGCGACCGGCGTCGCGCACACGGTCACCCGCGAGCACCTGCGCGCCATGCGGCCCGGCGCCGTGGTGGCCGTCGCCGGGGGTGTGCCGGACGAGGTCGAGACCGGCGACGTGCCGCCCGGCGTCACCGTGCTGGCCGAGGGGGAGTGCGTGAACTGCGCGGCGGCCGAGGGCAACCCGATCGAGATCATGGACCTCTCGCTGTCGGTGCAGGCGCTCGCCGTGGAGCACCTGGTCACCCACGGCCCGGCGATGGAGCCCGCCGTCCACCTCATGCCCGGCGAGCTGGACGAGCGGGTCGCCCGGCTCAAGCTGCGCGCGCTGGGGATCGGTCTCGACACGCCGTCCGCGCGCCAGCGCGACTTCCTGGAAAGAGGATTGTGATCATCGAGCTGCGGGGCGCCTCGGTCCGCTACCAGACCACCGGGCGGCAGGTGCTCGCCGGAGTCGACCTCGCCGTGGGCCCCGGCGACCTCGCGCTGGTCAGCGGCCCCTCCGGCGGCGGCAAGAGCACCCTGCTCCGGCTGCTCAACGGGCTCGTCCCGCACGCCTACCGCACCGAGGTGACCGGTGAGGTCCTGGTCGGTGGGCGGCCGGTGGCCGAGCAGAGCGTCAGGCAGCTGTCCACCATCGTCGGCACCCTGCTCCAGGACCCCCGCAAGCAGATCGTCGGCACCACCGTGGACGCCGAGCTGGCCTTCGGACCGGAGAACCTGGGCCTGCCCCGGGCCGAGATCCGCCGCCGGATCGGCGAGGTGGCCGACCGGGTGGGCATCCGGCACCTGCTCGGCAGGGCCACCGCCGAGCTGAGCGGCGGCGAGCTGCAGCTGGTCGCCTTCGCCGGCGTGCTGGTGATGCGGCCCCGGGCCGTCCTGGTGGACGAGCCGCTGGCCAACCTCGACCTGGCGGCGGGCCTGCGGCTCATGCGCGAGCTGCGCCGCTTCGTCGACGAGGGCGGGGCCGCCGTGGTCGTCGAGCACCGGGTCGAGGAGATCCTGCGGTTCGCGCCCACCCAGGTCCTCTACCTGGAGGGCGGGCGGAGCGGCTACGCCGGGGACGTGGCCGGTTTCCTGGCCTCGGCGCCGGTGGCCCACGTGAAGCTGCCCTTCGAGACGCTGGTGGCCCGCGCCGCCGAACTGCCCGACGCGCCCGCCGGTCTCACGCGGCCCGGCCACGCCGCCGAGCCGCCCGCCGCGCGGCCCGGCGGGCCCGCCGTACGGGACGGCCGGGACACGGCCGCGAGGCTGGACTACCGGGGGGCCTCGCTGGGGTACGGCGGGCGGGCCGTGCTGAACGGGGTGGACCTGGCGCTCGGAGGCGGCGAGCGGGTCGCGGTCCTCGGGCGGAACGGGGCGGGCAAGTCCACCCTGCTGCGCGCCGCCGTACGGCTCCTCGAACCGCTGCGCGGCACCGTCCACGTGGACGGCGCGCCGGTCACCGAGCGCTCGACCAGGGAGCTGGCCACCACCTTCGGATACGTCTTCCAGAACCCCGGCCAGGCGCTGTTCTGCGCGACCGTCGGCGACGAGCTGGCCTTCGGCCCGCGCAACCTCGGCCGGCCGGAGGAGGAGATCCGGCGGGTCTCGGAGGAGGCGCTGCGCGCGATGCTCCTCGACGACGAGGCCGACGTCATGGAGCGCTCGCCGCGCACGCTCTCCTTCGGCCAGCAGCGCCGCCTCACCGTCGCCCTGGCCCTGGCCATGCGGCCCCGCACCCTCATCCTCGACGAGCCCACCGCCGGCCAGGACCTGCACACCACCACGCGGTTCATGACCCAGGTCCTGGGCGCCGTCGAGAGCGTCTACTTCATCACCCACGACGTCGACCTGGCGCTGACCTCGGCCGACCGGATCGTCGTCGTCGACGGGGGACGGGTCGTCGCCGACGCGCCGCCCGCCGAACTGGCCCACGACGCGGACATCTGGTCCCGCGCGGGGCTCCGGCAGACCAGCCTGGTCCGGGCGATCCGCGACCACGTCCATGGCGCGGGAGGGATACCCCACCCGTTCGACCTCGCGCGCCGCCTCATCCCCCACCCGGAAGGAATCCCCCCTTCGTGAGTACAGAGGCATTGTCACCGCGCCACTCCCCGTGGAGGCTCAACTCCAGGACGATCGTGTTCGGCGCCGTCGGCGCGGCTCTGTACGCCGTGCTCGGCCTGTTCAGCTTCGTCATCCCCGGGACCCAGAGCGTCGCCGTCCGTCCCGCGTTCGCGCTGGTGCCGTTCTTCGGCAAGCGCTTCGGCGTGATCGCCGGCTTCTTCGTCGGCTGCGTGGGCAACATCGTCATCGACCTCATCCAGGGGGCGGGCCTGCTCTGGTGGAACTGGAGCGTCGCCAACGGCCTGGTCGGCGCGCTCGCCGCGCTGATCTTCACAGTGATCCCGCCGATCTCCAACGAGACCGTCCGGCACCTGGTCACCGCGCTCGGGGCGCTCCTCGCGACGGCGGTCGGCCTGCTCTTCGTGGTCACCGACATCTGGCTCCTGGGGGTCGACTTCGAGACCTTCGTCTTCATCAACTACCTGCCGGCGCTGCTGGCCAACGGCATCGCGGTCGTCATCCTCGTCCCGGCGCTGGACGCCGCCTGGGAGCCGCTGGCCAAGAGGGCGGGCCTGTAAGCGATGGACGTCACGCCACGTTATCTGGGGGCGGGTTCCTTCCTCGCGCGCCGTGACCCGCGCGTGCTCCTGCTGGTCCCCGTGCTCTATCTCGTGGCGGTGGTGAACGTCGCCGACCTGCGGGGCATCATCCTGTGCGCCGTGGTCGCCCTGGTGTACTACCGCGCCGCGGGCATCCCGTGGCGCGGTGTCAGGGCGAACTGGATCTTCATGCTGACCTTCACGACGGTGCTGGTGGTGGTCAACAGCGTCTTCACCGCGACGGATGCCCGTTCGGGGGACGGGGAGACGCTGTTCACCATCCCGCTCGCCGGGACGGAGATCACCTGGGCCGGCCTGTCGTACGCGCTGACCCTGCTGGTCCGCTACGTCTCCCTGGCGATGGTCAGCTTCCCGGTGGCCTTCGACATCGCCCCCTCCGACTTCGGCACCGCCTTCGCGCGGCTGCGCCTGTCGCAGCGCCTCGCCTACGGCGTGGACCTGACCTTCCGGTTCCTGCCGTCCACGGTCGCCTCGATGCGCGAGACCATCGACGCCCAGCGGGTCCGCGGCTACGAGCACAGCCGCAGCCGCAACCCGTTCAGGAAACTCGCCTCGCTGAAGCCCGTCGTCGTCCCGGTGACGGTGAACGCGCTGATCGACGCCGAGGACACCGCCAACGCCATGGACCTGCGCGGCTTCGGCGCCAAGCACCGCACCTGGATGCGCGAGCTCGGCTTCGGCCGCACCGACTACCTGGTCATGGGCGGCTTCCTGGCGCTCGCCGCGGCGATGACCGCCGCCAAGGTCTTCGGCCCGTTCGGCGAGGTGTGGACGCCGTGACCCGCCCCGCCCCGCCGGCGGCGTCCCACCCCGCCCCACCTGCTGCGACCCACTCCGCGCCGCCGACTGTGATCCACTCGGCGCCGCTGGTCCTGCCGGTCAGCGCGCCGCCCGTCCGCGACGGGGCCCTGGCCGTACGGCGGGGCCGCGTCGTCGCGCTCGGCCCGCGCGCGGAGGTCCTGGCCGCGTGGCCGGGCCGGGAGGAGACCCGCTGGCCGGGGACGATCGTCGCCGGGCTGGTCAACGCCCACACCCACCTGCAGTACACGCACATGGCCGAGGTGGGGCAGCGCGTCTACGCCTCCTTCGAGGAGTGGTCCACGGCCTTCGACGAGGTCTACCACGGCTCCGCGATCGACTGGGCGGCCAGTGCCCTCGACGGCGCCCGGCAGGCGCTGCGCGCCGGGACCACCGCGGCGGCCGACGTCGTCACCGACCTCCCCGCGGCCACCGCGCTGCGGGAGGCCGGCCTGGGCGGCCTGCCGTACCTGGAGACGCTCGGCGACACCGACGCGAGCTGGGCGGAGTCGGGGCGGGAGCGGTTCGCGGCCATGCTCGACGCGGCGGGGGTGCCGATGGGCGTCTCCCCGCACGCGCCGTACACGCTGGACACCGGGGCGCTGCGGGAGGTGGCCGGGCTGGCCCGCGCCCGGGGACTGCGCCGGCACATCCATCTGGCCGAGGGCGCGCACGAGCGGGAGTACACGGTCTCGGGCACCGGGCCGCTGGCCCAGATGGTCAGGGAGCTGGAGTTCGACTTCGCCATCCTGCGCGAGGGCGGCACCGGCCTCGGGCCCACCGCGTTCCTGGACGGGCTCGGCGTGCTCGGGCCCGAGTGCCACGTCGCGCACGGCGTCCACCTCGACGCCGCCGACCGCGCCCTGCTCCGCGCGCGCGGCACCGCCGTCGCGCTCTGCCCCCGCTCCAACCGGACGGTCGGCACGCGGGCCCCGGACGTGGCCGCGCTGCTGGCCGAGGGCAACCCCATCGCGGTCGGCACCGACTCCCTGTCCTCCTCGCCGTCGCTGGACCTGCTGGAGGACGTGGCGCTGCTGCGCGATCTCGCGACACGGCAGGGCTACCGGGCCGGTGACCTGGACCGGCGGCTGGTCGAGGCCGCGACGCTGGGCGGGGCCCGAGCCCTGGGGATCGCCGGGGGGCTCGCTCCCGGCGGACCGGCCGACTTCGCGGTCTTCGACGTCTCCCCGGCGCGGGAGCCGTACCGGACGCTGATCGAGGAGGGGCCGGGACGCTGCGTCGCGACGGCCGTCGGAGGCGAGCTGATCTGGGATCAGCGGACAGCGGCCACCGTTGGATGTTAATCTCCGATCTTTCGCACTATTTGTCGGTATTGCGGTCGTCGATATGGCAGGCATGAGTCATGGCAACCCGGACCATTCGCTTCAAGCTGTATGCGTTGCTCAGCCTCCCGATCGTGGCGCTCATCGCACTCTGGACGTTCGTCACCGGCTATCTCGTCGGTGACCTCTTCGAGCTGCGCCAGGCCACCACGCTCTACGACCGGGTGTCGGCGCCCGCCATCGCGTTGACCACCGAGATGCAGAACGAGCGCAAGTTCTCGGCCGCCGCGCTGAGCAAGTCCGGCTCCCAGCCCGAGGAGCTCTCCGAGGTCCGGGAGCGGACGGACAAGGCGGTCAGCGAATTCCGCACGCGGGTCACCTCGCTGGAGGCCACCTCGATCATCGGGCCGGAGCTGGACGCGTCGATCAAGCAGGTCATGGGCGAGGTGGGCAGGCTGCGCGCCATCCGCCGGGACGTCGACGGGCGCGTCTCCAGCCGGCTCCAGGCCGTCCAGGCGTTCAGCCGCATCACCGACACGATCTACCGGCTCCAGGACAAGCTCGTCACCGTGCCGGAGATCGGGCTCTACCAGCAGGCCATCGGGCTCCAGCGGATCGCGCACGCCCGCGACCTCATGTCCAGGGAGGACTCGCTGATCTCCAGCGCCGTCCTCGCCGGCGCGCTGACCCACGACGAGTACGAGGCGATCGAGGTGATCGCGCCGAACCGGTGGCTGCTGTTCAGCGAGGGCATGGCGGTGCTGGACGGTGAGCTGCGCGGCCCCTTCGAGGAGCTTCTCAGCTCCCCCCGCCACGGGCGGATCACCGAGTTCGAAAAGCAGATCATCGAGACTTCGCGGCTCCCCCGGGACCGGGGTTCCTGGCAGGCCGCCGCCGCCGAGGTCGGCGGCGAGATGGACCAGCTCCTGATCACCCGGGCCAAGCTGTTGAACGACCGCGCCGACGACGCCGCGGGCGGCATCATCGCGAAGATCATCATTGCCGGCGGCCTCGGCCTCGCCGCGATCCTGGGCGCGATGATCCTGTCGGCCAGGCTCGGCCGGGGGCTCGCCGAGGAGCTGGGCAGCCTGCGCCTGGCGGCCCTGGACCTGGCCGAGGCGCGGCTGCCGCAGGTCGTCGAGCGGCTCCGCAAGGGCGAGTCCGTGAACGTGGAGACCGAGGCGCCGCCCATCCCCACGACCGGGACCACCCTGGAGATCACCGACGTCGGCCGGGCGTTCTCCACCGTGCAGCGCACGGCCGTCGAGGCCGCCGTGGGCGAGGCCCGGCTCCGCCAGGGGTTCAACCGGGTCTTCCGCAACCTGGCCCGGCGCAACCAGTCGCTGGTCCAGCGCCAGCTCGTCCAGCTCGACTCCATGCAGCGCAAGACCACCCAGCCGGAGGCGCTGGAGGACCTCTACCGGCTGGACCACCTCACCACCCGCATGCGGCGGCAGTCGGAGGGCCTGGTCATCCTCTCCGGAGCCACGGCCGGCCGCACCTGGCGCACCCCTGTCTCCCTGATGGACGTGGTCCGCGCGGCCGTGGCCGAGGTCGAGGACTACCAGCGGATCGTCGTCCCGCCGCTGCCGGAGGCCAGGCTGACCGGCTCCGCCACCGCCGACGTCACCCACCTGCTGGCCGAGCTGCTGGAGAACGCGACCGTCTTCTCGCCGCCGACCACCCCGGTGAACGTCCGGGGGGAGACCGTCGGGCGGGGCTACGTCCTCGAGATCGAGGACCGGGGCCTCGGCCTGCAGGACATGGAGCGCGAGGGGATCAACGAACGTCTCGCCACCCCGCCCGAGTTCGACGTGGCCGACAGCGAGCAGCTCGGCCTGTTCGTGGTGAGCCAGCTCGCCGCCCGCCACGGCATCAAGGTCACCCTGAGCCGTTCCCCCTTCGGGGGGACGACGGCGGTCGTGCTCATCCCGCGGACCGTGCTCGCCGAGCCCGAGACGCAGGAGGCGTCGGCCGTACGAGCTCTCGAATAGCCAGCGCGGCGGCCAGGCAGGCGACCGGGACCACCGGCAGGACGTAGCGATGGTCGAAGTCCAGCACCGCCACCGGGCCCACCAGCAGACCGACCGCGACCGCCCAGGGCAGCAGCACGGTACGGCGCCGCAGCACCGCGCCGGCCGCGCCCAGCAGCAGGATCGCGCCGAGCAGCGGGCCGCGCAGGTAGGCCGGGTACTGGTAGGCGACCAGGAGGTCGGCGTACGGCTCGACCGAGTAGAGACCGCGGATGCCCGGGTCGTACTCCCGCTTCACCTCGTCGATCAGGGGTTGCGCCGGCAGCGACCAGCTCCCGTGCGCGAAGCCGAAGGCCGGGGTGACCCGCCTGGGGTGGGCCACCGGGGTCCAGGCGAAGGCCAGTGAGGTGTCCTTCACCACCTCGCGGAGGTAGTCGAACGGCTGGGCCGCGATGGCGCGCAGCGCGAAGGAGCGGGCGAGCTCGTTGTGGCCGAACCGGTCGCCCGGGAGTCTGTTGAGCGAGGCGCCGGGGGCCCAGACATACTCCGAGGCCGCGTCCACGACCGTCCCGTTGGGGCAGAGTTTCGCCTGGTCCGGCGGCGGTTTGACGACCGAGCAGTCGGCGAAGGTCATCGTGCGCGCCCACAGCGCGACCCCGTCGGCGCCGCTGAGGGCGAACCTGCCGTGGTGGTGGTCGTACCACCCCGCGTAGGCGGCCAGCGGCAGCGTCCCGGCGAGCGCCGTGGCCACCAGGGGCCGCCATCCGACCCGCCGTACGGCCAGCAGGAGCAGGACCAGGACGAGCAGGGGCAGCGCGATCGTCCTGGTGAGCGCGGCCGCCGCGAACAGCAGGCCCGCCCCCGCGGCGGCCCGTGTCGACAGCCCCGGCGACCACATCAGGGCGGTGAGCCCGGCGACGACCAGGAAGACGAACTGCGTGTCCGACAGGACGGCGTGTTCGAGCCGCAGGAACGAGGCGTCGAACAGGACGGGCACGGTGGCGAGCGCCGCGCCCCAGGCGGGCAGCGACCTGCGACGGAGCAGGGCGTAGATCAGCAGCCCGGTCCCGAGGCCCATGGCGTGCTGGACGGCCGCGATCACCTCGACGCTGTGGAAGGGCCACAGGGCCCGCAGCAGGAGCGGGTAGCCGATCGGGTGGAAGGTGGCCGAGGGCCTGAGGTGGACCGCGGTGTCCAGATAGGTGAAGGAGTCGTACCAGTAGAGCTGGGCCGGGCGGTAGCCGAGCATCGTCACCACGCGCAGGGCCGCGGCCAGCGCGAGGACCACGGCGAACAGGCGGTGGCCGCCGAGGGCGCGGCGGGTCCGGGAGGTGGCCGCCGGGTGGAGGTCTGTGAGCACGCCGGATCCGATCGTCGTCGTGGGGGTCGGCGCATGCGGAGGAGAACGCATGGCGTGGAGGGGACCCGCGCGCGGAGGAGAGCACGCGGCGTGGCGGGAGTCGGCGCATGCGGAGGAGAGCACGCGGCGTGGCGGGGGAACGCGCATGCGGAGGAGAGCGCATGGCGCACGGGGCGACTCCGGCGGCCGGGACTCCCCGCTCGCCGCGCTTGGAAGCTCGTGGCGGGTGAGGGGCGACCGCTCAGGTCACGCGGGCCGGAAAGGCGGTCGGAGGGGCGCGGGCGGCGGAGCGTGCCGGGGCCGGAGGCGTGCCGTCAGGGGCGCGGGCCGGACGCGCTCACCGGGTGCCGGGCACGGCCGGGCAGAGGACGCGGCCCGGCCGGGCAGAGGGCACGGCCTGGCCGGGCAGAGGGCACGGCCCGAGGGCGGGGACCCTTGGCGCCCGGGTTCAGGAACCCCTGGGGCAGGAGGCTCTCCTGGGCCGGGGGGCGTCGTTCGCCGTGGGGCCGGCCAGGAGGAGCGCCTCACCCGCCGCGCTCATCACGCCGTCGTGGACGTACCAGCCGCCCGGCATCGAGAATTTCTCGCCCTTCCTGGCGCCGTAGTGGGTGAACTCCGGCTCCACACCGCGTTGCCGGAGCATCGCCCGCACCTTGTCGACGGTCTTGTTGACGTAGTCGACACAGTGGAACGGCTCACCGGGCGTGTCGATGCCGGGCGGCATCGTGTAGCGCTCGCCGGGACGGGCGACACGGCCGAGGAGGATCTCGCCTCTCGCCTTGAAGTCCACCGGGACCCTCAGGCCGATCGGGCAGCCCCCGAACCGGCTGCAGGGCCCCGGAGCCTCGATGGTCCGGATGGAGTCTTGCTCGGGTACGGTCCGTCCCTGCCGGAGCCCCTCGACCCCTCCGCTCATCACGAACATCCGGCCGGCGATGCTCGGAGAGGTCGGTTCGAGCAGGAGCCTGATGTCGAGGCCACGGGCGTTGAGCTCGCGTTCGTACATCTTCGGGTCGGCGTAGAGGTCCTTGACCGTGATGACGTAGTAGCCGCCCGCCCGCTTGATGTCGAGGGAGGCGGAGGCCGGAGCCGTGCCGTAGCCGCCGGGGAGCACCCAGCCCGTGATCATGGCCGCGGCGGCGAGTCCGGCGACCGCCGGCACGCTCAACCACCGGCGGTTCCACCGTCCTTGAGAGCGTCCGCGCGCGGCGGGACGGGCGGAGGTCAGGCGCGGCCACCGCCTCCCGGGCGCGACGGCCGGGACCGCCGTGATCTCGTCGAACAGCTCCCTGGCGCCGGGGGTCATGCCGGGGCCGGGGTCGGGGACGATCCCGGCGACGAGGCGGTCGACGTCGTTCATCACAGCTGTCCCTTCGCCAGCGCGACCGCGCGCGAGCCGTATCTGGCCATGTCGAATCCCCCGGAGTCCAGCTCCCTGGCGAGCCGTCTGCGGGCCCGGTGCAGCCGCAGCCGGGCCGCGCCGCGCGAGCAGCCCAGCACCTTGGCGACCTCCTGGCTGCTCAGCCCCTCCCAGCTGACCAGGGAGAGCAGCTCCCGGTCGTCGGGGCTCAGGCGCATGAAGGCCCGGCGGACGCCGTCGGGATCCTCCTCCACGGTCCTCTCGGCCCAGACGGCCAGCTCCGCGCGGAGCCGTACGGCCAGCGCGGTCCGCCGGTTCTCCTCCCGCCGCCGGTTGGACAGGACCCGCCGGGCCACGCCGTACAGCCAGAGCCGCGCGTCGTGCCCGTCGGGGATGTCGCCCATCCGGCGCCAGGCCGTGGTGAAGGTCTCGGCGATGGCGTCCGCCGCGTCGTCGGGGGAGCCGGTGCGCCGCCGTACGTAGGCGAGGAGATCCGGGTAGTGCGCGTTGTAGATCTCCTCGAAGCGCTGCTTCGGGTCAGGGGGGCCCACGCTGTTGCCTTCCGGAGGGGACTCGTCACCTACACCTGTCCGGACCCGCGCTTCTGTTTCACCCCTTTTTCTGGCTGTCTCACGGTTCTCCGTCGGCTGCCGGGACGGTGGCGGGCGCTCAGCCGGTGGAGGCGGCGTGCCAGGCCGTCCTGCCGAAGGTCTCGTCGGACAGGAGCAGGTCGAGGAGGCCGGGGAAGCGGGTGTCGAGGTCGTCGCGGCGGAGGGTGATGTAGAGCTTGCGGCCGGAGGGGCGCTGCCGGATGACGCCGCTCTCGCGCAGCACCCGCCAGTGGTGGGTGAGGGTCGATTTGGGCACGTCGGGGACTATCGCGCCGCAGAACCTCTCCTCGCCGGAGGACAGGGCCCGCACGATCGACGCCCGGATCGGGTGGCCGAGCGCGGCCAGCACCGCTTCGAGCTGGAACTGCTCGCTGGACGGGTGAAGGGCGGTCATAGGGCGATTGTACGGAAGAGTCGAACTTGACGGCGCGACCTGCTTTGTACGAGTATCCCGAACTGTCCAACTGTTCGTATTTCCCGAACAATGTGAAGGTGGCCATGCCGTCCCCCTCTCCGTCCCAGCCGCTCACCCGGCGCCGCCATGTCGGCCGGACCCTGGCCCTGCTGGCCTTCGCCCAGCTCATCACCTCGCTCGACTTCAACATCGTCTTCGTCGCCCTCCCCGAGATCGGCCGGGACCTCGGCTTCTCCGCCCACACCCTGCAGTGGGTGACCAGCGCGTACGCGGTCACCTACGGAGGCTTCCTGCTGCTCGGCGGACGGGCGGCCGACCTGCTGGGACGCCGGCGCCTGTTCGTCACGGCCCTGCTGCTGTACGCGGTCTCCTCGCTGATCGGCGGGCTCGCCGAGAGCTCCGGCCTGCTGGTCGCAGCCCGTGCGGTGCAGGGGCTCGGCGGTGCGCTGCTCTTCCCCGCCACCCTGTCGCTGGTCAACACCCTCTTCGCCGAAGGCCCCGAACGGAACCGGGCACTGGCGATCTGGAGCGGCGCCGGGGCCAGTGGGCTGTCCCTGGGGGCACTGCTGGGCGGGGTGCTGACCGACTCCTTCGGCTGGGAGGCGGTCTTCTACGTCAACATCCCGCTCGCCGGTGGCGCCGCGCTGCTCGCCTACCCGCTCATCCCCGCCGACGGCGCGCGGCAGCGGGGCCGCAGCTTCGACCTGCCCGGCGCGGTGACCGTCACCGCCGGGGTCACCCTGCTGGCCTTCGCGCTCATCCAGGGCCCCGAGTCCGGCTGGACCTCGCCGGTCATCCTGGTGGGCTTCGCCCTCGCCGCCGTGCTGCTGGCGGCCTTCCTCGTCATCGAGGCCCGCAGCCGTGACCCCCTCATGCCGCTGCGCCTGCTGGGCAACCGCAGCCTGAGCGGATCGATGGCCATCACCCTGCTCTTCGGGGCCACGTTCAACGCCCTGCCGTACTTCCTGACCCTCTACTTGAAGAACATGCCTCCAGGCAAGCTTTTAACGAGATGCAGTTTCAGCCCAGTCTAGGAAGCCCCGACGCTCAGGAGATGAGCCGAGGGGCTTTGACGTGCGTAGGTGGTGTCTCGATGCCCTCGATGCCGCATCGGGAGCGTGATCATCCAGAGACTACGAACCATGATCGGCGACGAGTTTCATTACAGGGTCAAGGCGGCAGCGCTCCGCGCCGCCGCACGGCGGGGCGTGCCCGCCCGCGCCGCGCGGACATCGGGACCGGGCATGCGGCCCTGGCGGCCGGTCCCGGCCCGCGCCCGCGCCACGCGGACGGTCAGACCCCGCCGCCCGCCGCACCAGGCCGCCCGCCGCAGCCAACCGCCGCGCCGACCACCCACGCACTGCCGCAAATCCGTACCGGAAGCAGTCGGGATTGTGATCATCCAGGCAGTCGGCAACGCCCTCACGATCGCCTGATGGTGGCTGATCTCCGTACGGGGTCGGGGGCGATCGACGGTCCGGCGCTTCGTTCCTCAGCACCAGCCCACCGAACATCCGGGGACAGTTCACTCATTGCAGGCCCGCCATATGCCCGCCAGCAGGTTTCTTAGAGCGATCACGAGGACTCACCAGGAGCGGACTACTCATGCTCGTCTATGAGCTATCCAGGATGAGCAAGGGGGTTGTTCCTTGCTTTCCGCCGCTCCGACCACCGGCCCCAACCGCTACGCGGCCCCTTCGGGGTGCTCCGCATTGGCGCCGGCCGCTCCGCTCTCGTCGATGGTGCGCCAGGGACGCTGACGGTTCCTCCCCCGCCCTCGGCTGCCTGACGTGCTCGTATCCCTGAGCGTGTGCCGTCTCCGTCGGTGCACGCTGTGGGGGCAACAGTGCACCAGCGCGTGTGGGGGCACGCTAGGACGGAGTCGAGCCTCAGCCAGGCCACGAGACCGGCCGGTGCCAGGACGGGGGAGGAATGGGCCAGGAGTCACCCGGTTGACTCCTGGCAGGCGTGGCGACGCCGTCCCTCCGGCTGGATTCACGCCGCCACGCCCGTCTCTACCGGGCTCTACCGGACAGCAGTCCCGTCCAGATCGCCCGAGTCTCATTGATCGGCCGGACAGAGGTCTCATGCACCTCAGGCTTACCGTCGAGCTGGACAGTCCGACGGATGAACGCCCGCCCGCCGCCCTCGCACAGCTCGTAGACCGTCGCCCGGCAGAAGCACGTCCAGGCCACCGCACGCGCCCGCTCCAGCACCGGGTACGGCGTGCGCCACTCCAGCCGCACGTGATCACGCTGGAGCATGGCCACGTGCGGGCTCAGGCACTCATCCAGCACCGTCACGACATGCTTTCCGCGATCAGGTCGACCACCTTTTCCGGGTGCTCGCGCCTGACGACCTGCGGCTCAGGGTCGGTGCGTCGGGATACCAGGTAGGAGCCGGAGCGCGGCCCCATGGTCACCGTGACGTCGTAGCCGCCTTGAGAACCGATGACAGCCAGCTCAGGAGGGTGCCGGTCCAGCCAGCATCGGAGAGGCCGGTTGGGCCAGGTGACCTCATCGGCGCGGTTGGCGAAAAGCCCGAGACTGATCGTGTGATGGCACCGGGCGCGGATCCCCCGCTCCTTGAGAAGCCGCTGTACGACGGCCAACGCCTTGTCCTGGCTCTCCGCTGTGGCTTCATCGATTGCCTTTGGAGATTCAGCCGTTGCCGTGTGCTGTGTCACCTGGCCTCCAAGGTCGGAACCATCAGATTCGGGCGGCGAGGACCGTAGTTCTCGCTGCCACAGTGACCTTAGAAATGGTCAAGGGGTCTGGTGTGCACATGTTGTGTACACCAGACCCCTTGACAAGCTGTCCTAGAGGGACATGCGGTTTTCCAGGACCCGCAGGGGCTCCGGAACTCTCCGGTGGACCCGCACAAGCTGACGTACCGTCTCCCTGGCCGAGGGATGGAAGCGCGTCATCTGCGGTGCGGTCCGCTCGGCAGCGATCATACGCTTGAGCGCCTTGTCATGATCGTTAGCCCATAGGTGAGCGCGTGCCATGTCCAACTCGTGGTGCGCCCGGCGCTCGTCGGTGACTTTTTCCCGAGCTAGATCAACTCCTTGGTCCAGCCGTATCGCCTGATCGGAATCACCTAGTTCGACGGCCACCGCACATCCGTGGATAGCGGCATTGCCCGGATTCATCTGCAGACCGTACGGGTCACGCCGATCTCTTGGATTGACCCGTGCCGCCGCCTCAGTCGCGGTCCCGTGATGCTCCCAGGCGTCCGAGACCTTCCCTGCCCGTGCGGCGGCAATGGCCGCGCTGAGATGGAGCGAGCCGAAGACCTCCGTTGACACCGGGTTGTCCTGATCGACTTTGCCCGCAGTCTGTTTGATCATCTTGAGCGCGACGTCCCATGAGCCAAGCGTCATCAGCAGCCGCGCCCGCCCCAGGCTGACCAAGTGAGGTAGGTGAGGATCTTCGGCGCGTTGGGCAGAGACAGATGTCCGTTCCACCACGACCTGTGCCAGGTCGTGGTAGCCGAGGCGACGCGCCAGGGAGCCAGCGAGGCTTTGGGCGCGATTGAGCAGACGCCAGGCACGAGGAGCATCCGACTCCATGACCTGCACGGTGAGCTCTTCCAGGACCGCAGGGAGGAGAGCGCCAAGTCGGATATGCGATGCGGCCTTCTGGAATTTCTGAAGCCTGACGAGCTCCAGAGCCAGTTCATCGAGTGTCCGAGGAGGCATATCCAACTCGGGCGCGACATCTACATAAGCCAAAGCCATCCGGATCGCGGGGATCGTTGCGTGAACGGCATCGCTGCGCTTGTCGGTGCCTCGATACGGCTGGCCGTTGATCTCTGCCGGGTCCACGGAGCAGGCCCGCGCGACAGCGGCGACGAGGGAAGGGGTTGCCGGTTTCGAGCCGGATTCAACCTTGGCGATGAGACTTCGAGAGACGTTCGCCAGCGTGGCCAGGCCCTCTTGGCTGAGGTTGCGGAGCTTCCGTACCCTGGCTATCCGCTGCCCGGTGTGCTCGCTGCGATCGGTGTGCGCCAGGTCAGGATTCCAGTCGTGTCCGGTCATACCGACTCCCCTCGCAGTCGCGCGGCTTCTCCACCATAACTGCCTGCCCAGTTCAAAGAGGTGGACATTCCGCAGCGGCGGTTCTGTTGTCTTCCCGTTCACGAGCGATCTTGCGTGCGGTGACGATGTGTTGTCGGGCGTTATCGGCCCAGAAGGCTTCGCCGTGTCGGTGCCCGCTCCCGGCATAACGCCAGTCCTGCAAGGTGATCGTTTCCCTGTCGTCCCGCTCCGGGAGACCGAGGATCAGCCGGGCTTGTTCGGCGCGGTGGTCGGCCCGTGCCTGCCGAAGATCGCCCAGGGTCGTGGAGTAGCGGCGGGACTTGGTGGAGAAGTGCCCCCGGTAGCCGAGCATGTGAGCCCAACGCCGCAGGGGAATGTCCCTGTACTGGGGTAACTCACCCAGGCTGAAGCAGGTCAGGATCATACGCCGGGCGTGTTCGGTCACGTCCAGACTGGTGATGTCCCAGATGTTGCGGATCGGACGGTCTACCGTCCCGGCTGACTCCGCGCCCTTGGTGGCGTACTTGGCCACGTAGGACGCCACACGCTGATCACTGACCCCGCCCAGGTCCGAGGAGACGTAGACCGGTCGGACGTCGAGCTGATCGCCCCAGCCCAGAACGGGAACAGGGCCAGGAGAACGGCTTGGGACGGGAACGGCGACCTGTCCGGCAGCCTGCCGGATCGCGCGGTCCAGCAAGGGGGCCGTTGCCCAGTCCGGCGGTCGGTCCGCAGGCCCCTCCGGTCCGTCGAGGCGGATCACAGCATGGAAGTGGACCAGGCCGCGCGCTTGATACTCAGCGACCTTGGCGTATGACAGCCGCAACGTCCGGCGTAGCTCGGTACGGATGACGCCGAGCAGGCGGGCGAAGACGGACGGCATGGCCTTGGTGAACTCCCGCCAGAGCTGGCCCGCGTGGGCGTTCCACAGCACCGCCCCCTGGTAGTCGTAGCAGTCCAGGCAGAGCGGTTGTCCGACCTGGGGGTCATCGCGGTCATGGCGTGCGCCGCAGCTTTCCAGCCGCCCGTGTTCGCACACGGGGACATCGCGCCGGGGACGGCAGGGCACGGTCTTGCCGTCCTTCCCTTCCCGGTGGGCGTGGACCGCGCCGAAGGACGGAGCGGTGAAGGTGGCGAACACGCGAGGATGGCCGCTCACATCCTCCGGGACGCCTTTGCCGCCCCGGAGACCGGAGATGATCAGGTGATAGGTGTCGTCTTTGTACGTCGCCGAGCAGGCCGGGCAGCGGGATGCGCGGCGGTTGCCGCACGCGGTCAGTAGGAAACCCGTGGGTTCGTCGGCGGTCCGGTAGACGTCCAGGACCTCACCTGTCCCGGCGTCCACGGTGATGCGTTCGCCGTGGAGCCGGACGGGCTGAGCACAGCCGCCAGTGGCGTACACCATGCGTTGCCACCGGGTGAAGTCCGGCATGGCTGCACGCTGTACGGCGGCCAGGATGTCAGAGGAGAACGGAGGGACGGTGCTCACGCGGCAGCATCCCTTCCGGCCTCCGAGGAGACAGGGGCGGGGGCGTCGGCGATCTCGTGAGAGAACTCGATGCCGTAGATGGCAGCCACACGCCGCCATGCCTCGGGGGAACGCTCAGGGGCCTGAGCGATCATGCGCGTGCTCCACTCCTCGGCAAGCGCGGCGTACGGTACCAGTTCAGGAGGTACCAACCGACTCCTTTCCTCGCAGGAAAGCCGCCGCTTGATTCGGAAAGCGATAAGCGTCATTGCCAGGCATGCTGATATTGCATGACTGTTCGTATGATGACGTTTATCAGCGAGAGTTTCGGAGTGTTTTTATGCGACTGTTAAACCAGTGAGCGCTGCCGGTGATGCTGGCCTACCGATGGCCGGGTCTCCCCATCGGAACGGCCGGTGTTCGCCATGTGGCCCGGTGGTGTCCTGCGCTCTTTCTCTGTCGCTGCTGGTTTCTCGCTGCTTCCCGAACGGCGGAGCTCTTTCGTGCCTTCAGTTCTACCACTAAGAGAACGAATGAACACAGGTAAAAGTTCCCGTCACCGCCATTCTCGGTGAGCCTCGGACGTCCTCATAAGTGTCTCCAGGGGTCCACTGTCGTCCAGTGGCGTCCAACTGCATACGGCTGCATATGAATCTCATGTATTAACGAGTAAGGAAGCTGTCACCATGAGGCTAGGTGGCCAGATCCCTAATCGTCGAGGACGTCCTGAGACGTCTCGCTGTTACTCCTCCCGCCAGACCGGTTCCAGTAGGTTCGGGTCGAAGGCCCGCCTACCAGGCCCCGCCGAATGGATGATCACGGTGATGAGGTCGGCCCGGATGTGCGCCCGCTTCTGCGACAGGGGTAGGCCGCCTTCCTCCTCGGGGAGGTACCAGCGCCGCCGGATGTCATCGACATCGACGGCCGCCGCAACCTCCTGCCGCTTCACCGCCGCGTCGTGCTTGGCCTTTTCGCTGCGAAGGCCATTGATCTTCTTTTCCAGGATCGGTAGATCGTGGAAGTAGCTCTGATTGGATATGTTCCGTGCGTGCCATTGCTCCCGGAGCATAGCGAGCTGTTCCATGGCGTCTTTCAGCTCATCTCTTCCTGCCCACTCCACGGATTCCCGAGGAGCGTTGAATGCCGCTTTCTTCGCCATCCGATTGAGAACCAGTTCTGAGATGAAGAAGTCCACCAGGTCGCCGCGCCGACTGATTCCGCCACAGCCACCCGAGCCTTTCGCCTGACACGCGTAGCGGTGCGTGGCGCTGTTCTTCGGGGTGGTCACCCGTAGCGACTTGCCGCAGATTCCGCCGTCCTCGGTAGGGCGTCCGCAGCGAAGGAATCCGGTAAGCAGGTAGTGGACTTCGCGTGCGTCACCGGGGAGCGGCAACGGCCCGAGGGGCACACCGTCCACCCCGACGCGTCGCCCCCTACGGCTGTTGATGATCGCTTGTACGGCGTGCCACTCCTGTTGAGTGAGAATCGGCGTCCACTCCCCGATGATCGGTTCGCCATCCGCATCCCGCATGATCTCTCCATGGAAGAGCCGCCATCCGCACAGCCGAGGAGAGGTGAACATGACTCGGAGCGTCTGGACGCTCCACTCATTGCCCCGAGGTGTGCGCACACCCAACTTCCGCCACTGGCCGACGATGGAGTTGAGCGAGCGGCCTCCGATGAACTCGCGTGCCGCCTCCTGAATGATCCGGCTCTCGACCGGGGCCAGCGTCCGCCGATCGGCCTGCCAGCCGAATGGCCGATGACCGCCCACCGGCCTGCCCTCGCTGGCACGGTTGCGGTGTGAGTCACGCATCCGGCGCGCGATCTTCCTTGCCTCGATCCTGGCCCCGACCACGCTGTAGAGGCCCATGCTCTCCACGTCTTCGCTGTAGAGGTTCTTGACCTGCCGGTAGTCGGCGAACACGAACCCCTCGTGCAGCGTGAACGCCTCCACGAAACGTTCATAGTCGCCCGGACGCCGCGCAAGGCGGTCGTCGGCCACGACCACCACTCCGC
Organism: Streptosporangium brasiliense; assembly: GCF_030811595.1. Taxonomy (NCBI): domain Bacteria; kingdom Bacillati; phylum Actinomycetota; class Actinomycetes; order Streptosporangiales; family Streptosporangiaceae; genus Streptosporangium; species Streptosporangium brasiliense. The sequence continues at coordinate 2,462,838 of NZ_JAUSRB010000002.1, forward strand.
GAACAGGGGTGCCGTCGGCAAGCTGTCCCGCCCGCAGCGCCGAGACCATCGCCTCGAAGTCGTCGCGCACCACGTTGACCTTGGACGCCGACTTGTCGTTGTCGGTGAACTCATGCACGACCGTCCACCCTTGGCGCTTGGCGGTCTCGTGGTTCATCCGGTGCTGATCCCTCACACCGTGTTCGTCCTTCTTGAGATCTGCCGAGATCCGGGCGTAGGAGACCACCGGAATGGGCGAGCCTGGGGCCAGTGTTGCCAGACGTAACATGAGCACCTCCGTTGAAATATTCCCTCTAAGTCGGTTCTACTTCCAGAGCGTCCACGGCTACAGCCCGCTCGTGACCGGGGCGGCCTTCCTCGTGCCGTCCCTCATGATCGCCGCCGGCACCCAGATCGGCGAGCGGATGGCCACCCGGACCGGGATGCGCCTGACCCTGCTCACCGGCATCGTCGCCGGCGCCGCCGGCACCGCCCTGCTCGCCACGGGCATGAGCGCGGGCGGCTCCTACTGGAACGTGCTGCCCGGCATCGTCGTCATGGGGCTCGGGCAGGGCCTGACCTGGACCGGGATGTGGATCGCCGCCGCCTCCGGGGTCGCCGCCGGAGAGCAGGGGGTCGCCTCCGGCATGGCGTCCACCGCCCTGCAGGTCGGGACCGCGCTCGGCCTGGCCGTGCTCGTCGCGGTCGCCGGCCAGGACGTCACCGGCCTGGCGGGCGAGGCCCTGCTCGGCGAGATCACCGGCGGCCTGCGGGCCGCGATCTACGTCGCCGCCGCGGGTATCCTGCTGAGCGCCTTCCTGGCCCTGACCTTCCAACGTCGCGAGGCGGCAGAGCCCCGGCCCGCGCGCGTGGACGCCTGAGGAGATCCCCATGAGTTCCGACGTTCCGAGCTTCGACGTCGCGGTGGCCGGCGGCGGCCCGGTCGGCATGCTGCTCGCGGCCGAGCTCGCCCTCCAGGGCGTCCGACCGGTGGTCCTGGAGCGGCTCCCCACCCCGACGGGGGAGTCCAAGGCCGGCACGCTGCACGCCAGGACCGCCCAGAGCCTGAACCGCCGGGGCCTGCTCGACGAGGTGGGGAGATCCTCCTACGGTGGCGTGCGCTTCCATTTCTCCGGCATGTTCGAACTGGACCTCGGCGCGGTGGCCGGAGAGGGGCCCAGCATCGTCGGCAGCCCGCAGGCGTGGGCCGAGCAGGTGTTCGCCGACCGCGCCGCCGACCTGGGCGCGGAGATCCGGCGGGGACACGAGGTCGTCGGCCTCACCCAGGACGCCGACCGCGTCACGCTGACCGTGGAGGGGCCGGCCGGGCCGTACGAGCTGGCCGCCCGCTACGTGGTCGGCGCCGACGGCGCCCGCAGCGCCGTGCGCAGGCTCGCGGGCATCGCGTTCACCGGCACTCCGGCGGGCGTCGCCGCGCTGATGGGCGACGTCCGGCTGCTGGACCCCCTCCCCGGTGGCTGGCACCGCACCCCGAGAGGCTGGCTGATGGTCTGGGGCGGCGGGACGCATGGCCACAGCCGGATCAGCACCTACGACTTCCGCGGCCCGCACGCCGACCGGCAGGCGCCGGTCTCCCTGGAGGAGCTGCGCGGTGTGGTGGAGCACATCGCCGGCCACCCGGTCCGGATGGCCGAGCCGCGCGCCCTGACCCGGTACGGCGACGCGGCCCTCCAGGCGGAGACCTACCGCCGGGGGCGCGTGCTCGTCGCCGGGGACGCCGCCCACGTGCACTTCCCCTGGGGAGGGCAGGGGCTCAACACCGGCATGGAAGACGCCATGAACCTGGGCTGGAAGCTCGCCGCCCAGGTGCGGGGATGGGCCCCCGACGGGCTGCTCGACACCTACCACGGCGAGCGGCACCCGGTGGCGGCGCGGGTCCTGTGGAACGTCCGCGCGCAGACCGCCCTGGCCGACCCCGATCCCCGGGTCGACCCGCTGCGGGAGCTGTTCGCCGAGCTCATGCGGCTGGAGCAGGTCAACGACCACCTGAGCGGCATGATCAGCGGCACCCGGACGGCCTACGACGTCGGCCACCCCGGCGCCGGCCGGCTCGCCCCGGACACCGAGCTCAAGACCGAGGACGGCGCGGTCAGCCTGGTGGAGCTGCTCCACCGGGGCCGGCCCCTGTTCCTGTGCCCCCTGGACGGCGGCCTGGACAGTGGCCCGGGGGACGCCTCGGGCGGTGGCCCGGGGAACGCCTCGTACGGGGGCCCGGGCGGTGGCCCGGGGAACGGCTCGGGCGGTGGCTCGGCGAGCGGTGGTGAGCGGCCGGTGGACGTCGTGGCGGGGTGGGCAGACCGGGTGGACACCGTACGGGCGGCCCAGTGCGAGCCGCTGCTCATCCGGCCCGACGGCTATGTCGCCTGGTGTCCCCCCGGCGACGCCGCCTCCCTCCGGGCCGCGCTCCGCCGCTGGTTCGGCGAGCCCGGCTGAGCCGCGACGGGCCCGGCCCCGCACCGGACGCCGTTCGCCGGAGGTCCCGCGGCGCGGCGTCCGGCGGATGGTGGTGAGGCGGGCGGCAGTGTGGGAGTGGCGGTGCGGGAGTGGCGGAAATCGGCCATTGACGGCGGACGGTGGCGCGGCGATCGTGGGTGATTGCCAGGTGATCTTCCATTGAGGCCGCGCGGGCACCTCTCCGCCATGGTCACTGAAGGAGCGTTCATGCCACACATCACGTTGAACACCGACGAACCAGGCATCCGCGGACTGCTGAGGTTCCGCCCGGAGACGGCCCGCCCGCTGAACGACCTGGCCGAGGTGCTGCTGCGCGGGGAGAGCACCCTGTCGCGCGGGGAGCGCGAACTGATCGCGGCGTACGTGTCGGGGCTGAACCAGTGCCGGTTCTGCACCTCCTCGCACGCGGCCTTCGCCGCCGCGTAGCTGCCGGAGGGGATGGCGCTGGTGGATCAGGTGCGCGCCGATCCGGACGGCGCGCCCATCTCGGCCAAGCTGAAGGCCCTGCTGGCCATCGCGGGCGCGGTCCAGCAGAGCGGGCAGCGGGTCGGCGACGAGCAGATCGCCGCGGCCCGGGCGGAGGGCGCGACGGACGTGGAGATCCATGACACGGTGCTGATCGCGGCGGCGTTCTGCATGTTCAACCGCTACGTCGACGGCCTGGCCACGATCGCTCCCGACGACGCGGCGGACTACGCGATGGCGGCCGACCGGATCATCGCCTACGGCTACACGACCACCTCGCCCGTCGCGGAGCCCCAGAGCGGATGACCCCGCGCGGAGCGCGCGCCGCCCGCCCCCGCGGGGAAGGCCGAGCCCCCCGCGGGGAAGGCGGCGCGCGGCCCGCGTGGGGCCGGCCGTATCAGGCGCCCAGGGCCTCGGCGGCGAGCGCGGTCCCCCGTATCCGGGCGTCGATCTTGGCGAAGGCGACCTCGCGGGAGGTCGAGGTGTCGTCGGCGAAGGGGGAGAAGCCGCAGTCGTCGCAGGTGCCCAGCTGCTCGGCCGGGATGTGGCGGGCCGCCCGCAGCACCCGGTCACGCACCTGCTCGGGAGTCTCCACCTGAGGGTCGATCGGATCGGTCACCCCGACGAAGACCCTGGTCCCGGGGCGCAGGTGGGCGCCGATGACCTCCAGCGCCCGGTCCGGGTCGGGCTCGCCGGCCAGCTGGACGTAGAAGTTGCCGGCCCGCAGCCCGAGGAGCTTGGGCAGCAGCGCGGCGTAGTCGACGTCGGCGCTGTGGGTGGAGTCCTGGTCGCCGCCGGGACAGGTGTGCACGCCGATCCGGGCCCGCTCGGCCGCGCTGAAGCGCTCCAGGAGCTGGTTGTTGAGGGTGATGAAGTCATCCAGCAGCCCGCCGCTGGGATCGAGCTTGAGCGACAGCCGTCCCTCGGTGAAGTCCAGCTGTACGGCGTGCGCACCCGCGTCCAGGCAGCCGCGGATGTCGGCCTCGGCCTCGGCGAGCAGGTCGTCCAGGAAGACCTTGCGGGGGTAGTCGGCGATGCCGTCGGCAGGATAGAGCAGGCTCAGCGCCGACGGGGCGATGACCGCCTGCTTGACCGGCAGGCGGGTGTGGCGCTGTGCCTGCTTCAGATACTCCGAGGCGTGGACGCGGTAGCGGAACGGGCCGGAGGTCAGGCACGGCAGTTGCCGGGTGTGCCCGTCGGCGAACGGAATGACCGCCCCGTCGGGGCTGAGGCCGTCGAGTCCGGCGATCGGATAGGTGACGAAACTGGGTTTGGACTGCTCGCCGTCGACGAGGACCGGGCAGCCGAGCTGCTCCAGCCGCGCGATGGTGTCGGCGACGGCTCCGGCCTGCTGCGTGGCCAGTTCGGCGTCGCCGATCCGGCCCGCGGCGTGGTCGGTCAGCGCGGCCAGCAGAGCGGGAGGACGGGGGATGCTGCCGATCGGTTCGGTGGGGATGTCCATGCCGTGATCGTAAATAACGATCCGTGCCCCATCAATCACTTACGGATATGGAGCGCTCTCCCGTTTCGCTCCGGTGACCGCCGGCGGCCTCGGTGGGGGCCGGGCGGGTGGGGCGGGGGCCGGTGGGACGGGGGGTCGCGCGGGGTCTGGCGGGAGCGGTCCGGGCGGGGGCCGGGCCGGTGGGGATGGGGGTCGCGCGAGGTTCGGCGGAGGAGGGTCCGGTGGGGATGGGGGTCGCGCGGGGCTCGGCGGAGGCGGGTCCGGCGGGGACGAGAGAGTCGCAGGTGAAGCCCTCGTCGTGGTCGGGCTCCAGCACCATCTGCTGGAGCACGGTCGAGCCCGTCGGACGGCGGAAGGTCTCCTGCCTGACGCAGTCGTAGAAGGCGTAGGTCCCCTCGCGCTCACCGAGCAGCAGCAGGGGCACGCCCCCGCGCATGGGCTTGCCGTTGCCCGGGTGGGTGGCGAGCACCCACTGGTCCTGGAAGCCCGACAGGGTCAGCACGAGGCTGCTCCGCCCCGTGGTGGCCAGCCGCACCGCGTCCGACTCCATCTGCCCGATCAGCACGAAGCCGAGCCCCATGCCGGTGAACGCGGCGACCACGACCCGCATCCCGGCCCGGCCCGTCGGGCGGCGCCGGAGCAGCCGGAAGGGCACGACGAAGGCGACGACCCCGATCCCCGTCGCCACCAGCACGACCGTGGCGGGCCCCACTCCCTCGGCGAGGCCGAGATAGCCGAGGAAGCCCCAGTACGTCCCGCCGCACCACACCGCGCCGAGGGCGGCCGCCGCCCAGGGCCGTTCCCGTACGGCGCGGGCCAGCCTGGACACGTGGCCCCGGGCGGCCCTGTCCACCAGCCAGCCGACCGCCACCAGCGCGCCCAGGACCAGCGCGCCCACCAGAGCCAGCAGGATGAGACACCCGACGAGGCGGCCGAACATGGTCGCCTGGTCGATGCCCGCCTGTTCGGGGCTGATGTTGAAGACTCCGTACACCTGCTGGATGCCGAGGTAGAGCAGGGCGTAGAGCGCGATGCCCACGGGGAGCACCACCGAGCCGATGCGCTGCAGCAGGTCGATGACGCTGCCCCGGTCGGCCGTATCCTGATCGGTCATTGCTCGCTGTGTCCCGTTTTGGTGTTGATCGACCGAGACAGGGTGTCATGCGGGGCGCGGCGGACACCTGTCGGGTGCCCCGGATGCCGGGCGCCCCCGGACACGCCTCAGGGCAGCTCGGTCCACGGGCCTGGGGCGTGGTCGTCCTTCGGGATCCACAGCGCGGGCTGGAGCTCGCGCAGTCTCGGCGCCGCGGCGGGGTCCCAGGGATACCGGCCCCCGGCGTCGGGCCAGACGATCTCCATGAAGGGCAGCGGCGGCTGCTGGTAGAAGTGCAGCGCCATGCCGAACAGCGAGCGGTACCAGCTCGTGTCCACGGTCTTCGCGACGACGGGGTAGTCCTTGATGACGTCGTCCCGTTCCTGGTCCGCGACGAGACGGTGACCGGCGGCGACCCTGTCGGCCAGGGTGTTCAGGCAGTCCTTCAGCACCTCGACCCGGAGCCCGAACATCGCCGCCTCGGGCGAGCGGAGCGTGTGCCACAGCCCGACGGTGAACGCCCACCCGGGACCGGCCTCGTCCGCAGGGATCATGATGACGCCCCACCCGCGCTCCTGGACGTGCCGCATCATGTCGCGGTCGAGCTCGTCGAGCTCGATGTCGCGCTCGACGCACAGGAGACAGTGGCAGGCAAGCTGGTCGAACATGATGTCGAGCGTAGTGGTCCGTAGGTGAGGTGACCGTCAGCTCCGGCGACGGTCGGCTCCGGTGACGGTCTTCCCCGGTCCCGCCTCCTCCAGCCCCGACCTGGCTGTCCGCCGGTGGCGGGGCCGGTGCCGCAGGGCCGGTACGGCCTCCGCCGGCAGGTCGGCGAGGGGCGTCGGCAGCCCGGCGTCCAGCCCCCGCATGGCGGCCCGGCGGGGCGCGACCCTGACGGAAGTCGGGGGTGGGGTCTGACGGATGCCAGAGGTGGCGCAGGGGCCCGTGCGGCCAGATTGGTGCTCATGCGAAAGACAATGACCGCCCTCCTCGCCGCCGCCCTCCTGGCGGTCCCGGCCGTGGCCCACGCCGGCACCGTGCCCGAGAGCCCCAAGATCACCTTCGAGCTGCCCCCGCCCACCGGGCCGCACGCCCTCGGGACGACAGAGGTCCACCTGGTGGACAAGGCCCGGTCGCGGGAGCTGATGATCAGCGTGTGGTACCCGGCCCGGCCGGGGAAGGGGCCGCGAGCGCCGTACATGACCCCGAAGGCCGCCGCCTACTTCGACGGCGGCGCACCCGCGCTGGGCCTGAGGCCGGGCCAGGTCGACTGGGGCGCGGTCACCACGCACGCCCGCCAGGACGCGCCCGCCAAGGGGCGCTGGCCGGTGGTGATCTACTCGCCCGGGTACGGCGTGCCGCGCACGCTCGGCACCTCGACGGTGGAGGAGCTGGCCAGCCGGGGATACGTCGTGGTGACCGTGGACCACACCTACGAGGCTCCGGCGGTGGAGTTCCCCGACGGCAGGCTGGAGGTGGCCAGACCGCCGCAGGGGGACCGGCTCACGCACATGCGCCAGGCCCTGGAGACCCGGCGCGAGGACATCCGGACCGTCCTGGACCGGCTCCCGTCCGTGAAGGGGCTCGCCCCGGCGATGGACCTGTCGAGGATCGGGGTGTTCGGCCACTCCTACGGCGGCGACACCGCGGCCGAGGCGATGCGCGCCGATCGGCGGGTGGACGCCGGGGCCGATCTGGACGGCTGGCTCGCCCACGACGTCGGCGGCGAGGCCCCCAGCCCCGCGGCCACCGAAGGGGTCGACCGGCCGTTCCTGCTGATGGGCTCGCCCGGCAGCACCGCGGACGGGCGGATCAGGGACCATCTGACCGCCCCCGCCTGGACGTCCTTCTGGGAGAGGTCGACCGGCTGGAAGCTGGACCTGTCGATGCCCGGGGCGATGCACTACAGCTTCACCGACGTCCAGGCGTTCCTGCCGGAGCTGGATGAGGAGCTTGAGGTCGTGCCGGAGGTCAGGGCCCAGCGGATCGGCACCGTCGACCCCGGCCGGAGCGTCGCCGCCCAGCGGGCCTATCTCACCGCGTTCTTCGACCAGAGCCTCAAGCACCGGCCGCGGCGGCTGCTGCGCGGTGGGACGTCCGAGTATCCCGAGGTGACCCCCGTCCGGTAGCTCCCCGCGCGGCGGGCCCGGCTGCCGGTGCGGGGGCGGCGGGGCGCCGCCCGGGGCCGGCTCAGTCGGAGCGCACCTGCAGGCCGAGCGCGGTGGCGATCGTGACGGCCTGCCGGATGTCGATCACCGCGTCCTTCAGCTTGACGACGGACGGGTCCAGGGATGACAGGTCGCTGCCCCGCAGGTCGCTCCGGGAGAGGTCGGCGCTGTGCAGCCAGGCGCCGGACAGGTCGACGCCCCGGAGCGTGACCCCCTCGCCGCGCGCGCCCGTGAGGTCGGCCTCGCGCATCCGCACGTCGTTGAACGAGGCGCTGCGCAGTCCGGCTCCGGGCAGCCCGACGAACGACCAGTCACCGCCTTCGACCTTGAGAAGGTCGAAGGTGCAGCCGTCGAACAGGCTGCCGACGAACTTGCAGCCGGTGAAGGTGGCGTCGAAGAACGTGCACCGTTTGAAGGTGCAGTTCGTGAACGCGGTGTCGGAGTGCGCGGAGGCGTTGAACCGGACCCCTGTGAAGGTGCACTCGTGGAAGACCGCGCCGTGGCTCGACGTCTCGGTCATGTCCACGTCGAGGAAGGCGACCCGGTCGTGGCGCCGGCCCGACAGGTCCTCGCTGTCCCAGTCCTGCGACCGGATGGTGGTCCGGGTCTCGGGTGCGGGCACGCCGTACTTGCGCTCAGCCATCACTCGTCGTGCCTTCCGTGCCGGGGCGGAGGAGGTCACCGGCTCCGGGCCCCTGCGGAGCCGTCGAGGGGGAGGACCGGCCCTGTAACGGTAGTGCCCCCGGGTGACAGCGGCGCCCAGGGCCCGGCGGCCAACCCTGCGTCATCACCGAGTGTGTTCGCTGGACTACGGAGTGAAAAAAGGAGAGAGTGCAGGTCGTAGCGCCATGAAGGTTCCGTGGGGGAAGAAATGGCTATAAGGAGAGCTCGGTCCGCCACCCTCCCGGTGGCGGTGATGCTGGCGGTGACGCTGATCGGCGGCTGTGGCGGTGTCCGGCCGGCCGACCCGGCCCCCCAGGGCGCGGGGGCCGCGCCCCCGGCGGCCGCGAGCACCCCGCCGCCGGCGGGCGCCCAGGGGAGCCTCGACGAGGAGTGTCCGACCACGGGCAACACCAGGCGGTTCGCCAAGACGCGCTTCGCGCTGCACGCCGGCCTCGCGCTGGGGGCGTTCTACCGTTACATCTACCGGCCGCTGCGGAGCGGGGGCTTCAAGGCCGGGGCGGAGAAGCGCAAGCGCACTTTCGTGAAGGCGGCCGTGGCCGGCCTGTTCGCCATCCACGAGCTGAAGGTCGCCAAGAAGTTCGCCATGGCCAGCCCGACGCTGTGCAAGGGCGTCCAGGCGGTCAGCGACAGCTTCACCAGCCTCACCGACAAGCTGAAGAGCGGCACCGCCACGGAGGCCGACCTCGATGTCAGCAAGAACGCCTTCGACAGCCTGAAGCAGGACGCCCTGAAGAACGGCTACGACTTCAAGGAGAAGAACGTCGTCGTCCCCGGAGCCGGCTGAGCGGGTCCGGCCGCCGGGTCCCCGGTGCCCGTGGCCGGCCCGAGGCCGGCCACGATGGCGCGCAGGCCCTGCAGCACCTCGGGTCCGGAGGGTGACTGCCCGGGGTCGGTCAGCCACTGCAGCATCACGCCGGAGAACAGCGCCAGCTGCACCGAGCCGACGGTGCGCGTCGTGGGGTCGGGGAGCTCCTCCTCCGGGGTGCCCAGCAGCGTCGCCGCCAGCCCCCGGCGCCCCTCCTTCTGGGCGCCGGCCAGATACTGCCGCAGGTCGGGGGAGTGCTCGGCCTGCAGAAGCGCCTCGACGGTGGCGAGCCAGAGCTTGCGGTGCTCGCCGAACGACTCGATGATCCGCGTCCACATGGCCTCGTACTGCTCGGCGGGAGTGGAGGCGGGGTCGCCGTAGGCGGCCAGCGTGCGCCCGGTCTCGGCGCCCCACTCGTCGATCGCCTGGATGAGCGCCGCGTTCAGCAGCGCCTCTCGGGAGCCGAAGTGGTAGCCGATGGCGGCCATGCTGACCCCTCCGGAGGCGGCGGAGATGTCACGGACGGTCGTCCGCGCCCACCCCTTCTCCTCCAGGCAGCGCCTGGCGCCGGCGAGCAGATCCTCACGATTTCCCATACCCGGGATGCTACTTGCCCTGGCAGGCGCGCCGCCTGATTTTCAGACAAATGTCTTGTGCGATCGAATTGGGCATATGCATTGCGCAAGCGCCCAAATCCTCTGTACTGTTCGGGTCAGGCAAGAGACACCGAACGACACTGAGGAGACAGACATGAGCCGCGGCGACACCCTCCAGACGACCACCCCCATCCGGGCCGAGCTGGACCTCGACGGCCGCCGCCTGTCCTACGTCGACTTCGGCGGGGCCGGCCGCCCCCTCGTCGCCCTGCACGGCCACATGTCCGAAGGGGCGAGCTTCGCCGCCCTGGCCGCCGCGCTGGCCCCCGAGTGGCGGGTCATCGCCCCCGACCAGCGCGGCCACGGCGAGTCCGACCGGGCGGCCGACTACTCCCGGGAGGGCTACGTCGCCGACGTCGTCGCCCTGCTCGACCACCTCGGCCTCGACCGGGCCGTGGTCCTGGGCCACTCGCTCGGCGCCATCAACGCCTACCAGCTCGCCGCCCGCCACCCCGAGCGGGTCAGTGCCCTCGTCAACGCGGAAGGGGCGGCCTCACTCGGGCTCGACGGCACCAACCCGCTGGCCTTCGTGCTCGCCCTGCCCTACCAGGCCCCCACCCGCGAGGCGCTGATCGAAGGTCTCGGCCAGGCCGCCGCCTTCTTCGGCGACGCCCTGCGGGAGAGCCCCGACGGCACCTGGCGCCTGCCCTTCCACCCCCAGGACATCGTCGACTCCGAGGACCTCGTCCACGGTGACCACTGGAACGACTGGCTGGCGAGCATCTGCCCGGCCCTCCTGGTGCGCGGCGTCAAGGGGGTCATCCCCGCCGAGCAGGCCCACGCCATGATCGAACGCCGCCCCGGCACCCGCCTCGTCGAGCTGGAGACCGACCACTTCGTCCACACCGGCGACCCCGACGGCTTCACCCGGGCCGTCGGCGGGTTCCTCCGGTCCCTGGACCCTGCCGCGTGACCCGCGGCGCGCCGGCCGGTCAGACGTGGCGGCGCCACCCCTCCAAGCTCGCGCCGCCACGTCCGTTCACCGGGCCGGTCCGGAACGAGCCGTCCGGACCACCCGAGCCTCACCCGCCGGCAACAGGCGGGGTCTCACATGCTTCGGAGCCGTCGTCGCCGCGGATTGCCCGCCGTACGGACCTCCGTCCACGGCTGGAGCCGGCCGTCGACCTGGGCAGCCGGCTCGGCGAGGACAGGACGCCGGTGAGGGTCGTTCACGGTCCGGCGGGCCCGATGACCGTCAAGATCGGCGAGCTGGTCCCGCCCCGGCGAGGAGGGCGGCGTTCAGGGCTTGCGGCCCACGCCGGCGTAGCCGATCGAGGTGTCCTGGTCGCCGATCAGCGGTGGGTGATCGGCGGGGCGCCAGTCCTTGGGGAACACCAGGCCCGGTTCGACCAGCTCGTAGCCGTCGAACAGGCGGGTGATCTCCGCGTGCGTGCGCAGGTTCAGCGCCGCGGTGGCCTGGTTGTAGATCTCCAGGGCCTCCGGAGTGGTGTCCGGCTTGGCGTCGATCGCATGGCTGACAACGAGGTAGCTGCCCGGCGCGCTCGCCCCGTGCAGCCGCCGGATGATCTCGTGGGCGCCCGCGCCCTCGGCGCTCTCGTCCGGGATGAAGTGCAGCAGGGCCAGCATCAGGAACGCCACCGGCCGGTCGAAGTCGACGTGCCCGCCCAGCTCGGCCAGCAGCTTCTCCGGATCGCGCACGTCGGCCTGCAGGATGGTGACGTCGTCGCCGCCCGCCAGGAGCGCCCGGCCGTGCGCGCACACGACGGGGTCGTAGTCCACGTAGGTCACGTGGGTGCCGGGCGCGACCGCGTGCGCGATCTCGTGGGTGTTGCCCTGCGTGGGCAGCCCGGAGCCCAGGTCCACGATCTGCCGGACGCCTGATCCGACCAGATGGCGTACGGCACGCGAGAGGAACGCGCGGTTCTCCCTCGCGGAGTCGCGGGTCGCGGGGAAGAGCTTCAGGATCTGTTCGGCCGCGGCCCGGTCGGCGGCGAAATTGTCCTTGCCGCCCAGGTAGTAGTCGTACATCCGGGCGACATTGGGCACGTTCGGGTCGACCCCGTCCGGCGTAGCCTGATCATCCACGCTGTCTTCCGATCTGTCGCCGTCCTGCTGGAATCGATCTTAGAGAAACTTCCGCCGGTTCGTGCGGATCTTGCAGGACCGGTAGTGATCCGTACGGATTCCGCCGATGTCGGGCGACTGGTATGGGTTTCGCCGGTACGGGGCGCCTGGTGTGGACTCCGTCGGTACCGGGTGATTGGTGTGGATTTCGTCGGTACGGGGCGCCTGGTGCGGGTTCCGCCGGGCCGGGAGCGGCTCATGCCGGCAGACCCGGGTCGACCGGCAGCCGCAGCGTGAAGACGGCGCCCTCGCCCGGGACGCTGGAGACGCTCACGGTCCCGTGGTGGGCCTCGGCCAGGTTGCGGACGATGGCCAGGCCGAGCCCGCTGCCGCCGGTCCGCCGGTTCCGTGACTTCTCCTCCCGCCAGAACCGGTCGAAGACGTGGGGGAGGTGTTCGGCGGCGATGCCGACGCCGGTGTCGGCCACCTCGATCAGGACGTGCCCGTCCGCGAGACGGCCCCGTAGCGTGATCCGCCCGCCCGGCGGCGTGTAGTGCACGGCGTTGCTCACCAGGTTCCCCACGGCCTGGCGCAGCCGTACCGGATCGGCGAGGAGTTCGGGGGCGCCGGTGGTCTCGGCCGTCAGGGCGAGGCCGGCCGCGTCGGCGCGGCCGCGGTGCGCCGTGGCGATCTGGTCGAGCAGGTCGGCCACGTTCACCGGCTCGGGGTGCAGCCGCAGCCTGCCCGCGTCCGCGAGAGCCAGCTCCTGCAGGTCGTCGACGATGTGCTGGAGCTGCATGATCTCCTCCACCAGTGAGTCGATCAGCGCGGGGTCCAGCTCCGCGACGCCGTCCTGGGCGGCCTCCATCCAGCCGCGCAGGTTGCTCAGCGGAGTGCGGAGCTCATGGGAGACGTCGCTGACCATGGCCTTGCGCTGCGCCTCCATCCGCTCCAGATGCTCCGACATCCTGTTGAACGCCTCCGACAGCTCGCCCACCTCGCCGGTGGCCGTCACCGCGACACGGGCGGAGCTGTCACCCCGCTGCATCCGCTGGGCCGCCTCGGTGAGCGCCCGCACCGGCCTGGTCAGCCGGGTGGAGATCACGAAGCTCACCGTGATCGCGAGCAGCAGGACGAGCAGCGCGGTGCCCGCGATGCGCGCCACCCCGGCCGAGGTCAGCTCGGTGGAGGGCTGCTGCGCCGAGGAGCCGAGGTAGAGCAGGGCCGCGGGCGCGACGTACGCCCTGAGCTGCTCGCGCCGGGCGCCCGCCAGGCAGGCGGAGACGGGCTGCTGGTCGAGGACGCGCGGGCTGGGGGCGGGGGCGGGGGCGACGGGCTTGAACGTCCAGGACAGGTCGAGGGCGAGGGTCACCTCGGACTTGTTCTGCCTCGACAGACACCGGTTGAGCAGGTGGTTGAGCTGGCGCAGCGCCTTGCGTTCGGTCGCGGTGGGACTCTCCAGCGTCCTCAGGGCGCACGCGGAGACCACATAGGTGCTCTTGCTGGGGATCTCGACGGAGGGACGCCCGGACGGGGAGAGGACGACGTCGGCCTCCTGCCCGTTGCGGCGCGCGCAGGCCGCCCCCGCGTTGGCGGCCTTCCTCAGCCGGGACCGCTCCGCGGCGGCGAGCTTGAACGGCCCGACCGCCCGAGGGTCGATGCGGTCCTTGGCCGCTCCCGGCACCAGAGTCACGTCCACCCGCAGCGGATCGACGACCACCGAGGGCTTGGCGGGCAGGAGAGTGTCGCTGGAGTCGGCGATCGGTTCGCCGCTCTCGGTGGTGAGCGCGATGCGGCGCCCTGTCTTCCGGGCCAGGTCACGCACCGTCTGACCGACGCCGTCCCAGCTCGCGTGCGTCGCGCCGTAGCCGAGCAGGGTGTCGTTGATGCGCGTGTCGGTGACCAGGGTCTGGTCCTGCTCCTCACGGATGGCGCCCGAGGTGCTCTGGCTGGTCAGCCAGGCGGTCGCCGAAATCGAGCAGACGGCCACCAGGACGGAGCTCGCCAGCAGCCGCGTGAGCAGGCCGTGCCGCCGGACCCTCATCCCGAGCCGTCGGTCAGCTTGTAGCCGACCCCGTAGACGGTCAGGATCCGGGTCGGCCTGCGCGGGTCGGACTCGATCTTCTTGCGCAGGTTCAGCATGTGCACGTCGATCGTGCGCCTGGTGATGAAGCGGTCGAACCCGTGGACCTCCTCCAGGAGCTGCGCGCGGGTGAAGACCCGCTCCGGCTGGGCGGCGAGCGTCTCCAGGATCCGGAACTCGGCGGGCGTGCAGTCCACCGGGCTGCCGGCGACGCTGACCAGGTGGCGTGCGGGGTCGACCAGGAGATCGCCGACCTTCAGCGTCTCCTCGGGGTCCACGGTGTCCCGGGAACGCCGCGCCCGCCGCAGGAGCGTGCGGACCCTGGCCATCAGCTCCCGCGGGCTGTAGGGCTTGGTGACGTAGTCGTCGGCCCCCAGGTCAAGGCCGATCAGCAGGTCGTCCTCTGTGGTGCGGGCGGTCAGCATGAGCACGGGGACGTCCGACTCCGCGCGGATGACACGGCAGACGTCGAGGCCGTCGGCCTTCGGCATCATCACGTCGAGCACCACGAGGTCGGGCTCGCGCCCGCGGGCCTCGTCGATCGCGGCCCGCCCGTCATGCACGACGAGCACCGAGTGGCCCTCCCGCTCCAGATAGCGGCGGACCAGCTCGGCCTGCTTCACGTCGTCCTCTGCAACCAGCACATATGCGCACATCGGGACGAGGTTATGTGACCAAGACAGGTCGTTGACAGCGAGCAAACAGGACCTTCACATTCCTCCGCCAGTCTGCGTCACGTGAAGTTCAACGGCTGTCTCGCCGCGGCGGCACTCGCCGCCGTGGCCACGCTGACCGGGTGCGCGGCCTCCGAGGCCCGTCCGGTCCCTCCGCAGGCACTCACCGCCACCGGTCAGGCCGGGACCGGGGCTGCCGCCGCCACTGATCAGGCTGGGACCGGGGCTGTCGCGACCGGTCAGGCCGGGACCGGGGACGGCACCGCCACTGATCAGGCCGGGACCGGGGCTGTCGCCGTCGATCACGCCGAGACCGGGGCCGGCGTGGAGGTGGCGACCGTGCGGGGACCACGCATCGCGGTGTACAAGCGCAAAGGGGCGAGCCTGCCCTGGCGTGAGCTCGCGAGCCCCAACGACTACGGCGCCGAGCGGGTCTTCCTCGTGGAGCGCCGCGACGGCCGGTGGCTGCGGGTGCTGCTGCCGGTCAGGCCCAACGGCAGCACGGGCTGGATCAGGGCGGATGACGTCACGCTGGCCAGAACCACGCGCCGGGTGGAGATCGACCCCACGGCGTTCAGGTTCACGGTCTACGACGGGGAGCGCGTCCTGCGCCGGGGGAGGGTGGCCACGGGCCAGGCCGGCACGCCCACGCCCCCCGGCCGCTACTTCTTCACCGAGCTGGTGCGCCCGCCGGACCCGCGCGGGCCGTACGGCGCCTACGCCTTCGGGCTGAGCGGGTTCTCCCCGACGCTGAAGCGCTTCGCCGGAGGCCCGGGGCAGCTCGCCGTCCACGGGACCAATGATGCGGCGGCCATCGGCACGCGGGCCAGCCATGGCTGCGTCCGGGTCGGCAACGCCGACATCACCTGGATGGCGAAGAACCTGGCGATCGGCACCCCGGTCGTCGTGAAGGGCTGACGCCCTCCGGACCACATGTCGACCGGTCACGGATCGACATCGACCGGTCATGGATCGACCGACCACATGTCGAACACGGAGAACGGCTCCACCGCGGAGAACGGCTCCGCCACGGAGAACAACGGAAGGTGAGATACATGCGTCTCAAGCTCGTACTCGGCGGCCTCGCCGCCGCCCTGGCCCTCGGCGCCGGTCTGGCCGGCACGGCGATGGCCGCCGGGCCCGCCAGACCGGCCGTCAGCGGGCCCTCGGCCGAGCCCGCCAAGCCCACCGCCCCCCGGCCCGTGGTCACGCCCGCCGAATCCGACACTCCCCGGCCCGCTCCGGCCAGGGGCGAGGCGGATCCGACCACGGCCCCGGCACCGGAGCCCGGCGAGCCCTCGGTGCGGCAGCCCAGCTACACCGGCTGAGCACAGGCGGCGGACGGCGAGGGCGCCCGTGACCGGCGGGCGCCCGCAGCACTGGGCGGATCATCGCCGGTCCCGGCCTGGACCGGCCGGCACCCGGTCGCGGATCCCCCACGAGGACGACCAAGTCCGATCCGGCTGTCGCTGTAGGACCGTCCGCCGCAGCGGAGTAGTCTCCCCGCAGGTCAGGAGGTGTCCTGGCCTCTCCTGCCCAAGCGTGGCGGCGCCGTCCCTCCGGACCAGGCGCCGCCACGTCCGCTCCACGGGCCGGCTCCTCCTGACGGAGGAGGGGACGGCGGCGGCCGAAGCGCCGGTGGCACAGCGGGTTCCGCTGTGCGGAGGAGGAAACGGACGGGCCGCATACCTAGGTTCGAGGTGTGACGGACGGAGAGTTCGAGGACGCACAGGTGGCGCGGCCCAGAGAGCGGCGGCGACCGTGGCGGCTGCTGCTGCGGATCACCGCCTGGGGCGCGGGCCTGGCCGTGCTCGCGGCGAGTGCGGGATTCCTCTACGAGACGGACGCCCGGCAGGGCGATGCCGCGCGCCACAGGGCGCCGGGGCGGCTGGTCGACGTCGGCGGTCACCGCCTGCATCTGTACTGCACCGGGACAGGCGCTCCCACCGTCGTGCTGGAGGCGGGGCTGGCCGAGTCGAGCGCGAGCTGGGAGGCCATCCAGCGGCGGCTCTCCGCGGGTAACCGGGCGTGCTCCTACGATCGCGCCGGATACGCCTGGAGCGAGGACGGCCCGTCGCCGCGTACGGCCGAGCGCACCGCCGGGGAACTGCGCACCCTGCTGGCCGCGGCCGGGGAGGCGGGGCCGTACGTCCTCGTCGGGCACTCCTACGGCGGCAACACGGTGCGCGTCTTCGCCGACCGGTGGCGGGACCTGACCGCCGGGCTGGTGCTGATCGACGTCACCGACGAGACGGCCGTCACCGCGCTCCGGATCTCCCGCCCTCTGCTCGCCGTCCAGTTCACCGTCAACCAGCTCGTCGCCCGCCTCGGCCTGCTCAGACTGTCGGGCGACGCCCTCGTGCCGCCCGGCGCCACCGCCGCGGCCCGCGCCGGCGCCACCGTCGTCTACGGGGACCGGAGCATGGCGGCCGCCCGCGCCGAGGCCTGGGCCTCAGCGGACAGCGCCGCCCAGGTCGCCGCGACGGTCCGGCCGCGAGCATGGGGCGATCTGCCGGCCGTGGTCATCTCCGCAGGAGGCCAGCCGGCGGAGGTGACCGATCACGCCAGGCGCCTTGCCGCACTGTCGGCCCGGGGCCGCCTGGTGGTCGCGGCCACGACGGACCACTACGTCCAGAACGCCGAGCCCGGACTCGTCCTCGACGCCGTCCACGAGGTCATCGCCGCTTACGGGCAGAGGTGACCGCCCGCCCCGGGCCGGGGCCGCCGCCGGCCCCGCCCATGCCCAGTCGGCGTCCGACCGCGTGGTGGCGCTGCCGGACCACCACGTTCTCAGGGGTTCGAGATCACCTCGTGGAGCTTGGCGGCGAACTCCTCGGGCTGGGCGCCGAAGCCCCCGTGGTCGCCGGGGAAGACCACGGGCAGCGTCCCCAACCGCTCGGCCACGGCGAAGGAGGCCCGGTACGGCGGTTCTCCCGCCGAGGCGCCGCCCACCGCCAGGACGACGCGTGCCGAGGACGCCTGGAGCGCGGCGATGTCCGGGGCGTACCCGATGAACGGCGGCACCTCGTAGCCGATGAAGAACTGCATGTTCCGCTCCATGCGCGCCATCATCCCCATCATCTCCGGGTCCGGTCCCTCCGCCGTCTCCAAGGCCGGCTCCTCCCGCGATGCCTGGGCGGCGTCCCCCTGCGGGGCCTGTGCGGCCGCGTCTCCCCGCGCCGGCTCGCTGCCGTCCCCCTGCGCCGGCTCGCCGCCGTCGCCCTGCGCCGGCTCGCCGCCCATCCCCATCCCGGTGGCGAAGACCTGCATCGCCGGCCCGGCGCCCTCCTTGAGGAAGGTGTCCTCCACCTCCTGGATGACGGCGTGCCAGTGGTCACGGTCGGGCAGCAGGCCGAGGACGGGGGGTTCGTGGGCGACCAGGGCGCGCACCTGCTCGGGGTGGCGGGCGGCCAGTTCCAGGCCGATGACCGCGCCGGAGCTGTTGCCGAAGACATACGCGGGCTCGTCCGCCGTGACGCCCACCGCCGTCAGCACGCGGTGTGCGTCGTCGCCGTGGACCTCGATGCTCTGCCGCTCCGGCGCCCCGGCCAGGGGGCTGCGCGAGTTGCCGCGCCGGTCGTACGTCACCACCGTGTACCGGCCGGCGAGCCGCTCGGCGAGGCCGGCATATCCGGCGGCGTCATAGATCCCGCCGCAGATCAGCAGCAGGACGGGACCGGAGCCGCAGACCTCGTAGTACAGCTCCGCACCGGGCACCTTCAGGATGTCCGTCTTCGTGGGTTCCATGCTCGTTCCCCCGGGGGTTGTCGTCTGTCTCGGTTCGGTCGATCGCAGCAGAGTCGGAGCCACGGCCACGTCCTCGACATCCCACCCAGAAGATTTCTGGAAAATATCCGCCCCCGTCCTCAGCCCCTGGTGAGGACAGGGGCCGCGTCCGGTCGTCCACCCGGCGGCGCGTGGACCAACCCGGGCACTCGCTATTCCGGTGAGGGTTCCAACCCTTCAGCCTCTCGCGCGCGTTGGTAACGGGCGAAGGGGGATCACATTGAACCGCTACGACGGCTTCCACGAGTTCGTGCACGCCCGCCAGCAGTCGCTGATGCGGACCGCGTACCTGCTCACGGGAGACGCCCACCTTGCGGAGGACCTGCTGCAGAGCGTTCTCATCAAGGTCGCCGGGCACTGGCCGAAGCTCTTACGGCACGGCAATCCCGAGGCGTACACCCGCAAGGCGCTGGTGAACCAGCACATCTCCTGGCGGCGCCGTACCACGAGAGAACTGCCGAGCGCCGACCCACCCGAGCGCGGGCACTCCCACGACGACTCCACGGTGAACCGGATCGTCCTACGCCAGGCCCTGGGCCGCCTGACCCCCCGGCAGCGCGCTGTGATCGTCCTGCGCTTCTACGAGGACCGTACCGAGCGCGAGACCGCCGACCTGCTGGGCTGCTCACTCGGCACGGTCAAGAGCCAGACCCACCACGCGCTGGGCCGCCTGCGCGCGCTCGCGCCCGAGCTGACCCACCTGCTCGCCGAGATCGAAATCCAGGAGGCGGACCGATGACCCGGCTGCACGACGCACTGACCGACATCGCGGGTGAGGCCCCGGCCGTGGATCTGGCCGACCGTGCGATCACAGGCGACAGGCGCAGGCGGCGGACCGGCGTGGCGCTGGTCGTGGTCGCCGTGGTCGCCGTGGTCGCGCTCGGTGCGGTGGCGGGCACCGGCCTACTGCCAGGCTGGCGCGACAACGTCATCGCCGCCACGCCGAAGGACTCTTCTCCCTCTCGGGGCGACGGCGCACTCGCTGACCTGCCGCCACGGGGGGTGGGGCCGCTGAGTCACGCCTACAAGACCTTCTGCCACGTCGCCCGTGGCGTGCCCGAGGACTGCCGCAACGGCGAGTGGCGGGTGGTCACCCGCGACGGCAAGACCTACCACGTGCCCCAGGCACTCGGCATGGCCGGCACGCTGAACTCCGTCCCGCTGGCGATCACCAGGGACGGCCGCATGATGGCCTACTACAGCCGTGAGGAGCAGACGTTCAAGGTCCGCGACCTGGAGAGCGGCAAGGAGTTGACGGCTCCCGTCACGGTGGCGGAGCGGCGACTGCGCCCGCGGGCGTCCCTGGTGCTGTCCGACGACGGACGCCACCTGGCGTTCACCGCCTACCCGGCGGGGAAGGAGCCCGGCCTGCTCATCGACATGCGTGCCGGGACGACCACCCCCCTCCCGAGCGGGTGGGCTCCGACGAGCGTTGCCGACGGCGGCGATCCCGTGACGATGGTCAGTTACCCGCCGAAGGGAAAGGCCTGGCTGATGCCCCGGCCGGGTGGAGGCTCTCCCGTCACACTCGACGAGACGTACACAAGATTCAGCGCACTCGCCCCCGACGGCAGGAGCATCGCCGCCCTCGGCATGGAGAAGGTCAAAAGTGGTGGCATGCACATGGACGGCACCCTGGCCGTCCTCGACGCCACGACCGGCCGGACCAGTAGGAAGGTTACGGTGCGCGGCCTGCCGAAGGACACGGTCCTGCTCACCCTCGGAGCCTGGCTGAACCGCACCGAGGTCACGCTCGCCACCCTCCCGTCAGGTCGCATCTGGGAGAACCGCCAGATCACCTACGCGGTGAACGTCGCGACCGGCCAGGCCCGGATGCTGGGCGTCTATACGGGCCAGCACCCGTTCCAACTGGTCATCCCAGGGGCGGGGTTCGCAGGCTGAGGACACGGCTCGCGCCAGAACGCGGGCCGTACCGCGAACTGATCGGTGAACGCGCCGACGAGCATGAACAGAAGTCACACCGCCGCCTTTGTCACTCCCTTTCGCCACGGGACTTCCCGCTGCGGCATCGAGACGGCCGTTCCACGGGTGCATGCCCGGTGGTGACTCTCGCCCGTACGGCACAGCAGGCCATGAATGACGTCTTGGCATCCCTGGCTTCCCGGAAAGATCGCGGGGTGGTGGAGCCTCGGCGGGCGTACGGCGGATGGCCACACCACTGGCAGCCGAGAGGGGACGGGGGTTGCTCGGCATACCAACGGGCCCTGATGATCCGGATGGCTCACCAAAATTGGACACGTGGCCGCACCTCCAGTGTGTGATCCTGGCTCTGCCAGGCGACTCGACTCGCCGGGCAGAGCCGTCTTCTACAGTGCCCTCGGTCTGGTGGTAGTGGCTGATGAGCTGCGGACCACCAGCCTCGCGGAGGCTATCTCACTGCGATCTCGGAACCTTTTTCTGGTTGCTGGAGAGAACTGGAGGAGGTCCAGGTGCGTACGCTCACTTTTAACCGTGTAGTGGCAGCCTTGCTGTGAAATATCGAACGGCTTGCTCAGCAACATTTAATAGTTAATCAAGGTCGACTATTAGATGTTGCTGGCCGATCATGTGATGTTTCCGATGGTATCGGATATAGCCGAGATCGACCTTATGCTTCAATGTGAGATTCGTGATTATCTCTCCATCGGTCTGGTCAATTACTCTGAAGTCATCCTCAATGGTGATAGCGCCATATTTAAAGAGGTCACGATGATTGGAGCAGAGGCATAGCATGTTTTCTTTGACATCTGGTCCGCTGTGGGGCATCTCTAGTCCCCGAATGTGTACGGTTGCGGCAAATTTCAAGCCACCGGGAGCCTCGAGAATAACTCCGCAAATTTGACAGGCATAGTCGTATATCTGCTTCACCTCGGTAGCAAGTGATCTGTCGGCGTAGGATCCGGGTGCCACGAGTTCCCAGCGACCAGGGTGAAGTTTGCGATTCAAATCTATTCTGGAGTGCACGTCATGATCAATGAGCTTTTCTAGCCGGAATTGTAGGATAGCCGGACCGTCGGTGCCAGGTTTCGCCCAGTAGTCTGTTACGGCGAATAAGCCGTCGTAGCTATATCCAGAAGCGGGCGAGAATTTCTTATTTCCGCCAGAGCCCCGTACCACTCGTACCGGAAGCCCCGTTATAACGCTCTTGATAAGAGCGGCATTTCCAGAATCTGTTGGAGACTGATCTTTAATTTGCTCGCCAGTGTTCGGGTCGCGACCGCCGTGACCAGTGTAGATGATAGTGTTGCCGTAGTCTTCGTCGTCATTATATCCGCCGGAGACTACGATAGACTCTGCGCCGCCTCGTGCAGCGGTTCCACATATCCCCGCCTGAAGCGGCCGATGTATCTTTGCGTTGTGAAGTGCGTGGCGATTAGGGAAAAGTGCGCCTGGAGTGACTCCAGGAATCGGACCGTAATGCTCCTTAGTAATTCTTCCATGGGCGCGGTTTCGAAAAAGTATTAACTTTGAACTGAAGTCTTCTTCTCGTTTCTGTGGTACCGGCAATCCCTTGTCTTGGAGTGCCTCTCTCGCATGCGTAAATAATGTATCTACGTCTAGTAGGTCGGGTTGATCAGGAATCCCTTTTTGAATGAGGCTGATTAGCTCTCCGCTGAATGCTGTGTACTCATCCCCGGCTTCGGCAGTTTTGTTCTCCCCAGCTGCGGCCATGAGATAAGTTCCGCGTAGCGCTGCACCGTTTGCCACCCGTTCTGTCGGCTGGTCAACACCATTCATCAGGCCGAATGCGCGCCCGCTGTAGCAACAATCTAGAATGACTATTCGTCGGCGCGCCCTGCTGGCCCTTAGCTCGTCTCTGACATGATCGTAAGCCACTGATCGGTACATCCGCTTATCGTCCGATCCGACCAAGGACAGATAAAGATCACTTCCCGTTGAGTGAACCAATCCGTGTCCGGCGAAGTAAACGATGAGGGTATCCCTTGCTTCCTCTGCAGCTAGCTGTAGAGGATCAAGCATGTCAATGGCGGTTTGTGGATTACTTACAACTATGCAATTAGCGGCAGGCAATCCCCATAGATCTGCGCTCTGTAGAAGCTTGCTGAGTTCTTGTAGGTTATTTTCGACTGCAGGAATTGGCGGCATATGCTCGTATTGACTTGTTCCAATCAGTACAGCACGCGACCTCAACGGATCAGGAAGGCTCAATGGTATGATCCTTCATGGCGTCCAGAATCTGAATGATGAGATCGGGGTCGGCTTCGGAGAGGGCGACAGTGGTGCCGCCGCGTTCGATGGTCACCTGTGGTTTGTGGCGTCGCGTTTTGCGCCAGCTCGTTAACACAGCAGCCAGGCTCGGTAGCTGTAGCCCACTGGCTATTACCAATGCGATCAGGTCCAGAGTGTCGCCCATCTGGCCGGGAGAGGGCTCCTTCGTGACAAGAAGCACGTCGGCGTGATCAAGGATTTCTGGCTCACGTAGCAGCCAGTCGTAGAGCGACCGTAGCTCCTGCTCTGCATGCTCTCCGCTGATACGGATGTTGAAAGTCACCCTGCCCCCTGTCGCTTATGCCGCCTATCGATACACATCCACCCGAATGATGGTATATATGTACCTTTTTAAGGAAGGCGGGAAGAGGGAGGGTAGCAAACTGATTCTCGCTGGTCTAGATCGTTTGCCTCAGAAGTCCCCCGTAGCGTGACCAGCTCTTAGCCCATGGTGGGAAGGTTGCAGCTCTGCTGTCACGGGGCGTGAGGCACATTCAGACAAAGCGCCATGCAGTACGTGCGGGTAGAGGCAGTGGCGCGTGAGAGCTAAGCGCCCGATTTGCCCGCTTCGTCGTGTCGAGTACTGGAGTCGAGTCATTTAGAGTTCCGGCTTATGAGTGATCTCACGCCTGGCGTCTATGAGCAACTCGTCACGCATGCCCTCGACCGACGTCTACGCGCAGTTCCAGGCGAGCTCGTGGAGGTAACCTCCATCGATCAGGCGGATGCGGAGGACTATCTCATCCGGCACATTGCCGCTCTGACCCGTCACGCCCTACGCGCGGCCAAGACTCCTGAACAGCAGATCGGTCGAGCGAACCACATCGCCGAAGCGATCATCAGGGAGTTCCTCGACACCGAGGATGAAGGGGAAAGGATCGTTCAGCCCGGGCAGTTGCTTACCGAGGTGCGGAGGCCATCGGGGATTCCTGGACGGCCGGAGCCACGGACCAGGCCGGAGATCCCACTGTCCGCCAGTGCTCTCCTCGTGAACGGGCGAGGTCAGCCGAGCATTGGCACTGAAGTTAAGCGTGAGTTTGCGACTGCTGATCGAGTGGACCTGATCTGCGCCTTCATCAAGTGGTACGGCCTGCGTCTCATCGAAGGGTCGATCAAGGAGTTCATTGCCAGAGGCGGTGAGCTGCGAGTGATCACTACGACCTACATCGGCGCTACGGACAGGGCCGCGCTGGACCGCTTGGTTGCCCTTGGTGCCACGGTCAAGATCTCTTACGAGACGCACAGCACGAGACTTCACGCCAAAGCATGGATGTTCCACCGGCACACCGGCTTCTCGACTGCCTACGTAGGCTCATCCAACCTCTCCAAGGCCGCGCAGTTGGACGGTCTGGAGTGGAACGTGCGGCTCACCCAGATTGAACAGGCCCATCTGCTTTCGACGTTCACTGCCACGTTCGAGCAGTACTGGGCCGACCCGGCGTTTGAGGACTATGACCCGGCTCGCGACGGGTCTCGGCTAGCTGAGGCGCTCAAGCGCGAGGGTGGGTCAACTCCAACTGATCTGCCTTTGGAGATCGCCACGTTGGATGTGCTCCCGCGTTGGTATCAGGCGGAGGCACTGGAAGAGTTGGAAGCCGAGCGTGAGGTGCATGGCCGTATGCACAACTTGGTTGTCATGGCCACTGGTACCGGCAAGACAGTGATTGCTGCACTCGACTATCGCCGACTTGCTGCTGCAGGCAAGGTCGACAGCGTACTGTTCGTCGCTCATCAAGAGAAAATCCTGGACCAGAGCCGGGCTACTTTCCGGCAGACGCTCCGCGATGGGGAGTTCGGGGAGAAGCTTGTCGCTGGGCACCGACCGAAGAAGTGGCGGCATGTCTTCGCTTCAGTTCAGTCGCTGGCCAACATCAATCTCGATGAGCTCAACCCGGCCCGGTTCGACATGGTGATTGTGGACGAGTTCCACCATGCTCAGGCCCCCACGTATCGGCGACTGCTTGAACATCTTCAGCCGCGGTATCTTCTCGGTCTGACTGCTACCCCTGAGCGCACCGATGGGGTCGATGTCGGTGTGTTCTTCGGCGGGCGGATCGCTTACGAGCTGCGACTCTGGCAGGCCCTTGAACAGCAGCTTCTCGCTCCGTTTCACTATTTCGGCATCCACGACGAAGTCTCTCTGGCTGACGTGACGTGGCGACGCGGACACTACGACGAGGTGGCTCTCAGCGAGCTATATACCGGGAACCACGCCCGAGTACGCCTTATCTTGCAGGCCGTACAGGACAAGATCGCGCACCCTGGTGAGATGCGGGCGCTCGGCTTCTGCGTGAGCGTTCAACATGCCAGATTCATGGCCGACCAGTTCACCAAGCACGGCATCCCTTCCTTGGCCGTGACTGGTGATACGCCACTTGATGAGCGTCGCCTCGCCGTACACCGCCTGAGAAAGGGGGAGGTCAACGCGCTGTTCACCGTTGACCTGTTCAACGAAGGTGTGGACATTCCCGAGGTGGATACCGTCCTATTTCTGCGTCCTACGGAGAGCGCCACGGTCTTTCTGCAGCAGCTCGGTCGTGGTTTGCGTCGTGACCCGAACAAGACGTGTCTCACTGCGCTGGACTTCGTTGGCCACCAGCGCGCCGAATTCCGCTTCGACCTGCGGTTGCGTGCACTCACCGGGTTGCCCCGGCGTAGGCTCCCCGAGGCGTTGCCGAACCCAACACTCCCTGCCGGGTGTCATCTCCAACTCGACAGCGTGGTGACCGAGATGGTCCTCGCCAACGTGCGCCGCGCCCTCCGTCTGCCATGGAAGGATCTCGTCACCGAACTCCGCTCGATGCCCGAAATTTCGCTGGCAGGGTTTCTGGAAGAGACTGGTCTTGAGCTGGAGGACCTTTACCGGTCCGCTAAGGGAGGCTGGGCCGAGTTGCGTCGCCGTGCTGAGAACCGTCCCGTTGTGGAGGACGATGCCGACCGCAAGCTCGGTCGGGCAATCGGGCGTCTACTGCACGTCGATGACCCGGTACGGCTGGCACTGCTCCGCGACGATTCAACGGACGATCAACGTCTGCTGGCCATGTTGCATGTTGCGCTGCTCGGTGGCGACGTGCCCTTCGACTCGGGGAAGGGGGTGCTGAACCTGCTGGAGATCCATCCTCAGCGACGGGAAGAACTACGTGAGGTGGCATCCATTCTTGAGGAACGTATGCACCGGGTCACCATGGAGGTCGCGGGCTTACCCCTGCGCCTTCACGCTCGATATGCCAAGAACGAAGCTCTGGCTGCCTTCGGCGTGGACCGTCCCGGTAACGTCCGCGAGGGTGTGAAGTGGGTGCCAGAGGCGGAGGCTGACGTTTTCTTCGTCACTTTGCGGAAGTCGAAGGGATTCTCTCCGACGACCATGTACAACGATCGCGCGATCAGCCCGACGCTCTTCCACTGGGAGTCGCAGAGCACCACACGCGCATCGTCACCGACCGGTCAGCGCTACGTCAACGGCGGCTCGACCGTGCACCTCTTCCTCCGTGAGAGCAAAGACGAGGACGGCTCCCTCGGAGCCCCACCGTTCTTCTACGCCGGACCGATGACCTACGTGTCATCCGAGGGTGATCGGCCGATGCAGGTCCTCTGGCAGCTGGCGCACCCTCTCCCCGCAGATGTCTTCCACCAGGCCAGCCTCGCTACGCCTTAGGGAAGGGGAACCCCGTTATCCTCGGGAGGTGGGCTCCCTGAGAACGCTTGTGCTGTGGGACATCGATCACACGTTGATCAATGCCGATGGCATCGGCAGGGACATCTACGCCCATGCCTTCCGTGCGGTCACCGGGCAGTCGATGGAGCGGGTCGCGGCCATGGCGGGGCGGACCGACTGGGCGATCACGGTGGAGACGCTCCGGATGCATGGCGTCGAGGTGTCGGATCGGCTTCTGGAGTCCTTCGGGACGGCCCTCGCCGAGGCGTTCGTCGTTCACGAGGCGGCGGTCTCGGAGCGGGGCAGGGTCCTGACCGGGGTGCGCGAGGTGCTCGACGTGCTGGCGGGCCGGGGCGATGTGGTCCAGTCGGTGCTCACCGGGAACATGGAGCCTCTCGCGATCGGCAAGCTCAGGGCGTTCGGGCTGGAGCACTTCGTGGACTTCGAGGTGGGCGCCTACGGGATGGACCACGAGGACCGTGCCGTGCTGGTGGGCCTGGCGCAGGAGCGTGCCGCCCGGAAGTACGGGGAGCCCTTCACCATGCGCAACACCGTGCTGGTCGGGGACACGCCGAACGACGTCCTCGCCGGTCACCTGGGCGGGGCGCGGGTGGTGGCCGTCGCCACCGGTTCCAGCGATGTCCAGGCCCTGAAGGAGGCCGGTGCCGAGCTGGTGCTGGAGGATCTCACCGACACGGACGCCGTCGTGCGGGCCGTACTCGTCGTGGCGGATCGGTAGAGCGGGTCCGAAGATCCGCGGATCTCGACCTCGGACGGGCCGGCGGTGAGCCGCTCATCGCCTGCGCGAAAAAAATTCGTGAGGCCTGTCGAAAAAGCCGTCCGCCGATCGACGCGTAGGCAGAGGCACGTCAGGCCCGGCCGCGCGGCGGGGTCCGGAACCGGAGTCGGAGGAAGATCACCATGAACAAGGTCATTTCGAAGGACGGCACCACCATCGTGTTCGACCGGATGGGGGAGGGGCCGGCGGTCATCCTGATCGGTGGCGGCCCCACCGACCGGTCGGTGAACGCCCCGCTGGCCGAACTGCTGGCCAAGGACTTCACCGTGTTCAACTACGACCGGCGGGGCCGTGGCGACAGCGGCGACACCTTGCCCTACGCCGTCGACCGCGAATATGAGGACATCGAGGCCCTCATCGCCGAGGCCGGCGGATCGGCTCTGGTGTACGGCACTTCCGGTGGCGGGATCATCGCCCTGGAGGCGGCGGCGCGTGGGCTGGCCATCACCCGGCTGGTGGTCTGGGAGACGCCCTACATCGTCGACGACAGCCGCCCGGCCGTGCCGGCGGACTACAGGGACCGGCTGATCAAGCTCCTGGCCGACGGTCGCCGGGGCGACATGCTGGAGCTGTTCTTCACCGACGCGGTGGGCATGCCCGCCGAGTTCGTCGCCCCGATGCGCGATCTGCCGTTCTGGTCGTCGATGGAGGCGCTGGCACACACTCTCGTCTACGACGCCACGATCACCGGTGACTTCTCCCTGCCCACCGAGCGGCTGGCCGCGGTCGGGGTGCCCACGCTCGTGATCGACGGCGGCACGACCCCGTGGATGAGCAACGCCGCCGAGGCGGTCGCCGCCGCGCTTCCCGACGCGCGGCGCCGCACGCTGGAGGGCCAGCCCCACAACGTGGACCCGGCCGCCATCGCCCCCGCGCTGGTGGAGTTCTTCACGGCCTGAACCGGCCCGCGGTCGGGTGGTGCACGGGGACAGGCGGCGGCCCGTACGGTCGGGTGCATGAGCATCGGAGACCGGAAGGGCAGCGCCGCCGGGAGGGGCGCTCGTCGTATAGGCCGGTGTCGTATGGGCCGGTGGCATTGGGGTGGGGAGGGGCCAGGGCGGACGCCCTGGACGCGCGGGTGGGTCCTCGCGTCGATCGCCGTGCTGGTGGCCGGGCTGCTGGCGTTCCCCGCCGCCGTGCCCAACACCGTGGGCAATCTCGGCAGCCTGCTGGAGACCTTCCTCCCCTGGGGTGGCCTGGCTGTTCCCGTGCTGCTGGGCGTGGCGCTGCTGCGCCGCTCGGCCACCGCGACGGTGGCCCTGGTGCTGCCCGCGGCGGTCTGGGCCGCGATCTTCGGCGGGCGGTTGCTGCCCGCCGACCCCGGGGCGGCTCACGACCTGACAGCGCTCCAGCACAACGTCAGCGACGAGAACTCCGATCCCGGGGGAACCGCGCGAGTCCTGGCCCGAGCCGGGGCCGACCTCATCGCGCTGGAGGAGCTGACGCCTGAAGCCCTGCCCGTCTACGAGGCCGTCCTCGCACCCGGCCATCCCTACCACGCGGTCGTGGGCACCGTCGGGCTCTGGTCCAGGTATCCCCTTACCGGCTCCCGGCCGGTGGACATCAGGCCGGTGGGCGTCGGGGGCGACTGGAGCCGTGGGCTGCGCTCCACCGCGCGGACGCCGCTCGGCGACATCGCCGTGTACGTCGCTCACCTGCCTTCGGTCCGTATCCGGCTGCCCGACGGCTTCAGCTCCGACTGGAGGGACGAGAGCGCCGTGGCGCTGGGCGCGGCCATCGCCGCGGAGGAGCTGGACAGGGTCGTCCTGCTGGGCGACTTCAACAGCACCCTCGACGACCGTGGTCTGGCCCCGGTGATCTCCCGGATGACCCCGGCGGACGGGGGTTTCGGGTTCAGCTGGCCCGCTGCTCTCCCCCTCGCCCGGATCGACCACATCATGACCCGTGCGGCGACTCCCGTCGCCACCTGGACCCTGCCCGCCACCGGCAGCGACCACCTGCCGATCGCGGCCCGCGTCAAGCTCTGATGTCCACCGGACGTCCACGGGCGGCCGGGGCCCGCGGCCGTCTCGCGCCTTCCCGGTGGGCCGGGGCCGGTGGTCACGGCTCATACGTCGACGAGACGGATCAGCTCCGGGAGGACTGTGCTGAGTGGGGCGTCGATGGCGAGGGTCGCGTATCTGTCGCCGCGGGTGGGGCCCTGGTTGACGATCGCCACGGGGATGCCGAGCTTCGCGGCGTGCAGGACGAACCGGCGGCCCGACAGCACCGTCAGCGACGACCCGAGGACCAGGAGCAGGCGTGCTCTCTCCACGAGGGCGAAGCACTCACGCACCCGCTCCACCGGGACGGTCTCCCCGAAGAAGACGACGTCGGGCTTCAACACCCCTCCGTCGCAGGCCCGGCAGCCGACCATCTGGAACGCGTCGGCCTCCGCGTCGCCCAGCTCGACGTCACCGTCCGGGTTGACCGCGGTGGCACGGGCGCCGAACTGTGGATTCGCCTCTGTCAGGCGACGGTCCAGCTCCTCCCGCGAGGTCGAGTCGCCGCAGCTCAGGCAGACCACGTGGTGCAGGCTGCCGTGCAGTTCGATGACCGCCCGGGCGCCGCCCGCCTGGTGCAGGCCGTCGACGTTCTGCGTCACGACGCCGGCCACCAGGCCCCGCCGCTGGAGGTGCGCGACCGCGTGGTGGCCGCTGTTCGGCGCCGCCCGGGTCATCGCCCGCCACCCGACATAGCTGCGGGCCCAGTAGCGCCGCCTGGCCGCCGCGTCGCCGACGAACGCCTGGTAGGTCATCGGAGTGCGCCGCTTCAACGAGCCGCTCGGCCCCCGGTAGTCGGGGATCCCCGACTCCGTCGAGATCCCGGCCCCGCTCAGCACCACGACCTCGCCCGCGGTCAGCAGCTCCGCCAGCATGCTCGTACCCTCGCTCACCCCTCCATGCTGCCCCACCGCATGTGCCGAGCGGCCTCCGGCCGCCGTCGAGCCGCGCTGCCTCGACCTCTCCGCGTCCGGGTCAGGCGTCGGCGGGCCGGGGACCATCCGTCTTTCCGGGCCTGGGTCAGGCGTCGGCGGGCCGGGGACCGCATGCCCGGCTACCCGTGATCGGTGAGCCAGGACTGCAACTCGCGGTGCCGGAACTGGTAGCCGGTACCCGCCACCCGCAGGAGCCCCGCCTGGCACGCCCACTGGCAGAACGCGGTGAACCGCCAGGGCAGCCGCCCGCGCAGGGCGGCGAGCATGATGCCGATCGCGTAGTACGCGCCGCCGCTTCCCACAGTGAGCCCGCCCACGGGCGCGAGCATGAGCCCTCCCACGAGACCGGACCAGAGCCCGACTCCGAGATCGGCCCGGATCCCCATCGGAGGATCGACCCCGGCCCCGAGCGCGACCATGAGCCCGAAACCTACCGCGATCGTGATCACCAGTGACAGGCGATCCTCGTCTTCTCTCTCGCCCGGGGCGAATCCCTGCGTGGACGCAAAGTCCGCGAGCATGACGAATGCGAGTCCGAACACGAATCCGAACGGTCCGCCCACGAGCCCTCCCACGGTCCCGAAGACGAATCCGAACACGAGCCCGAACACGAGATCGCGGCGGACGGCCTGCCGAGGAGAGGCGAGATCGGCTGACGGGTTCCACGACCCTCGACCGCCCATGAGCCCGAACACGAGCCCGCCGACGGGCCCTCCCACGATCCCGAATACGGCCATCAGCACGAGCTCGGTCTTCACGGTGCCGAAGAGGCTTCCGACCGCGGCCAAGCCCGCGGTCAGGAGTCCGCTGATGAGACCGCCCCCGAGCCCGGCCTGGAGTGCGGGGGCGGAGATGCTGCGCATGGCGATGTGAGGTGCGGGCCACTCGGTGCGGATGAAGAGGAAAGGGAGGACCAACGCCCCGAGGGTGGCGCCTAACACCCAGCGAGGGGTCCCGTCGGGCCAGGGGGCGGGTGGGAACGGGGTGAGGACGAGGGCGGCGACGGCGACGATGCCGACGAGCAGCGCTGTGGTGTGCAGCAGACGGGTCAGGCGGAGGCCGCCGATCGGCCACAGCAGGTGCGGGACGATGTCGACCTCGGACATGCCCCTGGGGGCGGGGTGGTGCCGCAGATAGTCGGCCTGCCAGCGCAGGTGCCGGGCCAGCGCGGTGAGCCACCGCTCCACCTGCTCGGGGGTGTAGGAGCCACGGCCGCGGGGGGTCAGCGCGGTCGCGGCCGGGATGAAATTGGCCAGCATGCTTCCCTCCAGCCGCCGCCGGGTCTGGGCTGCCGTCTCCGTGCTGTGGCGGTCGGTGTGAGGGACGAGCTGGGCGGCCTGGCCGGGGTCGTGGTCGATGGCGCTGGTGGCCAGTATCAGCCGCCAGGGTGTGGACAGGAACTCCCGCACGCCCGCATGCCCGGAGTGGTCGAGCCGGTCCAGTACGGCTTGCCAGGCGTGGTGCTGGCGGGGCTGGTAACGGTAGCGCCTGTGCAGGTAGTCGGTGACCTGCGGAACGGTGAGCGGCCGGATGATGATCTGACGGGCCTGTTCGAGCAGCAGGCCGCGTTCGATCAGCTGGGTGTGACGGTCCGGGCGGGTGGTCACCACCACCGGGCCGAACACCGCGCCGGTGTAGAAGCGGTTGAGTTCGTCGATCAGCGCGGCTGCCCGCACCGGTGCGGCGTCCCGCTTGTCCGGGGCGTCGTCCTGGTCGCCCGGCGCCGGGGTGGTGCCGGGGGCGGGGCCGCCGCCGTCGGCCTGGACGAGGTCGGGGTCCATCTCGTCCAGGCCGTCCAGGATCGGGAGGACGGCGTGCTCGGCGACCAGGCGCCTGGCCTCCTGAGGGGACATGGCGTAGCCGAGGACGAGCTGGTCGGCCAGCCAGTCGACCAGCGGCCGGCCGGTGGGCCAGGAGGCGGCGCTCAGCCGGATCGCGACCGGTCCGCCGGCGGCGGGGTCGTCGAGGACGGCCTGGTTCAGGTCGATCACCATTTGGATCACGAGCATCGTCTTGCCCGATCCCCGCTCCCCGACGATGATCAGACGTTGGCCGGGCAAGGCCGAGAGATAACCGGCGGCGTTGGCCAGCGTGCCCTGTCCGGCCAGCGGCCCGCCGGCGCCGTTCCGGGGCGGGAGGGGATCGGTCTCCTGCCAGAACAGCAGCCCCGCCGCCTTCTTCGACACCCACCTCGCCACCGCGCCGCCCTCTGGCTCCCGGCTGTCGCTGTCATGGCCGCGATCGGCGCCGTAGTCGGCGGCCGCGGGATCGGTGTCGTCGAAGGACAGATCGGCCGCGATGACACCACGCAGCAACGCGGCCCGCACCTGGCACTCCTGTTGATGGATCTGGCGGGCCAGCGCCACCCGCACCGGCTCCGGCACGGTGGAGCGGCGAGCGATGACGAAGGGCGCCACGATGCTCACCACGGCCAGCGGGAGGCCGATGACCTGCCCGATGTTGGCCACGACGGCGAGCGACTCAGGACCTCCGGCAGCGATGATGAGGTAGATCGAGCCGCTCAGGAGGATCGTGAGCCCGAGCGAGACCAGCCCCAGCCGTGTGGACGCCCGCGACCGCCGCCACAGATTCCGCATGATCGTATGATGATGCGTTCCGTCCCGATCCGGCATTGAAACGTCGCATCGTGTTCACGGGTAACCCGCAGGCCCGTCAGCGACCTGCCCGGTCGGCGTAGAGGCGTAGCAGGGTCGCGGCTCCGGCCAGGTCGTCGGAGGCCGCGGCGCAGGCGGCGATGTGGGCGTTCAGGGTCTCCCGCAGCCACTGCGGGGCGGTGTCGGCTCCGTCCAGCTTGGCCCCGATCTCCCGTAGACGTTGGGCGCATTCGGTGAGCACGCGGGCATCGGACCGCAGGACCTCCGCGTGGGCGGCGATCGCCTGGGGGGCGGTGGGCATCGGATGCTCCTTCGGTCAGGTGGTCGGGGACGCCGGTCAGGCGGTCAGGTGGTCGTCGTTCAGGTGGTCGGCACCGGTCCGCCAGGTCTGGTGGTCGGCGCTGGGACGCCAGGTCAGGTGGTCCGCACCGGGACGCCGGCGGCGCGGAGCGTCTGGTGGGCGGCGGTGGACAGGCACAGCAGGGGGCGGGCGCCGTCGAGGCCCAGGTCGCGCAGGTGCCGCGCCATGGGATGGGCCGTCCGTCCGACGGTCAGCCGTGCCCGCGGCGCGGGATGCGCCCGTCCCCGGCCCCGCGTCTCGACGCACGACCGCAGCGTGGTGCCCCCGTGGCGTGAGTAGCTGACCAGGTCCCGGCCTTCGATCGGGACTCCAGGGCCGAGCGGCCCCCGGAGGGTGAGGAGCCTGTCGTCCGGGCCGCCGACCACGATACGGGCGGAGCGCGCGGTGAGCCGGATGTCCAGGGGGGCGACGGACGGCCGGCGGCCCCAGATCTCCGGAGCCACGGCCGACACGGTGTCGGCGTCGACCACGGAGCCGACGGAGCAGCTGCCGGAGTGCCGGCGGTCCGCCCTCCGGAGCAGATCGGGCCAGATCCGGAACGGCCGCGGCCGCCACGGATCGTGCACGATGATCCCGAGGTCGACCTCGCGGTAGCCCCCCAGGCTGGTCCGCCGGTCCCAGGAGGCGTGGAGGGCGACGAGGGCACGCCCCGCGATCCGGACGGCGGGCCCGAGCCCGGTCTCCTCCAGCAGGGCCGCCGCCACGCCCGGGTCGGCGGCGAAGTAGGCGGTGAGGGCGGAGCCGTCCTGGCACCTGACCGGCAGTTCGAGCGCTCCCCGCGACGTCGTCGCCGGATAGGTCGGCACGGTCAGGAAGGGGAAGCCCTCGGGGTGGGGGGCGCGGTCGAACAGCAGGTAGATCTGTGAGCGGGTGACCGGCCCCCGGTACGGCGTGAGCTGTCGGTCGATCCGGTCGCGGGCCTCGGGCAGGTCGTTGGCGATGTTGGCGGCGTAGTGCTCGATGCTGTGGCAGATCGGGAACAGGTGGGTCGAGTCGAAATAGTCCACCACATACCAGTCAGGATGCAGGTCGAAGCAGTTGCCCGCGCCCTGCCCGTCCAGAGTGGGGATGATGTCGTGCTGGTTGGTGACGCTGGCGATCCAGGTCCGCGGGTCCGCGGGCCTCTTGAAGTCGACCGGCGATCCGACGGCCACGGCGTGGGTGACGGTGTAGCGGGCGCAGAATCCGGTGTCCTGCACCAGGTTCATGATCGCCGCACCGCCCGAGCTGTGCCCGATCAGGGCGATCTCGGCCCCCGGCGGGATGCCGAAATCGTCGATGGCTTTGATCAGTGCGCGGCTGTAGGGGCCGCTGTCCAGTACGGCGCTGCTGAAGGCGCCGAGCAGATCCTGCGGGGAGTCGGTGTCGGGCCGGCCGGGTCTCATGCCGGGCACCTGGACGACGTGGCGCACCACGCCGTCCGGGCCCGTCACGCTCTGGATGAGCATCCGCCCGGTCGTGCCGACGACGCCGATGTTGGCGAGGAAGTCGAGCAGCGAGCCCCGCGATCCCAGCCGTGCGGCCTCGGCGGGGTCCGGCTCCAGGCGGCGTGCGGCTCCGTCTCCCGTGTCGAGGACCGCTATGGCCCGGTTGCTCAGGCCGGTGATCGGATCGGCGCTGGCATACCCCTTCCCGGTCGCGATCAGCCACGCGGCGGTGTCGTTGAGCGGGTTCTCGTCCAGCAGGGCCCGCAGGGCGAGAACCTCGCCGAAGACCGGGGCAAGCCCGCTGAGGGTGCGTACGGCGCCGCGGTCCTTCAGCAGGGCGCGCAGTGCCCGGACCGACTCGATGTCGCGGTCGGCGCCGACCGCTCCGATGAGCCTGCTCAGCAGCGGGTCGTCGAGCAGCTCCGGGTGGTTCAGGGTCACGGCGGTGATCCGCAGCCGCAGCGAGGTCGCCAGGATGAGGACGGCCAGGCTCTCGGCGCCCGCCATGCCGCCCAGCTTGGCCGCGAGAGCGCCCAGCCGGCCGCCGGCGACCGCGTATCCGAGCCCGTTGCGGTCCGTCACCGCACGGAGCAGGGCACGCTGTGCCCGGTATCCCTCCGCCGGGGCGCGCGGCAGGGCGCCGAGCACGGCACCGTCGGTGAGCGCCGCGGTGGCGTGGACGGACGCCTCCTGGACCGCCGTCCCGATGTCGGCCAGCTCACGGGCCGCGGCACGCAGCAGCTCCGCGACCGCGGCCGGGGCACTTTCGGCCAGGGCGCCCTCGGCTGCGGCACCTCCGGCCGGGGTGACTCCGGCCGGGGCGTCTCCGGCCGAGGGGCTCTCGGCTCGGGCACCTTCGACCGGGGCGCCTGTGGCCGGAGAGTCTCCGGCTGGGGCGCCCGCCCCGCGGGCGTCGGGGCGGGGGTGGTCCGCGGCGGCATCTCCGCCGCTCACCGCGTCGCCTGCCAGGTCAGGCTCACCGGACGCGGCCGCGGGTCTTCGGGGACGTTGCGGTGGAGCACGTCCGACAGCGTCCGCGTGGTGGCGATGATCTTCATCCCGGCCGGGGAGAAGGTCGCGGCGTTGAACACCCGCGAGGCCAGCAGGGGATTGGTCAGCGCCTGCGAGAAGGCGTCAATGGCGATGATCTTTGTGAGGAGCGGCGGCAGCATGGCCTCCGGGGCCCCCGGCTCCTCGGCGAACAGGCCGACGTACAGGTCCAGGTCGTCGACGCTCCGGTAGAGCCCACGCAGCGCCTCGCTCACCCTCGGGTCACCGGAGACCTGATCGAAGCGGCGCACGCGGGGGAAGCGGCAGTGCTCGCGGTAGCCGTTGTAGGGGGCCAGGTTCAGTGCGCGTGAGTCGGCGATGCTGGCCACGTCGACCTCCCGCAGGACGGGGTCGGTGTTGAACAGGCCGATACGGCCGGCGCGCTGCCGGGAGGCGTCCTCGAAGAGCCGGCCCAGACCCGGCCCGGGGATGAGCGCTCCTCCGATCATGGTCTCCGCCATCGGGAGCTCCCGGCCGCCCACGGACAGGGTGGAGGGGATCAGGCTGTGCCAGCGGTATACCAGGTTGAACTCCGCCGAGGCCCAGTTCTGCCGGTGCCAGGGCGCGTGGGCCAGCATGGCCGACAGCCGTGGGTCGAGGGTGAAGCGGAAGTGATACGGGGTGATGTGGTTGATGTATTCCTCCACCACCAGCTTGATGAGGAGGACGATGAGGATGTTGCGCGCCGTCTGGAACAGGCGTTCGTCGTCCCAGCGCGGATAGTGCCCGGCCAGCAGGCGTGCCACCCTGTTGTGCTCGCGCAGGAAAAGCACCGTGAGCATGGTGAAGCCGATCTGGATGTTGCCCCGGTCGCTGCCCGTCGCGAACAGGGTGTCGCGCTGCGCGTCGGTGAGCTCCGCGAAACGGATCACACCGAGGGCGGAGAACTCGGATTTGACCTTGCCGTTCTCGCAGAGGTGGGGAGGGAACTCCGCGCCGTTGATGAGCTGGCTCTTGAGCAGTCCGCCGTCGAACGTCCGCAGGGCGGCGGTCGCCGTGTCGTCGAGCCCGTAGAGCTGGTTCAGGTCGATGTGGTGGTTGGAGCTGTTCTTGCGCGGATCTCTGGGGACGTGGGTGTCGCCGCGGAGGAAGCCGTCGGTGAACCACTGGGCGAAGTAGGCGAACAGCACGGTGGACCGGGGGCACGGGATCATGGCGTCGCCGCGGGTGAACAGGTCGGCGGCGCGCTCGGGGGTGGGCCGGCCGCTCCCGTCTCCCGTGGCCGGTGGCATGTGGCGCCCGTTGAACGTCCGGTCGGTCAGTGAGGCCCACGAGGTGTAGTCGGCCATGGTGCTCAGCGGCTCGGGCCGGGGCGGCATCTCGCGGATCGCGTGGTCGATCAGCGAGGCGTTGAGGCGCCGCCGTACGGGCTGGACGCGCTGGGCGAGGTCCCAGAGCGGGCGCCCGTTGGTCAGGGCCAGGAACCTCAGCCGGTTGGCGGCGCCGTCGGTCGCGATGCTCCGCGCGCTCGCTCTGGTGGGCTTCACCGTCACGCCCCCTTCCCCGCCGGGCCGAGCCCCAGGACGTATCGGTCGGGGAAGATCCCGTGGGCGCGGACGATCACCCCGTCCGGCGGTGGGAGCGGGTGCAGGCCGGGGCGGCGGAGCAGGCGGCGTACGGTTTCGCAGATGACGGCCCGGGCGGGATGCACGCCGAGGCACGCGTGGTGGCCGTGGCCGAAGTAGAGCCGGAGGTGCTCCGGCCGGTCGAGGCGGAAATCGTCGGGCTCCTCCACCACGTCCGGGTCGAACATGGCCGAGGCCGGCGCGGCGAGCACGAACGTCCCCGCGGGGATGACCGTCCGGCGCGGGGTGCCGGCGGCCAGGACGTAGTCGCGCTCGCACAGCCGGGGGAGCAGTTTGAAGAACGGGCTGAACCGCAGCGCCTCCCAGACGTAGCGGTCGAAACGGGAGGGGTCGGGGTCGGCGGCGGCCTCGACGGCCTCCGCCCGCACCTGCGGGCGGAGCATGATCTGCTCCACCGCCTCCACCATGGCGCCCGGCCCGCTCTCCACGGATCCGAGGGGCAGCCCCGCCATGTTGATCAGCAGTCGCTCGTCGCCGACGCCGACCTCGGCCGGGAGGGCGGTGTGGAGGAGGCGGGTGAAGACGTCGTCGGGGAGTGGTCCCCGCCCCGCCGCCAGGGCGGCCCGGCGCTCGGCGAGCAGGCCGCGCAGGTAGCCCATCATCTCCTCGCCCGCACGGACCGACTCGGCCTGGACCGCCGGGTCGCCCTGGAAGTTGGCGAAGCCGTCGACGACAACGGCCCTCGTCCACCGTGACAGGGTCTCCGGAGTGGGCCCGGGGAAACCGAAGTAATCTCCGCACACGCGCAGGGCGACGTGCCGGAACAGCTCGCCGACGGCCTCGATCCGTCCGCGCCGCGCCGCGGCGTCCAACGCCTCGTCCGCGATCCGTCCCACCAGTCCGCGCAGGTCCGCCACGTCCTGCGGGGCGAGCATGACCTGCATCAGCCCCTTTTCCCGCCAGTTCATCGGCGTCGCGTCCCTGCCGAGCATGAACGGCCCGCCCAGGGCCGCGTCCAGGCGCGGGCCGAAGGCCCTGACCGTGAAGGTCTCCTCCCGGGAGAGCACTTCGACGACATCGGCGTAACGGGTCACGACGGTGAACGCCGGCGTGACGAAGATCGGCCGCTGTTCGCGGAGCTCCGCGAACAGCGCGCGCCAGTCGGTGCGCATCCACTCCTGGACGAGGGCGGAGGCGGACCCCGGATCGCGTGCCACGGCCGCGTCGTATCTCGCCAGATGGTCGCCCGTTCTCTCCAGGTGGTCGCCCGCAGCCGACTGATCGACAGCACCCATGCCGTAGGACCCTCCGTCTCACGCGTGAACCGGCCGCTGAAGCCATGGCGGACGGAGATCGTCACTTTCCGTAGCCATTGCTCAGGTGGGCGTCACATTACCTCAGGATGGCTACCGAATGCATTGTTTTGACTCCCGTACGTAATCAAGACGTCACTTCCCGGCAAGTCCCGCCACCCCGCCGTCCGGCCGTTGAATGGGTGGCCGGACCGTGCGCAGGCGGTCTCCGCCGCCGCGAGGAGACCGGTCGGTCTCCGCCGACCGCGAGGAGGCCGCCAGGAGGCCGCCAGGAGAAGCAGAAGAAGACCGCCAGGAGAAGGAGGTAGCGTGACCACGTCGGCCTTCCCGCCGGGTCAGCCGGAGTCAGGCACGGCCGAGACAGTGCCGGAGTCAGGGGCAGCCGAGACGGTGCCGAAATCGGGCACGGCCGAGACGGTGCCGGAGCCGGGCGCGGCCGAGACGGTGCCGGAGCCGGGCGCGGCCGAGACGGTGGCGGTCACGGCCGGGCGCCGCGCCGTCTATCTGGTCGCCCTCGTCATACTGCCGGTGCTGGCCCTGGCGGTCGCGGTCCCCGCCGTCTGGGGGTGGGGGATCGGTCCCCGCGACGCGGTCATCGCCGTCGTCATGTATCTGGTCAGCGTTTTCGGGATCGCCGTCGGCTACCACCGGCACTTCACCCATCGCGCCTTCAGATGCCGCAGGCCGCTGCGGATCGCGCTCATGCTGGCCGGCGGGATGGCGCTCGAAGGCCCCGTCACGCTGTGGACGGCCGAGCACCGCCGCCACCACAAGTACGCCGACCGGCCCGGCGACCCACACTCGCCGTGGCGCTACGGCGACAGCGGCCTGGCCCTGCTGCGAGGCATGGCGCACGCCCACGTCGGCTGGTTCTACACCGCGCGCCGCCGCTCCAGCCGGCAGCACTGGGTGCCGGACCTGATGGCCGATCCCGACGTCCGGCGCTTCGACTCCGCCTATCCCGCCGTCGCGGTGCTGTCGTTCCTGCTGCCCGCCGCGGTGGGAGGGCTGTGGGCGATGTCGTGGAGCGGCATGTGGACCGCCCTCTTCTGGGGCGGGCTGGTCCGCTACGCCGTGGTGCACCACGTGACCTGGTCGGTGAACTCCATCGCCCACACCTTCGGCGAACGCCCCTTCAGGAGCAGGGACCGCTCCTCCAACGTCCGGTGGGTGGCGCTGCTGACCCTCGGCGAGGGCTGGCACAACTGGCACCACGTCGACCCGACCTGCGCCCGCCACGGGGTGCTCAGAGGCCAGCTGGACCCGAGCGCCCGCCTGATCCGCTGGTTCGAACGGGCAGGCTGGGCGTACGGCGTGCGCTGGCCGGACGCCGCGCGCCTGACCGCCCGCCGCTCCGCCGGTTCCGCCGGGGCGGGGGCGGGCGCCGCCCCGGCGGAACCGCCGGTTATCCCCGCACCCCCGCCACCTCCTCCTCCCCGCTGACCTCGTCGTCATCGGTGACCAGCGCGCCGCTGAACTGCGCCGCGTACAGCCGGTGGTAGGCGCCCTGGGCGGCGAGCAGCTCGTCGTGGGTGCCGTGCTCGACGATGCGGCCGGCGTCCATCACCAGGATCAGGTCGGCGTCGCGGATGGTGGACAGCCGGTGGGCGATGACGAAGCTGGTGCGGTCGGAGCGGAGCGCGGCCATCGCGTGCTGGACCAGGACCTCGGTCCGGGTGTCGACCGAGCTGGTGGCCTCGTCGAGGATGAGCAGGGACGGGTCGGAGAGGAAGGCGCGGGCGATGGTCAGCAGCTGCTTCTCCCCGGCGCTGACGTTGCCGCCCTCCTCGTCGATGACGGTGTCGTAGCCGTCGGGCAGGGTGCGGACGAACCGGTCGACGAACGTGGCCTGCGCGGCGGCCAGGATCTCCTCCTCGGTGGCCCGGGGGTTGCCGTAGGCGATGTTCTCGCGGATGGTGCCGCCGAACAGCCAGGTGTCCTGGAGCACCATGCCGATGTGCGAGCGCAGGTCCTCACGGCGCATCGCGGTGACGTCGACGCCGTCGAGGGTGATCCGGCCGGAGTCCAGCTCGTAGAAGCGCAGGATCAGGTTGACGAGGGTGGTCTTCCCCGCGCCGGTCGGGCCGACGATCGCGACCGTGTGCCCGGGCTCGGCCACCAGCGACAGATCCTCGATGAGAGGCTGCTCCGGTTCGTAGCGGAAGGACACGTGCTCGAACTCGACGCGGCCCCGCCGGGAGGCGGGCGGCACCGGGTCGGCGGGGTCCGGCTCCTGCTCCTCGGCGTCCAGCAGCTCGAAGACCCGCTCGGCCGAGGCCACCCCCGACTGCAGCAGGTTGGCCATCGAGGCGACCCGGGTCAGCGGCTGGGTGAACTGCTGCGAATACTGGACGAACGCCTGGACGTCGCCCAGGCTCATCGTCCCGGTGGCGACCCGTATGCTCCCGACGACGGCGATGGCGACGTAGTTGAGGTTCCCGATGAAGGTCATCGTCGGCATGATGATCCCGGAGATGAACTGGGCGCCGAAGCTGGCCTTGAACAGCTCCTCGTTCCGGTCCTGGAACGCCTGCTCGACCTCCGGCCGGCGGCCGAACACCTTCACCAGCTCGTGGCCGGTGAACGCCTCCTCGATGTGGGCGTTCAGGGTGCCGGTGTGGGTCCACTGCGCGACGAACAGCTTCTGCGAGCGCTTCGCGACCTGCTTGGTGACGACCATCGACAGCGGGATGGTCACCAGGGCGATCAGCGCGAGCAGCGGCGATATCACGAACATCATCGCCAGCACGCCGATCACGGTCAGCAGCGAGGTCAGCAGCTGGCTCATCGTCTGCTGCAGGGTCTGGGACACGTTGTCGATGTCGTTGGTGACCCGGCTGAGCAGCTCGCCGCGCGGCTGGCCGTCGAAGAACCGCAGGGGGAGCCGGTTCAGCTTGTCCTCGACGTCGGACCGGAGCCGGTACACGGTGCGCTGGACCACGTCGTTGAGGATGTAGCCCTGGAGCCAGGCGAAGACCGACGTCGCGACGTAGAGCACCACCGCCCAGACCACGAGCGTGCCCAGTGCGCCGAAGTCGACTCCGCGACCGGGCACGACGTCCATCCGCGAGAGCATGTCCGCGAAGCTGTCGTCGCCCGCCGCGCGGGCGGCCGCCACCGCCTGCTCCTTGGTGATCCCGGAGGGCAGCTGCTTGCCGATCACGCCGTCGAAGATCATGTCCGTCGCCCAGCCGAGGAGCCTCGGCCCGATGACGGAGAGCACCACGCCGATCAGGGCGAGGACGAGCACCACCGTGATCCTCGCGCGCTCGGGCGCCAGGCGCCGCATCAGCCGCCGCGTGGACGGCCAGAAGCTCATCGACTTCTCCACGAGCATCCCGGCCCCGGCGAAGGGGCCCCGCCCGAAGAGGCCGCCGCCCGCCGGCGGGCGTGGTGGCGTGGTCGTCATGGGCCGGTCGCTCATGCTGCGCTCCCCGCGGCTAGTTGGGACTCGACGATCTCGATGTATGTCGGGCAGGATTCCAGCAGCTCGTCGTGGGTCCCCATGCCGACGATCACGCCGTCGTCGAGCACGATGATCTGGTCGGCGCCGGCGATGGTGGAGACCCGCTGAGCGACGATGACGACGGCGGACTGGGCGGTGTAGGGGCGTAGGGCGGCGCGCAGCCGGGCGTCGGTGGCCAGGTCGAGAGCCGAGAACGAGTCGTCGAACAGGTAGATCTCGGGCTTGTTGACCAGCGCTCGGGCGATGGAGAGCCGCTGCCGCTGACCACCGGAGACGTTCGTGCCGCCCTGTGTGATGGGCGCGTCGAGGCCCCCGGGCATCGCCTCGACGAAGTCGCGGGCCTGGGCGACCTCCAGCGCCTGCCACAGCTCCTCGTCACTGGCGTCCGGGTTGCCGTAACGCAGGTTGCTCGCGACGGTCCCGGTGAACAGGTACGGCTTCTGCGGCACCAGGCCGATGCGCGTCCAGAGCATCTGGGGGTCGAGGTCGCGGACGTCGACGCCGTCGACCGAAACCGTGCCGGAGGTGGCGTCGAACAGCCTGGGCACCAGGGAGACCAGCGTCGTCTTGCCGGCTCCGGTGCTGCCGACGACGGCGGTGGTCTGCCCGGCGGAGACGCGGAAGGAGATGCCGGACAGCACCGGAGCCGCCGCGCCCGGGTAGCGGAACTCGACGTCCCGCAGCTCCAGCTCGGCGCGGCCGTGCACCTGCCGTACGGGATCGTCGGGCGGGCGCACCGACGACTCGGTGTCGAGCACCTCGCCGATGCGCTCGGCGCAGACCGCGGCGCGCGGGATCATCATCGAGATGAAGGTGGCCATCATCATCGAGGTGAGGATCTGGATCAGATACATCAGGAAGGCGGTGAGGGCGCCGACCTGCATCTCGCCGCTGTCCACGCGGCCGGCGCCGAACCAGAGCACGGCGACGGCGGAGACGTTGAGGATCAGCAGCACGACGGGGAAGATGAGGTTCATCAGCTGCCCGGCGCGCAGCGCGGTCGCGGTCAGCGCGTCGTTCGCCCCGGCGAACCGGAGCGTCTCCTCGCGTTCCCGGACGAAGGCGCGCACGACGCGGATGCCGGTCAGCTGCTCGCGCAGGACCTGGTTGACCCGGTCGATGCGCTCCTGCATCGCGCGGAACTGGGGGACCATGCGGGAGATGATCAGTCCGATCGACACCAGCAGCACGGGGACGCAGACCGCCAGGAGCCAGGACAGGGTGAGGTCCTGGCGCAGCGCCATGATGATGCCGCCGATGCCCGTGATCGGCGCGGAGACCAGCATCGTGCAGCCCATCACCACGAGCATCTGGACCTGCTGCACGTCGTTGGTGCTGCGGGTGATCAGCGAGGGCGCTCCGAACTGGGAGACCTCCCGGGTGGAGAACTCGCCCACCCGGTGGAAGACCGCTGAGCGGACGTCCCGGCCGAATCCCATCGCCGCGCGGGCGCTGTAGTAGACCGCCGCGATCGAGCAGATGATCTGGATCAGGGACACGAACAGCATCCAGCCGCCGGCGGACAGGATGTAGCCGGCGTCGCCGGTGGCGACGCCCTGGTCGATGATGTCGGCGTTGAGGCTGGGCAGGTACAGCGAGGCCATGGTGCCGACGATCTGCAGCACCACCACGGCGGTCAGCGTCGATGAGTAGGGCCTGAGATAGGTGCGTAGCAGCCGGCTCAGCATGAGTGGTGCCCTCCGCTTGGGGTGTCGGAGCTGTTGGAGGTCTCCGGACCGCCGGTGGCGTCCGGATCGGGCGCGTCGTGCTCCGGGCGCAGGCGGATGCCGTCCAGCAGCATGGAGACGATCTCCGCCGGTGACAGCGGGTCGTCCTCGACGAACCGGGGATGGCTGCACGCGACGGTCAGCAGCTGCAGCCGGCGCACGGCCTCCTGCGGACCGCAGCGCAGCCGGTCGCGGCCGGGCTCGATCAGGTCGATGAGCGCCTGCCGGATGACGACGTTCTGGCCGAGCCGGATCTGGCGGTTGCGGCCGGCCTCGACGGCACTCCCGCACCCCAGGGCGTCCAGCAGCCGGAAGACGCGCGTCGTGCGCTGCTGCAGGATCTCGACCGCCGCGACGAGCCGGGCGTCCAGGGGGGCCGCGCGGTCGATGGCCGCCAGGTCGCGCAGCAGCGGGTCGGGGTCGAAGGCGCTGGCCACGGCCGCGTCCACGAGCTCGTCCTTGGTGGCGAAGACCCGAAAGATCGTCCCCTCCGCGACGCCGGCCGCCTGCGCGATCTGCCGGGTGTTGACGTCGGGGCCGTGGGCGAGCACCAGCGACAGCGTGGACGCGATGAGCGCGGCACGCCGCTCGTCCGGCGGGAGCGGCGCGGCGCGCTGGGAATGGGACGTCATGATCACGCGGATGACCCTACACGGCGAGTGAGTGAGTTACTCACTCATAAGGGTGAGCAATCCGTTTACAGGGGTGGGCGGCCCGGTGTCCGTGGCGGTCCGGTCGCTCCGCCGCCGGTGGGCATCGAGGTCCGTCTGGAGGCTAGTATAAATTTGCAGTGGACTTCAAATTTGCACTACGTTCAACGATGGACGGGCGGGTGCGGAGCGCGGCACCCGCCCGCCGGGCGGGGTGCGTCCGGGGCGGTGGCCCGCCGGGCGGGCTCCGGCGCGCGCCGTCCGGAAAGGATGAGGACACCATGACGCGGCACGTCTTTCGAGTGATCATTCGTGGCAAGTTCGACCGGTTGGGCGACGCCGACCGGGCCGCGCTCCTCGACCGCCTCGGCCGGGCCGACGACCAGGACGTGACCGGGAGCCCTTTCAGCGAGGAGGGCACCTTCGTCTATGACGAGACCTTGAGCTGGTTCACGTTCCGCTGCCAGGTGTCAGCCGACGCGGCGGGCGGCGAGGCCGCGGCCCAGCAGGAGGCGATCGCCCTCCTTGAGGCCCACGGCTACGGGTTCAGGGATCCGCGTCCGGCGATGACGAACATGAGCACCATCCCCATCCGCAGGAAGGGCCGCCGGGTGAGCTGACGCGCTTCTTCCGGCCGCCGCGCCGGCCCGGCCGATCTCGCCGCCGGCCCGGCCGACCTCGCCGCGGTCCCGGGCGGGCCGTGCCGTCCGGTGGACCGGCTTGACCTGCGTGTCCGTTAAGCCGGCGGGTGCGCAGGGTATGGCCGCCTTCGGACAAGGAGGTGCTTCCATGGCGCTCATCGACCGGGAATGCGTCCGGCGGCTGCTGGAATCA
This sequence comes from Streptosporangium brasiliense, assembly GCF_030811595.1. Lineage (NCBI taxonomy): Bacteria > Bacillati > Actinomycetota > Actinomycetes > Streptosporangiales > Streptosporangiaceae > Streptosporangium > Streptosporangium brasiliense. Next base: position 2,507,784 of record NZ_JAUSRB010000002.1, read on the forward strand.
CCGGACCCCGACACCGCCCTGGTGTTCGTCCGCGGCGACTGCCTGGTCCTGGAGAAGGGGGAGATCGACGATGACCACCGGGCGCTGATCATCGCGCGCCGCCGGGACGTGGCGGACTTCACCGCCGGTGATGTGGTCACGGACGAACAGCTCGACCTGCTGGCCGACCGGCTCGACAACGTCGCCCGGGACATAGGGGTCTGAGACCCGGCGGCTCACTCGGGCTCGGGGAAGCTCTCGGTGCGGGCGTCGTAGCGGGCGCGGGTGGCCTCGATCTCGTCGACGTGCTCCTCGGCCCACGAGACGAGGGAGCCGACGGTGTCGAGCAGCGTGCGGCCCATCGGGGTGAGCGCGTAGTCGACGCGGGGCGGCATGACCGGATACATGGTCCGGGAGATGATGCCGTCGCGCTCCAGCCCGCGCAGGGTGACCGTCAGCATGCGCTGGCTGATGCCGTCGATGTCGCGCTTGAGCTCGTTGAACCGCTTGGTGCGGTCGCTCAGCTGGGAGATCACATACAGCGACCACTTGTCCCCGACGCGGTCCAGGATCTCGCGGGCCTGGCAGGCGGCCCTGGTGCGCTCGGAGAAGGCCGTGCTGTCCATGGTTCTCTCCAGGTAACTAAATGAGGTGAAAGTGCCTTCTTGTCACTTTTGGCGAAGTGTCACCAGGATAGAGGCGGTTCCCCTTCGGAACCGACCTATCAAAGGGAACCGCCTTACCCCAGGTAACCCAAGGAGACACGATGACGACCAAGGCTGTCGAGATCCCCGGCTACGTCGCCGGCACGTGGGCCATCGATCCGGCCCACTCCGAGGTGAGCTTCGTCGTCCGGCATCTCATGATCAGCAAGGTGCGCGGGCGCTTCCTCGCCTTCGAGGGCCGGATCGTCACCGGCGGCGACCCGCTGGAGTCGAGCGTGACCGCGACCATCGATCTGGCCTCGGTCGACACCGGTAACAAGCAGCGGGACGACCACGTCCGCTCCGCCGACTTCTTCGAGGCCGACGTCCACCCGACCATGACCTACCGCTCCAGCGGGATCCGCCCCGACGGTGACGGCTTCCTGCTCGACGGCGAGCTCACCCTCAAGGGGGTGACCCGCCCGGTCCCGCTGAAGCTGGAGGTCAACGGGTTCGGCCCCGACCCCTTCGCCGCCGACCCCTTCGCCGGTGGCCGCGCTGGGTTCACGGCCACCGGGGAGATCAACCGCATGGACTTCGGCGTCAGCTACAACGGCCCCATCCCCGGCGGTGGCGTGGCCCTGAGCGAGAAGGTCCAGATCGTCATCGAGATCCAGGCGGTCCTCCAGACCGACGCCACCGCGTGACGGCCGCTCGCGGGAGCCGGACCCGCGCAGGCCATCCCGTGACGATCCCTCGCGGGAGCCGGCCCTGTGCCGCCCCATGACGGCCGTTCGCGCGCGCCGGTCCCGCGCCACCTCATGACGGCCGTCCCGTGGGCGCCGGACCCGGGCGCCGGACCCGTGAGGGTGTGATCATCCCTGAGGGCGGGAGCGCCACCTGGCCAGGAGGTCCGCCTCCCGGTCCGGGCTGATCGTGGTGTCCGTCGAGAAGGACGCCTCGGACTCGCGGATCTCACGCACCGACCGGCCGAACGGACGCGGGCTGAGACCGGCCGCCGCGGCGGCGGCCGGATCCGCGGTGTTGACCGCCGCGTGCCCGCCGCCCTCCGACCAGAGCGGCAGCGACCGCCCGTCCTCTCCCTCGGAGCGCAGGAAGTCCTGCCCGACCCAGGTCAGCGTGGTCCCGGGCGGTCCGACCTCGGCCACGATCGCCTCCAGCATGTCTCCGAAGGAGAACGGCGGGGGCGGGCTGACCGCGTGGAAGGCGCCCGAGCCCGCCTTCTCGGCCATGGCGATGATCCAGGCGGCCATGTCGCGTCCGTCGATCACCTGGATCGGGTCCGTGGGGTCGCCCGGAGCCAGGACCTCGCCGCCGCGTGCGATCCGGTTCACCCAGTAGGTGAACCGGCCCGTGTAGTCGTACGGGCCGATCACGTAGGTCGGCCGTACGATCAGGGTTTCCGACCCGAAGTGCTCGACCGCGGCGCGCTCGCAGAGCACCTTCAGCGCCCCGTAGGTCTCGATGGTGACCGCCTCCGGGATCGGGCCGTCGAGCTCGACCAGCGGCGAGTCCTCGGCGAAGCCCGGCTCCTTCGGGACGGTGTAGACGGCGGTGCTGGAGACGAAGACGTACTGGCCCGTGGAGAGCGCGCCGGCGAGGGAGGCGATCTGCCCCGGATGGTAGGCGCTGACGTCGATCGTCGTGTCCCACCGCCGCTCACGCAGGACCGACAGATCCGCGTTGCGGTCGGCCCGCAGGTGCTCCGCCTCGGGGAACAGCTCCGGCCCCGTCTGCCCTCGGTGCAGCAGGGAGACCTCGTGCCCGGCCGCGATCGCGGCTTCGGTGATGTGCCGGCCGACGAACCGGGTCCCACCGATGATCAGAATGCGCATGCCCGTCATTTTCCTGCATAAGGTGCACCGGAATTAGTGGGGTATGCCGGAATTTTTCGGCATGAGGGACGCCTGGACCGGTCTTCCCTCCTTTCCGTTTCCGTGCCGCCGTGCTTTCCGTTCCATGCCGCCGTGGCTCCGCCCCCCGCTTTCCGCGCCGTGTTGCTTCCATGTCGCGCTGCCTTCCGCGCCGCGCTGATGTCCCCTTCCGCGCCGCCACCGTGACCTCCCCTTCCGCGCCGCCGTCACCTCTTCCACGCCGCCGTGATCTTCTCGTCCCCTTTCGCCATGGAGTCGGCGCACCCTTTTCGCTGTGAAAGAGGACAACGGGTACGTTGGAGGTGTTCAACGCCGACTTCAGGACGGTCATCATGACGATCTGGCCAGAGGCGCGACCGTGCAGACCGCCTCCGGCCGCCGGGCTCCGTGACCCGAGCCCCCACGATCTCCACGTCGACCTGCTGGAGGCGCCCGCCCTGCTGAGGGTGAGCGGTGAGATCGACCGCACGACCAGGAGACTCTGGGAGGAGGCGTTGGGCGGACTGGTCATCAGGGGTGAGGACATGCACCTCGACTTCTCCGGGCTGACGTTCGTAGACGTCCGGGGGGCTTGGTTGCTGACCGAGGCCGCGCGTAGCCTCCCCGTCGGGAAAAAGGTGTTCCTGCACCACGCGCCCTACTGTCTGAGATCCGTACTCACCTTGATCGGACCGGACCCCTCCCCGATCGAAGTGGAGACGCAATGAGCACGACGGCGACCACCACCACGGTGGATCCGTTCGTCCACCCGGCGCTGTTCTACCGGGGAGCCCAGCAGTATCTCGACGGCACCGTGCCGTTCGTCCGCGAGGGCCTGGCGGCCGGGGAGCCGGTCGCGGTGGCCGTGCCCGCGCCGAACGTGGAGCTGCTCCGGGACGAGCTCGGCGCGGCGGCCTCCGGAGTGCGCTTCCTCGACATGACGGAGGCCGGCCGGAACCCGGGCCGCATCATCCCCGGGGTCCTGTACGCCTTCGCCGACCTCCACCCCGCCGGCAGGGTCCGCATCATCGGCGAGCCGATCTGGCCGGGCCGCTCGGAGACGGAGTATCCCGCCTGCGCCCAGCACGAGGCGCTGATCAACCTGGCGTTCTCCGGGCGTGCCGTCACCATCCTGTGCCCCTACGACCTCGACGGGCTCGCCCCCTCGGTGATCGCTGACGCGGAGATGACCCACCCCCTCCTCGTGGACGCCTCGGGCTCGCGTCCCAGCCGCGACTACGCGCCCGAACGCGTCATCGGCCGTTACAACCGGCCGCTGCGCGACCCGGCGGACGCCGCCGCCCTCGGCTTCTCCCCGGGCGACCTGGGGCGGGTGCGCGACTTCGTCGTGGGACACGCCGGCCGGATGGGACTGTCCGGAGAGCGGCTCGAGGACCTGCGGCTGATCGCCAGCGAGCTGGCGGCCAACAGCCTCGACTACGGCGGGGGCTCGGGGACCGTGCGTATCTGGTCGGAGAACGGGCATGTGGTCATGGACGTCAGCGACGCCGGTCACATCGTCGACCCCCTTGCCGGACGCCGGCCCGTCGATCCCCGCCAGCGGGGATCCCGCGGCCTGCTCGTCACCAACCTGCTCAGCGATCTCGTCCGCGTCCACACCATCCAGGGCGGCACCACCGTCCGCGTATATTTCAGTGCTTGAACCGCCCCGACCGCACACGACCATCTGCACCATCTGTCAAAGCCCGTGCCGGCGCCCCGTCACCCCGGCTCCCTCAAGGCCGGCGCGCGGCCATGCGGAAGGAAGCGATCCTGAGCCCAGGAGATGAGCGTCGCCTGCTGCCCTCCAGCAGGCCGGACGTCCTGAAATCGACCAGACAGACCATGCCCTCCCCCGGCAGGCGCGGTGCGGCCCAGACGGGAGCGTACGCGGCTCCGGCGGGAGCCTACGCGGTCCCGCCGGAGGCGTGCGCGGCCCCGGACGGCTCGGCGCCGGCGGACGATCGCGTGTTCGAGGGGCTCATGGAGGTGCTGCCCGCCGCCGAGCGCCTGTCGGCCTCGACGGCCCGGGCGCAGGTCATGCTCGACGTGATGCCCGGGTCGGCGAGCTGGTCCGTGCCGATCCGTGACGCCTCGGGGACGATCGTCGACTTCGTCATCCAGGCCGTGAGCCCGGAGGCGGAGGACGTTCACGGCCGGCGGGGCGGGGAGCTGGTCGGCCTGCGCGTCCGGCAGTGCTACCCCTCGGTGCTGGACACACCGCTGTGGCAGGCGCACCTGCGTGTGATGGAGACCGGCGTGTCCGAGCGGCCCAGCCGGTATGAGCACGTCGAGGCCGCCGACGGCGTCCCGCACCGGTCGGACTACGTCATGCGGCTCGCCCGCTACGACGACGGCCTGCTGGCCACCTGGGTCCGAGACGACAGCGAGCAGCGGCTGGAGGAGGAGAACCGGTTCACCGCCCACCTGCAGAAGATCGTCATGCCGGTCCAGGACGAGCCCTTCACCCTGCCGGGCCTGCGGGTGGCGGCCCGTTACCAGCCCGCCGAGACGGCGGCGTATCTCGGCGGTGACTGGTACCAGGCGATCGGTCTGGACGACGGCGACGTGCTGCTCGCCGTGGGGGACGTGGCCGGCAACGGGGTGGCCGCCGCCTCCGCCATGGCGAAGCTCCGCCACGCGATCACCGGCCTGGCCTTCGCCCGGCACGATCCGGCGGAGATCCTCACCGTGCTGAACCGTCTGCTGTGCAAGCTCCGGCCCGACGTGCTGGCGACCGCGCTGGTGGCCCGCTACCACCCGGCCGACCGCACCCTGCGGTGGACCCACGCCGGTCACCCCCCGATGCTGCTGGCCCGGGGCTCCCACGTGGAGCGCCTGCTCCACCCGGGCGTGCTGCTCGGCGTCTTCGAGGACGCCACCTACACCTGCGGCACCGTACGGCTCAGGCCCGACGATCTCATGGTGATGTTCACCGACGGGCTCATCGAGAAGCGCGGCAGCGACCTCTACGAGGGCCTGGATCTCACGAGCGCCGCCCTGGCCGAGGCGCTCAGGCCGATCGCGCCCGCCTCCCAGGAGCGGCTGTCGGCGGTCATGAACGCCATGGTGCCGGCCAACGCGGCCGACGACACCTGCGTCCTGGTCGCCCAGGTCACCCAGGACGGTCAGCTCGGCCCGCACGTCCGCGGGGCCGGCTGATGTCCGATCTTCGCCTGGAGACGCCGGCGGCGCTGTTCACGGCCAGGGCCGCCGAGGGCGCGGCGGTCGTGGCGATCCGGGGGAGCTTCGACCACACGGTCCACGCTCTCGCCGTCGACTTCGTCGACCAGGTCTTCGCCGCGTTCGGCCCGCGTCTGATCATGGACCTCACGGGTCTCGACCTCCTCGACTCCCGGGGCACCGGCCTGATCGTCAACTGCTGGAGGCGCGCCCTCGGGGAGGGCGGCCGGCTGGCGCTGGTGGGGACCGAGCGCGGGGCCACGCGCATCCTGTGGATCACCGGTCTGACGACGCGCATCCCCGTCTACCCCACGGTCCAGGACGCCCTCGACGACCTGCCTCCTCGCACGTAGGCCCCCGGCCCCCTGGCGGAAGGCCCCGCGGGGACGGGGCGGGGCTCAGCCGCGGGGGCGGGGTGGGCGCGCCTCGCGGACGCGGGCGAGCGTCCCGGCGGCGAACCCGGCGGCGGCGATCACGGCGAGGATGACGACGAGGTTGAGCCCGTAGTCCAGCGGCAGCTGGGAGGGGTTGTCGGCGCGCCGTCCGAAGCCCAGGACCATGGGCAGGGCGACGAGGGTGATCACCGCGCCGATCACCAGCGCCGCCCGGTACGGCCGGCGCATCCGGCGGGTCAGGACGCCCGTCGCGAGCACCAACGGCACCAGCAGCAGGTCGTGCGCGATCAGGATCCCGCCGAACCACACCGCCCAGCTCAGCGGCCGGGTCTGGTCGGCGTCGGCGAGCAGCCCGGCGAACCCCAGCAGGACCAGCCCGGCCCCGGCGGCGTAACCGACCATTCTGTAACCGCTCACCCGGTGACCGTCCGCCTTCACGAGACCACCACCTTCGTGACCCACTTGGTCTGCATGACGCCGGGCCGGTCCGGCGCGATGAGCCTGAGCGGGTAGCCGTGCTCCAGATGGAGCGTTTCGCCGTTGACGCGCAGGGCGAGCAGGGTCAGCGGATCGTTCCAGTGCGGTGGCCGCAGCTCGCTGGTCCGGTAGACGCCGGAGGGACGCTCCAGCGACTCCACCGTGACCAGGGCGTCGGGCGGGGCGCCCGCCACCAGGTCACGGAGCCGGACGCCGGTCCAGCGCGCGGACGCGCTCCAGCCCTCGACGCAGGCGATCGGCAGCTCGACCGTGTGCTGCGGCAGCCGTACCAGGTCCTGGTAGGAGTATTCCGCCTGGACCGCGCCGGTGACGACCAGCCGGTAGCTGGCGTCGACGGGCCTGACCCCGGCGGCCTGGGAGGTCCTGTTGACCGGCAGGCCCTGTGGCCCGATCGCCGGGTTCCGCGGCGCGATCAGGGCCAGCCGCCGCAGCGGGGCGAAGGCCTCGCCGACGGTGAGCAGCACGGTCAGCCCGGAGGCCGCGCCGATGGTGAGCAGGAAGCGGCGCCGGGCCGGCTCCAGCGGGACGGGGACGGACCGGCGGACCTTGGACCATTCGGTGACGACGTGGATGATCAGGGCGCCGTAGACGATGAACGAGGTCCAGTAGTGCGCGGCCGGGAAGAAGAACGACCAGGGGTAGGTGTAGGCGATGTTCAGCAGCCCGGTGAAGAGCTGGAACAGCGCTCCGGCGACCAGCAGCAGGACGAACGCGCGCTCGACCGCGTGCGCCGCGGAGCGGAACGGCGGCCACTGCCACAGCTTCGGGTAGACCGCCCACAGCTTGGCCAGCAGCAGCGGGATCGTGGCCAGGCCGCTGATGACGTGCACCCCCTGGGTGACGCGGTACAGCCCGATGGGCCGCGACGGCCAGTCCAGCCAGGGCGGCGGGTGCTGCATGAAGTGGCTGAACAGCCCGGTGATCAGGGCGAGGGTGAAGCTGATGCCCAGCAGCGCGCCGAGCCGGGCGGCCACGCCCTCCGAGCGCAGCCCGCTGGTGAACACCACCTTCTCCGTCAGCGCAGGCTTGTCGACCATCGTCCTGCCTCCTTCCACGAGTCTACGCAGGTGGATCCGTCGCGTCGGGGGACGCCCCGGACAGGCGCCCGGTCATGGGGCCGCTCCTGCGGAGGGGGCCGAGGGGCCGGGGCGGGGGCCGGGGCGCCGGGCCGCTTCCGTCCGAGGGGCGGCGGCCCCGCCGCGGGGCCGGACCGGCCGCCGGGAGCACTCCCGCGCCGAGCCCGGCGAGGGCGGCGGCGAAGCGGGACGACGGCGCCTCGGACGCCACCGCCAGCGCGTCCTCCGCGGTGTCCACATCCCGCAGGGGAGGCAGCATCCCCACCGACAGACCCGCCGCGCGCAGCCGCCGCAGTTGGACGGCGCCGGTCGTGGGCCGGGACATCGGCACACCGAGCAGGAGCGCGGGGTCGGGACGGCGCAGGCCGAGCAGCCAGAACCCTCCGTCGGTGGCGGGGCCGAAGACGGCGTCGCAGGTGGCGAGCCCGGCCACCGCGGTGGCCAGCAGCAGTGAGCTGACCTGCGGGGTGTCCATGCCGATCAGGACGACGGGCAGCGGGCAGGCCCGGTGGGCGTCGTCGAAGGCGGCGGCCAGCCGTTCGTCCAGGCCGGCGCCCCGCTGCGGCACCACGGTGAAGCCCGGCGGGAGCCAGGGGCCGGTGCCGCCGCGCAGCGCGATCACCCGGTGGTCCACCGGGGCGGCGGCCACCGCCCCCAGGGTGTCCGCCAGCGCCGCCGCGGCCAGGGCCGCGGCCTCCTCCGGGGTGAACGGCGGGGTGAGCCTGGTCTTGACCTGCCCCGGCACCGGCTCCTTGGCGATGACGACGACCTGGGCCCCGCCGCCGCGGACGGCCCGGCCCCCGTCCTCCCGGGGGAGCCGCCCCCGCCGCGGACCGGCCCCGGCGCGGGCCGCGTCCCGGTGGGCGGTCCCGTCGCGGCCGCCGGTCATCCGGTGCCGCCCGGCCCGCTCAGGACCCTGCGCATGTCGCCGACCGCGCGGAGCGTGCCGCGTACGGTGCCGGTCACCTTGGACCGTCCGCTGCGGGGCAGGTAGTCCACTCCGGTCTCGGTGATCCGCCAGCCTCGCTCGGCCGCCCGCAGGACCATCTCCAGCGGGTAGCCGAAACGCCGGTCGGTCAGGCCCAGGGCCACGAGGTCCGCCCGGCGGCAGGCCCGCATCGGGCCGATGTCGCGCAGCCGGGTGCCGGTGCGGCGGGCCAGCCGCCAGCCGAGGAAGGCGTTGCCCAGCCGCGCGTGCAGCGGCCAGGCGGCTCCCGGGCCGGCCACCCGCCTGCCCAGGACCAGGTCGGCCCGGCCCGAGGCGACGGGCCCGGTCACCCGCGGGAGCTGGCCGGGGTCCAGCGAGGCGTCGGCGTCCATGAAGCACACCACCTCGCCCGTCGCGGCCAGCAGGCCCGCGTGGCAGGCGGCGCCGAACCCGCGCCTGGGCTCGCTCACCACCAGCGCCCCCAGCTCGGCCGCGACCCGTGCCGACCCGTCCGTGGAGCCGTTGTCCACCACGATCGGGCGGTAGCCGTCCGGCATGCGTCCCAGCACCCACGGCAGGGCCGCCTCCTCGTCCAGGCACGGGAGCACCACATCGATCTCCATGCTTGCGACGCTACGGCCGGCAGGGCCTGTCAACCCTTACGGAGTGGTGACGTGTCGCGGAAAAATAGCAGGTCAGACCTAATGTGAGGGTGTGATCAAACAGTCTCGGCGGCAGGCAGGGGGCCCGCCCGCGGCCGGTGGCCCGTCCTGGCGGGGCGTTGGGAGGCGGTTGTCCGCGGCCGGTGGCCCGTTGCGGTGGGGCGTTGGGAGGCGGTTGTCCGCGGCCGGTGGCCTGTTCCGGTGGGGCGTTGGGAGGCGCCTGTCCGCGGCCGGTGGCCCGTCCCGGCGAGGCGCCGGCTCCGGTGGCCGCCGGAGCCGGGCGGCGCTCGCCGTCTGGGCCGCGCTCGTCGTCGCGGCGTTCGCGGCCGGGGCCGTCCTGCGCGCCCGCGGCGCGCTGCCCATCGACCGCCTGCCGCCGCTGCACGGGCGGCTCCGCACGCCGACGGCCGCGCTCCTGCCGCCCCTGCTCCTGGCCGCGGCGGCGGTCGCCGTACTGCCCGGCCTGGCCGTCCGGCTCCGCTTCGGGCAGGCCCTGGCCGTGGCGTACGGCACGGCCCTGACGTGGACGGTGCTGCTGGCCGTCTCCGGCGACGGCCTGGCCCAGCCGTTCACCAGCCGCTACGAGTATCTGGCCGTGCTGCCCGCCGTGGGGGACGACCCACTCGGCTGGCTGGCCTCCTTCACCGAGCGGCTCCCCGGCTACCCCACCCATGTGCGGGGCCATCCCCCGCTGCCCGTCCTGGTGCTCTGGGCCCTGGCGGAGGCCGGGCTGCCCGGGCCGTTCTGGGCGGCGGTGCTGGCCGTCGCGGTGGGATGCTCGGCGACCGTGGCCGTCGCGCTCACCGTCCGGCGGCTGGCGGGGGAGGAGAGCGCCCGTCTCGCCCTGCCGTACCTCGCGCTGACCCCCGCCGCGGTCTGGATCGCCACGACCATGGACGCCTTCTTCGCCGGGGTGGGCGCCTGGGGCGTCGCCCTGCTGGTGTCCGGGGGCAGGGGGCGGGGCCGGGTGCTGTCCGGGGCGGCGGGGGTGCTGCTGGGGGCCCTGCCCTACCTCAGCTACGGGCTCGTGCCGTACCTGCTGATCCCGGTGGTCGCCGCCGTGGTGGCGCGGATCTCCCACGCCACCGTGGTCGCCTGCCTGGCGGGGGCGGCCGCGGTGACCGCGGCCGCCGTCGCGGGCGGCTTCCTGTGGCCGCTCGGGGTGCTCGCCACCCACGCGGAGTGGGCCGCCGACCCGGGCGCCGCCCGGCCCTACCTCTACTTCCTGGCCGCCAACCTGGCGGTGCTGGCCCTCCTGACCGGCCCCGCGACCGCCGCCGGGCTGGCACGGACGCCGCCCGGAGGGGTGCGCGCGCTGGTCGCGGCGGCGGTTGTGGCCGTGCTCGCCCTCGACGTCAGCGGGGTGACCAGGGGAGAGGTCGAGCGGATCTGGGTGCCCTACGCGGTCTGGATCGTCCTGGCCGCCGCGTCGTCGCCCGGCCGGTGGTGGCTCGCCGCCCAGGCCCTGACCGGGCTCCTGCTGCAGGGGCTCGTCAGCTCCCCGTGGTGAGGTCTGCCGCCCGGTCAGCCCAGCGGGGCGGTGGAGAACTCCGCCATCCCTGAGGCGAACGGCACCGCGGCGCGGAAGCCGAGCTCCGCCGCCGCCCGTTCCGGGCCGGCGACGATGTGCCGCACGTCGCCCAGCCGGTATTCGCCGGTGGTCACCGGTGCCGGGCCGCCGTGTCCGGCCGCGAGGGCCGCGGCCATCTCCCCGACCGTGTGCGGCTGCCCGCTGGCGATGTTGTAGGCGGCCAGCGTCCCGGGGGTCCCCCCGCCGAGCGCCGCGAGGTTGGCCAGCGCCACGTCACGCACGTGCACGAAGTCCCGGAGCTGGCGGCCGTCCTCGAACACGCGCGGCGCCCGGCCCGCCTCCAGCGCCGACCGGAAGATCGCCGCGACCCCGGCGTAGGGGGTGTCGCGCGGCATCCCGGGCCCGTACACGTTGTGGTAGCGCAGCGCGACGGCCGTGCCGCCCGTCTCCCGCGCCCAGTTCGCCGCCAGGTGCTCCTGGGCGAGCTTGGTCGTGGCGTAGGCGTTGCGCGGGTCGGCCGGGGCGTCCTCGCCGATGGTGACGGGGCCGACCGGCAGCGCGCAGTGCGGGCAGCGCGGCTCGAACCGCCCTCGGGCGAGGTCGCGCTCCGCCCTCGGGCCCGGCCGCACCCGGCCGTGCGCCGCGCACTCGTAGGCGCCCTCGCCGTACACCACCATCGACGAGGCGAGCACCAGCCGCCCGACCCCGTGCCCGGCCATGGCGGCCAGCAGCGTGGCGGTGCCCAGCACGTTCGCCGAGGCGTAGTCCGGGAGGTCGGACACGTCCACGCCGAGCCCCACCTTCGCCGCCTGGTGCACCACGGCGCCGACACCGCCCAGCACGCGGTCCAGCGCTTCCCGGTCCCGGACGTCGCCGCCGGTCCGCAGGTCGAAGCCGACGACCTCGTGCCCGGCCTCCTCCAGGGCGGCGGCCACATGGCCTCCGATGAACCCGGCGGAGCCGGTGACCAGTGTCCTCATGCGGCCGACGCTATCCCCTCTTCGGCGGAGGGGGCGCCGGTCCTCGGGGTCTCTCAGGTGAACTTGGCTCAGGTGAGCCCGGCGGACTTGCACGCGGCCCGGAGGTCGGCCGTGCAGATCTCCTCGACCTTCCAGAGACCATCCTTGACCACGGTGTCCTCGATGTTGTCCTTGGTGACCACGATCGGCTGGATGATCTGGGCGGGGATCGAGGACGAGGTCCCGTTGGCCACGGTCCCCTCGCCGTCGGCGCCGCCCGTCACCGTCCTGCCCGAGCCGAGGTCGACGGCCATCTGGGCGGCGTTGCGGGCCTCGGGCCTGATCGGTTTGTAGATGGTCATCGTCTGGGTGCCCAGCAGGACGCGCTGGATGGCCGCGAGTTCGGCGTCCTGGCCGGTCAGCGGCGTGCCCTTGGCGATCCCGGTGATCCGCATCGCCCGGGCGGCGCCGCCGGCCATGCCGTCGTTGGCCGCATACACCCCGATGACCCGTTCCGGGCCGAGCGTGGCGAACGCGCCGGCCGCGTCGGACGCGGCCAGGTCGGAGCTCCAGCCCGGGATGTCGTACTCCCCGCCGATCACCACGTTGCCGTCGAGGACCGAGTGGACGCCCTTCTTGAAGTCGCCCGCGTTCGGGTCGGCCGGTGAGCCGTTGATCATCACGATCGGCCCCCGCCTGGGGTCGCCCTCCGCCTTGAGGGCGTCGAGCAGGGCCTGGCCCTGCATCTTGCCGATCTGGACGTTGTCGAAGGAGGTGTAGGCGTCGATCGGCCCGCCGGCCAGGCGGTCGTAGGCGATGACCTTCACGCCCTGCTCCACGGCCCTGGACACCGACGGCGCGATCGCCTTGGCGTCCACCGCGTCCAGGATGATCACCTTGACGCCGTCGCCGAGCATCGAGTCGAACTGCCGCCGCTGCCGGTCGTGATCGCGGCCGGCGCTGCCGTAGACGACCTGACACCTGGGACAGAGCTCGGCCACGCTCTCGGTGATGTAGGGGCGGTCGAACTTCTCGTAGCGCGTCGCCTCCGTCCCCGGCAGCAGCAGACCTATCTTGAAGCCCTCGGCCACGGCGCGGCCGGGAGCGGAGGCCGTCTCGTCGGACCCGGGCCGCCCGATGACCCCGCAGGCCGTCAGCCCGAACGCCGCGACGACGGCCATCCCGCCCGCCGCAAGGCGAGCCACCGCTCTCTTCACTACGGACCCCCGAAATTCCACCTTTAGCTATGAAACCGGGCATTTAGTGTAATTAGCGGCAGCCGTACCCGGCGCGGGGGACGCGATGCCCGGCGGGTCCCGATCCTGGTGAGATCTTGGTCCACCGGCGCTCCCACTGGGGAGCGCTTTTCCGGCAGTGGGGCGGAGGCCGGTCCGCCCCGCCTCTCAGGTGGCTCGCCGGTCGTCGAGCCACACGTCCGTCTGGCGGGCGGCGCTGGTCCTGGCGGGCGACTGAGGCGTGGCCCGGGTCTCCGTCACGGTGAAGTCGGCGACCACATGCCGGTTGTGGAGGAGGAAACCGATCACGCCCGCCAGGGCCTCGACGCTGTCGTGGGCGCGGGCGTGACCGGTCAGGAGGTAGACCAGCGGCGTGGACGGCTGATCGAGGGCGAAACGGCGGCCGTGGTGGTGAACGTCCTGCAAGGTCCTGATGGGGATCGGCTGCTCGGTGGTGAACCAGGCGGCGACCTCCCAGAACGGCAGCGCCGGGTCCGGGGTGACCGATCTCTCGTAGCAGGCCACGCAGCCTCGGCGGGCGTCCTGCCCGTGGGGGCACGCCCAGGAGGCGGCGTCGTGCGGCATGCTGCGCTCAGACATGAGCCGACCGTACCTTCCCGGCTCCCATGTGTGGTCCTCGCAGATCAAATGCTCGGCTGGTCCTTACCCGGTCACGCCGGCCGGGGGCCGTCGCCCGCCCGGGACGCCGCCCTCGGGGGTCACCGGCCACTGAGGACGGCCCAGCCGTGGGCGGGGACGAGGGCCGGGTCGCCGGAGGGCGGCGCGGCCTCCGACGTCACCTCGACGGTGAGCCCGCCGGTCTCCAGCGGGAACGGGTGGGGCCGGTCGTCGACGTTGAGCAGGGTGACGATCCTGCGGCCCGGGGCCTCGGCGCAGGTCGAGGTCAGCGCGACCGCCCGGTTGGTCAGATGCTCCGCAACGGTGCGGGCCCTGACCAGCCAGGGATGGCGGCGGCGCAGGCCGATCAGGCGCCGGTGCAGGTGGTAGACGGGCCATCCCGAGGCGGCGAGGGCGCCGGGACGGTCGGGGAAGGCCGGGCGGACGGCGTCGTCCCCGCCGGCCCGCTCCTCCTTGACGCCCCGGAACGCCTGCTCGTCGCCGTAGTAGACGCTGGGCACGCCGCCCACGGTGAACAGCACGGCCAGCGCGTGGCCCAGGTGCCGGACGTCGGTGAGACGGCTGGCCAGCCTGGTCACGTCGTGGTTGCCGACGAAGGTCAGCGGTGGCGGCACGGCGTCGAGCAGGCCGTCGTGCCGGTCCAGGGCCCAGGCGAGCTCGAAGAGGTTGCCGTCGTTGAGCGAGCTCCAGATCGCCTTCCAGAGCTCGTACTGGGTGACCGAGTCGAGGCCGCTCGCCCGGACGTATCCGGCGTAGTCGCCGTGGATCACCTCCCCGACGAACCACGCGTCGGGGTGGAGCGGCCGCACCTGTTCCAGGGCTCCGCGCCAGAAGCCGGGCGGCACCGCGTAGGCCGCGTCGAGACGCCAGCCCGACGCGCCCCGGTCCAGCCAGTGGTTCATGACCCGCACGACGTGGTCGAGCACCTCGGGCTCCTCGTGGTTGAGGGCCACGAGGTGGTGATGCCCCTCGAAGGTCGCGTAGTCCGGCTCGCCGCCGTTCCCGGCCGGTCGCCGGAACCAGCGCACGGCACGCGGATCGGGATCGGCGGCCGTCGCCCGCGCGAACACCGGGAACCCCCGGCCCACGTGGTTGAAGACCCCGTCCAGGACGATCCGGAGCCCCCGCCCGCGCGCCGCCGCGACGAGATGGTCGAAATCCTCGTCGTCGCCGAGCCGCGGATCGATCCGGAAGTGGTCGACGGTGTCGTAGCCGTGGGTCTCCGCCGCGAATATCGGTCCCAGCTGCAGCCCCGAGCAGCCCAGCTCCACCGCGTAGTCGAGCCAGGGGTCGAGCTGCCGCAGGCGGTGCCGGACCGGCGCCCCCGGCGGCGGCGCCGAGCCCTCCGCGCCGGTGAACCCGAGCGGGTAAACCTGCCACAGGACCGCGTGGTCCACCCATGACGCCATGAACGCCCCCTCACCCCCGGTCTCCCCGGACCGGTACGGCCCGCATGTGTCCCGGCTACCCTCGCTCCGGCCGTCATGCCTCATCGGCCGGATGACATCCGCCTGGCCGACGGCTCCGTGCGGTGGGGAAAACCTCGAACACTGCCCGCGGTGTGTGAATTTTTCGGACAGGTCGCTGTCGGATCTGCTAGGAATTTGCCCGACCGAAATTCACGTCAGAGAGGGTCGTTGTGGGGCAGGACGGCATCCAAGGGCCATACGACGAGGATCCCCGTGAGCGGACCGGCCCCATGGGGCCCGTCACGCCACAGCACAGACCTGACCGTCCGGATGGCGACGTGCTGTCGGACGGATGGGATCCGGAGGTCGCCCAGGAGCCGGGCCGGGACGACGGACACGCGTCCCGGAAGACCCCCGAGGTCGCAGGGGCCGGAGCCGAGGAGGCCCGGCACGCCTCGTACGAGCTCCGCGACGAGGAAGTCAGGGACGCCGCCTACGAGCTCCATGATCAGGAGGCCCGGCACGTCTCGTACGAGACCCGCGACGAGGAGGCCCGGGACGCCGCCTACGAGCTCCACGATCAGGAGGACTGGGACTCCTCGCGGGAGACCCGCGACGGCGCGGGGCAGACCCGCGGCTTCCTGGGGTCGGGCTGGAGGGGAGACGCGGAGCCCGACGACGGGCCCCGGCGCCGGAGCAGGATGCTGCTGACGGTCGTCGCGGGCATCGTGGCGCTGGGGCTCGTCGGAGGCTGGGTGATCTCCTCCACCGTGGGGTCCGCACCCGACACCTCGTGCCCGGCGGGCACCGGGTGCGCGAGGGCCGAACCGCCGCGGCCGGAGCCGGAGACGCCGTCCGCCGAGCCCACCGAGTCCACCGGGCCGGAGGAGACGGCGCGGCCGTCCGCCGAGGAGAGCGAGACTCCCGAGCCGGAGGTCTCCCGCGCCCCGGTGCCCCGCACGCAGCCGCCCCGGCCGACGCCGACGCGGAGCCGTCCGCCGGCGCGGCCGAGCCCCGACCCCACCCGGGAGCGCGAGAGGGACGGCTCCCACAAGCTGGATTCCCGGCCGCAGGACTCCTCCGGACCCGAGACCGGCCCGCCGACGGAGCCCGCTCCGACGCGGAGCGCCCCGACGGAGAGCTCGGCGCCGAGCGAGACGCCCCCCAGCGAGAGCCCGAGCCAGGACAGCAGCGGCGGCGGCCTGCTCGACTGGCTGTTCTGACCGGCCGCCCCCGCCGGCTGGTCGCGGGCGGTCAGGCCAGCGGCCAGGGGTGAGCGACGGCGCCCAGCCGGTTCCACGCGTTGATCACAGTGATCGTCCAGATGAGCTCGGCCAGTTCGGTCTCGGTGAACTGGGCCGCCGCCCGCCCGTACACCTCGTCGGAGACCGGACCGTCGGTGAGCCGGGTGCCCGCCTCGGTCAGCTCCAGCGCCGCGCGCTCCCGGTCGGTGAAGAACGGCGTCTCCCGCCAGACGGGGAGGGCGAACAGCCGCTGCTCGCTCTCCCCGCCCTTGCGCGCGTCCCGGGAGTGCATGTCGACGCAGTAGGCGCAGCCGTTGAGCTGCGAGGCGCGGGCCCTGACCAGCTCAAGCAGGCCAGGCTCCAGCTCCGTCTCCCTGGAGGCCGCGTCGAGGGCGTTCATCGCCCGGTTGACATGGGGGGCGAGCTTGTCCACCGCCAGCCGGACGGTGGGAGGGTTCGTCGTGGTCATGCCCTCGACATTAGAGATCGACTGGACCGGTAATAAGATCCAAATCTATGTCGGAATTTTGGGCCACTTTCGGGGTCGACCTGTATCTGGAACTCGACACCGCGACCGGCCGCCGGGCCGGCCTGGAGCACGCCCTGCGCGACGCCGTCCGCGCCGGGCGGCTCGCGCCGCAGGCCCGGATGCCCTCGACCCGCAAGCTGGCCACCCAGCTCGGCCTGTCACGCGGCACGGTGAGCGCCGCCTACGATCAGCTGATCGCCGAGGGCTACCTGACCGCCCGCCGGGGGTCCGGCACCATGGTCGCCGACCTCACCGGACGGTCCGCGCCGGAGCCGCCGCCGCGGCCCGGCGCCGCCGTCCCCCGGCACGACCTGCGGCCGGGCAGTCCCGACGTGGGCATGTTCCCCGCCGCTGCCTGGGCGCGGTCCATCCGGCGCGCGCTCGCCGCGACGCCGGCCAGTGCCCTCGACTACGGCGACCCGCGCGGCCGGCCCGAGCTCCGCGCCGCGCTGGCCGAATATCTGGGGCGGACCCGCGGCGTGCTCGCGACCCCCGGGCAGATCGTGATCACTTCCGGCTACGTCCAGGCGCTGGCCCTGCTGGCCAGGGTGCTCGGCGACGCCGGGGCCGACGCGGTGGCCATGGAGGACCCGGGCCTGGGCTTTCACCGGGAGGTGGTCCGGCGGGCCGGTCCGGCCGTCGTCGCGCTCCCGGTCGACCGGCGTGGGGCCCACCCCGGCCTGATGGGCGAGCACGGGAAGGTGGGGGCGCTCGTGGTGACCCCGGCCCACCAGTATCCGACCGGCGTCACCCTGCACCCGGCCCGCCGCCACACCCTCACCGAGTGGGCGCGCGCCCGCGACGGCCTGATCGTCGAGGACGATTACGACGGTGAGTTCCGCTACGACCGCCAGCCCGTCGGCGCGCTCCAGGGCATGGCGCCCGACCACGTCGTCTACGTGGGCAGCGCGTCCAAGACCCTCGGCCCCGCTCTGCGTCTGGGCTGGATGGTGCTGCCGCACCGCCTCGTCGAGGCGGTGGTGGACGCCAAGCTGCACCTCGACCACCACACCGAGGTGATCGGGCAGCTGGCCCTCGCCGACCTGATCACCACTCATGTCTACGACCGGCACATCCGCGCCTGCCGCCTGCACTACCGCCGCCGCCGCGACCTCCTGCTGGACCGGCTCGGACCCGTGTCCGGCCTGGCCGTCCACGGGATCGCGGCGGGGCTCCACGCGATGGTCAACCTGCCTCCCGGTGGGCCCGGCGAGCAGGAGGTGCTCGACCGCGCCGCGGAGCGGGGTCTGGCCCTGGGGAGCCTGGGCGGCCACTGGCACCGGGCCGGTGACCATCCGCAGGCGGTCATCGTCGGGTACGGCACGCCGCGCGAGCACGCCTACCCGGCCGCACTCGACGCCCTCGCGGACGTCCTGTCCCAGGTCGGCGCGGGCTAGCCGTCCAGGCCCGCTCGGGTCCGGGCGAGCTTCAGGCCCGCTCGGGCCCGGGGCCGGCCGTTCAGGCCCGCTCCGGTTCAGGGTGAGTGTCCAGGCCCGTTCCGGTCCGGGGCCGGTGTTTCAGGCCCGTCCGGGTCCGGGTCCGGGGCCGTCCGGTGGATCCCGCGCGGCCGGCGGGCTTGACCTGGAGCGCGCTCCACGTCCCAGACTTCCGTCCGAGGCCCGGAGACGAAGGGCCGGACCAAAGGGGACAGCATGAAATACCGCACCATCGGCACTGCCCCGGAGACCCGCCGCGAGGTGAGCGTGCTCGCCCTCGGTGCGATGCTCTTCGGCTCGGTGACCGACGAGAAGACCTCCTTCGCCATCCTGGACCGCTACGTCGAGGCGGGCGGGACGTTCATCGACACCTCCGACAACTACGCCTTCTGGGTCGACGGCGGCCAGGGCGGGCAGAGCGAGGCGCTGCTCGGGCGGTGGCGGCGCAGCCGCGGCATCGGAGACGAGATCGTCATCGCCACCAAGCTGGGAGCGCGGCCGCTCGCGCCCGGCACCGGCTACATCGACAACCCGGAGGGACTGTCGGCGAAGGTGATCCGGGAGTCCGCCGAGCGCAGCCGGGAACTGCTCGGGGTGGACAGGATCGACCTGCTCTACGCGCACATCGAGGACCGGACGGTCCCGCTCGGCGAGACCGTCGAGGGCTTCGCCGGACTGGTGGCGGAAGGGACGGTCGGGCTGCTCGGGGTGAGCAACCACGCGATCTGGCGGGTGGAGCGGGCCCGTGCTCTCGCCGCGGCGGCCGGGCTGCCCGGCTACGAGGTCCTGCAGTACCAGCACAGCCACCTGCGCCCCCGCTTCGACATGCCCGAACCGCTCTTCGAGGACGGCAGCCTCGGCCATGCCGGGGCCGAGCTGCACAGCTACCTGCGGGCCGAGCCCGACCTGACCCTGGTCGCCTACTCGCCGCTGCTCGGCGGCGCCTACGTCCGGGAGGACAAGCCGCTGCCGCCGGACTACGACCACCCGGGCACGCCCGCCCGGCTGGCGGTGCTGCGCGAGGTCGCCGAGGAGACCGGGGCGAACGTGAACCAGGTGGTGCTGGCCTGGCAGATCGGCGGACGGCTGCCGGTGATCCCGCTGGCCGGGGCGTCCTCGGTGGCGCAGTTGGAGGAGAACCTGGCCGCGGTGGACCTGGAGCTGACCCAGGAGCAGCGGGCCCGGCTGGACGCGGCGCACTAGGCGTACCACCCGGGCGGGTCGGCGCCCCGGCCGGCTCCGCGAGTGCGGTGGGTCGGCGAACGCGGCGGGTCCGCGAGTGCGGGCATGTCCGGAGGCCGTCGGATCACCGTCTTCGCCGTCATACCGCCCTCGCTCGTCCTGCCCGCCGTCGCCCCGCGGGAGCCGGCTCCGCGTCACCGGACGATCGATCCCGAGGGGCCGGCTGCCGCCCGTGCGCGCGGGCCGGCGGCGGCTCATCCGACGTGCAGCGCCTCCAGCATCTGTGACAGGGCGGCCCTGGTGTCGGCCAGGTCTCCGGGGTCGGCCGACCCCGCCAGCCACAGGGCCGCCTCGTTCATCGCGCCCGACAGCAGGCGGGTCAGCGGCGCGACCGGCTGCGGGGCGATCGTTCCCTCCTCGATCAGGGTGGTGAGCGCTTCGGCCAGATGGTGGGCCGAAGCGGCCTCGTCCAGCGCGCGCCATTCGTTCCAGCCCAGTACGGCGGGGCCGTCGACGAGCATGATCCGCTGGACGTCCGGGTCGGTGCTGGCGGTGAGGAACGCCTGGCAACCGGCGGTGAACTGCGTCCATGGATCGTCGTGAGCCTCGGCGGCCGCGGCCACCGTCCGGGCGACCTGCTGCTGCACCTCTTCCAGGACGGCGCGGAACAGGGCGGCTTTGCCGTCGAAGTGGTGGTAGAGCGCGCCCTTGGTGACCCCGGCGGCGCGGACGATCTCCGACAGGCCCACCGCGCCGTAGCCCAGGGCCGCGAACAGGCGTCTGCTCTCGCGTATGAGGGCCCGCCTGGTCTGCTCCCTCTGCTGCGCCCTGCCGCCGTCCGTCATCACGTCCCCGTCCGTTGACATACCGATGGTACGTCAATACATTACCTTCACATACCGACGGTATGTGAAGGAGTCCGTATGACGCTGACCAGCTTCTATCCGGTTATCTGCACCTCACTGCTCCAGGAGTCCCGCGACTTCTACACCGGGCTGCTGGGGTTCGAGCCGACGTTCGAGGCCGACTGGTACGTGAGCCTGCGGCGGCCGGGAGCGCTGCCGTACGAGCTCGCCCTGCTCGACCACGGCCATCCGACGCTGCCCGAGGCCTATCGCGCTCCCGTGCGGGGGCTGCTGCTCAACTTCGAGGTGGAGGACGTGGACGCGGAGTGGGAGCGGCTCGTCGTGCGCGGGGGGCTCCGGGCCGAACTGGAGCTGCGCGACGAGGACTTCGGGCAGCGGCACTTCATCGTGGCCGACCCCAACGGGGTCCTGATCGACGTGATCACCCCCATCGCGCCCACCACGGCGTACGCCGACCAGTACGTCGAACCGTGACGTCGGTCGAACCGTGACGTCGGTCGAACCGTGACGTCGCCGGTCTGGGCGACTTCCGGCGGGGCGTTGGCCGTCCCCGGTCCCGTTGGCACAATCATGGGACCGGGTGGGGACGTGCCGCACTGGGCCCCGTCCACACCGAGCCGCCGTCCGCGATCGGAGCCACGTGATGCGCGTCAATGTCAACGACATCGACCTTGAGGTCCAGGTCAGCGGGGAGGGCCCCGCCGTGCTGCTGGTGCACGGCTACCCCGACACCCACGCCTGCTGGCGGCACCAGGTGGCCGCGCTGAACGCCGCCGGATACCGTACGATCGCCCCCGACCTGCGCGGCTTCGGCGCCTCCGGCAAACCCGCCGACCTCAAGAGCTACGAGCTCGGCCAGTACGTCGCCGACCTGTCCGGCGTCCTCGACCAGGTCGGCGTCGAGCGGGTGCACCTGGTCGGGCACGACTGGGGGTCGACGCTCGCGCAGCTCCTGGCCATCACCGCACCCGATCGGGTGGCCGGTCTCGCCTGCCTGTCGGTCGGCCACCCCGCCGCCTTCCGGGCCGCGGGCTGGGAGCAGCGGGAGAAGTCCTGGTACATGCTGCTGTTCCAGTTCCCCGACATCGCCGAGCGGTGGCTCGCTCAGGACGACTTCAGGAACCTCCGCGAGATGCTGACCGAGCACCCCGACGCCGAGGAGGTCGTCGAGCGCATGCGCGACCCCCAGGCGCTCAGCAGCGGCCTGGCGATCTACCGCACCGGGGTCCCGCCCGAGACTCTGGTCACCTGGCCGTACGACCTGCCCGCCATCCAGGTGCCCACCATGGGCGTCTGGAGCACCCGCGACCGGTTCCTCACCGAGCGGGCGATGACCGGTACGGCGGAGCACGTCACCGGGCCCTGGCGCTACGAACGCCTCGACGGAGCCGGCCACTGGATGCAGTTGGAGGCGCCGGACGAGGTCAACGAGCTGCTGCTCGGCTTCCTGGCCGGTACGGACGGCTGAGCCCGTCTGTCCGGTGCGGGCGGGCGGGCCGGTCTGCCGAGCCTGCCTGTCCGGTGCGGGCGGGTGAGCCGGTCTGTGCCGAGCCTGCCTGTTCGGTATGGGCGGGCGAGCCGGTCTGTGCCGGGCCCGCCTGTCCGGTTCAGAGCCGTCCCGCCCCGAAGACCTTCTCGGTCACCGCCGAGAACAGGCCGGTGACATCGGTGACGAAGGCCGCTCCGGACACCCCGAGACGGCGCAGGGCGGGGCCGTGATCCCAGACGACGACGGCGCAGGCGCCCAGCAGGAGCACCCACCAGCCGCAGCGCACGACCGTCCGGATCGCCCGGGGCGTGGACCGGAACGACTCCCGCAGCCGGTCACAGTGGAACGGCACGTGCCGCTGCTCGTCGGCGAGGATCCGGCCCGCCACGTCCGAGGTGAGCCGGTCCCCGCTCCCGTCGCGCAGAGCCCGGTAGTACCGGAGGGCGACCACCTCCGCGACCATCAGCACCAGCAGCTCAAGCCGGAGCCCCAGCGTCCGGCGGAGCCGTACGAAGACCGTGTCACTCCAGTGCGCCGTGATGGTCCGCGCGCCTCCGGCGGCGAGCAGCAGCGCCAGCAGCCGCGCGTGGTTCCGCTCCTCGGCGACGAACAGCCGCACCGCCTCAGCGTAGGCCCCGTCGCCCGTGCCGGCGGCCTTGGCCATCAGGTTCGCGCCGTCGCCGTCCTCGCCGACCTGGAAGCGCTGCAAACTGCGCAGCACCGGACGGTCCAGCCGCGCCCCACGCTCCCAGGCCGGATCGCCCTGTAGCCCGCGGCGCTCGGCCTCGGCCTCGAAGTCCCGTACCCACCCGCCGAAGTCGTGCATATCTGCCATAAGCCGCAATCTACGGAGGACGTATGCAGATATGACTGGCTTTTCTGTGGAGATTCGGTGGAGATCAGGCGGTCTGCCGCACCGGCTGAACGGTGGATTGTCGCGATGCCCGCATCACGTCAATCCATCATGTGCTTTCCTGGTCGCGATAAATGCCATTGGTGATCAGGTGAACGGGCGCGGATTACCTGCAATGCGACAAAAAAGTAAATATCATGCTTTCATATCCTACAGTCATGGCGGAGACGCCTTTGTCGCCGAGGAATTGCAGAACAGGCTTCAGCGATTCGCGCGGCCCTGGTGGAGACCGAGATCGCTCAGGATCTTCCGCGACAGGACGGATCTCGCCGCCGGCGGCAGCGCCTGGCCGGAGATCGAGAGGGCGCTGGCCCGGTCGGAGTGGTTCCTGCTCGTCGCCTCGCCCGCGTCGGCGGCGTCGCCGTGGGTGCGCAGGGAGATCCAGTGGTGGATGTCGCGCAAGCCCGGCGGGGCGGACAGGTTCCTGATCGCCCTGACGGCGGGTGACATCGTCTGGGAGGGCGACGATTTCGACTGGTGCGCGACCACCGCACTGCCCAGGCGGGAACTCGCCGGAGCCTTCGCCCAAGAACCGATATGGGCCGACCTCCGGCGGGAGAAGGGCCTGCGGGGCGCCACCGCGGCGGGTGGTGACACCGGACCGGGAGCGGACGGTCCGGAGCCACTGGGAGACCTCGTCGTCGCGGACCTCGCCGCGCCGATCCGCGCACGTCCCAAGGACACGATGGTGGGGCTGCACGTCCGTTACCGGCGCCGGCTGCGCCAGACGGTCGGCGGCGTCATCGCCGTCCTCACCGCCCTGCTGGTAGGCCTCTCCTACGCGGCCGCCGTCGCCTTCCAGCAGCGCGACGTCGCGACCAGCAGGGAGAAGGTGAGCAACTCCCGTCAGCTGGCCGCCACGGCGGACTCCCTGCTCGGCACCCACGCCGACGTGGCGCAGCTGCTGTCGGTGGCCGCCTACCGGCTGGATGACAACCCGCAGACGCGGGCGGCGCTGTTCAGAGCCGTCACGGCCAGCCCCCACCTGGTGAGATATCTCCACGCCCCCGAGGACATATCGGTCGTCAGAGCCTCGGGGGACGGTGAGTCCGTCGTCGCCGGCACCCGGGGCGGTGACCTTCTGCGCTGGAACGTCGCGACACTGGAGCGGACACACCTCACCCGCATGGCCAGACCGGTGGTCGACGTGTCGGTCGGCTTCAGCGGACAGGCGGTGGCCGCCACCGACGGCGTGTCCATCGCGTACTGGGACGCGCGGGAAGGCGCTCAGGAACTCCCCGGCCGGCCGCCGATGAGGGCGACCGCCGTCGGTCTTTCCCCTTCCGGGAGATTCGTCGCCCTCTCCGAGCCGCCGGGGGAGCCGTACGACAAGCCGGCCCGGCTCGCCGTGTTCGACCGGCGCGACGGGGAATGGCGCTCGTTCCGCCCGCGTGACCTCCCCAAAGGGGCTGCCGAAATAGTGTTCCCGTCGGAGTCGTCGGTGATTTTCTTCGGCTCGGACGGGGCGCTGGAGGAGTGGGAGGTGCGCCCCCTCAGGAACAGGACGGTTTCAACGGGTTTCTTCCCCATGTACGACCCGGCCGGCGCGATATCGCCCACCGGCCGCAGGCTGGGCATGGCCAACGGGAGAACGCCCGCATCGGTGTGGGACAGGGCGGAGCGGTCCTACGACCCTGAGAAGCCCGACTTCGTCACGCCCATCCGGAACGGCCGGCCGACCGCGATGGCGATCAGCGGTGACGGGCGCCGGGTGGCCGTGGCCAGCGCGGGCACCGTCTACGTGTCCGATGTGACCGCGGAGAAGATGTCCGATGTGACCGCGGAGCAGAACGGACAGCCGAGGGAGTTGACCGGCAACAGCTCCGTCAACGAGCGTGGCGTGGTGTTCCTCGGCGCCGAGGGCGACCGCCTGGTCTCGGCCTCCGGGCGCACACTGACGCTGTGGGACCTCCGGCAGGTGTCACGGATCAGCACGCGCATCAGGATGAAGGTCCCCTGGGGATGCATGGCCTGCCCCGGCCCGCGCGTCGAGGTACGTCCCGACGGGCGGCAGTTCGTCATCGACCGGGGCGGGGCGGAGTTCCATCATGCCGACGGGTCGCCCGCGCAGGACTTCCCGGTGAAAGGCCAGGTCCCCCTCTCGTGGTCTCCGCACGGACACCTGATCCTCACCGTGGACGGCGGGGCCGGCGACAGCTACCGGGTCTGGGACGGGCACAACCGCCCTCTCGGCTCCTGGAAGGACCCGGCGGCCCTGTCGATCGCCTGGTCGCGGGACAGCCGCCGGGTCATCATCGCCCACCCGTCCGGCGACATCACGGTCAGGGACGTCGCCGACGGCGCTCTCGTCAGTGAGTCCCGCGCGCTGCCCGTGAGCGACCCCGACGACGTGACGAGCGCCGTCGTCAACCCCGGAGCCATGACGGCCGGATTCTTCGAAACCCGCTGGGAGCACGACGGACAGGTGTGGGTCGTCGACCTGGCGTCCGGACGGCGGCGTGCCGTCCGGGGCGATCCGGTGGAGGCGATCGGCTTCTCCGGGCACCACTTCCTCGTGCAGCGGGAGAACGGGCGGCTCGACGTGTTCGACGAGCGGGGAGAGCACCACATCCGGTCGATCGGGGGCGAGGGGGACCCCGTGGGGGAGATGGTCACCGCTCCCCGGTCCACCCTCGTCGCCAGGCAGCGCAGGGACGGCACCGTTCTGCTCGTCGACATCGCCGACGGCTCCACACTCGGCGCGTTCGACCTGCCCAGCAAGTCGCCGACCACCCGGACGGGGATGGCTCTCACCCCTGACGGCGCCTCCCTCATCACCGTGACCGAGGACGACATCACCGGCCAGGAGATCGGCGAGGCCCAGGTGTGGGACCTGTCCATCAGCAGATGGCTGTCGACGGCATGCGCCACGGTGGGCCGCGACCTCACGGCGGCGGAATGGGAGCAGTACGTGGGCACACCGGCGCCGGCGACCTCCCCCTGCGGCGGGGCCGCCGCCCGCCGCGGAACGGACGACCGTCGGAGGGACGGAGTTCCCCCTCGCCTGCGGAGCTCACCGACAGGGATGTCCTGAATCCGCTGACCGAGCATCAGCGGAACGTCCTCACCGAGACCCCCGGCTGCCCGGTGATCGGCTCCGCCGGCCTCAGGGCGTGACAGACAGGCCGGCTCGGGACGCCTTGACATCCGGCCGACCGGGCTCTCGCCTATCGTGGTCATGGCGTCGCGTGCCTGTCCGGTGCGGCACCCGCACGCGGAGCACACGCCCCTTCACCACGGCTTCACCACGGCGAGAGAGACCAGGTCATGATCTTCATTACCGTCAAGTTCACCGTCCGTCCCGAGCGGAGCGAGGAATGGCTCTCGCTCGTCGACGACTTCACCCGGGCCACCCGGCAGGAGCCGGGCAACGTCTTCTTCGAATGGTCCAGGAGCGTCGAGACGCCCAACCAGTTCGTCCTGCTTGAGGCGTTCGCCTCATCCGCGGCGGGCGAGGCCCACGTGGGCTCCGAACACTTCAAGACCGCCATGGCGTGGATGCCCGAAGTGATCGCGGAGACACCGGAGATCATCAACGTCGAGGTGCCCGGCGAGGGCTGGTCGCGGATGGCGGAGCTGTCGCCGGCCTGACCCGCCGCTGTACGGCCCGGCGGCACCGGACGGGGAGCGCCCGGTCCGCAGCCGCGTCGGCTGTCCATCGCCGGATCGCCGCCGGCGGCGAGGATCCGCCCGGGTCGATCGCGCCGCCGGGCGCCGTCCAGTCATGGCTGTCCGTGCTATGGATCATCAGGATGTCTCCGGCGTCGTCGGTGACCACGGCGTTCGCCCCGTGGTCCCCGCTCGGCACCTCGCATAGATGCATGACCGGGGCGTCGGAAGCGAGGTGATATCGGAGGCTTGACCGGCTCGCCGTTCTTCCGGGATCTTGGCTCATGTGACTTCCGGCCCTGGTGGGAGAGATGCTGCGGCAAAAGGTGTCTCTGGCTCTGGCAAGGTCGTGTCGGCTGTTCCTCGGCGGCGACCCTTGACGGTGGCGACGGTTACGGTGGTTGCCGTCGTTCTGTGTGCGGTGGTGGCGGCCTTCTTGCTCCGGGACCGGCCGTCCCTCACCGTCCTGCCCCCACCTGACGGGCCCTGGCCGGTGACGTCCTTCTCCGTCTGGCTCTGTCCGGACAAGAAGGGGGAGGGCGAGGGCGCCGAGAAATGCCGGAGGGGGGTCACCGACCGGCAGCGGCGGGCGGTCGAGACGGCGATCCGCGGAGTGCCCGGTGTCGAGAAGTTCATGTTTGTGAGTGCCGAAGAGGCGGCCAGGCAGACGGCCGAGCAGTTCGGTGAGGAGGGTCTTCTCACCGAGGAGGAGGCTCCGCCGTCGTTCGACGGTCACCTGCGGAATGTCGGGGATGAGGACCTGACGCGTCCCCTGATGGACGGCCTGCGAGCGGCTGTTGAGGACCTGCCTGGCGTGGTGTCCGTGAACTTTTCCACCGACCGTCTCTTCTGGGACGGAAAATCGGATCTGTCGGTTCAGCTCTGTGGGGAGGGCTTGGAGCAGGAACCGCCCTGTACGGGGCGGGGACGGCCCACCGGGCAGGAGCGGGAGGCGATCGAGGCGGTGCTCGCGAGGGTCGACGGGATCGACAAAGTCTATTTCCAGGACGCCGAGCACACCCGCAAGGTCGCTGAGTACCTGCTGGGCGAGCCGCCCGCCCTCCATGAGGTGGTCGAGAGCTACGAGATCAAGATTGCCGACAGGCGGGTGATAGACGCAGTCAAGGCAGCGCTCCGGAACGTCCCGGGAGTCGGCAAGGTCGTGGTGCGATAGCCCGGCCTCCGGGTGGCCGGGAGCGTTCAGGACGGAGACAGAGCCCCGGCAGAGCGGTCACCGCAGCAGCCGGTTCTCCCCGCGACCTGACGGGCCTACGAGAGGTGAATCGACTCGGGGGAGCCAGGAGCGGTGCCGGGTCGCGAGGTCAGGGGCCGGTGAGGCGGCGGTCGCCGCGGGTGGTGACCACGAAGACCTGCCAGTTGTAGTAGGCGTAGTAGTTCCTGATGTCCCGCTTGATCTGGCGGGCGTGCAGCAGCACCGCGTCGACGTACGCCTGGGAGTGGTTGTAGGCGTACAGCGCGCGCCGGTAGTCGCGCGGCGCCCCCGAGGCGTGCAGGTAGTTGGCCGCGGCCAGCAGGGCGTCGCGGGTGTCCTGGATGTCACCGCCCATCCCGTAGGCGTCCCACGTTCCCGGCATGAACTGCATGGGGCCCTTGGCGCCCGTGTGGCTCGGTGACCGTACCCGGCCGAACTTGGTCTCGACGAACATCACCGCCGCCAGCACCTCCCACTCGACGCCGAAGCGGCGCGCGGCGTGCCGGAAGTGGCCGAGCAGGACATCGGCGGGCTCGGGCGGCTGGACGCGGAATTGCGCCGGCTTGCTGATGGGCCGGACGAGGGAGAGCAGGTTCCGGGCGGCCGTCACGTTGTCCTTCGCCTGCCCGGCCAGGGCCTTCGGCAGCCTGGCGTAGGTGCGGGAGGCGACCTGTGGGTTGCGGGCCAGGTAGCGGTAGATGCGCTGCTGGTGCAGGGCAAGCAGCACCACCGGCTCAGGGGGGTCTCCCTTGGCGGGGTCGCCGTCGCGGATCCAGCCGTCGACGGCACGTCGCAGCTCCGCGACGGTGCCGGTCAGGGAACGGGCCAGCCGTGACGGGTCGGTGGGGATGGCCACGTCCGGAGCGGGCAGGGCGGGCGCCTGACCCGCGGGCGTCCGGGGTGCGGACTCCTTCGCCTTCGCCGGTGGCGTCGCCGGACGCTCCGCGGCGGGCCGGACCGCCGTCTGGCCGGGAGCGGCCGGTGAGGCGGCGCCCTGCGCGCCGGCGCAGCCGGAGACCGCGAGGGCCAGGGCGACGAGCGAGGCGGCCATCGGCCTCCCGCGCGACCGGCCCGCGCGCATGTCCGGCGGCCCGCCACCCGAGGCGTCCGGCCGCGCGGGCACCGCCCGCCCACCCGGCCGACGGCCACGCTCCTGCCCTGCGACTCCCGCGCGCTGATCGTTCATCGGCCCCAACGTACCCGAGCGACGACCTCCCAGGCCGTTTTCCCGGGTGACACGGCTTTCCCAAGTGGCATGTTTCCCGGGTGGCACGCTTTCCCGAGCGACATGTTTCCCGGGTGACGCGGCGGTGAGGGGCGGCCCGCCGTACCGGCGCCGGAACCCGGTCCGGGAACACATGCGCCATCCTGGACGGAAGGATCAGACCCACACCCCCTCTGCCGCAGGAGTCGCCGATGTCAGCCCGTCGGATCGTCCCCAACATCCAGTCGGAAGCCCTGGAGGAGAGCTCGGAGTTCTACGGCCTGCTCGGCCTGGAGGAGGTCATGAACCACGGCTGGATCATGACCCTCGCCTCTCCGTCCACGCCTGCGGCCCAGGTCAGCTTCATGATCAGCGACAAGACCGCATCCGTCATCCCGGACGTGAGCATCGAGGTGGACGATGTGGACGCGGCTTACGCGGCCATGCGCGAGCGCGGCGCCGAGATCGTGCACCCGCTGCGGGACGAGGAGTGGGGAGTCCGCCGGTTCTTCGTCCGCGACCCGAACGGCCGTGTGGTCAACGTTCTGGAGCATCGATGACCGCGGGGATCAGGCAGCGGTGTCGGCCGACGCGGGGCCCGGCCCTGCCGGCCGGGCAGGTACCGGTCGCCGCGCGACGCCCGATCCTCGACGCGCTCGGCCAGCACGGTGGCGACACCTAGTCCAGGGCGTCCCCTGCATGAAGGGTGCCGCGCTGACGCAGGTAGGCGGCGAGTTCGGCCGCGCCGGCCAGCATTGAGAGGCCGCGCGCGGACAGCCGGCGGCGCCAGTCGCCCAGGACGGACTCCAGGGGGGCCAGGCCTCCGGCTGTCCGCACCTGTGCGAGCAGCGGGGAGATCTGCTCCAGCAGATACCCTCCGCGTCTGAGCTGGTGGGCCAGCCGGGCGTCCCGCACGTCGGCAGGGGTGTAGACGCGGTAACCGGTCTGCGGGTCCCGCTGCGGACGGATCAATCCGGCCTGCTCCCATTTGCGGAGGGTCGCCGGCCGGATCCCCAGTTTCCGGGCCAGCGGCCCGATGAACGTGACGCCGGGCGGGGGAGGGTCGGGCGTTCCTGACTGCGCCAGGTCCCGGAGCGCCTTTTCCACGGCCGAGAGCGTCCGGCGGTCCTCGAGGAGCTGGAGATGGCTTCCATCGATCAGCTCCAGGGCGTCCTCGACCGCGCCCTGGTTCACCGCCCGCATGATCGACGTTGCCGTCTGGTGTCCGTGGGCCGACACCAGGGCGGTGAACGCGCGAAGGGCCTGCGCGTGGAGGGGGGTGTAGGTCCGGTAGCCGTGGGGTGTGCGGTCCGCCGGCGGGAGGATGCCGGCTTCTTCGTAGTTCCGCACCGCCTGTGTCGACAGGCCGTGCTCACGCGCCAGGTCGACCGGCCGGAGTCGCTCACCGGACATGTGACCGCCTCATGGAGTTGAAGGTTATTACCTCATTGGCCCAGTAAAAACGGATGAAAGTTTACACTTATGGTTCAACGATGTGGTCGAAGATGCTGCCAGTTTCATTGAAGCGGACAGGACCGCCACGGCTGCCGACTCATCGATCCAGGACGCCGCTTTGGGCCTTCCCCGGCGGAAGCGCCGCCGGTACGCCTGAGGGCGGCCGACGACGCGCCGGAGCGCCGGAGCGCCGGAGCGCCGGAGGCACGTCATGCCGGCGGTAGGTGCCGCTACGGGTCCTTCGGACGCGGGATAACCTGGCATGGTGGGCGTCACCACCGGTAGCTACACGTTGGGGCCTGAGTCCGGCAGGCTCCTCGTCAACACGGCCCGCAGCGGGCTGGGGGCGAAGGCCGGCCACGATCTCACCATCGAGGTCACCCGCTGGCATGGCGAGGCCACAGTCGACACCACTGACCCGGCCGGCTCCTCGGTGACCGTCGAGATCGACGCCGGGTCGTTCGAAGTCCGGGAAGGGACCGGTGGCGTCAAGCCCCTCACGGGCTCCGACCGCCGGGAGATCGAGAAAATCCTCCGAGAGAAGATCCTTCACACCGGGCGTAACCCAATGATCACGTTCCGGTCGACCCGGGTCGACGGGACCGCGGAGTCGTTCCGCGTCGAGGGCGACCTCACCATCGTCGGCGTCACACAGCCCGTCGAGATACAGGGCTCGCTGGCCGGGAGCCGCGCACAGGGCTCGGCGACCATCGTGCAGACCCGATGGGGGATCCGGCCCTACTCGGCGCTGTTCGGCGCGCTCAAGGTCGGTGACGGAGTCGAGATACGGTTCGACGCCGACCTCACCCCGAAGCGGTGACCCCGGCCACGCGGGGTCCGGTCCGTGGGTGCTCCCGAGAGGGCGCGGACCATCGGAGAACACTTCCGACCACGGGGACCCCGGCCCGCGGGTGCTCCGTAAGGCGCGGACCGCGGTAATCCGAGGGCGATCGTCCCTCGCCTTCCATCGTTCGCCTTCCGTCGCTCGCCGCAACACCCGGATCGGCACGGATCGACATTGAGGGACCGGCACGGACCGTGACCCTCTGGCCTCGACCAGGTCTCACGGGTCCATAGGAACATTGACCAGGTCTCTCGGCTCCACAGGAACCTCGACCAGATCTCGACTCTGCGGGAATCCCGACCAGGTCCCTCGGCTCCGTGGGAACGAGTGATCCGGCCCGGCGGCTCTCAGCGCGGACCCCGGGCTTCACGGCGTGCGCAGACCGTGCCGGGCCAGCCGCTGAACCATGTCTGAGCAGCATGGTTATTCATTCCGGTATCGATCGCACCCTCTTGTCGATATTAGACACGACCTGGATCGACCTGGTCTGCTCTCACCGTTCGCCGAGAGCAAGGAGTCCCCCGTGTCGCACCGCCGTACCCCCACTTGCCCGCTGCGGCTTCGGGTGGAGTCGGCCGCCGCCGTCCGGACCGTGCTCGCGTGAATTCTCCCGGGCAGTCCGTGGCGTGCCGTCGCCCAGCGGGCGGGCCGTCCGACCGGCGAGTGATCGTGGTGGTCGTGGGGGTGCAGTCCGCCATCTCGCTCGGATTCTTCGCGGTGATGGCGCATCTGGTGGCCCATCTGCGGCACGATCTCGGCATGCTCGCCGGGACCATCACCCTGGTGCTCGGTGTGCGCATCGCGGTCCAGTACGCGCTGTTCCTGCCGGTGGGCGCGGTGACCGATCTGATCGGTGCGACGAGGGCGGGGGTGCTGGCCTGCACGCTGCGCGCGGCGGGATTCGTGCTGCTCGGGACCGCGGACGAGCTCGCCGGGCTGCTCGGTGCGGCCGTGCTGCTGGGGGTGGGCGGTGCGCTGTTCCATCCCACCGCCCAGTCCCTGCTGGCCGGGCTGGCGCCGGCGCGCCGCTCCCGAGGGTTCGCGGCCTACACGATCGCCGGGCAGGTGGCCGCGGTGGCCGGTCCGCCTGTCGGGCTGCTCCTGCTGACTGCCGGGTTCTGGGTGCTGTCGGCCGCGGCGGCGGCCGCGTGGGCGATCGCCGCCGTGCTGTTCACCCTGCTGGGGGAGGAGCGCCGCACCGCTCCCCGCGCGGACCCGCATCTCCGCGCGGACCCGCATCTCCGCGCGGACCCGCATCTCCGTACGGAACGCTGGGCCGGTGCCCGGCATGGCACACGGACGGTCGCCGAAGGAGTGGCGGCGGTGCTCCGCGATCGGAGGTTCGTACGCTTCGCCGTGGTCGCCGCGCCCAGCACGTTGCTCGCCGACCAGATCGTGACCGTCGTCCCGCTCAAGGACGTCGGGGCGGGCGCGACGACCCTGTTCTTCTCGGTGGTGGCGATGGTCGCGACGGCGGTTCAGCCGTGGTGCGCGACGGGCGGACGGGGGGAACGCCCGTGGGTGCTGCGGAGCGGACTGCTCTGCGCGGGGGCCGGCTATCTGGTGCTGCTCGTGACGCCGTCGGGAGGCGGTGACGGTCAGACGGCCGGGCTGCTGGCGGCCGCCGTACTCAACGGGCTGGCCAAGGGGCTCATGCAGCCGGCGCTGTTCCAGACCGTCGCGCGGTGCGCGCCGGCCGATCGGTTCGGGGCCTATCTGGGGGTGCTCAGCTTCCTGTCCGGCATGTCCGCCTTCCTGGGAGGGGTCGCCGTAGGCCGGCTCCTCGACGCCGGAGGCTGTGGACCGGCGGTGGCGCTGGCCGCCCTGGGCCTGGTCGCGGTGCTGTCCGCCGTGGCCTGCGGTCCGCTCGACTCCCGGCGCGCCGGGAGCGGAGCCGGATGACGGCGGAGCCGGACCTCCGCGCCGTGCCCGCCGGCGCTCCCCTATAGCGCCCTGCCCTATGACGCCCTGCCCACTGGCGTTCCCCTGCGAGGAGGAGCGTTCCGAGCCGGCGGTTGGAGGCGGCACCTCGCGCACGCGGGGCCTGCTCACGCCCTGACCTGCAGCACCGCCTCGTCGTGTTGTCACGCCACCTCCTTCTGTGCTAGCAATCATATTCTATGTTGACCAACACAGGAGGTCGTTTTGCGCCTCGTCACCTACGCCTCGGCTGACGGCGACCGGGTCGGCGTCATCGACGGTGACCTGATCCACGCGTTGCCCAGGGGCACGACCCTGATCGAACTGCTCGGCCCCTCGCTGCGGCAGGCGGGCGAGCGAGCGCTCGCCGAGCCCGACGAGATCGTCGCGCTCGCCGACGTCACACTGAGAGCCCCCATCCCCAGGCCGCCGTCCATACGGGACTGTCTGTGCTTCCTCGACCACATGCGCGGCTGCCTCAGAGCCTCCGGCGGCACGGGAACGCTGGAGGCGACCTGGTACCAGATCCCCGCCTTCTACTTCGCCAACCCCGCCACCGTCATCGGACCCCACGACGACGTGCCCATCTCCCCCGGCAGCGCCTGGTTCGACTTCGAGCTGGAGATCGGCGCGGTGATCGGCGCCCCGGGCCGCGACCTGACCCCCGAGCAGGCAATCGAGCACATCGCCGGCTACACCCTCCTCTGCGACTGGAGCGCCCGTGACCTGCAGGGTCTCGAGAGCCAGCTCAAGATCGGCCAGGCGAAGGGCAAGGACGGCGCGACCACGCTCGGGCCGTGGCTGGTCACACCCGACGAGCTGCCCTTCGGCCCGGACGGCGGGCTCGCGCTCCAGGTGCGGGCCGAGGTCAACGGCCGGCCGGTCGGCGAGGGCCGTACCGACGCCATGGACTGGTCCTTCGGCGAGGTCGTCTCCTACGCCTCCCGCGGCGTCGAGCTCCGGCCGGGAGACGTCTTCGGCTCGGGCACCGTGCCCGGCTGCTGCCTGATCGAACACCTCGACTTCGGCGACCTCGGTGCCTTCCGCGGCTGGCTCAAAGACGGCGACGTGGTGTCGCTGCGCGCCGAGGGGCTGGGCGAGGTGCGGCAGACCGTGCGGGCGAGCGCCGCCCCCCATCCGCTCGCCGCCAGGCCCGACCCCACCGCGAAGCCCCGCCGGCCCCGGGTCAACCCGGCCAAGCCCGCCCTGCCGTACACGAAGGGGCTGCACCAGGTCGCTGACGGCGTCTGGGCGTGGCTGCTGCCCGACGGCGGGTACGGCAGGAGCAACGCCGGCCTCGTCGCGGGCGAGGGCGCCTCCCTGCTGGTCGACACGCTCTACGACCTGCCGCTCACCGCCGAGATGCTGTCCGGCATGGAGCCGATCACCGATCGGCACCCGATCGGCCACGCCGTGCTCACCCACGCCAACGGCGACCACACCCACGGCGGCCAGCTGCTCGCCGGCTCGGTGCGCGTCGTCGCCGCCGAGGGGACGGCGCACGAGATGCACACCGAGATGGCGCCGGAGCTGACCACGGCCCTGCAGATCATGGACCTCGGGCCCACGCTCACGCCGTACCTGCGCGAGCGCTTCGGGCCCTTCGACTTCGGCGGCATCCGCCTGCGCACGCCCGACCAGACCTTCGACCGACGGCTCACCCTCGACGTGGGCGGGCGCGAGGTGCGTCTGCTCAACCTCGGGCCCGCCCACACCGAGGCTGACACGGTGGTGCACGTACCCGACGCCGGCGTGCTCTTCGCCGGCGACCTGCTGTTCATCGGCGGCACGCCGATCGTGTGGAGCGGACCCATCGCCAACTGGATCGCCGCCTGCGACACGATGCTCGCCCTCGACGCCCCGACCGTGGTGCCGGGCCACGGCCCGGTGACGGACCCCGACGGGATCCGCGCCGTGCGCGGGTATCTCAGCCACGTCGTCGAGCAGGCCGACGCCGCCCATGCCAAGGGCATGGACTTCCAGGAGGCCGCGTTCGGGATCGACCTGGCCGAGTACGGCGACTGGCTGGACGCCGAACGGGTCGTGGTCAACGTCTACCGGCGCTACCGCGAGATCCACCCCGACCAGCCGGCACTCGACCAGCTCGCCCTGTTCGGCCTGATGGCCGAATGGGACAGCCGGCGACAGCCGTGAGC
Source organism: Streptosporangium brasiliense (assembly GCF_030811595.1). Taxonomy (NCBI): domain Bacteria; kingdom Bacillati; phylum Actinomycetota; class Actinomycetes; order Streptosporangiales; family Streptosporangiaceae; genus Streptosporangium; species Streptosporangium brasiliense. Next base: position 2,542,856 of record NZ_JAUSRB010000002.1, read on the forward strand.
CCCGCGAGCCGCGGGCCGTACGGGCTTCCACGACCCTCGTGAGCCGCGGGCCGTACGGGCTCCCGCGAGCGACCGGCGCCGGCGCCGTCGCCGGCGTGCTCGGGTTTGACCCCCGCTCCACGTACTCCTCTGATCTGAACTGAAGAGGTCCACTGATGAGAATCCCGAACACCGCGCACACCTCCCGGCCCTGGCGGATCCATGAGCTCGCGCCTGACTTCCGGGTTGAGGACGTGTGGGCGCTGCCGACGCCGGGCGGTCCTGACGACCTCCCGCGGCTGGTGCGGCAGATGAGCTCCGGCGAGGGGCGCTTCTCCGGGGCCACCCGCGCGCTGTTCGCGCTCCGCTGGAAGCTCGGGGCGCTGCTCGGCTGGGACGGGCCCGGCTCCGGCATCGGCGCGCGGGTGCGGACGCTGCGCGACCGGTTGCCGGCGGATCTCCGCGACGCTTCCCCCGGGCCGGACTTCCGCGCGGTCCCGTTCAGCTCGGTCTACCTGACGGACGACGAGTGGGCGGCGGAGATGGCCAACCGGACCGTGCACACGGTGATGCACATCGGCTGGGTCCCGGACGGGGCCGGTGGCCACCGCGGCCAGATGGCCGTGCTGGTGAAGCCGAACGGCCTCTTCGGGAAGGTCTACATGGCCGCGATCAGGCCGTTCCGGCACCTCATCGTGGACCCGGCGCTGGTCCGAATGATCGGATACGGCTGGCGGATGCGGGTCGGCGAGCGGGGCGCTGGATGACCGGATCCAGCGGCCACCGCGTTCAGGACGCTGACCGCTGAGCGCCGGGCCGACCACCACCTCCACCCGCGACGGCGGGCGGAAGGCGCCGTGACCGGCCACACCTGGAGCCGGTCCGGCCCGGACGCTCGCCGACGATCCGATATCCGATATCAGATACACCATCGAGAAACGCCAAGGAGCGCATCATGAAGGTAGGAATGGTAGCAAGCCACTATCCGCACGCCTCTCACCGCGAGGAGTTCATCTCACGCGTCCACCAGGTCGCCGAGGTCTTCCGGGGGACAGCGGGATGCCTTTCAGCCGACTGCTGGGTGTCGGCCGACGCGGTGATCTCCATCGTGCAATGGGAGTCCGAGGACGCGTTCGCCGCGTCGTTCGCCGCCATAAAGGCGGCAGGACTGGACCTCGCCTATGACGAGCGCGAATCACGCCCTCGCGAGATTCTTCGACTCGTGGCGGCCTGACCCCGGCAAAGCTTTTGAGTTCGCCCGTACGGCCCCGATGGGCGAGAGTACGGTGAAGCCCAGCCGCGGTGGCCGACCTGCCTTGGTCGCGACTGAACCGGCGATCGAGACGCGCCCGGAGCTCTTGTACGGCACGGCCACGATCGAAGGTCGCCCCGCGGCGCCCCACGTACGCCCGCGCGGCGATCTCAGACCCTGCCCGGCTGCTACGGGGTCACCGGGCGCGATCCGCTGGACGTGCTGAACGAGGAGTTCGACCAGGAGCACCCGGAGCCGGTGGCGGCGTCGACCTGCTGCGACATGACCGCCAGCCTGGACGGACACCTCCTCGACGTCGACGTCCGCCTGATGGAGATCCACTCTCGGTACGGCCCCGAACACCTGGTCAGCCGCTCGATCGCCAACGCGACCCCGTGCGTCACCTCGGCCGTGCGCGCCGACCAGGCCGCGGCGGAGCAGAGGCGCGGCCTGGTCGGACGGCATGCCGACCTCATAGCATCGGACGACATGACGACCTTCTCGGGCTGTTACACCTGCGATCAGGAAGCGCAGTTCGACACGCTGCCGCCACGGGAGAGGATCGCGTTCGACGATCACTGGCGTGTCGCCCACGCGATCGGTACGGCGCTGCCGGGGTGGCTGGTGCTGGTCCCCCGGCGCCATGTCACGACCGTCGCGCACCTGAGCGATGCCGAGGCGTCCACGCTGGGTCTGTGGCAGGTCCGCCTGTCGCGGGCGCTGCGGGAGGCGACCGGCTGCGTGAAGACCTACGTGGTGCAGTTCGCCGAATTGGAAGGCTTCAACCACGTGCACTTCCATGTCGTGCCACGCATGCGTGACCTGCCGGAGGACCTCCGCGGTCCCCGGGTGTTCGGGCTCATGGGGCGCACCGGGGCCGACGGCGTCCAGGCCGATCAGATGGACGAGATGGCCGTCACGCTCGGCCGGCTTCTCTAGTAGCCGCGGCTCTCGGCCGCCTGGCGGATCTTCGCGCTGCCGTACTCCCCACGCCGCAGGCATCCCGGACACGGGCAGGGGAACCTGCCGTGGGCGTCGGGCATGTATCGCCAGCCGGTGACCCGGTTGACCCCCCGGACCCGGTGGATCTCCTTGGCGCCGATCGCCCGGGAGACGAACACCTCATACCCGCGGGCGTCCTCGCACCCGGCGATCAGGGCCGCGGCCTCGGCGCTGGGAAGCTCCTGATGGGCCCGTCCATAGCGGCCCACGGACACGGGCTCGTCGTCGGGCAGCCGGAAGTCGACGGCGACCATCGTGCGCCGCCCACCACGCCGCAGCTCTCGGCCCCACTGGTGGGTGAGCTGGTAGGAGGGCAGGATCGGCAGGCAGAACACCCCGGCCGTGCCCTCGTAGCCTCGGCTGCGGGCGCGGACGCCGGCCCGCCGTATCGAGCGGACGTCGTCGGCCGAGGTGAGGTGCGTGAACAGGGTCATCGGGCGTGTTCCCCGGATATCGTCTCCACCATGATCGGCACTTTACGAGTGCCGACAAGACATGACCAACGGGTTTTGGCTCCGGCGCGAAGACCGCGACCTCACTCACCGTGAGTGAGGTATGAGGACAACGTGAGTGAGGCATGAGACAGGAGGAGCGCGAGGAGATCGAGGCGACAGCCCTCCGGCGTCCTCTCTGGCCGTTCGCAGCCGTCCCGGCGAGAGGACGGCACGTCGGAAGCGGTGCGGTGGCCACCGCAGCGGGTCAGCTCACCCCGCCCACGATGGCCTTGCCCTCTCGTGCCGCCGCCGCGTAGAACGGCCCGAGGTCCTCGAACCCCTCATAAGTGCCGTCTGTCGCGTCCCGCCGGGCGGCGCCGAATCCCCATCCCTCGCCCATCAGGCCTTGCGCGATGGCCGTCACCTGGCCGGGATCGAGGACGAAGGCCGGACCGTAGTCGAACTCGTACCCCTCCACGTCGTTCTCGCCGTCCTCGCCGGTCGCCGCCGCGAGCCAGGGATAGCACTCCTTCCACTGCGCACTCTCATGCTCGGCCTTGGCTCTGCCCTCCGCGATGGCGTTGAGGGTTCGGTAGTCATCTCCGAACATGTCGGTTTCCGGCTGGAAGCCGACGGGTGCCTGCCCGTTATCGAAGAAGATCTCTCCGATCAGATCAGGGTCCGCCTGTACGGACTCCAGCAGCTCGACATCGATCTTCGCGAGGTTCAACCACATCGACATGATCATGAATGGTAGCCGTGCCGGTCGAGGCCGAGATACGCCTGGCGGAGATCCGCTCCCGATGTGGTCCCGAGCGTCTGGTCAGCCGGTCGCCGACCGATTCTCGGACGCCAAACCCTCATGCGGCTGGACAGACCGTGACCGCCCGACGACAGCGCGCAGGTTGAAGATCAAGTTAATCGGCGACCGCGCGGTCCGACGGGTGATCAGGAGGCGCTGTGAAGCTCCGCGGACTGTTCCTTGATGGTCTCGGTGATCCAGGAACGGTAGTGGGTCACGTCGGTCCAGATGCCGACTCCCGGCTCACCCTTGGGGTTGGTGGAGCAGCCGGCGCCGCCGTCCATGCGGTCCTCCACGTCGTCGCCATCGCGTGAGGTGGCTCCGATCAGCTCCCACCGGCCGCCCACCCTGCGGATCTGCGGACCTCCGGAGTCGCCGTTGCACGCGCTGGCCGCACGCCCGCGGCGCTCGCCGGTGCACAGCTCGCTGCCGCGGTTGAGGGAGGCGCACCGGTTGTCGGGCACGCGTACGGTGTCGAGCTCCTGCAACCGCCGAGGGCCGTTCTTGCAGGTCGGATTGTTCCTGTCCTCGCATGCCATGCCCCAGCCGATGACGCGGCTCGGCTCGCCCACCCGGCCGGGGTCGTCGGCGATGCGGATGGGCTCGAGGTCCACCTGCCGGTCCAGCTGGACCAGCAGGATGTCGTTCTCGAACTTCCCGCTCCGGCCGGGTCCGTCGTGGCCGGGATAGGTGATGACACGCTTCACACCGGTGAGGGCTCCGCCCTCGTCGCGGTCGAGAGAGCCGACCCGCACCTGCGTCCTGCCAGGCTTCATGAGTCCCTTGCAGTGGGCGGCGGTGACGACCCAGTCCGGGGCGACAAGGGAACCGCCGCAGTGGTGGCCGGGCAGCCCTCGCAGCCGGAAGGAGGCCATGAACGAGTAGGGCTCCGGCGCAGCACTCCCACCGATGATGGAGGGGTGGCCTGCGCCCGCTGAGCGGGCTGAGACCGCCTCGTGGACGGTGGCCGCGGCGGCCGTTGTGGCGGTGGTCAGTGCGAGCCCGGTGGCCATGAGGGCGGTGAGCACCGCTGATCGTCTGCCAGTTGCCCTGAACACAGATCTCCCATCAGTTGAGGGGTGCGGCTGGGGAGACACCTCGAACGTTCCGTGATTCGATCACGGTTCTTGGGCGGCGAGCTCAACCGGTGGCAGCCGCACTGGCCCAGCTCACCCACCGGTCCGCGCCGCGGACTTCCGACAGCGGCGAGTCGGGCGGTTTCCCGGTGATCGGACCAGAAGCACCCACCGGCTCGGCACGCAGCCACCCAAGGCTACCTGCGGCCCGACGTCGATGAGCCAGGCCGACCAGGACCATGTGCACCGCGCTGACCTGGTGCGTTATCGGCCAAGATGTCGCCCGCGGCATCCCGCCGCCGAGACTGACCGCCGGTGGGACGCCGCCCCCGCCGGTGATCACAGGGGGCTTGGAGCCGGTCTCGCCTCGGTCGACCGGTGGCGAGCAGCGGCTCATGGAGTCGGCCCCTGCCGCCGGCCCGGTGTCAGTCGCGTAACCGCCGTCAGCACGTCACGCCCGAGCCGGAGCCCGGCCCTTGGAGCGGAAACCCTCGCGGGATCGCGTCGCAGAGCATAGACAAGGTCCCGCACAACGCCTTGACGCCTTGACGCCTTACGGCCGTTGAAACGCCTGCGCTCGGGATGGCGGTAGCGGCGTCCGACCGCCGGGAGAGACGGATCGACCCGTCGCCAGAGCCCATCGGAATCCCTGAGAGAGCACACGCCGAGCCCCAGGTCGCCGGTGCCAAAGGGCAGGCGGCGGTGGCCTCCCTGACTTTCGCCGAATGGACCGAATAAGAAGAATCCAGGGCAAATGTGATCCCAATGTCATAAAGATCCGCCATCGTGGAGGAGTGCGGACGTGGCTCAGTGATCAAGTTAGGAAACGGCTGGGCACGTTCGGCCTCATTGCGCCATCCATCGCGCAGTGCGCCGTGGGTGCCGCGCTGGCCTGGATCGTCGCCGTTCATCTGCTCGGTCACGCCCACCCCCTCTTCGCGCCCATCTCCGTGATGATCTGTGTGGGTGTGGGGCTCGGACAGCGGCTGCGCAGGGTGGTCGAGCTGGTGGTCGGCGTCAGTCTGGGCGTGGGCATCGGCGACCTGCTGGTGTCCTGGATCGGCTCGGGCCCCTGGCAGATGGCGCTCGTGATCGCGCTGGCCATGACCATCGCGGGACTGCTGAACAGCGGTGAGCTGTTCGTGTCGCAGGTCGGGTCGTCCGCGGTGCTGGTCGCCATGCTGGTGCCGGGCGAGGACGTCGGCGGGCTGGACCGGATGGCCGACGCGCTCACCGGCGGCGTCATCGGCATCATCGCGGTCGCCTTGCTGCCCGCCAGCCCGCTCACCATCGTGGGCAAGCAACTGTCCGGCGTGCTCGACGCCCTCTCCACCGTGCTGGAGCAGGCGGCGGAGGCGATCGAGAAGCGCGATGTGGACCTGGCCGCCGAGGCCCTGGAGTGCGGACGCAAGACCCAGACGGCGGTCGAGGAGTTCGAGGCGGCGCTGGAGAACGGCAAGGAGATCATCATGATCTCACCGCTGCGCTGGCATCACCGGGCCAGACTGACCAGGTACGAGACCGCCGCCGTACCGGTGGACCTGGCGCTGCGTAACGCGCGGGTGCTGGTCCGCCGCACGCTCGCGGCGCTGGGCGAGGCCAGCCCGCCACCGGCCGCGCTGGCCGAGTCGCTGCGCGAGGTCTCGGAGGCGGCGCTGCTGCTCCAGCTCGAACTGGGGGCCGGACGCGAACCGATGCTGGCCAGGCAGGCGCTGCTTGCCGTCGCCGCGCGGGAGCGGCCCAGAAACCTGGGCTTCTCCGCGAACGTCACCATCGCGCAGCTGCGCTCCATCGCTGTCGATCTGCTGGAGGCGACCGGCATGGACCACGACGCGGCCTCGGCCGCGCTGACCCCGCTGAACGAGCCGAGCGACGAGAGCACGCGCGGCTGAGGCCGAACAGCCCGAAGACTCGCCGGCTCGGCGCGCTGGTCAGTAGATCTGCTCCATCCGGACCACGGCATCGTTGACGATCTTGAAGAAGCGGCGGGACAGCTCCAACGCCTCCTCCCTGGACCCCGCCTCGATCAGCGCGGACCCGCCCGACGGCCCCTCCGCCTCGGCGAAGGGGCCGTCGGTCACCGTGAGTCCGCCACCGGCGGACTTGAGCACGCTGTCTCCCTACCACCGGCGGACCTGAGCAGGCTGTCTCCTACCACCGGCGGACTTGAGCAGGCTGTCTCCCAACTCCATCCCGCCGATGGCCGGCGGCACCCCGGCCTGTGCCGGCTCCTGGATGAACGTGCCCATCTCGATCCGGAGCGTCTCGTCCGCCTTCTGCTCGCTCACGCTCGTCACGAGAGATCGCATGCCGTACTCCCATTCCTTTCCGGCGGCCCTGGCCTTCCTGCATTCCCTGTCACATCGCTTGGGCGACGTGTAGGCAGAGCCACGAAAGGAACCGGGAACATGACCAGCACGATGACCCGCAGCTCCGCCTCCACGCGCACGCTGCTCACCGCCGCTGCGGCCGCCATGCCCGTCTGGACCGTGGTCGCTCTTGCGCAGGCGTTCACCCGTGAGGGCTTCGACCTGGTCCGCCACCCGTTCAGCCAGTTCGCCACCGGCTCGCTCGGGTGGATCCAGATCACCAACTTCCTGATCGTCGGCTCGTTGCTCGTCGCCGGTTCCTTCGGGTTCCGCGGGGCCCTGTACGGCGAGCCCGGCGGCACCTGGGTGCCGCGCCTGACGCTGGCCGCCGGCATCGGAATGATCGGGGCGGGCGTCTTCGTCATGGATCCTGCCGACGGCTTCCCCGTGGGTACGCCCGCCGGGCCGCCGGCGGCGATGAGCTGGCACAGCATCATGCACATGGTGACGGGGGCGGTGACGTTCATCGCCCTCGCCGCGGCGTGCTTCGTCCTCGGCCGGTACTTCACCCGCACCGGCGCCCGCGGCACGGCCGTCGCCTCCCGCCTGGCCGGTGTGGCCCTGATCGTGGGTGACGGCTGGGCGATCACCGGCGGGCACGCCGGCTCGGTGACACTCGCCACGGGGGTCATGATCGCGATGGCCTGGGTCTCCCTGGTCGCGGCCCGCTTCCGCAAGTCCGCCTGAATCACACCACTCCATCCCTCTGAACCACACACCACTTCATCCCTGAGGAGAAACCCATGAGGAAGATCGTTTCCGGACTGTTCGTCTCGCTGGACGGCGTCGTGGAGTCGCCCGAGACGTGGCACTTCCCCTACATGAACGAGGAGATGGGCGCGGCGGTCATGGCGATCCAGGCCGAGGCGGACACGCTCCTGCTGGGCCGGGCCACCTACGAGTCCTTCGCCGAGGTCTGGCCCCACCGGACCGGCGAGATGGCCGACCAGCTGAACAACATCCCCAAGCTGGTCGCCTCCACCACCCTGCAGAAGGCGGAGTGGAACAACTCCACCTTGATCAGCGGAGATGTGATCGACGAGCTGAGGAGGACGAAGGAGCGGCCGGGCAAGAACATCAGCATCACCGGCAGCATCACGCTGACCAGGATGCTGCTGCGTGCGGGCCTCATCGACGAGCTCCACCTGATGGTCCACCCGATCGTGCTCGGCACCGGAACCCGGCTGTTCGACGAGAGCACCGGCCGCCTGCCGCTCAAGCTGGTCGATTCGACCACCTTCAAGTCCGGTGTCCTGAACCTCCATTACCAGCCCGCCTAAGAAGGTCCCTGGATCCCGTTATCAGCCCGCCCAAGGAGCCCCGGACCTCGTTACCAGCCTGCCCAAGGGGTCCCTGGACCTCCGTTACCAGTCCGTCCAAGGAGCCAGCGATGACCAAGCCCGCCACCGTCACCGAGTACGCCGCCGCCCTCGACCCGGCCCTGCGCGAGATCGCCGAGAAGCTGCAGACCATCGTCGACACCGTGTTTCCTCAGGCGGGCGCGGTCTGGCACGGGCACCCGGTCTGGAGTCTCGGCCCGGCCCCGGGCAAGACCCCGGTGGCCTACTTCAAGGCCTACTCCTCCTACGTGACGTTCGGTTTGTGGCGAGGCCAAGAGATCTCCGACCCCTCCGGCCGCCTGGAGCCGGCCGCCAGGCAGATGGCCGCCGTCAGGCTCCGCACCCTGGCCGACATCGACCCCGACCTGTTCACCACGTGGTTGCGCCTGGCCCGTGACCTGGAAAACTGACCGAGGCCCCCGAGCCCCGTCCCGGAGCATCCGGGGCGGGGCTCCGCCTTGTCGGCAGCCAGAACCCGTCTCTCACCGGGGCCCTTCGGCCTGCCGCGTCTCTCGGCCATTCTCTCCTCCTCGTCCTCCTCATTCTCCTTGTGTCGGTGGCCCTTGTCGCCGGGCCGGTGTCTGGCCGTTGTGGTGAGATATGCCGGATGGAGCGCTTGAGGCAGTTGGTGGGCGAGATGCTGATCTACTGTTTTGTGGTCGTCCTGCTGACCGGAGGCTTCCTGGCCTTCTTCTACGTGCCCAGCGGCCAGACGGTGGCCTACAGCGGCTCCTACGAGCCCCTCCGGGGCACTCCCATGAGCGCCGCCTACAACTCGCTCCTGAACCTCAGCTTCGATGTGCGCGGCGGCCTGCGCATCCGGCAACTGCACCACACCTCCTCGGCCCTGCTCGTCCTTGGAACGGTTCTCTGGGCCCTGCTCGGACGGTTCCGATACGCCCTCGCGGCGCTGGGCCTGGGTGTGCTCACCGGCCTCTCCGGCTACGGAGCCGCCGACGACCTGCTGTCCGGGACCATCCTCGGGAAACTGCCCATCCCCATGTGGTACGGCCTGCACCTACTGGTGGTGCTGGCCATGGGCGCCGTATTGGTGATCTCCTCACGGAGGGAGGCCGCCAGGCAGCCTCGAACGCCGGGCTTCATAGCCCTGAGCATCGGCCTCACCATTCTGATGATCTTCTACCTCTGATCGCCCCCCGCTGAGGCGAGGACAGGCCTCCGTCCGCCCGCTCCGCAGCCTGGGCTGGTCCCTCGTGGAGGATCTGGTGGTCACCGGTGTGAATGCGGACGTCGGCCACGGTCACCGATGCCATGGGTCCAACGGAGGAAGTCCTGCTACGGCGATCGCCCAGCTCCGTACGGCTCTCCGCCGTCGCCACCGCCGGCGATCGTCACAACCCGGCAGTGTGCACCGCCATAGAGAAGCCAGCGACCTGAGCAAACCACCTCAAGCTCGGTACGCATATGGTTAGCGATCACTGGCCTACAACTGCGTCCAGTGGCCCTCGGCCCGCTGCCGGCGCAGCTGGATCACCTCTTCCCGCTCGGAGTCAGTCAGCTCACCGTTGGCGTCCTGTGCACGGGCCAGGCGGTCCAACTGCATCCAGTCGGCCGTGCGCGCCGTACAGGCCGGGCTGAGCACGGGAGTGACATCACGCCGGGCTGGCGTGGGCGGCCAGGATGCGCCAGCCGTGCTCGCCGGTGTGGACCCAGGTGCGGGTGTAGCGCAGCCGCGAGGCGAACGGCGTGCCCGTGAACGTGCCCTCCAGCACGCCCAGGAAGCAGGTGACGCCGGTGGTGCCGGCGACGACCACGGTGAGGTCCTCCTGGACGAGCTTGGTCATGACCTGCCTACGCGAGCGGTGGTTGTCGAGGTCGAGCTGCTTGGCCTGCGGGTGGCACGCGCCGTCCGGCGGGCCGGTGAAGACGAGTCGCTCGTCGAGTAGCCGGTCGAGCTCCTCGACGTCTCCGGCGAGCATCGCCGCCTGCAGACGGCGTTCGGCCTTGTACAGCTCATCGGTGAGGGTGTGCTCGGCCATGGGATCGCCTTCCAGGGTGAGGAACCGTTCGGGGACGTGTGGGCAAAGGTGCCTCGGGTCGCCGTGCAGCCCGTCGGCGTGAGCTCGTTCACCCGATGTACGGGCTGGCGGCGTTGTCGAGGAAGTGCCCGAGCCGCAGGCGCATCGACCGGTCCATGGCCAGCGAGTCGACCTCGTCGCGGGGCGCCCACCGCACCTCGCGTGGCTCGTCGCTCGGCGTCGGCTCGCCGGCTATCGCGCGGCCGGTCAGCACGATGGCGAACTCTTGACGGGCCTCGCTGTTGGAGGTGTAGAGGATGACATGCCGGGGGTCGGTGTAGGTGCCGACGAGACCGGTGATCTCACACCGGATTCCGGTCTCCTCCAGTGCCTCGCGGATGGTCCTATCCGGCAGTGACTCGCCCAGGTCGATCGCGCCGCCCGGCACGGCCCAGTTGTCATTGTCCGACCGGCGGATCATCAGGATCTCGCTCGCTTCGTTGGTGACCACGACGTTCACGGATGGCACCAGGCTGTTGGGTGCGGGGGCGTCCGGGGCGTCGTGGAAATCGATGCGGTAGGCCACGATCAGGACCCTGCGAGAGTGGCGCCGGCCCAGACGTTTTCGAAACTCTCCATATAGGTCGAGACCATGTCTCCGCCCAGCACCTTACGTAGGTGCATGACCGGAGCATCGGCGGCGAACTTGCCGTAGACATGGGCGTTGACGAGAAGCTGATCGTCTCCGCGGTAGATGGAGTTGTACAGGATCGTGTGGTGCAGCCGTATCTCGATGCCGTCGATCTGCCTCAGCGGGCGGTAGAGCGTCAGAGCCATCCGGGTCTGCGCGGCCATGCCCTCACCGACGCCTCCGTCAGCCCCACGCTGGGCGGCCTCAAGCGCGTCCGGGTCACCCAGCAGGATGCGCACCCGTATACCGGCCTTGGCCTTCTCTGTGAACGTCCGCATGATGCCGGTGTCCTGAGCGATGAAGATGCCGCTGTAAACCAGCACACCGATCTCTCGTTCGGCTTGTGTGAACAGACGTCCCCAGGCGTCCCTGGGGACGGCCCAGCGATGCGGGTAGACGGTGATGATCTCGCTCTCGGACGCGGCGGCCACCTGCTGAGGCGTCAGCGCCTCGGGCCACAGGTATCTCTCGTCCATTTCCAGGAACGAAGCCACTGCGTAACGGTGCTTTCGGTACGGCGTGCGGTCCTTGGTGATCCACCGCTCCACCGTTTTCGGGTCGACCGCAATCGCCTCGGCCAGTTCGGCCACCGATGTCCCGCGTTCGAGAAGGGCTACCCGCAGCCGCTCGTTCGCCATCTCACCTGCCCGTAGAGGGGACGTCCGGGGACCTGGCAATCGTAGACCGGACGTCCCGAACATGTCCCATCCTGTAGTGATCACGTCCTAACTCCTTGTCGCACTCTCGGTATCGCAAGGCACCACCGGCAGCGACCGAGAGGAGAGTCGACAGTGATCAATCACATCAAGCCGATCGACGAGACCCCCGCCTGCGAGTGCGGCGCGGCCCTGGAGCGGGGGCGATTCCTCTGCCTCAAGTGCCGAGCCGGGGACCGCTGGGTGTGGCGTCAGGCGGCCCAGCGCAGGACGACCACGAGGAACGAGCAGTCCCGGCGTCCGGCGAACCGTCCGCGCGGCATCGTCGAGGCGGGGGTGATCTGGACGTGACCGCGATCCTCCTGATCATCGGTCTCATGCTCGGCGCGACCGTACTCGTCGGCTATGTGCTCGTCCTGGTCGGGATGCGCCAGGAGGACCGGCGGATGCGCCTGGCCGACGTCCCTCCCAGCCGCGCGGCGGGCCTGGCCCGGCGAGTCACCGGCTGCCACATCATCGTGGAGCGTGCCCGGCCGCAGGCGACGGAGCGGTGAACCAACTCGGGGGAGACCCACGAGTCCCGCGGCCTCAAGCACCGGGCGCACAAGGAGACACGAGAGATTCCGATTCCGCCCGTTCTCATGGCCATTCTTCGCGAGCACATTGAGACCTACGGCACGGCGAAGGATGGCAGGCTGTTCCGTACGGCCAATGACGGGTCCTACTCCAGTTCGGCACACTCCTACGTCTGGCAGGGGGGCGCGAAAGTACGTCTGGCAGGAGGCGCGAAAGCTCGCCCTGACTCCGGCTCAGGCGGAGTCGTCGTTGGCCGCTCAACCGTACGACCTGCGCCACGCGGCCGTGTCGCTCTGGCTGAACGTAGGCGTGCCGGCCACCGAGGTGGCCAAGCGTGCCGGTCACAGTGTGGACGTTCTGCTGCGGGTTTACGCCAAGTGCATGGGCGGCCAGCAGGACCTCATCAACGGAAAGATCAACAACGCTCTCGATGGCGAATAGATCGGTTGATGACACAAGCCTCGGCGTTACCGGGGCTTTTATCTTTCTACACGAGAAAGCAGGGTGAGCGGACTCCGTCCTTCCTCGACGGGCGCCGTCCGTCGAGAGGAAGAGCTGGCCGAGAAGTGGGTGGACCGTCGTGAGATGCGATCTTAAGATTCGGATCTTGTGACCTATGACATCTATTTCGGGCGTCCTCGCGCGGATGGAGCCGAGCTTGAATCGGTGCCGGTAGACCTTGAGGAGGCTGATGACGAGCCTCGTCCGGTCCATCTCACCGCGGAGCAGAGAGCCATATGGGACCGGGTCGTCCATCGTGCCGTCGAAGAGCTCGGGCACGTGGAGACCGAGGAGTACATGTCAGGTCCTGTCTTGCGGTACGAGGGGCCTCGCGGTGTTTTCCAGCTCGACTATTCCGGGGACTCTGCCTATATGGAGATCCCTTACTGGTATTTGAGGGACGAGGCTCTCGCTGTTCTGGCCGCCGCCTACCACCTCGGTCGCATCCTCGAAGAGGAGAGCGGCCTGGAGGGGGAGGACCTTCAGCTCGGCCGGCGCATCACGGCGGGAGATCCTCGCCCGGCTGCCGTCCAGATGGGGGCCATCACCCAGTGGACACGCGAGAGCTTGGGGCTGACGCCGGGACCGGTGGCGGAAGCAGGTCCATGATCGTCCCGCGCATGTCCCGCAGGTGCTGACCTACGGCTGCCTATGGTGGCACTCAGTAGCATGTGATCGCCAAGAGAGGGCGTGCTGAACCCCAGGTCAGAGGCTCAACGGCTGGTCAGAAGAGTGCCCCCGGCATGATTCGAACATGCGACACCCGCTTTAGGAGAGCAGGCACCACATCGCCCCCGCGCATAACTTGACGTGCTCAAACGCACTGTGTAGCGCGCATGGTTTGTGTGATCATCCCGCGCATGTCCCGCGTCCTGCTGAAACGTCGATGCTCTATCCGAGGGCTGCCATGCGGTGGAGAAGTTGCTTGATCACGTTCGTGGATGTATCCCCGTCGGCGTAACTCATCGTCCCAGCCATTTTGTCGGTGCGATGCCCCAAGATGTTTGGCTATGCCCCCCAGAAGAGATCCGCATGAGGCCGCTGCTCGGATGCTGATGGCCGGGCTTGAACCTCTCGATCCTTATCCAGGCAGCGGCAAGCCGTGGCGATGTCGATGTGTGACCTGTGAGAAGGAGGTCACACCCCGCTTTGACGGCATTCTGCGGGGGCAGGGCGGGTGCCGGCACTGCGCTGGTAACGCACCCATCATCCCGGAGGTGGCCGTGGCAATCATGCTCAAGGCCGGGATGGAACCTCTCGACCCTTATCCAGGTACCCATGAGCCATGGCGATGCCGATGCACGAGTTGCGGCCAAGAAGCCTCGCCTCGACTCAACCATATCCAGCGAGGAGTTGGCTGTCGGAACTGTAGCGGTTATGCGCCCATTGGGGCAGAGCTGGCGGTGAAGCAGATGCTCGCTGCCGGTTTCGAGCCTCTCGACCCCTCCTCGGGCAATTCCACGAAGCCATGGCGAAGCCGGTGCACAGCCTTCGGGCATGAGTCGGCCCCCCGACTCAGCGACATCAGACGGCGTGGCAGTGGCTGTCGAGATTGTGCCTCTAACGCCCCAGTCGATCCGCTAATGGCGGTGAGGGACATGCACAAGGTCGGACTGGAACCCCTAGAGCCTTACCCAGGGACCAAGGAGCCGTGGCGGTGTCGATGCACAGTTTGCGGCCAAGAGGTCACACCGCGTCTTGGTGACATCCGGCAAGGCCAGGGCGGATGCCGGTACTGCGCCGGGAACGGCGTCGCCCCTCAGGCGGCGATGAAGTTAATGCGGGATGCTGGGGTGGACCCCCTTGATCCTTATCCAGGCAGTAAAGAGCCGTGGCGATGCAAGTGCATGAACTGCGGAAAGACGGTCACGCCCTGCTTCAACCGTGTCCAGCAGGGCCAAGGCGGCTGTCGGTACTGCTCTGGGACAGCCCCGGTTGACCCGCAGACTGCGGTGGAGGACATGAACGCTGCCGGGTTTGAACCCCTAGAGCCCTACCCGGGCGCCAGCTGGACATGGAAGTCACAGTGTTTGGACTGCGGAAAGGTGTCCCATCCGCGCCTTTCCACTGTTCGTCGAGGACACCGCTGCCAGCACTGCGCTGGCAATGCCCTCCTCGACTCCGAACTCGCAGCTGCGAAGATGCGGGAAGCCGGGCTGGAACCTCTAGTCCCTTATCCAGGAAGCCGCTCTCCCTGGCGCTGTCGATGCTTAACCTGCGACAACGTCGTGGCCCCAGAATATGGCAACATCCGGCAGGGGCAGGGAGGTTGCCTCTACTGCCGTCCGGCTGGCCCGGCCCCTGGCGCACCTGCCCTCGTGTACGTCATCACCCACGAAGAACACGAAGCTGGGAAGATCGGTATCACAGGCTTAACAACGCGGACTGACCGGCTTGCAGCCCATGAACGCAATGGCTGGACGCGGCACGAGGACAAGCTTTACCGAGTGGAAACGGGTACTGAAGCGAGACGGATCGAACAGGCAGTCATGAAGATCCTTCGCGACGTATACGGCATTCCACCGTTCCTGACCAGGCGGGAGATGCCAAACGGATGGACGGAGACGTTCGATCTGCAGGAGGTTCGGGCAATAGAGGTATGGCGGCTCGTCCAAGACACTGCATGTTCTAGAAGGTGACGACGAGTATGCATCCTCACCTGCTTCCTGGACTCATCGTCCAGATGGAAACCTGAGTGATTTGCTGAGGCGGTAGCTTCCAAAATCGCATGATCTTGTCCTGGTTCATGCAATAGTTCCGCCATGCCGCGAAAGATCTCGCACGATGAGGCCACCGCCGTGATGCGGGCTGCGGGAGTGGAGCCATTGGAGCCCTACCCTGGCGCTCATTCTCCGTGGCGGTGCCGTTGCCTGACGTGCAGCAAGGAGGTGACGCCGTGGTTCAAGGCCGTACGCAGGGGTACCCGGCCGTGCCGATTCTGTAGTGCGGCTGTGCGTGGCGCGACTCGACGCATCGATCCCAAAAAAGCCGCGCAAGTGATGCACGAGGCGGGGTTGGAGCCGCTGGAACCTTACCCGGGGTTCAACAAGGCGGCTTGGCGGTGCCGGTGCCTGACTTGTGGCAAGGAGGTTATCCCGCGGTACAACACCATCCAGCAGGGTGGGCGCGGATGTTGGGACTGCGGCAAGGTTCGCGGAGGCCTGGCCAGCCGGATCTCTGAGAAGGCAGCACAAGTAGTGATGATCCGAGCAGGCGCAGTCCCTTTGGAGGACTATCCGGGCAGTAAAACACCTTGGCGATCTCGCTGCACCAGCTGTACACGAGAAATCACCCCTACCTTGCACAACGTGCGCAACGGTAGCAACGCGTGCGCCTACTGCTCTGGTCAGCGGGTCGACGTTGAGGCGGCCCGGGCGGTCATGGAGGCCGCCGGAGTTCGCCCCAGTGTCAACTTCCCGGGTTCGGACATGAAATGGAAATCTGAGTGTTTGACGTGCGGCAAGATCGTCAGCCCTCGATATAGCAGCATCAAAGCGGGCCAGTCGGGCTGCAGGTACTGCGCTGGCCGAGCCGTTGACCTCAAGGACGCAGTTGCCCTCATGCATTCTGCCGGTGTTGACCCGAAGGGGCCATGGCCAGGTAGAGCCGACCAGTCTTGGGAGTGCCAATGCATAGCCTGTGGCCGAACCGTCTACCCCGCCTACAACAACGTACGCCGCGGCCACGCAGCCTGCGGATACTGCACCGGATTGATCGTAGATCCGCATCTCGCCTCCCAGGTAATGCAGGCTGCTGACTTGGAGCCTTTGACTCCATATCCCGGGTCCGGGAACTCTTGGCCCTCACGCTGCCTGAAATGCGGCCAGGTCGTCACGCCAACTTACACAAGAATCCGTATGGGCCAAGGTGGTTGCCGCACTTGTGCAAAATATGGATTCGACCCTGCTCTACCCGCCATCGTGTATCTCGTCACTTCCGAGACACATAACGCGGTGAAGATTGGTGTCTCTAACCGAGGAGCCAATCGACTCCACGAGCACCGCAGGGCCGGATGGGCTCTGGCAAAAATTGATGGCGCTCACTGCCAATGGGCAACGACAACTGGGGCGCTAGCGGAGGCCGTAGAAAAAGAGATCCTTAAGTGGTGGCGCGACGTCCTGGCCGCACCACCCGCAGTCACTCGGGATCAGATGCCACAGCGAGGCGCTAGTGAGACCGCCTCGTTGGACTTCGTTGATCCTGTGGAGACGGCACGCCGTATCGCAGCCGTGATAAGCAGACTTACATGAACGATAAGTCTGCCTCCTGGAACAAGTCAGCAAAAGAAAACGAGATCTCAATGCCGTTCATACCGAGCCGTGGCTCATCAGCCTTACCCGCTCATCGCCACAGTGCCTGCTTCGCTTCTTCGGAAGCGCAAAGTGAAGACTTCGCTCTGTGAGTAAGACCGCGTATGTTTACGTTCCCCGCAACTCGATCATCAACTTCACCATCGGGATCGACAACGGCATCTGGGGATGGCACTCGGCCACCTTAGGCAAGGCAGGCGGCCGGGAGACCATCGTCTCCCTTAAGACTGGCGACTACCTCATGTTCGGGCACCGCGGCCCCAACAGCCGCGTCGCCGCGGATGGATGGCGCGACGCGCACCTGCAACGGGTCGTCGTCGGTCAGATCACCCGACCGTTGTATACCGACGCTTCACAGGTCTGGCCTGATGACATCTATCCGGAGCGGGTGGATGTCGATATTCTCAGCGACGACACCGACGTGACCGGAGCCATGCTGGCGGCTGACGCCATGGAGGCGCTTCGGATGTCGGCCAACAAGCAGGGAAGCGCTGTCCTCAGCAGCTCAGACGCCGTGCTGGCGCTCGCGGCAACACGCCAGGACGCCCATCCGCAGGATGCCTCGAAGCTCGGCGATCTGCTGACGATCGACGGATCCACCGATGTGGTCAGGATGATGCTCGGCCGGCGCGAACAGCAGAAGCTGCGCGGGGCGAAGTTTGGTAAGCGGACCCTTCTGACCTGCGCGTTGTGCGGGCGCACTCTGCCCCGGAAACTGATGCGCCTGGCACATATCAAGCTTCGCTCGCGAGCCAGCCACACCGAGCGGCTGGACCTGAACAATGTGATGGGCGCCTGCCTGGCAGGCTGCGACGCCTTGTTCGAGTACGGCTACATCTACGTCGACAACGAGGGTGTCATCCGCTCGTCGATTCCAGAAACCGACCTGTCGGATTTGGGCAAGCTTGCCCGGGAGCTGGTCGGTCGGCGATGCGCCGAGCACAATGCGGATAGCGACAAGTATTTCGCGTTCCATCGGGCGGAGGTCGTCAAGGGCTCCCTCTTTCCTCTCTTCTAGCTAGTTGTGCGTTAGTCGCCTGTATGGATCTGCCTCACGCCCTGGTGGGGATTTCCCTGTCTTCGGTCGTCTGAGGGACCACCCATGCTCATGCCTTTGTCGCGTTGGCAGCGCACGCTCATCGTCGCCGTCCTTGTCCTGCCGATGTTGATGATCATCATGCTGTCCTTGCCCGTGTGGCTCTATCTGCCGTTCCGGGAGGCGGGACGGGTGTTCATCTTGGACCTGATCCGAGAGTTCACCAAGTGGATCAAGGCGGCCAAGGGCGAGTAGAAGCCACAGAAGAGCGTCACGCAGTACCGCCTTGACCGCACGAGGGCCGCAACATCCCGTTGTGCCGCTTGCGGACCGATGGATGAGAGTGAGTTTCCCAAGCCGACGAGCCGTGAGACCCGCGTACGGTACATCGCTCAGCTAGGACGAGGCTAATGGTCGTTACTCCGGCAGGACGGGCACGCCGAGTCTGGCGAACAGGCGGTTGGTGGTGAGGTCTTCGGAGTACAGAACGGCGCCGCGCATACCGCGGGTGGCCAGAACCCGGTAGGTGTTGCGAACCAGTTGGTCGAAGCGGGGGGCGCGATTGACCATGGTGTCCTCATTGGCCTTACGGTCGGCCTTCCACCCCTGTTCGGTCCAGGTCAGGTCTTTTCCGAAGATGACGCCCGCGTAGTCGTACTCAAATCCTTGAGCGGTGTAGATGCAGCCGATCTGGTTGAAGCCGGCCGGGGCACTGGCCCACAAGCTGGAGGGGGGAATGCCGTTGACCGTGCGATCGGCCTTGGAGTTCCAGGGGCGATGCCAATCGTCGATCTTGATGTCGTTGATTAGGGCGCCGTCGCGCTGAGGTTCGCTCCAGGGCCAGCAGAAGCCGGCCGCGATGCGAGCGGTGTGTCCCTGGGTCAGCTTGGTCCGCAGGAAGTTCTCCATCACGGCGGGGGTGCGGGCCACGTACAGCTCGAAAGTGTCCAGCGGCAGCCACCGCTGTGGGCCCTGCTCCGAACCCAGGCCCAGGAGCTGCTCGATCCAGGTGACGTATTCGGGGCAGCCTCCGCAGCGGAACTGGTGACGTAGGTCGATCTGGTGGACCTTCACTCCCATCGCCGTGGCGGTGTCACGGATGAGCTCGATGGAGCCCACCTCACCGCGGCGGACCAACTGGTGCTCATCCAGCAGGAACACCGGGACGTGCGCAGCGTTGATCAGTTCCTGCACCTGAGGCGGTGCCTGTCGGCCGTCGTCGTAGCCGTTGTTTGTGTTGCGTTTGTGGGAGGTCTCGCGCAGCCGATGGGCCTCATCACACAGCAGGACGTCGAGGTTGTTGGGGGTGGCGTGGGTGTAGCTGTTGAAGTAGGAGAAACTGCGCCGTGCCCGTTGGTCGACCTTCTGAACGTTGTCGCGCAGGGTCTGGGTGAAGGATTTACTGCCGGTGGCGTGGACGGCGCGTACGCCCTGGCGGTTTAGAGCGCCCAGCAGCTCCACCGCGATCACGCTCTTACCGGTACCGGGACCGCCCACGATCACGATGGCCTCCTTGGGGGCGCCCTGCTTGCTTCTGGCGACCGCGCCTCGCACGTAGTCGTAGGCTTCCCGCTGCTCATCCAGCAGCGGGAAGACCGACCGGCGGCAGACGCTCTCGCTGACCACCGCCATCAGACCTTCGGTCGGCAAAACCGGAGCCTCCAGAAGTTCTTGGGCGTAGTGGGTTGCCTTCTCGGGGGCCAGGACAGTGCGAAGAGCACGTTTGAACTGCTCCTGATGATCTTTGCCATACATCCGCACATAGGCGGGATCGCACTGCAGGCCCATGGCAGAGGGCCGGATCGTCGTCAGGGTCTCACCGGTGGCGTTGTGCATGTTGACGATGCAGAAGACCTCGGCCGACTGCTTCAGCAGGGGAACGTAGTCGATCAGAACCTGACGGTAGTCCCAGACCTGCCTGACCGGATGCAGCCGCGGGTTACTGTTGGGTGCCCCGGGAGCGTGCACCATCTCCGAGCCCGGATCCGGCCGCACCCACTCCCATTGCTTGTTCTCCACCACGACCACCGACATCCGGCCCTCGCCCGGGTAGGACCCGACCAAGACCAGGTCCATACGCACGTCGGTGATCGGGATCTTGAACTCCACCAGCACCTGCACATCGGCCAGATCCGCCTCGACCAGGAGATTGACGACCGTCGGGATGCTGTTGCGCCACGATTCGACTTCCCTATGGTCCAGCTTGCCGCCGATCAGCTCATCGAAGCTGCGCCTGAGCTCTCTGATGAGACGGTCTTCGGAGATGACGTTGGCGAGTTCACCGGCGGTTGCCTGGTATAGACAGCGTGAGGCCACGAAAGCCGCTCCTTCACAAAGTGACGCCATCCAGACGGAGGTGATGTGTGGTGTGAGACGTACCGTAACGCCGTCGACCGACAATTGTCGGTCTCCGTCACCTCCTGTTGCGGACGTCGATTGCGAGTTCCAATGACGACAGGGCGGTAAAGTCGGCACCCATGGCGACAGAACTTGAGGAACTCGCCGGGCGTCTTCGCCGGTTCGGTGCGGAGCGTGAATGGGAGAAGTTCCATACCCCAAAGAATCTGGCGATGGCCTTGGCAGGTGAGGCAGGTGAGCTGCTGGCTGAGTTCCAGTGGTTGACTCCCGAGGAGTCTCGGCGTCCAGACCCTGAGACCCTGGGCCGGATCCGTGGGGAGCTGGCTGATGTGCTGAACTACCTCGTACAACTCGCCGCCGCCCTAGAGGTCGACCTGGTGGAGGCTGCTTACGACAAGATCGACGTTTCCGAACGACGGTACGCCCCTGATGTGTATCGAGGTTCGGCACGCAAGGCACCCCCATTGTCCTCCTGAGAGAAATCGGTGATTCAGGCGGATGAAGTCGGTGGAATTGCGAAAGGTGCTGTAAGGCGCAGATAGGGGCAAACATGTCCATGACGGGATTCGGAGGTTACCCGCTTGAGCGGCTGTGAACCCGCCCAAGCATCTTGGACGAGTGGTCCTACCGGCTGCCCCTGCCCGGCATTCTTCGAAGAAGCCGTCGAGCTAGCGTCGCATCAGGCAAGGTTCGCCTTGTCAAGCACGGCTTGTAGCCGCTCGTCGTTGCGTGGCGATTTCGCCAGATGATGTAGCGGCGGATCATGCTGCTCTGTTCCTTGCAGCTGGCGTGGTCGGTGTGCCGTCGAGAGTGAAGTAGTGCAGGGCGACGAACTAAGCCTCTATGCGGCTCAGCCAGAAGAAGTTGGTCGGGCTGTAGGCGATCTCGACGTTGTTGGCCTGAGCACAGTCCGCCACCCGGCGGCACTTCCCGGTCGTCAGGTGCGGGGAGTAGTTGTCACAGACGATCGCCAGGCTGATCGTCGGAGGGTAGAGCGTGCGCAGGTAGTGGCAGAACTTCAGGAACCTCGACCGGGGCTTGGTCTTCTTGATATGGCCATAAAGCTTGTCCTGGGCCAGGTCGTGGGTGGCAAGCAGGTGCTGGACCCCTTGCGGGCGGGTATAAGTTGCCCGCTGCCTGGGCCTGGGCTCACGGTCGGGGTTCCTGTGCTTGCCGCCGCGCTTGGCCCACTGCCTGCCCGGGGGCGGCTGAAGGTTCAACAGCCTGAACTCGTCTAGGCAGAACACCGCACCCGGCTCGCCTTTCTCGGGTATGACCTTGCCGCCGGCGATCGCGTACAGGTGTTCCACCCGCGTCTTCTTGGCCGTGTAGTCCGGGTCACGGGAGGTCTTCCAGGTCTTCACGCGTTGAAAGGAGACACCTTCCTCGTGGAGCAGGATGCGCAGGCCCTCGTGGTTGATGTCGTCGACCACCCCCTCGGCGGCCGGGAAGTCCGTCAGTTTGGTGAGGCTCCAGGTTGAAAACGGCAGGCCGTGCCCGGTCGACCGGAACTTGGCGATCTTCGTGACCTTCCGGCGTTCGGGCAGGTGAAAGTCTTTGGCCAGCCCCCTGCACCTGGGGTAGAGGGAGGCGAAGCCGCCGACGTTGAAGTCGTGGATCACGTTTCGGACTGGTGAACGTCACCTGGCGACCCTCACCACGGCCATGCCCTGCGCGGACAGCAGCACCATCTGGGCCCGCCGCCAGGTCACCACCGATTCGGCGCCCCGGCGGCTGATCCGCAGTAGCCGCCTGCCCTCGTCATCGTCGATCTCACGGACGCGTACTCGTTCCGCCACCCGCACAGCCTGACGGCCAGGCATCGCCCAGGACAGGACTTAGGCGGCGCGGTACGTCACAACGGGGCGAACGCTGTCTGATGCGGCACTAGAAAGTTGACAGCCTCAAGATCAAGTTGACTCAGCACAACACAACATTTATGTTGTGTTTGTGCTGCCAGACTTCACCGATGACGGATTACTTCCGCCCGGCCTGCACCGGGCCTCCTGGGACGAGGTGGTGGGCCGGTTTGGCTTCAGCGCCCAGCGGCAACGGTTGTTGCGCGGACTGCGTGAAGCTGGGACCAACTTGCGTGACGCCGGCGCTCGGCACCTGTGGTTGGACGGCAGCTTCACCACATCCAAAGCCGAACCGTCCGACTTCGACTGTGCTTGGGCCCACGATGGGGTAGACCTCTCCAAGATCGACCCAGTGCTCATCGACCCCGTGGACATCCGCAATGGACGGCTGCGTCAGAAGGCCAAGTACTTCGGCGAGTTCTTGGTCGGCACTGAGCGAGGGTCGGGGATGCCCTTCCAGCTCTTTTTTCAGCAGAGCAAGGACGGCACTGCCAAAGGAATTGTTCTGCTCGATCTGAGGACATTGCCATGATTCAGAATGAGCGCCAATACCGCATCACCGCTCGTCAGCGCCAGGTATTGGCTGAGGCGCTGGAGCAGCTGCACGCTGCTCGCGCAGATACGCTACGAGACCCAAGCCATGTTGACGACGGTCACGACCTCCTACGGTTCCAGTTGGAGGAGGCCTCGCTGGATGGCCAGATCATCGGCCTCGATGACCAGCTCCGAGAGTATGAGGAGCTGCGCGCCGGGGGAGTGGAGCGAGTCCGAGTTACTTCGCTTAGCGACTTCCCTCAGGCGCTCATCAAGGCCCGGATCGCGTCGGGGCTGAGCCAGCGCGACCTCGCCCATCTACTGGGCCTCAAAGAACAGCAGATCCAGCGGTATGAGAACGAGGGCTATAAGTCGGCCTCTCTGACGCGTCTGGAAGAGGTACGGCGAGCACTCAATGTCGAGCTCGATGCCGGAATCCAGCTTCCGGCAATAGAGTCGCCGCTGCGGCGCTTGAAGCAGCGACTGCTGGGCCTCAAGCTCGACCGCAAGGTCGTCGAGGGCAGGCTGTTGCGTGATATCGGTGATAAGGCGAGTCCTGCCGCGGTGCTCGGTGTGGCTGAACGCGCTGCCCGCTTGCTGGGGTTGCAAGTGGAGCAGCTGCTGGCGCCAGCCGACACTGCCCTACCTCCTCTCGCGACAACCGCCCGGTTCAAAGCGCCAGCTAATGCGGAGCCTCAGAAGCTCGATGCCTATACCCGCTACGCGGAAGGGCTAGCGGAGATCGTGCTGAAGGCCACGAAGCAAATGGGGGCACCGCGACCTCCTGCAGATGCACGGGCTGCTCGAGCGGGCATCGACAAGCTGCTTCGGGCTCAGGTGGGTGCGCAGCATGACGAGGATGGCCCCGTAAACAAGATGTCGTCTGGACAGCTGTATGAGGCGACGTTGCGATACCTATTTCACCTCGGTATCCCTGTAATCGCGCTGCGGGACCCGGGTACCTTCCATGGAGCATGTTTTACTGCTGGAGGCCGTTCGATACTGATCATGAAGCAGACAACCGACTCGATGGCCAAGTGGCTTCACGATTTGCTCCACGAACTGCCTCACCTATCCGACCCCAGCCGCGGCGAGCTGCGTAGCTGGTACGAGTTAGGTGACGTCAGTACCTGGAGCGATGACCCTGAAGAGCAGCGAGCGAACGCCTTTGCTGCGGATGTTCTGTTCCAAGGGCGGGGGGAGGCAGTTATCGAGCGGTGCTTCCTGCTGGCAGGAGGATCGATCGAACGTTTGAAGAGGGCTGTGCCAGCTGTGGCTCAGGAAGCGGAAGTGCCAGTTGATGTACTGGCGAACTACGTGGCCTTTCAGCTCTCCACCAGAGGGATTAATTGGTGGGGGGTTGCGACCTCCTTCCAAGTTGCGGGTACGCCTTGGCGCACAGCCACCGACCTCCTACTCGAGCATCTCGACTTCACCGCCCTGGACTCCATTGAGCGGGCAGCTCTTATGGATGCCCTGGCAGCGTGAGTCTTGTATCGCTGTGCGCTATGCCTAGACACCTATTCGTCAACCAACGCACTATGGAGTCAGCCCTTTCGGAGGTAGCCATGCATGAAGGTTCGGGGGATTCGCTAAGCCAGAAGTGGACCACGGCTGCCCAGCCATTGGGCAGTCTGCCCTTTGAGGCGGAGCGACTTCCCCCGCTTCCGCCTGTTTGGAGCGCTCCGACAGCCACCACACCGTTGAGCGGCGTGTGGAAGCGGCTGGACGGGAAGATCAAGGTGCGATGCCTTGCCAGTGCCTGCGAGGACAATCTCCACTGCTTCAAGCTCGGTAATAAGTTGGCAACGGTGCTGGGCGCCGGCACATGCCGAGAGTGCAAACAGCCGCTCGTCTCCATGGAGCGCGTCGCGCAGCGGGATCTCGCAGATATCGACCACACCTTCGCTGCGCTGCAGCGTGAGTGCATTCGTCACTACTTCTGGCACATCCCCTTCGGGCAGAGGGCATTGAACTATGCCCATCGCGCAGGCCGCCTGGCACTTGAGGAACGGATGCCTCGGCGGTTGCGATCGCGCATCGGCAAAGCTGAGCCGTTCCGCGACGGCACACAGACGCCGATTGCCACCGAGAAGGCAGACGCGCTTGATTACTCCATGCATGCCGTGGCGGCCTGCTGCCGGAAGTGCGTGGAGTACTGGCATGGCATTCCGGTGGGGCAGCCTCTCACTGAGGAGGAGATCGCCTACCTCGCAGAGCTAATGCGTCGCTACCTTCAGGCTCGCCTGCCTGACTTGGATGACCAACCGCGGAAGATTCCTAGCCGACCGAAGGCTGATACGGTGCTGCGCCTGCCCACAGCCAGACCTCACGAAGCCATCACTCTGAAGCACCAGCACCCTCACGCCTCTTAAAGAATGGGTGAGGTTGCATACACCACCTTCATAGCGCGGGTGGTGTCAGCGACAGGTAGTCGAGAATGCAGGCGTCGATCTCAGTAGGTGACAGTTCGCTGTCAATGACAAGATCGGCCACAGCCTGTACATGGCTTAGTGACGCCTCGACAGCATGGTTTCCTGTCCCTGGGGGGTCACCCCGTGCTTGCATCCGTGTGTGCTGCGCGTGTTGATTGAGCATGAGGTAGACAGTCACGATGCGGGCGTCAGGCAGCTGGCGGCGTAGTTCTTCGATCGCTTCTGCGTGGCGTACGCCGTCGACCACGAGAGTATGCGTATCAGCAGGCACGTCTGTGAGTAGAGTCTCGATAAACGGTGGCCAGCCAGCGGCAATGAGCTGTAAGCCCAGTTTCTGCAACGCTGCTCTATTTAAAGCGTGCCCATTCTGTATGGCGTGGCTGCGGACCACCTCACCGAAGCTGCGCACAACAGCGCTCGAAAGATGAGTCGCTAATCGCCGTGCAGTACTGGTCTTGCCGCTGGCCATTTTGCCGCTCAGGCAGACCACTAATTCCATGATAAGGACAATTGCTCATTGGACTCCTGTGTGCAGCCATCGCGCAAGACCAGCCACCCGCGGCGGTCCTGCTTATCTACCCGAAGTGGCGTAAGCTGCCGGACGTCAGCGATTCCAAGGAGAGTTGCGTAGCGCTTGTCCGTTCGGGCGGCCCAGAACTCGCTATCAGCGCAGATGGCATCACTGTAGTTGCTGATAAGTCTGGAGATCTCTCGTGTATTTAGCTCGATGAACTCTACGGATTCGACACTGAAGGACGCCACGATCGGACCCGCTTTGAGCAATACAGTGTCACCAACTGCCACCCGACGATAAGGAGAAATTAATGGCTTGGAGAAGCGAGACTCAATGGTCTTCTTGCCTTCGAGTATGTAGGTGAGGAAGGGTTCGACCATGCAGGCGATATGGATGCCGGATGATGAGCTTCTGTTGTCGAATAGGTTCAGCCGATTCCAGTCATCACGGGTTCGGGTGGCTGCGGCAATCTGGTGGAGGATGCGCGGTTCTATCATGGTACTTGAAGATCCTTTTGTATCGTATGCTCCTGAAACTCAACAAGGAGCAAATGAAAGAGTCGGCTGGCTATACGGCTGGTCAAGCGTAGTTTGCGGGCGTGATTTCGTGTACTTGCTTCACTAAATTGCGAACGCATAAGATCGCTGTGACAAAGATCAATAAGTTTGCTAATTGCGCGGTCGTGAGTTAAAGAAAATACGCGGTTACCGCTTGTCCATAGACCTATTTGCTGGCGGATGGGGTCGCGCCGGCTGACTGTGTCGAGAACATCTCCGGCCACAAGAGATCCGAGATCAGTTCCCTTGGTGTGTCGAGTCTTGATGCGGACTGGTCCGAATCGGCAATCTCGCCAAAGTTCCATATCAAGATCCGAGGGACGGGACATATTGGAATCGGCAACCTTTTCGAGCACTAACACATCGCCGGCACGCCAATCCGTGGGGACAGGTAAGTGAGGCGCGGTTACCTTGAGCGATGAGGCTTCGAAATGGGGCATGCGGTAGCGAACGTGGCCCACACCGACGTCGACGCAGGCAAACCCCAGCTGGGGCAAGTCGTCGAGCAAGGTGGCACGCTCCTCTGCAGCACCAGGGCGAGTGGCCATTGTCGGTTGGCACAGTAGGATACGCGCACCGATCATGCATGTGTGGTTAGTTGCCATAAGAAAGGCGCGTGTTTCTGCCGGATACCACGGGGGGTCGACGATCGCGACACGTGCTTCCAGAGCTGGGGGATCCGTCCTCATCAAGTTGATGCAGTACACGTGCGGTATCCCTGCCAAAGCAGTGGTCGCTGCGGAGTTTCCTTCCAGAAGCACATGTCTGAATCGGTTGTAACGTTCACAGCCGAGGAGGAATGTCGTTGGTGTCCCTATATGTACAATTGGGGCACCGTCTGGGAGGTTCGCTGTCGCCCGGCCAAGAAGGGCGTGGGCTGCCGACTCGGTGAAGCGCCACTCATAGTCCGCAGGGTGGGGCACTGGCAGCTCAACTGTCTGCCTAACCACGGGGCCAGGCATGACCGCGGCACGCGGACGTTGTTCGGCGACCTCTATTAGCCATAATTGGGCAAGCGTTGTCGGATAGTAGCCAGGCGACAAGCGCAGCACTGCTTGGAGGTCGCCGCGTACCTCCTCATCTAGCGACTGCAGCCAAGCAAGGGCCTGGGCTGTGAACTCCTCGTTCTCTGAGTCGAACCGCATAGCACCTAACCTTGGATAGCGACATCGGGCATGGGTATCGCACGTTCCTTTGCGGAGAATCGGCTTCGTAGCTGCTCGTTCCAGATCAGGACAGCCGCTTCCTGAATGGCCAGCGCTCGTTGCTGTATCTCGCCCACTCGCGGTTGAACCACGCCAAAGGCCTCGATGCGGAGCGGGACAAGCCTGAGTGGCAGGTTGGGATGGATCTGCTGCAAGCGGTCCACGAAGGTCGTCATTGCCTGGGCCAGGCCACGATCGTGGCTGGCAGTGAACGTTGCGTAGGCATAGAGGTCGATCCCCAGTGCAAGCAACCTGCCAAAGAGCTCGAACTGGCGGTCATACAGATCGGGTTCGGCCTTGGTGTTGAAGGTGAATGAGTCGGCGTCAAAGCCTTTGAAGCAGCAGACACGGCCATAGAGCCGGTAGTCGGCAACCTCAGCTCGCTGCTGCAGAGTGAGATATCGCCAAAAGTAGTCATTGCTTAGGTTGTCATCCGACCATAGGTAGACCTCGTCCTGTAAGCCGCGTTTAGCCAGAGCGTCCATCATCCAAGGAATCCACTCCGGTATGAGGTCAGGTTGTCCGCCAGAGCAGTCGATGACCAGGGGACGCTCTGGCTCAGCGAGGTACATGTTGACAAGCTCATCGGCGGTCAGCCAGGAGGCGCGGGATTCGTTAGCGGAGAGAAGATTGAAGGGAACGAAGCAGTACCAACACCGCCAGTTGCAGGCGGCATTTTGGAAGACTTGTGCGTTGCTCGCGGTGGCCGGGGACACACCGAGTCGACGCGATGCTGGCAGCAGTGGCAGCGGGTTCGCAGGCCAGGGGGCCGGAGTCTCGATGCGGAAGTGCCGGATCCGGCCGTGACCGCCGCAATTTGGCGGCTCCGATAGATCCCTCTCCTGCGAGGATCCCTCAATGCGTGAAATGAGCAACTGGCGGGTGCTTGGACGAATCGAACGCTCCCGCAATGCGGTGGATAGATCGTCTGTCTTGATGCTGGCCATGGTCACCAACCCGTCGTATGCGTAGGTAGTTCGAGAGGTGCGCTCTCTAAGGGTTGACATTGCGTCCGTTAAGTGCTTTACCCCTCTATGGCTCATTTCGAGAATCGACTGGTGATGTGACTATGTACCCACAGTTTCAGCACCTGATTGATGCTGAAGCGGAATAACTTGTGCGCAGACCGCGATTGGCGGTACGCAAGGGTGCTCCTAGCACTCCAGCCATAGCTCGTGAGTCTGGGAAAGTTCGTGCGCATGCGAACCTGTGGTCATAGGGCCACAACTAGAGGGTGTCTGAAAAGTCCCTGAATGGGCATGATGATGGCGTAGTGCCCCGTCTGGAAGTACGGGAGGCCGCCGATGTCGAGGAAGCGCGCTGCGTATCCGACGGATCTGTCCGATCCCGAATGGGAGACCCTTGCCCCGCTGATCCCGCCGGCCAAGCCGGGGGGGGCGTCCCGCGGTGCATGAGCGCCGGGAGATCATCAACGCTCTGGCCTACTGGCTGCGAGCCGGCTGCGCCTGGCGGCTGCTGCCCCACGATCTGCCACCCTGGCAGACGGTCTACCACTACTGGCGCCTGTGGCGGATCGAGGGCCGCTGGGAGCAGATCACGACGGTGCTGCGGGAACGCGAACGCCTCAGGCAGGGCCGGCACCCGCTGCTCAGCGCGGGCATCGTGGACAGCCAGAGCGTCAAGACCACCGAAAAGGGGGGCTGCACGGCTACGACGGCGCCAAGAAGGTCAACGGCCGCAAACGTCACCTGCTCGTTGACACGCTTGGGATCGTCTGCAAGACGCACGTGAGCGCGGCGAACCTCAGTGACCGGGACGGGGCAGCGGTGCTGCTGACCGGCCTTGGCGACTCCTTCCCGCGTCTGGCCTACGGCTGGGTGGACCAGGGGTATCGGGGGCCGTTCTTGCAATGGGTCAAGCAAGTCACCGGAATCACCTTGCAGGTGGTCGTCCGACGCGATGGCGGGATGCGATCCACCTGGGCGCCCGTCGGGGCGCCGCCCCGGATCGTGCCCCGGTTCGCCGTGGTCCCGCGCCGCTGGGTGGTGGAGCGCACGTTCGCCTGGCGGGGCCGCTACCGCCGCCTGGCCAAGGACTACGAATACCTGCCCGCCACCTCCGAGAGCACCATCTACCTGGCGATGGCCTTCACCCTGCTCCACCGCCTCGCCCGAGCACCAATCTGACGCTTTTCAGACACCCTCTACTGATCTTTAATTCGTGGTGTTAAGCGATCATGTGACACTGCCGGTTTCTGGCGGTATGTCCAGGTCATGCGGTACGCGCAAGGCGGCGGGCTGACCGCCGCACAACGAGCCAAGCGCGAACAGGTACGGCTGTGCGCGGCCGAACTGTTCGCCCGCGGATACACCGACCTGCAGATCGCCAAGGAACTGCGCGTCAGCCGGATGTCGGCCAACCGATGGCGCCGCGCCTGGGCGCACGGCGGCGGCGCGGCCCTGACCTCCAGGGGACCGGCGTCCCTGCCGCGGCTGAGCCAGGCGCAGTTCGCCCGGCTGGAGGCCGCGCTGCTGCGAGGCCCGGCCGCGCACGGCTGGAACGACCAGTACTGGACGCTGACCCGCATCCGGCGGGTGATCGGCCGGATGTTCCACGTGTCGTACTCCCTGCCCGGGGTGTGGAAACTGCTGACCCGCCATGGCTGGTCGTGCCAGGTGCCCGCGCGCCGGGCCCGCGAACGCGACGAGAAGGCGATCGAGGTATGGAAGGAGCAGGTGTGGCCGGCCGTGGAAAGACCGCGGCGGACCTGGGCGCGTGGGTCTGCTTCGAAGACGAGTGCGGGCGCACTTTGAGGCCGCCGATCGCCCGCACCTGGGCGGTGCGCGGCGCCACCCCGGTGGTGCGGGTACCGGGCCACCGCACGGGCAGGGTCTCCGTCGCGGCACTGGCCTGCTATCGGCCCGGCCGGCGCTCCCGGCTGATCTACCGGGTGCACCTTTACCGGCGGCGCAAGAACGAGGCGGCGAGCTTCACCTGGCGCGACTACCGGGACCTGATCACCATGGCGCATCGGCAGCTCGGCGCGCCGATCGTGCTCATCTGGGACAACCTCAACCGGCACACCTGCCCGCAGATGCGGCAATTCATCGCCGACAACGCCGACTGGCTATGGGTCGTCCGGTTGCCGGCCTATGCTCCCGATCTCAATCCGGTGGAGGGCTTGTGGTCGCTGCTGAACCGTGACGGGCTGGCCAACCTCGCCGCCACGGGCCTGGACCACCTAACGCGCGTGATCAAGCGAGGCCTGAAGAAGATCCAGTATCGGCCGTATCTGATCGACGGCTGCCTGGCCGGGACCGGCCTGCTTCTCAAGCCGCTGTAACTTCACGCATTAAAGTCCTCTGTGTCTCTGCTGTGACGCCCGGCTGGGCGTGAAAATAGGGGACGGTCGCCCGCCGCCGTCGGTTTGATCTTGGTGCCTGGCTGAGGCCGCGTTAAAGTCTGACGCCGGGAGCTGGATCAGGGGCCCCGCATTGCCGCTTCGAGCGCGAGAGTCCGATTCTCTCTTGCCCCGCAGCTCCCGCGGGCGGCCTCCACCCCCGAGCCGAACAGGGACCGCCCCCATGAATGAGCTCACCGAAGAGCCGACAGAGCTGGTCGAACGCATCTGCGCGATCGACATCGGCAAGACCGCGCTGGTGGCATGCGTGCGGGTGCCGCACGAGGAAAAGCCCGGCAGACGCGTGCAGCAGGTCCGCGAGTACGCGACCTTGACCTCCTCACTGCTGGAACTGGCCGACTGGTTGCGCTGCCAGCAGGTGCAGAAGGTCGGGTCGCGATGGAGTCCACCTCCACCTACTGGAAACCGGTCTACTACCTGCTGGAGGCGGAGGGCTTCGCCTGCGAACTACTCAATGCCAAGCACGTCAAGAACGTGCCCGGTTGCCCCAAAACCGACAAGCTGGACGCGGTCTGGCTGGCCAAAGTCGTCGAATGCGGCATGTGCCGGCCCAGCCTGGTGCACCCCCAGCCGATCCGCCGGCTGCGCGACCTGACCCGATATCGGCGCAGCCTGGTGCGCGACCGCACCCGCGAGAAGCAGCGGATGGAAAAGCTCCTGGAAGACGCCCAGATCAAACTCTCCAGCGTGATCAATGACATCTTCGGTGTCTCCGGGCGCAAGATGCTCCAGGCGATGATCGAGGGAGAACACAGCTCGAACGTTTTGGCCGAACTGGCCCTGGGTTCGATGCGCAACAAGATTCCCCTGCTGAAAGAGGCGCTGCGCGGTCACTTCGATGACCACCATGCCTTCCTGTGCGCCAAGATGCTCGGCCGCATCGACGCGCTGAGCGGCGACATCGCCGAGGTCACCGCCCGGATCGAAGAGTTGATCGCGCCGTTCGCCGCGGCGGCCGAACGCCTGGACGAGATCACCGGGGTCGGAGTGACCTCCGTCCAAGAGTTGATCGCCGAGATCGGCGTGAACATGGCCGCCTTCCCCACGGCCGGTCATCTGGTGTCCTGGGCCAAGTTCGCCCCTATCGACAAGAACTCCGCGGGCAAGAAGAAGGGCGGCTCCACCGGCAAGGGCAACCCCTGGCTGGCCGCCACCCTCGGCGAGATCGTCGTCGTCGCGGGCCGCACCGACACTTTCCTCGGCGCCCGCTACCGCAGGCTGATCAGACGCCGGGGAAAGAAACGCGCGATCGTCGCGCTAGGCAACAGCATCCTCACCATCGTCTGGCATCTGCTGTCCGACCCTGATGTCCGCTATCAAGATCTCGGTGCCGACTTCTACGAATCAAAGATCAACAGACAGCGCCGGGAACGTGACCTGGTCCGCCAACTCGAACGTCTCACCGGCAAGAAGGTCACCCTCGACCGGCCCGACCAGCAGCCTGCCGCCTGACCGCCCCGCGGGCACAGCCTCATCCGACGATCACCGGCTGAGGTTCGCTGCCGCCTGCCCGGCTGAGGTCCTATTTTCGAGTCAGATCAGTAAGAGTTGGGGACCGAAGGGCGCTGCTATCCGGCTGGAGTGATCCATGCCGCCATCTATCACTCACCGGGTTCGCGGGGGAGGAGGGAGGCCAACTCGGGTGACCCGTAGGTCAGGAAGACAAGGTCGCTGTCGCTGCTGGTGTCCCAGATGTCGCGGTCGAATGTCACGGGGATTGAGGCCGTGGGTGGCTGACCCAAGTAGCACTCGATGGATATCGCGCCGTCGAAACGTCTGAAGGACACACGGGCGTCGTCACGCGGAAGGAAGAGGTTGTAGATACCGGGACGTCCGTCGTCTGGGGTCAGCCAGCGGCCTGAGAGAAGGTTGTCCGTGAGTTTGGTGGCAAGGACTGGCGGAGTAATGTCTCCTACCAGGTTCGGTGGAGTCTTGATGCTGATGCCGTCGTCAGGGGCGCCGAGGTCGTCGGTGTTAACGGGTTGGTTGTTGATGTCGTCGATTTGGGTTCGGATGTTGGCGATCTCGCTGGCGATGACTTCGTCGCTGAGGTGTGCGGCGAGGACAAGGTCTTCGATGACCTTCTCGACAGTGCCAAGGACAGGTGCAGCGCCGCCGACTATGTTGGTGAAGTCGTCATAGTCCTCCTTGATGCCTTTGTAGACCTGCTCCTCGACAGTGTCTTGGTAAAAGTAGTTGCTGATCTGGAGATGCCTGTAGGTAGCGCCGATGCGGTCGATGCGACCGATGCGCTGCTCGACGCGCATCAGATTCCAGGGCATGTCGTAGTTGATGAGGCGGCCCGATGTCTGCAGGTTGAGGCCCTCGCTCATTGAGTCGGTACCGATCAAGACCTCGATGCTGCCGTTGCGGAACCGGTTCTTGATCTCGGCCTTGGTAACCGAGCTCCACTTCTCTGCGACCGGATCGTAAATCTCGCCGCCGCGGCCGGAGTAGCAGCCAAGCTTGTTGTAGCCAGCGGCCAGGAGGCGCTCGCGGACGTAGTCCATGGTGTCGGCGTACTGAGTGAAGACCACCGCGGAGTCATACGTCTTGAACGACTCGGCCAGATCCTCGACGAGCTGTTTGGCCTTCGTGTCCTCACCGGTGATATCGCCGAGGTCGTTGAGGAAAGAGCGGAGCTCACCGATCTCCTTCTTGAGGCGGTCGGCGCGGACGTCGAAGACCTCGGGGTCGAAGAGAGAACTCTCCAGGTCGGCGCCATCGTCATCCGTGAGGAGGTCGGCCAGGCTCTTGCCCTGCTCGAGTACGTCGAGGCGGCGCTGGAGGGACTGCTTGATCGCTTCGAAGGAGGAAGTCAGTCGGCGCCGGTAGACGGTCATAATGAAGCCGAGAGCCCTGGTGGCCCTGTCGGACTTGTAGGCGTTGTAGTGACGGCGGATGTACTCCTCGATACGGTCGTACAGCCTCCGCTCGTTCGGAGCCAGGGGGATGAACTCGTCGGTGACATGTCGGTACGGGATGACGACCGAGGCAGGGATGACGCCGGCCGCCTGGTAGGCCCGCATGGTCTTGCGGGTGTTGCGGAAGACTCGATCGCGCATCGGGGTGTGGCGACGAGCCCACTTATCCATCCACTCGGAAGTGGCATTGGGGAACTGCGCCCTGAGGTCAGGCGAGGGTGGGTTGCTGGCCATCCCGATCACCGTCAACGCGTCGGCCCATCCGAGCGCATCGTTGACCTGCTGCTCCAGCTCGTAGTCATGTTCAGCGAGCGGGTCGGAGAAGTAATCCTCCAGCATGTCGCAAATGAGTTTCCAGCCGCGCCCCTCGGGCGGGTCGCCGAGGTAGGTGAAGTACTGGGTAAAGAAGAACGCCTGCTCACCCCATTTGCCAGGCAGCCGGAGGAGCTCGATGAGGTCCCAGGCCTCGTGGGGGTGCATCTGCATCGGGGTCGCAGAAGCGAGGTAGAGCGCACGCCATAGGCCGCGCTTTTTCATCTCCTGGAGTAGCGCGAGCAGGGAGTTGGGAGTGTCGGTCGCCTTGGAGCCGCGGCGGCGGGCGTGGTGGGCCTCATCGACGAGAACGACATCCCATGGTCCGGCATCGAGGATCTCGGTACGGCGAGTGCGGCGGCGAGCGAGGTGAGAGGAGGCAAGCACAATCGGAAAGGCCGACCACGGGTTGGCCTTCGGGTCAGCTTCGAGAGGCTGGTCGAATCGGTCGACAAAGTTGCCCTTGTCGTAGCGGGCAACGTCGAGGTTCATCTTCTCGTGGAGTTCTTCCTGCCACTGTTTCATCACCGAGGCCGGCACTAGAAGCAAGGCCTTTCTTGCCTGGCCGGAGGTGAAGAGCTCGCGTAGCACCATGCCTGCCTCGATGGTCTTGCCGAGACCGACCTCGTCGGCGAAGAGATAACCCCGCGGGTACGTCGACACCACCCGGTGGATCAGCTCGGCCTGATGCGGCAGCGGCTGAGCCCACGCTGTACCCACGCCAGTCCATGCGAACGCCTTCGGCGCATCCCGGAGAACGACCAGCTCGTCCCAGGCCGCCTGGATATCGACGTCCACCTCGACAGGCGGTGTCTTGTGATCGGCCCCCTTGGGCCTCGGCTGCGGCACGAGAGTGTCGGGGGGAAACGGCGGAGCGTCAGGAGCGTGCTCTATCAGGTGTTCTCGGACGGCGGTGGGCAGATCGATGACCGCCCACCCCTTGTCGGGGTGGCCGCGCCAGTGCTGATCGAAGGCTCGTTCCTTGGGCTTGCCGTAGTCCTCCCAGGACTCGGTACGCCAGGAGCGGTAGGCGTCGAAGGTCTCGTGGTTCTTCACCCATGCGGTGACCGAGGCATTGTTGGAGCCGCTGAATGCGACCTTGTGGCCGTAACGGTCTGTGAAGATGCCGTACTTGGTATGGAAGTAGCGGCCCGACTCCTTATGGGTAAGCAGGTGGCCATGCTTGTCGACCGGGATGCCGACTCGGATGTGAAGCTGGTTGTTGGCGACCATCCAGGCCAGCACGCTGAGATGCTCGCTCTGCACGATCTTCGTGCCCTCCAGGCCAGGATCAGCCAGTAGACGCTCGGCGACCACATCGTTGAGTGGAGTGCCGGAGAGCACTGCGTCGAGGTCCTTCTTACCGAGCTGGGCGCCGACGATGAGTCTCATCACGCCGCCACGGGCGATGAAGTACGCCGTGCCTTGTGCGGCAAACTGCAGCTCTGCCCCGGACCAGTAGCCGACCGCTCGGTCGTAGGCAACAGCTCGGGAAAGCAACGGCTCGTAGAACGTCTCGAACGGTGCGTCGTTGGGCGAGTACATCGCCTTAAGCGTCACGTTGCGGAACGAGTCCTCGGCCGTGGCTGGATCGTGCTCGAAGAGACCACCCTGTGCCGGTGCCGTTGGCTTGGCAGCTGCACCGGGAAACAGGGCGTCGTGCTCAGCCAATCTCACTCCATTTCGAAGAGCGTGTCGGGCTTGCCGTCATCCTGCATGGCTAGTTCGGTGGCCTCGGGCAGGGTCACGTCAGGGAAATAGAGCGTGCACATCGTGTCGAGACGACCCGCCTCGGGCACCGCCCACGCGCCCTTGACCTTCGTGCGGGGAATCGCGTTGACAAGGCCCTGCAGTACGGCGTTGAACCCTGCGTCGCTGGTGTAGCCGTGCTTGTCGAGAAACCTCTTGGCCGCTGGCCAGTCGTCGTGTTCAGCGATGTAGAGGGCCGTGTCGACCGCGTCGATGACGTTCGCGAAGGACTCTGCGTCTGGACGTACTCCTGGAAGATCGCTCTCGGCACCGCGCCGCACTCGCTCGCTGGGTGTCAGGAGCTTGACTGTGCCAGATCCCTTTTTGAGAATCTTCGCGCGCTCAAGCTTGTCCACATCAAGACCACCCACCGCGAGGGCAAGCAGGCGGGCTGTGTCGTACGGGAACTCCCTGGCCGCGAAGGTGTCCCAAGCGAGGAGGACGAAGTCGGTCAGCGTGTCGGACTTCGCGCCTTGTCCAATCAATCTCGCCCGGCGAAGGTCGACGATCTCTTCTCGAGCCAGGGACAGGGCATCCTCGGGCCGAAGAAGTTGGTCGCGCCCGTTCTCGTCCGGTGTCGAGGAGTACACGGGCCAGCGACGCGAGATGACAGATAGCGTTGGCCCATAGGTCGAGAGCAGAAGGTCGACTCCGCCGATGCCGTCGTTCTGAAACCGAAGCACCGCATCGCGAGCTGCGCGCCGAATCTCGGCCTCGACATCTTCGAGGTAGAGCGGTCCATTGCTCTTATCCTGCTCGCGCTTCCTGCAGGTTAGCATGATGGTGCTATTCGCTGCATTTTTGTTTTTCTGATGGGACGATGTCTCCGACTCGGTGTTTACCGGCCAGGATGTCTCAATCGTGAAGCCCGCGTCGATGATGGCGGTGCCCAGCGCATCCCACGCCTCGGCCTTCTTGTGCGTGAACATCACGGTCATGACGCCGTCCTCTCGCAGAACACGACTACACTCCGCAAAGATTCCGGTCATCTTCGCTGTGTAGTCGGCATCCGCGAGTTGCTTCTTCCGTCGCCCGAACGCGGCGAAACGTGCGAAATTAGCGATCGCCTCGTTCTCCTTGTCGGTCGCCGTGTCGGCGAAGAAGTTTGCGTAAAGGCGGCCAAGCGTTGCTTTCTCCCAGACGTAGAAGAAGTCAGACAACTCTGCATACATGACGTTGTCGTAATACGGCGGATCCATACACAGGTGAGAAACACTCCCTGACGCCAGCGCGCTGAGGTTGGCTGCAGTCCCCTGAGTCACCATGACCGGCGTTTGGGCTTTAGGCTCAGCCAAAGAATCTGGCGACACATGTCCGACCAGCGTAACCAGCTGATCGTACGCGTCGAGGACCTGATTTAGTGCGAAAGAGGGAAGTTCCTGTGAACCTTGGAACTCGGCGAAGGTCCATCTGAACGTGAAATTGTGTTTCTCGAAGACACTCCGTGTCTTCTGCCTACCCACATCCCACGTTGTTAGTCGAGCATTGTAGTTTAGCGCCTTGGCCTGGATCATCCCGAGCACCGTCAGAAGCGCACGCGCCTTCTCCTGCCCAAGGTCCTCTTCTACTTCAGTCAGGAGATGCTGGAGTTCTTCTGCGAAGATGGCATGGACAACCAGCTGGCGGTCCGTGAACATTTCTGCCCACTTGGTGATCCCGTACATACGGTGACCGCGGTCGTAGTTCGAGATCTCGGTGATCTCCTCTGTCGGGAGACAGCCGGACACCTCCCAGCTAACCCGATGTTTTGCGAGGTAGCCACTGGCGCGCTCGAGGCATGCCGCATCCTCGCTGCTTGGCGCCCGATATCCTTTGGTGCGGTCAATCTTGCGGTAGTAAACCGCGTAGAGAACCTGCTCGAACCGACCGGACTGGGCCTCGGCCTTGATGTAAGCGTCATCAATCGCAAGGTCGTCATAAGGGCTGCGGGCGGTGCCGCCAGTCATCAGCCCGACAGAGGGGACGAAGTCGATCTCGTCGCCCCGAACGATCTCGAAGGTGGGCTCGCTCAGAAGGTTGCCGTCTTGGTCGTGCACGACAATTCGCACGGCTGTCTCGCGGCCCTTGGCCTTATCCAGCCACTGATCAGTGATGAGCGGTACGAGTCCGCCCGTACGTGGGCAGCGGATGGCGTTCGCCCAGATATAGGTAAGGTACTTCTCGCCCTTTTCGTAAACGAATAACTTGCCAAGCCTTTCTTCCACCCTGCTACGCCAACGGTGCCCGTACTTTTTGAGCTCAGGCGTCAGCTCGTGGCCGAAGCGGACGGGGATCTCGACCCCGGCCTTTAGAACGGCGGCGGCTACCGCGTTAAGATCATTCGCCGCGGTAGGAAGACCGAACCGAGCTGAGACGAAAGGGATGGATCCGCCTCCTGCTGTTGGGTCCGCCACCAACGGCAGGCAGCCACCCCAGGTGTGACGCAATACTTCGTGGAGAAGTGCCATGTCGCCAGCGCCCGGTAGGTTCTTGAAGGCTGGACGGTACCCGTATGCGGCTGCACCCAGCGTCTCCCCTCGCTCGGTGGCGGCGGCAATCCGCCGGCGTGCGGCAATGGGATCACCCCAGATCCCAACTAACTTCAGGACCCAGAGTTTGTAGGCTGCCGGGTTCGACAATTCGGGATGATCGGGAAAGACGTCGCCCAGCTCTGGGGTCCATGCAGGGAGCAGGCCTGCTAACACGACTGTGGCCGACGCCACCAGCGGACGGCGAGCCCACCACACGTGAAGTGCCTTTAGTTTCGGAAACTGGCCCGGGATGGGGGCCGCTTCGCGGCGGGACTCGATGCCGAGCTCAGCGACGGGGAGCCAGTCCTCAATGAGGACACGCGGTTTGGTGCTCATGAGGTGGCTCTTTCAGTCGTCGGAGAGGAGGGTGCGGAGGGCCTTACGGGCGCGATTGGCGTCGATGCCAATGCACTTGGAATACCAGTAGTAGGTCTCCTCGGTGCTCATGGCATTGATGCCAGCGATGAGTGCGCGGACGCGCTCGTGCTTGGCAATGGGCTGGGTGGCCATCAGAATCAGGGCCAGACGTACGCCGTCGGATTCGGCGAGCCGAATTGGTGCTTTCCGGGTGAAGGTCAGCACACTGGGTTGGTGGCCCGATCCCCTTATGGCTGCAAAGAGGGCGTCGACGACGCGGCCCGTCTGCTGAGGAGTGAGGGTGGCGACGGCCGTGGTAAGGACAGAGCCAGCCTCGCCGTACGTCTCCTCAATAGTGAGGCCATAGGTCTCGCCACGGCCGGGCTGCACAATGAGACGGAAACCACGGACGCCTGTGACGGCAGCGAGCCGTCGGCTCGGGACAGTCGCCGCTCGCTGGGGGGCGGTCACTTGGTCACCTCTGCAGTCATGGTGGTGTTCTTCATGCCGAGCTTCTTGATGACGTCATGGATCTGCGCGAACTGTGGGTCGTTGACGTCGAGTGCCGGGTCGAACCGGAAGGTGAGGGTGACGTCGCCGACCACCTTCGTGGCGGCGGTGAGCGCCTTCTTGGCGTGGCCATAGGCCACCTGGAAGTCGGCACGCTCGGCGGTGCCCTGGAACTGGATGCCGCCTCCGGTGAGACCCTTGTATTCCGCGCGGATGGTGGAGCGGACCGTGATGGTCTGCTTCTGCAGCATGCCGAGCGAGACGACGGCGAGGTCGATGTCGCTAGTGCCAGACGCAGTATCCGCACTCACCCTCAAAGTGAGAGTCCTGATAGTGCGGATCGCGTAGTCGGAGACGGCATCAAGCAGGGTCTGCATGGCCGCGCCGCCGGGACCGTTCGCGGTGAAAGTCTTGGAGGTGGCAATGCGAGTGGGGACCTCGACGCCGATCTCGTCGGAGGCCTCACGGGGGAGGATATGGAGGGTGTCGAGGCCCTTGTCCTTGATCGCCGAGGGTGAGAGCGCCCGGACGCCAGCGGCAGGCTCGGTGTCGGTAACGACAAACCAGCTGTACTCGCTGGACTGGACGGCGGTGGCCAACAGGTCGAGCACGTCGGTCTTGGAGGGCTCGCCGCCGCAGACGGCCTCAAGGCGGGTGCGGACGTCGGCGCCGGTGAGCTGGTCGCTGGTGAGCACCGAGCGAAGGTCAGTCTGGGTGGGTTTACGGACCAGCAGGCCGCGCTTCTGTGCCTCGGCCATGGTCATGACCTCGGCGTCGGCGCTGAAGGCGATCGACATGCCAGCCTGGTTATTGGCCGTGTAGGCCTTGCCGCTGGCCGAGTCGTAGTAGACCCAGTGGTCGTGGTTAACGCCGTTGACAATCGCGTCACGCAGCAGGGAGGTATTGCGAACGATGGAAGCCCTGTGGTCGGACCAGAAGTAGTCGGCGATCGCCGCCGTGCTCGTGGCCTCCTTGTTGGCCCAGGTGCGGTTGCGCAGGAAGGAGGCGGTGAACGGGCTGGTACGGATCTTGTCCTCGTCGGTCAGCAAGGTGATGACTGCGGAGGTGGCATTCTTCGGGTCGCCCTGGGACTGGGCGGGAAGCTCCCGGTGGCGTAGGTAGCCAGTGGCCTTCTCGTCGGCCGGGTAGTAGATGTGCTTAAAGCACCGAGTGACAGCGATGCGTGCTTGGAGGCGGGCCTCCTTGTCGTAGGCCTCGACCTTCTTGCGAACCTCCTCACTGAACTGACCCAGCCGGTGAGTATCGGCGGCGAGGTTATTAGAAGCGATCAGGGCACGTGCACGGTCCTTGAGCACGTGGACCTGCTCGGCGTCGGCCAGGGCGAAAACCAGGGAGTTTCGGTACTTGCGCGGCGCACCGACCGAGCCGACCTTATCGAGCATCTCTACGATCTGTGCCGGTGGCTGGTCGGCGTGGGCCGGGTCGACGGTGACGACATCGTGGTCGAGTACGACCACGCGCAGCACATCCTTGTCCGGGATCTCAGCAGGACCTGATGGGAAATGGATCGCGGTGACACCGCCGTCGTTGGCGAACGCCTTCTGTATCAGATTGTCGACTTCCGCGGCCACCGCGGTGTTGGCGACGTTTCGCTTCTCGGTCTCGATGATGGCGTTGACGTTGGGCTCGATGTTGAAGCGCCAGCGAGCACCGTCGTACGACAGGTGCCAGAAGACCTTCTCCGACTCGGTCAGCGCCTTCTCAAAGACGGTGGCGTCCTCACCTGGACGCAGAGTGCCGACCAGCCAGTCGTTGCGGCCTGCCCCTGCAGTGGACACCATCTCCAGGGAGTGAGTGAATACGGTGCGGGCCACGCGGGTGGCGTAGGCAGGCTTGCCGGGGAAGACGTCGGCGTCGACGACAGCGGCGTGGGAGGCCTTGGAGGCGAAGTCGCCCTTGGCTACGCTCGCATACTCGGCGCGGCCGAGGCCGTCGGTGAGGTGGTTGAGGACCGGCTCGTTGGAATAGTCGATGTCGCCGACGTTAATGATCGCCGTGTTGTCGTTGGTGACGTAGATGTTGGCCACGACCTCAGCCAGGAGCTTCAGGGCGCCGCGGGCGCGCTGGAACTGGGTTATGTTGCCCAGGCGCTTATCGAGGACGCGGACCAGCTCAGGGTGAAACGGGTAGCTCTTGGTAACCAAATCGCCGTAGGAAGCCGGGTGCTCGGCGCCGCCGGCAAGCTGCTCGGTTTTGGCGAGCTTTTCGTAAAAGTCTCGGTAAGCGTCCCCGGCTGCCTTGGCGGCGTCCTCGTCGACGGAAGCGAAGATGCGCTTCTTGAGGATTTCGCCGATCTCGTTGTCATCGGCCGGCTTGATCACCGCGCTCGGCTGCACCGCGCGGGCGAGCACGTCGCCAATCTCCTGGGCGGCCTTGACCGAGGCGGTGTTGGCGGCGTCGGTCTTTTCCTTTTCTTCACCGGTCAGCTCACTGATCTCGGTGGTCTCCGCGCCGAACGCGTTGGTGGTCGCGGCCAGGGTGATGATGACCGAAACCTTGTTGGTCGGATCGGAGGCGA
The DNA here is from genome assembly GCF_030811595.1 of Streptosporangium brasiliense. NCBI lineage: Bacteria > Bacillati > Actinomycetota > Actinomycetes > Streptosporangiales > Streptosporangiaceae > Streptosporangium > Streptosporangium brasiliense. The sequence continues at coordinate 2,584,604 of NZ_JAUSRB010000002.1, forward strand.
CTTCGAAGAGGTTGCCGAGGAAGACCGGTATCGCGCCGGCCATGCGGCGTATGTCCTCGCTCCCTGAGGAGGCCACCGCGCGCAGATACTTGGCTATCTCGTCGATAATCACAACCGTCGGCTTGCCACGGAAGGCAGCCCTGATCGTGGCGGTGCCCGGAGCGGTGCGTTGGGTGTCGTTCGCCTCCATCGCTGCGAACGCGTCATCGCCGATCTGGGCAGCCATCTCACCCCACATCGTGTAAGTGCGATGGCCGTTGGTCTCGATACCCGCGGTGGGGTCGAGCGCGTCGCCGACCAGGGCCGCGACCTGGACTGGGCCGTCAGGAAGCAGGCTCAGGTCGAGGAACTCAGTGGTGTTGGACGGCCTGGCACCCTTGGCGAGGTGGTAGACGGCGGTCAGGCCATGGGTCTTACCGCCACCGAACGAGGTTGTCGGGCGAAGTACGCCGTTCTCCCCCACGACACCCTTCAGTCCGCTCAGGCGGCCGAAAGTCTTGGTGAGTAGCGTCTTCAGGCCGCTCGTGGGGTAGGTCTGTGCGAAGAATGCTTCTGCGTTGCCGTACACCGGATAGTGCTCCGCGTCGCGGACCACCTTATCCAGCTGGGCTGCGAAGTGGTTGTCTGCCAACCCGCCTTCGAGGACGTCGTCGCGAGGATGACATACCTCCCGGAGCGGTACCAGATGTGCCACAAGCTTCCACCCCATCGTTACTAACGCGCTCAAGAAGTCCAGGAGCGTGAGATTTTCTCCAAAGCTCCGATCCTTGACATGACACCAGAGGGTGTTGGGGCGTGGTAAATCAATGATCAATTCGCGTCTAAGTCGTTATCTGGCACGTCGACTCCCGAGTAAAGTACGAGGCCTGTGGAGCATTTGAGGCGCAAGCATTCGCTGATCCTGGCCATGAAACTTGGGCTGTTCGTCATGCTCATGCCGCATTGAGGAATTTCCTACCTTGTGTACCAATTGAGCTGACGCGGAGGGATGTGCGATCGCTCCGTAACGGGCTCGAATCTCGGGGTCCTTGAGCTACCACCTCAGCCGTGGTCATCCGGTGGCAAGGACCAACGAAGTCGGTCTGCGGCAGTCGAGCGCCCCAACCCCGTACGGCAGTGACCGAAGCGGATGATTGTTACAGCCCCAGGTGTCGGATTGCGATTCCGTCTCTCGCCAGAGGGGCACCAACCCGACGTGTCCACCCGAGTCTTTCCCGGTGTGCAGCACCCGCCGTGCATCGGCGTGTTCGTCCGGTACGGCATGGGCGACCGGAAGACGCCCACGTTGATCCACCACGTCAGCCTGTCGGGTGTCGCTCGGAGAAGTTCGCCCGCCTGGCGGGCCTGACCCTCGATGGTCCCGAATGGGCCGCATGCACGACCGGCTGGCATGACCGGCTCTAGCCAGCCAGCCAGATCGGACGACTGACTGAGCTATCCCGCAGTTGGTGACTCTCCACTGTCACCCGGGATATCCGATGGCAAGGGGACCCGAACCGTAGGGCCGCCAGGCCCGGAGGCTCGGAAGCCCCGCGGCAGCCCTTACGGTCGCCTCATCCAGACTGCCGGGAGGCTTCTTCCAGTCATGAGTGTCCGCTTGGTGGACATCAGCGCGTGGGCGGCGCGGCCGCGACCGGCCGAAGAGCCGCAGCGCGGCCGGCGGCCGCCCGACGCGCGGCGAGACGCCGTAGGCGGATCGCCTTTAAAGACGTAGAGAAAATCCTCATCCAGAGGAGTCGACCTCCGGTGATCTTGGACTCTGTGACGACTATTCGGGAGCTTCGTCGGCCTCGGCTGTGCGCTCCTCGATCGTGGTGACGAAGCTGCCCATGCCGCGCTCGGTCCGGATCCAGCGGTCCTTGCGGAGGGCGTTCATGACCTTCTGCGCGGTCTGGGTGGCGATCCCGAACTCTTGGGTCAGATCGATGACCGAGGGGATCCGCTGGCCCGGCTTGTACTGGCCGGTCTCGATACGCTTGACGATGATGTCTCGCACCTGTCGCCACCTGGGCAGATCGTCGCGCAGCTCGGTCATGGGAACACGCTAGAAGCCCACAGTGCAGACCCCTCCACCAGCACATACTGCGGTGTTCTATGGTGTACTACAGCATGGTGTGCTTATGATGCGAGCATGGCCGACGACGAAAGACCCGCGTCCGAGGAACAGGCGGACGCCTTCGAGTTCGACCCGTCCGACTCAGACAGGTTCGACCTTGAAAGCCGAAATGACATGCCCGCAGACGGCCAGCGCGGTAGGAGGTGAAGGATGACCGCGGTCTCCCTTGATGGCGTGGGGCCGATGGATGCGGCCGAGGAACTCCGTGTGGCTCTGGACAGGCACGAGATCCCGGCCGATGTCCACGCTGGGCACGGCCTGGCGCTGGTGTCGGTCTGGGTCGGGCTCGTCGTCTGGTGCGACGGCGAGCGATTCTGGTGGCGGACCGGCTGGGACGATCGGCGACAGCGGTTCACCTACGCCTGGCATCCGGCGGTGGATCCCGCTCGGGCCGCTCGGCGGGTCGCCTTCCGCTACGGCGATCTGCGCAGGAAGCACGCGCACCCCGAGGAGAACACGTCGTGATCGCGCTGGATGAGTGCGTGAGCCCGCACGTGGCGATGCTCCAACGCGTGCATGTGCGGCTGGTGTGGCAGCGGCCGTATCCCTCGTTGGAACGGGCACGGCCGGTCGCCTGGACCTGCTGGTGCCGGGCCACGGTGTATGAGCTGTGCGCCGGCGGAGGTCGTGCGTTCCTGCGGCGGACGGTCCAGCTCGACCGCGGACCCGACATTCACGAGACCTCGCTCATGCCCCTCAGTGAAGCTCGGGCGACCTGGACGGCGCTGTTGTCCGGGAGCGCCCGTTAGACGGGCGGGGCGGGGCGGAATCTGAAGGGACGTGCACCGCCCCGCCTGCCAGGAGTCAGCCGGGTGACTCCTGGCCCACTCTCTTCCCCCGCCTCGGACAGCCGTCCCGTGTCAGGCCCCAAAAGGTCAACGTCGTCCGCGGTGTCCGCCCACCCCAGATGGACACCGTTCATCCCACCCCATCCCCACCGACGGGGTTGGCCTGGGGAGAGGCACGGGCACCACGGCGGTCAGGGGCGGGGGAGGCACCACCAGCTCAACGAGCGGACATCGGCACGGAGAAGGGCGGAAACGGTGACGGTCCTGCTGGCGGGCTACCGGCTCTCCTCCGACGTCTGTTCCCACAGCTCAGCGCGTTGGGCGTCGAGTCCCCAGGGAGTCTGGACGGGAGCCGAGTGCACCTGCTGCGGGACCTGGTGGCGGCTGGATCTGATCCCGCCGGACGTCGCGGCCCGGCTCACGGGGGGCATGCCTCCTCGCGAGGAAGCGCCGCCACCCGCAACCGGTTGTAGGCACCTATGATCTCCCCGGCTGCGGCGTCGACCCCGATGCGGTCGGTGTGGAGGCGCAGATGAAAGAACCCCGCGTCGGTGCCTGTCTCCAGGTCGGCGAGTGTCTCGTCCCATGCGGTCAGGCGCTTGGCGGTGTCGGCGTCTCCACGATCCCGGGAGCGCTGTTCGGTGACCTCGCGCGGCACCCACAGCAGCACGCGCAGCCACCCGTCCGGCGCCTTGCCGGTGAGCCGACGCAGATCAGCGATGTTGCCCATGTGCGCGACGGGCACGTAGCCGGCGGCGTGCCGGTCCTCGATGGTCTGCCGGTCGACGGCGTAGACGTTGCCGTAGCGGCGGGTCTCGACCAGCAGCCGGCCGGCCTCGCGCAGCTTGTCCAGGTGTTCGGCGCTGACGAACTCGTACCCCTGCGCCCGACCGGTGCCGACCTTGAGCTTGGGCAGCAGCACGAACCGCGGATCCAACCGGGCGAGGGCGGCGGTGATGGTGTCCTTGCCGCTGGCCGGCGGGCCGTACAGGACGATGCCTTTCAGGGTCACGTCAGGATCCGCTTAAGTGCCTCGCGTGTCTGGTCGGCGAGACTGATCGCCGCACCGAGGCGGTTGTCGACCGTGACGTGTGCGGTGGGCGGGCTGGCCTCGACCTGGAGGCCCTCGGCGTACTGCTGCCAGTTGTCCAGTTTCCAGGCATCGCGGGCGGCGCCGCGGAACTCGATGTACTCGCGCATGGACTCGGGGTCGCAGCGGACCCAGATCGCTGCGACGTCGATGCCCTTGGCCGCGCACCGGTTCTCCAGCCGGGTGAACCACGCCTCGTCCTTGAGCTCCGCGATGAACGGGGCCGACAGGATGGTGGAGGTGCCGACGTTGAGGTTGTCCCACGCGGTCTCCATCAGGCACCGGTACTCCAGCGGCCGGACCTCCTTGAGATACAGGTCGGTGTGCCGGTCGTTGGGATCACCGCCCAGGGAGACGAGCAGCCGCTCGACGATGCACCGGGTCAGGGAGTCCTTGTCCAGGAACGCCCAACCGGTGATGTCGGACAGGAAGCGGGAGAACTCGGTCTTGCCGGATCCGGCGTATCCGCCGACGAGAACGAGGATGGGCTTGGGGCTGCCTCCGCCGTGGCGCCGACGCCAGGCGTCGACCACCCGGTTACGAAGAAGCGCCTGCGGGGAGCCATCGGCCTGGATGCCGCCGACGGAGACCTTGGTGAACGCCTCCTCGATGACCTGGGCGGCGGCGTTGTCGGCGACGGGATCAGCGGGCGCAGGCAGATCGGAAATCACGATTTCCGCTTTCTGTGATTCACCGGGCAGAGCGGGACGAAAGCCTAGTTCGGGCTCGGTGGCCTCATAGAGCAGACAATAAGCGCGCCGGTAATGCGGGCCGGGGAACACGGTCCCCTGCTCGTGTCCCCAGAGCGTTTGGAAGTTGGCGGCCGGGACGGTCAGGCCGTGGCGGCCGGCGGCCTGGCGGAGTCGTTCGCCTGCAGCTTCGAGGGTAAGGCCGTGGGCTTCACGGTGTTCCCGCAGGCGGGAGGGGGTCCAGCCGGGGCGCTGGGTCGTCTTCATTGCATACCTTCGCCTTCACGCTCAAGGGTTGGTGCGCGGTGTGCGGTCGTGCATGTGAAAACGCATGTGTAAATGGTCGTTGAGCGGAACTGAAGAAGCTTAACTAGATCGGCGTGATACCGGAAACCCCCAGCTCACGGTGAACTTAGGCCATCCCGAAAGGGGAAACGCACCGCAGAGCAAGGGAGAAACCGATGAACGTCGACCCGCAGCGCATCATCTGGGAATTGGCCGCGATTCGGGCGGAGCTGGACGAGTTGGCGTGCCGGATCGGGGAGATCACTTCGGCGCTGCGAAGACTGCCGCCTCCAGAGCGGCGAGCCGATCCCCCAGTTCTTTGAGGGTGTGGCGGGTCTGGGCGAGCTGGTCGAGGATCTCGGCGGTCGCGTCGGACGTCTCCGGCTTGGAGGTCTCGGCGGGGGTCTCGCGGACGAACACGCCCTTGCCCTGCTGACCGATGACCACGCCTTCGGTGCGAAGCACACTGATCGCGGCCTTGACGACGCTGGCGGAGACGTCGAAGCGCTCGCCCAGTTGGGCGATGGACGGCAGTGCCGCACCGGGCGCGAGTGCACCGCTGCGGATCTGGCCGCGCAGCTCGTCGACGATCTGCAGGTAGGCCGGCTGGCCGGTCTTCTCCACCATCATCTGCGCTCTCCTCGTCTCACCTCCAGTTGAGCACACTTCGGTAAAGAAACCAACTAAGTCTGCGAGGCACTCATTGACAACTTAGAATTCTAAGCGTTCTATGTGTTCTAAGGATTCAACCGAGCAAAGGAAACGATCATGCGCACCATCCCCATCCCCGTCGACGTCACCAAGCTCCAGGTCACCTGCGTCAAGCCCGCCAAGCCCCGCCTGGTCAACAAGGACACCGGCGAGATCAAACGCGACAAGGACGGCAACGTCATGTACGAGCTCACCCTCCTGTTCGAAGACGAGTTCAACCGCATGGAACTGGTCAAGGTCAGCATCACGCCGGAACCGCAGATCACCGCCGGTGAGGAAGTCGTCCCGGTCGGCCTGGTTGGCTACGTCTGGGAGCAGGGCGGCCGCTGGGGCATCTCCTACCGGGCGCAGTCCTTCGTCCCCGCCGGTTTCACCGAAACGGGGGCGGACCTGTGATCGACCTCGGCCACCCCTTACTCAAGCTCCTCGCCGTCCTGGTCGCCCTGATCGTCTGGCGGCGCTGGGCCCCGGTCTCCTACTGGTACCTGCTGGTCTTCCCGCGCAAGGCCCTGTGGCTGCGCTGGACCTGGCGGCACGTGGCCTCCGGCTGCGGGCTGACCAAGAAGCGGCACCGCTGGTGGTTCACCACCGTCCCCGGCCTGGTCGCCTCCACCGGTGTCGTGCGGGTCAAGCGGCGCTTCCAGCGGGTCGCGGTCGACACCAAGCCCTGGATGAGCCTGCCCCGGCCGATCCGGGACGGCTTCCGCATCACCTTCCACCTGCTCGACGGACAGGTGCCCGACGACTACGCCAAGGTCTGCGAACGGCTTGCGCACGCCTGGCGGATCGAGGCGGTCCGGGTGGTCGGCTCCCGACCCGGCCGCGTCACCCTCCAGGGGATCACCCGCGACCCGTTGGCCCACGTCGCACCCGCCGTACCCCCGGCTGAACCGCACGACGGCTGGCGCGCGGAAGACCTGCTGCGGCCGGTCGTCGGGGTACTGGAGACCGGCGCGGCCTGGCGGATGGACCTGCGGCTCATCCCGCACTGGATGAACGCCGGCGCCACCCAGTCCGGCAAGTCCAACCTGATCAACGCGCTCATCGTCGGCCTGGCCCCGCAACCGGTCGCCCTGGTCGGCTTCGATCTCAAGGGCGGGGTGGAGTTGTCGGCCTATGCCGCCCGGCTCACCGCGCTGGCCACGACCCGCGCCGAGTGCCTCGACCTGCTGTCCGACCTGATCGCCGTCATGGGCGCCCGGATGCTGGCCTGCCGCCGCTACGGGGTGCGCGACATCTGGCAGCTTCCCGACGCCGCCCGACCCATCCCGGTCGTGGTCCTGGTCGACGAGCTGGCCGAGCTGTTCCTTACCGCCGACAAGGCCGAAAAGGATCAGGTCACCCGGACGGCTACCGCCCTGCTGCGCATCGCCCAGCTCGGCCGCGCCTTCGGAATCCACCTGATCCTGTCCGGCCAGCGGATCGGCTCCGACCTCGGCCCCGGCGTCACCGCGCTACGCGCCCAGATCGGCGGACGCGTCTGCCACCGGGTCAACGACCCCGAAACCGCGGTGATGACCCTCGGCGACCTCGACCCCGACGCCCTGGTCGCCGCCCGATCCATCGCCCCAGAACTACCCGGTGTCGCCGTGATCACCGGCTCTGACGGCCGGTGGTATCGCGCCCGGTCCGGCTACGTCTCCACCACCGCCGCCGAACAAGCCGCCGACACCTACGCCGACGTCACCCCCTCCTGGAACCAGGTCGCCGCCTCCGGCCTCGGCCACGAACTGCCCGGCTCCGACACCCCCGAACTCGCCGCCTGAGATCCGGAAGGAGACCCGACCATGACCACGACCGCGCCCCGCCTGGCCGTACGGCTGGCCGACTCCGCACCGGTCCTCGTCCTCGCGCTCATCGCCGGGGCGGGCAGCTTCACCCACATCCGCGACACCGCCACCGAACATGGGCAGAGCGGATGGATGGCCTGGGCCGTGGCCGTCTGCGTCGACCTCACCTGCGTCATGGCCGCCCGGGAACGGCAGCGCGACAGGAAGAACGGACGCCAGCGGGACGGCTGGATCTCCTGGCCCACCCTCGTCCTGGTCGGCGGGATCACCCTGTCCCTGGCCGCCAACCTCGCCCAGGCCGAACCCTCCGCCTGGGGCTGGATCACCGCCGCGACTCCGGCCGGCGCGTTCCTGATCGCGGTCTCCATGCTCGAACGGCGGGCCTCCGAACCCCGTCCTGAACCGTCCCCGGATCTCGTCCCCGTCCCGGACGCCGTACCGGAACCCCTGGCCGAACCCGCGACGCCCGTCCCGCTCCCCGTCCCCGCCGTACCCGACCAGAACGGCGCCGAGAACGGCCAGAACGACACCGGAACGACGGACGCGCTCCTCGACTACGCCCGCCGGGTCGCCGACGAACACCACAACCGGCACGGCAGACCCATCACCCGCGACACCCTTCGCGCCCGCCTCGGGGTGTCCAGCCAACTCGCCTCCGACCTGCTGCGCACCCTGCGCGACAACCCCGACCCCGCCTGACTGCAAAGGAGAACCACCATGACCACCGTCCCCCGCGCCGCCCTCATCAACGGCCTGCGCGACCTGGCCGCCTTCCTGGAGGCCAGCCCCGAGGTCCCCATCCCCTCGCTTACCGGGCTCTCCTACTACGCCCGAGGAACCGACACCGACATCCGCGCCGAGATCGACGCCATCGCCACGCTCCTCGACACCGAGGTCGACACCAGCGACCTGGACCACGGCCACTACCGGACCTACCTGGCCTTCGGGCCGGTCGAGTACACGGCCGTGGGCATCTTCGCCGCCGCTCGCGCTCGCCACAAGGCCGAGACCTCGTATGCGGGCTGCATCGACCCCGCCCCCCTCACCCCCGCCGCCTGACCAAGGGAGAACCCCCATGCGCATCCGCATCGACGGCACCTACGCCGAACTCGCCTACGCCGCCAACAAGATCCGCACGATCCTCCCCATCGGCCAGATATCGCCGATCATGCCGCTCCACGAACGGCCCCATACCTGGCGCGTGTTCATCAACACTGCCCCCAAGCGCGACACCGGGAGATGGATCACATGACCGACGACCACGACGCCCCGTCCGTCGACATCACGCCCAAGCGCTGGCTGTGCTGCCACTGCGGCGGGACCGGCGTCGACAGCCACGGCCAGACCTGCCAGCACTGCGAGGGCCTCGGCTTCTGCTGAGCCTCGGCGCCCCCGGCGTGACCACACATCCGCCAAGACGTCCGCCACGTCGGGGGCCATCCCGCACCGAACCTCGAAAGCCCGGAAGGGACGCACCCATCATGCCAAGCACCCACGCGGTAGCTGGACTCATCACCCGGCTCCACGACCCCCAATACGCCCGCTGGGCCTCCCAGATCCGCCGGACCGGCGGCTGCCGACAGCCCATCCACCTGCGCGGCCACGTCCACCACGTCGACCCCGCCACCGGCCAGCGCCTGCACTCCTACACCACCGCATGCGAACCGGACGGCATCCTGCGCGTCCCGTGCAAGACCCGCCGCGCCTCCCGCTGCCCGTCCTGCGCCGAGACCTACCGGGCCGACACTTACCAACTCATCCGCGCCGGCCTGGTGGGCGGCAAGGGCGTCCCGGACTCGGTCACCGCCCACCCGTGCCTGTTCGTCACCCTCACCGCCCCGTCCTTCGGGACCGTCCACACCCGGCGAGAGAAGAACGGCACGGTCCTGCCGTGTCACGCCCGGCGCGACGCCGCCACATGCCCGCACGGTCAGATCATGTCCTGTACGGCCCGGCACGGCGCCGATGACTCCTGCCTCGGCGAGCCACTCTGCCCAGAGTGCTACGACTACGCGGGAAGCGTGCTGTTCAACGCCATGTCCCCGGAACTGTGGCGGCGCTTCACCCTGGCGCTTCGCCGACACGTCGCCAAAATCGGGGGCCTGACCCTGCGGGAGCTCCGCGACCAGGTCACGATCTCCTTCGCCAAGGTCGCCGAATACCAGCGCCGCGGCGTCGTCCACTTCCACGCCGTGATCCGCCTCGACGGCCCGGACGGACCCGCCACACCGCCCCCGGCCTGGGCGACGGCCGACCTCCTGGCCGACGCCGTACGGCACGCCGCCTCGGCCGTCGCGGTCACCACCCCTGCGGCGGCCAGCCAACCAGCTCGGGGCCTGCGCTGGGGCGCCCAGCTCGACACCCGCGAGATCACCATGAACGGAGACCTCACCGAACAGGCGGTCGCCGCCTACATCGCCAAGTACGCCACCAAGGCCGCCGAATGCGTCGGCACCCTGGACCGGCGCATCAACCCCCTCGACGACCTGACCGCCTTCGACCTCCGCGACCACCCCCGGCGACTCATCGCCGAGTGCATGCGCCTGGGCGCCCTCGACGAACTGACCGACCTCCGGCTCATCAAATGGGCCCACATGCTCGGCTTCCGCGGCCACTTCTCCACCAAGAGCCGCCGCTACTCCACCACCCTCGGCGACATCCGCCAGGAACGCGCCGAGTACATGCGCGGTGAAGCGGTCAGCACCGGGCGGCTTCCGCTCTTCGACGAGGACACCGTCCTCGTGATCTCTCACTGGGAGTACGCCGGAAAGGGTCTGTCGGCCGGTGACGCGCTTCTCTCAGCCGCGTTGACCGGGAGATCTCTGCCGTCGCTTCCGGCGCTTGGGGGAGGTGCCTGATGCCTCGGCATGATGACAAGCTCCTCACCCTGCCTGAAGTGCTCACCGAGCTGAACGGAGTCTCTCGCCGCACCTTCTATCGGTGGCGAGAGCTCGGCAAAGCGCCCGTCTGCATCCAGTACCCCAATGACGAGCTGCGTGTCCGGCGTAGCGACCTCGAAGCGTGGCTCGACTCGCTGAGGGAGGCGTCGTGACAGTCACCTACGAAGTACGCATCTGGGAAGTCCGCCGGAACCAGTCGAGCAAGACGCCATCCTTCGAAGCTCGGTGGAAGGCCGGCACCAAGTCACGGTCAAAGACCTTTCGGACCAAGGCGCTGGCCGAGAACTTCCTGTCCGACCTCCGCCAGGCAGCGAGGAAGGGAGAGGCGTTCGACGTCGCCACCGGGTTGCCGGTCTCGATGCTGGCGGCGGACTCTGAGCCTTCGGGACCGTCTTTCATGCATTTCGCGCAGTCGTATGTGGTCGGCCGGTGGCGGAGGACAGCTCCGCGGACGCGGGAGACCGAGGCGTACGCGCTGCTGTCGTTGATCCCGGTGTTGGTGGCCGACATTCCAGATCGGCCGGAGGACGACGAGCTGCGACAGGTGTTACGTAACCACGTGCTGCTCCCGGAAGGCCGGCGGGGGACGCTGACCCGCACGCAGACCGTGGCGCTGCGCTGGCTGGAGAAGGCGTCCCTTCCGCTGGCGGATCTCCAAGAGGCACGCGTCGCCCGGATCGCACTCGATGCCATCTCGGTCACCTTCGACGGCAAGGAAGCCGCAGCCAACACCGTACGGCGGAAGCGAGCGATCCTTCATCACCTCCTGGAGCTGGCGGTGGAACAGAAGGTGTTCGCGACCAACCCATTGCACGAGATCAAGTGGAAGCCGCCCAAGGCCGTCACCGTCGTCGACCCCCGTACGGTGATCAACCCGACTCAGGCGAAGCAGCTCCTGGCCGCCGTGCCCAAGGTCGGCCGTACTCGGGGCGTCCGGCTCAAGGCTCTGTTCGCCTGCATCTACTACGCGGGTCTGCGCCCGGAGGAGGCGGCGGACCTTCGCCTGAAGAACTGCACTCTGCCCGAATCGGGATGGGGTCAGATCATCCTGGAGAGGGCGCGACCGCAGGCGAACAAGCGATGGACCAACTCGGGGGAGACCCACGAGTCGCGCAGCCTCAAGCACCGAGCGAAGAAGGAGACCAGGGAGATTCCCATCCCGCCTGTTCTGGTCGCCATCCTTCGCGCACACGTCGACGCCTACGGCGCCGAGGACGACGGCCGGCTCTTCCGGACGACCAAGGGAGGTTCCTATTCCAGCTCGGCATGCTCCTACGTCTGGCAGGAAGCGCGAGCGCTCGTCTTCACCGATGAGCAGGTGAGGTCACCGCTCGCCGCCCGCCCCTACGACCTGCGACACGCCGCCCTGTCCCTCTGGCTCAACGCGGGCGTACCAGCCACCGAGGTGGCCAAGCGAGCCGGGCACAGCGTGGAGGTCCTCCACCGGGTGTACGCCAAGTGCATGGAAGGACAGCAGGAACGGATGAACGGGAAGATCGGCAACGCTCTCGGCGAATGATCCCCATAGATGCTCGCCTCCAGGCCCCGGCGCAAGCCGGGGCCTCAACCTATGTACGGCTTGCCCGGTCCTTCGAGGAAGTGGCCGATCCGCAGCCGCATTGAGCGGTCCATCGACAGTGAGCAGACCTCGTCCCGCGGCACCCAACGCACTTCCCGGGACTCGTCGCTTGGCGTTGGCTCCCCAGCGACGGCCTGGCCGGTGAGCACGATGGAGAACTCCTGGCGGGCCTCACCGTTGCTGGCATAGAGGATCACATGCTTGGGGTCGGTGTACGTCCCGACAAGGCCGGTGATCTCGCACCTGATCCCGGTCTCCTCCAACGTCTCGCGGATCGCGGCCTCGGGCAGGGACTCGCCGAGGTCGATCGCGCCGCCGGGGACGGCCCAGTTGCCGTTGTCGGACCGGCGGATCATCAGAATCTCGCCCGCCTCGTTGGTGACCACGATGTTCACTGACGGGACGAGGCTGTTGGGCTTGGGGGCAGCGGGGTCGTTGTAGAAATCGATCCGGCAGGCCATGGTCAGGACTCTACCGACGTGGCTTCCATTTCAGAGGCTTTTGAAGCTTCAGCCCATTCAGCCTGTACCAAGTGAAAGACCGGCAGGTTGGCATGGGGATGAGCGCGTCGATCAGTCCGACCTGTCGTGCAGCGGTCAGATCGTGTATCGCCCCGGGCAGCGCGGGTGAGGTCCGCACCAACCGGCTGGTCGGATCAGCGAGGAGCTGGACGTTCACCCCCATGATGGTGGTGTTTGCCGGAGTGGTAGGGCTTTCATCGGGGAGCCGGTCGATCGGGATGAGATCGTCATTGAGGGGGCGTAGGCCGGATGGGAGGCCTTCGGCACGGCAGCATGCAGGTCTTCGGCAAGGTCGGCCAGGAGGTCGGCCGTCTCGCGCACGTAGCGCTAGGCGGTGGTGGTTCCGATGGTGAATCCGGCGGCCAGGCAGGCATAGGTACCGCCGTCCACGCAGATGGGTCGGCACCGGGAGTGCGTGATCCAGGCGCAGCCATCGGCGGTGGCGTTCGGTGCGGCGGGTGCGGATCAGCTCGGCGGACGGCTCAGGGTGCGGTCAGACAGCGAAATCACGGCAGGGCAGGACAGCAACGAGGCTCCTGGTTGGGGCATCGAATCTTGGTCGGCTGCTGTCTTACCGGGAGTCTTATCTCACCTCAACCCGGCTCCCGGTGCCTACGCTGACTAGCGCTGCCAGGTTGGAAAGAGCTCACTGGACAGGCCCGAATTTTGGGCGGCAGCGTGCCCTTGCACACTGCCGCCCAAGCTTTACATGATCATCTTATGTAGTGCTGCGGCGGTGCCGAGGCCTGCGCCGATGACAACGAGGGCTCCAGCCGGGGACGCCACGGCCGCGACCACCGCCGCTGCTATGCCGATCACGGCCCACCTGAGCGGCAGCCGCTCAGGAGACGACTTCCCTGACCCCGTCTGGGGGGTTACCTTGGACATGCGAAAACTCCATTCGCTCGTGATGTTGGTGACGCCAGTCGAATGGTCCTTGGGGGCCTCACTCCCTGAGGGCCTCGGCGTCTGCTCCCAGGATGCGGCGTACGGGGGACTTGTGCGAGTAGACTTTGTGAACGCGCTGACCCGCCTGGCGTCCAGTAATGGATATGGGTACCTAGATAGGTGTACTAGGCGGGTCAGGACGTTCAGCTCATGACGTTCCAAGATCTTTTGAGAAGACTTGTGATCTTGAATATCAAGACTCGGAATCAGCTTCAGGCGCGGGTCGCTCGGTTGCGAAACCTTGAGCCCACCATTGAGAGGGCCACCAGGACGTTGGCCAACCTCAAGACCAACTCGCCCTCAGAAATCCGCATCCGCAGCGGATTCGTCTACCAGGCCGACGCCCCTCCCATCGACCCATCCGACCGTCGCGCCCCGGCTCCTATCCACCGCCCGCCAGCCACGCGCCTTATCTCGCCTACGGGTAGCTCGCTGCGCCTGTATCTCCTAGCTCTCTACGAGGCGCATCTCCACGCCCGCCCCGGTCAACGGCCGAGCAATCGCCGCCCCGTGATCAGCTACGACGCCCCCGGGCACGGGTGGGTCGACCTCCTGGCGCCCCGGAGCAACCTCACCACGGGGGGGCCGACCAACGTTGCCATGAGCACCGCGGACAAAAAGAAGCGCCGCATCGTTTCTGCGCTCAAGGCGCTGGCCAAGGACGACATTCAGCTCGTGCACCTACCTAACCAAGGCAAGCGCGTTGACACCTACGAACACTTCCAGCTCTTGCACGAAGCAGGCCTGCAGGCCCACGCCGACCCGGTGCCGTACACCATCCCCTCCAGAAGAGACGACCATTTCACCCTCCCGGCTGCTCTGTTCCTCAATGGATGGATTCATGTGCTGGAGGACAGCGAGCTAGCGTTCCTCATGATGCTCATCCACTGGCGGGAGATGACCCAAACGTTCCAGGTCAAGATCCCCAGCGATATAAGGGTCCTGCACTACGGGATTGGCAAGGAAACCTATGAAGCCCATCGACTGCTTACTCGCTTCGGACTTGTCGAACTCGAGGCCGACCCCAATCGGCGGAGCGATGGCACGGTGGTGAACCACAAGGATGCTGACTGGAACCCCCTCCACCAGTTCCGGATCACTGCTTCCGGCCTGGAAAACCCTGCCGTTGAGATGGCTATTAAAGGCATCCAGAAGGAGCTGCGGGGGGTGATTGAGGTGCTGCGCTTGGCAGACCTGTCCTAACCATTTCATCCTTGGATGACTTGGTGGTTCTAAGGGATTCCCGGAAGCCCATGGTTATGCACACTGAGGTCGGCTATCTCTCCAGGGCTGCGCTATGTAGACAGCCTCCTATGCCTCGGGTGTCTGATAGATCTCCAAGAGATCAATCAAGGGCGGCGTGCAAGATGTCCATCGCGTAGGCCACATCGGTAACCACGTGGTCCGAGGAATGCTCATGGCCGGTCCATGTTCCGCGGTTGATCCAGACCGTACGCAAGCCAGCTGCCTGCCCTCCGCCGATGTCCGCGATTGGATGATCTCCGACCATCCACCCTCCGCCGGCGATGTCCGCGCCGCACCGCCTGGCGGCGATCTCGAACAGGCCGACGTCGGGCTTGCGGATGCCCTCGACACCCGAGAGCGCGTAGCCGTCGACGGCATCGGCCAGTCCCGTCCGCTGGATCTTGCCGAGTTGGTTGTCGGCCGTGCCGTTGGTGACGATCCCCACCCGCCATCCGAACGCGCGTAGCTCTGCCAGTGCGGCTATGACCTCGGGACGGCACTCGACAAGGTGGGGCATCCGGCGGCGGTAAGCGGCCCACAGGTCTACTGCCGAAGCGGACAGTTTGAACCGCTCGCGCACCTTGGCGAAGAACAGCTCACGGTGAGGCAGGCCGTTACGGTCCAGCTTGACAAGGTAGTCGACGGCTTTCCGGCTAAGTCGATGTTCCTCGGCGAATTCCTCCGCCCACAGCAGGAAGGCGGCATCCAAGTCGATGAGCGTGTTGTCCAGGTCGAAGAGCGCCAATCGCTGCACGATGCCCGATCTTAGGCGGGGCCGGCTCGGTGCTGCCGATCTGTATCCCGGCCACAGTCCGACCCTGTGGGATCGCCCGGCCCTGGTCCGCTCCGACGAGGTACGACCTGCGCAAACGCGCCAAGATCCATCCCACGCATATCCCACAGCCGCTGACATACGGCTGCCTACGCCGGCACACGACTGCACAGAGCTGGATGGCGATCGGAAAGACATACCCAGGTCAAGGGCATGATCGCTGGTCAAGAGAGTGCCCCCGGCATGATTCGAACATGCGACACCCGCTTTAGGAGAGCGGTGCTCTATCCCCTGAGCTACGGAGGCAGGGGCTACAGGTAAGAGTAGCGAAAATGGCGAGTGCGTGTGCGGTCGGAGGGTGGGTGGGGGGTGGATGGCGGGTTATCGCTTTGCTGAGCTGCGGTAAAAGGGCGGCAAGTGGGCACAGACCCGGGGTTTGGGATGGCTAATGTCACGCTCCGTGATCGAACGGCGACGGAGGCGTATCCGAGGGCATCGCGCGCTGCGGCCGCTGGTGCTGTGTGGGGCGATGCTGGCGCCCGCGCTTCTGGCGGGCGGTCTTCTGGTGGCCGAGCTCACCGGATATGACCGGGTCCTCCGGGGGGACGTCGCCAAGGTGGGGCCCCGGGGGGTGGTGGCTCAGGGGGGCGGACCCGCCGTGGCGTCGGTGGTGGCGCCCGGCCGGGATGTGATCCTGAAGCCGAGGTTGGTGCCTCCTCCCTCGCCCTCTCCTTCCCCGGATCCGGTCCAGGCGTACGGGGGGTGGACGTCCCCGGTTGTGGCCGACGTGCGGCGCTCGGCGGCGGACGCCGCTCCGGTGGACGTCCCCGACGTCGTGCGGAAGGTGGTGCCCCGGCGGTCCGAGCCGCCTCAGGTGAGGCGGACGCCGCCGCAGCCGGCGCGGACGGAGGGCGGGTTCGGCTGTCCGGGGGAGTGGCGGGATACCTGGCTGTGGGAGGTCTGTAAGGAGCAAGAGCGGCGAGAGGTCTGAGGGAGTGGGCTGCTAAATGGGGTGTTCAACGCATATCGGCTGTGCTGGGCCCGGCCCGGGCACTCAGCCAGCTGTAGTAACGTGCGTGCCTGACCCAGGTCACGAGTTCGCAAACGGAGGGGTCGAAAGTGCCACCTCGTCGATCAGCGGGTCTGATCGCCGTTGTCGCGACCATGACTTCCCTCTTGCCGGGGGCCGCTGCCACGCAGCGGGCGTCGGCGGAGGTCCAGCCCGTCGCCGCCCGCGGATCCACGAGCCATGCCATGCCGAGCCGCGAGTCCGTGAGCCTGGCCGGGGCGCGTGGCGAGTCCGCCGGTCTTCGCGGTGCGCGTGGTGAGTCCGCGAGCATCAGCGAGCTGCGTGGTGAGTCGGTCGGTCTCCGTGGGGCGCGTGGTGAGTCCGCGAGCCTCGACGGGCTGCGGCGCGAGCCGGTGAACCTCACGGAGTTGCGCCGTGAGGCGGAGAAGGCGTCCAAGGATCTGGAGGGCGCGACGAAGGCCCTGGAGCAGCGGCGGGCCAAGATCCAGGCTTCGCAGAAGGAGCTCACCGCCAAGCTGCGCGAGCTGCAGGCCGCCGAGAGGGCCTTCGCCCAGGTGCGGCAGCCGCTGTCGGATATCGTCGGGCAGCTCTACCAGCACCAGACCATGGGCAGCGACGTGGCCGGTTTCCTGTCCGGCGCGTCCGATGCGTCGACCTTGCGGGCCATGGCGGCCGTCTCCCAGATCGTGGCCCAGCGCGATCAGATCCTCCAGGAGAGCAGCCGCCTGCAGGTCGAGCGCGAGCGGCTGGCAGCCGAGGCGCAGGAGCTTCGGGCGGGCACCCTGCTGTCGGAGGCGCAGATGGGCGCCGAGATCGAGACGCTCAGGGTCCGTTCGAGCAAGATCGTGAAATCGCTGACCCAGGCTCTGGTGAAGCTGGGAGTGAAGGTCGACAAGGGCGGACAGCCCGCGGAGGGCTGTGCCCCGACCAAGGCGTTGTCGGCGAACGAGTTCGCCAACGGGCTGATCCCCAAGGCCTACCTGTGCCCGCTCCAGCAGCGGGGCAACGAGCTGCGCGGAGACGCGGCGCTGGCGTTCATCAGCCTCAACGAGGCGTACAAGCGGCAGTTCGGCAGGCCCATGTGCGTGACCGACAGCTACCGGAACCTGGCCGAGCAGCAGTCGGTCTACTACCGCCGCCCGGGCTTCGCGGCGGTCCCGGGCCGTAGCAACCACGGTCTGGGGCTCGCCGTCGACCTGTGCGGGGGCGTGGAGCGTTTCCGGTCGCCCCAGTTCAACTGGCTGGAGGCCAACGGCAAGAAGTTCGGCTGGTTCCACCCGAAGTGGGCCTACATCAGCCCGTTCGAGCCCTGGCACTGGGAGTATGACCCGAAGCTGGGCTCCCTGCTTTAGATCTCTCCGCTGTAGATGCGCTGCTGCAGAACTCTCTGCCGTAGGGACTCGCTGTCGTGGGGGCCGCGCCGCCGGTGTGACCGGCCGGGGGCGTGGGAGGCCCGTCCGGATGCGGGAAAGTCCGGCGGGAAGCGGGGAGGCGGCCGGCGGTTATCGTCCGCGATGGTTGATCGTGATCGACAGGTGCCCGCCGGCCTGGGCCGAGGCCAGTCGGACCGCCTGTTCCGAGGTGGTGGCCAGCACGATGAGCGCTCCCCGGTCAGGTTCCCCGTCCGGGGTGGTGATGACGGTGACGTCTTCGGCCACGGTCCGGGCGGGGACGGCGCCCTCCCAGGTGGAGGAGGCGGCCAGGACGTCGACGACGTCGCCGGGTGACAGCAGCCGCGCGCTCTGGGGGTCGGCGACGCGGACCGGTGTGGCGACCGTTCCGGGGCCGTGGGCGGCCAGCAGCCCGGGGCCGAGCAGGCGGAGGTCAGTCAGCGGCTCCCCGCGCCGCATGGGGCCGGCCAGGACCCTCCCGGCGACCGGGGCGCCGGGCCGTACCACGCCATCGGGGACCGTGTCGGGCCGCAGCGCGACCGCCTTCAGGTCGGTGGCCTCCAGCGTGCCGCCGGGCAGGTCTCTGGCCGCGGCGAGGACGGTCACCGACGCGGTGTCCGGCCGCAGTCCGATGAGGGCGCACGCCATCGCCAGGGCGGCGACGGCGGCGGCGATGAGGCGGTGGCGACGGCCGAGGAGACGGCGGAAGGCACGCATGACTGGCTCCATTACTCCGTTTACTCTGTTGTGCCCCTGTGCTCCATGCTCCGTTGCGGGGGAACAGGTAGCAGACAGCAGGCGGGGAGAGCCGGGCGGCGCGGAGCCCGTGACGAGATGCCCGCCGTACGGCGGGGCGGGGGTGGCGGCGGGGCGCCCGCTGTACGGGCCGGGCGGGGCCTGCCATCGACGGGGCGAGGGGCGGCGGGGTGCCACCGCCGGACGACGGGGTGGGGGTGAGGAGCCCGACATCCGGTGGAGGGGACCCGGTATCCAATGGACCCGATATCCGGTGGAGGGGAAGGCGAGGAATAGGAGGGGGCGGGAGGCGGTGGCTATTCGGGGAGGTCGAAGGGGAGTTTGAGACCGTCCAGAACGGTGCTGCAGGGGCAGGTGCGGTCTTGGGGCAGGGCGGTGACGACGTCGGTGACGAGGGTGCGCATGCGGGCGACGTTGGTGGCGAAGAAGGCGAGGACCTCCTCGTGGGTGACCCCCTCGCCGGCCTCGACCCCGGCGTCGTGGTCGGTGACCAGTGACAGCGAGGTGTAGCACAGGGCCAGCTCGCGGGCGAGGACGGCTTCGGGGAAGCCGGTCATGCCGACGACCGTCCAACCGTTGGTGGTGAACCAGCGGGACTCGGCGCGGGTGGAGAAGCGGGGGCCCTCGATGACGACCAGGGTGCCGCTGTCGGTCAGGTCCCATTGGGAGGACTGGGCGGTCGACGCGGCCACCGCGCGGCCGGCCGGGCAGTAGGGGTCGGCGAAGGCGACGTGGACGACGCCGCCGGTGTCGTAGTAGGTCTGCGCGCGGCTGGAGGTGCGGTCGACAAGCTGGTCGGGGATGACCAGGGTGCCGGGGCCGAGCTCGGGGCGGAGGGAACCGACGGCGCTGGGGGCGAGAACCTGACGGACGCCGAGGGAGCGCAGCGCCCACAGGTTGGCGCGGTAGGGGATGCGGTGGGGCGGGAAGCGGTGGTCGCGGCCGTGGCGGGGCAGGAAGGCGACCGGGCGCGATCCGATCCTGCCGACGGTGACGACGTCGCTGGGTGGGCCGTAGGGGGTTGAGACCTCGACCTCCGTGGCGTCGTCGAGCAAGGAGTAGAAGCCCGAGCCGCCGATGACTCCGATATCCGCGCGAGTGACCATGGCGCCGAGATTAGCGTTATGGACAGCTCCGGAGGAGGGCGAATCCCTTCCTGTGGATAAGTGCCGAGCCTGTGGATAACCAGATCGTCAAATATAGCGTTCTGATCGCTCTCGGTGGGAACCACTGGTCGGCGGTAGCGTCTCCCCGCTCGTTCCGGGAGTGGGCCTCGGCCCGGTGACGCAGGCGCTGGTGATCGCGGTGCGGAACACCACCGGTCTCGGTGACCTCAATGGACCTCGACGACCTGATGGCCTCAGCGGAGCGCCGTCGGTCTTGACGACCTCAATGGAACGCTGTTGGTCTCGGTGACCTCAGTAGAGCGTCGTCGGTCTCGGTGACTTCAACGGAATGCCATTGGCCTCAGCGGCCTGGGTGGCCTCGGTGACCTTAATGGCCTCGTGACCTCGGTGACCGCCTCGGGTGCCGCCTTCCGCGTGATCGAGGGCCTGTCCGGCGCCGTGCCCGCCGAGCGCTCCTCGCCCGCGGAGGTCGGGCGAGGGCTGTGGCGGCCGGCCGAGGCGGAGAGGCGCGGGGACTGCCCCCGCCGCCTGGGCGACACGGCCGGGACGGACCTGCCACCCGGCGGCGCCGCGCGGCTGCTCGCACGGCTGGGCGCCAGGGGCCCTCAGGCGGGCGCGGAGCTCGCCGAGCGGGCGGGGGTGCCGGTCGAGGTGGGGGTGCCGGTCGCGGGGCAATGGTCGAAGGGGGCATGCCGTACACGGAGCTGCTCGTCGCGCCCGCCCTGGTCCGCCGGACCGGCGACGGCGTCCTGGAGCCGGCCCCGGCCGGCGGGCAGGTGGCCGACCGGCTGGTCACGAAGACCTGTAAAGGGGGCGGACCGCTGATCCGCGACTGGGGCCCCGACGGGCCTCCGAACCCCAGGAGCTGCTCGACTCGGTGGCCGATCGCCCGGGGAGCGGCTGAACCGGTCTCAGGGGCGCGATGTCGGGCTCTCCAGACGGGTTGTCCCGCCTGTCCGGCCGCTGATCTGTCGGTAGGAGTGGCTGAACCGGCTTCAGGGGCGCGGTGTCGGGTTCTCCAGACGGGCTGTCCTGCCTGTCCGGCCGTTGATCTGTCCGCAGGAGCGGTCGCCCGGCCGGCTCGGTGGCGGGCCTGTCCGTCGGAGTGCTCGGCCCGGCTCCCGGAGCGGCTGAACCGGCTTCAGAGGCACGGTGTCGGGCTCTCCAGACGGGCTGCCCTGCCTGTCCGGCCGTTGATCTGTCCGCAGGAGTGGCCGCCCGGCTGGCTCGGTGGCCGGCCTGTCCGTCGGAGCGCTCGGCCCGCCCGGAGCGGCTGGGCCGGCCCCGGGGAGGGGCGGCCTCAGGAGGCCGCGGGCGCCGGGCTGCTGGCGGTCTTCGCCGACGACGAGGACGACGAGGACGCGGACTCCGTCGACGAGCCGGAGGAACCCGAGGAGCCGGACGAGCCCGACGAGGAGCTCGTGCTCGCGGAGCTCACCGTGCTGGTGGACGAGGAGCGGCTGTCGGTCCGGTAGAAGCCGGAGCCCTTGAAGACGATGCCGACCGCGGAGAACACCTTCCGGAGCTCGCCCGAGCACTTCGGGCACTCGGTGAGCGCGTCGTCGGAGAACTTCTGGACGATGTCGAACTCGTTGCCGCATGCACTACAGGCGTACTGGTAGGTGGGCACGCGATCCTCCTCGTTGGTCCGCGCCGATTGGCACTCTATAGACGCGACTGCTAATGGTACGCAGCCGACAAGCTTAAACGCGAGTCGGAGCTGTCGCATTCCACTCGGATCAGGTGCCGACCAGGGGTTCGTCCCTCCAAAATCGGGTGCCCGGCCTGCCGGGTCGGGGTACCCCGACCCGTCCGATCCGGAGGTCCGGCCCGCAGGATCGGGGTACCCCAGTCCATCCGATCCGGAGGTCCGGCCCGTCCGATCCGGAGGTCCGGCCCGCCGGGCTCAGGTGCCCAGCTCGCCGAACCAGCCGGCGAGTTTGCCCCGGCGGCTGATCGCCCGGATCCGCCGCTCGACCGGGTCCCGGCAGGCGGCGGTGGTCACGACCAGGAGCTGGTCGTCGACCCTGATCCGGGTGGAGTCGGAGGGGACGAACGTCCGGCCCTCCCTGACGATCAGTGTGACCTGGGCGTCGGTGGGCAGCCGCAGCTCGAAGATCTCCACGCCGTGCAGCTTCGAGGTCGGCGGCACCTTGATCTGCAGCAGGTCGGCGTTGAGCTCCTCCAGCGGGGCCGAGTCGACCTCCAGGTCGCGGGCCTCGTCGGGGGTGGAGATCCCGAGCATCTTCGCCACGAAGGGGAGCGTCGGCCCCTGCAGCAGGGTGTAGACGACGACGATGACGAAGACCTCGTTGAACACGAACTTGGCGGTGCCCTCGGCCACCGAGTGGGCGGCCCAGGGGATGGTGGCGAGCACGATGGGCACCGCTCCGCGCAGCCCCGCCCACGACAGGAACGCCTGTTCCCGCCAGTTCAGCCGGCCGAGGCGGGCCAGCCGTACGAGGAGGGCCGAGACGATGATCGACAGCGGTCTGGCCACCGCGACCAGGAACAGCCCCGCCACCAGGCCCGGGACGATCGCCGACGGCATCTCCGACGGGCTGGCCAGCATGCCGAGCATGACGAACAGGCCGATCTGGGCCAGCCAGGCCACGCCCTCGGCGAAGCCCCGGGAGGCGGCCCGGTGCGGCATCCGGGAGTTGCCCATGACGAGGGCGGCCAGGTAGACCGCCAGGAAGCCGCTGCCGTGCAGGAGTACGGCGCCGGCGTAGGCGACGAACGCCAGCGCGAGCACCGCGATCGGATACAGGCCGGAGACCGGCAGCGCGATGCGGCGCAGCGCGTAGACCCCCACGGGCCCGACCGCCAGGCCGACGACCGCACCCACGGCCAGTTCAAAGACGACCAGCAGCAGCGCGCTCCCCAGGCTGGGCGAGGTGCCGGCGCTCAGCAGCATGACGGCGATGACGGTGGGCGCGTCGTTGAAGCCGGACTCGGCCTCCAGGACGCCCGCCAGGCGCGGGGGCAGGGGCAGGCGGCGCAGGACGGAGAAGACGGCCGCCGCGTCGGTGGAGGCGAGGATCGCGCCGAGCAGCAGCGAGGTCTGCCAGTCCATGCCGAGCAGCAGGCGCACCGGGACGGCGACGGCCACGATGCTCACCCCGACCCCGACGGTGGCCAGCACCAGCGCGGTCGGGATGGAACGTTTGACGTGGTTCCAGTTGGTGGTCAGACCACCTTCGGCCAGGATGATCGCCAGGGCGACCAGGCCGATCTGCTGGGCGAGCTCAGGGTTCTCGAACTGGAGCCCGAAGCCCGACTCGCCGACGATCAGGCCGAAGCCCAGGAAGATGAGGAGGCTCGGCAGCCCGCTCCGGTGGGCGACCCGCACCGCGAGGATGGCCGAGATGACGATTCCAGCCCCGAGAAGCAGCCAGACATCCCATCCCATCTGGCCCCCTCTCTGACTCCAGGGACCATTGTGTCGCATTCGGCCTAGTCGTCAGGCACACCGTACGGGAGGGCGGTGATCCCGCTCGGCAGGGCCGCGTAGCGGACCGGCAGGTCGTGAGGTTCGGCGGGGACGCCTTCCAGCAGCTCGCCCTCGTGCAGCAGGGCGACCGTCGGCACGTTCGGGCCGACCCTGGCCAGCGCCCGGTCGTAGGAGCCGCCGCCGCGGCCGAGCCGTACGCCGGTGGACCGGTCCACCGCCAGGGCGGGCACGATGACCAGGGCGGCCGTCCTGATCGCGTCGACGCCCCGCCGGGTGTCCACCGGCTCCATGATCCCGAAGCGGCCGGGGGCGAGCGTGTCGGGTCCGTCGTAGACCGCCCAGTCGAGGTCGTCGTCGTCGCGGAGCACCGGCAGGATCACGGTGGCGCCGTGTTTCCACAGCGCGAAGACGAGCCCGTGGGTCGCCGGTTCCGTGCCGATCGACCAGTAGCACGCGACGAGCCCGGCCATCTGGACCCACGGCTGGTCCAGCAGCGTCTCCCGTGTCCGGACGGAAGCCGCGCGCCGCTCGTCCTCGGGGATCGAGGCCCGCGCGGCCTCGATCGTCGAACGCAGCTTCAGCTTGTCCACGGATCCCTCCACTATGGTTTCGGTTATGGCCGACTTCCATCCTGTGACCAAAGCCGTTGTTCCCGCAGCGGGGCTTGGCACCCGCTTCCTACCGGCGACCAAGGCGACTCCCAAGGAGATGCTGCCGATCGTCGACAAGCCCGCGATCCAGTATGTCGTCGAAGAGGCGGTCTCCGCCGGGCTGCTCGACGTCCTGATGGTCACGGGTAAGAACAAGCGCTCCATCGAGGACCACTTCGATCGGGCGATCGAGCTTGAGGACGCCCTGGAGGCCAAGGGCGACGACGAGCGGCTCTCCCAGGTGCGCGAGCCCGCCGACCTGGCGACCCTCCACTACGTCCGGCAGGGCGAGCCGCGCGGCCTCGGTCACGCGGTGCTCTGCGCCAAGCAGCACGTGGGCGACCACCCGTTCGCCTGCCTGCTCGGCGACGACCTGATCGACTACCGCGACGAGCTCCTCAAGCGCATGATCGAGGTCCGCGCCACCTACGGCGGCAGCGTCGTCGCACTGATGGAGGTGCCGAAGGAGCAGGTCTCCCTGTACGGCTGCGCCGCCATCGAGCCCACCTCCGAGCAGGACGTGGTGCGGGTGACCGACCTGGTGGAGAAGCCCCCGGCGGAGGAGGCCCCGTCCAACTGGGCCGTCATCGGCCGCTACGTCATCGACCCCGCCGTGTTCGAGGTCCTGGAGAACACGCCTCCGGGCCGCGGCAACGAGATCCAGCTGACCGACGCCCTGCGCACCCTGGCCGGACGCGGCGGCGACGAAGGTGGACCGGTCCACGGAGTGCTGTTCCGCGGCCGCCGCTACGACACCGGCAACAAGCTCGACTATCTCCGCACGGTGGTGCAGTTCGCCGCCGACCGTTCCGACCTGGCCCCGGAGTTCATGCCATGGCTGAAGGAGTTCCTGGCGTCCCGATGAGTCCGATGAGATCGGTTGACGAGCACCTCGCCGACATCCTGCTCACCGTGCGGGCGCTGGCCCCGCTGGAGCTGGAGCTGGAGCACGCGCTGGGCACCACCCTGGCCGAGGAGGTCACCTCCCCGGTCCCGCTGCCGCCGTTCGACAACTCGGCCATGGACGGCTACGCCGTACGGGCCGAGGACGTCAGACAGGTCCCGGTGACGCTGCCGGTGATCGGTGACGTCGCCGCGGGCGACGGCGGGCGGCTCGCCGTGGGCCCCGGCACGGTCACGCGGATCATGACCGGCGCCCCGGTGCCCCAGGGCGCCGACACCGTGATCCCGGTCGAGTGGACCGACGGCGGCACCGGACAGGTCACGATCGGCCGGTCGGCGCCGGAGGGGAACGCGATCCGCCGGGCGGGCGAGGACGTGCGCGCCGGCGACGTCGTGCTGCCGGCGGGGACCCTCATCGGCCCGGCGCAGCTCGGCGTACTGGCCGGGGTCGGCCGCCGCCGGGTGCTGGCACGGCCCCGCCCGAGAGTCGTGGTGATCTCCACGGGCGCCGAGCTGGCCGAGCCCGGCACGCCCCTGGCCCCCGGCCAGATCTGGGAGTCCAACAGCTACACCCTGGTCGCCGCCGTCCGCGAGGCCGGGGGTGAGGCCTACCGGGCCGGGGTCGTGGCCGACGACGCCGCGCTGTTCCTCGACCAGCTCGACGCCCAGCTCCTGCGGGCCGACATCGTGATCACCAGCGGCGGCGTCTCGATGGGCGCCTACGAGCCGGTCAAGGAGGCGCTCGCCCCGCTCGGCACGGTCCGCTTCGACCGCGTCGCCATGCAGCCCGGCATGCCCCAGGGCTTCGGCGTGGTGGGCGAGGACCAGATCCCGATCTTCGCGCTGCCCGGCAACCCGGTGTCGTCCTTCGTATCGTTCATGCTGTTCGTCCGGCCGGCGCTGCGGAAGATGCGCGGTCTGCCCGCCGGGCCGACGCCGACCGTGCGCGCGGTGACCGCCTCGCCGCTCCGCTCGCCCGAGGGCAGGCGGTCGTACCTGCGGGCGGTCCTGTCGGCCGACGGGTCGGTCGCACCGGTGCGGGGGCAGGGCTCGCACCAGCTCGCCGCCCTGGCCTCGGCCAACGCTCTGATCGTGGTCCCGGAGGAGGTCACCGAGCTGCCCGGAGGCGCGACCGTGGAGGTCATCCCGCTCTGAACGGCCGGCGGGCGGGCCGGGGCGATGAGCACCGGCACCGGATCACAGGGGCGATGAGCACCGACATCGGATCACAGGGCATGGTGTCCGTATGAGTGGATTCACACATATCGACGAGACCGGCGCGGCACGCATGGTGGACGTCTCGGCCAAGGACGTCTCCGTCCGTACGGCGAGCGCCACCGGCAGGGTGCTGCTGTCGGCCGAGGCCGTGGCCCTGCTGCGGTCGGGCGACATCCCCAAGGGTGACGCGATCGGCACCGCGCGGATCGCGGGCATCATGGGCGCCAAACGGACCCCCGACCTGATCCCGCTCTGCCACCCGATCGCGCTGCACGGTGTGAAGGTCGAGCTGGCCGTGGTCGACGACGGTGTGGAGATCACCGCCCGGGTCAGGACCGCGGACCGGACGGGGGTCGAGATGGAGGCGCTGACCGCCGTCTCGGTCGCCGCGCTCGCGCTGATCGACATGGTCAAGGCGGTGGATCCGGCGGCGGTGATCACCGATGTCCGGGTCGAGGAGAAGACCGGTGGCAAGACCGGGGTGTGGACCCGGCAGGAATGACCTCCGGTGGCCGAGGCTGGGAGTCCGGTGGCCGGAGCTGGGAGGATGGCGGCATGAGAGCTCTGGTGATCACCGCTTCCAACCGGGCCGCCGCCGGGATATACGAGGATAAATCCGGGAAACTGCTGGCGGAGCTCCTCGCGGGGGCCGGATGCGAGGTGGACGGTCCGCAGGTGGTCCCCGACGGCGATCCGGTCGAGGCGGCGCTGCGGGCCGGGGTGGCCGAGGGCTACGACGTGATCGTCACCACCGGCGGCACCGGGCTGACCCCGGCCGACCTCACCCCGGAGGCGACCGGGCGGGTGCTCGACCGGGAGATCCCCGGCATCGCCGAGGCCATCCGCCAGGCGGACCGCGACAGGGTGCCCACCTCGATCCTGTCCCGCGGGCTCGCCGGGCAGGCGGGCGGCAGCCTGATCGTCAACCTGCCGGGCTCCTCCGGCGGGGTCCGCGACGGCATGGCCGTGCTCCTGCCGGTGCTGGAGCACGCCGTGGACCAGATCCGCGGGGGAGACCATCCCCGCTGAACCGCCTGGCGGACTCCATGGCACGCCGGCGTGTCTTGGGGGGATGATGGAGGGCGTGGATCGACTTCGTGGCTGGCCGGTGACCCTGACGGAAGGCCCGGTGGGACTCCGGCCGCTGCGCCTGCGTGATGTTCGTCTCTGGCGGGAGTCACGGCTGCGCAACGCCAACTGGCTCCGCCCCTGGGAGCCGAGCAATCCCGAGACCCCCCTGTTCCGGACGGGGCTCGGCCCCTACATCGCGATGACCGGCACCCTCCGCAGGGAGGCCAGGCAGGGGCTCGCGCTGCCCTGGGTCGTCACCTACGAGGGCGCCTTCGCCGGGCAGCTCACCGTCGGCGCCATCGTCTGGGGCTCGGCCAGGTCGGCCCAGATCGGCTACTGGGTCGACGGCGCCCTGGCCGGCCGGGGCATCATCCCCACCGCCGTGGCCATGGCGGTCGACCACTGTTTCTTCACCACCGGGCTGCACCGGGTGGAGGCGAATATCAGACCGGAAAATCACGCTAGCCGCCGAGTGGTTGAAAAGCTCGGCTTCAGGGAAGAAGGCATCAGAAGGCGGCATCTGCACATCGACGGTGCTTGGCGTGACCATATTTGTTACGCGCTCACGGTCGAAGACGCACCAAGAGGCCTGCTCGTGCGGTGGCGGAGAGCACGGGAAGCGGCAGCCCATGGTGGCGCTCCGCATGAAGAGGTTTGAAGATCTCGCGACACACCGCACTGAATACTCGTCAAATAGTGACACGCGGTCTTACGGTGCGTGACGTGAGCACATTGAAGACGCCAAGAGACCACAGGCGTTTTCATGCTGCCCGGAGGTGGCCGTGAGCAGCGCTCTTCTGTACCTGGCCATTGTCATTATGTGGTTGTGCGTCCTCGTTCCCATGTGGTTGCGCCGGGACCGATCCACTTTCGACGAGCTCGACGGGGGCGCCGAGCCGTACGCCCAGGACGAGCAGCCGGCCGAGGCCGAGGCTCCCGAGACCGGGCCCGACACCGAGCCCGGCGTCGTGCCCGAGGGCGCGACCGGACCCCGGCCCGCGCGGGCCCCGGGCGAGCGCCGCCGTGCCGAGCGGCGCCGCCGGGCGCTGCGGGTGGCCAAGCGCAGGCGGCTGACCCTCTGGTGCACGCTGCTGGTCCTCGCCTCGGTGGTGACGGCCGCCGTCCAGGTGATCCCCTGGTGGGCCGTGGCGCCCTCCGTGGTGCTCCTGGGCTCCTATCTGGCCATCCTGCGGGTCTCGGTCCAGATCGACGCCGAACAGCGCAGGGCAGCCGCCCAGGCCCGTGCGGAACGTGCCAGGCGCGCCCGCCGGCGGGCCGCTGAGCTGGAGGCCCGGCGGCCGGTGGCGGAGATCATCGATCTGGCCGCGCACCGGGACGAGATCTTCGACCAGTACGCCGAGACCCCCCGCCGCGCGGTCGGAGATTGATCTCCGGCTCCGAATGGCGCGAGCGGCTCCGGAAGTTTGCTAACCTAGTGCACGTCTTGGGGATGTAGCGCAGTCCGGTAGCGCACTTCGTTCGCATCGAAGGGGCCAGGGGTTCGAATCCCCTCATCTCCACCCAGGCCAGAGGCCGCTTCCGAGAGATCGGAAGCGGCCTTCTGCGTTGCTGAGTGACCAACTGGGTGACGATGATGCCCTGCTCCCAGGCGCCCCAGCCCGGCAGCAGGATCATCTTCCCCTGCCCGATTGTTCGATGTTTCCGAGGCTGGTCGTCGCCTGGGCACAGCGGCTCTGGGGGCAGGCCCTTCCGGCGCCTTTCGGTGCTACCGCTTCGGGAATCCGATCACGATCATCTCGGTGGCGTCCGTCTTGCCCGGGACACGGCCGGCGCTGTCCGGGAAGTTGTTGTCCTGCATGACGGCGATCCTGTTGCCCGGCAGAGGGAGCAGGGCCTCCACGGACTGCAGGGGGAACTTGAAGGGGTCGCCGAGACCGTAACCCCCGGCGGGGTCGTCCGAGCCGATGTGGGCAGGGTTGCGCAGGTTCAGCAGGTCGGCGACCTCGGTCTTGACGAGGTAGCCGTCCGCGTCGATCTTGCGCCGATCGATCAAGTAGACGCGCTTGAAGGTGGCCTTGGGCCCCTCGTCGTCCTCACGCTCGATCAGGATGGCCCGGTTGGCGTCGAGGGACTGCATGTCGGCGATGCGGTAGTCTTCGCCGTCCGTCCGGTACTGCCAGGAACGATCGGTGTATTGGTTCTTCTGGGTGTCGAACTCGTAGATGTAGCGCCGGAACGGGTTGGCGTCGTCGGTCAGCCGGCCTTCCACCGAGGGGTACAGGAAGCGTCCGTCGGGGGAGGAAGCGAGGGCTTCGAAGCCGCGGCTGCCCTGCACCGTCGTGGGCTCGCCGTCCGCCGACGTCGGGCTGTTCGGGGATTTGAGCGAGGGATGGGCGATCGGGGCCTGCAGCAGCTTGCCGGTGCTGTCGAAGTGCAGGAGGAACGGCCCGAACTCGTCGCCGACCCACATCGACCCGTCGGGGGTCCGGGTCACCGCCTCCACGTCGAAGTCGCCACCGGTGAGCAGCCGGTCCGCGGTGCCGTCGTTGACGATCTTGAAGGGGATCTTGTGATCCGGGTCGCGGAGTGAGAGGAACTGGCCCACGTCGATGGTCCCGGCTCCGCCGCGGGCCGTTTCCCAGTGTGGCGTGAAGTGGTAAAGCCGGAGCAGGAAGTCCACCGAGTTGCCCTTGGTCCCGAAACCGTTGTCGGGCATGGCCCAGAACGCGCCCTTGCCGTCGGGGAGCATGGACGAGATCCCGAGCACCAGCTGGCTGGGGTAGGGAGGCGTCATGCCGTTGTTGGGGTCGCTGAAGGCGCCGGTGGGCGGGCCGGGGGCCGGCGTGTAGGCGGGCAGCGTGGCGCGGGCGAGCAGGGTCGCGCGAGCGGGGTCGCCGGTGGGCGGGGCCGCCTTGCCGGCCGCGAAGGCGGGGGTACCGACCAGCATGAGTGCCGCGGTGGCCAAAAGAACGAGAGGGCGACGTCGCACGTTTTCTCCTGAGGGGCGGAGCGGTGATGGGGCATTGGCGAGTCGGATCAAATCGGTCGACCATTAATTGCTGTTACGGACTTGATGGCGGCAGGCTGTAGCGATGGCGAAATGCCGATGACATCCGCTGGTCGCGCCGTCCGCCTCCGTCCCCGCGGGAGCCTGACCACCCACCCGTCCGGGACCGTCGCCGTCCACGTGGTCTCGTCGAGGAGCGGGTCTTCGCGTGCCGTCAGCCCAGCTCCTGCGGCAGGTGTTCCCAGGCGGTGCCGGTGTGCGGGATGAGCAAGATGTCCTGCAACGCCAATGGCCATCCGCC
This sequence comes from Streptosporangium brasiliense, assembly GCF_030811595.1. Lineage (NCBI taxonomy): Bacteria > Bacillati > Actinomycetota > Actinomycetes > Streptosporangiales > Streptosporangiaceae > Streptosporangium > Streptosporangium brasiliense. The sequence continues at coordinate 2,614,907 of NZ_JAUSRB010000002.1, forward strand.
GCACCCGCCGGCACAGGCTGCGCCTGCTCAGGCGGGGCCGGTTCAGCAACCGCCACGGCCGTGGAATCGTCCATGGTCCCGGGCGAGCCGGCAGGGCCGTACGGCCTCCGCCGGCGACCGGAACTGCGGCTTGAACAGGGCGGAGCCGACGATGTCCGCCGTGAAGTCCTCGTGGCTGAGGAGTTTGCGGTGGGCCCTGAACTGCCACTCGTGGCCCTGCCGACCAAGATCGAACTCCGTGTAACGGGTGCAGTCTCCGGAGTGGCAACTGATCGCGCAGATCTTTCCGGAGGTCAAGTAGCGGCTTCCGGAACGGCTTCGGTCCCAGTCCGAGGCGGGTGGTTCACCACCGGTCGGCAGATGAGTCAGCGGTGCCTGTACGTCAACCACCGCAGGGCGGTCTCGGCCGGTCCCCTCCGCCCGCCGGAGGCCGACAGTGCGGCGATTACCACGGTGGCCAGCCAGGTCACCACGGCGATGCCGGACGCCGCGGCATCGCCGACACGCGCGCCGAGCCCTCCCATGTACGGTGCGAACACCGCTACGAAGATCACCGACTGGAGGAGATAGCAGGTCAGTGACCACTGACCGCATGCGGCGAGAGCCCTGACGACCGGGCCGGGACGCCCACGTCGCATCCGGCCGGCGGCGAGTCCGATGATCGCCGCGTACGCGAGCCCGCCGGCGATGCCCGTCACGCTGTGCAGGGCGTACGCGGCCACGGCCGGCATGTCCGCCGGCGTCCAGATCCGGGTGTCGATCAGCATCAACGGCACCCCTCCGGCGACGGCCAGCCCTGCGCCCATGACCGCGACTCGGGAGAGCAGGCCCCGGTGCGGCACCGGGTCCTCCAGCACGCGGCGCCGGGCCGCCCAGATCCCGAACAGGAAGGCCGGCACCACGCTGGCGGCGAAGTAGGTGGGCGTCATCCAGACCCACCCGATCAGCCGCATCACCGTCGCCTCGATCGGGTCCGCCATGGCGGCGGGCGTGTCGCCCTTGGGTGCGGAGACGGTGAGCAGCCCGAATGCGAACAGCACCACGACGTGCAGCACGAGCCCGACGACGGCGGCCCGCAGCACGGCCCTGTCCTCGCGCCGTATGAACCCGACGAGCACGAGTCCGACCAGTCCGTACGCTCCGAGGATGTCACCGAAGAACAGCAGCAACGCGTGGCAGAACCCGAACGCCAGCAGCCAGAGGTTCCGGCGGCGCAGCACCTTGCGCACCTGAGCCCAGTTCCTGCCTGCGGCGAGCTGCCGGTTGGCGAGCTGCACCAGACCGTAGCCGAACAGGGCGGCGAACATCGGTAGCGCGCGCCCGTCCACCAGGAGGATCTGCACACCGGCGACCAGGCGGTCGAGGGCGCCCCCGTCGAGGGTGTAACCGCGGAAGCCCACCTCGTGACCTGGCAGGTACAGGTGCGCGTGCGCCAACGCGATGAGCAGCAGCATCAGCCCGCGCGCGAGATCGGGCGCGAGCGCGCGCCGGGCGATGGGAGCGGCCACGTCCCTGGGGGTCGGTGGGGCAATGGACATGGTTGTCCCCTCTGGATTAGATACATAAATGTAGCTTATGCTCAAGGTAAGCTACATCTGTGTAGCTGGGCAAGGGGTGGTGATGGGCGACCACGGCGTCAGGCCGCGCCGACGCGGCGAAGAACTGATCAAGGCCATCCACGATGCCGTCCTGGAAGAGGCGGTGGAGGTCGGCGTGGGACGGCTGACCATGGAGGGCATCGGCCGACGCGCGGCCACACCCCGCACCACGCTGTACCGCCGCTGGTCAGATCCGGTAGAGGTGCTCCTGGACGCGCTCTACCACCAGCACCCGGTCGAGGAGCCGTCCCCCGGGGCCGACGATCTGCGCGGTGACCTCATCCATGCCCTGCGCCTCATGGTCGAGTGGGCTCTCAGCCCGGCAGGCCGCGCGGTCGCCTCCATCCTCACCGACCCGAAGAGCGCCGCGCTGATGTCCAAGGCGCTCTTCGAACGAGTCTTCGCCAACCGGGGGGGCACGTTCACCCGCACCGTGCTGCAGCACTATGCCGACCGGGACCGCTTCCCGGCCGAGCTGCTCACCCCGGTCGTGGCCGACATCGGTGAGGCCCTCGTCACCAAGCGCCTGATCGACACCGGGGCACCGCCCACCGACGAGGACCTCGCGGCGATCGTCGATCAGGCGATTCTGCCCGCGATCGGGTTCGACCCGCGAGCATCGCGAGCGTGAGCTCAGGGAACGGCGCTCTCCTGCAGCCGGGCCGGAAACCCGGCACTGGTGCGCATGCCGTGACCGCCGGCCACGGAGACGAACGATCGCCCCACATGACCGGCAGCGTCGTCGGCGGAGAAGCCGGCTGGTTGGGCGGAGTCAGTGGAAAGTCAGCAGATCTCCCCGGAGGGGGTGAGACGCCGCATCGTGACGAGGAGACCGGCCGGTGACCAGGTCAGGCGTCAGGGTTGTCGAGGATGACGACGGGGGCGTTCTCCACATCCAGCCACTCACTCTCCAGGCCCATGCCGGTGGCCGCTTCCATGAAGGCGAACGCCGCACTCTGCTTGCCGCGGTAGTCCTGCGGGTCGAGGCCGTCGAGCATGATGCGCAAGTCTGCCAGGATGCTCCGATCGCCTTCCTCGACGATGTGCTCGGTGAAGACGAAGTCGCCCATCCGCGCCCTGATCCTGCCGTCGGCCGCGTAGAGGACGGTGTATCCCCCCTTGAAGTGCCAGGTCGTCATCCACACCCGTGACTCCTTGCTGAGCTCGACGAGGGTGTGGCCGGACGGGGCCATGCCGTAGGTGAATTCGAGGAAACCCCAGGTTCCTGCGCCTTCGAAGACGAAGAACACGGGCTGGAGCTCATCTAGGGCCTCCTCCGTGGGGTACTCCATGACGCGATGCTCGGGGTCGCGACCCCCGTTCAGCCGCCGGAGGAGATCGTCCACCGTGATCTCTTCGTTGAGGGGCTGCACGATGATCCAGCAGAGCCCGTTCTCCAGCCACTCCTGCCACTCGAAGAGGCCGCGGTAGTGATCGATCACATGATCATTGTGGCGGAGGTCGAGCAGCCTGACGAAGGCCCGACTCCAGACGGGTGGAATCGGGCCTCCTGTCTGATCAGGAACTATGCGGCCGGTTCTCCGTCTGAGGCGGGCCGTACGGCCTCCACGGGGTTCTCGCGGGCTGGAGTCAGCGAAAAGTCGAACACTGCACGGCGTCCTCGCCCCGGAGTCCAATCCCTTTGAGGTGTGCGCTTGAGGTGTGCACTCTTCTCCCGTGCCGGTGTGGGCGTGATCGGTAAAGTGGTCGCCATGGGTGTTCTCGTCGACTACTTCACGGTGGACTCCGAGCAGGCCGCCCGATCGGCCCTGTCCGGAGGGCCGGGGGCCGTGAACCTGCCGTATGTCGACTGCAAGGGATGGCTCGACGAGCCCGACACGCTGGCCGCGGAGCTCAGCGGACGTGACCTCAGCGAGTTCGGGGACAGCCAGGCCGTTGCGGACGACGGCGAATCGGCGAGCGTGGATCGGATGGCACCCGAGACCGTCGCCGCGCTCGCCACCGTGGACGACGCGCGGCTGCGCGAGTACGCCGAGGAGGAACTACTCGACGAGTTCGAGCTCGGACGCGTCATGGCCCTGCGAGACCTGGCCCGCGAGGCGGTACGGCTCAACCAGGGGATGTATCGCTGGGCATGCGCCTGAACGCCTCGAACAACTCCTCGCGGAGCGCGGGCGGAAGCTTCCGGCCCATGTCCAAAGGGCTCACCAGCGCTTGATCGTCGTTCTGCTCCAGGGCCCTGTCCGCGAGGAACTCCAGGCTGAAGCCGGCCTGCTCCCGGTGACGTGCGTCCGGCCAGTTCCCCACCAGGGGCAGCACCGCCTCCACCCGTTCACTGATCCGGTCGAGGAGCGCGTAGCCGGGCAGGCCGGGCAGGCGCTGGGCCTGGAGGTCGATGTGGTGGAAGGCGACGTAGTCGAGCTCCGCGCCGGTGAAGTCGTTGCCGGTGAAGTCATTGCGGTCCCTGCCCAGCGCGGCCTGGTGGTCGGCCGGACGGCCCCAGAAGTTGATGTTCCGCACGCGGCCGCGGAAGACGCAGTCGACGAACTCGGCTTCGGACGTGAATGTCTGGTCCCTCAGGCGAGAGCGGTCGAACACGCACCTTTCAAACCGGACGTTGCCGAAGAAGGTGAAGGGCGCGAAGCGGGTGCGCCGGAACACGCAATCGCGGAAGACCGACTGCGGCCAGTCGGCCCCGTCCCAGCGCCCTCGCATGCCGGTGATGCCCATGGACAGTTGTTCGAAGACGGCGCCGGAGAAGTCGCAGCTTTGGAATACGCCACCGTGGACGTTGACGTCGGCGAACCGCGTTCCGGAGAAGTCCACGTTCACCAGCCGTGCCCGGTCGAAGGTCACGCTGGATACTCCGGCGGGCAGGTCGAACCGCTGGTGGCGGAGCTCTCCGCGAGCGATCCACACAGGTGACCACTCTTCCGGGCTCGCCTGGAGGCTGAACCGCTCGAACGCGCTCACGCCGGCCGCCTGCTGCGGCTGGGACCAGGAGACGTTTCCGCAGAGCGCCTCACCGCAGCGAGAGGACCGGCTGCGGCGACCCCCTGTGAGAGTACGAGATCATGCATGCGCGGAGTCTCGCAGTCTGATCCGACAAACAGCCGGCCGAGTGACCAGGCCGGTCCGGGGAGCCCTTTCCCGGCCTCACCGGTCATGGTATGTGCAGGGACGGACGTCGTGGGGCACTTGTCGGGCACGGCTCGCCCGCTCATCCCTCCAGGGCGCGCAGCCGCTCGGCGATGTCGGCTGTGTCCTTCAGCTCTCCGGTGGTCACCGAGATCACCAGAGCTTCGGCTGCGTCGGCATCGGTGCCGCTCAGCGTCTCGCCGTTCAGGTCGAGGAAGACGACGGCGGAGGTCCAGGCGAGCCTCTTGTTCCCGTCGACGAGCGGATCCCCGATGAGCAGGCTCTGCAACAACGCGGCGGCCTTGGTCCACAGGTCGAGGTAGGCGTCCTCGCCGAAGACGGTGGTCTGCGGCCGCAGCACGGCCGCGTGGAGCTGGCCGCCGTCACGTAGACCGACCGTGGGCAGGATCTCTTCGGCGATGGCGAGGACGTCGGCCTTGGTGAGGTAGAGCGTCATTGGGACAGGCGGTGGAGCAACTCGGCATCGCGCTGGGCGACCTTACGGGCGATGGCCCGCACCGCGCTGGTCTGCTTGCGCGTCAGATACTCCTCGATGGCGATCACGATCTCCGAGTTCAGGCTGTTGCCGTCCTCATCTGCCGCGGCACGTAGCCGACGGTGAGTCTCATCGGGAAGCCGAAGTCGCAGATCCATGAACTGAATGGTACCTCAATGCGGTACCGAGCAACGGAATTGTTCCGGCCGCCGGGCTGAGCCGGCCGTTGAATCTGACGATCCTAGGTCGAATCTTCTCTACGTCATCATGCCGCCGCCCGGTGGGTGGCGGGCGGTCGGGCCGGAACCGGGCGGGCGTGCGGCCTCTCCGGGCCGGTCCCGCCCGGCCGGCTGCGGGGACTGAACGCCTGCGGGGCGGCCGCGTCAGAATGCGCCTCCGCCTACGCGGGCTGGATACGGAAGACGATCAGCGGCTTCCGGGCACGACGGGTCACATGACGCGCACGGGCGGGTCGACGGTGAACATCTCCAGGGCGTCCGGGTCCGGCGCGACGCCGATCCCGGGGCCCTCGGGCACCGCGATGGAGTCGCCCTCCAGCTCGACCGGGGCGGTGATGTCGCGATCGTAGTAGCGGGCGGTCGCTGAGATGTCGCCCGGCAGTGTGAAGCCGGGCAGGCTGGCCAGCGCCAGGTTCGCCATCCGGCCCAGCCCGGTCTCCAGCATGCCGCCGCACCACACCGGCACGTCGCCCGCCTGGGCCAGGTCGTGGATGCGGCGGGCTTCCAGGTAGCCGCCGACCCTGCCGGGCTTGATGTTGATGATGGAGCAGGCGCGCGCCCTGATCGCGGCGACGGCGTCGCGGGCCGAGGTGATCGACTCGTCCAGGCAGATCGGCGTCTCCATCCGGGCGGCGAGCTCGGCGTGCCCGTGCAGGTCGTCCGGGGCGAAGGGCTGCTCCAGCAGCGTCAGGCCGTAGGCGTCGAGGCGGGCCAGGTGGCGGGCGTCGGCGGGGGCGTAGGCGGTGTTGGCGTCGGCGGTCAGCATGAGCCCGGCGCCGAACGTCTCACGGACCAGCCTGACCGGCTCCAGGTCCCAGCCGGGCTCGATCTTGAGCTTGATCCGGGCGTAGCCGGCGCTGACGTGCCGGTCGACGGTGTCGAGCAAGGCGTCGAGGGTGGTGGCGATGCCCACCGACACGCCCACGCGGACGCTGCGCCGTACCCCTCCCAGATAGGCGGCGAGTGAAAGGCCGCGTGCCTTGAGCACGGCGTCCAGGACGGCCATCTCGACGGCGGCCTTGGCCATCGGATGCCCGCGCAGGTGCGCCAGCGCGGGCGCCACGCCGGCCGGATCGAGGTCGGGTACGGTCAACAGACCCGGCAGGAGGAAACGCCGGATGATGTCGGCCGCCCCCTCCAGGTACTCCGGGCTGTAGGTGGGCTCGTCGTCGGCCACGCACTCGCCCCAGCCTTCCTCCCCCTCGGAGCCGCGCACGCGCACCAGCAGCGCCCTGCGCACGGTCTGCGTGCCGAGCGAGGTGCGGAACGGCGTGAGCAGCGGCAACGCGACCGTGTGCAGCTCGGCTTCGACGATCCTCATGCCGCACGCTCCAGCACGTACCAGCCGTCCTTGGTGAAGGCGGTGATGCGGTAGCCGCCGGCGAGCGCGCCGTCCAGCGCGGCCCGCTGCGCCGCCCGCCACCTCGCGGCTTCCTCGGGGTGTTCGCGCCGCAGCCGCTCCACGTCGGCGGGCGTGGCACAGCGCAGTACGGCGGCGCCGCCCGGCTCGTGCGCTGACCCGGTCTCGTCCAGGATCACCACGGCCGCCTCGCTCCCGCGCGGCGGTCCCGGGACCGGGCCCGGGTTCACCGGCCAGTGCGCGAACAGCCGGTCGGAGGCGTCCGCGCCGTTGATGCCGTCGCTCATCGGCCCGTAGAAGTCGGGCACGTACCGTTCAGCCCGTGCGCCGAGCCTGGCCAGGTTGAAGAAGGCGTTGCGGCGCACGAGCGGGTCGAAGGTCCAGGAGATGGAGTTCAGGCCGCGCTCGACGGCCCACCGGCGCTGGTGCGCCTTGATCGCCTGGCCGACCCCTCGGCCCCGCGCCTCGGGCGCTACGCCCACGATGTGGGAGTGCAGGCTGCCGCCCTCGGCCAGGAACCCGGAGGCGGCGGCGACGAGCTCGCCGTCGAGGAAGGCGCCGCCGACATAGCCGCCGGCGTGGTGAAAGGCGCACATGAGGTCGACGGCCAGCGGCGGGTCGTCGCCCGGTCTGACGCCCCAGATGCGGCGCAGCAGCCGGTCGGCGGCCTGGAACTCGGAGGTGTCGTGGAGGATGCGGAGTTCGACCATGCTCACCAGCATTCCGCCGGGCCGTCGCCGGGGCGTTGGCGTGCGAGCCAAACTTCACTCGCCGCTGTTTGTGCCGGACGCCCGGATCTCGCCCAGCCGCAGCTGGAGGCCCAGGACGATCCTGACGTCGGGGTCGTCGAGCGAGATCAGCTCGCCGATGCGGCGTAGCCGGTACCTGAGTGTGTTGGGGTGCAGCGACAGCGTCTCGGCGGCCCTGGGCACGTCGTAGTGGGCGGCCAGCCAGACGCGCAGGCTGTGGACGTAGTCGGTGCCGTGCCTGGCGTCGTGCTCGGCCACCAGCGACAGCGGCTCGCCCAGCAGCACCGGGCTGGTGCGCATCGACGCCGCCGCGTCCAGCAGGAACAGCGCCGCCGCCAGCTCCTCGTGCAGGCCCACCTCGCCGCCTGCGAACGGCCCGCACATCACGCGCAGCGCCTCGTCGGCCTGCCTGGCGCTGGCGGGGGCCTGCGTGACCGAGGCCACGGTCCTGCCGACGCCGGCCCGCCAGCGGCCGCCGAGGCGGCCGTTGATCTGGCCGAGAGTGTCGGCGGTGATGCGCCGCAGCAGCGGCGTGCCGGCTTCGACGGCCACGACGGCGTAGGTCCTGCCGTCCACCGCGCCGACGGCGGCCCTGATCCGGTAGGCGTTGTAGGCGGTACGCAGCAGGTCTCCGGCGTGCGTGGCGGCGAAGACGTCGGTGCGCCTCCTGACCTCCCAGGCGCCGACCGCCACGACCGTGACCGGCTCCTCCGGGTGCAGGCCGAAGGAAGCGGCCAGCTCGCCGACGGGGCCGACGCCCCGCAGCAGCCAGCCCAGCCACTCGTCCCTGCTCCTGCGGGCCTTGTCGGCGGCGAGGCTGATGCGTGCCAGGTGCGGGGCGGCGGTCCCGGCCGCTTCGGCGAGCACGGTGGCGGCGTCGGGCGTGAGCGGCTCGTCGGCCTGGATGGCCCAGATCGTGCCGAGCGCCTCGCCCCTGGCGCGCACCGCGATCGCCAGCCTCGGCAGGTACTCGCGTGGCTCGAAGCTCCAGACGGCTTGGTCGGAGCGTAAAACGGCGGCGTACTCCTCGGTGTTCGTCGGGTGCTCGGGGACGCGTCTGCCGAGGATGCCCTCCCTGCGTAGCTCGTCGATGCGCTGGCCGCCGATCGTGGAGTAGGCGAGCACGCGCATGGCCAGGTCCTCGATGGCCACGGCGCCGCCGATCCGGGCGGCGACCTGGTTGGCCAGCGCGAACAGGTCGCCTGCCTGGGCGCCGCCCCCCAGGTCGGCCGCGGGGGCGACAAGTGCGAGCAGGGCATCGACCAGCGCGTAGAGCTGGCCCCACGACAGGCCGGGCGCGGCGGCCAGCAGCGCCACGCCCGCGCCCTCTGCCGCCTCGGTCAGCGCGACGGCGTTGCCGAGCCCGGCCCGCACCACGACCGCGGTGGCGCCCGCCTCGGCCGCGCGCTCCAGCAGGGACGGTTCCGGGTTGACGGTGACCAGCAGCAGCGCTCCGTCGAAGGCGGTCAGCGGCTCGTCGGAGCCGTAGATGACGGGCGCGCCGACCATGGCCTGGCGGCCGGACGGCAGGCACAGTGCGGTGACCGCCTCCGGCCCGAGACTGTCGAGCAGCACGCCGAGCGTCACCCGGCCCTGTGCGCTCACCCGGCTTCCCGCCGCTGGAGGCACCCGCCGCCCCGGCGGAGAAGGCGTCCATGCCCGCCGCCGGTGAACTCGCCGCCGTCGATCACCATCCGGCCGCCCAGGAGCACGTGGATGACGCCCGCCGGCCGTATGCCGGGCTCGTCGTAGGTGCCGTCGTGCCTGATGGCCGCAGGGTCGAACACGCACACGTCGGCGGTACGGCCCGGCGGACCGGACCCGTCACGCAGGGTGCCGCCACGCAGGATGAGGTCGTGCATGGGGTGAGCCTTTCCTGGGATGAACTCTGTCCGCTCCGTCAGTCGACGAGAAGTCCGTCGGCTTCAGGAGTTCGTCGGCGTTGCAGGGGGTGGCGGCCACCATCGTGTCGAGGACGGCGAACCGCACGGTCTCGGGGAATGAGCGGGGGACGGCCGGACGATGGGAGCCCGACCTCCCGCGTTCACTGACCCGACAGCCGAACTCCGCGTGCCCCGGCCCGTGCTGCAGGCCAACCCCCCGTCCTAGACCAGGCCAGGAGGGATGCCGACGGCCGCGGTGCCCTTGGGCTGTGCGACGAAGCGCATCCCGCGCAGGCCGGAGCCGCTGAGCAGCAGGTCGCCGCCCTCGTCGAGACAGAAGGCGAAGGGGCCCGCCCGCCACGTTCCCGCGGGTGCGGGCGTGACGGGCACTTCGAACGTGAGACCGACGCGCAGCACCTCTTTCTGGAGTACGGCGAGCACACCGAGCTCGTCGTTGAGCCAGGCTCCCTCCGGCGCGGGGCCGTCGCCCGGCGGGCCGCACGGGGTGAAGGAGGCCGGCCACCGGATCGACCTGGCGTCACCCAGCAGGAGCCGCCCGTCCTCCAGCGCCAGCCAGGCCCCTTCGGCGTCTCCTTGCCCGTGCCAGCGGCCGTCGTCGCCGGGCGCGAGCACGGCGGTGGCGGCGGAGCCGGTCAGGGAGATCCTGCCCTCCTCGGCGGGTTCGAGTGTGAGCGTGGCCCCGCCCGCCGGATCGCGCCAGTGCCCGAGCAGCGCGGTCCTGCCCGCCTCGCCCGTGGCCGCGTCGGCGAGGGCGGGCCGGGCCGCCGGGTCCTGGCCGGTGAGGGCGCGGGCCAGGTGCATGCTGATGCCGACCGGGTCCAGCCCGCTCTGGTTGGTCAGCACGGCCACGCCGAGGCCGGGCTCCGGCAGGTACAGCAGGTTCCCGACATAGCCGTGCATGCCTCCCGCGTGGCCGTACGCGCTCAGCTCTCCGACCGTGAAGTGGCAGATCCCGTGCGCGTACGGCAGCACGGCGCCGTCGGCGAGCACGGCCCTCTCCAGCAGCGCCTCGCGCAGGTCGGCGCCCAGCACCCGGCCGTCGGCCAAGAAGCCGAACCACGGGGCGAGGTCGGCGACGCTGGTCACCACGCCGCCGTCGCCGACCGCGCTCTCTTCGGTGTCGGCCCTGGTGCCGGCACCGGTGTAGCCGAAGGCCATGCGGGGCAACGGAACGGAGGCGTCGTCGCGGAAGACGGTGTCGTCCATGCCGAGCGGGCCGAACAGCCGGTCGCGGGCGAACTCGGCCAGCGACCGCCCGCTGACCCGCCTGATCACGACGGCGGCCAGGATGTAGCCGGTGTTGGAGTAGGAGAAGTCGGTGCCCGGCTCGAACATGGTCCGGCGGATGCCTGCCACGATCTTCATCAGCCGCTCCTCGTCCAGCACCTGGAGCGGGACGCCTGTGACGGCCTGCAGGGCGTACCACTCCGGCAGGCCGCCGGTGTGCTGCAGGCACTGGGCGATCGTGACGGGCATGTTGAGCCGCAGCTCGGGGATGTGCGTCCTGACGTCGTCCGACAGGCTCAGCCTGCCGTCCCTGGCCAGCAGCAGCAGGCACGCGGCGGTGAACTGCTTGCTGATGGAGGCGATGTCGAAGCGGGTGCGGGAGTCGATCGGGACGCCGAACTCGACGGTGGCCACGCCCTTGGCCGAGGTGTGCAGCGCCCTGCCGTCCGCGTAGACGCCGACCGCCAGGCCCGGGGTGTCCGGGCGGACGCCGGGGAGGGCGGCGATGGCGTGTTCTACCTGCTCAAGATCCATCTTTCCAGTATCTGGATCCCCGGGCGCGAACCGTTTGGCCTGAGCGGCAAACCTGTGGCCTGTCTGGTTGGCGTACGGGCCAGCGGGCCGGCTAGCGCCTGCCATACAGGGCCATCCGGCTGATCATGGCGTCGGCGGCGAGGTGGTAGCAGACCGTCACGCAGCCCAGCACCTCCGTGGGCGTGGTGAAGGTGCCGGCGAGCGTCTTGTCGGCGATCCTGCGCACGCCCGGGATCTGCGCCCCCAGCTCGGCCGCGGGTGTGCTCGGCATGTCGATCTCAAGCTCGAACACCTCGGGCAGCCGGAGCGGCGTCAGCTCCCCGGCCCCCCGTACGGTCTCCGCCGCCGCCTCCCGGATCAGCCGTCTGGCCTCGGCGGGCGAGAGGCTGTCCGCGGCGGTGTGCCCGTGCGCGACCTTGACGGCGACCGTCCGCACGCCGGGGAAGGCCTTCTCCGCGACGCCGCAGATGACGTCGTCGCCGGTGAGCAGCCCCACCGGGACGCCGACCGCGGCGGCCTGCAGCGCGTTGACCTCGGCCTCCGACACCGGCCGGCCGTTGAGCCGCACCTCGTAGAAGTGCGAGGAGTAGGTGTGGGCGAGCACGCCCGGCGAGCCGGCCGCGGCGTGGTAGCCGAGGAACATGGCCACGTCGTGCTCGGCCGAGATGCCCTCGGCCATGCAGTCCAGCTTGGGAGTGCCGAAGATCAGCCGGGCGCGCGGATCGAGCTCCTCGTGCAGCAGGTTGTCCATGGTGCCGTGGCTGTCGTTGACCAGGACGCTGTCGGCCCCGGCCGCGAACGCGCCCTCGATGGCGGCATTGGCCTCGGCGGTCATCAGCCGCTGTGATCGCGGATACCCGTGGCCACCGCGGACGACCTGGTCCATGGTGGCGATGCCCGTCACGCCCTCCATGTCGATGGAGATGTAGACCCGCACCGGCTACTCCCTTCCTTTTTCTTGGCCGCCGTCATTTCTTCGGCCGCCGTCACTTCCTTGGCCGCCGTCACAGGATGTCAGCCTGGGGAACGGCAGGCTCCGTCGCCGGGGCCGAAGCCGGGCGCCCGCCTTTGGTGTCCCGCACAGCGGCCGGGATCACGAAGGCGGCGCCGACGGCCAGCAGGCCGAGCGCCGCCGACAGCAGGTACGTGTCGACGAAGCTCTGCTCGGTGGGCACCCCCGCCACCGCTCCGGAGGCCAGCACCATGGCGCCGAGCTGCGCCCCGAACGTGCCGCCGACGCTCTTGGCGACGAAGACCACGCCGCTGACCCCGGCCGCGCGTTCACCGGGCACGTCGGAGGCCACGGCGTTGAGCCCGGCGGTGAGGCCGATGGAGGCGCCCAGCCCCATGACCGTCACCGCGGCCATGACCTGCCACGGGGAGGAGTGCCACAGGGCCAGCCCGCCGGTCCCGGCACAGACGAGCGCGCTGCCGAGCACCAGCACCGTGCGCCGTCCGAGCAGCCTGGTCATCGGCCCGACCAGCGGCGCGATCACGGTGCCCGCGACGCCCATGGGGAACATGTAGATGCCGATCCACAGGGTGTCGGCGCCCAGGCCGTACCCGGTGTCGGCGGGCGCGGCCAGCATCATCGGCAGGGCGACGACGAGGCCGAAGGAGGCGAAGCCGAGCAGGACCCCCATGGCGGTCACCCCGGCCGGAGTGCGTCCGGCCAGCAGCCGCAGGTCCACGAGCGGGTCGGCGACGCGCAGCTCCACGACCGCCCACGGGCCCAGCGTCAGCGCGGCGGCGGCGAACAGGGCGAGGGTGGCCGGAGCCGTCCAGCCCCAGGTGGAGACGGCGGTCAGGCCCAGCATGAGCAGGGCCACGCCGCCGCCGAGCAGCAGCCCGCCCGCCCAGTCGACGCGACCGCCGGCCGCGCGCGGGGTGGCCGGCACGGTGAACCAGGCCAGGAGGGCGGCCGCCGCCACGCCGGCCACGGCCAGCAGGAACAGCGCCCGGTAGCCGAGGGCCGAGCTGATCGGCCCGGCCAGGATGAGGCCGAGGGCGCTGGCCAGCGCGGCGACGCCGACCATCAGGCCGTTGCCGGTGGCGGCGCGCTCGGGGGTGAGGGTGTCGCGGAACAGCCCCACGGTCAGGGGCAGCACGCCCAGCCAGACGCCCTCGACCGCCATACCCGCGATCAGCACGGTGATGTTCGGCGCCAGGGCGGCGAGGAGGACCCCGGCGCCGCTGATCGCCATCAGCGCGAGCAGCACACGCCGCTTGTCGTACATGTCGGCCAGCCGGCCGACGATCGGGGTGCTGATCGCCGAGCTGATCAGCGAGCCGGTGAAGATCCAGGCGAGCGCGCCGGGCGAGGCCGCCAGGTCCCGCTGGACGAGTGGGAGCGCGGGCGAGAGCATCATCTCCATGGTCTGGAGGACGCCGATGAACAACACCGGCGCGCCGATGACGCCGAAGCCGGATCTGGACATGGTTCTGCCTTTCGGGGTGGGGTGACGTACGGCCGTGTGGTCCCCCGAACCCCGGCCGTGATCTAGGCCGGGCCGAGCACCTTCGGCGTGATCAGCGCCTGGGCGGTCTCGACGAAGAACTCCTCGTCGGCCTCGTGGGCGCCGAGCACGACGCCCTGGCCGAGCCCGGACAGCAGGGCCTTCAGCGCGCGGGCCAGGCGAAGTGCCTGCTCGCCCGTGACGGCGGCCCCGTCGTGCTCCCGGCCCGTGAACAGCGCGGCGAGGTCGACCTCGGTCGACCTGATCGAGGCGTTGAGCCTGCCGCGCAGGTCGGGGTCGTTGAGCACGAGGTCGAGTACGCGCGTCTCGAACAGGAGCCCGCCGGCGGCCCGAGGGTCGGCCGACATGCGCAGGAACCGGCGGGCGACCTCGGCCACGACCTCCTCCAGCGGGATGCCGGGCTCGGCGGCCCCGATCGAGCGCAGGTCGAGCGGACCGGTGTAGTCGTCGACCAAGGCGACCATCAGGTCGTTCTTGCCGCCGAACAGCGAGTAGACCGCGCCGGTGGTCAGGCCGGCCAGTTCGGCGATGTCCTCCAGCTTCGCCTTGGAGCCCTCCCTGCCGACGACCTCGCGCGCCGCCTCGATCAGCGCACGCTTGTTGGCCGCCTTGCTTTCCGCTCTGTTCAGCCGCATGACATCTCCTGCATGCCAGAAGGATAATCTGGTTTACTAAAATAATCCAGATTATCAGGAGGCTCGAAAATGGACATCGCCCACCACATGAGCCGGGTGCCGGACTACACCGCGTTCCCCACCGTGGACCAGATGCACGCCGAGCTCGACGACCTCGCCGCCGCCCACCCCGACCTGGTACGGCTGCGCCGCATCGGCACCTCACGTCTGGGCGAGCCGCTGCGCGTGGCGACCATCGGCGCGGGCCCCCATGACGCCGTGATCATCGGCGGCCCCCATCCCAACGAGCCCATCGGCGCGCTCACCGTCAGCGCGCTGCTGCGGCAGCTCGTCGAGGACGCCGCGCTGCGCGAGGACTTCGGCTTCCGCTGGCACCTCATCCCGTGCGTCGATCCCGACGGCGCCCGCCTCAACGAGGGCTGGTACACCCGGCCGAGCGACCGCCGCGCCTACGCCGAGCACTTCTACCGCCCCGCCGAAGTCGACCAGGTCGAATGGACCTTCCCGCTGACCGGCGAGGACTACTTCTTCGACCGCACCCTGCCGGAGACCGAGGCGCTGATGCGGCTGATGGACGAGGTCAAGCCCGCCTTCGTCTACTCCCTGCACAACGGCGAGCTCCAGGGCGCGTTCTACTACCTCAGCAAGCACGACCCCGCGCTCGCCGCCCGCCTGGCCGCCATCGCGACCGCCGAGGGCCTGCCCCTGCACATGGGGCCGCCGGAGGTGCCGAGCGCCGTGCCGATCGGCCCCGCCGCCTACATGACCCCGAGGGGCGCCCAGATCGCCGCCACCTACGGCATCGGCGGCGCCAGCGTCGACTACGCCGACCGCTTCGGCGCCCTGCACCTGGTCACCGAACTGCCCTACTGGGCCGACTCCCGCGTCGCCGACCAGACCCCCACCGACCAGCAGTACGGCGACGCGATCCAGGACGGCCTCGCCGCGCAACGCGCCCTGATCGCCGAACTGGCGCAATCCCTCGCCTCCGTCAGGGCCGATCTGACCGTCAGCTCCCCCTTCCGCCGCGCCCTGGAGGACTTCGTCGGCACCCACGACGAGTTCATCGGCGAGTGGGAGAGCTTCCCCGGCACCGACCGGCCCGCCACCGTGGCCGAGATGGTCGGCAACCGGCAGACCGTGCACACCATGCGGCTGAGGTACTGCGGGACTTACCTGCGCATGCTGGACGCCGAGCTCGGCGCGGGCAACCAGACACCGGCCATCCGGGCCGAGCGGGCCCGGCTCGGGGCGCGCTTCGATGAGTGGTTCGCCGAGGCCGAAGCCGAGGCGGTGGCCACGCCGATCCCGCTCCGCTCGCTGGTCGCCGTGCAGCTCGGCGCGGCGTTGCTCGCGGCGGAGTCCGTGAATCGGGCAGATTTCTCCTGAGCCCTGGCGCAGGGTGCACCCGTTGGTTCCCCATGATCGCTACCGGTTCCGCCGCGCTCGACATCACGAGATGTCAGTGGGAAACGGCAGCCGCCGGCAGTCGGGGCGACATGCGGTGTGAGTAGATCGGCCACTGTCTGTCAACGACCCGAGACGTTCGCCACCGAGGCGTTCACCCCCTTGGCCCGCTGGTCGGTGCGGGCCAAGGGCATCGCCTGTCTGCGGGGCCCGCCGCTGGAGAGCTCACCGGTCCGTTGCCGTATCGGCTCTCGCCTGATGGCGTATAACCGGGATCATGGCAGCGGATACCTTTACGGATTCGACGACATTCCTCACCTCCAAGGGCGCCGCCGAGATCCCTCACCCCGGCGGCACACTCCTGCAGCACCTGCAACGCGTCGCAGCCCAGCTCAAGGACTGGGGGGCAGACGAAGACGTGCGGTTCGCCGGACTGTGTCACGCAACCTACGGCACAGACGGCTACGACCGCCGACTCCTCGACCTCACCGATCGAGCCACACTGATCGAGACGATCGGGTCCCGGGCCGAGGCGCTGGTATATCTCTACGCCTCCTGCGACCGTGCAGCGACCTACCCTGCCCTGCGCTTCGTGGACCGCTTCACGGGCCGGCCGGTGGAGCCCTCCGACGCCGAGCTGGCGGCATTTCTCCTGATCACGGCCGCGAACGAGATCGACGTCGTTCGGCACAACGCAGACATCCGCGCCGAACACGGGGCCGGGCTGCATGCGTTCTTCACTCGTTGTCGGCACCTGCTGCCACCGATCGCCTGGGAGGCCGTCAAAGAGACCTTCGCGGTCCGCATCGCAAGCCTCGATCACCTGGTCCTGACCGTGGCCGATATCTCCCGGACGATCGACTTCTACCGGGACGCCCTCGGCATGGAGCCGGTGGCCTTCGGCGACGGCCGCCAGGCGCTCACCTTCGGCTCCAGCAAAATCAACCTGCACCAGGCCGGGCACGAGATCAGGCCGCATGCCCTTCACCCGGAGCCCGGCAGCGCCGATCTCTGCCTGATCACCAGCTCGCCCCTGCATCAGGTGGCCGCCCATCTGACCGCGGCGGGTGTACCCATCGAAGCGGGGCCAGTCCCGAGAACCGGTGCGCTTGGCCCGATCACCAGCCTGTACATCCGAGACCCGGACCACAACCTCATCGAGATCGCCACCTACGACTGATCCAGCAGCCCTGGTCTCACCTGGGGGAGGTCAAACTCGGCCCGGGAAGCGATCTTCCGCCCCTCGCTCCCGTACCAGGCCAGGCTTACTTGTGACACCCCACCAGGTCGAAGGCCGCTGCCCGGAATCGGGAGCGGCCTTCTGCGTTGCCGGGTGACTGACTGAGTGACTACGGTCCATCCACCAGGTCCGTGCCCCTCCGGGTTTCGCAGAGTCCAGTGATGAGGTGTATCAGCGGTGAGCGATTCCAGCCTCGCGACCGTGTGGGTCTTCCTGGGCGAGGGCGCTCAGTGGCCGTCCGGTGTGTTCCGGACACGAGAGCGCGCAGAGTCTTGGATCAAGGCCGGCAAGGTGACAGGGATGCTCACGGAGTACCCCCTCGACACGGGTGTCTACGACTGGGCGATCGAGCACGGCCACTTTCAGCCTCGCGCCGCCCATCAGCAGACCCCCTCGTCCGTCGGGCGCTTCACGACCGCGCATCAGGAGCACTTCCACTACACCGACGGGGACCCGGACTAGAACGAGGTGGCCCGGCCAGGTGAACACTTTCGCCTTGCGAGGGTGAGCGACGTGGGCGGCTTTCCCTCTTTTTCCCTTGGGGACCTCGCAGAGCAGCGCGACGTTCCGTTATTGCCGTTTCTGTAGAGTTTGGCGCCATGCGTACCCCCCATATCGCCCTGCTGGCCGGGGCCCTGGCCGGTCTGATGCTCACCGGCACCGCCCACGCCGGTACCGGTCCCACCGGTGCTGCTGGTGCGCCGGTTCCCACCGGTACCAAGGCGTTGACCCATAACCCGCTGTACCGTGGCGGCAAGCTGACGGTGCCCTGTGGCCGCCGACCGGAGAGCTCCGGCAGCGTCGCAGCCGCCCAAAAGCACCTGACCACGATGCTGAGCTGCTTGAACGCCTCATGGTCGGGACAGCTGAAGAAGGCCGGTCTGGCATTCAAGAAACCGAAGATCCGGTTCATGTCCAAGCCCGGCCATGCGTGCGGGTCGGCCTGGGGCAAGAACGTCACCGGCCGTTACTGCGTCGATGAGCGGCAGTTGGTGATCATGATCAAGGATTACGCCGTCGCGGACCCGGCTGACCCGGTGCTGCTGCACCTGATCGCGCACGAGTATGCCCACCATGTTCAGAACCTCACCGGTATGTGGACCGCTTACCGGAACATGCCGGCTCCCACGAAGGAGCAGGCGCTGGCGCAGAGCCGTCGCGTGGAGTTGCAGGCCGACTGCCTGGGGGCGGCGTTCATGGGCAGTATCTGGGCCTCGCAGGAGGACTATCAGGACAAGGACTGGAAGGAGGTCGTGGACCTCTACCGGCGCAGTGGTGATGACAGTCTCGACAAGGAACGTAGCCACGGCACAGGGAAGAACCGGGTCGCCTGGCTGCAGAAGGGATTCGCTGCTGCCTCCCCGGCCGCCTGCAACACCTGGAGCGCGCCGGCGTCCCGCGTCGCCTGATCACGCCCTCCCAGGGAAGCCATGGGCTGTACTCCGAGATGAGAGGTGGATGCCGCCCTGCCGCAGCGTGGGAACTTCATGGTCCATTGTTCTTGGAATGAAGGAGGGTCTCCGGGTTCGGTGTGGATCGCGACACCTACATCGAGCCGACGGGGACCCTTTCAGGTTGCGGTGACCACGGCCAGGCGGTGGGCGAGCGCTACCGGTCGTACGGCCAGGCGGGATGAGTGGATGATCGTGAAGGCGACGGGGACCGGTCCGGTGCGGGGGCACAACCTGGGGTCGGCGGCGGCTACGACCGGGTGCTGGAGCGGCCTCGCCGAGCGGTGGACAGTACCTGGCCAAGGGCCAAGGTGCTGAGGCCGAACATCAGGACGCCCAGGGGGACATGGAGCGAGCTCATGCCCGCGATGCCCAGCGCGACCTGCGCCGACGCGAGGACGAGGAAGCCGGTGGCGTACAGGATGGGGCGGGGTGTGCCGCCGCCCGGGCGCCAGGCCAGGATCGCGGCGAGCACGTACAGCACCGTCGCGCCGTACATCACGGGTGATCCGATGTGGTGCAGCTCCGTGTCGTGGGACGACAGCAGCATTCCGGCGGTGGCCGCCTGGAAGAAGATGCTCAAGGTCTGCACGGCGACCGCGATCTTCAGGAAGGTGTGGCCGCCGTGCGTTGCCGTCGTCTGTCCGGTCATGGTGCGTGGTGTCCCTTTGCTGGCGGGTGGCAGTGGATGAGTGGTGTTTCGGTGGTCCGGTCTGTTCATCGCAGGGTGAGCGGGGTCTCGGAGGCCACGCGGGTCAGCTTCTGCGGGTTGCGGACGTAGTAGAGGCCGCTGATGCGGGCATCCTCGACACGGATCGCCAGGACGCCGTCGAGCTCGCCGTCCACACGGAGGAGGAGTGCCAGGTTGCCGTTGACCATGGTGGGGTCACCGGTGAGCGCGGCCTGGGCCTTGCCGGTGCCGCCGACGACGAACTTGCCGATGCCGCCGACGATGAAGCGGGCCACCTTGTCGGCGCCGGTGATCGGCCGCGGCGCGGCCTGCTTGATGCCGCCGCCGTCGCTCATCAGGACGACCTCGGGGGCGAGCACATCAAGGAGGGCCTGTAGGTCCCTGGTCTCGAGCGCGCGCTGGAAGGTCTCCAGGGCCGCCCGGGCCTGGCTCGGGGAGACCGCCTCGCGAGGGCGGCGGGCATCGACGTGCCGGCGGGCGCGGTGCGCGATCTGGCGGACGGCCGCGGGGCTCTTGTCGACGGCGGCCGCGATCTCCTCGTAGCTGACGTCGAAGACCTCACGCAGCACGAAGACGGCGCGCTCGGTCGGCGAGAGGCTCTCCAGGACGAGCATCAGCGCCATCGACACGCTCTCGGCGAGCTCGGCGTCCTCGGCCACGTCCGGTGCGGTGAGCAGCGGCTCGGGCAGCCAGGGGCCGACATACGTCTCCTTGCGGCGTTTCATGGTGCGCAGCCGGTTGAGCGACTGCCGGGTGGTGATCCGGACGAGGTAGGCGCGCTGGTCGTGCACCTGCCCCAGGTCGACCTTGACCCAGCGCAGCCAGGTTTCCTGCAGGATGTCCTCGGCGTCGGCCGCCGAGCCGAGCATCTCGTAGGCGACGGTGAACAGCAGGTTGCGGTGGGCGACGAAGGCCTCGGTGGCGGAGTCCATCCGATCGCCACCCGGGGGCGGCCCGACCGGGCCCGTCGTCGCCTCGCTGTGCTCGTTCATCGCCGGCTCCTGCTTGTTCGCTTTCCACCTTGCTCCGTGCACAAGACACCGGCCCTCACCGCCGTGTGACACCCGTGATCGGTGACGTACGTCACGTGACCGCGCTGTCACAGAGTCCGGGTCGCCGGTGCCTCATGTTCGTCAGGACGCCACACGGACGATCCACGCGGCACCACGGCTTCATAAGCGATCGCCTTGGCCCCGTCGCGTGGTGACCGCCGCACAGCCGTCATCGCAGAGAGAACGGTAAGACATCATGAGCAAGGTCTGATTCGTCACCGGTCCGTCCCGCGGCCTCGGCCGCAACTTCGTCGAGGCCGCCCTGTCGCGTGGCGACCCGGCCGCCGCGGCCCAGGCACTCCTCAAGATCGTCGAGGCCGACAACCCGCCCCTGCGGATCCTCTTCGGCCAGGGATTCCACCCGATGATCCAGCAGGTCTACGCCGACCGGCTCAAGACCTGGGCCGACTGGCAGGACCTTTCGGCAGAGGCTCACAGCACGCTCGTCGGCAGAGGCTCACGGCACGCTCGCTCAAGAAGATCGGTGACGCTCCACCGGCTCCCGGACGACGCCTCCGTGGAGCCGTCGTCGCCGTGATCATCCGCTGGGGCGCCGGGGGTCATCTCCGGGGCGGAGCGGCGCTCACCCCGCAGAGGGACGATCCGGCGGCGCGGTGACGGCCACGATGTGATCCCTCCCCTGTACCGGCCTTCTCCGGCACCCGCGGACGATCCGCGGGACGGGACCGGCGCCACCGGTCACGCATGCCGGGCCCGGATCGCAGGGGTGACGTGAGCCGTCGGCACCGTGCTCTCGGCGCGCGTCGGACGGAGCAAACGCGGACCGGAGGAGATGGACATGTACAAGAAGGCCCTGCCCGTCGCGATGGCGGCGGCCGCCCTGGTCACGCTGGCCGGGGCACCCGCGTCCGCGGCGGCCCCGGTGGCACCCGCGGCCGCGACGGCATCCGCGGTCACGGTACCGAGAATCGAGATCCTCCCCGGAACCTCCCTGCGCCTCAGGGAACCGAACAGCGTCTTCGTCTGCCCGGAGGGCGAGGTGCTGACCGGCCGGGACCACAAGGGGGACGAGAACGGCTGGACCACGTACTGGTGCGGCCGGATCGTCATCGACGGTGAACCGGTCTTCGTGAAGAACGGGGGGTGGAGCCCCACTGTTGTGGAGAGCAGCTCCCGCTTCTCCGCTTTCAACGACCGGGTCATCCTCGGCAGGAGGCACGACGGCGACGAGAACGGCCTGACGCAGTACTTCACCGGCACGGTGCACTGGCGCGACACCCAGGTGCGGGTCGCCTCTCGGAGGTGGACCACGGCGATGAAGGAGAGCGACCACCTCGGACGGGCGAGCTACAACGAGGTCATGATCGGCCGTTGGCACAACGGGGACGAGAACGGTGACACCTTCTACGAGTTCGGTAAGGTCGCTCTCACCGTCGGCGGCTGAGACCCCGCGCTCGCCGTCCTTGCCGCGCACCGGCGAGACCGTCTCCAGCGCCGGACGGGGGGGCGAGCGCGGCTCACGGGGGACCCGGGTGCCGGGTCCTTATCCGGCGGCCGTCGTCTCCGGGACGGGGACGGCCGTGAGGCGCCGTACTCTCAGCAGCGGGACGGCGGCGGCGAGCGCGGCCACCGTGGCCAGGACCAGGCCGGGGAGCAGGGTCAGCGGCGTGGGTGAGGGACCGCCGAGCTCGGCGAGCCACTCGGCGGGCGCCTCCAGCAGCGTTCCCAGGCCGTCGGCCAGGGCGGTGAGCGCGAGCAGCAGGCCGCCCACCCGGCCGAGCAGCCGGTCGGGCATGATCGCCTGGCGGTGGCTGAGCAGGGCGATGGCGACGACGATCGTTCCGACCAACGGGACGGATCTTCCGATCAGGTGCCAGAGGTGCCCCCAGCCCGTGCCGGACAGCGCGAGCAGCAGCATGAACGGCTGGCTCACCAGCACGGCCGACCAGGCCAGCCGGAAGGCGCCGAGCCTCCGGTGCAGCAGCACGGCCAGCAGCGCCCCCAGGAAAGGCGCACTGTAGAGCGGCAGCATGACCGCCCACCAGATGAACTCGCCCCACGGCATGTGGCTCAGTGCCGCGTCCGTGGCCGCGCTCCGTGCCTCGTCCGTCACTTCGTCGGCGAGTTCCGCCGACAGTGCCGACACCACCAGATACAGGGTGATCGCCCGTAGCACCGGCTGCCTCACGGTGAAGCGGATCCCCTCCGCCATCTCCCGCCACAGCCCCGCCCGGGGCGGCGGTGGCTCCTCGACGGCGGCGACGCCGCGCCACAGCGACGCCGCCCCGGCCATCGTCACGCTGACGACGACCAGAAGCGCGAACTCGTCCCCGTCCAGTAAGGACAGCGCCGGCACCAGCGGGAGAAGGAGGAGCTGCGGCAGCACCGACAGCAGGGCGTTCGCCGGGACCAGGCGCTCACGCCCGACGACGGACGGCAGGTAGGCGTCCTGGCCCACCGATGCCACCGTCGCCAGGGCGGTCGTCGCCATGATCACCGCGGTGACGTGCGGACCGCCGGGCGTGCCCAGACCTTCGGCCACCGTGACGGAGGCCACCGCCACCGTCCCCAGCAGGGCCATCACCATCAGTACGGACCGGCGGCGCCGCGCCCGGTCGACCAGCACCCCGAGCGGCAGCCCCAGCAGGATGGGCGCGAGGGTCCCCGCGGCCCCGTTGAGGACGATCACGTCGCGAGGGTCCGTCGGCGGCTCCGGGCCGCTTCCCAGCAGGCTCGGCTCGGCGAACATGAAGGAGATGTGGAGAGCGGCGAAGGCGAGACCGAAGATCAGGAACCGCCGGGACCGTAACGGGCTGGGGGTGGTCATCCGGCCATCATTTCCATGATCGTTCGGCCATCGCAAACCATCGGGGAGATCGGCCGGACGCGGTCACGGGCGCGTCCGGAGCTCGGCGGTCATCGGTCCGTCCGCGTCCACCACCCGGTGACCGGCCGGCTCCGTCGGAGGTCCGGCACCCGGTGACCGGTCGGCTCCGTCGGCGATCCGGCACCCGGCGGTCATCGGCGCGCCCGCGTCCGCCACCCGGTGACCGGCCCGGCCCCGCCGGCGGTCCGGAGCCCGGCCGGACCGTGATCCACCGTGCCCGCTCCCGTGGTTGACACTCTCGTCCGGCCAGGCAACGATCCTTTTCGCCCGGCCATGTAACGCTCTGTCCACCTTCTTCCAAGCAGGGATGTATTCGGGAGGACGACGAAGGGAGCACGGCCGGTGCGCCTCAGACAGAAGGGGTCGGCGGAGATCTCCACCGACCCCGAGGCTTTCGAAGCCTTCTACCGGTGCCACGTCGAAGCGGTCACGCGATTCCTGGCCCGCCGGGTGGCCGACCCTCACACGGTCGCCGACCTGGTCGCGGAGGTGTTCATCGCGGTGCTCGACTCGGCGCACACCTACCGCCCCGGCCTGGGCAGTGAGATCGGCTGGTTGTACGGCGTGGCGCGCAACACCCTGTCCGCCGAATGGCGGCGGGCGGCGCGTGAACTGCGTATCGCCGGCCGGATCGGGGGACGCCGTCTCCTCGACGCCGACGACCTGTCGCGCATGGAGGAGCGTCTGGACGCGGAGAGCACGGCCCGGCGGGCCTTCGAGGCCATGGCCGGACTGCCCGAGAGCGAGCGCGCCGTCCTGGAACTGGTCGCCATCGACCAGCTCTCGGTGGCGGAGGCGGCCGCCGCGCTCGGAATCCGGCAGGGGACCGCCCGGGTCCGGCTGCACCGCGCCCGCCGGTCGCTGCGCCGCGTTCCCGGCGTCGTCCCGCCCACTGTCATGGAAGGACTCCGATGAACTTCGAGGAGAGACTGCTCATGGAGCTGAAGGCAGAGATCGGTGAGCGGAACGAGCGGGCGGCACGGGGACCCGCCCGTTCGAAGATGCGCCGCCGCCTGCTGGCGGGGGTCGCGGCCGCGGGCATCGCCGCCGCGGCGGTGGTGGCCGTGCCGCTGGTCACCGGGACGGAGAGCCCGGCGTACGCGCTGACCCAGAACCCGGACGGATCATTGACCTTGCAGATCAACGAGTTCCGGGACCCGGGCCAGGTCGAACGGGACCTGGCCGAGCTGGGCGTCAGGGCCGATGTCTCCTACGTCAAGCCGGGCAAGTGGTGCGCCCCCGACCGCGGGCGGATGGCGGGGCCGTCGTCGTCCGTCGACCTGGCGGACCTGAAGAGCAAGGACCCCAAGGTCAAGGCCAGGGCTTCGAAGCTGATGGAGGACTCGCCCTCCGAAAGGGCGTACGACCTGGTCCGCAACGGCGGGGTGAGGATCTACCCCAAGGAGATCAAGCCGGAGCAGACCGCAGTCATGATGTTCACCGAGAACGACGACCAGACTTCGGGCCCGGAGAAGCCCAGGGCGCTCTGGCAGTTCGGTTTCGTCCTCATCGACGGCCCGGTCAAGCCGTGCACGGTCGTCGACGACCCGTCCTGGAACGACATCGGAGACCCGGCGAAGAACCCCGAGGCGTTCCCGCCCCCGGGCAGCTGATCCACTGATCCACGGGAGGTACGGCGGGCGCCCGCCGTACCTCCCGTGGACCCTCCGGCCGGCATGTGCCAGTTGCCGCGTGCCGCGGCCGGAGGGGCGTCGGCGGCGGGGTCAGGCTCTCTCCTGCCGGGGCATGACGACCTCGCGGACGATGAGCAGGACCGCCGCGACCATGGGGATGCCCAGCAGGGCGCCGACCACGCCGAGCAGCGCGCCGCCGACCAGGGCCCCGACGATCGTGGCCAGCGGCGGGACGTCCACCGAACTCTTCATCACGCTCGGTGCGATCCAGTAGTTCTCGATCTGCTGGTAGACGGTGAAGAAGATCACGCAGATGATGCCGACGGTCGGTGAGACGAAGAACCCGACGAGGGAGGCGACCCCGGCCCCGATGAAGGCGCCGACCATCGGGATGAGGTCGGTCAGGGCCACGATGAGGGCCAGGGCCAGGGCGTAGGGGACCTCCATGATGACCAGGAAGAAGAAGGTCGTCACCCCGGCGATCAGCGAGATGATCAGGTTCCCGGCGACGTAGCCGCCGATGCTGTCGATGATCTGGTCGCCGAGCAGGCCGGCGCGGGTCCGGCGGGACCTCGGCACCAGGCGGTAGGCCATCTTCTTGAGCGAGTTCAGCGAGCCGAGGAAGTAGAGCGTCAGGACCAGGACCGTCAGCGCGTTGAAGACCGCCCCGATGAGAACCTGGCCGAAGCCGAGGACGCCGCCGAACATCTGGCTGCCGAAGTCGCCGCTCGTCACATACTGCTGGATCTTGTCCAGGAGCTGGAAGCGCTGGTCCAGGTCCCGGATCATCGGGTTGTTCTGCAGCTCCTGGACGTACTGCGGAAGCTTGGCCACGAAGTCGGTGGACTGTGTGGTGAGCGGGGGCACCACGGCCAGGCCGAAGGCGGCGAAGACGGCGATGACGCCGAGGAAGACCACGGTGATCGCGGCCAGGCGGGGGAGCCCGCGCCTGTGCAGGTTCTCCACGGCCGGGTTCAGGCCGATGGCGAGGAAGAGCGAGACGATGATGAGGATCAGCACCGAACTCGCGCTCATCACCGCCTGCACCAGCCACCAGGCGGTGAGCACGCCCAGCGCGGCGGTGAAGCCGAACACGAACGGGTTGTTGCGCATCGACCGCCCGGGCCGGCCGAAGGGGAGGTCGGCGGAGGCCGCGTCGGCGGCCGCCGACGGCCGCACGGGGCCGGCCGAGGTGAGGACCGGAGCGGCGGGGGTTCCGTGGGGGTGCACGGGGCCGGCCGAGGTGAGGACCGGTCCGTCCGGACCGGCGGCGGAGACCGCGGAGGCGGCCGGGGCGGTGGCGACGGCGGGGGCGGCCGGTACGGCGGTTGCCCCGCCGGCGGGGGCGGCCGGTTCGGCGCGGTCACTGGAGAGGGGCTCGGGCACGGACGGCCACTGCCCGAGATGAGACGGATTAGTCGCCTCTGGGCAGCGGCGGGACCCGGCCCAGTCCGGGGCGGAGACGGCTCCCGAGGGGCCGGTCCGCGCGTGGCGGGACGTCCGGGGACCCGACCCGCGGGACGTCCGGGGACCCGGCTCAGGGGGTGGCGGGGGCCACTTGGGGGCTCAGCTCATGTTGACGTACTGGCGGGGCCGCAGCGCGTGGCTCCGCAGCGCGGCCAGGGCGGCCGACCGGCCCGCCGGGGTGAGCTCGCCCGCCCGCCGGAGGCCGAAGGCGTCCAGGCGCCGCCCCAGGTCGGCCAGCGAGGCGTCCACCTCCGGGATCTGCCACTCCTCGCAGTCGACCACCGCCGCGACGCGGTCGCGGTCGGCGGGGGAGCCGTCGGCGAGCAGCATCAGCGCCACCTCCCGGGCCGACGCCCGGAACCCGGCCTCCCCGGGCTCCGGGGCCAGGAGGGCCGCCGCCGCGGCCTCCCAGAGCAGATCGCGGTCGCCGAGCAGGCTCTCCCCGGCCGGAGTGATCACCAGCCGTCTCCCGGCGCGCCGCAGCGCGCCCATCCGGCCCTGTGCCATCTCGCGGACCGCCGCCAGCTCCGCGCCGCTCCAGCCGCTCTCCGCGAGCACGGAGCGGGCCAGGTTGTGCCGCTGGGTCAGCGGGATGCCGCCCGGCCGGCGGCCCAGCTCCAGCAGCCACCGCAGCGCTTCGAGGTGCTCCCCGGCCGGAGCCGGGATCGGGGCGTGCAGGCGCACCTCGAAGGGCTGGGCCAGCTCGCGCCAGGCGGTGCCCCGGCCGAGCACCCAGCGGTTCAGCCGCTCTCCCTGGACCCGGTGGAGCCAGTTGTCCCCGCCGAGCTCGACGCGGGGCGTGGTCAGCCAGTGGCGGGTCAGCGCCTGCCGTTCGGGCGAGCCGGCGGTGAGCTCCCCGGAGACGATGGCCAGCTCCAGCGCGGCGGAGCAGGCGCCGTGCGCGCCCAGCTCCTCAGGGCCCATGATCGAGCTCCACCGCAGCTCGGGCACGTCGGGCGGGAGCACCCCGGTGGCGTCCAGGGCGCTCTGGTAGGCGGCCGTCCCGGCGTCCTCGCCGGAACGGGCGTAGGTGCGCAGGATCTGCGCCGTCGTGGTGGAGGAGCAGAGCGCGGCGTAACGTTCCAGGCCGCCCAGCCGGAGCAGGCTGCCCAGCGCGCGGGCGACGGCGGGGCGGTCTCCGCCGAGCTTGGTCGGCAGCGTGTACCACAGGAACTCGCACACGTTGAGCTCGGTGATGGTCTCCAACGGCTCACCGCCGGTCAGCCAGTCGATGGCACTGCGGGCGTGCTCGGCGTAGTCGGGCTCGGACCGCTCCAGCTCGGAGAGGAGCGCGGCCACGTCCGGTGCAGGCATGCTCCGAAGTCTGCCGTATGCGGGCCTGCCCTGACGATGAACGTGACGTAATGGATCGTGCACGTCGCCTACCCTAAGGAATCAGCTCTAAGCAGCTCATATGTGCGGACGGTCAGATCCAGCCCTTCTTAAACAACATGCGCGAATGCCACTCCGCGTATGAGATGACCTCGGCGGTGAGCACCGGGTAGAGCCAGGCGAAGTTGACCAGCGCGAAGAGCGTGAAGGCGCCCACGATCGAGGCGCCGACGACGCGCCGCCGCGGCGCGACGTCCGCCGGGCCGATGAGCAGCCCGGCGGCGAGCACGATCGCGAGGATCATGAACGGGACCATGGGGATCGCGTAGAACAGGAACATGGTCCGGTTGTCGGCGATGGCCCAGTAGAACCAGGGCAGCCAGCCGACGGCGTAGGCCAGCAGCACCGCTCCGGCGCGCCAGTCGCGGGTGGCGACGTACCAGGCGATCATCGTGATGAGCGCGGCCAGCCCGCCGTACCAGATGACCGGGGTGCCGACCCCGAGCACCGCCTGCGAGCAGCTCTCCGCTCCGCACCCGCTCTTGGGGGTCTCGTAGAAGAAGGCCACCGGGCGCAGCAGCAGCGGCCAGCTCCAGGGTTCGGACTGGTAGCTGTGCGGGGTCGCCAGGCCGGTGTGGAAGCCGAGGACCTGGAAGTGGTAGTTGAGCCACGACCGGATCGAGTCGAAGACGAAGTACGCCGGCCCCTGGGAGGTCGCCTGGGCCCAGTTGCGCCCCCAGCCCAGCGGGGAGGCGAACCAGCCGGTCCACGAGGCCATGTAGGTGAGCGCCGGGACCAGCGCCATGGCCAGGAGCGCGGTGGGCAGGTCCTTGCCGAACATCCCGCCGTAGGGCCTGCGCAGTCCGACGGCGCGGCGGGCGCCGGCGTCCCAGACGAGGGACATCACGGCGAAGGCGATCAGGAAGAAGATCCCTGACCACTTGACCGCGCAGGCCGCTCCCAGGCAGAGTCCGGCGGCGATCCGCCAGGGCCGTGCGCCCAGCCACGGGCCGTGCTCGCTGAGTGGTGAGGATTCGTACCAGTCGGCCAGCCGGCCGCGTGCCCGGTCGCGGTCGACCACCAGGCAGGCGAACCCGGCCAGCACGAAGAACATCAGGAAGATGTCCAGCAGCGCGGTCCGCGACAGGACGAAGTGGAGTCCCTCGATGGACAGCAGCAGGCCGGCCAGGCAGCCCAGCACCGTGGAGCGGGTCATCCGGCGGGCGGTCCTGGCCAGGATCAGGATCGACACCACGCCGATCAGGGCCCCGGCGAACCGCCAGCCGAACGGGGTCATGCCGAAGATTTGCTCGCCGACGCCGATCATCCACTTGCCCAGCGGTGGATGGACCACGTAGGAGGCGCACTTGTCGATCTCGGCCGGCGCGCACTGCTGCCAGATCTCCGTGCTGTTCTGCATCAGGAGCTTGTCGGCGTCCTTGACGGCGTTCCGCTCGGCGCCGAAGTTGATCAGCGCCCACGCGTCCTTGGCGTAGTACGTCTCGTCGAACATGACCGCGTGCGGGCGCCCCAGGTCGACGAAGCGCAGGACCGCCCCGAACGCGGCCACCAGCAGCGGGCCGAGCCAGCCCCACAGGGCGCCGCCGCGCATCGGCGGCACCAGCCGGTCGCGCACGGAATCCGCCGAGCCGCCACCCGGCTGGGGCTCCGGCTGCTTGGGCGCCTGGTTGGTGAAGTCGGTCACGGCCACCCGGACATCGTACGGGCCCCTCCAGCCGGGGAACCCGGGAAACACCGCCTACATGCCTAATTAGGGAACTTCTCCCCCTCCTGAAAACCCCACCTGGGATGGGATCTCACCGGGAATGGGGGAGGATGGCATGGTGATGGACAACGGCAGGCTGGTGCTGGCGGGAGCTCCGATCGGGCAGGTGGGTGACGCCTCGCCCCGGCTGCGGGAGGCGTTGGAGGCCGCCGACGTGGTCGCGGCCGAAGACACCCGCCGCCTGCGCCGCCTGGCCGGTGAGCTGGGCGCGGAGATCAGGGGCAGGATCGTCTCCTACTACGACGCCAACGAGACCGGCCGGGCGGCCGAGCTCCTGCAGGCCCTCCAGGAGGGCCGGACCGTCCTGGTCATCACCGACGCGGGCATGCCCGGCGTCTCCGACCCCGGCTACCGCCTGACCAGCCTGGCCGTCGAGGCCGGGATCACGGTCACCTCGCTGCCCGGCCCGTCGGCGGTCACCACCGCGCTGGCCGTCTCCGGCCTGCCCAGTGACCGCTTCTGCTTCGAGGGCTTCCTGCCGCGCAAGCCCGGCGAGCGCGCGCGCAGGCTGGACGGCCTGGCGCGGGAGGAGCGCACGATGGTGTTCTTCGAGGCGCCGCACCGGCTGGCGGCCGGGCTGGGGGCGATGGCCGAGACGTTCGGCGCCGACCGTCCCGCGGCGGTCTGCCGGGAGCTCACCAAGACCTACGAGGAAGTACGGCGGGGCGGCCTGGGAGAGCTGGCCGAGTGGGCGGCCAAGGGCGTCAAGGGGGAGATCACCGTGGTCGTCGCCGGGCACGTCCCGGAGGACCTGCCACCGGTCATCGAGGACCTGGTCGCCGAGGTCGTCCGCCGCGAGGAGACGGGGGTGCCCAGGAAGCAGGCGATCGTCGACGTCGCCAAGGCGGCGGGGATCCCCAAGCGGGAGCTCTACGACGCGGTCCACCGCGGCTGACGCGTTCCGGCGCCGCGCGGGCGGTCCCGAGAGCGACCCCGCGAGGGCCGTCCTGAGAGCGGTCCCGCGAGGGCCGTCCCGCGAGGGCGCTCCGCCCGGCTCCGGAGGGGGCTCCGCGGTGGTGTCTCAGGGTGCGGAATGCTAAATGATCGCTATTACTCCATCACCAAAGATGATTTATCACCATAATCCTGAAAATGGGATCAACGCGGGACCGGCTGTCGCCGCCCATGCCGGGGAACGTCCTGTGGGGCTGGCTCGGCCCGCTGCTGGTGGCCGCGTTCGGGGCGGTCCTGCGCTTCACCGGCCTGGGGCGCCCGCACGCGGTCATGTTCGACGAGACGTACTACGTCAAGCACGCGTTCGCGCTGATCACCTACGGTGTGGAGCGGGCCTCGCTCGGCACGATCGAGGACCCGGTCGCCGACCGGATGCTCATCGCCGGCGACACCGACATCTGGGTCAGGTGCACCCCTCCTGACGTCGACCCCTGCCCGCTGTACGTGGCCCATCCGCCGCTGGGCAAGTGGATGATCGGCGTCGGTGAGCAAATCTTCGGCATGACCCCGTTCGGCTGGCGGTTCGCCGCCGCCCTGATCGGCACGCTCTCGATCCTGATCATGGCGAGGGTGGCCCGCCGGATGACCCGCTCCACGGTGCTGGGCTGCCTGGCCGGCCTGCTGCTCGCGCTGGACGGGCTCCATTTCGTCCTGTCGCGGACCGCGCTGCTGGACATCTTCCTGATGTTCTTCGTGCTGGCCGGGTTCGCCTGCCTGGTGGTCGACCGCGACCGGGCACGCGGCCGGCTGGCCGACTGGTACGAATCCTCACCACTCAGCGAGCACGGCCCGTGGCTGGGCGCACGGCCCTGGCGGATCGCCGCCGGACTCTGCCTGGGAGCGGCCTGCGCGGTCAAGTGGTCAGGGATCTTCTTCCTGATCGCCTTCGCCGTGATGTCCCTCGTCTGGGACGCCGGCGCCCGCCGCGCCGTCGGACTGCGCAGGCCGTACGGCGGGATGTTCGGCAAGGACCTGCCCACCGCGCTCCTGGCCATGGCGCTGGTACCGGCGCTCACCTACATGGCCTCGTGGACCGGCTGGTTCGCCTCCCCGCTGGGCTGGGGGCGCAACTGGGCCCAGGCGACCTCCCAGGGGCCGGCGTACTTCGTCTTCGACTCGATCCGGTCGTGGTTCAGCTACCATTTCCAGGTCCTCGGCTTCCACACCGGCCTGGCGACCCCGCACAGCTACCAGTCCGAACCCTGGAGCTGGCCGCTGCTGCTGCGCCCGGTGGCGTTCTTCTGGGAGACGCCGGGCGGCTGCGGAACCGAGACCTGCGCCCAGGAGGTGCTCGGGGTCGGCACCCCGGTCATCTGGTACGGCGGGCTGGCCGCGCTCATCACGATGATCGCCTGGTACGTCGCCACCCGCGACTGGCGCGCCGGAGCGGTGCTGCTGGCCTACGCCGTCGGCTGGCTGCCCTGGTTCTACTGGGCCATCGCCGACAACCGGACCATGTATCTGTTCTACGCGATCCCCATGGTCCCGTTCATGATCCTCGCACTGACCCTGGCCGCCGGACTGGTCATCGGGAAGGCGGAGGCCGCGCCCAACCGCAGGGCGGTCGGGGCCGCGTTCGCCGGGGCCTTCATGATCCTCGCGCTGGTCAACTTCGCCTGGCTCCACCCCGTGCTCGTCGCCGAGATCATTCCGCACTCGCAGTGGTGGGCGCGGATCCTGCTTTCGCGGTGGGTCTAGCGAACCCCCGGCGCAGGGAGATCGCGGCGGCGAGGCAGGCCAGCGGCACCGCAGGCAGCAGGTAGCGGTAGTCGAACTCGGCGGTCGCGGCCGGGGCCAGGATCAGGCCGAAGGCGGCCAGCCACGGCAGCAGCACCGGTCCGCCCAGGGTGCGCCAGCGCACCGCCACCCCGGCCAGGCCGATCAGGAGCAGGACGCCGACGACGATGCCGGGCAGCCTGACCGTCCGCTGGTAGGCCTGCATGAAGGAGGCCCAGGGGTCGTGGAGCTGGGTGCCGATCACGCTCTGCCGGCCGCGGATCTCCGCCGTCGGCAGGCCCGGATCGTATCTGCGTGCGTCGCCGTCGGTGGTGCCCTTGTAGGACGACCAGGCGGGCAGCACCTTGTCCTCGAAGGAGAACTCGTACTGCTGGAAGGTCGCGTAGTCGGGGAAGCGCGGCCGGCCCCAGTGGAAGGCGCGGAAGAAGTCGACGGCCACCTTGGCGAGGTAGTCGCCCGGCTGGGACATGATGGCCCGCCTGGCGAACTTCCCGGCGGTCTGGTTCATCTGCGGGGTGAACGTGCTGCCCGTCCCGAAGGCGTGGAAGCGCTGGCCGCCCCTGGCCCACCACAGGTAGTTCTGGCCGGAGAAGCTGCGCTCGCTCGGCGGGGCGGTGATGCACAGCAGCGCCAGCTCCAGCTCCTTGCGGGGGTCGACCCCCATCTTCGTGCAGTCGGCGAACAGCGCGGTGCGCATGTAGAGGATCGCGCCGTCGCTGTTGGTCATGGCGTAGTTGCCGTGCGCGGAGGCGAACCAGCCCATGTAGCCGAGCACCGGGACCGCGCACGCGGTCACCATGGCCGCGATCGGCTTCCACCCGGTGCGCTTGATCAGCATGTAGACGCAGACCAGGGCGAGGATCGGCAGTCCGATCGACCGGGTCAGCGCGGTGAGGGCGAGCAGCAGGCCGATGACCGCGCCGAGCCGCCAGGACACCTTCCGGTGCCAGAGCACCAGCGTGATGACGCCCATGACCAGCAGCATGAACATCGTGTCGGACATGATCAGGTGTTCGAGCTGGATCTGGTAGGCGTCGAACAGCACCGGCACGGCGGCCAGCGTCGCCCCCCAGCCGGGCAGCCCGAACCTCCTGCGCAGCAGCGCGTAGACCAGCACCGCGATGGACAGGCCCATCAGGTGCTGGGTGAAGGCGACCAGACCGAAACTGTGGAAGGGACGCAGCAGTAGCAGCCAGAAGGAGTAACCGTTCGGGCGCAGGGCACTGGGGCGTTCGGGGTTGACCGCCCCCGACACGTATTCGAAGGAGTCGTTGAACCACAGGGCCGGGCCGTACCCGAGCATGGTGACCACACGCAGCACGAACGCCAGTGCGAGCGCGGCCACGAAGAGGCGATGGCGGCGTAGGAAAGCCCGCAGGCGCGCGCTCCAGTCAGCTGGAGGCACCTCCAGACGTGCTCGTTCTGCGACGGTCACCATGCATTACAGGATGCCAGTCGTTTCGCGGAGTTGACCCGCGCAGTAGAGGTTAGAGGGCATCATGATGAGATTGGCCTGTGCCGTAAATGAAGGGTTGAGACGTGGAACTGACCGTGGTGATGCCTTGTTTGAATGAGGCGGAGACCGTGGAGACCTGCGTACGCAAGGCACTGGCCTGCATGCGGGAACACGGGATCGACGGAGAAGTGCTGATCGCCGACAACGGCAGCACCGACGGCTCGCAGCAGCTCGCGCGGGACGCCGGGGCCCGGGTGGTGCACGTCGACGCCAAGGGTTACGGAAACGCCCTCATGGGCGGCATCCGGGCGGCCCGGGGCAGATACGTCATCATGGGCGATGCCGACGACTCCTACGACTTCACCGCGCTGCTGCCGTTCGTCGAGCAGCTGCGCGACGGGGCCGACCTGGTGATGGGCAACCGGTTCAAGGGCGGCATCGCGCCGGGCGCCATGCCCCCGCTCCACCGCTACCTCGGCAACCCGGTGCTGTCCTTCATCGGCCGCCTGTTCTTCCCCAGCGCGATCGGTGACTTCCACTGCGGCCTGCGCGGCTTCCGGCGCGACTCCATCCTCAAGCTCGGCCTGCAGACCGGCGGCATGGAGTTCGCCAGCGAGATGGTGGTGCGCTCGACGCTGTCCGGGCTGGACGTGCGCGAGGTGGCCACCACGCTGTCGCCCGACGGCCGCTCCCGCCCGCCGCACCTGCGCTCCTGGCGCGACGGCTGGCGCCACCTGCGCTTCCTCATGCTCTACAGCCCGCGCTGGCTGTTCCTCATCCCGGGCATGGTCCTGATGACCATCGGCCTGGTCGCGGGCGCCGCCCTGACCTTCGGCCCGGTATACATCGGCAAGCTCGCCTTCGACGTCGACACCCTGGTCGGCGCCTCCGCCGCGATGGTGATCGGCTTCCAGGCGGTGCTGTTCGCGGTGTTCACCAAGGTCTACGCGGCCGAGGAGGGCTTCCTGCCCGAAGACAGGCGGGTGCGCAAGCTCGTCGACATCGTGACCCTGGAGAAGGGCCTGGTCGTCGGCGGCCTGCTGGCCCTGGCCGGTCTGGGCGGCCTGGTCGCCTCGCTGGTCCACTGGCAGACGCGCAGCTTCGGCACGCTGATCCCCTCCGAGTCGCTGCGCCTGGTCGTGCCCTCGGCCACCGCGCTGATCATGAGCTTCCAGACCATCTTCGCGGCGCTGTTCGTCAGCATCCTCGGCATCCGCCGGACCAAGGAGACGCTCGTCGACGTGGCCGCCTCCGCGGCCGAGGAGGCCGCCGAGGCCGTGACCCGGGAGAGCGCCGAGGAGGCGGCCGAGGCCGTATCCCGGGAGAGCACCAAGGCCTGAGCCCGCGTCCCTTAGGCTTGGCATCATGTCCCAGCACATCCTGACCGCGGTCGCGTGGCCCTACGCCAACGGCCCCCGCCACATCGGGCACGTCTCCGGATTCGGCGTGCCGTCCGACATCTTCAGCCGCTACCAGCGGATGGTGGGGAACAAGGTCCTGATGGTCAGCGGGACCGACGAGCACGGCACCCCCATCCAGGTGCAGGCCGACAAGGAGGGCGTCAGCGCCCGGGAGCTCGCCGACCGCTACAACAGGGTGATCGTCGAGGACCTCCGGGCGCTGGGTCTGTCCTACGACCTGTTCACCCGGACCACGACCGGCAACCACTACGCCGTGGTCCAGGAGATCTTCAAGGGCCTCCACGCCAACGGCTACATCTTCCCCAAGACCACGATGGGGGCGATCTCGCCCTCCACCGGCCGCACCCTCCCCGACCGCTACATCGAGGGCACCTGCCCGATCTGCCACTACGACGGCGCCCGCGGCGACCAGTGCGACAACTGCGGCAACCAGCTCGACCCGATCCAGCTCATCAACCCGGTCAGCAAGATCAACGGTGAGACGCCGATCTTCGTCGAGACCGAGCACTTCATGCTCGACCTGCCGGCCTTCGCCGAGGTGCTCGGCTCCTGGCTGCAGTCCAAGCAGGGCGACTGGCGGCCCAACGTGCTGAAGTTCGCCCTCAACCTCCTGGGCGACCTGCAGCCCCGGGCGATCAGCCGCGACCTCGACTGGGGCGTGCCGATCCCGCTGGAGGGCTGGAGCGAGCAGGCCAACAAGCGGCTCTACGTCTGGTTCGACGCCGTCATCGGCTATCTCAGCGCCTCCATCGAGTGGGCCCGCCGCTCCGGCGCCCCGGACGCCTGGCGGCAGTGGTGGCAGAACCCCGAGGCCCGTGGTTACTACTTCATGGGCAAGGACAACATCGTCTTCCACGCCGAGATCTGGCCGGCGATCCTGCTCGGCTACAACGGCCAGGGGGCCCGCGACGGCGCCCCCGGCTCGCTCGGCGCGCTGAGCCTGCCGTCGGAGGTCGTCTCCAGCGAGTTCCTGACCATGGAGGGGCGCAAGTTCTCCTCCTCCCGCCAGGTCGTCATCTACGTGCGCGACTTCCTGGCCCGCTACGACGCCGACGCGCTGCGCTACTACATCGCGGTGGCCGGCCCGGAGAACCAGGACACCGACTTCACCTGGTCGGAGTTCCTCAACCGCAACAACGGCGAGCTGGTGGCGGCCTGGGGCAACCTGGTCAACCGCTCGATCTCGATGGCCGCCAAGAACTTCGGCGTCATCCCCGAGGCGGGCGACCTCACCGACGCCGACCGCGCGATGCTGGAGCGGAGCCGGTCGGCCTTCCCGAAGGTCGGCGCCGAGCTTGAGCGCTCCCGGTTCAAGAACGGGATCACCGAGGCGTTCGACGTCATCCGCGAGGCCAACAAATATCTGGCCGAGCAGGAGCCGTGGAAGATCAAGGACAACCCCGAGCGGGTCAAGTCCATCCTCCACGTGGCCCTGCAGGTCGTCGACGACGCCAAGACCATGCTCACCCCCTTCCTCCCCAACTCCTCCAACAAGGTCTACGAGATGCTCGGCGGCACCGGCCTGTGGTCGGGCATGCCGGAGATCGAGGAGGTCGACGAGGAGGGCGGCCGCACCTACCCGATCATCACCGGCTCCTACGAGGGCGCCGCGCGCTGGGAGTCCACCCCGATCCGGGCCGGCATCCCGCTCGCCCCGCCGACCCCGCTGTTCCCCAAGCTCGACCCCAAGATCGTCGATGAGGAGCTCGCCCGCCTGAGCGGGTGAGACGGGCCGCCCAGGCCCGCGCCCGGCGCGGGCCTGGGCGGCACCTCGATAGGTTGGACGGTGTGAGCACGACGAAGCTTCCCGCCGCCCCCGAGCCCCTGGCCACCGAGGTGTTCGACAGCCACTGCCACCTGGACATCATGGTGGGCAACCGCCAGGCGTCCTCCGGAGACCCCGTCGCCCAGGCCGCTCAGGCGGCCCGGGCGAGCGTCGAGGGGATCCTGCGGGAGGCCCGCGCGGTCGGCGTGACCCGGCTCGTCACGATCGGCTACGACCTGCCGTCCTCCCGCTGGAACGCCGAGACCGCGGGGCTCCACGACGGCGTCTACGCCGGGGTGGCGATCCACCCCAACGAGGCGCACGCCTCGACGCCGGAGACCCTCGCCGAGATCGAGGAGCTCGCCCGCCTCCCGCACGTCAGGGCGGTGGGGGAGACCGGGCTCGACTACTACCGCGACTGGGCCTCCAAGGACGACCAGCACGCCAGCTTCCGGGCCCACATCGAGATCGCCAAGCGGACCGGCAAGGCCCTGGTGATCCACGACCGCGAGGCCCACGACGACGTGCTGCGCGTGCTGGCCGAGCAGGGCGCCCCGGACGTCGTGGTCTTCCACAGCTTCTCCGGCGACGCCGAGATGGCCCGGCAGTGCGTCGAGGCCGGTTACTTCATGTCCTTCTCCGGGCCGGTCACCTACAAGAACGCCGCCTACCTCCGCGAGGCCGCGGCGGTCGCGCCCAAGGAGCTGATGCTCGTCGAGACGGACGCGCCCTACCTCCCGCCGACGCCGCACCGGGGCAAGCCCAACGCGCCCTATCTCATCCCCCTCACGCTCCGCTGCCTGGCCGAGGTCAAGGGGATGGGCGCGGACGAGCTGGCCGCGGCCGTCAACGCCAACGGGGAGACCGTCTTCGGCCGCTGGTGACCGCACCCGCCCGTCCCGGCGGGCGGCGGGCGGTCAGCCCACCGCCGCGCCGAAGTCGGCAGAGCCGCCGCCGGCGACGCCGGGCACCTCGCCGGTCCCCGGCGAGAGCGGGATCCCGGTGGCGTCGTTGCGGCCCAGCAGCGTCACCGCCCCCGCGGCGCCCCGGTCCGGCGCGCCGACTACCAGGCGGTTCCCGCTGAACCCCACCGACCAGCCGGAGCGGTCGCCCGGCCCGCCCCGCCCGACCAGCCGGGCCCGCCCCGGCTCCCGCACCGGCGTCAGCCATACGCCGCCCCGCTGGTCCGGCCCGTCGAACGGGACGCCGACGGCCAGCCGGGCGCCCGCCTCCCCGGTGAAGGCCAGCGAGAAGCCGTATCCCTCGCCCGCGGCGCCCTCCGCCCCCTGGTCGAAGGCGCCCGCGGCGGTGATCTCCGCGGTGCTGGACGCCTGGAAGAGCCGGACCAGCCCGGAGTCCTTCACCCGGCCGCCGTCGCCGAGCGGCGCGCTCACCGCCAGGTAGGCCACGTCGCCCTCCTCGGCGTAGGCCATCGCGTAGCCGAACCGGTCGCCCGCGCCGGCGTCGGTGAGCTCGTGGAGGCTCCATCCCCGGCCGGCGTACGTCTCCCGGGAGCCGCGCACGTCGTAGATCACGGAGATCGCCCCCGAGTCGGGCGTGCCCACGCCGTCCTGCCGCCCCGGCCCGTCGTCGTTCTCGTACGGCGCGCCGACCGCGAGGTCCGGCTCGCCGGGTGCGCCGCCCAGCCTGCCGACCGCCACGGACCAGCCGAACAGGTCGCCGGTCTCGCCGTTGCCGGAGACACCCCCGGTGTCCTGGGAGATCCGCCTGCCCCTGCCGAGCGCGCCGGCCTCGAACAGGTACGCCGCCCCGGCGTCGGTCACCCCGCCGACGTCCTCGTACGGCGCGCCGACCGCCACCACGCCTCCGCCGGAGGCCAGGGACCAGCCGAAGTGGGCGTCGGCCTCCGGTCCGGGGGCGACCACGCGGACCGCCGCCCGCTCCGCCCCGCCGTACACGGCGTAGACCGCGCCCGCGTCGGCCCGTCCCGACACGTCGGCGTACGGCGCGCCGATCAGCAGGTCCGCGCACCGGTCGGCGTCGAGGTGGGTCAGCTTCACCGACCATCCGAAGCCGTCGCCCGCGGCGGGTACGGGGGCGCTCACGGCCCTGCCGCCCGTGCCCCGCCCGAACAGCACGTGCACGCTGCCGGCGCCGTCGACCCCGCCGGGGGCGGCGAACGGGTCGCCGGCCACCGTGTCGTCGGTGCCGTCGCCGTCGAAGTCGCTCGCGCCCGCCCCGGAGCAGTCGGCGGCGGAGACCGCGGGGACGGTGACCGCGGAGGCGGCGGGCAGCAGCGGGAGCGCGGCCGCGAGCAGCAGGGACGCCAGGATTCTCATGACAGCCTCACCTCGATCTCCGTCCCGCCCTCGATCACCCGGCCGGTCAGCTTCAGCGGCCTGCGGACCGGGGGCAGGTCGTAGACGAGCACGCCGTCCACCCTGCCGCCGGGGGCCAGAGCGGCCGGCAGGCCGGTCGAGACCGGCTCGGGGCTGTGGACCGCCCCGCGGTCGTCCAGCAGGGTGAGGGGGGCGCGGCTGAGCGGCGCCGCCCTGCCGGTGGCGTTGAGCAGGGTCCACCGGAGCACGCAGAACCGGCCGCGGGCCGGGACGGCGCCCCGGTAGCCGGTCAGGCCGCACTGCGGGGCCCGCGGGATGATCAGTTGCGGGTCCTCGATGAGGGAGCCGGTGGCGATCCGCCTGCCCACGTCGGTGGCGCCGGTCGGGGCGACGCTCTCCCCCCGCGGCCCCTGCGTGGCCCTGTCGCCGGCGTTGACCAGCACGAGGGCCGTGACCGCCAGGGCCGCCGCCACGGCCGGTACGGCGAGCAGCAGGCGCCGTCGCGAGGGTCTCCCGGCGGGAGCCGCACCGGGCGGCGCGGGAGCCGTACCCGGCGGGACGGGCCGCGTCCCGGGTGCGGCGGCCGCGGCCCGGGACGGCGAGGCCGAGGGGGCGTCCGTGCCCGGGACGGCCAGGGGCCGGGTGGAGTCGGGCTCCACGTCGGCGGGAGGCTCCCACGACCGGTTCAGCATGTCGGTGGCGAGGGTGGGCGGGTCCGCCGGGGCGGGGTCCGCCGTGGCCGGTGCCGCGATCCCGCCGCCGACCAGGGCGATCAGCAGATCCTGGGCGGTGGGCCGCTGATAGGGGTCCATCGCGGTGGCCCGGCGGACCAGGTCGTCGAGCGGCGCGGGCAGCGCGCCCAGGTCGGGCGGGCTGTTCAGCAGCCGGGTGGCCATGGTGATCAGGTCGCCCCGGCCGTAGGGGTGGCGCCCGTTGCCCGCGTAGGCGACCAGGCACCCCCAGGCGAAGATGTCGGCCGCCGGGGTGATCTCCAGGCCGCGCACCTGCTCGGGGGCCCACCAGCCGGGGCTGCCGAGGACCTCGCCCGACTGAGTGAAGCCCTGGGTGGAGTCCAGCGCCCGGGCGATGCCGAAGTCGATCACGCGGGGCCCGGACATCGACAGGATCACGTTGGCGGGTTTGAGGTCGCGGTGGACCAGCCCGGCGACGTGGATGGCGGCCAGCGCGGCGGCGACCCCGAGGGCCACGCCGTGCAGGGGGCCGGGTTCGAGCGCACCGTGCAGCGCGATCTGGCGGGACAGCGGCGTGCCGGCGATGTATTCGGTGACCATGTACGGACGGCCGTCCTCGGCGTTGCCGTTGTCGAGCACCTGGGCGGTGCAGAAGGAGGCCACCCGCCGGGCGTTGCGCACCTCCGCGTGGAACCGAGCGGCGAACCCGTCCTCGACCGCGAACTCGGCCTTGACCATCTTGAGCGCCACCGGCCGGCCGGTGGGGGCCAGCGCGAGGTAGACGGTGCCCATGCCTCCCTCGCCGAGGCGGCCGAGCAGCCGGTAGTCCCTGACCTGCTCGGGATCGCCGGGGCGCAGCCCCTCGGCGCCGGCCTGGCTCACGTCCTCACCACGGGGCGGATCCCCTTCCTCGCCGACGATCCCCCGTGTGGCAACGTTATCCATAACGGAACCTCTCGTGTCCATCACGCGTCATCGCAGTCTGTTCGATGCGCGAAACTTGTCGGATGACGTGGGGAGTGCAGCCGTGAGCGAACGCAGCGGACGAACGGACATCAACAGCGGCCCGGTGGACGCAGGCGTCGTCCCTCCGGGCGGGGCACCAGCATGAGCCTTCTCGGTCCGGTGGAAATACGTAATTTGGCGGAGAAGCTGGATATCCGGCCGACGAAGAAGCTCGGCCAGAACTTCGTGATCGACGGCGGCACGGTCCGCCGGATCGTCCGGGTCGCCGGGCTGCGGCCCGACGACGTGGTCATCGAGGTCGGCCCCGGCCTGGGCTCGCTCACCCTCGCGCTGCTCCCCGAGGTCCGCCACGTGGTGGCGGTGGAGATCGACCCGGTCCTGGCCGCCCAGCTCCCGCTGACCGTCGCCGAGCGCGCCCCGGAGTCCGCCGGGCGCCTCACCGTCGTGCTGGCCGACGCCCTGCGGGTCCAGCCCGGCGACCTGCCGGAGGACGGGCCGACCGCGCTGGTGGCCAACCTGCCCTACAACGTCTCCGTCCCGGTGGTGCTGCACCTGCTGGAGACCCTGCCGTCCCTGCGCAGCATCCTGGTCATGGTCCAGTCCGAGGTCGCCGACCGGCTGGCCGCCGTGCCCGGCTCCAAGATCTACGGCATCCCCTCGGTCAAGGCGGCCTGGTACGCCGACGTCCGCCGGGCCGGGCCCGTCGGCCGCACGGTCTTCTGGCCGGTCCCCAACGTCGACTCCGGCCTCGTCGCGATGGCGCGCCGCGAGCCCCCGGCGACCAAGGCCACCCGCGAGGAGGTCTTCGCCGTCGTGGACGCCGCCTTCGCCCAGCGCCGCAAGACCCTGCGCGCCGCGCTGGCCTCCTGGGCCGGTACGGCCGCCGCCGCGGAGCGGGCGCTCCGGGCCGCGGGGATCGACCCCGCGCAGCGGGGCGAGCAGCTCACCGTCGAGGATTTCGCGCGGATCGCCGAGCACCGCGCGGAGGCGGAGGCGGCCGGCTGAGGGACCCACGGAGGGGATCCGTGCCGGACGCCCGTGGAGAGGCCCGTGCCGGACGCCCGTGGGGGAGATCCGTGGCGGACGCCCGTGGAGAGGCCCGTGCCGGACGCCCGTGGAGGGGCCTGTGCCGGACGCCCGCGGCGGGGGCCCGCCGAGGGGGTCTGCGCGGGGTGGCTGGACACCCCGTTACGATCGGGACCGTGACGAGCAAGCGAGCGCCGATGAGGGACGCAT
Organism: Streptosporangium brasiliense; assembly: GCF_030811595.1. NCBI lineage: Bacteria > Bacillati > Actinomycetota > Actinomycetes > Streptosporangiales > Streptosporangiaceae > Streptosporangium > Streptosporangium brasiliense. Next base: position 2,656,660 of record NZ_JAUSRB010000002.1, read on the forward strand.
GAACTCCGTGACCGTCCGTGTGCCCGCCAAGGTCAACCTGCAGTTGGCGGTCGGGCCGCTGCGCGACGACGGCTACCACGACCTGGTGAACGTCTTCCACGCCGTCTCGATCTTCGACGAGGTGACGGCCACGGCGGAGACCGGGATGAGCGTCCGGGTCGAGGGCGAGTCCGCCGACCAGGTGCCCGAGGACGACGACAACCTCGCCATCCAGGCCGCCCTCGCGCTGGCCAGGCACGCGGGCCGCTCCTACGGGGTGAACCTGGTCATCCGCAAGGCGATCCCGGTGGCGGGCGGCATGGCCGGCGGCAGCGCCGACGCCGCCGCCGCGCTGGTCGCCTGCAACGAGCTGTGGGGCCTGGGCCTGCCGATCGAGGACCTCCTGGAGATCGCCGCCGACCTCGGCAGCGACGTCCCGTTCGCGCTGCTCGGCGGGACGGCCGTCGGCACCGGCAGGGGAGAGCGGCTCACCCCGCTGGAGGTCGGGGGCACCTTCCACTGGGTGTTCGCCCTGGCCGACGGCGGCCTGTCCACGGCCAGGGTCTACGCCGAGTGCGATCGCCTGCGCGAGGCGACCGGTGAGAAGGTCGCCTGGCCCCAGGCCGCCGACCCGCTGCTGGCCGCGCTCCGCCGGGGCGACGCCAAGGCCCTCGGCGCCGAGCTGGCCAACGACCTGCAGCCCGCCGCCGTGATGCTCCGCCGATCGCTGGCCCGCACCCTGGAGGCCGGCCGCGAGCACGGCGCCCTCGGCGACCTCGTCTCCGGTTCCGGCCCCACCTGCGCCTTCCTGGCCGATTCCGAGGCCCACGCCGAGCAGCTGGCCCTGTCCCTGAGGGCCGCGGGCGTGGCCCGCGACGTCATCACCGCCTACGGTCCCGTCCCCGGTCCGACGGTGGTATAGGCCGGGAGCCGATACCCTTGTAGGGCGATGAATCTGGTCAATCTTGAGTCGGTCTCCCACTCCTACGGTCCCAAGCCGCTGCTCAGCGACGTCTCCCTCGGCATCGAGGCGGGCGACCGCGTCGGGGTGGTCGGCCGCAACGGCGGCGGCAAGACCACGCTCATCTCGGTGATCGCCGGCGATCTCAAGCCCAACGGCGGGCGGGTCACCCACAGCCGGGGCCTGCACGTCGGCACCCTGTCCCAGGGCGACGACCTCGACCCGGCGCTGTCGGTGCAGGACATCGTCCTGGGGGGCAGGCCCGAGCACGAATGGGCCGGTGACGCGGGCATCCGCGAGATCCTGGCCAGCCTGCTCGGCGACATCGACCTCACCGCGCTCGCCGGCAGCCTGTCGGGCGGTGAGCGGCGCCGCACGGCCCTGGCCAAGCTGCTCATCGACGAGCACGATCTGATCATCCTGGACGAGCCCACCAACCACCTCGACATCGAGGCCATCGACTGGCTGGCCAGGCACCTGTCAGGCCGGAAGACCGCGCTGCTGGTCGTCACCCACGACCGGTGGTTCCTGGACGCGGTCTCCACCAGGACCTGGGAGGTCGTCGACGGCTCGGTCGAGCGCTACGAGGGCGGATACGCCGCCTACGTGCTCGCCAAGGCCGAGCGCGCCCGGATCGCCGCCGCCTCCGAGGCCCGCCGCCAGAACCTGATGCGCAAGGAGATCGCCTGGCTCCGCCGGGGCCCGCCCGCGCGCACCTCCAAGCCCAAGTTCCGCATCGAGGCGGCCCAGGCGCTGATCGCCGACGAGCCCCCGGCCCGGGAGAGCGTCGAGCTGGTCAAGTTCGCCGCCGCCCGGCTGGGCCGTACGGTCTACGACCTTGAGGACGTCACCCTGCACGCCGGCGGTCCGGGGCAGGGCCCGCTGGTCCTCGACCGCTCCACCTGGCAGTTCGGCCCGGGTGACCGGGTCGGCCTGATCGGCGTGAACGGCTCCGGCAAGTCCTCGGTGCTGCGTCTGCTGGCCGACACGGTCCAGCCTGACTCCGGCAGGGTCGTGCGGGGCCGTACGGTCCGCCTGGCGCACCTGTCGCAGGAGCTGGGCGAGCTCGACCCCACGCGCCGGGTGCTGGAGACCGTCGAGGAGGTCCGCAAGTTCATCCAGGTCGGCAAGAAGGAGTGGACCGCCTCCCAGCTCCTGGAGCGCCTCGGCTTCAAGGGCGACGCCCAGTGGAAGGTCGTCGGCGACCTGTCCGGCGGCGAGCGGCGCCGGCTCCAGCTGCTGCGCCTGCTGATGGACGACCCCAACGTGCTGCTGCTCGACGAGCCGACCAACGACCTCGACATCGAGACGCTCAACGAGCTGGAGGACCTGCTCGACGGCTGGCCCGGCACGCTGATCCTGGTCAGCCACGACCGTTACTTCCTGGAGCGGGTCTCCGACCGGATCGTCGCCCTGCTCGGCGACGGAAAGCTGTCGATGCTCCCCGGCGGCGTCGACGAATACCTGGCGCGCCGCGCCTCGGGCGCCGCGCTGTCGGCCCGGGCGGCCTCCGGCGCGGCGGCTCCGGCGACGGCTGCGGCCGCGGCCGCGTCGGCGCCCGCGTCCGGCCTGTCCGCCAAGGAGGAGCGCGAGCTCCGCAAGGACCTCTCCCGCCTGGAGCGCCAGCTCGACAGGCTGAGTGACCGTGAGGCCAAGCTGCACGCCTCCATGGCCGACGCCGCCGCCGACTACGGCCGCCTGGCCTCCCTCGACGCCGAGCTCAAGGACATCCTCGCGGAGAAGGACACGGTCGAGGGCGAATGGCTGGAGGTGGCCGACCGCCTCGGTGAATGAGGTCCGTCCGCCCCGATCGGTTTATCCCGTTCCACCGGGGAAGAGTGCTCAGTGCGCTCCGGTGTCGGTCGCGTCAAAAGGGACGAGTAGCGTGCGCAGCAGGCCCGCAAGGGCCTGCTGTTCATGTTTTCCGAGGCTGGCCAGCAGCTCGCGCTCGCGGCGGAGCAGGTCGGCGAAGGCGCTGTCCACCCGGCTCCGCCCGGCGTCGGTCAGGGAGACCAGGACCCCGCGCCGGTCCTCGGGATCGGGGCGCCTGCGGACCAGCCCGGCGGCGGCGAGGCGGTCGATCCGGTTGGTCATCGTCCCGGAGGTGACCAGGGTCGCGCGGAGCAGGGCCCCGGGGCTCAGTTCGTACGGCTCGCCGGCCCTGCGCAGGGCCGTGAGCACGTCGAACTCCCAGTTCTCCAGGTCGTGCTCGGCGAAGGAGGCCCGGCGGGCGCGGTCAAGGTGGCGGGCGAGCCGGGAGACCCGGCTGAGCACCTGGAGCGGCTCCACGTCCAGGTCGGGCCGTTCCTGGTGCCAGGCGGCGACCAGCCGGTCGACCTCGTCCGCGTCGTGGTCCGCATGGTGCAGGGTCATGCCACGATTCTATCTCTCTTGACATCGAGATATCCCGCTCGATATCAATTATCTTGATGTCAAGAGATATGTGGGATCCCGTGATCTACGGTCGCTACGCCGACGAGCGCGCGCGGCCCTTCTTCGACCTCGTCGCAAGGATATCGGCCGAGCGTCCGGGCTACATGGTGGACGCCGGCTGCGGCAGCGGCGAGCTCACCGCCGAGCTGGCCAGACGCTGGCCGGAGGCCGACGTCCATGGCTTCGACTCCTCTCCGGCGATGATCGGCGAGGCCCCGGCCGGCGGCCGGCTGACCTTCTCCGTCGGCGACGTCACGCGATGGCGGCCCGAGCGGCCGGTGGACGTGATCGTCTCCAACGCGGTCCTGCAGTGGGTGCCCGAGCACCGGGAGCTGCTGCCGCGCTGGGTCGGCGCGCTCGCCCCGGAGGGCTGGCTCGCCTTCCAGGTGCCGGGCAACTTCGACGCCCCCAGCCACGCCCTGGTCCGCGAGCTGTGCCGGACGCGATGGCGGGACCGGCTCGGTGACCTGGCCAGGGAGTCGCCGGTCGACGGCCCGGCCGGCTATCTCGACCTGCTCGCCGCGCGGGGCTGCCGGGTGGACGCCTGGGAGACCACCTACCTGCACGTGCTCCCCGGTGAGAACGCCGTGCTCAGGTGGATCGCCGGCACCGCGCTGCGCCCCATGCTCGACCGGCTGGACCCCGGCGAGGCGGACGCCTTCCTCGGCGACTGCGCCGCTCTGCTGGAGGAGGCGTACCCACGCCGGCCGTACGGGACGGTCTTCCCCTTCCGTCGTATCTTCGTGGTGGCCCAGAAATGATCGATTGCCCAGAGTTTCTAGACGGATAACCGGGCATCAATAAATACTGCTAGAACGCGGTAGATATCTGGGCAAATCAGGGGATGACCGGTGGCAATCGAGATCGAGGACAAATTCGACGTACCGGTGGACTATGAGATCCCCGAGCTGGCCGACATACCGGGAATCGCGGAAGCCGTCGGACCCAAGTCCCATCAGCTCGTCGCGCTCTACTTCGACACCCCCGACCTGAGGCTCGCCACCCGGGGCATCACCCTGCGGCGGCGCAGGGGCGGGACCGACCCCGGCTGGCACCTCAAACTGCCCCAGGCCAAGGGCGTCAAGCAGGAGATCACCCATCCCCTGACCCGGAGCATCAAGGCCGTCCCCCCGGAGCTGGCGGATCTCGTGCTCGCCTACACCCGGGGTGCCCCCCTCGCCCCGATCGCCGAGCTCGTCACCCGCCGCGGGGTGACCGCGCTGGTCAACGGCGCGGGCGTGCGGCTGGTGGAGATCGCCGACGACCGGGTCAAGGGCACGGTGTTCGGCGCCGAGCCCCACACCGAGCGCTGGCGCGAGGTCGAGGCGGAGCTGGTCGAGGGCGACGAGAAGCTGCTCCGCAAGACCGGCAAGCGGCTGGCCAGAGCCGGGGCCGTCCCCGCGGGCTCCGCCAGCAAGCTCTCCCGCCTGCTCAACGCCGTCACGCCCGTCCCCGAGCCGCCGCGCGCCGAGACCAGGTCGGGGTCGGCCGGCGAGGTCGTCATGGGCTACCTCTCCGCCCAGGCCGGCGCCCTGCTCGCCCAGGACCCCCGGGTACGGCGGGCCGAGGAGGACGCTGTGCACCAGATGCGCGTGGCCAGCCGCAGGCTCCGCAGCGCCCTGAAGTCGTTCAGGACGATCGTCGAAGGGAGCGAGCACCTCCAGGAGGAGCTCAAGTGGCTCGGCCGGATCCTCGGCGAGGCGCGTGACCTGGAGGTCATCCGGGCGCGGTTCGCCGGCAGGCTCGACGGCCTGGACGGCGCCATGGTCGTGGGTCCGGTGCGGGCGCGGCTCAGCTCCGACCTGCTGGACGCCGAGCACGAGGCCTACGACCGGATCAGGGAGACGCTCGGCGGGGAACGCTACTTCGCCCTGCTCGACGCCCTCGACGACGTGGTGGGCACCCCCGTGCTCGGCAAGGCCGCCCGCAGGCCCGCCGGGACCCTGGACGCCGTGGCCGCCAAGGGCTGGCGCCGGGTCACCCGGGCCTACGACAGGGCCCAGGCCGTCGAGGCCCCCGCCGAGCACGAGCACGCCATGCACGACGTGCGCAAGGCGGCCAAGCGGGCCCGCTACACCGCCGAGGCGCTCGGGATGCAGAAGCTCGCCAAGCAGGCGGAGTCCGTACAGGAGGTGCTGGGCGCGCACCTGGACGGCGTCGTCGCACAGGGCCGGCTGGCGGCCGAGGCCGAGACCGCCAGGCTGGCCGGGGAGGACACCTTCACCTACGGCGTGCTGACCGGCCTGGAACGGGCCGAGGCCGAGCGCGCCTTCGAGGAGTTCCCCCGCATCTGGGCCGAGACCACGCAGGCCGTCGACAAGCTCCTGTGACCCCGGCGGGGCCCGCCGCGGCGACCGGGAACGTCCGCCGCCCCGCTCGCCGCCCGGCGCCCCGGCCGGTACGGCTAGGTGAGGTAGCGGTCCATGCCGACGATCCGGCCGGCGGTGTGGTGCAGCACCATGAACGCGCCCTTGCGCAACTGCACGTCTCCCGGCCGGTCACTGACCCCGGCGATCAGTTCGGGCAGCACCTTGCCGTGGCTGCACAGCGCCGTGGGCCGGTCAGTGGCCAGGGCCTTGGAGACCAGGCGCAGGGCGGCGCGGGGCTCGTAGTGGGTCTCCGACAGCAGGCGCTCGCGGCGGATCTCCAGGCCGCTCCGCCCGGCGTACGGTTCCAGGGTCTGCACGCACCGTTTGCTGGGGGAGCTGATCAGCTCGGTGGGGTGGTAGCCGGACAGCACGTCCGCGAGCACCTCGGCCTGCATCCTGCCGGCCTCGTCGAGCGGCCGCTCGTCGTCGTCGCCCTCCCAGTCCTGGCGTGACCCGGCCAGGCCGTGCCGGACCAGGACGAGCGGCGTGGTCTCCAGCGGCACCGCGGTGAGCGCGCGGAGCAGCCCGGCGTCCCACTCGTAGGTCAGCCGCCGCCTGGCCTCCTTCACCGGCAGCCAGACCACCTCGTCGACCTCCTCCACCGCGGTGTGGCGGTCCCCGGAGACGGCCCGGGCCGCCCAGTAGTCGACGCGCTTGAGCCGCTTGCCCTTCAGGTAGTGGATGGGCGGCAGCGACCGGCCGAGCAGGGCGGTGATCCCCGTCTCCTCGGCCACCTCGCGCAGCGCCCCGGCGATGACGTGCTCGCCGGGCTTCAGCTTCCCCTTCGGGAACGTCCAGTCGTCGTACTTCGGCCGGTGGACGAGCGCGACCTCGGGTGCGGACTCCGGGCCCCGCCAGACCACCGCCCCGGCGGCGCGGATCATGTCTGTCGGATGGACGTCCAGCTCAGTCATCAATCGTCCTCCACCTCCGCGTGCCGATCAGATGGGTCTGCAGGTCCTCGCCGCCGCGCCGGGACCACGTCCCGTCCGAGTTGAGCCACCAGGTGGAGGTCTCCTCCGACATCGCCCGGTCGAGGAGGTCGCTGAGATAGACCCGCTGCTGCTGGCTGGTGACCTTGACCAGCGCCTCCACCCGGCGGTCCAGGTTGCGGCGCATCAGGTCCGCGCTGCCGATCCAGATCTCCGGCCTGCGCCCGCGTCCGAACTCGTAGATCCGTGAATGTTCGAGGAAGCGGCCCAGCACGCTCCTGACCCGGATGTTCTCCGACAGCCCCGGGACGCCCGGCCGCAGCGTGCACACCCCGCGCACCCACAGGTCGACCGGGACGCCGGCCTGGGAGGCGTGGTAGAGCGCGTCGATGATCGGCTCGTCCACCAGGGAGTTCGTCTTCATCCTGATGCCGGCCGGCCGTCCCGCCCGCTGGTGGGCGGTCTCCCGCTCGATCCTGGCCAGCAGCCCGCCGCGCATCGAGTGCGGGGCGACCAGCAGCCGCCGGTAGGCCGAGTGGTTGGAGTATCCGGTCAGATGGATGAACAGGTCGGTGACGTCCTCGCCGACGAGCGGGTCGGCGGTGAGCAGCCCCAGGTCCTCGTAGACCCGGGCGGTCTTGGGGTTGTAGTTGCCGGTGCCGATGTGGCAGTAGCTGCGCAGCTCGCCGGAGGGCTCCTGCCGTACGACGAGGGCCAGCTTGCAGTGGGTCTTCAGCCCCACCACCCCGTAGACCACGTGACAGCCGGCCCGCTCCAGCTTGCGCGCCCAGCTGATGTTGGCGTGCTCGTCGAACCGCGCCTTGATCTCCACCACCACGACGACCTGCTTGCCGCCCTCGGCCGCGTCGATCAGCGCGTCCACGATCGGCGAGTCACCGCTGGTCCGGTAGAGCGTCTGCTTGATGGCCAGCACGCTCGGGTCGGCCGCCGCCTGCTCGATGAAGCGCTGCACGCTCGTGGAGAAGGAGTCGTAGGGGTGGTGCAGCAGCACGTCCCGCTCGCGGAGCACCGCGAAGATGTCGTCCTCGACGTGGACGACCTCAGCGGGCACGAAGGGACGGAAGCCCAGCTCGCCCCGGTCCAGGTCGGCGATCGCGTGCAGCCCGGTCAGGTCCAGCGGGCCGGGCAGCCGGTAGATCTCGTGCTCGGCCACCCCCAGCTCGTCCACCAGCAGGTCGAGCACCTCGGGAGTGATGGTGTCCTCGACCTCCAGCCGGACCGGCGGGCCGAAGCGGCGTTTGAGCAGCTCCCGCTCCAGCGCCTGCATGAGGTTCTCGGTGACGTCCTCGTCCACGTCCAGGTCCTCGTTGCGGGTCACCCGGAAGACATGGTGCTCGACGACCTCCATGCCCTTGAAGAGCTGGCCGAGATGGGCGGCGATCACCTCTTCGAGCGGGACGAAGCGGTCCTTGGAGGCCGCCACGAACCGGGGGAGCTGGCTGGGCACCTTCACCCGGGCGAACACGGTGTGACCGGTCGCGGGGTTGCGTACCGTCACGGCCAGGTTGAGCGACAGGCCGGAGATGTAGGGGAAAGGGTGGGCGGGGTCGACGGCCAGCGGCGTCAGCACCGGCCGGATCCGCTCCCGGAACAGCTTGCGCATCTCGGTGCGCTCGTCCCGGCCGAGGTCCTCCCAGCGGGTGATCTCGATGCCCTCGGTGGCCAGCTGCGGGCAGAGCCGCTCGTGGAAACAGGCCGAGTGCCGCTGCGCGAGGTCGTCGGCTATGGCGGCGATCCTGGCCAGCTCCTCGCGGGGCTTCAGCCCGCTCTTGGTCCGCAGCAGCAGGCCGGTGGCCATCCGCCGTTTGAGGCCAGCCACCCGCACCCGGAAGAACTCGTCCAGGTTGCTGGCGAATATCGCCAGGAACCTGACCCTCTCCAACAGCGGCAGGGACGGATCCTCCGCCAGTTCGAGAACCCGCTGATTGAACTGCAACCAGCTCTCCTCGCGGTTGAGGAAGCGTTCTTGTGGAAGGGGCAGTCCTTCGGTGACGGGGTGCGCGGGTTCGGCGGACATATGACCAGAATGCCCGCTTTGGTTGAACAGAACGTTAATTTCGGCTCAACGGCCGCTGTTGCTTACTCGCTTGATTCAAGTTTGTCTTGTCCCTCGCCTGTGCGCTCGGCGAGTCTGGCCTGCCGGACGGCGTCCCGGTCGGCGGCCTTCGCCTCCCGGACCCGGATCTTCTCCTGCTCCTTGAGCTCGCGCTCGCGGACCTTCTCCTGCTCCCTGAGCAGCCGCTCCTGCTCCTTGAGCTCGCGTTCGCGGGCCTTCTCCAGGTCACGCTGCTCCCGCAGCCGCGCCTTCTCCTGATCCCGGGCCAGTTTCTCCGCCTCGCGCTGCTCGCGTTCGCGGATCTTCTCCTGCTCCTTGAGCTCGCGTTCGCGGGCCCTGCTCATCTCCCGCAGTTCCTTGTCGGTCGGCCGCGGCGGCAGCGGCGCCCGCCGCTGCTCCGGGCCACGGGAGGAGCCGGTCAGGCGGGGACGCGGATCGAGCCCGACGAGACCGTTCCAGGCCAGGTTGACCAGGTGCGCGGCGACCTCCTCGCGAGGGGGCTTGCGCACGTCCAGCCACCACTGCCCGGTCAGCGCCACCATGCCCACCAGCATCTGCGCGTACATCGGCGCCAGCTCCGGGGCGTAGCCCCGCCCCTTGAACTCGTCGGCCATCACGTCCTCGACCTGGCTGGCGATGTCGTTGATCAGGCTGGCGAACGTGCCCGTCCCGGAGGCGGCGTGCGAGTCGCGGACCAGGATCCGGAAGCCCTCGCTGTTCTCCTCCACGTAGGCCAGCAGCGCCAGGGCGGCCCGCTCCAGTTTGATCAGCGCGTGCGAGGCCGACAGCGCTTCCGTCACCAGGGCCAGCAGCTTCTGCATCTCCCGGTCGACGACGACCGCGTAGACGCCCTCCTTGCCGCCGAAATGCTCGTAGACCACCGGCTTCGAGACGTTCGCGGTCGCGGCGATCTCCTCGACCGACGTGCCGTCGAACCCCTTCTCCGCGAACAGGGTCCTGCTGATCTGGATCAGCTGCTCCCGGCGTTCCTTACCTGACATGCGTCGTCGGGGTTCGCTCACGGTTCTAATAATGGCGCTCCCCGGCTGTGAAGCGGGAACCGCGCCCCGGGCCGCCGGGGCGGTCCCGGTGGGAGCTCCGGGTGGCGCCGGCGTCGCACGGGCCGCCGGAGCGGCCTCCGTGGGAGCGTCGGGCTGCATGAGCAGTGTGCGGGCCGCCGGGGCGGCCCCGGTGGGACCGTCAGGCGGCAATGCGCTTCGCCGCCAGCCGCTCGGGGGTCGGCCAGCGGACGTCATAGGCCCAGCCGGCCTTCTCGAACCAGCGGATCACACCCGCGCTGAGGTCGATCTGGCCCTTGAGCGCGCCGTGCCGGGCGCAGGTCGGGTCGGAGTGGTGCAGGTTGTGCCAGGACTCGCCGAACGAGGGGATGGCCAGCCACCAGACGTTGCGCGACTTGTCACGCGACTCGAAGACCTCCTCGCCGAAGACGTGGCAGATGGAGTTGATCGACCAGGTCACGTGGTGCAGCAGCCCGATCCGGACCAGCGTGCCCCAGAAGAAGCCGGTCACCATGCCCCACCAGGACCAGGTCAGCAGGCCGCCGAGGAGGGCGGGGAGCACCAGCGAGGTGATCGCCATCACCGGGAAGAACTTGTGCAGCTTGACGATGTCGGGGTCCTTGACCAGGTCCGGGGCGTACTTCTCCCGGTTGGCGCGGTCGGTCTCGAACAGCCAGCCCATGTGCGCCCAGAGCAGTCCCTTGGACACGGCCCGGAAGCCGGTCCCGAACCGCCACGGCGAGTGCGGGTCGCCCTCCTTGTCGGAGAACTTGTGGTGCTTGCGGTGGGTGGCCACCCAGTCGAGCACCGACATCTCCAGGGAGAGGCTGCCCGCGATGCCCAGCGCGATCTTCAACGGCCGCTTGGCCTTGAACGAGCCGTGGGTGAAGTGGCGGTGCAGGCCGACGGTCACGCCCAGCCCGGTGATCACGTAGAGGACGCCGGCGATCACGACGTCGCTCCAGCCCATGCCCCAGCCCCACGCGAACGGGACGGCGGCGATCAGAGCGATCAGCGGCGCGGCCACGACCACCCCGAAGGTGATGATCTCGGGCCTGGTCTTCGGCTCGGGGTCGGCGTCTGGTTTGGGGCCCGGAGCAGGGCGATCTGCGATGACGGTCATGCGCTACCTCGCGGAGGCTCGGTGAGTAAGGGTGAGGTCATGCCTGGCTACGCCACCGTAACCTACGCCATCGTAAGTTAGGAATCCCTAAGCATCGAATGGAGGGAAGCTCACTCTCACCGGGAGATCCCGTAGTGGTTTCGTATCTTGTCTACCACCGGTTTGACCTGCTAAACGGCGCGCCCGGTGTCCGTGCGCGGACCCCTGCTCCCACCTGCCCCACAGGACTCTCGTCCACCTGCCCCGCAGGACTCTCGTCCACCTGCCCCGCAGGGCTCCCGTCCCGTACGGCGGCGCCCGCGTCCGCCCGTGCGGCGGTGCGTTCCCGTGCGGTGTCCGGCCGGAGCCGTCGCGTCCGGCGGGGGTGGGGCGCGCCATGGCCGTGGACATGGCCTGCCGGGGCCACGCGGCACGGGCGTTCTCTCCCCGTCTGATCGCCTCCGTGGTCGACAGACACCCAAATCGAGGCGCGTTCGATATCAAGGGCTCGGTATCGTAGGGGGGCCGGGCACTCGGGCCCCGTCCGAGCCGCCAGGCTGATCCGGCATTGGGTAATTGGCAGCCCGCAAGGTTTTGGTCCTTGTTGTCCAGGTTCGAGTCCTGGTGCCGGAGCCATCATCTCTGTCCGTTTTATTGTTCGGGCTGGTCGGCTGGGTGGGTTCCCGGTGGGGAAGGTATCCTCACGTTGTCGAGTGGGTGACCGGACGATGCCCTCGTGGTAGCCATCCGGCATCCCGCTTTGTCATGTCTCAGCCGCGACGCCGAGGGAGCCTCGTCCGTGAGTGTGCCGCGCCCGGCCGCCGTCATCGTCCTTGCCGCAGGTGAGGGCACCCGGATGAAGTCGAAAACACCCAAGATCTTGCATGAGCTGTGCGGCCGCACCCTGGTCGACCACATGCTCACCGCCGCTCGAGGTCTCGAACCCGAGCGGCTCATTGTTGTCATAGGCCATGAGAGGGAGCGCGTCCAGGCGCACCTGACGCGGACCAGCCCCGACGCCCAGGCCGTGGTGCAGGCCGAGCAGCGGGGGACCGGCCACGCCGTCAGGGTCGTGCTGGAGAAGGCCGGCAGCATCGACGGCACCGTCCTGGTGACCTACGGCGACACGCCGTTGCTGCGCACCGAGACCCTCGCCACGCTGCTGGAGCGGCACGAGCGCGACCGTAACGCCGTCACCGTGCTCACCGCCGAGGTCCCCAACCCGTACGGCTACGGCCGGATCATCCGTGACACCACGGGGGCCGTCCTGGAGATCGTCGAGGAGAAGGACGCCAGCCCCGAGCAGCGGGCGATCCGGGAGATGAACTCCGGCGTCTACGCCTTCGACGGGGCCCTGCTGGCCGACGCGGTCAAGCGGGTGTCGGACTCCAACGTCCAGGGTGAGGAATACCTCACCGACGTCCTGTCCATCCTGCGGGAGGACGGTCACCGGGTGGGCGCGCACATCGCGGCCGACTACGTCGAGGTGGAAGGCGTCAACGACCGGGTGCAGCTCGCCTTCGCCCGCAAGGTGCTCAACACCCGGCTGCTGGAGACCCACATGCGCGCGGGGGTCACGGTCATCGACCCGGCCACCACCTGGGTGGACGTCGACGTCACCCTGGAACAGGACGTGGTGCTCCACCCGGGCACCCAGCTGCACGGCCGTACGGCCGTCGCCGAGGGCGCCGAGATCGGCCCGGCCGCCACGCTGACCGACACGGTCGTCGGCGAGGGCGCGCTGGTCCGCAACGCCGTCTGCGTCGAGGCCGAGATCGGCCCCGAGGCGCTGGTGGGACCCTACGCCTACCTGCGGCCGGGCACCGTGCTCGCCCGCAAGGCCAAGGCCGGGACCTACGTCGAGATGAAGAACGTCCAGGTGGGCGAGGGGGCGAAGGTTCCCCACCTGAGTTATGTCGGCGACGCCACGATCGGGGCGGGCTCCAACATCGGGGCCGCCTGTGTCTTCGTCAACTACGACGGAGTCGAGAAACACCACACGACGGTGGGCGAACACGTCCGGATCGGCAGCGACAACATGCTCGTCGCGCCGATCACCGTCGGGGACGGCGCCTACACCGCGGCGGGCTCGGTGCTCATCAACGACGTCCCGCCCGGGGCGATGGCGGTGGCCCGAGGCCAGCAGCGCAACATTGAAGGATGGGTCGCGCGCAGGCGCGCGGGCACCAAATCGGCCGAGGCGGCGCTGCGGGCCGCCGAGGCCGGGAATCAGCAGGGGAGCAAGTCGTGAGTGGCATCAAGCAGACCGGTGAGAAGAACCTGATGTTCTTCTCCGGGCGCGCGCATCCGGATCTCGCGGAGGAGGTGGCCAGCCATCTCGGGGTGGAGATGACCCCCACCGCGCTGCGTGACTTCGCCAACGGCGAGATCTACGCCCGCTACCTGGAGTCGGTCCGGGGGTGTGACGCGTTCGTCATCCAGAGCCACACCGGCCCCATCAACAAGTGGATCATGGAGCAGCTGATCATGGTGGACGCGCTCAAGCGCGCCTCCGCCAAACGGATCACCGTGATCATGCCGTTCTTCGGCTACGCCCGCCAGGACAAGAAGGGCCGGGGCCGCGAGCCCATCACCGCCCGTCTGATGGCCGACATGTTCAAGACCGCGGGCGCCGACCGGCTGATGTCGATCGACCTGCACACCTCCCAGATCCAGGGCTTCTTCGACGGCCCGGTGGACCACCTGTTCGCCATGCCGGTGCTGGTCAACTACCTCAAGGACAAGCTCGACCTGGAGACGACCACGATCGTCTCGCCCGACACCGGTCGGGTGCGGCTGTCGGAGCGCTGGGCCGACACGCTGGGCACCCCGCTGGCCTTCATCCACAAGCGCCGCGACCTCGACGTCGCCAACCAGGTGAAGGTGAGCGAGGTCGTCGGCAAGGTGCGCGGCCGCACCTGTGTGCTGATCGACGACATGATCGACACCGCGGGCACGATCTGCAAGGCGGCCGACGCGCTGTACGAGCAGGGCGCCACCAACGTGCTCGTGGCCGCCACGCACGCGGTGTTCTCCGACCCGGCGGTGGACCGGCTGAAGAACTCCAAGATCTCCGAGGTGATCGTCACCAACACCCTGCCGCTCGCCGAGGACAAGCGGTTCGACAAGCTCACCGTGCTGTCGATCGCCCCGTTGATCGCCCGCGCGATCACCGAGGTCTTCAGTGACGGCTCGGTGACGAGCCTGTTCGAAGGCGACAGCTGACCGCGTCCCGACCCGCGAGGGTATGCCGGTGGCCGGACCGAGCGGCGACGCGCGGCGTCGCGGACAACACGAGGTAGGCCACCGGCCCTCAGCAGCCGGCCCGCGGCGCCCGGCCCGCGGCGCCCGGGCCGCGGCGCCCGCGACGCGCGGCGCCGCGGGCGCCAGGGCCGGAGCCCGGCGATATGCCGGTAGGCTGGTCAGGTTGAGTGCGTTCGTAACGCCTTCCGCTAGGGCGGGTGAGGGAGAACGCGCCTTTCCATCCGTCGAAGATCCCTAGGAGATCCGTCGTGTCCGAAGTAGTCATCAACGCCGAGTCGCGCACCGAGTTCGGCAAGGGCGCCGCCCGCAAGATCCGTCGCGAGCACAAGGTGCCCGTCGTCCTCTACGGACACGGCACGGACCCGCAGCACCTGTCCCTCCCGGGCCACGAGCTCCTGCTCGCCCTGCGCACGCCGAACGTGCTGATCCGCCTCCAGGGCGCGGTCACCGAGCTGGCGCTGCCCAAGGGCGTCCAGCGTGACCCGATCAAGGGCTTCCTCGAGCACGTCGACCTCCTCCTCGTCAAGCGCGGCGAGAAGGTCACCGTCGACATCCCCGTCACCGTGGTGGGCGAGGTGGCCGACGGCATCCTCGACCAGCAGCTCGTCTCCGTCTCGGTCGAGGCCGAGGCCACCCACATCCCGACGGGTGTCGAGGTCGACGTCGAGGGCCTGGAGGTCGGCGCCCAGATCACCGCCGGCGACCTGAAGCTCCCCCAGGGCGCCACCCTGGTCGCCGAGCCGGAGACGCTGGTCCTGCACGTCACCGCCGTCCCGACCGCCGAGCCGGAGGCCGAGGCCGAGGGTGAGGCCGCCGAGGCCGGCGAGGGCGCGGAGGGCGAGTCCGCCGAGGCCGCCGAGTAGTTTTCTCTGCTACACCTGTCAGGGCAGTCCGCGACCGGACTGCCCTGACGCGCATATGAAGGGATGCCGACCATGGACCGCTGGTTGGTGGTGGGCCTGGGGAATCCCGGGCCGGAGTATGCCGGGAACCGGCACAACGCGGGTTTCATGGTGCTCGACGAGCTCGCCGCGCGGGCCGGGGGGCGCTTCAAGGCGCACCGGTCGCGGGCCGAGGTGCTGGAGGGCCGCCTGGCGGGCGCCCCCGCGGTGCTGGCCAAGCCGCTGTCCTACATGAACCTGTCGGGCGGACCGGTCAAGGCCCTGGCCGACTTCTACAAGGTGGACCCGGCACGGGTGATCGCCGTCCACGACGAGCTGGACATCCCCTACGGCGCGCTCCGGGCCAAGCTGGGCGGCGGCGACAACGGCCACAACGGGCTGAAGTCGATCACCAAGTCCCTGGCGACCAAGGACTACCTGCGGGTCCGGTTCGGCATCGGCCGCCCGCCCGGCCGGATGGACGCCGCGGCCTACGTGCTGCGCGACTTCGCCACCGCCGAGCGCAAGGACCTGGCGTTCCTGGTGGACCGGGCCGCCGACGTGGTGGAGTCGCTGATCGGCTCAGGGCTCGAGGCGACCCAGAACACCTTCCACGCCGGTGATCTGAACGTCTCCGGCCCGCCCAGGTAGCCGGGGCGCGGCGCCGGCGTTCCCGTGCCGCGCCGGCCGTGCCGTGGCGGACCCGCCGGCGTGCCGTACGGGCCGCCCCGGTGTTCAGCGCTGTGCCGTACGGGCCGCTCCGACGTTCCGCGCCGTGCCGTACGGGCGGCTCAGGTGAGGGTCATCAGGTTCTGCAGCAGTTCGGCCTGCTCGACGGCGTCGTCGAGCGCGTTGTGGGTGTGCGGCCGGGAGGAGAGCAGGTGCTTGGGCATCTGCCGTTTGGTGGCCCATCCGACGGGCACGCCCGCCCTGGCGGCGTAGAACGTCTTGAGGTCGAGGCAGCGTGAGTGCCCGAACGGCGAGGCGCCGCCGAAGCGCATGAAGTACCAGTACATCCACATCCAGTCGTAGGAGAGTGGATAGGCCGCCATCACCGGCGTGCTGTTGCCGCACACCTCGCGGATCCACCCGGCGGCGCCCTTCATCGCCTCGGCCGGGTCGGCGCCCTCGCGGATCAGCGTCTCCCGGTCGAGCCCGCTGACGGCGAGCGCCTCGGGCACGTGGTCGTCGCTGATGGGCCTCAGCTCGGCGTAGAAGGTGTGGAGCTGCGGGTCGACGGGTTCGAAGACCTTTCCGGTCATCCGCCCGGCCACGGCCATGCCGAAACTGACCATCGAGTACGGCCCCGGGATCGGGCCATCAGCCTCAATGTCCACAGAGATATACGTTTCGGTCTTCAACCTCCTGGCCTTTCTTCCGCCCGCTAGCATTCGGTGACTGTCCGTTTGTCAATGGTTACGTAGGGGGAGCGCGTGCGCGACGTGACCGTCGTCCAGGCGGCGCCGAGATCCGTCCCGGTGTCCCGGCCGCGCATGCCGGGGTGGGTGCGCGGTTACCGGGCGCGGGCCGTCGCCGCAGACCTCTGCTCCGCCTCCCTCGCCGGTTTTCTCGCGCTGTTCGTCCGCTTCGGCGAGGTTACTCCCTACGTCATCCCCTACGTGATGTTGAGCGCCGCGCTCCCCGCCGCCTGGGTCTGCGCGGTCGCGCTGAACCGCGCCTACGAGCCCCGGCTGTTCGGCCTGGGGTCCGAGGAGTTCCAGCGGGTCTTCCAGTGCGGGTTCATGCTCACCGCGGCCCTCGCCATCGGCGCCTACGGGACCAAGACCGACGTGGCCCGCGGTTACGTGGTGCTCGCGATCCCGTTGACGACCTTCCTCACCCTCCTGGCCCGTTACGGCCTGCGCCGTCGCCTGCACCGCAGGCGGGCGCAGGGCGGCTGCATGCGGCGGGTCGTGACGGTGGGCCACCGGGCCGCGACCGCCGAGCTGATCCGCCGCTTCCGCCGGGAGCGCTATCACGGCATGGAGGTCGTGGGGGTCTGCATGCCGCGTGACGGCATGGGCGACGTGGAGGGGGTCCCCGTCCTGGGGGACCTGTCCGACGTCCCGCTCGTGGTCGGGCAGATCGCGGCCGACACCGTGGCCGTGCTGGCCTGTCCGGAGATGGACGGGGTGGCGCTGCGGCGGCTGGCCTGGCGGCTGGAGAAGACCGACACCGATCTGGTGGTGGCGCCGGCGCTCATGGAGGTGGCGGGGCCGCGGATCACGATCCGCCCGGCGGCGGGGCTACCGCTGCTGCACGTGGACCACCCCGAGATCGCCGGCCTGCGTCAGGTGGTCAAGAACCTCTTCGACCGGTTGGGGGCGGGGCTGCTGCTGGTGGCGCTGCTGCCGCTGCTGGCCGCCCTGGCGGTGGCCGTGCGGATGTCGAGTCCCGGCCCCGCGTTCTTCCGCCAGACACGGGTGGGCCGGGGCGGCACCGAGTTCACGATCTACAAGTTCCGGACGATGGGCGCCGACGCCGAGCGGCAGCGGATCGAGCTCACCGGGGACGGGCAGGGCGTGCTGTTCAAGATCCGGAAAGATCCGCGGGTGACCCCGCTGGGCGCCCGGCTGCGCCGTCACTCCCTGGACGAGCTGCCTCAGCTGATCAACGTGATGCTCGGTCACATGTCCCTGGTCGGGCCCCGGCCGCCGCTGCCGGACGAGGTCGCCCGCTACGGGGACGACGTCCGGCGCAGGCTCCTGGTCAAGCCGGGGATGACCGGCCTTTGGCAAGTGAGTGGACGATCTGACCTATCTTGGGAGGAATCGGTGCGGTTGGATTTGCGTTATGTGGAGAATTGGTCCCTCACGCTGGACCTGCAGATCCTGTGGAAGACTTGGTCGGCTGTCGCGCGAGGAGCTGGAGCATACTGATGACGATCCGCGACGATCACACTCTCGCCACGGACCTGGCGACCGAGGCCGGTGAGAGGTTGCTGGCCCTGAGGGAGAAAGAGGGGTTCGCCGACCCCACCGCGCTCCGCAAGGAGGGCGACGCCTCCGCGCACCTGTTCCTGATGGAGGCCCTCGCACGGTCGCGCCCGGGTGACAGTGTGCTGTCGGAGGAGGCGACCAGGGAGGAGCGTCTCGACCCCCGGCGGCTCAGGGCCGAGCGGGTCTGGATCGTCGACCCGCTCGACGGCACCCGCGAGTTCGCCGAGGAGGGCCGCGCCGACTGGGCGGTCCACGTGGCGCTCTGGGAGCGTGGGGAGCTGACCGCCGGGGCGGTGGCGCTCCCCGCCCAGGGCCGCACGCTGTCCACCCTCGAACCCCCCGTGCTGCCGGCGGCGCGGCCGCAGGCCAGGCCGCGGATCGCGGTCAGCCGGACCCGCCCGCCGGAGTTCGTCCAGAACCTGGCCACCCGGGCCGGCGCCGACCTGGTGCCGATCGGATCGGCGGGCGCGAAGATCTCCGCGGTGCTCACCGGAGAGGTCGAGGCCTACGTGCACGCCGGTGGTCAGTACGAATGGGATTCCGCCGCGCCGGTGGCGGTGGCCCTGGCCGCCGGGGCCCACGCCAGCCGTGTCGACGGCTCGCCGCTGACGTATAACCAAGGTGACCCGTCACTGCCGGATATCCTTGTTTCCCTACCGGGACTAGCGCCAACGCTGCTCGCTGGAATCCGGGATCTGCACCGATAAATCCCCGCTAGGAGAGTCTGATGCTCCAGTGCGACTACACCACGTCGCAGCTCGATGTCCTCGAGGCAGAGGCCATTCACATCATGCGCGAAGTGGCGGCCGAGTTCGAGCGTCCGTGTCTGCTCTTCTCCGGTGGTAAAGATTCCATCGTCATGCTCCGCATCGCGGAGAAGGCGTTCTGGCCCGCGCCGATCCCCTTCCCGCTGATGCACGTCGACACCGGGCACAACTTCCCCGAGGTCATCGAGTTCCGGGACCGCCGGGCCGCGGAGCTGGGGGCGCGCCTGGTCGTGGCCAGCGTGCAGGACTCCATCGACGCCGGCCGGGTGGCCGAGGAGACCGGCCGCCGGGCCTCCCGCAACCGGCTGCAGACCACCACCCTGCTCGACGCGATCGAGGACAACGAGTACGACGCGGTGTTCGGCGGCGCCCGCCGCGACGAGGAGAAGGCCCGCGCCAAGGAGCGGGTGTTCTCCTTCCGTGACGAGTTCGGCCAGTGGGACCCGAAGAGCCAGCGGCCGGAGCTGTGGAACCTCTACAACTCCAAGATCCGCAAGGGCGAGCACATCCGGGTGTTCCCGCTGTCCAACTGGACCGAGCTCGACATCTGGGACTACATCCGGCGCGAGGGCATCGAGATCCCGTCGATCTACTACGCGCACACGCGCAAGGTGTTCGAGCGAGACGGCATGCTGCTGGCCGACAGCGAGTTCATCACCCGCGACGAGGACGAGCCGCTCTTCGAGGCCGTGGTCCGCTACCGCACGGTCGGCGACGTGACCTGCACCGGCGCCGTCCAGTCCGCCGCCGCGACGGTCGAAGAGATCATCAACGAGATCGCCGCCACCAGGATCACCGAGCGCGGCGCCACCCGCGCCGACGACCGCGCCTCCGAGGCCTCCATGGAAGACCGCAAGAGGGAGGGCTACTTCTAGTGCGAGACCTCCTGCCGCGCCGCTCGGCCCGCACGGAAGGGCGGCCGCGTGAGATCCGAGGGCCACTTCCGACGCAGTCTTCCCGCGAAAGCCGTACGACCTCTGGAGAGCAGTTCTGATGGACATCCTTCGCTTTGCCACGGCGGGAAGCGTCGACGACGGAAAGTCGACCCTCATCGGGCGGCTGCTCTTCGACTCCAAGGCGATCTTCGAAGACCAGCTTGAGGCGGTCGAGCGCACCTCGCGCGACCGCGGCACCGAATACACCGACCTGTCGCTGCTCACCGACGGCCTGCGGGCCGAGCGGGAGCAGGGCATCACGATCGACGTGGCCTACCGCTACTTCGCCACTCCCAAGCGCAAGTTCATCATCGCCGACACCCCCGGGCACATCCAGTACACCCGCAACATGGTCACCGGCGCATCCACGGCCGACCTGGCGATCGTCCTGATCGACGCGCGCAAGGGCGTGCTGGAGCAGTCACGGCGGCACGCCTTCCTGACGACGCTGCTGCGGGTGCCGCACCTGGTGCTGGCCGTCAACAAGATGGACCTGGTCGACTACTCCCAGGAGCGGTTCGAGGAGATCCGCGAGGAGTTCACCTCGTTCGCCGCGAAGCTGAACGCGCCCGACCTGACGTTCATCCCG
This sequence comes from Streptosporangium brasiliense, assembly GCF_030811595.1. Lineage (NCBI taxonomy): Bacteria > Bacillati > Actinomycetota > Actinomycetes > Streptosporangiales > Streptosporangiaceae > Streptosporangium > Streptosporangium brasiliense. The sequence goes on from NZ_JAUSRB010000002.1 coordinate 2,676,907, forward strand.
ATCTCGGCGCTGCACGGCGACAACGTGGTCTCGCGTTCGGAGAACATGCCCTGGTACAACGGCTCCTCCCTGCTGCACCACCTGGAGCACGTGCACATCGCCTCCGACCGGAACCTGGTCGACGTGCGCTTCCCCGTCCAATACGTCATCCGGCCCCAGCGGGCCACCGACCCGGCCCTCCACGACTACCGGGGCTACGCGGGCCAGGTCGCCGGCGGCGTGCTGAAGCCGGGTGACGAGGTCATGCACCTGCCCTCGGGCCTGGTCACCCGGATCGCGTCGATCGACACCTTCGACGGGCCGGTGGAGGAGGCGTTCGCGCCGATGTCGGTGACCCTCCGGCTGGAGGACGACATCGACATCTCGCGCGGCGACATGATCTGCCGTCCGAACAACCAGCCGCACGTCGCCCAGGAGCTGGAGGCGATGATCTGCTGGATGACCGACGCCAGCAAGCTGGGCCCGCGCACCAAGCTGACCATCAAGCACACCACCCGCACGGCGCGGGCCCTGGTCCGCGATCTGCACTACCGGCTCGACGTCAACACCCTGCACCGCGACGAGTCGGCCCAGTCGCTCACCCTGAACGAGATCGGCCGGGTCTCGCTCCGCGTCACCCAGCCGCTGTTCGTCGACGACTACGCGCGAAACCGTCTTACCGGCGGCTTCATCCTCGTGGACGAGGCCACCAGCAACACCGTCGGCGCCGGGATGATCGTCGAAGCCAAGTAGGGCTCCCCGGCCACCCGCCGCGCACCCCACGCCGGCCCCCTCCACCGCCGTCACCACGGGCGGAGGAGGGGGCCGTCGCGCTGTCCGGAGAGGCGGGGAGGGAGCCGGAGACTCCGGACGGGACACAGCAGGGGGACGGTCTGCCCTGGGGGGTGGGGCGGGGCCGGTGGGCTGTGGACGGACGCGGTCTCGGCATGACGTCCCGCAGGTAGATCCTTTGTCTGTTCCCTAACCCATTGATTACTCTCCGCGCTATTGTCAGCACGTTCCGTATCCGCTGGGTAAGGATTCGTGCCTGTGTCTGACAGCCCGGCCCCCGCCAGGGTCGTTTTCGTGGGCGGCCTCGGCCGCAGCGGCACCACGCTGCTGGAGCGTCTCCTCGGCGAGGTGCCCGGCATCGCGCCGCTCGGGGAGGTCGTGCACCTCTGGGCCAGAGGCGTGCTGGCGGACGAGGCGTGCGGATGCCGCGAGCCGTTCGGCTCGTGCCCGTTCTGGCGCGAGGTCGGCGAGCGCGCGTTCGGCGGCTGGTCGGAGGCACTGGCCCACCGGGTGCTGGCGCTCCGCCACCGGGTGGACCGCACCCGCCGCATCCCCACGCTGGCCCAGCTCCTCACCGAGGAATGGCCGGGCGTGGCCGGACGGCCGTCCACGGGGCTGGGGGAGCCGGGCGGGGCCGGACGGCCGTTCCCAGGACTGGCCGAGCTGGGCGGGCACACCGGCGGATGGCCCTCCCCGGGGCTGGCCGAGCTGGGCGAATACGCCGCCGCCCACCGCCGCCTCTACGACGCGGCGGGCGAGGTCGCCGGCTGCCCGATCGTGATCGACTCCAGCAAGCACGCCTCCCTGGCCTTCTGCCTGGCCGCCACCGGAGTCGACGTGCACGTCGTGCACGTCGTGCGCGACCCCCGCGCGGTCGCGCACTCCTGGCACCGGCGGGTCGCCCGCCCCGAGGACGGCCACCCGATGACCCGCTGGTCGCCGGCCCGCACCTCGCTGCACTGGCTGGCCCAGAACCTCAGCCTCGAACTCCTGGGCCGCCGGGGTGTCTCCGTCACCCGGGTCCGCTACGAGGATCTCCTCGGCGCGCCGGTCGACACGCTCCGGCGGGTGGTCGCCAGGATCGGCCTCCGGCCCCGCCTCGACTTCCTCGCCGACGGCGAGGCCGAGCTCTCGGTGGCCCACACGGCCTCGGGCAACCCCATGCGCTTCACGGTCGGCCGGATCGGGCTGACCCCGGACGACGGCTGGCGCACCGCCGCCTCGGCCCGGCACCAACGCCTGGTCACCGCACTGACCTGGCCGCTCATGAACAAGTACGGCTATCGCGGGAGGCTCGCGTGAGTCCATCGGTGGGCGTGGTCATCCCCACGAGAGGGCACAGGCCCGAACAGCTGCGCTCGGCCACGCGTGCCGCGCTCGGCCAGGACCATCCCGGCGCCGTCGAGGTCGTCATCGTCGTCGACGGCGCAGACCCGGCGCTGGTGACCGACCAGGTGGCCGGCCTGCTGGCCCGCCGCGCTCCGGGGGCCCGGCGGGAGCAGACGGCCCCGCGGGGCGTCCGGGTGGCGGCCAACCGGCTCAGCCCCGGCCTGCCGGGGGCGCGCAACACGGGCATCGCGGCGCTCGGCACCGACCTGGTGTCCTTCTGCGACGACGACGACGAGTGGCTGCCCGGCAAGGTCGGCGCCCAGGTCGCCGCGCTGGAGGCCGAGCCGGGCGCGGAGTTCTCCAGCTGCGCCATCGAGGTCGAGTACGGCTCGCGCCGCGTCCCCCGCCTCGCCGGGACCGGCCTGGTCACCCGCGCCTACCTGGTGCGCTCGCGCATGGTGATGGTGCACTCCTCGACGTTCCTGTTCCGGCGCGGCACGCTCTGGGCCGACGAGAGCGCGCCCGGCGGCCAGAACGAGGACTGGGACCTGGCGCTGCGCGCCGCCGCGCGCCACCCGATCGCGCATGTCGACCGTCCTCTGGTACGCGTCCGCTGGGGTGGCTCCCTGTACGCCACCCGTTGGGCCGACCGGATCGCCGGGCTGGAGTGGATGCTCGCCCGGCACCCTGATCTGGCCGTGGATCCGCGCGGCGCGGCGCGGGTCTACGGTCAGCTCGCCTTCCACCACGCCGCCCTCGGCCGGCGGCGGGAGGCGGGCCGCTGGGCCTGGCGGGCCTTCGCCGCGCGGCGCGGCGAACTCCGCGCGCCGATCGCGCTCGCCGTGGCGGCGGGCCTGGTCTCGGCGCAGACCGTGCTCAGCACGTTGCACCACCGCGGGCACGGCATCTGATGGCGTTCAGGACCGTCCATGAGACGTTGAGCGTCCCGCGCCAGCGGTCGCGGCCGGACAGGGCCACCCGCAGGCGGTTGCGCCGCAGGGTGCAGGTGGCGGGGCTGGCGATCGACCCGATGACCGAGGGCGAGGTCGTCGACCACGTGGTCGCCGCGTTGAAACGCGGCGAGGGCGGCCACCTCGTCACTCCGAACGTGGACATCACCTGGGCCGCCGCCCGTGATCCCGAGGCGCGCGGGATCATCGAGGGGGCCGATCTCGTGGTGGCCGACGGCATGCCGCTGGTGTGGGCGGCGAGGCTGCTCGGCACGCCCGTCCCCGCCCGGGTCACCGGCGCCGACCTGATCTGGTCCCTGGCCGAGGCCGCCACCTTCTACCGCTACCCGATCTACCTGCTGGGCGGCCCGCCGGGAGTGGCCAGGCAGGCGGCCGAACGGCTGACTGCCCGCCATCCAGGACTGCTCGTCGCCGGGACCGACACCCCACCGTACGGGTTCGAGGCCAGCGACGAGGGTTACGCGGAGGTCCGGGACGCCGTGGTGGCCGCCGGGCCCCGGCTGGTCTTCGTCGGACTGGGCTTCCCCAAGCAGGACCGGCTCATCGCGGCGCTCCGCAAGGACCTGCCCGGCACCTGGTTCGTCGGGTGCGGTTCGGCCATCGCCTTCGCGGCCGGCGCGGTCCGCCGGGCGCCCCGGTGGATGCAGGGAGCCGGGCTGGAGTGGCTCTTCCGGCTGCTCAACGAGCCCGGCCGGCTGGCCCGCCGGTATCTGCTCCATGATCTGCCGTTCGCGCTCTGGCTGCTCACCGCCTGCCTGCTGCGCCGCCTGTTCTCCTGAGCTCCCGAGGCCGGCCTGTTCTCCCGAGGCCGGCCCGCTCCCGGAGACAGCCCGTTCCCCGGGCGCCGCCCGTGTCGGCCGTGATCATGGGCGCCGGCGGCCGGACACGCCGGACAGCGCCCCTGAGCGGCTGCGGCGACCGTGGGTCAGCGGGCGGCCAGCTCCGTGACCCGGTGGATCTCCTCCGGGGTCAGCCGTCCGGCTGCGGTGGCCAGGGCCTGGCGGGAGTCCATCGGCCGGTAGGCGGTGCGGGACAGGCCGCTCCAGGCGAAGCCGCCGGTGCCGGTGGCAGCCGAGGTGCAGGCGCGGGAGATGCGCTCCCCGGCGCGGTCGGACCAGCTCAGGCCCGACCACTCATACAGCCGGCGGAAGCCCCGCTGCGGGTCGGCGGCCAGATCCTCGTAGCGGGCCAGCAGGATCCCCGGATGGCGCGCGGCCAGGTCGGCGGCGACGGTCCGGGCCGCGCGCCACAGGGCGACGGCCTTGACGACCCGATCCTGGCAGCCGACCAGCGGGCGCAGCTCCTCCAGGTGCGGGTGGTCGCGGACCAGCAGCGGCTGTTCGAGCAGCTCGTGGAAGTAGACCGTCCAGCCGAGCCGCTGCCAGCTCCCGACGAACGACACCGGGTCGCGGACCAGGATCACCACCCGGCAGCCGAGCCGCTCGGCGAACCAGCCGGCCGAGAACAGCGCGAACGGGTCGTCCAGCAGCGCCCGGCGCCCGGCCAGCCGACCGAGTGTGAACGCCGTGCCGTAGCGGACCATCCTCGCCAGGTCGTACGGCGAGCGGTTGCGGCGCAGCTCGGCCAGGAACCTGTAGCGCAGCGCGACGGTGTCGGAGAAGGCGGGCAGCCAGCGGCCGTCGTTGTCCGGGCAGATGTACTGGAAACGGTGGGTGACCCGGGCGTTGAGCACCCCGGGACTCTGCCCGGGCGGATGCTGGGGGTTCAGCGGCTCGTTGACGTAGACCAGCTCGCCGCCGGCCGCGAGCATCTTGCCCGTCCAGCTCGTCCCGCTCCGGGGCAGCCCGGTCACCAGCACCGGCGTCATCGCGCCCGCCATGTTCTCAGGGCGGCCCGGCTGTGGACACCGAAGGGGCGCAGGCCGTACCGGCGGTGGATCAGCCACAGCGGCAGCAGGTTCTTGACCAGCATGCCCCCGGCCCAGCCGAGGGCGGCTCCGGACGCCCCGCAGGCGGGGATCAGCAGCGCGTCCAGCGTCAGGGTCACCGCGATGGCGGCGGCGAGGACGGCCAGGCTCGGACCGGTGTGTCCGGCGGCGGTCAGCACCACGTCGACCATGCCGCAGGCGGTGGCGAGCATCATCGTCGCGGCCAGCACGAGCGCCACCGGGACGCCGGAGGCGTAGCCGTCGCCGAACAGGCCGAGCAGCCACGGCGCGAGCGCGGCGTAGCACAGCCAGAGCGGCCAGGTCAGCAGGGTGAGCCACATGGTGGTCGACTGGTAGAGCTCACGGGCGCGCGCCAGGTCGCCCTCGGCCAGCGCGCGCACCAGCCTCGGCTGCACGGCCTGGGTCAGCCCCTGGTTGACGAGCTGGCCCACGACCTTGAACCGGGTGGCGGCGGTGTAGACGGCGGCCTCGGCCGGTCCGGCGAGCACGGCCACGATCACGATGTCGAGCCGCTGGAACACCGCCTGGATCGCGGCGGCCATCGACCGGGGCCAGGTGTAGCGCCACAGGTCGTGCGCGGTCCCCGGCAGGTAGGGGCCGCGCGGCAGCCGCCGGCGCAGCCAGAGCGCCGACAGCAGCAGGACCGGCAGGGAGGGCAGGGCCCAGGCCGCCGCGAGCAGCGGCACCGACTCCGCGCCCGCCAGCACCACGGCCGAGACCAGCAGGAGCTGGCCCACCGGCTGGAGCACGCCGTCCAGCAGCACGGTCGGCCGCATCGCGCCGAACCCGCGGGAGGCGGCCACCACGACGTCGGCGCACACCAGCACCGGCAGCGCCGCGGCCAGCACCAGGACCGTGGGGTCGGGGGAGACGGACAGCGCCGTCGCCCCGGCGGCCAGCGAGAGCGCCCCGACCGGGACGAGCGCCGCGCGGACGTAGCCGGAGGTGCAGCGGTAGCCGAACGGCCGGGACCGGGCGATGAAGTAGATCAGCCCGCTGCCGGCGTCCAGCCGCAGGATCCCGGCGGCCATCAGGCACAGCGCGGTCGCCGCGAAGAAGGCGCCCGCGACCTCCTGACCGGCTCCCCGGACGACCAGCACGACCACCCCGAACTGCGCGGCGGCGCCGATCCCGGCCCCGGCCACCCCGGCCAGCCCGCCCCGTGCCAGGCCGCTCAGGCGGGGCGGGGTCAGCGTCACCATGTCGGCTCCTCCTCGTCCGGCGTGAGCGGCCGGGCCGAGGCCGGTGCTCCCCTGTCGGCTCCGCGCCGGCCGGCGGCGGGCCGGGGCGGGGTCAGCGTCGCCATGTCGGCTCCGCGCCGAGCCACGGGGTCAGCAGGGCGTCGGACTCCTCGAAGTGGTCGGCCAGCTCGCGGCGGAGCGAGTCGGGCATCGGCGCGGGCCGGGGCCGGGCGTTGTGCCGCTCGAACACCGGGTCGCCGATGTGCGGCAGTCCGAGGAACTCCAGCACCCGGTCGTAGACGACCTCCGGCCCGGCGAAGAAGCGCCCGCTGTCCAGGACGAGCAGCCGGTCCCGGCCGATCAGCGGCTCCAGCGGGGCGAGCTGCTCGGCGTAGCGACCCCTGGCCAGGTAGGCGTGGTGGCGGTGGGCGTGGTTCACCGAGTGCGGGGCGGCGCGCAGCCCCTCCACCGCCCCGGCCAGCCGGCTCTCCTCCAGCTCCACGGCCCTGGCGAAGGAGGTCTCGGTCTCGAAGCCCCGGGCCACCTCGTGGGCGTGGGCGGAGAAGGCGCGCTCCACCGGATCGCGGACCAGCACGATCACCTTCACGCCCGGCAGGTCCCAGGCGATCCGGGGGCAGGCGAGCGGATGGAACAGGTAGTAGGGCGAGGACTCGAAGGCCAGCGGGCGGCAGCCGTACCGGCGGGCCAGCCGGGAGGCCGTGGCCCGCAGCGGGAAGTGCGCGCGATACCACGACAGGCCCCGGTCGTAGGCCACGTCGAAGTAGTGGACGCCCTTGTGGAAGACGGGCTTGAGGATCAGCGGGTGCTGGGCCAGCGCCCGGTAGAGCGAGGTGGTGCCGGAGCGTTGCGCCCCGGCGATCAGGAAGGAGGGCAGCATCCGGCTCCCGGAGGTGAGGCGCCCGGCGGTCCGCGACACGGCGTGGACGGAACGCTTCAGCCTGGGCTTCACGTCAGGGCCTCCTGGAAGTCGACGACGGGGTTGAGCCAGTGGCCGGGCGGGCCGAGCGGGGTGTGGCCGTCGGCCGCGTGCCGGTCGGCCAGCGTGATCAGGTAGCGGATCGCGGTCAGCCTGGCCTCGGCCGCCGACAGCCCGAACGGCGCCAGGACCGGCAGGGCCTGCGCCAGGCAGGCCCGGGCGGCGGTCACCGGGGCGGCGCGGCGCAGGGCGCGCTGGAAGAAGTGGTGGACGGCGTCGAAGCCGAGCGGCACCCCGGTGGCGAACCGCTCCCAGTCCCAGACCAGCAGCCGCCCGTCGGCCCCGCGCGCGATGTTCCACGGCGCGAAGTCGCCGTGCCAGGCGTGCTCGGGGCCGGAGATCCGGCTGATCTCGCCGACCGCGTCGACGAGCAGATCCGCGGGGATCCGGCCCCGCCGTACCGGCAGCGGGCTCAGCGCGAGCACCGACAGCCCGCGCCAGGACCCGTGGTGCAGCACGGCCGGTGGGACGACGGTCTTCAGCGGCACGCCGGCGAGCAGGTCGAGCGTCCGCGCCTCGTCGGCGATGAGCTCGCGGGCCCGGTCGGTGTCGCCGATCTTCACGTAGGCGGCCAGCCCGTCCGGGGCGTGGGCCTCCAGGATCGGCTTGCGGTTGACCCGCCGGGCGGGCCGGACGTGCAGCACGGCCCTGATGGGGGTGCCCAGCGCCTCGCTGAGGTAGGTCTCGATCGTGGCCTCCCCGGACGGGACCATGATCTTCCCGCCGGGGTGCCACCACGCGCGGGGGACCAGCCTGCGGGGGAGCAGCGGGTGGGGGAGCACGCTGTACGGCCGGGCCCGGCCGGGCCCGGGGAACAGCAGGTCGAGGGTCTCGCCGAGGTAGCGCAGCCGGGCGCGGGCGTCGTTCATGTGGCCCTGCTCGCCATCGAGTTCCTCCAGAGCAGCGCGAATGAGATGAGATACAGGCTGAGCGGCGTGACCAGCCCGTCGTAGACGAACATGTAGAGGAGGGTGAGGATCATCACCAGGACCCCGGCCAGGCCGATCGGGCTCCGGTCGCGCCAGTGGCGGCGGACGGCCCCGGCGAAGAAGGCCACGTAGAGCGCGGCTCCGACGAACCCCTGCGTGATCATCAGGTGCCAGAGCTGGCCGTCGCTGCCCAGCGGCGGGTGGCCGCAGGTGTCGCACCAGCCGGTCTTGCCGGTGGTGATGGTGCGGTGGTTGCCCATCGCGTTGCGGGTGTTGCCGTAGCCGATGATCGGCGAGGTGTTCGCCGCGGCGACGGTCGCCGACACGGTGAAGGCGCGGATGTCGTTGCTGTGCGGGCTGTCCAGCCGCTGGGCCACCATCGTCTGCAGCGGGCTGAGGAAGAACACCAGCGCCCCGCAGGCGGCGGCGGCGCAGACCGTGACACGGGCCTTCGTGCCCAGCCGCAGGAACAGGTAGGCGGTTGTGACGCCCAGGCCGATCCAGAGGCCGCGATTGAGGGAGTAGACGATCGGGACGGCGGCCAGCGCGATCAGCGGGGCGACGGCCAGGCGCCTGCGCGGCCCGCCGTACACCCACCAGCCGACCACGAACCAGATGAGCAGCACCGAGACGTTGCTGCCCCAGGCGTTGGCCCATTCGAACGGGGCCTCCGGGCGCGGGGAGGCGTGGCCGAGGACCTTCTGCACCTGGGCGGTGGTGGGGTGGATCAGGTTGTGGACGAAGGAGTTGCCGCTGATCCAGCGGGGCAGGAGCTGCTCGACCGGCGAGGTGAAGCCGGTCTGCGGGGCGAGCACGCCCAGCAGGCCGCCCGCGACCGTCGTGACGAACAGCACGCCGAGCATCCGCACCAGGGTGAGCTGCGGCAGCTCCCGCTCGGTCAGGTTGCCCAGGTAGAGCACCATGATCATCAGGGAGACGTAGAGGAGCAGGCGCATCAGGTAGCCGATCACCCGCCCGGCGCCGAGCTCGCCGTAGGTGCCCGGCGGCATCTCGCCGAGCATGAGCGCGCTGACCAGGTAGCCCGCCAGCAGCAGCAGCCAGAGGCCGGACCCGCGCGGCGCCCTGATCGGCCGCCGCCGCCACAGGACCAGCGCCATCGGCGGGGCCAGCACGATCACCGACAGCCCGCCGAAGCCCAGCGCCCACCAGAGGGGGTAGCCGACCAGGAGCGCGGCGACCGGCCAGGCCGCCGGGTGGAGGCCCCGCACGAGGGTCACGAGGGTCACGAGGGGAAGACCATCTTGTCGGCCGCGGGCGGGTGCGGCGGCAGCGGCGGTCGGGGGGCCTGGGGCGGGGCCGGCGCGGGCCGCCCCCCGGTGACGGGGTAGGCCGTCCGGTCGGAGGGGCCGGGAGCGACGGCGTGGGCCGTCCCGCCGGCGGAGGTGGAGGCGGGAGCGGGGACGGGGGCGGCGGCGGGAGCGGAGGCGGGGCGGGTCCGGCCGGTCTTGGAGCCCCGGCCCGCCGCGGAGACCCGGCCGGACTTCCGGACCCGGCCGGGCTTCGGGGCCTTGCCGCTCTCCGCCGCCCGGCCGCCGGACACGGCCGGGGGGCCGTCCGGCGGGGTGGCGACCGCGCCGATCACGGGGATCCCGCGCTCGCCCAGCCGCCGTACGGCCTGCGCCACGTCGCGCGAGGACGTCCCCGGCACGGTGACCAGCAGCACGGCGCTCCCCGCGACCGCCAGCTCGCCGATCTCCTCCCCGGTGACGAGGTCGAGGCCGGTCAGGCGCCTGACGTCGGAGCGCCCGCGGATCCTGGTGTCGAGCCGGTCGCGGAGCCAGGCGGCGCCGGTCCCGGCGAGCAGGCCGATCATGAGGCCGCTGCCGAGGTGGAGGGGCGGGCTGGGAGCGGTCGGCTCGGCCGGGGCGACCGCGTCGCTGATCACCGATCCCGGGGTGACGGCGACGGTCTTGAGCGCGTCGTATCTGAGGGTGAGGCTGGAGATCTGCCGGCTGAGCATGTTCTGCCGCTGCAGCGCGACGGTCCGCTCCGCCGTGCCCCTCGCCAGCCCGGGCAGCGTGTCCGCCACCGTGACCAGCGACGCGTTGACCTGCTTGAGCTTGGTGAGGAGCGCCTTGAGCTGGGCGTCCAGCGCCTGGGTGGCGGACTCGCCCCGGTGGGCCAGGTAGGCCCGGGCGTAGGCGTCGGCCCCCGCCGCGGCGGCGCGCGGGTCGGCGGCGGTGTAGGAGATCTCCAGGACCGAGGTGTTGGGCGGCACGGAGACCTCGACGGGGCCCGGGGTGCTCTTGAGCGTGGCCCGGGCCTTCCCGGCGACCACCGCGGACTGGGCGATCTGGGCCTCGGTGTCGAGGTTGAGCGGCTCGCGCTGCCGGCTGGTGACCTGGTTGGTCTGCTCCGGCAGGCCCGTCGGGGAGACCAGCACCTGCGCGGAGGCGGTGTAGGAGGGCGGGGTGAGCCGGAGCAGGGCGGCGCCGCAGCCGGTCCCGGCCGCGAGGAAGAACAGCAGGATCGGCCACCTGCGGCGGATGAGGGAGGCGTAGTCCGCCAGCTCTCCGCCGGAGCGGTGGACCGGGGCGTCCGGCGGCAGGCTCATACGGTGAGGTCCCTTTCGGGCGGCATCGGCGCTTGAGAACCCTAGGAACTATAGGTCGGTCCGCCATTTCCCCGGTCCAATACACAAGATTTTCTTCAGATTGATCCGGCTAATCACGGTGCGATAACTAGCGTTTATCCGATATTTCCCCCCACCTTTCGGGTGGGCTCCGGCACGGAGTGGCAAAGTGCGTGACGTGGCACGTCCAGGAGGTGGGAAAGTGGGCTCCGGGTAAAGTCGGGAAACGTGCATGGGAGCATCAGTGAGGGACCGTTGCATCGGATAAATGCCGCTTTAGGGATATTGTCCCGCAAGGACAGAATCGCCGGTGCGGCGCTGGCGCTGGCCCTGGGAATGAGCGCGTGCGGCCGGCCCCCCGTGGTCTCCGAAGAGCCGTCCGAGCGCGTCACGGCCCGGACCGGCGGCCTGCCGGGCATCCGTCCGTCGGCGTCCGCCTGTGAGGTGACCGCCAAGCTCATCCCCTCGTGCGGGGCGTGGTGGGGGGTCGCGCCGGAGATCTTCACCGGCCTGCCTCCCCGGCGGGCGCTGGAGCGGGCCGAGGAGCGCATGGGCCGTCCGGCCGGCATCATGCACCTCTATCACCGGGGCCCGGAGCTCTTCCCGACCCGGGAGGAGCGGAAGATCGCGCGAGACCCCGGCGGCCGCAGGCTCCTGCTGATCAACTGGAAGCCGTCCTCCGACCGCACCTGGGCGGAGATCGCCGCAGGCGCGCTGGACCGGCGGATCGACCGGCTGGCCGGCCATGTCAGGAAGACCTTCCCCGAGAGGTTCTTCCTGACCGTCCACCACGAGCCGGAGGACGACGTGCGGGAGGACCCGGACTCGGGGATGACCGCCGAGGACTACTCCGCGATGTTCCGGCACGTGGTGCTGCGCCTGCGGCAGCGCGGCGTCACGAACGCGGTCACGGTCATGACCTACATGGGCGCGCCCAACTGGGCGGCCAAGCCCTGGTTCGAGCGGCTCTACCCCGGTGACGACGTGGTCGACTGGGTGGCGATGGACCCCTACGTCGACGGCCGGGTGCACACCTTCGACGGACTGGTCAACAAGACCCGCGAGGAGTCCGCCGGGTGGCCCGGGTTCTACCGCTGGATGCAGTCGCGCTTCCCGGGGAAGCCCATCATGATCGCCGAGTGGGGCGTGTTCGAGCGCCACGGCCAGCCCGGGTTCAAGGAGTCGTTCTTCTCCTCGGTCCGCCGGGAGATGCGCGACTATCCGCAGATCAAGGCGCTGGTCTACTTCGACTCACCGCGCGCCCCGCGAGGGGACACCCGTTTCGACACCACCGCCGGCGGCCTGAGATCCTTCTCCGACCTCGCCGGCGACCCCTACCTCCAGGCCACCGCGGTCCCTGAGAAGTGACCATCCGGCGGCCCCGGCCGCCACGGCGCCGGCCAGGATCCAGAGCGTGGCGGTGTTGCCCACGCCGAGGAGCTTCAGCGCCGACGCCAGCAGCACCACCGCCAGCAGCGCCCGGATGACTCCGCCGGGCGCCCAGGCCGAGATCCGCGCGCCCAGATAGACGCCGGGGATCGAGCCGGCCAGCAGCGAGGCGGTGACGTCGAGCTGGAAGTCGCCGAACAGCAGGTGCCCGAGCGCGGCCGAGACGACCAGCGGGACGGCCTGGACCAGGTCGGTGCCGACGAGCTGGTTGGCCTTCAGCGCGGGATAGAGCGCGAGCAGCGCCACGATGATCAGGGACCCCGAGCCCACGGACGAGATGCCGACGACCAGGCCACCGACCATACCGACCAGTAAGGTCGGAAATGGGCGCACGACGATCTCACCGAGGTCCGCCGAGACGCCCCCCTCGCGGCGCGCGAGCCAGGCCTTGGCGACCAGCCCCGCGACGGCCAGCAGCAGCGCGACGCCCAGGGCGTATTTGATCGTCTGCTGGATCTGCTCGCCGTCCCCGAAGGCCCGGGCCACCAGCACCCCGCAGAAGGCCGCCGGCACCGAGCCCGCGCACAGCCAGCCGACCAGCCGCAGGTTGACCGTGCCCCGCCGCATGTGGACGGCCCCACCCACCGGCTTCATCACGGCCGAGGCGACCAGGTCGCTGGAGACGGCCGCCAGGGGCGGCACGTTGAAGAACAGCATCATCATCGGCGTCATCAGCGCGCCGCCGCCCATGCCGGTCAGGCCGACGACGATCGCGACGAGGAACGACCCCGCGGCCAGGGGGAAGTCGATGTCCACGGGCCGTTATCCCTTCTCTTCTCGTCTCGCTCGCCGTGCCGTCCGTCATCTCGGCGGACCCGTCTCCGTGACGGGCCCGTCTCCGTGACGGGCCCGTCTCCGCGGCGGGCCCGTCGTCTCAGCGGGTCCGTCGTCTCAGCGGACCCACCCGCCCTGGATCAGGGGGTCGAGCACCTGCTGGACGGCCCACTCCACGCTGATCGAGGTGGTGTCGATGACCAGGTCGGCGTCGTCGGGCTCCTCATAGGGGTCGGAGACGCCGGTGAACTCGGGGATGAGCCCGGCCCTGGCCTTGGCGTAGAGCCCCTTGCGGTCGCGGCGCTCGCACTCGGCGAGCGGGGTGGCCACGTGGACCAGCAGGAAGTCGGCGCCGACGGCCTCGACCATCGCGCGGACCTCGTCGCGGGTGGCGGCGTAGGGGGCGATGGGGGCGCAGATCGCCAGCCCGCCGTGCCTGGCGGCCTCGGCCGCGACGAACCCGATCCGGCGGATGTTGAGGTCGCGGTCCTGCTTGGAGAAGCTCAGCCCCGCCGACAGCAGGTGACGGACCACGTCGCCGTCGAGGTAGGTGATCGTGCGGCTGCCGCGCTCCAGCAGCGCGTCTCTCAGCCCGCGGGCGACGGTGGACTTGCCGGAGCCCGACAGGCCGGTGAAGAAGACCACCAGCCCCCGCCGGTGCGGCGGCCCGGGGAGCGTCACGGGCTCGGGGCCGGCCAGGTGCTCGGTCGCGCCGTAGGCCTCGGCCACGTGCTCGCGCAGCTCCAGGTCGATGCTGGGCTCCTCGCGGGGGGCGAGCGGCACCACGGCCACCACGGTGCCGTCGGGCAGCAGGTCGCGGGCCTTGAGAGCGGCGCGGACCACCGCGGGGCCGCCCTCGCCGAAGGCCAGCGGGAGCAGCAGGACGGCCGCGCCCAGCTCCTCGGCGGTCGCCTTGATCTCCGCCAGGTCGTCCAGCGGCCCGCGCATCGTGACCGCCAGCACCTCCCGGCCGGCCAGCTCCGCGCGGACCTCCGCCGGGGTGCGGCGCAGCCGGGCGAACGGTCCGTGCTCGGGCGCGTCGAGGGCCTCCACCGGGCCGGCGACGTGACCGTCCCGCCGGTCGGTGACGGTCAGCACGGCCAGTGCCGCGCCCTCGGGGTCGCGCAGCGTGATCCGGTCACCGGGGACGGCGGGGTGGTCGTCGGGCAGGGCGAACGTCACGGGCGCGGGCCACGGGGTGCCGTCGGCCAGGGTGCCGTGCTCGGCCACGGCGTGCGCGTCCGCCGAGCTCAGGAAGCCCGTCAGCGGCTGGAAGGCGCCAGAGAGCAGCAGCTCCAGATCGGCCAGCTCGCGCGCGTCGGGGGTCCACTCGAAAGGCGCCGTCATCTGCTCCACAATCCCGATCGAATTAGTCGGATTTCGTCAGCTTACCTACTCCGTCTCCCCCGCACCAGCCCGCCGACTCTCAGATCAGCCGGGCGAAGTGGCTGTGGGGTTTGCGGATGACCATGATGATCTCATCGTGCGAGGCGGGCCACCGTCCCCTGGAGAAGGTCTCCATCGCCGAGCAGGCGGCGCGGGCCAGCTTGCCCAGCGGCCCCCTCAGCGCCGGTCCGCTCGTGGCCGAGGTGTCGTCGGTCACCATGAGCCCGCGCGTCAGGCAGAAGGAGTGCATCCCCTCGCGCGAGGTGATCTGTCCGTAGAAGGGAGGCAGCGGGCCCACGGTGCCGGAGGGGGCGAACCTGTGCCACAGCGTCCGCCGCAGCGCCGCGGGCAGCAGCCGGTCGCACGCCCCGTAGGCCGAGGCCCGGTCGCGCATCTGCAGCAGCAGCAGCCCGCCCGGCCGCAGCCCGGTGAGCAGCCGGTCGAGCACCAGCTCGGGATGCTCGATCCGCTCCAGCAGGAACGACACGTGGACGATGTCGAAGGAGCGCGGCGGCACCGGCACCGACCGCAGATCCCCCAGCGCCCAGGAGTCGAGATCCTTGCGCGCGGACGTGCTGGCCCGCAGGGCCGGCAGGTCCTCGTCGATCCCGATGACCCGCGCCTCCATCTGGTCCAGCTCCAGCTCCAGCGGCTCGGGCCACCCGCATCCGGCGATCAGGACGTCGAGTCGCCGGCCCGACTGGCCCGTCCACTGCTCACGGATCCGCCGGCTGAACATGTCGTCTCGCGTGACGACCGACCGTACCTCTGACATGTGACTAAGAGTAGTCAACTCAACACGATTCGTCGCGCATTTCCCCCTCCTCACAGAAGTGATCTCCCTGCGGGAGAGGGTCCCCGGGCAAGTAGCCTTGGGGGGTACCCCCCGTGCCGCACCGGCCGGGGGCCTGTCGTGTTGCCGTCGTGGGGCTGTGGGCGAATCTGATGAGCCTTTCCGGACTGCTGGACCTTGTCGCCGGGGAGCCGAAGCTGGCTTCCGTTCTTGAGGACGTCCGAGGGGGAGACTCCTCCGACGTGTCGATGATCGCGCCGCCCGCGCTGCGGCCGTTCACCGTGGCCGCGCTGGCCCGGGAGGGGGCCAAGAACGGGGGCCGGGCCGTTCTCGCGGTGACCGCCACCGGGCGCGAGGCCGAGGACCTCGCCGCGGCGCTCACCAGCCTCCTCGACCCCGGCACGATCGCCGTCTTCCCGGCCTGGGAGACGCTGCCGCACGAGCGCCTGTCGCCGCGCAGCGACACCGTGGGCCAGCGGCTCGCCGTACTGCGCAGGCTGGCCCACCCGGTCGAGGGTGACGCCGCGGCGGGCCCGCTGCAGGTGATCGTCGCGCCGGTCCGGGCGGTGCTCCAGCCGATCGTGCGGGGCCTGGGCGACCTGCGGCCGGTACGGCTGCGCGCCGGGGACGACGCCGACCTCGAAGACGTCGTCCACAGGCTCGTCGAGAACGGCTACAACCGGGTCGACATGGTGGAGAAGCGCGGTGAGGTGGCCGTCCGGGGCGGCCTGCTGGACGTCTTCCCGCCCACCGAGGAGCATCCGCTGCGGCTGGAGTTCTGGGGCGACAGCGTCGAGGAGATCCGCTGGTTCAAGGTCGCCGACCAGCGGTCGCTGGAGGTGGCCGAGGAGGGGCTGTTCGCGGCCCCCTGCCGCGAGCTGCTGCTGACGGAGGAGGTCAGGGAGCGGGCGCGGGAGCTCGCCGAGCGGTATCCGGCGCTGGCGGAGATCCTGGACCAGCTCGCCGAGGGCGTCCCGATGGAGGGCATGGAGGCGTTCGCGCCGGTGCTCGCCGGGGAGATGGACCTGCTCGTCGACCACCTGCCGGCGCAGGCGGCGGTGTTCGTGTGCGACCCCGAGCGCATCCGCGGCCGCGCCGACGAGCTGGTGCGGACCAGCCAGGAGTTCCTGGAGGCGTCCTGGATCAACGCGGCCTCCGGGGGAGAGGCGCCGATCGACCTGGAGGCGGCGGCGTTCCGCACGCTGGAGGAGGTCCGCGACCACGCCCGGGAGCTCGGCCAGCCCTGGTGGTCGATCGCGCCGTTCGGCGGCGACGGCCCCGGCGACGGGCTGGTCCTGCAGGCGCGCGAGTCGGAGGCCTACCGCGGCGACACCCAGCGGGCCCTGGGCGACATCAAGGGCTGGCTGGAGGAGGGCAAGGTCGTCGTGCTGCTCAGCGAGGGCCACGGCCCCGCGGAGCGGATGGTCGAGCTGCTCAAGGGCGTGGACCTGCCCGCCCGGCTGGAGCGCGCGCTCGACCGGGCGCCGGACGCGAAGGTCGTCCACGTCAGCACCGGCTTGATCGAGCACGGCTTCGTCAGCCCCGGACTGGCCGTACTGACCCACCTGGACCTGGTCGGGCAGAAGGCCTCCACCAAGGACATGCGGCGGCTCCCCTCCAAGCGGCGCAACATGGTCGACCCGCTCCAGCTCAAGGTCGGCGACCACGTGGTGCACGAGCAGCACGGCGTGGGCCGCTACATCGAGATGGTGCAGCGGACCGTGCAGGGCGCCACCCGCGAATACCTGGTGATCGAATACGCCAAGGGCGACCGGCTCTACGTGCCGACCGACCAGCTCGACGAGGTCACCCGCTACGTCGGCGGCGAGTCGCCCACGCTCAACCGGATGGGCGGCGCCGACTGGGCCAAGGCCAAGACCAAGGCGAAGAAGGCGGTCAAGGAGATCGCCGGGGAGCTGATCCGGCTCTACTCCGCCCGGATGGCCTCGCCCGGGCACGCATTCGGGCCCGACACGCCGTGGCAGCGGGAGATGGAGGACGCCTTCCCCTACGCCGAGACCGGCGACCAGCTGGAGGCCATCGACGAGGTCAAGCGCGACATGGAGCGCGGGATCCCGATGGACCGGCTGGTCTGCGGCGACGTCGGCTACGGCAAGACCGAGATCGCGGTGCGGGCGGCCTTCAAGGCGGTGCAGGACGGCAAGCAGGTGGCGGTGCTGGTGCCGACCACGCTGCTGGTCCAGCAGCACCTGTCCACCTTCGCCGAGCGGTTCTCCGGGTTCCCGCTGAACGTCAGGCCGATGTCGCGCTTCCAGACCGACTCCGAGGTCAAGGCGACGCTGGAAGGGCTGCGCGAGGGCTCGGTGGACGTGGTGATCGGCACGCACCGGCTGTTCTCGCCGGAGGTCAGGTTCAAGGAGCTGGGCCTGATCATCATCGACGAGGAGCAGCGCTTCGGCGTCGAGCACAAGGAGGCCATGAAGCACATGCGGACCCAGGTCGACGTGCTGGCCATGTCCGCCACGCCGATCCCGCGCACGCTGGAGATGGGTCTGACCGGCATCCGCGAGATGTCGACGATCCTCACCCCGCCGGAGGAGCGGCACCCGATCCTGACCTTCGTCGGCCCCTACGACAACAAGCAGATCGGCGCCGCGATCCGGCGCGAGCTGATGCGCGACGGCCAGGTCTTCTTCGTCCACAACCGCGTCTCCAGCATCAACAAGGTCGCGGCCATGCTGCGCGAGCTCGTGCCCGAGGCCCGGATCGCCGTCGCGCACGGCCAGATGAACGAGCACCAGCTCGAAAAGATCATGGTGGGCTTCTGGGAGCGCGACTTCGACGTGCTGGTCTCCACCACGATCGTCGAGTCCGGCCTCGACGTGCCCAACGCCAACACGCTGATCGTGGACCGGGCCGACAACTACGGCCTGTCCCAGCTCCACCAGCTCCGCGGCCGGGTCGGTCGGGGCCGCGAGCGCGGCTACGCCTACTTCCTGTACCCGCCGGAGAAGCCGCTCACCGAGACCGCCCACGAGCGCCTGGCCACCATCTCCCAGCACACGGAGATGGGCGCGGGCATGTACGTCGCGATGAAGGACCTGGAGATCCGCGGCGCGGGCAACATCCTGGGCGCCGAGCAGTCGGGCTTCATCGCGGGCGTCGGCTTCGACCTCTACGTGCGGATGATGGCCGAGGCCGTGCAGGAGCAGAAGGCCAAGCTGTCCGGCGGCACGGCGGAGGAGGAGCGGCCGGAGGTCAAGGTCGAGCTGCCGATCAACGCGCACATCCCGCACGACTACGTGACCTCCGAGCGGCTGCGCCTGGAGGCGTACAAGCGGATCGCCGGGATCGACGCCGACGTCCAGATCGCCGAGGTGCGCGACGAGCTCGTCGACCGGTACGGCAGGCCGCCCCAGGAGGTGGAGAACCTGCTGGAGGTCGCCCGCTTCCGGATCCGCGCCCGCCGGGCGGGGCTGACCGACGTCACGCTGCAGGGCCAGCACATCAGGTTCGCCCCGGTCTCGCTCAGGGACTCCCAGCAGGTCAGGCTCCAGCGCCTGTACCCGAAGGCGCTGCTGAAGCAGGCGAGCGGTACGTTGCTGGTGCCCGTGCCCAAGACCAGGCCGCTCGGCGGCCAGCCGCTGCGCGACCTGGAGCTGCTCAAGTGGTGCGGCGACCTGGTCCAGGCGATGTTCCTGGAGAACGTGCCGGTAAAATGAGCGGCGTTGTCGTGAAGGGATCGCATGTGAAGTCGACTCGAGTGCGTGTCATCCTGGCGGTCGCCGCCGCGGGTGTCGCGCTGACCGCCTGCTCTGCGGAGCAGGCCGGCGCCGCCGCCATCGTGGGCGGGGAGCGGATCAGCTCCAGCCAGCTGGACAGCAACGTGCGGGAGTTCGAGGCGGCGCTGGCCAAGGCCAACGTCTCCGCCTCGCAGCTGCAGTTCCCCGGCAGCGTCCCGCAGGTCGTGCTCTTCCAGCTGGCCACCGCCAAGCAATACACCAAGGTGGCCGAGAGCAAGGGCATCACGGCCACCGAGGCCGAGGTCGACCAACTCATCACCTCCACCGGCGGCCTGGCCCAGTACGAACAGCAGATGCTCCAGCAGGCCGTGGCGCCCTCGCACCTGCGTGACTTCACCCGGGCGAAGCTGATGATCACCAAGCTGATGGCCAAATACGGCGGCGGCAGCGACCAGGCGGCCCTCCAGCGGGGCCAGCAGCAGGCGATCAAGGACCTGGAGTCCGTGAAGATCACCTGGAACCCGCGCTACGGCAAGATCAACGCGCAGCCGAGCCAGGAGCAGCCGAGCCTCTTCCTCGACAGCGGCCGCTTCGGCGCGAGCTCCGCCGTGGCCGCGCCGCAGCAGTAACCTCGGTGGCATGCCCCTGATCGTCGTCACCACCTCGCCCCGGGTCGCCCCGGGGCTGCTCAGCCGCCGCGCGTGGCAGGTTCTCGAGGAGGGGCCGGTGCGCACCGGGTCGGCCGGTCATCCGCACCTGCCCTACCTCGCCGAGGCCGGGGTCGCCGTCGAGGTCGTGACACCGGACCCGGCCGCCCTGGTCCGGGAGGCGTGCGCCGGGACCGTCGTGTGGCTGGAGGCCGACGAGGCGCTGATGCGCTCCATCGGCTACGCGGCGGTGGCGCTCGACGACCCGCCGGTGATCGAGGTCGTGCCGGGCTCCTACGACCTGCCGGGGGCGAGGCTGCTGGATCTGGTCGCGGTGATGGACCGGCTCCGGACCGAGTGCCCGTGGGACGCCAAGCAGACCCACGAGTCGCTGGTGCCCTACCTCCTCGAAGAGGCCTACGAGGTGCTGGAGACCATCGAGGAGGGCGACTACGCGGCCCTGCGCGAGGAGCTGGGCGACCTGCTCCTCCAGGTGGCCTTCCACGCGCGGGTCGCCCGCGACCGCGACGGCGGCTTCGACATCGACGACGTCGCCGAGGGGATCGTCGCCAAGCTCGTCCGCCGCCACCCGCACGTGTTCGCCGACACCCGGGTCGAGGGCGCCGAGGAGGTCAGCGACAACTGGGAGACCATCAAGGCGGCCGAGCGCGCGGCCAAGAACGACGGCGACTCGGGGTCGGTCCTGGACGGCGTCCCGATGGGCCAGCCCGCGCTCTCCCTCGCCGCCCAGCTCCTGCGGCGCGCCGAGCGCGCCGGAGCCCCCGCAGACCTCCCCTCCGGGCCGCCCGCCGAGGACCTGGGGGCGCGCCTGTTCGAGCTCGTACGGCAGGCGCGCGCGGCCGGTCTCGACCCGGAGGCCGAGCTGCGCGCCGCCGCCCGGGCCTACCGCGACCGGGTCCGCGCCTGGGAGGCGGGCGGCGCCTCCTGACGCCGCCGGGGCCGGGGCCCGGTCAGGTCAGGCGGCCGCTCACGAACTGGGTGAGCCCGTAGACCCGGTGCCGGACCCCGGAGAAACCGAGCCGGGCCAGGGCGTCGGTCACCTCGTGGTCGCCGAACATGCGCACCCCCGAGAGAGCGCCCGCCACGTCGTTGAGCGGGCCGGCCAGCGGCAGCCGCCGGGTCGTCATGACGGCGATCCGGCCGCCGGGCCTGAGCACCCGGGCCATCTCCGCCAGGGCGTCGAAGGGCCGGGCGAACAGGTAGAGCGCGGCCAGGCAGCACACCGCGTCGAAGCTCGCGGGCCGGAAGGGCAGGTCGACGGCGTCCGCGCGCACGTAGCCGACACTGCCCGACCGGGTGTCGCGGACCGCGCGGGCGAGCATCGGCGCCGAGGCGTCGATCCCCACCACCAGCCCGCCGTCGATGTCGCGGGCCAGGGCCCGAGTCACGTTGCCGGGGCCGCAGGCCACGTCCAGCACCTGGTCGGCGGGCCCGAGCGCGAGCATCCCCCGGACCAGCGCCACCTCCTGCCGGGTGTCGGGCCCGAGCGGGCCCTTCATCGCCCCGATCAGCGCGGGCCGCCAGACCCGCTCGTAGATCCTCGGCAGGAATCCCGAGCGCATGAGCCGCTGGGCCGGTGACGCATCGACGCGCTCCTCGCCGAGCAGGTCCAGATAGCCGTGGCCGGTGGAGGGCTCGGGCAGGGCGGGGTCCAGCAGCTCGCGGATCCGGTCGAGCGCGGTGAGATCGCTCATGCCTCTGATTGGATCACACGGCCCGGCCGGTGGGGACGGCGGCCGCCGTACCGACAAGTAGTCCTCGATAGGCTTCTGAGGCAAACTGTCCTGCGACTTTAGGAGCGCTTCGTGGCTTCCATCGAGGGCGTCACCGCCCGCGAGATCCTTGACTCCAGGGGCAACCCGACGGTCGAGGTCGACATCCTGCTGGACGACGGCAGCGAAGGTCGCGCCGCGGTCCCGAGCGGCGCCTCCACCGGCCAGTTCGAGGCCGTGGAGCTGCGTGACGGCGATGAGCGTTACGGCGGCAAGGGCGTGGAGAAGGCCGTCCTCGGCGTGACCGACGAGATCGCCGACGAGATCGTCGGGTTCGACGCCGCCGAGCAGCGCAGCATCGACCAGGTCATGATCGACCTGGACGGCACGCCCAACAAGGCCCGGCTGGGCGCCAACGCCATCCTGGGCGTCTCCCTGGCCGTGGCCAAGGCCGCCGCCGAGAGCGCCGAACTGCCGCTGTTCCGCTACCTCGGCGGCCCCAACGCGCACGTGCTGCCGGTCCCGATGATGAACATCCTCAACGGCGGCGCGCACGCCGACACCAACGTGGACATCCAGGAGTTCATGATCGCGCCGATCGGCGCCGGGTCGTTCCGCGAGGCCGTGCGGATGGGCACCGAGGTCTACCACGCGCTCAAGGCCGTGCTGAAGGAGAAGGGCTACGCCACCGGCCTGGGCGACGAGGGCGGCTTCGCGCCGAACCTGCCCTCCAACCGCGACGCGCTGGACCTGATCCTGGTCGCCATCGAGAAGGCCGGCTACGTGCCCGGCGAGGACGTCGCGCTGGCGCTCGACGTGGCCGCCTCCGAGTTCCACAAGGACGGCGTCTACACCATCGACGGCAAGGGCCTGTCGGCCGCCGAGCTGATCGCCTTCTACGAGGACCTGGTCGCGAGCTACCCGCTCGTCTCCATCGAGGACCCGCTGAACGAGGACGACTGGGAGGGCTGGAACGCCATCACCAAGGCGCTCGGCGACAAGGTCCAGCTCGTCGGCGACGACCTGTTCGTGACCAACCCCGAGCGGCTGTCCCGCGGCATCGCCGAGGGCACCGCCAACGCGCTGCTGGTCAAGGTCAACCAGATCGGCACCCTGACCGAGACCCTCGACGCCGTGGACCTGGCCCACCGCAGCGGCTACCGCTGCATGATGAGCCACCGTTCCGGCGAGACCGAGGACACCACGATCGCCGACCTCGCCGTGGCCACCAACTGCGGCCAGATCAAGACCGGCGCCCCGGCCCGCTCCGACCGCGTGGCCAAGTACAACCAGCTCCTGCGGATCGAGGAGCTTCTCGACGACGCCGCCCGTTACGCGGGTCGCGCGGCGTTCCCGCGTTTCCAGCGGTAGTTTCGCACCCTACGGCTTGCGCCCGATTTCGCCGGGCGCGAGCCGTACCGCGGAAGAGACCGCCCGGCGCCGGAGTCCGGGCCGCGGCACGGGGAAGCCCACCCGGTGACAGCCGGCCGTGGCGCGACCCCGGCCGGGCGCCCGGGCCGTCGCGTACGGCACGGCGGAGAGCACAGACGGGAGAGGCGTATGGCGAAACGGCCGCAGCTGACGGGGCGGGCCGCGATCCTGGCGATCGTGGTGTGCGCGATCGCCATGAGCCTCGCCTACCCGGTCAGGGAATACATCGCGCAGCGCCGCCAGATCGCCCAGCTCCAGCAGCAGCAGACCAGGGAGCTGGAGGCAATCAAGGCCCTCGACGACCGCCGCAAGCAGCTCCAGGACCCCGGCTACATCAAGCGGCAGGCCAGGGAGCGGCTCTACTACTGCGATCCCGGTCACAAGTGCTTCGTCGTCATGGGCAGGGAACCCTCGGCGGGCAAGGGCACGGCGGGGGAGAAGAAGGCGGTCGGGCCCCCGTGGTACGAGACGCTCTGGGAGTCGGTTGAGGCGGCCGACACCGGGAAGGGGCAGAAGGCGGCCGGGGCCGCGGGGTGACCCCGATAACCTGGGTGTCGTCTTCTCAGGGGGTGTGTCACGAATGGTGGATGAGCGCGACGTGGCGGCGGTGGAGCGGCAGCTCGGCCGGACGCCGCGAGGTCTGCGGGCGGTGGCGCACCGCTGCCCGTGCGGGCTGCCCGACGTGGTGGAGACCGCGCCCCGGCTGCCCGACGGCTCGCCGTTCCCGACGCTGTTCTATCTGACCTGCCCGAGGGCCGCCTCGGCCATCGGCACCCTGGAGACCTCCGGGATGATGCGGCAGATGCAGGCGAGGCTGGCCGAGGACCCCGGCCTGGCCCAGGCGTACCAGGCCGCCCACGACGACTACATCGCGCGCCGTGACAAGGCCGCCGCCGAGGACGGCCTGGAGCCGCTGCCGAGGGACATGCAGAGCACCGGGGGCATGCCCAACCGGGTTAAGTGCCTGCACGCCCTGGTCGGCCACGAGCTGGCGGTGCCCGGCAGCAACCCCTTCGGCCGTGAGGCCCTCGACGCGCTCGGTGAGTGGTGGGCCGACGGGCCCTGCTGCGCCGTCGGCACCGAGGAAACACAAGAAGAAGAGGAGACCAAGTGACCCGCGTCGCGGCCATCGACTGTGGCACCAATTCCGTCCGCCTGCTCATCGCGGACATCGAGGCCGACACCCTGACCGACGTCGAGCGGCTGATGGAGATCGTCCGGCTCGGCGAGGGGGTGGACCGGACCGGCCGGCTGGCCCCGGAGGCCCTGGAGCGCACCTTCGCCGCGATGCGCCGCTACGCCGAGCTCATCGACCGCCATGGCGCCCGCGCGGTCCGCGTGGTGGCCACCAGCGCCACCAGAGACGCCGCCAACCGGCAGGAGTTCGTGGACGGCGTGCGCGAGATCTTCGGCGTGGAGCCCGAGGTGGTCACGGGAGCCGAAGAGGCGGAGCTGTCGTTCGTCGGCGCCACCCGTGATCTGGTGCGGCTCTCGCCCGAGACCGGCCTGCCCACCCCCGACGGCACCCGCCCGCCATACCTCGTGGTCGACATCGGCGGCGGTTCCACCGAGTTCGTGCTCGGGTCCACGCACGTGGAGGCCGCGCTGTCGGTGGACATCGGCTGCGTCCGGCTGACCGAGCGGCACCTGCGCGAGGCGGGCAGCCCGCCGCCGGCCGAGGTGGTCGAGGCCGTGGTCGCCGACATCGACGAGGCGCTCGACCGGGTCTCCGGGGAAATCCCGGTGGAGCGGGCGCTCACAATGGTCGGTCTCGCGGGTTCTGTCACCACTGTCGCCGGAATAGCTCTTGACCTGCCTGGATATGATCCGGATAAAATTCATCACTCACGAATTCCGGCAAATCAGGTGCAGAAGGTTTCCGAGCGTCTGCTGGAGATGACCCACGACGAGCGGGCGGCCATCGGGGTCATGCATCCGGGCCGGGTCGACGTGATCGGCGCCGGGGCCCTGATTCTGGCCCGAATTATGGAAAGGTACGGTTTCACCGACGTTGTTGTCAGTGAACACGACATTCTGGACGGAATCGCCTGGTCTGCGGCTAAACCTTAACAACATCTAGACATTTCCTATGCTGAGGGGGTATTGAGAGATCGTTCCGTTTTATGGTTAGGTAAAGAAGCTTTAGCGAGGCTTTGCCGTGGGGCCCGGCACAGCTGGTGTCGGGGCGGCAACCGTCTCCGGAGCGCACTCTCGTTCCTAACGAAACGGAGCATCCCCTCATGTCCGGACTAGCTCGTAAGCTAGCCGCCGTTGGAGCCAGCGCGGCCATGCTGGCGACCATGGCGGCAGGGCTTCTGGCCTCGCCCGCAGCGGCGGCCAGTGGTTCCAACCAGGCGGGGGCGGCGGCAGCCACCCCCAGGCCCGCCGTCTCGGTGAGCCAGACCAAGGCCTCCCCGTCGAACTCCGACGAGTGCCCCACCCGGGTGACCTTCTCCTCCAGGATCAAGGTCAAGGCCTACGGGGGCAAGACCAAGGTCGTCTACCGCTTCCTGCGCGGCAACGGCACCAAGAGCGCGGTCAAGTCGTTCACCCTCACGGGCAAGGGCGTCAAGACCGTCACGGTGAAGGAGTCGTCGACCTTCAAGGGCGGCGACCTCAAGGGCTGGGAGGCCGTCCAGGTCCTGGCCCCGCGCAAGGTCACCTCCGCCAAGGGTTACTTCAGGATCTCCTGCGGTGACGACTGGGACGGCGGCAAGGAAGTCGTCAACACCGGCAGCGTCGGCGCCCGGATCTGGGTCGACGAGGGCAACTGCGAGGCCACCCTCATCGGTCGCATCTCCTCCTCCAGCTCGCGCTGGGTGCGTTACCAGTGGGTCGTCAACGGCCGCGTCATCGACCGCGACGCCGTCCGCGTCGACGGGTCGCGCAAGGTCTACCACGTGATCAGGCCGCGCGAGAGCCTGCGGGGCTGGGCGGCTCTGCAGATCATCGACCCGGTGGAGAGCTCCTCCAACCGCGCCTACTTCAAGATCTGGTGCGGGGACTCATCGCCGAAGGTCTCGGCCTCCGTCGACGCTCCGGCGAACTACGAGGGCACCTGCCCGGTCACCCGCTCCTTCACCGGCACGATCAGCGCTTCGTACGGCCGTGGCCACGTGAAGTACCGCTGGGTCCGCGACGGTGTCCCGGGTAGCTGGGAGAGCGTCTACTTCGGCGGTCACGGCTACCAGAGCCGCAGCGTGAGCGACTCCTGGAGCGCCTCGGCGTCCGGGACCAGCAGGCGCTCGATCGAGATCTACGGTGGCCCGAGCAGCGGCACCGTCCAGGGCAAGGTCACCTGCAAGGTGCCGACCCCGGACTCCAAGGCCTGGATCCAGGAGGGCACGTCGGCCAAGCAGGTCGCGGCCGGCTGCCCGGCGGGTTCGGTCACCGGCACCGGCAGCGTCTACGCCACCGGTCCGATCAAGGTCACCGTCACCTGGAGCCTCAACGGCACCGTGGTGAAGTCCGAGGAGCTCGACTTCGCCTCGGAGGGCACCAAGTCCAGCACCTTCACCGGTGCGTCGGACGGCCTCAAGGCCGGGACCGTCAGGTTCGGGATCGTCGGCGGCGGCTCGACGACCGTCAACTACGACGCGGTCTGCGCCCAGGCCAACGACAAGTCCGCTGACAAGACCGGCGCCTGACACCGAGTCTCGTCTGAAGTAGGACATCCGAAGTAGGACAGGCGGCGCCCGCTCCAAGCGGGCGCCGCCTCTCTGTTTTCCCGCTCTCCATCTCTCCGTGTTCCCGCTCTCCGTCTTCCGGCTCCCCGGGTGACCCTTCCGGTCGATCGGCCTGCTCGGATCGGGCACCATCGAGGACATGACCTGTGTTCCTCCCGGATCCGGCTGGCCGGACGACCCCGCGCGGCCGGACACCCCCGTCGCCCATGACCCCTCGGAGGTGAGCGCGCTCGCGGGGGCGAGCCGTACGCTCGCCGAACTCACCGCCCGGCAGTCGGTCTGCCGGGCCTGCCCGCGCCTGGTGGAGTGGCGCGAGGAGGTCGCGGCCGTCAAGCGGCGGGCGTTCGCCGCGGAGACCTACTGGGGACGGCCCATCGCGGGGTGGGGTGAGGAGCGGCCGGAGGTCCTCATCGTCGGCCTGGCCCCGGCCGCGCACGGGGGCAACCGCACCGGCCGCATCTTCACCGGCGACCGCAGCGGGGACTGGCTGTTCGCCTCGCTCCACCGGACGGGCCTGGCCGCGCAGGAGACCAGCGTCCACGCCGGCGACGGGCAGCGGCTCATCGGCGCGCGCATGGTGGCGGCCGTCCGGTGCGCTCCGCCGGCCAACAAGCCCGAGCCGTCGGAGCGGGCCGCCTGCTTCCCCTGGCTGAGCCGGGAGGTGGCGCTGGTCGCCGACAGCGTGCGGGTGGTGGTGGCGCTGGGAGGCTTCGCCTGGCAGGCGGTCTGGCCCGCGTTGAAGGAGGCCGGATACGACCTGCCGCGCCCGAGGCCGCCCTTCGGGCACGGCGCAGAGGTGGAGATCACCCGTAACGGGACCCCGGCCCGTCTTCTCGGGTGCTACCACCCGAGCCAGCAGAACACTTTCACCGGCCGCGTGACCGCCGAGATGCTTGACCAGCTCTTCACCAGGGCAAACGTTCTACGTAGCTTGTGAACTCGATCACAAAGAGAATCTTGGCCGGTTTTTAGGGGAGAAGGGAGACTGTTTCCCCTGATTCGGGAAAGTTTCGCGCAAATTGCCCGAGGGGCGCATGGCGCGACCCCGGAGGCGGACGTATGCTTGTGAAAGCTTTCACAAAGCCTTGGACCTAAGGATGGCGCCGAAGTGAACCGCAACTCCAAGCACATCGTGGTCGTCGGTGGGGGCTACGTCGGTCTCTACACCGTGCTGCGTCTGCAGCACACGCTCCGCAAGGAACTGCGCGACGGCAGCGTTCGCATCACTGTCCTCACCCCCGAATCCCACATGACCTACCAGCCCTTCCTCCCCGAGGCGGCGGCGGGAAACCTCTCGCCCCGGCACGTGGTGGTCCCGCTCCGCCGGGTTCTCAAGAAGGCGACGATCCTCAACGGCAAGGTCTCCAAGGTCAACCACGCGGACAAGTCGCTCACCTTCGCGCCGAACGTCGGCACGCCGCACGAGATCGGCTACGACATCGTCGTCATGGCGGCCGGCTCGATCTCCCGCACGCTCCCCATCCCCGGCCTCGCCGACGCCGCGATCGGCTTCAAGACGGTCGGCGAGTCGATCGCGCTCCGCAACCGGGTGCTCGAACTCCTCGACCGGGCCGAGTCCGACGACAACGACGCCCTGCGCCGCCGGGCGCTGACGTTCGTCGTGATCGGCGGCGGCTTCGCGGGCGTCGAGGCGCTCGCCGAGCTGGAGGACATGGCCGTCGACGCCGTCCGCTACTACCGCACCGTCTCCCGCAAGGACATGCGCTGGATCCTCGTCGAGGCGACCGACCGCATCCTCCCCGAGGTCGGCCCCGAGATGGGCAAGTGGACCGCCGAGCAGCTCCGCGAGCGCGGCATCGAGGTCAAGATGAACACCCGGCTGGAGTCCTGCGAGGGCGGCCTGGTCAAGCTCTCCGACGGGGAGGAGTTCGAGTCGGCGACCATCGTGTGGACCGCCGGTGTGAAGCCCAGCCCCGTCGTCAACGCCGGTGACCTGCCGCTGGACGAGCGCGGCCGGATCAAGACGACCACCCGCCTGACGGTGGCCGGGGTCGAGGACGCCTTCTCCGCCGGAGACGTGGCCGGGGTGCCCGACATGACCAACCCCGGCCAGTACTGCGCGCCCAACGCCCAGCACGCCGTACGGCAGGCCAAGGTCCTCGCCGACAACATCACCCGCCGCCTCCACGGGCAGGAACTGGTCGACTACCGGCACAAGTACGTCGGATCGGTCGCCGGTCTGGGCCTCCACAAGGGCGTCGCCAACGTCTACGGGGTCAAGCTTCGCGGATTGGCTGCGTGGTTCATGCACCGCACCTACCATCTGTCGCGGGTGCCTACTCTCAACCGCAAGGTCCGTGTGATGGCGGACTGGACCTTGGCGCTGTTCTTCAAGCGGGAGACCGTCTCGCTCGGAGAGATCGAGGCTCCGCGCACGGAGTTCCGCGAGGCGGCGACGACCTGAGTCCCGGGCGCCCGCAGGTGGGAAACCGCTGGGTCCTCGTCAGGGTCTGTTGCTGACCGTCATGCTCGCCCCTTGAGCCCCAGCCCGAGCCGGGAGGGGGCCGGGGGTGGGCTTGTCTGCGATCACCGTGCTGGGAGTGGACAGACCGGGAACGATCGCCGAGGTGACCGCGGTGCTCGCCGGGTGCGGGGCGAACGTCGAGGAATCGGCGGTGGCGCTGCTCGGCGGCCACGTCGCGATGATGATGCTGGTCTCCGGCCGGCTGCCACCGCCCTCGGCCTTCCCCGGGATGGCCGTCACCGTGACCGGGGTCGAGTCCCGCCGTGACCTCGACCGTGCCCCGGAGGGCCTCGGCTACGTCCTCACCCTCCACGGCCCCGACCGTCCCGGCGTCATCTCCGCGGTCAGCGCGGTGCTCGCCGGCGCCGGCGGCGACATCACCGGGATGACGACCCGCCTCTGCGGCCGGCTGTACGTCCTGGTCGCGGACGTGCGGCTGCCGGAGGCGGTGGACGTGGCCGGCCTGATGTGCCGTCTGGCCGCGGTGGCCGCCGACCTCGGCTCCCGGATGGCCTTCCGCCCCGCCGAGCCGGAGGTGCTGTGACGGGCCGGAGGCGCTGTGCCGCCGGTGTCGTGCGGTGGGCCGGGGACGGCGCCGTACGGCGGGGCGGCGCAGGGGCATGACCGGCACCGCCCGGGAGCTGATCATCGCCCCGCATCCCGTGCTGACCGCCCAGGCGCTCCC
Source organism: Streptosporangium brasiliense (assembly GCF_030811595.1). Classification (NCBI taxonomy): domain Bacteria; kingdom Bacillati; phylum Actinomycetota; class Actinomycetes; order Streptosporangiales; family Streptosporangiaceae; genus Streptosporangium; species Streptosporangium brasiliense. The sequence goes on from NZ_JAUSRB010000002.1 coordinate 2,706,360, forward strand.
CGTCGACCCCGCCGACCCCCTGGTCGTCTCCGCGGCGGCCGACCTCCTGGCCACCATGCGCCGGGTGCGGCACTGCACGGGCCTGGCCGCGCCGCAGATAGGGCTGGGCTGGCGGCTGCTCTCCGTCGACGTCTCCCTCCACCCCGGGGCCCGCTCCTGCGCGGGGGAGCTGGTCATGGCCAACCCCCGCCTGGTGGCCGCCTCCCGATGGGAGCCCACTCGCGAGGGGTGTCTGTCCGTGCCCGGCCTGGCCGGGGACGTCCTGCGGGCCACCCGCATCACCGTCCGGGGCGAACGCCCCGGCAGTGGCGCTCCCGTCACCGTCGACGCCGACGCCTTCGAGGCCCGCTGCATCCAGCACCAGCTCGACCATCTCGACGGTGTGCTGTTCCTCGACCGCCTCGTCCATTCATGGGCGGTCCACCGTATGGGGCCGACGGTTGAGCAGGCCAGAAGTGGATGATAAGCGTGTTATGCGGTTATTAAGGTTTTTCTGGCTTAAAACGGTATCCCGTCCGCCCGTTCCGCCGTCGCCTCCGGGGCCTGAGAGGCGGACCGCGGGACATGATCCGTGTGACGCCTGATACGAAGTTGTGCTCCTCGGATGAGTGGTCCGTTACGTATGATTACGGCGTCCCCGTAGCCCAACGGCAGAGGCAAACCCCTTAAAAGGGTTCGAGTGAGGGTTCGAGTCCCTCCGGGGGCACTGACGGTTATCAGCTGGTTCAGGCCCGTGACCGGATATGGGCACGGGCCTGTCCGTGCACCGATCTCCCGGGGCCGCTCGGGCGGCCGCCCGCCGGAGGGGCTGACCACCCCTGGGGCCGGCCCGACGGACGGGCGACGATTGCGGTGCGAGAGGTGGGAACCCGGCGGACAGGCCGTTCGTTGGATCATTCGGCGGTAGCCGTACGGCCACATGGATCAGGCAGACATGGATATCAACACGATACGGCCGTGTGACAACCGATCTAATACGCTGATCGCGTAGGTCGCAGCGTGGAGGCAGCGATGGAGAGTAAGAACCCCGTATTCAGTCGGCAGTCCAAGGGGCACCAGCAGTCGTGGGGATCGCCGACCCCCACCCCTGACCAGCTTCAGGGCATGTACGACAGGCCGGCGTACGCACCCCCCGCACAGCGGACCATGACGATCGACGACGTGGTGGTGCGCGGCTTCATCACCCTGGGCACCCTGACCGTCTCGGCGGCCGTGGCCTGGGCGCTCAACCTCGGCATCGGCGCGATGATCGCCGGCGTGCTCGTCGGCCTGGTGCTCGGTCTGATCATCTCGTTCAAACAGAGCATGAACCCGGCGCTGATCCTCGGTTACGCGGTCTCCTACGGTGTCGCCGTCGGTGTGGCCAGCCACATCTACAACGACCGGTTCAGCGGCATCGTCTTCCAGGCGGTGGTCGGCACGGCCCTCGCCTTCGCCGCCACACTCGTCGTGTATTCGCTGCGCATCGTCCGTGTCACGCCGAAGTTCACCAAGTTCGTCGTGGCGGCGGGCCTGGGCCTGATGGGGCTCATGCTCGTCAACTGGGTCGCGACCTTCTTCATCGCCGACGGCATCGGCATCCGCTCCGGCGGCGCCCTGGCCTACGTGTTCAGCATCGCCGCGATCCTCGTCGGGTGCTTCTTCCTGCTGCTCGACTTCGACTCGGTCGAGCAGGGCGTGCGCGCCGGCGCCCCGGAGAAATACTCCTGGCTGATGGCCTTCGGCCTGACGGTCACCCTGGTCTGGATCTACCTGGAGATCCTCCGTCTGCTGAGCTACTTCTCCAGCAGCGACTGAGCGTAGGCGAGAGCCCCCGTCGGAGTGTCTCCGGCGGGGGTTTCTTCTTGCTCAGGAGGCGGGGGTTTCTTCTTGCTCAGGATGGGAACGCCGGTGAACGAGAAGCCACCAATGAGCGACGAATCATCACCGATGACCAGCTAGTGAGGGCTTGCTATCTGCGGACTCGTGATGCACTGTCGAGCAAAGGAGCCCTATCCGTGGAGGTGCCCATGTCGTTGAACCACTCGATGGAGACGCAGAGCAAGCTGATCGCAAGGGTCCCGGACATCACGGGACGCGCACTCCCAGAGTGGTTCCAGGCTATCGACAACGGCCCGTCTTTCCTGCGCTGCGACGAGCGTGCCAACTGGCTCGCCGACGAGCACGGGCTGACCCATGGCTACGCCGCCGCCATCGTGCACGAGCACGAGCGCCACCGCCGCAGCCGTCACCTGTAAGCCGCCTACCTTCTGAAGGGCCCGCGCCCCGTCCAGCGGCGCGGGTCCTCGCACGCGCGAGCCCGGCCTCCACATACCTGATCTTCGCGTGGGTGAGCGTGCATGATGGTGCCATGGATCTCGACAAGGCACGTAACTTCATCCGCGACAACCATCACGCGGTCCTGCTGACCCGGCACGCCGACGGGCGGCCGCAGATGTCCCCGGTCACCGTAGGGGTCGACGCCGAGGGGCACGTGATCGTCAGCACCAGGGAGACCGCGGCGAAGGTCCGTAACCTCCGCAGGGACCCCCAGGTGGCGCTCTGCGTGACGACCGACGCCTTCTACGGTGAGTGGATCCAGATCGAGGGCACCGCGGAGATCGTCTCGCTGCCCGAGGCGATGGAACCCCTGGTCAGTTACTACCGTGACATCTCCGGCGAGCACCCCGACTGGGACGACTACCGCAGGGCCATGGAGCGGGACAGGCGGGTGATCCTGAGGATCGAGATCACCCGCGCCGGTCCCGACGTCCACGGGTGACTAGTGGTCGCGCCCGTTAATTCGTCGGGGATGGCGGGTTGAGCCAGGCCGTAGTGTCGCCGAGGTAGAGGCCACAGGCGCAGTCGAGGGCTTCCTGCGGGGTGCCGGCCGGGTAGCCGGTGGACAGGACGGACTTCTCGTAGTCGTCGTGGCTGGCGCGGTAAATGGCGAACCCCCAGCTGGTGGCGGATCCAGCGTAGCGGAGCCGGCAGAGCGGCAGGGTGGTGCCATCGGGGAGCCGGCCGGCGACATAGGCGAACTCGCCGTGATAGCGGACGGTGATGCCGGCGAGCTGAGGCCAGCGCTCGCGTGCCCTGGCGGCCAGGCGCTGGCGTAGCGAGGTCATGGTCGACTCAGGTGGCCTTGCCATACGGCCATCGTGCCCTACCCGCCTGGCTGCACCATGGAGGGCATGCCCTCCAGTCCCTATGTCATATGCCTTGGCGACGCTGAGCGCGCTGAGCTGGAGTCCCTGTCCCGGCGCGGCTCAGCGCCGTTTCGCCTGGTGCTGCGATCACAGATTGTGCTGCTCGCCGCGGCGGGCACAGCGAACCGGATGATCGCGGAGCGACTGGGCATCTGCCAGGACACGGCCCGCAAATGGCGGCGTCGGTACTGTGAACAGGGCATCGAGGGGCTGGCCGACGCGCCGCGCCCCGGCAGGCCGCGCGTGTTCTCCGCCCGCATCGTGGCCGGGGTCAAGGCCCTCGCGTGCGAGATGCCCACCTCGAGCGGAACTCCCCTGGCCCGATGGACCTGCCCCGAGCTGGCCCGCCATACGGCAGCCAGCGGCATCGCTCCCGCGCCCTCGGCGTCCACCGTGCGCCGCTGGCTCGCCGACGACGCCCTGAAGCCCTGGCAGCACCGGTCGTGGATCTTTCCTCGTGACCCGCACTTCGCCCTCAAGGCATCCCGCGTCCTGGACCTCTACCAGCGGGAATGGGAAGGGGAGCCGCTCGGTGAGGACGAGTACGTGCTCAGCGCCGACGAGAAGCCCGGCGTCCAGGCCCGCATGCGCATCCACCTCCCGCTCCCACCGGGGCCGGGGCGGGCGATGCGGATCGAGAGCGAGTACCACCGCTTCGGCACCCTCGCCTACCTGGCCGCCTACGACGTCCATCATGCCCGGGTCATGGGTCGGTGCGAGCCAACCACTGGCATCAGGCCGTTCACCGCGCTCGTGGACCAGGTGATGCAGAGCGAGCCATACGCTTCGGCCAGGCGGGTCTTTTGGGTCGTGGACAACGGCTCCTCGCACCGGAACTGGGCGGCGGCAGCCCGGCTCAGCGACGCCTACCCGAACGCCCAGATGGTCCATCTGCCCGTCCACGCCTCCTGGCTCAACCAGATCGAGGTCTACTTCTCCGTCATCCAGCGCAAGCTCCTCAGCCCCGACGACTTTGAGGACCTCGATGAGCTCGCCGCCCAAATCCTCGCCTTCGAGAACCACTACAACGCCGCAGCCAGGCCCTTCGACTGGAAGTTCACCCGCACCGACCTCAACCGCCTCCTGGCACGCATCAGACAGCACGACCGGCATGCACCGCACCCGCTGGCCGGATGACCCCCGACGAATTAACGGGCGCGACCACTAGCTGAGGCGCTCCAGGACCATGGCCATGCCCTGGCCGCCGCCCACGCACATGGTCTCCAGGCCGATCGACCTGTCGTGGAACCGGAGGCTGTTGATCAGCGTGGAGGTGATCCGGGCACCGGTCATGCCGAACGGGTGGCCCACCGCGATGGCGCCGCCGTTGACATTGAGCCGGTCGAGGTCGATGCCGAGGTCCTGGTAGGACGGGATGACCTGGGCGGCGAAAGCCTCGTTGATCTCGACGAGGTCCACGTCGCCGATGGACATGCCGGCCCGGGCCAGGGCCTGCTTGGAGGCCTCGACCGGGCCCAGGCCCATGATCTCGGGTGACAGGCCGGTCACGCCGGTGGAGACGATCCGGGCGAGCGGGGTGATGCCGAGTTCGGCGGCCCTGGTGTCGCTCATCACGATCACCGCGGCGGCGCCGTCGTTCAGCGCGCAGCAGTTGCCGGCGGTGACCGTCCCGTCCGGGCGGAAGACCGGCTTGAGCTGCGAGACCGCCTCGTAGGTGGTGCCCGCGCGAGGGCCGTCGTCCTTGCTGACCACGGTCCCGTCGGGCAGGGTGACCGGGGTGATGTCGCTCTCCCAGAAGCCGTTGGCGATGGCCTTCTCGGCCAGGTTCTGGGACCGGACGCCGAACTCGTCCTGCTCCTGGCGGGAGACGCCCTTGAGCCCGGCCAGGTTCTCCGCGGTCTGGCCCATCGCGATGTAGACGTCGGGCACCGCGCCGTCCTCGCGCGGGTCGTGCCAGACGCCGCCGCCGCCCTCGGCGGCCCTGGCCGAACGGGCGCGGGCCTCGTCGAACAGCGTGTTCTGCGTGTCGGGCAGCGAGTCGGAGTTGCCCGTGGCGAAGCGGGAGACGCACTCCACGCCCGCCGAGACGAACACGTCGCCCTCGCCCGCCCTGATCGCGTGCAGGGCCATCCTGGTGGTCTGCAGCGAGGACGAGCAGTAGCGGGTGATGGTGGTGCCGGGCACGGTGTCCAGCCCGAGCAGGGTGGAGACCACGCGGGCCATGTTGAATCCCTGCTCCCCGCCCGGCAGGCCGCAGCCCAGCATCAGGTCGTCGATGGTGGCCGGGTCGAGCTGCGGGACCTTGGCCAGCGCGGCCTTGATCATCTGCACGGTCAGATCGTCGGGGCGGATGTCCTTGAGGGACCCCTTGAAGGCGCGTCCGATCGGCGAGCGCGCGGTCGCGACGATGACTGCCTCGGGCATGTGGCTCTCCTGGGTTCGTTGGTCGCTCCTCATGCGGAGGTTACCGCGCGGTAGCTCGGATGCCACGCCCCGGGGCGGGATGAAACAGAACTTTGTACGGCGCGCACCGGGACCCCGCCCGGAGACGGGGCCCGTCACGGGGGAGCGCCGCCCCCGGCCGGGCCGGCCCGGAGTGCGCCGGCCGTGTCTGCTCCGCGCGTCAGCCGTACATGTCCGGAGTGCGCCGGCCGTGTCTGCTCCGCGCGTCAGCCTTACATGCCCGGCGCGGTGCCGGTACCCGCTCCGTGCGTCAGCCGTACATGCCCGGCGCGGTGCCGGTGCTGTCCTTGATCCCGTGCAGGCCGCCCCGCTCGTCACGCCACGTCCGCCAGCCGTCCTGGCTGCCGGTGAACCAGGCCGGCGGGGCGCCGGAGCCCGCGACCTTCCTGCCGTCGGCCAGCTCGAACTCGCACAGCGAGGCGACCGAGTAGAAGCCCGGGTTCTGGCCCTTGAGGGCGAGGGGCTTGGGATCGGTGACGCAGAAGGACCAGCCCCGCGCGTCCTTGACCTCGGCGTTCTGGCCGGTGGCCAGGTCGAAGGCGCTGCCCGGCCTGCCGTGCTTGAGGAAGCCGAGCCTGTCCATCCGGGCGGGGAAGGCCAGCCACCAGCCCGAGTCGGGGACCTGGGTGGCGGGGATCTGGCCGAGGACCCGGCCGCTCTCGGCGTCGAGCCGGGCGAAACCGCCGTACTGGCCCTGCTGGTCGACCGGGCGGACCACCGGTGCGTAGCCGGGGCTGCCGCTGGGGTAGACGCGCACCACCGAGGGGCGGATCCAGTTGACCGTGCCGTCGGCGAGCTTGACGGAGAACAGGCCGAAGGCGGAGACCTTCTCCGTCTCCGGGTGGGTGTAGGGGGCGACGTAGCCGATGAGGTTGTCGGCCGTCGCGCCGAACGACCAGCCGCCCGACATGTCGACCCCGGTGCCGAGGGGCTGCTCGACGGGGAGCCGCCAGCCGGCCTTCCCGGTCTTCAGGTCGTAGGACTCCAGGACGGGGTGCTGGGCCAGGCGCAGGAGGACCACGCGGGAGGCGTCGGACCACTCGACCTCGGCGATGCCGGGGAGCTTCCACATCAGCCGGCCGGTGGCGGGGTCGAGCACGACGACCCGGGCCGTGGCGAGGGCGGTCTGCTCCGACAGGCACACGAACGCCCCGCACCGCTGCGGCCCGAACGTGGAGTGCACCGGGCGGGTCCACTTCTGCGCGCCGGTCCTCGCGTCACGGGCGATGAGCGTGGCGTTCCAGCGGCCCCGCCTGGCGGGGTCGATCGCCACCGCGACGGCCTGGCCCGGCCCGGTCTCGACGATCGCCGGCGCCGGGATCCCCATCCCCGGCAGACGGCCGGCCATGGTCGCGGGATGGGCCCACAGTTTCTTGCCCGAGGCGAGGTCGACGGCCACCGTCTCCAGGGCGCCGTCGGGCCTCATGGAGGTCGTCATGGCGACCCCGCCGGCGGCGGTGGTGCGGCTGACCGCGTTCACCTCGGTGTTGTGCCAGGTGGGATGGGCCGGTGTGGCCGCTTCACTGCCGGAGCAGCCGGCCAGGGCCAGGGCTCCGGCGAGCAGCAGGGCCGGTTTCGCGTGAGGCCAGATCACGGGCATTCCACTCCAAGGTCGGCGAGAGGGTCACGACTTCGCCGCGGAGGGTAACCGGGTTCAGGCGTCGTGAGGCGGCGCCCCTGGCCTCCGGCGGAACATCGTCACCCACCGTCCGTGGGGTCCGGTTGCTCGGCCGGCGACGCGGGTCGCGGAGACCTCGGTGCCGGGTTCCTCCGCGGCCATAGCCGCCGCGAGGTAGATCGACTCACTGCGCCGGACCCGTGGTTCGGGCCACAGTCCCAACGCACTGCCTACAGAAGGTAGCACCGCGTAAGCAACCTGTAGATAACCTTGGACAGATGGATGGAAACGATCCGGTCCGAACATTTCGGCTGGGTTTGCATCGAATTCCGCCCCCAGCAGGTCCGCGAAGGCCACCGTCCGCCCGCCCGCCTCGACCACGGCGACCGTCTGCGCGGCGGCGAGCTGGCGGCTCCAGCGCCGGGTCACCCAGCGCAGCGGCTGCACGATCGGCCGGACCGTGCCGAGGTCGGGACAGGTGCCCACGACGACCTCGGCCCCCGCCTCGCGCAGCCGCCGCACGGCCTTCTGCAGATGCCGTACGGCCTGCGCGGGCAGCGTCTGGGTGGTGACGTCGTTGGCGCCGATGAAGATCACCGCTATCTCGGGGTCGGCGTCGAGCGCCTGGTCCACCTGCTCGCCCAGCTCGGCGGAGGCCGCGCCCGACTTGCCGACCACGGTCAGCCGCACCGGCCGCTCGGCGACGACGGCCAGCCCCGAGGCGATCAGCACGGCCGGGGTCTCCGCGGGGTCGGTGGTGCCCAGGCCGACCGAGGTGGAGTCGCCGAGCATGACCATCCGGATCGGCTCGCCCGGGAAGTCGCCGTAGAGCCCGTCCGACGGCGGTCCCTCCATGCCGTGCGGGCGGCCGACGATCCGGCGGGCCACCAGCGCCTCGGCGAGCAGCACACCGTAGGTGGCCACTCCGAGCGCGGTGAGCCCGCCACCGCCCACGGCCGCTGCGGCCGCTATGCGCCGGGCGGCCCGCGCCGCCCCCGGTGTCCAGGTCACGTGGTGTTGCTCCCTCGATGCGGCGCGGCGGTAGCGTTGCCTTGAAACTAGCCGAGCCCCACCCACCCCCAGGGGATCTCGGCGCCCAACACAACAAGCTGACAGAGCTTTGGTATTTCGAGGTGATCACCCGGTGCGCGTACATGATTCACTCGTGGAGCTGATGGGCAACACTCCACTCGTCCGGCTGCACAATGTGTCGGCGGGGCTGCCGGCCCAGGTGCTGGCCAAGGTGGAGTATTTCAACCCGGGCGGCTCGGTGAAAGACCGGATCGCGGTGCGGATGATCGACGCCGCGGAGAAATCGGGCGAGCTGCGCCCCGGGGGCACGATCGTGGAGCCCACGTCGGGCAACACGGGGGTCGGCCTGGCCATCGTCGCGCAGCAGCGGGGCTACAAGTGCCTGTTCGTGGTGCCCGACAAGGTCGCCCAGGACAAGATCGCGGTCCTGCGCGCCTACGGTGCCGAGGTCGTGGTCTGCCCGACGGCGGTCTCGCCCGACCACCCCGACTCCTACTACTCCGTCTCCGACCGGCTGGCCAGGGACACGCCGAACGCCTGGAAGCCGGACCAGTACTCCAACCAGAACAACCCTGACAGCCACTACCACTCCACCGGCCCGGAGATCTGGGAGCAGACCGAGGGCCGGATCACCCACTTCGTGGCGGGCGTCGGCACGGGCGGCACGATCAGCGGCACCGGCCGCTACCTCAAGGAGGTCTCCGGCGGCCGGGTGAAGATCATCGGCGCCGACCCGGAGGGCTCGGTCTACTCCGGCGGCACCGGACGGCCCTACCTGGTGGAGGGGGTCGGCGAGGACATCTGGCCGGCCACCTACGACACCACGATCTGCGACGAGATCATCGCCGTCTCCGACAAGGACTCCTTCGGCATGACCCGCCGCCTGGCCCGCGAGGAGGCGCTGCTGGTGGGCGGGTCCTGCGGCATGGCGGCGGTCGCGGCGCTGCGCGTGGCCAAGCAGGCCGGGCCGGACGACGTGGTCGTGGTGCTGCTGCCCGACGGCGGCCGGGGCTACCTGTCGAAGATCTTCAACGACGACTGGATGGCCGACTACGGCTTCCTGACCACCTCCAGCGACGAGGGCCTGGTCAAGGACGTGCTGACCCGCAAGGGCTCGGGCATGCCGGAGTTCGTGCACACCCACCCGCACGAGTCGGTGGACACGGCCATCTCCATCATGCGGGAGTACGGCGTGTCGCAGCTCCCGGTGATGAAGGAGGAGCCGCCGGTCATGGCCGCCGAGGTGGTCGGCTCGATCCTGGAGCGCGACCTGCTCGACGCCCTCTACCGCGGCCGGGTGCGGCCGAACGACCCGCTGGCCGGTCACATGTCCCAGCCGCTGCCGATGATCGGCGCGGGCGAGCCGGTCTCCATGGCGGTCGAGGCGCTGGAGAAGGCCGACGCCGCGGTCGTCCTCGACGACGGCAAGCCCGTCGGGCTGCTCACCCGGCAGGACCTGCTGGCCTTCCTCGCCAACCACTAGTCAGACGGGAAACTCCGCCAGCACCTCCCAGGCTCCCTCGGGGGTGGGGCCGGCGACCAGGCGGCCGCCGAGCGCCTCGACGCGCTCAGCCATGCCCACCAGGCCGAACCCGCCGCCCAGCCGGGAGACCCTGGTGTCGGAGGCCGAGCCGTAGTTGCGCACGCGCAGTCGCACCGTGCCCGTCGCGCGGCCCGGCCGGATCCGCGGATCCGGCCTGCCGTTCGGGGAGCGCCGGCCGGGTCCGGCCGGCCCGTCGGGGGCGGCGATCAGCCGCAGGTCCGCCTCCACCCAGCCGGTGCCCGGGGCGTGCCGCCGGACGTTGGTGAGCGACTCCTGCAGGACCCGGTGGAGGGTGGTCATCACCTCCGGGGCCAGGGTCTCGTCGTCGATGCCCTGGCCGATGTCGAAGGCGACCCGGGGGCCGCCGGCGGAGAAGCGCTCCACCATCGTGCGCATGTCGACGAGCCTGCTGCCGGGGGAACGGGCGGCCTCGTCCTCGGCCCGCAGCACGCTCACCAGGCGGCGCATCGAGGTGAGCGCGTCGGCGCCGGCGTTGGCGATCGCCTCCAGCGAGGGGACCACGGCCTCCGGCTTCTGCTCGGCGACGACCTTGGCCGCCTGCGCCTGGACGACGATCCCGGTGATGTGGTGGGCGACCAGGTCGTGCAGCTCCCTGGCGAGCTCCAGGCGTTCGGCCCGCCGTACGGAGTTCACCGCCTCCCTGCGCCGCTCCAGCTGGAAGCGGAGGTAGGCGCCGACCGCGGCGGCGACGGACCAGCCGACGAAGATGAGGAAACTGGCGGCCACGGACTCGTTGCCATGGTTCGTCCGCCCCGCCGCCGTCTCCAGCACGATCATCGAGGCGACGGAGAACAGCGCGGCCCGCTTGATCGGCTCGATCCAGCGCAGCCCGCCGATGGTCAGGATCAGCAGCGATCCCGTCTCGGCCACCCCCGGGAACCCGCGGCCGCCGGTGGCCCCGATGACCAGGGTGCAGGTGAGCGACAGCACCAGGACGGCGACGAACCCGCCGACCCGCCTCGTGCGGCGCCACAGCACGGCCAGGATGCCGGCGAGGCCGCACAGCGGGCTCAGCCACATCGCCCAGCCGCCGTCCGACACCGCCGCCGCGAGGTCGACCATGAGCAGCAGCGAGAGCCACCCGATGAGCGCGAACTCGCTGAGCCGCTGGATCCAGTAAACGACGCGATGTGTTTCACCCACGGCCCCCGAGCCTAAGCCTCCCGGCTGAGTGACATATCAACCGTTCGGCCGACCCGTCCGCCCCCGGACCGGCCCTTCAGCGGAGGCGGGGCGGGGGGCCCGCCACCGATGCTTGAGGTGTCGAAGGGGAGAGGGAAATGACCGTCATCGGGATCATGTTGCTGGCCGCCGGACTCGTGGTCGTGGTGTCTCTGGCACTCGCGGACCCCGTCCTGCTGTCGCGCATCAACGGGGAGCCCGCCGAGGGCGCCAGCGGCCGCCACATCCAGGTCCCGCAGGTGGCCGCCGGCGGAGAGGTCGTGCGGCTGCGGCCGCGCCTGGTGGACAGCCGCGAGCCCCAGGCGGCCTGACCGGTGGACCGCCGCCCGGTCCGGCCCGTACGGCGGGCCGTCCGGCGGAGCGGTCTGTACGGCGGGCCGTCCGGCCGGAGCGGACAACCGCGAACCCCGGGCGGTCCGATCGGTGGCCGTCCGGCTGGAACGGGCAACCGCGAACCCCGGGCGGCCTGATCGGTGGCCGTCCGGCCCGCGGCCCCCTCATGCTGCCGCATGGCGCAGGCGGTTTTACGAGTAGCGTTGGCGGTATGAGTGAAGGATTCGAGACGCTTGCCATCCACGCAGGTCAGGAGGCCGAGCCCCACACAGGGGCGGTCGTCCCGCCGATCTATGCAGTGTCGACGTACAAGCAGGACGGCGTGGGCGGGCTGCGCGCCGGGTACGAATACAGCCGGTCGGCCAACCCGACCAGGACCGCCCTGGAAGAGGCCATGGCGGCCGTCGAGGGTGGCACCAGGGGCCTGGCCTTCGCCTCCGGCCTGGCGGCCGAGGACGCCGTGCTCCGCACGGTCTGCAAGCCGGATGACCACGTCATCATCCCGAACGACGCCTACGGCGGCACCTACCGGCTGTTCTCCAAGGTGCACGCGCGCTGGGGCCTGCGCTACGACCCGGCGCCGCTCGGCGACCTGAGCGCGGTCGCGGCCGCCATGACCCAGAAGACCAAGATCGTATGGGTGGAGACGCCCACCAACCCGCTGCTCGGCATCGCCGACATCGCGGCCCTGGCCGAGCTCGCGCACGACAACGGCGCGCTGCTGGTGGTCGACAACACCTTCGCCTCGCCCTACCTTCAGCAGCCGCTGTCGCTGGGCGCGGACATCGTGGTGCACTCCACCACCAAATACGTGGGCGGCCATTCCGACGTGGTCGGCGGCGCGCTCGTCACGGCCGACGCCGAGCTGGGCGCCGAGCTCGCCTTCCACCAGAACGCGATGGGCGCGGTGGCCGGGCCCTTCGACGCGTGGCTGACGCTGCGCGGTCTCAAGACGCTCGGGGTGCGGATGGACCGCCACTCCGACAACGCCGAGCGGGTGGTCGACCTCCTGCTGGCCCACCCGCGGGTGACCTCGGTGCTCTACCCGGGGCTGCCCGACCACCCCGGTCACGAGGTCGCGGCCAAGCAGATGAAGCGTTTCGGCGGCATGGTCTCCTTCCGGGTCGCCGGAGGAGAGGCCGAGGCGGTCGAGGTGTGCAACCGGGCCAAGCTTTTCACCCTGGGCGAGTCGCTCGGCGGCGTCGAGTCGCTGATCGAGCACCCCGGCCGGATGACCCACGCCTCCGCGGCGGGCTCGCCGCTGGAGGTCCCCGGTGACCTGGTCCGCCTGTCGGTCGGCATCGAGTCGATCGACGACCTGCTCGCCGACCTGAGCCAGGCGCTGGGCTAGCCGTACCCGGCCTCTCAGGCCAGTTACGGCACAGGCCAGTACGGCACAGGCCAGTAAGGCCGGTACGGCTCAGACCGGTACGGCCGGTGGCCGGTGGGCCGGAAGACGCCGGGCTGGACGGCGCCGGGCCGGGGCGGCGGGTACGGGCCGCCCCGCCCCGGCGTGGGGCCGGTGGGTCTGAGGCGCCCCGATCAGTACGGGTCGCCCCAGACCATCAGCGCCAGGATGACCAGCCAGATCAGCGCCACCACGCCGGAGAACGCGGCGATCCGGCCGGTCTGCATCTTCGCGTCGTCACCCGGGTTCTCCGCGCTGAGGACCCGGATGGCGGCGAGTTGGTCCCGGTCCACGAGGACCAGGAGCACCGCGGCGACGATGAAGAGCGTCATGGAGACCGACAAGTAGGGTTTGCCCAGGAACTCGCGGCCCAGCAGCAGGCCGAACACGAACACGCCGATGGCCGCGATGGCGTAGACGCGCGTGGTCTTGTGCAGGTAGCGCAGGACGTTGACGTCCTTGGCGCGGATGAACCTGGGCGTGGACATGGTGGCGGCGGTGACCGGCCCCAGAGCGAAGATCGCGAAACCGATGTGCAGCCAGAGCAGCAGGTCTGTCATGCGCCAGACATTAGCCTTCGATGATCTCGCATGGGTATGGCGCGCGGGAGTTCTCCGGATGTCGCCGGTCTTGGGGCGGGGACGCGGGGTCACTCCGTCCTGAAGGCGTCCCGCCTGTCGCGGGTGCGGGAGACCGCGCACAGCTCGTAGCAGACGCAGGCGATGAGCATCAGCGCCACGAGAATCGCCGTGACCATCGGACAACCTCACTTCTGTTCCCTGATGGCGAGCGCCATCGATGAGTAAAGACCGAGCGGACGGAGAAGTGGTTGTCACGGAGAGGTCACATTTTCGGATGGTCCCGTTTCAGTCGTCGTGCGACGGTAGATCTTCGCATTTCGGCCCTGAGCATCCCGGTGGAGTGAGTAGGATCACTGGCGAGCCTGTTCCTGTGTGACGAGGTCGTCGGCGGTGAGGTCGCGGCCGTGCCGGGCGGGCGCCGGAACGGACCGTGCACGACGGCACAAGGGAGTGCCCACTGTGGGTGTGAAACATGTCGAGCCATACACCGACGAGTGGCTGAGGCAGCCGGCTCTCTACGCGAGCCGTGTCGTCGAGGCGCTGGGCGCCGAGGCCGTCGACTGGTGGGAGGGTCCCTGCGACCCGCGCACCGTCACGATCCTCCTGGCCGGCGGTGAGGCGCTGGTGTGGGACGAGGAGAGCGGCTGGCGCCGCGGCCGTTATGTCTCCGGTGACCGCGAGACCTGCACGGTGCTCGCCGAGGGCCGCTATCTCGGCGGTGGCCTGCTGCTCCGCCCGGAGCGGGTCCCCTCCGCCGTCGCCGACGCCCGGGCGGGCGTGGGCAACAGCACGGCCTGGCGGCCCTGCTACCGCTCCTACCGCCACTACCGCGACGGCTTCGACCTCGCGCTCAACGGCTACCTCGCCTACGCCGACGCGTGAGCCGGGTCCGCGGCGGCGTCCCCGCCGGGGAGACCCGCAGCGCCCGCTCCCGCTCCTGAGCCGCCGCCGAACGGCCCGCCCGCGGCCGGCACGCGATCAGCGCGTACGGCCCTCTCGCGGTCAGCGTGGCCGGCCACGCGCGGCCGGCCCTCTCTCGGTCGGCATGGCCGGTCCCGCGCGTACGGCCCGGCCCGTAGCCGCCGCTCCCGTGGTCAGCGGGTGCGGCGGGTCCGCAGGAAGTCGCTGACGACATACTCGCCCAGGCGGTCGGCGCCGGAGGAGAACACCCGGCCGCCGTTGCGCCGGGCGACCTCGTTGACGAACTCCTTCAGACGCTCGTCCTCGGCGAGCATGAACACGTTGAGCGTCGCCCTGCGCCGGGTCATCTTGTCGACCTCGGCGAGCGTCAGCTCCAGCGTCTCCTGGGTGGGGGGCCACTCGAAGGCCGCCGAGCCGTTGCGCCGCAGGTGGGCGGTGGGCTCGCCGTCGGTGACCACGAGCACCACCGGCTCGAAGTCGGGGTGGCGGTCGAGGTGGCGGCCCGCGATCAGCAGGGCGTGGTGCAGGTTCGTGCCCTGGACCATGTCCCACTCCAGCCCGGCGAGCTCGTCGGGCTGCAGGACGCGGGCGTAGTTGGAGAAGCCGATGATCTGCACCGAGTCCTGCGGGAACTTCGAGCTGACCAGTGCCTGCAGGGCCATCGCGGTCTGCTTGGCCGCCGCCCAGGTGCCACGCAGGGCCATCGAGTAGGACAGGTCCACCAGCAGGCACACCGCCGCTGCTGTGCGCCTCTCGGTCTCGGCCACCTCGAAGTCGTCGACGGACAGGGTGACCGTGCCGCCGCCCCCGCCGCGCCGTACGCCGTTGACCACCGTGCGCACCACGTCGATGGGCTGCTCGTCGCCGAACCGCCAGGGCCGGGAGGAGCCGGTGAGCTCCCCGGCGGCGCCGGCGTCCACCTGGTCGTGGTCGCCGCGGCGGCCGGAGTCGAGTGAGGCGAAGACGCGGCGCAGGGCGGTCTCGCCGAGACGGCGGACCGCCTTGGGGGTGAGCTCCAGCTTCCCGCGCTGGCGGCGCAGGTAGCCCTGCTGCTCGAGCTCCCGCTCGATCTGCCGGAGCGCCTCCAGGTCGTCGACGGCCGAACGGCCCAGCGCGCGGCGGATCGCCGCCTCGTCGATGTCGTCCAGCCGGGCGCCGGGATAGTCCTGGCGGAGCGCGGCCTCCAGCTGGGTCAGGTCGGCGAGCTCGTCCAGCGCGGTCACCGCGTCGCCCATCCCCATCGGGTCGTCGCCGGTCAGCCGCTCCGGGGTGTTCCAGGCGAGGTCGGGGCGGCGGGAGTAGAGGGACTCGCCCAGGCGGCGCATCTGCTCGCCCATCCCGGCCTGCTCCAGCGTCTGGTTGATCAGCGCGTTGAGCTCCTCGCGCTGGCGGGGGGTGAGCGAGGCCAGCAGGCGCTGGGTGGCGGCGGCCCGGCGCGCGAGGATGTCGACCAGCTCCTCCAGGTTCCGCGGCGACTCCGGGAACATGTCCCCGTAGTCCGACATGAACTCCTCGAAGTCGGCCTGCGTGTGCTCGCCCCGCGCGTCCCGGTCGAGCATGTCGTTCAGCGCGGACATCATCTGCCGGACCCGCTCCATCGCGGCGGGGTCGGGGTTGGCCAGCGCCTCCCGCATGCCGCGGAACTGGCTGTCGAGCACCTCCCTGCGCAGCAGGTCGCGCAGCTCCTCGAAGGTCTGCCGGGCGGCGGCCGAGCGCCATTCGTAGCCGCTCAGCTCCTGGATGGCGCTGGCGGGGTCGTCCGGGAGGCCGTCGAGCTCCGACTCGCGCAGCCGGGCCTCGTCCGACGGGTCGGGGAACAGCTCGCTCCGCTCCTGGCCGATCGCCTTGTCCAGCAGCGCCCTGGCCCGTTCGAGGGTGCCGTCGAGCCGGCCGCGCTCGCGCAGCTCGCGGCGGCGCCGCCGTACCTCGCGGAGCAGGTCGTCGAGCCCGCGCCGGTCCTGCGCGCCCGGCAGACCCTGCTTGAGCAGGTCCCGCAGGGCGTGGCCGGGGTTGGAGCCGGCCAGGACGGCGTCGCCCATCTGGTCGAGCGCCGAACGGACGTCGTACGGCGGGGCGAGCGGGTCGGGCCCGTCCCGGTATTCGCCATAGCGATAGCTCATGCTGACACCTCAGGTGCGGTAGACCGCCGTACCGTCCACTTCGTCCTTGGACAGGCGGCGCAGGAGATAGAGGCCCTCCAGGGCGAACTCCAGCGCCGCCGCGGCGTGCCCGGGGGACTCGTCGCCGATGCCGAGCCTTGACATGATCTTGGCCAGACCGGGCACCGGGCCGATCCTGCGCAGCAGCTCGGCGGCGGGGACCATGGGGCCGGACTCGACCTGGACGCCCTCGGCGAACCTCTCCAGCAGCGCGGTCAGGTCCGCGCCCCCGAGCGTGCCCCGGAACGTCTCGGCCACGGCCCGGCGGAGCAGGTGGGCGAGGACCTCGGTCTCCCGGCCCTCCTCGCTGACCTCGAACTCCACCTTGCCGCGGAGCGTGTGGACGATGCCCGGCAGGTCGGCCACGCGGGTGACCGCGTGCTCCTCGCCGGTCAGGGCCGCCCGCCGTACGGCGGAGGCCGCGGCGGTCTCGGCCGCGGCGATGGAGAAGCGGGCCGACACCCCGGAACGCGCGTCCACCGCGGTGGACTCGCGCACCAGCCGGGTGAACCGGGCGATCACCTCGACGAGGTGGTCGGGAAGGTCGGCGCCCACCTGGCCGAGCGCCGCCTCCTGGCGGATGAGCGTGAGCTCGGCCTCGATCGACAGCGGGTAGTGGGTGCGGATCTCGGCGCCGAAGCGGTCCTTCAGCGGGGTGATGATCCGGCCGCGGTTGGTGTAGTCCTCCGGGTTGGCGCTGGCGATCAGCAGGATGTCCAGCGGAAGCCGCAGGTTGTAACCCCGGACCTGGATGTCGCGCTCCTCCAGCACGTTGAGCAGCGACACCTGGATCCGCTCGGCCAGGTCGGGCAGCTCGTTGACCGAGAAGACGCCCCGGTTGCTCCGCGGGACCAGGCCGTAGTGGACGGTCTCCGGGTCGCCGAGCGTGCGCCCCTCAGCGATCTTGATCGGGTCGATGTCGCCGATCAGGTCGCCGACGGAGGTGTCGGGGGTGGCGAGCTTCTCGCCGTAGCGCTCGTCCCGGTGCTTCCAGGAGATCGGCAGGTCCTCGCCCGTCTCGTCGGCCAGCCGGCGGCAGCGGACGCAGGAGGGCTCGTAGGGGTGGTCGTTGATCTCGCAGCCGTCGACGACCGGGGTCCACTCGTCGAGCAGGCCGGTGACGGTGCGGATGAGCCGGGTCTTGCCCTGGCCGCGCTCGCCCAGCAGGACCAGGTCGTGCCCGGCGAGCAGGGCCCGTTCCAGATGGGGCAGGACGGTGTCGTCGAAGCCCACGATGCCGGGGAACCGCGTCTCCCCCGCCCTGAGGCGGACCAGGAGGTTCTCGCGGATCTCGGCCTTTACCGTACGGTGGATATGGCCGCTCGCGCGTAGCTCGCGCAGAGTACGTGGCTCTGGGATTTGAGGCACGGGATCGAGCCTACGTCCCCGGCGCCGAAACCGGCACTCTTATCCCGGTTTCGGATCTTGCCATTGAGTGACGTTCGGTGCGCGTGCTTGTTCCCACAGTGGGGAGAATCGCACCAAGACAAGGCTTCGGAAAAGAAGGAGAGGCGAGACGAGTGGTGCTTTTGACAAGTCGTTTCGCCGATGGTCTCGCGGTGGGGGCCGACCTGGTCACCGCCGCCGAGACCGCGGTGCGTCAGGCCCTGGCGGGTCTGACCGCACCCCCTGACCTGGTCTGCTTCTTCATCTGCGGCGAGGATCCAGACGAGGTCTCCCGCGCGGGACTGCGCGTGATGGACATGACCCCCGACGCCTCGGTGCTCGGCTGCAGCGCCACGGGGGTGATCGGTGACGGCCAGGGAGTCGAGGTGACCCCCTCGGTGAGCGTCTGGGCCGCCACCCTGGCGGGCGCCCGGCTGACGACCTTCGCGCTGGACACGTTACGGACCGAGGACCGTTTCGTCGTGGTCGGCCTGCCGGAGCGCCACCCCGACGACCACGCGGCGATCCTGTTCACCGACCCCTACAGCTTCCCCACCGACGGGTTCGTCGAGCGCTCCAAGGAGGTGCTGGGCAACCTCCCGCTGATCGGCGGGCTGGCCAACGCCCTGCGCGGCCGGGGCGCGGTGCGGCTGTTCGCCGACGGGGAGGTATACACCGAGGGCGCCGTCGGGGTGCTGCTCAGCGGCCCCGTCAACATCAGCACCGTGGTCAGCCAGGGGTGCCGCCCGATCGGCCCGACGATGGCCGTCACCGCCGTCGAGGACAACCTGCTCCTCGAACTCGCCGGCCAGCCCGCTCTGGCCAGGCTGGAGGAGATCGTCAGCGCGCTGGACGAGGACGAGCGGGACCTGGTCGCCTCGGGCCTGCAGATCGGTGTCGCCATGGACGAATACGCCGAGCGGCACGAGCGCGGCGACTTCCTGATCAGGGGAGTGCTCGGGATCGACCCCGAGAGGGAGGCGGTGGCCATCGGCGACGTCGTCGAGATCGGCCGCACCGTCCGCTTCCAGGTCCGCGACGCGGCCACCGCCGACGAGGACCTCTACGAGCTGCTCGACGCCCACCGCGAGGAGTTCGGCCGGGTGGACGGCGCCCTGCTGTTCTCCTGCAACGGCCGGGGCTCGGCCATGTTCGGCAGCGCCGACCACGACGCGGTCGCCCTCCGCGACACCCTCGGCCCGATCAGCGTGGCCGGGTTCTTCGCGGCCGGGGAGGTCGGCCCGGTCAGCGGGCACAACCATGTGCACGGGTTCACCGCCTCCGTCCTGGTCTTCTCCTCCCACCCGGCCGTGGGCCGGCCATATGATCGTTAGATGTCCGGATCGGTGCTTGCCGTCGACATCGGCGGGACGAAGTTCGCCGTCGCCCTGGTGGACCCCGACGGGAACGTGCGGGCCACCCGCCGGGCGGCGACGAGCGGACCCTGTGGAAGGCGCTCGGCGAGCTGATCGACTCCGTGCCGGCCGGCGCCGCAGCCCTGATCCTCGCCGCCGACCGTTACCGGTCCCGCTGAGGCTCCGCGCACACGGTCCCGTACGGCTCCGCAGGCGCTTGGCCGCCGGCCGGAAGCCATCGAACGATCAGCTGACTTTGAGCTGTTCGTCGCCGAAGTCGGCGATCAGTTTGAGAGTGCCCCCAAGCGCGGTGACATATCGATCCAGGACTTCCCTGGTCGAGACATCGCCTTTCTCGATCTGTGAAACTCGTCCGACCGAGACGCCCATGCTCTCCGCGACCTGGTGCTGGGTGAGTCCACGGCGCCTGCGCATCTCGGTGAGTCGCCAGGCCTGAGCTTCCTCCCGCAGGTGCCGCGTTTCCGCCTCGAACCGCTCCAGCCCCCCCGCGGTCTCGATCGCACGCTCCAGATGGCCGCTCTCACGCCACTTGCGATGGCTGGTCACCGCGTCATCTCCTTCTGCCGATCCACCGGGTAGATCTCATACAACTGCTCAGCTCTCGGGATCGCCTCTCGATACCGGTGTTCCCAGTCACCTGCTTTGCCTCCCGCGACCAGCAGGATCGCCGCTCGCCACGGATCGAAACAAAGATGAGACTCACGAGGGCGCCGGCGAGGGGCCGCCGGCGCCAGGGGGGGCGTCCAGGACGGGGGCCGCTCCCTGGCGGTGGAGATGGCGACGACGGCGACCAGGCCTAGGCCGGCGCCGAGCACGCCGCTGTGGCCTTCGGGGGGGGCTTGCCGCGCCTGTCCCGGTACGGCCTCCGCCCGCCGTGCCGGGTGCGGCCGTACCGGGCGCGGGTGGGAGGATGGCATGCATGTCCCACCCCCAGGTGACCTACGACGACGTGGTCGCCGCCCGTGAGCTCCTGGCCGACGTGGCCCTGCGGACGCCCCTGCTCCACTCGCACGTGCTGTCCGACGCCATCGGCGGGCCGGTCCACCTCAAATGCGAGAACCTGCAGCGCTCCGGGTCGTTCAAGGTGCGCGGAGCCTATGTGAGGATCGCCGGGCTGAGCGAGGGGGAGCGGGCCCGCGGCGTGGTGGCGGCCAGCGCCGGCAACCACGCCCAGGGTGTGGCGCTCGGCTCGGGTCTGGTCGGCGCCAGGGCGACGGTCTACATGCCGGAGGGGGCGCCGCTGCCCAAGGTGGCCGCGACCCGCTCCTACGGCGCCGAGGTCGTCTTCGCCGGCCACACCGTGGACGTCGCGCTGGCCAGCGCCAAGGAGCACGCCGAGCGGACCGGGGCGGTGTTCATCCACCCCTTCGACCACCCGGACGTCATCGCCGGGCAGGGCACGATCGGGCTGGAGATCCTGGAGCAGCTCCCCGAGGTCGGCACCATCGTGATGTCGCTCGGCGGCGGCGGGCTGACCGCCGGGGTCGCGCTCGCGGTCAAGTCGCTCCGGCCGGGCGTGCGGATCGTCGGCGTGCAGGCCGAGCGGGCGGCCGCCTACCCGGCCTCGCTGGCGGCCGGGCGGCCGGTGATGGTCCAGCCCGCCGCCACCATGGCCGACGGCATCGCGGTCGGTCGCCCCGGCGAGCTGCCCTTCGAGCTGATCCACTACCTGGTCGACAGCGTCGTGACGGTCACCGAGAGCGACATCTCCCGGGCGCTGGTGCTCTGCCTCGAACGGGCCAAGCAGGTCGTCGAGCCCGCGGGGGTGGCGGGGGTGGCCGCGATCCTGGCCGAGCCGCAGGTCTTCGAGCCGCCGGTGGTGGCCGTGCTCTCCGGCGGCAACATCGACCCGCTGCTGCTGGCCAAGGTCCTGCGGCACGGCCTGGCCGCGGCGGGACGCTATCTGACCCTGCGGGTGCCGCTGCCCGACCGGCCGGGCGTGCTGGCGCTGCTGCTGGCCAAGCTGGGCGGGCTCGGCGCGAACGTGCTCGACATCGTGCACGAGCGGCTCGGCGTGCACCTGGGCGAGGTCGAGGTCCAGCTCCAGCTGGAGACCAAGGGCCCCGCCCACTCCGACGAGGTGCTCGCGTCGCTGCGCAAGGAGGGCTACCGGCTCATCTTCGGCTGACCCGCCGCCGGGCCGTCACCACTCGGTCGGTTTCCCGGCCGTGAACAGCCAGGCCTCGAAGAGGCTGTCGAGCTGCTTGCCGGAGAGCTTCTCGGCCAGCGCCACGAACTCCTCGGTCGTCACGTTCCCGTACTTGTGCTCGGCGGTCCAGGTCTTCAGCAGCTTGAAGAACACCGGGTCGCCGATCCGCTGCCTGAGCGCGTGCAGCGTCATGCCGCCGCGGGTGTAGACCGAGTTGTTGAACAGGTCCTCCGGCTTGGCGCGGCCGGGCGGGTATCTCCAGATGGCGGCGGACGGGCCGGCCGCGTAGTGGCCGCGGAAGATCCTCTCGGCGGTGGAGTCACCCTTGTGCTCCGACCACAGCCACTCGGCGTAGGTCGCGAAGCCCTCGTTGAGCCAGAGGTCCTTCCAGCGCCTGATGCTCAGGCTGTCGCCGAACCACTGGTGGGCCAGCTCGTGGGCGATGATGCCCTCGTCCGGGTTGAACCCGCCGTACATGGGCCTGGTCTGGTTCTCCAGCGCGTATCCGGCGGTGAAGTCGTCGATCACGCCGCCGGTGGAGGAGAACGGGTAGGGCCCGAACACCGTGCTCCAGTAGTCGGTGATCTGCCCCGACTGGGTGTAGAGGGTGTCGAGCGCGTCGCGGTAGCGCGGGTCCACCGCCGCCAGGTTGGGGATCCCCGCCGCCGTCTTGCCCTGGCGCAGCTCGAAGCGGCCCATCGTGATGGTGGCCAGATAGCTCGCCATCGGGTGGCTCTCCCGCCAGACGAAGGTCGTCTTGCCGCCGCTGGTCTTCGGCTCGCCGACGAGCTCGCCGTTGGCCAGCACGTTCAGCCCCGCGGGGACGGTGATCTCGAAGTCGTAGAGCGCCTTGTCCGCCGGGTGGTCGTTGCTCGGGAACCAGGTCTTGGCGCCGTTGGGCTCGGCCGTGACGAACGCGCCGTCCGCGGTCGGGATGAACCCGTAGGTGCCCAGGTTGGAGGAGCCGGTGACCGGCTTGGGCTCTCCGGCGTAGGCGACCTCGACGGTGAAGCCGGACCTGCCGCGGATCAGCTCGGCCGGGGCGACGATGAGCTCGTCCTTGACCCGCTCGAACCTGGCGGGACGGCCGTCCACCGTGATCCGGTCGACCTCCAGCCCCCGCAGGTCCAGGTTGAACCTGGACAGGTCCTGGATGGCTCTCGCCTCGATCCCGACCACGCCGGAAAGGTGCTTGGCGGCGGGGTCGTAGGCGAGCTTGAGCCGGTAGCGGTCGACGTCGTAGCCGCCGTTGCCGTCGGTGGGGAAGTCGGGGTCGCCGATCCCGGGGGCGCCGATCGTGCCCGCCGCCCGCGGCGGGGCGGAGCCGAGGGCGCCGGAGGGCGCCGCATCCTTGGAGGTGATGCTCTCCCCTTGTGACGCCGAACAGGCGACCGAGCCGAGTAAACCGAGAAGAGTGGCGGTTGCCGCGATAGCCAGCCGACCGGACGCCATGCCCTCAAATCCCCTTTCCGAGCCCGGTCGGACCGGACCACCGAACGGCAGACTACGCCAGACAGGTGCTTGACCTGGGGTGATCAGGCATCTACGACCAATGTCCTGGCGGCGATGTCGTGGATGGCCTGTTTGCGTCGGGTGAAAAGGATGAAGGCGAGGTTGATCCAGCCCAGGCAGCAGGTGGCGTACAGCAGCCACGCCACCAGCTCGCGCACCGCGGCCTGCCCGACCCCGACCCTGCGCCCGCTGTCGTCGACCACGCGCAGGCCGAACAGCTTCTTGCCCAGTGTCTGGCCGTTCCAGAAGGCGGTCAGCAGCCAGTAGTAGAGGAAGCCGATGAGGGCCGCCAGAAAGGTGTGCTGGACGGGCACCCGGACGAAGACGTCCTTGTCGGTGTCCCAGACGGTGGTGAACGTCTCGTAGGTGAACGGCGAGGAGATCAGGCCGACGATGATGATGTCGAGGATGCCCGCGATCAGGCGGCGCCATCGCCCGCCGAGTCTCACGGGCGCCGGCCCGCCGCCGCCGGGGCCCCGCCCGGGGGGCGGGGTGGACCAGGGGGCTGATCCAGAGTCGTCCGGCGGCGGCGGTGGCGGTGGTCCCATGACCCTGTGATCACCAGGGACCCGCCTCGGCAAAGCCAAGAGCCGTTACAGGTTGCCCCTGAGGTCCTGCTCGCGCTCGATCGCCTCGAAGAGCGCCTTGAAGTTGCCCTTGCCGAAGCCGAGCGAGCCGTGCCGCTCGATGAGCTCGAAGAACACCGTCGGGCGGTCCTGCACCGGCTTGGTGAAGATCTGCAGCAGGTAGCCGTCCTCGTCGCGGTCGACCAGGATCTTGCGCTTCTTCAGCTCGTCGATCGGGGCGCGGACCTGGCCGATGCGGGCGCGCAGCTCCGGGTCGTCGTAGTAGGAGTCGGGCGTGTCGAGGAACTGCACCCCGGCCGCGCGCATGTGGTCGACGGTGCTGAGGATGTCGTTGGTGGCCAGCGCGATGTGCTGGACGCCCGGGCCGCCGTAGAACTCCAGATACTCGTCGATCTGCGACTTCTTCTTGGAGATCGCCGGCTCGTTGAGCGGGAACTTCACCTTGCGGGTGCCGTCGGCGACCACCTTGGACATCAGGGCCGAGTATTCGGTGGCGATGTCGTCGCCGACGAACTCCGCCATGTTGGTGAAGCCCATGACCCGCTTGTAGAACTCCACCCACTCGTCCATCTTGCCGAGCTCGACGTTGCCGACGCAGTGGTCGATGGCCTGGAACAGGCGGCCGTTCTTCACGTCGGGGGCCGCGACGATGGGCTCCGCGGCGGCGTAGCCGGGCAGGTAGGGGCCGCTGTAGTTGGACCGGTCGACCAGGGTGTGCCGGGTCTCGCCGTAGGTGGCGATCGCCGCGAGCACGACCTTGCCGTGGTCGTCCTCCAGCGTGTACGGCTCGGCCAGGCCCTGGGCGCCCTGGGCCAGCGCGTGGGCGTAGGCCGCCTCCACGTCCGGGACCTCGATGGCCAGGTCGATCACGCCGTCGCCGTGCTCGGCCACGTGACGGGCGACGCCGGTGCCGGGCCGTACCGCGCCGCGGAACTCGAACCGGGCGCTGCCGGAGGTGAGGACATAGGCCACCTCGTCACGGCTGCCGTTCTCCGGGCCCCGGTAGGCCACCAGCTTCATGCCGAAGGCGCTGGAGTAGTAGTGGGCGGCCTGCTTGGCGTTGCCGACGGCGAAGACCACCGCGTCCATACCGTTCACGGGAAAAATGTCGCTCATACGCACACCCTCTGTATTGATGGGCTGGTTGTGCAACAGTCACTTGAATTAGTGGACAATTTGTATATCTGTCCGCCCGTTCCACCGGAGTGCCTGTACATCATGACGATTGATCAACTCGACGCCCGGCTCATCGCCCTGCTGGCGGGGGAGCCCAAGCTCGGCGTGCTGGAGTGCTCCCGGCGGCTCGGCGTCGCCAGGGGCACCGTGCAGGCCCGTCTCGACCGGCTGACCGCCCGGGGTGTGATCACCGGCTTCGGCCCCGACATCGCCCCCGCCGCGCTCGGCTACGACGTGACCGCGTTCGTCACTTTGCAGATCCGCCAGGTCAGCGGGCACGACCCGGTCGCCGACCAGCTCGCCGCGATCCCCCAGGTGCTGGAGGTGCACACGATCACCGGCGGCGACGACATGCACTGCCGTGTGGTGGCGCGCAGCAATGCCGATCTGCAGAGGGTCATCGACCTGATTGTTGACGTTCGCGGGGTGGTCCGGACCTCGTCGGTGATCGCGCTGGACACACCCGTGCCATACCGGGTCCTTCCTTTGGTGGCCGATGTACCGCGCCAGGGGAAGAGCTAGCCGTACTATCCCAAGCGGGGTTCAGACACCGTTATCCATCGTTTACCCTTACGGTCCGCACTGCTCACGGGGGGTGAATGCGGAGTGGATGGGGGTTCGGGCGTGCTGAAGGGCCGGGAGAGAGGCCAGGAGAAGGGGCAGGAGAGGGGCGGTCCGCGGCGGAGGGTCCTGCGGATCGCTCTCGTCGTCGCCGGCGCCGCCGTGCTCTCGATGATCGGCCTCTTCGGGGTGGCGTGGGTCATGACGCCGATCCCGGACAGCACGCAGCCCAGGGCCACCGCGCAGGGTTCGGTGATCTACTATCGCGACGGCAAGACCGTGCTGGCCAAGCAGGGCGTGAACCGCAGGAGCGTCGCCCTGTCGCAGATCCCCGAGAGCGTCAGGGACGCGGTCATCGCCGCCGAGAACCGGTCCTTCTACGAGGACAAGGGCGTCTCCCTCAAGGGCACCTTCCGCGCCATGTGGTCCACGGTCACCGGCCAGCAGCTCCAGGGCGGCTCGACGATCACCCAGCAGATGGTCCGCAACTACTACAGCGGCCTCAGCCAGGAGCGCTCCGTCGCCCGCAAGCTCAAGGAGGTCCTGATCTCCCTGAAGGTGGACCAGTCGAAGTCGAAGGACTGGGTGCTGGAGCAGTATCTCAACACGATCTACTTCGGCCGGGGGGCCGACGGGGTCCAGGCGGCGGCCGACGCCTACTTCCGCAAGGACGTCGGCAGGCTGACCGTCGCGGAGGGCGCCTATCTCGCCGCGGTGATCCAGCAGCCGTCCCGCTTCGCCGACCCCCGGGGCGCCGACCTGGAGGCGGCCAGGGCGCGCTGGCAGTCGGTGATCGACGGCATGGTGCAGACCGGGGCCCTGACCCCCGAGCAGGCGGCCGCCACCGCCTTCCCCACCCTCAAGAAGCCCAAGGCGATCTTCGCGCCCAAGGGCCAGGAGGGCTACATGCTCGACCAGGTGACGGCCGAGCTCAAGCGCATGGGATACACCGACGAGGCCATCAACCAGGGTGGCCTGAAGATCGTCTCGACCTTCGACAAGGGGCTGATGGCCGCCGCCGAGCGGGCCGTCACCTCGGTCCTGCCCGAGGGCACCTCGGCCAAGGTCCGCACCGGCCTGGCCGCCGTCGACCCCGCCAGCGGCGAGGTCGTGGCCTTCTACGGCGGGCCCAGCTACGAGGCCAACAAGTTCGACAACTCCTTCTCGGCCAAGGTGCAGGCCGGATCCACGTTCAAGGCGTACGCGCTCGCGGCCGCCCTGAACAACGGCTTCGGCCTCGACACCCGCGTGGACGGCAACTCGCCCCTGCACGTCACCTCGGGCGACAGGGGCATCCCCAACTCGGGCAACTACTCCTACGGCCAGGTCAACCTGGTCAAGGCGACCCAGAGCTCGGTCAACACCGCCTTCGTGGACCTCGGGCAGCGGGTCGGGCTGGACAAGATCGCCAAGATCGCCGAGGGCGCGGGCATCCCCGCCGACCAGCTCGCCCGCCAGGCGGACTTCCCCACACTGCCGCTGGGGACGGCGTCGGTGAGCGCGGTGCAGAACGCCTCCGGCTTCGCCACGTTCGCCGCCGGGGGCGTCCACCGTGACGCCCACGTGATCCGATCGGTCACCGACGCCAAGGGCAGGACCACCAAGATCAAGGTCAAGGGCGAGCGGGCCTTCACCGAGCAGACCGCCATCGACGCCACCTACGCGCTGACCCAGGTCGTAGAGGCGGGCACCGGCTCGGCCGCCCGCCTCTACGACCGCCCGGTGGCCGGCAAGACCGGCACCACCGACAAGTCGGCGGCCGTGTGGTTCGCCGGGTTCACCCCGCAGCTGGCGGTCGCGGTGGACATGTTCCGTGACGACAACAGGCCGGTGGTCGTCAACGGCAGCGCCCAGTACGGCGGGACCTACCCGGCCCAGATCTGGCGCGCCTTCATGGCCGAGGCGATGTCGGGCAAGCCGGTCAAGGAGTTCGCCGAGCCGTCCAACTACGGTTACTCCACCTACGACGGCTACGACGACGGCTATGACGACGGTTACGACTCCGGCAACCGCGACTACGGCGACGGGGGCGGGGACGGCTACGACACCGCCACGCCCACGCCGCGCCCCGACGCGACGGCCGACCCGTCCCCCGACCAGAGCCAGTCCCCGGACGGGACGGGCGACGGCACCGGTGACGGCACGGGCGGCGACGGCACCGGAGACGGCGGGACTGGAGACGGCGGGACCGGTGACGGCATGGACGGCGGCGGCACCGGTGACCAGGGACAGCCCCCCGGCGACGGCTTCGACAGAGCCCCGGGCCGTTAGCGCGGGCGCCTCAGGACGCCAGCTCGGCCCGTAGCCCGGCCGGGGTGGTGACGGGCATCCTGCAGGCGAACCCCCGGCACACGTAGGCCGCCGGGGCGCCGTCGAGCAGGTCCCGGCCGGCGAGGAGCGGCACCTCGGCCGACCCGGGCGTGCCGAGCGCGACGACCAGGCCGGGGACGGTGGACAGCAGGGCGGTCCTGTGCAGCGCCGAGGTCGCCGGGTCGTCGGGCGGGCCCACGATCGCGGCCTCGACCGGGCCGGAGACGGCGGCCTGGGCCACCGCGAACCCCCACCCGGCGAACCGCGCGTGCTTGTCGGCCAGGAGGGTCACCGGGCCGAGGGCCGCCTCGGCCGCCTCCCGGTGCCTGGCCGAGCCGGTCAGGGCGGCGTAGGACAGCAGCGCCCCGGCGGCGGCGGACTGGCCCGACGGGGTCGCGTTGTCGGTGGGGTCCTGCGGGCGGCGGAACAGCGGCTCGGCGTCGTCGGCGGTGTCGAAGAATCCGCCGGCGCCGTCGGCGAACCGGTCGAGCACGGTCTCCAGCAGTGTCCCGGCCCGGTGGAACCAGCGGACCTCCCCGGTCACGCCGTACAGGGTGAGCAGGCCCTCGGCCAGGTCGGCGTAGTCCTCCAGGACCCCGGCGTTGGCGCCCGCCCGGCCGTCGCGCGAGGTGCGCAGCAGCCGGTCGCCGTCCATGTGCAGCTCATCGAGCAGCACCGCCGCCGCCCGCGCCGCCGCCACCAGGTCGGGCCGGTCGAACAGGGCCCCGGCCTCGGCGAGCGCGGCGATGGCCAGGCCGTTCCAGGCGGCCACCACCTTGTCGTCCCTGCCGGGCCGTACCCGGCGGGCCCGCGCGGCCAGCAGCGCGGCGCGGACCCGGGCGGCCCGCTCGGCGTCGTCGGGGTCCGACAGGAGCTGGAGCACCGAGGTGCCGTGCTCGAAGGTGCCGGTCACCTCGTACAGGGCGACCGCCCAGGCGCCGTCCTCCTCGCCCAGGACCTCGTGGATCTCCTCGGGGGTCCAGGCGTAGAACTTGCCCTCCACGCCCTCGCTGTCGGCGTCCAGGGCCGAGGCGAAGCCGCCCTCGGGGGTGCGCATCTCGGCCAGCAGCCAGTCGGCCGTCTCCACGGCCACCCGCCGGCCCAGCGCCGAGCCGGTCAGGCGCCACCAGTGCGCGTAGACCCGCAGCAGCAGCGCGTTGTCGTAGAGCATCTTCTCGAAGTGCGGCACCACCCATCCGGCGTCCACGCTGTAGCGGGCGAAGCCGCCGCCGAGCTGGTCGTAGATGCCGCCCCTGGCCATGGCCTCCAGCGTCCGCCCGGCCATCGCCGTCGCCGTGTCGGCCCCGGGCTCCGCGCCCGCCTCCGGGTCCGGCCGCTCCGGCCCGCCCCCGGTGCGGGGCCGGGCGGCGGCGTAGCGCAGCAGGAACTCCAGCGCCATCGACGGCGGGAACTTGGGCGCCGCGCCGAACCCGCCGCGCACCGGGTCGAAGGAGTCGCCCAGGGCACGCACGGCGCGGGCCAGCGTGTCCTGTGTGGGCAGCGGGCCCGAGGGCAGCGACGACTGCTCCCGCAGCGCCTCCACGATCTTCGAGCCCTGCTCCAGCACCGCCTCACGCTCGCCGTTCCAGGCGTTCGACACCCCGGCCAGCAGCCGCTGGAAGTGCGACCTGGGGAAGTAGGTGCCGGTGTAGAAGGGGTGCCCCTCGGGGGTGGCGAAGACCGTCATCGGCCAGCCGCCCTGGCCGGTCATGGCCTGGGTGGCCGTCATGTAGACCGCGTCCACGTCCGGCCGCTCCTCGCGGTCGACCTTCACGTTGACGAAGTTCTCGTTCATCAGCGCGGCGGTGCCCTCGTCCTCGAACGACTCGTGCGCCATCACGTGGCACCAGTGGCACGCCGAGTAGCCCACGCTGATCAGCAACGGCACGTCCCGCCGTCTGGCCTCGGCGAACGCCTCCGCACCCCATGGCCACCAGTCAACCGGGTTGCTGGTGTGCTGGAGGAGGTAGGGAGAAGTCTCGCCACCAAGCCTGTTCATAGGGCCAGATTCTCATACATCAGAACAGGACTATGCGGGTGAGGATTACTCGCTGGTTCTTCCTGTCGACGCGGTACTCCGCGATGCCGTACCCCTTGGGGACAAGAATCTCCCGCCAGTCCGGATCGGCACCGACTTGATCGCTTCCGGCCAACCACGGATCTTCGCAGATGGCGACGGTGAGGGCGGCCACCGCCGAGAACACTTCCGCTGAGACCGATGGGTCGCCCAGTGTGTCAGCCACGATCTCCGACGGCGTGACAGGCCATAGGTCGTCGCCTTCAGTCACCGGGCGCGGTGCTCCTGCCGTCGACGAAGAATCTCATCCATGCTGACGGTCGGCAGGGTTCCTGCCTCTGCGGCCGCCCGGACGCGGTCACGGTCGGGATCGGTGTCGAGCATCGCCCGTCCCCACCAGGCGTTCAGCACACCGTCCAGCTCAGGGCCCTGCTGAGCCTCCAGAAGCTCGGCGAAGAACTGAGCACGGCGGCTTCCTCGTAGCGCACTGGAGATGCCGCCGATCGTTCTCGGGACCCTCGGATGGTCCGCCGCGCCATCGTGCAGGGGCTGAACGCTCATGACACCACCTTTCATGGCCTTCAGCCTACGACGAGCTCCCCACTACCCGCAGGAATCCCATGGCACCGGTGGCACGCCGAGTGGTCCACGCTGATCAGCGCTGATCAGCAACGGCACGTCCCGCCGTCTGGCCTCGGCAACGCCTCCGCATCCCACTCGGACCAGGCGACGGGGCTGTCCGCGTGCCCCCGGGCGGGGGGGTGGGCCGGGGCCGTACGGGGAGGCTTTCAAGCCGTACGGCCCCGCTCACCGGCGATCCGCGGGGGGCGGGGCCGTGAGCGGGACCGGTGGTCAGGCGGGCGGCCCGGGGGTCACCCGCGGCCGAGGACGTCGATGGCGCCGATCATGAGGTCCCAGAACCGGTCCTTGTCCAGGACGGTGCCCACCTCGGCGTTCGGCTCCCAGTCCATCCGGCCGTGCAGGTCGGCCACGGTGGCGCCCCGGGTGTGGGCGCCGTCCAGCTCGATCCGCAGGCCCACCCGGACCCGGGTGAGGACCGCCGGGTCGATCAGGTAGGCGACGGTGATCGGGTCGTGCAGCGGCGGCGCGGGGAACCCCCAGGCCCTGTGGTAGCTGGAGCCGAAGAAGGTGAGCAGCTCCACGCAGATCCGCGCCAGCGGGGTCCCCAGCGCGCTGATGCGCTCCAGCACGTCGGAGGTGACCAGGGCCTGGTGGCTGACGTTGAGCCCGACCCAGGTGGTCGGGACGCCGCTGCCGAGCACCTCGGCGGCGGCCTCCGGGTCGGCGTAAACGTTGAACTCGGCGTACGGGGTGTGGTTGCCCCGCTCGGTGGAGCCCCCCATGATCACGATCTCGCGGATCCGCTCGCGGTCGCCCGGATGGCGGCGCAGCAGCGTGGCGATGTTGGTCAGCGGTCCGATCGCCACGATCGTGACCGGTTCCTCCGCGGCGGCGAGCGTGTCGTGGATCAGCTCGACGCCGTGTCGCGGGTCGAGCGGCACGTCCGGCTCGCCGAAGGCCGGGCCGTCCAGGCCGCTCTCACCGTGCACGTAGTCGCCGATCTCCAGCGGCGCGACGAGCGGCCGGTCACAGCCCGCCGCCACCGGTACGCCGGCGGCCCCGGCGAGGCCGAGCATCCGCCGCGCGTTCAGCGCGGTCTTCTGCACGGTCTGGTTGCCCGCCACGGTGGCGACCGCGCGCAGGTCGATCGCCGGGTGGGCGACCGCCAGCAGGATGGCGAGGGCGTCGTCGTGCCCCGGGTCGCAGTCGAGGATCACCGGGATCGCCATGTCAGATCTCCTTCGCCAGCCAGCGCACCGCACGGGTGAAGAGCGTGCGGTAGCCGTCCCAGCTCACGAACTCCTCGGGGCACCAGTGCGGGGCGATGTCCGAGGCCCACGCGAGGGTGCGCCCGGCCTCCGCCTCGCGTACGGCGAGCAGCGGGTCCCCGCCCACCGTGGCCAGCAGCGCGGCGTCCTGAGGGACTTCGAAGCGGTTGTAGCCGAGCAGGTCGGGCCAGGTGGCGGGCAGCCCGGCGACGATGACGTGACCGGGGTCGGTGACGGCCCCGGGGACGCCCTGGGGGGTCTCCACCCGGTCGTCGTAGGGGGACATCCGGGCGGGGAGCACCCGTTCCACGGCCGTGCCGCGGAAGGCGGCCTTGGCCTCGAAGCCCTGGAAGCTCAGGTAGCCGCCCGCCATCGCCAGGCCGCCGCCCTGCTCCACCCAGCGCGCCAGCAGGTCGAGCCGGTTGACCGACTTCCTGCTGTGCAGCCACGTGTCGGGGTGGAGCAGGATGCTGTTGGCGCCGATGTCGGAGAGCACGACCACGTCGTAGGCCGACAGCTCGTCGAGTGTCGCGGGGAACAGCCCCGGCACGTCGTGCGCCGGTAGGTGGTCGACTTCCATGCCGTCGGACACCAGAGCGTCGCGCAGCGGCTCGATGCCGGTGTGGTAGGTGGTCGTGGTGAACGAGTCGAAGCCCTTGTAGTGGGTGGACTCGCTGATCCACGACTCGCCGGCGACCAGCACGCGGGTCATACGGATGTCTCCTTCTGTGGGTGTCCGGCCGTCGTACGGCAGGGCGTTCTGTGGGTGTTCAGCCGTCGTGGGGCAGGGCGGCGGACCGCGGATGCCCGTGCGCGGCGGTGAAGAGCTCTCGCGGGTTGGCGACGAGCATCCGGTGGGTGTCCTGCGGGGCCAGCCCGTGGCGGTGCAGCCGCGGGACGAAGTCGGTGAGGATGTGCGCGTAGCCGGCCCCGCCGTACCGGACCAGCATGGTCTTGAGGAAGACGTCCTGGGAGAGCAGCAGCCGGTCGCCGAACCCGGCGCGGACCAGCCAGGCGATGGCCGCGGCGTTCTCCTCGTCGCACGGCGACTGGCCCTCTCCGGGGAACAGATACTCCATGCCGCACATGTCGTACTCCAGGTAGGCGCCGCGGACGGCGAGCGACACCTGGTAGTCGCGGTCGTGCAGGCTGGGGTTCATGTGCGACAGCACCGTGGCCGGCAGCAGCCCGCCCTCCTCGGCGACGACGTCGAGCACCCGGTGGCCGTGCCGTACCCAGCCGGGCAGGTGCACCGAGAGCGGCACGCCGGTGCGGGACTGCGCGCGGGCGGCGCCGCGGAGCACCTTCTCCTCGGCCGGGGTGAAGTCCGCCGAGATCCCGATCTCGCCGATCACCCCCGCGCGCACCCCGTCCACGCCCTCGGTCAGGTCCCGCTCGATCTCGGCGGCGACGTCGTCGGCGCTCATCTCGCGTACCCGGGCCGGATGGGTGCGCTCCAGGTAGAAGCCGCAGCCCATCACGATGTTCAGGCCGCCGGCGCGGGCGATCCGGGCCAGCTCGCCGGGGGCGCGGCCGATGCCGTCGGGGGTCACCTCCAGCAGGGTCCGGCCGCCGCGGGCGGTGAACCGGGCCACCTCCTCGATCGCGACCTCGGTGTCGTCGAGTGAGACGTTGTCGCGGGAGAGGTAGGGGTCGTGCCGCAGCCGGCCGAGGAAGTCCATCCGCAGCCGGGAGCCGGCGATCAGCTCCCCCTCGGCGTCCCCGGCCGGGGCCGGGTGCCAGGCGCTGGCGCCGTCGTTGCGCAGGTGCTCGTGGCAGAGCGTGACGCCGAGCTCGGCGACGGGCACCGGGCCGAGCACCGTCATCGCGCTCACCGGTCCGCCGGCTCCGGGCCGGCCGGTCATTTCCGCACCGCGCCGAACCTCGCCCAGACCTTGCTGTTGGAGAAGATGGCCAGCAGCAGGATGCCGCCCTGGACGATCTGGACGTAGAACGGCGAGACGTGCAGCAGCACCAGGCCGTTGGCGATGACGCCGAGGACCAGGGCGCCCAGGATGGTCCCGAGCATGCTGCCCCGGCCGCCGAACAGGCTGGTCCCGCCGAGGACGACGGCGGTGATGACCTCCAGCTCGAACCCGGTGCCCGCGTTGGAGGAGCCCGAGCTGAGCCGGGTGGCGATCAGCACGCCGGCGAGCGCGGCGGCCAGGCCGGTGAGGACGTAGACGGTCAGGCCCACCCGGCGGGTGTTCACCCCGGCCCGGCGGAGCGACTCCCCGTTGGAACCGAGGCCGATCACGTACCGGCCGAACGGGGTGCGGGTCAGGGTCAGCCAGGCGACCAGCGCGATGACCACGGCGAGGATCGCCGGCACCGGGACCCCGGCGACACGTCCCTGGCCGAGCTGGACGATCCACAGGTCGCCGTCGATCGGGGTGGAGTAGCCCTCGGTGGCCCGCAGCGCCGTACCACGCATGATCGAGAGCATGGCGAGCGTGACGATGAACGGCGGGATGCCCTGGTAGGCGGAGAACCACCCGTTCACGAACCCGATCGCGGCGCCGAGGGCGAGGATCGCGATGAGGGCGAGGGTCGGGTCCCAGCCGTGCTGGAGCACGATCGCCAGCAGTGATCCCGACAGCGCCACGGTCGAGCCGACCGACAGGTCGATGCCGGAGGTACAGATCACGAACGTCATCGCCGTCGCGACGATCAGCGTCGGGGCGATCTGCCGGATCAGGTTGAGCATGTTCCCGGCCGTGGCGAAGCGGTCGGCGGAGAAGGAGAAGAAGATCAGCAGTACGACCAGCACGACCGCGATCGCGATGGTCTGGGCGTGCCTGCCGATGTGCGCGTTGGCGCGGGCCGACCGGGTGGTCACCACCCGGTCGCTGATGGTGGTGGTCATCGTGCCCCCTCGGGCAGCTCGTGGGCGACGATCTCCGAGACGAGCTGCTCCAGGCTGGTCTCGCGGGCGTCGAGGTCGGCGCGGAGCGTCCCCTCGTACATCACGCAGAGCCGGTCGCACACCCGGAAGAGGTCCTGCAGACGGTGGGTGATGAGGATGACCGCGACCCCCTGGGCGGAGATCGTCTTGATGAGTTCGAGGACCGTTTCGACCTCGGTCACGGCGAGGGCCGCGGTGGGCTCGTCGAGGATGAGGAGTTTGGGGGCGAAGGTGACGGCGCGGGCGATGGCCACGGCCTGGCGCTGCCCGCCGGACAGACCGCCCACCGGGATGTCGGTGAGCGGGATCCGGATGTTGAGCGCGTCGAGGTGGAGCCGGGCCTCCTCGTGCATCTTCCGCGTGTCGAGCAGCAGGCCACCGCTCCGGCGCGGCTCGCGGCCGAGAAACAGATTGCCCGCCACGTCGATGTCGTCGCACAGGGCGAGGTCCTGGTAGACCATCTCGATGCCCAGCTCGCGGGCGTCGCGGGGATTGGTGAAGGACACCGGGCGGCCGTCGATGACGATCTCGCCGGAGTCCGGCACGACCGCGCCCGCCAGCACTTTCATCATGGTGGACTTGCCGGCGGCGTTGTCGCCGACCAGTCCCACGACCTCGCCGACACCGACCCGGAGGGTCGCCCCGCGCAGGGCGTCGACCATTCCGTAGCGTTTGCGGATGTCGCGCATGACCACGCGGTCGGCGACCTCCGTCTGCTGACTGCTCATCTCTATTGGGTCTCCCGCCGGCCTACTTGAAGGTGGTGCGGTACTTGTCGACGTTGTCCTTGGTCACGATCGTGACGGGCACGTCGATCTTCTTCTTGGCCTGTCCGCCGCCGACCAGGGACTTGGCCTCCTTGACCGCCTCGTAGCCCTCGGTCCGGGGATCCTGCTGCACGACTCCGGCGACGAAGCCCGCGTCGATGCCGCTGATCGCCTCCTTGGTGAGGTCCCAGCCGAAGACCTTCACCCGGTCGGCGGCGTTCTGCGACTTCACCGCCGCCACGGTGCCGAGCAGCGCGGGCTCGCCGGTGGCGTAGATGGCGTTCATGTCCGAGCGCGAGGTGAGCAGGTTCTCGGCGGCCGTCATGGCGGCCTCCTGCTTGTTCTGCCCGTCCACGGTCTGCACGATCTGGGCGCCGCCCGCCTGGACGGTGGCGTTGAAGTCGTCCTTGCGGATGTTCTGGATGAAGGAGTTGAGCGCGCCCACCACGCCGATCTTCGGCGCCGCCAGGTTCTGCGCCTTGGCCCAGTCGTTGACGAACGCGCCGGCGTCCTTGGCGGCGGCGGCGTTGTCCACGCCGACCTGGGTGTCGACCGCGGGGGAGTCCACGATCGCGTCGACCGCCACGACCTTCAGGCCGGCGTCCTTGGCGATCTTCACGGCGGGCTTGATGCCCTCCACGTCGATGGCCACGACGACGACGGCGTCGAACTGCTGCTGGACGAAGTTGTCGACGGCCTCGTTCTGCTTGGCGGCGTCGTCGTTGGCGTTGAAGATCGTCAGATCGACGCCCGCCTCCTTGGCCGCCTGCTGGGCGCCGGCGTTCATCTCGTTGAAGAAGATCGCCTGCTGGTTGATCTGCACCAGGCCGACGCGGGGGCGGTCACCGCCCGATGCGGCGCCGGAGCCGTCCGTGCCGCCGCAGGCCGCGGCCAGCAGGCCGGTGGCCAGCAGCGCGGTGGTGGCTGTCAGGCGGGTGAGTCGATTGGATCGTGCCATCGGGTTCAGCCTTTCGCGGGGACCGCTGTGGGGGGTGCATTGGGTAATCGATTACCCATTGCCGGGATGCTAGCCACGGGGGCAAAGTGACGTCAAGGTTATGTATGTCCGAAAAGGTCAATTTTCCTGCTCAACCGCCGGGTGCCGCCGGGCCGCGATAGGCTGCCGACGGCCCCGCGGTCAGCGGTGAGCCGTCCCAGGCGCGCTCAGTGAAGGAAATCGATTTCAGCAATGGGTGTGACGATCCACGATGTGGCCAGGGCCGCGGGAGTCTCCGTGGCCTCCGCCTCCCGCGCCCTTTCGGGCCGCCGCAAGGTCGGGGCCGACGTGGCCGAGCGGGTGGCGCGGGCCGTGGCCGAGCTCGGCTACCGGCCGAACGCCGTCGCCAAGGCGCTGCGGGACCGGACCACCGGGACGATCGGCATGGTCGTCCCCGGCATCGGCAACCCGTTCTTCACCATGATCGTCGAGGCGGTGGAGCACCAGCTCCAGCGGACCGGTGTGGACCTGCTGCTGTGCGCCTCGCAGTACACCCCGGAGGTGGAGGCCAGCCGGCTGGAGACTCTCATGGCGCGGCGGGTGGACGGTCTGATCATCAGCCCGTGCGACATGGAGGGCAGCGTGCCGGCGGTGCTGAACGCCGCCCGGCAGGTCCCCCTCGTGCAGGTCGACCGCTACATCGAGGACGGCGGGGCGGACTGGGTGGGGGTGGACGACGCGCAGGCCCTGACGCTGGCCGTCGACCACGTGGTCGCCGGCGGGGCCCGTTCCGTCGTCTTCGTGGGCAGCCGCCTGGTGAACTCCTCCGCCCGCCTGCGGCTGGACGGCTTCGAGCGCGCCGCCGCGCGCGCGGGGGTGTCCGTCCGTCCCCCGCTGCTGGGCGACTTCACCCTCGGCTGGGGCGTCGAGGCCGGCCGGCTGCTCCTCGCCGAGGACTCCCTGCCCGACGCGGTGATCTGCGGCAACGACGAGATCGCGATCGGCCTGCTGCGGGCGCTGCGGCTCGGCGGCGTGCGGGTGCCCACGGAGGTGTCGGTGGTCGGCTTCGACGACGTCGGCTACGCCGCGATGTGCGACCCGCCGCTCACCACCGTGCGCCAGCCGGTCGAGGCGATCGCGGCCGAGGCCCTGCGGCTGCTGGGCCAGGTGCGGATGGACGACCCGCGTCCCGCCCAGCGCATCGCCATCGCCCCGCGGCTCGTCGTCCGCGAGACCAGCAGGCCCGTCGAGGGGGTCTCCCGCGACCGCGGGGCGGCCGGCGCGGGATCCACGCCGGCCGGAGACCCGACGTGATCGGGAGGTCCGACGTGATCGGGGCCGACGTGGCCGGGGATCCGGTCTGGCCGGGGAGAGCGGGGTCCGCCACGGCCGGGGGCCCGACGCGGCCGGGGCCCGACACGGCCGGGGCCCGACATGACTTGGAGTTCAGGGTGACCGGAGGGTTCGACGTGATCGGAGGGTTCGACGTGACCGGAGGGGGAGCGGCATGAGCGACGCACTCGCGCTGACCCGCGAGCTGATCGGAATCGACACGGTGGGGGGCGGTGAGGCCGCGGCCGCCGGACCGCTCGCCCGCCGGCTGGAGGCCGCCGGGTTCGAGGTCCGGGCGCACGAACACGCCGCCGGCCGTACCGGGCTGGTCGCCCGGTGGGGATCGGGGCTGCCGGTCACCCTCACCGGCCACCTCGACACGGTCCCGCTGGGCGGCCAGGAATGGGCGCACGGGCCGCACGCGGCGGAGGTGGACGGCGGCCGGCTCTACGGGCGCGGGTCGAGCGACATGAAGGCCGGGGTGGCCGCGATGGTGGTCGCCGCGGAGCGGCACGCGGCCGGTCACGGCCCCCGGGTGGCACTGGAACTCGTCCTCACCGTGGGCGAGGAGACCGGCTGCGAGGGCGCGATCGACATGATCGCCCGTGGCCTGGTCGGGCGGTCCCGGGCACTGCTGGTCGCCGAGCCGACCGCCAACCGCGTGCTGCTCGGGCACAAGGGCGCCCTGTGGCTGAGGATGGCCGTGCGGGGCCGTACCGCGCACGGCTCGATGCCGCACCTCGGCGACAACGCGATCTACAAACTGGCCCGCGCCATCGGCAGGGTCGAGGGGTTCGACCCCGGCGTCCCCGCCCACGCCATGCTCGGCGCCTCCACCGTGAACGTGGGGACGGCGCACGGCGGGATCAACGTCAACTCCGTCCCCGACCTGGCCGAGGCGACCGTCGACCTGCGCACGATCACCGGACAGGACCACGCGCTGCTGCGCGAGCGGCTGCGGGCCGAGCTCGGCGCGGAGACGTCGCTGGAGGTGCTGATCGACCTGCCCGCGGTGTGGACGGACCCGGAGGACCCCTTCGTGGGCGCGCTGCTCGCCGCGGGGGCCCTCCCCCCGGGCGACCGCCCGGCCGCCAGCTACTTCACCGACGCCTCCGTGCTCGGTCCCGCCTGCGGCGGCGTCCCCACCGTGATCTGCGGCCCCGGCGAGCCCGAGCAGGCGCACGTCACCGACGAGTTCTGCGAGATCTCCAGGATCGACGAGGCCGTCGAGATCTACACCGCCGCCCTCGCCCGGATCGCCCCCTGACGGCGGACGTCCCGGCGGCGGACGTGTCGCCGGGGCGGGAGGTGTGTTCATGGGGCTTCGGGCGTAGGCTCACTGGGCGTGGATCTCGACTTCGTCTGTGTGCACGCCGGGCGGCCGGCCGCCGAGCTGACCCGCCGTGATGTGGCCCTCGCCCTGCTCGCGGTGCCGTCGGGAGTGGCGCTGGTGGCCCTCCCCGACCTGCGCCGGGCGCTGATGGCGGCGGGGAACCCGCTGTCCCTGCCCTTCTGGGAGTCCGCCAAGGCGACGCTGCGGGCGATCGAGTCCGGCGGCGCGACCGTGGGCGACGTGCAGCGGTGGCTGGAGTCCACCGGGACCGAGCCGCTCCTGCTCACCCGGAGCTTCTTCGTCTGGCCCGAGGAGGACGAGCGGGGGCCGGTCGCCGAGGAGATGTTCGGCAGGCTGGTCGCCCACCTGGAGGAGCGGGTCGCCGCCGGTGAGGTCGACCCGGACGCGCTCGCCCAGGGGGACGAGGCGGCCCGGGAGGTCTACGAGGACCTGCAGGAGCGCTGGCTCAACAGCCCGCTGCCCGACGGGCGGGTGCCCGGGATCGCGGTCAGCGACGAGCAGGACGAGGAGCTGTTCGCGGCCTGGGACGAGGAGGAGGCCTTCGCGCTCAGCGAGCTGCGGCGCATCCTGGCCGAGCTGCCCGACCCCGAGCGGCCGGCCGGGGACCTGCGGGCCGCGTGCGTACGGCTGCGCGAGGTGCTGGCCGACCCGGGCTATCCGGGCAACGTGCTGCGGGCCTGCGCCGGATACGACGGGGAGCCGCTGCCCGCCGACGACGAGGAGCTCTGGCTGACCGTCACGGCGGGCATCGCCGGGCCGATCTCGGACCTGCCCGAAGACGACGACACGCCGGAGAGGTTCTCCGACCTGGAGGGCGAGCTGAGCCACGAGGACTCCGTGCTGGCCGCGCTCTGCGCGATCCACCACGCGGACTGGCTGGCCGTGGTGGCGGCCCTGGCCAGACGCGGCCCGGGGGTGCTGGCCTCGCCCGAGCGGATCGCCCGGCTCATCGCCGAGTCCGACGACATCGACGTCCAGATGGACGAACCGGACGACCTGGAGGCGGCGGAGACGCTGTTCAGCTCGGTCACGCCGCTGTGGGCGTGCCTGGGGATCGTGGACAGACGCGAGGTGCTCACCCCGCTGGGCCGCTGGGGCCTGCCGAAGGCCCTGGAGCGGGCATGGTCGGCCGACTGACCCCGGAGGGCCGGGCCGGAGCGCGGCCCGGCTAGGTGGCGGGGTTGTGCTTCTTCAGCTCGGACTCGGACGGGACCTCGATCCTGGAGATCTGCCGCCTCATCGACTTGACGAGCAGGAACAGCGCCAACCCCAGCGCCGCGACGACGAGGAATCCCAGGAGGCCCGGGCTGACGTCACCCTTGGCGACGGTGTCGAATGCAATCACACCTCAAGTCTGCCACCGCCACCCCATGGTCGTGTCAGTGGCAGGCGGGGGACACCTCTTCGGCATGTATGCCGGTGAACAGGTCGTCCTCGGGAAGCTCGGTGTCGACGAGGGATCGGGCCAGGTGGTAGTCCTCGGTCGGCCAGATCTCACGCTGCAGGTCGCGCGGGCAGACGAACCAGAAGCCGTCGGGGTCGACCTGGGTGGCGTGGGCGAGCAGCGCCTCGTCGCGGACCTCGAAGTAGTCGCCGCAGGGGATGCGGGTGGTCACCGGCCACTTCTGCGGGCGGTCCTCCCAGCGCGCGATCCAGTCGGCGTAGGGGGAGCCGATGCCCCGGGAGGTCATGGCCTCGTGCAGCGCCTCGAACCGGTCCTTGGTGAAGCCCATGTGGTAGTAGAGCTTGAGCGGCTGCCAGGGCTCCCCGGCGTCGGGGTAGCGGTCGGGGTCGCCCGCGGCCTCGAAGGCCTCCACCGAGACGCGGTTGGTCATGATGTGGTCGGGGTGCGGGTAGCCGCCGTCGTCGTCGTAGGTGAGGATGACGTGCGGCCTGAACTCGCGCACGGCCGCCACCAGCGGCGCCGAGGCGGTCTCGATCGGCTGCAGGGCGAAGCAGCCCTCGGGCAGCGGCTCGCTCTCGTCCTCCGGCAGGCCCGAGTCGACGAACCCCATGAAGCGCTGCTGCACGCCGAGGATCTCTCGCGCGCGCTCCATCTCCAGGCGCCGGACCTCGCCGATGTTCTCAAGGATCTCGGGACGGTCCATCTTGGGGTTCAGGATCGAACCGCGCTCTCCTCCGGTGAGGGTGCAGACCAGCACCTCCACACCTTCCGCGACGTAGCGCGCCATCGTGGCGGCGCCCTTGCTCGACTCGTCGTCAGGGTGCGCGTGAACGGCCATCAGCCTCAGCGGTGCACTCACGGGCTCGATGTCTCCTCTTGATAGGTCGCGCTCAGATCCTCGCTCGCCCTGAGGACGGCAGGCTCCGCCGTACGCGTCCATTGTGCTCGCTCCGATGCCGCGCCACTCCCCGGCTGGGCCTGGGCACTCCGGGGAGAGGTTAGTTTCTCTTATGGCGGTCGCGAGGGCGAGGCCCCCGCGAGGGACAATTGTCTCGGATAACGCCGAGGTAGTGCAGGGAGATTCCGTCATGGCCACCAGCGAGGCCGAGCAGGGCCGGCAGAACGGTCCGGTGCTCGGCACCCCGGGCGACTTCCCCGACCGTCCGGAGCGCAGGGGCCGCTTCGTCGTGCACGTCGTGATCGCGATCCTGTGCGCGGTGTGCGCCGGCGGGTGGGGCTACGTGATGTGGGCGTCCAAGGGCAACACCGAGGTTATCGACCAGGTCATCGCTTTCGATGCCAGCCGCGGCGATTCTATTCAGATCACCTTCGAAGTGGTCAAGCCATCCGATCGCGCGGCCCTCTGCCGGCTGCGGGCCATGGATGTGGCTCACGTGGAAGTCGGGAGTCGTGAGGTCACTATTCCTGCTGGTGAGGGATATGTCCGCCTTACTGAGCGGCTAGAGACCAGTGCCCAGGCGACTTCCGGCGCAGTCCACTACTGCTATCTCGTATAGTGAGATATTTGGGGAAGCGTTCGAGCGGTTAACTTGTTAGCCTTTCGAAATTCGAACGACAGCTACCCAAGCACGAAGCCCCCATAGAGGATGCAAGGAGAACCCGTGGCCGACTCCCACAACGAGAGCGTCACCTGGCTCACTCAGGAGGCGTACGACCGCCTGAAGGCGGAGTTCGAATACCTCTCGGGGCCCGGGCGCGTCGATATCGCCAAGAAGATCGAGGCCGCCCGCGAAGAGGGCGACCTCAAGGAGAACGGCGGCTACCACGCCGCCAAGGACGAGCAGGGCAAGATGGAGGCCCGCATCTTCCACCTCCGGCAGATCATCGACAGCGCCAAGGTGGGTGAGGCGCCGCGCACCGAGGGCGTGGTGGGCCCCGGCATGACCGTCACCATCCGCTTCGAGGGCGACGACGAGGAAGTCGCCTTCCTGCTGGCCTCCCGCGAGGAGAGCGGTGCCCCGATCGACGTCTACTCGCCGAAGTCGCCGCTCGGCGCGGCGATCAACGGCAAGAAGATCGGCGAGAAGGCCACCTACACGATGCCCAACGGCCGCTCCAACACCGTCGAGATCCTTGAGGCCGTTCCCTACATCGGTAGCTGACCTCGCCCGGACCAGTTGATCCGCCGGGACCCCGTCCCGGCGGATCGCCATGTCCAGGGAGGCGTGCGCTCCGAGACATGTCCTGAAGGCGGGGCCTTGAGGCATGCCGTCCGGCTTGTGACCGTGTCGTAGATAACAGAGTGTTTTGGCGGGTTCGCGTGCATCATGGCGCGGCGTACGGCACTCTCTTAGGGCTGGATCAGAACGGGTGGAAGGGGGACGCCGTGTTGGATCGGCGGACACGGGTCTCCGATCTGATCCATGAGGCCCGGCAGGATCTCGCCTACCGCCCGCGCATCCGCTACGGCCGCGGCGCCCGCCTGCCCAGGCAGGCCGTCCCCGTCATCGCGCTCTTCCTCGTGGCCGTGCTGGCCACGGGGGTGGTGGTGGTCACCCAGCTGCCGGAGCGGACCCCGGAGACGGTCGCCCTGCGCAGGCCCGTCGCCCGGCAGAGCCTCCAGGCCGGCACGGCGACGGCCCCGCCCACGCAGACCTGGCCCACGCAGACCCCGCCCACGCAGGCCCCGCCGCTCCCGGTGGCCCCGCTCACCTCGATGCACCGGCCCAACCTCTTCGTCGTCGCGGCCAAGCCGCTGCGCTCGGCCGTGGTGGCGCGGGTCGCGCAGGTCGCCGGGGTGCGGGCGGTGGAGCGCGCCGACGCGGCGGAGGTGGGCATGGACGGCAAGCGGGTGCAGACCCTGGGGGTCAACCCCTCGACGTTCCGCGCCTACACCCCCAAGCCGACCGCGCGTTCCGACAGGCTCTGGCGCAACGTCTCCGCCGGTGAGATCGCCGTCTCCTTCGTCCTGGGCAACGACGGCGGCATGCCGCTGGGCAAGTCCGTCGCCACGGCCGGGCAGACCCTGCGCGTGGGCGCCTACGCGACGATGGGCATGGGGGCCATCGACGCCGTGGTCTCGCGGCAGACCGCCCGCGCGCTGGGCATCCCGGAGAACAACGCGCTGGTGGTGAGCGCCCCGAAGGCCGATTCGGCCAAGCTGCGCCGCGCCCTGCTGCGGATCCTTCCCCGGGGCAGCCAGGTCGCCACGATCAATCCGGTGCTGTCGACCCCCAAGCGCGCGACCTGGTCGGCGGGCGCCTTCATGACCGCCCCCCAGGTCAAGACCGCCCTCACCGCGGCGATCAGCAAGCTCGGCCGCCCCTACGTCTGGGGCGCGGAGGGGCCGGACACCTTCGACTGCTCCGGGCTGGTCCAGTGGGCCTACGCCCAGGCGGGCATCAAGGTGCCCCGGGTGACCCACCAGCAGTTCGTCGCGGGCCCGCAGATCCCCCTCTCCCAGGCCCAGCCCGGTGACCTGCTGTTCTGGCGGCACGACCCGACCAACCCCAGCTACGTCTCACATGTGGCGATCTACTGGGGCGGCGGCAAGATGCTGCACGCCCCCAGGACCGGAGACGTGGTCAAGCTCGTCCCGGTCAGCACCCGCAACTTCGCCGGCGCCGTCCGGATCAGCCCGGACGTCGCCGCCCGCGTCCGCTGACGCCCCGCGGGCCGGACGGCGGTCAGGGGCACAGACCCGATTCGAGGAGGGCGAGGGCCTCGTCGAGGGCGTCGGCCAGCCGGCCGGCGCCGGAGCCCTCGGCCCAGGCGGACACGGCCGGCAGCAGCGCGCCGACCACGGCCCCGGCGGCCGTACGGCTCAGCGGGTCGACGGCGCCGAGCCCCCGGCGGCGGGCGACGCCCGCGGCGAGCAGGCCGATCATAGTGATCGTTCTGTCCACCGTCCTGGAGTGCAGCGCTGCATGGCTGAGCTGCAGCCTGACGCGGGCGAGGATGTGCAGCTCCTCCTCCGGGGAGAGCCGCCCGAACACCGCGCGCACGGCGGCGCGCAGCGCGGGGACCGGTCCGA
Organism: Streptosporangium brasiliense; assembly: GCF_030811595.1. Classification (NCBI taxonomy): domain Bacteria; kingdom Bacillati; phylum Actinomycetota; class Actinomycetes; order Streptosporangiales; family Streptosporangiaceae; genus Streptosporangium; species Streptosporangium brasiliense. Next base: position 2,750,388 of record NZ_JAUSRB010000002.1, read on the forward strand.
GGCCCGCCGGCTGCGCCGCCAGAGCCTCCAGCAGGAGGGGGCCGTAGTCGTCCGGGGCGGCGACGTCCTCCTTCACGGGGAAGTAGCGGAAGAAGGTGCTGGGCGAGATCTCCGCCGCGTCCGCGATCTGCTCGACCGTCGTGGCCTCGTACCCCTGCTCGGCGAAAAGCCGCAGAGCGTGGTCCTGGATCGTCCGCCGGGTCTTGGCCTTCTTGCGTTCGCGCAGTCCCTCGGGGCGCGGAGGTGAACTCATGTGCCGATTCTGACCTCTCGGTCACCTGCCTGAACACCGCCGCCGGCACCGCGTTCACCGACGCGGGCGCTGCGCGCGACCCGTCGGCACGAGGTGCTGGCTCTGCCGGATGAAGCGATGTAATCTCAATTACATGGAAAATGACGAAGCAGTAGGGAAGCTCCGCGGATGGTTCTCGGGCCGGCTGCCCGAGGGGTGGTTCGAGGGGCCGCCGGAGATCGTGCTGGACCGGGAGGAGATCGCGGTGGTCGGCCGGCTCCGGCCGCCCGCGCTCGGCGACGACGTCTCCGAGGTGGAACGGGCCGCCGCCGTGGAGGGCGGCGTGCAGCGCTTCCGCGAGGAGACCAGGGAGCGCCGCATCGAGATCGCGCTGGAGGCCGAGCACCGCTTCCGCCGGAAGGTCTCCTGGGGGGTCGCCGTCGGCGACGAGACGGTGATGTTCACCACACTGTCGGTGCCGGTCATGACCCGGTTGCGGCAGTCGGAGCGGCGGGTGCTCGACACCCTCGTGGCCGCCGGGGTCGCCCGCAGCCGGAGTGACGCGCTGGCCTGGTGCGTGCGCCTGGTGGGCAAGCACACCGACACCTGGCTGACCGATCTGCGGGACGCGCTCCAGCATGTCGACCGGGTGCGTGCCTCGGGGCCGGACGTGAACTCCTGAGGCTGGTCAGGGAGAACGGTCGAAAATTGGTCTGAACCTGTTCAGCGATTGGTTTAGACCTCTTGGAATGGCCTATACCACTGCCGGAACGGCTTTCTTTAGTTTCTCTTCTTCGGGGTACGTCACTCAGAACGTCGCTGCCTCTGCCAGCCCATATGCCCCGCGGGGTAGGTGGAACAGGGGTGATGCGGCGCCGGACCGCACGCATTCACTGGTCTACGCCAATTGGATTAAATGCGGTTTCTCTGTCAATGATGTTTTGGCCCTGAGAAGCGTAAGGAGCCGCAGCAGTGTCCGTTATCGCAGACGTAACCGCCCCCAGCCCGACCAGCCACCCCGAGCTGGCCGCCTGGGTCAAGGAGATCGCCGAGCTGACCCAGCCCGACCGGATCGAATGGTGCGACGGCTCGGAGACCGAGTGGACGCGCCTGACGAACCTGCTGGTCGAACAGGGCACCTTCAAGCGCCTGGCCAAACGGCAGAACAGCTTCTACGCCGCCTCGGACCCGAGTGACGTCGCCCGCGTCGAGGACCGGACGTACATCTGCTCCGAGCGCGAGGAGGACGCCGGGCCGACCAACAACTGGATCGCCCCCGCCGAGATGCGCCGGACCTTCGGCGAGATCTTCAAGGGCAGCATGCGCGGCCGCACCATGTACGTCGTGCCCTTCTGCATGGGCCCGCTGGGCGGTGACATCTCCCAGCTCGGCGTCGAGATCACCGACTCGCCCTACGTGGTCGTCTCCATGCGCATCATGACGCGCATGGGTGAGGCGGCGCTGCGGCTCATCGAGGAGCGCGGCGGCTACGTCAAGGCCGTCCACTCGGTCGGCGCCCCCCTGGAGCCCGGCCAGCACGACGTGCCGTGGCCGTGCAACTCCACCAAATACATCAGCCACTTCCCCGAGACGCGGGAGATCTGGTCCTACGGCTCCGGCTACGGCGGCAACGCGCTGCTCGGCAAGAAGTGCTACGCGCTGCGCATCGCCAGCACGATGGCCCGCGACGAGGGCTGGCTGGCCGAGCACATGCTCATCCTCAAGCTCACCCCGCCGTCCGGGGAGCCCCGCTACGTCGCGGCGGCCTTCCCCAGCGCGTGCGGCAAGACCAACCTGGCCATGCTCCAGCCGACCATCCCGGGCTGGAAGGTCGAGACGGTCGGCGACGACATCGCCTGGATGCGTTTCGGCGCCGACGGCCGCCTGTACGCCATCAACCCCGAAGCCGGCTTCTTCGGCGTGGCGCCCGGCACCGGCGAGGCCACCAACGCCAACGCGATCAAGACGCTCTGGGGCAACAGCATCTTCACCAACGTCGCCCTCACCGACGACGGCGACGTGTGGTGGGAGGGGCTCACCGAGGAGCCCCCGGCGCACCTGACCGACTGGAAGGGCCGTCCCTGGACCCCCGGCAGCGGGGAGCCCGCCGCCCACCCCAACGCCCGGTTCGCGGTCCCCGCCGCACAGTGTCCGACGATCGCCCCCGAGTGGCAGGACCCCCAGGGCGTGCCGATCTCGGCGATCCTGTTCGGCGGACGCCGCGCCAGCGCCGTCCCCCTGGTGACCGAGTCGCTGAGCTGGCAGCACGGTGTGTTCACCGGAGCCAACATCGCCTCGGAGAAGACCGCCGCGGCCGAGGGCAAGGTCGGCGAGCTGCGCCGTGACCCGTTCGCGATGCTGCCGTTCTGCGGATACAACATGGGCGACTACTTCGCCCACTGGATCAAGATCGGCCAGCGCGAGAACGTACGGCTGCCGCGCATCTACTACGTCAACTGGTTCCGCAAGAACGACGACGGCAAGTTCATCTGGCCCGGCTTCGGAGAGAACAGCCGCGTGCTCAAGTGGATCGTCGACCGCCTCAACGGCGAGGCGGAGGCGGTCGAGACGCCGATCGGCCTGCTCCCCGCCGAGCTCGACACCGAGGGCCTCGACATCCCCGCCGAGGACCTGCGGACCCTGCTGAGCGTGGACAGGGACGTCTGGAAGGAGGAGGCGGCGCTGATCCCGGCCTTCTTCGAGACCTTCGGCGACCACCTTCCCAAGGAGCTCTGGGACGAATACCACGCGCTGGTCGAGCGGCTGAACTGAGACCTCCCGGCTGCAACTTCCGTGTGGCCCCGTGCGTCTACATGACAGCGGGGCACACGCCCCGCCTTCCCCCCGGGAGGCGGACATGGAATTCGTACTGTTCGTCATCGCCTTCGCCCTGGCCGTCGCGGTCAACGCCACGGCCGCGGCGGTGCGCCATGAGCATCGCCGGGTCCGCTCGGTCGCGGCCAATCATCACGGAGGCCAGTTCAGCCCCTACGAGCTCGCCTACCTGTCCGGCGGGCCGCTGCGCGTGGTCAACACCGCCCTCGGCCTGCTGGCCAGGGGCGGGGCCGTCCGGGTGTCACGGGGCGGTCAGGTCAGCCTCGTGGTCGGCGCCCTGCCCTCCCCCGAACCGATCGAGCAGGCCGTCCTCGACGCCCTGCGCGCCCGGGGCAACTCCTGCCCGGCGGGGGAGCTGCGCCGTACGGTCGCCGACGGCCAGGCCATGAGCGGCCTGCGCTACCGCCTGCTGGGCATGGGACTGCTGGTGCCCGACGGCTCCCTCGCCGGGGCGGGCCGGCTGCTGAACCGGCTGCTGCTCCTCACGGTGTTCGCCGCCGTCTTCGAGGTCGGCGCCGTCCTGTCCGTCTCCGACTGGGGCTTCTTCGGCGTGGCCGCGGTGGTGATCGGCACCGTCGCCTGGATGAGCGGTCTGGTCTCCTACCTGCGCCAGAAGCAGGCACTGCGCGGCGTCCTCAGCAAGGCGGGCCACGACGTGCTCGGCTCGGCCCGCAAGGTCCATGTGCGGGGCGCCCGCCCCGCGACCCCGGACCTGGCCTTCGCGGTCGGCGTCCCGGTCGCCCTCTACGGCCTGGGCGAGCTGGGGGACCCGGGCCTGGAGGAGGAGCTGAAGCGCGGCCAGGCCCAGGGCTCCGCGGGCTGCGCCGGCGGCTCCTGCGGGGGCGGCTCCTCCAGCTCCGGCGACGCCTCCTACGGCGGGGGCGGCGACTTCGGCTCCGGCGGCTGGGGTTCCGGCGGAGGCGACTCGGGCGGAGGCGACTCGGGCGGTGGTTCGAGCTGCGGCGGCGGCTGCGGCGGGGGCTGTGGCGGCTGTGGCGGCGGCTGACCGGGGCGCGTGGTGATCGGGGAGGTGGTGTGAGGATGTCCGGATCCGGGCCGTTGGGCGTCGGCATCGGCTGGCGCCCGGAGATCGACCTGACGGTGGAGCGCCTGCCCGGCGTGGACTTCGTCGAGGTCATCGCGGAGAACGTGCGGCCCGACCGGCTCCCGGAGTCGCTGCGGGTGCTCCGCGCCCGCGGGGTGCCGGTGATCCCGCACGGCGTCGGGCTGGGGGTGGGCGGCGCCGAGCCGCCGGACCCGGCCCGGCTGGCGCACCTGGCGGCCTGCGCCCAGGCCCTGGACGCGCCGCTGGTCAGCGAGCACCTGGCCTTCGTGCGGGCGGGTGGCATGGAGGCCGGCCACCTGCTCCCGGTCCCGCGCACCAGGGCCGCGCTCTCGGTGATCGCCGAGAACGTACGGCGGGCGCAGGCGGCGCTCCCCGTCCCGCTGGCTCTGGAGAACGTGGCGGCCCTGTTCGGCTGGCCGGAGGACGAGATGACCGAGGCGCAGTTCCTCGGCGAGCTGGTGGAGACAACCGGGGTCGGGCTCCTGGTCGACGTGGCCAACCTCTACACCAACCAGGTCAACCTGGGGCTGTCGGCCACCGCCGCGCTGGACGGCCTGCCGCTGTCCGAGCTCGCCTACGTGCACGTCGCCGGCGGCCACTCCCACCACGGCCTCTGGCACGACACCCACACCGCGCACGTCCCCGGCGAGGTGCTGGACATCCTGTCCGAGCTCTGCGCCCGCGCCGACCCGCCCGGCGTGCTGCTCGAATGGGACGACGACTATCCCAGCGACGCCGCGCTCGCCGCGGAGCTCGACCGGGTCCGCGGCGCGATGGCCCGTGTCTGAGGACCGCCCCGGGGAGGCGCCGGTGGCCGAAGGGCGCGTACGGGACGTCCGGGCAGGGGACGTGCCGGCGGATCCCCGGCCTGGCCCGGACGGGGCCGGGAGTGCCCCGGCCGGGGCCCGGGAGGCGTTGGGTGGTGCCCGGGAGGCGCTGGGGGGTGCGCAGGCCGGGCTGCTGGCCGCTCTGGTCGCCGGGGCCGAGGCGCCTGCGGGGTTCGACGAGGCACGGCTGCGGATCCAGGCGGCCGCCCTGATCTCCAAACGGCGCGGCACGGTGGCCCGGCTCCGGCCGGACCTGGTGGCGCTGCTCGGCGACGACTTCGCGCGGGAGTTCGAGGCGTACGCACGGGGCCGCCCCAAGCCGTCGGGCGGCTCCCGCGCCGACGCGCGTGACTTCGCGGAGCGGCTCAGCGCCCAGGGGCGGCTGCCGGACCCCGGCCGGGGCTCGGAGCCGCCCGCCGGGACCCGCCGTTGGTCCCACCCCCTGCGGCGGGTGCTGAAACTTCTCTCGGGCACCGTTCGTCCAACTGGGTGAGGACACCTTCTCGGGGGGAGGTCGTCATGCTGACCACTCTGATCGTCGTCGTGACGGTGGCGTTGGTGACGGTGGCGGGCCTGATCGCGCTGAGACTGGCCATGCACTCCCCGAAGGTCTACAGGGGGCCGGCCCCGGACCTCTACGAGCTGTCCCAGCTCGCGGGCGGCCGGTTCCGGGTGGCGAACACCGCCCTGGCCGCCCTGGCCGCCAGAGGGGCCCTCACGGCCCGGCGCGACGGGCGGCTGATCCGGGTGGCCCCGCCCCCGCAGGGGATCGCGGACCCGGAGGGCACCTCGGGCCCGGAAGGGGTCCCTCCTACGGCGGGGACCCCGCCCCCGGGGAGGATTTCGGGCCCGGGGAGGATTTCGGACCTGGAGGCGGCCTCGCCTCCGGAGGGGGCCTCGGCCCCGAAGAGGGTTTCGGGCCCGGCGGGGATCCCGCCTCCGGCGGAGACTTCGAGTCCAGGGAGGGTTTCGGGCCCGGAGGGCACCTCAGGCCTGGAGGGCACCGCGGCCCCGGAGGGCACCTCGGACCTGGAGGCGGCCTCGGCCCCGAGGAGGGTTTCGGGCCCGGCGGGGATCCCGCCTCCGGCGGAGACCTCGAGTCCAGGGAGGATTTCAGACCCGGAAGGGACCTCGGGCTTGGCGGGAGCCTCGCATCCGGTGGAGGCCGAGATCCTCGCCCTGCTCGGTGACCGGCCCGGGGGTCTTCCGGTGTGGGAGGTCAAGGCGGCGATCGTCCGCGGGCCCGCGGTCACCGCGCTGATCGCGCACATGGAGGGGCTGGGGCTGGTCGAGGCGTGCGGTGCCGCGCGGGTCGAGCCCACCCGCCTGGGGCAGGCCGCGCTGGTCCACCACCGCCTGCGCCACCGCGAGGAGGCGTCCCTGCCGCCGCGCCCCCGGGACCACGTCTCCAGGGCGGAGTTCGACCTCTGCGGGATCGCCCTGTACGGCCTGGGCCGGGCGAGTGACCGGGAGCTGGCCGCCGTGCTGTCGCTGAGCGGCACACCGGCACCTCCCGCACCGGGCGGCGACAGGGGGCCGGACGCCCCGCGAGGGCGGGGTGGAGATGATCGCTGAGGGCTGTCCCGCCGGGGGGCCGGTCGGTTAGGTTGGCCCGGTCGTGTAGCCAAGCGCTTGCATGGGAGTGGGCCGTGGTGAAGATCATCGATCACGGGACGTGGCCGCTGAGTGAGGCGGACGAGGGGACGCATCCGGCCGGTGGCGAACGGCTGTGGAGCGAGTCGTTCTACTTCGACTTCGCGGCCGAGGACGGCTCCCTGGCCGGTTACGTCCGGCTGGGCCTGTATCCCAACTGGGACCGCGCCTGGTACTGGGCGTGCCTGGTCGGCCGGGACCGGCCGCTGGTGCTGCTCGCCGACGACTGTGCCCCGCTGCCCACGTCCGGCCTCACGGTGCGGGGCCGGGACTACCGGGCGACCCACGAGACGACGGCCCCCATGCGCTCCACCAGGCTGACCCTGGAGGCCGGGGCGGCCGCCGTGCTGGAGGATCCGACGTGGGCCTACGACGTCCCCGACGGGGCCCCGAGGACCTCGCTGGAGTTCGACCTGGAGTGGGAGACGGTCGGCGGGGTCTACCCCTACGGGTTCGTCCCGCGCTACGAGATCCCCTGCAGGGTCGCCGGCGTGATCAGGGTGGGCGGCGAGGAGATCCCCTTCGCCGGACACGGCGAGCGCGACCACAGCTGGGGGGAGCGCGACTGGTGGACGGTCTCCTGGCTGTGGAGTTCCGGGCGGCTCGACGACGGGACGTTCTTCCACGGCATGCGGGCCAACCTCGGCGCCGAGCTGTCGTGGCCGTGTTTCACGGTCTCGCCCGAGGGCGTGCTCGGCCACCGGGAGGGGTTCACCGCGGCGACCGAGTTCGGCGAGCACGGCCTGCCCGTCCTCTCGCGGCTGGCCGTGCCGGGGGCCCCGATGACCGTCACCCCGGTCGCCTTCGCCCCCGTGGGGATGACCTCCCCGGACGGCGAGCCCGCCCGTTTCCCGCGCGCTCTGTGCCGGTTCGAGGCCGAGGACGGCCGCCGGGGACACGGCTGGACGGAGTGGCACCAGCCGCCCGGGTGGCGTGAGCACAGCTGGCGTCGAGGGTGAGCATCGCCGGCATTGAGAACGTTTTGGCAGGCTGTGCCGGGGATAACCTCTGTGAGGTGGGGGGACTGCGTTGTCTTGATGGGTCGTATCTGACCGTTACGCCGGTGGCGTGCCGGGACAGCGTCGGCCTGCCGTACGAGGTCACCCTCGAACTCCACCGCGACGGCACGCTCTACGGGACGGTGGGGGAGCGGTGCGGCTGGTTCCTCGTCCGGCTGGCCAAGGGCGTCGCCGAGGCCCGGGCCGGTCTTGAGGCGCAGTGGCCCGACCCCGACGACCGCTTCCCCGAGGAGGAAGAACTGTTCGCCTTTCGTTACCGGACGAGGAACGGGATCGTGAGCGGGGGCGAACTCCGATGTCAGCTGCGCACCATCCCGATCTGGGTCCCGGCCAGGCGGGGGAGCGCCGGTGAATGGCGGCTGACCCGCAGGGCGTTCGTGGAGGCCTGGGGCGGTGGTGGGGTGGGCATGCGGGCCGTGCTCACCTCGGCTGAGCTGGGCGCCTTCGTGGAGGCACTCGTCACGGAGGCGGAGGAGTGCCTGGCGCCGCAGAAGTCCGGCAACTCAACCGGAACCCGATAGACGGGGCGGAGAGGTCTCGCGGGCGGTGATAATTGCCTGTCAGCGCCCTTCGACGGTGGGCGTTGAGGGGAGGGACTCCATGGGCGTGCGCGATCTCGTCTACCGGCTGTACGAACGGCGGCTGGAGGCGAAGCTGCTCCGCCAGAAGGACATGGCCCCCCGGCATGTCGGCGTCATCGTCGACGGGAACCGGCGCTGGGCGCGCTCGATGGGCATCGACGACGTCAGCCGGGGTCATCGCAAGGGCGCGGACAAGATCTCCGAGCTCCTCGGCTGGTGCCGCGAGGCCGGCGTCGAGGTCGTCACCGTGTGGCTGCTGTCCAGCGAGAACATCAACCGGTCGAAGGACGAGCTGGACCTCCTCGTGAAGATCATCGAGGACGTGGTCCAGGAGCTCGTCGCCGACGGATGGCACATCAACCCTATGGGCGCGCTCGATCTTCTGCCCGATCACACGGCGCATGTCCTTAAAAACGCAAAAGAAGCAACATCACACCGTCCGGGTTTGATTGTGAACGTTGCTGTTGGGTATGGAGGAAGGCGTGAGATCGCTGATGCGGTGCGCTCCCTTCTCCAGGAGCACGCCAGCAAGGGCGCGAGCATCGAGGACCTGGTGGAGGTCCTCGATGTGGAGCACATCGCGGAGCATCTCTACACGCGCGGCCAGCCCGACCCGGATCTCGTCATCCGGACCTCGGGAGAGCAGCGGCTCTCCGGCTTCCTGCTCTGGCAGAGCGCCCACTCCGAGTTCTACTTCTGCGAGGCCTACTGGCCTGACTTCCGCAGGGTCGATTTCTTGCGGGCGCTCCGCTCGTATGCCGCGCGGCATCGACGGTACGGCTACTGAAACACCACATGAACACCCCCTTTCGGACAGGCTTGTCCCTTTGGCGGGTGGGTATTCAGGACGTACCGTAACAAGTAGGCGGGCACAGCCCGCCTACTCCGGAGAGGGCTCGCCTTTGCGTCACGACTGCCAAGGAGGGCCGGTCGCCGGCGCCTCCTCGGCAAGCCGCGAGCGTGGGCCCGGGTCCGGTCCGCATCCCAGCTCATGGCAGGGCGCCCCCCATGGCGCCCGGGGGAGAACGCGTGGCAAACCCTTCGTCCTCACCCACGTCGCCGGTCACCAGCCGGCGTACGTACGTCCTGGACACCTCGGTCCTGCTGGCGGATCCAGCGGCGATGAGCCGCTTCGCCGAGCATGAGGTCGTCCTCCCGATCGTCGTCATCACCGAGTTGGAGGGCAAACGCCACCATCCGGAACTCGGATACTTCGCGCGCAAGGCGCTGAGGTACCTCGACGACCTACGGGTGACACACGGGCGGTTGGACGAGCCCATGCCGATCGGCGAGGGCAGCATCCGGGTCGAGCTCAACCACAGCGACCCGTCGATCCTGCCCGTCGGCTTCCGGCTCGGCGACAACGACACCCGCATCCTCACCGTGGCGCGGACCCTCGCCGCGGAGGGGCGTGAGGTGGTGCTGGTCTCCAAGGACCTGCCGATGCGGGTCAAGGCGGCCTCCATCGGTCTCGCCGCGGAGGAATACCGCGCCGAGCTGGTGGTGGAGTCCGGCTGGACCGGCATGGCCGAGCTCCAGGTGACCACGGAGGACATCGAGACGCTCTTCGAGCACAGCACCGCCGACCTGCCCGAGGCCCGGGACCTGCCCACCCACACCGGTCTGCGGCTGCTGTCCAGCCGGGGTTCGGCACTGGGCAGGGTCCTGCCGGACAAGTCGGTGCGGCTGGTGCGGGGCGACCGGGAGGTGTTCGGCCTGCACGGCCGCTCCGCCGAGCAGCGCATCGCCCTCGACCTCCTGATGGACCCCGAGGTCGGCATCGTCTCGATGGGCGGCCGGGCGGGCACCGGCAAGTCCGCGCTCGCCCTCTGCGCGGGCCTGGAGGCGGTTCTGGAGCGCCGCCAGCACCGCAAGGTCATCGTCTTCCGCCCGCTGTACGCCGTGGGCGGCCAGGAGCTGGGCTACCTGCCCGGTTCCGAGAACGAGAAGATGGGCCCGTGGGCGCAGGCCGTCTACGACACCCTCGGCGCGGTCACCACGCCCGAGGTGATCGAGGAGGTCATCGACCGGGGCATGCTGGAGGTGCTGCCGCTCACCCACATCCGCGGCCGGTCCCTGCACGACGCCTTCGTGATCGTGGACGAGGCCCAGTCGCTGGAGCGCGGGGTGCTGCTGACGGTGCTGAGCCGGATCGGCGCCAACTCCAGGGTCGTGCTCACCCACGACATCGCCCAGCGCGACAACCTCCGGGTGGGCAGGCACGACGGCGTGGTCGCGGTGGTGGAGAAGCTCAAGGGCCATCCGCTGTTCGCGCACGTCACGCTGACCCGCTCGGAGCGCTCGCCGATCGCCGCCCTCGTGACCGAGATGCTGGAGGACATCACGATGTAGGCCGCCGCCCGCGGGTCCTCCCGCGGCGGGCCGGCCACCCGGCCGGCCGTCCGCGGAGGATCCGCGGGTCCCGGCCCGTCCCGGCGGGAGCCGCTTCCCTCCGGCCCGTCCCGGAAGGGCCGCTTCCCCCCGCGCCCGGCGCCGCGGGAGCGGCCCTCTCCGGCCCGTCACGGGTACGGCGGGCCGCGCCTCACGGCCGGTACGGGGCGCAGCCGCCCCCCAGGCCCGTCACGGCGGGAGCCGTACCCCCTTGGCCGCCAGGTCCCGATACTCGAAGCAGGTGTGCTCGCCCAGCGACGCCGGGGTACCCGGGAACAGCCGGGTGACCTCGACGCTCCAGATGCTCTCCTGCTTGTTCTGCCTGATGGTGCAGGTGATCTGGGCGAGCCCGGCCCTGGAGATCTCGCCCTCTCCCGTGATGATCACGTTCAGCCGGTAGCCCAGCTTGCCCCCGGGGTCGTTGCGCTGGGGCGTGTCGGAGTATCGGGTGGTCTCGGTGTCGTAGTGACTGAACTCGTTGAGCGCGCTGCTCAGCCCCTTCTTCGGCGGCTGCTTCCCGGCCCGGAACAGGGTGTTGATGATGTCCTTGGCGGAGTCGGAGCCCACGGGGATGCTGGCGGGCTCCAGCCGCCCGTCGCGCAGCAGGTAGACCGTCACCCACGTGGGGCTGTAGCTGATCACCGGAGGGCGGCCCTGGTCGCGGACCTCGGTGGGGGCTATTCCGCAGCCGCCCAGCGTCAGGGCGGCGGCGAGCAGGCACGCCGGCCACCGCGGGCGGAAGGGGAGCGGGCGGAAGGAGACCGGAGCGTGGAGCCTCATGTCGAAGGCAGCCAGACCGTGAAGAGCGTGCCCGGATCCTGCGGGCGCACCGAGATGGTGCCGCCGTGCAGGCGGGCGTTGGCCCGCGCGATGGACAGGCCGAGGCCGCTCCCGTCGCCCCGGGCGCCCGCCTTGTAGAAGCGGTCGAACACGTGGGGCAGGTCCGTGGGCGGGATGCCCCTGCCGTGGTCGCGTACCTTGACCTCCAGGCCGTTCGGGGTGCTGCGGGCGGTCACCACGACGGGAGGCTCGCCGTGGCGCAGGGCGTTGCCCACCAGGTTCGCCATGATCACGTCGAAGCGCCTGGGATCGAGGGAGAAGGCCAGTCCCTGCGGCACGTTCACCTCCACCCGTTCCGACCAGCCCCGCGTCTCCAGGCAGTCGTAGATCACGTCGGCGATGTTCGTGGTGTCCAGGTTCAGGGTCGCCGTGCCCGAGTCGAACCGGCTTGTCTCGATGAGCTGCTCCACCAGGGTCCGCAGCCGCCCGATCTCCCGCAGCACGAGCCGTACGGCCGCCGCCGGCTCGCGGGGCAGCCGTTCGGCCTCCTCGGAGAGCATGTCGGTCACCGCGGTCATCGCGGTCAGCGGGGTCCTGAGCTCGTGCGAGACGTCGGCAACGAACCGCCGTGACATCGCCTCCAGCGAGCGCAGCTCGGTCACGCTCCGCTCCAGGGCGGCCGCGGTGTCGTTGAACGTCGCGGTCAGCTCCGCCAGCTCGTCCTGACCGCGCACGGGCAGGCGGGTGTCCAGGTGGCCGGCGCCGAGCGCGCGGGCCGCCGAGCCGAGCCGCCGGACCGGCAGCAGCACCCGCCGGGCCGACACCAGGGCGACGGCGAGCGCGATGATCAGCATGATGGCCCCGGCGGCGGCCAGCGGCTGCCGCAGGTCGTCGAGGAGCTGCTCCTCCTCGGCCAGGGGGACGAACACGAAGACGCTCATCCCGGTGGGCTTGGCGATGCGCAGGGGCTCTATCCGCCACACGGGGGTGCCGATGAGCAGCCACATCTTCCCGTCGATCGTCTGCCGCTTGGTCACCAGCCGCCGGGCTGCCCCGGCGTCGAGGTCGGCGGGGACGTCGTTCATGCTGAAGTCGCCGTCGGGGTAGAGGTAGCTCTGGTAGCGGACCACCACCCCGCCGTTGCGCAGGCGCAGGCTCTTCTGCAACGTGCTGATCTGCGCGTCGGTCGGCGGGCTGTCTCCCGCCCAGAGCGCGCCGATGGGCACCCTGATCCCTTCCAGGGTGTCGCGCACGTCGCGCACGGCCACCTGCTCGGCGAGGTCGATCGTCCGGCCCTTGACGAGCTCGTAGCCGATCCCCGCGACCAGTGCGGAGGCCGTCACCGCGATCAGGGTGAAGGCGATGACCAGGCGGCCGCGCAGCCCGGTGTAGGCCCGCTTCACGGCGGGCTGAACCGGTAACCGAACCCACGGACGGTGTGGATGAACTGAGGTTCGGCGGGCACTGACTCGATCTTGGCGCGGACCCGCTGGACGCAGGCGTCCACCAGCCGGGAGTCGGCGACGTGGGTGTGGTCCCAGACGGCCCGCAGCAGGTATCTGCGGTTGAGCACCTGGCCGGGGTGGCGGACCAGTTCGAGCAGGAGCCGCAGCTCGGTGGGGGTCAGATGGACCTCCCGGCCGGCCAGCGACACCTTGAGCGCTCCCCGGTCGATGACCAGGTCGCCGAAGGTGATGCGGTCGGAGGCGACCGACTCCACCCGGCGCAGGACGGCGCGGATCCGGGCGTCCAGCACGCGCGGCTCGACCGGCTTGACCACGTAGTCGTCGGCCCCCGCCTCCAGCCCCACGACCACGTCCAGGTCGTCGCCCCGGGCGGTGAGCAGTATCACCGGCAGCTGGTCCAGCCTGCGGATGCGGCGGCACACCTCGACACCGTCGATCCCGGGGAGCATGACGTCCAGGACGACGATCTCGGGGCGCCGCGTCCGGATGTGGTCGAGCGCCTCCTCGCCGCTGGCGTAGGAGGTCACGGAGTGGCCCTGACGGGTCAGGGCCAGTTCGAGCCCGGTCCGGACCGAGGGATCGTCTTCAACAAGGAGGATGCCGGCCACCGGGTAATTATTCTTCCAATATGGGAGGACACCTGCACCGTCACGGAACTGTGACATGAGGTGGACAGTAACCAAATATGGCGTTGAAAGCCTAATGGAGGGCGTTTCCTCCGGTGCGGGGGTACGTAGGAGGCCCCCGCCCGGTAAATGTGATGAAAATCACATTTACCGGGCCAAATCCCAGGAAAGTCCATGTAACCAGCAAGTAGGCGGCAAAAAAACCGGCGGCCGCCCAGGGGAACACCAACCAACTCTCCCGTTCGGGTTGCGGACCACCCCCCTGTCCACGGCAAGCTCATAGGTCGTGAGTTCAGGACCGCCGCACGTGAAGGAGCACTCAGCTCCCCGCCCCCGCCGCACGGCCGGAAAACCGGCCAAGGCCAAGAAGCAGGGGTGGCTGACCCCCAAGCGCGCCGTCATCCTCGGCACGGCGGCCGTGATCCTCGTCGGCGGCGGCGGCTTCACCGTCTACACCGCCGTCCAGAACGCCTCCGCCCCGGCGGAGGAGCCGCTCAGCCTGGGCGATCTGTCGAAGATGCTCAGCGGCGACCCGTTCGCGCCCGATCCCCAGAGCGACGTGCTCAAGGCCCAGGCGGCCCAGGCCCTCAAGGCCGACAAGCTGAAGGCCCAGCGCGACCACCGCAAGCCGCTGGACCAGATCGTGATCCCCAAGGAGGCCCCCGGCGGCGGCGGCTTCGACCCGCAGCAGCTCCCGCCCGGCACCGCCAACCCGACCGGCAACAAGGCGCTGGGCAAGCAGATGCTGGAGGCGCGCGGCTGGGCCGACCAGTGGGGCTGCCTGGAGAAGCTCTGGATGAAGGAGAGCGGCTGGAACGAGCGGGCGATGAACCGCTACAGCGGCGCCTACGGCATCCCGCAGTCACTGCCCGGCCACAAGATGGCCAGCGCCGGAGGTGACTGGCAGACCAACGCGGCCACCCAGATCGAGTGGGGACTCGGTTATATCAAGGGTCGTTATGGCACGCCTTGTGGTGCCTGGGGCCATTCCCAGGCCAAGGGCTGGTACTGAGACACCAGGAGTCGGCAAGTCTGACCGTCTGCCGCCCGCCGGCATCGCACGCTTGGCCGTATGGATGTGAAGGTCAGCGTGGTAGTGCCGGTGCACAACCCCGGTGATATCGCCGACGCGTGTATCCGTTCGCTGCTGGAACAGTCGATGCCCTCGGAGGAGTACGAGGTCATCTTCGCCGACGGCGGGTCCGACGACGGGATCCAGCAGCGCCTCGACTCCGTCGCGGCGGTGCGGCCGAACGTCCGGGTGCTCCATCTGGGCCCGGACGGCTCGCCGGCCCGCGCGCGCAACGTCGGGATGGCGATCGCCAAGGGCGAGTACGTCTACCTGATGGACCAGACGGACCGCCTGGAGCGGGCCGCCCTGCGGCGGATGTACGAGCGCGCGGTGGAGACCGACGCCGACATCCTCGTCGGGCGCCTGGTCAGCGACCAGGGCCCGCCGCCCTCCACGGTCTTCGACGGCAACCGGGAACGCGCCGACATCTTCAGGGACCGGCTGCTGTCGCTGCTCACCCCGCACAAGCTCTACCGCAGGACGTTCCTGGACGCCGAGGCGCTGACCTTCGCGGACTCCGGCGGGCGCCTGGCCGAGCAGGCGTTCGCGCTCCGGGCCTACCTGCGGGCCAAGGTCGTCGCCACCCTGGCCGACCAGGTCTGCTGCCACGTCGAGGAGCGGCCCGAGCCGCCGGGCGACCCCTACGTCTGGGGCGCCGAGCTGCGTGAGCTGCTCGACATCATCGACTTCGAGGTCCCCCCCGGGCGCCAGCGCGACCGGATGTACGCGCACTGGTTCCGCACCTCGGTGCTGCGCCTGCTCGGGGGAGGCCGGTTCGTCTCCGCCTCCTCCAGGGAGCGGGCGGCCACCTTCACCAGCCTGCGCGAGCTGACCGTGCAGCGCTTCCCCCCGCGCCTGGACCCCTACCTGCCCGTGCACCTGCGCGCCCGCGCCGCGCTGCTGCGCGCCGGCCGGCTCGACCAGCTGGTCGTGCTGGCCGAGGCCATGCGCGGCACCCGCCTGCAGGCCGACCTCAGGGAGGTCGTCTGGGACGACGGCGCGTTCATCATGGGGCTCAGCGTGGAGATCCTGCGGGGTGACGGGTCCCCGACGCGTTTCCTGCCCCACGGCGAGGACGGCCTGCTCTGGGAGCCGCCCGTGCCCCTCGACGGCTTCCGTCTCGCGCCCGAGCTGGCCGACGTCTCCCAGTCCGCCGCCCGCGCCCGGTTCGAGGTCTACGTCAGGCACGAGGACACCGGGCTCGTCTACTTCCTCCCGGTGACCTGCTCGATGATGCGCTCACGCCACCGCAACGGGGTCAGGCTCCAGGTCGCCGGCACCGCCCGGCTGGACGTCGCCTCCGCCGCCATGGGCCGCCCCCTGCCGCCCGGGCTGTGGGAGATCCACGTGCGTATGTACGGCGGAGCCCACCACGCGCGCACCCGCGTCACCGGCTCCCCGCTGAACTGCACCGGCGTGCTGGCCGACTACTCCAAGCGGCTGGTCATCCCCTGGTGGTCGGACCGGGGCGAGCTGGGCGTCTGCGTGGAGCCCCGCTCGTTCGCCGAGTCGATCGTCCTGGTCTCGGCGGGGACGACGATCACCCGGCAGCGCGAGCACGTCTTCGTCGTCGTGCCCGTGCCGTACGTGCCGCCGAGCGGGGGGCCGCCCGCCGAGCTGGTGCTGCGCCACGAGACGCGCCGGGAGCGCGAGGTCTGCGTGCCGGCCCTGGTCGAGCCGGGTGTGCCCGGCCAGCATCCCGGGCGGCTGGTCGCCAAGATCCCCACCCGGCTGACCCGCCGCGACGGCGCCCTCGCGCCAGGCGACTGGGTGCCGTTCCTGCGGGTGGACGGCCCGGAGGTGGGGCTCCGCTTCAAGGTCGGGATGAGTCGCGGCGGCCGGGTGGAGATCTACGAGTCCGCCGGGGGGACGCCCGCGCCCCGGAACCCGCTGCTCAAGCGCATCGCGCGGCGGATCCCCGGGGCACGGGGCGCGGTCCGGCTGACCCGGACCGTACAGGAGCGTTACCTGGCGAGCTGACACTCGTTGGCGAGGTCTCCGCCCGCCGGGCGGGGCAGGGTCGCGCTCGGCGGCGGGCTCTGCCGCCGCTCCACCCAGTCCGTCAGGGCCTCGAACGCGCTGCGGAAGCACGGCAGCAGCGGGCGGAGCCTGTCGGGGTAGGCGGCGTAGAGGCTGTCCACGTGGGTGCCGTCGGTGACCCGGTAGTACCGGAACGGCCGGCGGTCGCCGACCATGTCCGCGTAGACGTCGCCGGAGCGGGAGATCGGCAGCAGCGTGTCCAGCGTGCCGTGGAGCGTGATCAGCGGCTTGCCGATCCGGCCGGTGAGCCCGATCCTCTCCACCGCCCGGTACGGCCTGCGCGCGTCGTAGTCGTAGTCGGTGTCGCAGGCCGGGGTGCCCGTGGCGCAGAAGGGCGTGCCCGCCTCGGTGTCGCCGTCGAAGTCCGGGTCGAGCTCCTCACGGTAGACGCGCTGGGTGAGGTCCCAGTAGTACTGGTAGTGGAACGGCCACAGGAACTCCGAGCCCTTGGCGAACCCGGCGTCGTACATCGCCTGGGCGTCGCCCGCCGGGTAGGCCCGCAGCGCCGGGGGCAGGAAGGTGAGCAGGTTGTCGCCCTCGACCCGCCAGAGCGTGCCCTCCCAGTCGACCCCGCCGTCATACAGCCAGGCCCGGTTCTCCAGCTGCCAGCGGACCAGGTATCCGCCGTTGGAGATGCCCGCGGCGTAGGTCCGCTCGGGGAGCCTGCCGTAGCGCCGCGCGACGGCCGCCTTGGCGGCGACCGCCACCTGCGTGACCCGCCGGTTCCACTCGGCGACCGCGTCGCCCGGCCGGCGGCCGTCCTTGTAGAAGGTGACCCCGACGTTGCCCTTGTCCGTCACCGCGTAGGCGTAGCCCTTGGCCAGCGCCCAGTCGGAGATGGTGAAGTCGTTGGCGTACTGCTCCCGGTTGCCCGGGGTGCCGGCGACGACCAGCCCGCCGTTCCACCTGTCCGGCAGCCGGAGCACGAACTGGGAGTCGTGGTTCCAGCCGTGGGTGGTGTTGGAGGTCGAGGTGTCGGGGAAGTAGCCGTCGACCTGGATGCCTGGGACGCCCTTGGGGTTGACCGCCCCGGCGGGGTGGAGTCCGGCCCAGTCGGCGGGGTCGGTGTGCCCGGAGACCGTCGTGCCCGCCGTGGTGAGGTCGTCCAGGCAGGCCGTCACCTGGTGCTCGGCCCCCGGGACCGTCACCCGGTCCAGGCGCGCGCAGTGCGCGCCCACCGGGTCCCGCTCCGCCGACACCCCGGCGCCCGCGGCCGGCGCGCCCGCCAGCAGGGCGGCGGCGGTGATGACGGCGGTGACGGCGCCGAGCCCGGCGGCCGGCACGGCGCGCCCGCGTGATCCTGACGGTGTGCGCATCGCTCAGCTCCGCTTCAGGTGGTCGACGAGGGCGGCGCGGAACTCCTCGGGCCGCTCGACGTGCGGGCTGTGCCCGGAGTCGAGGACGACCTCGCGGTGGTCGCCGTAGCGCTGGAGCGCGGCCCGGGTCTGGGCGATCATCGGCTGCGCGGGGGTGCCCGGCGAGCCGGGGACGACGCCGAGGGCGCCGAGGTGGGCCAGGTCGAACAGCGAGGTGTCGGAGACGATCACGTCGGCCGCGCCGCGGATCCACAGGATCGGCGGCTTGGGGTCGATGGTGTGCAGGTCGTCCAGCCGGAAGTGCGTGGGGGCCAGCGCGTTGAGCACCCCGCGGGTGCCGGGGGCGACCCCGGGCCACACCTCGGAGGCGACCGCGTCGCCCGGGTAGTGGTCCTCGCCGATCCTCGTCGACAGCATCGACTCCACGAGGGCGTCCTCGTCCTCGACCACCGTGCCCGGCTTGACGTACGCGCTCCGCAGGACGTTCCTCGGCGACACCGGGGAGTCGTCGGAACGGTCCCCGGCCGTCAGCAGCTTCACGAAGTCGGGGTTGGCCGCCCCCGCTCCGCCACCGACCCCGTCGGGGTGGTTCAGCGCGCCGTCCGGCCCGTGCGTTCCGCCGAAGCCGTACGGCGAGACCGGGTTGACCAGCGTCACGCTCCGCACGGCGGCCGGCCGGTCGCGCAGCGCCTGGAGCACCACGCCACCGCCCATGCTCCAGCCCACCAGGTGCACGCCGTCCAGATCGAGGGCGTCGACCAGCGCGAGCACGTCGTCGGAGTAGTCCCGCAGGCCGCGGGTGGCGTCGACCGGCGCGGGATCGCTGTCGCCGAAGCCCCGCAGGTCCACCGCGAGCGGCCGGTAGCCGCCCGGCAGGGCCGTCAGCGTGTCCCGCCAGAAGACGGAGCTCGACACGTTCCCGTGCACGAACAGGACCGCCTCGCCCCCGGTCTCGCCGGTCGAAAGCACGTTATGTGTGATCCGGGCGGTGGGCACCCGCCGGTTGTCCAGGCGCATCGAATGTCTCTCCGTACGGTTCAGCGGGTGGTGGGGGTCTTGGGGGAGTCGTCGGCGGCGCCCAGGGTGGCGAGGTCGCGGCCCCGGGTCTCCCGGGAGACGAACACGGTGATCAGGGTGAGCGCGGCGGCGGCGAGCATGTACAGCATGACCGGGAACGAGGAGTTGTAGGCGCCCAGCAGGGCCACCGCGATCAGTGGGGCCAGACCGCCGGCGACGATCGAGGCGAGCTGGGCGCCGATCGACACGCCGGAGTAGCGCATCCGCGTGGCGAACAGCTCGGAGAAGAACGCCGCCTGCGGGCCGTACATCGCGCCGTGCAGGATCAGGCCGACCGTCACCGCGAGGGTGACCGCGGCGAAGTTCTTGGTGTCGATCAGCGGGAAGAAGGCGAAGGACCACAGCCCCACCCCGGCCGCGCCGAGCAGGTAGACCGGCCGGCGGCCGAGCCTGTCGGAGAGCGCGCCCCACATGGGGATCGAGAAGAAG